>NZ_PSTQ01000009.1 GCF_002931075.1 Pseudoclavibacter sp. AY1F1 | reverse complement strand
GGCGCGGGCGCCGGCGTGCGCAGCAGAGAGGCGGCGCCTACGGGCGGGGTGCTAGCGGGGGACTGCCTCGCGATGCGCTCTCCCACGCGGCCCACAGGCGGGCGTATTCGCCGGAGAGCGCGACGAGCGCGTCGTGGGCGCCCTCCTCGACGACCTTTCCGGCTCGCATGACGACGATCCGGTCGGCGACGCGTGCCTGCGAGAGGCGATGCGCGACGACAACCGAGGTGCGACCGCGGGTCGCCGCCGTCAGCGCCTCATCGAGGCCAAGCGGGTCGTCGCCTCCGCCTTCCGCGGTCGCTTCGTCGAGAACCACGATCTCCGGGTCGCGCAGCAGCACCCGCGCGAGCGCAAGCTGTTGCGCGGCCGCCCCATCCAATGCGAGACCGGATGCTCCGACCCGGGTCTCGAGGCCGGCATCGAGCTCCAAGAACCAGTCGGCCCCGACGGCCCGCACAGCAGCCTCGAGCTGCTCGTCGCTTGCCGTCGGCGCGCCGAAGCGCAGGTTCTCGGCGATCGTCGCCGCGAACACGTGGATCTCCTGCGTGACAAGCACCACCTTCGCGTCGCGCTCGCGGTGTGCGGCGGGCTGCCCACCCACCGTCACTGAACCGCTCGTCGGGTCAAAGGCCCCGACGATGAGTTGCGCGAGGGTGCTCTTGCCAGACCCGCTCTCGCCGACAAGCGCCACGCGTTCACCGGGCGAGACGCTCAGGGTGACGTCGGTGAGCTGCATCCGCTCGCCGTCGTAGCTGAAGTCGACCGAATCGACTGAAATGGTTGGGACCGATGGCGACGTCTCTGGCGGCACCGCGGCGGGGGCTGACGAGGTCAGGCGACCGTCGCTGTCGCTCGTGCCGTGGCTGTCGCTCGCGCCCTGGCTGTCGCTCGCACCCTCCCTGTCGCTCGCACCCTCACGGTCGTTCTCACCCTCCCTGTCGCTCGCACCCTCACGGTCGTTCTCACCCTCCCTGTCGTTCTCACCCTCACCGTCGTTCTCACCCTCACGGTCGCTCCCACTTGCGCGGTCGTTCCCGCCGTGCCGTCCCGCGGCCACGACTCCCACGAGACGCGCAAGCCCGACCCCGGCGAGCTGCAGCTCGTCGATGCTCGACAGGAGCGACCCGATGGGCCCGAAGAGCGCGAGGAAGTAGAGTGCCGCCGCCGTGGCCCCGCCGATCGAGACGGCGCCGGCCTGCACCAGCCAGAAGCTGACGATCAGGATCGCCGCGACGCCCAGGTACTCGCCCGTGTTGAGGCGCCCGAAGAAGGTTGTGCGGATGCGCGCCGCCTCGTGCTGCAGGTCTATGGAACGCAGGCTGCGCGCATCCACCTCCGCAAGCTGATGCGCCTGGCGGCGGTGGGCGCGGATCGTGTCGGCGCCGCTGACGCCCTCGATGATGACCTGCCCGCGCTCCGCCTCCGCGACCCGCATCTCCGCGTAGACGGGGCGGGATCGGCGGATGAACGACCGCGTCGCGAGCACCTGCACAGGCACCGCGACAAGCGCGGCGAGCCCCAGCCACGGGTTGATGACGGCGATGCCGGCAAGCGACAGCACGATCATGAACGACGACTGCGTCACCGCGGGCAGCACGCCGGAGGCCGCCTCGGTCACCGATTCGACGTCGCCCGTCACGCGCGACACGATGTCCGACGAGTCGGAGCTCTCAGCCTGGCCCGCGCGCATCCCGAGCACGACGCTCATCGCGTCCTCTCGGAGTGCGCTCACGAGCTCCTGGACCAGCGCGACCAGGAGGCGGATGCCCGCGTAGGCGAGCAGCGCGGAGACGGTCGTCACGACCAGCAGCAGCACGCCGGGGACCATGAGGGCCGGCATGTCGGAGCCCGCAGTGACCAGGTCGACGAGCCAGCCCAGGAGGCGCGGAACGAGCAGCGTCGACGAGGACCCGCCGAGCAGGAGCATGACAACGGCCAAGATTCGGGCCCGGGATGCGCGCAGCCGGTCCGTGACGGCGCGCGCCGTCTCCCGTCCCGTCGCGATGGGTAGGATCGCGGGTTCTGGTCGTGCCGCCTTCAGCCTGGGCGCGGCGTCAGTCGCAGTCGCAGTCGCAGTCGCAGTTGCGGTTGCGGTTGCAGTTGCAGTGGCCGGTGCGGTGGATTCGGTGGATGCGGCGGGTGGGGCTGGCTCGGCGGGTGAGTTGGGCCCGATAGGCGAGTTGGGCTCGGCGCGCGAGTTGTGCCCAGCGGTCGCCTCGACCGCACCGGGCGAGGTGCGCTCGGCGGGTGAGTTAGGCCCGATGCGTGAGTTGTGCCCGGCGGTCGGGCTGGGCCCGACGGGTGAGTGGGGCCCGACGGGAGAGTTGGGTCCGCCGAGTGCGTTGGGCCCGGCGGGCGCGGTGACCGCAACGTGCGGGGGCGGCCCGGCGGGTACGGCGTCCGTGTCGTTCGGCGTGCTCGGGTTCACCGGTGTCATCGGCGTGCCAGCTCCTCATCGGCGGTGGTGCGCTCGTCGGCGGTGCGGGGCGAATCGGCGGCTGCGTCGCCCGCGTCCGCTGCGTCGCCTGCGTCCGCTGCATCGGCTGTTGCGCCACACGCTGCAGCGCCCATCGCGCCGCCCACCTCAACGACCCGGTCGCAGGCCGCGAGCAGCAGGGGGCTGCGAGTGACGAGCAGCGTGGTGATGGGATGCGCACGCAGCGACTCGGCGACGCGCGCCTCGGTTGCAGGGTCGAGCGCGGAGGCGGGCTCGTCGAGCACGAGCACCTTCGCTGGGCTCGCGAACGCGCGGGCCAGGAGGACGCGCTGGCGCTGGCCGCCGGAGAGCCGACGCCCGCGTTCGCCGAGCTGGCGATCCCAGCCGAGCGCGGAGACCTCCGTGAGAGCCGCGCGTTCGGCTGCGGATTCGAGGTGCGCCCCGGACACCGGCAGGCTGCTGCTGTCCGCCCGCACCCTGGCCCTGGCCGTTGCTCCTGCTCTCGCTCCGGTTCCGGTTCCGGCGCCCGCTCTCGCTCCGGTTCCTGTTCCTGCTCTTGCTCCCGCCCTTGTCCCGAACGTCGACTCGACCCCCACAAGCAGGTTCTCCTCGAGCGTCGCCGAGAAGACGGTCGCGTCGTGGGGTGGCGCGAAGACGAGGCGGCGGTAGGCGTCGGGGCCGATCGTGCGCGCATCCAGCCCCGCTACCGTCACCTCGCCGGCCTCGAGCGGCACCCGGAAGGCGAGTGTCGCCGCCAGGTTGCGCGCGGCCGCGGGCGTCGCCGGCTTGACGCCGACAAGCGAGCCGGGGGCGACGTCGACGACTTGGCCGTCGGGTGCCCGCCAAACGAACGACGCGGAGGAGCCAGTGGAAGCGCGCACCGCATCCACGAGCTCGTCCCCGCCGGCGTGCGTCTCCTCGACGGGTACGGCGTGCTCCTCGCCCAGCACCGCGACGATGCGGACCGCCGACGCGCGCTTATGGAGCCAATTCGACGCGAACGTGCCGACGTGCGCAAGCGAACCCTGCAGGTACTGGCCGAGCCCGACCACCGCGACGAGTTCGCCGAGCGTGATCTGCCCGAGGGAGGCGAGCGCCGCGGCGGAGAAGGCGAGGAACGCCAAGAACGCGCCGGACGCGATGCCGCTGACCGCTAGGTAGCGTTGGATGCCGCGGTTCGACGCGATCGCGCCGGTCTTCGCCTCGGCGCTCGCGTCGAGGTACCTGCGAGTGGCCTGCGGCTGCGCGCGGATGCCGCGGATGATGCGGAGCCCAGCGACGAGGTCGGTCGCGACGTCGCTTGCCGCGCTCGCGGAAGCCTGCTCGCGCGCACCCCGCGCCTCGATGGGCTTCGACGCGGCGTGCATGCCGACGAGGATCAGCAGCGACGCCACGAGCACCCCCACGCCGAGCGGAACCGAGATCGTGAGGAGAGCGACCGAAGAGACCAGGATCGCTGCCGCGCTCGCGCCTTGTTGCACAACCGACCACGAGACGCCCGCGACCCGGTAGCTGTCGGAGGTCGTGATCTGCAGCAGCTCGCCAGGGCTGCGTCGGCTCGTGACCCCGTTGGGATGCAGGACGCGCGTCAGCAGCGAGCGTCGCAGCTCCAGCTCGCCGTGACCGTAGATGCGCACCATGAGACGCGCCGCCCAGCGGTAGGAGAAGGAGAGCACGAGGAAATTCGCGAGCAGCACTGCAAGCCACAGCGCGAGCTGCGTGGCGTCGTTCGTGACGATGGCGCGGTCGATGATGACGCCGACCAGCACCGGCACAAGCGCCTCTGCGGCCTCGTGCACGACGTAGCCCAGGGTTGCGAGCGTGAGCCGCCAGCTGCGGCCCGACGCGAAGAGCGCGTCTCGCATGACGGATGCGGGGGTCGGGGGCAGGGGGTTCTCACGGGTCACCAGTCGATAGTAAGGTTCACCTAAGTCCCGTTAGTGATGCGTTCGGCCAACTTCTGTTGCGTTCCGGACAACCAGGAGATCCATCGTGTTCCAGGCGCTCGAACTCAGCCCAGGGCCTGCGACCGTCGAGGTCAGGCCGGCGGGCATCCCCGCACCCTTCCTCCTCACGACCGCCGTGCTGGTCGGCGCCAACCTCGGCGACCCCGAGCCGCACACGCATCCCGAGGGCATGATCATGTGGCCGTCAAGGGGCAGCATCGTCGTACTCGTCGAGGGGGCACTGCGCACGCTCGCCGTCGGCCAGGGCATCTGGGTGCCGCCCTTCACGCCCCACACGATGGAGGTCGACGCGTCGTCGACCGGATGCTGCACCTACTTCACGACCGAAGTCGCCCCCGACTGGCACTCGGTTGGGACCGTGCAGCTGGGCGCCGCGTTCCGCGAACTGCTGCTGCACCTCGCCGAGTCACCCATGGAGGTCGACCAGCGCTTGCGGGCGCAGACCGTCGTGATCGAGCTCCTGCCAGAGGCGACGAGCTACGTCGAGACCGTGCCAGTGCCCCGCGACGAGCGGCTCGCCCCGCTCGTGCGCCGCGTGCTGGGCGACCCGGCGGATGACCGTGGCGTCGAGGCGTGGGCGTGGCACCTTTCGCTCAGCGTCCGAACCATCGCCCGCATATTCGCGGCGGAGGTTGGCATGACCTTCTCGCACTGGCGCACCATGGTTCGCATGGCTGCCGCCGCCCGGATGCTCGCCGACGATCTCCCCGTCGGCACCGTCGCTGGCCGGGTCGGCTACGCCACGACAAGCGCGTTCAGCGCGGCCTTCCGCCGCGCCATGGGCTCGAAGCCGAGCGACTGGCGCCCCTAGCTGTACTGCTGAGGCATCGCCCGCCGGCTTTGGTCGAGCGGTCGGGTGGTCGAGCCCCGCCCGCCGGCCCACCCCTTCGTTTCGGGATGGCTTCCGCACTTCGGGATGGGTTGCAACCCATCCCGAAGTGTGGAACCCATCCGGAGACGAGTACCTGCGTCGGGCGTTAGGCGTCCGATGCGCGGCGCTCGGGGCCGGGCAGGAAGTGCATCTGCTCGAACCGCCCGTACTTGACGACAAGCGCTTCGACGAGGTCGCGCTGGTCCTCGTCGTCGATGCGGATCTGCGTGTGACCGTTGTACAGCAGGAGGTCGTGGGCGTTGGAGAAGATGAGCCGCTCCCAGCGGCTCGACCAGAGCCGGCGACCGCGCTCGTCGAACGCAACGAGCTCGTCATCCGTGAGCGTGACCATGGCGACGCCGTCGCTGCCGCGCACGATGAGTCCGACAGGGAACTCGCTCTTCTCGTACTCCTCGAAGTAGGCGTTGAAGCCGATGAGGGCGACCGGATGCACGGAGCGAAGTTCCCGGGAGACGCGAGACACCCGCAGTTGCCGCATCTCGGGGATCTTCTCGGGGGCATCCTCCGCACCCTTGACTTCGGGAGCGGCCTTGTCTTCGGGAGCGGCCTTGTCTTCGAGAGCGGCCTTGCCATCGGAGGCGGCCTTGTCTTCGAGAGCGGCCTTGCCATCGGAGGCGGCGTTGTCTTCGGGAGCGGCCTTGTCTTCGGTGGCGGTGTTGCCTTCCGCAGCTGCGTCCTGCTCCGCAGCTGCGTCCTGCTCCGCATTGGCAGTTTCGGCCGGCGACGGAGGCGATTCCTCGTCCTCGACGGGAATCGCGACGAGCGTGCCCGGCTTGTGCGTTTCGAGCCAGAGTTCCCAGAGGCGCTGCTCACTTGCCGGGAACGAGCCCGCCGAGGTGACGTACGGCTGGTCCTTGCCGATCACCCGGTGCGTGTACTGCCACACGGGCAGGCGCCGTTGGCGGGGGCGGACGCTGAGGTCGCCGAACACGATGATCGCGCCGATCGCGATGACCGCGAGCACGAAGATGACGAGCAGCCCCCCGAACAGCTCGTCTTGATTCACTCTCGAAGCGTAGCGCGGCGCGAAGCTGCCCTCGTGCCGTCACCTTCACAAGAGCGGTCGCCTGCCCTGGCAGGAACGCGATGCCGAGTGTCCGCGGAGCGATACGTCACATCCGTAAGCTCGGTGTGTTCTGAGGTTAGCCTTACCTCTAGCGTCTGCACTTCTGTCGAATGGAGCCACCTTGACCTCGACTGTCACCCGTCGCCCGTCCACCTCATCCCGGACCTCCACGTTCCCGTCGGCACACCGCCGCTGGACGGGAGCTGTCGCAGCCGCAACGGTTGCCGTGCTCGCCCTCGCGGGATGCGCATCCGGTGACGCCGCTGCAGCGGACGGTGTGACGGCGACTGCAGCCGAAGAGGGAGCCCTGCCCGTGACGATGGAGCACGCCTTCGGCGAGACGACGATCACCGAGGCGCCCGAGCGGGTCGTGACGATCGGCTGGGCGACGCAGGACGTCGTCGCCGCGTTCGGCACGATCCCCGTCGGAATCCCCGAAACGTGGGGCGGCGACGAAGAAGGCTACTCGCCCTGGTTCCGCGCCGAGGTCGAAGAGCTCGGCGGCACGATGCCGGCGATCCTGAACTACAACGACGCGGGCGACCTCGACTTCGAGCAGGTGCTCGCCCTCGAGCCCGACGTGATCCTCGCCCCGCACTCCGGCCTCACCGAGGTCGAGTACAACCGCCTCACCGAGATCGCCCCGACGGTCGCGTACCCCGAGAAGCCGTGGGCTTCCGAGTCGTGGCAGTCGCTTGTCGAGATCGTCGGCGACAGCCTCGGCCAGCCAGCGAAAGCCGACGAGATCATCGCCGAGACGCAGGGGCAACTCGACGCCGTCAAGGAGGAGAACCCCCGGTTCGCCGACACGACCTTCGCCTACGGCCTCACACTCAGCGACGGCGCGACGGAAGCCGGCATCTACATTCCGAGCGACCTGCGCGTGCAGTTCCTCACCGAGCTCGGCCTGCAGAACACGCCAGCCATGGACACCGTGCTCGGCACGGTCGAGGGTGACAACTGGTACGGCGCGGTGAGCCTCGAAGAGCTCGACACGATCCCCGCCGACATCTTCGTCGCCTGGTCGAACAGCCAGGAAGAGCTCGACTACGCGCTCAACCACCCGACGTTCAAGCTGTGGGAGCCCATCGCGACCGGCCACTACCTCTTCCTCGAGAGCGAGCCCCTCGCGATGGCCACGAATGCGCCGACGCCCCTCTCCATCCCGTGGGCCATCGACGAGTTCGTTCCCATGCTCAACTCGGCCATCGACGGCAACGGCGTCGGAGGCGCAGAATGACCTACCGCACCGCATCCGGAACTGAAGCGACCGGGTACGAGGAACGCATCCACCGGGCCGTCGTGACGGGCGTCAAGCAGCTCGGGCCCGGGATGATCCGCGTCACGCTCGGCGGCGACGATCTGCACGACTACCCCACGACGGGGATCGGCGACGAGTACGTGCGCCTCTTCTTCCCGGACGAGGCGCACCTCGAACCGCGCCTGCCGTTCGTCTCCGGCCGCGGCTGGGACTACGAAGAGGGCGTCGAGCCATCGCAGATGCGCACGTACACGATCCGCGACCACAGGCCGGGCGAGATCGACATCGACTTCGTGATCCACGAGGGTGGCATCGCGAGCACGTGGGTGCTCGGCGCGAAGCCGGGCTACGTGCTCGGCATCAACCCGCCGCGCGACCTGTACGCGCTTCCAGAGGGCGTCACGAAGCAGGTGCTCATCTGCGATGAGCCCGCCCTCCCCGCCGCCCTGCGGGTGGCCGAGCTGACGCCGGACGTCGAGACGGAGATCGTCTGCGAGATCCGGGATGCGGGCTACGAGCTGTTCCCGTCGGTTGACCTCAAGGCGGCGAACTGGGTGCGCGGTTCCGGCAACGGTCACCGCCCGAGCCGCCTCGTCGAGACCGTCAAGCGCCTCGACATCCCGAGCGACGGCAGCGTCTACGTGTGGGTCGCCGGGGAGACGCGCGTGACCCGCGAGGTGCGCAGCCACCTCCGCCACACGCTCGGTCTGCCCGGCTCCGCCTACAAGGTCGTCGGCTATTGGACCTACGAGGTCGAAGCCTGGACGGCAAAGTGGGAGGCGCTCGACGAGTCCATCAAGCAGCAGATCATGGACCTCTACGGAGAGACCGAGGACGGCGAGCCCGAGATGGACGAGGAAGCCCGCATCGACGAGGTCTTCCGCATCTACGCCTCGGTCGGACTCTAGTCGCGTCGTGGTCGCAGTCACCACGGCGGGTTCCACCTCTGCCGGTTCCACCTCGGTCGGTTCCGCGCCGGCGGGCGCTCGCGGGAGAGAAGCGGATGTTCGCGGCAGCGGCCTGGCGAGCAGCAACGCGAAGCGCACCCTGGCCCTGGTCATCGCCCTCGTGGTGCTGGCCGGAACGGTTGCGCTGAGCATCTTCGTGGGCGCCCGCGCCATATCGCCCGAGGTCGTCTGGGAGAGTGTCTTCGGTTCGCGAGCGACGGAGGAGCACGTCATGGTGCTCGAACTGCGCATTCCGCGCACCATCGTGGGGCTCGTCGTCGGTCCAGCGCTCGGCCTGTGCGGCGCCCTCATCCAGGCGTTCACCCGGAACCCGCTCGCCGACCCCGGCATCCTCGGCGTCAACGCCGGCGCGAGCTTCGTCGTGACGCTCGCGGTCGGGATCTTCGGCTTCACGGCGCCCGGACAGTACGTGTGGTTCGCGCTCATCGGGGCGTTCCTTGCGACCATGCTCGTCTACGCCATGGGCTCGGTCGGCGGTGGCACGGCGACGCCCCTGACCCTGACGCTCGCCGGTGTCGCGATCAGCGCCGTGCTCGGCGGGTTCACCTCGGCGATCGTGCTCAAGAACATCGACGCTCTCAACGTCACGCGTTTCTGGGGCGTCGGGTCGATCGGCGGCAGGTCGATGGAAGTGGTGCTGACCTGCCTGCCTCTCATCGTCCTCGGCGTGCTGATCGCGCTGTACTGCGCCCGCTCCCTCAACGCCCTCTCTCTGGGCGACGAGCTCGCAGCCTCGCTCGGCGTGCGCATCCGCTCGACCCGCATTCTTGTTGTCATTGCCGTGACGCTGCTCGCGGGCACGGCTGTCGCCATCGCGGGCCCGATCGGCTTCGTCGGCCTCATGGTGCCCCACGTCGTGCGCTGGTTCGTCGGCCCCGACCAGCGTTGGATCATCGTCATGTCGATCGTCATGTCGCCGATCCTCCTCCTTGCCGCCGACATTCTCGGCCGCATCGTGCTGCCCTCCGGCGAGCTGCGAGTCGGACTCGTGACGGCCATCATCGGCGCCCCCGTGCTCATCGGGCTCGTGCGCCGCAAGAAGGTGAGCGGGCTGTGACGGCGACGCGCGAGGACCGCCCCTTGCTCGCATCCGGAACCCTGCCCGGGCGTCCGGAGCGGCGCAGCATCAACTTCGGCGACCACACCTACGCGGTGCGCATCGGCCGCTTCTCCAACCTGCACCGCCGACGCGAGGTCATCGTCTGCGGCGCAGTCATCGTCGTCGAGCTGGCTCTCGGTATCGTCTCGCTCGGCTACGGCACGCTCGCCCTCTCTCCCGGGGAGGTGCTCGCGGCGCTCTTCGACCCCGATGCCACGCGGGCGCACCGACTCGTGGTGTTCGAGTGGCGCCTCCCGCGCTTCCTGTTCGCCGTGCTTGCCGGCCTCGCGCTCGGGGCTAGCGGCGCGATCTTCCAGTCGATAACCCGAAACCCGCTCGGCTCCCCCGACATCATCGGCTTCTCGACTGGTTCCTACACGGGCGCCATCATCGTGATGCTCTGGATCGGCTCGACCTCTTACTACGCGATTGGGGCGGGCGCTCTGCTGGGCGGGGCCGCCGTAGCGTTGGCCGTCTACCTGCTCGCGTATAGGAAGGGACTGCGGCCGTTCCGCCTCATCATCGTGGGCATCGGGGCGAGCGCGATGCTCGCCTCCGTGAATGCGCTCATGATGATGAAGGTGAGCCCAGAGCAGGCGATGCTCGCTGCCGTCTGGGGCTCGGGCTCGCTGAGCGCCCTCGGCTACGCGCAGCTGCTGCCCGCCACGATCATCTTCGTTGCGCTGATCATCGGATGCGGCTTCCTCGGCCGTCCGCTCGCGGCGCTCGAGGTCGGCGACGACGCGGCGCTCTCGCTGGGGGTGCACGCGAACCGGACGCGAGCCTTCTCGACGCTCATCGGCGTCGCCCTCACGGCGCTCGTCACGGCCGCGGCCGGCCCCATCGCGTTCATCTCGCTCGCCGCGCCGCAGATCGCAAGGCGCCTCACCAACGGGGCGAGCCTGCAGCTCCTCCCGTCCGCGCTGGTCGGCGCGCTCCTCCTGGTGGCGGCCGACCTCGTCGCGCAGATGGTCGACCTCCCCGTCGGGGTGCTCACCGTGTGCGTCGGCGGCATCTACCTCGCCTGGCTGCTTGTCCACGAGCAGACCATGAAGAAGGGACGTCAGTGATGACGATCAAAGCTCACACAGTTCCGGGCAACACGCAGGCGAAGCCGTCCGCGTCTGCATCTGCATCTGCATCCGCATCTGCATCTGCATCCGCTGAGCGTGCAGTCGGTGCTGCCAGTGCCTCCGTCTTCTCCGGTACCTCCGGTACCTCCAACGCCCCCGGCATCGCCGGTTTACAGGCACGTTCCGTGCACGTCGGCTACGACGAGCAGCGAATCATCGAGGGCCTCGACTTCGAAGTGCCCGCCCACTCGTTCACGGTCATCATCGGGCCGAACGCGTGCGGCAAATCGACGCTGCTGAAGGCCCTCGCGCGCCTCCTGAAGCCGAGCGACGGCAGCGTGCTGCTCGACGGCACCGACATCTTCACCCTCAAGACGAAGGACGTCGCGAAGCGCCTCGGCCTCCTGCCTCAGACGTCGCTCGCGCCGGAGGGCATCCGCGTCGCCGACCTCGTCGCGCGCGGTCGGTTCCCGCACCAGGGCATGTTCGACCGGTGGTCGGAGGCCGACGAGCGCGCCGTGAGCGAGGCGATGGCGGCGACGCGAGTGGATGCACTGTCCTCGCGCTTCGTGGACGAGCTGTCCGGCGGCCAGCGGCAGCGCGTGTGGGTTGCCATGGCGCTCGCGCAGGAGGCGCCCGTGCTGCTGCTCGACGAGCCGACGACGTTCCTCGACATCTCGCACCAGTACGAGCTGCTCGAGTTGTTCCGGCGGCTCCGCGGAGAGGGGCGCACGCTCGTCGCGGTGCTGCACGACCTCAACCAGGCGGCCCGCTTCGCGACGCACCTCGTGGTCATGCGCGACGGTGAGATCGTCGCGCAGGGCAAACCAGGCGAGGTGCTCACGGCGGAGCTCGTCGAGGACGTCTTCTCGCTGCCCTGCCGCATCATCGACGACCCCGAGACGGGCACGCCCCTCGTGATCCCGCGCGAAGGGGTGTGGGCGGAGTAGGGGCCAGCTTTTCCGCTCCTCTGGCTTCGCCTCTCCGCCTCCGCGTTCCTCTGGCTCCGCCTCTCCGCCTCCGCGTTCCTCTGGCTCCGCCTCCGCGCCCCTCTGCCTCCGCCTCCGCGCCTTCCCCTCCTCTGCAGACCTGGGCTTTGCGCATCTACTTCGCGCACGTTGGCTGCAGAAGCCCCAGGTCTGAGCCGGCTCCTTTGCAGACCCGGGGACTGCGCATCCGCGTGGCGAGAAATGGATGCGCAAGGCCGAGGTTTGCGACGACGACGACGGCGGCCGGCTGGAACGCCGACCGCCGTCGCTGATTCCCACGCTTACTTCAGTTCGCTCCCCTCGTGAGTTGCGCGTCGCTTCCGAAGCGCGAACACGATGGCTCCGCCGAGAAGAAGCAGCAAGGCCAGGGAGATCGGCAGCCCGACGGATGCACCCGTCGTCGCGAGCGGGCCGCCGTTGCCGTTGCCGACTGCGTCGCCGTCGGACCCGCTTGACCCGCTTGACCCGCTGCCGCTGCCCGGCTCTGTCCCGCCCGGCTCCGTCGCGCCCGGCTCCGTCACCGCAGGCTCGCTTGCACCTGGCTGAGTCGCACCTGGCTCGCTCACTTCTGGCTCAGTAGCCCCCGGCTCGGTCTCGCCAGGTTCAGGGGTTTGCGTCGGTGGCGCCGTTGTCGGTACCGGCTCGATCTCGACGGCTTCCGTCGTCGGGGTGCCGATCACGAACGGTGCGATGACGACGCGGTCGACGTTTGGTGCCCAGGCGTCGGTGTTGCCGAACTCGAGGGCTCCCCCGCTCGTGGTGAGGGTGATGGGAATCGTGCGCTCCCAGAAGCTCTCCCACGAGTACGTGTACCGGAAGTGCGCGCTCGCCGCGGTCTCAGCTGAACCTGCCTCCGTCACCGTCAGCTGGCGGTCGACGACCTGAGGGTTGTAGTCATGCTCACCAGACGTCTCCGCGTTGGCGTAGTGCACCACCACGTTGTAGTCGCCCGGGGCGGTGAACCCGTCCTGGCGTTCGACCGTGAACGTGTTGCTTGGGCTGTTGCCGACGTTCCCGACGTAGGCGCCGCCGGAGGCGTTGCTGCCGGAGTCCGCGCCGATCGTCGTGATGCCGGCCTCGCCGCCGAGCTGGGCGTCCTCGGCTTCGATGCTGATCTCGGCAGAGTCCGCGTCGCTGACTCTGGTGGACGTGATCTGCTTGAGCAGCACGCCCTCGGGTGAGCGCAACTCGATCTCGTTGATGCCCTCGGAGAGATGGATGCGGGCGGTCGACTCCCAGTGCCCTGCCTCGTCTGCGCTCAGGGTCGTCGCTGGCCTGCCGTTGACGTCGACCTGCAGCGAGGATGCTCCCGTGGTGGCGTATTCGAACGCGAGGTCCGCGTATCCGCTCTCCCAGGCGTGCACGTAGGCGTCGGCTCGCTGATCGGCGCCGGCGATGGCGCCGTAGCCGCGGGTCCGCTCACCGTCGTACGTGACGGATGCGCCCCCGTAGTAGCGAAGTGTGCTCGCCGGGTAGGTCGTCGGCTCGCCGTCGGTCACGTCGGTGAGGAGGAACTTGTCGAGCGTGATGTCGGAGCCGGGCAGCACGTTGCTGCCGTCTTCGCTGGCACGCAGCGAGAGCACGTGCTCTCCTGCCGTCAGGCTCACCGTGACCT
The DNA here is from genome assembly GCF_002931075.1 of Pseudoclavibacter sp. AY1F1. GTDB lineage: Bacteria > Actinomycetota > Actinomycetes > Actinomycetales > Microbacteriaceae > Pseudoclavibacter. The sequence continues at coordinate 140,745 of NZ_PSTQ01000009.1, read as the reverse complement.
CGGTGCTGCCCCGGTACTGCCAGCGGCTGGTCTCGTTGAGGGCCAGGTCTGCCGTGTACTGGACGGTTTCGGCGAACGCGTCGTCGACGAAGAGGGCGTGTCTGCCGGGGGAGCCCGGGGTCGCGCCGATCACCTGGAAGCGGTACTCGCCGTCGCGCGGGACCTCGAGCGTCCAGTCGGCCTTCGAGCCTGCGTTGTTGAACGAGCCGACGTCGTAGCCGCCGGAGGCCAGGAACTTCCAGCCCCCACCTGCGGTCGGGTCCTGCGCGTAGACGTTGGCCGAAGAGAGTGCAGTGTCTTCCGCCTCGATGCTCGAGGTCCACGCCGAGTCAGCGGCGACCGTTCGCGACTGCGAGGGCGTGATGACGACCTGGTAGGCGGCGTAGCGGTCGTAGGTGGCGACGTCGAGCTCGAGCGCGCCGGCGTCGAGTGAGACGCCTTCGATGGCGTCGATGACGCGCGGGGCGCCGGCGAAGCCCTCGGCTCCGGTCAGAGCGACCTCGCGAACCTCGACGTCGACGTTCGACCCGAAGGTGCCCTCATCGAGGCCCGTCAGGTCGAGGCGCACGTCCTCGTTGGTGCCGCCGAACAGCACCGTCGCGCGCTTGTTCTCGTCGTCGACGGCGCCGATTCCCTGCAGGGTATCCGCGACATTCAGGCGAGGGGGAGTCACCTGCACGGTGTCGCTGCCCTCGAGGTCGCCGTACCACTTGAACATCCACCAGCCGGCGTTGGCGCCGTTGGGGCGCGCGCTGTTGTCGGAGAAGTTGCCCGCGTAGTTCCAGTACGCGGTCTGCGCGTCGACCTTCTCGTCCTCGAACATCGAGAACCACTGGATGAGCTGACCGGGCACGCCCATGTCGCGGAGCATTCCGTACTCGGTGATGTTGATGGGGAGCGGGTCGAGTCCGCGCTCGGTTTCCATGGCGCGGTACTCGGCGAGGTGGCCGCGGAACGAGCCGAGGTTGTTGATGCCGAGTTCGTGCCAGATGAAGATGTCGGGAACGACATCGTTCTCAATGGTGAAGTCGAGGAAATCTGCGGTGCGCTCCGGATTCCAGTGGCCGTCTCCGGGGCCGCCGATCGTGGCGGGGCCGAGCCCGTTGCGGGCGTAGACCTCTTGGATTTTGTCGTGGACGGCCTTCCAGTCGTCGAGGAAGATGTCCTTGTACTTGCCCCAGTCGTTGTACCAGTTACCGAGGTCGGGCTCGTTGAACGGCTTGTGGACGTAGCTTTCCGGATCGTTGGCCTGTGTGGCCACCGCTTCCGTCACGATCTCGACGACCTCGAGGTAGTCCCAGACTCCGTTGGGTTCTTCCGTGTAGCTGCCGTCTGCGAGGTTGTAGGTGCGGTCGTCGTCGGGGCGCTGCCCGCCGTTGTAGGCCCAATCCGGGTAGTAGTCCTGCGTGTAGACGTAGAGATCCTGGCCGTGCTTGTCGAAGAAGCCGCCCTCGATCTTCAGCGCGTCGCCGCTCGGGTGCTGGGTTCCGTACGGGGCTTTCTGTGACGTGTTGGTGATGTGGGCGCCGTTGATGAGCGCCCGTGTCGGGGCGCCTTCGTCGCCGAATCCGTAGAGCGTGCCTGAGGCGCCTCCGCGGAACGCGCCGGTGCGGTCGGAGAAGTCCACCGCAAGCGTTTGTGTCGGGTTCGCGGCCATCGCGGCTGGTGCGGAGATTCCTCCCGCGACGACCGCAAGCGCGGTTGCCGCGACGAGTATTCGTGTGGCTTTCGCCATTGCATCCTCTTCCTCGTTGAAGTGATGGTCCCGCGCCTCTTGTGGGGGTCCGGGGGAGCGCGAGACCCGGGTCATTCCGCACTTATGATAGCGCTTTCAGGCTTCTGGGCAAGTGGCAAGGCCAGCAAAACACCGGATCCGGTCACAAGACGTCAGGAAATTGATATCGCTTTCAGATTGCCCCTTGCGTGATCCTGAAACCGCTATCAGAATGGAGCACGCCGACAGGCTGAACGATCCGCGACGATGGGGAACGGTGTGACACACAACTTGCAGTGGGGCGATGGCTCGCTCACGATCGAGCTCCAGTGGGATGCGGAGTCAAGCGTCTCGCTCGCGGCCCTCGTGACGAAGGAAGGGAAGCGCTCGCTTTCCCAGAAGGTCCCGTTTGTCGAGGTGCTGACCGTCGAGGCGGGCCACACCTCAGTCTCCAGCCGCATCGACCACACCGTCGTCGGCCGGGACCTCCGCTACGTGCGGCACGAGGAGCACAACGAGGCGAGTCTTCAGCGGCTGACCCTGACCCAGGAGGCGGCTGACCTCGCCGTCACGGTGATCACCGAGCTCATCTCTCCGAACGGCTCCGGCGCCATCCGCGCAACGAACACCGTCGAGAATCGCGGAACTCGCCCGCTGATCCTCCGGGCTGTGTCCAGCTGGAGCTCCGCATTCACCGAAGCGATCGAAGCCGGGGATGCGCTCGACGGGTGGGTGCTGCTCTCCGGGCGCAACGAGTGGCTCGGCGAAGGTCGCTGGCAGGAACGTGGCGTCAGAAACGAACTCCTTCCCCGCATCTACGAGGAGCTCACGGGCCACGACCCGAGGGGCTCGCACAGTGAGACGTCGTACGGCACCTGGTCGACCAGCGGCTCGTTGCCCGTCGCGGGCATCGAGAACGTGGGGGCGAAGCTCGCCTGGGCCTGGCAGGTCGAGCACAACGGCGGTTGGCGGTGGGACGTCGCCGAGAACACCGGTGCAGGCGTCATCACGCTCGCGGGGCCGACCGACCTCGATCACGCGTGGAGCGCGGTGCTGCAGCCGGGCGAGAGCTTCGAATCCGTTCCGGCTGCTGTCGCTGTGGGCGATACCTTCACGGCTGCCATCGGCGCCCTCACCGAGTACCGCCGCCGGATGCGCCTCCCGCACGTCGACAACGCCGCCATGCCAGTGGTCTTCAACGACTACATGAACACGCTCGATGGGGATCCGACGACCGAGCGACTCCTCCCCCTCATCGACGCCGCGGCAGCGGCCGGAGCCGAGATCTTCTGCATCGACGCCGGCTGGTACGACGACGGCGGATGGTGGTGGCCGAGCGTCGGCGAATGGAAGCCCTCGACGGTGCGCTTCCCCAACGGGCTCCGCGAGGTCATCGACCGCATCCTGAGCCACGCAATGGTGCCTGGCCTCTGGCTCGAGCCTGAGGTGATCGGCGTCAAGAGCCCGGTCGCCGGCGCGCTTCCGGACGAGGCGTTCCTGCAGCGTTCGGGCCAGCGCATCGAGCAGCACGAGCGCTTCCACCTTGACCTCCGCCACCCCGCCGCCGTCGCGCACCTCGACGAAGTTGTCGACCGCCTTGTCGACGAGTTCGACGTGGGGTTCTTCAAGTTCGACTACAACATCAATCCAGGTGTTGGCACCGACCTCAACGCGGTGAGCCCGGGCGACGGGCTGCTGCAGCACAACCGCGCGCACCTCGCCTGGCTTGATCGGCTCTACGAGCGCCACCCCGAACTGGTCATCGAGAGCTGCAGCTCGGGCGCGATGCGCACCGACTTCGCTGTCCTCTCGCGCACGCAGATGCAGTCGACCTCCGACCAGCAGGAGTTCCGCTCCTACCCGCCGATCGCGGTCACCGCGCCGCTTGTCATGCTGCCGGAGCAGGCGGCCAGCTGGGCGTATCCGCAACCCGACATGAACCTCGAGGAGGTCGCGTTCTGCCTGGTCACTGGCCTGCTCGGTCGTTTCTACCTCTCCGGGTACTTGAACCGGATGGATGAGGACCAGCTTGCCCTCGTGCGCGAATCCATCGCGGTCGCCAAGGGCCTGCGGCATGAACTCGTCGCGAGCACGCCGAGCTGGCCGACTGGCCTTCCCGGTTGGACGGACGAATGGACGTCGCTCGCGCTGACCTCCGGAGCCGAGACGCGAGTCTCGGTCTGGCATCGCGGCGAAACTGCTGGCAGCACGACTCTCTCCTTCCCGTCTCTCGCCGGACAGGACCTCTCGGTTGAGGTCCTGTTCCCCACGACGCTCGCCGCTTGGCGCACGGAGTGGTTCGCCGGATCTGGCAGTCTCGTCGTTCATGCCCCCGCGGGTGGACCGGCCGCCAGAGTCTTCACCCTCACGTCAGCTGTGCACCTCAGCCCCACCAACTCGTCGACCTCTCTGGTCTGACCAGCGCAAAGATAAGGACGCATTTCAATGAAGAAAGCACTGTTTGCAACGGCCTCGATGGCCGCCGTTGCCGCGCTTGCCCTCGCGGGCTGCTCGGACCCGGGAGCTGGCGGCGGCGACACCGGCCCCGCGGAATGGGCGGCGCAGGACGCCGACCTGGCCGGCGTCAACCTCACCATCTGGGCGGCGCAGGACTCCAACAGCATGCCAGACGAGGTTGTCGCGGGCTTCGAGGAGCTGACCGGCGCGAGCGTTGAGGTCGTCACCATTCCTGACCCGTACGAGCAGGGCATCCAGACCAAGGTCGCGACCGGTGATAAGCCGGACATCGCGTTCTGGCAGCCGACGGCGTCGCAGCTGACGGCGCTTAACGCGAGCCAGAACCTGCAGTCGCTCGAGGGGGCGCCGTGGCTCGACTCGGTGGAGCCGGACCTGCAGGACATCACGGGCATCCTCGACGACACGAGGTACGCCGCCCTCATCACCACGCCAGCCGTGCAGGGCGTCTACTACAACAAGCAGGTCTTCGAAGAGGCCGGCATCACCGAGGTGCCGACCGACTGGGACTCGTTCATCGAGCTCGGCCGCACGCTCAAGGGCCAGGGCGTGACGCCCTTCTACGAGATGGGTGCTGACCGTTGGGCGACGCAGTGGTGGGTGCAGGTCCAGCTTGCCGACGCCGCAGCCGACGGGCTCTGGGACCGAGTGAACACCAACGAGGAGAAGTTCACCGACCCGACCATCCTCGGGGCAATCGAGAACTACAACGGCCTCATCGAGGAAGGCCTCTTCAACGAGAACATCAAGACGGCCACGTTCGAAGACCAGGGCGACGCCCTGCTCGCCGGCGACGCTGCCATGGTTGTCCAGGTGAACTCCTTCTTCAACCAGCTGCAGGCCAAGACCGACTCGGCCACCCTGAACGAGGACATCGGCTTCTTCCCGATCGCGCCGTCCGGCAACGTCGGCACCTTCATCCCTGACCAGGGCAACGCGCTTGTCGCCTTCAAGACGGGCGACGCCCAGCGCGAGTCGGCAGCCCGACAGCTCCTCTCCTACTGGATGGGCGACGGGTACCAGGGCTTCATCGACTCGCAGGACACGGTCTCGCTTGTCACCGGTGCAACAACCCCGTCGACGGTGCCGGATGCGCTGCTCGAGGTGAGCGACTCGCTCTCGACCTCGGTCGGTTCCATGCAGGCACTCGCCATCGCCAACCCCGACCTTTACATCTACCTGGCCGACATGATCCAGGGCACAAAGACCCCGCAGGAGGTCGCCCAGGCCTCGCAGGACCAGTTCGCGGAGCTCGCCAAGGCGCAAGGCGCCACCGGCTTCTAGCACCGGGTGTGCCGGGTGGGTAAGTCCACCCGGCACGCTGCTCCACCACAGTCAACGAGGAAAGGCGGCACGAGGACGTGTCAAGCAACAGTCCTGCCAAAGCAGAACGAGCGGTGATCCCCGCCTCGTTCCGACACTTCGGGCAACGCCCGATCGGGCAGCGGAAGGATCATCCGCTCTGGTTCCTGATCCCCGCGCTTGTTGTTCTCGTGGTGTTCTTCTTCATCCCCACGATCTTCAACTTCATCTACGCCTTCACCAACTGGTCGAGCTTCTCTTCGGAGATCAGCTTCGTGGGCACGGACAACTTCGAGTCGCTGTTCTCGAACGGCACGCTCGTGACGGCTCTGCGGGTGACGCTCGTCTACGCGGTGCTCGTCGCGATCTTCCAGAACCTCTTCGGCCTGATCCTGGCGCTGCTCCTCGAGAAGGACACGAGGGTCAACCGGTTCGCCCGAGTCATGTTCTTCATCCCCGTCATCATGTCGGCGCTTGCCGTCGGCTACGTCTTCCAGGCGCTGCTGAAGCCGGAAGGTGCGCTGAACCAGATCCTGAGCCTTTTCACCGCGGAACCGGTCACGACGGCCTGGCTCGGCGACACCACCTGGACGATCGTCGTCGTCGCGCTCGTGCACTCCTGGAAGTGGATGGGCCTCTCCATGCTCATCTACTTGGCCGGCCTCAAGACCATCAACGAGGAGCTCATGGATGCGAGCAGGCTGGACGGCGCCACGTGGTGGCAGACGTTCCGCTACATCCGCTTCCCGCTGCTCGCTCCGGCTGTCACCTTCAACTTCACGACCGCCCTGCTCGGATCCATGAACGGCTTCGACATCGTGCAGGCCACAACAGAGGGCGGGCCAGGCGGCACCACCGAGCTGCTCAACATCTTCATCTTCCGGACCTTCGGCCAGGGGCTCTTCGCCCAGGCGACCACCATGAGCTTGATCCTCTTCATGCTCGTCGCGGTGCTCGCCTTCCCGATCATCCGCTTCCTTCGCAAACGAGAGGACATCGTATGAGCGCCGTGACCGACTCCGGCCTGCGTCAGGCTTCGAGGCGCAAGCTCCTGCGCTTCGTGCAGCCGACTGTTGCCCTGCTGGTGACCTTCCTCCTCCTCGGCGTTCCGTTCTGGCTGGTCATCAGCACCGCGGGCAAGAACCAGGCTGAGGCTCTCAATCCGAATCTCGCGCCACCGTCCGAGTGGCAGCTTTTCGAGAACTTCGCGCAGGTATTCGCGGATGGGCGCATGCTGCCCGCGTTCCTCGGCAGCCTGCTGATCATGATTCCCGCCGTGCTCGGCGTGCTGGTGCTCGGCTCCATGGCGGCCTGGATTCTCGCCCGCCGTTCGAGCCGGGGGCTGGCGGTGGTCTACGCGCTCGCGATCAGCGGCATCATCCTGCCTCCCGCCGTTGTCACGGTTGTGCTCCTGCTGCGTCAGCTTGGGCTCGCGGGAACGCCCGTCGGGATGATCGGCGTGTACATGGGCATGTACCTGTCGACCGTCGTCTTCTTCGTGACCGGCTTCGTGCGTACCATCCCGAAGGAGCTCGAAGAGGCCGCCCGCATCGATGGGGCCGGGCCCGTGCGCGTGTTCGTCACGATCATCTTGCCGCTGCTCATGCCCGTGCTCGCGACTGCGACCATCCTCATCTGCCTGTACGTCTGGAACGATGTCTTCTACGCGCTGTTTGTCATCGGCGGCAGGCTCGACACCCTCCCGCTGAACCTCTTCCAGGTCGCCAGCGCCGGGCTCTACCTGCAGAACTGGCATCTGATCTTCGCCTACATCATCCTCATGAGCCTGCCGCTGCTCATTGTCTTCATCTTCGCGCAGCGCAAGATCATCTCCGGCGTCACCAGCGGCGCTGTCAAGTGAGCCCACTCGCACGCGATTTCGGGGGATACTCGGCGGGGAAGAGAACGAGGGGGAGCATGGGCAGCACGAAGGCGTCGCGGGTGCCGGTGATCGCCGACGTCGCACGCGTGGCCGGCGTCTCCGTACCCACCGTCTCGCGCGTGCTCACGGGCTCGGCGAAGGTGAGCCAGGAGAAAGCGCAGCGTGTGCTCGAAGCCATCGAGCTGCTCGACTACCGCCCGAGCGCCACGGCGCGCGCCCTCGCCTCCCGCCAGTCGCACACGATCGCGATCGTCGCGGGCAACACCTCCCAATACGGCTACGCGCAGACCATCCGCGGAGTCGAAGAGGAGGCCCGCGCCGACGGATACACCGTCACGATCACCGTCATCGAGTCACCAGACCCCGTCGAGGTGAGCCGTGCGATCTCGCTTGTGCAGGATCAAGGGCCCGCCGGCGTGGTGGTGCTGAAGTTCGACCCGCCTGGGGTGGCGGCGCTCGCGAAGCTTCCCCGCGACCTGCCGACGGTCGCGATCTCCGGGGTGCGCACGCGCGAGGTCCCGCAGGCGATCCTCGACGAGCAGAAGGCGGCCCAGGCTCTCGTTGAGCACCTGCTCGAGCTCGGGCACAGGACTGTGCACCATGTCATGGTGCCCCCATCCCGTCGGGAAGACGGCCGCACCACGGGGTGGCGCCGTGCGTTGAAGGATGCGGGCGCCGAGATTCCCACGCCCTTTAAGGCGAGCTGGCTGCCAGAGTCGGGCCGGCAGATTGGCCTGCAACTCGCGGACGACGACGCCGTGACGGCGGTCTTCTGCGGCAATGACGAGATCGCGATGGGCGTCGTGAAGGGCCTTGCAGACCGAGGCCTTCGGGTGCCGGCAGATGTGAGCGTCGCCGGTTTCGACGACCATCCGCTGGCCGCCATGTGGTCGCCAGCGCTCACGACCGTGCACCAGGACTTCGTCGGGCTCGGCAAGCGCGCCTTCGAACTGCTGCGAGAGGCCATCTCCGGCGACACGTCGCGACGGTTCTCGTCCGACCTGCCCGCGGTTGTGCTCCGCGAGAGCACGGGGCCCGCCCAGCAGCGGAGCAAGTAGGCCAGGAGCACGGACTGCTCCGCGCAGTCCCCGCTGCGCCGCGCCCGGCTCCTGCTGCGCCGCGCCGGGCTCCTGCTGCGCCGCGCCCGCCCCACCCCCGCGCCGTTCCCTCCTGCAGACCTGGGCTTTGCGCATCCGCGCCGCGCAAGTTGCCTGCACTACCCCCAGGTCTGCGCCGGGGCCCTCTGCAGACCTGGGGGTTGCGCATCCGTTTTCAGAGAACTGGATGCGCATGGCCCAGGTCTGTCATCTCCGGCGGGAGGCGGGAGGAGACGCAGCGGGGGAGGAGACGCAGCGGGGGCGGGATGTGGGAGGCGCAAAGAGGTGCGCCACGGGGTGGCGCCGTTGGCCCTCTCCTGAGAAGAGTGGCGCCACCACGTGGTCGTTGTTTGGGGCCGCCGACGCAAGGAGGCGCGTCGTCGGCCCCGATCTCGGGGCGGCTCTGCCGGCGCGCATACCGGGCAGATGCCGCCCTGCTTAGAGGCCCTGCGCGAGGCGGTAGTAGGCCTGGTTCCAGCGCACTTCCTTGCTGAACTCGCGCAGCGTGGTGTCGGCGTCGATGCGCAGCAGCTCGGTCTTCGCGATCGTCGCGAAGTCCTCGAACACGTCGATACCAACGGCCGTCGACATGACCGTGTGGTGCGCGGCGCCCGCGGTCAGCCAGGCGGCGGCCGACACCTCGAACGAGGGCTCCGGCTTCCACACGGCGCGCCCGACGGGCAGCTTCGGCAGGGGAGCAGTCGGCTCGACGACCTCGACGACGTTCGCGACGAGGCGGAAGCGGTCGCGCATGTCGCTGAGCGCGACGACAACCGCGGGGCCCGGGTCGGCCGTGAAGACGAGGCGCACCGGGTCGTCCTTGCCGCCGATGCCGAGCGGATGCACCTCGAGGGTCGGCTTGGCCGTCGTCAGCGAGGGGCTCACCTCGAGCATGTGCGCGCCGAGGATGAGCTCGCTGCCCTCCGTGAGGTCGTACGTGTAGTCCTCCATGAGGCTCGCGCCGCCTGGCAGGCCAGCACCCATGACGTTCGCGGCGCGCACGAGGATGGCCGTCTTCCAGTCGCCCTCCGCGCCGAAGCCGTAGCCCTCGGCCATGAGGCGCTGCACGGCGAGACCCGGGAGCTGCTTGAGCGCCCCGAGGTCCTCGAAGCTCGTCGTGAACGCGCTGAATCCGCCGGCCTCGAGGAACGACCGCAGGCCCAGCTCGATGGCCGCGCCGTCTCGCAGCGACTGGTGGCGCTCCGCACCGAGACGCAGCTCGGGGGCGACGTCGTACAGCTCCTCGTATTCGGCGACGAGTGCATCCACGGCCGCGTCATCGACCGCGGCGACGGCGTCGGCGAGCTCATTGACGCCCCACGTGTTGACCTGCACGCCGAAGCGCAGCTCGGCCTCGGTCTTGTCGCCCTCCGTGACGGCGACGAAACGCATGTTGTCGCCGAAGCGCGCGAGCTTCATGGTGCGAACGGCCTGCCATGCGGCCGCGGCGCGCGACCAGCTGTTGATCTGCCGCGTCACGCTTGTGCTCGACGCGTGGCCGACAACCGTCTTGCGGGGGATGCCGAGGCGCGTCTGGATGTACCCGAACTCACGGTCACCGTGCGCCGCCTGGTTGAGGTTCATGAAATCGAAGTCGATGTCGGCCCACGGCAGCTCCACGTTGGCCTGCGTGTGGAGGTGCAGGAGCGGCTTCGCGAGCGCGTCGAGGCCCTGGATCCACATCTTCGCGGGGCTGAAGGTGTGCATCCACGCGACGATGCCGATGACGTTGTCGTTCGAGTTGACCTCGAGGGCAGCGCGGCGGATCGCGTCGGAGTCAGTGAGAACCGGCTTCCAGACGATCTTCACGGGCGTGTTCGGCGACTCGTTGAGAGTCTCGACGATGGCCTGCGACTGCTCCGCGACCTGACGCAGCGTCTCCTCGCCGTAGAGGCCCTGGCTGCCGGTGAAGAACCAGATCTCGTAGGCGTCGAAGGAAGTGGTGAGTGCGCTCAACTGAGGGCTCCTGTCGGGTCTTGTCCGTAGACGTTCTGGTAGCGGTCGAACAGCGAGTCGACGGCCTGCTGGGGGATGGGTTCCGGGCTCCCGAGTTGGCGGGAGATGTGCACGGTGCGGGCGACGTCCTCGACCATGACGGCCGCCTTGACGGCGTCGCGGGCGTCCTTCCCAATCGTGAACGGGCCGTGGTTCTTCATGAGCACAGCCCGCGAGCGGTGCCCGCGGAGCGTCTCGACGATGCCGCGGCCGATCGAGTCGTCGCCGATGATCGCGAACGGGCCGACGGGGATCTCCCCGCCGAACTCATCCGCCATCGCCGTGATGACACAGGGGATCGGCTCGCCGCGCGCCGCCCAGGCCACGGCGTAGTCGGAGTGCGTGTGCACGACCCCGCCAACCTCCGGCATGTTGCGGTACACGTAGGCGTGCGCCGCCGTGTCGCTCGAGGGTGAACGGTCCGAGCCGGGGGTGCCAGGAACGACCGCGCCGTCGAGGGTGCAGAGGATCATGTTCTCTGCCGCGAGGTCGTCGTAGCTGACGCCGGACGGCTTGATCACGAACAGGTCCGTGCCTGGCACGCGCCCCGAGATGTTGCCGCCCGTCCAGACGACAAGCCCGTAGCGCACGAGCTCGTCGTGCAGCGAGGCGACCTCGGCGCGGATGGTGTCGATGCTCGCCTGCGTCTCGGCAGTGATGGTCTGGGTCTGGATACTCACGCGCTGACCTCCTCGTGGGTTGCGGGCGCGGATGTGGATGGGTCTGCGGCGGCGGCAATGGATGCGGCTGCCTCGGCTGCCTCCGCTGTCGATGCGCCGGCGAGCGCCTCGCGGCGGCGCCGCTTGAGGCGCTTCATGACCTGGTTCGCACCCCGTCCGAAGTGGTCGTGCAGCAGGTCGTACTCGGCGTACAGCTCGTTGTAGGCGGCCACCGCGTCGGGGTTCGGCGTGTACTTGGCGCGCGTCACCCGGCCCATGGCGGCGGCCGCTGCACGTGCATCGGGATACGCGCCTGCGGCGATCGCGGCGTGGATCGCCGAGCCGAGCGCCGGTCCCTGCGCACTGTCGATCGTGGAGATCGGCATGCCGAGGATGTCGCTGTAGGTCTGCATGAGGAACGCGTTCTTGAGGAGGCCGCCGGCCGCGATGAACTCGGTGACCGGGACCCCGGAGGCGTTGAACGTCTCGACGATCTTGCGTGTGCCGAACGCCGTCGACTCGAGGAGGGCGCGGTAGACGTCCTCGGCCTTCGTTGCGAGCGTCGCGCCGACGAGCAAGCCTGAGAGCTCGTGGTCGACGAGCACCGAGCGGTTGCCGCTGTGCCAGTCGAGGGCGACGAGGCCGTGCGCGCCAACCGGCTGCGTGGCCGCGAGGTTCGTGAGGTGCTCGTGCACCGAGATGCCGAGTTCCGCCGCCGCGCGCTCGTAGCGGGCGGGCACCTGGTTCTCGACGTACCAGGCGAAGATGTCGCCCACGCCCGACTGGCCGGCCTCGTAGCCGTAGAGTCCCGCGACGATGCCGCCGTCCACGACCCCGCACATCCCTGGCACTTCGGCGAGCTTGTCCGAGCTCATGACGTGGCAGGTGGAGGTGCCCATGATGGCGACCATCTGGCCCGGCTCGGTTGCCGCGGCTGCTGGGGCTGTGACGTGCGCGTCGACGTTGCCGACCGCGACCGCGATGCCCGCGGGCAGGCCGGTCCACGCTGCTGCCTCGGCGGAGAGCGTGCCGGCGGCGTCGCCGAGCTGGCCGATCTCGTGGGCGAGCTTGTCGTCTGCGAAGCCTGCGAAGCCGGGGTTGAGGGCGGCGAGGAACTCGCGGCTCGGGTACTCGCCGTCCTGCAGGATGCCCTTGTAGCCGGCCGTGCAGGCGTTGCGGATGTAGGTGCCGGTGAGCTGCCAGACGATCCAGTCGGCTGCCTCGACCCAGTGGTCCATGGCAGCGTACACTTCGGGGTCTTCCTCGAGGAGCTGGAGGCCTTTCGCGAACTCCCACTCGCTCGAGATGAGGCCGCCGTACCGGGCGAGCCACTTCTCGCCCATGAGCTCGGCGAGATCGTTGATGCGGTCGGCGTGCGGCTGCGCGGCGTGGTGCTTCCAGAGCTTCACATAGGCGTGCGGGCGGGTTTCGAAGCCGGCGACCTCGTTGAGGGGCGTGCCGTCGGCGAGCGTCGGCACCATCGTGCAGGCCGTGAAGTCGGTGCCGATGCCGATGACATCCGCCGGGTCGATGCCCGCGTCGGCGATGGCGGCGGGCACGGCGACCTTGAGCACGTCGACATAGTCGCTCGGCACCTGCAGCGCCCACTCGGGCGGGAGCTTCTCGCCGGTTGCCGGCAGCTGCTCATCGACCACGGCATGCGGGTATGGCAGCTCACCGACGCCGAGCTCGGCGCCGTCCCGCACGCGAACGACGACGGCACGGCCCGAGAGGGTCCCGTAGTCGACGCCGATGACGTAGGTGTCGCGCTCTGCTGCTTCGCGCGTTTCGGTTGGCTCGCTCATCGTCGGCAGGTCTCCTTTGGCTGTGCCTCGAGTTAATGTGATCGATCACATCTTGGGGAAAGACTACGACAGGAACCTCGAAAAGGGAACTGGGGGCGCGTCCCCAAATCCGGGCGCGCTACAGGCCGAGACGCGTCCTGGCGCGAGGCGCACTGCTCGACCGCGTCAGTCGCTAGATCGGGTTGTGACCCGTGGATGCGCGTGCCACCAGCGACAGCTCCGTGGCGGGCGTCGCATCCCCGTCGTCCAGCAGCTGCTCGACGCAGCGGCGTCCGGCGACCGAGAAGTCCTGCCGGATAGTGGTGAGCGGCGGCCAGAAGTGCGCCGCTTCCGGGATGTCGTCGAAGCCGATGAGGCTGACTCGGCCCGGTATCTCGACGCCAAGCTCGTGTGCCGCGTGCAGGACGCCGAGCGCGAGCTGGTCGTTTGAGCAGAAGATCGCGGTCGCATCGGAGGCGAGCAGTTCGCGGCCCGCGTCGTACCCGGCGGCCGGGGTCCAGGCGCCCGCGTTGACGTGCCGGGAGGTCAGCTCTCGCGCGGCCATCGCGTGCTCATACCCGTGGAGGCGCGATGTGGCGTCCAGCCAGTCGCTCGGGCCCGCGAGGTGCACCACTTGCGTGTGGCCGAGGTCAAGCAGGTGGTCGGTCGCGAGCTGCGCCCCACGAAACTGGTCAGACGCCACTTCGACTCCATCGAGCGTCTCGCGGTTCTGCACCGTCACGAAGGGGATGCTCGTGCGCGTCGACTGCAGTGCCTCGAGCACCCGGGTTTGTGGGGCCACCGCGACGATGCCCTCGACCGCGAGCTCCGCGAGGCTCGCGAGGGCCGCATCCACCGAGGTCGGCGACAGCTCGTCGGCGTACTCGATGATCGTGCTGTACCCGCGCGAGCGGGCCGCCTCGGTGATCGCTGAGATGCTCGACGCCGGCCCGAACTCGCCCTTCGACGTCGAGATGACGCCGAGCGTTCGGCTTCGCTTCGACGACAGGGTGCGGGCCGCGAGGTTCGGGCGGTAATCGAGCTCGCGCATCGCATCCAGCACCTTCGCCCGCGTCGTCTCACGCACGCTCGGGTGGTTGTTGAGCACGCGGGAGACGGTCTGGTGCGAGACGCCGGCCGTCTTCGCGACATCGAAGACGCTCGCGGCACGAACTGCGACGGGGCGCTCTTGGGCTGGCATGGGGTGATTATCTCCGACCCGCTGGCCTGTTGCGACCGGCGAGCGCGTGGTTGCGTGTGCGTGGGAGCCTGCGTCGGACACAATGGGCTGATGGCGACCGACTCCACCACGGACAAACCTGCGACCAGCTTCGATGTGGCGCGCCTCGCAGGAGTCTCACGCTCGACGGTGAGCAACATCCTGAACGGAAAGATCGAACGCTTCCCCGAGGCGACGAGGGAGCGCGTTCTGGAAGCCGCACGGGAGCTTCGCTACCGCCCCTCTCCAGCCGGGAGGTCTCTGGTCATGGGGACGTCGGGCACGGTTGTCGTGCTCGTGCCGAACGCGACCTTCGGCAGCAACCTCCAGGATGCTGTGGAGTCGGTTGTGCAGCGTACGCGAACCATCGGCGGCAACGTCGTCGTTCGGTTCGCGACGCAATCTCCGGGCAGTTCCGTCGCGGCCGTCCAGGCGCTCCAACCGCTCGCGGTTGTCGATCTCGGTGTCCTGAGCAGCGCCGAATCGGGGGATCTCACGGCGGCGGGTGTGCTGGTTGTCCCCGCGGACCGTGATTCGTCAGCGGTGAGCGACGGCGGTATCGCTCGCTTGCAGATCGTTGAGCTGCTGCGCCGCGGACCGCGGCAGCTGTGGTTCGCGGCCATCTCCGACGCGCGGAGCGACCCCTACGGGCCGTCGCGGCTGGCGTTGCTTGAGGAGTACAGCCAAGAGAACGGGTTGCCCGCGCCCAAGCTCGTGCGCGTGCCGCTGACCCGCGAGGGCGGAGCGGCGGCCGTTGCCGAGATCATGAGCGACCGTGCCCCCGCGGCCGTCGCCTGCTACAACGACGACGTCGCCCTGGCGCTGCTTGCCGGCGCGCGAGAACGCAGTGTTTCGGTACCGGCCGACATGTCTGTCATCGGCGTCGACGACACGGCGACGGGGGCTCTCTGGTCGCCCGCGCTTTCCAGTGTCCGAACGACCTGGGAGCCGCTCGTCGAGGCGCTGGCACGTGAACTCGAAGAGCGCCTCGGGGCCGACGTCGGCCCCGCCCCGCGCGCATTCGCCCCGTTCGAGGTGGTCACGCGAGAGACCACGTGACGTGTGCCCCGCGCGCAGGTGCTCGCGTCTCCGCGCGGGGCCATGGCTACCGTGCGGCCAGCTGCAGCGTCACCGCCTCAGCATCGTCTGCACGGACTGAGACCGTGATGGGCCCCGGCCCTGTCGGGCGGATGATCGCCTGCAGACGGCCGTCGAAGGTTGCGTGCGTCTGTTCGTCGAAGCGCTCCGTGTTGTCCGGCTTCCCGCTGCCGAGCGCCTCGAGTCGAGCACCCTCGACCTGCACGGTAACGCGTCGCGGCTCTGAGGTGACGAGCACGCCGTTCGTGTCCCGAAGCTCGATGTCGACGTAGGCGAGGTCCCCTCCGTCCGCGTCGAGCGTGCTGCGATCTGTTGACACGCTGAGGCTCGGGGTGCCGTCATGCGACCGCAGCGACACGGACTCGGCGCGCTCGCCTCCGACGACGGCAAATGCCTCGATGACTCCCCGCTCGTATGGCAGGTCGAAGGTCGCTCGGAAGCGGTTTTCCGGCCCTGCCTGCGCCGTGCCGACCGACCTCCCATTCACCACGAGCTCAACCGTCTCCGAGGGGGAGTACACCTCCACCTGCATCGGTGTCTCCTCGTCGACGGCCCAATCCCAGCTGCTGATCGACTCGGACCAGGCCCATTGTCCGAGGCGGACTTCGCGGCTCACTGCCTCAGGTCTGACGACCGCTAGGTAGGGTGCGGTTCGGAGACCGAACACGATCTCTCGGTAGTAGGAGGCGGGACGGCGGAAGCCGGTCAGATCGAGGTCGCCGCACCAGGCCGTCAGCCACGGGAACGGTGCCTCGAACTGCGGCTGCTCATCGAGGAACTGATTCCGACCGATGCCGACTTCGCCCAGGTAGTCCCATCCGGTCCAGGTGAAGTCTCCCAGGACGTGGTTGTGCTCCTGCACGAGCTTCCAGTTGCGGTCGATGTTCGGGGGGAACGTCTCCGTGCCGATGATGACGCGATTCGGGAACAGCTCCTTGTCCAGCTCGTAGCGGGAGTCGCCATAGTTCAGGCCGGCGGCGTCCAGCACGCCGAACGATTCCTCCGTGGCCTTCGTAACGAGCTCGGATGCGTTGACCTGGTTCATCATCTCGCCGGCGCCGTTGACCCCGCCTTCTGGTTCCGCGTTCTGGCTCCGGCTCTTCATCAGCGGCAGCAGCGTGGGAAGCGTCGAGACGAATCCGTTGACCCCGTTGGTGATGAAACGCGTGCCGTCGAGCTCGCGCACTTTCTCCGAAAGCCGGCGCCCCCACTCGGAGCCGAGCGGGTTGCCCGTGTCGGGAATCTCGTTGCCGATCGAGTAGAAGATGACACTCGGGTGGTTGAAGTCCTTCGCGACGAACGCCTCGATGTCCCGTTCCCACCACTCTGGGAAGGAGAGGGAGTAGTCGAACGACGACTTGCTCTCGGTCCAGACGTCGAAGGTCTCGTCCATGACGAGCATGCCGAGCCGGTCGCAGGCATCCAGGAGGGCAGAGCTGGCGGGGTTGTGGGACATGCGGATGGCGTTGAACCCTGCGCCCTTGAGAAGCTCGATCTTGCGCTCCTCCGCTCGTCGAATCGCCGCGGCTCCCAGCAGCCCGTTGTCGTGATGGATGCACGCGCCGCGCAGCTTTGTGGCGACTCCGTTGATGCGGAGCCCGAAGACGGGGTCGAGCTGAAGCCGCCGCACCCCGAATGTCGTGCTTCGCGAGTCGACCTCGGTGCCGCCGTCGACAAGCGTCGTCACGGCGGTGTAGAGGTGGGGAGTGTCCACGCTCCAGAGGGTGGGGTCCGTGATGTGGAGGCGCAGCCGGGCCGTCGTAGCAGCTCCGGCACGAAGGGTCGTGGGCGTCGTTCCGGAAGCGACGAGCGCACCCTGCCCGTCCCGGATCTCTGTGCTCACGACCGGGGTCGCCCGATTCGGTGAGTGGTTCTCGAGTGGCACCGCCAGCTCGACGATCGACCGGTCCGCGTCGATGTCCGGCGTCGTGACTTGGGGTCCCGAGTTCGCGATCTTCACGAGGTCCGTGACGATCAGCGTCACGTCGCGGTAAAGGCCCGCCCCCGCGTACCAACGAGAGTCGTCGTGGGAGCGCACCTCGACCCGGATGGTGTTGTCGGTGCCGTACTCGAGGTGGTCGTCGAGGTCGACGGTGAACGCCGAGTACCCGAACGGTCGCTGGCCGGCATAGGCATTGTTGACGAACACGACCGCGTCACGGTAGGCGCCCTGGAACTCGACCGAGACACGCTTCCCCCGGTATTCGGTGGGCACCTCGAAGCTCTTCGAGTACTCGTAGGTTCCGCTCGGGAAGTAGGCGTTCTTGCCCGAGTTGGCCGCGGATCGCTGCTCGCCGAAGAGCGCGTCGTGCGGCAGGTCGACCTCCACCCCCTCGGAGCCGGCACCGCCGATCTGCGCGAAGATGCTGGTCTTGGGCTTCACGGTCCAGCCGCGGTTGAAGGGTTCTCGTGCCATGTGCTGGCCTGCTCTCTCGTGAGGGTGCTGGTGGACGTGCGCGGTCAGTTCTGCGGGATGCGGATCGCGCCCGTTCTCCGCAGGCGCAGGTCCTCGGACATGCCCGGCTGGTACCGGTCGATGTTGAGGAAAATCGCGATGACGAACTGCAGGGCGTAGACGATGAGTGGCAGCCCCAGGAAGAGGAAGATCTCCATGTCGATCGCCGACTGGAGCTGCGTGGCAGCCGCGCCGTCGTACTGGCTTGCCGCGAGCAGCCAGCCGACGAGCGCCGCTCCGACACCCGCGCCGAGGTTCTGGCCCGCCGTCGCGGCCGAGTACGTCATCGCGTCCACTCGAACGCCCGTGCGCCATTCCCCATAGTCGACGATGTCGGCGACGAGCGCGAAGAGAGCCGCGGATACGGGGATGGTGCCGATCGATCGGACGATGCTGCCCGCGATGACCATTGTGAAGTTCGTCGGGTCGATGAGCGCGATCCCGAGCCCGACGACGGCCAGCGCAGAGCCGACGAGGAAGGGCAGGCGCTTGCCGAAGCGAGCTGTGATCGCCGGCATGAACCACATGCCGATGAGCAGTGGGCCCATGGTCGCGAGGCTGAAGAAACTGTAGAGGTTCGGGTTACCGAGAACATCCTTGGCGAAGTAGATACCGACACTGCCCACACCGGAGGCGAGGAACTGCGTGAAGAAGAGCGCGAAGCCCAGGTAGAAGTACTTGTTCTTGAGCAGGATGCGGATGAGCTCGAGCACGGGACGTGAAGAGCTGCGGTCGGCTTCGACTGTGGTGGTGACGCGTTCTTTCGTGCCGAGGAAGACGACGATGAACGTGATGGCGGCGATGGCCGCGTAGATCGCCACAGTGACCGACCAGCCCGTCTGGCCGCCGCCGAACTGACCGACGATCGGGATGGTGAAGAAGTTCACCAGGAGCGTCGCGAGGAGCGCCGCGAACGTGCGCATGACGGTCAGCGAAACGCGTGTCTTGCCGTCAGAGGTGATGACGGAGAGGAGCGTGTGGTAGGCGAGGTTCGAGCCCGTGTAGCCGATCGCGAGGCACAGGAAGTAGAAGACGAAGGCGTAGATCTCCTGACCCGTCGAGCTCAGTCCCGCCGGCACATTGAAGAGGCCGACGAACGCGAGCGTCACGATCGGTGTGCTGAGGAGGATTTAGGGGCGCGCCTTGCCCCAGCGGGTCTGCGTCTTGTCGATGAGCGTGCCGACGACGAGATCCATCGTGCCGTCGAGCACTCGGCCGAGCAGGATAATCGTGCCGGCGATGGCGGCGCCGATGCCGACGGTGTCCGTGAAGTAGAAGAGCACGAACGAGGAGACCGTGGCGAAGATGAGGTTGCCGCCGATGTCACCCGTGGCGTAGGAGATGCGTTCGCGGAGGCGAACGGGAGTTTCCTCCACCACGTCCGCGACGGGGGCGCTGACTGCGTCGGAGATCGGCGCGCTGCCGACAGCTGCGCGCACGTCACCTGCCGCGGCTTCGGGTTCTGGATGCGACGTCATGTTGACTCCTTCGTCAAATGTTCGGTCTAGCGCGAGCTCTTCGAGCGTCGTGGTTGTCCAGTGTTGTGATCGATCACATTCTGGATGTGGGTAACACGTGTCACCAAACCTAGGGGCGACGCCAGCTGGTGTCAATAGGCGCCAACTGGCTTGGGTCGAGTGGGCACCGGGGAGCCTCGCGCGCCGACACGCGTGGCCTCGTTTCCCGAAGCACGGGACACCGCAAAACCATGACCACCGCTCTCTGGCGGGCCCCCGGCCGCGAGCCTAAACTCAAGCCATGACCGGCATCAGGGCGGGGAACGCGCGTGTCTTCTCTGCCGCGCTCGCGGCGGCAGGCCTTTTCGTCCTGAGCGCCTGCTCGGCCAGCCCGGCCCTCACCATTGGGGCAGATGCGCCAACCGCCGTCAGCGAGACACCGCCGGCCGAACCGGGCCCTGGCACGATCGGCGAGCAGTTCACGCCCGTTGTGGTCTCCGCGCTCGCCGAGCCGATCCCCGTGCTCGGAACCGATGAGCGCATCCACTTCGCCTACGAGCTGCAGCTCACCAACGGGTCGCCGTCGAAGGTCGCCATCAAGGCGGTCGAGGCGAGCGCAGGCGGGTCGGTGCTGCAGGAACTCGAGGGCGACGACCTCAACGACGTGATGCGCGTCCCCGGCGCCACAGACGGTGGTGGGCTCGAGCTCGGCCCCGGTCAGAACGCGACGGTGTGGATGGACGCGACTGTCGCATCCGACGCCGAAGTGCCCGACCGAATCGAACACACCGTCACTGTCGAGATGCCCAAGGCGCAGCCGCCTCTCTACGAGAAGACGATCGAGCAGACGACGCAGGCGGTCGGCGTCGACAAACGCGAGGTTGCCGTCATCGGGCCGCCCCTCACGGGCAGCGGTTGGCTCGACGCCAACGGCTGCTGCGGGCTCACCGCGCACCGTGGTGCCGTCAGCCCCATCAACGGCACCTACTGGGCGCCCGAACGGTGGGCGATCGACTACGTCAAGCTCACCCCCACGATGAACCTCTACGACGGTGCCCGCGACAACGCGCGCAGCTACCCGGGCTTCGGCGAGAACGTCATCGCCGTCGCCGACGGGCCCATCGTCGCAATCACAAGCGACCGCGCCGAGCAGAGAGCCGGCACCGCCCCAGGTCCCACGCTCACCCTCGACGAATACGGCGGCAACTACGTCGTGCAGGACATCGGCGGCGGCAACTACGCCTTCTACGCGCACCTCAAAGCCGGCAACGTCTTCGAGCTCGAAGTCGGGCAGCAGCTCGCCCGCGGAGACCGCCTCGGCCTGCTCGGCAACACCGGCAACACCGACGCCCCGCACCTCCACTTCCACATCATGGACTCCCCGAACCCCCTCGCCTCCAACGGGCTGCCGTTCGTGTTCGACACGTTCACGCTCGACGGCCAGGTCACCTCACAGGCTGCCCTCGACGCCGGCGAACAGGGCAAGGCGTACAAGGTCGACAAGACGAACGCTGGGGAGCGCGCCAACCAGGTGCCGATCACCGGCGACCTCATGACCTACCCCGGCGAGTAGCGGCGCCCCGCCCCGCCCCGCGCGTGACGGACGCATCGCTGCCCGGCGTTTCACTCTCTGGCGCGCCCCGTAGCGGGGGAAACGCCGGGCAGTGATCGGGCGAGAGGGCGGTGGTCGCGTCGGGCAGCGATCGTGCGGGGCGGCGCCTCGCGGCACTCCCAGGATGCGGGGCGTACGGTCGTGGCGTGAGCGTGCACATCCGCAGCATCGGCACCGCAGTGCCCCCGACCGAGCTGCCGCAGACCCAGGCCCGCGACCTGTTCGCAGGTCAGCCCGGCATCAACCGCCTCGGTGCCCGCCTCATCGGCGCGGCGTTCGACGGCTCGGCGATCGAACGCAGACACACGGTCGTGGACGCGCTCGCCGGCGGCACCGACTCAGCGCTTGTTGCCGACGGGCTCGTCCTCGACGCGTCCACAGGCGCCCGCAATCAGCTCTACGCCGAGCGCGTGCCCGAACTGCTACTCGGTGCCGCCCGAGCGGCCCTCGACGGCAGCGGCCTCGACGCGGCCGACATCACGCACGTCGTCACCGTCTCGTGCACCGGCTTCTACGCGCCCGGCCCCGACTACGAGATCGTGCGCGGGCTCGGGCTGTCACCGCGCGTGCAGCGCTTCCACCTCGGCTTCATGGGCTGCTACGGCGCCTTCCCCGCATTGCGGGCAGCGGATGCGTTCGCTCGCGCCGACCCGAACGCAGTCGTGCTTATCGTGTGCGTCGAGCTGTGCACCATCCACCTGACGAGCTCCAACGACCCCGAGCAGATCGTCGCGACCTCCGTCTTCGCCGACGGCGCCGCGGCAGCGCTCGTGACCGCGCGCCCTGCCCCGGCCGGAGCGAGCATCCTGACCATCGACGCCCTCGAGAGCACCATCACCGACGAAGGCGAGTCGGAGATGGCGTGGACCATCGGCGACAGTGGGTTCCGGATGCGTCTCTCCGGGTACGTGCCGAGCATCATCGGCGCGTCAATCGGCGATGTCGTCGAACCGCTCCTCGCGCCGACCGTGCCGTCGGAGACGCCACTGTGGGCGATTCACCCGGGCGGGCGGAGCATCCTCGACAAGGTCGAGCAGTCCCTCGGGCTCACCGACGAGCAGCTCGCCCCGTCACGCGGCGTGCTGCGGGACTACGGCAACATGTCGAGCGCGACCGTGCTGTTCATCCTCGAGCGGCTCCTGTCGGAAGGCGCTGACGACACCCACCTCGAAGGAGCCGGTGAAGCGCTCTGCGCGATGGCGTTCGGGCCCGGCCTCACCGTCGAAGTCGGCAGGTTCACGCGGATGCGCGCATGAGGTTCGAGACCTGGGCGGCAGGCGGCCGCGCTGCGGTCCGCGACGTCGTCTTCGCCGCAGCCGAGCAGGGAGGGCCAGAGCTGTGAGGCCTCCCGTGCTTTCAGCGCTTCGCCCGTTGACGCGCGACACGAGCTCGCTTGAGCTCATGGACGACCCCGCTTGCGACCGTGGCCGCCTCTTCGCGACGTACGCGCAGTTCCGCGCCGTGAACGCGCTCGTCGCGGGGTGGCGGCGCGTGTACCTGCGCGACGTGCGGCCCTTGCTCGACCGGCAGCGCGCATCCAGGCTGCTCGACATCGGCTTCGGGGGAGGGGATATTCCGCTCGCCCTCGCCTCGTGGGCGGCGCGCGACGGGCTCCGCCTCGAGGTGACCGCGATCGACCCGGACGAGCGGGCGCACGAGTTCGTGGAGTCGCGCGGGCTCACACGGCGCGGCGTCGACTTTCGGGCGGCGTCGAGCGGCGAGCTCGTGGCAGCGGGGGAGCGGTTCGACATCGTCACCTCCAACCACCTGCTGCACCACCTCGACCCGGCTGCGCTCGCCAGCCTCCTCGCCGACAGCGCGGCCCTCGCCCCGCTCTCCCTGCACAGCGACATCGAGCGCGGACGCCTCGCGCTCGCCGCGTTCGGCGTCGCCACGAAGCCCCTCGACCGGGGCTCGTTCGTTCACTACGACGGGACGTTGTCCATCCGCCGCAGCTACACGGCCCCCGAGCTGCGGGCGGCCGTTCCGGAGGGGTGGCTCGTGCGGCAACAGTTCCCGTACCGCCTGCTGCTGACCCGCGACGAGACGCTCACACCACAGAGATGAGCGGATGCTCGACCCGCGGCGAATGAACGGCTCCAGCTTCCTGCGCCGGCTTCAGCTTCTTGCGCCGGCCCGGCGTTCGCTCCAGGCCGCCGGTGTAGGTTCGGCGACGTGAACGTGCCCCCGCTGCTGGTCGCCGCGACGACCAGCTACGCCGCCAACTGCGCCCTCGGTGCAGGGGTCGCCACGGGCGTCGTGCGCACGGGGCGCTGGCACTGGATCCACCACGCGCTCTACATCTGCACGTCCGCGCTGACGCTCGCCGCGGGCATCGCGCTTCTCGCGAGCCGTGACGAGAGCCGCCGCCGGGCCGGGAAGCTGCTGCTGCCGACCGCGGTGCCGCTCGCCGCGATCCCCTTCGCCGGCACGCACTCACGGCGCCACCCTGCCATCGCCCTCGCGGCTGCGCCCTTCTACGCGCTCGCGCTCCGCGCATCCGCTCGGTCAGCATCCGCTCGCCGCTGACGCGCCCCGTGCCCGCGTGACCCCGTGTCGACGTGCCCGCGTGCCCCCCGTGCCGACGTGCCCGCGTGCCCCCCGTGTCGACGTGCCCGCGTGACCCCGTGGCCCCGTGTCGACGGCGATCGCTGCCGGTGGAATTGCTGTTCAAGGTGAGTGATGGAGGGGCGTTCCGCCGGCAGTGATCGCTCGGCATACGTTTCAGGCGGATGCGACAGACTCAGCGCATGGAATTCCTCGACGTTCTGCGACGCCGCAAGACCACGAACGGCCCTTTCCTCCCCGACCCCGTCAGCGAGGAACATCAGCGCCTCCTCATGGAGGTCGCCGGACGTGCGCCCTCGCAGCTGAACAGCCAGCCGTGGCGGTTCGTGGTCGTGGAGGCGCGCGAGACGATCGAGGCCATCGCGAGCATCAGTGGCGAGAGCATGACGACCGCGATGAGCAACGGCACCTTCTTCGAGCGCTACAAGCCGTACTTCCGCTTCAGCAAGCAGGAGATGGAGGATCGTCGAGACGGGATGCTCTTCGACAAGCTCCCCGCGCCGCTTCGCCCGTTCACGAGCCAGGTCTTCACGAAGCGAGGGCAGTTCCTCATGAACTCACTGCGCGTGCCAAACACGCTCGGTGAGGAAAACCGCAAGCTCGTCGCCGGATCCCCGCTGCTGCTCGGCGTCATGCTCGACCGCGCCGAGTACAGGCCAGGGGAGCTGTCGTCGTTCTACTCCGTGTTCAGCATGGGCGCCGCCATGGAGAACATCTGGCTCACCACGGGCGAGATCGGCATGGGCATCCAGTTCGTTTCCTTCCCCATGGAAGTGCCCGGCCAATGGGACAAGATCGTCGACCTCCTCAAGGTGCCGGATGAGTTCGAGCTCATGGCCGTCTACCGGCTCGGCTACCTCCCCAAAGAGCAGCGTCGCCCCGCCATCGACTGGTCGTCGCATCAGCGGAAGCTGCCGTCGCAGTACGTCTTCCGCGACACCTGCGAAACCCCGCAGCAGGGGTGGGACGAGGTTCCGCCGGCTCAGTAGCCAAGCGCTGGAAGCTACGCGAGGGCGCAGGCAGTTGTGTACGCGATGTTTGTCATTCGTACTCCGTGACTCAGGACGCCCTGCGGCGGTACTGCTGTCCGAGGAGTCGTAAGTTCCACTGTGAAGGAAGTCGTCGGGCCGGTAATTTCGTAGCCCACTGAACCCGCGAGGACCTGCCCGATTGCTTCGTCGTCTATTGGGCGGAACGTGTTGGACAGTGGATCGAACTCGACCCTGGTGTTCTCGCCGCCGCCCGGGATCCCGACCGCTTCGGGAACGCTGACCACTCGGAGGTGCTCGCGGTAGAAAGTGCTGCCATCGACGTCGAAAATGCGGAAGCTGACCTTCGTGACAGGCCGATCGAAGGTCACGGTTGCCCTCTGCATATAGGCGGCGTCGAACTCCTTGTCCGCTGAGGCGACGGTCTGGCGGTCGCCGAGGAACACGCCTGATGAGGTGGAGTTCAGGTTGTCGGACGTAGCCGGGATCTCGATGTTCGGGCCCGTCGTGACAGCGACCGTGTAGGTGACGACGGCGCCCGTTGGCGTCACGGATTCGCCCTGCCCGCTCCGCTTGTCAGCAGCTGCGACGAAAGTGGTAGCCCAATCGACCTGCGCTTGCTCCGTGCAGCTGCCAGACGCTGAGGCGAATGGCACAGCGGCTGCGATGGCGACGACGGGTGCGGACCAGGCCGCGCCAGCTACGAACGACCTGCGCGAGAACCCGGAGCGCGAGCCTCCGGATGCGGGAGGAGTGGTGGGGGATGTGGGGTTCGGACTCGACATGGAGGCCCTCTCGATAGGGGAGCGGCGAGGTGCCACAAACGGCCGGCAGGGAAGGTTGAGGTATACGGCGCCCACACTGATTGTGGTGCACCGGATCGCCGGAAAGCACGGGAATCGCCAAAACTTCTCTCCGGGTGCCCTCGTCCTCAGGCGCCCTTGTCACCAGGTGCCCTTGTCCCGCGAGCTGCGAAGCGGTGCCCGTCAGCTCGCGGTCGAATGCTCCAGTGCGGTGCGGGCGACCTCGCCGGAGAGCACGAGTTCGGCCACGGCCTCCATCTCGGGGCTGAGGAAGCGATCGGGTCCGGCACCGGCGGAGACTGTGGCGACGAGGGCGCTGACGGCTGCGGTCGCGGGCCCCGGCTCGAGAGGCCCTCGCAGTTGCAGCGCGCGCGACCCGGTGAGCACCTCGATGGCGAGCACCCTTCCGAGTCCGTCGACGGCGCGGCGCAGCTTTCGCGCTGCGGCCCAGCCCATCGACACGTGGTCCTCCTGCATTGCCGACGACGGGATCGAGTCGACCGATGCTGGCGCTGCGAGCCGCTTGAGCTCCGACACGATGCCGGCCGCCGCGTACTGCGCGATCATGAGGCCGGAGTCGACGCCGACCTCGTGGGCGAGGAACGGCGGCAGCCCGCGGTTGCGGGCCGGGTCGAGTGCGCGATCGGTGCGCCTCTCGGAGATGCTTGCCACATCGGCCACCGCGATGGCAAGGAAATCGAGCACATACGCGACGGGCGCCCCGTGGAAGTTGCCGTTCGACGCGACCCGCCCATCCACCGCCACAACCGGGTTGTCGACCGCGGACGCGAGCTCCCGCGACGCGATCAGCGCCGCGTGCGCGACCGTGTCGCGGGCCGCGCCGTGCACCTGAGGGGAGCAGCGCAGCGAGTAAGCATCCTGCACTCGGCCGTCGTCGGCGCCGCGGTGGCTCGAGACGATGGGTGAACCGGCGAGGAAACGCCGAAGGTTCGCCGCCGAGTCGCCCTGCCCGAGCTGCGGGCGCAGAGCCTGCAGGTCGGCGGCGAACACGGCGTCCGTCGCGAACTGGCTCTCCACGGACATCGCCGCCGCCAGGTCGGCTGTGGTCAACAGCATCTCGATGTCGTGGATCGCGAGCAGCAGCATCCCGAGCATCCCATCGGTGCCGTTGATGAGCGCGAGCCCCTCCTTCTCGCGCAGGACAAGCGGCTCGATGCCCGCCGCGTCGAGCGCGTGTCGTGCATTCACCTCGGTGCCCGTCGCGTCGCGCACGGTGCCCTCGCCCGTCGCGGCGAGCGCCAGGTGCGAGAGGGGGGCGAGGTCACCCGAGCAGCCCAGCGAGCCGTATTCGCGCACGATCGGCGTGAGACCGGCGTTGAGCATCGCCGCGTACGTCTCAACGACAACGGGGCGCACGCCCGTCCGACCCGTCGTCAGAGTCTGCAGTCGGAGCAGCTGAAGCGCCCGGATCACCTCGCGCTCCACCTCCGGGCCGGTGCCCGCCGCGTGCGAGCGCACGAGGCTCGCCTGCAGCTGCACGCGCCGCTCGGGTGCGATGAACGTCGTTGCGAGCGCGCCGAAGCCCGTCGAGATGCCGTAGTGCGGGTTCGGATCGTCGGCGAGGCGCTCGATGAGTTCCCGCGAGCGTGCGACCTCTGCGAGCGCGGACGGCGCCACCTCGACACGAGCGCCGTGACGCGCGACCGCGACGACCTCGGCTGGTTCGAGCGGGCGCAGGCCCAGGACGACGGTCTCGGTGCTGGTCGTACCTGCGGTGTCGTCACGGGGCTCGTTGGGACCGGTGGCAGATGCGGCTGTGCTCATGTGTCGATTCCACTCCACCCGTTGCGGTTTGTCTGCGCGCGGAGGACACTCAGTGTCTGTGATCTCAGACAACTGGCCTCACGGCGGCGAACGGAGGCCTGCCGCGGAGATGGCGGTCGGCTCGGTGTCCAACATGAGTGCAATTTCGACCCATTTCTGGACTTTCGGGTGTTCCGGGCCGCTTTTCGCACGGATGTTGGTCACGGCTGCCGGCACCGCCACCGTCACCGCCACCGCCACCGTCACCGCCACCGCCACCGCCATCGGTGCCCCCAGGCCGAGGCCCCGTCGTCGCCTGGCCGTGGCAAGCGCGTGACCGAGGACAGCGGCAGTGCGACCGCTGGTCCCCAGGTGCCGGCGGCCGATCAGACGCTCGCGATCCTCAGCTTCCTGAGCAACCAGCGCGGCCCCGTGGCGGCGAGCACCATCGCGACCCAGCTCGGCATCCCGCGCTCGACGATCTACCACCTGCTGGCGACGCTCCTCGAGCGGCGCTTCGTCGTGCACCTCCGCGGTGAGCGTCGCTGGGGTCTCGGCACGGCCGCGTTCGAGCTGGCGGGCGGATACGCGCGGCAGGAGCCCCTCGCCCGTGTCGGCCATCAGGTCGTCGCGGACCTCGTCGACCAGGTGGGGGAGAGCGCGCACCTCGCTGTGATGAGTGGGCGGGATGTGCTCTATATCGTGGACGAGCGCGCGCGGCGCCGCCCGGTGCTGGTCGCGGACGTGGGCGTTCGGTTGCCGGCGCACCTCACCGCATCCGGTCGCGCGATGCTCGCCGCGATGCCGCAGAAGCAGGTGCGAGCGCTGTACCCGGACGTCTCATCGTTCGCCGACCGCACGGGCCGCGGCCCGAGAAGCCCGCGCGAGTTGCGGGGGCTCCTGGACGCGATTCGGGGCGGCGGGCTCGCGTCGGAGAACGGCGAGGTGTCCGTCGGGATGCGCTCCGTCGGGATGCCCGTGCTCGACCATGCGGGCTGGCCGGCGGCCGCGCTCGCGGTCACCTGGTCAGAGGAACGTCCGCAGGACGAGGGGTGGCTGCGGACGGTGCTCGAGGTGGCCGCGGGGGAGATCAGACGTCGTATCCACGGCCGGTAGGTGACTCGGCGGTTCAGCCGAGGTGCGGCGGGTTGCTGGTGTCCGGTTCGTAGTCGGTGGTCCCGAGTGGATGCCGTCTGCGCTGCCTGGCGCCCTTGATCATCGTGACGGCGCCGTAGCCGCCCGCGAACCCTCCGACCCAGGTGAGGGCGTGCAGGTAGGTGGGGCCGCCCATGAGGTCTGCGACGAGTGCGATCACGCCGAGGGCGAGCCCCGCGACGAGGTAGCCGAGGGCGAAGCCTTCTTGTCGAGTCATGTTCTTCTCCTTATGCCAGGCAGGCGAATGGGCTCACGGTGACGGTGTCGACCGCGTCGGTTGCGAGGGAGTGCTCCTGCGGGAGCGTGAAGGTGGCGCCGAGGGGGCTGAAGCCGCCATCGTCGACGGTGAAGGTGACGACGACGTCATCCCCCGCAGCGACTGCGATGAGGGGGGTCGTCCAGGCTGCGGTGGGGATGGGGCGCCGTTCGATGGCAGGCATGTGAGACCTTCGGAGAGGGGTGGAGGAGGAGCCCGTGTTGTCTGGGGAGCGTGCACCGGGACTCTGTGCGAACGTGGGCGTCGTTGAGCGTATGGCTCCTCTCTTGCGCGGACGGACCCCTTGCGTTGCGTCGTCGTTCTGCGCTAGGCGCAGGATCGCGCCGTGGGGGTGTCGGTTGCCGGGGTGTGAGGATGGGCGCATGGCTCGCATCCTCATCTCCGGTTCCACCGACGGTCTTGGCCGCGCGACGGCGGAGGCGCTCCTCGAGCAGGGGCATGAGGTGATCGTGCACGCGCGCAGTCCAGGGCGGGTGGATGCGGTCGCCGAGCTGCTCGGGCGAGGTGCGGACGTCGTCATCGCCGACCTCGCCGACCGCGAGGCGGTGCTGGATGCCACGCGCGAGCTGAACGACGGCGCGGCTATCGACGCGGTCATCCACAACGCCGGCGTGCTCTCGGGTCCGAGCCTGCTGCCGGTCAACGTGGTCGCACCCTACTTGTTCACTGCGCTGCTGACGACCGCGACCCGGCACGTCTACTTGAGCAGCAGCATGCACCGAGGCGGCCGCGCGACGCTCGATGGACTCGACTGGACAGGCGAAGCGGAGACCGCGAGCTACTCCGACACGAAGCTGCTCGTCGCGGCATTCTCGGCCGCGGTCGCCGAGCGGTGGGCTCCTCGCGTGCTCGCGAACTCCGTCGACCCCGGCTGGGTGGCGACCAAGATGGGCGGCGCAGGGGCGCCAGACGACTTCGACCTGGGGCACGAGACTCAGGAGCGACTAGCCGTTGATCCTGACCTGCAGGTGAGCGGCGGCTACTGGCATCACGGCGCGCAGCGGCAGCCCGCGAGCGGGGTGCGCGACCCGGAGTTCCGCGAGCGACTCCTCGAAGAACTCGCCTCGGTCACCGGGGTGCCCCTGCCGAAGCACTGACGAGAGGATCCGCTAGCTGTGTGAACACGAACGCGGGCCCCGCGCATCCACCAGGAAAGGAGGAACCTGGTGGATGCGCGGGGCCCGCGCCGTTCGTGTTCGTGCTGTTTGCGAGTGCAGACCTCGCGGCGTCGGCTGGAGAGTCCTGCGCCGCGAGCCTCGCCTGCTACCGCCCTAGCCGCGGCCCTGCACGGCGTATGGGTTGAGGATGGCCTCTTCGGTGCCTGGGAGGATGCCTTCTTCGGTGGCGGTGGGGCGGCCGGCGTCTGGCGGGAACGACTCGGTCATGGAGATCGGCATGGCGCCGTTGCGGTAGAGGTTGTTGGAGCCGGTGGAGGGCTTCCAGTCGTTGGGCTCCCAGTCGGGCACGTAGTTGCGGTAGCCGCCGGTGTTGACCTCGATGCGCATGCCGCTGGGGTCGCGGAGGTAGAGGAAGCTCTGCTCGCCGATGCCGTGGATGGAGGGGCCGTACTCGATGGGGATGTTGTTTTCCATGAGCACGTCGGCGCCCTGGAGGAGCTCTTCGCGGGTGTCGACCCAGTAGGCGTAGTGGTTGATGCGGCCGGGGCGTGACGAGCTATCGAGGACAACGCCGAGGTCGTGCGACTTCTCGTTCGTGGTGAGCACGGAGAAGACGGTGACGGGGTGGTCGTCGAGCACGGTGTAGGCCATGATGCGGAAGCCGAGGACCTCGTTGTACCACTTGGCGAAGCCGCGCACGTCGGAGGCGGCAACGGTGACGTGGTCGAGCTGGCGGGGGCCGACGGCGTGCTTCGAGCGCTTCTCGGGGCGGTCGGGGAAGACGGAGGCGTGCTCGGCGTCTGCCTGGTACTTCTCGACGTCCCAGTAGAGCTCCATCGTGTGGCCGTATGGGCCGGTGAAGGTGTACGACTTGCCGTGGCCGACGCTGCCCTCAGCCCACGTGCCCTGCACGCCCGCGGCCTCGACGCGCTTGGCGGCCTCGTCGAGCGCTTCGGCGCTGGAGGTGCGCCAGCCCATGACGTTGAGCGCCGCTTCCGGGCCCTCGGCGACGACGAGGCTGTACGTGTAGTAGTCGCCCCACGAGCGGAGGTAGACCTTGCCGTCTTCGCGTGCGACGACGCGCAGGCCGAACTCTTCTTCGTAGAACTTCACCGAGGCCGCGACGTCTGGCGTTGCGATCTCGATGTGCGAGAGGTGGGAGAGCAGTTTGATCATCGTCGATCCTTTTCGTCTGGTGCAGTGCGTCTGTGGCGGTTCTCGGCCGCGGTGTGCGCGTGCCGTTCTTGGGCACACCACCACTTTCGTCTCGAACCCACATATCAGGGAAGCTGAACTTCATGATGCTGAGCATCATCGATGTGGATGCTCCGCCCGCGGCTAGCATTACGGGCATGGCAGGTGGCGGTGGTGACGAGCGCAGCGTGGCGCAGAAGCTCTTCGCGATCGCCGAGGCGTTCTCGGTTCGCGAGGAGCTGACGCTCACGCAGGTCGCGTCGGCGGCGAACCTGCCGGTGTCGACGGCGCACCGGATGCTCGCATCCTGGACCGAGTGGGGTGGCCTCGAGCGCACGGACTCGGGCGCGTACCGGGTGGGTATCAAGCTGTGGCGCCTGGGCGCGCGGCGCACGACCGCCGAGCGGCTGCGCGCCATCGCGCGCCCATACCTTGAAGACCTGCTGGACGCGACGGAGGAGAACGTGCACATCGCGGTGCGCGACGGTCTCGGTGCGGTGTACCTCGAGCGCATCTCGAGCCCGAACGCGGTGCGGGTCATCTCCGATGTCGGCGCGCGTCTGCCGCTGCACGCGACCGGTGTTGGTCTCGTGCTGCTCGCGCATTCGCCTATCGAGGTGTTCGACGAGGTGGTCGCGTCGAAGCCGCGACAGTATCTGCCGAACACGATCACCGACCCGAAGGCGTTGCGGCGGCGGCTCGCGGAGATCCGTGCGACGGGGCTCTCGAGGTCGGTCGAGGAGATGACGCCTGGCGCGTTTTCCATGGCCTCGCCGGTGGTGGATGCACACGGCGATGTCGTCGCGGCCGTCTCGATCATCGCGCACGTCGAGCGGCTCGCCGAGCCGCAGTTCGCGCTCGGGGTGCGGATGGCGGCGCGCGGGATCTCGGGGGCGCTCGGGCGGTAGAGGGTGGCGGGGAGTTCTCACCTTGTCGCCTCCAAGGAATATAGCTAGGCTAACTACATGACTTCCGTAGCCCCCACCTCCCCCTCCGAGAAGTCCTCCCAGCGCTCCACCTCGGACCGCTACTGGGACGCCTACCAGCGCAGCACGCTCCCCAAGGAGTTCCTGGCTCTGTGCGCGATCGGCGCGACGCTCAGCGTCGGCTTCATCGCCGCCGTGTCCACGTTCCTCTGAAACAAGCCGGTCCTGCGCCTATGACTGACGTCTCGAACAGCCGCGACCAGAGCTCGGCAACCCGCGAGCATCCATCTTCGACTCCAGGCGATGATGCATCGGATGCCGTCGACGAACTCCGCCGTGCGGAGGCCCGCCTCGGTCGGCGGCGCCAGGCGACCGGCGAGCTGAGCGAGACGCACCGAGCTGCGATGAGGTTCATCCTCGAGCGCACGAGCGACGGGATCACCACAAGTCCCGGCGGTCTTGCCGAGTACCTCGACGTCACGAGTGCGTCGGCGACCATGCTCGTGCAGCGCCTCACCGACGCGGGCCTTGTCCGCACGATGCCTGACCCGGACGATCGCCGCCGCAAGATGATCGTGCCGGTCGACACCGATCTCGACGCCGACGAGATCGACCCGGTCACCGGGCAGATCCGCCACCTCTCCGAGGACCTCTCCCCGCAGGAAGCGAAGCTCGTGTCGCTCTACCTCGACCGGGTCACCGCGGTTGTTGATGGGGAGTCGTCGAACGCCTGACGGCGACCTGCCCAAAACGACCAACGGGCAACGACCAACGACCAACCAGCGAGCACGCCCAGCGCCCGACGGCGGGCGTCCAGACGTGCTCGCAGCTAGCTCGTCGCAGCCGAGTCTTCGAGCACCCAGCCGGGGCGCACGTAGTGGCACGTGTAGCCGCCCGGGTGCTTGCGGAGGTAGTTCTGGTGTTCTTCCTCCGCATCCCAGAATTCGCCGGCCGATTCGAGCTTCGTGACGACCTTGCCGGGCCAGCGACCAGATGCGTCGATGTCGGCGATCGTCTCGCGCGCCACTCGCTCCTGCTCGGGGGTGAGCGCCAAGATCACCGAGCGGTAGCTCGTGCCACGGTCGTTGCCCTGCCGGTTCTTCGTGGTCGGGTCGTGTACCTGGAAGAAGAACTCGAGCAGATCACGGTACGAGGTCTTCGACGGGTCGAACTCGATCTCGACGGCCTCGGCATGGTCGCCGTGGTGCCGGTAGGTGGCGTTCGGGGTGGTGCCGCCGGCGTAGCCAACCCGCGTGCTGAACACCCCAGGCAGGTCGCGGATGAGTTCCTCGAGCCCCCAGAAGCATCCGCCGGCAAGAATCGCGCGCTCGTCAGTCATCACATGCCCGCCTTGTCCTCGAACAGTCCGATGTACTGGCCGTAGCCATCCGTCTCAAGGTCTTCGAGCGGAACGAAGCGCAACGCAGCCGAGTTGATGCAGTAGCGCAGCCCTCCCTGGTCGGCGGGGCCATCGTCGAAGACATGGCCGAGGTGGCTGTCAGCGGCGGACGAACGCACCTCCGTGCGCCGCATGCCGAGCGACGTGTCGGAGTTCTCGACGATGTTCTCTGCGCTCAGTGGCTTCGTGAAGCTGGGCCACCCGCATCCGCTGTCGTACTTGGTGGTCGAGGCGAACAGGGGCTCGCTGGAGACGATGTCGACGTAGAGGCCCCGGTCGTCGTTGTGCCAGAACTCGTTGTCGAATGGGCGTTCGGTCGCCGACTGCTGTGTCACGGCGTACTGCTCAGGCGTGAGCCGAGCGATGGCGTCTTGGTCTTTCGTGTACTGCGTCATGGGTATGTCCTCTCCAACATCAGGACAACACTCGGGCGGGCGAAAGCGTTCCGACATCGGATGCACGTCTTCGCGCTTCTCGGCGGACGCTCAGGTAGGCGCGCAGAAAAGCCCGCGGGGTCCGGCCAGGACGTCCAAATCGTAGCCGGCCCCGCGGGCGGGTCGGCCGCTCGCAGAAGCGGCCGAGTCTTGAATTCTCTGGTGGTTAGCGGCTCTTGCCGAGCACGTGGATGGCTCCCGTCGTGACACCGACCTCGAGCTTCTCGAGGGTCACGCCGCGGGTCTCGGGAACCTGCGTGATCGTGAAGATCAGCGCGAGGGCTCCGATGCCGGCGAACAGGAAGAAGACGCCGCTGATGCCCATCCCGGCGATGAGGCTCGGGAAGTAGAGGGCGAGGAATCCGTTGGTCATCCAGCCGAAGAACACGGAGACGCCGATGCCGAGGCCGCGCATGTGCAGCGGGAAGATCTCTGCCAGGTAGACCCAGACGGCGACGTTGAGGAAGGTCTGCATTGATGCGACGAACGCGACGACGAGGATGAGGATCACGAACGGGCGGGCCGGGTTCCCGACGGGCAGTAGCAGTGATGAGGCGCCGATGAGCAAGTGGCACGTGGTCGTGAGGGTGAGGCCGATCGCGAACGTTTTCCGGCGGTCGACGCGGTCCATCATGTACAGGGCGATGAACCCGCCGATGACGGCGACGACGCCGGGCGCAATGTTCGCGATGAGGGCTGCGCTTGCCTCGAAGCCGGACTCGATCAGCACGACCTGGCCGTAGTACATGATCGAGTTGATGCCGGTCAGCTGCTGCATCATCGAGACGCCGATGCCGATGAGCAGGATGCGGATGAGCCACTTGTTCGTCAGAACGGCCGCGAGACCGACCTTCGATTCCTTCTGCTCCTCTTCCGCGACCTGCTCGACCTCGCCGAGCTCGGCGATCGCGCGCTCCTCGGAGCGGACCGTCTTGAGTACGGCGAGGGCGTCCGCGTGGCGGCCCTTCTCGACAAGCCAGCGGGGCGACTCGGGCATGCGGAGCATCCCGAAGAACAGGCAGATCGCCGGAATAGCGCAGACCGCGAACATGATGCGCCAGACCCCATCGACGTGGCTGAGCGTGTTGCCGAGGATCGCGTTGATGACAAACGCGGAGAGCTGGCCCGTGACGATCGCGACCTCGTTGCGGCCCGTGATCGACCCGCGGATCTCGAACGGCGCGAGCTCGGCAAGGTAGACCGGCACAACCGTGGATGCGCCGCCGACGGCGAGGCCGAGCAGGATGCGTCCCACGACCAGCAGCGCGAAGTTCGGCGACGCCACGACGACGACCGTGCCGACGAAGAAGAGGACGGCGAGGATGATGATCGTGCGGCGGCGGCCGATGGCGTCGGAGATGCGTCCGCCGAAGAGCGCGCCGAAGGCGGCGGCGAACACGAGGGAGCTGGTGACGACACCCTCGGTGAAGGCGTCGAGGCCGATCTCGGCGGCCATCGGGCGCAGGGCGCCGTTGATGACGCCCGTGTCGTAGCCGAAGAGCAGGCCGCCGAAGCAGGCGACGATCGAGATGAGGCCGAGCCGCTTGCGGTACGGGCCCGGTGTGAGTTTGGGAAGGGCTGTCTCTGACGCTGATGCCCCGTGCGTGGAAGTGATGAGAACTCCTTTGTCCGCGATCTGGGCCGGGTCGACCGGCCGATTGGAGGCAACCTTATACGTACTAGACGTCGAGCGCTAGTACGTAATAGTCTGCTCTTGCTGGGCGCACCCAGCAGCACAGTGTCGTGTCGGCACCGCCGTCCCCAGGAGAAACACCATGACCACGAACCCCCACATCCGCGTCGCCCTCATCGGTGCCGGCCGCATCGGCAGCAACCACGCAGCGCTCATCGCCCGCGACATCCCGAATGCCGAGCTCATCGCCATCGCCGACCCCGTCGAGGGTGCAGCAGCGTCGCTCGCCGATTCGCTCGGCGTCGAACAGCCGTACACGGACGTCGCCGAGCTGCTCGCCCGCCCCGACCTCGACGCGGTGGTCATCACGGCACCGCCGCGCTTCCACACCGCGCTTGTCGAGCAGGCGGCCGCGGCGGGCAAGGCCATCTTCTGCGAGAAGCCGACCGGCGTCTCGCTTGCGGAACTGCGCCGCGTCGAGGCCGCCGTCGAGCGTCACGGAGTCGTCTTCCAGGTCGGCTTCAACCGCCGCTACGCGAACGGCTTCCCCGAGCTGCGCTCCGCCCTCGACGCGGGAACCCTCGGCACCCCGCAGCTGCTCCGCTCGGTGACCCGCGACCCGGGACTTGCGAACCCCGCCGCGATCCCGCCGTTCACGATCTTCCTTGAGACGCTCATCCACGACTTCGACACCCTCAACTTCTTCAACCCGGGCGCCCGAGCGACCTCCGTCTACGCGGTTGCTGATGCGCTTGTCGCTCCGGACTTCAAGGACAAGGGGCTGCTCGACACCTCGGTCGTCACGATCCGCTACGACAACGGCGCCATTGCCACGGCAGAGGCGAATTTCTCGGCCGCCTACGGGTACGACACCCGCGCCGAGGTCTTCGGCAGCGCAGGCATGGCGACGGCCGGCGAGCTCGCCGCGTCGAGCCTCCGCCTCTACGGCGCGGCCGGCGCATCCTGCGACACCGTGCGCGCCGACACGCAGCTCATGCGCGCCGCCTACACGGGCGAGCTGCAGGCGTTTGTCAACGCCGTCGCCGGCGTCGAGACCCCCCGCCCCGGCACGGAAGCCGCGCTCGAGGCGATGGTCATCGCGCTCGCCTGCATCGAGTCGGTCAAGACCGGCGCACCGGTTGAGGTCGTCCGATGAGCGCGGCAGTTGCGGCTACGGGCACTGGCAGCTCCGCGGCATCGCCGTTTGTGCTTGCCGCCTGCGCGGAAATGCTCTTCCTCGACCTGCCGTTCGAGGAGCGCGTGCGCCGCATCGATGACGCCGGGTTCGAGGTCGAGATCTGGCGCTGGTGGGAGAAGGACCTGGATGCGCTCGTCGCGACCGGCGCGACGTTCGGCTCCATGTCGGGGTACATCCGCGGCGAGCTGATCGACCCGGATGGAGCCGACGAGATCGTGACCACCGCGCGCGAGTCGCTCGAGGCGGCGCAGGTGCTGAACGTGCCGCGCCTCGTGATCCACGGCACGGGTCTCGACGACGACGGTTTGCCCGTGCGGCCGAGTGCGCACACGACCCCGGCCGATTGGCTCGCCGCGCTGCGCACGCTCGAGCGGCTCGCGAAGCTCGGCGAGGAGTACGGCAAGGTCTTCACGCTCGAGAACCTGAACCACGCCGTCGACCACCCTGGGGTTCCGTTCAACCGGGCGAGCGACACGATCGCGCTCGTCGCGGCTGTCGACAGCCCGCACCTCCGACTCAACCTGGACCTGTACCACGCGCAGATCGGCGAGGGTGATCTTGTCGACCTGTGCGGCCGGGCGCTGCCGTACATCGGCGAGATCCAGGTCGCGGATGTGCCGGGCCGCTGCGAGCCGGGCACGGGCGAGATCCACTACCCGCGGGTCGCGCGTGCCCTCGACGAGCTGGGGTATCGGGGAGTCGTCGCGATGGAGGCGTTTGCGTCCGCCGATTCCGACCTCGCGCTGCGCCGCTTCCGGGAGGCCTTTAGCATCGAGGTATGAGCGACGCCGACGAACGTGACTACCGCCGCCCGGCGCGCCCGGGCGGCGGTAGGCGCGTCACGATGCGCGATGTCGCCGACGCGGCTGGTGTCTCACAGCCGCTCGTGTCGATTGTCATGCGGGACGTGCCGGGTGCGAGCCCAGCTTCGCGCGCGCACGTCCTCGAGGTCGCAACCCGCCTCGGCTACCGGCGCGACGAGCGGGCGCGGATGCTCAAGCAGGGTCGCTCGCGTCTCATCGGCATCGTCTTCCACGCAGCGCAGCCGTTCCACGGTCAGCTCATCGACGAGCTGCAGCTCGCGGCGCGGGAGGCCGGATACAACGTCTCGCTTGCCGCCGTGACGAAGCGGCGCGGGGAAACGGATGCGATCGAGGCGCTGCTTGGGGAGCGAGTTGAGGGGCTCGTGCTGCTCGGGGCGTCGCTGCCCGAGGAACGGATCGACCGCATCGCCGGCGAGGTTCCAGTTGTCACGGTCGCCAGCCAGTACTCGTCTGACCACTTCGACAGCGTCTCCATGGACGACGCGCGCGGCATGGAGATCGCCGTGCGGCATCTGCACGAGCGCGGACATTCGCGCATCCTGTACCTCGGGGCGCCGGGCGTCTCGGGTGATGAGGTGCGCACGGCGACGTTCCTTGAAGCCACGGCCGCGGCCGGGCTCGGCGACGAGATTGCGATAGTTGCCGGGGGAGCGTCGGAAGCCGCCGGCGCGAAGGCGATCGAGGATGCGCTGGAGCGTTACCCGGAGACCACCGCGGTGGTCGCCTTCAACGACCGCAGCGCGCAGGGAGTTGTCGCTCAGGCGCGCCTCCTCGGCAAGCGTGTCCCCGAGGACCTCGCCGTCGTCGGGTTCGACAACTCCGAACAGGCGGACCTGCCGTACCTGCAGCTCACGAGCCTCGCGCAGGACCCGGCGCAACTCGCATCCGCCGCCGTCGACATGGTGGTCGGGCGCGTGGATGCGAATGCGGAGGGCGAGTCGCCGCGGGTCGGTGAGCACCGCATCCTGCCGACCAAGCTCGTGGTGCGCAGCAGCAGCGGGGGTAGCGGCAACTCTGTTGAGCGCTCGCGGTGACGGACCACCTGCAGCCACCCTCCGACGGAGCGCGGTCGTCTCGATCGAGCGGTTCGCCGCCTCGCACGCGGCATGACGCCCGCCGCCAATACCTCTCACTCGGCGCCGGCGAGCTGACGTCAGTTGTGACGTTCACGCTGCTGGGGGTGTGGGCCGTGCCGACCATCCTGACGACTGGCATGGACCTCGCGGCGTTCTGGTCAGCCCTCGCGCCATTGCTGTTCGTGCTGCTGCAGGGCGGTGCGTACTGGCTCCTGGCGCGGCGCTGGGTCGGGGAATCAAGGATGCCCGTCGGGCTCGCCCGTGTCTTCTGGGCTCTGAAGTGGCTGAACCTCGTGGTGTTGATTGGTGGGCTCGTCGGCATCGTGGCCTGGTGGCCCAGCTCATGGCCGGCCGCGGCGCTGGTCGCGTTCACGTGGGCGTTCGGCGTCGTCGAGTACCTCAACTACTTCGTCGTGCGACTGAGCTACCCGGCCAGGACTTGGCTGCCCGGGGTTCGACGCGGGCGGACTCCCCGCTTGATCAAAGACCTCAGGGAAGCCGTGCATCGGTAGGCTTCCCGGATGCCACCCGATCGCGGATTTTCGTGTGCTCTGGAGCGCGAACGTGCTGTCGAACCTGGCCGACGGCATCGCCTTCGTGTCGGTGCCGCTCCTCGCTGCCCGACTTACAGCTCTCGTCGGACGTTCCGTGAGTCCGTTCCGCCGCGGCTCGACGGGACCCGCAGCCTGCATCCGTGCTGGGCGCACGCTGGGATGCGAAAGGGGCACCCCGACGAGGACGTCGGAGTGCCCCTGAGCCGCGCTGAGTCCCTACGGGAACAGCTGGTTGACCTGGTCAGCGGCCTGCTTCAGGGTGTTCTCGTCACCCTGCCCGAGGAGCACAGCCTCGACGGCGGGCTCCATGATGGCGAGGATCGAGCTCCAGTTGTTGGCGATGGGAGCCTCAACGTACTCGCCCGCGTCGAACGCGTCGTAATACACCGAGACGTCGATGCCGGCGTCGCTGAAAGCCTCGCGAGCCTTGTCGCTCGATGATTGAACGGCGGGGAAGACGACGGCGGCTTCCGCCACGATGTCCTGACAGTCGGCGGTCGCGAGGTAGGCGACCAGCTTCTTGGAAGCTTCCGGGTGCTCGGTTCCGGCGATGACGGAGTCCGCGAGGCCGTTCATGACACCGGCGCGGTCACCACTGGGCCCGACGGGCAGGGGTGCGATCCCCGTCTCAACGCCGGTCATGCCGAAGTAGGCCTTGGCGTTCCAGCTGCCATCGGTGACAAGCGCGTAGCGTCCGGCGCCGTAGGCTTCCTGGATGCTCGTGCCCGAGATCGCGGCCTCGTAGCCGGGCATGTAGCCCTTCTCGATCAGGCCTGACCACCATTCGATGGTCTCGATGTACTTCTCATCCGCGTAGTTGAACTCCGTGCCGAACGTGTTCTGGTCCGCGTAGCTCCAGTCGTTCGACAGCGCGTATGGGCTCCACTGGGTCTGGCCGAAGGCCCCGATGCCCGACT
Organism: Pseudoclavibacter sp. AY1F1; assembly: GCF_002931075.1. Classification (GTDB taxonomy): domain Bacteria; phylum Actinomycetota; class Actinomycetes; order Actinomycetales; family Microbacteriaceae; genus Pseudoclavibacter. The sequence goes on along the minus strand of NZ_PSTQ01000009.1, from coordinate 101,167 downwards.
TGGCCTTGAGGCCGAGGCCGTAGACGGCCACGTTGTTCTTGTCGAAGCCCGCTTCGTCGCCGCGCACCCCGTTGGCGTCAACCGTGAGATGCGCGATCGTCTCTTCCCAGGTTCCACCGTCGTCTGGGTTCCAGTCGAGGTTGTTGAGGTCTTCTGGCGTGTATCCGGCTTCCGTGAGGTAGTCGGTGTTGAAGAGCGTGGCGACGGTGTCCCAGTCCTTCGGCAGGCCGTAGCGCTTGCCGTCTTCGCCGATCCACCGTTCCGCGAGGCCGTCTCGGAACGACTCGAGGTCGACGTCGACGTCGTCGAGTTCCAGCAGCGAGCCAGAGGTCGCGAGCTCCGGGTAGAAGGAGGCGTGGTTGGTGATGACGTCTGGGGCGTCGCCGCCGACGAGGCTGGTCGTCAGGGTCTCGAAGTAGTCGTTCCAGCCGACCTGTTCGATCTGAACGTCGATCTCCGGGTTGGCCGCCGTGAAGTCAGCGATGCACTGCTCGTAGCTGGGCAACTGGTTGGAGTCCCACAGCCAGTAGCGCAGCGACGCGGCTTCCGAGCCTCCGTCGTCGCCGCCGCTGGCGCCGGAGCAGGCTGTTGCGGCGAACAGCGTGCCGGTCACGACCGCCGCGATGGCGATCTTCTTGGCGTTCTTCATTGAGTGCCTTTCGATTCGTGTGGAGCGAGGAGAGGGGTGGGTCACTTCGTGCCCGAGTAGCCGATGGAGTTGATGATGCGCTTGCCGAGGAGGAGGAAGAGGACGATCACCGGGAGGGCGGCGATGAGGGTGGCCGCCATGAGGCCGGCCCAGTCGGGACCACCCTGCGGCGTCTGCGACCGGAAGACGCCGAGCGCCACCGTGAGGACACGGACGTCCTCCGCACGCCCGACCACAAGCGGCCAGAAGTACTCGTTCCAGCTGTTGATGTAGGTGAGGATGGCGAGCGTCGCGATCGGCGAGGCCGTGAGCGGCAACGCGATCGACGTGAAGCGGCGGATGTGTCCGGCGCCGTCGAGGATGGCGGCCTCCTCAACCTCGCGGTTGATGCCGAGGAAGAACTGCCGGAGGAAGAAGATCGCGAAGGGTGTCATGAGCATTGTCGGTAGAGCGATGCCGAGGTGCGTGTTCAGCAGCCCGAGGTCCCGGATGGTGATGAAGTTCGGGATCGTCGTGAAGATGACAGGCACCATGAGGGCGCACAGCAGGATGCCGAAGACCAGGTCGCGGCCAGCCCACTTCAGCCGAGCGAAGGCGTAGGCCGCCATCGAGCAGAACACCACCTGGCCGACGGTGATGAGCGTGGCGACGATCACCGAGTTGCGAAGGTAGAGCCAGAAGTCGATCGAGGCGCCCGACCCGCCCTCGGCCATCGACTCCTCGGTGGTGGCCAGTCCGAGGACCCGCTTGTACGCGCCGAGGGTGAAGTCGACGGGGAACGGGTTCCCCGGGTTGCCGGCGAGCGAGAGGTTGTTCGACAGCGAGGTGCGGAGCATCCAGTAGAACGGGAACAGGGTGATCAGCAGCAGGACCCAGAGCAGCACCCACGCCGCGATGCGACCGATCGACGCCTTCTGCCGTGGCTTCTTACCCGCCACTTCGGACTCCGCGGGCTCCTCCGACGGGGGCGTCGGACTTGTGCTCTTGCTTGTGCGTGAACTCTTCGTCATGGTCATGGTGTCATCCCAGGTCGGTCTGGTTGGCGCGGGTCGCCCGCAGCTGGATATACGTGAAGACCGCGAGCAGGACGAACAGGGCGACGGCCAGGGCCGAGCCGTATCCGAAGTCGCCACGCGTGAAGGCCACGTCGTAGATGTAGTAGTTGATGACTCGCGTGGCGTTGACCGGTCCGCCGCCCGTCGTGACTGCGACGGTGTCGAACACCTGGAAGGCGCCGGTGACCGTGATCACCAGGACCATCGCGAGGATAGGACGCAACAGGGGAAGCGTGATGCTGCGGAACATGCGCAGCTCCCCAGCGCCGTCAATCGCACCGGCCTCGTAGACATCGCGCGGGATCATCTGGAGACCGGCGAAGATCAGCAGTGCCGTGTAGCCGAGGTGGCGCCACACGTTGATGAACGCGATGGTCGGTATCGCCCAGGCCTGATCGCCGAGGAACGCGATTCGGTCGAGCCCCAGCCAGGCGATGAGCTCGTTGATCGGCCCGATCTGGTAATCGAACAGGTAGAACCAGACGAGCGCGGCGATCACGTTCGCAATCATGTACGGCAGCAGGGCGATGCCACGGATCACCAGCGACTGCGTGAGTCGATGCAGCAGCACCGCGACGCCGAGTGCGAGCAGCGTCTGGAAGCCGATGTTGAGCAGCACGTAGTAGACCGTGACGCCGAGCGCATTCCAGAAGACCTCATCCGCGAACATGCGGGTGTAGTTGTCGAGTCCGACCCACTCGGGGTCGGTGAGCAGGTTGTACTTCGTGAAGCTGAAGTACGCGCCGCGTAGCGCAGGCCAGACGAAGAAGGCCGCGAAGCCGATGATCGCCGGTGCGGCGAACAGCCAACCGGCCAGGTTCTCCCGGCCGAGGGAGCGGGGCCGGCGCTGGCGCTTGCGGTCCTTGGCCGGGATCGCCAGGGTTTCGGTTGCCATCAGTCCTCCTCACCCACCTGCGTTGCGCGGATGAGCAGTGCGTGGTCGGGCGCCAGGGCTGGCACTTGGATTCCGGCGTGGCCGAGGGCCTCACCGGTCGTTCGGACGCCGGTGCTCCACCAGGCCGGAAGCGGGTGGCTGTTGTACTGCAGCACTCCGTCGGCGGGGGCTGCGGCGCTCACGTCGTAGGTCGCGGCGGGGTCGAGTCCGGGAAGCGTCACCGCACCAGGAGGCGCACCGACGCCGGTTGCGACAGCGGCGACCGAGAACAGCGCATCCGAGCGATCCTGCGCGACAACACCCCGAATGCTGAGGGCCGGGTCCGGGTGATCGCTGCGCACCACCTCACCGGCATGCAGGAGGGGGCGGAGTTGCTTGTAGAGCTGAACCCAGCCGCTGAGTGCTTCCAGTTCGTCGTCGGTGGCCTCGCGCAGGTCCCACTCGATGCCGAGGTTCGAGAGCAGCGCCGTCATCGCACGATAGGACAGTGCGTGACGTCGCTTCGTGGCGTGGGCGATGCTCGACCCGATGTGTGAGCCGAGGAGCTCCGGCGGCACGGTCACGCTGGTCCAGAGGTCGATGCGCTGACGTTCGTTCGCGTCGATGCAGTCGCTGGCCCAGATGCGGTCCGAGCGCTCGAGAACCTCGAGGTCGGCGCGGGCGCCGCCTGAGGAGCACGACTCGATCTCGAGGTCGGGGAACTCGGAGTGGAGCTCGTCGAGGAGTCGGTAGAACGCCAGCGTTTGACCGTGCACCGCTGCGCGTCCGCCGTCATGGCCCGCATCGGTGAGGTCGCGGTTGTGGTCCCACTTGATGAAGGCGAGGTCGAGCTCGCGCACGAGACCGGCGATGGCGTCCCGAACGTGTGCATAGGCCGCGGGGTTCTGCAGATCCAGCACCTGCTGGTATCGAGAGGTCGGTGGCTGCCGGTGTCCGGGGGAGAGGATCCAGTCCGGGTTCGCTCGTGCGGCGTCGCTCTCCGGGTTGATCATCTCGGGCTCGAACCAAAGTCCGAACTCCATGCCGAGCCCGCGCACATGCTCGGCGAGGGGGAGCAGCCCATCCGGCCAGATCGCCCGATCGACAGTCCAATCGCCCAGCCCTGACTGCTTGCTCCGGCGACCCAGGAACCAGCCATCGTCGAGCACGAAGCGCTCGACGCCGACCTCGGCTGCCTTCGTCGCGAGGTCGAAGACCTCGGCGGGTTGGTGGTCGAAGTAGACCGCTTCCCAGGTGTTGAGGACAACCGGGCGTGGGGTCGAACGGTTGCGCTTTCGCGCTCGCAGGTGGTGGTGAAAGCGGCGCCCGACGCCGTCGATGCCCTCACCGTAGGAGCCGTAGATCCATGGGGTCGAGTATTCCTCGCCCGTGGTGAGGGCAACTTCTCCGGGGAGCAGGATCTCCTCGCCTCCGAGGATGGTGCGCCCGTTGGTCTGGCGCTCGACGAACGTGCGGTGATTGCCGCTCCACGCGGTCTGCGCGGCCCACACTTCACCGTGACGGAAGCCGAAACCATGGGTTCCTACCGCGTACAGCAGGCTCGCGTCGTGGCCGGTGCGGCCGTGGCGACCCTCGCGGGCATGAGTGCCGACGGTAAGGGAGTGACGCTGTGCTTGCGCCTCGCGCATGTGGCGCCCGGCGAAGTCGAGTACCTCACCAGCTCGAGTTGGCACAGGGAGGCCGAGGCGCACGGCGTCGACGGTGTACGCCTCGGCGCCGGTGTTGCGCACCGTGAGGCGGGAACGCACGAGACCGGATGTCAGCAGCTCGAGCACCAGGTCGGCTTCGATCTCGAGGGCGTCGTCCGCCAGGGCCGCGACGAACTGATTCTCGACTCGAACGTCGGCCGAAGTCTCGAGGCTGACGGTGCGGGTGGACAGCTGCAGGGCGAAGTCGCGGCCGCCACGGTGTCCCTCGACGCCGGGGGCGCCGACCCACCCGCGGCTGGCATCCGGAACGATGCTGAAGGGAACGGGGCTGTCGATGCTGTTCGAGGCGATCTGAGGCCTGCTTGCATTTGCGAACGACTCGAGGCCCACGGCGTCGAGCCCGAGGGGGCGACCCCAGTGGATGATGCGCGGGACCTGCTCCGACCGCGCATCCACGATCACCTGTACGTCTGCGCCGTTCAGTTCGAGAACGCGTCGCTCCATGGATTCCATCAGCACCATTGCCTTTCAGGGGGTAGCCATGATTATTGCAACAATAAACACTCTGGTCAATTCGCTCCGCACAACCCTGGTTTGACGCCCTCTGGGCATGAATGAGGCTGCTCTACCTACTGCAGCGGTAGCAATGTTGAGGTTTTATGTTTCAGCTCGGAATGGTGGAGCGGTACGATGAACGTCATGGCGATCATTGAGACCGGGACGCAGACCATCGACACGGCGCGGGCCGTTGCCCGCGCGGTTGTCCTGCATGGGCCGATCTCCCGGAGCGACGTGGCTCGACGCCTCGGGCTCTCGCCGGCGAGCATGACCCGCCTGGCAAGGCCACTCATCGAGCAGGGCCTCCTCGTCGAGGCTGACGCCGTTGCTGATCCAGTGCATGGCCGCCTCGTGCGCCCACTCGATGTGTCCCCGTCGTTGCGGTTCATCGGCGTGAAAGTGGCCGTCGATGCTGTCCATGGCGTGCTGACGGACGCCCGGGCGTCCATCCTCGCGCGAGTGGATCAGCCCCTGCCCTCGTCGACCCCGGACGATGTCATCCGCGTCGCGGCCGCTGTGATCGCTCGTCTGTCCCAGGGGGAACCGGTGCACAGCGTCGGCGTCTCGCTCGGCGGACACACCGACGACAACTCGAGCGTCGTGCTCTCGCGCAGTCTCGGCTGGCGCAGCGTGCCGCTGGGGCAGCGGCTCTCCGAGGAATCCGGACTCCCGGTGATCGTCGAAAATGACGTGACCGCTCTGACTGTCGCCCAGCATCTCTTCTCGGCCGATCGAGACAGCGAGCGCTTCGCGCTGGTGACTGTGGGCGTGGGCGTGGGATGCGGGCTCGTCATCAATGGTGACGTCGTCAGGCAGCTCGACGCGGCATCGCCGTCACCCAGCATGCTGATCCTGAATCCGTCGGGACCGACAGTTCCGGAGGGGCCGCGAGGGAGCGCGCTCGCGTACCTGGCTTCGACCAATGTCGCCATCGCCGCCTCCGCGGCATGTGGGCGGCTGCTCTCCTTCGACGAAGCCATCGAGCTGGCGCAAGCCGGTGATCAGGGAGCGCTCCTCGTAGTGACCGAGGCGGCTTCCTACCTCGGCAGGTTCATCGCCAGCATCGCCACCATGTCGTACGTCACACGCTTCATCCTCTCTGGCGAGGGCATCGCGATCGCGAAGGTCGGAGCGGCGGCGATGCACGAAGCTATCGCCGAGTCGCGGCCGTCGTGGAGCACGGAACTCGACACGGAGATCGTGCCCACCACCATGAGCGATTGGGCGCGCGGCGCCGCATCCGTCGCGATCTGGGAGATGATCGAGCGCTACTCCGCGGATGACCGCTGGTAGGAGATGCCCCGCACGGCATCGACGAGGCCACCGACATCTCCGATGTTTCCCGGCACGAGGGCGAGTGGCGCGCGGGCAATTTCGTAGACGGGTTGCCACACGATGCCGGCGCGCATCACCTCAGTGACGACGGACCTCGTCAGTGCGACCACCGTCACGAGGCGTCGGTCAGGCGGCCCGCGATGTCGAGGGCGTTGAACATCGAGGCGGTGTCGGCCTGTCCCGTGCCCACGATGTCGAACGCCGTGCCGTGCGCAGGTGTGGCGATCGCGATGCCGAGCCCTGCTTCCACCGTCACGCCTCCCGCGAACCCCATCGCCTTGAGCGCCAGCTGGCCCTGGTCGTGGAACATCGTCACGATGCCCTGGTAGCCCCGTCGCTTCGCCGTCACAAAGAGGGTGTCTGCAGGGAACGGACCTTCGACGTTCAGGCCCTGAGCCGCCGCCGCTTTCACGGCGGGCGCGATGATGTCGATCTCCTCGGTGCCGAAGCTCCCGTTCTCACCGCCGTGCGGATTCAACGCGCAGACGGCGAGCTTCGGGTTCGTGTAGCCCGCAGCGCTCATCTGCTCGGAGAGCAGGCGGGTGACTGCGATGATTCGTTCTTCGGTGATCAGGTCCGCAACCGCGCGCAGCGGCACGTGTGAGGTCACCCGCGACGTCCACAACCCTGCGGAGGCGTTCAATTCGGAGACCTCGCTTTCGGTCTGCATCTGGCCCTCGAACCAGCGCATCTCGTCGTACTCCTGCATGCCGGAAGCGTGGAGGGAGGCCTTGTTGAGCGGACCGAAGACGAGGGCATCGGCGTCCTGGCACTCGATCGCGTCGAGAGCGGCACGGAGCGCGGTCAGCGCCCAGCGACCGGAGTCGCCATGCACCTCACCGACGGGAGTCGACGGGAAGTCGGACAGCGGGCGGACCTCCACGCCATCGGCTGCCAGGAGCTCGTCCATCGACTCGCGGAGGTCGGCTTGCTCGAAGCCACGACGAAGCTCGTCTTCCGCTGCGAAAACAACAAGGTTGTCACCCTCCCCGTTCGCTCGTCGTGCAATTGCGCGGGCAAGCAGCTCGGGGCCAACTCCGCCGGGGTCTCCAGCTGTGACTGCGATGCGCTTGCGGGGGGCGGGGGTTGTCATCGTCATTGATCCACCTCTCGGTTTGTATTCCGTCATGGAAACTATAGCAGTCAGGCTCGGTGGGGTGAGAGGCGTGGGGGCCTTGTGGCGCGATCGACGCCGCCCGACCGGGGCCGCGCTCGCGCTCGCCGTCGTGGGTGTGTGGATTGCAGGTCGTCTCGCGGAGAAATCAGGCGGAGAGGCGAGGCCGTCACGCCAAGCGTGACGCCACATCGAGCATGAGCGGCATAGACAACGTCGACAGCAGTGTCTGCACGCCGATGATGGTCGCCATGAGTCGGGTGTCTCCGCCGAGTTTCGCGGAGAGGATGGTGGCCGAAGGGGCGGTGGGGACGGCCGTCAGGACGACGATGGTGTGGAGTGTCAGCTGATCCGCGCCGAGCGCGATAGCCAGGCTGGCCGCTGCGAGCGGCAGCGCCGCGAGCTTGATGAGTGTCGGGACGGTCACCTCGATGAGGTCTCGTTTCCTCCAGGTGAAGCTGATGCTGGCGCCGGCGATGAGGGTGCCGCAGAGCAAGGCGGACGACGCTGCCAGGTCGAGGGTGCTCGTGATCGCGGTCGGCAACTCAAAGTTCGTGATGCTCAGGGCAAGGCCGACGAGGCAGCTGAGGATGAGCGGATTCTTGGCGATCTCTCGCAAGAGCTTCGGTCTTGGCCGGGCCTCATCGTGGGCGCCGTAGATCGTGAGGGTCGAGACGCAGAGAAGGTTGACGACTGGCACCGAGATTGCGCAGGCGATCGCGAACGTGGCGATTCCGAGCTCACCGTGCAGCGCGTTGATGACGACCAGGCCGATGTAGGTGTTGATGCGGATGGCGCCCTGCACCATCGATCCGAGGGCCGGTCCGGAGGATCTGAGTGTGGGCCGCGCCGCGACGAGCACACCCGTTGCGGCGATGATCGGGGCGGTCGTCGTCAGCAGGAGCGGGCCGACGTCGATGGTGCCGAGGTCGGCGTTCCCGATCGAGGTGATGAAGAGGGCCGGCCCGAGCACGTAGTACGTGAGTTGTTCGAGGCCACTCCAGAAAGCGCCCGACCTCAGCAGGGTTCGCTTCAGCACCGCGCCGCCGATCAATGTCAGCAGCACGGGCACGATCGCAGTCATGATGATTCCCACGTACCCACCGTGATGCAATAGGTCAATGCAGTTCAACCATGACAACATGACCGGCGTGCTGCTCGCGGCCGACCTGGTCAACGCGGCGTCGAGCGGTGACCCGGCGGAGCGCATCGGTGAGGCGTTCGAGCGGCACGAGATCCGCGGTCGGGATGCACTCCCGAGCTTCGTGGGAGAGCTGCTCGACTGGGCGATGCACCTGCGCGGGGTATTCGAGGGCCTGGATGCCCGGGCGCGCTGCGAGAAAGTCAACGCGCTTCTCGAGATAGGTGCGTCCCGGGGTGTCTATCTGACCACCCATGACGGCCTCGACCCGCACCTGCACTTCGCTCCCGAGAGCGACAATCTGCTGGCGCGGGTCCGGGCGGTCACAGCCGGTGGGCTGGCGATCTTCCTCACCGAGTCGCGCGGCGTGCGGCTCGGGGCCTGCGCCCGAGGTGGATGCGAGCAGGTGTTCGTCGACGTCGGCAGGAACGCAACACGCCGGTACTGCTCACCGCGGTGCGGGAACAACGACGCCGTCGACCGCCACCGGCGACGTAGCTGACGTAGCTGACGTCGAGTCTGCCAGGTCAGATCCATCCACTGTCGCGGGCGATCGCTGCGGCGGTGATTCGGGATTCCGCGTGCAGTTTCGCCATGGCGGTTGAGAGGTGGTTGCGCACCGTCCCGTGTGCGAGTCCGAGCGTCTTCGCGATGTGCTTCGTGGGCAGGCCGTCGCGAGTCAGGCGGAGCACGTCGGCTTCGCGTGCCGTGAGCGGGCTTTCCTCCTCGGTGAGCGCTGCGGCGGCGAGCTGCGCGTCGATGTAGCGTTCGCCAGACGCGACGGCCCTGATGATGCTGGCGAGTTCTGAGGCCGGTGTCGATTTCGGAACGAAGCCCCGCACGTGCGCGGTGAGCGCCCGCTTCAGGGTGCCAGGGCGGGCGTGCCTCGTGACGATGATCGTCTGGCATGCCCGAGCAGCATGCAGCTCTACGGCGGCTTCGATCCCATCCAGCTCCGGCATCTCAAGGTCGAGGAGGGCGATGTCCGGGTGATGGAGGGTGCCTGCTGCCACGGCGGCGCGACCGTTGCTGACGTCGGCGACCACCTCGATGTCGCCTTCCAGTGAGAGGAGGGCGACAAGGGCACCGCGGATGAGCTCCTCGTCGTCGGCGATCAGGATTCGTATCATCGCTTCGTGTCCGATCGGTGCGGTTCGGTGGGTGTCGGGATGCAGACGACCAGGGTGAAGGTGTCGTTGTGCCGGCTCGTCGTGACCGTTCCGTTCCAGGTTCCGACTCGTTCGGTGATTCCGGCGATCCCGGTGCCTGTTGCCCGCAACGTGCCGGCCCCGTTATTCGTGACGGTGAGGCGATAGCCGCCCGTGTCGAGCCTCACGAGTTCGAGGGACGCTTCGGTTGCCTTGCTGTGTCGCAGGATGTTCGTGGCGCTCTCACGAATCGCGAGAGCGAAGACCGCGCCGAGGGGCGTTGTGAGTTCGGGCGCATCCAGGTTCGCCTGGCAGGCGATGCCCGCCGAGCGCAGGACGGCCGCAGCGTTGCGCGCTTCGACGGCCACGGTGACCGTGCGGTAGTTGTTGACGACGGCACGGGTGTCTTCAAGTGCGGCCTTCGCGATGCTTCGAATCGCCGCGAGCTCGTCTGCCGCGAGACCCGGTTCATCGGCGAGAAGCCGGCGCTCGGCGAGTTCGCTCTTCAACGCGATGACCTGCAGGTGGTGGCCTTGGATGTCGTGCAGATCGGTGGCGAACCTGAGGCGCTCCGTGGCTACCGCCAGATCGGAGGCCATCCGCCTCGCCTCTTCGAGGCGCAGAACAACTCTGAAGACCCAGACCGCGCTCAGGGGCATGACGGTCATCAGGGCGAGCGTGCCGACGACGACGAACGTGGAAGCGGCGTCCGAGATCGCGGAGACTCCGTCCGTCGGGGCCGGGAGCGGGCCCGCGGACGTGAACCCGAGCGCCAGCGCCGCGAGCGTCAGCGCGAGCACTCCGACCCGCCACCAGAGGGGGACAACGCAGCTCAGCATCCCGCCGGCAATCGCGAAGAGGAACGCCCAGCCCCATCCCGCGAACGGTGGAATCAGCGCCAGCGCCCAAGTTGCGACGCACAGGCTGATGAGGGCGACGAAGATCGGGTGGCGCGCTGATGCTCGGAAGTCGGGGCGCAGCAGCATCGGAATGACGGCGATCGCCAAGATGGCGGATGCGGCACTCGCGATGATCAGCGCGATCCTGCGGGGCTCTGGGGCGCCGTCCAGTCCGAAGGTGAACTGCAGGAAGCAGCCGATGATGACAAGCGCCCACAGTGTGACCGCGGTCGAGCCGCGCATCCACCGGAGATCGGCGGCGGCTCGGGGCCCACGGAACCTGCCATCCGTCATGCCGGTCAGCCTGCAGAGATCGAGTCCAGGAACCGGGCGGTGTCTCGCGCGATCTCGGGCGACTTCGTGTGGTGCAGGTAGTGCTCTCCTTCAAGGGTGATGACTTCACCGCGTTCGACGCTCGACGCCTGCTGCTCGTGCAGTTCAAGCCAGCCGGAGACGTCGGAGTCTTCCGCCACCACGAACAGCAGGACGGGGAGGGTTGGGGTGAACGTCGTGCCACTCACCGACGCGAAATTGCTGGGCGCGTTGGTCATCTCGTCGAGCATCGTGGGAGCCGTGGAGTTCCTGGTCGTGAGCCGTTGCATCTGCTTCTTGGTCTCGTCGTCGTAGGGGAGGCCCGCGGTCGGATCCCCGGAGATAGCAGACAGGGCCCTGAGGATGCCCAGGTCGCGCAGCTCGACGAGCCCCTCAGTGGGAATCGGCTCATCCCAGCCGGGCTGATCGGGCACGCTGCTGTCGATTCCGATGAAGGCGACGAGTTCGTCCGCGTACGTGGCGCTGTACTCGAGGGCGTAGATGCCGGCAATCGAGTGGCCCATCAGCACGTATCGGTCGACCTCGAGGTGCTGCAGCGCCTCGTGCACCTCGCGAACGATGTTCTCTGTGGTGCGAGGGGCGTCTGTCTGGTTACTCAGCCCAGTACCGAACGGCTCGACCGTGATGACCCGGTAGGCGTCGTCGAGCTCCGCGATGAGCGGTTGGAAGTCGAGCCCGGGTGCAGCTGTGCCGAGGCCGGGGAGCAGCACGATCGTCTGCTCGCCCGCACCGCTCTCGACGACGTTCATCTGCTTGCCATCGACCGGAACGAGCTGCCCGTACGGACGGATCTCCGCGATCTCGCGGGTCGAGATCACGGCGTTCGCGATCGAGGTGGTCGCGAGGGTGAGGGCTGGGAGCGCCAAGATGGCGGTGACAGTGAGAAGGAAGACCTTCAGGGGTTTACGCATGCGCGGCTCGTCTCGAGAAGGGGGCGTCGTGCCCCGTTGTGGTCCTTCGAGTCCAGTGCATGACCGCGTTCGGCAGTAGTGCCCTCTTGTCATGCTCGAACATGACTGATGTCACGGTTTCAGCGGCGCCGGGGCTCTGTCCGCGTTTCGCGCCTGCCACAACCGCGAACTTGGGCTAGGGAGTCAGCTCAGGGCCTGCCAGCAGCTTCGTGCGCATGCCTCGCCAGAGGAGATCGCTTGCTTCCACGAGGAGATCGTCGGATGGGACGCCGTCGAGCAGGTCACCGGATGCGAGTGTGGCTATCCCGTGGAGTGTCGCGAATGCGACGAGCGCAATGCGCTGCGGATCACCGGGAGCGATCGCGCCAATCGACTGTGCCTCCACGACGAGACGCAGCGTGATCTCCATCGATGCATGGCCAGCCCGGATGAGCTCTTGTTTCGCATCCGGCGCATGCTTCAATCCGAACATCATCGCGAGGAGCGTTGGCTGAGCGAGAGCGAATTCGACGTAGGCGCGCGAGATGGCGTCGAACGCGGCGCGGGCGCCCTCTTGTGTCTTGGTCTCGATTGTCGCGGCCTGCTCGAGTGTGGCCGCCATGCGACGGAATCCGTCTTCTGCGAGTGCGTCGAGGAGTGCTTGCTTGTCGCGGAAGTGGCGGCTGGGCGCGGCGTGGCTGACCCCGGCTTCGCGGGCGAGTTGGCGCAAGGACAGCGCATCGACACCGTCGGATTCGATGCTCGCGGCGGCGGCTTCCAGGAGCGTGCGGCGCAAGTCACCGTGGTGGTAGGGCTGATCGGGCACGTGTCGAGCCTACCCCCATGTTGACGTTGACAACAATGGCTGTTTCCGCAATGCTGTCACCGACAACATTCGTTTCCGGCAAAGGACACTCATGACTCTCGATCTCCGCGGCGGCACCGCACTCATCACAGGCGCAAGCTCCGGGCTCGGCGTCGAATTCGCCAAGCGATTCGCGAGCCGGGGTTCGAACCTTGTGCTCGTGGCACGTCGGGCCGAGCGACTCGAAAAGCTGGCAGACGAGCTTCGGGCATCCACGGGTGTGGACGTCGCCGTGGTCCCCATCGACCTCACCACCGCGGGCGCCGTAGTGTCGCTCCGCGACGAGCTGGCGCGACGGGACATCCACATCTCCTCGCTCGTCAACAACGCCGGCTTCGGGAGCCACGGCCCATTCGACTCGTCAAGCCCGGAGCGCATGGTCGACGAGATGCAGCTGAACGTCGTTGCGCTCGTCGAACTCAGCCGGACCTTCATGTCCCAGCTGCTTGAGGCTGGGACGGGCGCGCTCGTCACGGTCGCCAGCACGGCCGGGTACCAGCCGACGCCCGGGATGGCGGTCTACGGCGCGACCAAGGCGTTCGTGCTGAGCTTCACGGAAGCCCTCTGGGCGGAGGCCCGCGGCACAGGTCTTCGCGTCCTCGCCGTGAGCCCGGGCGCGACGAAGACCGAGTTCTTCGACGTCGTCGGCTCAGAGGAAGCGTCAGTCGGCCGGAAGCAGACGAGTGCGCAGGTCATCGACACGGCGTTCCGCGCGCTCGATCGAGTTGGAGGCGGGCCGAGCGTCGTCTCGGGTGGGGTCAACAGGCTCACGGCGTTCAGCACGCGACTGCTCTCGAGAAGGGCACTCGTGCGGACGAGCGCCCGGGTCCTCGGCGACGTGCGTCTGCGTTCCTGAGTCAGTCGCGGAAGTGTCATCCGGGGAACGCGGGGAGCGGTGCGGTCGTCACTGGCATCGCCACCGGCGCACCGGCGCACCGGCCACGGGCCGCGGGCCGCGGGCCGTGAGCCGCACGGAACATGGCGTGCGAACGCTACTCGATCGGCGTCGCAGTTCCGGTCACAGTGATGCCACCAGTGACTGGCACATCGACGGTGATCAGGCTCGGGCGACCGACATGTCTGCCCTGCAGCACCCTGAATCGTGCCTTCGGCGTGATGGCTCCGACCTGACGGAGGTACGCGCCGAGAGACGCGGCCGCCGACCCTGTTGCGGGGTCCTCCGTGATGTTGCCAACCGGGAACAGGTTGCGGGCCTCGACGACCAGCTCCCCGGATGCGGTGGGCTGTTGACGGCGGACGACGGTGACGGTGCCAGCCCAGCCCTGTTCATCCATCAAAGCCCGGACCGCGGCAGGGTCGAAACTGAATGCATCGAACGTGGCCTGCTCACGTACCGCGACGATGGGATGCCAGTTGCCTGCAAAGGCTTCACGCAGCGGCCAATCCCCATCGAGGTCTGCGGGGTCGAGGTGGAGCAGGGAGAGCAGTCGGTCGGCGACTGGAGGTGCAAGCTCGCGCACGTCAGTCTCGACGCTGGTGAAGGATGCGGTCACGGGGCTGGCGTCGGCCGAGGCATCGCCGGGCGACGCTGACTGCGCGTCGGCACGCGAAGTTTCGATCACCACGGGGCCGACAAGAGTCTCGATCGTAAACTGCCCCGGGCCGCGGCGTTCTGCGAGCGCCACGGCCGTCGCGATCGTCGCGTGACCACAGAAGGGAACTTCAACTCCGGGCGAGAAGTACCGCACACGCACGTGGCGTTCGTTTGCGTCGATGCTGGGAACGACGACGAAGGCCGTCTCGGCGTAGCCGACCTCGGCGGCGATGCGCTGCATCTCCGTATCAGACAGCATGGATGCATTCAGAACAACACCAGCAGGGTTGCCTCCGCCCGGTTCGCTGGCAAACGCCGATAAGCGCAGCACGTCGGCAGTGCGCTCAAACTCGGCGGAGGAGGTCGTGGAACGTGGAGTGCTCATGAGTGCATGTTTCCCTGCCCCTGCGTGGAGAGCCAGAGCCAGTTCGATCTATTGGCTCCCCGCACGGTGCGGCAGGATGAATGGCGTGTTCTCAAATCTCGTGACCAACCGGTGGCTGCCATCGGTGCTGGATGCGCGCGTCGACGACTCTGTCCGTGTCGTAGTCGACCCCTCACTGCCCGAAAGTCGATCGGTGGCGCTTCTTCGCTTGGAGGCGGGGCCGATGCTCCTCTCGCTGACGCCGGCTCGCGCCAGCGAACTCGCGCTCGCCGACGGAGAACGAATCGACGATCTCTCCCTTCGGAGTGTTCTAGATCGCGCTGGCCTCACGCTCAACAGCCCGGATCACCTCTTCTATTTGACGCTCGACGAGCAGGCCACCCTTCGTGGGGAGGCGCTCGGTGATCGGACGCGGCAGCTGACTGCTGCGGATGCTCACGCCTTCGAGGAGCTCGTAGCCGCAGCACCGGATGAGGATCTCGAGGAGGCGTTCGTCGAACTCGACCACTGGCTCGTGTTCGGCGCCTTCGTGGGTGACAAGCTCGCATCCGTTGTGAGCATGTACCCCTGGAATGGGACTCGGCTGGCCGACCTTGGAGTGCTCACCCTCCCAGAGTTCCGAGGTCGAGGTCTTGGCCGCGAAACGGTCCGCGCGGCGATCGCGGCCGCCATGTCGCTGGGATACGAGCCGCAGTACCGCTGCCAAGTGGACAATGTCGAGTCCGTTGCGCTGGCGCGGGCCGCCGGGTTCACGCCTTTCGGGCTCTGGGAAGTCATCATCGACGAGGAGTAACGAGGTGTCTGCACCCTGATTGCAGCGGAGACCGCCTGCTCCGTCGATAGGGTCGCTCTATGTGGGAGACGGATACGGAAGACTTCGCGGACATCAAGAACGCTGAACTCGCGTTGCTTTCTTCGTCAGTACGGGGGGACTCCGCACAGACGTCCACTTTGCTCGCCGAGGACTTCGCGGAGATCGGACGCTCTGGACGTCGGTGGACCTATGCGGAGTCGGTGGCGGCCCTCGAGAGCGAGGAAGAGCGCCCCCTGCCACGCACATCCGAGTGGCTTTTCAATCGTGTGAGTGCGGAGCTCGTGCTCGTGAACTACGTGATCCACGAGGCAGACCGGGACAGTCGGCATGCGTCACTCTGGGATACGCGAGGCCCCAAGCTTCGGTATCACCAGGGGACGGTCATCCCGAGCTAAGTGCTTGCGGCCATCGGAACCGTCCTCGGAACGGAGCGTTCGCGCGCGGCCGCTTCTCGTCTGCTCGATCTCGCTCCTGGGCAATCAGCCCCAGGCCTCAGAGTCGGTCAGCTCTCTGCTTGGAGAAAAGATCGTGAGACGATCCTCCTGATGACCACGCTCACCTACGGTGGCACCGACCGTGTCGACGGCACTCCCACTCAGGGCGGCTACGCAAGCGAGTACATCGCAAACGAGAAGTTCGTCTACCTACTGCCCGACAAGCTCGATCCCGCCGGAGTCGCCCCTTTGATGTGTGCGGGCATCACCGTCTGGGAACCCCTGGTTCGGTGGAACGCCGGACCGGGAGAGACCATCGGGATCGTAGGGCTCGGTGGCCTGGGCCACCTCGCCGTCAAGTTCGCCCACGCCCTCGGCGCGCACGTCGTGCTGTTCACCACCTCAGAAGCCAAGGCCGCGGGAGCGAAGGCCCTCGGTGCCCACGAGGTCATCGTGTCCAAAGACCCTGCCGCGATGAGCACGCAAGCCAACCGCTTCGACCTCATCATTGACACCGCGTCCGTGCCCCATGACCTCACGCCGTATATCCGTGCTCTCGCTCTCGACGGCACACTCTGCGCGCTTGGCGCCTTGGGATCTCTGCAATTCGATCCGATGGCGCTCCTCATCGGGAGGAAGAGCCTCGCCTCTGCAGGGAGCGGTGGAACCGTCGGTACGCAGGCCATGCTCGACTTCTGCAGCGAGAACGGCATCACCGCCGACGTCGAAGTGCTCCCAGCCCGCGACATCAATACTGCGCTGGACCGCCTCGAACGCAATGACGTGCGCTTCCGCTTCGCACTCGACATGAGGCAGATGTAGGAGAGACGCCGGGCCTGGTTCGCAGCGGAACTTTGACTCCGACACAACCGCCGAGGTGATCGGCGTCGCCACGGGAACTCTATGGCCGCGTGCCCTCCTCGCGTCTGGCGTCATCGACGACTACAGAGCGTTTCCCTCTCGCATCCCAGTGCCCGCGTAGCTGGATCCTGATCGCCCGAGGGTGTCGATGCTTGTCGCGATGATCTCGTTGCGCCAGGGGGAGGCGCAGTCCGATCGACGCGCTTCGAGCGCGAGTACGCCGAGGGCGACGAGTGCTCCGGTGACGCGGATGCGGCGTGCATCGTTCATGGGCTCAGTGTCGAACGCCTCGAACAGGATGTCGCCGAGAGGTTCAACGTCTGAGACGTCGTCGTCGCCCATCGGCACGATCGTGCTGAGGAGCAGGCTGGCGAGGCCGGGCCTCGCCAGGGACAGATCGACGAGCAGCTCGATCGACCGGTGGTCTCGTTCCTCGCCAACGGCTAGGTCGGCCACGCGATCTCTCACCCGCTCGGTCTCTCGTCTGCATTCTTCGAGAACGGCCTTGTGGAGGGCGAGTTTCGTGGGGAAGTGGTGCAGAAGTCCGGCCTTGGAGTAATCCGTTGCATCCGCGACGGCCTGCACCGAGGTGCGGGTGAATCCATATCGCGCGAAGAGGGCTGCTGCCGCATCGATGACCGCGGACGTCGCAGGATGGCTCATTGCTCGCTCCTCCTAGTGTCCGATCAGGGGTTCGGCGTCGGGGTCGATGTCGATCGTTCCGCTGCGGAACACTATCAACGAGACGACCGCGGCCAGTGCGTACAACCCTACGGCGGCCCAGAGTGCGGCGTGGTAGCTCTCCACGGTCACCGCCGCCACCAGTGCGGCACTCTGTGGGGCGGATGCGACGAGTGCCGCGGTCGCTCCGGCGGCGAGCGAACTGATCAAGGCGATACCGGCCGCACCACCCACCTCCTGGCTGGCGTTGATCAGCGCTGAAGCCACGCCAATATCCCGACGCTCTGCCCTCGCCGTCGCGGCTTCCTGGAGTCGCCCGAACACGAGGCCCAGACCGAGCCCGTAGACGACAAGCCCGGGGAGGAGATCCCGGGCGAACTCGCTGCTCGCATCCGTTCCCGTCTGCATCACGAGGCCGATTCCTGCCAGCGCAGCACCGGCCGCGATCAAGTACCGAGGGCCGAACCTTGCTGCGAGTCGCGAGCCCACGAGGGTGGAGGTCACGATGATGCCCAGCACCACGGGAACGAAGCTGAGTCCGGTCGCCAAAGGCGAGTATCCGAGTGCCTCGGTGAGGAAGTAGGTGCTGAACAGGAACACTCCGAAGAGCCCTCCGTTGACCAGAAGGCCGACGAGGTTGGCCGCGCCGCGATTGCGATCGACGAGCACTCGCAGAGGGAGGAGTGGATTGGCGGCGTGACGTTCGATGATGACGAACACGACGAGCAGTGCGATGCCCGCGACGATGGGGGCGAGAGTCCAGACGTCGAGCCATCCGCCCTGCTCCGCGTTGCCCAGGCCGAAGACGAGTGCGACCATGCCTGCCACGGAGGTCAGCGCTCCGGGAAGATCCAATGCGTTCCTGTCGACGACTGGCTGCTTCCTGATGAGTCCAATGCCCGCAAGAGCGATGATTGCGATGGGCAGATTCACGAACATGCACCAGTGCCACGACAGGTATTCGGTCAGCACTCCGCCGAGAAGCAGGCCGATGGCCCCGCCGGCAGAGGAGACCGCGCCGAAAATGGAGAACGCGCGGATGCGGCTGCGGCGATCCTCGAAGGTCGTCGAGACCAGGGAGAGAGCGGCAGGGGCGAGTACGGCTCCGAATGCGCCCTGGAGGACTCGCGCGGCGAGCAGGGTCTCGAAGCTCTGGGCGAATCCGCCAAGTGCCGAAGCCAGGGCGAAGCCGACGAGACCGAGCACGAGCATCCGTCGTCGACCGAAGTAGTCGCTCAGTCGGCCGCCGATGAGAAGCAGGCTTCCGAACGCGAGGGCATACCCAGTGACGAGCCAGTGGCGGCCGTCATCCGCGAAACCCAACTCCGCCTGGGCGGACGGAAGCGCGATGTTCACGATCGTGACGTCGAGAACGACCATCAACTGGCTCAGGGTCAGCACGGCTAGCGCCCACCATTGGCGCCCAGATGTCGTTGCGGCCTTGATCATGTCGCTCTCCTCTTCTGCGCCGAGCTGTCCCGGCACGCGGAAGAGTCTAGGCAGCCACCAACCGGACTGGATGCTAAACCGACCATATTGGTTGGTGATTCTCAGTGGGAACGATTCGAGGCTGAGGCCGTTCTGCTACCGAGAGTTGTCTCCCTTGGCGCCGAACCACTGCCTTCGCGTTGGCGTGAAGGTCAAGTCGAGCGGGTCAGGCGAGAGCTCGAACTTCTTCCAGATACTCGGTGATCGCGGCACGGTTGCGCGCGAGGAACTCGATTCTCTCGTCCATCCGGTCGCGTTCGTGTTCGAGGGTTTCGAGCATCTCCGGAGTCGCGTCGGCGAAGTGGATGGTGCGGGGCCGGTCGAGGCACGGCAGGATCTGCTTGATGATCCGAGTGGGGAGACCAGCATCCAGTAGGCCACGGATCTGGGTGACCCGGTCGACAAGGTACTCGTCGTACTCTCGATACCCGTTCGGCATGCGCCTGGGGATGATGAGCTGCTCATCCTCGTAGTACCGCAAGGCTCGCGCGGACGTGCCTGTCATGCGGGCGAGCTCACCGATCTTCATGTGCCATCTCCTCATCGGTCGTCAGCTTGACCTTAACGCTAACGTCAACGACTGACGATGAGGCCATGACTCGACTACAGCACACCGCGACGCGTGCGGCCGGCCACGATCGGCTACCCCTTTCCGGGCTCCTGGCGTTGGCCACCGCAGGGTTCGTCACCATCATGACCGAAGCGCTGCCGGCCGGGATACTGCCCGAAATGAGTGGTGATCTCAATGTCACCGAAGCAGCGGCTGGACAGACGGTGACGGTCTACGCGATCGGTTCTGCCCTCGCCGCCATTCCGCTGACTGCCGCGACGATCGGCTGGCCACGCCGCAGGCTCCTACTGCTCGCCATCGCGGGATTCGCCGTCGCGAATACCGTCACCGCCATGTCAGAGAGTTACATCCTCACCCTTGCCTCTCGGCTCCTGGCGGGGGTAGTCGCCGGGCTGCTGTGGGCGCTGCTCGCGGGATACGCACGGCGCATGGTTGCACCGAAACAGCGCGGCAAGGCGATGGCGATCGCGATGGCCGGCACTCCGGTCGCCCTCGCGATCGGCGTTCCAGCAGGTACTTTCCTGGCGGGCCTGATCGGCTGGCGGTACACCTTCGGAATCATGACCCTCCTCGCGCTTGTCTTGCTGCTCTGGGTGTTCGTGAGCGTGCCGAAATTCCCCGGTCAAGCGCGGTCCGCTGCTCTTCCGCTTCGACGAACCCTCGCCATCCCCGGCATAGCCGCCGTGCTGGTCGTCACACTCGCCTTCGTGCTCGCACACAACGTTCTGTACACGTACATCGCGCCCTACCTCGCCGAGAACGGCATGGTCGACCGCATCGACATCGTCTTGCTCGTCTTCGGCATCGCGTCCTTGCTGAGCATCGCGATCACAGGCGCCCTCATCGACCGCCATCTGCGTTCGCTCATGATCTCGAGTTGCGTCTTGTTCGCCGGGGCGTCACTTGCTCTGGGTCTCGCCACCGACGCGTCATGGCTGGTGTTCGTCAGCGTCGGCGTGTGGGGTCTCGCATTCGGCGGTGCTGCGACGCTGCTTCAGACCGCGTCCGCCGAGGCCGCGGGGGCCGCCGGTGACCTCGCGCAATCGCTGGTGGTGACGTGCTGGAACATCGGCATCGCTGGTGGCGCGATCGCGGGGAGCTTCTTGATCACCAGCTTCAGACCGACATCACTGCCGTGGGCGGCGCTGGTCCTCCTCGTTCTGGCGCTCGGCGTGACGGCAACCGCGAAACGCAGCGGCTTCCCCGAGTCCGCGATTCACGACACAGCGCTCGACCGTGCCTGAGCTGAGAACGGGCGAAAGTTCGGCGACGACGCAGGCGAACACTTCACGCTCGCGCAGGCCGGCGTCCTACGATGCGGGGGAGATCGTTTCGAGCCCCCACACGCATGCGCAGGATCTGGGAGGGCGAGATCACCCAGTCACCACGGTGGGTTCATGGGCGGCGAGTTCGGCTACGCCGGCCAGCCGGAAGCGTTCGCGGCGAAGCTGCGGGAAGCGCTGGAGGCTGCTGGAGGCTGACCTGCGCGTCTGGCTTGATCATCTCGCAAGCACCCGGTGCCTACCGCCGAGCGGGCAGTCCCCACCGGCGGCGGAGGTAGTCGGCGACGAAGATGTTGCCGAGGAATGGCAGCACGCCGAAGATGATGACGCCGACGAGCCACGCGTCCGTACCTCGGAACGCGAAGAGCCCGATCGTCGAGGCGACGATGACGGCCACGGATGCGAGGATCCCGTTTCTGCGCACTCGCGACGACCAGTCCTGGCTAGCGCCGATCATGATGAGTCCGGCCACCCAGCCGAGCACCGGCACGAGGTACCAGCCGGCGATGAGGACGATGGACGTGATGATCGGGTAGGCGCGGCTCGGCCCGGCATCTTCGAGCGAGGCTGTCTCCGCCATGGCGTCGGCGGCGATCGTGTCCGGCGTGCCGAGTTCTCGAATGCGCGCTTGAGTCTCGTCGACGTCGAGACCGCGGAGCGTGTCCGCGATGTCGTTGAGCACTTCGTCCCGGACCTGGGGTGTGCCATCGCGAAGCGCGGCCCGGAGCTCCTTCAGGTAGCTGCCGGCGACTTCATTCTGCGATTCGAAAGGCTTCATTGGTCTCCTGCTTCCCTCGGATCGCGCGAGCCGATGATGTCGGTCGTGCTCGTGCTCGTGCGTGATTGGGTGACTTCCTCCACGGCGGAGGCGAACGGTGCCCACTGGGACCGGAACTGCTCCAACTCGGCAAGCCCTTGGCTGGTGAGCGCGTAGTACTTCCGGGGGCGCGCCGAATCGGAGTCGTCGGCATGCGCGGCGATCAGCTCACGCTCGCGCAGTCGAGTCATCAACGGGTAGAGCGTCCCGATGCTCCCGATGAGCCCGAGGGAGACCAGTCGTTCTGAGATCAGCCACCCATACATGGGCCCCTGTTGGAGGAGTCCGAGGACGCAGTACTCGACGACACCCTTGCGAAGTTGCGCACCAACTGAGGTTGTCATGCATTGCACTTTAGTTTGCAATGCAAGGTATTGCAATCCATGGTGTGTGGGGGCGGGTCGGGGTCAGCGCAGTTCGCGCGCTCCGTAGAACCGCACAGCGAGGCCCGTGCCGACGGTGATGCCGATGACGCCGATGGCGGCACATGCGGCGACGACACCCTCGAGGGGTAGTGCGGAGAACGTCTGGTCGCCGAGGATGCCGGCGGCCTGGCCCACCCACGCTCCGCCCGCGATGACGATCACCGGAACGTAGACCATGAAGCGTCCGCGGGTGTAGCCGACGCGGAAGAGCACGGGGAGCTGCACGCCGACCGCCAGGCCGACGATCGCGAACGCCGCCGCGTAGCTGACGATGAGGAGCTCGGGCGCCAGCTCGCGGTTGCGCACCCAGGCCATGACGAAGGTTACGGCGGTAGCGACGGCGACGGCCGCGAGGCCGAACAGGAGCACTGAGAGCGCGCGGCCGACGACGACGGTGCTGCGCGAGATCGGGAGCACTCCGTAGAGCGTGTCGAGTCGATCTCGTTCGTCGCCCAGGAACGGGGCGGAGAGGATTAGGGATGTGACGAGTGCGGATGCGGCGATCGCCATTCCCGGTATCGGAAGCACGATGCCGATGAGGGCGATGAACGCGAGCAGCAGCAGCGTCTGCTTCTTGAAGGCCCAGGACGTCAGGTCGAAGCGAGTGAATGCGAGCGTCATGCTGTTGCCTCCTCGTGCGCGGCGTTCAGGTGGATGATGATGTCGTCGATGGTCGCCTCGTCGATCACGATCTCTGGCCCGTATTGAGGGGAGTCGTCGGTGCGGATGAGCGCGGACCACCCCTGGCCGGTGTGCTGCGGGCCGAGGGCGCTCGCGGGTACTGTTCCCGTTCCGCGCGCGATGGCGAAGCTCTCCTTGACGTCAGGGAGCGGGCCCCGGTGAGCGATGCGCCCGCCCACGAGCACGATGACGTCGTCGGCGAGTTCGTCGAGGTCGGTCGTGATGTGCGTCGAGAACAGCACTGCGTGCTGCGGATCGACCATGAACTCGCGGATCACGTCGGTGATCTCTCGGCGCGATGCCGGGTCGAGCCCACTCGAGGGCTCGTCGAGGATCAGGAGTTCAGGTCGCTGTGCCAGTGCGCACGAGAGTGCGAGCTTTACGCCCTGGCCTCGCGAGAGCTCGCCGACTCGCCGTTTCTGCGGGATTCCGAACTGGTCTAGCAGCTGTGCGAAGCGGGCGTGGTCCCACCTCGGGTAGAACGGCGCGAGTCTGCGGTCGAGCGAGGTCACGCGCCAGTCTTCGGCGGCCGTCGGTCGGTCCAGCACGATGCCCGTCTTCGCGAGGGCCGCGCTCGCGCCGGCTGGGCCGCCGAGCACCTCGATTCGTCCCGCATCGGGAGTGATCAGGCCGAGCAGGGAGCGGATGATTGTGGTCTTCCCGGCGCCGTTCGGGCCGACGAGTCCAACCACTGAGCCGCGTGGGATGGTGAATGAAACGTCCTCGACCGTGAAGTCGGGGCGGGTGATGCGCAGGTCCGTGATCTGCGCTGCGTCGTCAGTCATTGTTCCTCCAAGCCTCATCGAGGCGTCGGTGCATGTCGTCGATGTCGATGTGGGCGCTTCGAGCGGCGATGAGCAGCTCCTGCAGTGCGGCGGAGACTCGCTCCTCCAGGGCTCCGGAGGCGATCGTGGGGTCGACCTCCAGCACGACGAATCCGCGCCCATGCTCGTTGCGGACCAGGCCCTCGTGGACGAGATCGTTGTAGGCGCGTGTCACCGTGATGACACTCACTCGGAGGTCTGCCGCCAGCTGGCGCAATGACGGCAACGTCTCGCCCGCCGCCACGTCTCCGGACAGGATCGCCGACCGTACCTGCGTCTTGATCTGCTCGTAGATGGGCGCCGAGGCACTCGTTGAAATCAGTACTTTCCGCATGCGAACTCCACTGTACATAAACACCATAACACCAGAACAGTTCTCATTCTAGACCCGTCGTCTGCGGCACGGTGGCCTGTCAGGTTGAGCGCGGACTTGCAGCTTCCGTAACGTCATGTGGTGCAGTGGATGCAATCCCGCCCGTCAAGAGGAAGGCCGCACATGTTCTCGTCGTTCACCCCGCCGCGCCAGGTCACGATCGGGGGTGCCGCCAAGTTCGTCGGCACCACGCCGCGCGCGATTCGTCACTACCACCAGATCGGCCTGCTTCCGGAGCCCGAGCGAGGGAGCGACGACCGGCGCCGCTACGGCTACGACGAGATGATCCAACTGCTCTGGATCCGACGGATGGCCGACGCTGGCATCGCCCTCGACGACATCCGCGACGCCTTCGCTGACGCGGGCGACTCCGACTCCGACTCCGACTCCGCCGACAGTGGCAGTGGCAGTGGCAGTGGCGAGGAGGGTGGCGACGTCGCGCGCATCCTTGAGCGACTGGAGGAGTCTCTCGTCGTCCGGCAGGTGGAACTCGAGCAGCAGCGGATCGCCGTGCAGCGTATGCGTGCGCAGGGCAGCAGGTTGGGTCTGCTCTCCGATGTCGTGAGTGACCGCCTCGCGGGCCTTCCCGAGGGTGCCCTGCGGCAGGACGACCTGGACTCCCTGCTCGTGACGGAGCGGATCTTCGGCGTGCTCGGCGCATCCGTCCAGGCGTCGCGATTCATCGCCCTCGCCACTCACCCGGGCCTTCGGCGCGAGTGTGACCGGGTCGACGCCGCCGAAGAGGCGCTCGACAACACGGTCGCCGTCGACGACCCTCGCGTGGCGGAGGTGGCCGCCGAACGGGCCGCTTTCGAAGCCAAGCTCAACGAGGTCATCGAGACCTCCGGCCTAGCGCAGGCTGACAACGACCGGTTCGACGCCTGGGAAGAGTCGCATCCTGCTCCTGCCGATGACGCCGAGGGCACCGCCGAAGATGCCGGTGCAGCGCGCGGGACAAGCCTCGTCGAGGCCGTGCAGATGATACCGTACGACTTCTCCCCTGCACGCTGGCGGAGCATGGAGCTGGCGCAGGAGCTGGCTCTGGAGCTCTACTGACCGGCACGAGTCCGGGGGCATGGTCATGCCTTTCCGTGCGGGCGAGTCAGGCCGAGCGCGAAGGTGCGCTTCTGAGGAGCTCGGTGATCCTCGTGAGGTCGGCCTCGTCGACGGCGGCGAGCGGTGAGCGGGTCGAGGCGAGCTTGATGATCGCTTCGCGAGCTACGCGACCCTCTTGGGTGAGTTCGATGACGCGCTGTCGAAGATCGGTGGGGGATGGTTTTCGAGTGACGAGGCCTTTGGCTTCGAGCTGGTGGCACATGAAGGTCACGTTCTGTGGGGTGCAGTGCGTCCGTTCGGCAGCCGTGCGCATCGACGGCGAGGGGGCGTCGGGGTCGACCACCCAGAGGAGATGAGCGGTGCCTGCGGTGAGCCCGAACTCGCGGAGCGCTGGTTCGAGGGCGTCGTTGGTGCGCGCGACGACGTCGTACACGGTGAAGAGGGCTGCTGACAGCTTCTGAGCGCGCTCGTCTTGCATATGCACACGCTAGCACTTGCTACAAGGTTTGAAGCTTCTGCTACGGTAACTTCAGAACTTGAAGGAATTATCAACGCGCCAACGCGCCTCAGCAGAGAGCCGTATCTGTGAACACATCACGACTCGAAGGACAGTCGGTCATTGTCACCGGTGCCACGAGTGGCATCGGATTCTTCATCGCTGAAGGGCTCGCACGCCTCGGCGCGCAGATCATCGTGGCAGCCCGGTCCGCGGAACGGGCGCAGACCGCGATTGCGCTCTTCCCGGAGCCCGGCCGCCACCGTCACCTCGAACTCGATCTCTCGGACCTCGCATCCGTTCGCGCGGCCGGATCGCGCGTCGGCACCGGCCAGCCCGTGCACGGTCTCGTGATGAACGCCGGCGTCATCGCCGCCCACCCGAGCTACGTTGAAGGGCCCTTCGGGGTGGAGTCCACTGTCGGGGTGAATGTCCTCGCCCACCTTGAGTTCCTGCGGTTGAGCTTCCCTGCGCTCATGCGCGCACCTGCGGCGCGGGTCGTCAGCACGGGCAGTTTCCTCACGAGGAAGATCCCGTTCGATGCGGAGGATTGGCTTACTCCGGGCTCCTATCGCCCTCGAGTCGCCTACGCAGCCTCGAAGCACGCGGCAGAGATCCTGGGGTTCGAGCTCGACAGGCGGCTCATCGGGGGCGGCTCGCCGGTCAGATCGATCGTCAGCCACCCCGGCTCCGCCATCGACGCGCTGACGCCGGATCGGCCACCGCTGCATCAGCGACCCGCGGTTGTCCGCGCACTCGCGACGGTCATGGGTCCGGTGTTCTCGAAGGTCGCGCAGGGCAAGGACGTGGCTGCACAGCCAGTGATCGCGGCGATGACTGCGCCCGTGGTTCCAGCTGACGCCTATTTCGGACCGCGCACGGGAGCCACCGGCACACCGATCCTCGCATCGCCGGTGCCGACGAGCCTCAGTCCAGAGCTCGGTCGTCATGTCTGGACGCAGGTTGAAGAGCGTCTCGGGGCCTCGATCATCCCTGAGCAGTGAGATGAGTGCCTAGGTGAGCGAACCGAAGGCCAGCTCTCCTTCGAACAGGACCGCCGACGGGCTCACCTGACCGAGCTGATCGAGCTCCACGTCGAAGAGGTCCCTGTCGAGGACAACGAGGTTCGCGTCCTTCCCGACCTCGAGAGACCCGACCCGGTCATCGATCCGGAGCTGCCGCGCCGCCTCGATGGTGTGCCCGCGCAGGAGCGCCGTGACATCGAAGCGCGAATCGCTGCTGGGCCGGACACTCCCCGGGTAGCGATCGGGGTCGAGCGGCAGTTCCGGATCGACCCGGGTCGCTGCCACCTGCATGCCGAAGAACGGGTTGCCGCGATGGAGTTCGTAGTTCGTCACCACGTCGCTCGCGAAGGTCATCGAGGCTCCGGCCTGCAGGATGCCTCGGAAGTCGTACATCCGATTCCAGCGCTCCTCCCCGAGGTAGCTCTTGGCTTCTTCGCCGAAGTACCCAGCGGACCAGTGGTTCGTCCAGTTCACGATGATGCCCAGCTCGGCAGGTCGGTGCATGTCGGCCGGGTCGATGAGCTCGCAGTGGGCGAACGTCACCTGGGTCCGCCAGGCCTCGCCTGCCTCAGATAGCGACTTCTTGGCGGCGTCGACGGCATCGCATCCAGCCCGGAAGGCGCGGTCGCCGACCATGTGGATGTGCACGTCGATCTCCGCCTCGTTCGCCAGCAGCAGGCAGCTAACCAGTTCGTCGGTCTCGATCTGCATCTCGCCGAGGCTGCCAGAGTCGTTGTGGACCAGGGGAGCGAGGACCGCGCTGTTCCCGCTCTCGTTCGTGCCGTCGAGGAAGAGCTTGAGCGTGCGCACGCGGATGTGATCCGTGCCGTGCTCGCGGTCGAGGCGCTGGGCTCGCTCGATCGCGTCGGGGAGGTCGGCGAGGGTGCGGAATCGAACCGCGCCTTCGTACCTGGTGTGCAGTTCGCCGCGCCGGTGGAGCTCGCGGAGCGCGGGGAGCACATCCTCGTCCTCGATGAGCGCCTCGAAGAGGGACGTGACGCCGTGCCGCGTCATGAAGTCGAAGAATGGCTTCAGGCTCTCGGCGGTCAGCTCCTCTGGTGGGCGCCACCCGATGGAGTCGTACAGGCGGTCGATGAAGCGGAGGTGCGCGAACTCGAGGATGTGCCCCGTCGGCACGCCGTGTGCGTCACGGACGAACATCTCGAGGCCAGGCACGGGGTCTGGCGTGTGCTCGTCGACCTCGAGCAGCTCGAGCATCTTCGAGTTGACCCAGTGCGCGTGGTCGCTGAAGTCCTGGCAGAGCACGGGGCGGTCGCTGATCGCCGAGTCGAGGAGCTCCTTCGTCGGGGCGCTTCCCGCGAACAGCGTGCTCGGGTAGTACTCGAAGAACAGGTACGGCGCCTCCTCCTTGGGGTGCCGCTCGCCGTGTTTGCGGATGAAGGCGAGGATCGCATCCACGTCGTCCGTCTGCGGGAGGGAGACGTGCCAGGCGCTCTTCGCGACGCCGCTGGGGTGGGTGTGGGCATCGATCAGACCGGGCAGTACGAGTCGTCCGCCCAGGTCGTGGATCTGATGCGCGCCCGCTGGTGGCGCCGGGGTGTCCTTATCCAGTACCTCCGCGATCCTGCCGTCACGGATGACGACTCCACTCGCCCATGGAGCGGCCTCGTTGGCGGTGAAGAATCTGCCGTTCGTCAGGGTCAGGTCCACGTGAGCGCTCCTTGCGGGTAGAGACGTAACAACTTGGAAATGCAGTCTGGCATAAATTAGCAATGTTGGTAATCTATTCGTCAGGGGCACGCTTCGTGCTCCACTCCGCTCGACAATGCAGTCGACGGAGACCCCAGAGGAGCACCCGTGAGTCAAGCCACCCAGTTCGTTCGATCACTCAAGCTGCGTCACCTCCTGGCGTTCGGGCTTGCCTACCTCGCCCCGACGGCCATCTTCAACTTCTACGGCATCGCCACCGAGCTCAGCGGCGGCATGATGGCCCTCGCGTACCTCGTCACGCTGGTCGTCATGTTCTTCACCGCGTACTCGTACGCGCAGATGGTGAAGGCCTTCCCGGTCGCAGGCTCCGCGTACACCTACGTGCAGAAGAGCGTGCATCCCTACCTCGGATTCGCGACCGGCTGGGTGTTCCTGCTCGACTACATGCTGCTGCCGATGATCTGCTACCTGCTGTTCGGGATATACATGGAGGAGTACGTTCCCGCGATCCCGACGGCAATCTGGGTCGTGCTCGCCGCTGCGTTCGGTGCAGTCATGAACATTCTCGGAGCCAAGATCTCGGGCCGACTCAACATCGCCGTCGTCTCGGCCCAGATCATCTTCGCTGTGGTGCTCATCGGCCTGATCGTGAACTACGTCCTGCAGGGCAGCGGTGCGGGCGGCCTCTTCGTGCCGGAAGCCCTCTACAACGCGGCTACGTTCAACTTCGGGAACGTCATGTGGGCGGCGTCGATCCTCGCCGTGTCGTTCCTCGGGTTCGATGCGGTCTCGACGCTTGCGGAGGAAACCCACGAACCGACCGTCACGATTCCGCGCGCGATCCTGATCATGTGCGTCGGTGCGGGGTTGGGCTTCGCGACGATCGCCTACTTCCTGCAGATCGCGTGGCCCAACGGGTACGCCGAGTTCGAGGACCCCGACACAGGGATTTTCGAGCTCCTGCCGCGCATCGGGGGAGAAGCACTGAACATCACGTTCTTCGTCGCTGATCAGGCCGCGAGCATCCTCTGCGCGATCGCCGCCGTCGCCGCCGTCTCACGTGTGCTCTACGGCATGGGCCGGGACGGTCTGCTCCCTAAGCGGTTCTTCGGCAAGCTCTCGCCGCGATTCGGGACCCCGGTCAACAACATCGTGCTCGTCTCAGTCGCGGCCATGGGTGCCGTGTTCTTCACCGACAACCTTCTCGGCGCGACCTCGCTCACGAGCTTCGGAGCCATCACCGGCTTCATCATGGTCAACATCGCCGTGATCAATCACTACTTCGTTCGCCTGCGCCGGCGTTCGGGGACGGATGTGATCCGCTACCTCGTCCTACCGCTGATCGGCGTCGCCACCAATGTCGCGCTCTGGGTGAGCATCGATTCCTCAGCGAAGATGCTCGGCGTCACCTGGCTGATCATCGGAGTGATCTACCTCGGCTTCACTACGAAGGGCTTCCGCCGTCTGCCCGCGCAGATTCGCTCGGAGGATGAGGTGGGCGATGACGAGGGTACCCGCAGCCTCGAGGTCCCGAGCGCCGACCGCAGCTGAGTCCCGGTCCGGTGGTGGTCGTGGCTCTCAGGCAGTCGCCGCCGCGTGGATCATGGACGCCGCCACATCCCGAAGTCGGCCGGTCTGCTTGGCGGGGAACTGGAGCACGCTCATGCTTGAGGACCCGATGGTGAGGCAGAGCATGGCGTAGCCAAGCGCCTCGCTCTCGGCGACGTCCATCTTCGGATACGTCGCCCTGATCGCGGTTGCGACTTCGGTGACAACTGTCTCGTAGCTGTCGAGCAGGCGTTCCCTGACGCGTTCGTCGTGCTGGGACCAAGCCAGGAACGCGTCGAAGACGGCATCGTCTGGACTCGCTTCGACGCCGGTGCCGAAGAGGAAGTCGAGCACTCCTGCGAGGCCAAGACCGGTGTGCGCGGCCTGCACGCGTTCGTGCATCTCTTGTGCGTACGGTTCCATCGTCGAGTTCCAGACGAGTTGGATGAGCTCGTCGCGGTTGCCGACATAGTGACGGATGTGTGCCCGACTCAGCTGAGCTTCGGAAGCTATGCGCTCCTGTGTCGCCCCCTCGACCCCGTACTTGCCGATGACTCGCTTCGCGGCCTCGACGATCTGCGGGCGTCGCTCGTGCACAAGACTCGGTCGGCCCATCTGGCCCCTCCTTCAACTTCCCACCACAGTACGAGATCGCCACCGGGAAGCAGGACGCGCTCAGTCCTTGGTGTCCCTTTTGCGGGGCCACCGGATTCACGGAGATGCTTGATTCTGAGGAGGGGGACAACCTCTGCTGGCTAGCTGCCCTCGATGAGCCCGAGTCGCACGAACGCGGCGTGCAGGCCGTCGTCGTCCACGGACGAGGTGACGAAGTCGGCCGCCTCCTTGGCGGCGGGCGTCGCGTTCCCCATCGCCACGCCGACACCGCAGGCGAGCAGCATCTCGAGGTCGTTGCCGCTGTCGCCGACGGCGATCGCGTCCTCGATGCCGAGTCCGAGCGAGGGCAGCAGTGCCTCGATGGCCGCCGCCTTGTGCACCCCGAGCATGGAGATCTCGCCGCCACCCGTGCCGAGGCCGGGCATGGTGCCGCCGACGATCGCGTACTCGGTGCCGAGGCGCGCCTGAACCCGGTCGAACGTCGTCTGGTCGTCGCTGCTGAACACGACCTTCGCAGTCCGGTCGAGCTCCAGCGGGCCCGAGTCGATGACGTGATGCCTCAGCCCCGACTCCTCCAAGTCGGTGAACCCGAGCTGGGTCAGGATGCGCCGCATCCGCGACCGGTGCCCCACCGTCGTGTGCATGGCGTGCCGGCCCTGCAGGCTGTAGTCGACTCCGAGCTCGTCGAGGGCGCGCGTGAGGGCGGTCGCCTCGATCTCGCTGAGGTGCTTGTCGACGATCCACGCGCCTTCGTAGAGGACGTACGCGCCGGCGCCCGCCACCATGCCATCGAAGCCGACCGCCTCCACCCGCGGGTCGATCTCCAGCGGGCTGCGCCCCGTCGCGAGGAAGACCAGGTGCCCGTTGGCCTGCGCCTCCTTGATGGCGGTGTGCGCCGACTCCGGCACCTCGCCGAGGTCTGTCGTCAGGGTGCCGTCGATGTCGAGGAACACCGCCCGCCGTGAGGTCGTCCTGGGTGCATCCACCATCGAAATCTACCCGCGAGCGACGAGCTCTGCGCCGTACATCGCCGACTTGGCGAGGTTGTCTTTCGCGAGCGGCTGGCCGTCGGCGAGCGCCTGCGTCCAGTTGTCGGTGGTCGAGACGGCCGCGAAGTTCGACTGCAGCAAGGCCATGAGCGTGGTGTGGACCGTCTTGGCCGGGGCGAAACCGGCGCTGTTCGCGATGTTGATGGCGCCGGTCGCGTCCGAGAGTACCTCGACGGCGATCCCGTGCGCCTCCGCTTCGACCGCCGAGGCGATGATGCAGTTGTTGGTCATGTAGCCGACGAGGGTGATCGTGTCGACGTCCTGCTCTCGCAGCCAGGGGAGCAGATCCGTGTCAGCGAATACCGAGCCGAACTGCTTGACGACGCTCTTCCACTCGGGCTGCCGACGCTGCTCCACCTCGGGGTGCAGTGCGAACTCGGGCGTCGTCGGGTTGAAGACGGGCGCCTGGTCGCCCGCCGTGTGCTGAATCGCCGCGACCGGGATGCCGGACTCGGTGGCCGAGTCGATGGCGGCCGCGATGTTGGGCAGGGACTCGGCCAGCGGCGGGAACTGGATCTCGAGTGGGCCCGAGAAGTACTGCTGCTGCACGTCGACGAGGGTGAGGGCTCTGCGAGGGGAGGTCATGATCTTCTGCTCCAGACGTTGGTGACGGCACGCGCCGTGCTTCCATGTTCTGCCGCCGAGGCGCGCGCCGCCATTGGCGGGAATGCAGGTTTACGATGAGTTCACGCCAAAGAGCAGGAGGGCACGTGAAGATCGCGGTCTACGCATTCGATGGGGCCTCGATGTTTCATCTCTCGGTGCCGCATCTGGTGTTCGACGAGGTCGCGCGCAGTGGGGCGGCGCCGTGGCAGACGTCCTTCTTCTCCGAGGATGCAGGCTTCTCCGAGGATGCAGGTTCGGTGACGACGTCAGAGGGCTACACGCTCGGTGGCATCGAGGGGCTCGACAGAGCTCGAGACGCTGACCTCATCGTGGTGCCATCGTGGATCAAGGATGGAGTCGCGCCGAGTCCGGCGCTCGCGAAGCTGCTGCAGGAACGCCACGCGCGAGCGGTGCCCATCGTGGGTCTCTGCCTTGGCGCGAACGCGCTCGCGGACGCGGGCCTGCTGGCCGGGCGCAGCGCCGTGACGCACTGGAAGAGCACCGAGGAGCTCGCGCGACGCCACCCGGAGATATCGGTGGAGCCGTCCGCGCTGTACCTCGACCACGGGGACGTCATGACCTCCGCGGGCACCGCATCCGGTATCGACGCGTGCCTCCACATCGTGCGCACCCGGCTCGGGTCGGCGGTCGCGAACCGCGTCGCGCGTCACCTGGTCGTCGCCCCTCATCGGGAGGGTGGGCAGGCGCAGTACATCGAGCGGCCGGTGCCCGCCGACTCGAGTGGGGGAGCGGTCGCGGCTGCCTGCGCGTTCGCGCTCGAGCACCTCGGCGAAGGGCTCAGCGTGGCGCGCCTCGCCCAAGCCGCGCACCTCAGCGAGCGCTCCTTCGTGCGCGCCTTCCGCGACGAGACCGGGGCGACGCCGGCTGCCTGGGTGCGCTCGCGCCGCCTCGACGAAGCGCGCACCCTCCTCGAGACCAGTCAGCTATCGGTCGACCAGATCGCCGCGGCCTGCGGATTCGGGAGCCCCGTCACCCTGCGGCAGAACTTCGCGGCCGCATTCGGGAGCACCCCGTCGAGCTACCGGAGGCGGTTCGGCGATGGAGCGACGGACGGGGTGTGACGCGCCGGTGAACGTTGCTCAGTTCCACGAATGGGCGGTGCGGGCTCGTGTGGCTGATCTCACCGGGTCGTCACGTCGTACGTGGTTCGGACGAGGCCATCCTCGGTGGCATGACTGCCCCGGACCGTGAGGAGTACGTCGGCGTCGAGGGCGCCGAAGAGTGATCGTCCGGAGCCGAGAATGATGGGGGCGACCGACAGGGTGATCTCGTCGACGAGGCCTGCGCGAAGGAACGACTGGATGGTGCGGCCACCGTCGATGTACACCTCCGCCGCTCCGCCCTCCTCGAGGAGGCGGGTCGCCTCGTCGACGGACGCGGCCCTCGTCACGCGCGCATCCTCGACCGTTGTTCGCGAGGTGAGCACGATCACCCGCTTCCCGTCGAACGGCCACTCGTCGAAGCCCAGCACCGACTCGGCACGCGTCGCTCTGGGACACGCGAGGCCCAACCCGGCGATACCACCGGGGGCGATCGTTTCTCGCTAGCTGTCCGTGCTGCCCCCGCCCCCTACCGTCGCCTTTTCAGCTCGTGCCCGAGGATGACCGCATGAACTCGGTCGCGGACGTGCAGCTTGGCGAAGATGCGGTTCACGTGCGTCTTCACCGTGGCGGGGGAGAGGTGGAGCGTCTCGCAGATCTCACCGTTGGAGAGTCCGGCGACCACGCACGCGAACACCTCGAGCTCGCGCGGGCTGAGCGGGTCGAGCGGATGGCTCGGGTCGTCGTCCACGGGGCTCGCAGGGCTCTCAGGGTGCAGATGCGAGCCTCCGGAGGCGTAGTGGTCTATCAGCTGCTTCGTGATCCGGGGCTCGACCACGGCTTCGCCCGAATGAACCGTCCTCACGGCCTCCCGGAGCCGATCCGGCGGTGTGCTCTTGAGGAGGAAGGCGCTTGCACCGGCGTCGAGACCGCCGAAGGCGTACTCGTCGATATCGAAGGTGGTGAGCACGAGCACCCGCGTGCTCGGGTGAGCGGTGGTGATGATCCTGGTCGCCTCCACACCGCCCATGCCGGGCATCCGCACATCCATCAGCACGACATCAGGCTTGAGCTCGCGGGTGCGGCGGATCGCCTCCTCACCCGTGGCCGCTTCACCGACGACCTCGATGTCATCGGCCGAGTCCAGGGTCAGCGCCGTGCCCATCCGAACGAGCTCCTGGTCGTCGACGAGGAGGGCTCTGATCTTCGGCGAACTGATCTCGGTCATGCGCGTGCGTCTCCGTCGATCCGCAGAGTGGCTGTCGTCACCCAGCCGCCGCCCGGTCGTGGGCCAGCCGAGCTGACGCCGCCGAACGCCGCGGCACGCTCGGCGACACCGAGCAGCCCCCGGCCACTGCCCTGGCTCGGGACTCGGCCCCCGCGGGGATCTGCGCGTCCGTCGTCAGCGACCTGCACCATGACAGTGCCCCCAGTCACGTCAATGCTGACCTCGATTCGAGTGGCCCTTGCGGCGTAGCGCAGCGCGTTGGTGAGTGACTCCTGAACGATGCGATACACCGTCGTCGACAGTGCGGGATTCGTGGGCATCGCCTCGCCAGAGCGGGTGAGTGCGACGGGCAGACCCGCATCTCGGAAGACCTCGACCAGTTCCTCCAGCTCCGGGACGTTGTGGCCCGAGCGGTGCAGGCGCTCGCCCAGCACCGCGTCGTCGTCGCGGAGCACGTGCAAGATCCTGTTCATGTCGGCGAGTGCGCTTCGACCGACCTCGCCGAGCCTGTCGAGTGCCAGCGCTGACCGCTCCGGGTGCTTCTGCCAGCCGTTGGATGCGCCGTCGGCGAGGGCGATCATCGTCGAGAGCGAGTGGGCGACGATGTCGTGCATCTCCGCGGAGATGCGCTGCCGTTCCACGCCACGCGCCGTGCTGAGCCGTTCGTTCATCAATTCCGTGAGGGCTTCTCGGCGGCGCGCGGTGCCGCGAGCGGCGATGCCGAGAGCGAGAGCGAGCAGCGCCAGGGGGTCCAGCAGTGACGGCGCATGGGTCACACCCGTCGTCACGTACAGCAGAAGCGCCCCGAGCGCGGGCAGACCCACGACGATGGCGTACCCCACGAGCGCAGTCGCAGTCGGCGTCGCGGAGGCCAGCGTGTAGAGCCCGACGGTGACGGGCAGACCCAGCAGGGCAACCGGGGCAGGCAGAAGCATGCCAGCCACGCCCACCAGCACGACTGCGACGAGGACCGCTCGCGGAGAAACCCGCCGCCACAGCAGCAGCCCACACGAGAGGATCGCGAGAAGCAGGCCTGGCCACAGCGGTTGCTCACCGGGGAGGACGAGCACAAGTGCTTGAGCTGACAGGCAGATGAGGGCGATGAGCGCATCCACCGTCCTCGGATGGGCGGCAAGCCAGCGCGGTAGCCGCGTGCCGAGCACGCGCTCGACGTCCGCCACATTCACTGCCGGGGCCGAAGCGCGAGCACCCATGCTCTGACCTCCATCCTGAACTGTTCTCACATTGTCCCCTGCTGCCTGTTCAGTTCAGTGCTCAGGCGTCGCGGCGCTTGAGCAGGATGATCGCGACCGCGAAGAGCGCCAGTGCCCAGGTCAGCAGAACGACGTAGCCAGTCCACGGGCCCATCGGGTCCGTGCCGACGGGGGCGAGCAGCAGCGAGCCTGCTTGGATGGGGAAGAAGCGGGTGATCTCAGTGCCGAACTCGGTGAACATCTGCGGGATCACGGGCACGATGAGGAGGAACGTGATCGTCGCGAGCACTGCGGCGATGACGTTGCGGATGATCGCACCGATCGCAAGACCGATGATGCCGATGGCGGCGAGGTACAGCCCGGAGCCGCTGACGAGGCGGAGCAGGGCTGGGGTGCCCAGGACGTAGCTGTACCCGCCACCGGCGAGGACCGTCGGGGCGACCGCGAACCCGATTGCCGAGCTGGCTGCTCCGATCACGAAGGCGATGCCCGCGACGATCGCGCCCTTCGCGACGAGCACCGGCGTCCGTCGCGGAACCGAGAGCAGCGTGGTGCTGATCTGCCCGGAGCGGTACTCGTTCGTGATCATCAGCACCGCGAGCACAGCCAGGATGATGCCGACGTAGCCGGTCTTGTCGACGATCATCTCGGGGTACGCGTCGTAGTCAGCCTGGGGTGAGCCACGGTCGCGGAAGACGTAAGCCCAGGGCATCGCGACTCCGTTGGCGACCAGGAGCAGGGCCGTGAGTCCTGCGAGGGCGTGGTTCGACGCCAGTCCCCGGAACTTGATCCATTCGGAGACGACAGCGCCACCCAAGCTGACCTTGCGCACGCGGACCTGGCGCACGCTGCGGGTGGTGTCGGTGGTGGTGCTCATGAGGGTCCTTTCGCGGGGGAAGCGGGATCAGGCCGAGGCGTACTCGACGGAGTCGCGGGTGAGGTGGTTGTAGGCCTCTTCGAGGGTCTGGCGCAGCGGCGTCAACTCGGTGAGCAGCACTCCCGCCTCGTGGGCGGCGCGGGCGATCTGCTCGGCGGTGAGGCCTTCGACCTCCAACAGGCCGGGTTCGTTCGATGCGACCGTCACGCCCGTGGTCGTGAGTCGATGGGTGAGCGTTCGGGCGTCCGACGTTCGCACGCGGACGCGGCTGCCCCCTTGATCGGTGAGGGAGCTGAGTGGTGAATCGGCGATGATCTCACCGCGGCCGATGATGATCACGTGGTCAGCGATGAGCGCGAGCTCGCTCAGCAGGTGCGAGGAGAGGAAGACCGTTCGCCCCTCGGATGCCAGTCGAGCCAGCAGTTCGCGCACCCAGGTCACGCCCTCGGGGTCGAGGCCGTTGACGGGCTCGTCGAGGATGAGCGTGCCAGGGTCGCCGAGGAGGGCTGCGGCGATGCCCAGGCGCTGACCCATGCCGAGGGAGAACCCGCCGACCTTCTTCCGGGCGACCGAGCTGAGGCCAGTGGCCTCGAGCACCTCAGCGACGCGCGAGCGCGGAATCCGGTGCGTCGCCGCGATCGAGGTGAGGTAGTTCAGCGCTGTGCGGGACCTGTGCGCCGCTTTCGCGTCGAGCAGGGCGCCGACCTCGCGCAGCGGCGCCGCGAATGCTCGGTACTCGCTGCCATCGATGAGCGCGCGCCCGGAGGTGGGGCGGTCGAGCCCGACGACGGAGCGCATCGTCGTGGACTTGCCGGCTCCGTTCGGGCCCAGGAACCCCGTGACCTTGCCCGGTTGGACAGTGAAGCTCACATCCCGCACCGCATGCTTGTCCCCATACTTCTTGGTCAGGCCGTCGACTTCGATCGTCATGGCGTCGTGCTCCTTCTCCCAGCGGATGCGTTGTGCCCTCGACGCTACGGACGACGGGTTCGAGCGGATGCCAACCAGGGGTTGAACTGCGGCTGGTCGCGTCGAGCATCCCGAACCGCCCTGCCGAATGCGCGGAAGCAGATTCCGCATGCCACGTTAAGAAGGCGGCGTATCCGGACATGTTCACAGTGAAGGGCAACCACTGAGGAGGACCGACATGGACGACATCGACGGATTGGTGCGCCGAGCTGCGCCGCCGGCGCTTGGATCTGACACCACGAACGCGGCTGAGGCGCGCGCCCTCGCGCAGGCTGTCGCGGCTGAGCGACGGCCGCGACGCTCGCGGTTGCGCACGGGTCTCGGAGTCGCGTTCCTGAGCGTCGGGCTACTGGGCGTCGGGACGACGGCGGCGGTCGCCGGACCGGGCCTGCTGAGTTGGGTCGGGTGGGTCCCGGATGCCGCCGCGCAGCGCACGTTCGAGCTCGACGCGGGCAGTGATCTCGGTCTCTGCACGGTCGTCGCGCGCGTCGTCCCGGAGTACGGTGGCGGGCTCTCGGATGCCGAAGTGGATGAGCGAACCGAGACGGCGCGCGAGTTCCTGGCCGACTATGACTGGGGTCCGGTTGTCGCGTCGATCGCTCCAGAAGACGTCGAAGCCGCGCTTGTAGCGGAGCAGGACGAGCGCCAAGCTTCCGAAGAGCGAATCGGAACCGGAGGTGGGGCCGGGGCGGACGTCCCCGACGTGGACCACGGCGTCGTCGCGAGCTCTCTCATGGGCGATGAGATACTGCGCGTGTTCGAGGATGCCGGTTTCCTCGATGGTGGAGTGTCGCTCGAGATGGCGGGCCAGTGCGAAGCCAGTACGTCCGGGAGTGGCGAGTGATCCGCAGGCAGGGGCGCGATGACCGGGAGGCGACGCTCGAGGCGCTCCATGATGCGAACGCGGCTGATCTGCTCAGCTACTTCGGGAGGCGGGTGAGCGTCCCGGCCGACGCCGCTGACCTACTCAGCGAGACGTTTGTCGTCGCCTGGCGACGCATCGACCGCATGCCATCAGACCCCGAGCAGGCGCGGATGTGGCTCTTCGGGGTCGCGCGGCGACTCCTGGCGAACGCGGCTCGCGGCTCGGTCCGGCGCACGGACCTGACTCTGAGGCTGCGCCAGCAACTCGAGGCGCAGCCGGAGGCTGCCGACCCTGCAGCGCTGGAAGTGCGTGAGGCGCTCGACCGTCTGCCGGCCAATCAAGGTGAGCTCGTGCGCCTGATCCTCTGGGACGGCTTCACGCTGCCTCAGGCCGCCAACATCCTCGGGGTTCGTGAGTCGACCGCTCGCGGTCGGTATCAGCGCGCCCGCCTCCGACTCCGAGAGCTGCTGCGTCCGGACGAGCCTGGGGTTGCCGCCTACACGTCGCAATGTGAAGCGCGTTCACCCTGATCTTCACTGGATCAAGGCGTACGTGGCGAGTCTTGACGAGACTCGATAGGGAGCCTGGCAGAGCAACCCACTGGCGCGAACACCCCCGCGACAAGGTGGGCCCTTGTTGGTGTTCCGCATCCCATGGTTTGACATGTCTCACTCCGAGGGAGTGGAGCAGGTCCCAGCCCTCTCGTCGTAGGTGCGGAAGATGCACTCCGTAGAGCATCTGTCGTCGCGGTCAGGACACTCAACAAGGCCATGACTGGCGGCCGTGAGTCTCGCTCGGAGCTCGTCCAGCCGTGCCCGCTTCTCATCGATCTGCCGCACCCGCTCAGCGAGGAGCGGCCGCAGCTGCTCGCGCACGTCGGTGCAGGAGTCGACCTCTAGGGAAGCGAGGTGTCTGCTGATGTCCGCGAGGGGGAGTCCGAGCTCTTTGCTTGCCTCGATGAGATCGAGTCGGTGCAGGGTGGTGGCGTCGTAGTCCCGGTAGCCGTTGCTGGAGCGGTGCGGTGTGACGAGGCCGATGCTCTCGTAGTAGCGCAGCGCGGTCGCGCTGATCCCGCTCCGCCTGCTGACCTCGGAGATACGCATGCCGGGAGCTTACGAGCGTGGAGCGGGTTTGACCTTCGAGCGGGTCGAACGTTTACCGTCGGGTCGTGCCCATTCACCGCATTTCAAACTCCACCTCGTGACGCGCCTCGTCGCACTCCTGGAGCGCCACCAGATCGTCCTGTACCTCGCGGCGATTGCCGCTGGCGGCGCGCTCGGTCTCCTTGCCCCCGGGGCGCACCACCTCGAGCTCGCGATCGAACCGGTGCTCGCGCTGCTGCTGTTCGCGACGTTCCTGGGCGTCCCGTTCGCTGCCATCGGCAGGTCACTTCGCGATGGGCGTTTCCTCGGGGCCGTGGGAGTGGTGAACTTCGTGATCGTGCCGGTCATCGCCTACGGACTGTCGCGGTTCGTGGCGGACCAGCCCGCGTTGCTGTTCGGGGTGCTGCTCGTGCTCCTCACGCCGTGCATCGACTACGTGATCGTGTTCGCCGGCCTCGCGGGCGGCGCGGCCGACCGACTGCTGGCGGCAGCCCCAATGCTGATGCTCGCGCAGATGCTGCTCCTGCCGCTCTACCTGCTGATCTTCCTCGGCCCGGATGGGGTGGCCGTGGTGGAAATCGGCCCGTTCGTGCGCGCCTTCCTGCTGCTGATCGTGGTGCCTCTCGGTGCCGCAGCCCTCGTCCAGCTCCTCGCGAAACGACACCGCAGCGGCAAGGTGATCGAGCGCACCATGCTGAACCTGATGGTGCCGCTCATGATGGCGACCCTCTTCACGGTCGTGGCGTCCCAAGCCCGAGCGGTTGGTGCTGCCGGGCCGCAGCTGCTCATGCTCGTGCCGATCTATGTCGCGTTCCTCGTGATCATGGTGTTCGTTGGCTTCCTGGCCGGGCGAGTCTTCCGCCTCGACGTTCCCGCGACCCGAGCTCTGGCGTTCAGCGGTGCCACTCGCAACTCCCTCGTCGTCCTGCCGCTCGCGCTCGCACTGCCACCCGCGCTCGCGCTGGCTCCGGTGGTCATCGTGATGCAAACGCTCGTCGAGCTCGTGGGCATGATCGCGCTCGTGCGCTTCCTCCCAAGGACCACGCGAGGACGAGACCCGAGTGCCGTAAAACCCTAGAGTTCCGCCCGTCGAGCGTGGCAGGGGGAGTAAGCGATACCCTCCTAGCATCTGCCCAAGGCGTCCTTCAATCCTCACGCGGGGCGTCCTGCCCGCAGCATGGCCACCTACCTTCACCGCCGCCAGGGTCGTTGCGAAGCCCACGGTCTTGAGACGAGGAGTTTTGCGACAACTCTTCAACAGAGCTGCTGACGCTGGTAAGGACAGGCTCCGCCGCCGAGACGGGTTGTTGGGCGCGTTCCGTGTAGCCTGCTCCAATGTCAGCTTCTGGCTGATCATGGAAGGGTCCCCGTCTGATGCTCCTCCCGCCTGAAGCCAATGGAACCGTCCCGATGCAGGACTTCGAGGCCGCCCCAACCGCGGCCCTCTTCGACTTGATCCGAAAGGGGACGGCCGCCACCCGGCCTAGCCTCGTCGCTGTCAGCGGTCTCGGCCGGAAGGCTGTCACCCAGCGGGTGGAAGCCCTGACTGCATGGGGCCTCGTAAGAGACGGCGGGCTCGTCGCCTCGACAGGCGGGCGCCCGGTTCGGACCCTCGAGGTGAACCCCGGGGTCGGCTACGTCGTGGGGGTCATGATTGGCTCGACCGAGATAGACGTGGCCAGGGTCGACCTCAGCGGCGCAATCGTCGAGGCTGTCAGCTGCACGTGGGACGTGGAGCTCGGTCCTGAAGCGACGATGCAGCGAGTAGCTGGTCTGCTCCAAGAGGTAGGCGCTCCGGATAACGGGGCAGGCCCGTGGTCGATCGCGGTCGGAGTGCCCGGGCCCGTCGAGTTCTCCACGGGGCGCCTCGTCGGTCCATCCGTCATGCCAGGCTGGGACGGGTTCAGTCCGCGGGCGTGGCTCCGCGGCCGCCTCGACGCCCCGGTCTGGGTTGACAACCACGTGCACCTCATGGCGCTTGGAGAGTGGCACAGGCCGCCGCGCTCCAAGCGGGACATGCTCTTCATCGAGGTGGGCATGGATGTGGGGGCTGGGTTGATGGTCGACGGTCGAGTACTGCGAGGGGAACGGGGGGCAGCCGGGTCGATCGGGCACCTTCGCGCAACGACTGAACCGCTGCCGTGTCGATGCGGCAAAGTGGGCTGCCTCGAGGCTCTGGCTGCGGGGTGGGCGGTGCTCGATGAAGTCACACGACGAGTCGACGCAAGCCCGCTGCTGGCCGAAATCCTTCGTGCTCGTCCACTCGACCTCGTTGACATCGGAGAGGCCGCGCAATCGGGTGACGCCCTCGTCGTGAGCGTCCTGGAGCGAGCGGCTCAGGCTGTCGGCAGCCTCGTGGCGGACCTGGTCGTGTTCACCAACCCCGGGGAAGTCGTTCTGGGTGGAGGTGTCCTCGCTGCCGGAACGCAGGTCGAGGAGTCCTTCCTCAAGGCGCTGCGTGACGCTATCCAGGCGCGCGGGGCTGAGCTGATCACGGCTCATCTCTCAGTGCGCGCGTCCAGTGCCGACGACCGTGGCATGCCCGGGGCTGGGGCGCTTGCCCTCGACTCGATTCTCAACCCGACGGCGTTGGTCCACTGGCTTCACTCGGGCAGCCCCCTGGCTCATCGCGACCAACTCGAACGACTGGCCCTCTAGCTCGGACGCCGCACCCGAGACTTATGTTCGTAACGCACCTAAGTTGTGCTACGTTTCATGAGGCCGTCGATGCCGACGGCAACCAGAGATCGGAGCTGCCGTGACCCCAGGTAAAGGCGAGAACACCCACCACGACCCCATCGGTCAGGAGCAACTGCCGTACAGAGACCCGAGCCTGACAGCTGATCAGCGCGCGGACGATCTCGTGCCTCGCCTCTCCCTCGAGGAGAAGGTCGGCCTGCTCTTCTGCACGGTGATCACGATCGGGGAGCCGGGCGATCACGACAGTCCGGGGCGCTTCGGGGAGGGCTCCGTTCGGGACCTCGTCGAAGGGAAGAAGATCACGCACTTCACCCTCGGGGAGCTTCCGTCGACGGAAGCTGCGGTCCGCTGGCAGAATGCCGTCCAGGACCTGGCCGCCGAGAGTGAGCACGGCATTCCAGTCATGTTCGCCTCCGACCCGCGTCACGGATTCTCCGCCACCGAGGGCATGACCGTCGCATCCGGAGGGCTCTCGAAGTGGCCGGAGCTTTTGGGACTCGCAGCTATCGGCGACGAGGAACTCTTCGAGCGATTCGGCGACATCGTCCGTTCCGAGTACAGGGCCGTCGGGATCTCCTGTGCAATCCACCCCCAGCTCGACCTCGTGACTGATCCGCGCTGGGCACGTCAGCTGCAGTCGTTCGGCCAGGACCCGGACCTCGTCGGTCGGTTCGGTGCCGCCTTCATTCGAGGGATGCAGGGCTCTCAACTCGGTGCGAGCAGTGTGGCCTGCATGCCCAAGCACTTCCCCGGCGGCGGTCCGCAGAAGGACGGCGAAGACCCCCACTTCCCGTATGGGAAAGAGCAGGTCTACCCGGGCGGCCGATTCGCTGACCACTTGAAGCCCTTCGAGATGGCGATCGAGGCGGGCGCGCCGTTCATGATGCCCTACTACGGCATGCCGGTCGGCTTGACCCTCGACGGCAAGCCGGTCGAGGAGGTCGGGTTCTCCTTCAATCGCGAGCTCATCACCGGCCTGCTTCGGGAGCGCATGGGGTACGACGGCGTCGTCACGACCGACTTCGCCATCATCTCGGACATCAGCGTGGGAGGCCTTGAATGGCCCGCGAAGGCCTGGGGCGTCGAAGACCTCAGCCCGGAAGACAGGGTGCTTCGCGCGTTCGACGCCGGCATCGATCAGCTGGGTGGAGAGACCGCCACGGATGTAGTCCTGAAACTGGTCCAGGATGGACGCTTGAGCGAAGACCGAATCGACGTCTCCGCGAGACGAGTTCTCAAGGTCAAGTTCGAGCTCGGCTTGTTCGATCAGGCTCACGTCGACCTCGACGAAGCCATTGCCACCGTCGCATCGCCAGCCTTCCTTGCCGAGGGGCAACGGGCGCAGGCTCGCTCGATCACCGTCCTCAAGAACCAGGGCCCACTGCCGCTGGCTCAGGGATCGAAGGTCTACCTGGAAGGTCTGGATGCAGAGGCAGCCTCGGCCTATGGTCTCGAGGTGGCTGACGGGCCTGAGGCTGCTGACGTTGCCATTCTGCGCATCGGCGCCGCGTTCGAGCCGAGGAATGAGTACTTCCTAGAAGCGGGAACGCATCAGGGCAGTCTCGACTACCCCCAGGAGATGATCGATCGGGTGACCGAACTCGCCGCCTCGACTCCGGTCGTGCTCGATGTGTACCTCGACAGAGCCGCGATTCTGACGCCACTGGAGCCGCACGCAACCGCGATTGTCGGGAACTACGGCGCTTCACACACGGCGCTGCTTGATGCGCTCACGGGGCGCATCACGCCTGAGGGGCGTCTCCCGATGGAGCTCCCGAGCTCGATGGGCGAGGTGCTCAAGAGCTCACCGGACGTGCCTTCGGACACCGAGAACCCGCTCTACCCCGTGGGTTTCGGTCTGTCCTACTGACCAAGAAGGCTGAAGGGACGCCGCGCCGTTCTGATCACGGAGTTTGTCGCTGTTCGCAGACATGAGGTGGGGCAGACTAGTGCCGGAAGTCGCCGCGAGGCGTGAAGGCTGCCCCGCTCGTGGGGCGGTGGCCCGAATTCGACGGCAGAAGCGAGGAACAGGATGGCAGAACGGTACTCGACCCTTGCCGCCCTGATCGCCGCGGTGCGAGCTGAAGAAGGCATCACCCAGTCTGCGGCGGCCCGCCAGACCGGACTCGGTCGCAGCGTCGTCGCCGAGCGAGTCTCCGAGCTCGAACGGGCGGGCCTGCTCCGTTCCCTGGGGCTGGCGCCCTCGACGGGCGGCCGGGCGGCTCACCGTCTCGCACTCAACTCAGCCGTGGGGCTGGTCATCGGCATCGACTTCTTCTCCTGGGGCATCGTCGTCGGTGCCGCAGACCTGAGCGGAACGATCATCGCGGTCGGCGAGATCACGACCGAGCCCGCCGCCGAACCCGAACACCTCCTGTCGACCGTCGACCGCATCATCAGCGACCACCTGGCAGAGCTCTCGAACGCTGGAGTCCTCCTCGGCATCGGAGTGGGCCTGCCGGGTCCGGTCAACTTCGACACCGGCACGCCTATCGCCACCCCTGTCGTCGATGGCTGGGCCGGCTACCCGGTCCGCGCCTGGCTGCAGGAGCGCTGGGAAGTCCCAGTCTGGGTGGACAACC
This sequence comes from Pseudoclavibacter sp. AY1F1, assembly GCF_002931075.1. Classification (GTDB taxonomy): domain Bacteria; phylum Actinomycetota; class Actinomycetes; order Actinomycetales; family Microbacteriaceae; genus Pseudoclavibacter. The sequence goes on along the minus strand of NZ_PSTQ01000009.1, from coordinate 56,779 downwards.
GCACGAACCTGCTCGCCCTGGCTGAGCTCCGAGCAAACCCGGCAGCGTCCCGATCCGGCAACGTTCTCTACTTCGGCGCGACCAACGACGTCGCCGCCGCCCTCGTCGTCGAAGGGCGCATCCACCGTGGCACGCACGGGCTCGCAGGCTCGATCGGGCACGTCCGCGCCGCCGACTCGCGGGACGTGGCCTGCCGATGCGGGCGAACTGGATGCCTCGAGGCGCTCGTCGGCGGTTGGGCGCTCGCGAGGGATGGGGCGGCCCTGGCAGATGCGGGGGCGAGCCCGCTGCTCCGGCAGATCCGCGAGCAGAGTGGGCGGATTCGGCCCCTCGATATCACCGCCGCCGCGAACGACGGCGACGCGGCCGCGCGGGCCCTCATGACGCAGGCTCTGGAGCACATCGGCCACAGTCTGGCGCCGATGATCGCGCTGTTCGCTCCGGAGGTCGTCATCATCGGCGGAGGACTGACCGCAGCGGGTGATTGGGTCCTCGAGCCGATCAGAGCTGCCGTCGCGTCACGTACGTTGTCGGGGTCAACCGCCGACTGCGTTCTCGAGCTTTCCGTCGTGAACGGGCCGCACGGTGCGATGACTGGGGCGACGCAGCTCGCGCTCGACCAGCTCCTCAGCCGCGACGGTCTCAGGGAGTTGCTGCAGCGTCTGTCAGCCGATCGCGGCTGAGCCCGTCGAAGCAGCAGGGGTAAACCTGAACCAGGCCAGCCGCTCTCCCGCACGGGGTGAAACCCTCGAGTGGTTCCACCCCGCGCGGTCAGGCTCCCAGGTGCTCCGCGAGGTAGGAGACCGTGGCCTCGAGGATCGCAGGCCCATCGGGGCACGCATCGAAGCCATGCCCAGCGCCTGGAACCGTCATCAGGGTCACGGGAGCCCCGGCGTGCTCGAGGGCGTCCCGGAGCAGAGTGCTCTGCTCGAAGGGAACGACGGTGTCGGCAGTGCCATGGGCGAGGAAGAACGGTGGCGTCGACTGCGAGACGTGGGTGACGGGGCTCGCATCCCGTCGCACGTCGACAGCGGCGCCGTTCAAGAGGATCTCAAGCGGAGGCTTTCGCGCGTTCTCCGGCAGCTGCGCGAGGATGCTCGCGGGAGTTTCCGGGTGCACGATGCTCTCGATATCGCTCACTCCGAACCAGCTCACCGCGCAGCTCACCGCGCTGCTGCCGATCCGGACGCCGACGTCGCCTTCGAGGTGCGTCGCGTCGGAGGTGAGGGCTACGAGGCTTGCGAGGTGTCCTCCCGCCGATTCGCCGGCGACGGCGATCGCGTCCGGGTCGATGTTGAGCGTCCCCGCGAAGGATCGCAGCCATCGCACAGCCGCCTTGGCATCGTGAAGCTGGGCGGGAAACGGTGCTTCGAGCGCGTGACGGTATTCGATGCTCGCGACGGCCATTCCGGCGTCGGTCAGCGCTGCGAACAGCTCGTCAGGTTCGAGGAAGGGGGGAAGGGTGCGGCGGTCGCCGACCATCCACGCTCCTCCGTGGATCCACACCACGGTGGGAACGGGGGACGAGGACTCGGGAACCCAGAGGTCGAGCTGCAGCGACCGGAACCCCGGCACCGAGGCGTACACGGCGCCGGGGAAGAAGGTGACTGCGTCGTCGAGACGGTACGAGGTGGGCGGGTCCTGGTACTGCCGGAGGATCGCATTCATCTGGTGACCTCGACCGTCAGCTCAGTCGTCGCGTCCAGTCGTGGGCCGACATGGAGCTCGAAGGTGCCGGGCTCCGCTGCGAAATCTCCGTCACGTTCGGTTCCGTGCCAGAAGCCGAGGTCCTCCCAGCCGACCGAGAAGGTCACGTTTTCGCTCGCGCCCGCCTCGAGTGCGACGCGAGAGAAACCGCGAAGCTGGCGCACGGGGCGCGCCAGTGTCGCGACCGCGTCACGTACGTACAGCTGCACGACCTCGTCGCCCTGACGGTCGCCGATATTGCTGACGGCGACCGACACAGTGAACAGCTCGCCGTCGCGGAGCGCGTCGAGTGCCAGCGAGCGGGGTTCCACGGTGAGCTCCGCGTGCTGGAAATCGGTGTAGCTCAGGCCATGCCCGAACTCGAATTCCGGGCCGAGTTCGAGGTCTCGGTATTTGGACGTGAACCGGTCGTCGAGGTTGTTCGGTCCGACGACGCCGATGTCGATCTCTTCCTGATCGAGCGTTCCACCGACGCTGGCCGGACGCCCGGTGTTCTCGTGGTCGTAGTAGATGGGGATCTGACCGGATGCGCGCGGGAAGGACATGGGAAGGCGACCAGCCGGGTTCACGGCACCGCTCAGAACGTTCGCAATGGCCGCGGGGGCTTCGGTCCCGAGATGCCATGCCTCCAGCACCGCAGGAGCGCGGGCTATCCAGTCGCTCGTCACGAGGGGCCGCCCGTTCGCGAGGACCACCGCGAACGGCACTCCAGTGTCCGCGATGGCGTGGATGAGCGCCTCCTGGTCGCCAGGGAGACGAAGGTCGCTGCGAGAACTCGCCTCGCCCGAGAGTGCGCTCGGCTCTCCGACGGTGACGATGATGAAGTCCTTGTCCGCAGCGGCAGCCCTCGCCTCCTCCTGGAGGGCGGGGTTGCTGCCGAAGAAGGTCGCTCCTTCGCATGATGTGATCTCGGAGTCGGGGAGGAGGTCCCGGAGCGCGGCGTTGATCGTGGAGGTGGTCTCGAAGCCGAACGACATGACCCACGCCCCGTTGTGGTCCGTGGAGTCTGCGTACGGTCCCACGACGAGGACCTTGCGCTGCGCGGGCTTGACCGGGAGCAATCCGCCCTCGTTCTTGAGTAGCACTATCGAGCGCTCCGCCGCGCGCAGGGCCGCGCTCCTGCTCTGCTGCGTCGGCGCGTCGAGCTCCGCAGCGGCATCCACGTACGGGTTCTCGAAGAGCCCGAGTCGCACCTTCAGCTGCAGCACCCGACGCACCGCGTCATCGATTCGCTCATCCGTCAACTCACCCGGAAGGATCGACGTCGTGCCGTCGGCCGCGACGACGTGGCCTCCCATCTCGATGTCGAGTCCGGAAGCCAGGGACAGCACGAGCGCGTCGTGCTCGTCCTCGGCCACCCCGTGGTTCACGAGGTTCAGGACGGCGTCCGCGTCGCCGACCACAGGTCCGTCGAAGCCCCACTCCTCCTTCAGTACGCCGGTCAGGAGCTCCGGGTTCGCGTGCATCGGACGGCCGGAGACCGAGTTGAGGGACGCCATCACCGAGCCGACGCCGGCTTCGACGACCGCGCGGAACGGTTCGAGGTAGACGTTGCGCAACCGGTACCAGGATGTGTCGACGGCGTTGTAGTCGCGACCGCCCTCGCCTTGTCCGTAGGCGACGAAGTGCTTCGCGCAGGCCGCGATCGATGTCGGTGCCGCGAGGCTCTCACCTTGGTAACCCCGCACCTTGGCGGTGCCGAGGACTGTCGTCAGATAGGTGTCCTCGCCGAATCCCTCGGCGACGCGGCCCCAGCGCGGGTCCCGTGAGACATCGATCATGGGAGCGAAGGTCAAGTTGATGCCACCAGACCTGGCCTCCTCCGCGGAGACCCGTGCATCGGTCTCGGCAACCGCTGGGTCGAAGCTGGCTGCGGACGCGAGCGGGATCGGGAAGATCGTCCTGATGCCGTGGATCACGTCCAGACCCATGAGCAGCGGAATGCCGTGTGCGGTCTCCTCGCGCGCGATGCGCTGGAGTTCATTCGTCTGGGGGACGTTGCCGGGCCAGAACACGGAGCCGATGCCGCCGCGAACGAGCTCTTTCGCGCGCTCTGGGTCCGGGTGGTACCGAATCTGCAGCTGCGCGAGCTTCTCCTCGCGGCTCATCGCGGAGAGGAGCTGCTCGATTCGGTCGTGGTGGCCCTCGGCTGCTGAAGCGAGTGCTTGCGAGTCGGTCATGGAATCTCCTGTGGTGTCGATGCAGCTCGCCGTCGAGGCTCGTCGCAGCCAGCTCCGCCGGGTCAGGCTGGAGCACCCCGACCATAATCCGGCGGCCGGACGAAGTCAATGGCCCCAGACTGCGCCAGCCGAGACTTGCATTCTTTCCACTGAGCGGAAACAGCGGCCTGCCGTGTCCGCCTCCCACGCACACTCGTCTCACCCTTCCCAACGACGAGAGGCGTTCGATGACGAGCGACGAGAGCCCGAGCCAGACTGCACAGACTGCAGAGGCCGCCGGCGTACGCCAGTCCACGCAGGTGGCGATCATCGGAGCCGGGCCGGCTGGCCTGCTGCTCGGACACATCCTGGGCCAGGCGGGTATCGACTACTGCATCCTCGAGGCCCGCGACAAGGAGTACGTGCTCGGCCGCATCCGCGCCGGCGTACTCGAACAGGACTCCGTCGACCTCCTCGCGAAGTACGGCCTCGACGCCGACCTCAAGGCCAACGGCCTCACCCACCACGGCATCTACCTGCAGCACGAGGGGGAGCGCCACCACATCGACTTCGCCGAGCTCACCGGCCGCACCGTCACCGTCTACGGCCAGCAGGCACTTGTGCACCACCTCGTCGCCGAGCACGAGCGCCTCGGCTCGCAGCTCATCTTCGAAGCCACCGACGTGCAGCCGACCCAGATCGAATCAACGGAGACCGAATCGACGCACGACGGCGACCGCGCATCCGTTGCCTATACGGCCCCGAACGGCGAGCGCATCACCCTCGACTGCGACTACATCATCGGCGCCGACGGCTACCACGGCGTCTGCCGCCGCACCTTCCCCGAAGGCACCCTCGACGTGGCCGAACGCGTCTACGACTTCGCGTGGCTCGGCATCCTCGCCGACGTCGCCCCCTCCACCGACGACCTCATCTACGCCCTCCACCGCGACGGCTTCGCCATGCACTCCATGCGCTCCAGCACCGTCTCCCGCCTCTACCTGCAGGTCAGCCCCGACGACGACATCGCCAACTGGAGCGACGAACGCATCTGGGCAGCCCTCCAGACGCGCCTCGGCACCGAGGGGTGGACCCTCACCGAGGGCCCCATCACCGAGAAGTCGATCCTGCCGATGCGCAGCTTCGTCGTTTCCACCCTCAACTACGGCCGCCTCTACCTGGTCGGCGACGCCGGCCACATCGTGCCCCCGACCGGCGCGAAGGGTCTCAACTCGGCCATCGCCGACGTTGCCCTCCTCGCCGAAGCCCTCCAAGCCCACTACGCCGGCGACGACACCGGGCTCGAGCAGTACAGCGACAAAGCGCTGGACCGGCAGTGGAAGGTGCAGCACTTCTCCCAGTGGATGACCGACATGCTCCACGTGCACCCCGCCGACGGCTCCGCCGAGCAGACCGCCTTCGACTTCCAACGCCAGCTCGGGCAGATCCGCTACGTCACCTCCTCGCACGCCGCGCAGGTCAGCCTCGCCGAGCAGTACGCCGGCCTCCCGTTCGTGGATGCACGATGAGCGCCGGACAGGAACGGCCCGAGACGCTCGACGGGCCCGTCGACTCGCTCGTCAGCCAGGCCTTCATCTCGCAGCAGATCGTGGACACGCACGCGGCGCACGCAGACGACGCCCGCAGCCACCCGCTGCGAGACTTCGCCCCGTACCGCTCGGTCGCGCTTCGCCACCCAACGCACGAACTCGTGCGCGCCGACCCCGAAGAGATCGAGCTCGTCTCGCCCGCCTTCGGGCACACGGATGTGGCCGCCGAGGAGTCCGACCTGACGATCCAGCACACCGGTGAACCCATCGGCGAGCGCATCATCGTCTCCGGCCGCATCCTCGACGGCGAAGGCCGCCCCGTGCGCGGCCAGCTCGTCGAGATCTGGCAGGCCAACGCCGCCGGACGCTACGTGCACAAGCGCGACCAGCACCCCGCCCCGCTCGACCCGAACTTCACGGGCGTCGGCCGCATCATCACGAGCGACAACGGCGAGTACCGCCTCACCACCATCAAGCCCGGCGCGTACCCGTGGAAGAACCACCGCAACGCGTGGCGGCCCGCGCACATCCACTTCTCGCTCTTCGGCACGCAGTTCACGCAGCGCCTCATCACGCAGATGTACTTCCCCGGCGACCCGCTCTTCGCGCTCGACCCGATCTACCAGTCCATCGTCGACCCCGCCGCGCGCGCCCGGCTCGTCGCAAACTACGACCACGACGTCAGCGAGCACGAGTGGGCGATCGGCTACAAGTGGGACATCGTGCTCACCGGATCGAAGTCCACGTGGATGGAACCGGAGGACGACGACCATGCCTGAACCCACGACAACCCGCCGCTCGGCGACGGTCGCGACGCACGCGCCGCTCGGCCAGACCCCGTCGCAGACCGTCGGCCCCTTCTACGGCTACGCCCTGCCCTACGAGCGTGGCGGCGAGATCGCCGCGCCCTGGCGACCCGACTCGATCCGCCTGCACGGCACCATCACTGACGGTGCGGGGGAGGCGGTTCCGGATGCGATCCTCGAGCTCTGGGGCCTCGACGCCCACGGCCATCCGGTCGCGCAGCGCGGCAGCCTCGAACGCGACGGCTACACGTTCACGGGCTTCGGGCGCACCCCCGCCGACCGCGACGGCCACTACTCGTTCACGACCATCAAGCCCGGGCGGCGGGACGCGGGCGCCGCGCCCTACCTGCTCGTCACGATCTTCGCGCGCGGCCTGCTGCACCACCTCTTCACCCGCGCCTACTTCGGCGACCAGCCGACCGAGAACGAGGCAGACGCCGTGCTCGCGGGCATCGCCCCCGAGCGCCGCGCGACCCTCATCGCGACCCCGGATGCGCCCAGCAGCTACCGCTTCGACATCCGCCTTCAGGGCGACGGCGAGACCGTGTTCTTCGACTTCGGTCAGGAGCTGTGAGCGTGTTTGGCGCTGGTTCGGCAGGACCCGGCCCCGGCCCCGGCTCCGGCTCGGGCTCCGGCACGGGCAAGGTGTCTGGCGAGGTCGGCGGCCTCGTGCGGGGCATGCTCGTCGTCGAGGCCGAGCTGCTGCGCGCCTGGGGCGACCTCGAGTCCCGCGACGTGAGCGCGGCGGCTGCGGCCGTCGAAGCCGCCGAGCTGGACGCCGACGCGCTCCGCGACGGCATCGAAGCCGACGGGGTCATCGTGCCGGAGCTGGTGCGCCAGCTGCGCGCATCCCTCGCCTCCGCCGGCGTCGAGGCCCCGCGCCTGCACGCCGGCGCGACGAGCCAGGACATCGTCGACTCTGCGAGCATGCTGCACGCGCGCGAAGCGCTCGCGGCCGTGCGCGCCGACCTGGTCTCCGCGGGCACCCGCCTGCAGGGCCTCGCCGACGCCGAACGCCGCTCGCCCCGCGTCGCCTACACGCTCGGACGACAGGCCGCCGCGAGCACAATCGGCGTGCAGTTCGCGGGCTGGCTCGACGGCGTCACCTCCGCCATCGCCGCCATCGACGGCCTCAGCTTCCCCGTGCAGTTCGGCGGAGCGGTCGGCACCGGCGAGGCAGCCGACCGCCTCGGGTCCGGCGCGCAGACCACGAGCATCCTGCGGGCGCACCTCGCCGACGGCCTCGGCCTCCACGACCCGCGCCGCGCCTGGCACGCCGAGCGCACCCCCGTGCTCGCCGTCGCAAGCGCCGCCACGGCCGTGTGCACAGCGCTCGGCCGCATCGGCCGCGACCTCGTCACCGCCTCCGGCGAGCGCGTCGGCGAGCTGTCGCTCGGCGGCGGCGGCACGTCGTCGGCGATGCCGCACAAGCAGAACCCCGTCGCCCCCATCGTGGTCGTCTCGAACGCCCTCCAAGCGCCCGGGCTGCTCGCGACGGTCGCGTCCGCCGCGGTCTCGCAAGACGAGCGGCCGGCCGGCGAATGGCACGCCGAGTGGGATGCGCTCCGCCGGCTCCTCGAGCTCGCCAGCGTCTCCGCACGGCGGCTCGCCGCATCCCTCGACCGCGTCACGGTCGAGCGCGAGACGGCGCGGCACCACCTCGCCGACTCCGCCGTCGCGGGCGCCGACCAGGTCACGCTGCAGGCCGCCAACCGAGTCGTGAACGCGGCCATCAGCCGGTTCCTGTACCAGGACGCCAGCCGCGACCGGGATGCCGACAGCGACACCGACGGCGACTCGGACGACTCCACCGCACCGGACCACTACACCAACGACGACACGAACAGCGAGGAGACGGCATGACGATCCCACGCCTCAGGGGTGCCTTCGCGCCCGGCACCCAACCAGCGTCGCAGAACGAGCTGCTGGTCCTGCTCCCATCCCTCGGCACGACCATGGCGCTCTGGGACGGCACGGTCGCGGCCCTCCGCGCCTCGACGCCGGGCAGCACGCTCCGCATCCTGCGCCTCGACCTCCCGGGCCACGGCTCCAGCCCGGCCACGGCCGAGCCGTTCACGATCGCCGAGCTGGCGGATGCAGTGCTCGACGTCGTCGAGGAAGCCGGTGGCGGTGCGTTCCACCTCGCCGGGCTGTCGCTCGGCGGGGCGGTTGCGCTCGAGCTGGCCCTCGCGCAGCCCGACCGCGTGAAGAGCCTCGCGCTCTTCTGCACGGACTCGAAGATCGGGACGGCCGAGGGCTGGAAGCAGCGCGCCGCCGCGGTGCGCGCATCCGGAACCGCGTCGCTCGTCACGGGAAGCGCCGAGCGCTGGTTCGCGCCGGGATTCCTCGAGCAGCACCCGCTCTCCGCAGCCGCGCGGTCGCTCTCGACGCTCATCGACATCGACGACGAGTCATATGCGCGCTGCAACGAGGCGCTCGCCGCCTTCGACCGCACCGCGTCGCTCGGCTCGCTGCGCGCCCCGACGCTGGTCGTGAGCGGCGAACACGACGCCGTCACGACGCCAGAGGCCATGCAGGCGCTGACCGAGCGCATCCCGAACGGGTACCACTCGACCATCGCGGGCACCGCCCACCTGGCCGCGCTCGAAGACCCGGACGCCGCCGCCCGCCTCCTCACGACGCACCTGCGCGCATCCGCTTCGCAGGGCCAGTCGACGCAGGCTGCCGCCCACGAGCAGGGGATGCGCGTGCGCCGCGAGGTGCTCAGCGACGCGCACGTCGACCGGGCCGTCGCCGGCACGACCGCCGAGACGGCGCCGTTCCAGGACTTCATCACCCGCTACGCCTGGGGCGAGATCTGGGCGCGCGACGAGCTGTCCCGCCGCGAGCGCTCGATCGCGACGCTCGCGAGCCTCGTCACCGGGTCGCACGAGGCCGAGATCCGGATGCACGTGCGCGCCGCCCTCACGAACGGCCTGTCGCGCGCCGAGATCGCCGAAGTCATCCTGCACACCGCGCTCTACGCCGGGCTGCCTCCCGCCAACGGGGCCCTCGGTATCGCGCGCGGCGTGTTCGCCGAGATTGACGCGGAGCTTGCCAGCCAGTCCGCCGCTGGCGCCGCCGCTGGCGCCGCCGCTGGCGCCGCCGCTGGCGCCGCCGGTACCGCGGCCGGCAACGGCACAGACCAAGAATCCAGCCCCAACGAAGGAGCAGAACGTGGATAAGACCTACGCCTCGGCGGCCGACGCCGTCGCCGACATCCCGGCGGGCGCATCGCTCGCGGTCGGAGGCTTCGGCCTGTCCGGCGTGCCGATCACCCTCATCCGCGCCATCCAGGCGCTCGGCGTCGACGGCCTCGAGGTCGTCTCCAACAACTGCGGCGTCGACGGCTGGGGCCTCGGCGAGTTGCTCTCCGAGGGGCGCATCCGCCGCGTCATCGCCAGCTACATCGGCGAGAACAAGGAGTTCGCACGTCAGTATCTGTCCGGCGAGATCGAGGTCGAGCTCACCCCGCAGGGCACGCTCGCTGAGCGCCTGCGCGCCGGCGGAGTCGGCGTCCCGGCCTTCTACACGGCGACCGGGGCCGGCACCATGGTCTCGGAGGGCGGGATGCCCATTCGCTACAACACCGACGGCACCGTCGGACTCGTGAGCGAGCCGAAAGAGCAGCGCCCCTTCGACGTCTTCGGGGCCTCCAAGGAGTACGTGCTCGAGACCGCCATCAGCACCGACTTCGGGCTCGTGCGCGCCGCTGTCGGCGACCGCCACGGCAACCTGATCTTCGAGAAGTCGACCCGCAACTTCAACCCCCTCGCGGGCATGGCCGGACGCATCACGATCGCCGAGGTCGACCGGCTCGTCGAACCCGGCGAGCTCGACCCCGACGAGATCCACCTGCCAGGCATCTACGTCGACCGCGTCGTCGTGCTGAGCGCAGAGCAGGCGGGCGAGCTGCCCATCGAGAAGACCACCGTCCGGCCGCGCCAAGTCGCCGGCGAATCCACTGCATCCACTGCATCCACCGACTCGAGGGGACACGCCTGATGCCGCTGACCAGGAACGAGATGGCTGCCCGCGCCGCGAAGGAGCTCAAGGATGGCTCGTACGTGAACCTCGGCATCGGGCTGCCGACGCTCATCCCGAACTACATCGACGACGGCATCGAGGTGGTGCTGCACTCGGAGAACGGCATCCTCGGTGTCGGCCCGTACCCGTGGGAGGGCGAGGCCGACCCGAAGCTCATCAACGCCGGCAAGGAAACCGTGACCGTGCTGCCCGGCGCTTCGTTCTTCGATTCGGCGGCGAGCTTCGGCATGATCCGCGGCGGCCGCGTCACCAACGCCGTCCTCGGCGCCATGCAGGTCTCGGCGCAGGGCGACATCGCCAATTGGGCCGTGCCGGGCAAGATGGTCAAGGGCATGGGCGGGGCGATGGACCTCGTCAACGGCGCCGAGCACGTGCTGGTGGTCATGGAGCACGTCGCCAAAGACGGTTCGCCGAAGATCGTCGAGCAGTGCACCCTGCCCCTTACGGGCAAGGGCTGCATTGACCGCATCATCACCGACCTCGCCGTCCTCGACGTGACGGACTCGGGGCTGGTGCTCATCGAGCTCGCGCCCGGCGTCACGGTCGACGAGGTTCGGAATGCGACCGGGGCCGCGTTCACGGTCGCTCCCACGCTTGAGGAGGCCGTCGCGTGACCGAGCTGCGCGAGGTTGTCGTCTGCTCGCCCCTGCGCACGCCGGTCGGGCGTCTCGGCGGCTCGCTCGCCCCGCTCTCGGCTCGTGCGCTCGGCGTCGCCGTGCTCGAGGCGCTCGTCGCGCGCAGCGGGCTCGACGTCAACGCTGTCGACTCGGTCATCGCCGCGCAGGGCTACCCCTCCATGGAGTCGCCCGCCTTCGGGCGCGTGGCGGCGCTGGATGCGGGCTTCCCCATCACCACAACCGGGTACCAGCTCGACCGCCGCTGCGGCTCGGGCCTGCAGGCCGTCCTGAACGCGGCCATGGAGGTGCAGACGGGCGTCGCCGACGTGATCGTCGCGCTCGGTGCCGAGTCGATGTCGAACGCTCCTCTCTATACGGAGCAGGGACGCCGCGGCACCCCGCCCGCCGGCCTCATGCTGCACGACGCGCTCGCCCGGGGCCGCGAGACGGTCGGCGGCGTCAACTACCCGAGCCCCGACGGCAACGTCGGCAGCGCCGAGCTGCTGCGGTCCGAGTACGGCATCTCGCGTGAGGCGCAGGACCGCTTCGCCCTGCAGTCGCACCAGCGGGCCGTCGCGGCGCAGGAGTCCGGCGCGTTCGACGCCGAGCTGGTTCCCGTCACCGTGCCGGGACGCAAGGGCGACGTGCTCGTCGACCGGGACGAGCATCCGCGCGCCGATTCCTCGCTCGAGGCCCTTGCGCGCCTGCGCCCGATCCTCGGGAAGAAGGATGCAGCGTCCACCGTCACTGCCGGCAACTCGAGCGGGCAGAATGACGCGGCCGCGGCGTGCATCGTGACGACGCCAGAGCGCGCCGCTGAGCTTGGGCTCACGCCTTCGGTTCGGCTGGTTTCGTGGGCGGTAGCCGGCAACGACCCGCGACTCTTCGGCGTCGCGCCGGTGCCGGCGACGTCGCTTGCCCTTTCGCGCGCAGGCCTCGGAATCGACGACCTCGACGTGATCGAACTCAACGAGGCCTTCGCCGTGCAGGTGCTCGCGTGCCTCGCCGACTGGGGCATCGACGCCGAAGACCCGCGCCTCAACCCGCGCGGCTCCGGCATCTCGATCGGCCACCCCATTGGCGCCACGGGCATCCGGATGCTCGCGACCCTCGCGAACGAGCTGCCAGCCCTCGACGCGAGCCTCGCCCTCGAGACCATGTGCATCGGAGGCGGTCAGGCCCTCGCCGCCGTCTTCGAGCGCGTGTAGTGGGGTGCGGGCGAGGGGCGTCCCTTGCTCCGCTCCCGTACCCAGCGTGCGCTCCGCCCAGCTCCCGCCCAGCTCCCGCCGAGCCCCGCTGTCCCCCCTTGGATTTCGGGATGGCGCTCGCTTCGTGCTGTGAGCATTTCCCGCACGAAGCGATTTCTCCATCCCGAAACCGTGCGCAGTGCGGGCGGCGAACCGCTACGCGAGTGGCGCGAAACCCGAGTCTCGCAGAAGCTTCTTGACTCCGTCGTGGTCGTCGAAGACATATGCGCGGGCAAGGAGGTCGTTGAAGGTCCGCGCTGGCGTCGGGTCGTCGGAGTCGACCGGAACCGACAGCAGGAGCGGTGACTGGCCGCGAATGGTGAGCGCGTTGGCGACGAACAGAGCGGTGCGCTTGTTGCCGTCCATGAATGGTTGCGCCTTCGCAAGATTCACGAAGAGATCGAGCGCCGCCTCGCGTTGGTCCTCATACGTCATCGAGGCATCGACAATGCTCTGCAGCTGAGGTTTGGAGACGGCGAGCGGTTCATGCCGACCGTGGTTGGTCTGCACGCCGATCTTCTGCTCGGCCCGCCGCAACTCACCGGGGTAGAGGGAGCCGCTCCGGGTGATCTGAGCGTTGACGTCGCGCACGAATGTCGCGTCGATCGGGCGGTGCTGCTTATCGATGATGAACTCCGCGACGTCGCGGAGGTCTTCCAGCAGCGCGAGGTCTTGCCGCGAGGTGACCCCTTCGATGCTGCCCGAACGGAGGAAGTTCTCAGTGTCGAGGCGGCCGGTAGTGAGACCGTCGAAGACCCTTCCCGCGGAGTAGACGGTGGCGGCGAGGTCGGCGGCCGTGAGTCTCGTCATCTTCGGCCCCTCTCAAACTGAACGGGTGGGTTCTTCGGCGCTGGGTGTGCTCTCCCGTCTGAGTCTAGGGGCGCGACGGGCGCGTGGCTGAGGCGGGTTCGGGGCGCGCAGGCTCCCTCCCAGAGAGTGCGGTTGTTCGCCGAGCATGCGCCGTATCGATCTCACCGATGCGCAGATCAACGATCTCTCGTATGCAGGTCGCGCGCCGCCTGCTTGGGTTGAAGCGGATGCGCAGAGCCGCGCGCCGAGAGGAGCCCCGTGCCAGAAACCGCCAGCGCCAGAGCCGGCGCCAGCAACTCAGGCGCCCCCGTCGTCGTGACGGGGGCCGCCTCGGGCATCGGCGCGGCGGTCGTCGAGCGGCTTGTCGCCGACGCCATCCCGGTCATCGCGGCCGACCTGGCTTGGCCAGCGGATGCCCCCGGGCTACCGGGCGTGCACCGGGTTGTTCTCGACGTGCGCGACCCGGAGGGTTGGGCGTCTGTCGCCAAGCTCGCCAAGCTCGCCAAGCTCGCCAAGCTCGCCGCTGCCTCGACCGCTGCCTCGACCGCAGGCTCCGGCGCGCTCGCGGGACTCGTCAACGCGGCCGGCATCACGAGGCGGGCACGAATTGCGAACGTCACCACGGAGGACTTCGAGCTGGCCTTCGCGGTCAACGCGACGGGCCCCGCCCTGGGTATCCAGGCGCTGTCCCCGCTCATGGCGAGCGGCGCATCCATCGTCAATGTCGGCTCGGCTGCCGCCGTGACTGCGCACTATGCAGTTGCCTACGCCGCGAGCAAGTGGGCGCTGCGCGGCATCACGAAGACCGCGGCGATGGAGCTCGGGCCGCGGGGGATCCGCGTGAACATCGTGCACCCCGGGTACATCGAGACGCCCATGACGGCAAGCGCGTCGGCCGCGTTCCGCGACATCAACGTGGAGCTGACGTCGCTCGGCCGCACCGGCTTGCCAGCTGAGGTCGCCGACGTGATCGCGGGCCTGCTCTCACCGGCGACGTCGTTCGTGACGGGTGCCGAGCTCGCTGTTGACGGCGGCCTCACCTCGCACGGCGGCGGGCTGCCGATCGCGCGGGCGATCAGCTGACTCACCACCTACTGCTCACTCGCCACCTACCGCTGCGCCCGTACACCGACCGGCGGCTCTTCCCGAGCCGTGTGCTCGGCCGGCGCTCCGGTGCGCTGAACGGCGAGGGATGCTCGGGCGCTTGCGATTCCGAAGCCGACCTCGAGCAGCGCGACACCCGCGAGGCCCGCGATGACAGCGGGCCAACTGATCCCGACTCCGACGAGCAGCCCGGACACGAGCGGGCCCATCGCGGCAATCGCGTAGCCCACGCCCTGCACCACCGCAGAAAATGCAGCCGTGGCTGCACTGTTCGGGGCCGTGAGCACGATGAGGGCCACCGAGATCCCGAACGCCGAACTCAGAGCGACACCGAGGACGGCCACGACCAGAGTCAGCGCCGAGAGCGGCGCGATGGCGAGGCCCACGAGGCTCACCGTGCCGAGAGTGGCCGTCGCAACCAGCATGGGAGTGCGCCAGCGCGCCCGCGACGCGAGCATGGGCGCGAAGAGCGCAGCCGGGAGGCCCGCGACGCTCATCCAGGCCAGCAACAGACCGGACTGTGCGGCGCTCGCCCCGCGATCGACCGCAATCGTCGGAAGCCAGGCTGTGAGTGCGAAGTACAGCAGCGCCTGACACGCGAAGAACCCCGTCACAGGCCAGAGGCCGCGGGCCCGCCAGATCGAGGCTCCCGCATCCGCGCCTGCTGATCGTCGGACTGGGCCAGGCGCGCCGATGCGCCGACCGAACGCGAGTCCGACGCCCAAAGCGACGAGGAGCGGGACTCCCCACGCGGCGAGCGCTTGGCCCACGTTGTCACCGAACGCGTGGAAGAGCGGAACCGAGAGGGCAGCCCCCGTGGCGGCGCTCACGCCAAACGAGGCCGTGTAAACGCCGGTCCACAAACCAGCACGGGGCGCGAGCGCGCTCCGGATGATCTGCGGCGCGAGGATACCGAGCACCGCGATCGAGGCGCCGATGAGTGCGGTCCCAACGAAGAGGGGCGCCGGACCGAGTGGACGGAGGAGCGTCGCGACCGAGAGCACGCCGAGGAGCAGCGAGAGGGACCTGGACAGGCCGAGCCTGGACACGAGCAGCGGCGCAAGCGGTGCTGCCAGCGCGAAGAGGATCACGGGAATCGTGCTGAGAACCGCAAGCGCGGTCTGCGGGAGCCCATAGCCTGCGCTGATCTCGCCAAGCAACGCGGAGGTGTTCGTGATGGGGAATCTGACGCTCAGCCCGACGGCGACGACCAGGATGCCGGCCGCGACCCCCTGACGCCGCTGCCCGTTCAACGCAGCACCCGGCCGTCGCGCACGACACGAAGAGGTGCCGGCCGGTCGACAACAAGCTGAGCAAGATTCTCGGCGGCGAACTCGAGGTGGGTGCCGCCGCGCGCATCCCACTCGGCGACGCTCGATAGGCCCATCATCTCTCCTCCGGAGATCGAGGCGATGCGGAAGGCTCGCTCCAGTTCCCCGTCGGTCATCGCGCCCGTGCGGTAGGCGAGGAGGTGGGCTCGGTCGACCATGCTGCCGGTACCAAATGGACTCCACGCATCCCGAACCCCATCGGAGCCGGCGGCCACCCGCACGCCATGCCGTTCGAACAGGTCGAGGTCGGGCACCGGGTCGGGGCCGAGCGCGCAGGTCGCGACCCAGATGCCAGCGTCGGCAACGAGATCGAGTGTCTCGCCGAGCGAGGGGAGTGCCGGGTCGCAGAGCGCGAAGGCATGGCCGATCGTGACGCGGCCTTGCCTGCCGCTGCCGATCGTGCGCCGCGCAACCTCGCGAATCTGCTCGAGTCCGCCCTCGCCGCCATCGTGCAGGTGGATGTCGAGGTCGCGTCCCGCGCGGTCTGCGAGTCCGAAGATCGCGTCGAGGTGACCGTGCAGGTCGCCCTCGATGCCACCGGGGTCGATGCCGCCGACGAGATCCGCGCCTGCATCCAGCGCCGACGCCATCACGTCGAGCGTTCCCGGATTCCGGAGGAGACCAAACTGCGGGAACGCGACGATCTGCACCGTGAGGTCGCCCGAGAGCCGTTCGGCGGCTGCCCGCACCCCCTCGACGTTCCGCGTGCCCAGCTCCGAAGACACGTCGACGTGCGCGCGCATCCCCATGGTGCCGTTCTCGAGCGCGTGTGAGAACAGCGCAAACGCACGCTCTTCGACGCTCGTTTCGTATTCGGCCTGCGTTGCGCGGTCGTTCTCGATGAGCTCGATGAGCGTCGCCGCGGAGCGCCGCGACTGCCATCGCTGGCCCCAAGAAGTCTTGTCCGGATGGATGTGCGCATCGACGAGACCCGGTGTGCGCAGCAGGGGCAGGGCGGTGGGGTCAGTCATGTGGAAGCCTTCCCGGTTTCAACGCTGGTAGGGAATCGAGGGCATGGCCTCTGTTGCGACGTCCTCGAGCTGGAGCGCGAGCGGGCCACCATTGCGCTTCCGACGTGCGACGTAGACGATGACGCCCACGAGGAGCCAGGCTGTGCCGAGCACGTAGGTGAACGGGGCAAGCGAGGTCCACAGCCAGGCGACCGACACGAACCCGATGATCGGCATGATCAGGTGCCGGAGCAGCCCCCATCCGCCGCGCAGCTTGAGATCGAAGAAGAGCACCTTGGCGGTCGCGAGGTTCACCATGGCAAACGCCACGAGTGCGCCGAAGTTGATCATGTACACGGCCTGGTCGAGAGTCACGAAGAGCGCGACCAGGGCGATGACCGAGACGACGATGGCCGCCACGTATGGAGTGCGGAAGCGTCGGTGCAGCTTCGCGAGCACCGGCGGCAGGATGCCGTCGCGGCCCATGGCGAACAGCACCCGGCTCACGCTCATCTGCGCCGCCGTGCCGCAGAGCACGATGCCGACGGTGTTCACCATCACGAACACGACCATCAACACGTCCCCACCCGCTTGCTGCATGAGCTCCGTGCCGGCCGCGTCGAGGTTGTCGAGCTTGGTCCAGTCTGGGGCGATGAGGCTACCAGCGATCGAGAAGGCCAGGTAGCCGAGCCCGGCGAAGAGCGTCGCCAGCACGATGCCCTTGGGGATCTTGCGGCGCGGATCGTGTGTCTCCTCGGCGAGCGTAGAAACGCCATCGAACCCGAGGAAGGCGAACGCCACGATTGCCGCTGCCGCGAGGATCGGCGCGAGGCCGCCGTCACCGATCGAAAGCGGGCGAGTGACCGACTCCAGCGTCAGGTCCGGGGCGTTGAGCACCGCCAGGACCAGGAACACGACGATCACGAGCACCGAGGCGATGATGACAACGAAGTTCATCCGCTTGAACCAGGTGACGCCGATGATGCTGAAGACGGCGACGATGACGATGCAGATGAGCGTGCCGACCCAGGTGGGCACCCCGGTGAACAGGCTATTGAAGTACAGGCCGAAGAGCAGGAAGTTCACCATGGGGAGGAAGAGGTAGTCGAGCAGCATCACCCAACCGGTGACGAAGCCGACGGCCGGCCCGAAGCCACGGGTGACGTAGGCGTAGGCGCCGCCGGTGATGGGGACATGAGCTGCCATGCGCCCGTAGCTGTGGGCGGTGAAGAGCATGATCACGATCGCGGCCACGTACGCGGCGGGGAGGTGCCCATCGCTGAGTTCGGTCGCCGGGCCGTAGACGGAGACGACAGAGAGGACGCCCATAGAGGCGAGCCCGTAGCCGATGAGGGCCGGGAGGCCCATTGCGCGCTTGAGGGTCCGCGGACGCGCGTCCTCAACTGTTGTGACGGTATCGGTCATGCTCAGGCTCCTTTGCTTGGGGGATGCACCGATGTCGGGCAGTGCCCGAACACGACAGATGGTATGCCAAAAATCTGGAAACGGAAATAGTTCGGCCTTGAACTGCTCATTCTTCGCTCGATGGCCCACCTTTGGTATACAAAATTGGATGCAGGGTTTCGCGTGAGCGCTATACGATGTGTGCACGGGCATCCCCACTTCTCTGGGTTGCGGCGCGGAGTGAGGCGGCGGAGAGTGGAGGGGTTGATGGTGGAGAAGGTCGGCACGGAAGAGGTGGCGGGGAATCTCGTTGGCTTGGTATCCCACGGGGAGCGCGTGTACGAATGGGTGCGCGACCGCATCATCGATGGCAGCCTCCCAACCGGGAGCAGAGTCCGAGAGCGTGAAGTCGCCGAGGAGCTTGGGGTCTCGCGCATCCCCATTCGCGAAGCGTTTCCGAGGCTGGAGGCCGAGGGCTACATTCGGACGCTCCCGCGCCGCGGGGCCGTGGTGGCGCCAATGGAGCTCGCCGACGTCATCGAGCTCTTCGACGTCCGGGCCTCGCTCGAGGTGCTCGCCGCCCGACTCGCCGCGACACGGTGCGCCGCTGGCGTGTCGGGAGCGGCCCTCCTCGCGGCCCTCGATACTGCCGACCGGGCCGTCGAGTCCTCCGACGAGTCGAGGATCGCTGACGCGACCTCAGACTTCCACGACTCGGTCGTCGAGCTGGCCGGCAGTCGCCTGCTCCAGGACCTGCTTCTGCCCGTCCAGGGTCGGGTGAAGCGGCTCTTCCACATAGCCAGCGAGCGCGACGACGGTGACGTGCACCGGGAGCACCGCGACCTCTGCGACGCGATCGTGCGCGGTCAGGTGGAACGAGCGGCCGCGCTCGCGCTCGCGCATGTCGAGCGGAGTCGGGCAGAAACCCTGCCGTTGCTGGCCTGACCGTCTTCGGGGTGGCGTCCTTCGCGGTATCCCGAAGATCAAAGTTGGCCGAATCCGAGGGATTTCGTTCGGTTCGGCTGCGTTGATTCGTGACGGTGACGGCGACTTGCCCGTGCGTGTGCCTCAGTCGACGCGTGGAGTGAATCTCGCGGGTGGGAGTTCTTCTATGCGCTTCGTGCGTCGAGATAGCTCGTTATTGCGTCACGGACTATGTCGGACTCGCGGCGGTTCTCTGCGGCGGCCAGTGCGGTGACTCGCGCTTGGGGGCTTGATCGCTGCAATGACCTCGATATGGCGATCGTTCGCCCGTGGGGGTGGCCGACGTAGACCATGGTGGTCTCGTCTGGCTCTCCATCAATTTCCTCGGCGCCAATGAAGTTCATCATGGCGTGGAGGGCGTCTGTTCTGGGCACTCCGTGCTTGCCAGCGCTCTTCGTCCACACGACTCCCATAGCGAAAAAGCAGCACAAAAAGGCGGCTACAAAACACCTCTGTCAAAAGCTGCTGCAGGGGGGGCTGGTCTCGTCACCAGCGCTCGTGCAGTGCTGCCCGGAAGAACTCGTCATAGATCTGATGCACGCTCGAGTCGAGGCCGTCGGGAAGTTCGAGCGAGCCAGCCGCGGCGTTCGCCTCTGCCTGTGTGCGGTTGCGAGCGCCGGGGATGACGCTTGTCACTCCGTCCTGCGCGGCGACCCAGGCGATGGCGGACGCAGCGGGCGAGACGCCGTCGGGAAGCGCGGCAGCGAACGCCTGCGCTGCCTCGACTCCGGTCGCGAAGTCGACGCCGGCGAACGTCTCGCCGACGTCGAAGGCGCTGCCGTCGCGGTTGTAGGTGCGGTGGTCGTCGGCCGAGAAGGTCGTGTCCTTCGCGTACTTCGCGCTCAGGAGTCCCGAGGCGAGCGGGACCCGCGCGATGATCCCGACCCCGGCATCCCGTGCCGCAGGCAGCACGCGGTCGAGGGGCTTCAGGCGGAATGCGTTGAACACGATCTGCACGGATGCGGTACCCGGCCGGGCGATGGCCGCGAGCGCTTCCGCTTCGGTCTCGACGCTGACGCCGTACGCCGCGATCGCGCCGTCTTCGACAAGCGTGTCGAGAGCGTCGTACACCGCGTCGGTCGAGAACACCGGTGTCGGCGGGCAGTGCAGCTGGACCAGGTCGAGGGTGTCGACGCCCAGGTTCCTCCGCGACCGGTCAGTCCACGCACGGAAGTTGGCGAGCGTGAACTCGGCCGGATCCTGCGGCCCGCGGCGGCCCATCTTCGTGGCGACGAACACGTCCGCACTCGAGTTCTCCCGGAGGAACTTGCCGATGATCGCCTCACTGCGACCATCCCCGTATACATCGGCCGTGTCGAAGAAGGTGACACCCGCGTCGACGGATGCGCCGAGCGCGTCGAGCGCGGCGCTCTCGTCGACATCGCCCCAATCGGCGCCGAGCTGCCAGGTGCCGAGGCCGACTATGGACACGTTGCGGTCAGTGCGACCGAGGGTTCGCTGAAGCATCCCAGACTGTATCGCGGCCGACCTGACGGGGACCCGACGGATGGGGTCGTCACCATGACTTCGCCCGGTTGAGGCAGCTCCTGACACTCGTCGTTTCGTTACTTCGTCACATTTGGGTGGTGCGTGCGAACCTGTTCCAGGAAGACGATGTCAGCGTCGACGTAGAACCAAATTCGGGCATCGCCGCGCAGGGTTGGCTTGTGTCGCCAGCGTGCGTGGACGCGACCGTCACGCCGAAGGGTGCCGAGTTCGTCGCGAACCGGATGCGGTACTCGACCTTCTTCGTCGGGCGTGGGACTGGTGCGTCCTTTGGCACGTTCTAGGGGCGTTCCACGGTGATATCAGCTTCGAGCCAGTCAGCCTGAACGGGGGTCAGCCCCGCCCCCCGCCGCGAGCGCCGATGCTGTTTCCTTCCACGCTGTGAGCTCGGCAATAGCGAGATGAGCTTGGCCGGTCGAGAAGGATGCACGCGATGCGTCGAGCAGGTCCTGCGCGCACTCGCGTTGCCCGTCTGGGCTGAGCGGCAACATCCACGGAAACATCTGTGACATTCGGTGCTCGAGCGAGCCGCGTTCATCCGTCGCAGCGGCGATGAGCCGCGCCGCGATCTCCAGAAGCTGGTCCCGAGCGTGTGACTCACGCTTCGACATGAGGACAAGATCCTCACCGTCGCGTCGAGTCACGTCGACGGGATGGTCTTCGGCCGCGGCGAAGACCTTCGTTGCGTTGCGGCTCAGGTCGGATGAGTTGAAGGTCCTCGCCTGCGAAGAGATGGGCGTGGGCGGATAGTACTTCAGAAGTAGTTCTGAATAAGGTGACACCGAGAATCTGTGGAGAACTGCAGGCCGTGAAGCGCACACCCATCACCAACCCTGATGCCCTGAATAACGCATCCCCGCTTGGCTGATGACGCCGCACGCGGTTGACTTATGTCACGAACGCACCGAAGCGTCGTGAATTGGAGACCAACCGTGACATCGTCGTCCGAAGGCCTGACCGCCGACTTCGCTCTTGCTCGCTTCAGCGTGGGGGAGGGGAAGCCGCAGCTCGGTCTTGTCGCGGCCGGCCGCATCCGCCCGATCAGCAGCGAAGAGCTCGGCGCCGACTCCCTCAACGATTTCCTCGCAGAGGCGCCAGCCTCGTGGGATCGCCTCGCGCAGCTCGCGGCAGCACGCGATGGCGCCGACTGGCTTGCCCTCGACGACGTCACCCTCGAAGCCCCCGTCGAGCCCCGCCAGGTGCTGCAGACGGGCGCCAACTACCGCACGCACGTCATCGACCTCGTCGCCGCGGGCCGCGCGAAGAACGACCCGCGCCCCATCGAGGAGCTGCGCGATTGGGCGGCCGAGATGATGGATGCACGTGCCAGGGACGGCGAGCCGTACTTCTTCATCGGCCTCCCGACAGCGGTAGCGGGTGTCGACGCCACGCTCGAGCTGCCCGGCTACAGCGACCAGCACGACTGGGAGCTGGAGCTCGCGGTCGTCATCGGGAAGCGCGCGCACCGCGTCTCGCGCGCCGACGCCCTCGAGCACGTCGCCGGCTACACGATCGTCAACGACATCTCGACGCGGGACCTCATCTTCCGCAAGGACATGAAGGAGATCGGCACCGACTGGTACCGCGGCAAGAACGCGCCGGGATTCCTCCCCACCGGGCCCTTCCTCGTGCCAGCCCAGTTCGTGACCGACCCGCACTCGCTGACCTTGAAGCTCACGCTCAACGGCGACACCATGCAGGACGCCGTCACCGACGACCTCCTCTTCGACATCCCCGCGCTCATCTCGGCAGCATCCGAGAACATGCCGCTCCTCCCGGGCGACCTGCTGCTCACGGGCAGCCCCGCGGGCAACGGCATCGTGCACGGCCGTCTCCTCCGCGACGGCGACGTCATGGTGAGTGTCATCGAGGGCCTCGGCACGCAGACCACTAAGGTGCGCGCGGAAGCGGTGTCCTCGTGACGTCCGTCACTAACGCCACAGGTGCCGCGGGAGCCCCCGCAGCCGCAGGCACGCCCGAAACCATGGGCACCCCCACCGAGAACCCGGCCGAGCTCGACCGCACCGACCCCACCACCGAGGTCGCCCGCGCCGCGCAGGCCTTCCGCAACTGGGGCCGCTGGGGCGACGACGACCGCATCGGGACCCTCAACTTCATCGACGACACCAAGCGCGCCGCCGCCGCCCAGCTGGTGCGCACAGGCCGCAGCTTTTCGCTCTCGCAGCCCTTCGATATGAACGGCCCCCAGATGGGGTGGCGGCGCCGCACGAACCCCGTGCACACGATGCTCGACACGGGCACGGATGCGCAGCTCGCGAACCAGGGGTTCCCGCACGGCCTCGGCGGGGCCGACGACGTCATCGCCATGCCGCTGCAGTGCTCTACCCAGTGGGACGGCCTCGGCCACATCTTCGACCACGGCTACGCGTGGAACGGCCGCCGCTCCGGTGAGGTCGTGACGAGCGACGGTGACCTCGTCACCGGCATCGAGCACACGGCGGCCGAGATCGTGAGCCGTGGCGTGCTGCTGGACCTCGGGAGACACCTGCGCGACAACGGCGAACTCGAGGACGGTTACGCGATCACGACCGCCGACCTCGAGTCGTGCATCCACGCGCAGGGCGCGACCTCGGCCGTGGGCCGAGGCGACATCGTGCTCGTGCGCACCGGCCGCTATGCCCGCGCCCAGCGCGACGGGTGGAACGGCTATGCGGGCGGTCCGAGCGCCGGGCTCTCGTTCACGACGGCCGGCTGGCTGCACCGCAGCGAGATCGCCGCGATCGCCACCGACACGTGGGGCTTCGAGGTGCGGCCCAACGAGTTCGACGACGCCTTCCAGCCGCTCCACCAGGTGGTCATCCCCAACATGGGCCTCACCATCGGCGAGATGTGGGACCTCGAGGAGCTCGCCGCGGCGAGCGCCGACGACGGCGTCTATGACTTCCTCCTCGTCGCACCGCCGCTGCCCATCACCGGCGCCGTCGGGTCTCCCGTCAACCCCATCGCCATCCGCTGAGCAGCCCCGCATCTCATCCCCCGCACAGCAGCCCACGGCGGCCCAGCCGCTGCTGACACAGACACCCTCATCGTCAACGCAGACGCAGAAAGCAGGACCATCATGAGTGCAGTTTCCAAGGTCGCCATCGTCGGAGGCGGAGTCGCGGGCATGGTCTCGGCGATCGTCCTCGCCGACGGCGGCGTCGAGGTCGACGTCTACGAGGCGAAGTCCGAGGTCACGGCCCTCGGCTCCGGCATCACCCTGCAGGGCAACGCGCTGCGCGTCTTCGACCAGGTCGGCATCTGGGAGCGCATCCAAGAGCAGTCGTACTCGTTCGACGAGGTCAGCATGCGCGCCCCCGACCCGGCGGGCACCGTCATCGCGAGCCTCACCGAGACCCGCACGGGCGGCCCCGACTACCCGGCGACGGCAGGCATGTACCGCCCAGACCTCGCCAAGATCCTGGCCGAGCGTGCCCTCGAAGTTGGCGCGCGCATCCACTACGGCACGACCGTGACTGGCCTCGAGCAGGCCGCCGACGGCGTGACCCTGACGACGGATGCGGGCGACACCTCGCGCGTCGACCTCGTCATCGGCGCCGACGGACTCAACTCGCCGACCCGCTCCCTCATCGGCATCGAGACCAAGCCCGAGCGCACTGGCATGGGCATCTGGCGCGCCTTCGTGGAGCGCCCCGCCGAGGTCACCCACACCGACCTCTACTACGGCGGCCGCTGCTTCATCGCCGGCTACTGCCCGACGGGCGAGAACAGCATCTACGCGTACCTCGTCGAGAAGGCGCAGGACCGCACCGGCCTCACGCCGGCCGAGAGCGTCGAGATCATGCGCGACCTCGCCGGCAGCTACGGCGGGCCGTGGCAGGAGATCCGCGACTCGCTCACCGAGTCGGCCCGCGTGCACTACACGCTCTTCACGTCTCACGTCGTGCCGGACGCGTGGAACCGCGGCCGGGTGGTCATCATCGGCGACGCCGCCCACAGCTGCCCTCCCACCATCGCGCAGGGCGCCGCCCAGGCTTCCGAGGACGGCCTCGTCCTCGCCACGATGCTGCTCGAGAGCGACCAGCTCGACCAGCAGTTCTGGGACGACTTCCACGCGCGCCGCATCCCCCGCGCGGCGCACGTCGTCGAGGCGTCCACGACGCTCGGCCAGTGGCAGCTCGAGGGCAAGCGCGACGGCAACGTGCCCGCTCTCATGGGTGGCGTCGCACAGCTCGTGGCGGTGCCCGCATGAGCGGCGTCAACGACGTGACCGGTGGGACCGGCGTGGCTGCCGCGGGAGCTGATGGCGCCACCGGCCAGATCGTCGATGTCCACGCGCACCTCCTCCTCCCCGCGCTGCAGGGCGCCGTGCAGGGCCGCGACCCCGAGGGTTTCGCTGCCGCCGGTGAGCTCGAGGCCAAGCGCAACGGGCCTGAGAGCCTGGCTGCATCCGGTGCCATGATCAAATCGCGCTTCCCGAAGCTCATCTCGCTCGACGAGCGCCTCGCGGTGATGGACGCGCAGGGGGTGGATGTGCAGCTCGTGTCGCCCTCCCCGAGCCACTACTACCCGTGGGCGGGCGAGGAGCTTGCCGTGTGGGCGGCGAAGGAAGCGAACGCGGCCATCGCCGATCACGTGGCCGGTGCGCCCGGACGGCTGCGCGGGCTCGGGCTCGTGCCGCTGCAGCATCCGCACCGCCTCGTCGAGCTGCTCGATGACGCCGTGCTCGCCAACGGCCTCGCCGGCGTCGAGCTGTCGTCGTTTGCTGGCGATGTCGAGCTCAGCGACGTGCGGCTCGACGACTTCTGGCGGCGTGCCGAGGAGCTCGAGGCCATCGTGTTCCTGCACCCCTTCGGCTGCAGCCTCGACGAGCGCCTCGACCGCTTCTACCTCTCCAACACGGTTGGCCAGCCCGCCGAGAACGCGGCCGCCATCTCGCACCTCATCTTCGGCGGCGTGCTCGACCGCTTCCCGAACCTCGTGCTCATCGCGGCGCACGGCGGCGGCTACCTGCCGACGTTCATCGGTCGCTCCGACCACGCCTGGGAGGTACGCCCGGAGGCCCGCACCTGCCTGCGCGCGCCGTCCACGTACCTACGGCAGCTGAGCTTCGACTCGCTCGTGCACACGCCGACCGCGCTGCGGAACCTCGTCACCGCCGTCGGCGCCGACCGGGTGCTCCTCGGCTCCGACTACCCCTTCGACATGGGCGTCGAGAACCCCGTCGAGCGCGTGTACGACGCGGAGCTCGGCGCCGACGAGGAAGCGCAGATCCTGTTCGGCAACGCCGCGCGACTGCCCCGCGTCTGGAACACCGTGGAGGCGAACCGTTGAGGTACGCCAGGTGGATGCACGACGGCAGCACCCAAGACGGGGTTGTCGTCGCGCACGAGGGTGGCGACCGACTACTCGCGTTCGCCGACGGGTTGACCGTGCTCGGCGCGACGAGGCTCGGCCTCGAGCGCGCCAACGCGCTCGCGGCCTCACTCGTCGAGGGTGCCTGGGCGGACGGCTCGCTGGGCCTCGCCCCCTCACTCGCCGACGTCGAGCTGCTTGCGCCCATCGAGGCGCCGAGCGTGCGCGACTTCGTGGCGTTCGAGGAGCACGTCGAGGGCGTCGTGAAGTCCATCGACGGCGACTCCGGTGTCGTCGCCGAGTGGTACGACGCGCCCACGTTCTATTTCACGAACCCGCACTCGCTTGTCGGCAGCGGGGCGAGCATCCGCCCGCCCGTGACGGAGCGGCTCGACTTCGAGCTCGAGGTCGCCGTGATCGTCGGCGGCGTGGATGGCAGCGACGGCGCGAACCTCGACGAGACCGGCGCGGCCGCGCATGTCTTCGGCTACAGCGTCTTCAACGACTGGTCGGCGCGTGACATACAGTCGCGCGAGATGAAGGTGCGCCTCGGCCCGTGCAAGGGCAAGGACTTCGCCGCGACCCTGGGCCCGTGGATCGTCACGGCCGACGAGCTCTCCGACGCGCACGACGCCGACGGCTTCCTCGAACTCGAGCTGCAGGTGCTCGTCAACGGTGAGCTGATCGGCAGCGACCTGCTCTCGAACATGGGCTGGTCGTTCCCTCAGTTGCTTGTTTACGCGTCGCGGAACTCGCGGGTCGTGCCCGGCGATGTGCTCGGTTCGGGCACCGCCGGTAACGGCGGTTGCCTCGCTGAGCTGTGGGGCCGCACGGGCTCGCTCACGCCGCCACCGCTCGCGGAGGGCGACGTCGTGGAGCTGCGCGTCGAGCGCATCGGCGACATCAGCAACGTCATCGGCGCGGCCGTCGAAGCCGTGCCCGTTCCCCGCGCCCGCACGGCATCGCGGGACCGAACGAGAGGACGCGTCAGCGCATGAGCGGCACGAGCAGCACGAGCAACATCACCCAGAACACGGTCCCACACCCCAACGACGTCGTCATCGTCGCCGCCGCGCGGACCCCGCAGGGCAAGCTCAACGGGCAGCTCTCGACGCTGACCGCCCCGCAGCTCGGCGCCGCCTCGATCAGCGGCGCGCTCGCGCAGGGCAGTATCGACGCGTCGCTGGTTGACGCCGTCCTCGTGGGCCACGTGCTCTCCGCCGGGGTGGGGCAGAACGCCGGACGCCAGGCTGCGCTCGCCGCGGGCATCCCCGCTTCCGCGCATGTCGCCTCCATCAACAAGGTCTGCCTCTCGGGGCTGACCGCCGTCATCGACGCCGCCCGCTTGCTCAAGACGGGCGACGCGCGGCTTGTGGTCGCTGCCGGCATGGAATCGATGAGCCAGGCACCGCACCTCCTCGCCGGATCCCGCAAAGGCTGGGCGTACGGCTCGGTCGAGGCGCTCGATCACATGGCCCACGATGGGCTGACGGATGCGGCCTCCGGCCAGAGCATGGGCCTGCTCACCGAGCAGCACAACACGAGCCTCGGCATCACACGAGGGGCACAGGATGCGGTCGCCGCGCGTTCGCATCAGCGGGCCGCCGCGGCCGTGGATGCTGGGCTTTTCGACGCCGAGATCGTCGCCGTCGACGTGCCCGCGCGTCGGGGCGACCCGGTTCGCGTGACCCGCGACGAGGGCATCCGACCCTCCACAACCGCCGAATCGCTTGCCGGGTTGCGCGCCGCCTTCGCTACGGACGGGACGATCACGGCCGGCAACGCCTCGCCGATCTCCGACGGTGCGTCCGCGATTGTCCTCACGACTCGCGCCTTCGCCGACGCGCACGGCTACGACGTGCTCGCGGTCGTCGGCGCAGCCGGACAGGTGGCCGGGCCAGACGCGTCGCTGCAGTCGCAGCCGTCCCGAGCGATTGCGAGGGCCTGCGAGAGGCAGGGCATCGACGCGTCCTCGCTCGACCACATCGAGATCAACGAGGCCTTCGCCGCCGTCGTCGTGCAGTCGCAGGCTGAGCTCGGCGTCTCCGACGAGGTGGTCAACCCGCAGGGCGGCGCGATCGCCCTCGGCCACCCGATCGGAGCATCCGGGGCTCGAGTCGTGGTGCACGCCGTGCACGAACTCGTCCGCCGAGGCGCCGGAACCGCGGCCGTCGCCCTCTGCGGCGGAGGCGGCCAGGGCGACGCCCTCATCCTCACCCGCTGACTCGGGACCCGCGCTCCTGTCGGCACCCGCGCGCGAGTGGTCGCAGAGGGTCGTCATGGGGCGCGTGTGGCGACCTTTTGGGGCGACTCGGCGCGATGATCTACGCCCCGCCGGCCTCCGCCTGCATCGCGGCGCCGGCCTGCGCGAAGAGCCGTCGCATCCACGCGTGCTCTGGGTCGCTGTTGTGGGTTGGATGCCACCAGAGGGCCGCCGAGATGGGGGTCGCGTCGAAGGGTGGCTCGAGCACCCGGAACCCTTCCTTCGGGATGAGCACGTCGGTGAGGCGCTTCTGCATGAGCGCGAGCCGGTTGGTGCCTTCGACGAAGTGAGGGAGGACGTGGAATCCTTCGACGACGGCGGCCACGGTGGGTTCGATGCCGAGCTCGCGGATCTGCCGGCTCGCCGAGGTGAACGCCGACCGCGACAGGTAGTTGAACACCCACGGCAGCTCGGCGATGTTTTCCATCGTGATTTGCTCGCCGACGTGCGGATTGTCGTGGGAGCAGATGATGCGCCACTCGTCGGTGAAGAGGTCGTTGTAGGGGAGGTCGCTGAGGAAGCCGTGGGGGATCATCATGGCGTCGACCGAGCGGAGCTGCGCGATGGCGTCCTCGACGATGCTCGGGTTGTGCATGCGGAACCTGAACCGCACCCCGGGAGCGGTCTCGGCGGCCAGCTTGGAGACGGCGACCCCGATCGTCGCGAAGCCGTAGTCGGAGCCGAGCACAGTGAACTCGCGCGTGGACTGGGTCGGGTTCCATTCGGCCTGGCTGTCGAACACGCGCCTGGCGGAGTCGAGGGCGGTGGCGGTCAGCTCGCTGAGTCGGACGGCGAGGGGCGTGAGCTCGTAAGCGTTCCCGGTTCGCGCGAGAATCTTGTCGTCGAAATGCGTGCGCAGCCTGCCAAGGGATGCGCTGAGCGCCGGCTGGCTGAGGTGCAGGCGCTCTGCGGCTCGCGTCACGCTGCGCTCGGTGAGCAGGGCATCGAGCGAGACGAGCAAGTTCAGATCGAGCCTGGAAAGCGGAGTTTCTGAGGTCACTTCGATGTGCTTCCGGGTCGTGGTGTGCTGTCAGCTTAGCGTCCTCGGCCTGCCGAACGGGGGCATCGGCTTCATCGTAGGGGCTTCGCGCGATTGCCGTCGGCACGAGATGGGAGGGACGCTCGCGCTGGTGTGCGGAGGACTCTTCGCCACGCATTTGCGGCGGCGAAGAGGTGCATCAAGGATGTTTATGCACGAAACGAGCATAAGTGCGTAGTCTGAGAGGGCAATAGAAAAACGAGCAAAGAAGCTTGTCGTGAGGAACCCCATCCGGCCGGATCCCTCACCTGCGAACTCTGACTCGTCCGACTCGAATCATGACATCGCTCTCCGTGTGCCGTTCAACGTGCGACGTTCCCGCGAAGGTGACGTCACGCTCGACGCGTACCGCAGCCGCCCGTTTCGATTTCTGTTGCCTCTCGGCTGTGTCGAGTGACGCCACCTCCTCACCTCGTAGAAGGAAAGACCATGTACCAGCTCGCTCCGAACATCGAGCTCCTCTTCACCGAGGCAGGCGATTACCAAGACCGCGTCCGCGCCGCCGCTGCGGCGGGCTTCGACGCCGTCGAGATGTGGGGACCGACCGGGCGCGACGCGCCCGCCAAGCCCAAGGACATCCCCGCTCTCAAGGCGGCACTGCAGGAGACCGGCACGCAGCTCACGGCCCAGCTCGCCGAGCCGCGAACGCAGTTCATGCTGCCGCCAAAAGACCATTCCTTCTTCTACCAGTGTCTCGACGAGGGGGTCGCCATCGCGCAGGAGCTCGGTTGCCCGCGACTCGTCGTCGGCAGCGGGACCGGTTTCGGCGGCTCGAAGCGTCAGACGCAACTCGACGAACTGATCGCCATCTACGAGAAGGCCATCGCGCAGATCGAGGGCTCCGGCATCACGCTCGTGCTCGAGCCCGTCAACATCCGCGTCGACCACCCGGGTGCGCTCATCGACCGCACCTCTGACGCCGTCTACGTTGCGCGCGGCGTCGATTCTCCGAACTTTGGCGTGCTCTACGACATCTACCACTCGGCCGTCGAGGGCGAGGACATGGCCACTGAACTCGCGAACGCCGGCACCATCGTCAAGTACGTGCAGTTGGCGGATGCGCCCGGCCGCGGCGAGCCCGGCAGCGGCGCGCTTGATTGGGCGGAGAAGTTCTCCGTGCTGCGCGCTTCCGGCTACGACGGTCCCATCGGCCTCGAGTACTCCCCGACCACGGAGTCCGCGGCTTCGGTCGCCTTCGTGCGGGAAGTTGGGGTGGCCGCATGACCCGTTATCCAGATCGCGTCGACGTCGCCATCGTCGGCAGCGGACCGGCCGGCGCAACGTACGCACGCATCCTGAGCGAGACAGCACCCGAGCTGCGCATCGCGATGTTCGAGGTCGGGCCGACCGTGTCGAACCCGCCCGGCGCGCACGTCAAGAACATCGAGGACCTCGAGGCACGCGCCACTGCCCAACGGCGCTCCGAGGGGCCAGGGGAGGCTGCCTCCAAGCTCAACAGTCCCGTCGCCCTCGCGCAGGGGAAGCGTCAGTCGCGCCCGGGAACGTACCTGCTTCCCGACGGTGATTTCTCGGTCGGCGGCGGTGAGGGGCTGCCCGTTGCTGCCATGTCGAGCAACGTCGGCGGCATGTCGGCGCACTGGACTGGCGCTTGCCCGCGCCCGGGAGAGAGCGAGCGCGTTGCTTTCCTCGACTCGACGGGTGAGCTCGATGAGCTCCTCGGCGAGGCCGAGCGCCTCTTGGGCGTGACGACGGACGCCTTCGAGGGGGCCCCCTTCAGTCAGCTCATCCGCGATCGGCTCTCTCCGGTCGTCGACGAGGGGCGCGGGCCCGCCGCCCGCGTGCAGCGCATGCCGCTCGCCGTGCGGCGCCGCGATGACGGACGCCTCGTCTGGTCGGGGTCCGACGTCGTTCTCGGTGACGTGACGCGAGAGAACCCCAACTTCGAGCTCTTCGACGAGTCCCTCGTCACCCGGACTGTCATCGGCGACGACGGAGCGGCCGCGGGCGTGGAGGTGCGCGACCTCAGCGAGGCCGGCGCCGAGCAGCTCAGCGTGGTCGCGGCCCGAGTGGTCATCGTGGCCGCCGATGCCCTCCGCACCCCGCAGGTGCTCTGGGCATCCGGGATCCGCCCGGACGCGCTCGGCCGCTACCTCAACGACCAGTCGCAGGTTGTCTTCGCCGCCCGCATCACCGGCATCGATGCCTCTGAAAGCTCGGCGGCGACGGTAATCGACAAGACTGCTGGTGCCATCAGCGAGACGAGCGGCGTCAGCTGGGTGCCGTACACCGACGCGAAGCCGTTCCACGGACAGATCATGCAGCTCGACGCGTCCCCCGTGCCCGTCGCGGTCGACGATGCCGTCATCCCCGGCTCCATCGTGGGGATCGGCATGTTCTGCGCGAAAGAGCTGCAGCGCGACGACCGGGTGCTGTTCACCGACGGCCACCTCGACAGCTACGGGATGCCTGCCGTGCGCATCCACTACACCGCCACCCACAAGGACCGAGCAGTGACGGACGCAGCCGAGGCCGAGCTGCGCCGGCTCGGCGCGGCTGTCGGCGAGCCCCTCGATGAGCGGGTCATGCGCCTGCCGTTCGGGGCTTCCTTGCACTACCAGGGCACGACGCGAATGGGTGAGACGGACGACGGCGAGAGCGTCTGCTCGCCGACGAGCGAGGTGTGGGGCGTGCCGGGGCTCTACGTCGCCGGCAACGGCGTCATCCCGACCTCGACGGCCTGTAACCCGACCCTCACGGGCGTCGCGCTCGCGGTCAAGGGTGCCCGCGACGTCGCGGCGAAGCTCACCGCGGCACCAGCAGTCGCCGCCCAGGCGACACAGAACTGACCATGACTGACAACTGGCTAGGAGGCCACCATGATTCCTGATCGGATGATTGAACAAGACACGCTCAAGACGAACGGGGTACGCACCTCTGTCGAGGTGCGTCTGCCCTGGTACCGCGCGCTTCCCGCATCCTGCATCTCCGAGTTCGGCCTTTCCGTCGACGGCGTTGCCGCCTCGCTGGAGTCGCTGCGCTGGACCATGAACGGGAAGACGTATGCGTCCGACGAACTCGCTGGCGACAGCAGCGAATGGTGGTTCCCGACCGACTCGGTTGTCGTCGAAGGTGACATCCCGATCACCGCCGGGGATGAAGAGCACACCGTCGATGTCGACCTGAGCCTCTACATCCCGTACATCGTGTCTGACCACGGGGTGCTCCGCATCGAAGAACACAGCTCCAAGACGATGAAGGCGGTTTCAGCATGACTGGCGAGCTCGGCACCCCCATCCAGGGGGTCACCCTCTACAGCTTCACCCGCGCGTTCCACGGACGCGAGTACGACCTCGAGGGGCTCATCCGCAAGGTAGCGGCTGACGGTTTCGGGCCGGGCATCGAGATGATCGGGTTCTCGAGCGTTCGCGGCTTCCCGCACGTGACGGATGAGTTCGCCGGTCAGTTCTCGGACCTCGTCGACGAACTCGACCTCGTGCGCACGTCGCTCGCGGTCAACGCCGACATCGGCATTCACCGCGATCGCCTGCTCTCGCAGGACGAGCTCGTCGAGTACATGACCCGCCAGATCGAGGCAGCCGCGAAGCTCGGCTTCCCTGTCGCCCGCGTGCAGATCTCGATCACGCCGGATTCGATGGAGCAGCTCGCGCCGATCGCCGAGAAGCACGGCGTGACCCTCGCCCTTGAGGTGCACGCCGACCAGTACGCCTCGCACCCGCGCATCCTCGCGCTGCGCGACCGCTTCGAGCAGGTCGGCTCCCCGTTCCTCGGCTTCACCGCCGACTGGGGCGCCACCACCAAGGCGTTCGCCCCATCGGCCGTCGAGGCGTACCGGCGCCGCGGCGCCTCGGAGGAGCTGCTCGCCGAGCTCGTCGAGCTGTGGGACGGCTACTACGCCGAGGGCCCGCCGGCCGACCAGGGCGTGCACGGCAAGCGCTTCGGCTCGTTCATCGGCCTCGCCGCCAAGCACGGACGCCCAGACTTCGGCATCGACTTCGCCATTAACGGCACGGGACTCTTCGGCCCGGCTCGGGTCGAGGACTGGCTCGAGATCATGCCGTGGGTCAAGCACGTGCACGGCAAGTTCTTCGGCATCGATGAGCACGGCGAGGAGCCATCGGTTCCCGTGCGCGAGCTCATCGCGCTGCTTGTCGAGCAGGGGTACTCGGGAGCCGTCTCGAGCGAATACGAGGGCTGGCATTGGAACCATTGGGAGAGCGCGTTCGACATCGTGCGCGACGAGCAGGCCGTCCAGCGCTCCGCCGCCTCTGATGCGGGATCGCGGATGATCACCGACCCAGCCGAAGCGCGGCGAGTGCTCGCAGCGCACCACGCGTTGCCAGTTCGCCGCTGACCGCCACGCGTCCGCACCGCAACAAGCCGATCATGATCGACCATCCCGCAGAGAGAAGCAAAGCTCCTATGACCAAGCCCCTTCGAGTCGCCATGATCGGCTACGGCTTCATGGGAGCCGCTCACTCGGTCGGCTGGCGGCAGGCGCCTCGCGTCTTCGGCCTGCCAGCCGACGTCGAGATGGCGGTTGTGGTCGGGCGCAACGGCAAGGCCGTCGCGGAGGCCGCGAAGCAGTGGGGCTGGCGGGAGTCGGCCACCGACTGGCGTGAGGTCATCGGGCGCGACGACATCGACATCGTCGACATTGTCACGCCAGGTGACTCGCACGCCGAGATCGCCATCGCGGCGCTCGAGGCGGGCAAGCACGTCATCGTCGAGAAGCCGCTCTCCAACACGGTCGCCGAGGGTGAGGCGATGGCGGATGCGGCTGCTCGCGCAGCTGAGCGCGGCGTGAAGTCGATGGTCGGCTTCACCTACCGTCGTGTGCCTGCCGTGACCCTGCTGCGCGACCTGATCGCGGAGGGCAAGATCGGCCGCATCCACCGGGTGCGCGCCTCCTACCAGCAGGATTGGCTTGTCGACCCGGACGCGCCACTCTCGTGGCGCCTGCAGAAGGAGCTCGCGGGCTCCGGCGCGCTCGGCGACATTGGGGCTCACGCCATCGACCTCACGCAGTTCGTCATAGGCCAGAACGTCGAGCGGGTCTCCGGCACGATCGACACGATCATCAACGAGCGGCCGCTCGCGGACGGCTCGGGCACCGGGTCGGTGACGGTCGACGACATCGCGATCTTTACCGGACGGCTCTCGGGCGGGGCGCTCGCCTCGTTCGACGCGAGCCGCTTCGCGACGGGCCGCAAGAACGCCCTCGCGATCGAGGTCTCCGGCGAGTTCGGCGCTCTCGCGTGGAACTTCGAGGACCTCAACTCGCTGCAGTACTACGACTGCACGGCCGACAGCCGGGCGCAGGGGTTCGCGCAGATCCTCGTGACCGAGCCCGAGCATCCGTACGTCTCAGCCTGGTGGCCTGCTGGCCACATGCTCGGCTACGAGCACGGCTTCACGCACCAGGTTGTCGACCTGGTGGGCGCCATCGCCGACGCCGCTCCGCTGCACTCGAGCTTCGAAGAAGGGCTCAGCGTGCAACGTGTGCTCGACGCCGTCGAACGCAGCTCGGCCGCCGAGAGTGCGTGGGTCGACACCCGGTCTGCCGTTGTTGTCTGAGCGGCGCGGCTTCAGCATTCGAGAACGTTAGTTAAAGAGGAGAAACATGTCTCGTCCTGTCACGTTGTTTACCGGTCAGTGGGCCGATCTGCCGTTCGAGGAGGTTGCGCGGCTGGCGGGGGAGTGGGGGTATGACGGTCTGGAGATCGCCTGCTGGGGCGACCACCTGGACCCGTGGCGGTGGGATGACGCCGAGTACGTCCAGGGGCGTCTCGACATCCTGGAGCGCAACGGTCTCAAGGTGTGGACGATCTCGAACCACCTCAAGGGGCAGGTCGTGTGCGACGACCCGATCGATCAGCGGCACCGCGACATCGTCTCCGACCGTGTGTGGGGCGACGGCGAGCCCGAGGGCGTGCGGCAGCGGGCTGCGGAGGAGCTGAAGAACACGGCCCGGTTGGCGGCGGCGTTGGGCGTGAAGACCGTCACGGGCTTCACGGGCTCCTCGATTTGGAAGTACGTGGCGATGTTCCCTCCCGCCACCGAGGCGATGGTGGATGCCGGCTACCAGGACTTCGCGGACCGGTGGAACCCGATCCTGGACGTGTTCGAGGAGGTCGGGGTGCGGTTCGCGCACGAGGTGCATCCGTCGGAGATCGCGTACGACTACTGGACCACGAAGCGCGCGTTGGAGGCGATCGGGCATCGGGAGTCGTTCGGGTTGAACTGGGATCCGTCGCACATGGTGTGGCAGGACATCGACCCGGTCGGGTTCTTGTGGGACTTCCAGGACCGCATCTTTCACGTGCACTGCAAGGACACGAAGAAGCGCCTCAGCAATGGCCGGAATGGGCGCCTGTCGTCGCATCTGCCGTGGGCTGACCCGCGGCGGGGGTGGGACTTCATCTCCACCGGGCACGGGGACGTGCCGTGGGAGGACTGCTTCCGCATGCTGAACGCGATCGGCTACGAGGGACCGTTGTCGGTGGAGTGGGAAGACGCGGGCATGGACCGCCTCGTGGGCGCTCCGGAAGCGCTCGGTTTCGTGCGCAAGCTCTCCACGTACCGCCCGTCGGAGGCAGCGTTCGACTCGGCGTTCTCCACCAAGCAGGGCTGACCAAGCAGCGAACTCGTCGGAGACGAACGCCAGGACGTTCCTCCCTCCACCGCATCACCGTTGCACCGCCGCAACGCTCACGCAAGTCAAAGGAGAACCCATGTTCGAGCTTCCACATCTCACCCGTTCAGGCAAGCACCCAGAGTTGATCGTGGATGGGGCACCGTTCCTCTGCGTCGGCGGAGAGCTGCGCAACTCCAGCGCTTCCGACCCCGTTCACATGAAGACCGTCTGGGCGGCTCTCGCAGAGTCGGGCATCAATTCGGTTGTCGCGCCAGTCGGCTGGGACCAGGTGGAGCCGAACGAGGGAGAGTTCGACTTCAGCGTTGTCGATGCCCTCCTGGAAGGCGCGCGCGCGGCGGGCATCCGCCTTGTGCTCATCTGGTTCGGCGCGTTCAAGAACGCCACCTCGACCTACGCGCCGAGCTGGGTTCGCCGCGACCCCTCCCGGTTCGAGCGTGCGGACCGCGGGCCTTCGCCGATGAGAGCCCCGCTCACCTACCCCGGCTCGATGCCGAAGCCGACGCTGTCAGTCTTCTCGCCTCGGTTGAGGGAGGCAGATGCAAGGGCGTACGAGGCGCTCATGCGACACATTGCCCTCGTCGACGAGCAGCACACCGTCATCATCATGCAGGTGGAGAACGAGGTCGGACTTCTCGGCGTCAGCCGCGACCGCTCTGCGGTAGCTGTGGAAGCGTGGCAGTCGCCGGTGCCGTCGGCTCTCGTGGAGGCCGTGGAACGTCACCCCGAAGGGTTCCACGACGACATCGTGGAGCTGTTCCGCGAGCCCGGAACGGCTGGAGCATCCTGGCAGGATCGCTGGGGTGACGAGAATCTCGTCGCCGACGAGGTGTTCATGGCGTGGGGCTTCGCCAGCTACCTCGGGGAACTCGCCAAGCGGGGCAAGTCCATCAAGGGCCTGCCCGCCTACGCCAATGCCTGGCTTGGGCCTCAGCCGGGACAGGACCTCCCGGGTCAGTACCCGAGCGGTGGCCCCACGGCCC
Organism: Pseudoclavibacter sp. AY1F1; assembly: GCF_002931075.1. GTDB lineage: Bacteria > Actinomycetota > Actinomycetes > Actinomycetales > Microbacteriaceae > Pseudoclavibacter. The sequence goes on along the minus strand of NZ_PSTQ01000009.1, from coordinate 20,322 downwards.
GGATGGGTGGCGTCTGGCGGGCGGCTGCACCGCACCTCGACTTCCTCGCACCGGACATCTACACGCCAGACAGTGAATCCGTGATGCGCGAGTACGCCTCCGAGGACAACCCGCTCTTCGTGCCGGAGGCCCGCGTCATCACGGGCGATGCATTCCGTGCCTTCGGCTCGTTCGACGCGATCGGGTACCACGCGTTCGGGATCGACGACGTCCGTCCGGGGAGTCAGCTGTTCGCCGGCTTCCGGCACCTCATCGGCATGGCACCCCAACTGCTCGATGCTCGCCGGGCCGGCCTGATCATGGGGTTCGCCCTCGACCAGGGCGTCGACTCTGCAACAGCTCAGTTCGGATCGACCACCGTGGTCGTCCGGAGTGCTCCGAAGACGCTCGCCGATGTGCTCTTGGATGTCGGCGTTCGCCTCCCGGAACTTCCATCGCTCCCGGACGAGAACCTCCCGACCGCGCACGCCCCCTCCTTCGCCGACTCGCGTCCCTTCGGCATCGTCGTGCAGACGGGACCGCTCGAGTACCTGGCTGTCGGGCAGCGCGCGATCGTCGATTTCTCGCGTGAGGGGGCGACGGTCGAGATATCCAGCGTGCAGGAGCTCCGCCTTGAGGAGGGCGAGTTGGTTGGAGGACGTCTGCTGAACGGTGATGAGCGTCTCGTGACGCTCGACATGGCAGGTGTGACAGCGGTGAGAATCACGCTGCTGGAGTTCGCGGATCCGACTGATGGATAGCGCAGACGAGCGGCGACCGCTCCGGTGGGGCATAGCGGGCACCGGCGCGGTGTCGAAGCAGATCGCGCATGACCTTCATCTGGTCGAGTCCGCATCTCTCGTAGCGGTCGCCTCCAGAAGCATCGAGCGTTCGACGAGGTTCGCGGTCGACTTCGACATCCCGAACCCCTTCGACGACTACACGGCGATGCTGGAGTCGGACATCGACATCGTGTACCTCTGCACGCCTCACGTGACGCACTTCGAACTGGCCAGGCGCGCGTTGCTGCATGGCAAGCATGTGCTGTGCGAGAAGCCCCTGGGCCTCGATGCTCGTGAGGTTCGTGAGCTCGCGGAACTGGCCCGCGACGAGGGTCTCTTCCTCATGGAGGCCATGTGGATGAAATTCAATCCGCTCATGGCGCTTGTCGGCGACATCGTGAGGTCAGGAGAGATCGGCCAGGTCCGCGCCGTGCAAGCATCCTTCGGTGCGCCTTTCCCGCAGGATGGCTCAAGCCGTTGGCAGCCGGGAGGCAGCGCGCTTCTCGACCAGGGCATCTATCCCGTCACGCTGAGCCACATGATGCTCGGCGCCCCGGAACGCGTGCACGCCAACGGTACGGTCAGGGCGGACGGCAACGACCTGAGCGAGCACTTCACGCTCGAGTACGACGGCGGGCGCTTCGCGCACGGGGCGAGTTCCATGGTGGAGTTCCTCAGCTCCTCGGCGGCCATCTCCGGGGATCAGGGCTGGATCGACATCGATCCAGGCTTCTGGTTCTCGTCGAGCCTCACGGTCCACTCCTACGGCCCCGAGGGGCCACGAGCGCGTCACTGCACCGTGGATCGCGAGGGACACGGCTACACGCCGATGCTCCGCGCGGCCAACGACGCTGCGATGTCCGGTCTCCTCGAGCACCCCACGCACACGCTCGAGGACACGGTCAGTGTGTTCGAGACCCTCGATGCCATCAGGCGGGACGCCTTCGAGTCCTGAGCGTCATCAGCTCGATTGGCGTCCTGACAGCTAGCCCGCGAGGAGATCCTGGAGCGAAGCTGCCCGTCCGACCGGTGAGCCCTGATCGATCCAGAGGCCTACCGTGTCTGCTGCGAAGAGTTGCTCGACGGCCAGGATGGCACTGCCCACCAGGCCCTCCCTGTAGTCCAACGATGCCGCTCTGATGGAAAGAGGCTCCAAGGCGTCGGGGGTCAAGCCTTCGCGGAGGGCCTGCTCGACGAGATCGACGGTCCAGTCGCCGATTCTGATCAGACCTCCTCCGATGACAAGCGTTCCGGGGTTGGTGAAGTTCACATGCGGAGCGAGTGCGGAGCCCAGGAACTGTATGCGCGCTCGGACCTCTTCGGCCGCGACAGGGTCCCCGGCCCGCGCGGCATCACCGATGTCCTCGGCCGTCAGCAGTTCCTTGCCCTGGATGCGCGCAGTGAGATACGGGCTCTCCAACGCTCGAGCCGACAGGCGCTCGGCCAGGCTCCAACCGGCCACGACTGCGTCGAGGCAGCCCGTGCGCCCGCACCTGCAGGGGAACGATGGGTCGTCGGTGACCCGCATGTGCCCGATAGCGCCCGTGGCGCCCGAACGGCCGCGGTGGATCTGCCCCTGCGTCACGACTGCTGCGCCGACTTCCTCGTCGACCAGTACGTACATGAGGTCATCCTCGGTCGCGGGGCTGCCCAGGTGCCACTCGCCGAGCGCCATCACGTTCACATCGCGTTCGACCCACACCGGTGCGTCGTAGTGCTGGCGGAGGAACGAGCGGATGCTGAAGTCTGTCCAACCGGTGAGCAGGGGTGACGAAACGAGTCGTCCGCGTTGGAAGTCGACGATACCGGAGACCCCGATGCCGATAGCCCACGGGGTGGCGTGGCCTCGTGCGGCGAGCTGCTCGAACATCTGCTTGAGGGCGTTCAGGGTGTCGACCGGGCCGACCGCTGCGTCCCACGTCAGGTGCATGGAGTCGACCAAGCTGCCGGAGAGCGTGGCGACTGCTGCCCAGAGTTGCGAGGATTCGATGACTCCGACGTAGACGACGCCGACTTCGGAGCGAAAGCGGAGCAGGCGTGAAGGGCGGCCGATGTCCGCGACGGCGAACTCGCTGTCGTCGACGAGGCCCGTCTCGACTGCCTGGCTGACGCACTCGGAGACGATCCGCCTGCTCAGCCCCGTGGCCCGGACGAGCGCTGGCCGGGTGTTCGCGCGTCCTGAGCGGATCAGGTTGATGAGCTGACCGTGCACGAATGCATCCTGAGGCGACAGCTGACCGTTGCTCATGCTCTGCCGTCCTCGTCATCTGTCGGTGGCTTACCCGCGGCGCCTGTGCCGTTCTGGTCGCCGCCGAGTCTAGCTTCTGGGCTCGGCGGTTCATGCGGCGCAGCGAGTACGGTCGGTGCGATGAGGGCGCTCTCCGGCTCTCTGAAGCTCGCCTCACATCTGTCTATACCGGGCATCACCGGTCGCTATCCCCCGACACCCTATTTATGTTCATTCTGGGCTAAAGTCTGGACTAGGCGCACCGGAACACGCAAGCAAGCGGTTCTGCGTCACGAGTCTCGGTCTGGGCCTGGACGCGACTCGAATCCGAACACCGGGCCTGAACAAAGAAACAACGACGTCTCTTCCTCCCTCCTGCGACAAAGTCGCCGCGGCGGGAGGGTGACGCCTGCAGCCACGGCGCTGCAACGGCGTCACCGCTCTCCTGGCGAAGCTGCCGACGTTCGGAGCACAACACCTCAGCCGAAGGAAACGCACATGAGAAGAAAATTCGCGACAGCTGCCGCCGCTGCCATAGCCATCGCGCTCGCCGCCACCGCATGCTCGGGGCAACCTGCCGCCGGCGGGTCGTCGACTGGCGGCACTTTGTCGCTGGCAACCGTCTCACCGCCGCAGTCCTGGCAGCCCGGCGACCTCCTCACGGGGCCGGAGATCTGGTACACCCAGCCCGTCTACGACTCGCTGCTGCGCAATGACAACGAGGGCGAGCCGGGGGCCAACGTCGCCACCGAATGGTCCTACAACGACGACAGCACCGTGCTGAGCCTCAAGCTCCGCGACGATGTGAAGTTCACCGACGGCACACCCCTCGATGGCGAGGCCGTGAAAGCGAACCTCGAGTCCGCGAAGACCGGCTCCGGCGGAAGCGCGACCCAGCTCCGGTTCATCGAAGAGGTGACGGTTGTCGATCCCACCGCCGTCGACATCAAGCTGTCTGCGCCGGACCCCTCCTTCCTGCCCAGCCTCGGAGGCCCTGCCGGCATGATGGCCAGCCCCAGCCACCTGGAAGACGGCTCGCTCGCGACGACTCCGGTCGGTTCCGGCCCCTACACGCTCAGCCCCTCGACCCAGGCCGGCAGCAAATACGTGTACACACGCAACGCCGACTACTGGAACCAGGAGCTGTACCCGTACGACGAGATCACGGCGACGATCTTCAACGACAAGAACGCGATGCTCAACGCGCTTCGCGCGGGGCAGGTCGACGTGACGAACGTCGAACCGAAGGACATCGAATCGGTCTCCTCGTCGGGGCAGGAAGTCGTCTCCTTCCCCTCGTACAACGCGAACGGGCTCTACCTCTTTGATCGTGAAGGCACGATTGTGCCCGCGCTCGGTGACGTGCGCGTCCGCCAAGCAATCAACTACGCGCTCGACCGCCAGTCGCTCTTCGATCAGCTCTACGACGGCAAGGGGGCGAAGACCGCGCAGATGTTCAGCGTCGACAGCACGGCGTACCTGCCTGAGCTGGACGAGCGCTACCCCTACGACGTCACCAAGGCCAAGGAGCTGATGGCTGAAGCGGGCTACGCGGATGGGTTCGTCCTGCCGATGCCGGACGTCTCGCCGATCTACCCGTCGGAGCAGGCAGCGGTCACCGAAGCCCTCGCAGCCATCGGCATCACTGCCGAGTACCAGCCGGTCAATGGTGAGACGTTCATCTCGGACCTCCTCGGCGCGAAGTACCCCGCGGCGATCTTCCGACTCGATGCCAACCGCTCCTGGGACACGACGCAGATCGCGTTGGACCCGGACGCACTCTGGAACACCTTCCATGTGAACGATCCGAAGATCGTCGAGCTCATCACCAAGGCGCAGGGTGAGACCGGAGACGAGCAGGCGAAGACGTTCCAGGAACTCAACACCTACGTCGTCGAGCAGGCCTGGTTCGCCCCCTGGATCCAGGGCGACAACTCCTTCGGGCTCTCCAGCGGCGTGACCGCGGAAGGGCAGAAGTACTCCACCTTCCCGCCGATCTGGAACATCCAGCCGGCCAGCTAAATCTGATGGCCGGCGCCCTCCCCGGGCGTCGGCCACTGGCAGCCGAACCACCTTCCGGATCCCCTCTCGACAGCCCAGGAGTCCACCATGCTCATCTTCATCCTCCGCCGGCTCGGCGCGGGAGCGCTGCTGTTGTTCGTCATCTCGACGTTCACATTCTTCCTGCTCAACTTGACCGGCGCGGATCCCGCGCGGCAGATTCTCGGTCCGACTGCGACCGTGGAGCAGGTCGAACAGAAGCGCGTTGAGCTTGGCCTCACGGAGCCCGTCATCGCGCAGTACTGGAACTGGCTCACCTCGGCCATCCAAGGGGACCTCGGCACCTCATGGTTCGGGAACCAGCCGGTCACCCAAATCGTCGCCCTCACGCTGCCGCCGACGCTCTCGATGGTGGTCGGCTCCATCCTGCTTGCCTCCATCCTCGGCGCCGCAGTCGGAGTCGCGGCCGCACTCCGCCGCGGGGCGCTTGATCGTGGACTGCAGGTCTCCTCGACCTTCGTCCAGGCGATCCCTGGCTTCCTGGTCGCGATCGTCCTCGCATACGTCTTCGCCGTGCAGCTGCGTCTCCTCCCCGCAACCGGGTACGTGGGCATGTTCACTTCACCGTCGCTGTGGTTCGAATCGATCATCCTGCCGGTTGTCGCGCTTGCCCTCGGCGCCGTCGCCTCGATCGCCATGCAGATCCGTGGCTCCATGATCGACGTGCTGCGGCAGGACTTCGTGCGCACGCTGCGCAGCCGAGGCATCCCCGAATCCCGCGTCCTGCTCCAGCACGCCCTGCGGAATGCGGCAGGCCCGACCCTGACAACGGTCTCCCTCATGTTCATCGTCTCGATCTCCGGGTCGGTCATCGTTGAGAAGGTCTTCAACCTTCCGGGAATCGGGACACAGGCGTCCATCTCCGCCAGCCGGGGTGACCTCCCGGTGGTCATGGGGGTCGTGGTCATCACGGTCGTGCTCGTCGTGATCGTGAACCTGCTTGTCGATCTCGCCCAGGGATGGGTCAACCCGAAGGTGCGTGTCTCATGACTGCCGATCTCGTCTCAGGAACGTCCGCCTCGCTGCAGCTCAGCGAAGAGGACGACCGTCGCCCGGGGGTACTTCGAAGGCTCCTCCGCGACCCCGCGGCCGTTGTGTCCGCCGCGTTCATCCTGCTCGTCATCCTCGCGGCGATCTGCGCACCCCTGCTGACGTCGTACGACCCGCTCGAGGCGAAGATCGCCGACGTGCTCGCGCCACCGTTCACCAGTGAGCACCCGCTGGGAGCAGACGGGGTGGGACGCGACGTCTGGGCGAACCTCCTCTACGGCGCCCGGACCAGCCTGATCAGTGCCGCGATCGTGATCGGTGTCAGCATGGCGATCGGCATCCCGAGCGGTCTGCTCGCCGGGTACCGCCAGGGGCTGATCGACGGCATCAGCGTCTGGATCAGCGGCGCGCTCATGTCGCTCCCCGCGATCGTCGTGCTCCTCGTCGTCCTCGCACGCGTCGGGCGCAGCTCCGAACTCGCCCTCGCCGTCTTCGGTGTGCTCATCGCTCCCTCCGTCTTCCTCCTCATCCGAGGTTCCGTCCGCGCCGTGCGCGAGGAACTGTACGTCGACGCGGCCAAGGTCTCCGGGCTGGGCGACACGCGCATCATGCGCAGGCACATCCTCCCCGTCGTGATCAAGCCCACGATCATCCAAGCGGCCATGCTGGCGAGCGCCGGCATCGGCATCGAGGCAGGCATTGCCTTCCTCGGGCTCGGCTCCAGCGACCGGTCGAGCTGGGGCCTCATGCTCTCGGACGCCTCGCAGAACATCTACAACGCCCCGGCGCTGCTGGTCTGGCCGAGCCTCGCGCTTGTCCTCACGATCATGTCGTTCACCCTCATCGGGAACGGCATCCGGGACGCGCTCTCTGACCACACCATCGCGCCCAGCCGCAAAGCCCGCAGAGCCCGCCAAGCTAGCAAGAGCGTCCCCAGCAGTGCCCCCGACTCGACTCCCAAGCGGTCGAAGGTCAGTGCCCAGGCGCCTGCAGGTCAGCTCCTCGGGGTCGAAGGCCTTCGAGTGTCCTACCCTCGAGCCGGCGGCGGCGAGACCATGGTCGTCAAGCAGGTGTCGCTGGCCCTCGAGCGCGGTGAGATTCTCGGGCTCGTCGGCGAGTCGGGTTCCGGCAAGTCGCAGACCGCGTTCTCGGTGCTCGGGCTGCTGCCGCCCGAGGCGCGAATGCAGGCTGACGCCCTCACGTTCAATGGGCAGGATCTGCTCGGACTCTCCCCGAAGAAGCGGGCCTCGCTCCTCGGGAAGTCGATCGGGTACATCCCGCAGGAGCCGATGAGCAATCTCGATCCCGCGTTCCGGATCGGCTTCCAGCTGACGCAACCCATGCGTCATCACCTCGGGCTCGGAAAGAACGAAGCGAAGGCGGAAGCGCTCCGGCTTCTCGCGCGAGTGGGCATCCCCGACCCGGAACGGCTCTTCCGCTCGTACCCCCACGAGATCTCCGGCGGAATGGCCCAGCGCGTACTCATCGCGGGCGCTGTCTCCTGCAACCCCGACCTGCTCATCGCCGACGAGCCGACGACAGCGCTGGATGTGACGGTGCAGGCCGACGTCCTCGAGCTGATCCGCGACCTGCAAGCGGAACGCGGCATGGGCGTGATCATCGTCACGCACAACTTCGGAGTCGTCGCCGACATCTGCGACCGTGTCGCCGTAATGCGCTCTGGTGAGATTGTCGAGGTCGCAGAGGTGAACGAACTCTTCGCGAGGCCACAGCACGAGTACACCCGCTCGCTCCTCGCATCCACGCTCGGACAGGTGGAATGGGAGACAGACGACCCCGCGTCGACTGCAGTGGACGGAATCGCAAGCTCGAAGGGAGCGAACGCATGAACGCCGCCCAGGAATCACCCACCCCGACGACCCAGGGAGACCTGCTGTCGATCGAGAAGCTCGTCGTCGAGTACCCCGGCAGGGTGAGGAAGCGGAAGAAGTTCCGTGTGCTTCACGAAGTCGATCTGCGCATCGCGCCGGGTGAGACGGTCGGGCTCGTCGGCGAGTCCGGGTCCGGGAAGTCGACCATCGGACGCGCCGTCCTCGGGCTGGCACCGATCGCGTCGGGCGAGATCCGGTTCGATGGACGATCGATCGTCAACCTCAACCCAAAGGAGCGCCGGGCTCTGAGCCGCGATATCCAGGTAGTGTTCCAGGACCCGTACACGTCGCTGAACCCCGCCATGACGGTCAACGACATCCTCACCGAACCGCTCCTCGTCACGGGCAGCACGCGAACCGAGGCTGACGCGCGGGTCCGCGACCTCCTCGACCAGGTTCAGTTGCCCGCGAACTCCGGAAACCGGTACGCGAAGGAGTTCTCCGGCGGTCAGCGGCAGCGAATCGCCATCGCTCGCGCGCTGTGCAGGGACCCCCGCCTGATCGTCTGCGATGAGGCGGTCAGCGCCCTGGACCTGACGACCCAAGCACGCGTCCTGGAGCTCTTCACCGAGATCCGCGAACGCACTGGCGTCGCGCTGCTCTTCATCACCCACGACCTCGATGTCGTCAAGCACATCAGCCAGCGGGTGGCCGTCATGCGGGATGGGCGCATCCTCGAGACCGGGCCGACAACTTCGGTCATCGAGGACCCCCGGCATGCCTACACGCGAGCGCTGCTACTTGCAGCTCCGGTCGCGAACCCTGCGGTGCAAGCGAGGCGACGAGCGGAACGGCGCAGGTTCCTCGATGCGCAGACGGAGTCGATCACAGCGGTCCGCTGAGGACGCCGCGGCAGGCACCTTCAACGACGTGAGCAAGAGAGACCCCGCCATGACTGAACGCCACCATGAGCTCTGGAACGCATTCGTCCAGCCGCCAGACGACGCGCGACCACGCGCCTGGTGGCACTGGATGGACGGGAACGTCGATCCCGACGGCATCGACGCCGATCTGCGCTGGCTGCACGCAGTCGGGATCCGGGGAGTCCAGGCCTTCGATGGTGCTCTCGGAAACCCGCTTGTCGTCCCGGACCCGGTCATCCCGGGGACGGGGCGCTGGCGGGACGCGATCGGGTCAGCGAGCGCGACTGCCCGCGGACTGGGGCTCGAGTTCACCGTGGCGACGTCGGCGGGCTGGAGCGCGTCTGGCGCCCCGTGGGTCAGCGCGGACGACGCCATGCGCAAGCTCGTCTGGTCGCAGACGGTCGTGGACGGCGGAACGGTCGCCGAGCTCGCTCCGCTGCCCGACGTCGCGGGGCCGTTCCAGGAGGTTCCCAAGTGGAGGAGCGACGCCGGACCCGGATCCGGGCATGTCAAGGATCTCTTCGTGCTGGCCGTTCCGTTCAACCCCGCGCACGATGCCCTCGAGCCGGAGAGCATCGTGACCTCTGCCGTCTCCGTCCGCGACGGGGTCATGGAGGCGCCGGTCGGGAGCGTTCGGCTCGAACGCGACCCCGACGAGTTCTCGACGGCCTGGATCGAGCAGCATTTCGACGAGCCCGTCACTGTACGTTCGTGTGTCATCGTGCTCCCGGGCCCGCACGGTTTCGGTGCGGCACCCGCGGTCGCGGCGACGCTCCAGGTGCAGGACGAGGACGGCGAGTACATCGATGCGACGTCGTTCCCGGTGAACCAGTGCCCGTCTCGAACCGCGTCGTTCGCGCCGGTCTCCGGACGCGCGTTTCGACTGCTGCTCAGCGCAGACGGCATCCGCGCCGTCTCCTCGGCCTTCGAGCGCGGCGTCAGGCCGCCGCCCATCTTCCAGCCGCTGAGCGAGTTCATCGTCGACCGCTTCGAACTCTTCGTTGCCGGAAAGCCGGCGCACGTCGAAGCCAAGAGCGGGTTCGCCACCTCAGTCGACTACGACGTGCTCGACACCGACCCGCAGGCCGCCCATGCCGTCGTCCCGTCCGAGGCGATCATCGATCTCAGCGGAAGCCTGAGCGGGGATCGGCTGACCGAGGCGCTGCCAGCAGGACGGTGGCGGATCATCCGCTTCGGGTCGTCGCTCACCGGACAGACCAACGGCCCGGCCCTCCCCGAAGCGACTGGGTTGGAAGTCGACAAACTCGACGCAGAACGCGTGCGGGCCTACATCACTCGCCACCTCGACCAGTTCGGCGACGCAGAGATCGACGCGCTCTTGAGCGACAGCATCGAAGCCGGTCTGCAGAACATCACTGATCGCCTCGTCGGGCATTTTGTCCGGCTCCGCGGCTACAACCCCGTCCCGTGGCTGCTCGCCACGGCAGGCTTCCAGGTCGAAAGCGTTGCCGCGACTGACCTGTTCCTCAGCGACTTCAGGCGAACGATCGCTGAAGTGTTTGCGGATGCGTACTACGGCACCCTGGCCGACGAAGCGCACCAGCGCGGCATGACCTACTACGCGGAGGCGCTCGAGGATCGGCGGCCTCAGCTCGGGGACGACCTCGCGATGCGCTCGCACGCCGACGTCCCCATGGGGGCTATGTGGACCTTCGACTCGAAGACGGGCCCCGCCCCGAGTTACGTTGCCGATCTCAAAGGCGCATCCTCGGTGGCACACGTCCATCAGCGAGCGCACACCGGGTCGGAGGCGTTCACGTCCGGTCGAAACCCGTGGAGCGATTCGCCGAAGTCGCTCAAGCACGTCGCCGATCTTCAGCTCACCCTCGGCGTCACCCGATTCTGCATCCACTCGTCACCGCACCAGCCGTCACAGGTGCCGCCCCCTGGTCTGGCGCTCGCTCCATCACTGGGCCAGGCATTCACGCGGAACGAGACCTGGGCCCACGTTGCCCGCCCATGGATCGACTACCTCGCGCGGTGCTCGCACCTGCTTTCCCAGGGGCGGCCAGCGGTCGACGTCGCCTTCTTCATCGGCGAGGAGGCACCCGTCACCGGGCTCTACGGAGATCACTTCGACGAGCACGTCCCGCGCGACTACGACTTCGACTACATCGGCCCCGATGCGCTGTCGGGGATTCTCGAAGTCGCGGACGGCGTGCTGAGCGCAGGCAGCTCCCGCTACCGTGTTCTGTATCTCGGTGGGTCAAGCGACCGGATGAGCACGAGGGCTCTCGAGAATGTCCTGCGACTGGTTGAGGCCGGAGCCACGGTCGTCGGCATGCGTCCGGCACTTCGCTCGCTTGCCGATGACAGCAAGCGCCACGCCAAGCTGTGCGAGCAGATCTGGGGGCAGACGCACAGCGACCGCGTCCACGCGACCCGAGACCTCGGCGAGGTGCTGCGTCGGCACTTCCTCCCGCTGCTCGTCGTGCCCCACACCGGCGTGCGCCGCATCGCCAGATGGCTCGACGGCGAGCTGCTCGTCTTTCTCGCCAATGCGCACGAGGACCCCGTGGCCACGACCATATCCTTGCCCGGGTGCGACCGACCCCTGGTTGCGTGGGACCCGGTCGCACTCGAGAGGCGTGAGCTGCGGCCCACCTCTGACGGAACCGGATTTGAGCTCTCGCTCGCACCGTACGGATCCGTGTTCGTGCTTCCAGGTGGGGTCGGTGACGGAACCCTGCCCTCGAGCGCACTCGTCGAGGTCCCCGTCGGGGGCGAATGGACGACGACCGTCCCAGGCGCTGAGCCGATCCGGAGTGCCAAGCCGATCCTCTGGACTGAGCTCGGGGACGAAAGCCGGCGATTCTCGGGGACGGTGCAGTATCGGTTCGAGTTCGACCTTCCCGAAGCGGGGCATCCTGTTCCAGAAACCAGGCGCCCTGCCCGCATCCGGTTCGGTGACATCAGCGATATCGCGGAGGTGACGATCAACGGCATCGACGCAGGCATCGTGTGGACCGCGCCCTTCGAGCTTCCCGCATGCGGACTCCGACAGGGACGCAACGTGGTCGAACTCCGCGTCACCAACCCCTGGCGGAACCGACTCATCGCGGAAGGACAGGTCAGTTCCGGTTCTCTCTTCGAGCCCATGACCCGAGTGTTCGACGATCAAGCTGAACTCCTCCCAGCGGGCGTCGTGGGGCCCGTCACGCTGGTCTACGACGACACAGACTGCGAACACGCGTCGCGTCACGAACACGAGAGAGTGCGACACGTCGGTTGAGATCCGCGTTGAGAACGTGACGATCGAGGGGCCGAATGGCGAGCTCGACGTCAGAATCTACCTCCCCTCGTCGCCAACCCGCGGCCTCGTCTGGACGAACGGGGGGTGCATTCGCCATCGGCGCGACTCCGACCCTCCCCTCGTGCACCCGGTCAGCGCTTCGCTTCCGAACTCGCAGCAGCAGGGAACGACACCCTGGTCGTCGTCGAGCCGAGGACTGCTCATGGCCACCTTGATGGCCCCACCCAAGTCGGGGCCGCTGCCAGTATCGAGCGCATGGTCTCCTGGCTCAGCGCCGACCGTCACTGAGCGACCTCGAGGCCCGTGCGCAGGAGTTCGATCTCGTGCGCACGGGCCTCGATTCAGGACGGGACACCTCCCTGACTGTCCTAGAGCGGCTGGTAGCGAACCTCGGAGAACTTCGCGGACCCCGTGCCCACTGAGACGAGAGCGGGGCGCAGGCTGACCAGATCGCCCATCGTGTTCGCGTGGTAGCCGGAGGTCTCGTATCGAACGCCGTGTCGCGTCCAGTTCTCGCCGTCGAAGCTGTGCCAGCTGGTGAGAATGTGCTGGTCGTTGACCAGCTTGAGATGGATGCGCCGGGTTGAGGGGATGGGCTCGCGCCAGTGGCTCTTCACGCCACCCGAGTACGTGCTCATCTGCGTTCCATCGATCGTGTGGCCACAGAACAGGCGATTGTTGAAGAACAGCATGAGACCCGCTTCGGCGTCACCGTCCAGCTCGACGACTGCAGAGAACTCGTACGAGCGATCGCCGCCCGTTCGAACGAGCGGTGATGAATCCGCCACGCTGTCGCCCTTGCCGACGACCTCCAGTGAATCCTGCCCCACGGTGAGCCGGGAGCCGTCGCCAGGTGTCTGTCCGTAGAAGGTCCAGCGGTCGCCGAGCTCGAACTCCGTGTGGGGTTCGGCCCCGGTAGAACCGGGTGCCTGTATGCAGGATCGGTCGGGAGCGTCCAGTTCCACCGAGATGTCCTGAGCGAATGCAACGGGCCAGTCATCGTCTGTCCAGGCGATGGGCTCGAGAAGAAGCTGTCTGCCCAGCGTGCGATAGCCGTTCTCGTAGCCGTGGGACAGCATCCACCAATCGCCTCGCGGTCCCTCGATGAGCGTCGCGTGGCCCCGCGACCACCATGCTTCGGAGGGGTCCGTCGTGCGCGCAACTGGATTGCTCGGGGAGTTCTCCCAGACGCCCTCGATGGATCGAGAGCGGGCGACGATCACCATGTGACCCGTAGACGGGCCGCCAGTTCCTCCAACAGCGCTCACGAGGTAGAACCAGCCATTGCGACGGAGGATCTTCGGGCCTTCGAGGGCGTACGCCTCGGTGATCCACTCGTCGGGGTACTGCCAGCCGTCGTAGGCGTGCTCAAGATCCCCGACGGTCGCCAGCCCGTCGTCGGTGAGCTGGATCTTCCTTACGCCGTTGACGAAGAGGTACCGCTTCCCGTCCTCACCGATCGCGTGCCCAGGGTCGATCGCTCCGCGTATGTGCAGATCGATGGGGTCGCTCCATGGCCCGGTCATCGTCGGAGCGTGGATGACGAATATCGACGCGTCGGTGATCGTCGTCGACCACGGCGCCGGGATGAACGGGATGTAGATGTAGAAGTGGCCATCGACTTCGGCGATGTCCATAGCGAAGACCACCCCGGGGGGATCTTGCAGGGCGCTTCCCCGGTGCGTCCAGTTCACGAGATCTGTGGAGTGGTAGATCGGGATGCCTGGGGCTGAGTCGAAGGAGGAGTAAGTCATCCAGTAGTCGTCACCGCTTTTGATGACGGTCGGGTCGGGCCGATCGCCGTCGAGGATGGGGTTCCGGAACTTGCCGGCGCTCGGGCTTCTCATGGGGCGTCATCCTTTTCAGTCGAAGTTGCCCTGCACCTTCGCTGGTGCACGTGCACGTGCACGTGCACGTCGTAGTCGCGGGCGAGTCTTCGGAGGTTGGCCGGACCGGCTTGGGGATTGACTCGCAAAGTTATGTGCGAAATGGACATATGTCAAGGATGTACTGAGCGGTGTGTTCCCCCGGGGGTTGGTCAGTGCTCCGACTCGAATGCCGAGATCTCGGGGCGGCCGTTAGCGAACCATCGTGGGAACGTCTCGTCGAAGAGTTGCTCGCGAACCAACGCGGCTCCTCCCCGAAGTGGCTCCCTGACGTCCCCGACCGACACCATCACGTTGAGATCGCGGGTCGCGAGCGGCGCAGACTGCTCATACACGCGGTGTCTCACCTCGGCGAGGAAGATCTCCCCAGCGGACGCGAGCGCACCTCCGATGACGATCACCTTCGGGTTGAACATATTCACCATGCCGGAGAGAGCCTCGCCGATGACCCGCGCGGACCGCTGGGTGAGCTGTATCGCGAGTGCGTCACCGTCCTCGGCGGCCACGGCGATGAGCTCTGGAATCAGCGGAACCCCAGCGGTGACGCGCGACGCGAGGATCCCGGTTGCCCCCTCCTCGATCGCGAGCTTCGCATCCCTGACGAGCGCCCAGCCGCCCGCGACGGCCTCGACGCACCCCAGCTTGCCGCAGCGGCACGCGATCTCCGACCCCGCGAGTCTCACATGGGCGAGGTCGCCTGCCGTCCCGTTGGCACCGCGGTGGATCCGGCCGCGAGAGACCAGGCCAGCGCCGATTCCAGAGCCGACCTTGCAATAGATCAGGTCGATATCGGGGAGTTGGCGATTGGTGCGCTCGTTGATCGCGAGAAGGTTGACGTCCTTGTCCACCCAGACGGGGGCGTCAAAGTGCTGCTTGAAGCGCCGGCGGAAGTCGAAGCCGTTCCAACCCGGCATGATCGGCGGCGCGACCGGTCGTCCGGAATTGAAGTCGACCGGGCCGGGAATGCCGACCGCGATGCCCCAGACCTGTGTCTCCGTACCTGTTCGCGCGCGTTCCTCTGCGAGCAGCTGCTCGATGAGCTCCAGGGCCACGTCCAGCGTCGCTGCTGGGCCGCGTGCGATGTCCCAGTCGAGATGCGCGTGGGCGGTCACGTCGCCCTCGAGGTGCGAGAGTCCGACGTGGAGGTGCAGGGCTCCGATGGCGCACGTCACGATGAGGCCGCGTTCGCTGTTGAATCGGAGTGTCCGTGGGGCGCGTCCGCCCGAGGAGGGCCCGACTTCGCCTTCGACGACGTAGCCCATGTCGATGGCCTGCTCGACCCTCTGGGTGACGACTCCCCGACCGAGGCCGGTCGCCGTGCCGATCTGGGGTCGCGTCACAGCCTGTCGCGTTCTCACGAGGTTGACCACTCGGAGAAGGCTGGTGACCTCGTCGGTCTGCGCGCCGAATCGTAGCGTCGACTCTCTCATTCCAGAACTTTATCGGACCTTCGGTCGCGGCGACGGGGGTCCGAGCATCTTAAGTAGATTTTCCACATAAGTCAGCGTAGTTTGGGACCTGCGTGGGGCTCAGCGGGCCCGTCGCCGTCGCACAGCAGCGGCAGGTGCACACGATGTCGCGCAGATCGTCCGATCGTTCGGGCTCACACACATGTCACTCTCCCCAACACGGCTCCGGCTCCTCGTCGCCTCACTCCTCACCGTCACCTTCCTCGGTGCCCTCGACCACACCGTCGTCTCCACATCGCTCGCGACCATTGCAGGCGAGCTCAATGCGCTCGAGGAGATGGGCTGGGTCGTCGTCAGCTACACGCTCGCAAGTACGGTGCTGCTGCCCGTCATCGGAAAGCTCGGCGACATCATGGGCGCCCGCTCCGTCTTCATCGCTTCGCTCATCCTCTTCCTTATCGCCTCACTCGCGTGCGGATTCGCGCCCAACATGGGGCTGCTCATCGCGGCTAGGGTCTTCCAGGGAATGAGCTCTGCGGGCCTGCAGCTCATGTCGCAGACGATCGTCGCGCAGGTCACGAGCCCCAGGGCTCGCCCGAAGTACATGGCCATCATCGGAGCCGCCTTCCCGGTCGCGATCCTGGTTGGCCCCTTTCTCGGCGGCCTGATCGCAGACAACTGGGGCTGGCAGTGGCTGTTCTGGATCAATCTCCCGGTCGGCATCATTGCTCTCATCCTCGCGCTCTGCGCCATCCCGAGCATCCCCCGAACATCGATGCTGCGGTTCGACACGCTCGGCGCTGTCGCCTTCACCATCGCGCTTGTCGCGCTCGTGCTCGGTGTGACTTGGGTCTCGGATGGGCAGCTCCTCGCGTCAGCCCTTTCCGCGTTCGCGCTCGCACTCGCTGCCTTCACTCTCTTCTTCTGGGCTGAAGTCCGAGCCGAGAACCCGCTCGTGCCGCTCGCCATCTTCAAGAACCGGACGGTGTCCGTCGGCACCCTCATCGCCGCGGTCAACGGGGTGGGGCTTATCTCCATCACCGCCTACCTGCCCACCTACGTGCAGATGGCCTACGGAACCTCAGCCACCGTCTCCGGGCTCGTCCCGATCGCGACCGTCATGGGAATGCTCGTCAGCAACCTGCTCGTTGGATTCCTCGCGAGCAAGACCGGCAGATACCGGATCTTCCCGATCATCGGGACCGCTCTGGGCGCGGCCGGGTTGTTCACTATGTCGCTGCTGCCCGTCGGACTGCCGCTCTGGACGCCGATGGTCGTCATGTTCGTGGTGGGACTCGGCTCCGGCTCGTTCATGAGCCTGATGATCGCGGTCGTGCAGAGCGCGGCGCCCAAGAGCGCGACCGGGGCCGTGACCGCCTCCGTCAGCATCGTCGGGCAGGTCGGCACGACCGTTACGACCGCCGTCATCGGCGGCGTTATCGGAGTCGGCGTCATTGCCATGCTGCCGCTGGGCGTCGACGCAGCCGGCCTCACCCCCGCGGCCGTGCATGCGAGCGAACCCGCTTTCCAAGCGACCATCGCAGCGATCTACCGGGACGTCTTCTCACCGATCTTCGTCGGCCTTTCGATCGTGTACCTGGCAGGGTTCGCCGCGGCGCTGCTCCTCCCATCCGGCAGGCTCTCCAGCGAGACGGGCGACGACCAACTTTCTCAGCACGAGGCGCAGAAGATCGCACGGAGCCACGCTTGAGCGTGACGGACGCCGCGACGATACGCGTGCTTGGTCCGCAGATCGGCCCGGGCCGCAGCGTCGGTGGCCGCCGTTAGCATTGCCTCGGTTCGACCGGTCTCTGGTCGGCGACTCGAAGGGGAGTAGTCATGTCCGAAATCGCAGAGGGTCTTCCAACGTTCGCGGAAGGTCTGCCGCGCCCGAACATCACGATCGAGGAGGTGCGTCGCCTCGCGGGCGAGCTGTTCGGCGTCTCCGGTGAGGTGCGCGAGCTCGGCAGCCAGCAGGACCGCAACTTCTTGTTCACCGAACCGGGCTCGCTCCCGGACGCGCCGAACCGTCGCGTCCTGTTCAAGATCAGCAACCGTGCCGTTCGTCGCGACGAGATCGAGGCGCAGAACGAGGCGATGCGTCGGATGCACGCGGCGGGCCACCCGTCACCGGCTCCGCTTCAGAGCCTCCACGGCCGCGACATCGAGACGGCCGACGTCGACGGTGCACCGCACAGTATCCGCCTGCTGACATTCGTCGAGGGCACGCCGCTCATCGACTTCGAGCACTTCTCCACCGACACGATCGCGGCGATGGGCGCGCTCGTCGGCCAGGTCGCCGCGACGCTCGCCGGTTTCGAGCATCCGGGACTCGGCCGCGAGCTGCAGTGGGACCTTCGGGTCGGTGAGCAGCTCGTCGAGGAGCTCATCGGCTACGTGCTGGAGCCCGAGCGGCAGGCCTTCGTGCTCGGCGCGCTCGAGGACGTCGCCGCATCGCTGGCTCCCCTCAAGAGCTCTCTGCCGCTGCAGGCCATCCACGGCGACCTCACCGATGACAACCTCGTCGCGATCGCCGGTGAGCTCGGCCGCCCCGAGCTCTCGGGCATCATCGACTTCGGCGACGTGGGAACGGGGTGGCGCATCGCCGAGCTGGCCGTCGCCTGCACGGCCGTGTTCCACCACGACCCCGCCCGACCGCTTGCAGTCCTTCCGCTCATCCGCGCCTTCGACGAGGTTGTGTCGCTCACCGACGCCGAGATCGACGCGCTCTGGCCGCTCATCGTGCTCCGGGGCGCCACGCTGGTCGTCAGCGGCCTCCAGCAGGTCGCCATCGACGAAGGAAACGACTACGCCGAAGAGGCACTCGAACGCGAGTGGACCATCTTCGCCGTTCCTGCCGCCCTCGATTCCCGCGTCGCGACGGCCGCCATCCGGCAGGCGCTCGGCCGGGCGGTCGCCCCGGGCCCCGACGCGGCACCGGCAGATGGTGCGACTCTGCTCGACGCCGAGCTCGCACGTCGCGCCCGCGTCATCACGCTCGACTACACGAGCACGGCGTTGCGCGACGGCTCGTGGCTCGGTGAGGAAGGGGCCGAGGCCGAAGCGCAGCTGCTCCTCCTCGCCGCGCGGAGCAACGGGGTCGCGGTGACTCGCTTCGGCGAGGCCAGGCTCACGCGGTCGATCGGCGTCACCCACGATGCCCCCGTCAACATCGCCACGGGGGTTGAGCTGTACAGCACAAGCGACCTCGCGCTCACCGCCCCCTTCGGCGGGCTCGTGTCGGCGGCCGAGGGGAACGTCACGTTGACGGATGGCACGCGCACGCTTGTCATCGCCGGAGCCCGTGGGCTCATCGAGGGTCACTCTCCTGAAGGGGAAAACTCCGCAGTTCCCACTCGCGTCGAAGCGGGCCAACCCTTCGCCGAGATCGCCGGCTGGGCGCATGTCTCCCTCCAGCTCGGCGAGGCGTCAGCACTGGATGCGGCTGCTGCGCCCGTGCCGCGCTTCGTAACGGCCGAGGAGTTCCCGGCCTGGCTCGCCGTGGTGGGCGACCCGAGCGAGCTCATCGGCCTCGCGCCGGGAGAGGGACGCGAGGGCGAAGCCCGGGCCCTTGCCGACGAGACGCTGCGTGCGCGACTCGACGCCTACGCGCCCCTGCAGGGCCACTACTACGCGCATCCGCCGCAGTTCGAGCGGGGCTGGCGCGAGACACTCATCGACACGGATGGACGCCACTACCTCGACATGGTCAACAACGTGACGGCCCTCGGCCACGGGCATCCCGTGCTCGCCGACGCTGTCGCGCAGCAGTGGCGCAGGCTCAACACCAACTCGCGCTTCAACTACGCGTCGGTCGTCGAGTTCAGCGAGCGCCTCCTCGAGACGCTGCCCGACAGCTTCGACACCGTGCTGCTCGTGAACAGCGGCACCGAGGCGGTTGACCTCGCGCTCCGGCTCACGAAGGCGTTCACGGGGCGGGACGAGGTCGCCTGCGTTGAGGAGTCTTACCACGGCTGGTCGTACGCGGCAGACGCCATCTCGACGTCCACCTCGGACAACCCGCTCGCCGCCGAGCTGCGCGCCCCATGGGTGCACGCCTTCGACGCGCCCAACGCCTACCGCGGCACCCACCGCGGCGATGAAGCAGGCCAGCGCTACGCGGCGGATGCGGTCGCCGAGATCGAGCGCCTCGCCGCCGCCGGCACACCCGTCGGCACGTTCATCGCCGAGCCACGCAACGGCAACGCGGGCGCCATCGAGGTGCCCGCCGGCTACCTGGCCGCGGTCTACGACGCGGTCCGTGCCGGAGGGGGAGCTGTCATCTCCGACGAGGTGCAGGTCGGCTATGGGCGCCAGGGTGACGTGTTCTGGGGCTTCGAGCAGCACTCCGGGCCGGGCGGCGAGGCGATTGTGCCCGACGTCGTGACGGTCGCAAAGGCCATGGGCAACGGGCATCCGCTTGGCGCCGTCATCACGAGGTCCGAGATCGCGCAAGCACTCGCCGACCAAGGCACCTTCTTCTCCTCCGCTGGCGGCTCCACACTCAGCGCGAGGCTCGGCGTCACCGTGCTCGACATCATGCGCGACGACAGACTGCAGGAGAACGCCCGCGAGATCGGCGGTTACCTGCGCGAGCAGCTGCTCGCCCTCGCGGATCGCCAGCCGCTCATCGGCGCCGTCCACGGGCGCGGGCTCTACCAGGGTATCGAGCTGGTGCGCGACCGCGAGACCTTAGAGCCCGCCGACACCGAGACCCGAGCGCTCTGCGACCGGATGCTCGCCCTCGGCATCGTCGTACAGCCCACTGGCGACCGCGGCAACGTGCTCAAGGTGAAGCCTCCGCTCTGCTTCACGAAGGAAAGCGCCGATACCTTCGTCGCTGCCCTCGACGAGGTCCTCACCCGCGGCCTCTGATTCCGCGCCGGCTTCTGACCCGCCCCGCCCGCGCCACGGCGAGTTCGCCCAGATGAGCGCGATGGCTGCGGCGAAGAGGAGGAG
>NZ_PSTQ01000008.1 GCF_002931075.1 Pseudoclavibacter sp. AY1F1 | reverse complement strand
GGCCACGACGCCTGGACGAACGCGGGGGTTCCACCCATGCGGCCCTGGCTCGATGCACTCGAAGACGCCGCCGCGCAAGGAGTCCTCAACACCTGATGGGGGACGCGGCAGAGGCGAAAGCGTCCGATTCTTCTCACGAGAACCCTCGCCCTTCTCGGAAGAAGACACGTCAGAAGTCCGTTCCTGAGCCAGGAGTTGACGGACGTCGAGCAGTCTTGCTGAGCGCTGCAGCGTTGGGCGGTCTGGCCACAGCTTCGGTTCTGGAAGCTGCTCGACTCGTGCAGATCTCAAGCAAAGATGTCGGAGAGGTTCCGCAAAGTCAAAAGGGAGTCCCTGGGGGCGTCGCCGAGCTTCAGATCGACGGGAAAATGCCGATCTCGCAGGTACCGTTCGAGGAAGCGGTTGGGAAGCTCGCATTTGTGGGCGAGTCAAACTCGACCTCGTACATACAAGAGAAGATCAATGCGGCCTCCCGAAATAGCGACGTGGTTCGGCTTCGCCCCGGGACCTACGTCTGCGAGGGTTTGCAACTTCCCGCAAAGACAGCCATCGAAGGCTGGGCTGGTGATGGGGCTCGCTTCGGAGCTACAAGCCCGGGCGACGATGCCTACGGAGGCGTGCAACTGCGCAGGCCCCAAGGGTCCGATGGGGTTCGGCCTGTTGTCGACCTTGTTGGCGCAGGTGCCAGTATCCGCGGACTAACGATAGACGGACGTGGGATGTCGGGTGTTGGGCTTCGCACGGAGGCTTTCGAGGGCAATATCTGCGCGGTACGCGTGATCGGCGTCAATGACGTTGGTCTCGAGATTGCGAGGGCAAATAACGGCGTAATGCGAGATATTTGGGTAGACAACTGCGGCACGGATTCTTCGCCCGCGGTGCGAATCCGGTCCGTTGATGGTGTTGGCTCGGCTTCGCATACTAACAACCAGGACATCTATAACTTGCATATTGAGAGAGCGCCGGAAACCGCCTTGAGTATCGGAGGTACGGGCGCGACCGGGGCGCAAGTGCAGTGGGTGCGCTTTTATGGACTACACATCGAATCACCGGAGGACTCCGTCTCCAAGCCGGGAAACCGGTTGCCGCTGGTTCGAATTTTCAACGTCCAAGGCGTGGATTTCGTCTCGCCCATGATTTTCGGCGGCCCTGGTTTCCTAATCGAGCACGACCAAGTGACTCTCGTGAAGCCGGATGCCGGGGGAGTTCGGATCATGGGCGGCGCGCTCGTTGGCCAGGGGGAACGCAACGTGTCCGCTGGGCTGATTCATCTCCTAGCCGGCGATTCTTTCTGGTTGAACGGCACGGCTCTGACTCGGTACACGGAGACGGCGATACGGATCGATGCAGGCTATGGCGCAGGTGCTTGGTTGAACCCCTCGAGCTGGGAAGACGGCACCGAGGTCGTCGGTGATGCTCGGGCGACGCGCATGCCATTCGTAGTCCTTGGCGACCAAGTCGTGAGTGGGCATGTCTGTTCCGATGGGCGAACCGCGGCTGTTCGCACCCTCAGCCCTGCTACTTCCAACGCTTCAATTGTTGGGGACGATGTCAAAGGCGTCCTCGAATTCCAGGTCAGCGCTAGTCCGGCGAACGGGGGCCAAGTGGCTGTCCAATTCACTCGAAAATTCTCGGTCGCCCCTGTGGTGACTATGACGCCGCTGAACGCCGCCGCAGCTATGGTTCAGGCATACGTCGAAGCCTCAGAGACCGGGTTCACCTTGAGCTGCGCGCAGGAGCCTCGAGGTCCCGAGCTGCTTCGTTTCGCCTATCACGTCCTTGGGTGAGTCCTGGCGCACCCCGCGTACCATGCGCCCGGCTACGCGAGGAGTCCCTGCATGTAGCGTCCGTATCCGCTCTTCTGGAGCGGCTTCGCGAGGTTCGCGAACTCGAGGTCGTTGATCCACCCGGCACGCCAGGCGATCTCCTCGATGCAGCCGATCTTGAAGCCCTGACGGTCCTCGATGACGCGCACGTACTCGCTCGCCTGCATCATCGACTCGAACGTGCCCGTGTCGAGCCACGCCGTGCCACGGTCGAGGACCTGCACCTGGAGCTTGCCCGCGTCCAGGTACGCCGAGTTGACGCTCGAGATCTCCAGCTCGCCGCGAGCTGAAGGCTCGACGCTCTTCGCGATCTCGACAACGTCGTTGTCGTAGAAGTAGAGGCCGGGCACCGCGTAGTTCGACTTCGGCACCTCCGGCTTCTCCTCGATCGACACCGCCTTGTTGTCCTCGTCGAACTCAACGACGCCATACGCGACCGGGTTCGACACGTGGTACGCGAAGATCAGGCCACCGTCGAGCACGTTGTTGCCGCGCAGCGACGAGCCGAGGCCCGATCCGTGGAAGATGTTGTCGCCGAGCACCAACGCGACCGAGTCGTCCCCGATGAACTCCTCACCGATGATGAACGCCTGAGCGAGCCCGTCCGGGGAGGGCTGCACGGCGTACTCGATGCGCATCCCGAACTGCGAGCCGTCGCCGAGCAAGGCCCGGAACTGGTCGTTGTACTCGGGGGTCGTGATGATCAGCACCTCGCGGATGTCCGCCATCATGAGCGTCGACAGCGGGTAGTAGATCATCGGCTTGTCGTAGATGGGCATGAGCTGCTTCGAGATGCCCTTGGTGATCGGCCACAGACGCGTGCCAGACCCGCCAGCGAGAATGATTCCCTTCACGGCTACGCACCCGCCTTCGCGCTGAGCGTTCCGGAGCGTTCGATTCGGGGGGCAAGGATTAGCATGAGAAGAGCCTATTGGAGATCTGCATGGGACTATCGCGCGGGTACACGAAACCCAGACGTTAACTCGACCGAATACAGTTGTGGGCATGCGCGCTTCCATCACCAAGGCCGTCATTCCCGCGGCGGGCCTCGGCACACGTTTTCTGCCCGCCACGAAAGCCATCCCGAAGGAGATGTTGCCGGTCGTAGACCGGCCAGCCATCCAGTACGTGGTGGAAGAGGCTGTCGAAGCTGGACTGCATGACGTCCTCATGATCACTGGGCGTCACAAAGTCTCGCTTGAGAACCATTTCGACCGAGTGGCCGAACTTGAGGACATGCTTGAGGCACGCGGTGAGCACGAGAAGCTCGCGCGCGTTACCGCCGCAAGCAACCTCGCTGACGTTCACTACCTCCGTCAGGGCGACCCCCTAGGTCTGGGGCATGCGGTGCTACGCGCCAGGCAACATGTTGGGCATGAGGCCTTCGCGGTTCTCCTTGGAGACGACATCATGTCGACGGGCGGCTCCCTCCTCAAGCGAATGATCGAGGTCCACGAGCAGACCGGTGCCAGCATCGTTGCTCTGCAGGAGATCGACCTCGACCAGATCTCGGCCTACGGCGTCGCTTCCTACGACACGAGCATCCCGCGCGAACAAGGAGTCACTGGGCCAGACACGATCCAGCTCACCGGCCTCGTGGAGAAGCCAGCCCGAGACGACGCACCGTCGAACCTCGCGGTCATCGGCCGTTACCTGCTTCGCCCAGAGGTGTTCGACGTGCTTGAGCGCACGGCGCCCGGACGCGGCGGCGAGATTCAGCTCACCGACGCCCTCGAGGTGCTCGCTGGTGACCCCGAGGCTTTCGGGGGAGTGGTCGGAGTCGTCTACGACGGCCGACGGTACGACACCGGCAACAAGCTCGAGTACATCAAGGCGACTGTTGAAATTGCAAGCCAAGACCCGAAGCTGGGGCCGGAGCTTCGTCCATGGCTCAAAAACTACGCCGCTGGGCTCTAGGCGAAGGTTGCCATCCGGCCCGCGGTCCTAGAGGATGACGCCGCCCAGGATTTCCGAGAAAGCTGCCTGAAGCTTCTGAGCGTACGCAAGGGTTGTGTGAGTGAGGTCGCGCTTCACAACAACCTGACCAACGATCGGTGGGCAAATCCCGTCCGCGTTGCAGAAGAACTGCGCGGTGGGTGCGTAGGTCGCTCCTGCTTGGACTGTGGCTTCGGCCTCGGCCGCCGTCACGGCTAGCCAGGATTGCGAGACAAAGCTCGTGCAGTCCAGCGGCTTTGACCGGGGTGTGTAGCACGCCTCGAGGTCTTTGTCTGCAGGCGGAGCCCCTAGGACGATTGTGCCCTCAGTGCCGCGAACCACACTGAGCATCTGGGAGAGAGCGGTTGACCAGTGCTCGACACTCAGAGTTGAGCCGTCGATCCCATTCGGCAATACGGCCGTATTCGCATAGATGACATATTCCGGCGCGGTCGTTGCCACTAGCTGTTTCACTTCTTCGCGACGTTCGATGCATCCTTGCTGAAGCGCCGGGTCGGTGTGCGCGAGCGCCACGTCGACCATCGGGCAGCCGTACATTGCTGCGATCTGGATCTTTGCGTCCGCTCTCTCGGCGATGTCAACTAGAGCCGCCGGCCACTTCATAGCGATTGAGTCGCCGACAAGCAGGATCTGCTTTGAACCGTTGCCGATGAAACAGGCGGACAGGTCAGCACCGGCGAGACCACAGCCGGCCGTACCAGGCAGATATGGGTCAGTAGCGAGAGTCTCGTCGATGGTTGGTGACGTTTCCGGCCAAGCGCTGAGTGCAACAGATGCTGCGATTGCCGTCTGGATATTGGTTGCCTCTGGGCCGAGGTCGCTGGGCAGCTCATAGGTTGGACCGTCCTGCGTGCCCTGCAGTTGTGCTACTACATCGGTCGAGTTTGTCCGTGGTGCTGTTACCGACATAGCTACCGCCACCAGCACGGCCGTGGCCGCGGCCATCGTTGCAACCCCCGCATACTTCCACCAACTCGGCAGCTTGTAGCCTGCCCAAGCACGCTTGCCATCGAGCCACGGTGACCGACGAACCGTGTCCTCCCACATGTGGTATGCGGCTATGGAGACTGCTCCGACGATGAGAAGTGACGCTACTTCATTCCATACCGGCCCGAACGGCAGGAGAGGAAGGATTAGAACAATGACGGGGAAATGCCACAGGTAGAGGCTGTAGGAGATGTTCCCGATATAGCCCGACACGCGGTTAGTGAGTGGAGCGAGGAAACGCTGATCTCCGCCGACGCCAGCCAGCAACACAAGGCTGACGCCGAGCACGGGGATTGCCGCAGCGGGCGCCGGGAAAGCCGGCCCTTCAGTTACGAAAAACAGCGACCAGAGCATGATCAGGATGCCGCCCCACGCGAGGATGGGGCGTAGCACGTGGGGGATTCGCAGCAGCAGTGGTGAAGCGATCGCCAGTAGAGCTCCGAAGCCGAGTTCCCAGGTGCGAGTGATCGTCGAGAAGTAGGCCACCGTTGGCGAGGTCTGGGTCTCGAGTAACGCCCAGGCGAACGACGCTGCGCTGATCAAAGCGATGGCAATGCCCGCCGCAAGTCGCGCATGCTTGCTCGATTTGCGAGCGACGATTGCAAGCACCGCGAGCATGACCCAGGGCCAGACAAAGTAGTACTGCTCTTCGACGGCAAGAGACCAGAAGTGCTGCAAGGGTGAGACCGGGCCATCCGCTTGGAAATAGTCGGTGCCAGAGGAGGCGAAGCGCCAGTTCGCGACGAAGAGTGTCGCCCAGACGCCATCCCAGAAGACAGACCAAGCGCGTGTTGCGTTGAGAAGCAGGAATGAGGCTCCAACTGTCACGGCTAGTACCAGTGCAGAAGCTGGAAGGATGCGTTTGACGCGCCTCTTGTAGAAATTGGAGAAGCTGATCTTGCCCGTCAACTCGAATTCGCGGATCAAGAGTCCCGTGATCAAGAATCCACTAATGACGAAGAAGATGTCGACGCCCACGAAACCACCGTGTGGCCACCCGAAGAGGTGGTCGGCGATGACGAAAAGCACGGCAAGAGCTCGAAGGCCTTGCACGTCGCGCCGGAACGTTGGTCGGCGTGGCGGAGCGGTACGCCTGAGCCGTGGCTTGCGATCGAGAATTGTACGGCCTGCAGTCACGTCTTCTCCTGAGATAAGGGGCTCGCGGGAGCCTATAGCGATATCTCGGACCGCGCTGGATTCTCCATATTGGAATGCAAACACCCGGGGAGTTGGGGCGCAAAATCTGGATAGAAGGAGGAGTTCGACCGTTGACGCTTGAGTGCGACGAGAATGGGCGAGGATCGCGGACGGCAGAGATGCCCGTCGAGGGGCGGTGGTGTGTGGACGAAGCCGCCCTACTCCGATGGAGTGGGGCGGTTTCAGGTCCATCTGGGCAGATGCGGACCTGTCGGCTCAAGTCTGTGGCCGTCGCCGACCCCCAATTATGCGCATGCATGAAGATCAGAACAAGTCGGCGACGTAGCCCACGGACTCGCGCCGGCCAACCCAGTTCACTATCCGTCCACCTAACGGACACCGCACGATTTCCCCGGGTCCCTACGCTCGCGGGGTTCATCCCCCGACCGTTAGGCCGAACCCCGCATGCGCATCACGACGTCACGACGACGCCTCGCTTCCACCATCGCTGTCACGACCGGGCTGGGGGTGATGCTCTCCGGCTTCGGCGCGGGAGCAGCATCCGCCGCCGAACCGTTCACCGACGACCAGCTCGCCTTCGACTACCCGTCGAACGCCGACTACGACTACGTGCCGATCATGGACCAGTTCTCGTGGCTCGTCACCGACCGTGCCGACATCATCGCGCTCAACGACAGCCAGACCGTCGACATCAACAACTCGGCGACCCCCGAGCAGGTCGAGCGCGCGATCGTCGACCAGTACGACGACATGTCCGTCTCCATGGCCGACGGCCTCGGCGAGAACCTCGGCGCCATCTACACGGAGGCGCGCCTCGCGGGCGAGCTGCCGAAGATCGACGCGCTCCTCGCGAAGAGCGGCGGCCTCGTCGGCTACTACTCGTCGTCGAACCCGTCGAAGAACTACTTCGACTACGACCGCCCGTACATCCGCTTCCCCGAGCTGCTCCAGTACCGCGACAAGGACGGCGGCGACGCCTGGGACTCCACGAGTGGCGCCTACCCGAGCGGTCACACCTCGCAGGCGTACTGGCAGGGCACCTCGCTCTCGGTGATGCTGCCCGAGCTGGCCCCGCAGATACTCGCCCGCACCGCCGAGGCCGGCAATAACCGCATCGTCATGGCCGCCCACTATCCGCTCGACGTCATGAGCGGCCGCATGATGGGTCAGCATATCGTCGAGCGCCGCATGAGCGACCCCGCGTTCCGCGAGCTCTTCGCCGAGGCCGAGGCTGAGCTGCGAGGCGTGCTCGAAGCGGGATGCGGTGCAGCACTCGCCGACTGCATCGCCGCCGACAGCCCATACCTGTCTGACGAGGATGCGCTGGCCGTCTACGAGGAGCGCATGTCGTACGCGTTCCCGCAGATCGCAGCATCCGGAGACGCCGTCACGATCCCCGCCAACGCGGAGTCGCTGCTCATCACGAGCCACCCCGACTTGACGCCGGAGCAACGCCGACAGGTGCTCGAGCTCACCGCCATCGACTCCGGCTACCCCCTCGATGAGGGCACCGAAGGCAGCTGGCAGCGCCTCAACCTCGCGGCCGCCATGGCCGCAGTGGTGCAGGTCAACGCAGACGGAACGATCAACATCGTGGATGTGGGAGCCGAGCAGCCCGAACCGTCGACGCCCGGCACAACGGAGCCGCCCGTGACGCCCGTCCCGACTGCAGAGCCGACCGCCACTGCGACGGCCGAGCCCACCGCATCCGCCACTACCGCACCCGTCCCGTCGACGAGGGCCCCGGCCGCCGGCGGCAGCACGGCAGGCAACGGATCTGACGCTCTCGCAACCACCGGCGCTGAGAACATCGGCACCGGCCTGATCGCCGCGCTCGCCCTGCTCGTCGCCGGCGCGACGGCGCTCGTGCTCCGCAAGCGCTCCGCGAAGGCGAACAGCTAGCAGCACCTCTCACGCGAGGCCCGCGGCCTGCGGTACCGAGTATCCAATGGATCTCGGTACGGCGGGCCGCGGGCCTCTCGTGTCACAGCTCGGATTGTCGGGTCAACTGTCAGCCCATCGCAGGACGTTGGGCCTCACGCCCGTTACTCCTCTGGAGCAGACCTGCGCCTCCGAGTTCCGCCAACGATAAGAACTCCGCCCAGCAGCACGGTTAGCAGCAGGGCCCAGATCAGCCCCGCAGGGACATCCTGTCCTGTAGTCGCGAGTCCATCCGGATTGGCAGTCGGAGCCGGGGGAGAAGCCGGAGCCGAAGGACTTGCGGACGCCGTTTCAGGGAGCGGTGATGCCGGAGGAGACGGTTCGGATGACGACGACTGAGACGGCTCCACACTGGAAGAGCTGGTCGGGATGCTTGTCGCTGTCGCTGTCGCTGTCGCTGTCGCTGTCGCTGTCGCTGTCGCTGTCGGCGTCTGGCTGGGCGTGGGCGTGGGCGACGGTGTTGCGCTGGGGGTTGACGTGGGAGTCACGCTAGGCGTGGGCGCAACCGCGCCAGCAAACGTCACCTCGGCGGTCGCGATTCCTTGACCGCCGTCATCGTCCGTCACGGTGACCTCGAGGTCGAAGGTGCCGGCCGAGTTCGATGGCACCTTGAATGTGCAGTTTCGACCCACGACTGTTCCTGGCAGGACCTCGCCATTGAACTTGGCTTCGCACTCATGCGTGTCGGCACCCGGGTCAGTGATAGCCACGCTGAGCTCGACGGAGGACCCGAGGGCCATCTCCGTCAACGGTGAACCATCCCTGAGCACGGGTCCAACCGTGGGGGCGACGTTAAGTACATTGACGACCGTGGATGCAGTTGTCATGCCGGCCCCGCCCACAAGCGTCTGCCCCTCATCGTTAGCCACCACAGTGACGACCGGAGTCGCGTCGTCTTCGCAGAGCAGCGTTGCTGTCTCTCCGGCGGGCGTCAGTATGCAGGATGCAGTTTCGGTCGTTGACCATGTCAAAGTGACGGGCTCGCCCTCAGGATCACTCGCCGTCACGTTCAAAGTGACCGGAGTTCCCTCATCTGTAGAGGTGCTCACCAGGCCCGTGAGCACCGGAGGCAAGTTCGCTGCAACCGCAGCAGTCGTCGAGGTTTGGCCGACGGACGCTCCGATCTCGTCGCGAACTGAGACCGTGACGATGAACTCGCCCGCCTGGGCGTACTTATAGTCCAGTTCGAACGTCTTCCCGGAGAGTGCGAGCGACTGCGGCGCTGTGCCGTCGCCATAGTCGACGGTGGCCACCCAAGCGTCTTCGCCGGGATCCACGAAGAATCCAGCCGCTGTGAAGGAGCCATCCGACGATACCTGCTCCTCGCCGAGTGCGACGGACGGGACAACATTCCCTGCCGTCACGGTCAGCGCAGCAACGTGGGAAGTGGTCCCAGCAGTCACGCGGAGCGCCACCTCGTAGGTGCCCGACACGGGAAGGTTGAGCGTCGCGGCCGGATCAGAGCCATCGTCGAAGACGCCATCTGCGTCTAAATCCCAGCCGAAGGTCAGCGGGTCGCCTTCCGGGTCGGTAGAGCTACTGCCGTCAAGCGTGACAGTTGAGCCTTCTGGTACTGCACCTGGGTCGGCGATTCTGGCTGTGGGCGCTGCGTTGACGGGCTCGCCGATGACGCGAATGTCGACTGAGGCAGGCAACACCGGGGCGAGCTCCGCCCATCCGCTGGCGATTATCGTTCCCTCCATCGCGGAGGTCGATGCAACTGCCTCGAACCTGAGCGTCAGTGCCGCTCCTCCCTGAAGCTGCGATGGGGTATCCCAAGTAAGGCTGTGTCCTTCGATCATCGGGTCAGTCAGGCTTGCCCCAGTCGAGCTGCTGGGCACATACGAGAAGCCATCAGGAAGCGAAACACGGATACTGCGGAAGTCAACCGGAAGGAGATTCGGGTTCGTGAAGGTCACCTCGATCGGCACCCGCGATCCCGCTTCTGCCGAGGCCGGAGACCGAACTGAGGCCGGCACGGACTCGAGCCCGAGTGGTGAGAAGTTGGTGAGACGAGCCACGCTGGCCTCCGAGTTCGGAGTCACCGTGTGGGCCCATTCAAGACCCATCCCGTTGTCGATCGGCGACTCCGCCGAGCTGAGCTCGTTAGGGAGTGGACCCCGAGTGACCATATTCGCCCACACGCCGCTGTACGAACCGTAGGTCCAGCTCGAGTCTGGGGTGAGCGGTATGAATTGCTCGATTCGATCACCGGGGCCCCCCGTCGCCACGTCCTGCGCTCGACAAGTCACCGCGCCGGTCTGCTCGTCATAGCTGCCGTAGCCGTTGTCATTGTCTTGGAGGTAGCAGTCTGCGCCGTAGCCGATTTCGATGTCGAGAGAGGCCTCCGAGATGTTTCGAACCGATGTATCTGTTCGGTAGGCGTTGTCACCGATGACATAGGTGTCTCGTTGGGTGACTTCCATGCTCGGCCCCGCCATCACGACGGTCTCGATGGTGAGTGGATCAAGGCGCGTTCCAGTTCCCGACTTCGACTGCGAGACAGGAGAGAAACCAGACGCGGACGGCCCCGCCGGAATGTGCGAAGGACCGAAAATGGTCGCTGTCTCACCCTCAGGGCTCTGCCCTGCAACGTGGACAAAAGTGGCGCACGCTGTCGCTCCGAAGAAGCTCGGGCTCGCATCGCCCAGATAGCGGACGTCGCAATTGAGATCGGGTGACGTGTCGAACGCGAGGATTGGGCCATCGTGGTCCCGAACGACGGCGACCGTAGTCTCGAACGTCGTCGACGCACCAGCATCATCCGTGACTTGTACCCGCACCGTGTGGGTGCCGGGCTCTGTCCAGGTGCGGACCACTTCTTCGCCCGCGACCGGCTCCTCATCCTCGAACTGCCAGGACACCGTCAGCGGGTCGCCACCCGGATCGTGGCCAACCCAGCGGATCGTCGTCTCTTCGCCCACTCGAGGCCAGGGAGAAGATGTCGTGACGCTGGTGATGACCGGCGCAACATTGAACACCGTCACATTCGCCGTAGCAACGGAAACGAGACCCGTGTCGTCGATGACAGTGATGTGCACGGCGAAGCTTCCCTCGCTCGCGTACTGGTGAGTCTGATCGATGCCTTCAGCAATAGTTCCGTCGCCGAAGTCCCAGGTGACTCGTTCGAGTTCTCCATCCGGGTCACTGATCTGAGGGACGAGGACGAGAGCAGAACCTTCCGGGATGCTCCACGATGTCTGCGATAGCCCCAGGCTTGGGGGTTGCGCCCCCGCGACGACCTCAACAGTGTGCGTCAGCACCTCAGAAGTCGCCCGACCGTCTGAAGCCGCGACGGACACCTGATATTCGCCCGGCGAAGTCCACACATGGGAGACCTGCTCGCCGATGGCCGTCGTACCATCGCCAAAGTTCCACGTTGTGGTCAAAGTCTCATCGATACCCGAGTCGTTCGCTTGAGCTGAAAAGTTCCGCTCAACCCCAAGAGCCGCGCGGGCAGGCTGAGACCCGACGAAGCTGAGTGACGGTGCCGCGTTGACAACACTGACTCGGGTCTCCACCGTCGTCTTTGCACCGAGAGAATCCGTGACGGTCAGAGCGACGTCGATCTGCCCCTCTGCATCAAAAACGAAGGACGTTCCGGGATCGCTTGAGGTGCGCCCATCGCTGAACGACCAATCCCAGTTCGTCAGTTCGGCGTCCCCCTGCGCGTCAGCGAAGTAAGTGAGGTCGAGAATAGAGCCTGCTTCGACGACAAACTCGTCTTGCCCAAAGATGAGGATCGGGGGCGCAAGACTGTCCGACACATTGACGAGAACCTCACCGATCGCCGACTTGGTGCCGTCCGAGCTCAGGACGGTGTAAGTGAAGCTCGCCGCGCCCGAACCACTCTCTGCTGAGTATGTGCAGGTGCGGCCCCCCACCTCGCAGTTAGCGGTGCCTTGTGAGGCCGACGTAAACGAGCTGATCGTGAGGTTCTCGTTTAGTTCGGCGCTAAGGTCATTGGTCAGAACATCGAATGTGACTGTTCCTCCTGCAGCGACCGTGACTTGGTCACTCGTCGCAATGAGCTGGCCGGACTCAAGCACGGTGACCGAAACCGTACCGACGGTGCTCAAGCCCTCGGCATCGGAGACCCGGTACGAAAACGAATCGAGACCTGTGTAGTCACCGGTTGGTGCGTACGTGCAGATTCCATCAGCGCATTGCGCGGTGCCGTGCATCGCAGCCGTCTCGAGTGCGTAGGTGAGCGGGCCACCCTCTGGATCAGAGTCGTTGTCCCCGACCAGGATTTGAACCTCTCCGCCACTCACGACTGTTGCAGTGTCTGCGACCGCAATGGGCGGTTGGTTCCCCCCGAAGCCAGCGTCGATCGCGTCAACTTCGTTGAGTGCTTGATATGACAGCTCCAGGAGAGCGTCGTTTGCAATCGCCACATCCTCCGCAACAGGGTCGAGGAATGTCGAAAGGCGCGCCGTATCGAAGCTGGATTCCAGGACATCAACAACAAGAAGTTCGATTTGCTCATCGCTGAAACCCTTGGCGCTCAAAGCCGCCCGCTCTTCGACCGTCAGACCGCTCTGAGCGACGCGATCACGTGTGGCGGTTGCAGCGTCAATCCGTGCTTCCAGCCCATCCTCGAGTCCCTCAGACAAGGC
Organism: Pseudoclavibacter sp. AY1F1; assembly: GCF_002931075.1. Classification (GTDB taxonomy): domain Bacteria; phylum Actinomycetota; class Actinomycetes; order Actinomycetales; family Microbacteriaceae; genus Pseudoclavibacter. The sequence continues at coordinate 169,777 of NZ_PSTQ01000008.1, read as the reverse complement.
AGCGTCGGAGAGCGTCGCTGCCGATGTCCGAGCCTCAGCGAGGGCGTTCGCGAGGCCAAGACTGTACTCCGAGACGGCAGTGGCTTGCAGACGAACGGAGGCTGTAGCGCCATCGATCGCAGCGCCATCGTGCTTCTCAACAGCGTGCAGCAGCGCTTCGGCCCATGCTGCGGCCTCCGCGTAACGATTCGTGAACTTCGCAAGACTGCCAAGGACCGAGTCGGACTGCGTCTCATCTGCAAGCGTCGGGGCGACGTACGGAACCACTTCGCTGTAGTCGAAGTCTGGCGGATCGGCGTAGATCGCATCCGCAGCGAGCTTCAGGTTGTCGGCTACCTTCTGGACATCCCCACCGCCCGGCTTCCCGGATAGAGGTACGAGTTGCTCAACGCCGCACGTGAAGTCGTTCTCTACACAGAATTCCACTCCATCCGTAAGATGCAGAAATCCACTAGCGAGAGGGTTGTATTCGCGACTCTTGGCGACGACAATTCCCGCCTTCGTTGCGGTCGGCAGTAGCGTGCCTGGAATCTCCAAAATGCGGACAGTGAGTGCATACTTCTGCGCTTGTAGGGCCGCGTTGGACCACCGGGCCCCGAAGTCCTCTTTGAGGGCAGTCTTCGCGAGTTCGGAAAGTGTTCCGTTGTATTCAACGGTGAATCCGGGAGCAGAACCAAAGCCGATGATCTGATCAACATCGCTCAGTCGCCCGTCCTGGTCTCGATCAACGACGACGTCATACGTGCCAGTGCGAAGAGTGCCGAACCACAACGGCTCTTGGACGACCTGCCATCCGACGTAGGTGTTCGGAATGTGATCAGAATTCGTGACATCCAGACCCTCGAGCGAGGAATCAAGGGGGACCGTTGACCAATCTCGGTTCGGAATCACGTAGAAGTCGGAGCTCGGAATGAGGCCGCCGCCAGACTGTGCTCCAGTGATGTAGACGCTCTCGTTTGACCCAAATTCATCGACGATCGTGCTGCCGTTCATCAAGACCCAGGTCGTCGCCTCGCCGACCTCGGCATGCGCTGCAGGCGCTACCACGGCGAGGCTCGACGCCACGATCGCAAGGCTCGCGGCCGCCGACACAAGGGGTCGGCGTTTCAGGGCAGGGGACTTGCTCGTCACGATGGCTCATCTCAGTAGAGAGTCAGAAGAGGGAGTCACCAGGAGGGGAAGCGGGTGGAGTCCCGTGACTATGTCGGAAAGTAACAGGTCACGGAACCGCAGATCAAGAAATAACTTGAACAGTTCCAGATGCACGCTTATTGCCCGGTTGTTCTCCGGGTGTCTGGGGCTATTGAGGGCTGCGAGAATGAAGTCCACATCGAAGTTGCGTGGCGTCTCATTTGAGCAGACGCCCCAGGCCGCTGAAAATTAAGGCTATTGTCTTTTCTTAGTTCAGGGGTCACCCGACCACCAGAAATGCTCCATTTGTCCCCCTTTTCCCCGGTGATCCTGAAGGAGTCACGTGCGAAAGAAACTTCCAGGTCGGCACCGAAAGTCCATGGCGATGTTAGGGGCGTCAGCTCTGACGCTGGCCGTCGCCGGTAGCGCATTGCTTGGCGCTTCGAGCGCGAGTGCAGCGGACACCCTCGATTTCGAGGTGTCGCCCACGCCCTACCAGGCCACAGCCCGCACCGTGTATCCGGACGTCGCAGTCCCAGAAGACACTGCGTCATTCGTGTTCGAACTGCCCGTGGTGGCCACGAAGGTCGCCGACTTCACTGAGGCGGAGGTGTTCATATCGGGCTATCCGTCCGTTCGCACCACTGTTCCCTATGACGCCGCGACGAACAGCGTGACGCTTGCCCTCACCGACCAGACCATTGGCTCGATGTCAGGGGGAATCGACTACGAGCACATCGTCACGATCGAGATGCGAGCAGATGTTGCGCCGGGCGCGTCGCTCCCCGCAACGACGGACCCTTCATCGGTTGGATACTCCTTCAACGCCCGGTTCAACCTCACGCGGACCCCTGCCGATGGCGCCGGCGTCGCCACGATCAACCTCGATGAGTCGCAGATCGCCGAGCGCGGTCAGTTCTACCACTTCTCGCAGGTCTATCACTCGACCACCCATGAGTACGTTCAAGCTCAGCCCGGCGATGTTGTCACGATCAACACCGGGCGCGCCGGCTTTATCGAAGAGGGTGTTGACGCTGTCTACTTCGGAGTGCAAGCCAGTGACGCATTCCAGTTCCCGATCCCGGCGGTCAGGTCCGACGACGGCTCCAAGATCACCGTGACGATTCCCGAAGGTCTCCACGACGTTCCTTCGCCGACTCTCTTCAACCCGGGCACGGCACTTGTCGTGCACGCGCAGAGCGAATGGCCACAGTTGACCGACGAGCCAACCGTCCAGGTTCGGGTCCCGCTTCGTGTCGTGGCGAGCGCGAGCCCGACCGCCACCAGCACAGCGACGACCGAGCCGACGTTGACGGCTGTACCAACGGTGACGGTCGAGCCGACGGTGACGGCTGAGCCGACCGTGACTGCTGAGCCGACGGCAACAGTCGAGCCGACCGTGACTGCTGAGCCGACGGCAACAGTCGAGCCGACCGTGACTGCTGAGCCAACGGCAACCGTTCAGCCGACGACGGAACCGACCGCCACGGCAACGACGACGCCGACCGCTTCCAGTACGCCAACGGCAGTCCCTGTTGCGACGACCGCATCCGCGACCGCGGCACCAGTCCAGACGACGACAGGTCCGGCAGCGGGCGGCAACACGGCAGGCGGATCCGACTCTCTCGCCACCACCGGTGCCGAGAACCTCGGCACCGGTCTGATCGCGGCGCTCGTGCTGCTAATTGCAGGCGCGACCGCGCTTGTGCTGCGCAAGCGCTCGACGAAGTCGAACGGCTAGCAGCACCGCTCCGACGAGGCCCGCGGCTCACCGCTTTCAGCATCCAAAAGATGCGGGATGTGGCGCACTGCGGGCCTCGTCCGTTCGTGGCACGGGTCGCGGGCATTTGCCGCCCCTCCCACCGAACTCCCTGCGCATCCACGCCAACCACTGGCGATCCTCGCCAACCCGCGCTGAACTGGACTCATGGCAAAGACAACTCGCGTGCTCAGCGTCTCGGTTCCCGTCTCCGACGTGGATGCGGCGCTCGCTTTCTACACGGACGTGCTCGGCTGCGAGCTCCTCATGGACGTCGAAGCGTGGCCCGGCGCCCGCTACGTGGAAGTGCTCCCGCCGGGCTCGAGCGTCGGCATCGTGCTCCTCCCGCACGACAGCGAGATCCCCATCGCCGTGCGGCTCGGCACCTCCGACGCGGAGGAGGCACACGCCCGCATCAAAGCGAGCGGCGTCGAGCTCCACAACGAGGAAGTGCTGCGCTGGGAGACAGTGCCGCCCATGTTCTCCTTCACCGACCCCGACGGAAACGCGCTCGTCTACCTGGAGGACGCGGGCGACTCGACGCAAGGGGAGTAGGCGGCGGTGGGCGTCAATGCACCCGACCCACCCGACGGCCCGGACACCCACGGCGACCGAGCATCCCGAACGCGCCGCACCGCGCGCATGCTCGTGCTGGTCGCCGCCGCGATCGGCCTCGTGCACGCCGCCTTCAGCGCCTACTGGGCCATCGGCGGCACCTGGCTGCTGTCGACCATCGGGGCGATCGCCGTCGAGTTCTCGAATCGCGCCCCGCTCGAGTCGGGCCTCATGCTCGGCGCGGTCGCGCTCGCGAAGGCACTCGCCGCGCTCATCCCCGTCGCCGTCGACGCGCAGCGGATGCCCTGGCCGAGAGTCTGGCGGGCGATCAGCTGGGTGGGCGGCGGCGGCATCGTGCTCTACGCGCTCGTCAATATCGTGGTCAGCGGAGCGGTGCTGCTCGGCGTCCTCGTCCCGGACGGCGGTTACGACCGCGACGCCATGATCGGCCACGCGCTCCTCTGGGATCCGCTCTTCCTGGTCTGGGGGCTCGCACTCACGGGATGGTTGTGGCTCACGAGAAGAACGCACCAAGCGCTCGGTCGCGACGAGCGGAGACGTGCGCGCTGAGCTCAAAGCGGCTCAATCACCGTTGATAGCTCTCGCCTTCCCCCGGGCGCCCCCAGAAGAGACCCCCGATGACCGAACCCGCTCTCTCTGTCTCCCGCGTGCCCGTTTCCCACCAGCCTGCGCCTCACCAGCCTGTTTCCCGCCGGTCGGCGGTCGCTGCGACGGCCTGTTCGTTGCCCGTCTTGGCGGTCGCGGTCGCGGCGCCCGTACCCGGGACCTCGGTTCCGCCTGCCACATTGCCGCAGGTGACACTCCTGACCATGCAGCCGCAGCCACCGGGTTCACTCGTGTTCCGCGTGACCGTCATCGGGCCCGTTTAACCATCGCGGTGTCCAACATCAGTGCAAAACCCGGACCCGACGACGACTGAATCGTGTCAGGTCCGGAAATTGCACTGAAGTTGGACAGAGGCACCGCGGAAAGGCTCGCCTCGCCTCGCCCAGCCAAATCTCGGCGCGGCCTGCCCCCTACGCCTCTGGCGCCCCGAGTTCCCGCGAGATGCGCTCGGCGGCGGCGATCGCGATGGGCGCGAGCTCTTCGATGGTGCGGCCCGGGTACTCGAGCTCGATCGACGACACCGACAGCCCGTAGGTGACGGCGCCCGTGTGGTCGCGGATGGGCGCAGACACGCAGACCGTGCCCACCTCGTTCTCGCCAAGGTCGGTCGAGTAGCCGCGTTCGCGGACCCGGTCGAGCTCTTCGTGCAGCGCGTCGAGGTCGGTGATCGTGAGGTCGGTGCGCCGCGGCAGGCCGACCCGCGCGGCGAGTGCATCCACCCGGTCCGGCGCCCAGTCGGCGAGCACGGCTTTCCCCATCCCCGAGCTGTGCATCGGGACGCCGAGCCCCACGCGCGAGCGCATGCGGTACGGCTTCGCGGCGTCGCGCCGGATGACGTAGACCATCTCGCTGTCCGTGGCGACGCCCACGTGGATCGTGCAGTCGACCTTCGCGGCCAGCTCTTCGACGATGGGGGAGGCGACCTGCGAGATGTCGACGCTGGAGAGCGCACGCCCGGCAAGCGCGAGCAGGTTCGGGCCAGCCCGGTACCCCTGCTCGGCGCCCCCGCCGAGGTACTCCTGCGCGACGAGGGTGCCCAGGATGCGGTGCACGGTCGCCTTCGCGAGGCCAGCCTCGGCGACGATGTCCGTGAATCGCGGATGCGCGAGGGCCGCGGCGAGCACCAGCAGCGTCTTCTCGCTGGCACCCGCCGACGGAGCCGGTGACCGGTCCAGATCGTCCATCCTGATCACCCTCGCATCTGTTGTTGTCACCGCATCGCTGTGATCGGCACGGAGTCCATGTCGTCGAACGACTGGTTCTCGCCGGCCATCGCCCAAACGAACGAGTAGCTGGAAGATCCTACTCCCGAGTGCAGGGACCAGCTCGGTGAGAGCACGACGTCGCCGTTCGCGACCATGAGGTGGCGCGTCTCCGTGGGGTCGCCCATGAGGTGCACAACCCGCTGATCGTCGTCGAGGTCGAAGTAGTGGTACACCTCGGTGCGGCGGTCGTGGGTGTGGGCTGGCATGGTGTTCCACATGCTGCCGGCGTGCAGGCTCGTGACGCCCATGACGATCTGGCAGCTCTTGACGCCGTTCTCGTGGATGCACTGGCGCAGCGTGCGGCGGTTGGAGGTGACCTGGTCGCCGAGCTCCCGGATCGTGCCCTCTTCCGGGGTGACGAGCGTGTTCGGGAACGCAGTATGCGCGGGCGCGCTGAAGCCGTAGAACTTGGCGGGGTCGGCGGCGTCGGCGCTCTCGAAGGTGACGTCGACGGTGCCGCGGCCGAGGTACAGCACCGCCGTCTTGGCGAGCTCGTAACGCTCGCCGTCGGCGACGACCGTGCCGGTGCCGCCCGTGTTGACGATGCCGATCTCGCGGCGGTCGAGGAAGTTGACGCTGCGGAGCTCGTCCACTGTCTCGAGCGTGAGCGGTGCATCCGTCGGGACGGCGCCAACCGTGACGACGCGGTCGAAGTGCGTCGAGACGACGCGGATCTCGCCGGGCGTGAGGAGCTGCTCGACGAGGTAGCGGTCACGGAGCGCCTGCTGGTCGAGGGTGGGGATGTCTTCCGGGCGGCCGGGACGGTACTGGTGAGACAAGGGGATGCCTTTCGTTGAGGGATTCAGGTCAGGAAGGGTCGGGTCAGACCAGGCCGAAGAGGCCAGGCAGCCAGAGCGAGAGCTGCGGCACGAAAACGACCAGGAACAGGACGACGATGAGCGCGAGCAGGAAGGGGAGGAGGCGGATGATGACTGGCTCGAGTCTCACTCCCGCGACTTGCGCGCCGACGAACAGCACGGGCGCCGAAGGCGGTGAGATCACACCGATCGACAGGTTCATGACCATCATGATGCCGAAGTGCACGGGGTCGACGCCGTAGGAGATCGCGATCGGGAGGAAGATCGGCGTGAAGATCAGGATGGCGGGGGTCGGGTCGAGCGGGATGCCGATGATGATCAGCACGATCATCATGATGAGCAGCACGACGACCTTGGAGTCCGTCCAGCCGAAGAGCGTGTCAGCGAGCAGCTGCGGAAGGCGAGCGTAGGTCATGACGAACGCCATGATCGAGGACACGGCGATCAGGAAGATCACGATGGAGCTGGTGCGCGCCGACTCGAAGAGGAGGCGCGGCAGGTCCTTCACGGACACCGTCCGGTAAATGAACGACAGCAGCAGGGCGTAGACGACGGCGACGGCCGAGCCTTCGGTCGGGGTGAAGAACCCGGCGACGATACCGCCGATGGCGACGACGATGAGGCCGAGCGCCGGGAGGGCCTTCAGGAAGGTGCCGAGGATGATGCCGAACGCGGGCAGCGGCTTACCGCGCAGCTCCGGGTGCTTGCGGGCGTAGAAGAAGACGACCACGGCGCAGGCGAGCGCCCACAGGGCACCAGGGATGTAGCCAGCGACGAACAAGGCGCCGACCGACGTGCCACCCGCTGCCAGCGAGTAGATGATGAGCGTGTTGCTCGGCGGGATGATCATGCCGGCGGGGGCTGAGGCGACGTTCACTGCGGTGGAGAACGCGGGGTCGTAGCCGTCCTTCTTCTGCATGGGCGCCATCGTGGCGCCGACCGCGGAGGCCGTCGCGACGGCGGAGCCGGAGACGGTGCCGAAGATCGCGTTCGCGATGACATTCGTCTGCGCGAGCGGTGCGGGCATCCGCCCGACGAGCACTCGGGCGAGATTGATGAGCCGTTCCGCTATGCCGCCGTTGTTCATGATCACGCCGGCTAAGACGAAGAACGGGATCGCGAGCAGGGCGAACGAGTTGGCACCGCGGAACATCTGCTGCGCGCTGGTGATGGCTCCGTTGTCGAAGCCGAGGATGAGGAGCATGCAGACCGCCGAGGGCAATCCGATGCTGATGGAGATGGGAGCCCCGAGCGCGAGCAGCAGGACGAGCCCGCCGACGAGGATCAGTGCGATGAGACCTGGCTCGATCATATGGATGCGGCCTCCGGGTCCTCGTGCCCACGCGACCTGACCGAGTAGCTGGGCGAGAGCGTGCGTGAGATGTGCAGGACGATGTAGAGCGAGAAGAGGATTCCTGCGATGGGCAGGGCCAGGTAGAGCTGGCCCTGCGTCACCGGGAGGATGGGGTTGGACTGCCCCCAGGCGAGGATCGCCTGCTTGCCGCCGCCGTAGACGAGGGCGTAGAGGACGAACGCGAGGGTCGCGAGGTAGGCGACGATGTCGGCTCCGCGCTGGAGTTGCCTCGGCAGGCGCTCGACGAGGAAGTCCATGACGACGTCAGCCTTCTGGCCGACGACAACGGCGATGCCGATGAAGCTGACCCAGACGAAGGTGAAGCGGGCGGCTTCCTCGGTCCACGCGCTTGGCGCGTTCAGCACGAGTCTGGTGAAGACCTGCCACACCACGAGCAGCAGCAGCACGCCGAAGAGCGCGATGACGAGTGCTGTCAGGATGCGTCCGAACCACAGCTCGACTGCGGCGGCGGCTTGCTTCACGAGCTAGCTCCTCGCTGCTTCGATGGCGTCGTAGATGGCCTGCGTGCGCTCGTTCGTGACGCGCTCCTCGTGGAGCGGAAGCGTCGCCTCGCGGAACGTCTCGACGTCGACCTCGTTGAACGTGGCCCCGGCCTCTTCAGCCTCACCCTTGGCGGCGTCGACTGCTTCGGCGAAGAGCTCGAGCTCACGGTCGGAGCTCGCTGCGAGCAGGTCCGTCATCGTGGCCTGCACGTCGGGCTCGATGCCATCCCACACCGTGGTGCCCGCGATGAGGTAGTCGGGCATCATGAGGTGCTGCGTCTGCGAGTAGAACGGTGCGATCTCGTCGTGCGAGAGGCTCGAGTAGATGAGCTCATTGTTCTCGGCACCGTCGAGCACGCCCGACTGGATGGCCGTGAAGACCTCACCCTGGGCCATCGGCGTGCCGACACCGCCCATGAGCTCCATCATCTTGACGTTCGTGTCGGAGCCGATGACGCGGATCTTCTGTCCGGCGAGGTCGGCGGGGGTCTCAACGGCGCCCTTGCTGGAGTACACGTTGCGCACGCCGCCGTGGAACGCGGACAGCACCTTGATGCTGTCGTCCTCGACTGCGCCGTACAGGTCACCCATGATCTCTTCGTCGTTGAGCACCTGCATCTGGTGCTCTGGCGAGTCGTAGAGGTAGGGGAGGTTCACCACGGAGAAGTCGGGCTCGAAGTTTTCGAGCAGCGACCCGGCGATCATCGCGAAGTCGATGGTGCCCGACTGCACCTGCTCGATCGTGGATGCCTGGTCGCCGAGCACCTCGTCGGTGTAGAGATCGAGTGAGAAGCGGCCATCGGTCGCCTCGTACAGCTCGTCGGAGAACTCGAGCAGCGCCTGTGCCTGCGGGTGCTCGACGCTCTGGTTGAAGGCGACACGGAACGCCTTCTCGCTGCCCATGAGCTCGCCGACGCCCGGTTCCGCCCCGCCTTCAGCGCCACCGCCGGCACCGCTGCCGGAGCATGCGCTGAGGCCCAGTCCTGCGATTGCGACGCCTGCGATGGCGCCGATCTTGCTGATCTTGTTGATCCGCATGGTTCCTCCTCGTTGAGTACTGGCGGCACTTGCGTTCGCGCTCGCCACGACCGCTATAGTAGCCAGATGAAACCAAGTTCCGCCAGTCGGACCTTGAAATGGAAATAAGTTCCACCAGGCAAAGGAGCATGGGCGTGAGAGCAGCGCAGTACAGCGGGGAACACCGCATCGTCGTCAATGAGGTCGAGCCCCAAGCGCCCGGTCGGGGCGAGGTGCAGATCCGGGTCGCCTACACGGGCATCTGCGGAACCGACCTGCACGTCCTCCACGGATCGATGGATTCGCGTGTCGACATCCCGCAGGCGATCGGCCACGAGATGAGCGGCACGATCGAAGCTGTCGGCGAGGGCGTCACCTCGGTCGCCCCCGGCGACAACGTCACCGTGATGCCACTCGACTGGTGCGGCGAATGCCCGGCGTGCAAGGCCGGCAACGCGCACATCTGCCAAAAGCTCAACTTCGTCGGCATCGACTCGCCCGGTTCTCTCCAGGAACTCTGGACCGTGCGCGAAGACCTCGTCGTGCCGCTCCCCGCCGGCCTCTCCCTCGAGCACGCCGCCCTGGTCGAGCCGCTCGCCGTCGCCTGCCACGACGTCTCGCGCTCGCGACTCGCTGCAGGCGAGACGGCCGTCATCATCGGCGGCGGGCCCATCGGACAGCTCATCGCACGGGTTGCCGCCGAGACCGGCGCCGTCGTCTACGTCATCGAACCCAACGCGGAACGCCGCGCCCTCGCCGAGCGCCTCGGCGCCCGCACGATCGACCCCGTCTCCAGCGACGCCGTCGCCATCATCGACGAGGCCACCGGCTCGGCCGGCGCCGACGTCGTCTTCGAGGTCGCCGGAGTCGCAGTGACCGCGCTCACCGCCGTCGACTACGCCAAGGTGCGCGGACGCGTCGTGCTGGTCGCCATCCACCCGAACCCCGTGCCCATGAACCTCCACCGCGTCTTCTGGCGCGAGCTCGAGCTCATCGGCGCCCGCGTCTACGAACGCGCCGACTTCGAGCGGGCCGTCGAGCTCCTCGCGGCCGGGGCCGTGCCAGCGGATGAGCTCATCACGAGCGTCGTCGGTCTGAGCGAGACCCAGTCGGCCTTCGATCAGCTCTCTGGCGCCGCCGCCATGAAGATCCTCGTCAACGTCCAGGAAGGCTAACCATGACCAGCTTCGATCTCACAGGAAAGACCGCCGTCGTCACCGGCGCCCGCCGCGGCATCGGCCTCGGCATCGCCACAGCGCTCGCGGAAGCCGGTGCAGACATCATCGGCGCCTCCTCGCAGCAGGAGGCGGACGGCGGCGAGGTCGGTGCCCGCGTCCGTGCGCTCGGCCGCAGCTTCGAAGGCCACGCCGTCGACTTCGGCGACCGCGCTGCCGTCCAGCAGTTCGGCGAGGCCGTCAAGCACGCCGACATCCTCGTCAACAACGCGGGCATCATCCGCCGCGCCCCCGCCGCCGAGCACTCGCTCGACTGGTGGGACGAGGTCATCCAGGTCAACCTCTCCAGTCAGTTCGTGCTGAGCCAGATCGTCGGCGGCGCCATGTTCGAGCGGGCCGAAGGGCGAATCATCTTCACCGCGAGCCTCCTCAGCTTCCAGGGCGGCATCAACGTGCCCGGCTACACGGCGTCGAAGTCGGCCATCGCCGGCCTCGTGCACGCGCTCAGCAACGAGTGGGCCGCGCGCGGCGTGACCGTCAACGCCATCGCCCCCGGCTACATCGCCACCGACAACACCGAGGCGCTGCGCGAAGACAGCGACCGGTCGCGCTCGATCCTCGAGCGAATTCCCGCCGGCCGCTGGGGCGAGGCCGAAGACCTGGGCGGCGCCGCCGTGTTCCTGGCGAGCCCCGCGGCCGCCTACGTCACGGGGATCGTCCTTCCCGTCGATGGCGGGTGGCTCGCACGATGAGCACCGTCCTCGACGGGCACCCCGTCGTTCCGCTCTCCACGCCGAGCACCATCGCGCAGGCTGAGGCGCTCGCCGACGGGCTCGTCGCCGGCGGCATCGGCATCGTCGAGATCGCGCTCCGCGGCGACGGGGCGCTCGCCGCGATGCGCCAAATCGCCGGTCGCCCCGACCTGGTCGTGGGCGCCGGCACGGTGCTCGACGTCGATCAGGCACAGCAAGCCCTGGATGCCGGTGCCCAGTTCCTCGTGTCGCCCGGCCTGTCCGCCGACGTGGTCCGCGCAGGGCAGCGCGCCGGCGTCCCCGTGCTCCCCGGCACACTCACGCCCACCGACATCACGGCCGCCCGCGCGCTGGGGCTCACGCAACTCAAGCTCTTCCCGGCGGGCGCCTTCGGCGGGCTGTCGCTGCTCGGCGCGTACGCGTCCGTGTTCCGCGACATCACGTTCATGCCGAGCGGCGGAATCACGCCGGCGAACCTCGCCGAGCACCTCGAGCATCCGGCCGTCTTCGCCGTCAGCGGCAGCTGGCTCGGCAGCGCGAAGCTGCTCGACGCCGGGGCCGACGCTGTAGCCTCCGCGGCCCGCGAAGCCGCGGCGATCGCCGCCACTGTGATGCAGGCCAAGGCGGCCGCCGCGTGAGCGGCATCGTCACCATCGGCGAGGCGCTCGGGCTTGTGCTCGCGCGCCGCGCCGGCGGCTTCGACCTGCAGTCAGAGGCCGAGATGAGCTTCGGCGGCGCCGAGAGCAACGTGGCGATCGCCGCCGCACGCCTTGGCGCGGAGTCGGCCTGGATCGGCCGCCTCGGCGACGACGCCATCGGCAACCGCATCCGCCGCACGCTCAGGGCCGAGCAGGTGCAGTTGCACGCGACGATCGACCCGGATGCGCCGACCGCGCTCATGATCAAAGACCGGCCGCGCCCCGGCCACAGCCGCGTCACCTACTACCGGCACGGGTTCGCGGGCAGCCGCATCACGCCCGCCGATGTCCCAAACGCCGTCGTCACCAGCGCTGACGTGCTGCACGTCACCGGCATCAGCCTCGCCCTCAGCGACAGCGCCGCCGAGACCGTGCTGAGCGCCGTCCGCCTCGCCCGCGAGCGCGGCGTGACCGTGTCATTCGACGTCAACCACCGCAGCAAGCTCTGGTCGGCCGAGCAGGCCGCACCCCGCTACCGGGAACTCGTCGCGCTCAGCGACATCGTCTTCGCCGGCGACGACGAGGCCGCCATGATCGTCGGCGGCGGGACCCCGCTTGGACAAGCCCGCGCCCTGCAAGCTCTCGGGCCGACCCAGGTGCTCATCAAGCGCGGCGAGCACGGCGCATCCGGCGTCGACGGGGAACTCGAACTCGAAGTGCCCGCCTACCGCGTGGACGTCGTCGACACCGTCGGCGCCGGCGACGCGTTCGCGGCCGGCTACCTCGTCGAGCTCACCCGCGGCGGCACCCTCGAGCAGCGTCTCCTCACCGCCGCCGCGTGCGGCGCCTGCGCGTGCCGCAGCGACGGCGACTGGGAATCGCAGCCCAGCTGGGGCGACGTGCAGGGGCTCGTCGAAGGCTCCGGCGACGCCGTCCTGCGCTGAATCCGCCCGCACGTCATCGAACCCGAACCCTGCCGCCGCAGACAGAAGACTGGAGCTTGCCCACATGACCTTCGAGATCGGCGAAGAGCACTTCCTCCTGGATGGTGCACCGCACCGAGTGCTCTCCGGGGCCCTGCACTACTTCCGCGTGCATCCTGAGCAGTGGGCCGACCGCATCCACAAGGCGAAGCTCATGGGCCTCAACACCATCGAGACCTACGTTGCGTGGAACGCGCACGAGCCCCGCAAGGGGGAGTGGGACGCGACGGGGTGGAACGACCTCGGACACTTCCTCGACCTCGTCGCCGCCGAGGGGATGCACGCCATCGTGCGACCAGGCCCCTACATCTGCGCCGAATGGCACAACGGCGGCCTGCCGACATGGCTCACCGCGATGCCCGGCATCGGGCTGCGCCGGTCGGAACCCGCGTACCTCGCCGAAGTCGAGACGTACCTTCGCCGTGTGTACAACATCGTCGTGCCGCGGCAGATCACGCACGGCGGACCGGTTGTGCTCGTGCAGATCGAGAACGAATACGGCGCCTACGGCAACGACACCGCCTACCTCGAGCGGCTCGTCGAGGTCACGCGCGAGGCGGGCATCGTCGTGCCGCTGACCACGATCGACCAGCCCACCGACCAGATGCTGAGCGACGGCAGCGTCAACGGCGTGCACCTCACCGGCTCGTTCGGGTCGCGCGCCGACGAGCGCCTCGCGACGCTGCGACGCCACCAGCCGACCGGGCCGCTCATGTGCGCCGAGTTCTGGGACGGCTGGTTCGACTGGTGGGGTGCCTTCCACCACACGACCAGCGTCGAGGACGCGGCGCGCGAGCTCGACGCGCTCCTCGCGGCCGGCGCGTCCGTCAACTTCTACATGGTCCACGGCGGCACCAACTACGGGCTCACCAATGGCGCCAACCACAAGGGCAGGTACCTGCCCATCGCGACGTCCTACGACTACGACGCGCCGCTCGACGAGGCCGGGAACCCGACCCCCAAGTTCTTCGCCTTCAAGGACATCATCGCGAAGTACGCCCCCGTGCCCGCCGAGTCGCCGGAGCCAAGCGGGCCAGCCCCCGAGCTCACGGTACCCCTCGCCGCCGTGGCAGCGGATGCGTGGCTCCCGGCCCTGTCGAACGCCTCAGCCGGTTCAGCCGGCTCGCCCCGAACGACCTCCGCGCGCTCGACCGGCCCGTCTGCCGACTCTGGCTCGGCAGACTCACCCGGTTCCATTCGCTCGGCAGACTCTCTTGCTGCGCCCACGACGTACACCGTGCCGCCGACCTTCGATGCGCTGCAGCACCTGAGCGCGCTCGTGAGCTACGAGGTCGAGCTGCCCGACGCATCCGGCACTGCTGGCGGTGGGCGCCTCCTCGAGTTCGACGAGGTGCGCGACCACGCGTGGGTCTCGGTCGACGGCATCCGCGTCGGCACGCTCTCCCGCACCCTCCACGAGACGGCAATCGTGGTCCCACCCGGCCGACGCCTGCGCGTGCTCGTCGAGGAACAGGGCCGTGTGAACTACGCCGAGCGCATCGGCGAGGAGAAGGGCATCATCGGCACGCCGCTCCTCGACGGAGCCCCGCTCGAAGGCTGGACGGCGACACCCATCGACGTCGCCGCGGCAGGGGTGGCGATCGCCGCGGCTGGGGACAGCATCGCCGAGGGGTTCGCCGGCAGCCCCGCGTCCGCACCCCTGCATCACGGCGCAACGCCACTCGGGATCACGGGTCTCCGCGGCGAGTTCGAACTCGATGAACCAACGGACCTCTACCTGGACACTTCGAGGTGGGGCAAGGGATACGCGTTCGTCAACGGCTTCCTGCTCGGCCGGTACTGGCGGAGCGGGCCGCAGCAGACGCTGTACGTGCCCGGCTCGGTGCTCCGCGCTGGCATGAACACGATCGCTGTCATCGAGCTCGAGGTGACAGCGTCTCCCGTCGCCCGCTTCGTCGCGCAAGCCGCCCTCGGCCCCCTCGAGGAGTAGCCGCGCCGCCCGCCGCCGCGCTGCCCGCTGCCGCAACGCAGCACGCCCGCGCCGCCCGCCCGCCGCAACGCAGCACGCCCGCGCCGCCGCGACCCCGCGCATGACCCCCATCCCCATCTCTGCCCGGCGTTTTCCCCTCTGGGAGCGGCCCCAGAGGGCGACTCGCCGGGCAGCGTTCAGCACTCGTGCGGTCTCGCGGGTTTGCCGCCGCGGTGGGGTTCTGTGGTGCTCCCCGCTCGCCCCATCTGCATCGCTGCCCGGCGTTTTCCCCTCTGGGAGTGGTCGTAGAGGGCGACTCGCCGGGCAGCGTTTGCTTCGTCGCGGCTGGCTAACCGCGGCTTGCTAGCTGTTGGTGGATGAGCGGGGCGAGGTGCTCGCATCCGCATCCGCATCTGCATCCGCATCCGCCGAACCCGCCGCGCTCGTGCGCGCACCCGTCGCATCCGCAGCGTCGGCCGCCGTCTCGATGGGCTCGCCCTGCACCGTGGCGCGCTCTGCCTTGTCGCGGTCGCCGCGGGTCTTGAGGAGGCTCGCGATGGTCGCCACGGCGATCGTCGCGCCGATGAAGGTGAGCGAGAACCAGATCGGAATCTCGGGCACCCACAGCAGCGGCTCACCGCCGTTGATGAACGGCACCTCGTTGACATGCAAGGCGTGGAAGACGAGCTTCACGGCGATGAAGCCGAGGATCACGGCGAGGCCCTGGCTGAGGTACACGAGGCGCTCGAGCAGTCCGCCGATGAGGAAGAACAGTTGGCGCAGGCCCATGAGCGCAAAGGCGTTCGCGGTGAACACGATGTACGCCTCGTTGGTGAGGCCGTAAATGGCGGGGATCGAGTCGAGGGCGAAGACGAGGTCGATGAAGCCGATCGCGACGATCGTGAGCAGCATCGGGGTGACCCAGCGCTTGCCGTCCTTCTTCACGGTGAGCTTGTCGCCGTGGTACTCGTCGGTGACGGGAAGGATGCGGCGCACGAAGCGCATGAACGCGTTGTTCGAGGGGTCTCCGTGGTCGCCCTTGATCTGCTGGTAGGCGAGCACGAACAGCAGCGCCCCGAAAAGATAGAAGACCCAGGAGAAGTTCTCGATGAGGGCGGCCCCGACGGCGATGAAGCCGCCACGCATGATGAGGGCGATGACGATGCCGATCATCAGCACCTTCTGCTGGTAGATCTTCGGCACCGCGAAGCCGGTCATGATGATGAGGAACAGGAAGAGGTTGTCGAGCGACAGCGCCTTCTCGGTCAGGTAACCGGCGAAGTACTCGCCGCCGTAGCGCCAGTCGGTAACGAAGCCGATGCCGACGCCGAACAGCAACGCGAGGCCGATGTAGAACGCCGACCAGCGTGCGGATTCGCGGATGGTCGGCTCGTGCGGCGTCCGCACGTGCGCGAAGAACTCGTAGACGAAGAATCCGATCGTCACCGCGATCGTGATCAGCCAGACAGAGGTGGTGACCTGCATGGGGGTACTCCAAAGGGGAATTGGTGTTCAACAACGACACCAAGGTCTCCTCCGCCCCGACCAGATCAGCGATGCTGACCTGCTGGAGCCGATGCCCCGGAGCGTGGATTCACGCTCGTATTGACGGGCACACCGCAGACGGGAGTACTCCCCTTGCTTCGGGAGAGTTTAGTCAGGCCCGCGTGAACAGAACCTGGTAATTTCCTCCGGCGCGACCGGGTCTCAGCGCACCGGGGGATCTCGTGCGCCGCGGCACCGGCTAGCTGGTGCGGGGCGGCGCCGTCGAGAGTCGCGAGTTGAAGCTGGGGCTCAGCACGGTGCGGTGCACTGGCCGAGCCGGGTCGGCGATGCGCGCGAGCAGCGTCTCGACGGCGGCCCGGCCCAGCGAGGACCTCGGCGGCGTCACCGCGGTCAGTGCCGGCGTGAACAGATCCGCGACCTCGTCGTCGTAGGCGACAACGGACAGGTCGTCCGGCACGCTCAGCCCGCGCGCGAGCGCGACGTCGATGATCGCCATCGCCTCGCGGTCGGAGTGCACCAGCAAGGCCGTGACGCCGGCCTCGAGGACGGCATCGAGCACCGCATCCACTGCCCCGGAGAACCGCGGGTCGCGACGGTCCGGCAGGATGCGCTCGACATGCTCACCCGGCGTGAGGCCCAACTCGCGGCAGGCCGTCGACCAGCCGGCGATGATCTTCCGCGACGTCGGCGAGTTTCGGGAGATGAAAAGCCCCACCTTGCGGTGGCCGAGCTGGGCGAGGTGGCGGGCGGCGAGCACCGCGCCGAGTGCGTGGTCGGTTGTGACCGACTCGGCCGGCGTGCGATCGGGGCCGCACACGGCGTCGCGTTCGGCGAGCACAAACGGCAGACCGGACTCGTGCAGCCAATCCATGACCTCGCGGGCGTGGTCGGTGTCGGTGTTCGGCGCGACGACGAGACCGGTGACGCCCTCGTGCTCGACCATCCGCTCGAGCACGGGGCGCTCATCCTGCAGCTCGTAGGACGTGCCGCGCAGCAGCAGCTGCGCGCCCTGCTCGCGGGCCGCCTGCTCCATGCCGCGGATGACTCTCGGCCAGTAGAAGTCGAGCGACGGCACGAGCACGCCGATGGTCTGCTGCGTGCCGTTCGCAGCCTGGCGGGCCTGCAGCGCGGGGGCGCCGTCGGACGGCAGGATCGCGCCGCCGTGCACCCGCACCAGCAGCCCTTCGGCCTCGAGCTGCTGCAGGTCGCGGCGGAGCGTCACCGGGGTGACGTCAAGCGCGTCGGTCAGTTCAGCGACCCGCACCGCACCGGATGCGAGCAGCCGCTCGAGGATGAGATCCCGCCGCTCGGCGGCAAGCCGTGATCCAGGTTCCATCATGCTGTGACCCCCACAGGTTTGGTGTCCCCGAAGGGCAGTATCGAGTTCTCTTGACGCACGGTGATGGTCATCGTTGACCTGTCGGCGACATCGAGGTCGAGTCGCACGAGTCTAGGGCCCCACACGTCCGCGAGCATCGGGTCGTCGAGTTTGATCGGGGTGAGGGTGGCGGGCGCGCTCGCATCCCAGGTGATGTGGATGCGCGGGGCACCCTGCAGGGGGGTGACGACGAGGCCGCTCTCAACTTCGGTGACTTTTCCCGCGATGAGGAGGCGAAGCTGCACCGATCGGGCTGTTTTGTCACCGAAGTTTGCGCGGTGCGGGGCCGCCTGGTCGTGAACCACGGTTGCGGGTGTGGGCGCGGCGAAGGAGAACGTCGCGTCCACTGCCTCGGCATCGACCGCTGAGAGTTGTGGCGAGGTGCTGTTCAGCTCTTCGGGGACCTCGCTTGGCCACAACTCTGTGAGGCTCGCGGTCGAGGGGCTCGCGGACGCGGGTACCACTGCGTCGGCTTCAACTGCGGAAAGTTGTGGCGAAGTGCTGTTCAGCTCCTCGGGAACCTCGCTTGGCCACAACTCTGTGACGCTCGCGGTCGGGAGGCTTGCGGTCGAGGGGCTCGCGGTCGAGGGGCTCGCGGACACGGGTACCACTGCGTCGGCGCCCGCCCAGCGCCAGGCGTCGTGGATGCGCACCTCGCGGCGCTCGCGGTCGAGCCGCACCTCGCGGCGCCACGACTCGAGACCGGCGACGTCGTACGCGCCGACGAGCTCAAGCCCGAGCATGGGGGTCTCGCCGGTGGACACTTCGATGAGCGACGCCGCGTATTCGCGCCCCGTCGGCTGCCCGCGACCCTCGACGAACGGCACGTTGTGCCACTCGCTCTGCATGGGCCACAGCTCGTAGCGCCGGTCGCTGAAGGTGCGGGCGTCGTAGCTGGGCCGTCCGGCGTCGACGATGACGGGCACCCCGTCGGAGGCGACGAGGAAGTTGCCGACGTCGTTGTGGTTGTGGTGCTCGTTGTTGTGCCCGCCCTTGACTGCGACGGACACGCCAGATGATGAGCCTTCGCGCTCGCGGGCGACGAGCATCTGCGTTGAGGGAAGCCAGGTGGCGGCGGGGGCCGGGGGAGCGGATTCGGTCGCCTGCAGCCAGGACACATCCGTCATACCGCGCAGCACTCGCCCGAGGCCTTCGGCTTCGACGACGGCGGCCTCCGAAGGGCGGCGGTGGGCGGCCGCGAACCGCTTGGCGTCGTCGTCGCCGGCGCGCACGGCGGCGCGGTGGAGCGAGTGCCACGGCTGGTCTGCGCTGGGTTTCGCCTGCCCGTCGGCGGCGTTCACGAACCAGCCGCCGCCGAGGTGCATGCGGTGTGGGAACGCGATGGTCTCCCGCAGTGAGCGGATGCTCGGCACTGGGTCGAAGGTGCCGCCCGTCGCGAAGGTGAGCAGGTCAAGCGCCTCGAGCAGGCGGCAGGCGCCGTTCCACCAGTAGGCGTAGCCCTCGTCGATGGCGCCGTCCTCTGGCAGGACCGCGACGTACCGGTCGAGTCCCTCCACGACGAGCGTCAGAATGCGCGCGCGCTCCTCTGCCTCGCTCGGGTTGTCGAGCAGGCGCAGCGCGGCGACGAGCACGTTGCCGTGGATCCAGGGGTTCCAGTTGTGCGCATCCCCGTCGAGTCCGAGCCAGTGCCAGTCGCGGCGCCGCGTGAAGGGCTCGAAGACCCGCACTCGCGCTTCGTGGCGGATGCGTGCCCGCACTCCCGGGTAGTGCGCGTCGAGTTGGTCGCCGAGGAGCTGGTCGATCCAGGCGAGCTGGCCGACGACTGCCCCTGCGCCGAGGTCGAGGTACGGGTCGGCGACGGTGGCGAGGACGGAGTTGTGGCGGGCGAGGGTGTCGTCGTGGGCGGGCCAGCACCAGGAGCTCTGTTCGCAGAGGAGGATGACGCCGTCGACGACGTCGGCGAGCAGCGTCGCGGAACCGATGGTGTCGGCGAGCTGCGACTCCGGGGCATCCGCGCCGAAGGTGGACGGGCCTGGGCCTGGGCCTGCATCGGCCGCGACGGGTGAGGCTGAGACGGCACCGGCAGCCGCGACGGCGGTGCGGGTCAGGCGTTCCTGGCGCGCGAATGCGGGAGTCTCCCACGCGATCCGGTCGCCGTCGCCGTGGTATCGGGCGGCGTCGCTGGCGCGCGGCTGTGGCCAGGGCGTGCCGCGCTCGGCGGTGGCTCGCTCCGTCATCTCCGCGAGGGTGCGAGTGTCGGGCAACTCGGTAGGCCAGGCGGATGCGGGGGGCACGGGAAGCGCGTGTGCGGGGTCGGCGATGACCTGGTCGAGACTCCGGGCGCCGAGCTGCTCGTCGAGGGCGCGCGCGAGGGGACCACGGAACGCGGTGCCGCTCTGCACGGAAATGTCCGTGGTGTCTGTCATCGTCGACCTACTTCTCGGGGGTGGTGCTCGCTGTTGCTGCGGTGATGGCGGTGCCACACGAATCGATCGTAAACGATCATGCACGATCATAACCGCATTGTTGTGATCGAGATTGATTGCTACGCTTTCGATCGTCACCACCCCGAGGCGACGCTCCAAGCTTTCTCGGACGGCAATTCAAAGGAGAATCCGTGTCCCCTGCACTCACGCCCGAAGCGCCCGCCACTGCGGCGCAGTCAGCGTCGCAGCGAGCATGGACCCGCGACGACTGGACGAGCTACGCCGACCGCCTCCTCACCGGGGCAATGGCCTGGGCATCGCCCGGAAACGGCCGCATCACGCCTCCCGGCGCCGAGGGTGGCTACGGCCACGACATCGACGGTCTGGAGGGCTTCGCCCGCACCTTCCTCCTCGCCGGCTTCCGCATCGCGGGGGAGCGCGGCCAGGGGGTCGACGAGCTCATCTCCTTCTTCTCCCAGGGAATCCGCACGGGCGTCGACCCGGATGCGGCCGACCGCTGGGTGCGTCTCGAGGAACACCCGCAGGCGAAGGTCGAGGCGGCGTCGCTTGCCCTCATCCTCGACCTCACCCGCCCCTGGATCTGGGATGCGCTCGACGAGCTCACGCAGCAGCGCGTCATCGACTACTTCGCCCCGGCTGTCGGCGACGACACCTACCCGCGGACGAACTGGCTCTGGTTCCGGCTTGTCGTGCAGACCTTCCTTCGCTCCGTCGGCGGCCCCTGGTCGCCTGAGGATGTCACCGCCGACCTCGCGCTGCACGACTCGTTTGTGCGCGCCGACGGCTGGCTCTCCGACGGGGACGAGCGCTCCTACGACCACTATGTCGGCTGGGCGCTGCACATCTACCCAGTTCTGTGGTCGCGGATGCGCGGTGCAGCCGAGCTCGCTGGTGACCGCCTCCCCGGCGACGTCGCGGCCCTCGACCGCTTCCTGCAGGATGCCGTGCACCTCATCGGCGGCGACGGCTCGCCGCTTCTGCAGGGCCGCAGCCTCATCTACCGCTTCGCGGCAGCCGCCCCCTTCTGGGTCGGCGCGCTCGCGGAGGTGCCCTCGGTCTCGCTCGGCGCCCTCCGCCACGCGGCTGAGAAGGTCGTCTCGCACTTCGCAGAACGAGGCGTGCCGGACGAGCGGGGCCTCCTCACGATGGGTTGGCTCGACGAGTGGCGCCAGCTCGCGCAGGCCTACTCGGGACCAGCCTCCCCGTATTGGGCGTCGAAGGGGCTGCTTGGCATCCTGCTTCCCGCAGACCACCCCGTCTGGGCCGCTGAGGCCGAGCCGCTTCCCGTCGAGCAGGGCGACTTCGTGCGCACGATCGCGGCCCCCGGTTGGGTGGTCACGGGCACGAAGAACGACGGCATCGTGCGCATCGCCAATCACGGCACGGACCACGCGAAGCCGTACACGCTTGTCGGCGACTCGCCCCTCTACGCCCGCATCGCTTATTCGAGCGCGACAAGCCCGCTGCTCGACGACGCCGCCTGGCACGAACCGCTCGAGCAGTCGGTCGCCCTCATTGACGGAACCGGGACCGCCACCCATCGCGCCGCCATGGACCTCCTCGCAACGACCACCGACGGCGACGCCGGCGTGGCCGCATCCACCTGGCTCGCCCACACGCTTGTCCCCAACGCGACGCAGCAGCGCCACGGTTCGGGTCTCGACGGTGAGGCGACGGTCGTCGCCCGCCTCACGGTCGTCTCGGCTGTTCGCGGCCCCGAAGAGGTGCGCCTCGCCCGAGTCACCGACCTCGCGGAAGGCGTCGACAAGAGCGACTGGATGCTCCGCTGGGGTGGCTGGCCCGTCACGAGCCGGCAGGATGCGCAGATCACGAGCGCACTCCGAGGCCTGACGGTCGGCACAACGGCACGCACCGTGACGCGAACGGACGCGAGCCCGCTGGGCGCATCCACCGCAGTGCCCGTGCTCGACGCTCCTGTCGAGGTCGGCACCTGGGCCGCCGCGCACCTCACCCTCGCGGGCGCAGACCACACCCCGAGCATCACCACCGGCGTCGAGTTCACGGACGAGCTCGCCGCCATCACCTGGTCAGACGGGGCACGCAGCACCGTCGACCTCACCAACTACCGCCTCTCGTAGCCCGGGCGTCGGTTTTCAGGGATCCGAAGCGGATCTCGTTCATTGCAGCAAAGGAGCAGCACCATGAAGAAGCGCACCATGATCGCCACTGCGGGCCTCGCCGCCGCCGCACTGGCCCTCACCGGATGCAGCGGTGGCGGGAGCGTCGACCCAGACGGACCCATCACGCTGTCGGTGTCGGGCTGGAGCGTCGCATCCACCCCCGAATTCCAGCTGCTCGCGGACGGCTTCACGGAGAAGTACCCGGACGTGACCGTCGAGGTCGTCGACTACGACCCGGCCGAGTACAACACGCTCCTCACCGCCGACCTGGCCGCGGGTTCCGGCCCGGACATCATCACGCAGAAGGAGATCAAGTTCGTCACGACCTTCCAGGAGGGCGGACAGCTGCTCGACGTCTCCGACGTCGAACTGCCAGAGGGCATCAGCGGCGCAGAGTCGTACAACATCGACGGCACGACCTGGGCTACCCCGTACCGCCAGGACTCGTGGGTGCTCTACTACAACAAGGCGCTCTTCGACCAGGCAGGCGTCGCCTACCCGGACGGCAGCTGGACTTGGGATGACTACGTGCAGAACGCGGACCTCCTGACCACTGGCCTCGCCGGTGCAGGCTCGACCGCCAAGGGGGCTCACCAGCACAGCTGGCAGTCGACCGTGCAGGGCTTCGCCAACGCGCAGGCTGACGGCGACATCTTCGGCGGCGAGTACGACTACTTCGAGAAGTACTACGACAACTCCCTCAAGCTGCAGGACGACGGCGCGCAGGCTTCCTTCAACACGGTCACCGCCAACAAGCTCACCTACCAGGGCGAGTTCGGCAAGCAGAAGGCCGCGATGATCCCCATGGGATCGTGGTTCGTTGCCACGCTCATCTCGCAGCAGGCTTCCGGCGAGGCTGACGACTTCGAGTGGGGCATCGCACCCGTGCCGCAGATGGATGCATCCACCACGGGCATGGACAACACCCCCGTCACCTTCGGCGACCCGGCCGGCTTCGGCATCAACGCCAACATCGACGAGGGCAAGACGCAGGCCGCCAAGGACTTCCTCGCCTACGCAGCAAGCGAAGAGGCAGCCACGAAGCTCGCCGGCATCGGCATCACGCCGGCGCTCCTGAGCGACCCGGTCGTCGAGGCGTACTTCGGCGTCGAGGGCGCCCCGCAGGACGAGCTCTCCGCCTTCGCGGTGCAGACCCACGAGACGCTGCCTGAGAGCCCAACCAACTCGAAGACCGCTGCCGTGCAGAACATCCTGAACGACATGCACTCCTCGATCCTCTCCGGCTCCAAGTCGGTCAAGGACTCCATCACTGAAGCCGAGGGCCGCGTGGCCAACGAGGTCGGCCTCGACTAACCCCTTCGCTGGTCGGCTGGTGCTCTCTCACCGGCCGACCGGCACCCTCTCTCCAGGAGAATCATGACCACCACCACGGAACCGACGCCGCCGTCGGCAGCGCCACCGGAGCTGACGCCGGAGGCGCGCAGGCAGCGCAGCCGCCTGCGACGCAAGACCACCCTCGTCGGGTGGAGCTTCATCCTGCCGAACTTCATCGGCTTCGCCACGCTGACGCTCGTGCCCGTCATCGTGATGTTCTACATGTCTCTCACGAACTGGAACATCTTCGGCACGTCCACGTTCATCGGCTTCGACAACTTCACGCGCCTCTTCAGCGACGGCAGCTTCCAGGTCGCGTTTGGCAACACCATCTACTACTCGGTGCTGCACATCCCGCTCACCATCGTCGTCTCGCTGAGCCTCGCGCTGCTGCTCAACAACAAGCTCCGCGGTGTCGCGTTCTTCCGCACCGCCGCGTTCTTCCCCTACATCACGTCGATCGTCGCGATCGCGCTCGTCTGGAACCTGCTCTTCAGCCCGGACTTCGGCCCCATCAACGAGGGCCTGCGCCTCATCGGCATCGACAACCCGCCCGGCTGGCTCACCTCGACGGAGTGGGCGATGCCCGCCGTCGTCATCATCAGCACGTGGCGCGACATGGGCTACTACATGGTGCTCTTCCTCGCGGCGCTCCAGACGGTGCCGCCCGAGCTGCACGAGGCCGCCCGCGTCGACGGCGCCAACGCCTGGCAGCGCTTCTGGAACGTCACGCTGCCGTGCCTGCGCCCGACCATGTTCTTCGTCACGGTCATGCTGACGATCAACTCCTTCAAGATCTTCGACCTCATCCTCGTGCTCACCGAAGGCGGGCCGGGGCAGTCGACGACCGTCATCTCACAGTTCATCTACCGCAAGGGCTTCGAGGAGAACGAGTTCGGATACGCGTCAGCGGCCTCCGTCGTGCTCTTCTTCCTCTGCATCGTCGTCACGATCATCCAGTTCCTCTGGAACAAGCGGAAGGACAACTGATGTCCCAGACCATGGCAGTTGTCGTCCCGCAGGACGAAGCACGTCGCCTCCTCGTCGACCCGCCAGCGCACCCCGCCGCTGCTGGCAAGAAGAAGAAGACGCGTCTCGCCAAGGCGCTCCTCTACATCGCACTCATCGTCGCCGCGGCGGCAATGCTCACACCGTTCTTCTGGATGATCATGAGCTCACTGAAGGACGCCAACGCGGTCTTCTCGGTGCCGGTCAGATGGGTGCCGGAGGTGTTCGTCTGGCAGAACTACGTGGACATCTGGACCAAGTCGGACATCATGACCTGGATCGGCAACACGCTGTTCCTGTCGGTCACGGTGACGGCGCTGCAGGTGCTCACCGGCTCCTTCGCCGCCTACGGCTTCTCGCGAGTGAAGTTCCCTGGCCGTGACGCCCTGTTCCTGCTCTACGTCGGAACGATCGCCGTGCCGTGGCAGTCGTACATGATCCCGCAGTTCATCATGCTGTCGAATGCGAACCTCTCGAACACCCTGTGGGCGATCATCCTGCTGCAGGCCTTCGGAGCCTTCGGCGTCTTCCTCATGAAGCAGTTCTACGAGTCCATCCCCATGGAGCTCTCCGAGGCCGCCCGACTCGACGGGCTCAGCGAGTACGGCATCTGGCGCCGCATCATGCTGCCGCTGTCGATCCCGGCCATCGCGAGCCTCTCGCTGCTCACGTTCGTGAACACGTGGAACGACTACCTCGGGCCGCTCATCTACCTGCGCGACCCGAGCCTCTGGACCATGCAGCTCGGTCTGAAGAACTTCGTGTCGAGCCTCTACGACGTCGACTACGGCGTGCTCTTCGCGGGCCTCACCATCTCGGTTGTGCCCATCGCCATCGTCTTCCTCCTCGGCCAGCGGTACTTCGTCGAGGGCGTCGCGACCAGTGGGCTGAAGGGCTGATCGTGAAGCGCGTCTCGCACACCGTCTACTCGACGGCGTTCAACGTCGCCTACCTGGCGCTCGCAGTCAACGCGATGCTCGCGGTCATGAGCCTGCCGTTCCTCATCTTGCTCGTGACGACCGACCCGTCGCTGTCGTGGCCGTTGCTGGCCGCGAGCGCAGCGCTCACTGGCCCGGGCATCGCAGCGTCGTTCGCGACGTTCCGCGCGCACGCTGAGGGCGACACCGACGTGATCCGCTCCTTCATCCGTGGCGTGCGTCGCACGTGGAAGCGTGCGCTCGTCATCTCGGCTGTCACCTCGGCGGTTGTCACGGTCGCGCTTGTGGATGTGTTTGTGCTCGTCCCGACGGGCATCGGCGTCCTTCTTGTGCCATTGCTGGTTGTCGTCGCCATCCTGACGCTCGCGACCGCAGCGGTGACCCTCGTTGCGATCACGCAGGTCGAGGACACGCGTCTGCTCGTGCTGGTGCGCGCCTCCCTCGTCCTCTCCGTGCGCCGCT
This sequence comes from Pseudoclavibacter sp. AY1F1, assembly GCF_002931075.1. GTDB lineage: Bacteria > Actinomycetota > Actinomycetes > Actinomycetales > Microbacteriaceae > Pseudoclavibacter. Next base: position 144,094 of record NZ_PSTQ01000008.1, on the reverse strand, counting down.
GGCCGATGACCTTCGCGTCGTTCGCGATCGTCGCCGTCCAGGCAGCGGTGCTCACGGCGGCCCCGGCCATCGCCATCGGCCTCACCACCGCCGCCTGCCTTTACGTCGTCTGGGCTGGCGGACGCTACACCCTGCAGCGGGCACCCGCGCGCGTCGCGGCCTGACTGACCTCCCGAACTCTCACGAAGGAACACCTATGACTTTCGCGCCCGCATCCACGACCGTGGAGAACGCGCTGGCAGCGGCCACCGACACCGTTCGACGCAACATCGAAGCGTTCGGCGCCGCCTACCCGGACGACACGACCAGCGACGGCAGGTACTTGCTCCGTCCCGCAACCGAGACCTTCGCGGAAGGCGCCAACCGCGGTTGGACCACCAGCTTCTGGCCGGGCATGATGTGGCTTGCCGGTGACGTCACGGGCGACCCGGCGTTCCATGAGGCCGCGCTCGCGCACGCCGCCGACTTCGAACGGCGCCTCTACGGCGATGAGGACCTCGAGACGCACGACCTCGGCTTCCTGTACTCGCTTTCGGTTGTCACGGCGTGGAAGAAGACCGGCGACGAGCGTTGGCGCGCGGCAGGCATCAAGGCGGGTGAGCGCCTCATGACGCGCTTCCTCGAGCCCGCCGGCATCCTGCAGGCCTGGGGTGACCTCAGCGACCCCGCGCAGCGAGGCCGCGCCATTATCGACAGCCTCATGAACATGCCGCTGCTCACCTGGGTCGGCGAGCAGACGGGAGATCCCAGATATGCGGATGCGGTCCGCCGCCACACGGAGCAGCTGCGCACGCAGATCTTCCGCGCAGACGACTCCACCTTCCACACCTTCTACTGGGATGCGGAGACGGGTGAGCCCCTGCGCGGCGGCACCGAGCAGGGCGCGTTCGACGAGTCCTGCTGGGCGCGCGGCGAGGCGTGGGGCATCTACGGCTTCGCACTGAACTCGCAAGCGGTCGGAGACGCGAGGCAGCTCGAGGCGGCCTGGCGCTGCGCCGACTACTACCTCGCGCACCTGCCGAGCGACGGCATCCCGTACTGGGACCTCGTCTACAGCGAGGGCAGCGATGCGCCCCGCGACAGCTCGGCTGCCGCGATCGCGGCGTGCGGCTTCCTCGAGCTTGCTGCCGTCGAGCCGGACCCGGAGCGCTCGGCCCGCGCATTGGAGGCGGCGCACGCGCAGATCGATGCGCTCATCGCCGAGGCCACCCCGCGGCCGGCGGATGCATCCGACGCGCTGCTGCTGCACGGCGTCTACGACCTGCCGAAGCTCGTCGGCGTCGACGAGGGGACCCTCTGGGGCGACTACTACTTCCTCGAGGCTCTGACCCGGGTTTCCCTCCCGAACTGGAAGCGGTACTGGTGAGCGGCGTCGAGAGCGTCGTCCTGCACCCTGGGAGTTTCGGCAGCTTGGGAGCGGACGCATGAGAATCGTGACCTGGGATCGCGCCGGCGTCAGCGTGCCCGCGGCGCTTGTCGCCTCGGACGAGGGCGATCGGCTGGTCGATCTGTCCGGCGTCGTCGCCTCGACACTGGAACTGCTCACCGATGAGGGGGCTGCGGCGAATGCACGTGCCGTCATCGACGCGGCTGATCCGTCCGGCTTCCCGCTCAGGGAAGGCGAACGGCTGCTCGCACCGATCAGGCCCCGAGTGCTGCTCTGCATCGGCTATAACTACCGCGGCCACGTGGTTGCTGGCGGTGAAGGGCAACCGGATCCAGAGCATCCGGATGTGTTCGTGAAGACCGCGAACACGATGATCGGCCCCGACGATGCAGTTCTCCTGCCGCCGCAGAGCGACGACGTCGACTACGAGGGTGAGATCGGGGTTGTCATAGGCCGCACGACACACGCTGTCTCCGCGGAGGACGCCCTCGCCCACATCGCCGGGTACACGCTGGTGAACGACGTCTCGGCGCGCGACTGGCAGAACCGCACCAGCCAGTGGACGCTCGGCAAGTGCTTCGACGGCTTCGCGCCAATCGGGCCTGCAATCGTGACGGCCGATGAGGTCGAGGACCCCACCCACCTGCTGGTCGAGGTCATCCGCGACGGGAAGACCACCGTCTCGCAGAGCACGTCAACGCTCATCTTCCCGTTCGCGGAGATCGTCTCGTACGTCTCGCAGTCCATCACGCTGCAACCGGGCGACGTCATCGCTACCGGGTCGCCGCAGAAGCTCCCCGACGCGCTGCGCGACCACCGCCCACTGACCGACGGCGAATCGGTGCGCATCCGCGTCGAAGGGATCGGCGAGCTCGTGACGGTCTTCCGGGCGAGCGAGATCTAGAGGATCACGGAGTCGGGGTCGTCATCTCGCTGGAGCTCGTCGTGGGTGTCGGCGCCTCTGTCGTGGATTCCGGTGACTCGGGGCTGGGGGAGACCATCTCGCTCTGCGTCGGGGTGACGGTCTCGGCACCGGTCTTCGGGGATTGCGGGCTCTGCACGACCTCGTCACCACCGCATCCGGCCAGGAGGATTGTCGTAGCGAGGGCGGCGGACGCGGCGAAGGCAGCACGGGCGATTCTGGGGGAGAGTGTCATGCGTTCAAGTCAAAAGGTGGCGCCTGGGAACTCGTTCCCCCTTGACATCGCGTGATCGAGGGGTCTCTACGGCGCGAAGCTGTGCGGGGCGAGCAGGGTAGCGCCCGGGCGAGCGAGGCGATAGCTCATCGGCCGGATTCCTCGAGCGTGCGCAGAATGGGGCCCAGGGTCGTCCTCCACCCCGACTCGGAACTTAGGTCTCATGCGCTTTCCCCCGTTCGCCTCGTCGACATCGCCCGTCGAACCCCCGGCCGTCCAGGTGTTCCCCACTACGGTCGACCTGCTCGTTACCGGGATTGTTGTCAGCGTGGCGGTACTGTTCGTCGTCGGCGTCTGGGTGACTGCGGCGATGCGCTTGCGCAGCGAGCAGCGGCTGCCGCTCGATCTGGTGGGCCGCGTAGAGCGCGCTCAGCGCATCAACCGCACGGCGACGATCTCGACGCTGCTCGCGTCGGGAGCCATGATCGCCCTGCTGGTCGTGTGGGTGATCGTCAGCCTGACCTGGTTGTCCTAGGTCCTCAGCGGGCGGGGCCAGAGATCCTGGCGCGGGTGCGGCGGGTCGCGATTGCGTTCACGCTCACTCGAGCGGACGCTGGCTTCTCGCTGCTCGATGCGCGTCGGGTCGCAAGCTGCGCCTCGCCCTCGCAGCACGCCGAGACGAGCGATTCGATCGCTCGCTCGAGCTGCACGTGCTGGCTGATCTCAACGCCGGTGTCGACACGTGCACCGCGGAGGACGACGTGCACGCCCTCGACGTCGACGATGAACCCGAGCGGCACGCCTTCTCGTTCGAGGACGACAACACCTGGCGTGCTCTGGTCGAGTTCGTATCCGGTCAATGCGGAGATGGGAATCATGGGGGGAGCTCCTTCGCCGTTCCCAAAATCGTGAGGCCACGGTCTGGGAGGAGCTTGGAGATTTGCGGTCCATCGACCGCAGGCGAAGCAAATGTGACCGAGCTCCGACCGTTGATCAGGCATTTTCCGCGAACGAGGGTCGCTGTTAGCTGGCCGGAGGAATTTCCGCAAGCCCCCTGCGGAATTCGTGCGGATCGCACGGCGTGACGACGACGCCGCCACCGCCCACGGCACACTGGGCGGATGCGCGCATCCAGCTCAACCGGGCGACGTCGGTTCCGTCGATGGCGCGAGCACAGTCGCCTCGTGCGGCTCTGGCGTCTCGTGCGCACCTCGAATCCGCGGACCTTCACGGACAAGGTGCGGTACAAGATGTTGCGCGATAGGCGGCCGCTCATCGTGACCTTCGCCGACAAGGCGGCGGTGCGCGACTACGTGGGGGCATCCGTCGGCGCGCACTACCTCCCCGAGGTGTACGGGGTGTTCGACGACCCTCGCCAATTCGAGTCCCTCGAACTGCCGGAGTCCTACGTCGTGAAGCCGACGCACGGCTCGGGTGCCGTGGTGGTCGTCTCGCCGACCGCGTCGGTCGAGGCTCGGTTGCCGGAAGAGCGCTGGGGGTGGGTGTACGCGCACGTGCGCCCCGAGCACGCGATCCGCGAGCGCATCGTGGGCATCGCCGACGGGTGGCTCTCGAAGCTGTACGGCCAGGGCCCGAACAAGGAATGGGTGTATGGGCAGATGCCGCGCCGCGTGATCGTCGAGGAGTATCTCGTCGGCGACGACGGGGCAGTGCCGGAGGACTACAAGTTCTTCGTGTTCCACGGGGTCGTCCACTTCGTGCAGGTCGACGGAGGGAGGTTCGGCGAGCGGACGCAGGACTTCTTCCGGCCCGACTGGACGCACCTCGACATGTCAGGAGGGCTTCCGTGGCGTGTGCCGGCTCCTCCTCGGCCCGCTCGCCTCGACGAGATGCTGCGGGTCGCGGCGAGGCTCGGTGCGGAGACCGATTTCGTGCGCGTCGACCTCTACCACCTCCCGGACCGGGTCATCTTCGGTGAGCTCACGAACTATCCGGCAGGCGGGGACAGTCCCTTCGAGCCCGCGAGCTGGAATGCGGTCTTCGGGGAGCCCTGGCGGGTCCCTCGACGCTACCGCTGAGGCGTCCGGCATCCAGCCGCCTCATCAGCTTCCGTCCGGGTGGTACCCAGGCGAACGCAGGATGCGGCGGGCACGGTTGGCGTGCGCGGCACCCCGGTCGCGCCGCACTCGACCCCAACAGCACCGCGGCTGTCGCCGCCAGGAAAGGAACACGATGTCGAACGCAAATGGTCACGGCTCGCATGATCTTGACGGCCCGGAGGAGGGAAGCGTCGGTGCAGGCGGCGCCACCGCTGATGGCGCGATCGACGAAGCCCTCGGCACAGATCAGCCACTGACCTCGAACGAGGGCAGCGTCGGTGCGGGCGGCGCCAGTGCCGACGGGGCGCGCTCGGTGTAGGCAGAACCCACGACGCGACCCAGGGCCGGTCGTCAGCTCAAGCTGACGACCGGCCCTTCGTCGTCCGCGGGGCCGGGCCGGTAGCCGCAGGCCGGCCCGCCGCGGGCCACCGCGACGGCCACCGGGAGTGCCACGGGCGGCACCTTGGCAAATTTCCGACCATACCCAGTTTGAACGTGGGACACCCCGGACGTTCACTCACACTGCGTTCCCAGGCTCGGGTCCGATTGCACCAAAACTGCCTTTCATCTGGTTTTTCCTCTGTCACACGGTGGGGTACCAGCAGGAAGCTGGAGGTTCAAGCCCGTGTTTCGTATGCGGGCACCGCGCCAACGTTGGGTATGCCGCTCGTCCGTCCCCCCTTTCGAGCGAGCGGCCCCCAATGCCACCCCCGAGCGCGAGGAAGTCATGTTCTTTCACAAGCAGGAATTGCAGTTCAAGTCGAGCCCGTCGAAGCCTGACGCAGTGCTGGCGAAGCGGATGCAGGAGATCCTCGGCGGCCAGTACGGCGAGATCACCGTCGCGATGCAGTACGGCTTCCAGTCCTGGAACGCCCACGAGCCGGGCAAGTACCGCGACCTGCTGTACGGCATCGGCGCCGAGGAGTTCGGCCACGTGGAGATGATCGCGGTCATGATCGCGCAGCTTCTCGAGAAGGCTCCCGTCGAGCAGTCGGAAGCCGCGATCAAAGCCGACCCCGTGCTGGGCGCGGTCGTCGGCGGCACCGACATCCAGCACGCGATCGTCGCCGGCGCCGGTGCGCGCCCCGTCGACAGCAACGGCAACCCGTGGCAGGGCTCGTACATCACGGCGAGCGGCAACATGCTCGCCGACTTCACGGCCAACGCGAACGCGGAGATGCAGGGACGCGTGCAAGTCGCGCGTCTCTACAACATGACCGATGACCCCGGTGTGCGGGACATGCTCTCGTTCCTGCTCGCCCGCGACACCATGCATCAGAACCAGTGGATCGCCGCGGCGAATGAGCTGCGAGCCGAGGGCAAGGAGGACCTGCCCGTGCCGAGCAACTTCCCGCTGAACAAGGAAGAGCGCGACGTGTCCTACCAGTACCTGAACTTCTCCGACGGCGCCGCGGCCAGCGAGGGTTCGTGGGCGAGCGGACCGACCCCGGATGGGAAGGGCGAGTTCACCTACCACGAGGGGCCCACGACGAGTGTTCCCATGCCGGCACCGACGGTACCGGACGAGCGCTTTTACGGCACCACGCCCATGCCCAACACGATGGAGAAAGTCGCCGGCGTGGTCAAGGACACCTTCAGCAAGAAATAGCGACTTCCGTTCCCGTCCACACGACAAAGCTCTGAAAGGACCACCATGTCCAACGACACCCCATTCTCCGTTCCGGACACGCCCCGTCACGGGGGTGCCCTCCCATCCGACAGCTCCCCGCAAGTTCACGAGGACGGCACCGTCTTCGAGCCAGGGGTCACGGAAGACGTGACGTTCTCACCCGCCGGCACCAGCGCCAAGGAGGAGGCTCGCAACATCGCTGGCACCGCGAGAGGCGAAGCAGGCAACATTGCCGGCACCGCGAGAGACGAAGCAGGCAACGTCGCCGGCACCGCGAAGGAGGAAGCTCGCAACGTCGCCGGCGAGGCGAGGAACCAGCTCGCATCCCTGTACTCCGAGTCCATGCACCAGCTGAACTCGCAGGCCACTCAGCAGCAGGAGCGAGCTGCGACCGGTCTCAAGTCGCTGAGCGGCGAGTTCCGCAACATGGTCAGCAACTCCGAGGGTGACGGTCTCGCCACGGAACTGGTGCGTCGCGCCGCGGACACCACCGGGGCGGTCGGCGCGTGGCTCGGAGACCGTAACCCGAGTGGGGTGCTGGACGAGGTCCGCTCGTTCGCGCGACGCAAGCCGCTCGCGTTCATCGCGATCGCCGGAGCCGCCGGCCTCGTCGCCGGTCGCCTCACACGATCCATCGCCGAGGCCGCGAAGGACGAGAAGGCGCATGAGCTGGGCCAGTCGCTCACGGGATCCTCTGCGTCGCAGTCGGGTGGAACCCGGGCGGCCGAGGCCGACCGTTCGTCTGCCGGGTCGAGCGTCGGCGGAGACCGATCTGAGTCGCCCGGCGGCTTCGCCGCGCAAGGCACCACGTCTTACGGCACCGGCACCTACGACGAGGGCATCGCGAATGATGTTCCCGTCGCCCCGCCAGCGCCGCGGCCGTTCGCTGACGAACGCCCGCTCGAGAACCCGGTGGGTGACCCACTCGACGACCCGCTGGGTGAGCCGCGTCGCGAGGGCGACGTCTTCCCGAACCGCGGAACCGGACTCTGAGGGGGCCGGTCATGACCAGCGAGTACCCGGCACCCCCGCCGCAGCATCCGCCCCGGAATCCCTCCGATGTGTCGCTCGGCGACATGCTCGGCCGCGTCAGCACTGACATCTCGACGCTCATGCGCCAGGAGGTGGCGCTCGCGAAGGCCGAGCTCACCGAGACGGCGAAGAAGACCGGCAAGGGCGCGGGCTTGCTCGGCGGCGCCGGCTACGCCGGCGTCATGGCGCTGCTGTTCCTCTCCATCGCAGCCTGGTGGGGGCTCGGCTACCTCATCGGCAACGCATGGTCGGCCGTCGTCGTGGCGGTCGTGTACGGCATCGTCGCGGCGATCCTCTTCGCGGTCGGCCGAAGCAAGCTGAAGGACGTCGAAGGCGCCCCGCAGACGGTCGCCACCATCAAAGAGATCCCAGACACGCTCAACCCGAACGGAGATCACCGATGAGCACTGACCCAGACCAGATCCGCGCCGATATCGAGCGCACCCGCAACACCCTCGGCTCTGACGTGGACGCGTTGGCCGACAAAGTCACCCCATCCAACATCGTCGACCGGCAGACGGAGAAGGTGAAGCACAAGCTCGGATCGGTGCGGGACGCCATCATGGGGGCCCGCGACGGCGCGGCCGACTCAGTTCGCGACGCCACCTCCTCCACCAGCGATGGCGTCGCCGACGTGAAGCGCCAAGCGGTGCGCAAGGCGAAAGGCAACCCCTTGGCGGTCGGCCTCATCGCATTCGGTCTCGGCGCGCTCGTCGCGTCGCTCGTCCCGGCGAGCGAGCCCGAGAAGGACGCGGCCTCGAAGGCGAAGGATGCCGCCGAGCCGCTCGTCGACGAGGTGAAGAGCGCGGCTCAGGATGTGGCCCAGGAGCTGAAGCAGCCGGCTGCGGATGCGGTCGGCAGCGTTCGCGAGACGGCGATGGATGCGGCCGAGCACGTCAAGACCGATGCGCAGTCAGCCGCCGCCACGGTGAAGGGCGACGCGCAGTCGGCGGCCGACGGCGTGAAGTCCGACGCTACGTCGTCCGCTGAGCGCGTCAAGGGCTCCGCGCAGGATGCGCGAGACAACGTGCAGGGCACGGGCTCCTGATGTCCTGACCTGCAGGACCAGCCGAGAATCTCCTCGGCCCGAACCGGCAGCGGGCCGCGCATCCACCCCCGATCGATGCGCGGTCCGTCTGTCATTCCACCCGCATTCTCGGCAGAGCAGAGGTAGACGGAGAGGGCCACGTCAAACCCGTCCGCAGTGTCCACGATCGAGCAGGGCACCGCGCCGGGCCCGGCCGCGGCGTATGCGATCGTCGACGAGGCGGCCCCTGGCGGCACGTGCGAGATGTTCCACGGCCCCATCGAGTAGTTCGCGTCGTGACCCGCTGCCGGGTTCGCTCTCGTCTCGGGTCTCCTCGTCGCAGTGGCGGGAAGCGCTAGTCGCGGTGCGCCGTTCGCTCGTGTCGCAGCTCTACCGCTCGATGCGGCCGATGTAGTCCCGCAGGTTGCTGATGACGGTCGCCAGATCGGTGCCCGTCGCCTGCGCGAGCTGGCCCGCGAGCCAGCTCTGGTTGAGGAGCGCCGCGCCGAGGATGTGACTGTCCTCGATGCTCTCGTCGAGTTCCGTGTCCGGGGCTCCGAACGGCTCAAGGGCGAGCTGGAAGGCGAACTCATTGGTGACGGGATCCGAGGTGGCGTGCTGCGCGAGCACGGCGTCGAGCTGCACGTGCATTGCTCTGATCGCCTGTTCCGGAACCAGCAGGCTCGAGCTGTGGTCGGTGATCGCGCCGGCGGCGTGGTCGGGATCGTGATCCATCTCGGTGCCTTTCGTCGCTTGTTGCGTGGAGACACGGGCGTGGCAGCGTCCGTGTTCGCACGGTACGGGGTCACGAGCGCGTGTGCGTGGGATGCGGGCGGCATCCACCTGAATTCACCCTGTTCTTCACCGCGTGACGGGCGGTGCACGGATGTTTGGTGGGTGTAGCCATCGGTTGAAGAGCGGCGCGGGCGGCGCTCGCCGCCGACCCTGGCGACGAGGCCGTGCGTGGCGCGGGCCGAGTGTCTGCGGTGGAATGCCGAGATGATGGCAGCCTCGGTCTCCGGGCTTCTGTACACGGGGAACGTCGACCAGGCGACGAAGCTGTTCCGCTCTCTGGCCGTGATCGTCGCGGAGCAGGGCTTCCTCTCTGTGCTGAAGAAGCTCGGCGTCTCGTCGCGTGAGGCGGCTGTCGAGTTCGGTCTTCAGCATCCGGCCCTATGGGCGGAGACGGGGCTGTAGGCCGCCCGCGGTCAGCCGACGGTGACGGGGCCACGCGTGAAGGCGACCTCACGACCATCCGCCGTGATTGATCGTCGCGCCCAGACGCGCGTCCTGCCGGTGTTCTCCACCGATCGGAACTTGAGTTGGTTGTCGAGGTTGGTCTGTGTTGCCGTCGCGGTGATCGGGCGCTGGTAGCGGGTCACGTACACGGAGCATTCGGTGCCGTCGATACGAGTTGACCCTGTCCGCACTGGGGTCGACCATGCGCCGGAGTTGCCGCTCACGGGTTCCCAGGTGACGTTCGCATCCGCGTAGAAGGTGATGCTCGCGGCATCGAGCTGGCTGCGGGGGCTCGTGCCGGTGACCCAGAGTCCGCGGTCTGGGGGAGTGCCGCTGCCGTCGATCGTGAGGTGATTGACCGTGACGCGGCGGGGCCAGGGGGTTTGAACCCATTGCGTGGTCTGCGTCGTCGTCAGGGCCACCCAGCCCTGGAGGCCCTTCTCGAGCTCTTGCGATGCTGCGGCGAGCGGGGCTGCGACGGCGACCGCGATGACGGGGGTCGACCAGGCGGCTGCTTTGAGCAGGCTTCTGCGCTGGAGGTTGGGGATATGTGTGGGGGATGACATGGGAGCTCCTGGCGGGTACGTGTGTGAGCCGTTCTTGAGGCATGTGCTCGCCGGGGATCGAGAGACCGTTGCGGGGGATCAGCCGGCGGCAGACAAATGAACGACGTTCACCACCATATGCTTGTACCTGCAATGAATGCAAATGCATGTAGTTTTGGAGAGCAAGACTCAGGAAACCCGCGCCGGGGTCGGGATACTCTCACCGCGGCTTCGCGTCGACTGGTGACATCGCCCTTCTGGAAGCGAGCCCACCCCCGAGTTCCGGAGACCCGTGCGCGCGCGCGCGCATCTCGGGCCGGATCGACGCGACTTTCAAGAGACGAGGCCCCAGTTGACGCACACAGCACCCATCCGTCTGCCGAGGCTGATCGATGCGTCGGGCGCTCCTCGGCGACGGCAACGGCAGGACGTCGCGCCGTCGCCTATCGAGCGGATCGTCGACGCTCAGGCGCGCGGTGCCTGGGATGCGGTCACGCAACTTCTCGAGCAGCACTGGACCGCGCTGCTTCGAACCTCGCGGGACACGATGCGCGAGGTCGTGAACGCGCTGCCGGATGCAGTGCTCGAAGACAAGCCCCGTTGGGCCGCCGCGCGGCAATACCTGAACTTCGCACCGGACGACGGCCGAGTGCGCCCGGCGAGGTTCAACTTCGAGGCGGCGCAGCCGAACGATGCGGGCGAACTCATCGACGACCTGGCGCAATACACGGGGCAGACGGCGCACGAACGAGGGCGTGGACGCTTCCGGGTGGCGGCCAGGATCGCCGCGACCGCCATCGAGGCCGTCAAGCAGGCGTCCCCCGCTGAGCTCAAGACCTTGCGCCCCCTCCTTCCAGGGTTGCGCATCCAGTGGGCGACGAGCCTGCTCTTCGCAGGCGAGGTCCGGGCGGCGCTCGCGGAGTTCGAATCCGCATACGGCGACGCCGTCGAGTTCGACAGCGAACGAATGGCGACCGCCGCCGCCGGGTCGATAGCCCTCATCCACAGCATCACGGGCGACCTCGCGTCGGCGCGTTCCTGGCTCAAGCGCCAGCCCACCGCGCTGAGTGGCCGCCCCGACCGTGTGGCCGTTGGCGCGCCCGGCTTCGATGGCGGCCCGGCTGATGCGGCGACGGTCATGGGGGTGCTCGCGGCGGCGAACCTCGCGATCGACGAACTCAAGGTCGATGAGGCGCGCGCGTGGCTGGTGCGAGATCCCGGCGACGAGATCGCGCCTGAGCAGTGGGCGCTTCGCCTTGGGGTCGCATCGCGGCTGGAGGTGCTGAGCGGGGATCCGCTCGCGCAGTCGCTGCGGAATCGCGCCGCCGTTCTTGCACGCCCAGCGGGCCTCGTCGAAGACGGACTGAATGGGTGGGCGCTCCGATTCTCGGACGTCGGTATTCGCATCGCGTTGAACGATGCGCGCGGCGCCACGGAGGCCCTCGCGGTCCTGGAAGCTGGAGACAGTGAGTTCCATCGGCAAGCGGCGCTGATCGCTCGCGTCTGGATGCTGGTCAGGGCGGATGAGCACGTGCAGGCGGTCGCCCTGATGGAGTCCGTTCCAACGGAAGAGCGCAGCCTGCGGGTCAGCATGGAGCTGCTGGCCGCTGCCACGATCATCCACTTCCGCGCCGGAGCTGGGGATCGGGCTGCCGAGCTGTTCCGGACGCTGACGACCATGGTCGGGGAACAGGGCTTCAACGGCGTGCTCATGCGCTTCGGCGACGAGGACTACGAGGCGTTGTGCGCGAGCAGCGGCGTGCGGCTCCCCGTTCGTCAGGTGCGGCGAGCGCTCGCGAGTGCCCCCAACGCCAATGCGCCCGCCGTGGCTCCAGAGATCCGGCTCACCGAGCGCGAACGGGTCGTGCTGCGGCACCTGCTGCAGTCCCGGAAGCTCAACGACATCGCCGCCGCCGAACACGTGTCGCCCAACACGATCAAGTCGCAGCTGCGGAGCCTCTTCAAGAAGCTCGGCGTCTCGTCGCGCGACGACGCCATCAAGGTGGGCCGAGGCAACCCGGGGCTGTGGTCCGACGTGGGGCTGTGAGAGCGACTGGGCTGGGTTTGCGAAGGGGCAGGGCTAGTTGCTGGGCGGGGCTGCCACTGAGTCGCGCTCGATGAGCGCCGTCGGCGATGTCACGACGCGTGGTTCGCCTTCGAGGCCGTCGATGCGTTCAAGTAACATGCGGGCCGCCTGCTGCCCCATTGGGTGGGAGGGCTGATCGATCACGCTGATCCTCGGGGTTACCAGGTCGGTCCAGTCCTGGTTGTCGAAGCCAATGAACGACACATCACCCGGGATGCTCAGCGGCGATTCGATGAGTGCCCTGTAGGCGCCGAGGCTCATGACGTTGTCTGTGGCAATCATGGCGGTCACCTCAGTCGCGGACAGGAGGGCGTCGGTGGCTGCTTCCGCGGCCCCCAGGTTGTAGGACCCCGCCCGAACCACGAGTTCAGGATGCACGGTCTTGCCTGCAGCGGCGTGAGCACGGAGGTAGCCGACGAGTCTCGCGTTGCTGGGGGAGAGCGTGAAGACGTCGAGCTGGCCGAGTGCGCGTTCGTTGAGTGAGAGTACGCGCTCCATGTCGTCGATGTCCTGGAACTCACCGATAATTGCAATGCGCTCATGGCCGAGGCTGAAGAAGGTCTCGACGGCGTTCTGGACTGCGCTCGGGCCATCGACCACGACGGCATCTGTGGAGATCTTGGCGCTCGCTCGGTCGATGAAGGTGACGGGCTTGCCCCTACCGCTCCAGTCCACCAGGTGGTCGACCCGCTTCGGCTCCGCGGGGGAGGCGATCAGACCATCGACACCGCTCGCGCTGAATGTGGCGACGGCCTCGACCTCGGTTGGCCAGTCCTCGTCGCTGTTCGCGATGAGCACCGTGTACCCGCGCTCGCGGGCCACGTCGGTGACGCCTCGCACAATGCCGGCGAAGAACGGATTGTGCACGTCACCGCAGATGACTCCGATGGACCTGGTTCGCCCGGTGATCATGCTTCGGGCGAGCTCGTTGGGCTGGTACTTGAGCTTCTTGGCAGCGAGCATCACCTTCTCGCGCGTTGACTCCCGGACTGGGCCGTAGTTTCCGAGGGCTCGGGCTGCTGTCGCTGTCGAGACGCCGGCTTCCTTCGCCACTTCGATGATCGTGGCTGTTCGGGCGGTTTTGGCCATGCGGGCTCCTTCGGCTCAGGGCCGGACGCGGTGGGCAACGGGCCAGCGATGCCGGCGAAGTCTTCAGGAGCGCATGGGCTCCTGAAGTTGAGCGTAGCCCATGACGGCAACTCCTGTGGATCGTCATGGTGAAAAACGAGAACGTTCTCAAGTGGTCGAAATCGTCGTTGACACGCGAAATCTAGCTGTGTTAGCTTCGTCGGCGTGAGAACGTTCTCACTTGGATTACGACGAGAGGTTCCGAATTGTCGAAGGTACTTAGCCCGCTCCGCCCCATCGAAAGCGACCTGGTGTCAACGCTCGAAGGTGCAGTCGCGCAGCGCGGGCTCACGCAGAAGATCGCAGCGGATGCCCGCGGTCGTAACATCGCACGCATTCTGTTCGTCGGCATGGGCGGGTCCTGGGCTTCCTCCGTGCCAGTCGTCCTCCAGCTTCAGCGCGCCGCGATCAAGGTGCCGGTCTATAACCTCAACGCGGCCGAGTTCAACGCCCTCTACGCGGGCAACGTCGGACCGACCGACCTCGTCGTCGCTGCATCGCATTCAGGGGGCACACCAGAGACCGTGCAGGCGGCCGAGACCGCGAAAGCAGCTGGCGCGCTGCTGGTCTCCGTCGCGATCGACGCGGACAACGCCCTGTCGGCACCGGCCGACCACTCTCTCGTCTACGGCAGCAACCGCTCCATCACGAGCGCGAAGTACACGCTGCTGAGCGAGCTCGCGTACTCGCTGCGTGAAGCGCATGGCGACGACGCGGGAGTCGCGGCGGCACGCTCGGCGCTCGAGCGGATGCCAGCTGCGACGCTCGCCGCGACGGAGGCGTACGAAGATCACCTGGCCGAGATCGCGGGCTCCTACGCGTTCGCCGACAACCTCTACGTGCTCGCCTCCGGTAGCTTGTCTGGCCTGGCCTACCTGCTCTCCGTCTGCTACCTCGTCGAGATGCAGTGGAAGAAGTCGACGCACTTCGCGACGGGCGACTTCTTCCACGGTCCGTTCGAGCTCGCCCAGAACGAGCAGCCGTACCTCCTTTTCTCCGGTCAGGACGAGACCCGCGCATCCGCGGACCGCGCGAGGAAGTTCTTCGACACCCACAACCCCAACTACCGCATTCTCGATGTCATGGACCTCGAGCTTCCCGGTATCGACGCGCCACTGCGTGCTGAGCTGCAGCACATCCCGATGGCGTCCATCACGATGCGTCTCGCCGACCACTTCGAGTCGGTCTCCGGGCACGACCTCGACTCGCGCCTTTACATGCACAAGGTTGCGTACTGACCTCATGACGAGAATGTGCGCCGTCGGCGACAATGTCGTCGACTGGTATCCACAGGAGCAGCTGGTCTTCCCGGGGGGAAGTGCGGCCAACGCAGCCGTCTTCGCACGGCGTCTCGGCCTCGAAGCTTCCTACATCGGAGTCCTCGGCTCTGACGAGCAAGCCGAGTTCATCGCGAGCAGTCTTGCCGCTGAAGGCGTTGACATCTCCCACTCGCAATGGCACGACGAACCCAGCTCTCGCACGGATGTCATCGTCGATCAATCGGGCAACCGCACGTTCACCGACTTCCTGCCGCCGGTGAGCCGCATCCGTCTGGATGCGGCCACCCGGTCGCACCTGCAGGGCGCGGCCTGGATCCACACCGGCCACAGCAGCTTCACGGAGCCGCTACTTGAGGCACTTGCGGACATCGCTCCGGTTTCGTTCGACTTCTCGAAGAAAAGCCTCGAGTACGCGGAGCGGCTGCTCCCGCACATCCGCTACGCCGCTTTCTCGCGAGAAGAAGCAAGCGTCGACGACGCTGTCAACCTCTTGCGCGAACTCGTCGCGCGAGGCGTAAAGTACGCCGTCGTCACGAGGGGCGGCGACGGGGCAATCGCCGTCACCCCGGAAGGCATCTTCACGCAGCCGGCGACCCCCATCGAGGTGCGCGACACGATCGGCGCGGGCGACGCGTTCCAGACCTGCTTCATCGCGAACATCGTCGCGGGCCGTACACCGGCCGTCGCTCTGCAAGCAGCCAGCCGGTTCGCCGCGGACGTCTGCAGCTACCGCGGCGCATTCGGACACGGGCAGCGAACCGCGCTGACCAAATGAACCACCCGCGGCGTCCAGGCCCACGCCTGAGCGCCACTGTTCAAGGAGGAAAAGTGAGAAACACAGCAAGACGCCCACTGGCTGCTGCCGGCCTCATCGCGACGAGCGGCCTGTTGCTCGTCGGATGCACGCCACTCGCGGGATCAACGGACGCATCCGATGTTCCCCTCGACCTCGCTCCGCCCGTCGCGGGTGAGATCGCTCCCGGCGCCCTCGACGGCATCAACCTCGTCTACGCCGGCAACGGCGGTGTCATCCAGGAAGGACAGACCAGCGCGATCTGGGACCCCTTCGCCGAGGAATCCGGTGCAACCGTGCAGCAGGACAGCTACGAGCTCACGAAGCTCAAGGCCATGGTCGACTCCGACAACGTGAGCTGGAACATGGTCAACTCATCGATCCTCGAGAACGAGCGATACTGCGGTGAGCTGTTCGAGAAGATCGACCCGGCCAAGGTCGACCTGTCGAATGCGCCGGAGGGAACCGTCGCCGGGGAATGCACGGTGCCGAACATTTTCATGGGCTACGTCGTCGCCTACAACACCGACGTGTACGGCGACAACGGGCCGAAGAGCGCGACGGACTTCTTCGACACCGCGAAGTTCCCCGGCAAACGCGGCGTGCCGCTTACCCCGTGGATGGAAGCGCCGGCGATCGAGTTCGCGATGCTCGCTGACGGCGCAGACTTCGACAATCTCACGGTCGACGACTTCCACGGTGCAACGGACCTGTACGACTCGCTCGGCGAGAACCTCGTGCCCTGGACCTCAGGTGCCCAGTCGCAGCAGCAGCTCGAGAGCGGCGAAGTCGACATGAGCCTCGTCTGGAGCGGCCGCGGGTTCGGCGCTGCGAACGCTGGTGCGCCGATCGCCGGGATGTGGGAGGAATGGGTCGTCAACATCGACGGAATCGCCATTCCAAAGGGCACCCCGAACCTTGACGCTTCCTACGCCGCCGTGAACTACCTCCTCGGCGCCGACCAGCAGGCGGCTGCCTCCGAGGCAACGTCCTACGCGCCGGTGAATGTGAACGCAGTTCCGGATGTCCCCGAGCTGACAAGCGAATGGCTCGTATCGAACCACCTCGAGTCCGGACACAACCTCAAGATCGACTACTGGGTCGACAACTGGGATGAGCTCGCCGACGCCTGGACCACCTGGGTAGCCGGAGGCTGATGAGCATGTCCCAGCTCACAACCGAGGCGACGACCGTCAGTATCGGCACGTCGAACGCAAGCGACACCTCGGCGCTCGTGCGGCGACGTCGGCTCCCGGCATCCTGGCTCACGCCGGTGCTCACGCTGCCGGCGGCGGTGCTCATCACGGTGTTTTTCGCGATCCCGATCGTGCAGGTCATCATCCTGAGCTTCACCGACCCGCAAGCGGGTCTTGGTAACTACGCGTGGCTCTTCACGACGCCCCTCATCGGCCAGGCAGCCATCGGCACGTTCCTGATCTCGCTGTCCGTGACGCTCGTGTGCCTGCTCATGGCGTACCCGTACGCGTACCTGATGACGATCGTCTCAGACCGCACCAGGTCGGTCATGACGATGCTGATTATGGTGCCGCTTTGGTCGAGCATTCTCGTGCGAACCCTCGCCTGGGTGGTGCTGTTGCAGGACAGCGGTCCCATCAACGGAATGCTCACCGCCATCGGGCTGGGACCGCTGCAGCTCATCCGCACCCCGCTTGGGGTCGGGATCGGCATGTCGCAGGTGCTGCTGCCGTTCATGGTCATGCCGCTCTACTCGGCGCTCTCCAGGATCGACACTCGCCTCGTCACCGCGGCGAAGAGCCTCGGCGCGCATCCCGTGGTCGCGTTCTTCCGGGTCTACCTGCCGCTTTCACGCCCCGGGATATTCTCCGGATGCCTGACCGTGTTCATCCTGGCGCTGGGCTTCTACATCATCCCGTCGCTGCTCGGCTCGCCGCAGGACACGATGCTCTCCGCCATGATCCAGCTACAGGTGAGCGGCTTCCTCGCCTGGGGGCGGGGCTCTGCCCTTGGGGTTGTGCTGCTCGTGGCGACGCTGGTCGCACTCATCGTCGTGGCGCGCCTCGGCAAGAACGCCCGCACGTCGAAGGGAGGAGCGCAGTGAAGCTCAAGGTCGTGCTCGGCATCATCAGCGGACTGGTCGCCGCGTGGCTCATCCTCCCGACTCTCGTGCTCGTACCCATCTCGTTCAGCGAGACGGCGTCGTTCAACTTCCCCGCGAAGGGGTTCTCGCTCCAGTGGTACGAGAACTTTTTCACCGATCTCACGTGGGTCCGCTCGCTCCTGCTCTCACTCCAGGTGGGAGTGCTCGCGACGATCATCGCGACGGTGACCGGCACGCTCGCGGCGTTCGGGTTGTCAAAGATGCGCATCCGAGGTCGGGCCCTCTTTGAGGGGTATCTGCTGACGCCCATGATGATCCCGGGCATCGTGCTCGCGGTCGGCCTCTACGCGGTGTTCCTGCAGTTCGGGCTGCTCGGCACCGTACCTGGCTTCGTGCTCGCGCACACCGTGCTGGCTTTGCCTTTTGTCATCGTCAACGTTCTCACCAGCCTTGAGGGCGTCGACTCGCGGCTCGAGCTCGCGGCTGCGAGTCTCGGCGCGAACCGCACCACGACCTTCTTCCGGATCGTGCTGCCACTCATCGCACCCGGCGTCGGGGCTGGTGCTCTCTTCGCCTTCGTCACCTCGTTTGACGAGGTCATCGTGTCCCTCTTTATCCAGTCGCCCGGACTCCAGACGCTTCCCGTCAAGGTTTTCCGCAGTGTGACTCAGGACACGGATCCCACGGTCGCGGCCGTTTCCGTGATCGTCACCGTCTTCTCGATCCTCGCTGTGTCCGTCGCTCAGCTGAGGTTCGTCAACAGGAAAAGGCAACAGGCATGAGCACACGCGAGGTTCAGAAGGACGCGCAGGCAGTCGAGCTTGAGACGAACGCTGCGGGACGGTTCGAGGAACGGGATCCTGCGGGGATCTCGATCATCGATCTGACCAAGACCTATGGCAAGAAGGCGGTGGTCGATCAGATCGACCTGACCATCCGCCCGGGTGAGTTCATGACGTTCCTCGGACCCAGTGGCTCCGGGAAGACCACCACATTGAGCATGATCGCCGGGTTCACGGAGGTGACCAGCGGTGAACTCAAGATCCATGGCGAGTCAGTCGCCAGAGTCCCTGCCCACAGGCGCGACATCGGCATGGTGTTTCAGAACTACGCCCTGTTCCCGCACCTCAGCGTCCGTGCCAACGTCGAGTTCCCGCTTCGTGTGCGGAAGATCTCCAAGGCCAAGCGCGCGGTCATGGTCGAAGATGCACTCGCCATGGTTCGCATGACCGAGTACGGTGATCGTTTCCCGGGTGAGCTCTCCGGCGGTCAGCAGCAGCGTGTCGCCCTGGCTCGTGCACTCGTCTACAGCCCCTCGGTGCTGCTCATGGACGAACCGCTCGGCGCTCTCGACAAGAAGCTGCGCGATTGGCTGCAAGCGGAGATCAAGCGCATCCACACCGAGGTCGGTTCGACGTTCGTCTACGTTACGCACGACCAGGAGGAAGCGCTGTCGATGTCTGACCGCATCGCGGTCTTCAACAACGGGAAGATTGAGCAGGTCGGGACAGGCGTTGAGCTGTACGAGCGCCCGGCGACGCTGTTCGTGGGCACTTTCCTCGGTGAATCCACCGTGCTCTACGGGAGCTCAGTGCGTTCCTCCGATGGGGGAAGCGAAGGCACCGTCGTTCTCTTCGCAGGCCACGAACTGCGTACGACTCAAGTGCTGAACGACACGAAGGTGGCGCTGCTCATACGACCCGAGAAGCTGTCGCTTTCCAGAACTCGCGAAGCGTCCTCAGGCACGAACAGGAACTTCCTTCCGGTGACCGTCTCGACTGTCACCTACCTGGGGTCCGCGTGGCGAATCGTCATCGACTTGCCAGACGGTTCAAGTGCGCTGGTTCGCACCGACAGCAATGTCGGAGTGCCGGGTGCAGGGGAGCAGGGTGTACTCCACTGGAGCGTCTCTGACGGAGTCCTGCTGCGCGACGACAGGTGACACCGCTGGCTTCGCCGAGCCCGCTCTGCTCGGCGAAGCCGTGGTGGCTCATGATGTCTTCATGCGCTCCTGCCACGCCTTGCCCCCGATCGTGCTTGCCGCCGCGACGTTGCTGAGCATGTCCCTGAGCGGATGCGCACAGAACGGCGCTGTCTCATCATTGGCCCTGCCGCCCACGGCTGGCACTTTCGACTACCAGTTGGGTGAGCCCTACGAGATCGAGGGCGGCATCGACGTCGTAGCCCGCGATTCGAGTGCAGCCCCCGAACCCGGCGCTTACAGCATCTGCTACGTCAACGGTTTCCAGACGCAGCCGGGGGAGTCGGCCGAATGGTTGGCCGAGCGCCCGGACCTGCTGCTGCAGGACTCTTCAGGAGAGCCTGTCATCGACCCCGACTGGCCGGACGAGTACGTCCTCGACCCGTCGACCAGCGAGCAACGCGACGGCATCCTCGAGGTGATATCGCCGATCATCGCGGGATGCGCGGAGTCGGGTTTCGACGCCGTCGAGATCGACAACCTCGACACCTTTACTCGCTTCGACGGTATCGATGAGGCCGGGGCGCTGGACCTTGCACGCGCCTACGTCGACGCGGCGCACGCATCCGGCCTCGCGATCGGGCAGAAGAACGCCGCCGAACTCGCCGAACGGGGCCGCGACGAGCTCGGGTTCGACTTCGCAGTCACCGAGGAATGCAGCGCGTACGGCGAATGCGCGAGCTACTCGAGGGCCTATGGCGAGCGCGTGCTGCAGATCGAGTACATCGACAACCTGCCGGCGCCGGGGGCGGATGTACAGATCTCGACGGATGCGGTGTGTGGTGACCCGGATCGGGCTCCGCTCACGGTCATCCGCGACCGAGACCTCACTGCACCGGGGAGCGATCTCTACCACCGAGAGCAGTGCTGATGTGTGGGCGTGCGTTACTTCCGTTTGCAACTTCACTGTCCATTTACCTAGCCTAGCTAGCGAGTTTCGTATGGGGCTCACTAGGGTGGTCGCATCCCCTCAGATGGCATCTCGAGTGCCCCAGACGATCTTCATCTCGCAGATGCGCGTCGACCGCGAGTCCACCGTCTGCCTCTGACGGGTGTCCTCGGACGGTGGGGACAGATGGTGCGGGACGAATGGATGGAGTACCGGATGAAGTGTTCGCGTCCATGCGGCAACCGAGACGCCTGCGAACGGCACCTGCTCGGCAGGTGCCGAATCGCTGGGTGAGTGAGGAAATCGACTCGAATTCATGACGCAGCAGGAGTTCGAACGCATACGAGGCAACTGGCTCAACACCGACCAGCCGCCTCCATTCGCTCGCGCCGCAGCTCACGCGGGCGTGCGCTTTTCGCAGGCCGCAGTTCCGACCCGGATCAGTATCAGTGCGCTTCGTGGGCCAAACTTCATCTCTACCTGGCTCGAGTGCTCACCGGTAGAAGCGACCTTTCTTCGCGATCTGCCTGAGCGCCAAGCGCGCAGCCTGTTCCTTTTCGTGAACAGTGGAGAGGTGCGGCTGAGCGTCGGTCGTATGAGCGCGACGCTGGACAGAGGAGCAGTGGTGGCCTTGCGGCCGGGGGCCGAAACCATCCGCTTCCAAGCGTTCGACGACCAGAGCGATGTGCTGGTGTTCAGTATCAAGAGCATGCTTGGGTTGACGATGCGCCGTCCGGATGAGCCAGCAATTCACATGCTGCCGGAGCCCTCGCTCAACGCTTTCGCGTTCGGCGCGTGTTTCGGTCTGGCCCAAGCACTCCCGCCGAGTTCGTCCCGAGTGGGGCGGGAGCTTCAAGACGCCGCTGATGCGGTCGCTCGCTCGCTCCTCAAGCAGTGGGTCATGCCGCGGGACGATCACGCGGATCTTCGGGAAGAGGCGCTGCGATTCATTCGTGTTCACGCCGTCGATCAGGCACTGACACCTGGAAAGGTCGCGATCGAGTTCGGAGTCTCTGAACGCAAGTTGCAAGCCGTCTTCCAGCAGGCCGACGAAAAGGTTGTTCGCGTCATCAGACGCAGTCGAGCTGAACTCGCCAGCATTCTGCTCGACGACGATCCGGACTGCGACCCTGCGCTCGCAGCAACGCGCTCTGGCTTCACCTCCGCCAAGTTCATGCGGGCAGCTCTCAGCGAGCTCAATGCTGAAGAGCGCCCGCCTCGTCCTCTGGTCACGATCAGCCCATAAATTTGACCAGACCGAGCAGTTCGTGCCGAGCGACCATCCGGTTTGCGTTTTTCCAGCACTATTTCCGCACCGCTCGATTGAGTTCACAAACACGACCTACGGTGCTGTTGTGCCCGAGATACTCGGGCGATTCCCCTGTACTTGATTCCCCCCCCCTCGTGGACTGCAGCATCTCCGCCGGTCCCAAATGAACGGATACCTTTATGCCTGAGCGCCCAGTGTTTGCTCCCGCTTCCGAACCCCTCAACCGTCGCGGTGTCATCAAGAGTGCCGCCTGGAGCGTGCCCGTCATGGCCATTGCGGTTGCGACTCCCGCCGCGTCTGCGTCGCCGTGCGTCCAGACCTACACCGGTGCGGTGCGATTCTCGGCCGTTGGCGCTTCGCCCGTGAATTACGTTCGCGGCGCCGGGAGCTCGACCACTGCCGGTTCCGCCAACGTCGTGCTTCCCGCTGTCAACGGCTTCACCACCACCCCCGTCAACGTCACGTTCAGCAGCAGCTCCATCGTGAGCGCCACCACCGGGGGCACCTACGCCCGCGACGCGCGCAACTTCGACGGGAACAACACGATCGCCCCTGGCAAGTTCGCCATCGTGCAGACGGTGACGGGCACCAGCGTGGCCACCGAGACGCCCGTGCGCGGACAGACGGTCGACATCAGCTTCTCGCGTCCCGTGACCGGATTGTCCTTCCGTCTGGAGGGCATCACTCGGGCTGCTACGTACAACGATGCCGTCACGCTCACCACGGTCGCCGGCACCGCGCTCACGGCCACGTCCACGGCCGTCGGGTCCCAGGTGCAGGGCGCCGGCACGGCCGCGAACCCTTGGCGAGCCAACGTCGAAAACGCGGCCAGTGGTGTGATCACGACGGCGAACTCACTGGTCGTTACGATTCCTGGAACGATTTCCTCGTTCCGCCTCCGCTACAACTCATGGAACGGCACAACGGCCGCTGCCCAGGGCCAGGGCGTGTTCCTCGGCAACATGACGTTCAATACGACCTGCGGCTAGCCGAAGCTTCGTTTGCCCCACGCATGGCTCCCGTGCGTGGGGCAGATGTGTCTCTGCGCCTTGCTGTTGGCGAACGGGGCGTTTACTATCTGAACCTCTGTGCGTCGTGTTTCCCTCGGCGCATGCACCACTTGTCCTGCTCCAATTTCTCCCATTGAGTAAAGGCCTGCCGTGCAGAATTCCTTCGCGTCCCGTCACAGAGCCCTCGAGAAGCCCACCGATCGCCGATCGTTGATTCGGAACACCGCCTGGGCGGTGCCGGCGATCGCGACAGCTATCGCCGCGCCGCTCGCGTCGGCGTCGACGAGCGCGGATATCGACGTAGGGGCGTACGTGAACCGCGGCAGCTGCGGGGTTCTTGGTGTGATCGGGCCAGGTTTCACCCTGAGCGCATCCTCGACCGTTCCGCTGCCGGTCAACACCACGATCACGATCATCGGAAGCGGAATCGCGAACATTGGCACGTTCAGTGCCTCGGGCGGCACGGCGTCGATCACGACGCTCAGCGGCACCGCGCGGCAGGCGGTCCTCACTTCTCCGCTCCCGGCGGGCGCGACCCTGGCGCTGCGAACGACGCTCTCGATCAGCGTCGCCTTCGCCATGAACGCGGTCGTGTCCCTCCCGAGCGGGTACATCGGGACCGGCGCGAAATCAGCCGCCTCAGTGTCCTCGACACTGATCCTCTGCAGCGGGACTTGAATTTCCTTGAGATAGGTGAAACGCAGCGCAAACGAATCGCCCCGCGCATCCGAGTGGATGCGCGGGGCGATGAGCAGCGGACGAGCGGTCAGCGACCTGTCGGCTGGTATTCGCTCACCGTGTCGGCGGCGAGGTGCTTCTTGAGCTCGGCGATGCTGACGGTGTCGAGGAAGACCACGGACTGGTCACCGACCATGCCGGTGCCGTTTGTGGGGAGCGTGAAGCTGCGGATGTTGCTTCCTCGGACGTCGCGCATGGAGACTCCAAGATCGATCATCGTCTGGAGCGTAAAGGTGTCGTCGACGCCGATGTAGGGGGAGAATTTCGTGATGATGTCCTGCACCTTGCCAGGGTTGGTGAGGGTCTCTGTCGTCAACATCTTGTCGAGAACTGCCTTCACCCACGCCTGCTGGTTGCGGACGCGCTGGTAGTCGCCGTCAGTGAAGGCGTAACGCTCACGAACGAACGCGAGCGCCTCCTCGCCGTTCAGTGTGATGGGACCGGCCGCGAACTGGTGACCTGCCTTGTGGGAGGACGTGAACGCGACGTCATTGTTGATCGTGACTCCACCGAGTGCATCCGTGATGCCGGCGAAGCCGTCGAAGTCGACAACGGCAACGTGGTCGATGCGCTGGCCGAGCAGCCCCTCGACGGTCTGGACGACCAGGGGTACGCCACCGTACGAGAGGGCCGCATTGATCTTGGCCTCTCCATGCCCCGGGATGGCGAGCCAGCTGTCACGCATGATTGAGATGACTTGAACGTCGCTGCGGTCCGCGGGAATGTGTACAAGCATCATGGTGTCGCTGCGGCTGCCGAGGTCGGTCATGATCGACGGACTACCTGGGGCGCGTGAGTCGCTGCCGAGGAGCAGGATGTTCATGGGTGTGCCGGCGTCGGTAGTGAGGGGCTCGGGGCGGCCCTCGTAGTCGGGGAGAGCGTCTGGGATCTTCTCGACGTCGTTGAACGCCTGGTTCACGTTCCACCAGATGATCCCGGCGCCGGCAACGGCCGCAACGAGGATTCCGACGAGCGTCCACAGAAGGATCTTCGGGCCGCGACGCTTCTTCTTGTCTTCGTTGCGGGCTCCTCGGCGGGTGCCGTCCGAGCCGCCGGCTGCGTCGTGCTCGAAGAGATCTGAGAGGGCGTCGTCGTTGCTTTGGGGGCGCGACGAAGCCTGGCCTGGGGTCTGCTCCATGCAGGTGAGTATGTCACGGGCCTGGTTTCTGGCACGATTCGGGCGCCGGCGCGGTCCTTTTGCATGTGTACGCACGCGAATGCACACCGAATATGTTTCGGGCAGGAAAACACGCCAGAGATGCGCAAAAAAGACCGGGGTAACCCTTTCGTTATGCGTGAACGTTGGGATACTCTCAGGAGGCACCCAGGATCTCTATGACGAGCCCACAGGCACGGACAGAGCGCGGCCAGTGGCCGTGGAGACCCGAAGCGCATGCCCGGTCCCCAACGCGGTGTGCGCACCAAAAAGTACTCATCTCTTATTGGAGCACACGTGACGCCTCCCACCTCAGGGCCAGCTACTGCGCAGATCCCCGTCGTAACCACGACGGACAGCGATCGCGACAGCAAGTCAGTGCCCTCTGTCGAGCCGCACTTCGCGCAGAGCTCGGCTGAACCGTCGGCTCGCGTTCAGCGCAGCATCAAGCGTCGCGCGAACTGGCGCCAGGGCTACGCCCGTCTTCTTGTGCTCACTGACCTGGCCGTCCTCGCGATTGTCATGCTCGGCGCGCAGCTCATCTGGCTCGGCGGCGGCAACGCCGCCGTTCCGTCTGGCGCTAACGCCGTTTTCAGTACCGAGGTCTCCTACTGGCTCGTCTCCGCCGTGATCGTCGCCGGCTGGGCGTGGATGCTCTCCCTCTTCGACACTCGCGACTACCGCATCCTCGGCTCCGGTTTCGAGGAGTACCGCGGTGTCTTCAACGCGTCGCTCATGCTCGCGGGAATCGTGTCGATCTTCGCGTACCTCTCCGCGTTCGAGCTGGCTCGTGGTTATGTTCTGATCGCCTTCCCTGTCGGCACGGTGGCGCTCATCCTGTCGCGTTGGATCGGCCGCCAGTGGCTGGTGCGCCAGCGCAAGGGCGGCAACCTACAGGCACGAGTGCTGCTCGTGGGTTCGCGCTACTCGGTTCTCGACCTCAACCGCGATCTTTCTCGTCGCGACGCGGCCGGCTACAACGTCGTCGGCGCTTGCCTCATCGACGGGAAGAGCGGTGAGCTCGACCCGAACGCTCCCGACTTCCTGCCCGGCACTGAGGTGCCGATCGGTGGCAACCCCGAGGATCTCGCCGGTTCGCTTGACGCCATCGGCGCCGACACCGTCGTCATCGCGGGCAACGACGTCACATCGACGCAGTGGCTCCGCGAGGTCGGCTGGGACCTCGACCCCGACCGTCACTTCCTTATCGTTGCGCCGGGTCTGCTGGATGTGGGTGGCCCTCGCATCGTCACCCGACCTGTCGCCGGACTCCCGCTGCTGCACGTCGACTCCCCGAAGTTCACGCGTATGGGCCTGCTGCTCAAGCGTGCGTTCGATGTCCTCGTCTCCGGTCTCCTGATCCTGGTGCTCTCGCCGATCCTCATCGGAACGGCCGTCGCGGTCGCGGTCACGTCGCCTGGTGGTGTGTTCTTCAAGCAGGAGCGCGTCGGGTACGGCGGGAGCCGCTTCACGATGTGGAAGTTCCGCAGCATGCGCGCCGATGCCGAAGAGGTGCTTAAGAAGCTGCAGAGCGAACGTCGCGATGCCGGCAACGACATCCTCTTCAAGATGAAGGACGACCCTCGTATCACGAGGGTCGGCAAGTTCATCCGTCGCTACTCCATCGATGAGCTCCCGCAGCTGCTCAACGTCTTCGGCGGCTCCATGTCGCTTGTCGGTCCGCGCCCGCCCCTGGACCGCGAGGTCAAGCAGTACGAGGACCACGTGCACCGTCGCTTCATGGTGAAGCCCGGCATCACGGGCCTCTGGCAGGTCAGCGGACGCTCGAACCTCACGTGGGAGGAAACGGTTCGCCTCGACCTCTACTACGTCGAGAACTGGTCGATGGCCGGCGACTTCGTCATTCTCTTCCGCACGGCCCGCGCCGTCGTCGCGAGCGAAGGCGCCTACTAGGCCCGACTTGGTGGCGTGAGACGGCGGTTGCTCTTCTGCGAGCAGCCGCCGTTTTCTGTCTCGGCGGGTGGTGCGTCACCGACGTCGCACGCAAACAGTAGGCTGACGGGATGGACCTGGGCACACGCGATGAGCGACGCGAAAGCGAAGGGCTCTTCGACGCTGTTGTCTCCCCGGTGGAATCGTTGGCGCTTGTTCGCGATGAGGAGAGCGGCGACCTCACGCTCCTCTCGCTGACGGACACCGACTGCAAGCCGCTTGTGCTGACTGGCACCGCGGCGGTCATCTGGGACGAGCTGGACGGTGAGCGATCGTTGCGTCTCGTCGTGAGTGCGCTGGCGAGCGAGTACGGGCTCGACGAGTTGGTCATCGGCGAGCAGGTGCTGACTTTTGTGACGCAGCTGTTGGATGCTCGCCTGCTGCAGAAGCGTGACTCAGGGGCCACGACCGCCTGAGCGTTCCCTGGCTGTGTCGTCGGCGACTCAGCGCTTGTCGAACGCCCGCAGGTCGCGCCTTGCCTGTACCAGTCCGTGGAGGCCGCGGCTCACTCGGCGCCACCAGGACTTCCGGAGGCTGATCGTCCCGTTGCGGAGCTCCGGGTCGATTGCCTCGAGGTCTGCGCGGGAAGGGAAGAACGCTCGCGCGGCGATACCGGGCTTCTTGAGCAGGGGTGCCCGCTGGAGTTTGAGCATCCAGCCGGTCATGGCGTGCTCGGCTTTCGCGTTGAGGCGCCACAGGCGCAATGGTTCGCTTGCTGTGGAGTCTGGGACCAGTGGGACGTCGTGGCCGAGGTCGATGAGGAACCGTCGAGCTGTCTGCGTGGAGTCGGTGCCCACCGCATCTTGGAGGATCTGCTCGGTGAGGGAAGTCGAAGTGCGGGTGGGGGAGACGTACTCGGCGTCTGCGCCTTCCATCTTCTTGAGCGCGTCGACGAGTTCCGCGTACTCCGTCATCTGACGAGAGTCGTCCGCGACTTGTCCCTCTTCGCGGAGTGAGTGCAGGGCGAGCACGAGTGCGCTTCCTGCACGGTCGGGGGTCTCGATGGGGTGGCCGGCGACGTTGACCTGGATGCGGTGCATCCAGAGGCGGTCGAATGCGTCCTGGGGCTCGCCGAGGAAGCCAGGCCAGTAGTGATGCACGTCGATGTCGTTCGGCCACGACTCGTGGATGAGGGTGCGCGAGTGCTGCTCGAGGAGTTTCGGGAAGTCGGGCCAGGGGCGGGGGGTCCAGCCGTAGGCGCCGAGGGCCTCGATGAGGTCTTTTGTGCGGGCCGGTTCGACGACGATGTCGACGTCGGTCGAGTACCTGCGAGTGCGCAGTCCCAGGTCGGCTGAGATGGGCCCCTTGATGACAAGCATGCGGATGCGGTGTTCTCGGGCGACGTGCTGCGCGAGGGCGGTTGACAGCGCAACTCCGTCGCTTACCGAGAAAGCGATGGTCGCGGTATCCGGAGACGCGCCGGCTGCTGTCACTGAGGTCCTTACATCTGCGTCGCGAGCCTGGAGAACTCGCCACGGTGAGCATATCGAGGTCTGTGGGCAGATGCGCGTGCTCGGTGCCGTTCGGTGCGGCGCGTGTGGTGGTGTTCGGTCTCGCGTTGGCACCTTTGGTGCCCCGGGTGTATCCGGATGCGCGTCACGAAAGCAGGAATCTTCCGCGATTTGTCATGGGGAATAAGGGGGAATCTCTTGTTTGTGTGTCGGTAGACAAGCCAACTACGGCATTTTTCTTAAGATTTTGGGTTGGAGGGGTGAAGTCCCGTTCTGTTAACGCAATACTTAACAAATGGTTGGTCTGTGACTGGCCGTTCCCCAGCTCCCCCGCTTCCTCCGGCTTTCAATGCCGGGGCATCGAAAAGGTCTCCCATGACGCAGTTCGAAACTTTGCAGCCCAATCAGACTTCCTCTCGTCGCGCCCTACTTAAAACGGCAGCGTGGGCGACGCCGGTGATCACGATCGCGGTCGCGGCACCGCTCGCGGCGGCATCCATCAATGACGCTGCTGTGTTCTTGGAGGGCACGATCAGCCCTGCGAGGGCGAATAGGCCAAGAATTGACGGCCCTACGGGCGGTGGCGCGGTGGCCCTGGCCGGGCCGGGCGTGATTCGCATCTCGAATGGGAATGGCGCCGTTCCGGGGCCGATCACGGGCACGATCGTGGTCTCGTACGTCAGTGACACCTTGAGCGGCTTCGGGATTGGCGATGCTGTGATCCGCGGGTTCGGTCCGAGCGCGATCCAGAACGCGACGATGACGTCGTACTCGAGTGCACTCCAGGATGTGGGGAACACGGTTGGCGGTGATGTCTTCGCGAGGAACGTGACGCGGAACTTCTCGATCGCGGGGACGATCGCGGGCAACAGCAACGTGTCGCGAGACATCACGTGGGGGTCGGTCCCCGCATCCGGGCTCGCGATCGGGAGTGGCACGGTGACGTTCCTCGTCACGGTTCGGTTGTTCTCGAACGGCGTCGAGTTCGACGCCACCACGTCCAACCTCGTCTACACGGTTTAGTGGCGTAGGGGAGCTCTGCCCGGTTCCGTTCCGACGCTTGCGTGCTTGGTACAGTTGCAACTATGACGAGAACACTGCGCCTGAATCCCCTTGGCGTAGACGTCGAACTCAGGTTTGAGGAGAGCATCTCGGCTGAGTTCGAGGCAGATCTGCGGGAATCGTGGGCGGATGTGTCTGGCCAGCCGGGGGAGGCAGAGCCAGACGAGACTCATCGTCTCTCGCTCGCGCCGCTCGACGAGCCCGAAGTCAGCGATGTTGTCGGCGGTTCGGCTGCTGATCTGGCCTCGCAGCTGTCGACGATTGTGACGCTCGATGCGATCGAGCACAACGGGGGCCGGCTCGTCATGATCCACGCGGCGGGTATCGCCCTCGATGACGGTCGTGTCATTGCCTTTGTCGGGCCGTCGGGTCGTGGCAAGACGACGCTCGCGAAGACGCTCGGGCGTGAGTACGGGTATGTCACCGATGAGACGCTTGCTGTCGACTTCGATGGCAACGTTCTGCCGTACCGCAAGCCGCTCTCGGTCATTGTCGACCCGAGCGAGCCGAAGGCGCAGTTGTCTCCCGCGACGCTCGGCTTGCGTCCGCTGCCGGATGTGCCGTTGAGGATCGCCGCCATCGTGCTGCTGCACCGCGTGGAAGAGCACGAGCTCGATGGTGGACCGCAGCTGTCTCCCGTCGCGACGGGCAGCGCTATCGGCTGGATGGTGCCGGAGCTCAGCTACCTTCCCGCGCTTCCCGACCCGCTTGTTCAGCTCGCGGAGCTCATCGACTCGACGGATGGTGTCCGTCGCGTCACGTACTCCGAGGCGTCACAGGTTGTTGACCTTGTTCCTGAGATCCTGAGTTCGCACGGCGACACGCAGCCGTGGACTTCCGGGCACAGCGAGCCCGATTCGACGACGCCGTCGGCGACGGTGGGTGAGGATTCCTACCGCCGCGCCGCGGGCGTGCACTGGCTGCTGTTCGCGAACGAGGCGGTCACGCTCGAGTCGCGCATGGTCCGTCAGCTTGCGGGTATCGCTCCTGGCCTCTGGGAGCTCCTCGGCGAGTGGACGACCCTCACCCAGCTCACGGCGGAACTGATGGAGCAGTACGGTGAGGTCGCGGATGCTCACGAGCTCGTGCAGGTGGCCCTCGATGGTCTTGTCGAGGCGAATCTCGTCGATCGCGTTCAGGCGGCAGTTGTCGGCAATTCGGCGGTTCGGTGAGCGACGCAGAGCTCGCGAGCGCTCCGGCGAAGCGAGCCCCACGGACTCGCCTCCGACGCGTCACCTCGCATCCGCTCTTTCATCTGGTCGCCGCGTTTGCCGTGCTCGCGCTTGTGCAAGCTTTCTTCGTGAAGGTGTACGCGATTCCGTCGGCGTCGATGGATGACACGCTCGCCGTTGGCGACCGCATCCTGGTGAACCGCCTCGCGTACCTCGGTGATGCCGAACCGACGACAGGTGACATCGTCGTTTTCGCGGCTTCCGACACGTGGGATGAGGCGCCTCCCGAGCCGCCGAGCGACCCGCTGCGGTTCGCCGCTCGCGTGGTCGGCGAGGTCTTCGGCATCGGCCAGGGCTTCTCGCACATCCTCGTGAAGCGAGTCATCGCTACGGGTGGGCAGAGCATGGCCGTCGACCCGGCGACCGGCGGCATCGTCGTCGACGGTGTTGCGCTCGACGAGAGCGCCTACGTCGATCTCGACTTCGAGTTCGTGCCGGGCACCATCGACTGCTCGACGTCGCCGGCTTCGCTGCGTTGCTTTGACGAGTTCACGGTGCCCGAGGGGCAGATCGTGGTGCTCGGCGACAACCGCACGAACTCGTCCGACTCGCTCGCGGCTTGCCGCGGCGGGGGAGTGGACGCATCCTGCCTGCGCACGGTGCGCGACGACGACGTCGTCGGTGAAGTCTTCTCGATCGTGTGGCCCCTCCCGAGGTTCGGCGGGGTGTAGGGGAACCTCTGGCTACCTTCGTCCATCTTCCGCAGGTTTCTGTACTTCTTCCGCACCGGTCGTTTCCGCCCGCGCGCATTCGCCAAGCGTGAAGGACGATGACGTCGGTGACGATTCCCGGCACCGTCTACAACGGAACCCGTCGCGATCATTGATTGCGCGAGAAGTTAGGAACTCCACATGGATGCCCTCGACCAGAAATCGAGTCGACGAAGTGTGATTCGGACGGCGGCGTGGGCCGCACCCGTGATCGCTGTCTCGGTGGCGACGCCATTCGCTGCAGCGTCGGGGTCGATCCTCGTGGATCTCGCCTCGACCGCGAGGCTCCCGATCGAGGCCAGCAACGGTTCGTATCTAGCCGATCCCTACTATCAGGGCCCAAGGGTGCTGACTTTCCGGGCAACGTACAGAAACAACGGTCCGGATGCCCTTCCCGCTGGCGGAATCATCCAGTTCGGGCTTCCATTCGCTGCCATCTGGGTTACAGACTCGCTAACGATCATCGAGGACACGAGCGGCAGAAATCCCGCATTCACGGGTACCTCCACTGCGGATATCAGTATCCCCGGAAGCCCGGCCGCGCTTCGACGCATCTGGAGCTTTCAATTGCCAACGCCGCTAGCCGCTGGCGCATCGTTCGATCTTGTCTTCCGAGTGGAGCTGAACGGTGTCTCGAATACGGCAACAAACTTCTACCGAGTTCGGTCCTACACGAACATCGGAGTTGGTGCCACCGGGGCAATCGAAACAGATCCAGCCAACAACCCCGGATACTCGAACTACGCATACTTCAACAACGAAAACGCCTCCTAATCCGAGTTGCGCTTCGTTGTCGAGTTCGGCAGTACTTCCGTTGAGAAGTCGCGGCCGGCGTCGCGGAGTTGCTTGAGGCTGCGGAAGCCGGCCTGGCGGGCGATCTCGAGACGCGGAGCAGTCGGGCGTCCCTGGAGGAGCAGCTGCACGTTTTCGTAGCGCTTACGCCGCAACTCGCGGTTGATCGTTGTGCCGTGCTTCTTGAAAGCCACCTGCAGCGTGCGCGGAGCAGTGCCAAGTGCGTCCGCGACTCGGGTCGGGTCGAGGTCAGGGTCGCTGGCGTGCACTCGAATGTAGTGTTTCGCGCGCGCGTAGAGGTCTCCGCCTGACTCTTCAGGTCCCTTCCACTGAGCCAGAAGCGCCCGGGCGACGGAGATCGCCTGAGCCTGCGTGATCGTCTCAGCGTGCAGAGAACTGGGATTCGCGGAGTTCGCGAGCGCATGCCAGGCACCGTAGGCCATGGAGGTCATGGTGGCTTCATTCAGCAAGTGAATCTTCCGGTCTGCGGAGAGAAAAGGTACGCCGAGCGCCCGAAAGTCGACGCTGAACAGAAGCAGCGTCTGTCGCCTTGCCGCCGCCGTGAACTCGACGAGCTCCCGGCCGGGTGAGACCACCACGGCGGAGCCTGCTGACATTTCAACGGTCTCGGATGCAACTCGGACGGTGTTCGAGCCGTGCTTGCTGAAGAGGAACAGTACGCGTCGCGGAGGACGCCCGTGCATCCTGGGCCAGCTGACGGTGGTCTGCCCTGTGCTCACGACTGCGGAGATGAATGTCGAAGTACGCGTTGCGTGGACAGTGAAGGGAGAGGTCTGCGGACCCCAATCGATCGCCATGCCGGTGCTGAGGAGAAAGCGCTCCAGCTCACGCGGGAGGAGCGTTGCATGCGAACTGATCGCAACATGTTCGAAGTTGTGGAGTGCGGATGTGGATTCGTCAGATTGCACGAAGAACCTTTCTGTCCCGCAGGAACGGGCAGAAGTGCAACGCCGATGCCGGCGTAGGGATATCAAAATCGCGTCGAAGCGCTGCAGACCGAATCTATGAAGCGACGGCGCAGAGCGAGCTGCGTGCTGACGGTCCTCAAGGAGCGTCGAGGCACCCCCTGCCTCACGGAACGCGCCGAAGCGACAATCCCGGAACGGTTGAGTGGTTTTCGACTGCCCTAGGGGCCTGCGGCTTGCTTTACAGATCTGGGGTTCGGGCGAGCGGGTCCGAAGGGAATCGGGATTACTCTTGATCTGAGGTCATAGTGTCCTTTGCTCAGGGGCGCGTTCGGCCTCTGAGGTCATACTGTGACGATTTGCGGCTTCCTCGCCTCAAAGTGCGCAAGTGGGCGACTTTGATGCGCATCCGGTTCCCTGCCTCCCGGTGGGTACTTCAGCGTTCGCTTCATCAGCTCGCTGATCGCACGATGCTGAGGCCCTGCGTTTGTTTTCCGTGCGCCAGAGCGGATTTTCCGTTCGGAAGCGCGCGCCGGGGGACGCGCGAATTAGTCTGCACAAGGCTCGGCCATCGTCGTCGCCGTAGTGGATTCAAGGACTTGACTGGAAGGCCTCGGTGTCGTAAAAAGTACCCACCCCTGCGCAGAACTGCGCGATTGACACCCCCAACACCGATGGCCGCGCTGCGCCCGACTCGCGACGCTGATTCTGTCCGGTGCCTGAAGGCTTGCGCCTTCAGATCCGCCGGCCCTCACTCGTCAGTGACGACGAGAGGACGCGCGGGCCGAGCCGACACGTTGGCGACTGGATCGAAGCTCCGTTCGTTGACTCGTTAGAGAAAGACCACCATGGAGCTTCCCAACTTCGAGCGGATCCAGGCCTCCTGGAGAGGTGCCACGCAGCCGCCTACGTTCGTGTCAGCCACGGCGAGCATGGGGGTGCGCTTCGGCATGCCCAGTGCTCCTGCGGAAGTCAACTTCATCGCGCTCAGAGGCCCACACTTCATTTCCGCCTGGCTTGAATGCTCGCGAATTGAAGCTGAGTTCCGTCGGGATACTCCTGCTCGACGTAGCCGCACAATCTTCGTCTTCGTCAGCCAGGGACAGGCGGAATTACGATCTGGTGAGACGTTTGCTGTTTTGGATAAGGGCGGGGTTGCTGCCCTGCGACCTGGAGCGGAACCCGTCAAATTCCGATCCACATCCACGCACAACGAAGCCCTGGTCTTCAGCGTCGATACGGCGCTGGGCCAGATGATGCGACGAGCCGATGAACCGCCGATCCAGTTGCTCACGGAAGGCGCGATTAATTCTTTCGCGTTCGGCGCTTGCTTCGGCCTGGCGCAAGCAGGGGCGCCGAAGACCCAGCAGGCTGGCAGAGAACTGCAGAGCGCCGCTGGTGCGGTCGCACGCACGTTGCTCATGCAATGGGTTTTCCCCAGCGATCACGACATCGATGTCTACGCCGGAGCGAGTAGGTTCATCCGAGTGCACGCGATCGAACACGGGTTGACTCCACTGAGGGTCGCGACGAAGTTTGGAGTCTCTGAGCGGAAACTGCAGTCGGCATTCCAAGCGCACGGGGAGACGGTGATTCGCGCGATCCGTCGTGCGCGTTTCGAGATCGCGACGGTGCTGATCGATGATGACGCGACGCTCGACCTCGCGATAGTCGCTGCCCGCTCTGGCTTCACGTCTGCCAAACGATTGCGCGCCGCGATTCGAGAGTTCGAATTTGGTTCGGACGAACCGCAAGAGTGAATATGTGCAAGGGTGCCTCTGAAGGTGTAGTCAGTTCGAAGGGACCGACAGCACCTGCAGAGGCACCCCGACCTGCCCTGCAAGTCCTCTGGGGGTGAGGATTAGGCGCAGTAGGTTAGCGTGATCGAGCCCGGGACACGGACTGGCCCCGCAGGACCAACACCCGTGGGAATCTCCTCGAGGGAAGATGTCACGGCTGACGTGCCAACGGGAACGCTGGATACGAAGTTGGAACCGGCACCGCCGGCACCGGCGGTGTCGATGATCAGCCTCGTGCTCGCGTGGTTCCCTGGGGCAATGCCCCATTCTGCCCTCTGCGCGGAACCGCTGCCGCCGCCTGCGTAGCCACCGCCGCCGCCTGGACTTGACTTCCTCCACGAAGTGCTCGGCAGTGCGCCTGCGACCGAAACACCATTGCCCCCGTTCCTGCCGGAACCAGGGAGTCCATTGTTGGTGCCGAAGTAGGTGATTGGCCCTTCTGTGGGTACCGAGGTCGCAATTCCGCCTGCACCTGGCGTGCTGCCGCTGGCATTACCCCCCGCGGGTCCGGAAAGCTGATCTGTATGTCCGTTCGCCGCGAGTGTCGTCTGCACCAGCAGATCGTCAGCGGGATCGCCGGGTGAGCCACCTTGGCCGTATGACTGGGGCGGGCCAGTCAAGGCGATGATCGGCGAAATGTTGTAAGTGGGAGACCCACCGCCTCCACCCGCGACAACGAGGGGATTAGTGCCGACGAGGATCGCGGAACCGCCGCCGCCACTGGAGCCTGCGTGCGCTCTCTCGCCAGCCACAACCGGGATTGAGTCACCGCCGTTGCCGAAACCACGCCCTCCGGTGGTGGAGGCTACGTACGGTGAGGGTCCGGGCCCGCCGGTTCCTCCCTGTCCGACTTGAAGTTGGAGTATCGTTCCGGGCGCCACCGAGAGTTCGCCGGTGACGATGCCGCCGAGACCTCCTGTGAGGCGGTTGGGTACGTCACCGCCGCCGGGGGCACCGACAACGGTGAAGTTCACCTTCGTGACGCCAGCTGGCACCGTGAAGGGCGTAGTAAACGAGTCGATTCCGGCAGCGGCTGGCGCCGTGGCCTGGAACGTGACCGTCGTTCGGCAGGGTGAAGCCGCGGCCAGTGGCGCGGTTGTGGCGACGAGAATGGTCGGTATCGACCACGCTGCTCCGGCGACGACGGTTCGCCGAGGCAAGTTGAGCTTTTGATGCTGTTCTTCTGACATGTCTTCTGGAACTCTCTTCGTGCAGACGCGCACACTGAACGCGCGAGCTCTGCGCGAGTTGCGGTCTGGTCTGGATCCAGTATTCGAACAGAACTGCAGCGAAACGAGGCCGATGCGCAGAAGGTAAGTGAACGTGCGCTTCTCATTAGATTGACGCTGCGTGCGTCACGTGTCGCCTCAGCCGCCGAATGGACGGCAGGTGTTGGCGCCGTTGGTGGGAGCCCTGCCGGAGCGTTCTGAGCGTTTCGTCGGTTTCTTACTCGCGTTACGCGAGGGGATCGGTTGGTCGAGTCGGGGGACCCGGGGCGCTTGATGACCCCGCGTGCAAAGTGAGTGGCTCTTTGCGACGTCAATCGGTCCAGTCATGACAAATCGCCCTTACCGTTTGCAAACTGTCTGCGGGATTGCTACGTCGTCGCGCCATCGTCCAGGGGGTGGCTTGGACCGTGCCCGTGATTGCAGCAGCAGCAGCGGCTGCGCCGCTAGCCAGCCCATCTTGCGGAGCCTCCTTTGGCCAGACCTACGGGCCAGGTGAATACATGGTCGTGATGCCTGAGTGCGCGCGAGCGGTGAAGTTCACCGTTGTCGGGGAAACGGTTGCGGAAGTACCGGACCTGGGGTGCGGGCACCAACTTGGAAAGCTCATTCGCGGTGTCCGCAAGCGGGACAGCAGCTCGGACGCTAAGGATCATCGTCGGTTCGGGCGCTTCGGCGACGACGGAGGCTGGCGGCGTCGGCTTTGGTTACGGAGGTAGTGGGGTACTTCGCGAGACCCGGCGGGCGGTTGGCCTACGCTCAGTATCCGACGTCCGAGTTCGCAAGCCTCGGACAGGCCGTTGGAACGAACGGCGTGGACTCCACGGCGACCACGACAGGTGTTGGCGGCTCTGGCTCTTCGTTCGCGGCTAGGGGAGTCTCGTTGACCACTCCGGTAAGTCCATTGAACACAGCCATTTCCGCGGGCGGGAACGGCTCGATTCGGATTCGCTACAGCTAGGTTGCTCAGTATTCGGTGAGCGTCAAGGTCCGGCCGGTAAAGCTGGTCCCAGGAACCCGCTGTTCCGGCGCCGAGCGCGGAACAGCGGGTTCTGTGGTTTGCTGCGGCCGTCGAGAAGTTGCGCGCCAGCCAGGACGCAGGGCGACGGAAAGCTCCAGCCCACGCCTAGCTCTTACGGCGGGGCCAGCAGCTCAGTTCACTGGCTCGATCGCCACCGACGCTTGTTCGCCCGTTCGCGCTGTCGCGCTGGGGCGCACGATGTAAACACCCCAGAGCTGAGAAGCGACTGCTGTATTTGTGACGGTGGTCGGCGCTCCATTGACAGCGCTGCAGGTAGCGATGCTGGCCGTTGCAAAAAAGTTCGAACCATAGTCGGAGGTCGCTGGCAGCGGAGCTTGGCTGAGGTTGCTTCCGTAACTGGTTGCAGACGGTCGAGGTACGGTCGCTACTGCGGTCAGCGCCAAGGATGGGGCTGCGGCCCCGGCGGGCAGCGCAAGCGTGTATCGGAGTACGTGGTTGTACTGCCGTATCTCAACGCTCCCGTTGCTTGCGGTGCCCTGTGCGATGTAGCTGCTGTCCAGTATCCATCCGGTGGGAAGCGGTGACGGTAGCCCAAGCGCTGATGATGGCGTCGAAGTACCCGGCGTCGCGAGCCCGGGGTTGGACCAAAGTGCAACTCGTACGCTGAGCGTTCCCGCCGGGATGGCAACGGGGGCTGAATTTGTGAAGGTGACGGTGCTGGTGACGTTTGCTGTCGAGGCTGCCAGATCGACCCGGCCGCCGAAACTGGTTGAGGTCGGATTTGTCCAGGGCCCGGAGGGACGCGTCACGTTGGTAAACGTCTGCGTGACGTTGTTTGGGACGGGCGTGCATCGGCTCGCGGCGTGGGCCGGGACCGCGATTGCCGTCGCGATGATGGGGACGCTCCAAACTGCTGTCTTGAGAATCGTTCTGCGCTTGCTGGCGGTAGCGGTTTCGAAGTCTTGGATCTCAGTCCCAACGGCACCGGTGTTTGTAGGTGTGGTGTTCACTCGTGTTGCTGCTCTCTGTCGGCTCGGGTGAGAACTCTTCTCGATACGACAACGTAGAGAGCCAAGCGACCGGTAGGTAGCTGGAGAGGAACGATTTCGGCGGAGGGCCGAGAGTGTGCGGATTCTGGTCGGGGTTCATCGCGCACGTTTCAGGCCGGAATTCGCATATACGCGGAGAGATGGGGACCCGCGGTCGCGTCGTGAAACGAGACTGTCTACATTCGAGCATGCCAACCGGACACGGGGTGTGCTGCTCCACGGAGCGAGAGCAGACGGTTGGCATGGGTTGCGTTGCGCTGGGGAATCGCAACGCAACCCTTTCTTCGCTTTGATCGGGCGCTGTGCTCGCTCGATAACCAGGACCTGTGTTGCCCCGGTGCTTGCCAGAATCCGCCGGATTCGCGTTCGAAGCCGCGCGCGACCCACCCTCACTTTGGTCTGGAGACGCCATAGGTGAGCATCGTCTTGCTGATGCGGTCACTCCTGGGGATGAATCGAGTCCGACCGCGAAGCGTTAGCCGAGTCCTGTCTGGGGAGATGGACTCGGCCGCCGAAAAACTTCCAGCTTGGCCCCCCTGGGCTGGAAGCGGAACGCCCCGCTTGCGACTGTCAGGCGGGGCGTTCTAGACGCTGGCCGGGGTCGAGGTCGACGGATGCCGTGGTCGCTCCATCGGGTCGCTTCGTCGGAGTGTTGCGTTCAGCAGAGTGTCTCGTCCGTGGGCGTCGAGTTCATGCCCGGCGCCCTCGATTGCTCGACGTCACCGGCTTTGCTACGTTGCCTTGACGAATTCACGGTGCCCGAGGGGCAGATCGAGGCGCCCGGCGACAACCGCACGGACTCTTCCGACTCGCTCGCGGCCTGCCGCAACGGGGGAGTCGACGCATCCTGCCTGCGCACGGAGCGCGACGACGACGTCGTCGGTGAAGTCTTCTCGATCGTGTGGCCCCTGCCGAGGTTCGGTGGATTGTGGCGTCTTGGCGCCAATCTCCCCCTAGGACGCGGCAACTTCCGGCCTGGCGCTTGTGCTGGAAGCGGAACGCCCGAACTGCGCGAGCAGGTTGGGCGCCTCGTCACGCGCGCCGAAATGAGACGGGTTGAGGATGCCAACGTGAGACCTTCCAGAAAGTGCGTTGAAGAGGGCGTCATGTCGTGGTGAAAGTCGACTACGTCGAGGTGACTGAGCGAAGCGCGGATCTTCCAAGCTGGAACCTTGATCTCGCCAGCGGTCACAAAGTCTGTGGCCGCGAGGCACGGCTAGAAGCTCGTGTGCTTTGCGACCGGCATGAGTGAGCCCAGACGAACTGCCTCTGCGACACGTTCTGCCTCGCGATCGCGAGCCCACTCCTGGTTTCGCCGAGCGGCAATCGCCACACCGATTCCGATAATGATGAAGGCCGACTGGGTGATGAAGACCTCGCCAAGACGGAACGCGCACAGAAGCATGACGATAGATGCGGCTTCGATGATGCGTGCATCAAGCGATGTCGGTCCCTTAGCCAAGAACTGGAACCCGGCCAGCGCAACCAGTGCGAGGAACGCGATGAGCAGGAAGTAGCCGCCCTCGGTGATGAGGCCCCAGTATGCGTTGTGGTAGAGCCAGTTATCTCCGGCAATCTGCGTAACTGCTTCGCCCAAGCCGTACCCGTTCCAGGGGGCGTCGAGCGTCTTCGCGAGAGAAGCCGCGTCGATTCGTTCCCGCAGTGCGTCAGACCCCTCGCGGGTGGTTGCGTAGGTGCCTGCTGTCGACAAGTTCGTCTCCGCGAATATAAATCCTGCGTAGAGGATCGCAGCTAGGCAAATTCGCCAGAACGGACCCAGGTATCGCGCCACGACGAGCCAGATGAGCGCGGCGGCGAGAGCAGCCATCGACGTGCGTGAATCAGTGAGGACCACACACGCCCCACCCACCAGGATGATCGCCATTCGAACCCACAGCCGCTTCGCTACGAGCAGGAGCAAGATGGTGACGACGGCGTAGGTGAGGCCGGCGACGTTCTTATCGCCCAGGTAACCCGTCAGCAAACCACCGTATGAGTCAGGCGCGATCCCGGCGTAGAAGAGGGGCACGTTGGCGAGGAGCGCGATCGCGAATCCTTTGAGAGCAGACGCGATGTCGATTCGGCCAGTGGCGATGAAGGCTCCCATGACCATCATCATCACGATTCGCGCGCCGCGGTTTATGTCTTCCTGCGCAATGCCCGCAGCGAGCGCGTTCAGGCCGATGTAGGCCAGAATGACGGCGCAGATTGCCGGATACCAGTAGGCACCAGCGAGGCTTCGTGAAGGCCTGCGGAAGGTGGCGATGCCGATCAGTATGAGCCCCGCCAGGTCGTTGATGAGGAAGCCCAGTCCAGGTACCGGGAGGCGAATGATGAACGCAGCCATGATCACCGCATCGATGATCCGAGTCTCGCCGAGCGCAAGTACGGAATCCTGGAACGCTCGCGTCGCCGACTTCTGCGAGTAAGCGTCATTCACCTGTTCTGCCACGCCGACGATGGTACGTTGTTTCCCAGTCGCCGACCAACTGTGTGAGGCGCGGCTGGGCTGTTCGGGGGGACTGGCTCTGCCATACCGCGTCGCGTTCGGTGCTCTTGTGCCTGGAGTCCGTATGCTTGCGCTCAATATCTACATCCACTAGCGAGAGGCGTGTCGTTGCCATGGCGACGACGGTGTACGTATGACGAAGAGCCGCGGTAAGCAGGTGGATGGATCAAGCGGTTCTCGCCCTCGTGTGGCGATCGCTCACGACTACATCACGCAGCGTGGGGGAGCTGAGCGAGTGGTCCTCGCGCTGCACCGGGCGTTCCCGGAGGCGTCGGTCTTCACGACGCTTTACGCACCCGAGACGACTTTTCCCGAGTTCAGCGAGCTTGACATCATCGCTTCCCCTCTCAACCACGTCGGCGTCCTGCGACGCGACCACCGCAAGGCCTTGCCCCTACTTGCCCCGGCCAGTTCGCGGATACACATCGACGCGGATGTCGTGATCGCATCGACGACTGGGTGGGCGCATGGATTTGAAGCGACGGGTAAGAAGATCGCGTACTGCCACAGCCCGGCGCGGTACCTGTACCTCCAAGACCAGTACCTCGGCGACTCCAGCCCTCTGTCGCCCGCTTCACTCGGGGTAAAGGCGCTGACGCCCTACCTGCGTCGCTGGGATCAGCGCGCTGCCGGAACTGTCGACACCTACGTGAGCAACTCCACGGTCGTCCGGGATCGCGTGCGCGAAATATACG
Source organism: Pseudoclavibacter sp. AY1F1 (assembly GCF_002931075.1). Lineage (GTDB taxonomy): Bacteria > Actinomycetota > Actinomycetes > Actinomycetales > Microbacteriaceae > Pseudoclavibacter. The sequence goes on along the minus strand of NZ_PSTQ01000008.1, from coordinate 103,241 downwards.
GACGCGAGTCGCAGTTGATCTTCCCTCCGCACAGCGTCGACGTCAGTGGTCCTCGCTCCCCGCTCCCGGAACTCGAGGAGTTTGTCGGCCTTGGCGGGCACGTGCTGTTGGTGTCGCGACTGCTTCCATACAAGAACGTCGACAAGGCGATCAGGGCAGTGGGGAACTTGCCGCTGGAGCGGCTCGTCATCGTCGGTGATGGCCCCGAGCGGGAGGCGCTGAGGGCATCGCTTCCGGATAACGTCAGAATGGTCTCCGGAATCTCCGATGCGTCGCTCAGGTGGCTTTACGCGCGAAGCAGGGCTCTGCTGGCGCCTTCGCATGAGGACTTCGGTTTAACGGTCGTCGAAGCGGCTGCGTGGGGCAAGCCCAGCATCGCGTTGCGTTCAGGCGGCTACCTCGACACCGTTGACGAGGGCACCACTGGACGCTTCTTTCCGCGCCCCGAGGCGACAGACATCGCCGCGGCCATTGCTGCTTCCAGGTTCGACGTCTGGGATATCCAGAAAATCAAGGCCCACGCGCGGCTCTTCTCCGAGGAGTCTTTCGCGCGTCGGCTTAGGCATCTCGTAGATGATGCCGTGGCTGGCCCGGGCGGAAGCCGATGACGATCTTGTCAGGTTCGCCGATGTTGTTACTCTTGAGTTCGGTCGCGCACGAGGGGAAAGCTCTACGAGCGCGCATTTTTGTGTCAAAGAGAGGGTCGCCCTGTGACGGTACTTGATTTTCTGAGGCTTACGGGCCGCAGTTGGAGGACGCTGCTCATCGGTGTCGCAATCGGCCTTCTCGCCGCATTCGGGTACACGCAGGTGCAGCCGCACGTATTCACAGCGAACTCATCCGGCTTTGTTATGGCCGGTCCAGCAGCTGAGGGCGGTTACATCGGCGGCTCTGAAGCCGCGATCGCCAAGGCTCAGTCGTACATCCCGCTCATCACGAGCCAGCCGGTGTACGCGAAGATTGCCGAGAACCCAGCCTTGGGTCTCGCCGAGGGCCAGGCTCTTACGGGCCGTCTGAGCGCGTCTGTGGCACCCGGGAGCAACCTCATCCAAGTACAGGCGAGCGCCGACTCCCCGTCTAGCGCCGTCGCCCTCGCCAACGGTGCCCTCCAAGCCCTTGCCGATGTGATCACCGATCTTGAGTCACAAGCAGGCGGTGGTGTCTCAAGCGTTACCGTTCTGCCGCTCCAGGATGCCGTCGAGCCGACGTCGCCCGAGAGCCCCAACCTCCGAAACAATCTCCTGATCGGTGCGGGTCTCGGCCTCGTGCTCGCGTATGTCTTCGTCTTTTTGAGGAAGGCTCTCGACGTCAAGGTTCGGAACTCTAAGGACCTCGCCAGCGCGGCTGGCGTCGGCTCGTTGGGTCGTATCCCGAAATCTCCTCAGCTCATGGGCAAGAACCGAGCCTCGAACGACGCTGACGCGATTGCCGCCGAATCCTTCCGTCGTCTGCGTACTAACCTGCGGTTCGCGAGCGTCGACGAAGAGATTCGTTCGATGGTCATCACCAGCTCAAATGCGGGTGAGGGCAAATCGACTATCGCGACGTCACTCGCTCAAGTCCTCGCGCAGTCAAACACGCCGACGATCCTCATCGATGCTGACCTTCGTAGGCCCACGGTCGCATCCGTACTAGGGATCGACGGCAGCGTCGGGCTCAGCGAAGTGCTCAGCGGGCAGGTTTCGCTCGAGGACGCGCTCACTGCCACCAAGACGCCTGGACTCTATGCGCTCCCGTCAGGTCGTATCCCCCCGAACCCGTCGGAGATGCTCGGGTCTGAGGCGATGCGCTCCATCATCCGCCTGCTGTCGCAGGACTACATCGTCGTCATCGATGCGCCACCTCTCCTCCCGGTCACCGACGCCGCGATCCTTTCCACGCGCGTCGATGGGGTCGTTCTCGTCGCTACGGCGGGTCGGACTCGGCGAGAAGACGTTGGCGCAGCACGCGACATGCTGTCGCAGGTCCACGGTCGACTGCTCGGCACAGTCCTCAACATGGTGCCCCCGCGTGACACCGCGGACGGCTACGAGTACCGCCGCAACCGCAGCTACTACGTCACGGCGGACAAGAAGGGCATGCCCGTCTTCAAGTCCTCGAAGGGGCACGTGGACCTGCTCGAGCCCCAGCCTGAGAAAAACGCTTCGGCGGCGATTAGCCTTGCCCCCCGACCAAACTCGCAGTCCTCCGAGCAGCCCCCTCAGGCCGTGGTTGCTCAACAACAAGCACCCGCGTCTGAAACTCCCTCTGACCTGTCCTCGACCCCCGAGGTTCAGGGTGCCCCGACTCGGCGCTCGCGCCGAGGCGCGTAGTGCCCAAACTGCTCTTCGTCTGCCACGCGAATATCGCGCGGTCGGCTGCCGCGGAAGTTCTGGCGCAGTCCAAGCTGGGCGATTCAAGCACGTGGACCGTCGAGAGCGCGGGGGTCCGCGCCTTGGTTGGAGAGGATATCGACGAGGTGATCGCAGGTGCGCTGAGGGAGCGAGGACTCACCCCGGGGCAGCACAGCGCTCAGCAGGTGACCAACTCGATGCTCGATTCCGCGGACATTGTGCTTGCCTTCGAGTCGACACATCGCATGTGGATGTTGCGTGAGTCGCCCAAGTCTGTTCGCAAGACCTTCACGATTCGGGGAGCAGCTGCGTTGCTGGACAACATTCCGCGTAGGGCTGCCCCTCTCGCGTATCTTTCGAATGTGAAGACATCCGGGACAGACGAGGACTTCGCGGATCCATACGGACGCGGGCCAGAGGTCGCGCGTCAGGCGATTCAGGAAATTGACGCTTTGCTCGGTCGGATTCTCCCCGGCATCGATGCTCTGCCCAGGATTGCGGTCGGCAACGGCGAGGAGACTCGTGGTTGAGGCGGAGTACCCGGCACCCGCGTCTCGCCAGAGACGAGTGCTCCTTGTCAGCCCAGCCTTTCACGGGTACTGGAACGCGATCGCCGATGCTCTGAGGTTCCGGGGACACGAGGTCTATCCGCACTGCTATGACGCGTCGAGTGGCCTGCAAGGCAAAATGCAGAACAAGCTCGTGCACGAGCTGCCTCAGGCACTCCAGTGGCCTGGGCTCAGGGAAGCGGCGAGCGTCCGCGCTGTGCGCGTCATGGATCGGGTCCAGCCCGATGTCGTCCTCGTCATCAAGGGGGATCAGCTGACCGACACTTGGTGGTCGGCAGTTGAGAAGTCCGGTGCGGCACGTGTCGTTTGGCTCTACGACGAACTCGAGCGGATGTCCTACACACCCGAACGACTCCGAGGGCTGGGCCCAGTGGTCAGCTACAGCGAAAGCGACGTCGAAGTGCTGCGCCGCTCAGGCGCCAGTGCCGAGCACGTGCCCGATGCTCACGATTCCCTGCTCGAATACACTCCAGTGCCGGTCACAGGGCTCAGCTTTGTCGGCGCTCGCTACCCTCGGCGCGAGGACCTTCTCCGCTCCGTCGCTGCTGAGGGTATCGACGTAGTAGCTTTCGGACGGGAATGGTCGCGTTCGCTCTGGGACGTCGCCAGGACCCGCCGCTTCCGCGGGGCTGGATTCCCCAGCGGCGGCGATGTCCCACGGGCCAAGTACTACGGCATCATGGCCGGCTCGACGGCAACTCTCAACATGCACGGCGACGGTCATGACTTCAGCATGCGCACCTTCGAGGCGCCAGGTGTCGGAGGGCTCTCGCTCATCGACAAGCCCGAGGTCGAGCGTTACTACGACGTCGGCAAGGAGACGCTCGTCTACTCAGGTGCGGACGACATCGTCGACATCATGCGCAGAGCCGAGGCCGACAGCAGCTGGTCGCGGTCCATCCGCGACGCCGGCCGGCGCAAGACGCTCGCAAAACACACCTTTGTACACCGGGTCGCGGAGGTCGAACGACTGTGGGGCTAGAGCATCCCCAGGACCTGGATGCCTGGCGGCATTGGCAGGAATCTCGGCATGCGCTGCGGCGCATCAAATCCAAGCTGGCTCGCGCAACGCCGCCAACATTCAAGCTCTATTCGTCGGGGGCGTCTCCGTCTATTCTGGTCGTCGTCGACGCTCCGACTCCATCGCAGATTGCTGCCTATCTCGAGCCAGCGCTCCTGGTCGACGGCGCACAGATCGCCGTGCTGGCTCAAGGTGAGCTTCGTCACCTCCTTCCGGCGGACTGGTCAGAGCACGAGGTTGCAGGGAACTCAGCTCCTGACCTGCTGGCTGAAGTCAGCGTCGTCTTCGCGTCCGGTCACTTCCTCCCAGCGAGCGCACTTGCCCACACGTGGGCTCAGGCACTCAATGCTCGGTTCGTTGTGGCCCAGCACGGCCTGCTGACACCGTTCCAGCCGCCGCTGCCGCCAGGAGCGCACGCGCTCGCCTTCTCCACGGATGATGCTTTGTTCTGGAAATCCGGACGTTCCGACGTGACGTTTGACGTCGTAGGTTCGCAGATGCTGTGGAATGCTTCAACGCAGCAGGCCGAACCCACCGAAGTCACTGGGCCGCCAGTCTTTCTCGGACAATTGCACGGGGCGGAACTTGCGCGTCGGATCGCGGCCAGGACGGCCAGCCAGTTCTGCGCCTCGACGGGAGCCAGCTATCGGCCGCACCCGGCGGAAATCGACAAGCTCTCGCGACTCCAGCACGACCGGTGGCGTCGGTCCGGAATCGTGATCGACGATTCTCGTGCACCGCTGCGCACTTTGACCCGCCCCGTAGTGTCCATCTTCTCCACTGGCGTTCTGGAAGCCGCGGCCTCCGGCCGCCCGGCCTGGGTCACGTGCGTTGGCGGGCCTGAGTGGATTCGGGAATTCTGGGCACGCTACTCTTTGTCTGAATGGGGCGGCGACCCGACGCCCGCTCCCGTTGTTCCCCCAGTAGAACCAGCCAAAGCCATTGCCGCGAGCCTCGCGCACATTCTGGAAGGAACGGCATGAAAATGCTCTGCGTCATCCCGGTTCGTGGGGGATCCAAGGGAATCCCCGGTAAGAACCGGCGTCTAGTAGCTGGCAAGCCTCTGGTGGTCTGGACGATCGAACAAGCACTCGCAGCACGCCCCGCGATGGACGTCCTGGTCTCGACCGACGATGAACAGCTCGCTGCGATCGCGAGGGCCGCCGGGGCGCAGGTGCCATGGCTCCGCCCGGCTCATCTCGCTGAGGACACGACGGCCACCGAACCTGTCGTCGAGCACGCCATCGCCGAGTACACCAAGGCAGGGCACCGGCCAGATGCGGTCATGCTGCTGCAAGCCACTTCTCCGGTGCGACTTCCTGGCACACTCGATCGGGCTATTGGTCAGTTCACCGAGAGCGGTGTTGACTCCATGGTTGGGGCCGTTCCGCAGACTCCTTTCCTTTGGCAGTACGGCGCAGATATGCACGATCAGCCGCACGCGCATTTCACGGTCGGCGCTCGTCCGCGCCGCCAAGACCTCGAGCGTGCGCAGATGTTCTACCGTGAAACCGGCTCGCTCTACGTCACAAGAACCGAAACCTACGAACACGAGCACAACCGCCTCGGCGGAAGGATCGGCATCTTCGAGATGGACGATGTAGAGGGCGTCGATATAGACACAGAGCTCGACCTCTCGATCGCCGACCACCAGCTCGTGCAGATTCAGCGTGATGCGGCGGACGCCGCATCGTCACAACCAGCAGCATCGACAGACAAGGACACCGCTCTGTGATTTTCGAGCGCAACCTCACCCCGTACATCGTCTTCGCGGAGGACCCGATCGTGGTCGGTCTGCAGAAGATCAGCGCGAACCAGCAGCGAATCGTATTCTGCGTCGACGAGCACGGCCGCTTGCGTGGTTCGCTGTCAGATGGCGACTTCCGTCGCTGGATTGTCGCCAACCCGACTGCTTCGCTCGACGTGACCTGCCTGGAAGTCGCGAATAGGAACACTCGGACCGCATCAGCCACCTCCACACCAGCTGACCTCGCCCCGATGCTGGGCCACGGGGGGATCACGCATCTGCCGCTGGTCGATGAGACCGGGCATCTGATCGCGGTTGCGATCGATCGCAACGATGTGCTCCGGATCGGTAGCCACGAGATCGGGGCTGGACATCCCGCCTTCGTGATCGCGGAGATCGGCAACAACCACAACGGGGACGTCGATCTCGCGAAGCGCCTGGTCGATCTGGCCGCTGATGCAGGTGCCGATGCCGTCAAGTTCCAGCTCCGAGACATGGACGCGCTCTACCGGCAGGCCGGGGCATCAACCGCGGGCGAAGACCTAGGCGCGCAGTACACCCTCGATCTGCTTTCTCGTGTGTCGCTACCGGCGGAGGAGCTGTTCACGGTCTTTGACCATGCCAGGGCGCGTGGAGTCGATCTCATGTGCACTCCATGGGATGGGCCGAGCGTCCAAGCCCTCGTCGACTACGGCATCGAGGGGCTGAAGATCGCCTCAGCCGATCTCACCAACCACGAGCTCCTTCGCGATGCTGGCTCGCGTGGTCTGCCCCTCATCCTCTCGACGGGTATGTCGCGCGAGTCAGAGATCCTCGAAACAGTTGGCCTCATGCGGTCCTTGGGTTCCAGCTTCGCCTTGCTGCACTGCCAGTCCACATACCCAGCGCCGTTCAAGGACATCAACCTCGCCTACCTCGATCGCCTCGGGGAGATCGGCGACAGCATCGTCGGCTATTCGGGACATGAGCGCGGCTGGCATGTGCCGGTCGCCGCAGTCGCCCGCGGAGCCCGCATCATCGAGAAGCACTTCACAGTTGACCGAGGGATGGAAGGCAACGACCACACCGTGTCGCTCCTCCCGGAGGAGTTCGCCCAGATGGTCGAGCAGATCCGCGACATCGAGCTCTCGCTCGGCGACGCAGCGCCCCGCGAGGTCTCGACCGGCGAGCTCATGAACCGCACGACGCTCGCTAAGTCCTTGGTGGCCGCTCGTGAGCTACGAGAGGGCGAAGTGCTGCGCGCTGAGGACATCTCAGTCAAGAGCCCGGGCCGTGGTCTCCAACCGAACCGTCTCGACGAGCTCGTGGGCCGGACTGTAAACCACGATATGGCGGAGGGCGAGTTCTTCTTCGAAAGCGACCTCACTGACACCGCGTCCGTGGGGCGCGAGTTTGAGTTCCGGCGCCCATGGGGGCTCCCGGTCCGTTATCACGACTACAAGAAGCTCATCGAGAATTCCACGCCAGACTTCCTGGAGTTCCACTTCTCCTACAAGGACCTCGAAGTCGACATCGACAGCTTCTTCACCGAGCCGCTCGATATGGACTTCACGACACACCTCCCGGATCTCTTCTCGGGCGACTTCCTCGTCGATCTGGCTTCGACCGATGACGAGCACTGGGAACGTTCGATCCGCGAAGTGCAGCGAACTATCGACACGACGCGCAGCTTGAAGAAGTGGTTCACGCGGTCAAGCGAACCGATCATGGTCGTCACCATGGGTGGTTTCACGAAGGACAAGCACGTGCCCGCTGAGGCTCGTACGGCCATGTACGCGCGCATCGCTGAAGCCGTCAAGCGCCTAGATACCGACGGGGTTCGGATCGCCGCCCAGACGCTCCCGCCTTTCCCCTGGCTCATGGGCGGTCAGCAGTTCCACAACCTGTTCCTCGACCCGCACGACACGGCCGAGTTCTCAAGCACGACGGGAACGAAACTGTGTTTCGACGTTTCGCACTCGAAACTTGCCGCCAATTTCCTCGGCATGCAGTTCTCGGACTACACCGAACTGATCGCCCCGCACAGCATCCACCTCCACCTCGTGGATGCCACCGGTGTCGACGGTGAGGGAGTACAGGTCGGTGACGGCGAGGTCGACTGGCCCCTCCTCGCCGGACAGCTCGACGAGCTAGCCCCGGGAGCTCCGTTCATCCCTGAAATCTGGCAGGGGCACATCGACAACGGTCAAGGTTTCTGGACGGCACTCGACAGACTCGAGCAATGGCTGTAGGCGACATTCCGAGGACGGGGAGCCCACTGCCCATCGCACTGTGGGTGGTTCCCGTCTCCGGGCTGGGCGGCGTGGCCCGCCACATCCTTGATGTCGCTTCAGCCGGCATACCGGGCTACGAACTTATCGTGCTCTCGCCCGAGGGGCCGCTCCCCGCGGAGCTGCGTAAGCGTGGAGCTCGCGTCGCGGTCGGCAGTTTCGGCCCCGATGCGGGAACCCTCTCGTCGATCCGAACTTTGCGCACGGCTGCCGCACGGTTGCGTCCCGCCGTCGTCCACTCACACCTCGCGTACGCGGACGTGATCGTGGCCGCGACACCACTCCCTGCGGGCACTGTTCGCGTGACCACAGAGCACGGTATCGCGGGCGATGATCAGGTTTATCACCGCACAGCACTGAAGTCGAGATTGATGGCGAAAGTCCATCAACTGCGCCTTCGCCGTTTTGATGGGGTGATAGCAGTCGCCGAGGCAACAAAACGCGCTATGACGGAGAAGTGGGCTCCGTCTCAGGATATTCGCGTGATCCTCAACGGAGTCGACCCGATCAGGCAGACTTCGCTACCAGTCTCACGGAACTCATCCCTGCGCATCCTCGCCCTCGCTCGACTCTCACCGGAGAAGCGAATCCCGCAGCTCCTCAAAGCGTTTTCGGTTGTCCTCGAACGAAAGCCAGACGCCCACCTCACAGTTGCCGGTGTGGGCGAGCTGGAAAGCGAGCTCAAACAACTCGCCTCCGATCTGGGTATGACTGAATCAGTGACTTTCCCCGGGTTCGTGGATGCAGACCGCGCTATGGAGGAAGCGGATGTCTTAGCGCAGCTCTCCGTCTGGGAGAACTGCTCTTACTCCCTCCTCGACGCTGCCAACCGAGGGATGAGGGTCATCGCGTCACGGGTCGGCGGCAATCCCGAGATCGTGGACCCGCGCGGACTTGTCGATGCTGACGATATCGACGCAGTGGCAGCGGCGCTCTTGGACGAGAGAGCCGAGACGCACCTTGATGGTTGGCTTTCTGTGAGCGACATGACTAAGGCCGTCGCCGAGGTCTACGGCGAGGCGCTGCCTGCGGACGCACGCGGTGGGCTTCCGGCTCACATCACGCTCGCGACGAACAACGGCGACATCGGCGGCGGGGAAGTCATGCTTCTGAGCATCGCGAAGGCGCTTCGAACGCTCGGCGTTGAGGTCACCGTCGTGGGCCCATCCGAACCGGCCGCGCTCGTCGAGGCTGCTCGCGAGCAGGGTTGTAAGGTCGTCGAATTGCCAGCCAATGGTCGACGCCAGTGGATAGCGCAGCTTCGCGCATGGGATGGGAGCCAACGCGAGGGACTGCTCTGGTGCAACGGGCTGGTCCCAGCTTTCGCGACGTCCTTTCACCCGCGGCGCATCGTGCATTTGCACCAGCGGCCGACGGGCGTCCAGAGACTCTTGTCGTCGATCGCGCGGATCGGGAGTCTCCGCACCTTGGTACCGTCCGAGTCGATGCGGGGTGCGATCTCGAGATCGACGGTGCTCCCGAACTGGGCCGAGATGGTAGAGCTCCCTGCGGCTCGTGAGCGCAGAGAAGGGGAGCCAGCCATCGTCGGGTTCCTCGGACGGTTTTCGGTCGACAAGGGCGTTCCAGTACTCGCGGATGCCATGGCGCAGCTCGAGAAATCGAACCCTGGCCGTTTCAGACTGCGCATGGCAGGCGAACCGAGGTTCGTGTCCGAATCCGCAAGGGCGACCGTCGAGGCCGCCCTCGCACCGATCAGCGACATTGTTGAGTTCACTGGATGGACACTCCGAGACGACTTTCTCGCGAGTATCGATCTCCTCGTCGTCCCCTCAATCTGGGCGGAGCCTTTCGGTCTCGTTGTTAGCGAGGCCATGTCTGCTCGTATCCCCGTGATCGTGAGTGATGCTGGAGCCCTTCCGGAAGTCATCGGCGACCAGTCGTTGGTCTTCAAAGCAGGCGATGCCTCGGCGCTTGCCGAGGCGATCAGCAAACACTTCGACGACGTTCCCTCGCGGCATGTCGAGGACCAGTTCGTCAGGTGGCGGACGAAATTCAGCCCGGAGGCCGGAACTGAGAGAGTCGCCAGCATGCTGGCCGCCCTTCGAGTTCGAGGCTGACGTTCAGAGCCACGGCAACGCACTTTCGCCGAGCAACATCACACACGGAGCAACGGAGTCCTGCGTCCACATGAACACCGCAAACAGTACGCGCCTCAGAATCGGACTCCTCACGCCGTGGAACACGTCGGATCCGAACGCGTGGTCCGGCGTTCTGACTCCCATGATGGCGTCGCTCGCGGATCGCGCCACTTTGGTCACACTCTCGACCGCGGGAGTACCCACGGCACTTCTAGACCGTGCGCTTGCTCGCCTACTCGGTGCTGTCTCGTCGAAGAAGTACCTGTGGGACCAGGCCATAGCCACGTCCAGGGCACGTGGCAGAAACGCGAGCGAGGTCGTTCGAGCTGCCGATGTCGACGTGATCCTGGCCGTAGCAGCGTCGCAGGACGTGGCCTTCCTGCGTTCGGGCGGTACACCAATCGTCCAGGTCGGAGACGCGACCTTCAAGGCCATCAGGGACTACTACCCGATGTTCACGAACCTTCATCCCCTTTCGGTCGTGCAGCAGGAGTCGGTCGCTCAGCGCTCCAGCCGTGCGACGGATCGATTCGCGATGGCTACACAGTGGTCGATCGACTCGTTGGTTGATGACTACGGGGTGGCGGAAGGCTCATGCATACTTGCGCCCTTCGGGCCTGCGCTAACACCTGCGCACTCCACCTCGCTCTCCTTGCCCGCCGACGGTACAGTTCAGGCGCTGCTGGTAACGAGCGACTGGGCCAGAAAAGGTGGGGATCTCGCCGTTCGGGTTGTGCAGGAGGTGCGAGCACAACATCCAGAAGTCACCCTCACCGTAGTCGGCAACACGCCGGACGATCTGCCAGGCTGGGTCGAGAACCTGGGTCGCCTGCCTCGGCAGCAGCTTGCCGAGCAGTATGAGCGCGCGGATGTGCTGCTCGAACTCGCTACCGCCAACGCCGGCGGTGTAACACTGACCGACGCCGCCGCATTCGGCCTGCCCGCCATCGCTACGGACACGGGCGGCGTCTCTTCGATCGTCGATGACGAGACGACAGGGATTCTCGTGCCGGGTGGCGCGGATACATTCAGCGCAGCTGTGGAAGCGCTCAAGCGTATGGCTGACCGCCAAGTCCGATCCCGCTACGCAGTGGGCGCAAGAGAACGACACGAAGCCATCCTGAACTGGGATTCCTGGGCGGACGCGGTGGTTGCGCTTTGCGCCGAGGCGGCTTCAGCGCGGTCTCGCTAAGGCTTGATGGGGAGCTGAGCGTAGCGGAACTCACGGCGGAACGTGCCAAGCGCCTTGATGTCGCGACCCGCGACCTGTCTGACAGCGTTGATGACCAAGTTCAAGGCGGCAGCGGAGCCCAGCGCCACCCTATGGAGTCCGGGGCGCTCGTTCCACTTGTCAGCGAAGCGCAGCGCTGAGGTCACGACCCAGGTACGTCGGAGGTCAGGGTTCGAGGAACCGCCGCCTTCGTGCTCGACCTGCAGATCCCCGAGCACATAGGAGGGCACCCCGCGCTGACCGAGGCGGCGCTGCAGGTCGATCTCCTCGGAGTTCATGTAGAACCGCTCATCGAATCCGTCGACGTCGCGGAAGGACTGTGTCCGCAGGAACAGCACCGCACCGACGACCCAGTCAGTTCGGTGGACTCCGGGCGTCACGGTCGATGTGTCGTGGCCTACGGACTCGTGCCACCATCGCGTGTGGCGGAATCGTGCCAGACCGCTGAAGGCATTCACGAACGTGTGCTTGACGCGCGGAAAGTGGCGACCCGTCCACTGCGTCGAGCCGTTGTGCCCTATGACCTCCGGGGAAGCGACGGCCGGCATGAGCGGAGCCGCGGTGCGGACGAGTTTGGAGATGAATACCGGGCCAATGGTGAGGTCGCTGTTGAGGATGAGCAGGTATTCGCGGCTCGCTGCAGCGGCCCCGACATTCACCGTGCTGCCGAAGCCCCCGTTGCCGGTCCGACGTATCGTCGACTCGCCACCGATGGGAACATATGGTTCCGGCGACGCGTCATCGACCACGATGATCTGCAACTCCGGGGCATCCACCTGCTCGGCGAGTGCTCTGACGAGCTCCTGCGTCGGTGCGGGGTCGCCATAGTGCGGTATGACGACGGAGACTCCGGGCGTGGTGATGTTCATTTCGTCTGGTCTTCCTGCTTGTCGAGATGGGCCGAACTTGGCGGCGCTGGAGCCTGGGGGACCTGTTTGTACAACGCTACAGTCAGCGTGCTGCCGATGCACGCGCCAGGGCAAGCAGTGCGTTAGTGTCGAAGCGTGCTCGGTGACGACGTTCGCCGCTGGTTTGACCGTCCCGAGCGTTAGCAGTACTCACTCGCGTGCGGAAAAGAGGGCCTGTGGCGCCGCAAATGGTCTCCATCGTCGTGCCAACCAGGGGTGGCGCAGGGCGCCTCCCCAAGCTGTTTGATGCGTTGGCCCGGCAGACGGATGACCGCTGGGAAGTGGTCGTGGTCATCGACGGCGACACTGACGATTCCGCCGCAGTCTGCGCCGCGGCGGCCAGCGCGGATCCGAGAGTGCGAGCTGAGGTGTTTCCTGAAAATCGCGGACGCTCCGAAGCTCTGAACGCTGGGTTCCGCGCGTCGGTCGGCGACATCATCGTGCGCTGCGACGACGACCTCGTGCCAGGCGTTGATTACGTGGCGACGCACTTCCGCGCGCATGAAGACGCCAGCGCCCGGGGCCAGCAAGTTGGTCTCGTCGGCCTGTACCAGAACGTCTACCCCGACACGGCCTACGCCGAAGCGTACGGGCGGCCGCACGATGTGAAGTTCCGCAAGGACGCGTACTCCAGCCCTGCAGACAGGCACTGGAAGTACTGGGCCGGGAATGTATCTGTCAGTCGTACGACGTACGAACTCGTCGGGGAGTACGACACGGCATTCCGGGCGTACGGCTACGAGGATGTCGATATGGGCTACCGGCTGGCGCAAGCTGGCGTGGCCGTCCGGCTCGTGCCGGAGCTGGAGACGCCGCACTTCGTTGCCGCCACGACGACAGAGATCCGTGTTAAGCGTGCCTTCTACTCGGGGTCAGCGCGAGCCGACTTCGATGCCAAGCACTCCTTGTCCGCCGGGGCGTCGCCAACCGGACTGTGGGGCAAAGCCGTGGTGAGAACGGGCCGGAGCTCATCTCTGGACGTGCTCATGCGCCGTGGGCGACGCGTCGATGTGCTACTGGGGCGCGTTCCGGAGTTCGCCGGGGAAAAGCTTGTCGCTTTTCTTGTGGAGGCCGCGGCCGTCGCGGGATACCGGAACACTCGGACCCTCGATACGAACTTCTAGGACTCCCCGAGGCTCAGCCTGCAAGGGCCGCCAGGTGTGCGACCCTGCGATCGAACTCGGCTGCGGCGTGATGCGACAGCATGGCCTTGCGACCGGCGGACGCCTTTGCGGCGAGCTCCGCGCGGTCCTCTGAAAGCCTCTTGATGATCGACGCGAGGCCGTCGACATCGCCCATCGGTGCCGTCCAGCCGAGGCCGAACTCCTGCACGAGCGCCGAGAGTGCAGCGTTCTCAAAGCCGACGACCGGTACGCCTAGGCCAGCGGCCTCGAGGTAGGTTCCTGATGGGTCGCCGAGCACATGCGGCAGCAGCATCACATCGACGTTTTCCCGGACGTGCGATGTCCACTGCGAGGCGAACTCCATAGGTTCGAGGAACTCCACGCCCGCACCCGCACGAGCTCGTAGTTCATCCTCGAGGGGTCCTGCTCCGATCAGGGAGACGTGGTGGGCGACGCCAAGGTCGACGAGTCGCTCATGGACCTTGATGACGTAACCGGGTCCCTTGATGGGAAGGTACCGACCCGAGAACGCGATACGCAGGGGACTGGGCCCGTTTGTTGATGTCTCTGAGCCACGTGGCTCGGACGCTTGCACATGCGCGAGCTCGAGACGCGTGTCGTAGTAGACCAAGGCGTTTCTCGAGGAGCGTCCGTACGCGGCCCAGACCGCTCGGCCGTTGCACTGCAATCCGTCCGCGCGGCGAGCCATTCGCTGACGAATCCGTTCGTGGCGCATCCATCCGAGGCGCAGGCGCAGGCGCAGGATGAACCCCGTCGCCTCGCGGAGCTCGCTCGCTGCCCAATCGGCCGAGAGATTTTCCGTGTAGAACACGGTCTTGCTATCGAGGTCGAGCAGCCACTCGTATTCTTTTGTGTGCGGCGCCATGACGACACTCGCTGTTCGTAGCGATGTTGAGTCAGCGAATCCCTCGACGACTTCCACATTGAAGGGGAGGTCATCTATGTCGATCCAATTGAGACCGAGATTGCTGTCGCTGCTTTCGAGCTTGCCGCGCGTGACCATGGTCACCGTTCCCGGCCACCGCTCCTGGTAGGCGATCATGCCGGTGAGCGTCTTGTCCGAGATGCGGATCCGTCCACGGCCGTCCCAGGGGTGATGACCGGGCATAACGATGGCGAGCATCGTCGCAGGGCGCGTCGGCGGCGAGACGTCAGATGCCATGGGCGGGTTCCTCATGATTCGATTGTTCGTGCAGATAGACGCTTCTGAGATGTCCGAGGAACGACTCGCGCCCGAAGACGGTCCTGGCATGCTCGCGAGAGCGAGCTGCACGCTCAAAGGCCGCCCCAGGTTCGAGCAGGGCATCGGCGACGGCAGCGGAGAACTGTTTCGGGTCGTCTGAGACGCCCGCATACCAGTCTGGTTCCCCGACTCCTTCAGCTCCGACAGCGGTGGCGACCACAGGGATACCTCTGACGACGGGCTCGACGGTCTTGAATTTCACTCCAGCCCCCGAGAGGAGTGGGATGACGGCGACGCACACGTCCTCGTAGACCTCGTTGAGATCGTCGACGAATCCGAGCAGGTCGATGCTGCGGTCAGCTTCGAGTCGGGAGCGTAGCTCATCGGACATGCCAGCGCCGGCGACGCGCAGGCGAGCCTCCGGCACAGCGCTTCGGATGCTCGGCCAGCAGCTTTCGATGAACCAGATCAGCCCGTCGCGGTTCTCGGCTCGCGCGAAATAGCCAAGAAAGAGCACAGTTGCCGAGCTAGAGACAGCAGCCCCCGCTGCGCCACTATCGGCGAGCGGCGGAGGGATCACGCGGATGTGTGAGTGAATGGCTCGCGGGTCGAGCAGCGCGCGGTCCTTCTCACTGAACACGATGACATGATCCGCCCTTCTCAGCAGACTCTGCTCGGAAGCGAGCGCTGTCCTGTAGGCGAGATGCCACTTCAGGCGCTGCGCACGCGAAATTGCGTTGTTCCGCTCTCTCAGCCCGCGTTGCGACGTCACATCGTGCAGGGTGACCACCGTAGTCGCACCGCGACCGAGGCGGCGGAGCCCTATAAGCCGAGCCCAAGATGACCATTGGAAGTCGAGGACATCTGCTTCACGGATCGCTGCCCGCCATCGACGATTGCACCAGAGGTCGAGCAACGCAGGAAGGTACGGCACGTCCGGGTCGACACGTCTCACGAAGTTGTAGACCTTCAAGGCGAGCGAATGGCGCGTGCTGCCCGCTCGCGCCACGAGGTTGAAGCTGCGCGCGTGGGTCGGATCCTCACTGGCGAGAACGTTGCTCGGCAGATCGGGAACGAGGTAGTGGACGTCGGCGCCGAGTTCGCTCTCCAGGGCCGTGTGCAGTTGCCAAACGTACGTGCCCCCCGCGTGCTGAACGCGTGCATGTGGCAGGACCGGGGTGATGGAGCAGATCTGCGTGCGAGAAGCGGGCACCATAATCCTCTTCGTCCGACGCTGGAAGACCCAGCGACTTTCATCCGCAAGGAAGATACCACTGACCGTGCTCAGCCTCGGGCTCGGTCCGGGTATCATTCACATGATGTGCCGCGGGGAGTGGCCCGTTGCTGGTTAGTCTGTAGCGTTGACGAGAGACGGCGCCCGTCTAAGATCGGCGACGACGAGAGAACTTCTATGAGTTTGGCGGATCGGTGGACAACAGCTCACCAGCGGTGACGGTCGTCGTTATCGGCTACAAGCACGCAGCATTTATCGAACAGTGTCTCGAAAGTGTAGCGGCGCAGACGGTTCAGCCCCGCTGCATCGTGATCGATGACGCTTCGGGTGACGATACGGAGCGTGTCGCAGAGGCCTGGTTCGCCGTGCACCCTGAGGTCCAGGCCGAGCGCATCTACCACGCGGAAAACCGCGGATTGGTTCGCACGCTCAACGAGGCGCTGCTGAAGATCGAGACCCCCTACTTCGCCTATATTGCGGCCGACGACTGGATGGAGCCCCGCCGCGTGGAGCTCCAGCTCCAGGCCGCACTGCAAGCGGGGCCCGAGTGCGCACTCATCTACAGCGACGTATATCGCGCTGATGAGAGCGGTCGGCGCTTCGAAGAGAGCTACGCCCAGATTCATCACGAGCAGTGGCTCGCTGCCGAGGACCCTGACGCGTATTCGCAGCTGCTTGTCGGGAATTGGATCCCAGCGCCCTCGGTGATGCTGCGGACGGATGCCGTGAGGGCCATCGGCGGCTACGACGAGGACATCTTCTTCGAGGACCACGACATGTACCTGCGCTTGGCGCAGCGATTCGGAGTCACCTGGCTCGCCGAGCCGTTGGCCACCCATAGGGAACTCGATGACTCGTACGGCCATCGAATGTTTTTCACGACCGAGGGCCAGCGCGATTTCCAGAAGGCGCAAGTGAGCCTCCTCATCAAGCACGCGGCCGCCGACGAGGCCGTGCCCGCTGGGATCCAAGACAAGCTGCGCGTGCGAATCTCCCAGCTCTACTGGGAGGGGGAGTCACCAGCCTGGATCCACACCAACGCAAAACTTCTCATCCGGGCACTTCCCAACCCCGATCTGAAGCTCCGACTGATCTCGATGGCGTCTGGCATCGGTATCTCCGGACGCACGATCCGCTCGATGACCGCCTTCGGTCAAACACGTCGCGAGGTTTAGATGGACAACAACAGAGGCCTCTTCACGGCCATCCGCACCTGCCTCAGAATCGTCCCGTGGCGGATGCGCTCGAAGCTCATCGCGATCCTTCTCGGCTCGGTCGGAGTTGCTCTGATGGACATGGCTTCGGTGGCGCTCATGCTGCCCGTCATGGAACTGGTCTCAGGACAAAGCGTCCAAAGCAGCGTCTACCTGCAGATCATCGCGAACATCGTCGGTACGGAGGACGTGCAGACCATGCTGGTCTTCACTCTCGGCGTCGTTATCGCTCTCATGATCATGAAGAACATCCTGAGCGCGGTCTTCCGTTGGTGGAGCCTCGGTGTCATGGCCGAAGCACAGTCGGCGGTCGTCCATGAAGTTTTTGCGCTCTACCTCTCGGCGTCATACGAGAGTCACCGCAAGCGAGATACGTCTGACATTTATCAGACTCTGAATGTCTACATCCCTGGCTCGTTCGGCATCGTGATGCTCGGGTTCATCCAACTCTTCGTTGACGGGCTCTCTGCTTTCCTCATCGTGGTCGCGCTGGCTGCCGTGTCGCCCATGGCGACGTTGCTCGCCCTTCTCGTCTTCGGCGGAACAGCGTTCCTCATGCAGGCGCTGCTTCGCAAGCGCACCGTCCGAATTGGCATGGACATGCGGGACGTCGGTCTCGCAGGATGGCGATACCTCAGCCCCGCAGTCGAGGGATTCACGCAGGTTAGGCTCGCGGAGATGGAGAGCGACTTCGTCACGGGGTACTCGAAGAGCCGCCGCGAGGGAAACATGCTCGGCCGCAAGTCGACGATGCTCGCGGAACTGCCCAAGTACGTTCTCGAAGTCACGATGATTCTCGGGATAGCGCTCATCGCGGTGGTTCTTTTCGCCACGTCAGATGAGCAGACCGCCGTGGCAGTCCTGGGTGTCTTCGCAGTCGCGTCCGTTCGTATCATTCCGACCCTGAACCGGGCACTCGCGAGCGCGACCGGCATCCGGGCGGCGCAGGCCAATGCCTTCGGCCTAGCCGAACAGATCGACTTGCTTGAGGCTGAGCCGGGACGCTACCGTCCCAACACGGACCAAGCGACCTTCGGCTTCGGCGACATCGACGTGTCACAGTTGTCATTCCGCTTCGCTGACGGCGAGCGATCCGTGCTCGATGAAGTCTCTGTGAAGCTGCCTGAAGGGGCCACGATTGCACTCGTCGGGTCGAGTGGTGCAGGCAAAACCACGTTCGTCGACATCCTCCTTGGCCTCCTCACCCCCACCGGAGGGTCTGTCGAGGTCGACGGTAAGTCGATCCACTCGGATCCATACGCGTGGCGTCGGCAGCTCGGCGTCGTAACGCAGGATGTCTACCTGCTCGACGCGTCGATCCGCGAGAACATCGCTTTCGAGACGGAAGCCTCCCGGATCGATCCGGAACGTCTCACGAAGGCTGTTGAGATGGCACAGCTCACCGACTTCATCGCTGCGCTTCCCGACGGAATCGAGACAGTCGTGGGCTACCAAGGAGCACGTATCTCGGGCGGGCAGAAGCAACGCATCGGTATTGCCCGAGCGCTCTACCGTGAGCCGAAACTGCTCATTCTCGACGAGGCGACGTCTGCGCTGGACAACGAGACCGAGGCGAAGATCACCCGCACGATCGATGCTCTACGCGGCAAGATGACCATCGTCGTCGTCGCCCACCGTCTTTCCACGGTCAGGAACGCTGACGAGATTCTCTTCTTCTCCGAAGGTAAAATTGCCTCTCGCGGGACAATGGCGCAGCTGGTTGAGCGCAACGACGAGTTCCGTTCGCTCGTAGAACTGGGGCGCCTTTCGTGACAGCGTCCGGGGTTGTCGTTGTTATCCCTGCTAAGAACGTTGAGGGCGTCATCGAGACCCAGCTTCGTGCACTCAACGCGCAGACGATGCTCGATTTCGACGTCATTGTCAGCGACAACGGCTCGAGCGATGGAACTCGCGCAGTAGTCGAGGCGTGGCCAGCGACGTTCGCGTCGTTGTCCTGCGTCGATTCGGGGGACCGGCCCGGGGTTGCACACGCGAGGAACCGTGGAATCGAACACAGCGCCGCGCCTCTGATCCTGGTGTGCGACAGCGACGATGTCGTTGGGCCCGACTGGGTGCAGGCCCACGTCACGGCTCTAGCTTCCGCCGACGCTGTCACCGGCCCGTTGCTCCTCACGGAGTGCGGGGAGCGTGGCTTCGGTGAGTGGGCTACCGACGGAGTCCCGATCGCAGCCGGCTATCTGCCGTACATGCCGGGGTGCAACATGTCCTTTCGCCGACAGGCATTCGAGATGCTGACTGGCTTTGACGCCGGGCTCTGGAGAGGTCAGGAGGACGTCGACTTCGGTTGGCGTCTCACGAAACATGGATTCTCGATCGCGCATGCGCCCGGGGCCATCGTCGACTACGAGCAGCGCGTTGGCCTCCGTGCCAAGATGCGGCAGCAGTTCAAGTACGGACGGGCTTTCGCTGACTTGTGCGCGCGGTACCGAGCCGAGCCCATCCCGGTCCAGAGCACCAAGTGGCGCGCTCGGTGGTGGCTGTCCTTTATCCGGCGCGCCCTGCGCCACCCCATCAAGAGCTGGCGAGTCACATATCCTGCGTTGGCGTTCCAAGCGGGTCGGATACTCGGTTCAGCGCAGAACAGAGTCCGGACACCGATGTGGTGACCCTCGCCTACGGAACAACCCTCAAGGACGCCCGCCATGTCTGAGCTCCTGAAAGTCCTGGGTCTCTTCGACCACAACGGCGTAGAGCGATCACAGAGGTCGCTCGCCGCAGGTGACCGCGTCCCCGGTCCGTACCGCGTCGACCTCCTCATGGACCAGGGCGTCGACATGCGCACGATGCGGATGGTCACCCATCCGCTGCACAAGAAGATCCGCGACTTCGTCGAGCACCGGACGGGTGTGCGCACGGACCTAGCGATCCGCGGTATCCCGGCTGCTCACAAGAGCGACGTGATCCTGGCAATCCTTGAGGACAAGTCGGTGCTGCCCTCGCTCATGCGACAGCGCAGCCTTCCGCCGTACTCCCATCGTCGACTCTCCGTCGTTTCCTGCTGGTGGGGCGAGGAGCTCCTGAATGGGGACCGGCAGACCCGAGCTGAGATCCAGCGAGCGATCCAGGGCCTCGACCAGATCTTCGTTTTCTCACGAAACCAGGTTCCGATCTTTGAGAAGGCCGGCGCTGGCGGACGAGTCATCCCGGTCAGCTTCGGCGTCGACCACCATAACTTCCGGCCGGAAACAGGGCACGAGCGTAGGTTCCAGGTCTTCAGCGCTGGCTTCGACCGCGGACGCGATTTCGCGACCCTTGTCTCGGCCGCGAGACTGCTGCCTGAGGTGCGGTTCGACATCGTCACCCAGATGGACATCCTCAAGGGTGTAGTCCCGCCCGCGAATGTGACTGTGCATGCTCCGACCAACGGTGAGGAACATCGAAAGAACCTTCTGGCCGCCGACTTGATCGTCATTCCGACACACGATCTGGCCTACCCAACTGGGCAGAGTGTCCTCCTGGAGGGAATGGCCTCTGGCCGACCGGTTGTTGTGACCAAAACACCTGCGATGACCGAGTACATCGATGAGGGCCAGTCGAACTTCTCGATGCCACTCCACGACCCAGTGGGCGTCGCCTCCACCATCTCGAGACTGCTCTCCGACCAAGATCGCCTCGAACTGGTGGGGGCTCGAGCGCGGGCCACAGTCGAAGCGAACTACACCTTCGAACGCATGTGGCATGAGATCGCCCGTCATCTCAAACGCGGCCTCCGGCCGGCCGTAAGAGCCACGGAATGAACCGTCTTCGCGAGCTGGATGGGCTCCGCGGGCTTGCCGCTTTGATCGTACTCATCTACCACATCTCACTGACATACCCCAGCCTCGCAGCTCCCTACTATGCGCAGCCAGTTGAGGGTCCGCTGGCGTTCGCTCTCACCTACACGCCGCTACACCTGCTGCGGGACGGGCGGATGGCGGTCTACATCTTCTTCGTGCTGAGCGGTCTTGTGCTTGCGCTCCCGGTCCTGGCGAGAGGACGGGCTTATCCTTGGCTCGCGTACTACCCGCAACGCCTCATCCGCTTGTACCTTCCGGTGTGGGCCGCCGTCGCTCTTGGCGTCGCTCTGATTGCGCTAGTCCCTCGCGGAGCTGAGATGGGGTCCATCTGGCTGGAGTCCGCACCTGACACGTTTGGCGCGACACAGATTGCGCTCGACCTGACACTGGTAGCCGGCGTAGGCGGCGTGGTGTCGCCGCTCTGGACCCTCCGTTGGGAGGTGCTCTTCTCGCTTCTGCTACCGGTCTACATGTTTCTGGCAACGAAGTTCCGCCGACAATGGTGGGCTCTCGCGCTCGCAAGCCTGATCTTGATCGGCGTCGGCTTCCGCCTTGACAACGAGTATCTGTCGATCCTTCCCATGTTCATGCTCGGCGTGGCATCAGCGGCGGGACTCGACGACATTCGGCGTTCCGGTGAAGCCCTCAAGCCGCGCTGGCGGGGACTGCTCCTCATCTGTGCCGCACTCCTGCTCGTATCACCCTGGCTCGCGCAACTCGTCTCAGTACCGGGCGGACTTGTCGGTCACCTCAGAGTGGCCGTCGCAGCGGGTGCAATGCTCACGGTCTGGTGTGCGATCTGTGTTCCCTCGTTCGGGAACTTGCTCAAAGCGAGGCCCTTCCAGTGGCTCGGAGCGATTTCCTTCAGCCTGTATCTCATCCACGAGCCGATCGTGATCGCGTCGGCCTTCTGGTTCGGCGCTGAGAATTTGATACTGGCCGGTGTGGTGTCCTGCTTCTCGTCTCTGCTTCTCGCTTCAGTGTTTCTTCGCTTCGTGGAGCGACCGAGCCACCGGTTGGCGCTGTTGGTGGGCAGGCTACTGAAGGGTACGTTGCCTCAGCCGAGTGCATCTGCGACGCGCTGACTGAAGTCGGCCTGAATCAGATCGAGGTAAGACTGCGTCGGGTGGCCTTTGTCGAAGCGTTGGACAGTGGTGCCTGCGTAGATTGGGCAGCGCTCATCGCTGCAGAAGAGATCCACCGTATTGACCACGGGGATGCCGAATTCCGCGGTGACGCGTTCGTCTATCGACGTTTTCTCTTGCCAAGACGTTGTAATCGGTGACAGGCAGGAAGCGGCCGAGCTGGTGAGTCGGTTGGCGCATTCTCCGAGGGAAGTTCCCCGAGGGTTTGGTTGGACGAGCATGACCTCGGGCGTCGCGGCCAAGATCTCGGAGAACGCGTCCTTGCGACCGTTCTGCCAGGCTTCCTGGCGGGTCTTCCCCTGAGTGGCGATTCCCTCGTACGCGATCTCGGAGTCGAGGATGATCACGAGGTCTGGGGACTCGGACTCGAGGATGCTGGCGAGGTTGGTCTGAAATTCTGCGCAGCCCTGTTCTCGCTCGGGGCTACTGACCCAGACGAGGGGAGCGGTCGAGACTGCGCAGGAGCTGAAGGCCATGCCGGTCGTCCGGTATCCGAGCGGTTCGAGAGCGCTTGCGATGGACGGGAGGGTCGCTGCGGCAATCGAGTCTCCTAGCACCAGAGCATGCAGGTCACCATTTCCGAAGCGGCACCGATCTGTGTCTTCTGGCGCAACTGGATTGTGGCAACCGGACGCCGGAAAGTAAGTGGCAGGCGCGTCCGTTGCCACAGCGTCGATCTGCGCGCTGATCTCTGGGGGAAGGGTGGGCGCGGAAACGGAGGCTGCGAGCAGATCCGCTATCGGCTGGTCGGCGGGGACCGCAAAGGTGGCACCAGCAGGAATCGCTTGGACCGTGACGTTCGTCGCGAGGGCGGCCACTGCTATCACAACGAGGGCGCCGACGGTCCCGCGCAAACCTTGTGCCCGCCATCTGCGCAACCACTTGGCCCAATCGCTCAAGAAACGGCCGCGAGGTGTGCGTTCGAAGAGTGGAGAGCGCAGGATCGGTTGCTCGATGAGGTGATAGGCCGAAGCCGCCGCGCCGAACGCTACAGCCGCGATTGCTAGCGGCGCCCAGTCGCCGAGTCCGGCGAAGGCGATCGAGCCAAAGACAATTGCCGGAAAATGCCACAGGTACAGGCTGTAGGAGATGTTGCCGACGTATGTCGCGACAGGGTTCGTGAACGCCCGCAGGTTGGGGGCTTCCTGTCCGATGCCGGACGCTATGAACAGGCCCGCGCCGACGACCGGAACGATTGCCCATGGGCCGGGAAATGGAAGGTTTGAAGTGATGAAGAGCATCGAACCGAGCATGCAGGCTACACCGAGGTAGGCGAGTGCGACTCGGTTCCGAATTGCCATCCCCATGAAGTGGGGCGCAACGATAGCTAATATCGCGCCCGCTCCGAGCTCCCAGGCGCGAGTGAACGTCGAGAAGTAGGCCACGACTGGCTCGGTCTGCGACTCGAGCAGAGACCAGGCGAAGGACACAGCTGTCAGGCCGCCGATGATGACCAGCGCGACGAGACGCAGTGACTCAGTCCTACGAAGTGCGCGAACGGCGATGAGGGAAGCTGCAATGAGGAGGAGCGGCCACGCGAGGTAGAACTGTTCTTCCACGGAAAGAGACCAATAGTGCTGCAGCGGCGATGTAGGGCCGTCCATCGCGAAGTAGTCGGTGCCGTTGCGAATGAAACGCCAATTGGCGATAAACAACGTCGCCCAGATGCCGTCTTGCAAGACGCTGGCAGCGCCGTCAGCGTAGAAGATCGCGCGGCTCAGCGCGATGGAGACGAGCGTGACCAGCAGTGCGGCCGGTACGAGTCTCTTGAATCGTCGAAGGTAGAAGCGGACGAGTGGGACACGCCCTTTATCCTCGATTTCTCTCAGGAGAATTCCTGTGATGAGAAAGCCAGAAAGCACGAAGAAGATATCCACACCCACGAAGCCACCCGAAGGCCAGTGCAGCAAGTGGTCGGCGAAGACGCCGAGGACGGCGAGAGCGCGTAGCCCCTGTATGTCGAGTCGCCGTTTACGGGGATGCGTCGTCGGCGATGGGATGCTGTTCACTTGAGAATTCGGCCGCGTCACAAACCGGATCATAGCCGCGTCGCCTTGCTCAGGTGCGCGCCCGCTAGGCTCGCGCCCGTGCCACCCACGCTCCGCGAAGCGCTCTCCACGCGCGACAACTCACTGAACTTTCTGCGCCTGTGCCTCGCGGCTGCAGTGATCCTCGGCCATGCGTGGACGATCGGGGGGTTCGAGAACAGTCCGTTCCCGGAGCTCGGCACTTGGGCGGTCAACGGGTTCTTCGCGGTCTCGGGATACCTGATCGCAGGATCCCGGATGCGCACCGTGCTGCCCGGCTTCCTCTGGCGACGAGCGCTGCGCATCCTGCCTGCGTTCTGGGCCTGCCTGTTCGTCACAGCCTTCATCGTGGTTCCGATCGCGGCGGCCTGGGCAGGGGAGCGGTACGAGTTCGGCAGTGCCCTGAGCTACGTCCTCTCCAACTTCGCACTCTCGATCCAGCAGACCGGCATCGATGCCACGCTGCAGAATGTGCCCCTCGCCGACATCTGGAACGGCTCCCTCTGGACCTTGGTCTACGAGTTCGCCGCCTACGTCTTCGCGGCGCTCATACTTACAGTTCCGTTGCTACGGAAGCACGCGGTCTGGGTCCTGGCGGCCCTGCTCATCGTTGTGATCGCGCTCCAACCCATCGCGCTCGGCCCCCTCGCCGTCACGCAACTCGTCGTGGTCAACGTGCTACGCCTTGGCGTCTTCTTCCTCGCAGGGATGCTGCTCTACTTCCTGTCCGACCGCATCCGCCTCACCTGGTGGCCGTTCATGGCTGCCCTGGTGTTGCTCGGTGGCCTCGCCGCGCTCGGTCTGGCCGAGCACTACGGGCAGCTGCCATACGGATTCGCGCTGCTCTGGCTTGGGGCGCGGATGCGCATCCCAATCGGGCGAGACAACGACATCTCCTACGGCCTCTACATCTGGGCGTGGCCCGTGCAGCAGCTGCTGGTCCTCGCCGGCGCCCAGGCGCTCGGGCCGTGGCTGAGCGCCCTGCTCGCACTCGCCTGCACGCTCCCGCTCGCCTGGCTGTCCTGGAAGGGCGTCGAAGAGCCGGCTATGCGACTGCGGCACCTCGTTCCGGCCAGGGCCTCTCCGCGGAAGGCGCGGTCCGCGCTACACCGCCCGCCCCGCGACCAGGACTAGGCAAGCCCCGGCCATCGGGTCGGCCTTGCCGTCAGAAGAAGATGTCGAGCGTCAGGCGCATTGCTTCTTCCGTCAGCACTGCGGCGGACGACAGGCCGGCCGTCGCGATCAGCGCGCCAGGATGCGCCAACCCGACCACCACGGAACGCAACCCCGGCCGGTTCGCGAGGAACGCATCCGGAACCCGCGACCGCTCAGGAGAGGGGTGTTCCCGCCAGCCCCGCAGCTTCGCCAGGAACCACGCGCACCGCAAGAGGAAAGCCAGCCAGATGGCCAGCACCACGGGGAGCATGAGGCCGGCGAACAGCTGAACCCCGGAGAAGGTGATCTCGTCCTCACGGTTCTCCGCGATGAGCTGCAGCATCGAGGAGAGGCTCGCGCTCATCACGACCGAGACGGTCCAGGCAACAAAACCGACGATGAGCGTCACGAAGCGCACGAAGAAGTGACCGAAGACCGAATCGTGCGCATCGAGGTGGCTGCGTGGGGTGTGCAGCAGGAGGGCGACGGTGGTGGTGAGCGCTGGCAACGACCCCACAACCATGACGGCCACCCACACCGCCATCGGCCAGTCGGCGAGCCAGCCAACGACGGTCAGCGTCCCGAAGACAACAAACCAAGCCCAATTCCAGAGCAGCGGATGCGCGACCAGCGTGGCAGGGAGCCGCCGGTCGAGGGTGTCGAGCAGTCGGCTGCGAGCGGCGGGGAACCGCGGGCTATTCATGCGCCCATCGTATTCGCCTCGGCGCACGCCACCAGAAGCCCGAATGCCTGTTTTCGGACGCGGCCATCTTCGTGCGTTCCTTCCACCGCGAGAAGGTGACCGGCAGCGTCTCGACGGCTGTCGTGCACTGACCGGGCGGGCGGAGCGTGTTCTCCACCCGCCCCGCTTGTCCGTTTCCGCAGACTTGCGGCCCAAAGCATCCACAGGGAAGTTCTGCCCCCGCACAGACCGCACCTGTCGGGTTAGCGTGAAAGCTCACGAGGTCGGCTCACGACGGGGGTCAGTCGCCGACCGGAACGAAGCGGGGGAATCTACTTCTTCGCTTCGGAAGCAAGGGGGAACAGACATGTCAGCTGACGAAAACGAGAAGCGGCCTGAAACGTGGGCCGATCGTCGCCGAGTTCTCGGCGCAGCAGCCTGGGTCGCACCGATCATCGCGGTATCCATCGCGGCGCCGGCGCAGGCCGCGTCCAACGAGGCACCCGGCTGATCCGTTCACGAACAGGGACGGGAGCGCGCCGCAGTGAATTCGTGCCGCTCCCGTAGCCTGTGCTGGTGAAGGAACACAGACGAGGGCCAGCGCGACGCGCGATCACGATCGCATGCATCGCGCTGGCCCTCGTTGTCGCCGTCGTGGTGGCCGGACTCCCGCTGTTCGTCTTTCCATCAACAGACGAACCGCGAGAAGTCGACGCCATCATCGTGCTCGGGCCCCCACGCGAGGCGCGCATCCAGGCCGCTCAGCAGCTGGTCGCCGACGGCTACAGCGACACGATCGTCATCGCGGTCGACGACTACGGCATCGACTCGGCCATCAACATCGGAGCCTGCGCGCCGGATGCGACGACAGGGCCGGACAGCTCAGTCACGCGCTGCCTCATCCCCGAACCCTTCACCACAGCAGGCGAGGCGCTCATGGTGAAACGACTCGCGGCAGCCGAAGGGTGGGAGAGCGTCATGATCGTGACAAACGTCACCCACATCTCCCGCGCACGCATGATCTTCACCGACTGCCTCGGCGGGGGAGTACTCGCCACCGACGACGGCGCGGGCATCGAAGACTCCAACTGGGCGTGGATGTACGCCTACCAGTCGGCAGCGTTCGTCAAAGCACTCGTCGCGCCGACCTGCTGACCCCCAAGCACTGGTCAGTTCTGTCGACGCCCGCCACGCCCACCCGTGATGTCGGCGGTACTCGCTACGGTAGTTGCATGACGAGTCGTCGCAATGAGGGGGCAGCATGACCGCGCTAGACCACACCACCGTGCAATGGCGCAGGGTGTCGCCCAAGTACATCTGGTCGGAACTGATCTCCGCCTTCTTCTGGGGCCTGGTCGCGCTCGCGGGCGTCATCGCCATCCTCGTGATTCCCGAAGTGCCCAAATGGGTTGTCGTGTTCCCCGGCGTCGGGCTCCTCGCGATCCTCATCTCCATCCCGTTCGAATGGCGACGCGTGCGCGCCATCGGCTACCAGCTACGTCAGGACGACCTCGTCTTCCGCCGCGGCCTCTTCTGGAGCCGCATGGTCGCAATCCCGTACGGTCGCCTGCAGCTCGTCGACATCCAGCGCGGTCCGCTCACGCGAATCTTCGGGCTCTCCTCACTCAAGGTGGTGACCGCGGCCGCCGTCACCAACGTGACGATCCCCGGCCTCGGCTGGCAGGACGCGGAAAAGCTCCGAGACGACCTCGTCGCACTCGCTGAGACTCGCCGAGCTGGGCTCTGATGAGCGCGCCAACCCCTCCAGGGAACTGGAACCAACAGCCAGGAACGCCCCCGCCAGCACCACAGGCGCCCTTCGGGGCACCGATTGGCGGCCCGCCTCCCGGACCCGCGCTCGGTCAGGGCTCCGACCTCATCGACGGCGAGTGGCACAGGCTCCACCCGCTCACGCCGCTCCTTCGCGTCGGCGTGTTCGTCATCGCCATCGGCGCGTTCCTCATCAACCAGTCCTGGCAGACCATCACGAGCTTCCTCTTCCCGCAGCTCGACGAGTACAACTACAACGAGTACGACCCGACCTCGATGGTCTTCCAGAACCAGACCTGGCTGCTCTGGGCCGCCATCGGCACCCTGCTCGTCATCATCCTGATCGGCCTCTTCAGCTACCTCTCCTGGCGCTTCGCGCAGTTCAGAGTCAGCGACACCACCATCGAGCTGCAGAGCGGAGTGCTCTTCCGCAAGAGCCGCCAGGCGCGGCTCGACCGCGTGCAGGACATCAACATTCAACGCCCGCTCATCGCCCGCATCGTCGGTGCCTCGAAGATCGAGATCGGCGTCGCCGGCGAGAACGCGAACATCCAACTCATCTACGTGCGCACCCGCGACGCCGACGGCATCCGTGCCGGCATCCTGCAGCGCGCATCCGGAGCCAAGCGCAACGAGCGCCAGGCGCAGGCTCACACGCCCGCCGGGCAGGGGCAGGGGCAGGGGCAGGGCTTGGCCTCGGCCGACGGCGTCGGCCAGTTCGCCGACGCCCGCTCGAGCGGTGGTACACCGGTCGAGCAGAAGCCGCCGACCGCCGAGCAGCTCCGCACGCGGGCATCCGAGTTCTTCGCCCAGCGGGTGGAAGAGCTCACGAGCCCGGAACTCGCGCCCGGGGAGGCAGCGCCGCAGTCGGTTGTTCGCCT
The DNA here is from genome assembly GCF_002931075.1 of Pseudoclavibacter sp. AY1F1. GTDB lineage: Bacteria > Actinomycetota > Actinomycetes > Actinomycetales > Microbacteriaceae > Pseudoclavibacter. Next base: position 74,830 of record NZ_PSTQ01000008.1, on the reverse strand, counting down.
CCCACCGTGGCGCCTCGTCGTCGCCAACCTCGTCAACCCGTGGCTCATCGTGATCATCGTCGCGCTCGTCGCCGGACTCATCGTGACCTTCACGTTCGGTTTCTGGTGGCTGCTCTTCTCGATCTTGCCCCTCGGCGCCGTGTTCTTCGCCGTCACCGTCGGCCAGATCCTGCCCTCGCTCAACTACAGCATCGCGGCCACACCAGACGGCGTCCGCGTCGGCCGAGGCCTCCTCACCACGAGCAACGACACGGTCCCACCCGGCCGTATCCACGCCGTGCAGGTCTCGCAGCCGCTCTTCTGGCGTCCCTTCGACTGGTGGATGGTCCGCATCACCCGCGCCGGCACCGAGCAGGTGTCATCCGACGGCTCGCAGAACCAGGCCGCGCTCACCCGCAACCTCGTCCTCCCCGTCGGTACGCGCGCCGAGACCGAGCGTGTGCTCGCGCTCCTTCTGCCGATGCTCGTCGACGACGAAGTACGTCGCCTCATCGAACTCGGCATGTACAGCAAGGGCAACGACGACTACTTCGTCACCGCGCCCAAGCGAGCCGCCTGGATGCGCCCCTTCTCCTGGAAGCGTCACGGCTTCCGCCTCGACAACCGGGCGCTCTACCTGCGCTTCGGCGCCTGGTCGCGCAAACTCACGATCATCCCGGCCGAGCGGATGCAGTCCATCGGCCTCGACCGCGGACCAATCGGCTACTTCGCCAACGTCGTCAACCTCCACGCCCACACCGTGCTCGGAATCGGTGTGACAACGCGCATCGGCATGGTCGACGGCAACATCGGCATCCGCCTCTTCGACGACGTGTCCGCCGTCGCCATCCGTGCGGCGAGTCTCGACTCGTCCCACCGCTGGCGCGAAGCCGCGACGCTCAGTGCCATCGCAACCGCACGGATGCGCGTCGCCGACGCCCAGTCACGTGGCATCCCCGTCGACAGCCAGACGATCGCCGTCCTGCAGGCAGAACGCGAGTACCAGCACGCGCTCGCCCAGAGCGGGGTGCAAGCAACGTCGACGCCACCCGTCGCCCAACCGCACGCCACGCAGCAGGCAACGTCCGAGCCGGACCTGTCGCGGATCCCCGCCCAATTCGGGTCGGCGCCAGGAGCTCCGGCAGCAGCCGGTGCGCCAGTAGCTTCTGCGCCAGCAGCTGTCGCTGAAACCACCACGAGCGCACCAGCTCCTACCGCTCCGAGCACCCCGGCGTGGTCGACGGCGCCGTCCTCTGTCTCTGCTCCGGTCCCGCCTGCGCGGGACGGTGCCGCCTCGTCGTCACCCATCGGGCCAGTGCCGGGAGCGCCCGCAACTGGCGCCTGGGCGCCAGTCTCCTGGGAACCAGTCGCCGCACCACCGGCCACACCAGACTCGGCGATCGACACCACGCCGACGCCGATCCAGGCTCCGGCCACAATCGGGCCCGCCCCGGTGCAGGCCGCCCCGGCAGTCCAGGGCCCGCCGCCGGTCGTTGAAACGCCGCCGGCTCCGTCTGCTGCGCCGGCTCCGTCTGCTGCGCCGGCTCCGTCTGCTGCGCCGGCTCCGTCTGCTGCACCAGCATCGCCCGCTGCGCCAGCTCCGGTCACTCCTGCCGCAGACGGAGCTCCGCAACCGCTCACTCGGCGTCAGCTCCGCGAACAGCGCCAGAATGGCATCCTGCCGCCAGCCACCGCCGATCTGCCGCGCGAGCAGCAGCTGCCAGAGGGTGACGCATGAGCGGCCGCGAAGGACGCCTTGGGATCGGACTCGTGGGTGACTCGCCCACGGGACTGATCGTCGCGACCGCCCTCGCCGGGGCCGGCCACGCCCTGGTGGGCGTCGCAACCGACTCTGACGAAGCCACCGAGCGTGCATCCGCGATGCTCCCCGGCGCGCCCCAGCTCACGCAGCGCCAGGCGATCGAGCGCAGCGAACTCGTGATCCTCGCCTACGAGGACCACGAGATCGAAGCGCGCGTGCTCGAGCTCTCCGAAACCAAGGCGTGGGTGGCCGGGCAACTCGTCCTGCACACCATCGCCGGCCGGGGTACCGCAGTCCTGGGCACAGCCCTCGACCGGGGCGTGATCCCGCTCGCCGTGCATCCCGCGATCGAGATCACCGGCACAAGCCTCGACCTGCACCGGCTCAAGGAAGCCTGGTGCGCGGTGACCGCACCACGCCCGGTGCTCCCCATCGCGCAGGCCCTCGTCGTCGAACTCGGCGCAGAACCCGTCGTCATCGCCGAACAGGACAGGCCGACCTACGCAGAAGCCCTGAACACAGCAACCGAATTCACTCGCTCCATCGTCAAACAGGCGACCGAGCTGCTCACCGGAATCGGCGTCGAAAACCCGGGCTTCATGCTCTCCAGCCTCGTCCGCTCCGCCGCCGACAACGCCCTCGCCGACGCCAACCCGCAGCGGCTCGACCCGCTCGACGGTACGCTTCCTGAGGCGGACCCGCGCTCGTAGCGGCAGCCGCAGGTTCCAAGGAGGGGTCTTGCCACACGTTCTGACCACGATCGCCGAAGCAAAAGAAGTGCTCCGTGAGGTCGGCAAAACCGACACGATCGCGCTAGTGCCCACGATGGGCGCCCTCCACGACGGACACCTCTCGCTCGTCGACATCGCCAAGCGAAACGCCACCAAGACCGTCGTCTCCGTGTTCGTGAACCCCATGCAGTTCGCGCCTGGGGAAGACTTCGAACGCTACCCGCGCACCTTCGACGACGACCTCGCGAAACTCGACGCAGCCGGAGTCGACTACGTGTTCGCGCCCGCCGTCAGCGACATGTACCCCGAAGGTGTCAAGCAGACGCGCGTCGTCGGCGGCTACGCGGCGGGCCTCCTCGAAGCCGCCCACCGCCTCGCGCACTTCGACGGCGTCCTCACCGTCGTCACCAAGCTCTTCAACATCGTCCGCCCCAACGTCGCAGTCTTCGGCGAGAAAGACGCACAGCAGCTGTTCCTCGTGCGTCGACTCGTGCGCGACCTCAACCTCGACATCAACGTCATCGGCGCACCGATCATCCGCGAAGACGACGGCCTCGCGCTCTCCAGCCGCAACCGCTACCTCTCCACCGAGGAACGCGCCGCCGCGCTCAGCCTCGTGCGCGCCCTCTCCGCAGCCGCATCCAACGGCGACCGCGGAATCCGAGAGATGATCTCCGGCGCCCAGGGTGCGCTCATGGACGAGAAGCTCGTCAAGATGGACTACGTCTCCATCGTCGACCCCGAGACCTTCGCGCTGGTCAACGAGGCGTACCGAGGCAAGGCGCTTGTGCTCGTCGCGGCACGAGTCGGCACGACCCGCCTCATCGACAACATGAGCGCCTACGTCGGCGAGTACCGCTAGACGCGACCGTGTGGGCTCAGCTCCCGCTCCAAGAAGGAGCACACCGAGTCACAACGACCCGCTCTCTCCAGTTCGCGCACGTCGCCGTCCAGCAGCTCACGCTCGGCGAAGGCCGAGCCGTCGTGCAGCGAATGCACGAGCGACCGCTCACCTCCCGCCTCACCGTGGTTCTCGACGGTGGGCCAGTCACCATCACGAACCAAGAACAGCGCGAATTGCAGGTCGAGGCGGGGGCCGGGTTCCTGCACCTCGAGGAGACGAAGCTCGAGATCAACGTCACGACACCGACGACAGTGCTCTCCCTCATCGGCTCCGCCGGCGAAGGCAACCGCGACGAAAGCGACGTTGCGATCAACGGTCTGCTCTCCCTGAGACCCTCACCGCTGATCTCCGGCATCACCGGATTCGGCGTTGCCCTGCTCGCCGACAAGCATCCGGGGACGAGCCTCGACGCCAGAGCGCTCGAGCGCATGGCGCGAGTCATGGTTCGTGAACTGCTTGCCTACTCCGAAGGCGAGATCCGGTTCCCCGAGCGACCATCCACGTACGAGCTTGCCCTTCAGGTGATCCGACGCGATGCGACGCAACCCAACTGCTCAGCAGGGAGCATCGCTAACGAGCTCAACGTCTCGCTCAGGAACCTCGAACGCGAGTTCCAGCAGCGCGGGCAGACGGTGCGTCGCGCGGTCCGGGATGCTCGGGTCCTGCACGCCCTAGACCTGTTGCGGGACCCTTCACGTGCCGGTCTCACCATCTCCCAGATCGCCGCTCTCACGGGTTTCAGCGGTGGGTCCGCCCTCGCCCGCGCCATGTCGGCGGTTGGGCATGCCAGCCCCAGGAGCTATCGCCCCTAACTCGAATGCGTTCCGTCCTCCCGGAAATATCCGGGGCGGTGGGTCAATTTTGTACTGGTCCAATTCGCTCCTTGAAGCGACAGTTCCCATACTTGAAACGTCACAATTTCCTTGAAGACGCGGGGACTGCCGACCTCGATGCCAGGCTCTCCTAGGCAGCGCTGCCACCCGCACGCGCCATACCCCCGTTCCCCCGGCGCGCGAGACGCGCACGTTCCCTGAGGGCCGCACGTCGCGCGCCCAGCCACGTCAGGACAGTTCCAGCATGACTCTCGACGCCACCCCAGCCGTCCGCTCCACCCCCGCACGCCGCACGCTCTTGACAACCGCCGCCTGGAGCATCCCCGTGATCGCCGCCGCCGTCGCCACCCCGGCGCGTGCCGCATCCACCGCCGTCACCGTCGACTGCGAAGTCGCCAACGGCAGCTGGACGGTTCCGGGAGGAAACCTCTACGCCGACGGTTCGCAGGGCATCCCGGCTGGCAACGGCGGCAACTACACCACCGGTTGGACGCCGACCAAGCCAGGCATCTGGAACGGCAGCTCCACCGTTCAGGACTCGGGCCACGCGACCACCGACTGGTGGAACGGCTCCTCACGACCGGGCGGCTCGTCGCCGGTCGGCTTCATGTCGATGGACGACCGAGACAACCGCGCCGAGGCGAGCGACGAGCCGTTGCAGGTCGTGACCACGTTTGTCCTGCAGGGCATCTCGGGCTTTACCTACGAACTCGACCTCCCCGTCTACGTCGGAGCTCCGTACCTCGGCCAGCAGTACCTCACCATCGACGCCGCTGGCCCGGGCGTCTCGGAGACCATCGCACAGGGTGCCGCAGGCACCGCATCCATTACCGCGGTCCCCGCCGCCTACGCTGGCTACCCAGCCCTGAGCAGCGTGCAGGTGTTCAAGGCGAGCCTGACGCCCACGTCCACCGGGCCGATCACCCTCACGTACACGTTCGTCATGCCCAAGGTCACCGGCGGTGCCCGCCAGAACGCCGACATCTGGGTCCAGACCCCGCAGGTCGCGAACTGCCCGACCAGCACGTCGTAGTCCAACCAGGGGTCGTGGCGTTGCTACGCTGAACGTTCCACGACCCCTGGGGGAACACACGCATGAGCTTTCGCATCCTGACGGTCTGCACGGGCAACATCTGCCGGTCACCCCTCGCCGAGCAACTCCTGCGCGACGGCCTCAAGGGCCTCCCGGGCGTGACCGTCGAAAGCGGCGGCACGGGTGCCCTCGTCGGGAGCGGCATGCCGCAGCCCGCGCTGGCCCTCGCCGCCCAGTACGGGGTGACGGATGCGGAAGCCCACATCTCCAGACAGCTCACCGAGGACATCGCTCGCGGTGCCGGCCTTGTTCTGGCCCTGTCGCGTGATCACCGCCAGCGCATCGTCGAACTCGCGCCCTCAGTCGTACGCCGCACCTTCACCCTGCGCGAGTTCGCGCACATCGCCAGCCAGGTCACGGCTGAAGACCTCGAGGAGTCTTATGAGGCCCCGGGTGCGGCATCCGGTTCTCGTCGCTCGCGCCGCGAATCGCTTGACGGTGGAGCCGACGCACCCGCGTCGGGAGCATCCGAACAGGACATCGTCGCCGCGGCACTCGCCGCCGCCGTCAGCGCGGCGGCCCCACTTCGAGGCGTTATCGCCCCGCTCGAGAACGCCAGCGACTACGACGTCGTCGACCCGTTCCGACGCTCAGAAGAGACCTACCAGCGCTCTGGCCGCGAGCTCGTGCCCGCCGCCGAGACGATCGTCGCCTACCTCGAAGGGGTCGTCGACTGGGCGAAGGCGCGCAGCGCGTGACGAACATCAGCCCACGACGCTCATGACGGGGCTGCGATCGTCCTGACGATCTGGCACTCGTCCAACTGAACTGACCGCAACGCGCACTCTGCGCGGTGCGGTTTTTTCGCGCGCGCGCGGCGTTCTGCGTTGTCCTGCGCTGTTCTGCGCGGTGTCCTCGAGCCAGATGTTCGGGGTCTGACGAAACGTTTGGCGACATGAAGCGACTGTTTCGCGACGAATCGCGCATTCCGGCCAACCAAATGGTCACTTAACTGCTATTTCCTGCATATCGGACTCTATGGTTAACGCCGAAACTGGTCTTGAAGAGTTTCGAACCGCTCCATTCTTTCGTTCTGCGCTCGCATCACCCCCCGTGAAGGACCCATGACGTCATCACCTCACACACCAACCCCGCTTTCCGGCGAGCACCGAAACCTGCATCGACGAGAACTCCTCCGCGGCGGGCTGTGGGCGGCACCCACTATCGCGCTCGCCGTCGCCGCCCCCGCAGCTGCCGCATCGGGCATGAAAACCACAACCCGCTTCAACACGCCCCCGCAGATGTTCATTCAAGGCTCAACCTGGAACCCGGCGATCAACGCAAACGTTGCCCAGGGATACCGCTTCGAGACGAAGTTCGAGAACATCTACCAGCTCAACGCGGTGACCATCATCACCACCGACATCGTCATTTCCTACCCGGCCGCCTATATCGCAGACGTTCCACTCACGAGCCTCAGCAGCGGGCTCACCGAACTCAGCAGAGTCGTCTCAGGCGGGACCATCACGTTCACGATCCGCCTCACGGAGTCCATAGGGAACTCAGCCTCGTCATCGAACCTCACCTGGATTGCCACGGCAAAGCCCGGCGTCCCCACGGCGCAAGCCGTGAACTTCACAGCCTCCGTCACCTCACCGCAAGCGTCGACCGTGCTCACTCACTCCGGAGCGAACCCAACCTGGTGACGCGGCGGACGCGCGGAAGCGCACATCGAATCCCAGAGGGGTAGTCCGTAGGGCGCCGCCAGTTCGCGCGCGGGCGCGATGTGCCTCAAACTGGGGGAGTGCGATTCTGCGCGGCCTTCGTCGTGCCCAGGATGCGCATCCACGCCCGAACGCACGACACGCAAGGAGCCCGAATGGCCGACGCGCCCATCCAAGATGCACTCTCCGAGGCGGAAGCCTCCGAGCAGAAGCAGGTGCGTCTCGACAAGCGTGCGCGGATGCTCGAGTCGGGTATCGCGCCCTACCCACTGACGCTCCCCATTACGCACACGATCTCCGAAGTGCGTGCCGCGCACGTCGAGCTCGAAGACGGCGCCTCGACCGGTGAGCGCGCCGGCGTCGCAGGCCGCATCGTGCACCTCCGCAACACCGGCAAGCTCTGCTTCGCGAGCTTGCAGGCCGGCGACGGTGCGCGCATCCAGATCATGCTCTCGCTCGCCGTTGTCGGCCAAGAGCAGCTTGACCTGTGGAAGGAGTTCGTCGACCTCGGCGACCACGTCTTCGCCGCCGGCGAGATCATCTCCTCGCGCCGCGGTGAGCTGAGCATCATGGCCGACGAATGGAAGATGGCCTCCAAAGCTGTCCGTCCGCTGCCGAACCTGCACTCGGAGCTCAGCGAGGAGACGCGCGTTCGTCAGCGGTACCTCGACCTCATCCAGCGCCCCGTCGCCCGCGAGGTTGTGGTGGCACGCGCGAAGACTAACGCGTCGCTGCGCCAGACGTTCGCGAACCACGAGTTCCTCGAGGTCGAGACGCCCATGCTGCAGACGATGCACGGCGGCGCCGCGGCCCGCCCGTTCGTCACGCACTCGAACGCGTTCGACACCGAACTGTTCCTGCGCATCGCGCCAGAGCTGTACCTGAAGCGAGCCGTCGTCGGCGGCCTCGACCGGGTCTTCGAGATCAACCGCAACTTCCGCAACGAGGGCGCAGACTCGACGCACAGTCCCGAGTTCGCGATGCTCGAGGCCTACCAGGCGTACGGCGACTACAACTCGATCGCCGACCTCACGCAGGAGCTCGTGCAGAACGCGGCGCTTGCCGTGTCCGGCTCGCACGTCGTCACCTGGACAGACGGCACCGAGTTCGACCTCGGCGGCGACTGGGACCGCCTGTCGATGTACCCGTCGCTTTCCGAAGCAGCCGGCGTTGAGATCACGCCAGAGACTCCGCTTGCCGAGCTCCTCGCGCTCGCCGAGAAGGTCGAAGTCGAGGTCAGCCACCCCACGCACGGCAAGCTCGTTGAAGAGCTCTGGGAGCACTTCGTGAAGGACGGCCTCACGCGCCCCACGTTCGTCATGGACTTCCCCGTCGAGACGTCCCCGCTCACCGCATCCCACCGCTCCATCCCGGGTGTCGTCGAGAAGTGGGACCTCTACGTTCGCGGCTTCGAGCTCGCCACGGGCTACTCCGAGCTCATCGACCCCGTCGAGCAGCGTGCCCGCTTCGTCGAACAAGCGGCACTCGGCGCCAAGGGTGACGTCGAGGCCATGCGCGTCGACGAGGAGTTCCTCGCCGCACTCGAGCACGCCATGCCACCGTCAGGAGGCATGGGGATGGGCATCGACCGTCTCCTCATGGCCATCACGGGCCTGGGCATCCGCGAGACGGTACTGTTCCCGCTCGTGAAGTAGCGCGCAGCCACACGCAAGAAGCCGCCGCCCGAACCGGGCGGCGGCTTCTTGCGGCTCGCGAAGCGTGTGGGGCGCGCCCGTTACGCCGTTTTCGCGACTGCCGGGGCGCCCACACCGATGTCGTCACCGGTCTGGCTCGCCGAACCGGCAGTGAACCCCCATGCGTACGTGAAGCGAAGACGAGTGCGCACTGGGATGGTCACGGTGAGGGTTCGTGTGAACGTCGTCGTGTTCGTCGCCGTCGTGAAGGTGTCGGTCGCCAAGGTTGTTCCCGGAGCTGCATCGCTGACGACGCGGCCGGTCAAGGTGAGGGTGCGGGTGTTCGTGGTCCAGGCGCGGCCCGTGTACGTGAACGTGTACGTGCCGGGGCCGAAGCAGGCCGTGTTGGAAAGGCTCGTCGTGGATGCAACCGCGAGCGGGTCTGCATCCAGGACGGCCGCATTGCTCACGCTGTTGGGGCCCTGCCCCTGGTAGCTCGCGGAGTAGCCGACGTTGGGGGCGTTGGCCGGGGAGCGTGCGAGGGTCCAGTTGGTGATGTTGCCGTTGAAGCGCCACGCGGTGGTGATCTGTGCTGCTGCCTGCGGAGTGCACTCTGTCGAGGCGGCGCGGGCGGGTGCCGCCACAGCGATGGCGACGACTGGTGCTGCCCACGCAGCTCCCGCAACCAGGTGGCGGCGGGAGAGACGAGGCTCGGACGAGGGGGACGTGCGTTCCAGCAAAGGGTTCCTCTTCTGTGGTCGGTTCGTGGGTGGGGCGCCTCACGAATCTCAGAACGAGCCTAGCCTTTGGCTATGTCTCCGCATAATATGCTCCCTCGGGCGTCAATGCGGCGGGGCCAGCGTCATCGGATCGAGTCAACTCTCGGAACTTGCGTGCTTCTCCCCATCGACGCGGTACTCGATTTCGGCGACGACCTTCCGGAGTGCGTAGATCGTGACTGATCGGCGTTGAGCGGCCGGGTCCCATCCCGTGTGGTGCTCGAACTCGAGTTGCTGCAGATCTTCGAGAGCGGTGGATGCGGCGCCGAGTCTCGGGGACAGCTCGTCGTAGGACTCATCCCACGCTTGGAGGAGCTGCGCGATCTGCTCGCCGGCCGCAGCGAGAGCGCGGCGCGACTCCGTTCGCGCCTCGCTCCACGAGCTCTCGAGGAACGGTTCCTGCAGCTCCTCGGTATGCCGGACGATGCGGCTGATGCTGTCGAGCTCGCCCTGCGCCGAATTGGTGTCGAACTTCGACCGAAGGCGCCGCGCGTTGCCTCGCAAATTGTCTTGCGCCTCGCCGACGAGCGTCTTGGTGTCGGCGAGGTGAGCCTCGAGGCGACGAAGCGAGGCCCGCCACTCATCGAGTGCATCCCGAGGGTGCTCTTCGCCGGGCAGCTCGGTAGCGCGTTTGATAGCGTCAGCGGCCGATTTCTTGACCGTGCTGAGGGCCTCCAACGCGTGCTTGGTCCCGGTCGAGGGCGGGACCAGCAGGTTCAGCCCGACGCCGATGGCCGCCCCGACAGCCATCTGGACGACGTAGCCGATGGAGAAGCCATCCGGGTTCGCACCGCCGACGACGAACACGAACAGCGCCGCGATCGGGATGTAGTCGCGCCCTGCCCCGAAGGCGGGGATGCCCGCCAGCAGCGTTCCGACTCCGACCGCCACGGGAACAGCGAGCGCCACTGGGATTCCGATGGTGACAAGCGCACCGGATGCGAGTACGCCGAGGAGAACACCAACCACGACCTGCACACTCGACCGCACGGATCCGGCCACGGTCGGCACACTGGCGACCAACGCACCGAGGGGCGCGTAGTAGGCGTACGCATTCGCCTCGCCGGGGACGAGGTGTCCGGCGTACCAGGCAAGCGTCGCTGCGGCAGCCGTCTTGGCGACGTGCAGCAGGCGGGGAGGCGTGACGGCGGGGACGAGTGCGCTCGCGATTCTATGCATCCATCTCAGGATGATGCCTCGTGCTCACCTTGTGCTGGGACTTGACAGCCGGTCGTCCGTGATGAGGAGGGATGCAACGCGGATCTTCCCGATCACTCCCGGATCTGTCCTCAGGAGACGCCAAGACGGCCAGGGGCCGGAAGCACGTGCATCCGACCCCCGTCCGCTCGTTGGAGCTGGTCAGCAGACGGTGCCCTCGATGACGTAGCCGCCCCCGTAGTAGCTACCGGCGGTGGGGTGGTAGCCCCACACGTTGAGGTCGATGACATTGTCGCTCGGAACCAGCTTCGGGTTGCCGCGGGTTCCGTTGTCGAGGTTGCCGCCCCACGCGTACACGCTGCCGTCGGAGGCGAGGGCGAGGTAGGTGCCGTCGGACGCGAAGACCTTCGTGATGGCCTTGCCAGTGGCGTCCCCGGTCTTGGCCTCAGCCCTGAACGCGTAGTCGACGCTGATGCCCGGGATGCGCGTCGAAGCGTGGAACTGCATCATCGTTCCCGTCGATGTGATGTACAGGCCGCCGACGTAGTTGCGGATCGCCCATGAGGCGAACGCGGCGACGTTTCGGGCGCGCCTCGTCCACGCAGTCCCACCCGAGGAGAAGCCCAACGCGGCGCCGCTTGTCCACAGGTCGCCGCTCGCGGTGCGCACGATGATGGCACCGGAGTTCGCCTCGACCTGCGCGATGCCGGCTGGCGCCCCCGCGACAGTGGAAAGTGTGTGCCCGTTGTTCCACTGACGGATGGTGCCGTTCGCGAAGAGAACCGCCCCGCCGTGCACGAAGCTGGTTTCGCGTACGCCGAAAGTGCTGATGGCCGAGGCACCAGCGGTGCCCGGGATGAGTGTGGCGTCGACGGTCGTGCCGCTGGTCGCGTTGCCCCAGTAGTAGAGGCCCGTGGACGTGAGGGCGTAGCTGAAGCCGTCGTTCGACTCGGCAGCGACGAGGGTGCCGGTGATCCCGTTGACCTTCACGACAATCGGCGACCCCGTGCCTGTCCCTGTCCGGTACCACTGGTAGACCTCGCCGCCGGTGCTGCCAGCTGCGACGCCGCCGGTCGAGTTGTTGTTCACCTGAAGTGAGGTCCAGGCGTCCACGAACTTCATGTTCGCGACGTTGGCACCGCCGTGCTGCAGCGTGCCGGGGGCGCTCTGCGTCGATCCGACGTTGAGACCCCAGTAGCGGACAAGCCCACCTGCGACGAGCACGGCAGCGTTCGAACCGGCGCTGCCATTTGCTTGGTCGCCTGAGATCGCTCCGACTGTCGCCGTCGTGAGTCCGGGCACTGTCGACCAGTTGATCGTCGGAGCGTTGCTGGAGGTGGTTCCGACGGTGCGCGTGATCTGCACCACCTGGCCGGGTGAGGCAGTGATATTCCCGAAGGCGTACGCGACGACGCCCTGGTAGGTGGCGGTGATCGTGTAGGCGCCCGCCGCTCCAGTCGCTGTGAAGGCGGGGACCTGGGCGACGCCACCCTGACCGATGTTGACGGTTGCTGTGCGCCCGCCAGTCGTGAACTCGAGCCCCACGGGGAGCTGGATGGCGACCGTTCCAGTCGTCGGTGCAGGCTTCTCGCCGACAGTGGCCTCGAAACGGACGGCGCCGGCGTCGATGATGCCGCAGCGCGTTGCACCGAAACCGGTGAGCCCCACGATGAGGGGCTCGTTGGACGCGGCGGCGAGCGGCGCGCTGGCGACCGCGGCGAGGACGGGCGTGGTCCAGGCGGCGGTGGCGATGACCGTGCGGCGCGAGAGGTGGTTTTTGGGATTGGATGCTGCGTTCGTCACGGGGCTCCTGGGGTGGATGGTGTCCAAAGCGGGTGCGCGCGACGGCGGGTCCGCATGCCTCTGCGCTAGGAAGAGAGCTTCTGAAGGTGAGGGCGGACGCAACGACCGTGCGAGAACTGGCGCCCAGGGAAGGGGCACCTACCACTTGGTTGGGTGTGGCTCCAGACTGCCAGAAGTGAACGCCGTCCACAATTTTCAGACGGACTAAATCAGTGGCCTACACGACGCAGGTACGACGAAGAGGCGGGGTGGATGCACGTGCATCCGCCCCGCCTCTTCGTGCAGTCTCGAGCTCCGGCTACCGCTCCGGACGCTCGCCGTCAGTCTCCGCCGCATCAGAACCGACAACCGGGACCTGGTTCGTCTGCGGACCGGCAACAGGAACGTTCATGACGTTCGTCTTGCGCAGCCAGGGGAACATCTTCCCGGGCACCCGCTCGACGGGCTCGTCGACCTCGAGACCGTAGAAGTCGCCGATGTGATCGACGAATGCCGCGCGCCGGGCGCGCTCGTATGCCCGCTTCTCGCGACCGAACGCGACCGCCGTCGCCCAGCAGGTGAGCAGAAGCACGATCGAGAACGGCAGCGCGATGCTGATCGCCGCCGTCTGCAAGGCGTTGAGACCGCCCGCAAGGAGCAGCGCAGTCGCGAGGATCGATGTGATGACGGCGAAGAACGCGCGTACCCAGTTCTTCGGCTCCGCCTGCCCACCGGATGCGAGCATGCCCATCACAAGCGCACCGGAGTCCGCGGACGTGATGAAGAAGATCGCGATCAGGATGATCGCACCGATCGTGAGCACCGCACCGCCGGGGAGCTGCGCGAGCATCTGGAACAGCGCCCCTTCGACATCGACAGAACCATCAGATTGCACGAAGTCGGTGACTCCATTCAACTGCATCCACAGGGCTGTGCCACCGAGAACCGCGAACCAGAGGAACGTCACAAGCGTCGGCACGAGCATGACGCCCGTCACAAACTCGCGGACTGTGCGGCCACGAGAGATACGGGCGATGAAGACGCCGACGAACGGCGCCCACGACATCCACCAGCCCCAGTAGAAAGTGCTCCACGACGACTGCCAGTCGATGCCGTCTTCGCCAGCGAACGCGCTGGTCGAGAACGTGAGGCTGACGAAGTTTTGCAGGTAATTGCCGAGCGACTGCACGAAGTCGCGCAGGAGGAACTGGCTCGGGCCAACAATGAGAATGAAGAGCAGGAGGCCGGCCGCCAGGATGAGGTTGGTGTTCGAAAGCCACTTCATGCCCTTGCCGACGCCCGACAGCACTGAGAACAGTACGAACCCTGTGATGACCACGATGATGCCGATGGATGCGGTGGTCGAGGGCTCGAGAATCCCCGCGGCCTGCAGACCGGAGCCGATCTGCAGCACCCCGAGGCCGAGGGAGGTGGCCACGCCGAACACCGTTCCGACGAGCGCGACGATGTCGATGAGGTTGCCCCAGCCGCCACGAACTCGACGGCCGAGCAGTGGCTCGAGCGCCCAGCGCACGCTGACAGGGCGGCCGCGGCGGTGGATGGCGTACGCCAGTGCAAGGCCGAGCACGATGTAGATCGACCAGGCGTGCACTCCCCAGTGGAGGTACGTCTGCGACAGCGCCTGCTGTGCGAGCTGATTGTCCGTGCCGGTGACGCCCGGCTTCGGGTCGATGAAGTGGCTGAGCGGCTCGCTCACGCCGTAGAAAACGAGCCCGATGCCCATCCCGGCGGCGAAGAGCAACGAAAGCCAGCTGAGATTCGAGAACTCTGGTCGGTCGTCGTCCTTGCCGAGCTTGATGTCGCCGTACTTGCCGAAGCCCATCCAGAGGCTGAAGACAACGAAGAACGCGGCGATCAGAACGTAGTACCAGCTGAAGTTGCGGACAATCCAGGACTGGACCGCGCTGAAGGCGGTGTCGGCGGCGCTTGGCGCGAGAATCGAGAATCCGGCAAAGGCGAGAATGATGATCGCGGCCGGCCAGAATACCCAGCGCTTGATCGCGGGCGGCGTCTGCTTCGCGGGGGTGGATTCAGCTGTTTGGCCAGGGGAATCGGGTCTGAGGGAGCTGGAAGTCACTGAGCCAATGGTACGCGAGAGCCGAATAATCGCTAGTTGGCCTAGCAATCTCGCGGATGTGAGCGGCTTGGGTCAGCCTTCGTCGCCGCTGCGCACGAGCTCGTGCACTCCAGAAATAATCTCGTCGGGGCGGAACGGATAGCGCTCGATCTCCCGCTGGTCGCTGATGCCCGTGAGCACAAGTACGGTGTGCAGGCCCGCCTCCATACCCGCGACGATGTCGGTGTCCATCCGGTCGCCGATCATGGCCGTGTTGTGCGAGTGTGCGCCGATCTTGTTGAGCGCAGAGCGGAACATCATGGGGTTCGGCTTGCCGACGACATACGGCTCTCGTCCGGTTGCCTTCGTGATGAGCGCCGCGATCGCGCCGGTCGCGGGCAACGGGCCGTCGGCGCTCGGGCCGGTGGCGTCGGGGTTCGTGACGATGAATCGTGCGCCGTTGCCGATGAGGCGAATGGCTTTCGTGATGGCGTCGAACGAGTAGTTGCGGGTCTCCCCGACGACAACGAAGTCCGGGTCGGTCTCGGTCATGATGTAACCGGCCTCGTGGAGGGCCGTGAGAAGCCCCGCCTCGCCGATGACAAAGGCCGAGCCGCCTGGCAGCTGCTGCTTGAGGAAGTCGGCCGTCGCGAGCGCCGAGGTCCAGAGGCGGTCCTCCGGCACGTTGATACCGCCAGCACGCAGGCGTGCCGCGAGGTCTCGGGCCGTGAAGATGGAGTTGTTCGTGAGCACCAGGTAGGGGGTGTCGTCGCGCTGCCACTGCGCGAGCAGTTCGACGGCGCCGGGGAGCGCCGCCTGCTCGTGCACCAGCACGCCGTCCATGTCAGTGAGCCAGCATTCGACGTTCGAGCGATCGACCATGGCCCCAGCCTAGGCGGATGCACCGACACTTCGCCGCTTCAGGAAAGGATGCGCGCAGACTCGCCGGAGGATGGTGGGCATCGCGTAGACTCCCTCCATCATGGACTTCTTCCTCAATGCACTCTGGTCGCTCATCCCGACTGTGATCATCGGGGCCGCGTTCTTCTGGATCCTCACGTCGATCCTCTCCGGCGATCGCCGCGAGCGTGCCATGGCCGACAAGATCGAGCGCGAAGAACGCGCTCGCCTCGGCCTTCCGCAGCTCGACGCGAACAGCTAGCACTCCTCTTCTTCCCCGCTCCAACTCGACCTCCTCGCCGCAGAGGGGGTCACTTCTCGTCGTCTGGACTCGACTCATGTCATTCCTGCTCAACTGGGCATCGCCAAAGCCGCTCGGCACGCCGTTCCGCTTCCTCCTCTCGTCCTCCCTCTTCTCGAACCTCGCGGACGGCATCCTCATCGCGGCCGGGCCCCTGCTCGTGGCAAGCCTCACGCAGGACCCGCTGCTCGTCTCGCTCGCGCTTGTGGTCCAGCAGCTGCCTTGGCTCGTGTTCGGCCTCTTCGCCGGGGTCGTCGCTGACCGGCTCCCGCGCGTTGCGAT
The DNA here is from genome assembly GCF_002931075.1 of Pseudoclavibacter sp. AY1F1. Classification (GTDB taxonomy): domain Bacteria; phylum Actinomycetota; class Actinomycetes; order Actinomycetales; family Microbacteriaceae; genus Pseudoclavibacter. The sequence continues at coordinate 58,951 of NZ_PSTQ01000008.1, read as the reverse complement.
CATCGTGACGGGTGCGCTCAGTCGTGTGCTGATGCTCGCCGTCATCGGTGCGCTGGTGCTGACCGACACCATCAACCTGCCCATCCTCTACGTCGCCCTGTTTCTCGTGGGGTCTGCTGAGGTCTTCACGGACAACGCGTGGACGTCGATTGTTCCCGACCTCGTGCCGTCGAAGGAACTCGGCATCGGCAACTCTCGCCTGATCGCGAGCCAGACCGTCATGAACCAGCTCGCCGGCCCCGCGATCGGCGGCGCGATCTTCGCCATCGGGCACGCACTGCCGTACGGCGTGACCGTCGTCTCGCTGCTGTTCGCCGTCGTGCTGGTGTCGCGCATCACGTCCCCACCCGTCTCAACCGCGACGACGGGCCCGATCGAGACGGTGCGATCGATCGCGCGCGTTCGCCGAGACATCGCCAAGGGGTTCGCCTGGCTTTGGCAGAACCCTCCAGTGCGCACGCTCGCGATCATCCTCTTCGCCTTCAACATCACGTATGGCATGACCTACGGCGTGCTTGTCCTCTACGCCAAGCAGCGGTTGGGGCTGGACGACGTCGGCTATGGGCTCCTGCTCGCGGTGTCCGCGCTCGGAGGGCTCGTCGGGACGGCGCTCTACGCACGCCTCGAGCGTCGCTTCTCGTACACGAGCCTCATGCGCGCCTGCCTCGCGCTCGAAACAGTGCTGCACCTCGTGCTCGCCGCCACGGCGAACGTCATTGTCGCTGGCATCACGATGTTCGTCTTCGGCATGTACACGGTCATCTGGGCCACACTCGCGAGCACGATCCGCGGTCGGGCCGTGCCGAGCCGGATGCGCGGTCGAGTCTCGAGCGTCTACTTCCTCGGGATGATCGGCGGCATGGCCATGGGGTCGTTCATCGGCGGCCTCATAGGTCAGGGGTTCGGCATCGTCACGACGATCTGGGTGGCGTTCGGCCTGAGCGTCCTCATCCTGGCCCTCGTCTGGCGTTCCCTCGTCAACGTGGGGCGCGCTGGCGAGATCGTTGAAGAATCGGGGTCTGCGGCCGCCAGCTGATGGCCTGCCGACGGCCCGATCGGTTCACATCACGCGGCGCTCGGAGGGGGCACCCAGATTGCTCCGGGGAGCGCGGCGTAACCTGATCGGCATCGTGCTGGATCAAGGACGCGGAGGAGGGTGCTGACATGCCGCGTTCTGCCATGCCCGTCCTCATTGCGGCCGTCATGATGACCATGCTCGCGGGATGCGCATCCGGCCCCTTCCCTTCGGTGCAGTCAGCTCTCGACTCCTTCAACCAGACCCTGCGGTCACTTCCCGGGGTCGAGGCGTCCAGCCTCGACCGGCCACCAGTCGACGGGGCGGTCAAGGTCGACCTCATCGTGACGCTGACGGACGACGTCACGGAGGAGGAGCTCGCCGACATCGGCGACTACACGACAACCTTCCCGACCGTGCAGCTGGGGCAGGGACAGTTCCCGGGCGCGGTTGAGTTGCGCCTCGCCGGTTCCGCGTACTCCTACTTCGACCTGGTCACCCCCGAGGCGCTCCACGCCCAGCTCGAGTACTGGCGGGAGCTGACGACGGTCGGGTTCGAGTCCATCTCCACGCGCACCTACTCCGCGCCGGTCACGGCCGGCATGTTCGAGGCAGCCGACGAGGTCGTCAACGACTCAGGCGCCGGTCTGTCTGCTCAGGAGAACGCGGATGCCGAAGCTCAGCCCCAGACGCAGGCACCTGCGGCTCCTCTGACGGCAGCACCGGCAACTCTGCCTCCCGCAGATTCGGGCGCACCTTCCCTTTCTTCTGCCGCGCGCGGACGACTCGTCGTGATCGAGCTGTCCAGCGACGAGCGCGACGACAAGGAACGCACTGCTCAACTTCTCGAAACCGCTCGCACGATCGAAGACCCGGGTGCCGCGACGGGCGAGTGGGACCTCATGGGCTTGGCCCCGTTCACGACGGGTCAATTCGTGCAGTCTGGAATCCCCTCGTCCGAGCAGATCACCTTCGTGCGGGAGACAAGCGCAGTCTTCGACGGGTCGGAGCAGCTCGCGAGCGTCCACGTCCGGGTTGATGACTCCTTGTCGGGCAGCACGCAGGTGAACGTGACCGCCTTCGACGACACGATGGAGGGCGTCAAGTCGGCCGACGCGGCGAAGATGTTCCGGGAGACCACAGAGTGGCAGGAGCTCCTCGAGCTTGTTCCCGGACTTCAACAGACGAACCGCGACTTCAGCGTCAACTTCGTCGGCAACAACCTCACAGGTCTCGGCGTTTTCGAGCTGAAGTTCGGGGTGCGTGACTGTGAATTCTGGTCGGGGTCTCAGTGGCCCGACCTGGCGCGTGAGCTTGAGATGAACTGGGCTTGGAGTCTGCAGGGCGCGGATGCGTCAATCGCGGCCGCCCAGATCTGCGCGGCGCAGCGCTGACCGGCAGACGCTTGCATCTGCCGCTGAACGTGGCGTTCTCCTCACTGTCGTGGCCATCACAGGGCAAAATCCCGGCAAATGCCCGGTTATCCGGATCTCGTCAAACCGGGATTCTCGGGTTAGAGTCGTGACCATCCATTTGGTAGGTGAAAAGTCATGCTTTTAGAGCTGGGGTGAACAAGGTGAACGCAACGACGCGCGAGCTGCTGGTAAGGGAGCGTCTCCTGCGCTCGCTCGACGACGAGTCAGTCGGAATCACCCTTCTGCAGGCTCCAAGCGGATACGGAAAAACCACCCTCATGCGCATGTGGGTCGACGCCGGTCGCCACACCGGTCGACTGCTCTGGGTCACCTTCGGTACATCCACAACCAGCCGCAACAGCGTCTGGGAGCAGATCGCGCGCGCTGCACTCCGCGAAGGCCTCGTGACGAGCCTGCAGTTCGATGACCTCATGAACCTCATCAACAGCGACGACTTCGAGAAGCGTGACCTCATGGCCGCCATGCGCGGCGAGGTTCCGTTCACGATTGTCCTCGACGGCTACGAGCGCCTCGGCGAGCTTGCCCCGGTCATCGACCAGGACCTCCTCCGCGGTGTCGAGAACGTTCCCGGAATGCGGGTCATCATCGCCGCTCGCGGCCGGACCGCCCTCGACCATCTGAGGCTGCAGCTTCGCGGGCAGGTCAAGGTGATTACGAACATCGACCTCGAGTTCACCCAGGCTGAGGTCACCGAGTTCTTCCGACTGGTCGTGGGCGATGCGCAAGTCGCAACACCGAGAGAGGTCTACGAGGCAACCGGCGGGTACGCGATCGCCGTTCGCGCGGCGGTCCTCGAACTCTCGAGATCGGGCCCCCGCGCCGCCCACTGGCGCGAGAACGCCCTCAACACCACGAACCTCTCGGGCCAGCTGCCCAGCAAAGAGCTCGCGCACTTCGCGCGGATCACGAGCGTCGTGCCCTACTTCGACGCCTCCCTCGCGCGGATGCTCGTACCCCAGCTCGACCCAGACGCGGCAATCAGCGTGCTTGAGGCCGACGGCTTCGGCCGACACATCACCTTCACACGCACCGGTGGGGCATTCCAGTACGTCACCGCCCTGCGTGAGGCGCTCCACGAGGAGCTGCGCACCGAGTCGCCGACCGAGTACAAGCGTGCCGCATCCATCGCCTCTGCCTGGCTGGTGGCCAACGGCGACCCAGAAGGCGCCCTCGAGCTTGCCCTCGAAGTCGACGACTACGAGCTCGCCTCCCGCATCTGCTCCAGGCTTCTCCTCTCGGTGGTCGAGGCCTACACGACCGACCGCTACGAGGTGCGCCTGCAGCACCTCTCGAACGACGTGCTCGTGGCCTACCCGATCCTCGCGTTTGCGCTCGGGCTCGCGCGCCTCGCCAACCCGGTGCTCCGCAACGCGGCGAAGCCGTTGCTGCAGATCGCGGCCGGCATGCGCGTTCCAACCGACCTGCCGACCGAACGCCGCGGTGAGCACCTCTGCTTCAAGGTCTTCGCGCTGCGCACACTCGGCCGCTACCGCGAGTCAGCTGAGCTTGCTAGGGAAGCGCTCGAGGTCACAAAGCAGCAAGGGCCTGCTGGCTCGTCGACGCTCCCGCCGGTCTTCACGCGCGGGGTCGCGCTCTCGCTCTTCCTCGTCGGAGACGTCAAGGGTGCGCACGATGCCGTGGCCGACACCTTCGGCGTGCCGCAATCGCAGAGCTCACGCAACCTGTCCTTCTCTGACGCCGCGGGCTACAAGGCGATCGACGGTGACATGCCAACGTCGGAAGCGGTACTCGCCCAGATCGACGAGGGCTCCTGGAAGACGACAAGCGAGCGTGGGCACCTCGGCACCCTCGGGCACATCGCGAGGTCCTACGTCCTGCTCGAGCGGGGAGAGTGGGCGCAGGCGCGCTCCACGCTCGAGAACGTCGAGCGCCATTCGGTCACGTCGGACCTCTGGCCCTACCTGCAAGAGCCAGTGATGCTCGCCCGGCTCGCGCAGGGTGAGGCGCTCGCGGAGGCGCGACGCGTCGAGGAGATGCTGGATGGTCCGCTCGCGGCGTCTGGCGCGGGGGAGAGCCTCGGCTTGTTCCGAGTAAAGGCCTTCCTTGTTGTGCTTTGGCTCGCGGCGGGGCGACCGGCTCGAGCTCGCAAGTTGCTCGAGGGGTACGCGGCAGACGACCTGCGCACGCTGCCCGCGAGGGCTCTGCTCGCGCTCGTCGATGGCGATACCGACCAATCGATGCGCCTGGTTTCAAGATCGCTCGACTTCGTGACAACTCCGCGGATGCGCACGGCCGTGCACGCGCTCGGAGCCGCCGGAGCACTCCGCTCGGGTGACCGCGAGGTCGCGCTGAGCATGATCGGGCTCGCATCGGGGCTCTCGCGCCAATACGGGCTCATCTCGCCGCTGCTGCTCCTGCCGGACCGAGACAGAAGGGCGCTCGCGGAACTCAGCCGGGAATCGGGTGGTCCCGATGACGTGGCGATGTTCGACTCGCTCGACGTGGTCACAACGATCCGTGAAGTGAGCCTCATGCCGCAGTTCACTGAGCGAGAGCGAGTCGTGGTTCACGCGCTCGCCCGGCACACCTCGCCCGCGCGGATCGCCGAGGAGCTCTTCGTCTCGCCGAACACTGTGAAGACCCAGTTGCGCTCTGCCTACAAGAAGCTTGGCGTGCACTCCCGGCCGGAAGCGCTCCGTCGTGCGGAATCTCTCGGGCTGCTGCGCGATCGAAGTGACGACTAGTCCCCTCGAGCGACTTCGCGCAAGCCACCTCGGGGTGAAGCCCGGGGTGGTTTCTTCGTTGCTGAGCGGTTGGCTAGTCAGTCATTTATTTGTAGCTACAAATTAGGGTGAAGTCCGGGGTGACTTCGGGGTGATGGGCCTGCATCTGGGGTGATATTGACGCGCCCCGGTAAAGCCCAGATGGATGCACCGGAGCTAGGCGCGTCCCCAGCGCGCTAGCGAATGCCCCAACGCGCCCGAAGAGGTTCCTTTTGTCTGAAAATCCCAGCTCCCCAGTCGACCCCAAGTTCTCGACCGCAGACGGCGTCTCCAGCCGCCGAACCGTGATGCGCGCGGCAGCGTGGACGGTGCCGGTCATCGCGCTCGCAACCGCGGCGCCGGCACAGGCGGCCTCGCGATGCGTCAACAAGACAAACTTCAACGCACTGACGACGGGAACGAAGCCCACGCAGATCTCGTTCCCCGGCACCGGCGTCACCGCGACGCTGAGCTACGTCGGATATGGCGGCTTCACGGGGTCGTCGACAAACGGTGCCGTGCAGAACGGACCGCAGGGTGGAAACCCGACCACGCAGAAGTGGATCAAGTTTGAAGACGAGACCGCGCAGTCCGGTAGCGGCCTTGACGTCAAGATCGTCTTCAGCGAGCCGGTCTTGAAGCTCTCCTTCACGCTCTTCGACCTCGACTGGGCCGACGGCAACCACCGCGACGCAGTCATCGCAACGACTCCGCCGACGTCCTTCAACCTTGCGTCTGCGCTCCAGGGCAACGGCACGTTGAACAATCCCTGGCGCAAGACCACGGTGGGCGAGATCCCCAGCACGTCACTCAACGGCAACGTGCAGCTCAACTACACCGGCCCCATCACGGAGGTCAGCTTCCGCTACTTCCAGGACCTGCCGAACCTCAACCGGAACCACAACCAGCTCATCGGCCTGAGCGACCTCGCATTCGAGAAGTGCCTCTGACGCTCGCAAGCTGAACCACAAATGCGCCGTCGCGCGGTCCAACTGGCCCGCGGCGGCGCATCTGTGTGCCCGAGGTAGTTATCCGCACGCCCAGGGCGAACAGGGGAGGGTTTCGGGGGTGGTCGCCGTTACTCTCGGTGTACACGGCCCCCGACCCTGTAGCCAGGTGTCGAGGTCAGGGAGTCGAAGGAGAAACGGATGTTCGAGAGATTTACCGACCGCGCCCGGCGCGTGATCGTCCTCGCCCAAGAAGAGGCGAAGATGCTCAACCACAACTACATCGGGACCGAGCACATCCTCCTCGGCCTCATCCACGAGGGTGAAGGGGTCGCCGCCAAGGCGCTCGAATCCCTCGACATCTCACTGCCTGCCGTTCGCGAGCAGGTCCAGGAGATCATCGGCCAGGGGCAGCAGCGACCGACGGGGCACATCCCGTTCACGCCGCGCGCCAAGAAGGTGCTCGAGCTCTCGCTCCGCGAAGCCCTGCAGCTCGGCCACAACTACATCGGCACCGAGCACATCCTGCTCGGCCTCATCCGCGAGGGTGAAGGTGTCGCAGCCCAGGTGCTCGTGAAGCTCGGCGCCGACCTCAACCGGGTGCGCCAGCAGGTCATCCAGCTGCTGAGCGGATTCCAGGGCAAAGAGCAGGTTGTCGCCGGCGCAGACCAGCCCCAGCAGGCAGCCCAGGGCTCCGCCGTGCTCGACCAGTTCGGCCGCAACCTCACGCAGGCCGCTCGCGAGGGCAAGCTCGACCCCGTCATCGGGCGCGAGAAGCAGATCGAGCGCGTCATGCAGATCCTGTCGCGCCGCTCGAAGAACAACCCCGTCCTCATCGGGGAGCCCGGCGTCGGCAAGACCGCCGTCGTCGAGGGCCTCGCCCAGGCGATCGTCACCGGCCAGGTGCCCGAGACGCTCAAGGACAAGCAGCTCTACTCGCTCGACCTCGGCTCGCTCATCGCCGGATCCCGCTACCGCGGTGACTTCGAAGAGCGCCTCAAGAAGGTCACCAAGGAGATCCGCACGCGCGGCGACATCATCGTCTTCATCGACGAAATCCACACCCTCGTGGGTGCGGGTGCCGCCGAGGGCGCGATCGACGCCGCGAGCATCCTGAAGCCGCTCCTCGCACGAGGCGAGCTCCAGACCATCGGCGCCACCACGATCGACGAGTACAAGAAGCACTTCGAGAAAGATGCGGCCCTCGAGCGACGCTTCCAGCCCATCCAGGTGGAAGAGCCGTCGATCGCGCACACGATCAACATCCTCAAGGGCCTCCGCGACAAGTACGAGGCGTTCCACAAGGTGTCCATCACCGACGACGCCATCGTCGCCGCGGCCACCCTCGCCGACCGCTACGTCTCCGACCGGTTCCTGCCGGACAAGGCGATCGACCTCCTCGACGAGGCCGGCGCACGCCTGCGCCTCTCGGTGCTGTCGTCGCCGCCTGAGCTGCGCGAGCTCGACGAGAAGATCGCGATCGTCCGCGCCGACAAGGAGCAGGCCATCGAACTGCAGGACTTCGAAGGCGCCGCGTCACTGCGCGACGACGAGAAGAACCTGCTCGGCGAGCGCCTCCGCCTCGAGAAGCAGTGGAAGTCGGGCGACGTCAAGTCGACCGGCACCGTCGACGAGGGGCTGATCGCCGAGGTGCTGTCGCAGGCCACCGGCATCCCCGTCTTCAAGCTCACCGAGGAAGAGACCGCACGCCTCGTCTTCATGGAAGATGCCCTGCACCAGCGGGTCATCGGCCAGAACGAAGCCATCGCTGCGCTCTCCAAGACGATCCGCCGCACCCGCGCCGGACTCAAGGACCCGAACCGCCCCTCCGGCTCGTTCATCTTCGCCGGCCCCACGGGTGTCGGAAAGACGGAACTCGCCAAGGCGCTCGCGGAGTTCCTCTTCGACGACGAGTCGGCGCTCATCTCGCTCGACATGTCGGAGTTCGGCGAGAAGCACACCGTCTCGCGGCTCTTCGGTGCCCCTCCAGGGTTCGTCGGCTTCGAAGAGGGCGGCCAGCTCACCGAGAAGGTGCGTCGCAAGCCGTTCTCCGTTGTGCTGTTCGACGAGATCGAGAAGGCCCACCCGGACATCTTCAACTCGCTCCTCCAGGTGCTTGAAGAAGGACGTCTCACTGACGGCCAGGGTCGCGTCGTGGACTTCAAGAACACGGTCATCATCATGACGACCAACCTCGGTACGAAGGGCATCTCCGGCGGTCCCGTCGGCTTCCAGCTCGAAGGCGACGCCTCGGTGTCGTACGAGAACATGAAGTCGAAGGTCAACGAAGAGCTCAAGAAGCATTTCAAGCCCGAGTTCCTGAACCGTGTCGACGACACGATCGTGTTCCCACAGCTCTCCACTAACGAGCTGCTGCAGATCGTTGACCTCTTCATCGGTCGCCTCAGCGAGCGCATGCTCGACCGCGACATGACTGTTGAGATCACCGAGCTCGCCAAGCGCAAGCTCATCAAGGTCGGCTTCGACCCGACGCTCGGCGCCCGTCCGCTGCGTCGTGCCGTGCAGCACGAAGTGGAAGACCTTCTCTCCGAGAAGATCCTCCGCGGCGAGCTCAAGGCAGGCGACCACGTCGAGGTCGACTACCCGGACGACGAGTTCGTGTTCAACGTCTCGAAGCGCCTCGTCCCCGAGACGGTCGCAGCCGGCGGAGTCACCTCGCAGGCTGAGGGCATCATCGCCGACGCAGGCGAGGGCGACGCGCAGACCGCGTAACCCACGCCGACAGGCAGATTGAAGCCCCCGCATCCACTGGATGCGGGGGCTTCGTTCTATGTGCTGGCTCGGATGCCCTTCGCTGTCCCCGCAGCGAAAAGTGACTCTGATGCATGCTCCCGTGCGCTGGCTGGTGCCTGTCGCTGACTCTTCTGACCTTCTGACCTTCTGACTCCTCTGACCTTCTGACCTTCTGACCTTCTGACCTTCTGGCTCTTCTGGCGGAAGAGCGACCGGTGAGCGGCCGGTGAGCGGTGGACGAGCGGTGGACGCGCAGTAGATGCGCGGTAGACCCTTATGCGCCGGCTGCGAAGAGTGGGGCAGAGGCATGCTCCCGGCACATTTGGCCTGCTTCTCGCCGACTCTTCTCGCGGATGGATGGATGGATGGATGTGGGGTGTGGGCTGTGGGTGCGGCTGGCGCTGCGGGTGAGCCGTGGGCTGTCGCGTGTCCGTTGTGATGAGTGAGGCAGATGCACGCTCTTGGGCGATCCGGCCTGCTTCTTGCTGACTCTTCTCGCGGATGGGTGGATGGGTGTGGGCTGTGGGGTGCGGCTGGCGCCGGGGGTGAGCCGTGGCCTGTCGCGTGTCCGTTGTGATGAGTGAGGCAGATGCATGCTCTTGGGCGATCCGGCCTGTTTCGTGCTGACTCCTCTCGCGGATGGGTGGATGGCTGTGGGCTGTGGGCTGTGGGCTGTGGGCTGTGGGGTGCGGCTGGCGCCGGGGGTGAGCCGTGGCCTGTCGCGTATCCGTTGTGAGGAGTGAGGCAGATACACGCTCAGTCGCGTTCGCGAATGCTTGTTGCTGACTCTTGCGAAGGATGCACGGGGGGACGCCCTGCTGACACGCGGGGAGCCCGGGGGTTGCGCGCGGGTTGCGCGGGATTGCGCGATGAGTGAACAACCAAGGCGAGCGCTATCCACAGGGCAGGAAGTCTGCGTCGCTGTGGGTCACGCGCGCTCCTACGATCTGGTCATGACGGAACCGTTGAACGCCAGCCAAGCATCCGGTGCATCCGGGGCAGGCGCGCCGTGGCGTCCGCGCCTGCCACTGCGGGCCATGCTCGGGGCGAAGCCAATCAGTGTCGCTGACGCTCGCAAGGCCGGCGTAGGTCGTGGCGCGCTGAGCAACAAAGGGCTTGAGCGACCCTTCTACGGTGTTCGGCAGGTACCGCCACAGCCGCCTCGTGCCAGCAGTCAAGCGCGTGGCCCGTCGCTCGACGAGTTCCAGGTGCTCCGGATTCGTCAGCGCAGACGCATCCTCGCCTACGTTCCTCGGCTGCGGCCCGGTCAGGCGTTCGGCCCGCGCACCACGGCCCTGCTGCACGGGCTACCGCTTCCCCTGCGCATGCTGCGTGACTCAACCGTAGACGTCATCGTGCCGCAAGGGGCTTGCCGCCCGAACGCTGCGGGGGTCCAGGCGCGGGGCGTGCCTGGGCGCATTTTCGATGTGCAGACGGTCAACGGTGTGCCGTGCGCACCCCCGGAACTGCTCTACTGTCTGCTCGCGCGGGATCTCTCCGAGGTGGATCTGCTCGCAGTCGGTGACGCGCTCATCACCGAGGCCGACAACTATCCGAACCGCACCTGGTTCACCGCGCTTTCCAGCGCCGAGCAACTTGCGGCGGCGGTCATCCGCTGGTCTCCGGGAACGGGGAGCGCGAAGCTCCGCAAGGTGACGCCCATGATCCGGCCCGGCGTCGAGTCGCCCTACGAGACCTCGATGCGCTTCCACCTGCACGAATCCGGCTACCCGGAGCTGACTCTGCAGCTTTCGATCTTCCACGACGGCGTCGAGCTGGCGCGGGCGGACGGGGCAGATCTTGAAGCGCGCATCCTCTACGACTTCGACGGCGACGGCCACCGCGTGGACAAGCGGCAGTTCCGGAAGGATGTCAGGCGCCCTCGTCTCCTTCGTATGCTCGGCTGGCACGATGAGCGACTCACGGTCGAGGACCTCGAACCGAGCCCCGACGCCTTCGTCAAGTACGCCCACGAGTTGAGGCGCCGCCGACTCGAGGAGCTGGCGCGCCAAGCGCCTCGAGCATAAGAGTGAGCCAGACGCACGTACTGCACGGCCGGTGGATGCTGCACGCCCACTTATCCGTGCGCTGGGCGTTGGGAACTGGATGCGGGGAACTGGCGCCGGGAACTGGATGCGGGGAACTGGCGCCGGGAACTGGATGCGGGGAACTGGCGCCGGGAACTGGATGCGGGGAACTGGCGCCGGGAACTGGCAGCGGGGAACTGGGCGCTGGGCGCTGAGTGCTGGCTGCTGGGCGCTGAGCGCTGAGTGCTGGGAACTGGGTGCTGGTACTGGGTGCTGGGCGCCAGGGTGCCGGCAGCCCGGGAGCCGGGCAGCCAGAAGTGTGAGCCAGATGCATGCTCAGCTGGGATGGCGGATGCATCTCACTCACTCTCCTCAGACTCGCTCGCCCGTGCTGAGGTTCGCGTTTGCGCAAGAAGAAGAGTCAGCCAGACGCATGTCCTGCGCGGCTGGAGCATGCTTCTCGCTCACTCATCTCCGCGCTGGGCGCTGGGCCCTGCCGCGCTGGGTCCTGCCGCGCTGGGTCCTGCCGCGCTGGGCCCTGCCCTGCGGCGCGGGGTGCTGGGCACTGGAGTTGCGCCCTGGCCTCACGGGCGGGCCAAAAGAGTGAGCCTGATGCATGCTCAGCTCAGCTGACAGATGTATCTGGCTCACTCCTTTCACACGGGCTGCCGCCTAGCGGGTGGCTTTGCGGAAGCCGTCCCAGATGTCCCAGACGCTGGTCGCGACAACTCCGAAGGCGATCATCACGGTGACGATCGTCGTCACCGTCGCCGCGCTCTCGGCGCTTGGGATGATCGTGGCGAAGAAGTCAGGGTTCAACAGGAGTCCGCGGCCAAGCGCGGTCAAGAGCAGCGACATGAACAAGACCGCGAGCACCGCGTTCGCCCAGGCGAGGGGGATCGTCACGCGTCCCGTCCGGTACAGGGCGACGCTGTAGGCCGCCTCGAGCACAAACAGCACGATCAAGCCAATCGCCCACCAGGGCCAGAGCTCGTGGCCGAAGAACGAGAGCCCCGGTTGCGTCGGCACGAACCCGACGAAGCGGTCCCACACGATGGCGCCGGCCCCGAGCGCGAGGAACACGAGCGATGCCACGAGTTCGGTGGCGTTCGCCCCGGTCTGACGTATCTCGGGCAGGTCGTCGATGCTCCACTTGCCTGCACCGGACGGGGTGCCGCTGCGTTCGAGGATCACGAACATGAGCGTCGTCCAGAACGCGACGTGGATGACGACGCTGAGGCTGATCGCCACAACTTCGCCGATGATCTCGCCGATGCCGCTGCCGGCCAGGGTCTGCGCGATCGCGACGCCGAATGCCGCGCATGCCGGGATGATCCAGAGCAGTACCTTCAGCAGTCGCCACCACATGAGGTAGTAGCGCGGACCGATGAGGAAGAGTTTGCGGTCGGTGTAGTTCGCGGCGAGCAGCTCCGGGTCGCCGAGTTCTGTGAGTACGGCGATTTCGGCGGTGCTCGATGGTTCGCCCGACTCGACGCGGCCCTCCACCAGGTCGCCGATGGATGCGCGCAGCTCGGCTTCGAGGTCGGCCCGCTGATCGTCTGGCACGGTGCGCATCGCGGCGCTGACGTAGCGCTCGGTCAGGGTGTCGTTGATGGTCGTCATGTCATGCCCCTTCAGGGAGTTGCTCGATCGCCGCGGCGATCGAGCGGAATTCTGCGGTCATAGCGGTCGCGAGCGCCGTTCCTGCTGGGCTCGCGCGGTAGAACTTGCGAGGTCGCGCCTCGTCGGTGTTCCACTCGCTCGTGAGATGCCCCTGCTTCTCGAGCCTGCGGAGGAGCGGGTAGAGGGTGTTCGCGTCGGTGTCGAAGCCGCGGGATTGCAGCGCTTCGAGGAGGCCATAGCCGTAGCCCGGCTCGGCGAGGAGGCGGAGGCAGGCGAGCACGACGGTGCCCCTGCGGAGCTCCTGCAGGTGGATGTCGTGGGTTTCGTCGTCGCTCATGCTTCACACCATAGTGTGCATCACACAGTGTCGTCAATGACACTGTGTTGTGAGTCGAGAGGCTCCGGGCCTCTGGGCGGAGCGCTGAGAACTTTGGTGACAAAACGCGTCCCGTGTTGTCTCGGCGCGACGGATGAGCCCAGTTGTCACCGAAGTTCGCGCGGACACCGCGGCACTGGCGTCGACATCGCGGGTTTACGCTGGAGCGCGTGCCTGCATCCCCTTTCTCCTCGTCGAACGGCAAGCCGAAGAAGGAGGCGACCCTCGCGCAGGTGACCCTGCTGGCGCTGCTTCCGTCGTTCGTCTTTGCGATCGGCGAGGGTGCGATCATCCCGATCATCCCGACCGTCGCTGTCTCGCTCGGCACGGGGATCGAGTTCGCCGGCTTCATTGCGGGGTCGCTCATGATCGGGCAGATGATCGGCGACCTGCCTGCCGGTGCCGTCGTTCAGCGGCTGGGGGAGAAGCGCGCGATGCTCGCAGCGCTTGGGGTGAGCCTCGTCGGAATCCTGCTGTGCGCCTTCGCGGTTGCGCCTTGGATGCTGCTCGTCGGGGTCATCATCATCGGCATCTCGGCCGCCAACTTCAACCTCGCACGCCACGCGTTCCTGACGACCTACGTGCCGCTGCGCTATCGGGCGCGCGTGCTGTCAACACTCGGCGGGGTCTTCCGGGCGGGCTTTTTCGTCGGCCCGTTCATCATCGCCGGCATTCTCGTGCTGTTCGATGCGCCGCAGTACGGGTTCTGGGTGTTCGTCGTGTGCGGCGTCATCGCCGCTCTCATCCTGCTCTTCGCGCCCGACCCCGAGACGGTCGCGCGGCCCGCGCACTCCGCGAAGGTGCTGTCGGACGCCGGACCAGGAGCAGTTGGAGTGCTGCCGCCGAAGCGGCTCGGTGTCTTCGCCACGATCCGAGCGAACGTGGGTGTGCTCCTCCGGCTCGGAACCGGCGCGGGCATCATGGCAGCGCTGCGTGCTGCTCGGAATGTGATGCTGCCGCTCTGGGCGCTTTCGATCGGCATGGATACCGCGGCCGCGGTGCTGGTCATCGGCGTGAGCGCTGGCGTCGACTTCGCGCTGTTCTTCGTGTCCGGCTGGGTGATGGATCGTTTCGGGAGAGTGTGGGGCGCAGTGCCGGCGCTGCTCGGCCTGGGCGCCGGCTTTTTGACGCTGGCGTTCACTCACGACCTCGCGGGTGACGCGTCTCAGCTGTGGTTCACGGCGCTCGCGGTCTGGTTGGGCTTCGCGAACGGCATCGGCTCTGGCATCCTCATGACGCTCGGTGCCGACCTCGCGCCGCGGCAGGACCCGGCCCCGTTCCTCGGCGCGTGGCGACTCATCACCGACTCGTCGGCTGCGTCCGTGCCGGTCATCGTCGCGGCGGCGACGGCCCTCGTCTCGATCTCGTTCACATCGGGGATGCTCGGGGTGCTCGGCTTCGTCGGCGCGGCGCTCATGGGCTGGCAGATCCCGAAGCACGTGCCGCGTCAGCGGCGCTAGCGGTAGAGCCCGCGTCAGCGGCGCTAGCGGTAGAGCCCGCGTCCCGCGATAGCGTTTCGGGATGGGCTTCTCATCTCAGGATGGGTTGCAACCCATCCTGAGATGGGCAACCCATCCCGAGATTCGGCAGCCGGATAACGGGGACGCCCCTGGATGCCGCGCCTAGCGAGGCAGGCGGTCGAGGTAGTCGAGGAGCACGCCTTCGCGCATGGCCCACGGCGAGACGTCGAGCTGCTTGATGTCGAACACGTGCATCACTTCGGAGAGCACAACGCCCCCGGCGACGATCTGCAACGCGCGGTCGGTGGTGATGCCTGGCAACGCGGGACGCGCCTCCGAGTGGAGCTTCGCGAGGCGCGGCACCCAGTCGTCGAGCTGCCATTTCTGCAGGGTCGTGCGCTGTCCGGCTCCGATGCCGTCGATCGACGAGCCGGCGAGGCGCGCCAGCGAGCGGATGGTTTTCGATGAACCGACGAACTGGTCTGGGCGGGAGCCTGCGAAGGTCTCTGCCGCCTCCTTGATGAGCTTGCGCGCGTACTTGCGCAGCTCATCCACCTGGTCTTCGGTTGGCGGGTCGTTGTGCAGGAAGTTGACGGTGCTGCGGCCGGCGCCGAGGGGCACGGAGATGGCGTGCTCGGAGAGTTCGTCGTCGCCGACGGCCAATTCGAGCGAGCCGCCGCCGATGTCGACGAGCATGATGCGCCCCGCGGACCAGCCGAACCAGCGGCGCACGGCCAGGAACGTCGTCCGGGCTTCCTCTTCGCCGCTCATGACCTGCAGGTCGATCCCGGTCTCACGGTGGATGCGCTTCAGCAGTTCTGGACCGTTCTTCGCCTCTCGGATGGCGCTTGTCGCGAGCGGCATGAAGTGGTCGAGTTTGCTCTTCTTCACGGCGTCGGCGGCCCGGTGCATGGCCTCCATGATCTTCGAGACGCCCTCGTCAGAGATCGAGCGGTCGGGCTGCAGGTAGCGCATGAGGCGCAGGATGCTCTTCTGTGACGTCTCTGGCACGGGCTTCGCGCCGGGGTGGGCGTCGACCACGATCAGGTGGACGGTGTTGGATCCGACGTCGAGAACTCCAAGGCGCATGCCCGTGATGTTACCCGTGCTGTCGCGTCCGGCGGCTCGCTCTCGTGCTCGCGCGTACGCTTGACGGATGCAGGAGATCACCATCAGACGGGCCACCACGCACGACATCGTGGGCATCAGCGAGCTGATTCAGCCGCTCGTCGACCGGAACGTGCTGCTGCGCAAGGAGCTTGTCACCCTCTACGAGGCGGTGCAGGAGTTCCGCGTCGCGGTGGATGAGCGGGGGCAGCTGGTCGGATGCGGCGCCCTGCATGTGCTGTGGCGCGACCTGGGTGAGGTGCGCACGATCGCGACGACCGACTCGGTGCGCGGGACCGGCGTCGGCCACGTGATCCTGGATCGCCTCATGGCTGACGCGCGCCACCTCGGGCTCGAGCGCCTCTTCTGTCTGACCTTCGAGACGGGTTTCTTCGAACGGCATGGCTTCGTGGTCGTCGGCGAGCAGATTGTTGACGCCGAGACGTACGAGATGATGCGCCGTTCTCCGGATGAAGGTGTCGCCGAGTTCCTCGACCTCGCCCACGTCAAGCCGAACACGCTCGGCAACACGCGCATGCTGAAGGTCCTCTAGTTGCACCTCTAACCGGCCGGTTGGCGCCGTCGCTCCGGCCTCCGGTGCGCCTCCCCGGACTCCCGGGAACGGGTCCGTACCCTTGGCGGGTGAGTTCGACCCGCAGACCAAGCAAGGCCGTCTACCGCCGTCGGCGGCTGGCGTTGCTCATCGTCTGCGCGCTCGTGATCGGCCTGCTGATCTGGGGCGTGACGAGTCTCTTCGGGGCCGGACGCGGTGAGCCGGGCGCTGCATCCGCCACCCCGAGCGCATCCACGGGTGAAACGGTGCCTGCCGAGGCCGGTGCGACGGGAGCCGCAACACCGACTCCCACTCCGACGCCAACTGGACCGGCCGAGTGCGCCGCCCCTGAGCTTGTCGTCTCGGCGGCGCTCGATGCCACCAGCTACGGGTCAAACGCGCAGCCGCAGCTCTCTCTTTCGATCGCCAACACCGGAGCCGAGGCGTGCGTCATGAACGTCGGCACAGCTGTGCAGGTCTATACGATCTCGAGCGGAGCCGACGTCATCTGGGTCTCGTCTCACTGCCAGACCGACCCGGCCGACGAGGTCGTCACGATCGGCGCCGGTCAATCAGTGACGGCCCCGCCCATCACCTGGGTGCGCGAGCGCTCGTCGCTCGACACTTGCGGGACGGATCGGGCGGATGCGGTTGCGGGGGGCGCCTACTACCAGCTCGTCGCGAGCGTCAACGGCATCGCTTCACAGCCCGCGACGTTCGTCCTGGAGTAATCGAGCGAGAAGCTCGGGGGTTTCGCGATAAACCCCTGAACGTTAACCTTGAAGACAGTGTGAGCTGAGACCATCGTCTCGTTCCGCACGAATCTGTCCTTCCGTCGATCTCCAGGAGACTCATGACGACGCCCACTCGCAAGCGCCAGGCCGCTGCCGCTGCCGTTCTCGGCACGGCAGTTCTTGTTTCGGCCTTCGCGGCCCCAGCCCAAGCCGCCGTGCTCTCCCCAAGCTTCATCGAGCCCGCCGCCGGCGCGAAGCAGATCAACATCGTGGGCTTCAACGACTTCCACGGTCGCTTCCTCGACGCGGACCTCTTCGCCGCGACCGTGCTGCAGGCCCAGCAGGGCTTCGGCGAGGAGAACAGCCTCGTCATCTCGCAGGGCGACGCCGTCGGGGCGAGCCTCTTCGAATCATCGATCCAGCAGGACCAGCCGACGATCGACGTCCTCAACACGATCGGCGTCGACTCCTGGACGCAGGGCAACCACGAGTTCGACCAGGGCATCGACGATGCAACCGGTCGTCTCGCATCCGCCACGAACGGGCCGGACCTGGCCGCGAACGTCACGCTCGCTGACGGCTCGTACCCGTTCGACACGCATGCGATCTTCGAGGTCAACGGCCTGAAGGTCGCCGTCATCGGCGCGGTCACGGAAGAGACCTCAGCTCTGGTCTCGCCTGACGGCATCAAGGGCGTCACCTTCGGCGACCCCGTCGAGGGTGTCAACAAGGTTGCCGCAGAGCTCACTGCCAGCAAGGCCGCCGACATCATCATCGCCTCGTATCACGAGGGTGCACCGCTCGACGACGCGCCGATCGCGGAGAACGAGGAGTCGGAGACTTTCCGTCACATCGTTGAGGACACGGCCCCTGAGGTCGATGCGATCTTCAACGCGCACACGCACCGTCAATACGCCTACGACGCTCCGAATGGTGCCTCCACGCGTCCCGTCATCCAGGCTGGCCAGTACGCGGAGAACATCGCGCAGGTCGCTCTCACCGTCGACGCCTCTGGCAGCGTGACCAAGTCCGACAGCTCGATCGTCCCGACTCTCGAGGCCGTACCCGCGGCGCTCGAGAGCGACCCCCGCATCGCTGAGGTTCGCAAGATCCGCGACGCGGCCGTCGCCGAGGCAGACGTGCTCGGTGCCCAGGTTGTCGGAACGCAGACCGGCGACCTGTCGCGCGGCAAGGAATACGAGCCCGGCACCCTCGTCGTCGCCGAAGACGGCACCACGTCGGGCGGCGTCGTCACGACCGCAGACAACCGTGCTGAGGAGTCTTCGCTCGGCGGCATCATCTCGCAGTCGATGCTCGAGACCGTCGCCGCCACGGGACGCGACGTCGATGCGGCCATCATGAACCCAGGTGGCCTGCGCGCAGACCTGCTCGACAACGACGGACAGATCACCTACAAGGAAGCCGCGACGGTCATCCCGTTCGCCAACAACCTCTCGGTCGTCTCGCTCAAGGGCGTCGACGTGAAGAACGTGCTCGAGGAGCAGTGGCAGCTCACCGCAAGCGGCGAGGTGCCCTCGCGCCCCTACCTGCAGCTCGGACTGAGCGACAACTTCTCCTACGTCTTCGACAGCTCGCGTCCCCGCATGGACCGCATCGTGGGCCTCTCCATCAATGACGAGCCTGTGCAGCCGGACGAGACCTACAACCTCGTCATGCCAACGTTCCTCGCTGCCGGCGGAGACAACTTCCACTCGCTGGCGAACAACGTCGGCGTGCAGGACACCGGCCTCATCGACCTCGACGCGTTCGTCACGTGGATCCGTAGCGAGACCGCGGCAGCGCCTGAGGGTGTGACACCGGACACGAAACGCAACGGCATCGAGATCGTCGGCCTCCCCGCGGACAACACGTTCGTCGCCGGCGAGACCTACACGCTGACGGTGTCGAAGTTCAACCTCACGTCGCTCGGGTTCGTGCAGAACCTCTCCGTGGTCGGCTGGCTCGGAGAGGTGGAGCTCGGCGCGCAGACCGTCGATCTCGCCACGCCGAACCAGGTCGAGTTCACCTTCACGGTTCCAGAGAATGGCGCTGCGAAGACTCCTGACTCGCGCCTCGCGTTCCTCGCGAGTGAGTCGGGTGCCGTCGTATCGCTGCCGGTCGTCGTGCCTCCGCTCGTCGAGCCGACCGCGACGCCAGAGCCGACGATCACCGTCGAGCCGACCGCAACCGCGACTTCGACTGCAACCGCCGCTCCTGTACCGACCGCGACGACGCCGGCGGCAGGTGGTGGCGCTCTCGCCACCACGGGTGCCGACGACAACGCGATCTTCGCTGCTATCGCGGGTGCGCTTGCGCTCCTCGTAGCTGGTGGAGCCGCGATGCTGCTTCGCCGCCGAGCAGGCAGCGACGCATAGCGTCCGCATGGAACACTGAGGCGGCCGGAGGCTGACTCGCAAGAAGGCCCGGAGCATGCTCCGGGCCTTCTTGCGTCCGCAGGGGAAACCGCCGAGTGGTGGCTCAGTTGCCGAGCGCGGCGGTGAGGGCCCGGTCGATGCTCCCGATCGAGGGGTCGACGACGTGCGCGAGACCCATGCGCTTGGCTTCGGCGGCGCGCAGGTTGGCGGATGCGACCCGTCTGATCTCGCCGGCGAGGCTCACCTCGCCGAAGACAACCGTGCCGTCGCGCACGGGCCGGTTGCGGATTGACGAGGCGATGGCGATCGCGATGGCGAGGTCGGCCGCCGGCTCCTGGAGCTTCACCCCGCCGACCGTGGACACGTAGACGTCGTACTCGGAGAGCTTGTGCTTCGTCCGCCGTTCGAGCACGGCAAGCAGCATCGCGACGCGGCTCGTGTCGACGCCGTTGGTGACTCGACGCGGGTTCGGTGCGTTGGTTTTCTGCACGAGCGCCTGGATCTCCACGGGGAGCGCTCGCCGGCCCTCGAGGGCGACGGTCACGCAGGTGCCGCTGACGGGTTCTGGCCGCTCACTGAGGAACAGGCCGGAGGGGTCCGGTACTTCGGTCATGCCTTCGCCGGTCATCTCGAAGCAGCCGACCTCGTCGGTCGGGCCGAAGCGATTCTTGATCGTGCGAACGAATCGCAGGGCCGTGTGCCGGTCGCCTTCGATGTGGGCGACGACGTCGACGAGGTGCTCGAGGAGGCGCGGGCCCGCGATCGTGCCGTCTTTCGTGACGTGGCCGACGATGATGACCGGCACGCCACGGGTCTTGGCGACGCGGATGAGCGCGGACGCAACTTCACGGACCTGGCTGGGCTGGCCGGCGAGTGAGTCGACGGTGTCGCTCGCGACGGTCTGGACCGAGTCGACGATGATGAGGCCGGGGTCGAGTCGTTCGATCTGGCCGAGCACGGTCGAGAGGTCGGTCTCGCTCGCGAGGTAGAGGGTGTCGTGGAGTGCGTTGGTGCGCTGGGCGCGCATCCGCACCTGGTTGACCGACTCTTCGGCGGAGGCGTAGAGCACGGTGGTGCCCTTCGCGGCGACGCGTGACGCGAGCTCGAGCAGGATCGTCGACTTGCCCACGCCCGGCTCGCCGCTCAGCAGGATCGCGGCGCCCGGTACGAGGCCCCCGCCGAGCACACGGTCGAACTCGCCGATGCCGGTGGGCCGGTGCGCGACGTTGTCGATGGGCGCCTCGGTTATGGGGCGGGCGGCCCGCGACTCGCTGATGGTGGCGGCTTGGATACGGCCGGCGGTCTGCGACTCGAAGCGGTCGACGAGCGTGCCCCAGGCCTGGCATTCGGGGCACTGCCCGAACCACTTCAGCGATGCTGCACCACATTCGGTGCACTTGAACGCTGGCTGCTGCTTGGTCTTGGGAGGCATGGGTCAAGGCTAGGGGTGACCACCGACACTGGAGCCCCGGGCGGTCCGTGGCGGCGCGATTCGTGCTGGTTGGCAGCAGCGGGGCGCGGGTGCGCGTGGCCGCGAGTGCAGAATGGGTCCGTGCGAGCGCAGAGAGTCCTGTACGTGGTGAACCCGACGGCTGGGCTTGGCGCGTCCGCCCACCTCGGGAGACGCCTTGCCGGGGGAGCCGGTGCCGGGTCGTCGCCAGACCTCGAGGTTGTCTTGGTCGCGGCCGAGTCCTTCACCGAACTCCGCGAGAAGGCGGCTGACGTGCTCGCGGGGGAGCTGCGGCCGGATGTGCTCATCGTGCAGGGTGGCGATGGCATGGTCTCGATGGGTGCTGGCCTCGTTGCGGGTACCGGGGTACCGCTCGGCATTGTGCCGTCCGGCACGGGCAACGACTTTGCACGCGCGGCTGGAATCAGGCGTGGGTCGCCCGCGGCCGGGATCGAGCGCATGCTGACCTCGCTCCGAACGGGCGCGGCCAGCGTCCGCGAGGTGGACGTCATCCGTCTCTCGGTCGATGGTGCCGATCACCTGGCGATCAACTCGGTGAATATCGGCTTCGATGCCGTCGTGAACTGTCGCGCGAACGAGCTGCGGAAGCTGCCTGGCACCGCCCGCTATGTCGCTGCGCTCCTCGAATCGGTGCGGCGCTTCTCGCCGGTTGAGTTCGGCCTGTCGGTCGATGACGGCCCCACGCGTGCAGTGGCCGCGGAGCTGGTCACGATCCTGAACGGCTCCTCGATCGGCGGCGGCATCAGGGTGGCACCCCAAGCGATCATCGACGACGGTCTCCTCGAGCTGTTTGTTGTCGGTCGACTCCCGCGCATCGGCCTCCTCACGCTGTTCCCGCTTGCTATGGCGGGGCTGCACACGCGACTGCCGCCCGTATCCCTCGAGCGCATCACGAGCATCCGCGTGCAGGTGCCGAGTGGGGTGCTTGTCTATGCGGACGGCGAGGCGCTGCGCGGTCCAGGCGAGGGTGCCTGCATCCTGGAGGCGCGCGTAGACCCTGGTGCAGTGAGGCTCATCGAGCCGGGGGCGCTCGGCTGACGCGCCGATGTCGGCGCTCGATTTGCGAAGCACCCCCATGGTCGTACTAAGATTCCCCACGGTGACGTGTCCGAGCGGCCGAAGGTGCAACACTCGAAATGTTGTGTAGGGGCGACTCTACCGTGGGTTCAAATCCCACCGTCACCGCCATCTGAAAGGCCTCAACTTCCCTGCGATTGCAAGGGAGTCGGGGCCTTTCGCTGTGCGCTGGCGCGGCCGTGTGATGGTTGGGCGCCAGTCAGGCGCTTCGGCTCCCGGGCCGCGGTCGGCCCCAGGGTCATCTACGCTTGCGCTGAATCGCATGGGGGTGCGCGAAATGCAGAGCTGGCGGGAAGACGGTGGGGGAGAGGCGGCGTCAGCGCCGCGCTTTTCGCGACCGCCTCAGGGAGTGACGGGCGGTGCGTTGTCCGGTGGACTCAGCGTGCGGCATCCGCTTGTCTCGCACAGCGGTGATGGCTTCGTGGTGGCCGAAACTGATGCCCGCGTGGTGCATGCAAGCGCGATGCGGTTAGGGCTGATGCGGTCGGTGGGTGAAGCTGGCGGCCGCGTGGCCTGGGTCTCACCCGCCGAGAGCTCGCTGACGCTCGGGATGCTGCGCGCGATGCGCGGCACCGGTGGGCGGTGGATCGTCCGGGATGCTGCGGGCTTCCGCTTCGCCGGAACCGGAGTGCGGCCCGTCTCGCTGGACGAGGCCTTCGCCGGACCGCGGGCGGCAACGGTCGCCGCCTGGATGAGTGACGGTGATCCGGGCGTCGCCCGAACACTCTTCTCTGTGCGCATCCGCCACGAGCCCACAGCATCCCTGCTGCTCGGAGGGTCGGTCGAGCTGCTGGCTGGTGTGCTGGGGCGAGTGCCGACAGGTTGGGGCACCGCGGAACCGGCGCTGGTGGACTGGGACCGTCGGAAGCTGACGGAGTTCCTGCGCTCCCGCGTTCCCGCTCCCACGCAGCTCTATGTCGCCGGTGAGGGCCTCTCAGCCACGATGAACGTGCGCCGGGGAAGCGGTGCGCTCCTCGAGGAGACGCATCTGCTGCTCGAGGGCGACGTGTTGCCTCGCGAAGCCGAACTCGCTCTGCGGAAGCTGGAGCGGGAGACGACAGCCACGAGCGCGTTGGTCACTGTCGACCTGGGGAGGCGAGACCTGACCGTGGGGTCTGGTGTCCTGGCTGTCACTCGCCCGGTGCTGTCGGTTGGCCCCGGCGAGCTCCCGGAGCAAGCGGCCAACGGCCCCGCCAAGGTGAGCAGGTTCGGCGCATCCGGCTCGGGTCGGGTGCTGACGAAGTTCGAGCATCCCCACGCCGACGCCGACGCCGACGACAGCCCTGCCGCGACCAGACTCGGGTGGCATTCCTGGTCGGAGGATGCGGAATGACGCATCGCGATTGGGCCCTGGCCACAGCGTTGCCTGTTTCTGTGGAGGCCTGCGTGGCTGCTGCGGCAGTAGTCGACACCGACATCGTGGCTGCCCCGCTGTGGGGTGGTGGAGGGCTCTACGTGCAGCAGCCGTCGACGGGTGCGGAGCTGACTCTCGTGCAGTCGCTGCGCATCGAGGCGTGGGCTGGCGTTCGTTGGTTGCTGCCAGAGGGCTACGCCGACGCCCTCGAAGACGGAGGCACCTTCTGGTGGACGGAAGGCCATTCGGAGGGCTGGGGGTCGGGCAGAGTCGAACTGCTCCTCGCTGGGATCGCTCGACTGTCGGATGGCTGGGTAGTGCCGCTCGGAGGCGGCACGGGGCAGTTCTCCCCGTTGTAGGAATGCCCGTTCGCTCGTAGGTTGATCCCGGGCCGTGGGGATCGGTCCAGGCGAGGGGGCGTTGGTGTCGGAGTATCGGATCTATCCGGATGGCGTGCTTGGTGTGCTGCAGAAGCTGCAGTCGCCGAGCGAGACACTGTCGACGAACGCCTCGTTGTTCCCGGGCATCGCGGAGTCGCTGGCTGCGGCGTGTGATGACCAGGCGGATCTCGCGACCGCGATCAACGCGTTCGTGTCTGCGCAGCTGCAGCAGAGCGGTGTCGCGGGCAACCACCTGGCTGCCGCATCCCTCGGGGCCCAGGAGGCAACGACGGTGTACGTCAACGCGGGCTATGAGATGGCTGACGGCGTGCAGGCCGCGCAGAACGAAGCGCTCTCCGCCGCTTCCGATGGGGACTTCGACTACTTCTTGCCCGAGGGCGAGTAGTCGTGGTGGATCTGCGCGGGCGCTTGGATCCGGAGTCGATTCCTGGCACGAAGGTCGACACGGACACGATCGCCGAACAAGCGGCAAGGCTGGGCTCGGCGGGCACCGCGATCGGTGGCGCGGGTGCGGACGCAGCGCTGGAGTGGCAGAGCATGGCAACGCACTACGTCGCACCGGAAGGCGACCTGCTGCTGGGCCTGATGGGCCCGGTCGAGACGATGACGTCCGCCGTCAGTGCAGACACGGCAGCAGCGCAGGGAGCGTTGGAGACGTTCGCGGACGAGGCAGCCCCGATCGTGAAGAAGCTCGTCGACCTCAAGGTCGCGGCGTGGAACTTCCTCACCAAGACCGAGCACGGCATCACGATCCCAGGCGACAGCCCCTACAACATCTACGAGAAGGCGAAGCCGAAGGGCAAGTTTTCGCCGCCACCGAGCGCTGATGACAAGCCGGAGTCCGTGCATCTCGACTGGGATCAGTACCAGCCGTGGGTGGATGAGAACGAGGAACGTCAGGCGGATGTGACGACGCAGGCGACGCTGTTGGCGGAGAAGGTCGCGACCTGCATCAACGTCCTGCTGCCGATGGTCGAGACGGTGCTGGGCGAGGAGATCCCCGAGTACGTACCGATCGACTACGCGGAGTTCGAAGCAGAGGGCGGCGCACTCCCGTGGGGTGTGGATGTTCCCGATGCGCACACCGACGGCATCCACTTCACTGCTGGCATCTTGGAGAGCCTGGGCGAGACGATCAGCGGCCTCGGCACTCTCGTCCTGGGGTTCAACCCGGAGACGGGTGGCTTTTTCGATGGCTCTGTCTGGGGTCCGTCGTGGGTGAGCACGCTCGCGCTGGCTGGTGCCCTGGTCGTGCAGCCGCTCGATGACCTGCTTGACGGGTTGCAGCAGGGGAGCGTGGACGATGACTGGCTGGATGGCGCGGACAACGGGCTCTGCACTGTCGTTGGGGATGAGGCGTGGAAGACGACCTGGGAAGGGTTCGTCGGCACGCCGGAGGATTGGGAGAAGAACCCTGCCCAGGCGGCTGGCTCGCTGACGTTCAACATCGGTACGGTGCTCATTCCGACCGGTGCGGGCGCTGCGGCGAAGGCGACCGCGTTGGGTGAGAAGGTCTCGTCCGTAGCCGCGAAGGCTGCGGACGCCGCTGCCGACGCCGGGGTCCCGGCTTCTCTTTCGGTGAAGCTCGGCCAGCTGCTTGCCGAGGGCCTCCTCACGGTCGGCGGCGGCTTCACGAAGCTAGACGACGCGTTGAACGCAGCCCTCAAGCCGTTCGCCGACGCCCTGGCGAAGGCAGACACCAGCGTCGCCGAGTTCGCCGCTTGGGTGAAGTCCCTGCCCGAGTTCCAAGGCCCCGACGGGCAGTTCGCTGGGATACCGAACGGTGGGCACATCCCGGAGGCGCCCTCGGGTGGGAAGCCAGACCCGTGGTCGTCGACGGCAACACCTGACGTGCGAACGCCAGAAATGCCCGGGCAGGACCGAACCCCGGGCGCGCCCGGTGGGCTGCTCGACGAGCACGGGGGAGTGCGTGACCCGAGCGGCAGGGGACCCGATCTCGACGGTGACGGGACTCCGGACGTTCGCGATCCAGAAGATGGTGCCACGCCTAAGTCGGGTGTCCCGGCCTCCGACGGTGGCATCCCAGATCCGACGAGCATCGACCCGTACAAGGCGACGCTGGGCGTGAACGACACGGTGCCGGAGCTGACAGAGAAGTTCGACAAGCTCTTCGACGACCGCACAGACGCTGCGGCTGCCCGGGTGGAGGCAGTCGCTGCGCAGAACGCCAAACTCGCCGAGCTCGCCGAGCACGGCATCGACGTCAGCAAGGCCGAGCTGACGAAGGGCACGATCGAGAAGACGATCGCCGCACAAATCGGTGATGTGAATGCTGATCCGACGCTCGCGCCAGAGGTCAAGGCCCATCTCGCTCAGAAACTGCTTGAGCTCGAAAAGCTGTCCTGGGCGGAGCGGGACGGCTTGACTGCGCAGCTCAAACTCTCGGAGGATATGGGCGATCAGGCTGCAAAGGATGTGATTGCTTCGCAGGACGCGTCGCTCTTGTATGAGTCGAAGAACGGCAAGGACTCGTTCGATCAGGTTGGTTTGTCGGCGGATGGGTCCACACTGATCATCACGGAAGCGAAGGGTGGTGCCTCCTCGTTGAGCAAGGCTGGGCGTGTCTTGCCGGACGGGACTCGCGCTCCGCAAGGATCGACGATGTACTTCAACGACGTGTTCCGCGTGGACAAGCAGTTGCAGCAACACCTCGCCGAGAATCCTGCACTTGCCGAAGGGCTCGCCGATGGGTCCATCAAGGTGTCGTACCAGCTTGTGACAGCGAAGGAAAGCGGTAGCGTCACCGTGCAAGAAATTGTGTTGAACCCGAACGCGCTAGACCTCGGACTCGGAAAGTAAGGGAGAACTCATGGTGGAACTGGTGGTGGCCGATGAGGCCCGCGTGCAGGAAATCGTCGCGGCGTTTCGAGACGTCGTCTGGCCGCTTCCCATAGAGGACGGCAAGCGCCTGGCGGGTAGTCTCGGATGGCGCATGGAGATGGACCTGAGTAACGGGGCTCAGTATTTTTCAGGCATGCTCGACGCTGCTGGTGGCACCGCGGATGTGCTCGTCTCTTACTTGGACGTCGACGTCGCCGAGGTCAAGGTCAACCTGTGCAACTTCTCGAAGGAGCACGCGCGGAAGGACATGCTCGCGGTGCGCAAGCAGATGACCGCGTGTGTGAAGTCAGTGCTCGGGGAACCCTCGGGCAAGCAGCGAGGGAACGCCTACTGGGACTTGGAGAACCGCGGGCGGATCTGGGCGAAAAACATCGACCTGACTGTGCTCTTGCAGATTCTCCACCCGCGCTACGCGGACATCGAGCGGGCTGAGGAGCACTTCGGCATTCCCGAGGACCGGATTCCGGGAACCGGCAGCGAGAGCGACTACCTGTAGGTCGTGGCTTGACAGAGGCCTGGAGAGCAATCGTGTCAGTAGCAGGAGACACGAAACTCGAACTCATCGTCGCCGACAGCGCACAGGTGCAGCGAATCGTCGCTGCGTTTCGAGACGTCGAATGGCCGCTGTCCGCCGAGCGGGAGCGCGAAATCGCGAGCTCGTTGGGCTGGCGATTGGATCGTCAGCGAGCCAGAGGCGCAAGCTACTACTCCGGGATGCTTGATGCCGCGGGCGGACACTCAGACGTGGGGGTCTCGAGCTCGGACGGCAACGTCTCCGAGGTTCGCGTCAACTTGTGCAACTTCTCCCGGGAACACTCGAGTGAGAACATCTTGGCGGTTCGTAAGAGCATGACCGAATGCGTCGAGACGGTGCTGGGCAAGCCAACTGGCAAACAGCGCGGAAATGCGTTCTGGGACCTGGAGAGCCGCGGTCGTATCTGGATTGAAAGCATCGACTACACGGTCCTTCTGCATGTGCTGCAGCCACGCTATGCGAACATCGAACGTGCCGAGGAGCGCCTCGGTATTCCGGACGATCGCATCCCAGGGACCGGCGACGAGAGCGACTACTTGTAGGTCGTGGCTTGCCGACGGCTTACCGAGCAACCATGTCCGAAGTAGGAGACACGAACACCCGACTCATCGTCGCCGATACCGCACAGGTGCAGCCGATCGCTGCCGCGTATCGAGACGTCGAATGGCCGCTCTTCGCCGAGCGGGAGCGCGAGATTGCGGGCTCGTTGGGCTGGCGATTGGATCGGAAACGCGCGAGGGGCGCGAGCTACTACTCCGGCATGCTCGACGCCGCGGATGGCCATTCAGACGTGGGCGTATCGACTGCCGACGGTGACGTGGCTGAAGTCCGCGTCAACCTCTGTAACTTCTCGAGGGAGCATGCGCGGAAGGACCTGCTGTCGATCCGGAAGGACATGGCGGCGTCCGTCACTTTGGTGCTGGGGGAACCGTCTGGGAAGCAAGACGGAAACGTCCACTGGGAACTGGAGAACCGCGGACGTCTCTGGATCAAGGCGTTGAAAGCGACGGTGCTCCTGCAGGTGCTGCATCCTCGCTACGTGGACATCGAACGTGCCGAGGAACGCCTCGGTATTCCGAGCGATCGCATCCCAGGGACCGGCGACGAGAGCGACTACCTGTAGGTCGCACTCTTCGCCTACGGACGGGTGGACGCCGGTCGGCGGGCGCTTCTACAGGCGAACGCCGAGCTCATCGTCGCGCAAAAGATGCGCGCTGCCGGTCACTCGTATGAGGGCAACGAGCGCCTCGACGTAGCGGCTCGAGGATCAGGCCTCGGGGTCGGTACGGCCAGGCATCGGGTTTTCAGCGTCGAACTGCTTGCGCATCCTCTTACCCTGCTCTGACTTCCGCACTGCCGTCTCTTCCAAGAGCGCTCGGAACTGTTCCGGGGAGAACCCGGTGACCTTCTTCGCTTCGCCGTCGACGTCGAACTCCACGCTCTTGCCATCGTTTCGGGTGCAGAAACGATGCAGCACCAGCGAGAGGCCAGTAAGGGCTGCGCCAGCGGAGCCGCCCAGGACGGTGACGTTCTCCATCCACTCGGCGGGCCCGAAGGAGAACTCCAGGCCCGTGTTGTGCTCAACTCCCTCCTCGTCCAACAGGGCGAGCACCTCCTCCTGACGCTCAGGCGGGAAGCGCAGCTGTAGCTCGTCGCCCTCCCAGTAACCGAGCGTGATGCGGAGAAGGATCGAGGTGTCGGAGGTCGTCATGGAGTCATCCTGACATCTCGATACGACGGGGCCGGAGCTGGAAGCCATCCGAGTCGGACCCGGATGCCTGGATCGTTGTTGCAAAGAAGACGTGCGCGATCCGGATGGGACGGGACGCCCACCTTTGCAGGACGGCGGAGCTGCCGAGTCTTCTGGCGGTTCCGCAGAGCCTGGGGGATTCCCTGAGTCGCCGAAGGAATTCCCGCGTCCAGAGCCGCTGCAGGTGATCGAGGTGCCAAAGGGGGAGGGGCCCGGCAAGAACACGCCGTTCGCGAAGCGCGACGACCTTGAGCCCAACACGGTGTACCACGTCGAGGGGCGTGGCGATTTCTACACGGACGCGTCCGGCAAGGTCACCTACGTGGAAGCGACGTACGGCGGCAAAGGCAACCTGAACGCCGACCTCAACAAGCCGCAGGGCAACATCACGTACGTGGTGCACCCGAACGCGGGCGAAGTCCCCGCTGGCGTGAGCGCGGCGCATGTGTTCGCGACGGACGATCTTGGTCGCACGGTGCTGGCGCATACGGATCATCTGTCGTTGGGTGAGGCGGATCGTTCACCGAGCGTGCAGGCGAAAGTGGGCGGTGAGGGTGGTGACGCTTACGATGGCGGCCACTTGTTCGGTAAGGGGTACGGCGGTGGCGGCGAGTACACGAACATGGCCGCGATGCTCAAGGAAATCAACCGCGGCGGCGCGGACAGCCACTTCAACCTGGAGAACTCCTGGCGAGACCTTCTCGCGAAAGACCCCTCAACGAACATCGAGGTACGAATAGAACCCGAGTATTCAGGTGGCAGCAAGGTGCCCGACAAGTTTGTGGTTGAGTACAAGATTGATGATGGCGAGTGGACGAAGAAGAGATTCCCGAATCGACGGTGAGCTGGGTTTCTTTGCGGAGAAGATCGCCTCGGACGATTTGGCGCGAGAGCTGGCAGCCCAATTGCGCCCGGGAGACGAATCCGTGGTCTTGCTGTGCTCAGTTCTTGCCCCGGTAACCCGGGAACGGATGCGCGCGATTCATGCGGACGGGCGCCTGGTTGACGATGGCGTTCGTTACGACTCGCTGCGGATACCAGCCACCGTCTCAAAGGCCATGGATTCTGTCCGTGCTGCGTCCTACCGGGAGGGTGCCGGGACGTGGTTTGGTGCGAAGTTCACGGTGACTGCCGCGGGGCATTCACGGCGGAGTACAACTACGACGATGAGCCGGAGTGGGACGTGCCGGTCGATTCGATTGCGTACGTCACGGACCAAAAGCACTTCCCGCGGGACGAGGAGCATCAGCCGGAGTGGTTGAAGGCGAAGCTCGCGGAAGGCCGCGTGCGGATCGCTGAGCGGGATGCTCGGGAGGCGCGCGAGCGCGGAGACTGACCGCGCCAAAATTTCAGGCTGAGCTCGAGGACGGTGCGCGGCGTCAGTCGCCGAAGCGCGTTTCCTTGTGCGGTGCCCCAGAGCGGTTGTAGGTCGTCCAGACTCCAACTTGGCGACCGCGATCAAACGATCCACTTCGCATCAGCGTCCCGTCGAGCCTGAACCACTCCCAGTAGCCGTGCATCTCACCGTCGAGCGTCTGCCCGCGACCGCGCACGCTCCCGTCGTTGTGGAGTTCTTCGTGCGGAGTGGGTTCGCTCATGGGCTCATCGTGCCACGCGTCACGACCTGCTCGTCTCGCTGAAGTCAGCGTTCGTCGCCCGAGCTCCCGGCCTCGACGCTCGCGAGCCCAGTCGTCGCCGGTCCCTCGATTCTCGTCCCGTCTGGCTCGAACCGCGAGGCGTGCAGCGGGCAGTCCCAGCTGCACGACTCGTCGTTCCAGACGACCACGCCGCCGAGGTGCGGGCACACGGCAGACACGGTCCGGGTTGCCCCGCCGACTGTGCTCGTGGCGACCGGATGCACTCCGTCGCGTCTCACACGCCCCTCACCTTCCGCAGGTGCCGAGTCGTCGGTGTGCGTGAGCGCCTTGCCCCACTCACTTGTGAGCCTCGCGGCCGTGTGAGCGCCTCGCTCGACGAGGCCAAGTGCGCCCTGAGCGCTGGGCGCCCGGTCGTAGAGCGTCTTCATCCACTCGGTCCGCTCGCCGAGGATGCGCGCGGCCAGATCGTGCGCGGCCGCGACGCCGTTGGTCATGCCCCACTTCGCGAACCCCGTCATCGCGAGGATGCGGTCGTCGCGCGGGTCGATGGGCCCGACAAGCGGCGTCGCATCGACGTTTGTGTAGTCCTGCGCCGCCCAGCGGTTCGTTTCGGTGAGGCCAGGGAAGCGTTCGTGGGCATGCTCGATCAGCTCGTCGACGCCTGCTCGCGACGAAACCGGCGCCCCGACCTGGTGGCCTGCGCCGCCCACAAGCAGGTAGTCGTCGTCTGCGCGACGGAACTGCCGGTAGGAGTGGCCGCCCGAATCCATCGACAGGTACATGCCGGTCGGCACGTCGCGCTCGGACCTGAAGGACACGAGGTGCGAACGGTGCGCCGTGAGGCGCGTGAAGTGCAGGCCGCGGTCGAGCACGGGAAAGCCGGTCGCGAGGATGAGGTGCCCGGCAGAGAACGAGACGAGGTCAGCCCCCCGCCCGGTTGTCGCCTGCACCTCGACATGCTGCTTGTGCTGCGTCGCGGCCGTCACCGTGACGCCCTCGACGACCTTCGCCCCGGCTCGCCTGGCACGAGCGACAAGCGCGATCGACAGCTCGTACGGGTCGACCTGCCCGTTGCCGGGAACGGCGAAGAAGTTGTCCACCGTGAAGGGGAGCCCGTGGTGCCCGCCGGTTTCGACGGGGAGCCCGAGCTCCTCGGCGACCGCGCGCTCCTCATCGACCTTCCTGGCCCCGGACCTCGTGGTTGCGAAGTTGATTGCAGGCCGCGTCTGCCAGGCGACGCCCTCCGCCGCGCAGAACGCCGCCGTCCAATCAAGCCCAGCCCTGTTCGCCTCGACATACGCCGCCGCGATCTGGTGGCCGCGCTTCCGCCGCACACTCGAGAGCTGCGAGCCCTGCAGGAGCGAGAACTTCGCCGTGGTGTTGCCCGTCGCGAGCGCCGCGACCGTGCGGGCCTCGACAAGCGTGACTTTGAGGCCGGCTTCGCTGAGGATCACCGCGGCGACCAACCCGGCGATGCCGGCGCCCGCCACGATGGCGTCGCTCCTGCTCGGCAGCTCGCCGAGAGGGTCGGTGGTCGGGCGAGCGGACGTGTCGTGCCAAATGGAGGTCATGAAGGGCTCCCGGTGTGATTGGGAAGAGCGTCGCAGGTGGCTCTGAAGTTTTCCGGCCCCTTGACTTCCGGGTGGTTATGCCTCCGGGGGCTCGCCTACTTATTCGGCTCCAGCGCCGGCGATGCAGTGCCGGCAGATGCAGCGACCCGTCCCCGGATGAAGACGATCGCCACGAGGCCGAAGAGGATGACGGCGATGTTCCCGAACCCAGCGAACGTCGTCAATGGGCCGCTCCCCGGGTGCTCCGTCAGCAGGTAGATGCTCGGGTCGGTGCTCGCGTGCAGCAGAATCGGCCAGATCAGGTGGCCCGTGACGCGCAACGTGAGGTACATGCAGATGCCGAACGCAAACGTGTACACCACCTGGATAGCCGTCGCGATCAGGCTCTGCCCCTCCAGCAGGTTGCCCGAGTGCATCGCCGCGAACAGAGCGGCAGAGACGAGGGCAGTCGCGAGCTCCGAGTGGCCGGCCTTGCGCATGAGAGTGACGACGTAGCCGCGAGTCAGCACCTCCTCGGCGAACCCGATGCAGAGACCTGCGACTAGCCAGGCGGCGACCACGTCGAAGCCGGCGGCCGCGTAGTCCAGGGACGCGAATCTGAGCGCGTTGAAGAGCAGGACAACGGCGACGGCGATCCACATCCACCCTCTGCCCTTGATCGGCTGCCGCCCGAACAGCTCACGAAGCCAGCCGAGCGACAGCCCGAACGCGATGAGAAGCACTCCGCCGAACCCGATCGGAAGAATGTAGTCGAAGAGCATGGCTGCAGCGGAACCGGGCTCCGGGTCGCCTCGGAACGGCAAGAAGAGGAAGCCGCCGAGCTGATACAGCACGTAGTAGACCACCACGAGCACAACGGCCTTCCACCATCTGCCTCGCTCCCAGAACGCCCTCCAGCGAGACGTCGGGGAACGCGGTGCAATGTCGCGGGTTTCGTCGCTCACGGGCTCGCTCCATGCCGTCGGGGAAAGCCGCCTCGGGGGGAGTGGTCGGCCAGCGCACACAGCCTACTGAGTTGAGGGGCGGCTGGTCGTGGTCGTGGTCGTCGCCGTCGCCGTGGTCACCAGCCGTGGCTGTTCATCCATTCGCGCCGCTGGTCGGCTTCCTCGCGAGTGGCGTCGCCGCGCCAGGAGTCATGCTCGCTGAGCGTTCCGACGTCCAACGCGACAAACGCGAAGCAGACAGGGCAGAGCGCGAGTCCGTTCGGGTAGCCGTCGGCGAGCCTCGGGGCGGGGGTCGCGGCGGAACCACTCCCGGGGCACCGAGGTTGGTCGGCGTTGACATCGCTCCAGAGGATGCTCGAGCCTGTCCGGTTGTGCAGGCCGAGGTGCCCGGCCCGGCGGGTGCAGATCTCGCCGTCCCGCCGGCTGAGGCACAGCATCCGCGCGGCCCCCGGCAACTGTGCGATTGGCCGGTTGCTCATCGCTCTCCGCTGCGGTTGAGATTGGGGGCGGCACGATCGCGCATGTCGCAAGCCTAGGCACGGCGTTGCGTGCGGGGGACCTCGAAACGCGCAGTTCATCCCGGAGTGGCTATTCTTCAGATGCGAGCGCTCTCAGCTCGATCTCATTGGCCCCTTGGCCGGCTTGGAGCCTCAGTGTCTGACATCAGCAATTCCCACACCCGCCGCAGCGTCATGCGTGCAAGCGCGTGGAGCGTGCCCGTGCTCGCCCTGGCAGCCGCTGCGCCCGCTATGGCCGCTAGCGGGCCACCGTGTGTCCCGGACCCGATTCTGTCCAGCATCGTCAGTACTCTTCGGGCCACCAACACCGGAGCCGCTCCGCTGGCTTACACCTTCACGCAGGTTGCGGGCGCGGATCCGCTCACCATGTATGTGACCTCCGGTTCGGACACGGTCGCGTTCAACCCAGATGTCGTCTATCCCTGGCCCAACACGCAGTTCTCCAACGGTGCGGAGTTCACCTACACGAGGGTCGACGCGGTCACGGGCACGTTCTCGTTCCTGATCCCTGCGGGATCGTTCATCGACTTCCGGGCAGACAGCACCAACTCGGCAAGATGCACGCCGTCCTCGGTTCTTACGGTCACCTCGGTGCCGTGCCCGCTCACGTACACCTTCCTGCAGTGCGTTCCGATCTGATCGGCTGAGCCGTCGGTAGACTCGCGACATGGCAGACCCCCGAGCTTCCGAGGACGACGAGCAGTTCGCGGTCACCTCGCTCGGGCTGGCCGTGCGGGCGGGGCGCAAACGCCTGGACCTGTCGGTGCACGCGCTCGCGAAGCAGGCTGGGGTAAGTCTCGGGCTCGTCAGTCAGCTCGAGCGCGGCATCGGAAACCCGTCTCTCGGATCGATTCAGCGCCTGGCGGCGGCCCTCGGGGTGCCGATCACCCAGCTTTTGGAGCCCTCTGCCCCCGACTTCGCCGTGGTCACCTCTGACCGGCGGCTCAGGTTGCCGACGCCGACTGACGTACCCGAGGACGAGCGCGCCGTGCGCGAGCTGCTGACGCCCCGCAGCGAGTCGACGCTGCAGCTCATCCGTTCGGTCCTTCCGCCTCGCTTCACGAACGCGGGTCGCCCGTTTCGGCACATCGGGACGGAGAGCGTCACAGTGCTGTCCGGGCGTCTCATGGTGGTGCACGGTGAAGAGGAAGTTGTCCTCGATGCTGGGGACACCGCGACCTACGCATGCTCGACCGCCCACTGGTGGTCGAACGAGCACGACGGGGAGACTGTTGTCATCGGGGCCGTGAGCCCGTTCGAGCGCTAGGTTCCGGCTATGGCTTCCGGCTCCACAGCGGCCCGAGCGCCGGAGGCGAGGTCCTCGTCGAGGTCGCGGATGCGCAACTCGAGGAGACGCTCGAGCTCAGCAACCGGGTGCGGATGGTCGTCAACCCGCAGGTCGATCGCGAACTCCGCTGGATGCGCGCGGAGCTCCTGCCGTCGCGCGACGAGCACCGCCGCGCTCTGTCTGCCGCGCGCGTCTCCGCCAGCACCTTGACCCGCCTGGAGCGCCGCAATGAGTCGACGCGCGAATGCGGCGACTGCGCCCGATTTCGAGGTGTCGGAGTCCCCAGCTTCAGCGCCGCCGCGTTCGAACGAGTCGGCAACCGCGTCGAGGACGTCCTGTCCCGTCAGCAGGTTGCCGACGGTCACATAGTCGAGGCCCTGCCGCTGGCCCGTCCACGCGCTCGTCTGGCTTCCTACCCACGCGCCGGTTCTTCCGGTGAGGTCGAGCACCGCGGTCTGCCGAAGCTCCGGTTGCTCGTCCCATTCGGTGACGCGACGAACGACAGCTTCGGGTGACTCGCCCGCCGCCAGGGCGTCGAGCATGCGGCCCCGGAGGGCACGGTTTGTCCATGCCTGACTCGCGACGGCACCGACGGCGGGGTCTATGGCCAGCACTGCGTTGCCCACCGCCAGCGAGCGGCTGGCGGTCACTGCACCGAGGAGGCCAGCCGCGCGATCAAGCGCCAAGAGCGTGAAAGTCATGGTGTCCTCGTCTCTGCTGGTGGGCTACAGGATGGGCAATCCCGCGGGCCGGGACCGTTTGTGACGATCCTGTTTCGACCGCCCGGCGGTCTTGTACCTCGCCCAAGCGTGCCACATACTGATGAAACATTCACGAAAATGATCGAAGTGGAGTGCACCATGCAACGACGACGTGCTGGGATCGGAGCCGCGGCCATCGGCGCGCTCCTCGTCTTGAGCGGATGCTCGGCCGGTGAGAGTGTCGACATCGGCGGCGGAGATACCGTCGAGGGTGAGGTGCTGCACGCCGCGATCGGTGGTGAGCCGGACCAGCTCGACCCCCACAAGACCTCCTCCTACTTCTCGTTCCAGGTCCTCGAGAACGTCTACGACACCCTTGTCGAGCCGGACGAGAATCTCGAGATGCAGCCGGCGCTCGCGGAGTCATGGGAGACGAGCGAAGATCAGCTGACGTGGACCTTCAAGCTCCGCGACGGGGTCACATTCCACGACGGGTCCGACTTCACGAGCGAAGATGTCGTCTACTCGTACAACCGCATCATCGACGAAGAGCTCTCCAACGCCTGGAAGTTCGACGCCGTCACGAACATCGAGGCGCCAGACGACTCGACGGTTGTCGTGACCGTCTCGCAGCCCACCCCGAACCTGCTGTCCAACCTCGGCGGCTTCAAGGGCATGGCGATCGTCGAGCAGGCCAACGTCGAGTCCGGTGAGATCGCGAACAAGCCCATCGGCACCGGCCCCTTCTCGCTCGCGAACTACACAAGCGGCGACAGCATCGAGCTCGCCTCCAACGCCGACTACTGGGACGGTGCACCAAGCATCGGCGGCGTCGAATTCCAGTTCATCTCGGAGCCCTCGACGGCACTCGCGGCCCTCAAGAGCGGCGAGATCGAGTGGACCGACGTGGTTCCGACGCAGCAGGTTGCGGAGCTCAGCGGCGACGACTCCATCGAGCTGGGGCAGAGCCCGTCGAGCGACTACTGGTACCTCGCGCTCAACGAGGGCAAGGAACAGTGGAAGGATCCTCGGGTTCGGCAGGCGATCGCCTACGCCATCGATCGCGACGCGATCGTGCAGGCCGTCAGCTACGGGACCGCCCAGGCCAACCAGCTCGCGATCCCAGAGGACAGCGTCTGGTACACGGAATACAACAAGTACTCGACCGACATCGAAGAATCGAAGCGTCTGCTCGCCGAAGCAGGCTTCGCCGGCGGAACACTCGACCTCCTCGCGACGAGCGAGTACCCGGAGACCGTCACTGCCGCGCAGATCATCGCATCCAACCTCGAGCCGCTCGGCATCACGGTCGAGATCAGACAGCCTGACTTCTCGACCTGGCTCGACGAGCAGAACTCCGGCAACTTCGACATGCTCATGATGGGCTGGCTCGGCAACATCGACCCGGACGACTTCTACTACTCGCAGCACCACAGCTCGGGCGGCAGCAACGCACAGAAGTACTCGAACCCCGAAGTCGACAAGCTGCTCGATGCGGCTCGCACCGAGACTGATCAGGCCAAGCGCAAAGAGCAATACGCGCAAGCCGCGACGATCATCGCCGACGACGCCAGCTACATCTACCTGTACAACCCGTCGGTGATCCAGGTGTGGAGCCCCAGCCTCAGCGACTACGAGGCACGGGCAGACCGGGCGACGCGATTCCGCGACGCCACGCTGACGCCGTAGCTCACGCCGCACCGCACCCCAGAACACGGGTCTACGAGGGGAAAACCCAATGAGAATGTCGTTCGGCTCCATCGCCGCGTTCCTCGGCTGGCGCCTGCTCTACTCGGCGATCGTGCTGCTCGGAGTCCTTGTTGTCGTCTTCTCCCTTGTGCACTTCGTGCCGGGCGACCCAGTTCGGCTGGCGCTCGGCACGAGGTACACGCAAGAGGCGTACGACGCGCTCCGCGCGGCATCCGGTCTGGACAGGCCCATCCTCGAGCAGTTCTTCTCGTACGTCGGCAACGCGCTCTCCGGCAACCTCGGTGTCAGCTTCCGTAACGGAGACGCCGTGACGACAACCCTGCTCGAGCGCCTTCCGGCGACGCTCTCGCTCGCCGGCGTCGGGCTCGTGATCGCGCTCCTCATCTCCGTGCCCGCCGGAATCTGGTCGGCGCTGAGGGAAGGGCGTCTCAGCGATGGGATCATACGCGTCACCAGCCAATTCGGTGTCTCCATTCCAGACTTCTGGATGGGCATGCTCCTCATCGGACTGTTCTCGTCGACCCTGGGGTGGCTGCCTTCGAGCGGCTACTCGTCGATCAGCGAGGACCCGGGCGACTGGGCTAGGCACGTGCTCCTGCCTGGACTCACAGTCGGCCTCGTCGCGGGAGCCATCATGACGCGCTACATCCGCTCGGCCGTGCTCGAAGTCGCCTCCATGGGGTACGTCAGGACGGCCAGGTCCAAGGGTCTCTCTGCCTGGACGGTGACCATGCGCCACATCGTCCGCAACGCCCTTGTCCCCGTCCTCACGATCGCCGGGATCCAGCTCGCCACGATCCTCGGTGGCGTCATCGTCGTCGAGGTCGTCTTCGCCTGGCCGGGACTCGGGCGTCTCGTCTACGACGCCGTCTCCTCCAGGGACTACCCGCTCATCCAGGGCTCCGTGCTGCTCATCGCCGTGATGTTCCTCGCCGTGAACTTCGTCGTCGATGTGCTCTACGCGCTCGTCGACCCGAGGATCCGGCTCTCATGACCGCACAGAACCCAGAAGCTGCGCAGAACCCAGAAGCTGCGCAGAACCCAGCAGCCACGCAGCAGTCCGCATCCGGTCTCCCGGCACCAGAGGAGCGGACTCGCGTCGCCGCCTGGCGCCTCCTCCTCAGCAACCCGGTGACGGTCGTCAGCGCGGTCCTCCTCTTCATCGTTGTGTTCGTCGCCCTGCTCGGCCCGTGGATCGCGCCGTACGGCGTCAACGACGTCGACGTGTCGAACCAGCTTCAGCCGCCGAGCGCCGCGCACTGGTTCGGCACCGACGACCTCGGACGGGATGTGCTGAGTCGTGTGATGATCGCGTCCGGCGTCTCATTGCAGGTCGCGTTCGTCTCCGTCGCGTTCGCGTTTGTCGTCGGCGTGCTCGTCGGCGTCATCTCCGGCTACGCGGGCGGCCTCCTCGACACCGTCCTCATGCGCCTCGTCGACGTCATGTTCGCGTTCCCTGTCCTGCTGCTCGCCCTTGCCATCGTCGCGATCCTGGCCCCCGGGCTCGCGACGACCATGCTGGCCATCGGCATCGTCTACACGCCCATCTTCGCGAGAGTCGCTCGGGCGAGCACACTCTCCGTGCGGGTCGAGCCGTACGTGCAGGTCTCCCGCACGATGGGCACGCCATGGGCGAGCATCCTCGGGCGTCACGTGCTGCCGAACATCACGGGGCCGATCATCGTGCAGACCTCCCTCTCCCTGGCGTTCGCGATCCTCGCCGAGTCGGCGCTCTCCTTCCTCGGCCTCGGTATTCAGCCGCCAGCCCCCTCCTGGGGTGGCATGCTCTTCGCCGCGCAGGGCTTCATCAGCCAGGCGTGGTGGATGAGCCTGTTCCCGGGAGCCGCGATCTTCGTCACGGCACTCTCCTTCAATCTGCTCGGCGACGGGATGCGAGACGTCCTCGACCCCAAGCAGCGCACCCTCATCGAGTCAAGGAGGAAGCGATGACCGCTCCCGCACTCCGCGTCGCCGACCTTCGGGTCTCCATCGGGCGCAAGGAGATCGTCCGAGGCCTCGACTTCTCGATCGAACCGGGGGGCACCCTCGGTATCGTGGGGGAGTCTGGCTCCGGCAAGTCCATGACCGTCCTCGCCGCGACCGGGCTGCTGGATGCGCCGGGTGCGCGCGTCACGGGCACCAGCACACTCGTCGATCCGAAGCTCGGACAGGTCGAGCTCGTCGGTGCCTCCGCCCGAACGCTGCGGAGCGTGCACGGCAACGGGATCGGCTTCGTCTTCCAGGATCCGAGCACGTCGCTCAACCCGCTGCTCACGCTCGGCCGTCAGCTCACCGAGTCGCTGGAAACGCACCGGCGCCTCTCACGGGGAGCATCCCGGACCAAGGCCATCGAGCTCCTCGAGTCGGTTGGCATCCCCGCGCCTGAGGCGCGCTTCAACGCCTACCCGCACGAGCTCTCCGGCGGTCAGCGGCAGCGCGTCATGATCGCGATCGCGTTGTCCTGCGACCCGGGACTTCTGGTCGCTGACGAGCCGACAACAGCGCTGGATGTGACCACGCAGGCGCAGATCATCGAGCTCGTGCGCACGCTCCAGCATGAGCACGGAACTGCGGTCGTCTGGATCAGCCACGACATGGGCGTCATCTCGCAGGTCGCCGACGAGGTGCTTGTCATGCGCCACGGCGAGGCCGTCGAGCGACGGAGCGCCGTCGACCTCGTCACTGACCCGCAGCATCCCTACACCCGGGAGCTGCTCGCGGCGAGACCCAGGCTCGGCAAGGCCAAGCCGGCACCGGCCAGGGTCGACGCGAAGGTCCTCCTGCAGGTCACCGACCTCGACGTACGCTTCCCGATTCAAACCCCGAAGGGCCGCAGCCACGTGCACGCCGTCGACGGCGTCTCGTTCGGGCTGCGACAAGGGACGACGCTCGGCATCGTAGGGGAGTCGGGCTCAGGGAAGTCGACCATCGCGAACGCGCTCACGGGGCTCGTGAAACCGACGGGCGGCACGGCGACGCTCGCTGGACTCGACGTGCTGAAGGCCGACAACCAGCTCAGGCGCCGCATCGCCATGGTCTTCCAGGACCCATTCTCGTCGCTGGACCCCCGCATGTCCGTCGGTCAGTCGGTCGCGGAACCGCTTCGAGTGCACCGTCTCCCGGCCGGCGGCTCACGGTCCGCGCGCATCGAGGAGCTGTTCGACCTCGTGGAGCTTCCCCGGGATTTCATCGGGCGGTACCCGCACGAACTTTCCGGCGGGCAGCGTCAGCGCGTCTCGATCGCGCGGGCACTCGCGCTCGAGCCCGACGTCGTCATCCTCGACGAGTCGACCGCGTCGCTGGATGTGTCGATCCAGTCACGCGTGCTGGAACTGCTGCGCAGACTCCAGGGTGAGCTGTCGCTCAGCTACCTCTTCATCGCGCACGACCTCGCGATCGTCGAGGAGATGAGCCACGACGTGCTGGTGATGCAACGTGGACAGGTCGTCGAGCACGCGCCAGCCGGGGAGATCTTCGGTGCCCCGAAGCAGGAGTACACGAGGCAGCTGCTCGCGGCGATACCGCCAGAGCTGCCAAGAAACATGAACGCGCATTCGTCGTGACCTGCCCGTATTCGCACGGCCCGGGTAAGCTCTGTCTGCCGCGTTTCGCGTGGCGCCTGAACACCTAGGAGAACACCGTGCCCGTAGGCCTGCTTGCCGTCGTCGACGACATCCTCACCGCCGCGCTCAAGGCCTCGGCCAAGTCGGCGGGTGTGGTCATCGACGACGCCGCCGTCACGCCGCAGTACGTGCAGGGCATCACGCCCGCCCGCGAGCTCCCCGTCGTCTGGAACATCGCCAAGGGCAGCCTCTTCAACAAGTTCGTGATCATCATCCCGATCGCGCTGCTCCTGACAGCGTTCGCGCCGTGGGTGCTGCCGTTCCTCCTCATCATCGGCGGCGTGTACCTGTGCTTCGAGGGTGCGGAGAAGGTGACCGAATGGTTCGGGCACCATCACGCGCTCGACGAGGATCACCCGCGCGACGAGAAGAAGCTCGTCTCC
This sequence comes from Pseudoclavibacter sp. AY1F1, assembly GCF_002931075.1. GTDB lineage: Bacteria > Actinomycetota > Actinomycetes > Actinomycetales > Microbacteriaceae > Pseudoclavibacter. The sequence continues at coordinate 18,035 of NZ_PSTQ01000008.1, read as the reverse complement.
GGGGCGGTGCGCACCGACCTCATCCTCTCGACCGAGATCATGCTCATCTCGCTGTCCAACCTCGACCCAGACCTCGGGTTCTGGATGCGCCTGGCCGCGCTTGTTGTCATCGCGCTCGCCATGACCGCCCTCGTCTACGGCGCCGTCGCGCTGCTCGTCAAGATCGACGACATCGGCCTGCACATGGCGACCCGCAGCGACCGACGCACGCGTCACCTCGGCGTGCGCATCGTCCGCTCGATGCCCGCCGTGTTCCGTTTCATCAGCATCGTCGGCACCGTCGCCATGCTGTGGGTCGGCGGCCACCTCGTCATCATCAACGTCGGTGAGGTCGGCTTCCACGCGCCGGCCGTCCTGCTGCACGAGATCGAGCACGCGCTCATCAACACGGGCCCCGTTGTCGTGTGGCTCGTCGACACCCTCATCTCGGCCGTCGTCGGACTCGCGGTCGGATTGGTCGTCGTCGGCATCACGCTGCTTGTCGGCCGCATCCTGCCGAAGAAGCCAAAGGCCGTCATCGCAGGCGAGCCCACCCCTACCGGGACCGAGACCCCGCGCCCCGGCACCCACTAGTCCCCGCTGCGCAGATCATCCTGGCTCACTGAGTTCCTCACCATTTCGCGCATCCTGAAGCAGGCCCCGTCGAAGGACGCGCAGTCGTTCCTGAGAGCTTCGTGCACTGCAGGTGACCTCACTTCGCGGGGCCTTTTCGTTCCAGCGAGACAAGGTCGTCGTCACGCGTGGGTCCCAGCGCCGGATCTTCAGCATCGCCTGGACACGGTCGCCTGATCGGCTACCTCGGAGTCGGGGCGCGTCCGTTTCTGTCAGACCGCGCGACCAGTTCCGAGAAGGCATCGCCGAGCGCGTCCCGCACGAGCCCGACGCCCAAGCGGTCCCGGAGCACGGCGCGCGTCGCCGTGAAGATGTCGCGGTGAGGTCTGCCGGGGAGATCAAGGAAGCGCAGGCCCCGGCCCGCGTCGACACCCACGAGTTCCGAGACGAGACCGACCGCGTGGCCCGCCGCAATGAGCCTCAGGTGCGTGTGGAGGTCGCTCGCCACATACCGGACCTCCGGTTCGAAACCCGCCGCTCTGCACTGCTGCTCGGCCCACTCCCGTGCGGCAGTTCCGGGCGGTTCCATCACCCAGGGTGTGTGCCGCACGTCCGCGATGGACGCCGCCCCACTCGATTCGGCGGTCGCGAGTGCTATCGCGTCGAAGCCGAGCACTTCCCGCTCGATGCCGTCCACGTGCGGACGCGTGTGCCCCGGATACTCTTCGGCGACCACGAGGTCGTAGCGGTGGGCTCCCAGTTCGAAGAGCCCCTCTTCTGGCGAGACGGCGTCGACCTCGACTCGCAACTCCGGGTTCGCCCGCCCGAGCAGCGTGAGCGCCCGGGGCAGGAGCGACCGCACCACGGACTCCAGGGCGGCGACGCGCACGGGCTCGGCGCCGTCACGTTGAGACGCGAGCTCGTCGCGCGTGCGCGCCTCGAGGTCGAGGACAAGGGCCGCGTGCTCGGCAAGCGTCACGCCCTGCGGCGTCAGACGCACCCGCCTGCCGTCCTGCTCGAGGAGTGTCACGCCCACTTCGCGCTGCAGCTGCGCGAGCTGATGCGAGACGGTCGATGCACTGAAATTCAGCGACGTCGCGACCGCCGTGATCGTTCCGCGGAGTTGCAGCTCACGGAGCAGTCGGAGTCGTCGCAGATCCCACATGACAAGCAACCTTTCGAAGACATCGACAAGTTCGTTTCGAATATCTTCGCTATTCGTTCACGTTTATGCCAGTGACACTGAGAAGGTCGCGCATCCACAGGGGTAGGCGCGTCGCTTCCAGAAGGAGTCACCGCCGATGTCCGATCTGACCTTCCAGCTCATCGCTCTCGCGATCTATTTCGCGGCGATGGTGGGCATTGGCCTCTACGCGTTCCGCCAGACCAAGGACCACGAGGACTACATGCTCGGGGGACGAAGCCTGAGTCCGGGCACGGCAGCACTGAGCGCTGGTGCCTCCGACATGTCCGGCTGGCTCATGATGGGCCTCCCGGGGGCCATCTTCGTCTCTGGCCTCTTCGAAGCGTGGATCGGTATCGGCCTCCTCATCGGCGCGTACCTCAACTGGCGATTCGTCGCACCGCGGCTGCGCGCCTACACAGAGGTCGCGAACAACTCGATCACGGTTCCGAGCTACTTCGAGAACCGCCTGCACGACAAATCGCGGGCACTGCGGATAGCCAGCGGCCTCGTGATCCTCGTCTTCTTCACGTTCTACATCTCATCTGGCATGGTGGCCGGTGGCGTGTTCTTCGAGAGCAGTTTCGACGGCGACTACCTGACGGGGATGCTCCTCGTGGCAGGAGTGACACTCGCCTACACGCTTTTCGGCGGCTTCCTCGGTGCAACGTTCACAGATGTCGTGCAGGGCATGATGATGCTGCTCGCCCTCCTTGCGATCCCCGTAGTCGCGATCATCTCCCTCGGAGGTTTCGGCGGCGTGAGCGAAGCCATTGTCGCCTCTGGCGTCGATCACACGGGTCTCATCCCGGAGGAGCTGAGCTGGCCCGTCATCATCGGCATCATCTCGGCGCTCGGCTGGGGCCTCGGCTACGTCGGACAGCCGCATATCATCGTGCGCTTCATGGCGCTGCGTGACTCGCATTCAGCGATCGCAGGGCGACGCATCGGCATCTCGTGGATGTTCCTGTCGCTTCTCGGCGCAGTCATCGCGGGACTCGTGGCCGTCGCGTACGTGCAGGAGAACGGAGTGGACGTCTCGGACCCTGAGACGGTCGTGCTCCTCATGGCACAGGTTCTGTTCCACCCGCTGGTCAGCGGATTCATTCTCGCCGCAGTGCTCGCGGCCATCATGAGCACCATCTCGAGCCAGCTCATCGTCTGCTCTTCCGCGCTCGTCGAAGATCTGTTCATGGTGGTCGCGAAGCGCAAGCCAAGCGCGAAGACTCTGGTGCTCGCAGGTCGTGGAGGTGTGCTCGGTGTCGCCATCGTGGCCGGCATCCTCGCCCTCAACCCCTCGGATTCGATCCTCGCGCTTGTCGGCTTCGCGTGGGCCGGGTTCGGTGCCGCCTTCGGCCCGATCATTCTGCTCAGCCTGTATTGGAAGAAGCTCACCAACTGGGGTGCGTTGGCGGGCATGGTGACCGGTGCTGCGACGGTCTTCATCTGGTCAGCACTTGGCACTGACTTGTACGAGATCATCCCGGGGTTCATCCTGAACCTCGTCGTATCGGTCGTCGTCAGCCTGCTGACGCACAAGCCGGGAAGCGCGACCGACGACGACGTCGAGCGCGAGTTCGCGGAGACCGGCGCTCTTGCGATCGTCAAGCCGCAGAAGTAGCGTTTTCGCTGCTGCAGGCTGACACGGCTGCAGGGTTGTGGCGTGGTGCGATGCCCGAATGCGGCAAGCGCATCACGCCACAATTCTGTGCGCAGCTGAGCTCGAGTCGCCCGACGTGGAATCAGAGGCGAGGCGTGCGCGGGGGCTCCGTGCGGCGTTCGCCGGTCGCCTCGAAGGCTGCCGCCATCCGCAGAAGCGACGTGTCGTCGTAGGCCCGGCCAGCGAAGGTCAGGCCGACAGGCATCCCGATGTCGGAGGTCGTGCCCATCGGCACGGTCACGGTCGGGATGCCGAGGTGCCGGATAGCGAGGTTGCCGTTCGCGACCCACACTCCATTGCGCCAGCCGAGGTCGGCGGAGGACTCGTTGACGTCCATATCGGCCGGCCCGACATCTGCGACGGCCGGGAAGGCGACGGCGTCGATGCGCTCGGAGACGAGCCAGTCCTCGAGGTCGAGGCGTCGTGTCTCCTCGAGCCCGCGCACGCCGTCGGCGAGCTCCGGGATGTCCGTGAACGACGCGACAGGATGCTCGCGGACGTGGTCCGGGTACGTCGCGATGTCGTCGTCGAAGCCCGTGTAACGGTCGGGGAGGGCACCGTCCGGGTGCGGGAAGATGCGTGTGCCGTCGACCTGCGTGAGCGAGTTCAACTGCGGGTCGCCGTTCGCGGCGAGGAAATCGTCCCAGCCCCACGCCGACAGGTCGACGATCTCTCGCTGCAGGTACTCGGGTGTGACGAGGCCCCGCGTGAAGATGTTCGGGGCTCCTGGCCGATCGCCCTCGTAGTTCGAGACGACGGGGAAGTCGACCTCCACGACCGTGGCACCGGCGGCTTCCAGGTCGGCACGGGCCGACTCCCACAGCTCGATGATGGATCGACGCGTGTCGATCCTCTGGCCGGTAGGGCCCCCGATCCCGGGCTTCTCCGCCGTCCCGGCTTCCGGGTCGGCGTTAATGTACATGCGAGGCACGCCGATGCGGGTGCCGGCGAGCGTCGCCCGCGCATCCGCCTGGTTGGACGGCAACATGGCCACATACGAGGCCGGCCGTACCTCGGAGGAGCGGGGGATGCGCACCCAGGGCTGCGCGCGCCAGAAGTCGCCTCGCGTCTCGGCATCGTCGGCGACGACGACGTCGAGCACCTCGAGCAGGTCGGCCATCGACCTCGAGTGGGGCACGACGACGTCCATGGTCGGCACGAGTGGCCAGTTGCCGCGCACGGAGATGACGCCTCGCGAGGGCGTGTAGGCGCACAGCGCGTTGTTCGAGGCGGGCGCGCGGCCGCTCGACCACGTCTCCTCGCCGAGACCGAACGCCGCGAAGCTCGCGGCCGTCGCGGTGCCGGAGCCGTTCGAGGAGCCGGACCCGAATGCGCTTGTGAGGAACGCCGCGTTGTACGGGCTCTCGGCTCGGCCGTACTCGCCGCGCTGCATGCCGCCGTTGGCCATGGGCGGCATGTTCGTGAGGCCGAGGCAGATCGCGCCGCCGGCGCGGAGGCGCTCGATCGTGAAGGCGTCGCGCTGGGCGACGAGGTCCGCGAACGCGGGGCTCCCGGATGCGGCGGTCAGGCCCTCGACGAGGTAGCTGTCCTTCGCCGTGTACGGAATCCCGTCGAGCGGCCCGAGCGGGCTGCCGTTGGCGCGTCGCTCGTCAGAGGCGTGCGCCTCCTCGAGCGCGGAGGGGTTCGCGACGACCACCGAGTTGAGCTTGGGCCCCGCGGCGTCGAAGGCCGCGATGCGCGCCTGGTACGCCTCGACGAGACCCGCGCTCGTGACCCCGCCGTTCTCGAGCGCCTCACGCAGCTGGGCGATGCTCGCTTCCACGACGTCGAAGGTCATGGCCGGCCTCCGTCTGCAGTCGAGGGGCTGAGGCTTGGCTGCTGCTGCGTGATGCAGTGGATGCCGCCGCCACGCGCGAACAGCTCGCGGGCGTCGACTGAGACGACCGTGCGCCCCGGGTAGACGGACTCGAGCACCTCGCGCGCCCGCGCATCCGCCGCCTCGTCGTCGAAGCCGCACGCGACGACGCCGTCGTTCGTGACGAGATGGTTGACGTAGCTCCAGTCGACGAACCCCTCCTCGTCGCGCAGCGTGCTCGGCGCAGGGATGCCGACGACCTCGAGCTTCCGGCCAGCCGCGTCCCGCTGGCCGGAGAGGTGCTCGCGCAGTTCGGCGACAACCGCGTGGTCTGGATGCTCCGGGTCGAGCTGCTCGTGCAGCAGCAGGGTGCCGGGAGCGGTGAGTGTGGCGACGATGTCGACGTGCCCGTTCGTGCCGAACTCGTCATAGTCGCGGGTGAGTCCGCGCGGCAGCCAGATCGTGCGCGTGGTGCCGAGCGTCCGTGCGAACTCGGCCTCGACTCGCGTCTTGTCTGCGAGCGGGTTCCTGCGTGGATCGAGCTGCACCGTTTCAGTCGCGAGGACAGTTCCCTCGCCGTCGACATGGATGCCGCCGCCCTCGTTCACGAGGAGCGAGCTCACGAGCTCGGCGCCGCTGGCCTCCGCGACGAAGCGACCAATGCCCGCCGACTTCTGCCACTCCGCCCAGGCCGGGGCGCCCCAGCCGTTGAAGATCCAGTCGACGGCGCCGAGCACGCCGGGCCGGTTGTCGTCGGTGACGAACGTGGGGCCGATGTCGCGCATCCAGAACTCGTCGAGTGGGGCCTCGAGAATCTCGATCTCCTCGCCGAGCATGCGTCGGGCGCGGGCGAGCTCGCTCGGGTCGACGACCATGGTGACGGGCTCGAAGCGCGCGACGGCGTGGGCGACGGCTGTCCAGGCGGCGTAGCCTGCTTCGCGCTGCGCGGCGGTGTCGCCGAGCGTGATCCCTTCGCGGGGGAAGGCCATCCAGGTGCGATCGTGCGGCGCCGTCTCGGCGGGCATCTTCCAAGCCATGTCCGGGTCCTCCAGGTCGATACAGCCTCTGTTGATCAAGTGATCAACAAGTGCTCGAAGAGTACGTAGACTCGAGACATCGTGTCAAGAGCCATCAGGAAGCCAGCAGCCGAGCGTCGCGCCGACATCACCGCGGCCGCAATCGCACTCGCCCTCGAAGAAGGGCTCGCAGGTGTCACCCTGCGCGCCGTCGCGACGCGCATCGGCGTCGCGCCAGCCCTCGTCGCCCACTACGAACCCAACATGGACGAGCTCGTCACCTCCACATTCAGGGCAATCGTGGGCGGCGAGCTCGATGACCTCGAGGTGCAGCTCTCGCCTGTCGCGTCCGCCGCCGAGAAGCTCGACCTGCTCGTCAGCACCCTCCTCGACGGCAGTCGCGACGCCGTGACCCTCGCGTGGGTCGACGGGTGGTCGCTCGGACGCCGCAACGACACGCTCGCCGAGGGGGTGCGGGCCGAGATGGACCGATGGCACGCAGCCATCACGCGCATCATCGTCGACGGCAGTTCGGCCGGAGAATTCAGCGTCCGCGACGGGGTGGCGGATGCCGTCGCGTGGCAGATCCTCGGCATGATCGACGGCCTCAACGCCCACGCACTCGTGCGCTGGGGGAGAGACGCGAATCGCCCGGACCTGCTTCGATCAGTCCTTGATGCGATACTCAGAGTTGAAACTGCCCAAAAATCTACAGAAACGACTAGTCTAAAGCGTGACTTCTAGCAATTCTTCCGTTCAGACCGAGGCCGAGGCTCCCTCCGAAGAGGCCCAGGCCGCGCCTACATTCGCCGATCTCGGTCTTGACGGGCCCGTACTCAAGGTCCTCAGCGACGTCGGGTACGAGACGCCGTCCGCCATCCAGGCCGCGACGATCCCCACCCTCCTCGAAGGCCGCGACGTCGTCGGCCTCGCCCAGACGGGAACCGGCAAGACCGCCGCGTTCGCGCTGCCCATCCTCGCCCAGCTCGACGTCGACCAGAAGACGCCTCAGGCGCTTGTGCTCGCCCCGACCCGCGAACTCGCACTCCAGGTGTGTGAGGCGTTCGAGAAGTACGCGGCGCGCATGCGCGGCGTGCACGTTCTCCCCATCTACGGCGGCCAGGGCTACGGCGTCCAGCTCTCCGCGCTCCGCCGCGGCGTGCACATCGTCGTCGGAACCCCCGGTCGCATCATGGACCACCTCTCGAAGGGCACGCTCGACCTGAGCGAGCTCAAGTTCCTCGTGCTCGACGAGGCCGACGAGATGCTCAAGATGGGCTTCGCGGAGGACGTCGAGACGATCCTCGCCGACACTCCTGATACGAAGCAGGTCGCGCTGTTCTCCGCGACCATGCCATCCCAGATCCGCCGCATCTCCAAGAAGTACCTCAACGATCCCGCCGAGATCACGGTCAAGACCAAGACCACGACCTCGTCGACGATCACCCAGCGGTACCTCATCGTGAGCTACGCGCAGAAGGTCGACGCGCTCACGCGCATCCTCGAGGTCGAGAACTTCGAGGGAATGATCATCTTCGTTCGCACGAAGAACGAGACAGAAGGCCTCGCTGAGAAGCTCCGAGCCCGCGGGTACTCCGCTGCAGCCATCAACGGCGACGTGGCGCAAGTGCAGCGCGAGCGCACCGTCAACCAGCTGAAGTCGGGCAAGCTCGACATCCTCGTCGCCACCGATGTCGCCGCGCGCGGCCTCGACGTCGAGCGCATCAGCCACGTCGTGAACTTCGACATCCCCACCGACACCGAGTCGTACGTGCACCGCATCGGCCGCACGGGGCGCGCGGGTCGCACGGGCGACGCCATCAGCTTCATCACCCCGCGTGAGCGCTACCTGCTCGGCCAGATCGAAAAGGCCACCAAGCAGGAGCTCACGCAGATGCAGCTCCCCAGCGTCGACGACGTCAACACGACGCGCCTCACGCGCTTCGACGACGCCATCAGCGAGGCGCTCACGCAGACCGACCGCGTCGAGAAGTTCCGCGACATCATCGAGCACTACGTCCGTCACCACGACGTGCCGGAGTCCGATGTCGCCGCGGCACTCGCGATCGTCGCCCAGGGTGAGACGCCGTTGCTGCTCGACGCCGAAGCCGAACGCAAGGAGCGCTTCGAGCGCAACCAGCGCGAGCAGGCGGAGCGCAAGGAGCGCCGTGAGCGCGAGGGCGGCGGCGACAGTCGTGGCAGCTCGCGCGGCGGCGACCGCGGTGGTCGCGACGGCGGCGAGCGGGCACCACGCCGTTCGCGCTCGAACGGCAAGCCCATGGCCATGTACCGCCTCGCGGTGGGCAAGCGCCACAAGGTGGAGCCCCGCCAGATCGTGGGCGCGCTCGCGAACGAGGGTGGCCTCAGCCGCGACGACTTCGGCGCGATCGACATCCGCCCCGGCTTCTCGCTTGTGGAGCTGCCGGCCGATCTGTCGAACGACGTGCTCGACAAGCTCACCGGCACCCGCATCTCCGGCAAGCTCATCGAGCTGACGCCGGACCGCGGCCCGTCGCGCGACTCGGGTGACCGCCCGTACAAGAAGCGCTACGACAGCTAGCAAGTTTCCCGGGGCGAGTCTGTTGTGACTCTGTGCCCCAAGCGCACGAGAAATGCACCTTCGTTTTCGAACGAGGGTGCATTTTTCGTGGGCCTGTGGGATGCGCCGAGATGCGTTGCGGAGGCTCGCTAGAGTGGGCGTGCGCGACGACGCGCGTTCCACTCAGCCAAGGAGCATCGTGCCAGAATCCACCACGGCCTCTTCCCCTCGAGTCTTCTCCGACGATTTCGTCTGGGGCTCTGCAACCGCCTCCTACCAGATCGAGGGCGGGGCCGCGGAAGGCGGGAGGACTCCTTCGATCTGGGACACGTTCTCGCACACGCCCGGCAAGGTCGAGGGCGGCGACACGGGCGATGTGGCCATCGACCACTACCACCGGTGGCGTGAAGACATCGAGACCATCCGCGAGATGGGGCTGGATGCGTACCGATTCTCGATTTCCTGGTCGCGAGTGCAGCCGGGCGGCTCAGGCGAGTTCAACGAGGAGGGCATCCGCTTCTACTCCGAACTCCTCGACGCGCTCGTCGCGGCTGGAGTGAAGCCCGTCGCCACTCTCTACCACTGGGATCTGCCCCAGGAGCTCGAAGACGAGGGAGGCTGGGCGAACCGCAACACCTCGTACGCGTTCGCGGAGTACGCGGCACGGATGGCGGCGGAGTTCGGCGATCGTGTGCACACGTGGTCAACGCTCAACGAGCCGTTCTGCACGGCCTACCTCGGTTACGCGTCCGGCGTGCACGCCCCCGGCCGCACCGAGCCAGCGGCGGCTCTCGCCGCCTGCCACCACCTGAACCTCGCGCACGGACTCGCGACGCGCGCCATCCGCGAAGCTGTCGGAGAAGACGCCGTCGTCTCCGTCACCCTGAACTTCCACGTCATCCGGCCGGACGACCCGGCGTCGGCAGCCGACCACGACGCGGTGCGCCAGATCGACGCGCTCGCCAACCGGGTCTTCCTCGGGCCGATGCTCTCCGGACACTACGACGAAGACCTCATCCACGACACGAGGGATGTGACGGACTGGTGGTTTGTGCTGCCGGGTGACACGCAGCTCATCCACCAGCGCATCGACGTGCTCGGGGTGAACTACTACACGACGTTCCGCGTCAAGAAGTATCTCGGCACGGGTGAGCGTTCACGCAACGACGGGCACGGCGAGTCCGCGGCGAGCCCCTGGGTCGGCGTGACCGACATCGACTTCGTCGACCAGGGTGCGCCGTATACGTCGATGGGCTGGAGCATCTTCCCCGACGGCCTCACCGAGCTGCTGGTGTCGCTCAGCGAGCGGTATCCGGGGCAGGCGCTCATGGTCACCGAAAACGGCGCCGCGTTCCCCGATGTCGTCGGCGAGGACGGCCTCGTGCACGACCCGGAGCGCGTCGCCTACTACCGCGACCACATCGCGGCCATCGCAGACGCCATCGACGCCGGGGCCGACGTGCGTGGCTACTTCGCCTGGTCTCTCTTCGACAACTTCGAGTGGGCGTTCGGCTACAACATGCGCTTCGGCATCCTGCGCGTTGACTACGAAACGCTCGAGCGCACCTGGAAGGACTCGGGCCGCTGGTACCAGCAGCTCATCGCGACGCGCACACTGCCAGCGGTCGGTGCATGAGCGTCGTCGAACTCGTCATCTTCGACTGTGACGGAGTGCTCGTCGACAGTGAGGTGCTCGCCGTGCGCATCGAGCGGCAGATGCTCGCGGAGCTCGGCTGGGACCTCACGCAGGACGAGCACGTGTCTCGCTTCCTCGGCACGTCGCAGGCGACCTTCGAGAAGAAGCTGCAGGAAGGGCTCGGGCGTCCCGTGCCAGAGGGGTGGTTCGACCTTCAGCGTGAGACGCTCTTCCGGGCGTTCGACACGGAGCTGACGGCGGTCGAGGGCCTCCCGGAGGCGCTCGCAGTTATTCAGGATGAGCTCGGCCTCGCGAGCTGCGTCGCGTCGAGCGGCGACCACACGAAGCTCAGCAAGACGCTTGGTCACACGGGTCTCTACCCGCGCTTCGAGGGGCGCATCTTCAGCGCGACAGAAGTCCAGCACGGGAAGCCGGCACCCGATCTGTTCCTACACGCCGCCGAGCGTCTGGGCGTCGACCCCGAGATGTGCGTCGTCGTCGAAGACAGCAAGTACGGCGTGCAGGCCGCGGTTGCTGCGGGGATGCACGCCTACGGCTTCGCCGGGGGGCTCACGCCGCGCGCCTGGCTCGAGGATGCGGGGGCGGAGACGTTCGAGCGCATGGCTGAGCTTCCCGAGCGCATCCGCGCTCGTCAGGGAGCGGTGTGACCGGCGCCTCCAAGATCGACTTCAAGAAGGAGCTCGACTGCTACCAGGCGAAGAGCGGCGAATTCCGCGTGGTCGAGGTGCCACCGCTCCAGTACCTCATGGTCGACGGGTACGGCGACCCGAATACGTCGACGGAGTTCACGAACGCCGTCGAGGCGCTCTACCCGGTGGCGTACTTGTTGAAGTTCGCGAGCAAGCAGGAACTCGGTCGCGACTACACGGTCATGCCGCTCGAGGGGCTCTGGTGGTCGGACGACATGGCGACGTTCACGGATGCCCGCGACAAGTCGCGGTGGAACTGGACGCTCCTGCTCATGACGCCCGACTGGATCGACGAGCATCGATTCAACGAGGCCGTCGCAAGGGTGGCGGCGAAGAAGTCGCCAAGCTGGCTCGATCGGGTGCGCTTCGAGCCGCTCGAGGAAGGGCTGGTTGTGCAGACCATGCACCGCGGCTCGTACGACGATGAGGGGCCCACCCTGGCTCGCCTGCACGACGAGTTCATCCCGGCACAGGGGTTGCACATGACGGGTCGGCACCACGAGATCTACTTCAGTGATTCCCGCAAGGTTGCACCCGAAAAGATGCGAACGATGCTTCGCCAACCAGTTGGTCGGGATTCGGTGCTCGTTTCGGGTTAGCATCCTCGGATGGAATCCATCGCTCCGCTGCTCGTTGTCGGCGTCCTCCTCGTCGTCGGCGGGACCTGGCTCGCAACCAAGATCGGCGTCGCCGCGCCCATCCTCCTGGTCATCCTCGGCGTCGTCTTGAGCTACGTCCCGGGGCTCCCCGAGATCGAGATCGAGCCGGAACTGATCTTGGCCGTCGTCCTGCCACCCATCCTGTACGCCGCAGCGGTGAACGTCCCAGTCACCGACTTCAGGCGCAACTTGCGCGCCATAACCGGCCTCTCGGTCGTGCTTGTCGTGATCTCCGCGGTGCTCGTCGGGTTCCTGCTGACGTGGCTGCTCCCCGGGCTGCCCCTCGCGGCGGCGATCGCCCTCGGGGCCGTCGTGAGCCCGCCAGACGCCGTCGCCGCCACGTCGATCGGGAAGCGCCTCGGGCTGCCGTCCAAGCTCGTCACGGTGCTCGAGGGGGAGGGGCTCGTCAACGACGCGACAGCCCTCGTCCTGCTGCGCTCCGCAGTGGCCGCCATCGCCGGATCGTTCAGCTTCGTGGAGATCGTCGGCGACTTCGCCTTCGCCGTCTTCGCCGCGATCATCATCGGCGTCGCGGTTGGCCTCGCGACCGTCTGGGCGCGCTCGCGCATCAACCAGCCAACCCTCACGACCGCCATCTCGTTTGTCGTGCCGTTCCTGGCGTTCCTGCCCGCAGAGTCGATCCACGCATCCGGGGTGCTCGCGGTCGTCGTCGCCGGTCTCGTGACGGGGTACAAGTCCGCCCGACACCTCAGCGCGCAGGACCGCATCAGTGAGCGCATGAACTGGCGCACCATCCAGCTGCTGCTCGAGAACGGCGTCTTCCTCGTCATGGGACTGCAGATCTCGGGGATCATCGAGAACGTTGAGAAAGCAGGCCTCGACGTGTGGGCCGGTGTCGGCATCGGCCTGCTCGTCGTCGTCGCCCTCACCGTGCTGCGCGCACTCTTCATCGTGCCGCTTGTCATCTCCCTGCGGCTCGAGCAGCGCCGCGCCGTCGGTCTCCTCGACAAGGCAGACGACTTCCTCGCCAACATCGACTCGCCGGAGATGGTGGCGCGGGCGAGCGAGAAACGACGAAGCGGCATCCAGCGCCGCATCGAGAACCAACGTTCCGACTGGGAGACGCTGGCGCGAGAGGGTCTCGGCTGGCGAGGCGGAGCCGTGCTGGCCTGGTCGGGGATGCGCGGGGTCGTCACGCTCGCGGCCGCGCAGTCGCTGCCACTTGACGTGCCCTTCCGCGCAGAACTCATCCTCATCGCCTTCACCGTCGCGATCGTCTCGCTGCTCGGCATGGGCGGGACCCTGCCGTGGGTCATCCGCGTCCTGCGCGTGCCAGGGCCCGATGAGGTAGCCCGCCTGCGCGAGGTCGCCGCGATTACCGATGTCATCGTCTCGGCCGGCGAAGATGCGCTGCGGAACCCAGAGCTCGTGAGTGCCGACGGTGAGAAGTTCGACCCCCAGTTCGTCGACTACACGCTCGCGCGACGCCGCGAACTCGCCAACTCCTTCGTCGGGAACCTCGCGGCCGAGCCCGGCTCCGAATTCGCTCAGCGCAGCGAGCTCTACCGTCTCATGCTGGAAGCCGAGCAGGGTGCGATGCTCCTGGCTCGTGCATCCGGTCAGTACACGTCAGAGACCCTCGAGTACGCGCAGATGGTCATCGACACCGACATGGCGCGCATGGCGCAGCAGGGGCGCATCGCCTGACCGACCGGGACGCCAAGAGGCGGGCTGCTCCAGGAGCAGCCCGCCTCTTTCACTGCAGCGTGGGAACTACGCGGTGAGCGAGTCCACGTACTCCTGGTTCTCGGAGATCCACTGCTCGACGATGGGGCCGTAGTCGTCGGTGTCGTTCTCGTTGAACATGAGGTTCTCGAGCGAGTAGAGCTGCTCGGAGTCCATCTTGAAGTTCTTCAGCCAACCCGCGAACGTCGGGTGGGTCTCCTCGAAGTCGAGCTTGCCGTACGAGTGGATGCCCTCGGCATCACCCAGCAGGCCCTTGGGGTCCTCAAGGTCGCGGACGGGGAACGCGTCGTAGGCCCAGTGCGGGCGCCACAGCGTCACGACGATGTTCTCGCCGTTGTTCGTCGCCGTCTGCAGCTCGGTGAGCATCGCGGCGGTGGACGAGGTCTGGTAGTTCAGTCCCTCGAGGCCGTAGCCGGGGATGACGTCGTCCTGCGTGATGCGCGTGAGGCCAGCACCCGGCTCGATGCCGATGATCGTGTTGCCGAACTGGTCGGCGGCACCAGCGAGCTCATCGAGCGACGTGATGGGGGAGTCCTCGTTGACGGCGATGGTCAGCGAAGCCTCGTCGTTCCAGGCGCCGAGATCCACCATGTTGTCGCCGTACTCCTCGACGAAGTCGGAGTGCGTGATCGGCAGCCACGTGTCGAGCGTCACGTCGTAGTCGCCCGTCGAGAGGCCGGAGAAGACGGGAGCTGGGTCCGCATACTCGAGCTCCACGTCGTAGCCCTGCTCCGTGAGGATCGCCTTCCACAGCTCGGACGCGGCGATGCCCTCGTCCCAACCGTTGAACACGGCGATCGTGACGTCGGCCTGGTCGCCGTTCTCGAGCGTCTCCGCGGCGGTGTCGCCTGCGCATCCGGTGAGGGCGAGTGCGGCAGCGGAAGCCGCCGCGATCCCGGTGATGATTCGTTTCTTGGTACGCATGTGCGTCCTTTCGTTTCTGGTGTGTGGGAGTTGAAATCTGAGGATCAGGCGGAGCCGGCTGCTACCGGAGCCCGAGTGGGCGTCGATGTCGTGTCGACCCGCTCGACATCGCCGACCGCTTCACGCTGCTGGGTGCGCTTCGAGCGGAGGAACGAGGGAACCCGCCGCTTCTGACCGGCGAAGGCGGCCGTCACGCGGTCGAGGAACATTGCGAGGATGACCACTGAGATGCCCGCTTCGAAGCCGAGCGCCACGTCGATTCGGTTGAGGCTCTGCACCACGGCGGCGCCAAGTCCGCCAGCACCGACCATGCCGGCGATGACCACCATCGAGAGCGCGAGCATGATGACCTGGTTGACGCCGGCCATGATCGACGGCATCGCGAGGGGAAGCTGGATCTGGCGGAGGATGCGGCCAGGGGTCGCGCCGAACGCACGGCCGGCCTCGACCACTTCTTTATCCACGCCGCGGATGCCGAGCTCCGTCATGCGCACGCCTGGCGCCATGGCGAAGATGATCGTCGCCACGATGCCTGGCACGACGCCGACGCGGAAGAGGATGAGTGCCGGAATCAGGTACACAAATGCTGGCATGGTCTGCATGAAGTCGAGCACCGGCTTGATCGCGCTCGAGGCGGCGTCCGACTTCGCGGCCCAGATGCCGAGCGGGATGCTGAAGAGGATCGCCAAGAGGCTCGCGACGAGCACAAGCGCGAGCGTCGCCATGGCGTTCTCCCACTGGTTGACGCCCACGATGATCAGGAAGCCGATGAGGCTGCCGACGGCGAGCTTCCAGCCCTTCGCGAAGAACGCGATCGCGACGACGACGACGAGGATCGCCCAGAACGGCGGAGTCTCGAGCACCCAGTAGACGCCCTCGTACATGCCCTGGAAGATCGTGCGGATGATCGCGAACAGGCCGGAGAGCGCGGTGGTCAGCCAATCGACGACGGCCTCAGCGCCCTCACCGAGGGGCAAGCGGAACGTGGCTGGCAGGGTCGTGAGTGCGGTGGCCGCGATCATGCGTGGCTCCCTTCGAGAGTCTCTGCGATGTCCGCCGGGCTGACGCTCGTGACGGGGTCGATGATCGGGAGCAGGCCCGTTGTGCTCGGCACGTTCGCGAGCGACGCGAGGATCGTGACGCGCGGCACGACGCCGAGGAGGCGCTGGTTCTCGTCGACAACCGCGATCGGCAGCGTCGAGTCGACCGACAGCTCGAACAGGTCGGAGAGGGGTGTCTCCGGGGAGACCATGGCGATGTCTCGCTTGATGGCGCTCGCGAGGTCGGGCTGGCCGTCCTTCACGAGGCGCATGACGTGGCGGTCGATGACAGCGCCTTCGAGCCTGCGGCCGGTCGAGGTGATGAACGCTCCGCCTGTCTGCGTGTCACGCATGACACGAAGCGCGCCGCGGGGTCCCGCGCTCTGTGGGACAACTGCGCGGGCGGGTTCCATGACGCTGCCGGCCGTGAGCACACGCGCACGGTCGACATCCTGCACGAACTGGGCGACGTAGTCGTTTGCCGGGTCGGTGAGGATCTCCTCCGGTGTCCCGATCTGCACGATGGCGCCGTCGCGCATCACGGCGATCCTGTCACCGAGGAACATGGCCTCGTTCAGGTCGTGCGTGATGAAGATGATGGTCTTGCCGAGCTCAGCCTGCAGCTCGACAAGCTCTTCCTGCATTTCGCGCCGGATGAGCGGGTCGAGCGCGCTGAACGCTTCGTCCATCAGCAGGATGTCGGTCTCGGCCGTGAGTGCGCGGGCGATGCCCACACGCTGCTGCATGCCACCGGACAGCTCGGAGGGGAGCGAGTCTGCCCACTGGCCGAGGCTCACACGGTCGAGGACCTTGCGGGCACGCTCCAGGCGCTCGGCGCGGGGGACACCCTGCACCTCGAGGCCGAAGGCAGCGTTCTCGAGCACCGTGCGGTGCGGGAAGAGCGCGAAGTGCTGGAACACCATGGAGACGTGGTTCTGGCGCACACTGCGAACCTCCGCGGCGTCGGCCGTCGCGAGGTCGGTTCCGTGGATGACGATGCTGCCGGCCGTGGGCTCGAGCAGACCGTTGAGGGTGCGGATGAGGGTGGACTTGCCGGAGCCGGACAGGCCCATGACAACGAAGATCTCGCCCTGCTTGACATCGAACGTGGCGTCGATGACTGCCGCGGTGACTCCAGCGCCAAGTTCAGATCTCGGCGTTCCGGAGCTCAGACGCTTCGCGGCTTCCTTGGGCTTGCGCCCGAAGACCTTGGTGAGGCCTTTCACAGACACTGCTGTGTCGTTCACGCGTTCTCCCTGCGGTAGATGGATCGGACGCGAAAGATCGCAGCGAATCGCGACGCAGCCTCCGAGGAGAGGCGGTCGCGGAGGCGGCGGAGTTCCGGGCGAAAACCGCGCCAGAATTGCAATTGGGCGCAGGTAGTCGCCCCGGGGCGCGCGCTGCCGATCGAGATTGCCTCACTGAGGCAGCGGATCAAGCGCTCCGGGATGGTCTTTCGCGGGGAATCGCGGCGCCGAACCGGTGTGGCGGCGATTGCTCCGAGAGTCAACGCTAGCAAGGGGGATTCCCCGGGGAACGCCTGAGAGGCTTGATTTTCCGCCAAAGTCGGCGCATTTGTCGGGTCGCGACCCAGCGTCTCGCCTACGCTCGTGCGGATCGTGGCGCATACCGCGATAGTTACCGGAGCGTTATATCGGTGGCGAGATTTCGGCCGCCAACTTGGCCTCAACGGTGAAATGGGCCGTCCAACTTGGCCTGCGAAGATAGGCGAATGAGCGAACGAGCGCAGAACCCGCCCGTCACCGACACCCCGCGACGTGCATCCCAGGGGGTCAAGCTTCTGCACCTTCTCGCGGCGCTCCTTGTTGTCTGCAGCGCCACCGTGCTCTTCGCCTTCGAGAACAACCTCGGCTATCTGCCGCTCGCCGCCGGAATCGCCCTCGGGTTCGCCGCAGATCGGGGCCTCGGCCGCGACCTCCTGCTCATCGGAATCGGCATGGGCATCATCAGCCTGCACTCGATGAAGGCCGACATCTCCTGGGGCAACATCTTCGTGATGGGCGCGGTGCTCTCGCTCGCCGTCGCCGTCCCGTACGCCATCTCGAGGTGGGTGTACAAGGACCACGCTGTGCGCTTCCCCCTACGCCGCGGAACCCCGTGGTCGCGGCTCGAGAAGCTCTGGCTCGGCCTGGTCCTCGTCCTCGGATGGATCATCCTGCCGTTCTACTTCATCACGTCAGGCGTCTACCAGAACTGGCCAGCCGTCTCCACGGCGTCCGAGATCGGGCGCCTCTTCGTGGGGGTCGGGTTCGTCGGCATCTGGGACGAGCTGCTCTTCATCTGCACGGTCTTCACGCTCCTCCTCCGGCACTTCCCATTCTGGGTCGCCAACGCGCTGCAATCGATCGTCTTCGTGTCGTTCCTCTGGGAACTCGGCTACCAGTCGTGGGGACCGCTTCTGACGCTGCCGTTCGCCCTCATCCAGGGCTGGATCTTCACGAAGACGAAGTCGCTGACGTACGTCATCTGCGTGCACCTGCTCTTCGATCTCGTCGTGTTCCTCGTCATCGTCCACGCCCACCACCCCGCCTGGCTGCCGATCTTCCTCTACTAGCCCCGCCCCGCGTCCCTC
>NZ_PSTQ01000007.1 GCF_002931075.1 Pseudoclavibacter sp. AY1F1 | reverse complement strand
CAACCTCGCATCCACCAGAGTCGCCGAAGGCTCCTCGCCAAACGCTGCCCGGCGTTTCGCCCTCTGCGGGACCCCGCAGAGGGCGAAACGCCGGGCAGCGTTTGGCGAGGAGCCTTCGGCGACTCTGGTGGATGCGAGGTTGTGGACAACGTGTTGCCCACAGAGGGAAACCGAATCGACGAGTACGGGGAGTCTCCGGTCTACTTTCGCCGCATGCCGAAACCGCGACGTCTGCCGCAAGCTCTTCCGGTCGAGGAGGGATTCGCCGTCTCGGCCGGGTTGGCGCTGAACATCCCGAGGAAGCGGCTCGATGCCAGCGACCTCGTCACCACGCATCACGGCATTCGGGTGTCGGCTCGGCCCCTTGCGCCACGCGACCTCGACGTGAGCTTCGTTCGAGCGCGTCTCGAGTCGGGCACCGTGCTGGCCGAAGCTTCGGGGGCGCGCTGCTGGGGGCTTCCTCTCCCTAGGTGGCTCGAAGCCGAGATGCTCACCCACGTCGCCGTCGCGCAGCCTGCGCATCCGCCGACCGGGAAACTCATTCGGGGCTACCGTCTCGACCCGAAACGCTTCGTCTCCACTGACTTCGGCGACATTCCAACGCTCGCACCTGCGACGCTCCTTGCGCAGCTCGCTGCGCGCCTCACTCTCGTTCAGGCTGTGATGTTCGCGGATGCGCTCCGGACGTCGTTCGAGCACTATCCGGGTCGGAGCCCGCTGGTCCCGATGCACTCGCTCGATGAGCTCACCTCGGTGGCACGGCAGTGGAAAGGCCGGCCCGGAGCGGCGACGTTCCGCGCCGCGCTCGAGCTGTCGAGGCAAGGGTCGGAGTCCCCCAAGGAGACGCAGCTCCGGCTGCTCGTCGTGAGCGCCGGGTTCCCCGAGCCTGTCGTGCAGCACAAGCTCTTCGTACCCGGCTATGGAAAGGCGCGCATTGACCTCGCGTACGTCCGCGAGATGGTCGCCCTTGAGTTCGAGGGCGAGGGGCATTTCAAGGATGCCGCCTCCGCGCGAAGGGATCTTGCTCGCACGGAGGCGTTGCAGCGAGCCGGCTGGCGGGTCATCAGAGTGACCGAAGCCGACTTGAAGTCTCCTCGACTCCTGTTCGAGAGCATCCGTCGCGCACTCGCGGAGCGGAAACGTCGTCGCCCGTAATCGCTGCCCGGCGTTTCCCCCTCTGGCCGACTCGCTGAGAGGCGAAACGCCGGGCAGTGATCGGCCGGGGGCGGCGTGGCGTGAAAACGGCGACGCCGCCTGCAGATGCAGACGGCGTCGCCGGTCAGGATGGGCACCTGGAGGCACCTCGAGGCACCTCGAGGCAGCTCGAATCAGTCGAGACCGGTGTCGAGGACCGCGTGGTCGACCGAGATCGTCGGGATCGATGCCGTGATGACGGAGCCATCCTCGCGAATCGAGCCTTCGATGTCGCTCAGCGTCGGGTACCCCTCGAGCTCCTCCACGGCGCCAAGCTTGACCGCGGTGGGCTCGCCTGGTGCGATCGCGACGCGGCGACCCCGCACGAACACCTCAGCGCCAGAGCCGGTCTCGGCCGTGAACGTCATCGAGTCCTGCTCGAGGTCCACGCGGATGCGCGAACCACGGAGTGTCACGCGGAACTCGAGGCGCGGCCAGTCGGCAGGAAGGCGAGGATCGAACGTGATCTTGCCGCCGTGGTCGCGCATCCCGCCGAAGCCGTAGACGAGCGCACTCCAGATGCCGCCCGTCGAGGCGATGTGGATGCCGTCGCTCGTGTTGTGGTGCAGGTTCGCGATGTCGACGAAGAGCGCCGTGGAGAAGTAGTGCTCCGCGAGGTCCGCGTAGCCCACCTCGGCCGCGATGATCGACTGCACGACTGCGGACAGCGACGAGTCGCCCGTCGTGAGCGCGTCGTAGTACTCGAAGTCCTTGCGCTTCTGCTCGGGTGTGAACTCGTTGCCCTGGAGGAGCAGTGCGAGCACGACGTCGGCCTGCTTAAGCACCTGGAACCGGTAGATGACCAGCGGGTGGAAGTGCAGCAGCAGCGGGCGCTGCGACGGCGGCGTGTTCTCGAGGTCCCACAGCTCCTTCTCGAGGAACTGCGCGTCCTGCGGGTGGATGCCGAGCTTGTCGTCGAAGGGCAGGAACATGGCCTCGGCGGCCGCTGACCACTCGACCAGTTCCTCCTCGGCGAGGTGGAGGCGCATCGTGAGCCGCTCGAACGACGCCGGGTCTGTCTCGCGGAGACGCTCGCACGCGTTGTAGGCGGCGCGCAGGTTCGCCTTGGCCATGACGTTCGTGTACAGGTTGTCGTTGACGACGGTTGTGTACTCGTCTGGGCCAGTGACGCCGTGGATGTGGAAGTGGTCGTCGCCGCCGGTGCGCCAGAACCCGAGGTCAGCCCACAGTCGGGCCGTTTCGACGAGGATGTCGATCGCGCCCTGCGCGAGCAGCTCGTCGTCGCCCGTCGCCGCCACGTACTGCACGAGCGCGTGGGAGATGTCGGCGTCGATGTGGTACTGCGCCGTGCCGGCCGCGTAGTATGCGGACGACTCGAGGCCGTTGATGGTGCGCCACGGGAAGAGGGCGCCCTTCTGGTTCATCTCGTGGGCGCGCTGACGTGCCGCGTCGAGCATCTGATGGCGGAAGCGGAGCGCGTTGCGGGCAACGTTCGGCGCCGTGTAGCTGAGGAACGGGAGGACGTACACCTCGGTGTCCCAGAAGTAGTGGCCGCCGTATCCGGAGCCGGAGACGCCCTTCGCTGCGACGCCGCCGCCGTCGGTGCGGGCCGTGGCCTGCGCCAGCTGGAACAGGTTCCAGCGGGTCGCCTGCTGGTACACGGGGTGGCCGTGGATGACGATGTCGCTGCGGTCCCAGAAATCGTCGAGCCACTCGCGCTGCCACGTGTAGACGTCCTCGACCGGGACCTCGCGCATCCGGTCGAGGGTGCGGTCGGCGCGGTCGGCGAGCTCACGCGTCGGCACGCTCTTCGACGTGTGGTAAGCGACGTGCTTGATGATGCGCACGGGTACGCCGGGTTCTGCGCGAACGCGGAACGCGGTCTCGGCGAAGTCGGCGTCGACGCGGGTCGTTGCGTCCCACTCGTTGTCGGTGATGATGTCGTGGTCCGCAGCGACGGCGATCGTCATGCCAGAGTGCGTGGTCCTGTAGGCGAGCATCGAGCGCAGGCCCTCTTCGCGCGCGATGCGCGACTGCAGCACGCGGTCGGTGAACGATTCGGCCTTGCGGGGGTCGAAGGCGACCTCGGTCTCTTTCTTGCCTCGCTGGAACTCGTCGCCGCCGTCCTGGCGGTTGATGATCTGGCTTGAGAGGAGGATGGATGCTCCGCGGTCGACCATCTCGACTTCGTAGTCGAGGAGCACGTAGTGACGGTCGGTGAACGACACGAGGCGGTGTGAGCGGATGCGCACGTGTTTGCCGGACGGAGTGCGCCAGTCGAGTTCGCGCGTCAGGACACCGTCCTTGAACGACAGCACCCGCGAGTAGGAGAGCAGATCGGCCTCGCTGATGACGAGTGGTTCGTCGTCGACGAAGAGGCGGATGATCTTCGCGTCCGGCACGTTGACGATGGTCTGTCCGACCTGGGCGAAACCGAAGGCGTCTTCAGCATGGCGGATGGGCCACGTCTCGTGGAACCCGTTGATGAAGGTGCCGTACATGTAGCCGTCGCGGCTCTCCTCGAGGTTGCCGCGGAGGCCGAGGTAGCCGTTGCCGGTTGCGAAGAGCGTCTCGACGAGACCCTGCGAGTTGGCGTCGAATTCGTGCTCGACCAGTGCCCACTCGTCAAGCGGGAACCGGTGCCGGTCCAGCGGGTCTTCCGTGGAGAGGTTCATGCGTTGCCTTCCTTGCTGTCTGGAACGACAGTCTTGCTGTCTGGAACGACAGTCTTGCTGTCTGATGCGACAGTCTTGCTGTCTGATGCGACAGTCGTGCTGTCGAAGTTTGTGAACACCGGCACGAGCTCGGCGAGGTCGTCGACGACGGTGTCCGCCCCGGACGACATGAGCTCTTCGTGGCTTGCCTCCCGGGAGACTCCGATGACGAGCCCGAAGTCGCCGTCTCGTCCGGCCTGGACGCCGGAGTGGGCGTCTTCGACGACGACGCATTCGGCGGCCGTCAGGCCGAGGAGCTCGGCCGCGTACAGGTACGTGTCCGGTGCTGGCTTGCCAGCGATCCCGTTCTTGGCGGCGACGAGGCCATCGACGACGGTTTCGAAGCGGTCGAGGAGGCCGGCCGCGGTGAGTACGGGGACGGCGTTTCGTGAGCTGGAGACGACGGCGACGCGGAGGCCGCGCTCGACGGCGGCGTTCAGGAACTCGACGGAACCTGGGTAGGCCTGCACGCCGGTTTCGGTGAGCTCCGCGTTGAAGGTGTCGTTCTTTCGGTTGCCGAGGCCGCAGACGGTCTCCAGCTCCGGTGAGTCTTCTGGTGTGCCGTTCTCGAGCGTGATGCCGCGCGAGGCGAGGAACGAGCGGACGCCGTCGTAGCGAGGCTTGCCGTCGATGTAGCGGAGGTAGTCGTCGTCGGTGTAGTCGGGGCCGACGCCCTTGAGGGCGAGGTAGTCCGTGAAGAGTCTCGCCCAGGCGCGCATGTGCACCTCGGCGGTCGGCGTGATGACGCCGTCGAGGTCGAAGAGTATGGCCTTGGAACTGGTGAGCTGTGTCACGTCTCGGAGACGAGGAGCGATCATTGCATCCAACCTTGCATCGTTGGGTGGCGCCGTGACGCCGTTCTATGGTGCACGACAGAATTCACCGGTGTGCTCCTCCCTCGATGCACACCGCAGATCCCCGGCGCGGTGTTCAATATCGTAGGGGTTCCGGGGGGCTGGGTGCGTTCATATTCGGACGATCCGTTCAGCCGGTTTCGTGGATGTGGCTGCGCTCGGCTTGGCGGCTGAAGAGCGAGAGGATCTCGAGTGTCGTCTCCCCGTCGTTTGTCATGGAGTGCGGGCGTGTCGTGTCGAATTCGGCGGCTTCGCCTGGCTCGAGAATTGTGACGTCGTCGTCGAGCTGCAGGCGCAGCCGTCCAGCCAGGACGTAGCACCATTCGGTGCCCTCGTGAACGCGCAGTGTGACTGGTTTCTCGCGGTCCGCGGGCTTGAGTGGAGCCACGAGCACTTTGAAGGCCTGCATGCCGTCGGTGGCTCGCGAGAGGGCGAGGTAGACCCGGTCGCCGCGCTTCACCGGCTTCGGGTGGATGCGCGGGTCGCCGGTCGATGGCGCTCCCACGAGGTCGTCGAGGGGGACCCGGTAGCAGCGGGCCAGGGGGAGGAGCACGTCGAGGGATGGTCGACGGCCGCCGGATTCGAGGCGAGAGAGCGTGCTGACGCTGAGGTCGGTCTCGTCGGCGACCTCGCTGAGCGTCATGCCTCTCGCCTGTCTGATCTCGCGGAGACGAGGCGCGACTCGGCTGAGCGCCTCCGTGATGCCGATCGCCTGGTCTGCGGTCGCGTCCGGCCCCCCGGGGTGGTCTTGGTCGTGCCTGTCGTTCGTGCGGTGCGCATCCATCATGTTGCGAACATAGCAAACGTGCTTGCGGAAATCGATAGTTGCGGCCGAGACTCGACGCATGACACAACAGGATGCGCCGCAGCTGGCGGCAGATACCAAGACTGAGCTCTGGGACACGATCGTGATCGGAGCCGGACCCGCCGGTCTGAGCGCCGCACTCATGCTCACGAGGGGTCGGCGGCGAGTACTGGTGATCGACCATGGAGTGCCCCGCAATCGATTCACCGACCACATGCACGGCGTCCTGGGCCACGAGGGGCGGGCGCCTGGCGAGCTGCGGCGCATCGGGCGTGCGGAGGTCGAGGCCCACGAGGGTGTTTTCGAGGACGCCGAAGTGGCGACCGTGACGAGCGTCGTCAACGACGACGGAACGCGGGTCCTGGTTGCCTTGAAGGACGGCCGGGTGTTCCGCGCCCGCGCGGTGGTCGCGGCGACCGGGCTGCGCGACGAGCTCCCGAACGTGCCAGGCCTTCGCGCCCTGTGGGGGCGTGGCGTGTACGCCTGCCCCTTCTGCGATGGCTATGAGCACCGGGATCGCCCCATCGCCGTGCTCGCGACGGGGGACCACTCTGACATGAAGGCGCACCTGCTGCGCCAGTGGAGCGCTGACCTCGTGCTGCTCGTCAACGGCTCCTTCACGCTCGGTGACGCGGAGTCCCGCGCCCTCGCTGCCCGTGGGATCCGCGTCGAGCGTTCCGGAGTCGACGAGGTCCTGGCGGACTCGGATGGGCGCCTGCGCGGCGTTCGCCTCGCAAGCGGAACCGAGCTCGAACTCGAGGCGATCTTCACGAACCCCGACTTCGTGCCGCTCACGGGGATGCTCGAGGGGGTCGACGTTCGCGGCCCCGAGCATCCGGATGCACGTGTCTGGGTCGTCGGGAACGCGGGCGACGCGCGCGCGAACGTGCCCGTCTCGATCGGTCAGGGCGCCGCGGCCGGGGGCGAGGTCGCGTTTGCGCTCCTCATGGACGAGATCGCGGCGGCGACTGATTGACCACACCGCCCGCCAATTTGAGGGCGAAGTGCGTGTTGCTGTTCTGCTGTCCCCCCGGACTGGCCCGGAAATCCGGGCCAGTCCGGGAGGAGGCGCGCAGTCGATCCGCACTTCGCCCTTAAATCGACGAGGACGGGGGGACTAGGACGAGGACGGGGACGAGGACGGGGACAAGGCAGCTAGAGCGAGTCGCTGTCGCCTTCGCCGGCGTCGGCCGTGCGCTCGCCCCGCTTGCGGATGGCTGCCGCTGTCGCCAGCGCGCCAGCGGCGAGGACCGCGGCGCCTCCGATGGTCGGCGCGAGCAGGTCTCCGCCGGTGGCAGCGAGCCCGTCGGGGGTTGACGTCGGGCTCGGCGACGGCGTTGCCCAGCCAGGCGCCGATGCGCTCGGCGTCGTGGTGCTCGTCGCACCGGGAGCGCCTGTTGGGGAAGTTGCCGGTGTGAGGGGCGGGGTCGAGGTCGGCGCCGGCGTCGCCGTCGGCGAGACGGTGGGGGTCGGCGCGACCGGCACCTCCACGAGCTGCTCCTTGGGGAGCACCTGCACGATGGTCGGTCGCGGTCCAGCGAACGCCCCTGCGGGCGCCACCGAACCGGAGGGCACGAAGTCCGGGAACAACGAGTTCGGTGCCTCATACGAGCCGTCTTCGCCGGGATGCTGAACCGCGACGAACACGTGACGCTCGCCGTCGTGGATGACGGGGCCGCACGTCTCGCTCTCGCGGGGGACCGCGAGGAACTGTTCGACGTTGCCGCGTTCAGGCCCCTCGAGCGTGACTCGGAACAGGCCGTCGTTGTAGCCGATCGTGCTCGGTGCGCCGTCGGTGGATATCCAGAGGTTTCCCACCGAGTCGAACGCCAGGTTGTCGGGGCATGAGATTGGCGACACCTTCGCTGCGGGGAAGCCCGAGAAGTAGGCGGACGAGTTCGTGGCGGGGTCGCCGCAGAGCAGCAGCAGGTTCCAGGTGAAGCTCGTCGCCGTCTGGTCGCCGCCCGCCTCGGTGATCTCGACGACGTGGCCGTCGCGGTTCTCGGCGCGGGGGTTCGCTTCATCAACACCCTCGCGGCCCGGGGTGCCGCGGTTCGTGTTGTTGGTGCAGGCGACGTAGACCTTGCCTGTGAAGGGGTTCGGCTCGACGTCTTCGCAGCGATCCATCTTCGTTGCGCCAGCAAGGTCGGCCGCGAGGCGGGTGTGCACAAGCACCTGGTCGACCGACATGCCAGGGATCTGGGATGCGCCACCCACAACAAGCGGCAGCCAAGTTCCGGTCCCGTCGAAGGCCTCGTCGCTCGGGAGCGCACCAGCGCCCGTGATCTCAGCAGCAGGCGAGTTGCCCGCGAATTGCGCGACGTACAGGTCGCCGTTGGCGAGCAGCGTCATGTTGTGGGCGCGGTTGCCTTCAATGTAGGAGTCGCGTGAGACGAACTTGTAGAGGTAGTCGAAGCGCTCGTCGTCGCCCGTGTACGCCACGACCTTGCCGTTCGCGGCGATGGAGATGTTGGCCCCCTCATGCTTGAGGCGGCCGAGCATCGAGTGCTTCTTCGGGGTGCTCGCCGGGTCGAGCGGGTCGATCTCGATGATCCAGCCGAATCGGTTGGCTTCGTTCTCGTAGCCCGCGTTCCTCGTGTCGAAGCGGGGTGCATCCAGTTCCCACCCGCGTGCGGTCTCGCCGTCGGAGAGTCCGTAGCGCTTCTCCTCTGGCGAGGCGCCCGCGGCTCGGAAGTAGCCGTTGAAGTTCTCCTCGCCGGAGAGGATCGTGCCCCACGGAGTGGTGCCGCCGGCGCAGTTGCCGAGCGTGCCCTTAACCCATCGGCCCGCCGGGTCCTCGACGGTCGTGAGGAGTGGCGAGCCCGCCGCGGGGCCCGTCACCTCGTAGACCGTGTTCAGGAGGAAGCGGCGGTTGCGTTCCGCACCGACGACGTAGTTCCAGGGGTGCTCGCTGGAGGTGCGCTCGAGTTCCACGACGGACAAACCGTGGGCGGCGCGCCCGACGGCCCTCACCCGGTCCTGCTCGTTCTCGAGCTGGGCGGCGGGGAACATGATGTTCTCGTTGGTGTACTCGTGGTTGACGAACAGCAGAGCGCGCAGGCCGGCCGTGCCGTCCAGCGGCAGGATGTCCGTGTAGTCGCAGTTGTAGCCAAACTGGCGCGCCTGAGCCGCCTCCGTCTGGTTCTCGGGGTCGAAGGCAGGGCTATCGGAGAACAGCGGGTCGCCCCAGCGGATGAGCGCGCGCCAGTCGTAACCGTCGGGCACCGTGAACGTGTCGGACATGGCGTCCACCGGCGAGATGGGGGAGAAGTCGAGCGGCGACGCGGCTGGCCCGAACGGCGACGCGCTCGGAGCGGCCTCCGCCCTGGGGGCTGCCCCGAAGGCGAGAGTGATGGCACCGGCGAGGCCAGCGCTCGCGCCCAGCATGGTGCGGCGCGAGAGCTGCGCTGTGACGATGTCGCGGAAGTACGAGTTCGACGAGGTGTTGCAGACCTCGCCAGTGCAGGCATTGGCGCACTTGAGGGCGCACGTCACCGGACTGCGCTTGCCTTTCGTGTGCCCCAGCATCGGGAGGAATGTGCGGCGCGAGACATCGGTCATGGGGGAGCTCCTTCGTCGGGGGACTCGACGAAGGCAAACAGGCCGGAGGGAACGAGCGGTGCTGTCCGGGTGAATGCCCGGTGAATCCACCTGAGGCTCCCCTAACGGTCGAAGGACGAGAACAGCGCGGTCCGGTCGTGCTCAACGCCGCAGGGACTGTTGAACCTCACTTCAGTCCAACGCGCGATAAAGGTTCCGAGTTGCGTTGCGAACGCTTCGGAAACGTGGACCGATTGAGGCGTACTGCGCGAGGAGGTCGGGTTCCGGAACCCAGACGTCCTTGACGTGCACCATGGCGTCGGCTGCGGCTTCCCAGCTCGGATGAACGCCGGTGCCCACGGCCGCGCAGATCGCAGAGCCGAGCCCCGCAGCATCCGTCATAGTCATTCGCACGGTCGGCACGCCGTGCACAGCCGCGAGGATGCGCATCATCAGGTCTGACGACGCTCCACCACCGGAGACCACAAGCGACTGTGCCTGCCTGCCCGTCTCGGCGAGCATCCGTTCGGTGTTCTCGTGCATGGTCATGGCAAGCGATTCGAGGAGCGCGCGGTAGATGTGTGGCCGCCCTTGCGATCCGTCGAAGCCGAGCAGCGTGCCTCTGAGCTTCTCGTCGCCGGTCGGGGCAAGCCAGTCGAGCACCGCGGTGACTCCGCCCGCGCCTGGAGCGATCCGCTCTGCCTCCAGCTCGAGCATGTGCTCGAACGTCCCAGACGCCTGAGCGCTTGAGGAGTCCGAGCCGAAGACGAGATCTCGATACCAGCTGACCGTCCACATGCCGCGCCGCACCCCGTCGCTCTCGAGCAGCATCTGGTGCGGCATGCTCGAGAAATTCAACCAGGATGCGGCTCCGCCGTGCTCGCCGTGCCCGGCCGGCGTCATCGCTGCGACGTAGGTTCCGAGCGACAGCAGCAGCTGACCTGGGCGAATCGTCCCGCACCCGAGCGCCTCTACCGCCTTGTCGTTCGAGGTCGCCACGACTGGGACGCCCGCCGGGAGGCCCGTGGCCAGCGCTGCCTCTGCGCTGACTACGCCGGTCACCTCGCCCGGCAGAGCAAGCGGCGCGAGCATGCTCCGCGGGATTCCCTCGCGTTCGATGACGGCGTCATCGTCGCTCCACCGCCATGTGCTCGGATCCACCGGCCACCGGCCCTGCACGTTGCCGGCGAAGTCGGTGACCGTGCCCGTCAGCCGGCCCGTGATGTAGCCGGACGAGGTCGTGACGAGCTTCACACGCTCGTCGACGTGCACGTAGGGTTCGGACACACGCGAATCCATCCAGCTCATGATGGGGTGCGCGAGCCTGCCTCGTTCGTCGAGCAGCGCGCGGCAGAAGCGGATCGTGCAGAGGCCGACAGCAACGATGTCACGCATCTCGCCTTCGAAGGAGGACATCGCGCTCCGGCACGCCTGAACGATCGACTCCCACACATCGTCATCTGGATGCTCTGAGACGCCCGGTCGGTTCGACGCGTAGGGGCGAAGCGGCGAGCGCCCGGACGCATGCACGGCACCGTTTTCGTCGATGATCGACACCTTCGTGCTCTGCGAGCCGTTGTCGATCGCGACGATGAAGCGTGGCACCGCGCCTACTTCTCGGCGGAGGGGGCCGCGGGGGCATCCACCGGGAAGATAGTCCCAGCGTTCATGATGCCGTTCGGGTCGAACGCAGTCTTCAGTGCAGCCAGCATGGGGTAGGCCGTCCCGTGCTCTTCCAGCGTCCACGGTGTGCGGTACTTGCCGATGCCATGGTGGTGCACCATCGATCCGCCGAGGCGCAGCGCCTCCTCCACGATGATGGCGTTGAGCGGCTCGTGATACTCGGTGATCTCTCGCCTCGGCTCGCAGCTGATCTTGTAGTCGTACACGAAGTACAGATTCGTCCCCGTCTGGTAGCTGTGCGAGGAATGCGCGCCGAGCATAGTGAGGTCGTCCGCCCTCGGGAACGTCGTGCGGATGCGCGTCATGACGGCATCGTAGAGCTCTGGAACGCCCGACCAGTTGATCGAAACCTCCGTTGTGTAGCCGAGGTGCCCCTCGGCGAGCATCGTCGCTTTCTCTGCGTCGATCTTGTCCTGACCCCAGTTCAGATTGCCGAACCAGGTTGCGATGAGAGCCGGGTCGACTGGAGTGTGAGGGATGCTCGCGAAGATCTCGGCGACACCGTCGTCGGTGGCCCGGGCGACGCCGGCTGGGCCCTCGCTGACGACGACGACCACGCACTTGCCCTGGGCGAAGTGCGAGAAGTGCTGGGCGGCGTCTTCTTCCGAATAGACGCGGCACACGGACGGCTTGTAGCCCTCGGTGACGATGCGTCGCAGTCCTTCGACGCCGGCGGCGAACTCATCGAGGAGGAAACCCTGGAAGTGCAGGCTCTCCGGCTGGTACTTGAAGACCTTGACGGTCACCTCGGTGATGACGCAGAGCGCACCCTCGTTGCCGATGGCGATGTGGCGGATGTCGGGACCGGCGGCGCGGCGGGGCACGTTCTTGATCCGGGCGACGTGCCCGTCTGCGAAGACAGCCTCGAGGCCGACGACCATGTCCTCGATTCCGCCGTACAGGGTGGAGAACTGGCCGATCGAGCGCGTCGCGACGAGCCCGCCCATCTGCGCGATGGGCTTCGACTGCGGGGAGTGCCCGGTCGTGAGACCTCGCACGCGCAGCTCGTCCTCGAGGCGCTGGAGTGGCACGCCACACTGCGCCGTGACCATCATGTTCGTCTCGTCGACATCGAGGATGCGGTCAAGCTGCGACCCGTCGAGAACGATCGTGTCCTCGACGATCGTCTCGAGTCCTCCCTCAGTCGCCGTGCGTCCCGTGCGGGGCACCACATTGATGAGGTGTTCGTTCGCGAATGCGAGGGTGCGGCTGACGTCATCGGTCGAGCGCGCCAGCACGATGGCGGCAGGGATGGGGCCGTCGTAGATGCCGTGCACGGCCGTGTACTTACGGAAGCGGTCGACACTCGCCTCAAGCAGCTGCTGCTTGTCGGTGATGACCTGGTCGGCGGTGAGGAGCTCGGTGAGCCGCTCGACGATCTGCGAGCGGCTGAGGGATGAACGGGAAGGGAGCATTGGCCTGCTGCTTTCTGTCTGGGTTGCAGTCGATTGCGGGTGCACGTCAGCGCACCAGGTAGCCGCCGTCGACCGTGAGGACGTGGCCGTTGACGTAGTCGGAAGCCGGGCTGGCGAGGAAGACGAGCGCGCCCATGAGGTCGGCCCGCTCGCCCCACCTGCCAGCGGGGATGTGGTCGACGATGCGCTGATTGGCACTCGGGTTGGCTCGCGTGGCCTCGGTCAGGGGAGTGGCGAAGTAGCCGGGAGCGATCGCGTTGACTTGAATTCCGTGGCTGCCGAGCTCGTCGGCGTACGCCTTCGTGAAGCCGACGATGCCGTGCTTGGTGGCCGCGTAGGCGGGGGACGACATTCCGCCGAGGAATGAGAACAGCGACGCGATGTTGATGATCTTGCCTCGCCCCTGCGGCATCATGCGTAACGCCGCCTCTTGACCGAGCTCGAATGCGGCCGTGAGGTTGACGGCCACCATCGGATCCCAGAGCTCGCGGCCGAATTTTTCGAGAGGGGCGAGCCGGTTGATGCCGGCGGAGTTGACGAGGATGTCCACTGAGCCGAACGCATTCACGCATTGCTCGACGATGCGAGATGGTGCGGCTGGGGCGGTGAGGTCCTCCTCGACGATGACGAGCCTGCGCCCGGCCCGTTCGACGAGCGCGGCGGTCTCGCCGCCATCGTCCATGGTGGTCGGAACAAGCACGTTGGCGCCTGCCGTCGCGAGGGCGACGGTGAACGCCTGCCCGAGGCCCGTGTTGCCGCCTGTGACGATGGCGTTGCGGCCTTTGAGGGAGAAGAGGTCGAGAGAGAAGCCGGAGATGTCCAAGGTGAGTGCCTCGCCAGTTGGGGTGTGGATGCGGGGGTGTCGTTACGTGGGGAGGTGCCGCCGACAGGAGGCGCCGGCGGCACCGGTTCAGCGGCGGAGCGGACGCCCGAGCTGGTCTTCGTAGAGTTGGAACGGCGTCATCTCGCCGGCCCGGTCGCCATAGGTGGCCCGCGCTCGGCGGTAGACCTGCTCAACGAGCGCGGACAGTTCGAAGGAGACGCCGACGCTCGCCGCCAGGTCGACCGACAGGCCGAGGTCCTTGCAGGCGAGGGCGATCGCGAAGCCCTCGTCGTAGTCGCCGTTGTCGAGGATCGAGAGTACGTCTCGCTCGACGAACGTGCTGTTCGCCGGGCTCGCGATCAGGGCCTGCCGCAGCACTTCGAGGTCGACGCCGGCTGCGTTGCCGACGGCGAGCACCTCAGCCGTAGCGACGAGGTGAGAGAACCACAGCTGGTTGATCATGAGCTTCACCGCGTAGCCGGCGCCACCCGCGCCGACGTGGAGGATGCGCTCTGGGTCGCCCATCGCCTCGAGCACGGGCCGGATCTCTGCGAACTCCGCCGGCTCCGCGCCAACGAAGATCTGCAGCATCCCGCTCGCGGCCCCGACCGACATGCCGCTCACGGGCGCATCGATGACGTGCAGGCCACGCGCTGAGTGGGATTGGCGAACCTCCTGCGCGACGTCAGGCACCGACGTCGACATGTCGATCCACGTTCCGCCGTCGCTGATGCCGGCCAAGATGCCTTCAGCGCCGAACACCACATCGCGGACGTGCTTGGGCGTTGGCAGCATCGTGATGACCACATCGCTCGCGGCAGCAACTTCGGCGGCCGTGTCGTACCAGTGCGCGCCCCCTGCGACGAGGGAATCGGCCGCCTCCTGTCGGATGTCCGTGACCGCCAGGGGGAAGCCGGCGGCTTGAAGGTTCTTCGTCATACCGGAGCCCATGCTGCCGAGACCGATGAATCCGACCGTGGCGGATTGAGGTGCAGTGCTCATATTTCGCTTCCTTGGGGAGAGGTGGCGAGCCCTTCAGGAGGGGTGTAGAAGGGATTGGCCGGGGTGTGCCGCGCCGCCAACACGTCCGCGGTCGCCGGGAGTCCGTTCGCGCCGTTGCGCAGGGCGGTCCGCGTGGCTTGGCGGTTGTTGAGGTAGACCGTGTCCGCGTCGTCGGCTCCGGGGTTCACCCAGACGGCCGCGATGATCGCGAGTTCGTCGATCTGCGACTCGTCGACGTCTCCCGCGGCCACTGCATCCGCGACGCCTGCCGCTACTCCCGCCTGCGCTGGCCCCCAGATGTGGTTCCCGTGTTCGTCGCCTGCCGGTGCCGCCTTCGTGACGAACAAGGTGAGCGGTTTGACCGGGAGGGATGGGCGCAGGATGGCGACGAAGGGGACATGACCCTGGCTCGGGGTTGCGAGTGCAGTGGCCCAGGCGTGGCCGACCGGGCCGCTTCTCGCACCCATCACCGTGTTGATGTGGGCTGCGTTGACTCCCTCGCCAACGAAGCTCTCGCCAAGCTGCATTAGATGAGTTCCTGTTCTTCGAGCCACTCGATGGCGACGTCCTGCGGGTCCTCGCCGTCCACATCCACGCGGCTGTTCAGCTGCTGCATGACCTCGGTCGTGAGCAGGGGCGAGATCTGCGCGATGATGTCGGTGATCGTGGGGTACTCGTCGAGCGTCGACTGCTTGACCGTGAAGGCACCCTGGTAGTTCGGGAAGAACTCGAGGTCGTCCTCCATAACAACAAGATCGAGCGCCGGGATGCGACCGTCCGTCTGGAAGACCTCGCCGAAGTTGCAGTCCGTGCCTTCCTGAGTGGCGGTGTAGATGACCCCGGTGTCGAGCATCGTGACGTTGCTGTCCGGCGCGTCGAAGCCATAAGCGGCCTTGAGCCCTGGCCATCCGTCGTCGCGCGTCGAGAACTCGCTCTCGATGCAGAACGTCTGCTCCTCGCTCGGGAGCTTGGCAATGTCGCTCAGCGTCTTGACTCCGAGCTCCTCGGCCTTGTCTGCGCGAATCGCGAACGCGTACGTGTTGTTGAGCGGTGCGGGCTCCAGCCAGGCGATGTCCTTCGCCGCGTCTGCCTCCTTGACCGCCGCGAACTGCTCTTCGGCGCCCTTCACGGGGGCGGTGTTGCCGTTGTAGGTGATCCACGAGGTGCCCGTGTACTCCCAATAGCCCACGAACTGGTCGTTCTCGAGCGCCTGGCGGACGTTGCTCGATCCGACGAGCTTCGTGTTCGCCGTCAGGTCGGCCCCGTTGGCGTTGAGGAGCTCCGTCGTGATGTGGGCGAGGACGTACTGCTCGGCGAAATCCTTCGCCCCGATCTCGCCGGTGAGCCCCTCGAGCTCTGTGCTCACCGAGCCGCCCCCGCCACCCCCGCCGGAGCATCCGGTGAGGAGCAGAGCGGCCGCGGCCAGCGTCGCGATGGTGGAGATTCGTTTCTTCATGATCCTGGTGTTCCTTTTCTGTAGTGCGCTGCCGGCGACGATGCCGGTCAGAGCCCCTTCGGCTTGACGAAGTCTTCGATGAGTCCCGCGAACCAGTCGATGAGGACCGCGATGGATGCGACGAGCACCGCACCCGTGAAGAGCACCGGGTAGCGCTGCAACTTGAGGCCGTTCACGATCATGTCGCCGAGGCCGCCCGCGTTGATGAACGTGGCGATCGTCGCGACGCCGACGCAGAACACGAGGGCAGTCCTGAGCCCGGCGATGATGACGGGCGAGGCGAGTGGCAGTTCAATGCGCCACAACGACTGAGCCCCCGTCATGCCCATGCCCTTCGCCGACTCACGCACGCTGGGTTCCACGGATTCGAGGCCGGCCATCGTGTTGCGCAGGACAGGCAGGAACGAGTAGGCGACGAGGGCGATGAGTGCCGTCGCGAAGCCCGTCTGCCACACGATGGCGAGCAGGATCACGACGCCGACGGCGGGAGTGGCCTGGCCGATGTTCGCGAGCCCGATGATGACGCCGCGGAAGATTCGCGAGCGCGACTTAGCAACGGCGATGCCAGCGGGAATGGCGAGCACAGCGACGAGAGCCGACGCCGTGATCGTCAGGACAAGGTGCTCGCGGACTCGCGCGATGATGTAGTCGGGATTCAGCGTGCGCTCCTCAATGGAGTCGAGCTGCAGCTGAGACAGCCACACGAAGAGTGCGACGAGCACAAGCCCAACGACGATGAGCGGCAGCAAACGGCGGAGCCACTTGAATCGGCCACCGGTCACCGGGGCGATCTCGGGGATCGTCGTCGCCGTAGTGACGGGCTCGACGACGTGAGCAGTCGTCATGAGCGTGCCTCCCGCTCTTGGTTCGCGAGGAGTGTCGCCGCGTCAGCGCCAAGAGCGCCAGAGACGTCCTCGAGGCTGATGCTGCCGATCGCCCTGCCGCCGCGCGACACCGTGACGCTCGGCGCTCCGGACAGGACGAGCGCGTCGAGGGCGTCGCGCAGCGAGTCGCCCGAATCCACCGAGAGGGAAGCTGAGTCTGACGCGACCGCGCCGATACGCGCATCCGTCACCGGGATCAACGCCAGCCGCTTCAATGCGGCACCCTTGCCGATGAACGACGACACGTACTCGTTCGCCGGCTTCGCGAGAATGTTCGCGGGAGTATCGAACTGCTCGATCTTGCTGCGCTCACTCAACACCGCGATCCGGTCGCCGAGCCTGATCGCCTCGTCGAAGTCGTGCGTGACGAAGATGATCGTCTTCCCGATCTCCGCCTGCAACCGGAGGAACTCGCCCTGGAGGCGCTCGCGGGTGATCGGGTCGGTGGCTCCGAACGGCTCGTCCATGAGCATGACGGGTGGGTCGGCGGCAAGCGCCCGCGCTACGCCCACGCGCTGCTGCTGGCCACCAGAGAGCTGACGAGGGTAGCGCTTGGCGAA
The DNA here is from genome assembly GCF_002931075.1 of Pseudoclavibacter sp. AY1F1. GTDB lineage: Bacteria > Actinomycetota > Actinomycetes > Actinomycetales > Microbacteriaceae > Pseudoclavibacter. The sequence continues at coordinate 185,636 of NZ_PSTQ01000007.1, read as the reverse complement.
CACGCCGGGGTCGAGCTCGACGGTTTGCAGCAGCTCGTCGACGCGCTCTGCGATGCGGCTCTTGCTCCAGCCGAGCAGCTTGGGCACGGTCGCGATGTTCTCGGCGATCGTGAGGTGCGGGAAGAGGCCGATCTGCTGGATGACGTAGCCGATGTGCCTGCGGAGCTCGTTCGGCTCCAGCGAGAGAACATCCTTGCCGTCGATCTTGATCGACCCGCTGGTCGGCTCGATAATGCGGTTGACCATCTTCATGGTGGTCGTCTTGCCGCATCCACTCGGCCCGACGAACATGATGAGCTCGCCAGGGTCGATCGACATGGAGAACCCCTCGACCGCCGGACGGTCCTGGCCCGGATAGTGCTTCGTGACGTCGGTGAGCTCGATGCTCACGCCGCCGTCTGCTTCGCCGAGAGCGCGGATGACGCCGGTGTTGGTGAGTCCGGAGGTGGTGGTATCAGGCACGGAGACCCCTTGAAGTCGTGTGGCGGGCGACGAGCACAAACAGCCCGTCGAGAAGGAGCGCGAGGATGATGATCGCGACGGTGCCGGTGAGGGCGTAGTTGAGGGCGTTTTTGGAGCCCAGCGATGAGAGCCCCTTGAAGATGTACTGGCCGAGTCCGGGACCAGCGACGTAGGCGGCGATCGCGGCAACCCCGACTGACATCTGTGTTGCAACGCGCAGGCCCGTGATGATGACGGGCCAGGCAAGCGGCAGCTGTGTGGAGATGAGGACGCGGTTCCGGCTCATGCCCACGCCACTCGCGGCTTCCAGGATGGGTTTCGGCACCTCCCCGAGTCCGACCGCGGTGTTGCGGATGATCGGAAGCAGCGCGTAGAAGACGAGCGCCACGAGGGTCGGTGCCCAGCCGAGACCGAGGACCGGGCTTAGGAGAGCCAGTAGCGCGAGTGACGGGATCGTGATGGCGACGGCTGCCGTCGTGATGACCGAGGTCCTGGCTGCCGGGCGGTCCCAGACGAGCAGGCCGAGGCCGATGCCGATGACGGCCGCGATCACCACTGATGTCAGGACGACTGCAAGGTGCTCGAGGGTCAGCGTGAGGATCTCGTCCGAGCGTCTGCCGAGGAAGGTGATGAGGCCATCGAAATCGAAGTCATCCATTGAACATCGCCGTTTCTCTTCATTGAGTGGGCTTTTTCGGTCGCCGTGGCGATGTCATCAAGATAGGCCTGCCGTTACCAAATGCACAACGGGTGTTGACGAAATGGCAACTCGGCGTAGTCTCCATGCATGTCCTCACCAACTGATCGACCAAGCGGTAGGCGGAACTCCTCGGGGCTCACGCGAGATCTTGAACTTCTTGAAGTGCTGAGCTCGGAAGAGGCGGCGCGTGCAGGAGGGCTGGGGGTGGTTCGGGTCGCGGAACTCGCAGGACGCGACAAGGCCGTCGTCTCGCGCTCACTCGCGACGCTCGCCGAGGCGGGTCTCGTCGAACGGGACCCTTCCTCGATGGCCTACCGAGTCGGATCTCGCATCTACTCCCTTGCCGCCATCACGGCGGAGGCGACGCTCGCCAGGGAAGGTCGCACGGCGGTCAAGCGCATCGCGCAGGCGACCAGGGAGACGACGCACCTCTGCGTTCTGCGCGGCGGCAACGTGCTGACGATCCTCAGCGAATTGAGTCCGCACGAGTTCCGCTCCACCGGGTGGGAGGGAGTGACGACTGCAGCCTGGCGAACGCCGTCCGGGCGAGTTCTGCTGAGCGACTGGGACGAGCAGGCTCTGCGCCTCTGGTACTCGGAACACGGGCACGACCGAGTCATCCTCGGTCCGCTCAACCCCGCGATGCAGGCGCCAGGCTTCTCCTTGCTCGAGGAGCCGCCCAGGGATAAGGCGCGCGTCACCGACTTCGACAGCCTCCTGCGCGAGATCTCGGTCATCAAAGAGCGCGGGTATGCGCTCCTCGAGGAGGAGATGGAGACCGGCGTCGTCGGTGCGTCTGCGCCCGTGACTGACTACGCGGGTCGTGTCATCGCAGCCATCAACGTGTCGGGCCCGGCGCTCCGGGTTGGAAGGCAGTTGGATGCGCTCGGCGCGCACGTCGCGCGCGCGGCTGCCGAGCTCTCGGCCAAGATCGGCGGCCAGGCGAGGCCCACCTGAGTTGACTCGCCAGGGCATTTCTTGGCATCATCATCGAACTTCATTCGATTGCATGGACCGCCGTGTCGGACGCTGACTTCGCACTGCGTCGCATCGATCACAAGCCGCGCCGCCTCGGGGATGCCGTGTTCCCCCGGGGCGGCGCTTTTCTTGCGCCGAGGGCAGAACCGCGTCGTCCTTCCCGGCGGTAGGGTGCATGTAATTGCATTGAAATGGATGGAGCTGCCATGACCGGCACGATCGAGTTCGGCCTCAACACCTTCGGCGACGCGACCAACGACCTTGACGGGCAGCCTCGCTCCCACGCGCAGGTCATCCGCGACGTCGTTGAGGAAGGCGTGCTCGCCGAGCAGGTCGGCATCGACGCTTTTGCCGTCGGCGAGCACCACCGAGACGATTTCGCGATCTCGACTCCCGAGACCGTGCTCGCCGCCATCGCGGCCCGCACCGAGCGCATCCGCCTCGGCAGTGCCGTCACGGTGCTCAGCTCGGACGACCCCGTGCGCGTCTTCCAGCGCTTCTCGACAGTCGACGCCATCTCGAGCGGGCGCGCCGAGGTCATGCTCGGCCGCGGCTCGTTTACCGAGTCCTTCCCGCTCTTCGGGCTCAACCTGCAGGACTACGAAGTCCTCTTCGAGGAGAAGCTCGACCTCTTCATGAAGATCGCCGCGGGTGGACCAGTGAGCTGGAATGGAACCGTGCGGGGAGCTCTCAACGAGGTCACCGTGCATCCACAGCTCGAAGAAGGACGCCTGCGCACCTGGGCCGCCGTCGGTGGCACACCACAGTCCGTGGTGCGAGCCGCGCAGTACTCGATGCCCCTCATGCTCGCGATCATCGGCGGCGAATCGGCGCGCTTCGCGCCCTTCGCGAACCTCTACCGCCAGGCGAACGAGCAGTTCGGCCACCCCAACGGCCCCATCGGCGCACACTCGCCAGGCCACATCGCCGACACCGACGAGCAGGCGCGCGAGGAGCACTGGCTCAACTACCGCACCATGATGATGCGCATCGGCAAGGAGCGCGGCTGGTCGCCCATGCAGTACGAGCAGTACGTGCAGGAGACGGGGGAGCGCGGGGCGCTCTACGTGGGCTCCCCGGAAACCGTCGCCCGCAAGATCGCGGCGACCGTGCAGGTGCTGGGCCTCCAGCGCTTCGACCTCAAGTACAGTGCGGGCACCCTCCCGCACGAGCACAGCATGAGGGCAATCGAGCTGTACGGCACGAAGGTCATCCCGATGGTGAGGGACCTGCTTTCGTAGCCAGGATTCGATTGTGCGGATGCACGACTGTGCACCTCCGGGCTGGGCGAAGTGTTCGTGAAGCGCCCAGCCCGCACGAGTAGCGTTGAAGCATTCATCACCACTTGAGCACGCCACACTCGAGCCCGCCAACCACTGAGGAGTTTGCACAATGACGTACCCCAACGAAGCGGAACTGCTTGCGAAGGTCCCCGGTCAGCTATTCATCGGCGGCGAGTGGGTCGACGGTGTCGACGAGCCATTCGCGGTCAACGACCCATCGACCGGCAAGGCGCTCAAGCACATCGCGAACGCGAACCCCGAGCAGGGCATCCAGGCCCTCGACGCTGCGGTCGCCGCTCAGGAAGACTTCGCACGCATGGCCCCGCGTGAGCGCGGGGAGATCCTCCGTCGCGCGTTCGACATCCTCCAGGAGCGCCGCGACGAGATGGCGCTCATCATGACGCTCGAGATGGGCAAACCCCTCGCCGAGGCGCAGGGAGAGGTCACCTACGGTGGCGAGTTCCTCCGCTGGTTCAGCGAGGAAGCCGTGCGCGTGCACGGCCGCTACGGCACGCAGCCGGAGGGTACTGGGCGCATGATCGTCTCGAAGCACCCCGTCGGCCCCGCGTTCCTCATCACCCCGTGGAACTTCCCGCTCGCCATGGCGACGCGCAAGATCGCCCCGGCCATCGCCGCAGGCTGCACCTCGGTCGTGAAGCCCGCATCCCTCACGCCCCTCACGACCCTCTACTTCGTGAAGATCCTCGAAGAAGCCGGCCTGCCCAAGGGAGTTGTCAACGTCATCACGACGCGCAGCACCGCCGCCGTCTCGTCGCCGATCATCGCCGACCCGCGCCTCCGCAAGATCTCGTTCACGGGTTCGACGGGAGTCGGCCAGGCCCTCATGAAGGAAGCCACGAAGAACGTGCTGCGCACCTCGATGGAGCTCGGCGGCAACGCACCCTTCGTCGTCTTCGAAGACGCCGACCTCGATAAGGCCGTTGAGGGTGTCATCGCTGCGAAGTTCCGCAACATCGGCCAGGCGTGCACGGCCGCGAACCGCATCCTCGTCCACACGGACGTCGCCGACGAGTTCGCGCGTCGCGTCACCGAGAAGGTCGCCTCGTTCAAGATCGGACGCGGCACCGAGGAGGGTGTCATCATCGGGCCGCTCGTGGAAGACAAGGCCGTCGACAAGGTGGCGTCGCTTGTGGACTCCGCGGTTGCCGCGGGCGCTGAGCTCCTGCACGGCGGCAAGCGCGTCGAGGGCGACGGCTCGTTCTACGAACCCACAGTCCTCAACCGCACGCCAGCGTCGAGCGAGATCTTCCGCGAGGAGATCTTCGGACCAGTGCTCTCCATCACGACGTTCGCCGACGAGGAAGAAGCCATCCGCCTCGCCAATGACACCGAGTACGGCCTCGTCTCCTACGTCTTCACGGAAGACCTGAAGCGCGGCCAACGCCTCATCGACCGCATCGAGACGGGCATGATGGGCCTCAACATCGGCGTGCTGTCCAACGCCGCAGCACCATTCGGTGGCGTGAAGATGTCCGGCATCGGCCGCGAGGGTGGCTTCGAAGGCATCGAGGAGTACCTGTACACGAAGTACACGCTCACGCCGAACCCGTACGCGTAAACAGCGCGCAAGCAGCGCCGAAGCGCATCCACCGATCCCGTCGCCGGCCTCGCGCCGACGACGGGATCGTCGTCTGTGCGGGAGGCGCCGCGCCCGGTGCCGGCGCTCGGTGCCCGCGCCTGGTGCCCGCGCTGAGCCCGCCCACCCCTCCTCGCGGCGCACAAAGTTGTGGGTGAGTGCGGTTGGAGATCGCTCGAACCGCACTTCGCCACAACTCTCGCCCGGCGTGCGTGAGCCTCGGGCGGCGCGGCGTGCGTGAGCCTCGGGCGGCGCGGCGTGCGTGAGCCTCGGGCAGATCGCGCTGTCAATCTGCAGGGTTGTGGACGGATGCTGTTGGTCCGCTCCCCAAGCGCGTTGCGCCACAATTTTGTGAGGGAAAGGGCCAACCGAGGCAGCTGAGGTCGACGCTGCTCTGGCCCGGTTTTCCACAGCTTTAGGCCGCGATCGTTGAAGCTGGTGAGACGGTTCTAGCCTCGGGCAATGGCAGGTTACGGCGGCAGTGCGGACAGCGCGGACAGTGCGGACAGCGCGGACGAGCGGATGAGTACGAGTGCAGGCCGCACGAGTCGGCGGGAGCCGCGCATCCAGTTGCCCTTCGACCTCAGGTTCGCGGCGTTCAGCGTGGGCGAGGCCCGTGCTGCGGGCATCTCCAAAGCCCGACTTCGTAACAGCGCTGAGGCGCGGCCCTTCCGCGGAGTGCGGGTGCCGCAACCGATGCCGGATCCGCAGTTCGCCGATGCCCTCGTCGGAGTGCGCGGGGCCAGCGACGAGTTCGCTGCGCTCGCAGCCCGAATGCAAGAGCTCGACCGCAGCTACTGGCCGATCATGTCCGTAAACCAGGCGTTCGGCGGTGTCTCCGCCGCTCGGCTCTACGGGCTTCCGCTTCCGTTGAGGCTCCTTCGCGACGCGGCGGTCCATGTCATCGTGCCAAAGGGACGAAACCCGCCACGCGCAAAGGGCGTGGCGGCGAGATCGATTCCGTCACGCTTCTGGAGCATCGCCCGCCTTGGGGGACTTTCGGTGGCCTCACCGGAACTCACCTACTGCCTTCTGGCTCGTGATCTGGACGAGCTTGAGCTCGTGCAAGTCGGCGATGCCCTGCTCTCGGATGCGGACAACTACCCAGGGCGCATTTGGCCTCGTGCGCTCACGACGCGGGAGCGTTTGGAGGCGGCAGTCGAGGCCTGGTCGGGGTGCACGGGCGTGGGCGTGCTGCGGTCTGCTACACGGCGCGTTCGCGAGTGCGTCGAGTCCCCTTGGGAGTCGACGACGCGGCTCGCGCTCGTGGATTCGGGCTATCCGGAGCCGGATATCAACTACTGCCTTGTGTCGGGAGGGCGTCAGGTGGCGCGAATTGATCTCGTCGATAGGGAAGCTCGCATCGGGTACGACTATGAGGGAGACGGGCATCGCACAAGTCAGCGACAGTGGCGTCTGGACATCACGCGGAGCAGGGAGATTGAGGGTTCCGGGGTGCGACATGTGCGTCTCACCGTCGCTGACCTCGATCCTGCCGCAGGCTTGCGGACGTTCACCGATTATGCGAAGCGGCTGCGGGCGGAACGTCTCGGTCGGGGCTGAAAGCGCCGGACGCGCTGCGCTGCGCGCTCGGCCACAGCGTTGTGGGCTTGTGCGGTTGGCGTGCGCTTGGACAGCACCGAGCCACAACTCTCCGGGATGCGCGGGGCCGGGATGCGCGCGGGCGCGGGGCGCGATGCGTGCGCGCCGGGCCGGGCCGGGACGCGCCGCGCCGCGCCGGGACGCGCCGGGACGCGCCGCGCCGCGCCGCGCCGCGCCGGGCGGGCGGGGAGTCAGGTGGCGGGGGCAGGCTGGCAGCTGGGGCACCAGGCGGCGACTCGCTCCCGACCCTGCAGGCCACGCTGGATGCGGGTGCCGCAGCGCAGGCACGGCTTCCCGTACCTGCCGTAGACGTACGTGCGCTTCCCGGGGCGCAGGTCGCCGGTTGTCGTGCGCTCGACGCGGTCGCGGTTCGCGACGATCAGCTTGTGGCCCAGTTCAACGAGGCGGTCGATGTCTCCGGCTCCCGCGACAGGGGTGTGCGGATGCAGGCCGCGCAGGAACAGGAGCTCGGTCACGTACACGTTTCCGAGGCCCGCGAGGTTGCGCTGCTCAAGGAGCGCCCCCGCGAGTTCGGCATCCGGGTCGCGGAGGAGGTTCGCGACCGCGCGGTCAGCATCCCAGTCATCGCCGAGGAGGTCTGGGCCAAGGTGGCCGACGGCCTCCGCCTCATCGTCTCGCGTGAGCATCTCGACAACCGGCAGCTCGAACCCGACGGCAGTGCCAGCAGCGGTGCCAAGCACAGCCCTCGCCAGGTAGTCGGGTCGCGGCCACTTGCCGCCGAGCGACACAAGCTGCCAGCTTCCGTCCATCCCGAGGTGAGTGTGCAGGGTGTGCTCGCCGATGCGCGTGAGGATGTGCTTGCCGCGCGGCACGACCTCGTCGACGGTGAGTCCGGTGAAGTCGAGCGCCGCGTACTTGGGAACGCGCAACTCGAAGCGAGTCAGCTCCCGGCCCGCGAGGGCCCGGTTCAGGCGTGTTGCCGCACGGTAGACGGTGTCACCTTCCGGCATCACGCACCTCGATGCCCAGGTGCGCCGCGAGGTGGGGAGCAAGGGCCTCGAGTTGGGCGGGCGAGACCGTGACGCCGCGGAGCCCTTCGAGGCCCGTGATGGTCGAGAACTCGAGGCCGCGCAGGTCGACGTGCTCGAGGCGTGCGCCCGTGACGTCGAGAACGCCTGCGCGGCTCTGCGTGAACGCCACTCGCTTTGCGGTTGCACCGCCGAGGTCGATCTCGTCGAAGGCGCAGTCCGCGAACCGAACGTCGGTGAGCGTCGCCCCGCGCAGGTTGACGTAGCCGAGGCGGTTGTCGCGGAACTCGACGTTCTGGAAGTCGGACTCGTGCAGGTCTGCGGAGCCGAGCCGAGACTCCGTCCAGCTGACTGACCTGAACGACTGCCGCTGCCCCTCAACAACTGGCACCTCGACGCGCTCCAGCACGCACTCGCTCACCCGCCCCGAATGGAGGAGGAGCCTGCGGGCGGTGAGGCCCTCGATGCGGCACTCGGAGAAAGTGACACCTGCGGCGTCGATCTCCTCGCCCTGCACATCGACGAAATGCTGAAGCTCGTGCACGCGCGCCGTCGCGAACTCCGCCGCCCGAGCCTCGTCCAGCTCGGGCAGGAACGGCGCCTCGATTCTCGCCTCGGTGCCGCCGGCCCTGTTCCCTCTTCGTCCCCGTGCTGCTGTCAAAGTGTTGCCTCTCATCGTTGGTGTGTTGAGCTCCCGCGCATCCGAAGGCCGCGGGTGGTGAGCGAGAACCCGCCCTCTTGCAGCATGCTCGCGAGCGGTGTCTCGAGCACGAACGTGCCGTCGACGCGTTCGATCACGAGATTCGGGATGCGGGCTCGCCGCACCGTCTCGGCGAGCGAACGTGCCGCGGTGCGCAGCATTTCGTCGGAGTCGGTGAAGGTGAGCAGGGTCTTGCCGCCGCGTTCAACGTAGAGCGCGAGCTCGCCGTCGACCATCGTGACGAGGCCACCGGCCTTTCGGCCCGGGCGGTGCTTGGTCCGCGATTCCTCGGCTTCAGGCCACGCCAGGGCAGCGCCGTAGGGATTCGCCGGATCGGTGGCGGCGAGCGTGAGTGTCTCGAACCGCTTCTCCGCGTCGAGCTCGTTCGTGAAGCCGCGCAGGCGGTCGACGGCGCCGACGGTCGAGAACTGGGCCGCGCCCAGCTTCTCGATGAAGTAACCGCGCCGCGCTTTGCCTGACTCCTCGAAGCGAGCCAGCACGCGGTAAACGAGGGCGAAGCCGCCAAGGATCTCCTCTGCCATGACGCTGCCGCGCGTCACTATGCCGTATCGGTCGAGGAGGAGATCCCCGATGGCGAGGCCGCGCTCGGTAGGGTCGCTCACGCCGTTCAGTCCGAGGGTCCAGCGTCCGCTCGTGTGGGGTTGCGATGGTGCCGGGCGCTGGGCTGCGAACGCGGATGCTGTTGGGCTGCCGACTGTCTCGCTTGGCGCCATGGCGACTCGGCCGCGGTACAGCCTGCCGCGCGCAGCTCGGCTCGGCGCCCGGTGAGCCGAGGTGCTCGCAGCGCCCGGCCCGCCGGAGAGCAGCGCCCGCAGGGGCGCGAGCGTGTCGTTGGTCACACGCCCCTGCCACACGAGTGCCCACAGCGCGTCGGAGAGGTCGCGGTCGCTAACAGATTCGGGTTCGAGCATGAGCCGCACGTGCCGAGAGAGCTGGGGGAAGAAGCCAGGTCCCGACCCTGCCAGCGCGTCGAGGATGTGTCGGCCGCGTGCATCCGGTTCGCCCTCCGGCTGGTCTGGCAGCGTGAGGTGCGCCGTGTCGGCGAGGTGCAGGCTGACCCAGCCGTCGCTCGAACCGATCGCGCCGTGCCCGCGCCACAGGACCTCGCCGGCGGTCGTGAGCTCGTCGAGCATGCTCGGGTGGTAGTCGCGCACTCTGGCGGGGAGGACAAGGCTCTCGAGGGCTGATGCTGGCACTGGCACCCCGGCGAGCTGGTCGATCACGGTGATGAGTCCGTCGATGCCGCGCAGGTCGCCGCCCACGTGCTGCCAGGCCGGCAGGAACCGTGCGAAGGCAGCATGATCGACCGGCTCGATCTCGCTGCGCAGCGCCGCGAGGGAACGTGCCCGGAGCCGTTTCAGCACAGTCTCGTCGACCCACTCGGAGCCCTCGCGGTCGGGGCGGAACTCGCCTTCCACGACGCGGCGGGCCAGCTCGAGACGCGTCAGCGCCTCTCGGACGACGGCCTGCCCCGTGCCGTAGCGCTCCGCCACCTCGCTGACCGAGAACGGGCCGTGCGAACGCGCGTAGCGCGAGACGAGGTCGCCGACCGGATCGTCGACGGGGTCGATGAAGGCGACGGGCACGCCGATCGGCAGAGCCACCCCGAGCGCGTCGCGGAGTCGGCTCGCGTCCTCGATAGCGGCGATGCGCTCGACGCCAGCGATGCGGACACGCAGGGCCCGCTTCGCGCCGACGAGCTCCGCGGCGTAGCGTTCGGCGACTTCGACTCTCGCGCCGGGGGTCGTCTCTCCGGAGCCCTCGACCTCGTCACCGCGCAGGCGCGCTGCGATTTCCTCCACGCTGACCGGGCCGAGCACTCGCAGCAGGTCGGCAACGCCCTCCGCGTCGCGCGCCTGCCGGTCCGGAGCCGTGCGCTGCAGCTCGGCTTCCAGCTGGGCGATGACCTTCGCGTCGAGGAGTTCGCGCAGCTCGACTCGGCCGAGCAGATCGGCGAGGAGGCTCGTGTCGAGCGCCAGCGCGGCGGCGCGGCGTTCCGCGAGCGGACTGTCGCCCTCGTACATGAAGGCGCCGACGTAGCCGAACAGCAGGGTTCGCGCGAACGGTGAGGCCTGCTCGGTCGTGACGTCCACAAGACGAACCTCGCGCCCGGCGATGCGCTTCGTGAGGTCGACAAGCGCGTCGAGGTCGTAGACGTCGTGCAGCACTTCGCGCACGGCCTCGAGGATAATCGGGAAGGTCGGGTACTGTTTCGCGACGTCGAGCAGCTGCGCCGCCTTCTGCCGCTGCTGCCACAGGGGTGAGCGTTTGCCGGGGTTGAGGCGCGGGAGCAGCAGCGCGCGAGCCGCGGCCTCCCGGAAGCGTGACGCGAAGAGCGCGGAGCCGCCCACCTCGCGCGCCACGATCTGCTCGATCTCGTCGGCCTCGAGCACAAACAGCTCAGCGCCGGGGGGTTCGGCGTCGCCTTCCGGGATGCGCACGATGATGCCATCGTCGCTGGCGACGACTCCGCCGTCGATCCCGTAGCGGTCACGGATGCGCGCCGCGATGATGAGTCCCCACGGTGAGTGCACTGGGGAGCCGTACGGCGAGTGCAGGATGATCCGCCAGTCGCCGAGCTCGTCTCGCGTTCGTTCGACGATGAGGGTGTGGTCGCTTGGCACCTGGCCAGTGGCGTCCTGCTGCTCGCGCACGTACGCGATCGCATTCTGCACGGCATTACCGTCCATGAGCGCCGAGAGCGCCTCCGGCATCTTCCCGGCCGCAGCGATCTCCCGCGTGATGGCGCCGATGGCCTGGCCCAGCTCGGAGGGGCGCCCGAGCGCGTCACCCGTCCAGAACGGCAGGCGGCCTGGCTGCCCGTAGGCGGGCGTCACGAGCACGCGGTCGAAGGTGATCTCGGCGATGCGCCAGCTCGTCGCGCCCAGCGCGAAGATGTCGCCGACGCGAGATTCGTAGACCATCTCCTCGTCGAGCTCGCCGACGCGTCTCGGCCCACGCTGCGCGTCCGCGTCTTCTGAACCGGCGAGGAAGACGCCGAAGAGCCCACGGTCCGGGATGGTGCCGCCGGAGGTGACCGCGAGTCTGGCGGCGCCTGGCCTGCCGGTCAGCGTGCCGAGGTCGCGGTCCCAGACGAGGCGTGGTCGAAGCTCGGAGAACTGGTCTGACGGGTACTTGCCGGAGAGGAGGTCGAGGGTCGCGTCGAACAGCGGACGAGAGAGCGAGGCGAACGGGGCTGACCGGCGGACGAGGTCGAACCACTCCTCGACGTCGAGGTCCTCGATGGCCGCGGCCGCGATGGTCTGCTGGGCGAGCACATCGAGCGGGTTGGCAAGCACGCGCATCCGCTCGATCTGACCGGTCACCATGCGCGAGGCGAGGACGGAGGAATGCAGCACATCGGCCCGGTGCTTGGGGAAGATCGTTCCCTCAGAGGTTTCGCCGACCTGGTGGCCGGCGCGTCCCACGCGTTGGAGTCCGCTGGCCACGGACGGCGGCGACTCGACCTGCACGACGAGGTCGACGTCGCCCATGTCAATGCCGAGCTCAAGGCTGGAAGTCGCGACCACGCAGCGGAGCGTGCCGCTCTTGAGGGCGTTCTCGACCTCGGCGCGTGACTCCTTCGAGACCGAGCCGTGGTGGGCGCGCGCGAAGGACAGTGGAGCTCCAGCGGATTGGCCCGCCTGCCCCATCGAGACCGCCGGGGGGCGCTTCGGGTCGGCGCTCGGCCGAACGCTGTGGTCGCCGGACGACCAGCGCACTCCGGGCGTTGCGGCGCTGTAGGGGTCTGGATCGGATGCGCCCTCGAGGGACGGGGCGTCCGCCGCCGCTCGTTCCTCGGCGATCTCGTTGAGCCTCGCCGTGAGGCGCTCGGCGAGGCGCCGCGAGTTGACGAACACGATCGTGGAGCGGTGCGACTCCACGAGGTCGGCGATCGCCTCCTCGATGTGGGGCCACACTGAGCCCGATGCCTCGGCGTCGGCTGCGGGGTCGCGCAATGAGCCTGCGGCAGCGCCCGCCTCGAAGTCGGCGAATGGATCGGCGTCTGCCGTGGCACCGGATGCGTTTGCCGACGTCGGGGTTGCGGCCCCCGCCCTCGTCATGCCGATGTCGCTCAGGTCTTCGACCGGCACGCGAACTTCGAGCTTGAAGGTCTTCGTGCTCGGGGGAGCCACGACCTTGACGGGTGCGTTTCCGGCGAGGAACCTGGACATCTCGTCGAGGGGCCGAACGGTCGCGGAGAGCCCGATGCGCTGCGCGGGCTTGTCGAGGAGCGCGTCGAGTCGCTCCAGCGTGAGCGCCATGTGCGCGCCGCGCTTGCTCGATGCGACTGCGTGCACCTCGTCGATGATGACGGTCGTCACGCCCGTCAGCGTTTTCCTGGCCTGCGAGGTGAGCATGAGGTAGAGCGACTCAGGTGTTGTGATGAGGATGTCTGGCGGGTTCCGCAGCTGCTGCCTGCGCTCTGCGGGGCTCGTGTCGCCCGAGCGCACCCCCACGCGGATGTCCGGGGCGACGGCTCCGAGCCGCCTCGCCGTCTGCGTGATGCCGACAAGGGGGGAGTGCAGGTTGCGCTCGACGTCGACGCCAAGGGCCTTGAGCGGCGACAGGTACACCACCCGTGTACGGCGCTCGGCGCTCGCCTCCTTGCTCTGCGCACCGCGCTCGGCCGCCAGCTGGTCGATCGCCCAGAGAAAGGCGCTGAGGGTCTTGCCGGAACCCGTCGGTGCGACGACAAGGGTGTGGTGCCCGTCGGCGATCTCGCGCCAGGACGCCTCCTGCACCGCCGTTGGGCCGACGAAAGCGCCGCGGAACCACTCCCGGGTGGCGGGGGAGAACGCGTCCAGCGCGGTCGAATCAGGCATGACGACAACAGAACCACACACCACCGACATCAGCCTTCAGGAGGACGGGATCAACCTGCCGGCGGACGAGCATTCAGCCGCTATGCGCGAAGCTGGATGCACCACGTTCTGAAGGAGTGATTTCACATGAAGCGTCTTGTTCGCCCACGCAGTGGCCGCGTCATCGCTGGTGTCTGCGCGGGTATCGCGCAGCGATTCGGCTGGTCACCGTTTGTCGTCCGCCTGCTGACCGTCCTCTCGGTGCTCATCCCCGGTCCCCAGGTCATCATCTACCTGGCGCTCTGGCTGCTCATCCCGAACGACTAGAACTCACCGAGAGCTCAGCTCGAGCCCGAGCTCGAGCCCAAGCTCGAGCTACCCGAGTACCCGCTCGAGGTACGTCACCAGACGCGGGAGCTCCTGCTCGGAGACCGCATGCCCGAGGCCCGCCTCGACGTAGATCTCTGCGTCGACGTGGGCCTCGAGCCATGCTGCCGTGTGCTCGACGGCGAGCGACGGGATGACCGTGTCGGCGTCGCCTCGACCCCAGAAGACCGGTGGGCGCGTCAGTGCGAGTTCGGCGTCGCCCGGTACGGTGCCGACCGCGACGAGTCCGGAGAGCAAGAGTGCGCCGGTGAATGCGCCTGGGCGCTGGCGCAGGGCCTGCATCGCGACGATGCCGCCCTGCGAGTAGCCGAGCAGGACAACGGGTGCGCCTGAGGTGAAGACGCCGAGTCCGTCGAGCAGCTCGAGCACGGCGGAGGCCGCCTCGTTGGCGCCATGCTCGAGCCCCTGTTGCGCGTCCGCGTCGATCGCGACCTCGCCGGTTGCGGGGTCCGAGAAGCGGAGGGGGAACCATTCCCTGCCGCCCTCCGCCTGCCCATGCGGTGCAGGCACCGAGACGTACCGGAAGGCCTGCGGCAGATTTCCCGTGAGGCTGAAAATGTCGGTGCCGTCCGCGCCGTAGCCGTGCAGGCCGACCACAAGCGGAACCTCGCTTGTTGCGGCAGTTTCGGCGTCGCCGCCCCGCCAGAGAAGTGTCGTGGGATCGATACCTGTGGATGCTGTGCTCACCCGGGAAACATACATGGTCCACAATGGGGTCATGACGGTGCGCACTCCTGATCCCGAGTCCGGCTGGATGAACGACGACGAGCTCGCGCTCGTGCGGCGTCGCGTGCCGATGCTGTATGTCGAGGCCATCCCGGTCCGTGTCGACGCCTCAGGGGCGGTCGAGCACCTCGGCGTGCTGCTGCGTGCTGACAGTCAGGGGGTCATGACGCGCTCCTTCGTGTCTGGGCGTGTGCAGTACGGGGAGTCGATCCGGGACGCGCTGCTGCGGCACCTCGAGAAGGATCTCGGCACGATGGCGTTCCCTGCTCTGCCCCAGGCGCTCGCCCCGTTCACGGTCGCGGAGTTCTCTCCGATGCCGGGAACGGGCCTCTTCGATGCTCGTCAGCACGCGGTCGCACTTGAGTTCATCGTGCCGGTCGCGGGGGAATGCAACCCGCGTCAGGACGCACTCGAGATCACCTGGCTCACTCCTCAGCAGGCACTCGACCCGGATCTCCTCGAGGAGCTCGAAGGCGGCCGCGGCCAGGTGCTGCGCACGGCGATCGGCCACCTCGGCCTCTGGCCCTAGCCGCGGCCTCCACCTCGGCCTCGCTCCCATGGCCATCCGCTACTGGCTCGTCGTGCAGCCCTTCGATCGCGCCCTCGCGATGGTCGAGGGTGGCTTCGTGCAGGCGCCGTGGGGCGCGTTTGAGGGAGTGGAGCAGATGCGGGTCTCCGATGGCGTCGCTCTCTACTGTCCGCGCGAGGTGAACCCTGACGGCGAGCCACTGCGAAGCGTTGTGCAGGCTGGCTACGTGCTCGACGATGAGCCGTATCGGGCGGGCGGGCGGGGGTCCTCGCCGTGGCGCCGTGAGGTGCAGTGGATGCGTGAGTCGCGCCCGGCTCCCATTCGTCCGTTGCGTGATCTGCTGGATCTGACCCGTAACGACAAGTACTGGGGGGAGCGGTTGCGCGCCGGGTGGCTGGAGCTGTCTCGTCGGGACTTCGAGATTTTCGAGGACGCGGTCAGGCGGCCGTCGCCCGAGCCGAGCATCCTCGGGATGGGGCTCATCAGGGAGACGGGTCTCGCGCAGCCCGAGCAGTCGTCCGGGTACCGCGACGCTGAGTCGGGCGAGGACCCGTACTCGATTCGTTTCTGAGCATCCCGTGTCTGGCCGTTCGGCGTGCACCCGCGCGTTTGGGACGCATGTGACACATTATTGAGCGTGCTTGATGGACACCGCTGAGGTGTGTTCACGCCTTCCGACCAGAGTGGGTTCAATGAACGGGGTGTCCATGATCGACGCGTTGGACTTCAAGCCAGCGGTGCAGCAGTCGAACCTCCGCGCCACGATCGAGGACTCGGTCGCCGCCGCGATTGTCTCCGGAGGCCTGGCGGCGGGCGAGCTGGTCTCCGTGCCTGCGCTCGCGGCGCGGTTCGAGGTGTCGGCGACGCCCGTTCGGGAGGCGATGCTGAACCTCGAGAAGCTGGGGTTCGTGGAGCCCGTGCGCAATAAGGGCTTCCGGGTCACGCACGTCTCGGTTGAGGAGCTTCGGCAGATCGTCGAGGTCAGGCAGATGCTCGAGGTGCCCGTCGTGCGCGAGCTTGCCTCCGATTTCCCAGAGGAGCCCCGGGCGCAGCTGCGTGACCTCGCGACTCGGATCGACGCCGCATCCGCCGCCGGAGACCTGCCGCTGTATCTCGCCGTCGACATCGAGTTCCACAAACGGTTGCTGAGTCTCTCCGGCAATGACCGACTCGTGTCCATCGTGACGGCGCTCAGGCGTCAGACCAGGCTTACGGGTCTCACGGAGATGCTGGGCTCCGAGGAGCTCACCGCGTCGTCGCGTGAGCACGCCGATCTGCTTGCGCTCCTTGAGGCCGGCAGGGCGGATGAAGCCGCCGAGCTCATGCACCGCCACATCGGGCACGTCGTCGGCTGGTGGGCAGGCTTCCCCGAAGAAGCCTGACAGGCCCTGCACGTTGCAGGTCGCTCTGGAGCAGCTGCCTTCACGTTGTAGGGCGTTCGGGGGTCCTTTGATGCGCAGGTGCGCGTCGACACGCAGTGCGCCCTCGACGCGCTCGGCCACCCTCAAGTAGGGTCGCAGCAGACACGGGGGTCGATGTTGGGGCCCTCTGTCGTCTGCTTGCGGGCCTCTTCCCGCACCATGCGACGCAATCCGGCAATAGCGCCGGTTGCGTCTGGCCCGCGGGGTGATCCCCCTCTTCCCGCTGGGCCGGCTGCCCGGGGTGCCCCCCACTCCGGGCAGCCCTCTCCTTCGCATCACGAGGTCATGCCCGGCGTGACCATGAAAGAGAAGCGGCGCTCAGTCCGGGAGTCCAGGCCGTCATCTGGTTCGACGTTCCGGCAGTGTTAGCGTTACCATCGAGATCATGCCCAGCTTCTCTGCTCGACCAGACGGACCCTTCCCAGCAGAATTCGAATCCTAGATTGGACTCAACGATGAGCACACCCACCTCGCACCCCAGTGACGCAGAGCTCGAGCAGATCCTCGCGGCGGCCGCACTCGCTGCCCCGATCTGGGCGGCGACGCCCCCGACCGAACGCGCCTCGGCGCTCATCTCGGTCGCGAACGCGCTCGACGAGGCGGGCGGTGAGCTCATCCCGATCGGCATGCGGGAGACGGGGCTCGCGCAGGCTCGCCTCACGGGCGAGCTGAAGCGCACGACGGTGCAGATCCGCCTCTTCGCCGACGTCATCCGCGACGGTGCCTACCTCGACGTGCGCCTCGACGAGGCCGACCCCGAGTTCGTGCTCGGCCCTCGGCCCGACGTGCGCCGGATGCTTGTGCCCGTCGGCGTGGCCGTCAACTTCTCCGCTTCCAACTTCCCCTTCGCCTTCTCGGTGGCGGGCGGGGACTCTGCCGCGGCGCTCGCGGCTGGCTGCGCGCTCATCGTCAAAGGCCACTCGGGGCACCCGGAACTCTCAGTCGCGACGGCGCGGGTCGTCGAGGGGGCGCTGCACGCTTCGGGAGCTCCTGACGGAGTCTTCGCGCTTGTGCTCGGCCAGCAGGCCGGCGTCACCGTGCTCGAGGACAACCGCGTCGACGTCGGCACGTTCACCGGGTCGATCCGCGTGGGGCGCCTGCTCGCCGATAAGGCGGCAGCCCGCCCGCGTCCCATTCAGTTCTACGGCGAGCTCGGAAGCGTCAATCCCGTCTTCGTGACAGAGGCGGCGCTCGCGGAGCGCGGCGAGGAGATCGCCAGCGGCTACGCCGCGTCGGTGGCCGGCTCCGCAGGACAGCTCTGCACGAAGCCAGGCTTCCTCTGGGTGCCCACAACTGATGCGGCCGCCGAGCTCGAGCGGCGCGTCTCACGGGCCGCAGAGCAGGCGGCCGAGCATCGTCTCCTCAACCCGAGCATCGGCCGCGCTTACCTCGAACGACGCTCCTCGGTGCTCCGCACCGACGGCGTGCGCGTCGTCGCCGAGGGCTCGGTGCGCAGCGACGATGACGGCAACGTGTGGGCGACGCCCACGATCGTCGCCGTGTCGGCGAGCAAGCTCCAGGCCGGTGACGAGACACTGCTCGAGGAGGTCTTCGGACCCTTCTCCGTCATCGTCGAGTACGACGACGAGGCGACGCTCGCCCCGAGCCTCGACGAGCTGTATGTCGGCAACCTGACCGGCACGGTGCACGCCGCCACTGGCGAGCAGTCGTCTGCGCTCTCCGCGCTCGTGACAGGGCTTGCCAGGAAGACGGGCCGCGTGCTCTTCGGCGGCTGGCCCACGGGCGTCGCCGTCACGCCCGCCATGCAGCACGGTGGCCCGTACCCGGCGACGTCAAACGACACCTCCACGTCGGTCGGCACCGCCTCCATCTCCCGCTTCCTGCGCGGCGTCGCCTACCAGGGCGCGCCGCAGGAAGCGCTGCCCGAGCCGCTGCGGGACGCCAACCCCTGGGGCGTGCCGCAGCAGCGCGCCGCCGCCGGTCAGTCCATCACCTGGGGCTCGAAGGGCTGATCTTCGCCGCGAGGACTGATCTTCGCCGCGAGTCGCTCACGGAGTGTGGAGGCGGACGGCGGGGCTCCCTCAGCGGGGAGTCGGCCGCGGAGGCGCAGCTCCGGAACGACGTGCTCGACGAAGTCCTCGAGCGAGCCCGGCAGGATCGCCGGGGTCACGACGAAACCGTCGGCGGCCCCGGCGTCCTGCCATTCGCACAGTTCCTCGGCGATGCTGGCCCCGCTCCCGGTTGGCGAGGGGGTGAGCTGATCGAACGACTGTCGGAGCGCCAGGTCGCGGACAGTGAACGCCTCGCGTCGACACACCGCGGCCAGCATGTCCTCGAATCCGTCGCTGCCCGTTGCACCCCGGTGCTCGGCGAGGAAGTCGACGGCCGGGTCTTGAAGTCGGACAGCGGCAGGGTCCGCGTGCATGAGTCGCACGAGAGAGCGTACGGCGGAGGCCTCGTCGATGTGCGCGAGGAGCGAGGCACGCCGAGACGTTGCATCGATCTTCGTCGATCCAGCGATTGGCTGAATCGCTGCGCACACCCTGAGCTCGTCCGGGTCTCGCCCGGCCAGGCGTGCGCGCTCGCGCAGCTCGCTGCGCACGGCGCGGTTGCCCTCCAGGCCGTCCGCTGAGACGAAGACGAGCTCCGCCCACTTGGCAGCAAACTCCATCCCGCGGGGTGAAGCGCCGGCCTGCATGAGCACCGGGTGCCCCTGTGGACTCCTCGGCAGGCTCAGTGGACCAGGCGCGGCGCCCTGCTCGCGCGGCCCCGGCGTTCGTGCAACCCGCAGCTGGTCTGCGAACACGCCCTCGCGCGCATCCTGGACCAGCGCCGTCGGCGCCCAGCTCTCCATGAGCTGGAGCACCTGCGTGACGACCCGGTCTGCACGGGCGTAGCGCTGCGACTTGGGCGCGATGCGCTCGACGCCCATGTTGCGCGCCTCCGCGTCCGTCGTCGAGGTCACGATGTTCCACGCCACGCGCCCGCCGGAGAGGTGATCGAGGCTCGCGAGCGTGCGGGCGATGGCGTACGGCGGCAGGAAGGACGTCGAGACCGTGGCGCCGAGGCCGATCCGCGTTGTCGCGCCGGCGACGGCGCTCAGCACCGTGATCGGGTCGAGGGTCACCGCCCCCTTGCCCCCACTCGCGAGCGTCGTCGTGACGTCGCCGAGCGCATCCTCCGGCACGGCGAGTGCGTCCGGCATGAACATCACGTCGAAGCCACCGCGCTCCAGCAGTCGGGCGATGTCGACGTAGAAACCGGCACGAAGCCAGTCACGATCCGAGTCGGGGTGCCGCCAGGCCGCGGCGAACCGCTGCGTGGGTGGGTTCACCATCCCGATGAGGGTGAGGGGGCGGCGCGCGGTCTCAGACAAGGGAGAGCCCCGTTCCCGCGGCGACGCCGAGCGCGGCGGTGAGCGCGAAGGCCGCGAGCACGACGCCCGCAAGCGCCCAGTCTCGTGCGTCGAGCGCGACCGGTCGCCAGACCGTGCGCGGGCCGGCCCCGAGCCCCCTCGATTCGAGCGCCTGCGCGATCCGCTCGCCCGAACGGATCGAGACGACCAGCAGCGAGAACGCGGCCGAGCCGAACGACGCGATCCCCGTCCGAGGCATGCCGTCCCTAGCCAGGGGTGCGCGAACAGCCTGCGCGGCGCGAATGCTCTGCCACTCGCTCGGCAGCAGCTGCAGGAGCCGGAAGCCGGCAAGCAGGGCATAGGCGAAGCGCGGGCTGAGCCTGGCATGCTGCGTGAGGCTCGTCATGAGGTCGCGGGGCGGGGTGCTCGCCATGAACGCGATCGACAGCATGCCGATGACGGTCGTGCGGAGCGCGAGCGCGACGCCGATGGCGACGCCTTCCGAGGTCACCCGCACCGGGAACTCCGGGAAGAGCTCGGTGCCTGGCCTGCTGAGCGCGTTGACGGTGAGCAGGCCGACCCCGAAGGCGACGAAGGGAACGGATGCGGCCAGCAGTTGCACGGGCGACATCCTCGTCGTCGACAGCACCGCGACCACCGCGAGGAGCGTGAGCACCCCGAGGGTCAACGGGTTGAGCACGGCGAGGGTCGCGAGTGAGCAGACGAAGAGCACGGTGAGCTTCACCGTCGGGTTGCGGCGCTCAAGGTAGGGGCGCGCGCTCATGCGGGCACCCGGGTCGCGACGTCGTCGAGCTCGCGCAGGATGCGCCGTGCGTGCCCGGCAGGGAGGCGGCGCTCGACCAGCCAGTCGAGCAGGCCAGTTCGCTCGAGTCCCGCTGATTCGAGCAGGGCGTCGTCGCGGAGCAGCTCGAAGGGCGTCGTGTCGGCGAGGAGATAGCCGTCGCCGAGGACCAGCACGCGGTTGGCGTACGCCCACACGGCACGCAGCTCGTGGCTCGAGAACAGCACGCCGCAGCCCGAGGCCGCCGTGCGCTCGAGCTCCCGCATGGCGGCGATGCTCGAGCGCCGATCAAGGCCGAAGGCCGGCTCGTCGGCGAGCAGGAAGGGCCGCTCGTGCGCCAGCATGGCGGCGAGGCTGAGTCGCCGCTGCTGCCCGCCCGAGAGCCGGAACGGGCTGTGCTCGAGGTGGTCCACCAGGTCGAAACGGGTGGCGAGGTCGTCGACTCGGGCTGCGGCGCCTGCCCCGAGCCCGTGCCCGATCTCTCGCCGAACGGTTGTCTGCGCGAACTGGTGCTCCGGGTTCTGGAAGACGAGACCGGGGCGCGGGCCCTCGACGCGTCCGCTTCCCGGCCTCGCGAGTCCCGCGAGTGTGCGCAGCAGGCTCGACTTCCCGCATCCGTTGCGGCCGAGGAGCGCAACCAGCTCGCCCCCTCGGAGCCCGAAGCTCACGTCGCGCAGCACCGGCGCCGGATCTGCGGCAGAACGCCGTCGTCTCGGCGCACCTCCGGCGACGATGTCGAGATCGCGGGCGAAGAGGCTGGGGCCTCCGGGCTCGCGGGCATCGGCGCCATGGTCCTGGGGGTCATGGTCACCGGGTTGGCAGCCCGCGGTGCGGCCGCCCGCCAAGCGGACGGCACCCCGCCCGAGTGCAGCCACGGCCTGCGCGACGGCCGCGTTCTCGACGCCGCCCGCAGATCCAGTGAGCGCGGCGAGCTCTGCCTCCAGCGGCAGCCAGCAGCCGGCCTCCTGCAGCGCTGCGGCGTTCTCGAGCAGCACGCTCGCGGTCGGTCCATCGTGGGCGATGACGCCGCCCCGCCCGATTACCACCGTTCGAGCGGGCAGGCCGCCGATGCCGCGGGCTCCCGCATACTCGTCGAGTCGGTGCTCGACGAGCACGATCGTGGAGGCGCGGGCGGCAGCGGTGTCGACGGCCAGGCGGACGGATGCGATGCCCTCCGGGTCGAGCATCGAGGTCGGCTCGTCGAGGATAACGACCCGCGGCTCGGACACGAGCGCCGCCGCGAGGGCGACCCGCTGCGTCTCGCCGCCGGACAGCGTCGCCGACCGCCGCCCGACCAGCGAGGCGGCACCGACCAACTCAAGCGTGGCTTCCACGGCCGTCCCGATGGTGGAGGGCGGCCAGGCGTGGTTCTCGAGCGGGAAGGCGACCTCGTCGGCGACATCTGGCAGGCACACCGACGAACTCGGGTTCTGTGCCACGACGGACAGCATGCGCGAGATGGACGGCACGTCGGATTCCTGCGTGTCCGTGCCGCAGATTCGGATGCTGCCGCTGACCTGTGCGGGTACCGCGTGGGGGATGATCCCGCTGAGCGCCTGCAGCAGCGTCGACTTCCCCGACCCGGACGGCCCGATGACCAGCACATGCTCGCCCGGCTCGACGCGCAGGTCCACGGGGCCGAGCCCATCACCAGAGGAGTGGATGGCCTCGAAACGCACGGCCTCGATGTCGAGGGGTGTGAAGTCAGACCACACGGCGCACGGCCAAGGGCTTGGTGTCCTGCACGATCGCGAAGTTGTCGAGCACGCCGGTGCGCACCAGCGAGTCGACGATGAGTTTCGCGAGGAGCCCGCCGAGGATGATGCCGGAAGCCAACTGGATTCCGAAGCGCAGGAAGAGGATCTCCTGCCCGTACCAGCCGGAGCGGAACGCGGAGTAGAAGAACACGAGCCCCGCGCCTAGGGCGCCCGAGATCGCGTACCGCAGCCACCCGTACTTCTTGTACCTGCCGAGCGCGAACGGCAGTTCGCTGCCGATTCCCTGAATCGCGGCCGCGACGAACAACAGAGGGCCGACGGCCGACCCGAGGAAGACGACCTCGATGACGGAGGCCAGCACCTCGGCGATCACGCCGACGAATGGTCTGCGGATAATGGCGATCGCGATCGGGGCGACGAGGAGCCAGCCCCCGAACAGGAAATGCTGGGCGAGATCGCCTGCGGGCCCCATCGCGATGGAGAGCGCCGTCCAGGCCTGGACGAGCGCCCAGTACAGGAAGCCGAAGACCGTGCCGAGCACAACCATGAGGACGATGTCACGCAGCTTGAGGCTCATGCGTGCACCCCTGCCGTGGCCGCGGGTGCGTGGCTCGGGCTGTTGAGCGAGATCGTGAGGTGGCTCGTGACGTGCTGCACGTGAGCTCCCACTCCAGCCCACGCGACCGAAACGGTCTCGAGGATGCGTCCGAGATCTCCGCTGAGCTTCGTGACGAAGTGCTCTGACGCCACGAACGTTCCACTTACCTTCGCCGTCTCGATGGCGGCGTAGATCTCGCGCATGTGGTCGGGCGTCCGCTCACCCACGCCAGAATCCTCAAGCGGGTAGAGCGCCCACTCGGCGCTCGCGAAGCTCCCGGTGTGCCGACCGCGTGGAGCGTCCACTCGCCGAGGCCCTGCGCCGCCTGGCAGGTCGCACACCGCCTCGCCGGGGCAGCCGCGCGAGAGCAGCACCGAGACGGAGGCGTGCAGCCCCGTCTCGGCGACGTGCGCCGTGAGGTCGGTGAGCCAGCGAAGCAGCGCCTGCTCGTCGCCCCCTGCGTACGTGCTCACGTCACCCGTCTCGAGCACCAGGCCAGAGGAATCGGCGGCGTCGACCGCCGCGAGGATCACCTTGACGTAGCGGTCGGACATGACCGAGAGGGTGACTCGCGCCCCCACCCCGAATGCGAGTGGGTCTTGAGTGATGGATTCCATGTGCGTGCCTTCCGTCGGAGCGTGACGGCACGGGTGAGTTGACTCCCTTCGCTGGCATTACCCAGATCAGGTTCAACGGTCGGAGTTCGAGTACTCCCTCTCAGCCCGACTCATCGGGCTCCCGTGCACGGCCACACTGTAGCCCCGAAGGTGCGCGCGACTAGCCCGCTGCGCTCGTGAAGACGACGTGGTTGCCCTCGGGGTCGAGCACTTGAAGGATCTGGAAGTGAGTGGCGTCTTCGATGCCGCCGTGCTCGATCTTGGCGGTGTCCAGGCGCTTGGCGACGCCCTGGAGGTCGTCCTCGTTGAACGCCACCGTGGATTTACCGGACCTCGCCGGGTCCGCCCACAGCTGCACTCCGGCCTCCGGAGTGAAGTGCCACTCCAGAAGACCGGGCATCGGATTCTCGTCGGGTCCGCGCCCGAAGAGCCTGCCGTAATATTCCGTAGCCTGAGCCAGGTCTGACACGGTGATCTGCGCGAGTACGCCCTTGATAGCCATGTCGCCCAGCATGCGTGACGAGCGTGCGAGGATCCTCAGCGTTCGCTAGGCGAGCGCGTCCGAGAACCGCTCGAGATCGCCGGTTTGTACTCGACTGTGGAAGGGGAGGGCAATCACGGAGTCGGCCAGTGCCGACATCTCGGCCCGCCCGGCGCCGAAGAGCGGAGTCTGCGAGTAGCGCTGACCGTCCGCGCAGAGGGCTGGGAACCCTCTCGCGATGATGCCCCCGCTGGCGAGGCGCTGCAGAAGCTCGGCCTGCTCGGTCGGGTCGCACCTCAGCACCTCGGTGACGAGCCCCCGACGGCGGCCAGGTGCATGGCGTCGCACGCGCTGGCTCGCGTCTGTCCGCGCCTCGTAGGCCGCGCGCAGGGCACGTCGTGCATCCAGCTCGCTTCCGAGTCTCGTGAACTGCGCCAGCCCAACCGCGGCCGAGAGCTCCGGCAGCTTCGCGTTCCCTCCGCCCCCGGACTCGGCGGCACCTCCGAGTCCGAAGTTGCGGGCAATCCTGACCTTCTCCGCCAACTCGGGCGACTCACTCGCGACGAGCCCACCCTCGCCCGTGTGCAGGATCTTCGTGGCGTGCAGCGAGTACGCGGTCAGTGAGCCGCGGTGGGTGATGTCATCGAAGCCGAATGCGTGGGCCGCGTCGTACACGATCGGCAGGTCGCGCGATTCCCCGAGGGCGTCGAGTGCAGGGTCGGCCGCCAGCCCGAACAGGTGAACGGGGAGGACCGCAACCGTGCGCGGGCCGATCGCCTCTTCGACGGCGTCCGGGTGCAGGCAGAGGGTCGTCTCGTCGACTGCGGCGAACACGGGCTTCAGACCGGCGGCTTCGATCGCCAGCGACGTGGCTCGGAACGTCAAGGGCGTCGTGATCACTTCGCCGCCGGGAGTCAGATCGAGGGCGAGCAGCGCCGTCGTCAGTGCCGTCGTGCCGGAACTCGTCGCGACAGCGTGACGCCAGCCCAACTGCTTGCCCAGGCCCTGTTCCAGCTCGCGCACGAGCGGACCATCGTTGGTCCATCGGTGGCGATCCCAGATGCCTGCGGCAAGCTCGGCGAACAGCTGCGAGTCGGGGGTGAGCGGCTGGCCGAGCGTGACCGTCACGAGAGAGCCTCGCGCAACGGTCGTGCGCGGGGGCTGATGACGACGGCTCCCGGTGGCACGTCGCGGTCGACGACGGCTCCGACGCCGATGACCGCGCCGGTGCCGATGTTCAGCGGGCGGCTCGAGGTTCCGTTCTTGATGATGGCCCCCGCTCCGACGAAGACATCATCGCCGATGTTCACGTGCCCGAGCACGATGCTGCCTGCGGCGAACGTGCAGTATTCGCCCACCGTGACGTCGTGCGCGATGAGGTCGCCGAGCGCGAGGCTGGCGTTGCCGATGGTCGTCGCGAAGCCCACGCGTGTCGTCGAGCTCACGATCACTCCCTCGCCCAGGGCGGCTGCGGGATGCGAGAGGTGGGGGAGCCCGCGTGAACCGAGGATGGGGATTCCGAGTTTCCGGATACGCGTGAAGACGCTTCGGCGGTCACGCGGGTCGTGGATGGGGACGACGATGCCGACATCGCCCCACTCGGCGACCTCCTCGAGCGAGGAGACGGGATGGCCGTCAGCGTGGACCCGGCTCCCGAAACGGTCGGCGACGTACCCAGAGAAGCGCGGGGCTCCTTGGGACTGATGCACGAGGTCGAGCATGACCTGGACGCAGGTTCCGCTCGCACCGAAACACACCATGCGGGACGGGTTGGGGGAGTCGGAAATCACATACACTGCACCATGCTAGGTCCAATGTTTCAGAGGAGCGCGGGAGCATGGCCGTAGTGCGACGCGAGCAGCCCGCCCGACTCGATGCGAGCCGAGTGGACCCCCTCTTCGACGCGGAGTGGTATGGGGCCTCGTACCCGGATGTCGCAGCATCCACGATGCAAGGGTGGCTTCACTTCGCAGTCCATGGTGATGCCGAGGGGCGGGCACCTGGCCCCGGCTTCGATCCGAGCTTCTATCGCCGCACCTACATGCCGCTTGAAGGAGAGAATCCCCTCGCGTACTACTCGATCCACGGGCGCGACGAGGGGCACGCTCCGAGACGCCGCGACCTGAGTGCTGCCGAGAGCGCCGCGAAGATGCGCGAGGTGCTGGGCTCGGTGCGCAACCCGGTCCTCCTGGTCGGGAACGACGCGCAGCGCGCCGGGGCGCCGCTCCTTCTGCTTGGCGTAGCCTCGAGGCTTCGCCTGCAGGGGTGGTCGCCGATCTTCCTCTTGCAGCGGGCGGGGCCTCTGCTGAAACGCTTCACGTCGACCGGGCCCACGCTTATCGCCGATGAGGGCTGGAACCTCGCCTCGATGGGGAGCGAATTACCCAGGTGGACGCCGGTCCTGGGCAACACCGGGTGGGGTGCTCAGCTCGTCGCCGAGCTCGGCGTCTCGTCGCGGGCGCTCCTCCTCATCCATGAGATGCCCGCATACCTCATCGAGCACAACCTGATCGATGCGCTCGAGTCCGCCCACACGGTCGTGGCCTCGATGCCGTCGATGCAAGCGGGGCTCGCGCCAGCGCTCGCGAACGGGACGCACCTGCGGACGATCGTCCCGGGCCTGCATCCGCCTCAGGGAACACGCGCTGGGGACCGCATGGTGCGAGCCAAGCTCCGTAAAGAGTTCGGCGAGTCCAGCTTCGTCTTCCTCTCCGCCGGCTACGCCGATCACCGCAAGGGCTTCGACCTGTTCCTTAATGCGGCGGAGCTGATCGCGCAGCGCGAGCCGAGCGCCGTGTTCGTCTGGCTCGGGGAGATGAGCGCGTGGGCGAGCGCCCTCGCCGTAGCCGCCCAGAAAACCGGGCTGCGACTGTGCCTGCCGGGTTTCCAGGTGTCGCCCGCGGACTGGTACGCAGCGGCGGATGTCTACCTGCTGGCCTCACGACAGGATCCCGGGCCGACGACCGTCATGGACGCCGCGTGTGTCGGGGTGCCGTTCGTCGGGCTGGAGGCCGATATCGGTCTCCGCGATATCCATGAGGTCGTCGAGCGCACAGGGGAGTTCGTGCCGAACGAGGCGGCCCTCGCTCGTCGGGCCCTCGAGGTCGCGGGACGCGAGACCGCGCAGTCACGCAGGGCCAGAGGGGCCTTCGGGCGCGGCTATCGATCGTTCGAGGCGTACGTCGACGACGTCATCGAGGTCCTCGGCGAGGTCCGCGGCGAGACGATGAGACTGAGCCCTGCGCAGAAGGTGCTTGCTCGTGCGCAGCTCGCGACGGTGGGGGCCTTGCACAATCCCAGGCTTCGTGGACTGCTGCTGCGCGGATTCGCGCTGCCTGGACTCGTCCGGCGGCGTGCGAGGCGAGTGCTTCGCTCGGCGCCGGCGCCGACGCCGGCGCCTCGGCGGCAGCGGCTCGCATCCGTCGCCGTCGTGCAGGGTGAAGCTGCGGGAGGATCCGAGGCGACGGGGTCGGATCGTGACAGTGCGCGGCTGATCCGACCCGGCGACCGTGGCTGGTTCGCGGGGACCTCGCTGCTCAGTCACGCCGGAAGCGACCTCGACCTGCGCATCGTGCGCCAAGCGGGCCTGTCGCCGTGGCCACTGGTTCGAGACGTGGAGGATGCGGGTGCTCGCATCCAGCGGATGACGCAGTACGACGCGACCAGACCTCCCCGTTGGGTGCGCGAGCGCTCGCGGCCTCCGCGGCCCAGGAGAGCAGTCACCACCGGTCTTCCGCCCCGTGACGCCGTCTGGTTCGCTCCAGCGGAGCCCGTGAAATTGGCCCGCCCCGTCGGTGTATTCGTGCACGCCTACTATCTCGATATCGCAGTGGTGCTCGCGCAGCGGTTGGCGATGCTCGAGCATCCCATGAGCGTCTACGTCTCGACCGACACCGACGAGAAGGCCGCACAGCTTCGAGAGATCTTCCCCGAGGCGATCGTGCGAGTCTTCGCGAACCGTGGGACCGACGTGTATCCCAAGATCTACGGGTTCGCGGCCGAGCACGCTGACCATGACGTTGTGCTGCACCTCCACACGAAGCGATCCGCGCACAGCAGCCATCTGGCCAACTGGCTCCCGTTCCTGCTCGACTGCCTCCTGCCCTCCGTCGGCGGCGTGAACGCGATCCTCGGAGCCTTCGCCTCGACGCCGAGTCTCGGCATGGTGAGCCCCTCGCATTTCCCCTCGCTCGGGGCTGCGACGAACTGGGGCCCGAACCGCGCGATCGCGGAGGTCCTCACCTGGGGCCGCGGGTGGCCGAACCTGCCAGAGAACGGTCGTCTCATCTTTCCAGCCGGGTCGATGTTCTGGGCGCGCTCGAACGCGCTCGAGCCTCTGCAGCGTCTCGAGATCCCCCTGGCCGCGTTCGACGACGTCTACAGGCCGGACGGCACCGTCGCGCATGCCGTGGAGCGCCTGCTCGGGGTGTCGTGTGAAGCAGCCGGGCTCCAACAGCTTGTCGTCGGCCGGTCCGAAGGCAGCGGCGTGATCCGTCTCGAAGACCTGAGAAGGCAGCGAGCGTTCCGGGGCTGAGCCCGAACATGTCCCCGCGTTTCGACGCGTAACGGGGCGCGTCACGTGCCGTGGACCTGGCACTGGGCGCGGCCTAGCGTCGCCCCATGACAAACCCCACCCGCATTCATCTCGGCGTTGCGCTCGACGGCGCCGGTATCCACCCGGCGGCCTGGCGGGAGCCGAGCGCTCGCCCCGCTGAGCTCTTCACGCCCGAATACTGGGTGGGGCTCGTGCAGCTCGCAGAGCAGGGTCTTCTCGACTTCGCGACGATCGAGGACTCGCTTGCGCTGCAGAGCAGCGAGTTGCTCCGCGGCGACGAGCGGACCGACGAGGTCAGGGGTCGCCTGGATGCGCTCCTCATCGCATCCAGGGTCGCACCCGTCACGGAGCACATCGGCCTCATCCCGACGGTCACGACGACGCACACGGAGCCCTTCCACGTCTCGAAAGCCGTCGCGACGCTCGATTACACGAGCTTGGGGCGTGCGGGCTGGCAGGCCAGGGTCTCGCCGGGTGCCGAGTATTCGCACTTCGGGCGCAGGGACGCGCCCCTCATCGGTGAGCTGTTCGCCGAGGCCAACGACTTCGTCGAGGTGGTGCGCAGGCTCTGGGACAGCTGGGAGGACGACGCGGAGATCCGCGATGCGTCCACCGATAGGTACCTCGATGCCGCCAAGGTGCACCGAGTCGAGTTCGAGGGCAGGTGGTTCAGCGTTCGTGGCCCATCGATCACGCCACGTCCCCCGCAGGGACAGCCCGTCGTCGCGGCCCTCGGCCACGCCGAGGTGCCATACGAGTTCGCGGCGGCAAGCGCGGACCTGCTGTTCGTGACCCCCACCGACGTCGCCTCGGCAGTGAGCATCCTGAGCGAGGTCCGCGCCGCCGAGAAGAGGGTCGAACGCGCGGGCGAGCTCTCGGTCTACGTCGACCTCGCCGTGTTCCTCGACGGGCCGGAGGAGACCGGCGTGGCTCGTCTTGCCCGCCTCAACGCGAAGGGTCGGGCTCTGGGTCAGCCGCCTGCCGTCTTCGCGGGTTCCGCCGCTGAGCTCGTGGAGCACTTCGAGACGCTCTCGGCCCTCGGCTACGACGGCTTCCGCCTGTACCCCGGGGTCGTGACGGATGACCTGCCGCGCATCGTCGCTGACGTGGTGCCGCTCCTCCAGCAGAAGGGGCTGTTCCGCGAGAGCTACGGAGAGCGCTCCCTGCGCGGCCTCCTCGGGCTGCCGACAACCGTCCCCAACCGCTACGCCGCCGTCTGAGCGCCAGCGTCGATCAGGAGAGCACAGTGACCAAGAAGCAGATTATCCTCGCCGCCTATGTCGGCGGCGTCAACGAGCACACCCTCTGGGAGCACCCGGATGCGGGCAGCCAGATCGAGTTCTCGACGTTCAAGCACGTGGCGCAGAAGGCGGAGGCCGGGAAGTTCGACTACTTCTTCCTTGCAGAAGGTCTCGCGCTGCGCTCGCGGCGAGGCGAGATCTTCGACCATGACATCTCGGGGCGTCCCGACACGATCCCCGTGCTCGCCGCGATCGCAGCCGTCACGGAGCACATCGGGCTTGTCGGCACCATCAACGCCACCTTCAACGAACCGTACGAGCTCGCGCGTCAGTTCGCGAGCCTCGACCACCTGTCCGGCGGCCGCGCCGGCTGGAACGTGGTGACGTCGTTCGACGCGTTCACGGGCGCGAACTTCCGCCGCGGCGGATTCCTGCCGCACGCCGAGCGCTACGAGCGTGCCGAGCAGACGGTCGACACGGTTCGCGAGCTCTGGGACTCCTGGTCGGCGGATGCGATCGTCGCGAACAAGGAGACCGGTCAGTTCCTCGACTCGGCTGACGAAGGACGCTTCGACGTCGAGACGAGCCAGTTCGACATCAGCGGCCGATTCACCGTACCGCGGAGCCCACAGGGGCGGCCCATCATCGTGCAGGCTGGCATCTCACCGCAGGGGCGGGATTTCGCGGCCGCCAACGCGGACGTCATCTTCTCGCCGTACTCGCGCCTCGAGGAGGCCCGCGACTTCTACGCAGACGTCAAGCGTCGAGTCGAAGGTTTCGGCCGCAATCGCGACGACCTGAAGATCTTGCCGCAGTCGAGCTTCGTGTTGGGCGACACCCGCGATGAGGCGCAGGAGAAGGCCCGCTGGGTGACCGAGCAGCAGCTCAGCGCTCGCACCATCCAGGTTCGGCTCGAGCAGGTGTGGAATCGCGACTTCTCGGAGATCGACTTCGACGGCCCGCTCCCCGACTTCGACCCGGACGGCGAGAGCGCGCCGATCATCGAGGGCCGCGCGTTCACCTACGGCGACCGGTTGGCGACCGTCCGCAGGTGGCGCGAGAAGGCGAACGAGAACGGGTGGAGCATCCGCGAGTTCGCGCGCAAGGAGCTCGCCGGCGTGCGCTACGTCGGCACGGCCGCCCAGGTCGCCGAGGAGATCGACGAGTTCGTGCAGAACGACGGCTCCGATGGGCTGGTCATCGGCTCGCACCTCACGCCAGGCGGCATCGACGAGTTCGTCGACCATGTGGTCCCGATTCTCCAGGAGCGCGGCTCGCTTCGCGAGGAGTACACGGGAACGACTCTGCGCGACAACCTCGGCATCCCGGTGCCGGGGCGAGGAACGCGGGCGCCGAGCGCGTTCGCGGTCTAGCTGCGTCGAAGCGACGCGAGGCGCACGAGCTCCGCGAAGAGTGGGCTCTGCGCCTCGACGTCGTCGAACGATCCTGTTGCGACGACGCGGCCCCCATCGAGGACCACAAACTGATCCACGTCGCGGATGGTCGACAGCCGGTGCGCGACAACAACCACCGTGATGTCGCCGTGCAGCGCGGTGATGGTCTCTGTGATGCGCTGCTCGGTGATGTTGTCGAGGGCGCTTGTCGCCTCGTCGAGCACCAGCAGCCGCGGGCGTCGGTACAGGGCGCGCGCGATCCCCACGCGCTGTCGTTGCCCGCCGGAGATCCTCGCACCGCGGTCGCCCACCACCAGATCCAGACCGTCAGCGCTGGCTGACACGAGGTCGTCGAGCTGGGCTCGGCGGACGACGTCGGCGAGGAGGTCCTCGTCGATGGCCTCGTCTGGGACATCGAAGACGATGTTCTTCCGGAGCGTGTCGTTCAGGAGGAACACCTCCTGCGGCACGACGGCAACGTCGGCCCGCCAGTCACCGATCGACGTCCAGATGTCGAGCCCTCCCGAGGTGAGCAGTCCAGCGCCCGCCCGCTGGAGTCCCAGGACGAGGTCGACGAGCGTGCTCTTCCCAGAGCCAGATGGTCCGACCAGAGCGACACTCGAACCGCGCGGCACCCTCAGCGCAACACCCTTCAGCACCTGGATGTCCGGCGCATCCGCGTACGCGAAGCTCACCCCGTCGATGTTCAGGTCGCCCGCGAAGCTCACCTCCCCGAGCGGGGGCACGTGCTCGTCCAGCTCATCGAGCTCGTCGTATTCCTCGAGGAGCGCCTCGACGCCGGGCCAGGAGGCCTTGAGCGCCCCGGCCGAGCCGAGCAGGCGGACGGCGCTCGGCAGCATCCGCACGCCAGCGACGCCGAACGTCGCGAGCGCGACCAGGGAGGCGCCACTGCCGCCCGTCGTCAAGAACAGCACGACCGCTGCCCCCGCGAGCACAAACACGAACACGATCTCGAAGACGTGCTTCGGCAGCTCGGCGAGGAAGCCCAGCTGACGCTGCGCATCCACTGATCGACTGTTGGCACGCTCGAACTCGTCGACGAACGGGCCCGCGTTGTCTCGGAGCTTGACTTCCTGGGCGCCTCCGTAGGCTTGCAGCGTCGCGGCCCCAGAGGCCTGTGACAGTTGGATGCTCAGGCGCCCGAGACGCTCCTGGCGTGCTCGCACGACCCGTTGGAAGACGAAGCCGAGGATCGCGATGAGAGCAAATGAGGCGATCGCCAGGACCGGCTGGATGATCATGACGGCGACAGCGAGCATGAGCAGCGACAGCACTTCGGCGATGATCCCGAGCACCGTCGAGATGGCTCTGAACGCCATCCCGACGACCGTGCCGAGGACATTCGACAGCTCCGCGTAGCCGCGGCGGCGGTGCATCGAGTAGGGCGCGAGCAAGTGTCGGCGCATGAGGTTTGAGGCGACCCGGACGTGCTCGTGCGCGAGGACTCCTGACGCCCACCAGCGAAATACGAGACCGAAGACGGCCTTGAGGATGAACGCGCCGGCGAGCAGCCCCGCGGCCGCGAGCATGTAGTTCGGGCTCGAGGTGGGGGGAAGCAGCGGGTCGAGGAGCTTGGCCCCAGCGATCGTCGCGGACATGTCGCCGCTGAGCGCAGACATGAGCGGCACCATGGCGAGCACCCCGACCAGGTCCAGCACCGAGGCGAACGTGGTGCCGAGCACCAGCAGGATCAGCTTGCGCCTCGTCGAGACCGAGAAGACCTCGAAGAGCATCCGACGCAGTTCCTGGATCTGGCGGGGCTTTGAGGTCATCGGCGCATCACGAGCCTAGCCAACCACGATTCACATCGTCGCGCTGGTCTCGGGCCGTGCTCGATTCTCCGGGTAGGTCTCGCGCAGGATCCGGCCAAGGTACGCCGCGATCGCGCCAGGGCCAGAGCCTTCGGCGGCGCGCTCCACGTCGGCGTTGTAGTTCGTGTTCGTGTTGATGTCGTAGACCACCTGGCGACCTTCCTCGGTCTCGATGAACTCGATGCCCGCGATCTCCAGCCCGATGTCCTTCGTGAAGGCGACGAGGCGTTCGACGAGGTCGTCGTGGCCGCCCTGTCGGAGCGAGAAGATCGAGGTGCCGGGTTCCGGCGCGAGCTCCGCGCCTGGGGGGACGACGGGGCGGCCTGTGTCGGGGTCGATCGCGCACGCATCCGCGGGGCAGAGCTGGAAGCCGCCGTGGATGGTGTCAGCCGCGATCGAGTAGATGTGCTCGCCGCCGACGATCTCGACGCGCGTGATGAACCCGCCAGCTGGCCGCAGGTACTCCTGCAGGAGCGTGATGCCGTCGAGCGGCTCCTCGAACTCGGGGGAGTCGAGGTAGGCCTCGAAGTCTGCGAAGTCGTCGAAGCGGCGCACGCCGAGGCCCTTGCCGCCCTGGTTGTGCTTCGTGATGAACGGCGTAGGGAACTCGCGCGCCGCATCCCGCAGCCCCTGCTTGCCGATGACGGCAAGCGTGCGCGGGGTGTCGATGCCTGCCCGGCGGAGCAGCGTCAGCTGATCGACCTTGCTGACCTCGAGCTCGATGGCGCGGCGGCCGTTGACGGTACGGCGCCCTGCGGCCTCCACCCAGTTCAGTACAGAGCGCGCGTAGTCCTTGGAGAGCGCGTGGTCGCGGGTGTGCGACGAGGCGCTGATGCGCGACCAGAAGATGCCCTCAGGCGGGAGCGCGTCGATGTCGAGCACACCCTCGATGAGTCGCCACTCGACGACTGGAACGCCTGCGGCTTCGAACGCTGCCTGGAAGGGCGGCCACCACTCCGGGTTCTCGTGCAGGGCGTACACGACGGGGGTGGATGCCTGGGGCTGCGAGGAGCTGGGCTGCGAGGGGATGGGTGTGCTCAAGAGAAGAACCCTTCGACGTCGAGTGCGCCGCCGGCCGCGTCGAAGTCGGCGCGGGCGGCAGCTCGGAGGTTGGAGTCAGCAAGGAAGTCGGCGGCCACGAGTGCGAGGCCAGAGCTCGCGTCGGCGATGGCGGTGCTCGCCGCGTCGCTTGTCGCGTACTCGGCGAACTCGCGCGTGTGCAAGCTCACGTCAGGCGGGCTGATCGCGATGACCGGGTGGATGCCGGGCACGCGCACGCTGACGTTGCCGAAGTCGGTGGATGCGGCGAGGTGCGCCGGCACGGACGCCTTCGTCAGCACACGACGGCCCCTGGACTCCTGGTGCACGGCCCATCGTTCGGAGAGCGGTGTGTTGTAGCGCAGCGGCATCGTGAACGGAAGCGGGTCCCACTCGACCTCGACTCCCGTGCCGGTGGCGAGGGCGATGCCGTTGGCGATGTCCTCGAGGCGGAGGCTCAGCTCTTTGAGGGTCTCCGCCGCGTTCGAGCGCACGTAGTATTCCAGTTCCGCGAACTCCGGTACGACGTTGGGGCGTTGACCGCCGTTGACGATGACGCCGTGGATGCGGTCGCCCGGGTAGAGGTGCTGCCGCAGCAGGCCCGTGGCCTGATAGTTCAGGTTCGCCGCGTCGAGCGCGTTGCGGCCCTGGAACGGTGACGCCGAGGCGTGCGCGGGCACCCCGTAGTAGCGCACGCGCAGGATGCGCCGCCCGATGAAGGGCTGGTCGGTCACGTCGTAGCCGAACGGGTGGATCATGACGGCGGCATCGACGCCCTCGAAGGCGCCGGCCCTTGCCATGATTTCCTTGCCGTTCCCGCCTTCCTCTGCGGGGGTGCCGTAGAGGAGGACGCGACCTGCTGGAAGCTGCCGCGTGCGGTTCGCCTCGACAAGCGAGAGGAAGGCGCCCACTGCCGAGGCGGCGATGATGTTGTGCCCGCAGCCGTGCCCGACACCGGGCAGGGCGTCGTACTCGGCGAGGATCGCGACGGTCGGCGCATCCGGTGCTGCCTCTCCGACGACAAGCTCGGCGACCAGGGCGGTGTCGAGCCCAAAGGCGCCCACCTGGGCCGTGATGCCGTGCTCGGCGAGGAGCTCGGCGATGTCGGCGACGCTCTGCGTCTCCTCGAAACCCTCCTCGGCGTACTCGAAGATGCGGTGCGACAGCTCGACGAGTTCAGGCTGCAGGGAATCGGAGGCCGCACGGATCGCGGCGGCGTCATCGCCGGATGCCCCGTCATGAGCTGAGGTGATCCGTGGCGCGGCAGCGGCTGCGATGGCAGTCTCGGCAGCGACGAGGTCCAGGTAGGTGCTGCTCGGGGTCGTGGGGGATGCGCCCACCCTGATCCCGCGGGTTGCCCTGGACTCTCGGGGTGCGCTGGTCGGGTCTGCTGCTTCGCTCACGTGGTGTGCTCCTTGCCGCCGGCGGCCCCGGGCGGGCCGTCTGCATCCATCGTGCCTTGAATCTCGGGGAGCGTGCGGGGGCGTGTCGGGGTTGCCGTCGTGGGCCGTAACGTGAAGCTCCATTACAGTGGCAGCGTGATGTTCATCGTGGGTGCCGTGCTGCTCGGGCTCAGCCTCGGGCTCACGACCTGGGCGCACTTCCTTGTCGGCAGGGCGGGCGCCGGACGACGGCTCCCGATCTTCAAGGACCCGCCTGGCACCCCGAAACTCGCGAGCTGGCTGCGGATGGGCGGGGCGCTCCTGGCGGTCGTCGCCGCGGGGCAGCTCTGGCACGTCATCGGGCTGTTCGCGCTGCTGCCAGTCGCCCTCGTGCTGTTTGTGCCCGGTCTCATCGCGCACACGCGGCACGAGCGTACGCTTCGCTCATGAGCAACGAAGCTACAGTCCTGTCCGCTGACTCCGCAGGCGTGGACGTCTCCGCAACGCCGATCGGAACCGGGGGCTGCGTCGAGTGCGATGCCGCCCAGGGGTGGTGGGTGCACCTCAGGCGATGCGCGGCGTGCGGGCACATCGGATGCTGCGACTCGTCACCCGCGCAGCACGCGACGGCGCACTACCGCGAGACGGGCCACCGCTACATGCAATCCTTCGAGCCAGGGGAGAGCTGGTACTGGGACTTCACCGGCGAGGTGTCGCTCGACGGGCCAGAGCTCGCCGCCCCGACCTCCAAGCCCGACGACGTGGCAACACCAGGACCCGCCGACCGCCTCCCGTCTGACTGGCGTCAGCACATCCACCAGTAGGGGAGTCATCGCCCTAGCGTGCGTTGACGAGCACTGTCAGCGGCCCCGTGGTCAGTCGATTCAGGAACCGCGAGCCCAGCCTGGTGCGCTGGCTCGGCCCTCGACGCCTGCGGTTGTAGGCGGCGAGACCGGCTTCGAGGTCGCGGACAAGCGTGAGCTCGGCACCGAGAGTCGCGGCGTCGATGAGTGACTCACAGGCTCCGCGCCCCAGGTTCGGCGCCATCGCGTGGGCCGCATCACCGACGAGCGCCACACCCGGGCGAACGAAGCTACTGAGTCGAGGCACGTCGTACAGGGGCCTGGCGTCGATCGACTGCGCCGCGACCTGAGCGAGAACCTCCTTGACAGCTGGGTGCCAGTCTCCAGAGAGGTGATGCAGATTCTCGACGTGGCGGTCTGGCTCCGAGTTCGGCGGCAACTGGGCCGATCGGGCGCAGGCGAACCAGTTCGTGTAGCCGGGAGAGTGCGGGGTGACACCGTTCCGGGGTAGGCGTTCTCGGATGCTTGCGCGTCGTCACCCCACACGAACGCTCCTGAGCCGAGGCGTGTCTCAACCTCGTCCGAGAGCGCCCGCAGCAGGGTCGGCCTCTGGACGATGCGCGCTTCGCGTCTGGTGCCGAGCTTCGCGATGACGCGCCCGTCTGCGCGACGGATGCTCCCACCCGTGTGTGCTTCGGTCTCGTCTCGTACCCGGGCACCGACTCCGATCGCGTCGAGTGCCGCCATGGCGTCCGGCCACATCCCGAGGCTCGTCCCGCTTCTCGGGAGGCCGGTGGCGCGCTCGCGGATCGTCACCTCGAAGCCTGCGTTGTGCAGAGCAAGCGCTGACGCGAGCCCGGCGATGCCGCAGCCGATGATCACCGCGCGTCTGTCCATTTCCGCAGGAAACTACAGGCGTAGTGAATGCACTACGTCTATAGTTCGTGTGTGTCCTCCACGCGTGATCGTTCGCTTTCTGCCGCCCTCCAGCTGCTCGCGTCCGGAGGCATGCGCGCCCTCACGCACGCCAGAGTCGACGCGGAGGCCGGCCTGCCGCGAGGCTCGACGTCGAACCACTTCCGGACGCGCCAGGCGCTCATCGAGGGTGTCATCGAGCGTCTGGAGCGGAGCGACTACGCGGAGTGGCTCCTGACGTATGAGTGGGGAGAGCCGAGCGTCGAACGTTTCTGCGCGGCCATCGAAGCTGCAGTCGATTCGATGACCGGGGCCGGGCACGTGCAGACGCTCGCCCGCTACGCGCTGTTCCTCGAAGGAACCCACAACCAGTCCGTCGCGGAGGCGATCCAGATAGGTCGCGACCAGCTGCGCGGCTGGGCGGTCGGCGCCGTCGCCGGTCTCGGTGTCAGCGAACCGGCGGCTCGGGCTGCGGCTCTCTTCGCGTTCATCGACGGGGTGGTGCTGCACCGCGTCTCGCTGCCAGCCGCGAGCCCACCCGACGAGTCCATCGACGTGCAGCGCACGGTGCGACGGATGCTCGCTGAGGGGTAGATGCGCCCTGGATCGGGGCGGCGTCAACCGGCGGGCTGCAGCTCCGCGGCCCACGTGGCGGTCGCGGCGGCAATCTGCTCGCGCCCTTCCACGTCTGAGATGGTCGCGGTTCCGTCGCCGGACTGTGGGCCGTAGTTGCCGAACATGGCGTGGTTCGCGCCTTCGACCTCGAGGGTCTCGGCGTCCGCCGGCAGCAAGCCGCGCGCATCCGCCGCCTTCTGTGGGGTCGTGAGTCCGTCGGCGCTTCCCGTGATGGTGAGGACGTCGAGAGACGTGTCGGCCGCGAGGTCGTTGGCGCAGTAGCTGCCGAGCAGCAAGAGGCCGGCGACATCGGGGGAGTCGGCGAGCTGGCAGGCGCGGACTCCGCCGAGAGAGTGCCCGCCGACGGCCCAGGTCGTGACATCGGGGGCGGCTGCCGCGAAGTCGTCCATCGTGCGGGTGTCGAAGAACGCCAAGTTCAGGAGGGGCTGCGGGATGACAACGGTCATGTTGCTGTCCGTGACGAGGCTCGAGAGCTTCGCCGCGTAGGCCGATGGCTCGACCTTGGCGCCGGGTATGAAGATGAGCCCAGTGTCGCTCGGCGCGTCCGCCGGGCTGAGCACCAGCGAGCCGTCGACTTCGCTCACCGTGATGGCGCGGTCGGTGGTGACGGCCTCGAGGGGGCCCGCTTCGGCGGCCATGACGCCCACGTTCGCCCAGATCAGGAACGCGGCGATCGCGGCGACGAAGACGCCCGCGATGACGGAGAAGGTCCAGATGAGGGTGCGCCGCAGTCGGCTGCGTTTGGGTCGCCGTGGCTGCTGGTTTCGGGGAGTTGCTGGCACCTCCCGAGGGTACCCCTCAGCGTCCGACCGGGGCTGGGTTGACGGGCTTCTCGAACGCGAAGACGGGGAGGTCAAATTCTGGGATGCGCCGCTCGCCGCCTTCGAAGCCGGAGGCACGGTAGAGGGCAACCGCCTCGGGCTGGCGAGAGCCGGTGGTGAGGAAGATGCGCGTGTAGTCGAGCTCACCTGCCGCGGTGTCGAGTTCGCGGAGAACCCGCTGGGCGAGGCCTCGGCGGCGGTGTGAGTCCCGTGTCCACATGCGCTTCACTTCGGCGGTGGTCTCGTCGTAGCGGCGGATGGCGCCGGCCGCGACGAGCAGTTCCCCGTCGAGGATTCCGACGAACGCTCCGTCTGGTGCGATGAAGTCGGTCAGCGGGTAGGCGCCGATGTCGTCTTTGTAGAACTCCCGGTACCGGTTGCGGTACTCCCCGTCGAGGGCTTCGAGTACCTCGGTGACTTCGACTGATGCGATGTCGAGGCGGCGGACGGTGAGGGTGGATGTCATGCGCATATCGTGCTCCGCATCCCGGGTCTGCGCTTCGTGCGCGGCTTGTGGGTGACGTTGTGTTTCGCCCCGAGAAGTCCGGTGTCGCCTCGCGTACTCGTCTTGCGGGCACCGCTTCTTGTCGGGCCCCTTTGGTTCGTACGCTGACGGAAATGAGTCAGGTGGCGATGAACGAGGGGCAGATCATGAGCATTTCACTCCGCACGACCGGCGGGGCGACGGTTGCCATGCACGTGCAGCGGTTCCTCGCGCAGTTCTTCGTTTCCGAGCGCGCGGGGGTCGGTGAGCAGCGGCTCCTCCTCCGCGGCGTCGGTATCGAAGAGGTGTGAGATGCGTTAGTTAGGGCCATTTCACGCGTGCTAGCCCCATCTCATCGTATATAGGTGCGAATTTGTGGGAACTAGGTTCCTGTAGATTCTGGGGATAACTCTCGAACCGGCCAGTCGGCAGAGAGTTTCAGGGTGGGAAGTTATCCACGACCCTCCAAAATGTCGGTGGTGGTTCGTAGTGTTGGGGGCATGCAACAGCACTCCGACGCCGCTCTCCGGGCCCTTGGGTTTGACCCCTCGGACCCGGCGTCGGTTGCGGCCCGGCGCGCGGAGATCCTCGCCATGGAGGAGCACGCGGCCGCGATCATCGCGGGCGGTACCGCGCTGCAGTTGCGCGCGCACGCGGCGGCCTACGACTTCGCCCACGCGCTCGATATCGTTGACGGATGCGCGGAGTCCGCGATGCACGTCCGCTCCATCGCGGACGAGGTCGCGCTGGTCGTGAAGGTGACCTCCGGCGTCGCGCAGGGGCAGCTGGCGCTCGCGTCGAAGACGCACGACGACTTCCCCGCGCTGACCGTCGCGCTCGACGAGAACGTCGCGACCCCCGCCCAAGTCCACAAACTCGTCGAGGTGGGCTTCAAAGTCAACCACGACGACCCCGCCGAGCAAGCCGAACGGCGAGCCCTGTTCGTGGACGTGATGCTCGAACGCATCCGGCAAGAACCCCTGCCGCCCCGGGCGTTGCAGAAAGCGGCGGAGCGGGTCGCGGAAGAGCTCACCGGGGAATCCATCGACCAACGACACGCAGGCGCCCGCCGGCAGCGCCGCACGAGCGTCGAAGACCTCGGCGACGGCATGAGCATCCTCCGCGTCACCACCGACTCGTTCGTCGCGCACGCCATCCACGACCGAGTCCGGAAACAAGCACGCGCGATCATCAAAGCGCGCCCGAAGCCCGGAACTGCGCCCCACGCCAGCGCCGAAGCTGCAGAAGGAGCATCCGCAGGAGCCCGAAGCGCGTTCGGGGCCGCGGTCGACGCTGCGGTCGACGACACTCGCGCGACCAACGAAGCTGACGACGGACGCGCGACCGGCCAGGCTGCCGAAGCTGCCGAAGCTGTCGAAGAACTGGACGAGCGGAGCCTGAACGAGGTCATGTCCGACGTCGTCGCCGACATGCTCCTCACCAGCGACCCCATGGGCAACTCCGCCGCCGCCGGCATCCAAGCCAACGTGCAACTCTCCATCCCCATCACAACCGCACTCACCAAGACACCCAAGGCCGGACAAGCACCAGCACTGCTCGACGGCATGACCCCCATGCCCATCGAAGACGCCAAACGTCTCGCCGCGACCGCGCCCGCGTTCATCCGAGTCCTCACGCACCCCATCACGGGCGCCGTGCAAGCCGTCGACTCCTACAAACCCACCGCGGCGATGCGCGCGTTCCTGCACGCCCGCGACGTGCACTGCCGCTTCATCGGCTGCCGACAACCCGCAGTGGCCTGCGAACTCGACCACACCGAGGACTACCAATACGGCGGCAAAACTGCGATCTGGAACCTCAGCGACTTCTGCAAAAACCACCACATCGTGAAACACCACACCGCCTGGAAAGTCAGACAACTCGGCGGCGGGGTCCTCGAGTGGACCACACCAAGCGGGAAGGTCTACATCAGCAGACCAGAACCCCACGGGGTGATTTTCAGACCCACCGAAGAACTGTTCCAATGTGGCTCGGCCGCGCCCGGCACGACGTCAGTCGACGGGCCGCAGCGTTCGGGCCCCGAGCCCGAGCCCAAGCCCGAGGAAGAGCCCGAGTTAGAGACAGAGCCCGAGTTAGAGACAGAGCCAGAGTCCAACTCAGGACTCGATCCTTCCGGTCGCCCGCCGTTCAGACCGCCTGGTACCGCTCGCAGGGGAGCAATCCCGGAACCGCAGCCGGTCTACTGCGCGTTCAGGGCGAACCTGCGTGGCGGCGTGCCAGGTGCGTTCGGGCGGCGCTTGATCGCGAGAGGTGCCTGCCCCCTCGCCCAGGCGCGGAGAGTGCTCGCTACGGCAGTTGTCGTGCGACGAATCCGAGCGCGCCGGCCGTGTCAACGATCTCGGTGACGGACTCGCGCGGCACGACAACAAGCGGATACGCGTCGCTGTCCTCCTCGAGGAACACGAGCGCGAGGCCGGACGGCGCCAGGAGCGCGTCCGCCGCAGCCGACGCGGTTGGTACGTCGCCGTCGATGTCGCCGACTTCATCGGTGTCGAGCCCGAGCCGCACGACTCTCGGCACGCCAGCCAGGGCATCCGCGAGTTCCATGGCCGTGTCGTCGGCGTGGAGGTAGGCGAGGGCGCCGCAGTCATCGAGCGCGTCGATGAGCGCACCCCAGGCCTCGTCTGCGCCGTCGTCCTCATCGACACCACTCTCGTCGGTGTCCTCCTGGTCGCCGCCGTCTTCGTCATCGCTCTCGCCGTCGGTCTCACCCTGGAGTGCTTGCTGAACGCTCGGCCAGATCTCCGGGTCGTCGTCGATGAGCGTGCAGAGGCGTTCCCAGGCGGTGTAGTCAGTCACGGCCCCGAGGGTACCCGTCCCTCTCGCCTACGCGCCCGCGACGGCCGCGATGAGGCCATCGACGTCGCCCTCGGTCGTGTCCCACGAGCAGAGGAAGCGGACGAGTCCCGTGGATGCATCCCAGGTGTGGAACGCGTAGCTCTCGCTGACGCGTTCCGCGATCTCCCCTGGCAGGACGGCGAAGACGCCATTCGCCTGGCGGGGGAGCGGCACGGAGCAGCCAGCGACGGCCTCGATACCGGCTGCGAGCCTGGCGGCCATGGCGTTGGCGTGTTCTGCGTTCTCCCGCCACAGGTCACCGCCGAACAGGGCAAGCAGCTGCGCCGAGACGAAGCGCATCTTCGATGACAGCTGCAGATCGATCTTCCTCGCCTCCTCGGCACCGTAGACGGCCTCCGGGTTGACAACAACAACCGCCTCCGCTGCGAGCGCGCCGTTCTTGGTCCCGCCCAGGCTGATGACATCGGCTCCCGCTGCGCTCGAGACCTCGGCGAGACTGCAGCCGAAGTGGGCGGCGGCGTTCGAGAGTCGTGCCCCGTCGACGTGCAGCCACATGCCGTTCGCGTGGGCGGCGTCGGCGAGCGCCCGCACCTCGACTGGCGAGTAGGCAGTGCCGACCTCGGTCGCCTGGCTGATGCTCACGGCGAGGGGCGTCGCGCGGTGCACGTCGCGCCGCACTGCCGCCGCGCGCTCGATGTCGGCGGGCGCGAGCTTTCCATCCGGCGTCTCGACCGTGAGGAGCTTGACGCCGCCGACGCGCTCGGGCGCGGCGTTCTCGTCGGTGTTGATGTGCGCTGACGCGGGGCAGACCACCCCGCCCCAGCGGGGAACCATCGACTGCAGCGCGACGACGTTGGCACCGGAGCCGTTGAACACGGGCAGGCCGATCGCTTCTGCGCCGAACAGCTCGCGGCACAGCGTCTGGAATGCCGCCGAGTACGGGTCGGCCCCGTACGCTCCGACGTGCCCGCCGTTGGCGGTGACAAGCGCCTCCAGCACTTGCGGGTGGGCACCCGCGGCGTTGTCGCTCGTAAACGTGCGGATGCTGTGGTCGTGCAGCTGCGTAATCACCGACCCATTCTTCCGTACCTCGCGCATCGATGAAAACTCATGCGAACGCGCCTACGCTCGGAACATGAGCAACGCCGAAGCGAACCCCATCGAGGCGCAGCTGCAGGCCGCGTACGAGACCGGGCAGGTGGTCGCGGGCATCGAACTGCTGCTGCCTCGGGAGGTGCCGCTCGGCGGCCCACGTTCGCTGCCGGTGCTGCGGTCGATCCCGAACAAGTTTCGCCACTTCATCGGCGCGTGGTGCTTCATCGACCACTACGGGCCCGTCGACCTGCCGTCGGGGACAGGGATGGATGTTGCTCCGCATCCACACACGGGCCTGCAGACGGTCAGCTGGCTGTTCTCTGGCGAGGTGGTGCACCGCGACTCCATCGGCAGCCGCCACGAGGTCGCGCCAGGCGGTGTCAACGTCATGACGGCGGGCCGAGGCATCGCCCACTCCGAGGTCTCGTCCGAGCGCCCGACTCCCGCTCCCGTGCTCCACGGGGTGCAGCTCTGGGTGGCGCTGCCCGCCGAGGTGCGAGGCATGCCCCCGGCCTTCGCTGGCCTGGATCGGTGTCCGTCGATGCGGTTGGCGGCATCGGCGGGCGCAGATGGGCCCGTCGAGGCGACCGTTTTCGTGGGGGAGTTCGCCGGGCTCCGTTCGGACGCGCCGAGCTTCTCCCCGCTTCTCGGTGTCGAACTCGCGTTCCAGGGCTGCTCGGAGGCGCAGCTCGACCTGGAGCCGGGGTTCGAGCACGGCATCCTCGCGTGCTCGCCGGGCATTTCGATCGACGACGTCGAGCTCCCGGTTGGCGCCGTCGGCTACCTGCCCGTCGGCACGAACCGGGCAGTCGTCGGCGCGGCGGA
Organism: Pseudoclavibacter sp. AY1F1; assembly: GCF_002931075.1. Classification (GTDB taxonomy): domain Bacteria; phylum Actinomycetota; class Actinomycetes; order Actinomycetales; family Microbacteriaceae; genus Pseudoclavibacter. The sequence continues at coordinate 142,063 of NZ_PSTQ01000007.1, read as the reverse complement.
CGGCGGGCGCGCGCTACTCCTCGGCGGTGCGCCCTTCGACGAGAAGATCGTCATGTTCTGGAACTTCGTCGGCTCCTCGCACGACGACGTCGCCGCCGCCCGTGAAGAGTGGGAGCAGACCAGGTCGGGCCCGGCGGCGGAAGCACGCTTCGGGAGCGTTGACAGCCACGGTGGCAAGACCCTGCCGGCTCCCGCCCTCCCGACCGTGCGCCTCACACCTCGAGGGCGTACGCGCGAGGACTGAGGTGAGCGGAGGAGGACACTAGCGTTCGCGCTCCTCGTGCTCGACGATGGGGATTGCGTTCGTGAACACCGCAGCACGCTCCTGAGCCTGGACGCTCCCGGTGAACAAGCCCGACCCGCTCGCGCTCGTGTCGTCGCTTCTCGTGTCCTCGTCCTGGGTTTCTCGAGTCGCAGCCGCATCAGGGGGTGTCGGTTCCGTGATGAGCACCCGCTGCACAGGCAGCGCCGACGGCATGGTTCGCTGCAGCCAGGTGACCATCGCCTCGCGCACGAAGCATCGCAGGTCAAACAGCGTGGGAGCATCCACCGCCGTCACGAGGATTCGGATGCGCACCAGGCCGCCCGTCGCCTCGGTCACCTGCAGCACCTGCGCACGCCCATCCCAGAGGTCGGTCTGCGTGAGCACCTCCGCCAGGCGCTCCCGCATGAGCGAGGGGGAGACGCGCCAGTCGACATCGAGCTCGACCGAACCGAGCAGCTCGCTGCCCTGTCGAGTCCAGTTCTGGAACGGCTGCGTCGTGAAGTAGGTGCAGGGGAGCACAAGTCGCCGGTCGTCCCAGAGGTCGACGACGACGTAGCTCAGCGTTATCTCGCCGATGCGCCCCCACTCGTCCTCGACCACCACGACGTCGTCGACGCGCAGCGCTTCGCTGAAGACGAGCTGGAGGCCGGCGAAGATGTTCGCGAGGACCGACTGGGCCGCAAGCCCCGCCACGACCGAGGCGATGCCGGCTGAGGCGAGGAGGCTCGCGCCGAGAACCGCCGGGAACGTCAGCAGGATCGCGCCGAGCGCGATGATCACGATCACGGCGACGGCCAGCCGCCGCAAGATGAGGGTCTGGGTGCGGATGCGCCGAGCCACCCGGTTGTTCGCGACGTCGATGCGGTTCCGGCCGAGCGTGATGTCGGTCGAGAAGGCGACGAGACCTGCCATGAGCCAGGCGCCCGCCGCGATCACGGCGATCGTGAGCGCGTGGTAGATGATGGCTCGCCAGGATTCGGTGCCAGCAGCAGGGAACGCCACTGCGACTGCCGCCCACAGGGCGATGATCAGGACGACGACACGGAAGGGGCGCCGCGTGTGCCGCACAAGCGGTTCAGGCCACCGCAGGCGCTTCGCGACGAGTCGGATGATGAGGGCGACGAGGGCCGTCAGGGTGATCGCTGCGACGACGGCAACGGCAAGCGAGATGACAAAGTTGAGCCAGGGGTCGAGCACGTTCCTCCTCGGGGAGTGGAGGCCCCACCTCTCGAGAGCGGAGGGCTGGAGAAGCCACGCTAGTGAGCAAGTCTCCGTAGTCCCTGGCTCGCGTCAGCCGTGGCGCTCCGCGTCCGAACGCTCTCGCCACTGGATGAGGAACCTGCGATCGAAGGCCGGCGCGCAGCGAAGGCAGGAGACGAGCCGGGCGCGCTGCGGCCGGCGGAACCTGAGCACCTCGTGCCCGTTGGGGCAGACCCCGACCCACTTCGCGAACTCGGCTGCCACCTCGCCGTCGTGTGTTCGCCCGCCGACGTAGCCGAGGTCGTCGGCAACGCGCTTCCACACGGGTCCGTGCCCTGCCTTGTGGCCGGCGACCGCGTGGGCGACCTCGTGCAGCAGCGTCTGGTGCACGGTGTCGTCGTCGTAGCGCGCGGAAAGGTAGCGCGAGACCGTGATGCGCTTGTCCCGGAAGTTGCAGGCGCCAGCGCGCTTCTTGGCGTGGTCGAAGCCGAAGCTCCAGCTGTCGTCGAGGTGCATGCGGATGAGGGCCTCAGCCCAGACCTGCACCTTGGCCAGGTCGGCCACCGTGCCGCTTAGGAGTCGATCGAGGTGATCGGCTCGCTCAGCTCCGAGGAGGGCTCCTCGTCGCCCTCGAGGATCGCGCGGGTGACGCGGATCGCGAACTTCGACGACTGCAGCTGGTCGGCCGCGACCCCGCGTGCAAGGCGCAGCTCGTGCGCGCGCTCGAAGTCCACAAGCGCGTCCGTGTACTCGCGCTGTTCGAAGCGCACCTTGCCTCGGTGCTGCAGCGCGAACGCGGCAAGCTCGTCCCACTCATGGGTGAGCGCTTCGTCGACGCAGCCCGTCAGGTCCTGCAGCGCGACGTCGTGCTTCCCCTGGAACTGCTGAACCTGTGCCTTGCGGACTCGCGCGGCGAGCGCGTCCTCTCGGGCACCGGTGAAGCGAGACTGGCGGTACGCGGTCTGCGCGGTATCGAACGCCTCGTCGAGGCGGCCGAGCATGCGAAGCAGCGCGACCTTCTCGTTGAGAGCGGAGAGCGACCGCAGGACGGCTATCTCCGCGAGGCGAGCCTCCGCAGCGTCGACGTCGATGCGCTCGCGGAGGGTCTCCGGGTCGTAGCCGAGGATGATGGGAGCGTCTGACACCCCAGCAGGTTAGCCGCAGCGGCGCCGGAATGGGTGCATCCCTCGCCGGGTTGTGGAGAGCTTGTCGAGGAGCTCGGCCAGTGGGGTGCGGGGGCAGTTGTCCCCATTGCCGGAAGCCCGGCCGCTCGACATCATGGCGTGCGGGGGAGAACCGCGCTGTCGCCATACTGCGACAGCGCGACGACAAGCTGACGATGACTCTTTCCTAGCTTGGAAACATGAACATTCAGACACGATCACTGACCGCCATCGCGCTTGCCGGCATCGCCGTATCAGGTGCATTCGGCCTCGCCGGATGCACAGCGCGGGTTGTCGAGGAGCCAACGGCCACCGCGCCTGCCGCGCCCTCCGAGTCGGTCCCTCCTGCCTCGACCGCACGGGTCACCACGGAGACAAGCGCCCCCGTGGCCACGGCGCAGCAGACGGCGCCGCAGTCCACCCAGGGGGCCGACGGTGCTCAGGCCGGTGCCTCCGAAGAGAGGGCGGAGCTCACCGCCGGAGCAACGGTGATGCTCACGTGCGGTGGGGGAACGCTCGACATCGACGACACGTACATCGCTCAAGTTGTTGAGGTCACCGACGACTGCGAAACACTGTCGATCACGACGGCCACTGCCGTGGTAGTCGCGCAGAACGTTGGCACGCTTTCGGTTGACGGCGTCTCGAACGCCGTGCTCGTCGCTTCGGCGGAGACGATCACGTTGGATGGCAGCACCAACTCGGTGATGTGGGAGACGGGATCCCCGACGGTCGCCAACAGCGGCACGAGCAACTCTGCGTACAAGGCCAGCTGATGAGCTTCCAGCAGCAGCAGCCGCAGCAGCAGCCGCAGCCGCAGCCGTCGCAGCCGTCGCAGCAGTTCAACGGCCAAGTGAGCTATGGCCACATTCAACAGCCCCGGGCCTACGCTCCGCAGCCAGGCATGAACGTCCTCGCCGTCGTGAGCCTCGTCGGCGGCATCATCGGCTTCAACGTGATCGCCGTCATCTGCGGGCATGTCGCGATGAGGCAGATCCGTCGCACAGGCGAGCGGGGCATGGCGCTCGCGATCATCGGCACGATCCTCGGCTACTTGGCGCTCCTCGCGCTGGTGTTCTTCGTGCTGCTTGCCGTCGTCGGCGGCACGGCTGGCATCATCTACGGGCAAAGCTGAGGTCGGCGGTGCGAGCTGGCGTGGGCGGTGCGGAGGGAGCGGCCCTGAAGGCCCTGCCGCGGCTGCTGCTCGTGGATGACGAACCGTCCATCACCGACTCGCTCGCGCCGTTCCTCAGTCGCTCTGGCTTCGACGTGGCCGTGGCGGTTGACGGCCAGGATGCGCTGCAGCAGTTCGCGGTTCGCCGCCCCGACGTGGTGATCAGCGACGTCATGATGCCGCGCCTCGACGGCCGGGAGCTGGTCCGCCGGTTGCGGGGCGGCGACGACTGGACGCCGATCATCCTCTTGACGAAGGTCGGGGAGTCGTTCGAGCGGTCCGCGGCGCTTGAGGAGGGCGCAGACGATTACCTCAACAAGCCCTTTGATCCGCAGGAGCTGGTGTCCCGCGTGCGGGCCGTGTTGCGCCGTGTCGCGGGTGGCCAGGCGCAGCTCGTGACGGCCCAGCAGTTGTGTGCCGGCGAGTTGCGGCTCGACCGCACGGCGCGGCGTGTGTGGCTCGGAGAGCGGGAGCTCATCCTCACGCCCAAGGCCATGCACGTCTTGGAGTACCTGATGGCGAGGCCTGGCGAGGCGCACTCGCGGGAGCGGCTCCTGCAGGCACTTTGGGGGTACACGTTCGCCGCCAACACGAGGGCCATCGATCATCGGATCGCCGAACTGCGCAAGGTCATCGGCGACGACCCGCAGTCGCCGCGCTTCATCCACACCGTCCCGGGGTTCGGGTATCGCTTCGCCCACACGGTGACGCAGTGAAGCCGAGCAGGGCGCGGGTATGGGGCGCGTTCGCGCCGGCCGCCCTGATGGCGCTGGCCGCGGCATGGATGCTCGTGTCAGGTGACAATCGCACGCTGGAGATCGGCATCCGCTTCCCTGCCATCCCGGCTCTCGCCGCCCTGCTGCTCGCTTCGGTCGCCGCGGCTCTGCTGCTCGGGTCGCGAGTGGCCGTCCGCAGCCGAGAGCGGGCTGCGTCGGACGCGCGTGCGTCGGCTGTCGAGAGGGCGAGCCTCGCCCGCCGGCGGTTCCTCGACCGGCTCGACCACGAGCTGAAGAACCCGCTCATGGCGATGCGATCCGCGGTCGCGGCGAGTGTCCCGGTCACCCCGCAGCTCGGGGTCATTGATGCGCAGTCGCGGAGACTCGGTGCGCTGGTGGCCGAGCTGCGAAAGCTGTCTGAACTGGAGTCGGCCGCTCTCGACGTCGAGCCCGTCTCGCTCGAGGCGGTGACGCGCGACGTCGCAGAGGCCGTCCGCGAGCAGCTCGGGAGATCGATGTTCATCGATTTCCCGGCGGCACCGTGGCCGTTGCCGGTGATTCCGGGTGACCCAGACCTGCTCTACATCGCGATCTACAACGTCGCTGCAAACGCCGCCAAGTACTCGGCGCGGGATGCGCGCATCGAGGTGCGCGCCAGCGAGGAGTTCGCGGGCCAGCCGGGTGCGGTGGTGCATCTCGACATCGCAGACACAGGCAGAGGTATCCCGCTAGCCGACCAGGCGAGCGTGTGGGAGGAGCTGGCGCGCGGGGCGAATGCTCGCGATGTGCAGGGCTCCGGTCTTGGCCTGGCGTTGGTCAGCGTCATCGTGCGCCGACACGGGGGCACTGTGACGCTCACCTCCCGGGAGGGTCACGGCACGCGCGTGCGCCTCACGCTTCCCGTCGCGCGCCGCGGCTGAGAGGCGCTACCAGCCGCCCTGCCGGCGCTCGCGGAACAGGCTCTTGCCTGGGAGTGGCGACGCCGTCGCCGAGGCGTCGCGTGCCGGGTCGGCGCCCCGGATGAACTCGCGCACTGCCTGCCCTCGCACGACGACGGCCGGCGGGAACCCTGACGCGACTCGTCGCTCCAGTCCGGGAAGCGCCAGCGCCTCTGCGGAGCGTGAGGCGACGGCGGCGATGTTGCCGAACCTGCGGCCTTTGAGCATCGCCGGGTCGCCGACGAGGGTGACCTCGCCGAACACCTCGAGCAACGTCGCAACCTCGGCTCGCGCGAACGAGAGGTCGTGACCGTCCGCGATGTTGACGAGCACCACGCCGTCCGGCCGCAGGAACGGCTCCAGCTCGGAGAAGAACTCCACGCTCGTGACGTGGGCTGGCGTCTGCGCGCCGGAGAAGATGTCGACGACGATGGCGTCGACCGAGCCGAGCAGGCCGCGCGGGAGCCTGCCGAGCTGCTCGCGTGCGTCCCCGTAGCGGATGCGGATGCTCGCCCCTGCTGGCAGCGGAACGACCTCGCGCACGAAGTCGACCAGGGAGCGCTCGAGTTCGACGACCTGCTGGCGCGATCGTGGCCGCGTGGCGTCGACGTAGCGGGGGATCGTGAGTGCCCCAGCGCCGAGGTGGAGGGCCGTGATGGCTGCCGCTTCAGGGAAGGCGAGGTCGAGGACGTAGCCCATGTGGCGGATGTACCCGAAGGAGAGCTCGCGGGGATCGAGCGGGTTGACGGCCGACTGCGGCGTGCCGTCGACGATGAGCGTCCACTCCTCGCCGTCGCGAGAGAACCGGGCCTGGGCTCCGGAGTCGAGCTTGACGCTGGTCTGCGGGCTGGAGCTGTTTGGGGTCTTCTCGCTGGCTGACGGCACCTGGCAAGTCAAGCAGAGACACGCGGCTTTCGAGCAAGGGTCGCCTTGTTTGGAATCATTCAAAAGAAGGGCCAGCATGGATGCATGGCAACCGCAACCGAGCACGCAGCAGGGGAGCGCCGTGACGCCGCCTTCTGGCAGTCGGCGCTGCGTCGGGCCGGCCTTCGCGTGACGCGCCAGCGCGTCACCGTGCTCGACCTACTCGACACGAACCCGCACTCGTCCGCCGAGCGCATCTTCGCCGCCGCGACGCCGAGCCGGGCCGAGCTCGGCTCGCTCACGCTGCAGGCCGTGTACGGGATCCTCGACGACCTCGGGCGCGCCGGCCTCGTTCGCCGCTTCGACGCACCCCGCACCGCAGCCCGCTTCGAGACCCGCATCGGCGACAACCACCACCACGCAGTCTGCGACGAGTGCGGCCGCATCGAGGACGTCGACTGCGCCGTCGGCGAGGCGCCCTGCCTCATCCCCGAGGCGCCGCGAGGCTTCGCCGTGCATACGGCCGAAGTCGTCTACCGCGGTATCTGCGCCGACTGCTCGTCGCACTGATCCACCCAAGTCTCATCCCCCAGTTCACAGCCCAATGAATCCGAAGAGGAGCGCCATGACTGACTACATCGACCCGACAGTCCCATCGACCGAAACCAACGGCTCGCCGACCGAGAGCGACCGGAACTCCCTGAGCGCGGGCGCTGACGGCCCGCTCATGCTGCACGACGTGCGCCTCGTCGAGACGCTCGCGAGCTTCAACCGCGAGCGTGTGCCGGAGCGCAACCCGCACGCAAAGGGCGCCGGCGCATTCGGCACCTTCACGACGACGCACGACGTCTCCCAGTACACACGCGCCGCCGTCTTCCAGCAGGGTGCCGAGAGTGAGACGCTCCTGCGCTTCTCGACCGTCGCGGGCGAGCAGGGCTCGCCGGACACGTGGCGCGACGTGCGCGGCTTCTCGCTGCGCTTCTACACGAGCGAGGGCAACCTCGACATCGTGGGCAACAACACGCCTGTCTTCTTCCTGCGCGACCCCATGAAGTTCCCCCACTTCATCCGCTCGCAGAAGCGTCTCCCGAACTCGGGACTGCGCGACAATACGATGCAGTGGGACTTCTGGACTCTCAACCCGGAGACCGCGCACCAGGTCACCTACCTGATGGGCGACCGTGGCCTCCCGCGCTCGTGGCGTGAGATGAACGGCTACGGTTCGCACACCTACGCGTGGATCAACGCGGCTGGTGAGCGCTTCTGGGTGAAGTACCACTTCATCTCCGAGCAGGGCGTCGAGGTGCTGTCGAACGACGAGGCCGAGAAGCTCGCCGGCTCCGACGCCGAGTACCACCGCCGCGACCTGTTCGACGCGATCGACCGCCAGGACTTCCCGCGCTGGAAGCTGAATGTGCAGGTCATGCCATTCGAGGAGGCGAAGACCTACCGCATCAACCCGTTCGACCTCACCAAGGTCTGGCCGCACGCCGACTACCCGCTCATCCCGGTTGGCACGCTCGAGCTCAACCGCAACCCGGAGAACTTCTTCGCGCAGATCGAGCAGGCAGCCTTCTCGCCGTCGAACCAGGTGCCTGGCACCGGCATCTCGCCGGACAAGATGCTCCTCGGCCGCGTCTTCGCGTACCCGGACGCGCAGCGCGCGCGCATCGGCACGAACTACCAGCAGCTTGACGTCAACCGCCCCAAGAACCCGACGAACTCGTACACGTTCGACGGCAACATGACGGTGTCGCACTCCGGTGCCGCTCCTGTTTACGCGCCGAACTCGTTCGGGCGCCCGTACGCCGACCAGACCGGCCCCGTCGAGAACTCGTGGGAGACCGACGGGGACCTCGTCCGCAGCGCCTACACGCTGCGTGCGGACGACGACGACTTCTCGCAGCCTGGCACGCTGATCCGCGAGGTCTACACGCAGGAGCAGCGCGACCGCCTCGTGGAGACTGTCGCCGGCGCGCTCGAGACTGTCATCGAGCCGGTCCGCTCGAACGCGTTCCAGTACTGGGCGAGCATCGACCCCGAGACAGGTGCCCGCATCCGCGCCGCCGTCGAGGCGAACGCCGTCGACACCGACCCAGCGCCCGTGGGCGTCGGCCACTAGCCGAGAGCTGCCCCGGCGGGCAAGCAACCTGCACAGACGAGCGTGCCCCCTCGAGTTCTTCGAGGGGGCACGCTCGTCTGCCGTCTCCGCTGGCTGAAAGCCGTTGGGGTCAGGATGCTCGCCAATAGCCGCAGTTCCTGGACTCGAAGGTGCTGTCCGTCGCGTCGATCGTCACGACGATCTCGGCCTGAGCCTTGTCGTACGACGACTCGATCCAGTCGCCCTCTGCGTCGTAGCGGAACCAACGGCAGTTGTCGCTGGGCGACTCGGGCTTGTAGGTGCCAGGCTTGATCTCCTCGCCGACCTTCCAGACGCCGTCGTTGAATCGGGTGCCGTCGTTGCCTGCCTTCACGTTCGCCTCGTAGGTGCTGAGCGAGCCCCTGGTCTGGTCTGCGTCAGGGTGCTCGGGGCACAGGATGAGCGCGGCCGCGATCTGCGAGGCCTGCTCGTCATTGGAGATGCCAGGCGAGACGCCGAAGTAGAAGCCGGGCGTGGCGCACAGCGCGTAGATGTCCGCGAGGCGGACATCGTCGGCGGCCGCCTCGTCCTTAGCATCGTCGGTGGCGGCCTGACCGAGCGCGTCGAGCGCTTTCTGCTCGGTCTCCGTGAAGGTGGTCCCGCCGTTCGACTTGCCGGTGCAGCGCGTCACATCGTCGCCGAGCGCCCAGATCTCGTCAAGCTCCGAGGGGGCCTCCGTGAAGCTGCGCGAGTCAGCCATCCTGCACGAGAAGCTGACGGCGAAGGCTCCTGAGTCGGACGACGCAGACGGGTTCGCCTCGCCGGTCCCGGACGGGGCGGTCTCCGGCGTGGCGGTGGAAGTCGTCTCGACCTCTGGAGACTGACCGCCGGTCACCTGGTCGACGAGGGCGCATCCTGAGAGCAGGAAAAGGGCGGTGAGCGCGACCGCTGACGTTCGCACGAGGTTTTTCACGTTGACTCCTTCAAGGCGAGGCGTGACACGGCCGAAGCTGGGGCATGCTTCCTCGCGATCCGAAGAAGCCGACCGTGCTGCAAGCCACGCTAACCGACCGGGTCGGCCCAGAACGGATGCGGGGGAGGACTCCCCGGTCGTGTTGACGCGCACCCGAAGGCGCACGCACTGCTGCAGGAACGGACGACTGAGGGCAGGGGCGCGAACGCCCCTGCCCTCAGTTGACCTGCTGTTCGCTACGCGTCGCGGCGTCGCAGAAGCGCGAAGCCGCCGAGCGCGAGCGCGGCGAGGGCCGCGAGCGTGACGGCGACGAACTGCTCGGCGCCGGTCGTTGCGAGCGCTTCACCGCCAGCACCAGCGCCCGTTCCGGTTCCAGTTCCGGTTCCGGTTCCAGTGCCGGCGGTCGCGCCCGGCGTCTGCGTTGCTGCTGGTGTCTCCGTTGTCGCGGGAGTCTCCGTCGCGCCTGGGGTCTCCGTCGCGCTTGGGGTCTCCGTGGCGCCTGGGGTCTCCGTTGCGCCTGGGGTCTCCGTGGGCGCAGGCGTCTCGACGGGTGCGCACGCGATCGAGCCCTGCTTGAGGGCATCGGCCTTCACGCCGTCCTCGAGCCAGTAAGCGGCCCGTGTCCCGTTCGCGCAGGTCTCGTTCGCCGCGATGGCGAACCCCTCGTTGTTGGTGTCGGGGAGCCCTGCCGGCCGGGCGACGTGCGTCACCGAGTAGCCGGCTGATCCGTCGGCCATCCCGAACTGGAACAGCGCGCTGGTGCCACCGCATCCGTTGTCGCACATGCCCCAGAGGGTCCGCGTGGACTCGTCGTAATCGAGTGCCATGACGCCACCGAGGCCGGACTCGAGCGTGGCGACGCGACCAGCGCTCCCGTCGTCGAAGAGCGCATACGCGTAGACGCCCGCGGTCTCCTCGACGGCGACGAAGAACAAGCCGTTCGCGCCCGGGTAGTTCGCAGAGTCGTAGGGCGCGCCCGTGTTCTCGTCGAGCAGTCGACCCTCGAGCTCACTGTCCGCAACCCACTCGATGGCCTCGATGCCAGTGTTGGCACCGACCTGCGGCAGGCTCGCGGTGAGGTCCCACTCGGCGGTCGCGACGACATCCGTGCCCGTCGCATCGCGGAGGTTGACCTTGAGGATCGTGTTCTTGTTGGTGCCCTTGTCCGAGTTGTCGCGCTCCGAGCCGATGTAGACGGACTCGGGCTGGTCTGCCGAGACCGTGACGCCCTCTGCGTCGGGGCCCGCCGCTGCTGGGTTGTCCGCGTCCGCCTGGAAGCGAACCCGCTTGGGGTCCTCCCAGCCGGCAGCGGCGGAGACGCTTCCGTCGGCGGCGACGTCGAAGCGGTACAGGCTGCCGGTGCCGTTGTCGACGGCCCAGAGCGTGCTGCCCTCCGCCGAGTACTGGAACTCGAGCCCTGACATGTCCTCTCCGAGCGTGATGCCACCCGCGACGGGGACAACATCCGGTGAGCCCGTCCAGGGGGAGGCCTCAGGGGTGGTCGGGCCCGGCGTCTCGACGGGGACATCAGAGCACGCGTTGAGCGCGCCCTTGGTCGATGCACTGGTCGCTCGGAAGTCGCCGTCGCCGTCGGCGCACCTGGCCCAGCTCACGTCCACGTGGTCGACCCACGTGGTCGTGTCGACGATCGTGCCTGAGGCATCCGCGAGCGTTGCGCTGTCGCCGCTGCCGAGTCCGAAGCCGAGGCTGCTCTCCTCGTAGACGAAGAATTCGCCGGGGGCCAGCACGGTCGCCTCGGGGGCCGGAGCTGGGGTGTGGCCCGCGTTGTTGTCGACAATGGTCCAGCCGGTGATGTCGACGGTCACCGCGCTGCGGTTGTACACCTCAACCCAGTCGCCTGGCGTTCCGCCGTTCGACTCGACTTCGTTGATGACCACGGGGGAGGTGGGAGCTGTGCCTGCGAAGCGGTTCTCTGCGCCCTTGGTCGGCTCGGACGTCTCGGTGAACGCGCCGGAACCGTTTGGCGACCGGCCGTAGCTTGTCGCCGCGTGCTGGGTCCACGAATGCTCGTCGACGAGCGTCGTCCCGTCCGGAGCGAAGAGCAGGGCGCTGTCGCCTCCGCCGAGGCCGAAGTTGAAGGCCGCCTCCTCGATGACGAGGTAGGCGCCCGGCTGCAGCGTCGTGCCTGCTGGCAGCGCGTAGCGGTGCGTCTCGTCCTCCGGCGAGTTGTCGGTGAAGACGTAGCCGCCCAGGTCAATCGCGCCCACACCTGGGTTGAAGAGCTCGACCCAGTCGCCAGGCTCGCCACCGGAGGACTCGATCTCGTTGATGACCACAGAACCGGTGGCCGCCTCGACTTCGTTAGCCGCGCCCCTGCTGCTCGCGGTCGTCTGGGTGAACTCGCCGATGCCGTCTGGGAGTCGCGCATAGCTGACCTCGGCGTGCTGCGCCCACGAGTACGCATCGACAAGCGTGCCCGCTGCATCGAAGACCCGTGCCTCGTCTTCCTTGCCGAGACCGAAGCCGAACTCCGAGTCATCGACAACCAGGTAGGTGCCAGGCTGGATGCTCGTACCGCTCGGGAAACGGAAGTCGCGGGCGTCGTCGTTGTCCTTGACCGCCCATCCTGAGACGTCGACGGGCTCGCCACCGGTGTTCTTGAGCTCGATCCAGTCGGTCGCGTCGCCGTTGGACTCGACCTCGTTGATGACGATGCCGCTCGTGTGCACCGCGGGGGAGGGAGCCGCGTTCGCCGACATGGGAACTGCCAGGGCCGCACCTCCGCCGATGATCAAGGCGACGGCTGCCGCCAGTGGGGTTCGTTGTGCTTGCACGCACGCGCTCCTCTGCGCTCGGGGGATGAAGCGATGTGCGCTCGAGGGCACATGCACCATGAGCATCGAAGCCGGAGCGGGTGCCCCTGTGGTAGCGGGGAGCTGAACGCGAGGAGTCAGAAGCTGAACGGATGGAGCTGGGGGCTGAACGGGATGCGAACGACGAAGCGCCGACCTCCTGCAGGAGGTCGGCGCTTCGTCGACGGGACTGTGGTGGCGGTCAGGCCGCCTCGTAGGTGAGGCAGTCGGCGGCGTCGTTGCCCTGCGCGCCGACACGGATGGCGGGGGCGCTGCACGTGAGGTCCTTGTTGAAGCGGCAGTCAGCGGCCTGGCAGGCACCGACACCCGCGATGACCTTGTCGAGGCCGCCCTTGCGGTCGAGAGGGATGAACGTGGCGCAGCCCTCGTCGCCGTCGATCGTCACGGCGGGGGCATGGCAGCCGTCGTGGTTGAACGAGCATCCGGCCACAGAACAGGTGCTGACGTTGGGGAGATCGAGCAGTGTCATGGTGTGCCTCCGTTGTTGGGTTGCCTCAACGGTAGGAGCCTGGTTGCCCGGTATTCAAGCCGACACTGGACTTGGTCGTCGCTTTCTGATAAGGCCAGGTTCCCCTTGCTGAGCCGAGCCTTGCCTGTCTCGGGCACTGATCTTCGACGGGCGATCGAGCCGCGTTATACCTGAGAATCGAGATTGAGGCAAGGTCGGGGTAGACATACCACCAAACGGCGCATACACTCGATGTTTGCGCTTCGTCTCACCATGCCTTCATATTGCGGTCGGCCTGGCAGTGCTTCTCTCACCAACATCTTCGCGGGTCTTCTTCGACCGCGGCCGTTGGCGATGGGCACGCCTTGTACATCGTGAAACGTGGCGGAACCTCACCGACGACACTACTGGCATCTCGCGGAATCCGCGGGATCGTGGAGGGAACTTCCTTGGCTGCTGCGCGCAACGCATCTCCGACGCCTACGACCGGTCGGAATGCACGCCGACTCTCATTCGCGAAGATCAGCGACACACTCGATGTGCCAGATCTCCTCGCTCTGCAAACCGAATCCTTCGACTGGCTCGTCGGTAACGACGCCTGGAAGCAGCGCCTCGCTAAGGCGCAGGCTGAAGGCCGCACCGACGTCGCTCTCCGCTCCGGCCTCGACGAGATCTTCGAGGAGATCTCTCCGATCGAGGACCTCGGCGAGACGATGCAGCTGAGCTTCACCAACCCGTACCTCGAGCCCGAGAAGTACTCCCTCGAGGAGTGCAAGGAGCGCGGTAAGACGTACTCCGCGCCTCTCTACGTCGAGGCCGAGTTCATGAACCACCAGACGCTTGAGATCAAGACGCAGACCGTCTTCATGGGCGACTTCCCGCTCATGACGAGCAAGGGCACGTTCATCATCAACGGCACCGAGCGTGTCGTCGTCTCGCAGCTCGTCCGTAGCCCGGGCGTGTACTTCGAGCGCACCCCTGAGAAGACCAGCGACAAGGACGTCTTCTCGGCACGCATCATCCCAAGCCGCGGTGCTTGGCTCGAGTTCGAGATCGACAAGCGCGACCAGGTCGCCGTTCGTATCGACCGCAAGCGCAAGCAGTCCGTCACGGTCTTCATGAAGGCCCTCGGTCTCACGACCGACGAGATCCGCGAGCAGTTCGCCGGGTACGAGTCCATCGAGCTCACGCTCGAGAAGGACGACATCCGCACGAAGGAAGATGCGCTCAAGGACATCTACCGCAAGCTGCGTCCAGGCGAGCAGGTTGCCACGGAGGCCGCCCGCGCCCTCCTCGACAACTTCTACTTCAACTCGAAGCGCTACGACCTCGCAAAGGTGGGTCGCTACAAGATCAACCGCAAGCTCGGCATCGAGTCCGCGATCAGCGAGTCGGTCCTGACCGTCGAGGACATCGTCTCGACGATCAAGTACCTCGTCGCGCTGCACGCTGGCGACGAGAAGTTCGACGGCAAGCGGAACGGCGAGCCTGCCGACATCCGCCTCGACGTGGACGACATCGACCACTTCGGCAACCGTCGCATCCGCGCCGTCGGCGAGCTCATCCAGTCGCAGGTCCGCACGGGCCTCAGCCGTATGGAGCGCGTTGTGCGCGAGCGCATGACGACGCAGGAGATCGAAGCGATCACCCCGCAGACCCTGATCAACGTGCGACCTGTCGTCGCCGCGATCAAGGAGTTCTTCGGAACGTCGCAGCTCTCGCAGTTCATGGACCAGAACAACCCGCTCGCGGGTCTCACGCACAAGCGTCGCCTCTCGGCCCTCGGACCCGGCGGTCTCTCGCGTGAGCGCGCCGGTGTCGAGGTTCGTGACGTGCACCCCTCCCACTACGGCCGCATGTGCCCGATCGAGACGCCTGAAGGCCCGAACATCGGCCTCATCGGCTCGCTCGCGACCTTCGCGCGCATCAATGCGTTCGGCTTCATCGAGACGCCGTACCGTCGAGTCGTCGACACCAAGGTCACGGAGCAGGTCGACTACCTGACCGCATCCGAGGAAGACGAGTACGTCGTCGCGCAGGCCAACGCGCCTATCGGCGCTGACGGCCACTTCGTCGAGGACGAGGTCCTGGTCCGTCGTAAGGGCGGCGAAGTCGAGCTCGTCCCAGCCGGCGAGGTCAACTACATGGACGTCTCCCCGCGCCAGATGGTGTCGGTCGCGACGAGCCTCATCCCGTTCCTCGAGCACGATGACGCAAACCGCGCGCTCATGGGTGCCAACATGCAGCGTCAGGCCGTGCCGCTCGTGCGCAGCGAGAGCCCCGTCGTCGGCACCGGTATGGAGGGCTTCGCGGCCATCGACGCCGGTGACGTCATCACGGCGAACCGCGCCGGAGTCGTGCAGTCGGTCTCGGCCGACCACGTCGTGCTGCAGCTCGACGAGGGCGGAACCGAGTCCTACTTCCTCCGCAAGTTCGACCGCTCGAACCACGGCACCTGCTACAACCACCGCGTTGTGGTCTCGGCCGGCGAGCGCGTCGAAGAGGGAATGGTCATCGCGGATGGTCCTGCGACGGAGAACGGCGAGCTCGCGCTCGGCAAGAACCTCCTCGTCGGCTTCATGCCGTGGGAAGGCCACAACTTCGAGGACGCCATGATCCTCAGCCAGAACCTGGTGAAGAACGACACCCTCTCCTCGATTCACATCGAGGAGTACGAGGTTGACGCTCGCGACACCAAGCTCGGCAAGGAAGAGATCACCCGCGACCTGCCCAACGTCTCGCCAGAGCTCCTCAAGGACCTCGACGAGCGCGGCATCATCCGCATCGGTGCAGAGGTCCAGCCAGGCGACATCCTCGTCGGCAAGGTCACGCCGAAGGGCGAGACCGAGCTCAGCGCGGAAGAGCGCCTGCTGCGCGCGATCTTCAACGAGAAGAGCCGCGAGGTGCGCGACACCTCGCTCAAGGTTCCTCACGGTGAAGCCGGCACGATCATCCAGGTCAAGGTCTTCGACTCCGAAGAGGGCGACGACGAGCTCGGCTCCGGCGTCAACCAGCGCGTTGTCGTGTACATCGCGCAGGAGCGCAAGATCACCGAGGGTGACAAGCTTGCTGGCCGTCACGGCAACAAGGGCGTCATCGCGAAGATCCTGCCGGAAGAGGACATGCCGTTCCTCGCCGACGGAACGCCGCTCGACATCGTGCTCAACCCGCTTGGTATCCCGAAGCGCATGAACTTCGGCCAGGTGCTCGAGACGCACCTCGGCTGGGTCGCGAAGACCGGCTGGAAGATCGAGGGCGAGCCCGAGTGGGCGAAGAACCTCGTTCCAGAGGCCTACGAGGGAACGCCGGGCGTCAAGCTCGCTACCCCCGTCTTCGACGGTGCAACCGAGGAAGAGCTCACGGGCCTCCTCGACTCGACGCTCAAGACGCGTGACGGCGACCGCCTGATCAACTCGACCGGAAAGACCGTCCTGTTCGACGGCCGCTCCGGAGAGCCGTTCCCGGACCCGATCTCCGTCGGCTACATGTACATCCTGAAGCTCCACCACCTCGTGGACGACAAGATCCACGCGCGTTCGACGGGTCCGTACTCGATGATCACGCAGCAGCCACTCGGTGGTAAGGCGCAGTTCGGTGGACAGCGCTTCGGTGAGATGGAAGTTTGGGCGCTCTACGCGTATGGCGCCGCTTACACGCTCCAGGAGCTCCTCACGATCAAGTCCGACGACATCGTCGGACGCGTCAAGGCCTACGAAGCCATCGTCAAGGGCGAGAACATTCAGGAGCCGGGTATCCCCGAGTCCTTCAAGGTTCTCCTCAAGGAGATGCAGTCGCTCTGCCTGAACGTCGAGGTCCTCTCGGCTGACGGCACCGCGCTGAGCCTCCGCGACAACGACGACGAGGCCTACCGGGCCGCCGAAGAACTCGGCATCAACATCTCCAGCCGCTTCGAGTCCTCGTCCGTCGACGAGATCTAAGCCTCCCCGACACGACGAAGACTCATTCTTCACAAGGAGACAACAGCATTGTTGGATGCAACCAAGTTTGATGAACTGCGCATCGGCCTAGCCACGGCAGATGACATTCGCAAGTGGTCGTACGGCGAGGTCAAGAAGCCCGAGACCATCAACTACCGCACGCTCAAGCCCGAGAAGGACGGTCTGTTCGGTGAGCAGATCTTCGGCCCTTCCCGCGACTGGGAGTGCGCCTGCGGCAAGTACAAGCGCGTGCGCTTCAAGGGCATCGTCTGCGAGCGATGCGGCGTCGAGGTCACGAAGTCGGCTGTGCGCCGTGAGCGCATGGGCCACATCGAGCTCGCGGCTCCCGTCACGCACATCTGGTACTTCAAGGGTGTCCCGAGCCGTCTCGGATACCTCCTGGACATGGCGCCGAAGGACCTCGAGAAGGTCATCTACTTCGCCGCGTACATGGTCATCTCGGTGGACGAGGAAGGTCGTCGCGACGACCTCAGCGGCCTCGAGAGCGAGATGCGTCTCGAGCTCAAGAGCCTGAACGACCAGAAGGATGCGGCCATCGCGGCTCGCATGCTTCGTCTCGAAGAGGAGCTCGGCGCTCTCGAGACCGAAGGCGCGAAAGCAGACCAGCTTCGCAAGACGAAGGACGCCGGCGAGAAGGAGATGGGTCAGCTCCGCAAGGGGTTCGACGAGGACATCACCCGCGTCGAGCGCGTCTTCGAGTCGTTCAAGAACCTGAAGGTCGGTGAGCTCAAGCCTGAGGACACCGACTTCCACGAGCTCGTCGACCGCTACGGCGACTACTTCGAGGCATTCATGGGCGCCGAGTCGATCCAGAAGCGCCTGCAGAACTTCGACCTCAAGGCCGAAGGCGAGCTCCTGCGCACGCAGATCGCCGAGGGCAAGGGTCAGAAGAAGATCCGTGCCATCAAGCGCCTCAAGGTCGTCTCGTCCTTCCTCGCAACGGGCAACAGCCCCGCGGCGATGGTGCTCGACGTCGTCCCGGTCATCCCGCCAGAGCTTCGCCCCATGGTGCAGCTCGACGGTGGCCGCTTCGCAACGAGCGACCTCAACGACCTCTACCGTCGTGTGATCAACCGCAACAACCGCCTCCGCCGCCTGCTCGACCTCGGTGCTCCCGAGATCATCGTGAACAACGAGAAGCGCATGCTCCAGGAGTCGGTCGACGCGCTGTTCGACAACGGTCGTCGTGGTCGCCCCGTCACGGGCACCGGCAACCGCGCTCTCAAGTCCCTCAGCGACATGCTGAAGGGCAAGCAGGGCCGCTTCCGCCAGAACCTCCTCGGAAAGCGCGTCGACTACTCGGGCCGTTCGGTCATCATCGTGGGCCCGCAGCTGCGCATGCACCAGTGCGGTCTCCCGAAGCAGATGGCACTCGAGCTGTTCAAGCCGTACGTCATCAAGCGACTGATCGACCTTCAGCACGCGTCTAACATCAAGGCTGCCAAGCGTGCCGTCGAGCGCGCGAAGCCCGAGGTGTGGGACGTCCTCGAAGAGGTCATCCGCGAGCGTCCCGTGCTGCTCAACCGCGCACCGACGCTGCACCGCCTGGGCATCCAGGCGTTCGAGCCGCTCCTCGTCGAGGGCAAGGCGATTCAGCTGCACCCGCTCGTCTGCGCGGCGTTCAACGCCGACTTCGACGGTGACCAGATGGCAGTCCACCTGCCCCTCTCGGTCGAGGCTCAGGCTGAGGCACGTGTGCTCATGCTCGCGTCGAACAACATCCTCAAGCCGTCGGATGGACGCCCCGTCACCCTGCCTTCGCAGGACATGGTCGCGGGTCTGTACCACCTGACGACGCTGCAGGACGACGTCGAGGGCGCCGGACGAGTCTTCTCGTCCACGGCCGAAGCGATCATGGCGTTCGACCAGGGCTCGCTCGACCTCAACGCTCCGATCAAGCTGCGCCTCACGGGCATCACGTTCGAAGAGGGCAAGGCTCCTGCCGGTGCTGTCGAAGGCGGCGTCGCGCTCGTCGAGACGACGCTCGGCCGCGCTCGCTTCAACGAGCTGCTCCCGGCCGACTACCCCTACGTCGAGGACACGATGACAAAGGGACGTCTGTCCGGTGTCGTCAACTACCTGGCGGAGCGGTACTCGAAGGACGAGGTCGCAGACACCCTCGACCGCATCAAGGACTCCGGCTTCTACTGGGCTACCCGCTCCGGCATCTCGATCGCGCTGAGCGACCTGGTGACGCCGGACTCGAAGCGCGAGATCGTCGAGCGCACCGAGGCCGAGGTGGCTGAGCTGCGCAACGAGTGGCAGGTCATGGGCGCGATCTCCGAGAAGGAGTACCGCGGAGAGGTCATCAAGAAGTGGGAAGCCGCAACTGCGCTCGTCGCCGACGAGATGCAGGCAGCGTTCCCCTCGACCAACTCCATCCACCGCATGGTCACGGCAGGTGCAAACGGTAACTGGCTGCAGGTTCGCCAGATCGCCGGTATGCGAGGCCTGGTTGCGAACCCGAAGGGTGAGACCATTCCTCGCCCGATCGTGCACTCGTACCGCGAGGGCCTGACGGTTGCCGAGTACTTCATCTCGACCCACGGTGCTCGTAAGGGTCTGGCCGACACGGCTCTGCGTACGGCCGACTCCGGCTACCTGACGCGTCGACTCGTCGACGTCTCGCAGGACGTCATCATCCGCGAGGACGACTGCGGTACCGCACGTGGCCTCGACATGCAGATCGCGCACATCACCGAGGGTGGCGAGATCGTCGTCGACGACAACGTCGAGAACGCGGTCTACGCCCGCAGCATCTCGGTCGACGCGGTTGACGCCGACGGCAACGTCGTCGCAGCTGCAGGCACCGACATGGGCGACGTCGTCATCGACCAGCTCATGGATGCAGGCATCACCGAGGTCAAGATCCGTTCTGTCCTCACGTGCGAGTCGAGCGTCGGCGTCTGCGCCGCCTGCTACGGCCGCGCGCTTGCCACGGGCAACCTCGTGGACATCGGTGAGGCAGTCGGCATCATCGCCGCACAGTCCATCGGTGAGCCGGGTACCCAGCTCACGATGCGTACGTTCCACTCCGGTGGTGTGTCGAGCGCTGGTGACATCACGCAGGGTCTGCCTCGAGTCCAGGAGCTCTTCGAAGCCCGCACCCCGAAGGGCGCATCGCCGCTCGCCGAGGCTGCTGGTCGCATCGAGATCCAGGACACCGACAAGGCTCGCAAGATCGTCCTCCACCCGGACAACGGCGACGAGCCGCACATCTACCCGGTGCTGAAGCGCGCTGAGCTCCTCGTTGAGGACGGCCAGCACGTCACGCACGGACAGCAGCTGCACGAGGGTCCCATCGACCCGAAGGACGTGCTGCGTGTCAAGGGTGCTCGCGAGGTGCAGAAGTACCTCGTCGGCGGTGTGCAGGGCGTTTACCGTTCGCAGGGTGTGCCGATCCACGACAAGCACATCGAGGTCATCGTCCGTCAGATGCTCCGTAAGATCACGGTCATCGACCACGGCGAGACCGACATGCTGCCGGGTGAGCTGGCTGATGGGCAGCGCTTCGCATCCATCAACCGCGCAGCCGTCATGTCGGGCCGCAAGCCCGCGACGGGCCGTCAGGAAGTCATGGGAATCACGAAGGCGTCGCTTGCGACCGAATCGTGGCTCTCGGCAGCTTCGTTCCAGGAGACGACCCGCGTGCTCACGCAGGCCGCTATGGAAGCGACGACCGACCCGCTTGTCGGCCTCAAGGAGAACGTCATCATCGGTCGCCTCATCCCGGCCGGTACTGGGCTCACCAAGTACCGCGAGATGTCAGTCGAGCCGACGGACGAGGCCCGCGCTGAGCGGTACCCGTTCGGTGCAGACGAGGGCAGCTTCGATGAGAACGACCTGACGTTCGTCGACTTCGAGGCATTCTCGAGCGACGACTTCGGCGGTTCGAACTTCAGCTAGCTCTGAAGTCGGGTCGGTTCACCGACGCCCTAGTGCAGACGCCCCCACCCGTTCCGGGTGGGGGCGTTCGCGCGTCTGCGGCTTGTCAGCGGGGAGAAGCGAGCGTGCGGCCCTAACGTTGGCGTCATGAGTGACGACACGCGCGCGCCTCGCCAGCCCTTCGATGACGGCGCCCAGCCGGAAGCAGGCGGCGAGACGGGCGAACCCCGAGAGCTGCCAGACGTCCAGGACCAGCTTGAGGCGGCCCTCGCCCGCAGCCGGGGGATCGGGGAGGACGGAGACGTCGCCTCTGGGGAGGTGCTTTCAGGAGACGACCTCGCGTTCGACGGTCGTGCCGAAGCGCCGACGGACCCCGCTCTGGCGCCACAGGAGGACGTCGCCGTCGCCTTCGCGGACCCGCTCGCTGAGGAAGCCGGCGACCCGAACGCGACCGTCGGCCTGGACAGGAACGAGCTCGCGGCGGTGCTCGCCGACGGCCCGACGGGCCGGTCTGAGGCCGAACGGGCCGATACCGACCGAGCATCGGGGCTCGACCCGGTACAGGCGCCAGTAGCGACCCAGGACGATCCAGAGTCAGGCAGTGACCTCGGCTTCGACGGCGTCCCTGTCTCGGAGCGTGTGGTTGCCGAAGAGGACGACGCCGCGGACTTCCCCGTCACCGAGCCGGTACCAGCGCAGGACCTCGCAGCCGACGCCATCGGTGCCGAGTCTGTTGCCGCCATCACGGTTGACGCCGCAGGTTCGGCCACCGCTCCTGACGAAGTGCACGATGAGCAAGACGAGCCCGATCAGCCTCGCCGCACGCTCGAGATCGACCGCACTGCTGCGCGTGTCGCCGCGGTGGGGTCGACCTCTCCGTCGGAAGCCACGCCCGTCGCTGCACCCGGTGACGTGCAAGATGACGGTGCGCCGAGTGGCGTGGACGGTGAGGCGGCACGAACGGAGGCCGTCGTCACGGAAACCGTCACGGAGCAGCTCGCTGAAGACGGCGAGCACGTTGAGGCTGTCACCGTGACGGAACGCGTCGATCTCCTCGACACCGACGACGTCGAAGCTTCCCGTGCCGCAGAGGCGACGGGTCGCGATGAATCGGATCCTTCGAGCACCTCGGACTTCTCGCCGTCGCAGGACGACTTGGATGCCTCCGGTCTCCCAGACGGCTCAGATGCCTCGCAGGGGCACTCGGTCGCCGTAGGCGGGGCCGCGTCCTCGGTGGCGCTCGAGCAGGGCGACGACGAGGCGCGAGAGGCCCGTGAAGCCGAGGTCACCGCCGACACGGACACCGCCGCCACGTCCGAACCCAGTGCGACTCCTGGAGCAACTGACGACGACTCTACTTTTGCCCCGCTGCGGCTCTCGGCCCCGACAGACAGCGACGACCTCGCTCCCGTCAAGCCGAAGAAGCGCGGGAATCGCATGTTCGCAGTCTTCGTCGCGCTCGTGGCGTCCGTCGTGTTCGCGGCCCTCTACCTGCTTGCGTTCGCGCTGCTGCGGACGGCCTTCAACACTGGGCTCGACCCGATCGGCGAGGCCTCGGAGTTCGCCATCACGGCAGCCTTCACCGTTCCGGTCACAGTGTTCGCCGCGTTCGGAGTGCTCTGGGCGCTCATCGTGAATCGCGCAGGCTGGTGGGCCTACGTCCTCGGCGGGTTCCTTGCCGCGGCCCTGGTCGTCGCCGGCTACTACTTCGGTGCGGCGCTCCAGCAGCACCTGGCTGAGGGCTTGCCGCTCACGAGCATCCAGCTCGACGAGGTCCTCGCGAAGTTCCGCGCCTCGGAGCACCTCCTGACTGCCCTCGTCGCGGCGATCGCGGCGAGAGAAGCCTTCACGTGGGTCGGGGGCATCGCCGCCGCACGAGGGCGCCGCGTCGCGCAGGCCAACCGCAGGGCGAAGCTGAGCTACGAGAAGCGCATTGCCGAGCGTGCAGCCGAGACGGCAGAGGCGAACGGAGTCACGGAATGAGCCCCGAGCAGCTCCGCCGGCTGAGCATGCCAAGCGAGGATTTCCCCGCTTTCCCTCGGGTTTCCATCGACGTGCCGGCGGGCTGGGAGCCGCTGCAGTGGGCCGGCTCGGTCCTCGGCGCCCGCCACCTCGTCGCCACCAACGGCTTCAACCCGAACGTGCTCGTCACGATCGAGCGCTGGCCAGGGACGATCTCGCACGACGATGCGCTGACCGTGCTGCGTCAGCGAATCACGCAGGGCGGAGGCAAGGAGCGTCTCGCCGAGACCGAGACCGAGACCGAGGCGGAGGGGCAGCCCTCGCATTACGTGGAGTCGACGCAGCGGGACCCCAGGCTCGGCGGGCTCGAGGTCCGCTCCAAGATGATTGTCCTGCATCGTGGCCCCGTCACCGAGATCGTCACGGCGGTCGGGACGAGCACGGCCGCGCAGTCCGCCCACATCGGCAAGGACATCGCGGTGATCGTCCGCGGTCTGCAGGTCGAGGTCGTGTCCTGAGCGCGTCCGCAGATGCCACATGATCGAGCGCTCCGAGGCCGAGCTGCCGCCTGACCCGGGCTCATCGTGGGGGAGGGCCGTGACCTGGGGCGCCGTCAGTGGGCTGGTCTTCGCGTCCCTTGTCATCGCCACCTGGGGATTCGTTGCGCTTGGTCTCGACCGCGACGTCATCGAGCTCCCGGGAGTCGGGATCCTCGTCGCCCCGCTTTCCGTCGCGGCTGCGACGATCGTCGTCGCCTCAGCAGCGGCGATAGCGCTCCGGCGTCGGTTCAGCGGCAGACCTGGTTCCCTGTGGGTCGCACTCCCTGGCGGTCTGCTGGCCTGGCTCGCCTTCGCGCTCGTCTCCGGCGTCGTCGCCTCCTGGTCGCGACCTGAACCGGGCGAGGCAGACGTGCTCGCTCCCCTCGCGAGCGAGGTCGCGGTAGGTCTCTCCACAGGGCCGTTCGGCCTGGCGATCGTGCCTCTCTCGGCCATCGTGGTCGTCGCCGTGATGCTTTCCACTGCTCGACCCGCCGGTCGCGATCGGGGTGCCGCTTGACCCTGCAAAACTCACGGGGTAGGATTTTTCGGTGCGCGCGCCCTGTCGCGCCCAAAACCGTGCGAACGTTGAAACTGTGAAGAAACTGCAGCTCAACGCGCAACTGTAAGCAACGCCAGTCGCCTCGACTGCCACCGCTTCACCAACCAGCGATACCAGAGATTTTGTACCGCCGGTCGGTTATCAAGAGGCAAACAGTGCCTCGTAGGCACAGGAATCGTGCTTACCACGATCACGCAGTACAAAACCAAGGAGATTATTCGTGCCAACAATTCAGCAGTTGGTCCGCAAGGGCCGCCGCCCCAAGGCGTCGGCGTCTAAGACGCCAGCCCTGAAGGCCAACCCTCAGCAGCGCGGGGTTTGCACCCGCGTCTACACCACGACGCCCAAGAAGCCGAACTCGGCGCTCCGCAAGGTCGCTCGTGTCAAGCTGTCGAACGGCACCGAGGTGACCGCCTACATCCCAGGCGAGGGCCACAACCTCCAGGAGCACTCGATGGTGCTCGTCCGCGGCGGTCGTGTGAAGGACCTCCCGGGTGTGCGGTACAAGATCGTCCGCGGTGCACTTGACACCCAGGCAGTGAAGAACCGCAAGCAGGCTCGCAGCCGTTACGGCGCGAAGATGGAGAAGAAGTAATGCCACGTAAGGGTCCAGCCCCGAAGCGTCCCGTGGTCGCCGACCCCGTGTACGGCGCCCCCATCGTCAGCCAGCTCGTCAACAAGATTCTTCTTGATGGCAAGAAGGGCCTCGCCGAGCGCATCGTCTACGACGCACTCGAGGGTGTCGCCGCCAAGTCCGAGCTCGACGCTGTCGCGACCCTGAAGAAGGCGCTCGACAACGTGCGCCCCACGCTCGAGGTTCGCTCGCGTCGCGTCGGCGGCTCGACGTACCAGGTTCCGGTCGAGGTCAAGCCTCACCGTGCCAACACGCTCGCTCTCCGCTGGCTCACGAGCTACGCGAAGAACCGTCGCGAGAAGTCGATGACCGAGCGCCTCACGAACGAGATCCTCGACGCATCCAACGGCCTCGGTGCCGCGGTGAAGCGCCGTGAAGACACGCACAAGATGGCCGAGTCCAACAAGGCCTTCGCGCACTACCGCTGGTAATCCAGCAGCTGGTAGCCCTCACCACTCTCGCTTCAATCCTTTCGGAGGACACCCGTGGCACAGGACGTGCTTACTGACCTGAACAAGGTCCGCAACATCGGCATCATGGCGCACATCGATGCTGGCAAGACGACAACCACCGAGCGCATCCTGTTCTACACCGGTGTCAACCACAAGCTCGGCGAGACGCACGACGGCGCCTCGACGACGGACTGGATGGAGCAGGAGCAGGAGCGTGGCATCACGATCACCTCCGCTGCTGTGACGTCGTTCTGGAAGAAGAACCAGATCAACATCATCGACACGCCAGGTCACGTCGACTTCACCGTCGAGGTGGAGCGCTCGCTCCGCGTCCTCGACGGTGCAGTCGCCGTGTTCGACGGCAAGGAGGGCGTTGAGCCCCAGTCGGAGACCGTCTGGCGTCAGGCCGACAAGTACGACGTTCCGCGCATCTGCTTCGTCAACAAGATGGACAAGCTCGGCGCCGACTTCTACTTCACGGTCGACACGATCGTGAACCGCCTCGGCGCGAAGCCGCTCGTCATCCAGCTCCCCATCGGCGCTGAGAACGACTTCATCGGCGTCGTCGACCTGGTCGAGATGAACGCAAAGGTCTGGCCGAGCGACTCGAAGGGTGACACCACCCTCGGTGCGGCCTACGAGACGCAGGAGATCCCGGAAGACCTCAAGGAGCGCGCTGCGGAGTACCGCAACAAGCTGCTCGAGGCTGTCGCCGAGACCGACGACGCGCTCATGGAGCGCTTCTTCGCCGGCGAGGAGATCTCGGTCCCCGAGGTCAAGGCCGCCATCCGCAAGCTCACGGTCACGAGCGAGATGTACCCCGTGCTCTGCGGTTCCGCGTTCAAGAACCGTGGCGTCCAGCCGATGCTCGATGCAGTCGTCGACTACCTGCCGTCGCCGCTCGACGTTCCTGCCGTTATCGGCATGAACCCGCGCGACGAGTCGGAGGAGCTCACGCGTCGTCCGAGCGCCGACGAGCCGTTCGCTGCTCTCGCGTTCAAGATCGCCGTGCACCCGTTCTTCGGTCGCCTCATCTACACGCGCGTCTACTCGGGACACGTCCCGTCCGGCGCGCAGGTCGTCAACTCCTCGAAGGGTAAGAAGGAGCGCATCGGGAAGATCTTCCAGATGCACGCCAACAAGGAGAACCCGGTCGAGTCGATGACCGCCGGACACATCTACGCCGTCATCGGCCTCAAGGACACCATGACCGGTGACACCCTGAGCGACCCTGACAAGCAGATCGTCCTCGAGTCGATGACGTTCCCCGACCCCGTTATCGAGGTCGCGATCGAGCCGAAGACCAAGGCCGACCAGGAGAAGCTCGGAACGGCTATCCAGAAGCTGGCTGAGGAAGACCCGACGTTCCGCGTCATGCTCGACCAGGAGACCGGTCAGACGGTCATCAAGGGCATGGGCGAGCTTCACCTCGACATCCTCGTCGACCGCATGAAGCGCGAGTTCAAGGTTGAGGCGAACGTGGGCAAGCCCCAGGTCGCCTACCGCGAGACGCTCACCAAGGTCGTCGAGAAGTTCGACTACACCCACAAGAAGCAGACGGGTGGCTCCGGCCAGTTCGCCAAGATCCAGATCAAGCTCGAGCCGCTTGAGATGGACGCTGAGAAGACCTACGAGTTCGTGAACGCCGTCACCGGTGGCCGCGTGCCTCGTGAGTACATCCCATCCGTGGATGCTGGCATCCAGGATGCGATGCAGGTCGGCGTCCTCGCCGGCTACCCGATGGTCGGCGTCAAGGCGTCGCTCCTCGATGGTGCTGCACACGACGTCGACTCCTCGGAGATGGCGTTCAAGATCGCGGGCTCGATCGCGTTCAAGGAAGCAGCCCCCAAGGCCGGTCCCGTCATCCTCGAGCCGCTCATGTCGGTCGAGGTCCGTACTCCTGAGGAGTACATGGGCGACGTGATCGGCGACCTCAACTCGCGCCGCGGCCAGATCCAGTCGATGGAAGATGCCAGTGGTGTGAAGGTGGTGCGTGCACTCGTGCCGCTGTCGGAGATGTTCGGATACATCGGAGACCTGCGCAGCAAGACCTCTGGTCGTGCCGTGTACTCGATGACATTCGAAACGTACGCCGAGGTCCCCAAGGCTGTTGCCGAGGAGATCATCCAGAAGAACCGGGGCGAGTAGCCCTTATCGGCTCGGGTGACGCAGCGCGTCGCCCGAGCGGGTAACATTCATCACTGAAAACCCGGAAGTCAATCTGCGTTATTCGCGGACTGGCACCAACGACGTCCTAGGAGGACCACAGTGGCTAAGGCCAAGTTCGAGCGGACCAAGCCGCACGTAAACATCGGAACGATCGGTCACGTCGACCACGGCAAGACCACGCTCACCGCAGCGATCTCGAAGGTGCTTGCTGACAAGTACCCTTCGGCGACCAACGTGCAGCGTGACTTCGCGTCGATCGACTCCGCTCCGGAAGAGCGTCAGCGCGGTATCACGATCAACATCTCCCACGTCGAGTACGAGACGCCGAAGCGT
Organism: Pseudoclavibacter sp. AY1F1; assembly: GCF_002931075.1. Taxonomy (GTDB): domain Bacteria; phylum Actinomycetota; class Actinomycetes; order Actinomycetales; family Microbacteriaceae; genus Pseudoclavibacter. The sequence continues at coordinate 114,916 of NZ_PSTQ01000007.1, read as the reverse complement.
CACTACGCTCACGTCGATGCTCCGGGTCACGCCGACTACATCAAGAACATGATCACGGGTGCTGCGCAGATGGATGGCGCAATCCTCGTGGTTGCCGCAACCGACGGCCCCATGGCTCAGACGCGTGAGCACGTTCTGCTCGCGAAGCAGGTCGGCGTGCCGTACCTCGTTGTCGCGCTGAACAAGGCTGACATGGTTGACGACGAGGAGATCCTGGAGCTCGTCGAGCTCGAGGTTCGCGAGCTCCTCTCGAGCCAGGACTACCCAGGCGACGACGCACCTGTCGTCCAGGTTTCCGGCCTCAAGGCGCTCGAGGGCGACGAGAAGTGGGCCGAGAAGATCGTCGAGCTCATGCAGGCTGTCGACGACAACGTGCCGGAGCCCGTCCGCGACAAGGACAAGCCGTTCCTCATGCCCGTCGAGGACGTCTTCACGATCACCGGTCGTGGAACCGTCGTCACGGGTCGCGCCGAGCGTGGCACGCTCTCGATCAACTCTGACGTCGAGATCGTCGGCCTCCGCCCGACCGTCAAGACCACCGTCACGGGTATCGAGATGTTCCACAAGCAGCTCGACGAGGCGTGGGCCGGTGAGAACTGTGGTCTGCTCCTTCGTGGCACCAAGCGTGAGGACGTCGAGCGCGGTCAGGTCATCGTCGCTCCCGGTTCCGTTACGCCGCACACGAACTTCGAGGGCACTGCCTACATCCTCTCGAAGGACGAGGGTGGCCGTCACAACCCGTTCTTCACGAACTACCGCCCGCAGTTCTACTTCCGCACCACGGACGTGACCGGCGTCATCACCCTGCCCGAGGGCAAGGAAATGATCATGCCTGGTGACACCACGGACATGACGGTCGAGCTCATCCAGCCGATCGCTATGGAAGAGGGCCTCGGCTTCGCAATCCGTGAGGGTGGCCGCACGGTCGGCGCCGGCACGGTGACGAAGATCAACAAGTAAGCTTCCAGCTCACTTCGGAAAGGGTCGGACCTTCGGGTCCGGCCCTTTTCATGTCCCCGCGTATTTCCATGATTCGTGATGGGAGTTAGACTTGCTGATCGTGTGTCTGGCGGACGGAAGAAGTCCCGGCCACCGCTAGCGTCCCCGGTGCACCAGGCAGGGGACCAGTCACCGCCTCAGCGCAGTCAGGGAGCCCGACGAATGTCTGTACGCGCGCATCGCCCCTCGAGCATGCCCGCGCGCCAGAGCCCGAACCGATTCAGGTCGGACATCCAGGGCCTCCGCGCGGTCGCCTCGCTCCTTGTGGCCTCGTTCCATATCTGGTTCGGGACGGTGTCCGGAGGCGTCGACCTCTTCTTCGTTCTCGGTGGCTTCCTGCTCGCGACGACGCTCATCGGCGAGCACGAGCGGCGGGGGAGCGTTCGGCTTTGGCAGTACCTCACGCGCACCGCGTCACGCCTATTCCCGATGGCCGGCATTGTGCTGATCACCGTCTCCGTGGTGCTGCTCCTCACCGAGTCGCCGCTGTCATTCCAGCGCAACGTCACCGACGTGTTCGCCGCCGCCACCTACTGGGAGAACTGGCGATTGGCGGGCGACGCCACCGACTACATCTCCGCCGGCCACGATAAGTCGGCCGTGCAGCACTTCTGGGCGATGTCGGTCCAGGGGCAGGCGACGCTCCTGCTGCTGGCGTTTGTGCTCATCCTCGGCGCTATTGCGAAGCTCGGGAGATGGCCCGTGCGTCGGGTCGCTGTCGTCGGCTTCGCGCTCCTCACCATTGCCTCATTCATCTACGCGCTGAATGGCGTCGCGATTGACCCAGTGCCCACGTACTACAGCACGTGGGCCCGCCTGTGGGAATTCGGGATCGGCGCCGTCGCCGCCCTCGTCGTGACGCGCATCCACCTTCCCAAGGCGCTGCGCGCCGTTGTCGGAAGCCTTGGGCTCGCACTTGTGCTCACGGCAGGTCTCCTGCCAAGCGAGTGGCCCTACCCGGGCTTCATCGCGCTGTATCCCGTCGGGGGCGCGTTGCTTGTTCTGATCGCTGGCGCATCCGGGGAACCCGTCGGAGGGAATCGTCTCCTCACGTCGCGCCCGCTCGTCTGGCTCGGTGGCTTCTCCTACGGGCTCTACCTGTGGAGCTGGCCGATCCTCAAGCTCTTCGTCGACCTCTTCCCCGAACGCAGTGAACCAGTTTCCTTCTTCGACGGGGTTTTACTGCTCGCAGTCTCCATAGCCATCGCCTGGGCGACATCACGCCTCCTCGCGCTCCTCGGCCGTGTCCGCAATCCGCTGGCCCAGGTGGACTCCACGGCGCCGAGGTGGAAGCGCAACCCGAGGCTCCTCACGTCCGTCACGGTGCCATTGGTCGGCATCGTCGCGTTTGTCGGCGTCCAGCTCGCGCCCGGCCTGCGCCAGGAGGCGATCGCTGACCTGGGCACCGAGCAGACGGTCACAAGCGAGGAGCAGCTGAGCCTCGCGATCACCGAAGCCCTGCTCGAGCCGACCGCACTCGATGGCCAGGCGGTCTCCGGCTGGGATGCGCTCGGACCGGAGTGGTCGGTCAACGGCTGCCTCACGGTCACGGACGACAACCGGGCGAACTGCCGCTACGAGCCAGAGGACGCCGCGGGAGACTCCGGCGAGGAGCTCTGGATCATCGGCGACTCCCAGGCGGTGTCCTGGGCGCCCGGAGTCCGCGCCGCGGTCGGCGACGAGACGACGGTGCAGCTGCTCGGGAAGAGCATGTGCCCCTTTACGCAAGGGGCGGCGCTCGAGAGGTCCGGTGACATGCGTGACGAATGCGCGGCCCACAACAACTGGGTCATGGAACTCGCTGCAGCGGACCGGCCCGACACGGTGATCATCTCCTACGGCGGCTGGTGGGTGGGCGAGCAGTTCGGCGACCTCGAATGGAACGAGGGCACCACTCTTGGCGAAGGCTCCGTGGAGCTCGTGCGCGAGCTGACCGACCTCGGTATCGACGTGGTCTGGCTCGACGCCGTCACACCAGCCAATTCGCTCGACGCCTGTCTCGCAGCGTCGACTCTGGACGAGGCCGAGGAATCATGCACGAGCAGCTTCGGCCCGGAGTACGTCGAGCGTCGGGACCACCAGGCCGAGCGGATGGCCGCCGGCGGGGCTGCCGTAGTTCAGACCTCGGGCTGGTTCTGCGACGTGGACCTCGGGCTCTGCCCGCTCGTGGTCGCCGGGATCTCAGTACATTCGGACCCGACGCACGTGGGCCGCGAGTACTCCGTGTTCCTCGCCGACGTCATCGCTCAGGGCCTCGAGGACGCCCGCTCAGAGTGATCAACTCACTTCGCGACACGCCCGGGTTGCAAGAACAGGTCCGTCCGGTCTAAACTCGGTGAGTTCAGTATTTCGGGGCGCGGCGCTAGTCGTGTGTTCGAATCACTGCCCGGAGTGTGCATAAGCGCCCCGCGTCTACGGCAACTGTCGCAAGACGCCTGGTGTGCAGCTTAGGCCGCCGGCAGCAGAGCAAAGCTCCGGCCAAAGGACAACACCTCACCGAGGTTGCGTCTGGAAGGCCGTCCATCAGCTTGAGTACACTCCTGTGCTCCGAGCAGGTGAACTTGACAGAAAAACAGTGGTGCGAATCCCGGCGTGAAGACGCCACGGGGTTGCATGCGAAGCCGCAATGGCGGCACGTCATTGAGAGAGAGAGTCAACCATGGCGGGACAGAAGATCCGCATTCGACTGAAGTCGTATGACCACGAGGTCATCGACAGCTCGGCGCGCAAGATCGTCGACACCGTAACCCGTGCTGGCGCCTCCGTCATCGGCCCGGTGCCCCTTCCTACCGAGAAGAACGTGATCGCTGTGATCCGTAGCCCTCACAAGTACAAGGACAGCCGCGAGCACTTCGAGATGCGCACCCACAAGCGTCTGATCGACATCGTCGACCCGACGCCGAAGGCCGTCGACTCGCTCATGCGCCTCGACCTTCCGGCCGACGTCAACATCGAGATCAAGCTCTAGGGAAACACATGTCTACCGCTACCAAGACGTTCAAGGGTCTGCTGGGCACGAAGCTCGGCATGACCCAGGTCTGGGACGCTGAAAACCGTCTCGTCCCCGTCACGGTCATCCAGGTGAGCACCAACGTCGTCACCGAGATCATGACCGTCGAAAAGAACGGCTACGAAGCCGTTCAGATCGCCGCAGGCGCAATCGACCCGCGCAAGGTGAACAAGCCGGCAGCCGGCAAGTTCGCAGCAGCGGGCGTCACGCCGCGCCGTCACATCACCGAGCTCCGCACCGCTGATGCAGCCACGTACACGATCGGTCAGGAGCTCGGCGCAGACACGTTCGAGCCCGGCACCAAGATCGACGTCGTCGGCACCAGCAAGGGCAAGGGCTTCGCCGGTGTCATGAAGCGTCACAACTTCTCCGGTGTCGGCGCATCGCACGGTGCGCACAAGAACCACCGTCGCCCCGGCTCCATCGGTGCCTCCGCGACCCCGAGCCGTGTCTTCAAGGGCACGCGCATGGCTGGCCGGATGGGTGGCGACCGCGTCACCGTCCAGAACCTCACGGTTCACGCAGCCGACGCCGAGAAGGGCATCCTCCTCGTCAAGGGTGCTGTTCCCGGCCCCAAGGGTCGTCTCGTTTTCGTTCGCAACGCAGTGAAGGGGGCCTAGTTTCCTATGGCAACCAAGATTGACGTCACCGACGCAGCCGGCAAGAAGTCCGGCTCGGTCGAACTGCCTGCCGCCATCTTCGACGCGCAGACCAACGTCCCGCTGATCCACCAGGTTGTCGTCGCTCAGCGTGCGGCTGCTCGTCAGGGCACGCACAAGACGAAGAACCGTGGAGAGGTTTCCGGCTCCGGCCGTAAGCCCTTCAAGCAGAAGGGCACCGGCCGCGCCCGTCAGGGCTCGGTCCGCATGCCGCAGCACAAGGGTGGTGGCATCGTCCACGGACCGACGCCGCGTGACTACTCGCAGCGCACCCCCAAGAAGATGATCGCAGCAGCCCTCATCGGCGCACTGAGCGACCGCGCACGCGGTGGCCACCTGCACATCGTCGACTCCCTCGTCACGGGTGAGAAGGCTTCGACCAAGGTCGCTGCCGCAGCCATCGCAAAGGTCGCAACGGGACGCAACATCCTCGTTGTCCTCGACCGCAGCGACGAGCTGAGCCTCCTGAGCGTCCGCAACCTCGAGGCACTTCACGTGCTGTTCGTGGACCAGCTCAACGCCTACGACGTCCTCGTCTCGGACGACATCCTCTTCACGAAGGCTGCTTACGACGCGTTCGTCGAGAGCAAGACCAGCAAGGAGCAGGGCGCATGAGCGCAAACAACAAGGACCCGCGCGACATCATCTTCGCGCCGGTGATCTCCGAGAAGAGCTACAGCCTGATCGACCAGGGCAAGTACACCTTCGAGGTTGACCCCCGTTCGAACAAGACCGAGATCAAGCTCGCCATCGAGCAGATCTTCGACGTCAAGGTCGACAAGGTCAACACCTTGAACCGCACGGGCAAGACGCGCCGCACCCGCTTCGGGCTCGGCAAGCGCAAGGACACCAAGCGCGCCATCGTCTCGCTCAAGTCCGGCACCATCGATATCTTCTCGAACGCCGGTTAATCGAGAGCACAGAGGACGAATTCACATGGCTATTCGCAATTACAAGCCCACGACGCCAGGTCGTCGTGGAGCCTCGGTGTCCGAGTTCACCGAGATCACGCGCTCGACCCCTGAGAAGTCGCTGCTCCGCCCCCTGACGAAGTCGGGTGGCCGCAACAACCAGGGACGCATCACGACCCGTCACATCGGTGGTGGCCACAAGCGCCAGTACCGCGTTATCGACTTCCGTCGTAACGACAAGGACGGCGTGAACGCCAAGGTCGCTCACATCGAGTACGACCCCAACCGCACCGCTCGTATCGCGCTGCTGCACTTCTTCGACGGATCCAAGCGCTACATCCTGGCTCCCAACAAGCTCAAGCAGGGCGACATCATCGAGTCGGGCGCTGGCGCCGACATCAAGCCGGGCAACAACCTCCCGCTGCGCAACATCCCGACCGGTACGGTCATCCACGCCATCGAGCTCCGCCCAGGCGGCGGCGCGAAGATGGCGCGCTCGGCTGGAGCTTCCGTTCGCCTCGTCGCGAAGGATGGCCCCTACGCCCAGCTGCGTCTGCCGAGCGGCGAAGTCCGCAACGTCGACGTGCGCTGCCGCGCGACGATCGGCGAGGTCGGCAATGCCGAGCAGTCGAACATCAACCTGGGCAAGGCCGGCCGCAAGCGCTGGCTCGGCGTTCGCCCGACTGTTCGTGGTGTCGTCATGAACCCGGTCGACCACCCGCACGGTGGTGGTGAGGGTCGTACGTCCGGTGGACGTCACCCGGTGAGCCCCTGGGGTAAGCCAGAAGGCCGCACCCGTCGCCCCAACAAGGAGAGCGACAAGCTCATCGTCCGCCGTCGCCCTGCCGGCAAGAAGCGTAAGTAGGAGATCAGAAGATGCCTCGCAGTCTCAAGAAGGGCCCCTTCGTCGACGAACACCTCTTCCAGAAGGTGGTCAAGCAGAACGAAGCTGGCTCGAAGAACGTCATCAAGACCTGGTCGCGCCGATCGATGATCGTGCCGGACATGCTCGGCCACACCATCGCCGTGCACGACGGACGCAAGCACATCCCCGTGTTTGTCACCGAAACCATGGTCGGCCACAAGCTCGGCGAGTTTGCACCGACCCGCACCTTCCGTGGACACGAGAAGGACGACAAGAAGGGTCGTCGCCGCTAACGCGGCGACGTGAAGGAGGAAAATATGGTGGAGTCAACCGCACGCGTGCGGCACATCCGCGTCACCCCTCAGAAGGCTCGTCGCGTCGTCAACTTGATCCGCGGCAAGCAGGCGCTCGAAGCGCTCGCAATCCTGAAGTTCGCACCTCAGGGTGCCTCTGAGCCGGTCTACAAGGTCGTTGCATCCGCAATCGCCAACGCACGTGTCAAGGCCGACAAGGACAGCCAGTTCCTTGACGAGCGCGACCTCTACATCGCCAAGGCGTTTGTAGACGAGGGTGCAACCCTCAAGCGCTTCCGTCCGCGTGCACAGGGACGAGCATTCCGCATCAACAAGCGCACAAGCCACATCACGGTTGTGCTGGCGACGCCGGAGCTCGCCGAGGCCGAGAAGGGGAGCAGCAAGTAATGGGCCAGAAGATCAATCCGTACGGCTTCCGTCTCGGAATCACGACCGACCACGTCAGCCGCTGGTACGCAGACTCGACCAAGCCGGGTCAGCGCTACAGCGACTACGTCAAGGAAGACATTCGCATCCGCGAGTACCTCCAGAAGTCGCTCGACCGTGCAGGCGTCTCCCGTATCGAGATCGAGCGCACACGTGACCGTGTTCGCGTCGACATCTACACGGCACGCCCCGGCATTGTCATCGGACGACGCGGAGCAGAGGCCGAGCGCATCCGCGCCGACCTCGAGAAGCTCACGAGCAAGCAGATCCAGCTGAACATCCTCGAGGTCAAGAACCCCGAGGCTGACGCTCAGCTGGTCGCGCAGGGCATCGCCGAGCAGCTCTCTGCTCGTGTTGCCTTCCGTCGTGCAATGCGCAAGGGCCTCCAGGGCGCTCAGCGTGCAGGTGCCAAGGGCATCCGCATTCAGGTCTCGGGCCGCCTCGGCGGCGCTGAGATGAGCCGCTCGGAGTTCTACCGCGAGGGACGCGTTCCGCTGCACACGCTCCGCGCCAACATCGATTACGGCTTCTACGAGGCCAAGACCACTTACGGTCGCATCGGTGTGAAGGTGTGGATCTACAAGGGCGACATGACCAACAAGGAACTCGCCCGCGAACAGGCCAACCAGAAGTCGTCCCGTGGGGACCGTAACGACCGCTCACGCCGTGGCCCGCGCCGCGACAACGAGAAGCAGGTCGCCGCAGGAGTTGAGGCGTAACCATGTTGATTCCACGTCGAGTCAAGCACCGTAAGCAGCACCGCCCGGACCGCAGCGGCATGTCGAAGGGTGGCAACACCGTATCGTTCGGCGAGTTCGGCATCCAGGCACTCACGCCGTCGTACGTGACGAACCGTCAGATCGAGGCAGCTCGTATCGCAATGACCCGTCACATCAAGCGTGGCGGCAAGGTCTGGATCAACATCTACCCGGACCGCCCGATGACCGCTCGCCCCGCCGAAACCCGCATGGGTTCCGGTAAGGGTGCAGTCGACTCCTGGGTTGCGAACGTCAAGCCCGGCCGCGTCCTCTTCGAGGTCGCCGGCGTCAGCGAGGAGCTCGCTCGCGAGGCCCTCACACGCGCCATCCACAAGCTGCCGCTCAAGGCACGCATCATTTCGCGCGAGGAAGGCGAGTAATCATGGCGATTGGTACCAAGGAGCTCGCCACCACCGAGCTCGACAACTTCGAAGACGGACGTCTCGTCGAGGAGCTCAAGAAGGCCAAGGAAGAGCTGTTCAACCTGCGCTTCCAGGCCGTGACCAACCAGGTCGAAGAGCGCGGACGCATCCGTCAGGTAAAGCGCGACATCGCGCGCATCTACACGGTGATCCGCGAGCGTGAGCTCGGGATCCGCGCAACCCCGGCCCCGGTCGAAAAGCCGGCCAAGAAGTCGAAGGCCACCAAGGCTTCGAAGAAGGCCGAAGCCCCAGCGGCTGCGCCCGAGGCTGAGAACGAGGAGACCAAGTAATGGCTGACAGCACGACACAGCCCGAGGCAGCGGAAGAAGCGCTCGAGCGCAACGACCGCAAGACCCGCCGCGGCTACGTCACGAGCGACAAGATGGACAAGACCATCACCGTCTCGGTCGAAGAACGCGTCAAGCACCCCCTGTATGGCAAGGTGCTCCGCCGCTCGAGCAAGGTCAAGGTGCACGACGCCGACAACCAGGCCGGCATCGGCGACCTCGTCCTGATTGCAGAGACCCGTCCCCTCAGCGCTACCAAGCGCTGGCGCCTGGTCGAGATCCTGGAGAAGGCGAAGTAGGCCTCGCCTCTTCGACCTCTCAGCGAAGGAATTTGACAGATGCTTCAGCAAGAATCCCGAGTCCGCGTCGCCGACAACACCGGCGCCAAGGAACTCCTCACGATCCGCGTACTCGGTGGCTCCGGCCGCCGCTACGCGGGAATCGGTGACGTCATCGTCGCGACCGTCAAGGACGCGATCCCTGGCGGCAACCTCAAGAAGGGTGAGGTCGTCAAGGCCGTCATCGTTCGCACAGTCAAGTCGACCCGTCGTCCCGACGGCTCGTACATCAAGTTCGACGAGAACGCAGCGGTCATCCTCAAGGGTGACAACGAGCCGCGTGGCACTCGAATCTTCGGACCGGTCGGTCGCGAGCTTCGCGACAAGAAGTTCATGAAGATCGTGTCGCTCGCTCCGGAGGTGATTTAACCCATGGCAACGATCCGCAAGGGCGACCTGGTTCAGGTCATCTCTGGTCCGACGCAGGCTCGCGGTGGAGACCGCGGCAAGCAGGGCGAGGTCCTCGAGGTGCTCCGCGAGGAGAACCGCGTCCTCGTCCAGGGCATCAACTTCGTGACCAAGCACGTTCGCGTCGGTCAGACGCAGCGTGGCACGAAGACTGGTGGCATCGAGACCGTCGAAGCCCCCATCCACATCTCAAACGTCGCACTCGTCGACCCCGAGACCAAGCAGCCGGCTCGCACCGGTGTGCAGGTCGAAGAGGTCACGAAGGACGGCGTGACCAAGACGGTGCGCACGCGCGTCTTCAAGTCTTCGCGCCGCGCAGCTAAGCCTGCGAAGGTCGAGAAGGCTGCCAAGGCCGACAAGGCTGAGAAGGCTGAGAAGAAGCCAGCGACGAAGGCTAAGGCCGCCGCACCGAAGAAGAAGGACGACGAGTAGATATGACTGACATCGCCACGGAGGCTGGCAAAATCCAGCCCCGTCTCAAGCTGAAGTACCGCGACGAGCTCAAGGCTCAGCTGCAGGCAGACCTCGGCGTGAGCAACGTCCACCAGGTTCCCGGTCTCGTGAAGATCGTCGTGAACATGGGTGTTGGCGAGGCAGCTCGCGACGGCAAGATCATCGAAGGTGCCATCACGGACCTCACGGCGATCACGGGCCAGAAGCCCAAGGTAACGAAGGCCACGAAGTCCATCGCGCAGTTCAAGCTGCGTGAAGGCCAGCCGATCGGCGCGCACGTCACGCTGCGCGGCGACCGCATGTGGGAGTTCCTCGACCGCCTGCTCTCGCTCGCTCTTCCCCGTATCCGCGACTTCCGTGGTCTCAACGACCGCCAGTTCGACGGCAACGGAAACTACACCTTCGGCCTCACGGAGCAGGTAATGTTCCATGAGATCGATCCAGACAAGATCGACCGCACGCGCGGTATGGACATCACCGTCGTAACGACGGCGAAGAACGACGACGAAGGCCGTGCCCTCCTGGGCAAGCTCGGGTTCCCGTTCCACGCAGGTCTCCAGCAGAGCTAGTCTGAACACCCGAGGGTCACGGCGTACGCCGTGACCCCATCGGGCCGTTGCAACCGCAACGGCCCGTCCACCACAGGTCGCGGGGCCGTGTACGGCCCCGCGAAACCAGGCGAAAGGCACTCATCATGACGATGACAGATCCCGTCGCAGATATGCTGACGCGACTGCGCAACGCGAACTCGGCGCACCACGACTCCGTGTCGATGCCGAGCTCGAAGCTCAAGTCCCACATTGCCGACATCCTCAAGCGCGAGGGTTACATCACCGACTGGACAGTCGAAGATGCACGAGTGGGCCAGACCCTCACTCTCTCGCTTAAGTTCGGTCCGAACCGCGAGAGGTCGATCGTCGGCATCAAGCGCGTCTCCAAGCCAGGTCTCCGCGTGTACGCGCGCTCGACCGAGCTGCCTAGCGTCCTCGGCGGCCTCGGCATTGCCATCCTGTCCACCTCCTCTGGTCTCCTCACGGACCGCCAGGCCGAGCAGAAGGGCGTAGGCGGAGAAGTCCTCGCCTACGTGTGGTAATCCGTCATGTCACGAATTGGTCGTCTCCCGATCAGCGTCCCAGCCGGCGTTGACATCAAGATCGACGCGCAGAACGTCACCGTCAAGGGCCCGAAGGGCGAGCTCGCACTCGTCGTCTCGAACCCCATCGAGGTCAAGCTCGAAGACGGTCAGGTTCTCGTCACGCGCCCGAACGACGAGCGCGAGTCACGTGCACTGCACGGCCTGACCCGCACGCTCATCAACAACAACATCATCGGCGTCACCGAGGGCTACACCAAGAAGCTCGAGGTCGTTGGAACCGGTTACCGCATCGTTTCCAAGGGCACGGGCGTCGAGTTCGCACTCGGCTACTCGCACCCGATCAACGTTGAGCCCCCCGCAGGCATCTCGTTCCAGGTCGAGGGCAACAACAAGCTCACGGTTGTCGGAATCGACAAGCAGGCCGTCGGCGAGGTCGCAGCGAACATCCGCAAGCTCCGCCTCCCCGAGCCCTACAAGGGCAAGGGCGTGCGTTACGAGGGCGAGCAGATCCGCCGCAAGGCCGGAAAGTCAGGTAAGTAACCATGGGACTCGGAACTCGAGGAAAGAGCAAGCAGGCCGCGACTCGTCGCCGCCACGTCCGCCTTCGCAAGAAGGTCTCGGGCGACGCGCAGCGTCCCCGTCTCGTCGTCACGCGTTCAGCGCGTCACGTCTTCGTCCAGGTTGTCGACGACACCAAGGGCATCACGCTCGCATCCGCCTCCACCATGGAAGCTGAGCTGCGCGCATTCGAGGGCGACAAGTCCGCCAAGGCAAAGCGTGTCGGCGAGCTCGTCGGCGCACGCGCCAAGGACGCCGGCATCGAAAGCGTGGTCTTTGACCGCGGCGGCAACAAGTACGCCGGTCGCGTCGCGGCCATCGCTGATGGAGCACGAGAGGCAGGGCTGAACCTGTGACCGAGAAAATCGACACCAACACGCCCGACAACATGACCGACACGCCCGTTGAGACGGCCGCGTCGAGCGAGTCGGCACAGCGCGAAGGCGGAAGCGGACGCGACAACAACCGTCGCGGCGGCGGTCGCGGCGAGCGCGGCCAGGGTGGCGGTCGTGACCGCAACTCCCGTGATGACAAGAGCCAGTTCCTGGAGCGCGTCGTCACCATCAACCGCGTCTCCAAGGTCGTCAAGGGCGGTCGCCGCTTCGCGTTCACCGCGCTCGTCGTCGTCGGAGACGGCAACGGACTCGTGGGCGTTGGCTACGGCAAGGCCCGTGAGGTCCCGCTGGCCATCTCCAAGGGCGTTGAAGAGGCGAAGAAGAACTTCTTCCGCGTCCCGCGCGTCCTGAAGACGATCCCGCACCCCGTGCAGGGTGAGGCAGCTGCAGGCGTCGTCCTGCTCCGCCCCGCCGCTGCAGGTACCGGTGTTATCGCCGGTGGCCCCGTCCGCGCCGTACTTGAGTGCGCGGGAATCCACGACGTCCTGTCGAAGTCGCTCGGTTCGTCGAACACGATCAACATCGTGCACGCAACCGTCGCGGCCCTGAAGCAGCTTGAGGAGCCGCGCGCCGTCGCAGCTCGTCGTGGCCTGCCTGTCGACCAGGTCGTCCCGCAGCGCATCCTGCGTGCCGAGGCCAACGCGGCCAAGGCAGCAGCCGAAGCACAGAAGGTTGGTGCCTGATGGCCGCGAGTCTCAAGGTGACCCAGATCAAGTCCAAGATCAGCGAGAAGCAGAACCAGCGCGATACCCTGCGCTCGCTCGGCCTCAAGCGCATTGGCGACACCGTCGTGAAGCCGGACAACTCGGTGAACCGTGGCTACGTCAAGACAGTCGCTCACCTGGTCTCAGTTGAGGAGATTTCCGAATGAGCAAGAACGAGAACGAGAAGGACGTGACCTCAGAGCCTCAGCTCAAGGTCCACCACCTCCGTCCCGCTCCCGGCGCCAAGAAGTCCAAGACGCGCGTTGGTCGCGGTGAGGGCTCCAAGGGCAAGACCGCCGGTCGCGGCACCAAGGGCTCGAAGGCACGCACGACAGTGCGTATCGGCTTCGAGGGTGGCCAGATGCCGCTGCACATGCGTACGCCGAAGCTGCGCGGGTTCAAGAACCCGTTCCGCGTCGAGTACCAGGTCGTCAACCTCGCCAAGCTTGCCGAGCTCTTCCCCGAGGGCGGCGATGTCACCATCGCCAACCTCGTGGCAAAGGGCGCGGTTCGCAAGAACGAGCCCGTCAAGGTGCTCGGCAACGGCGAGATTGCGGTTAAGCTGAACGTCGCGGTCGACAAGGTCTCCAGCTCAGCAGAGCAGAAGATCGTTGCCGCCGGCGGTTCCGTCAAGTAGCAACTCCAAGCGGGGGTCGGCGGTTGCCGACCCCCGCTTGTCTCTTTCACGAGAAATGAAAGCAGGAACGTAGTGTTCAGTGCCGTCGCACGAGTGTTCAGGACTCCGGATCTTCGTCGCAAGATCCTCTTCACGCTCGCTATGGTCGCCATCTACCGGATCGGCACCACGGTTCCTGGCCCCTTTGTGAACTACGTCAACGTGCAACAGTGTCTCGACACGGGTACGCAGATGGCCGGTCTCTATGACATGGTCAACCTGTTCTCCGGTGGCGCGCTGCTGCAGTTGTCGATCTTTGCGCTGGGCATCATGCCGTACATCACGGCCTCGATCATCACGCAGCTGCTGCGTGTGGTCATTCCGCACTTCGAGGCGCTCCACAAGGAGGGTCAGGCCGGTCAGTCGAAGCTCACGCAGTACACGCGCTACCTGACCATCGCCCTCGCGATCCTGCAGGCGACAACCCTCGCCACTGTCGCAAAGTCCGGGACACTGTTCGGAACGGGCAACGCCGCCTGCGAGAACGTCCTCGACATGCTCAACGAGTCGGCCGCAACGCCGGAGAACGCCGTCATCAACATGGTGCGCATCGTCCTCATGGTCGCAGCGATGACCGCCGGTACCGCAGTGATCATGTGGATGGCCGAGCTCATCACCGAGCGCGGCGTCGGCAACGGCATGTCGCTGCTCATCTTCACGTCGATCGCGGCGTCCTTCCCGTCGGCATTCGGCGCCATCGCCGCTGGCACCGGTGGCATGACGACGCTTGTCATCGTCATCGCGATCGGCCTGCTGATCATGATGGCGGTCGTGTTCGTCGAGCAGTCGCAGCGTCGTATCCCGGTGCAGTACGCCAAGCGCATGGTCGGGCGTCGCACCTACGGGGGCAACAGCACCTACATCCCGATCAAGGTCAACCAGGCTGGTGTCATCCCCGTCATCTTCGCCTCGTCGCTGCTCTACCTCCCCGCGCTCGTCGCGCAGTTCAATCAGCCCGCAGCGGGGGAGACCCCACCCGAGTGGGTCACCTGGGTCATGAACAACTTCACGACTGGTGACCACCCGCTCTACATGGCGGTCTACTTCCTCCTGATCATCGGCTTCACGTACTTCTACGTGGCGATCGCGTTCAACCCTGAGGAAGTCGCTGAGAACATGCGCAAGCATGGTGGCTTCGTCCCGGGCATCCGCGCAGGTCGGCCCACCGCCGAGTACCTCAACTTCGTCCTCACGCGAATCACCTTCCCCGGCTCCCTGTACCTGGGTGTGCTCGCGCTCATCCCGCTCATCGCGCTCTCCACGGTCAACGCCAACGCCAACTTCCCGTTCGGCGGCGCCTCCATCCTCATCGTCGTCGGTGTCGGCCTCGAGACGGTGAAGCAGATCGACGCTCAACTCCAACAACGCAACTACGAGGGGCTTCTCCGATGACACATCACGACCAGACCTTCCGCCTGCTCATCGTCGGTCCCCCCGGGGCAGGCAAGGGAACTCAGGCCGTCGGCATTGCCGAGGCGTTCGGTGTCCCAGCCATCTCCACAGGTGACATCTTCCGGGCCAACATCAAAAACGGCACGAACCTTGGCATCCAGGTTCGCGAGATCATCGAGAGCGGGAATCTCGTTCCCGATTCGCTCACCAACGAACTCGTGCGTGACCGTCTGACCGAGGCTGACGCGGAAGCAGGCTTCCTGCTCGACGGCTACCCCCGCACCCTCGAGCAGGTGGCCTTCCTCACGCAGCTGCTCGCTGACAAGGGGACGGCCATCGACGCCGTCATCGAGCTCAAGGTCGAGGTCGACAGCGTCGTTGAGCGCCTTCGCCGTCGTGCCCTCGAGCAGGGTCGCGCGGACGACACAGAAGAGGCCATCCGTCACCGTCAGAACGTGTACCTGCAGGAGACCGCGCCGCTGCTCGAGACGTACTCCGCCCGTGGCGTGCTTGTCAGCGTCAACGGGTTCGGCACCGTCGAGGAAGTCCGCAACCGCATCTTCGCCGCGCTCGAGCAGCGTGGCCTTCGGCACCCGTTGCACCGCCTGAGTGGCAAGTAGGGGTTAGCTTCCACCGCATGCGAGGACCCTCGCGGAGAGAACTCCGCGTGGGTCCTCTTTGCGTGCGAGCTAGAACGTCCGAGGGTGCGCCACGGTGGGGCTTTTCGTACCTAGCTTGGGCTCGTCGGGTTCCGCTAGCGTTGGCCAGGCTGCGCTTCCGCCTTGGAAGCGCCTCATGATCCCTGCAGACAAGGTTGTCCAGGAATGGAGACGCTGATGTCCTCGCCCGTAGCTGAGCCCCACGACCTCATTGACTTCGATGTGCTACTGAGCGCTGAAGAGCTCGCGCTGCGCCAGCGTGTGCGGCGCCTTGTCGACGAGCACATTCGGCCGGGCATCGCCTCCTGGTATGAGGACGCGGTCTTCCCCCTCGACCTGGTGCCGGTGCTCGCAAGCGAGGGGTTGCTTGGCATGCATCTGAGCGGCTACGGATGCGCTGGGCGCAGCGCCGTCGAGTACGGGATCGCCGCCTCTGAGCTTGAAGCGGGAGACTCGGGAATCCGGACGTTCGTGTCAGTGCAGGGCTCCCTTGCGATGAGCGCGATCTGGAAGCACGGCAGCGAGGAGCAGAAGACCGAGTGGCTTCCTCGCATGGCCGCCGGCGAGGTGATCGGCTGCTTCGGCCTGACGGAGCCGGGCGCGGGCTCCGATCCCGGGACGATGCGCACCCACGCGAAGCGTGAGGGCGGCGACTGGGTCATCACGGGTGCAAAGCGCTGGATCGGGCTGGCATCCTTGGCACACATCGCCATCATCTGGGCGCAGACGGACGACGGAATCCGGGGCTTCGTTGTGCCAACGGCGACCGCTGGCTTCACAGCCACGCCGATTGGCCCCAAGCTCTCCATGCGGGCCTCGGTGCAGTGCGACATCGATCTTGACGAGGTCAGGGTGCCTGCCGAGGCGATGCTGCCAGATGCCCGTGGGCTGCGTGGCCCGTTCGAGTGCCTCAACGAAGCTCGCTACGGCATCGCGTGGGGCGTCATGGGCGCTGCCAGGGATAGCTTCGAGGCGGCCCTCGCCTACGCGGGGGAGCGGCAGCCCTTCAACCGGGCACTCTCCGGCTTCCAGCTGACTCAGCAGAAGCTCGTCGACATGGCCCTCGAGATCAACAAGGGGTACCTGCTTGCGCTCCAGCTCGGTCGGTTGAAAGATGCCGGTCGCATCCAGCCTCACCACATCTCCGCCGGGAAGCTCAACAACACTCGCGAGGCAATAGCGATCGCTCGCGAAGCGCGGACGATTCTCGGCGGCAACGGCATCACGCTCGACTACTCGCCGCTGCGTCACGCCAACAACCTCGAGTCGGTGCGCACCTACGAGGGCACCGATGAGATCCACACGCTCGTGCTTGGCAACAAGCTCACCGGCATCCCAGCGTTCAGGTAGGGGCCGCACGTGGAAATGGCGACCGGGCACGAGGGTGTGCTGAGCGGGGTGAGGGTCGCGGACTTCTCTCGAGTACTCGCCGGTCCGTACGCGACGATGATGCTCGCAGATTTCGGTGCTGACGTCATCAAGGTCGAGCCCCCGGGAGGCGACGAGACACGCGCCTGGGCCCCGCCTGTCGACGCTCGTGGCCAGTCCACATACTTCGGGGGCGTGAACAGGGGCAAGCGCTCGCTGGTCCTCGATCTCATGCTCGATGACGACCTCTCTACGGCGAGGCGCCTCGCCGTCGAGGCTGACGTCGTGGTCGAGAACTTCAGGCCCGGAGTCATGGCGCGCTTCGGTCTCGACTACGAGACGGTGCGCACCGAGAACCCCTCTGCCGTGTACTGCTCCGTCACAGGGTTCGGCGCAGGCGGAGGTGCAGCACTGCCTGGCTACGACCTACTGGTGCAGGCCGTCGGCGGACTCATGAGCATCACTGGGCCGGTGGACGGTGAACCGAGCAAGGTCGGTGTGGCCCTCGTCGACGTGCTGACGGGGTTGAACGCAGTCACGGGTATCCTCCTCGCTTTGCGCGAGCGGGACCACACCGGATCGGGGCAGCGCGTCGAAGTCGATCTCATGACGAGCCTCCTGTCGGCGCTCGCGAACCAGGCATCGAGCACGCTGGCGAGAAGGCAGGCTCCACCGCGGCTCGGCAATGCGCATCCCAGCATCGCGCCGTATGAACTGTTCGAGGCGCGGGACCGGCCGCTCGTGATCGCGGTCGGCAATGATCGGCAGTTCGGTTCGCTCGTCGAGACGCTGGGATGCCCAGGGCTCGCCAGCGACGCCCGCTTCTCATCAAATCAGCTCCGCGTGCACCACCGGTCGGAGCTGAGAGCGCTGCTGGTCGCTCGCCTTGTCGAACGGGACGCTCACGACTGGGTGGCGCGTCTCAAGGAAGCTCGGGTTCCGGCTGGCCTAGTGAACGATGTTGCCGAGGCGTTCGCCTTCGCGGAGACGCTCGGGCTCGAGCCCGTCGTCGAGCTGGCAGAAGGAACGGGGGAATCGGTGCGGTCGACAGCCAACCCCATCCACCTGTCGCGGACGCCGGCGCGGTACGGACATCCGTCACCAGATCTTGGCTCCGTGGGTGCCTCCGTCGACTGGCGCTAGCGCTCCGGTTACGCAACCGTGACCCGCGCAAGGCCGGTGTTGCAGAAGCGTTGTCGCTTGTTCGGGGTCCGAATCGCAGTGTCGGGCTAGCGTCGATGAATGCCCGCAGATCGTGGGTGTTCCGCGGTTACGGGAGGTCCGGATGCGCACCCACCATGAACTCGAGGATTCAGTGGGGGAGCCTCTCCTCCACGAGCGCCTGAATCTGCTGACGCGCGTGGTTGTCATCGCATCCGTGTTCTCCGCGATCGTGGCGCTGTGGATGCTCATCCCGCTGATCTTGAGTTCTTGGTTCGCTGACCTTGTGGGGTGGGCCCTCGTCTTCGGGGGCATGGTCGGCCTCCAACTGCTGCTCGCCTGAGCCGGCGATCGTCGACGAGAAAGCTCGACCAGGTGGCTGCTTCCGCCTCAGCACGGCAGAGCTGGTCGTAGACTCTTGTGATGCGCAAGAGCATCTACAAGACCGCAGCCGAGCTCGCGGCCATGGTCCCAGCTGGCAGAATCACCGCCCTCGCGCTTGACGCGGTCGCCGAGGCGATCCGGCCGGGCGTGACGACGCTGGAGCTCGACACCATCGCGGAGCGTGTCGTGCGCGACAACGGTGCCGTGCCGAACTTCGCGCTAGTGCCCGGGTACCGCCACACGATCTGCGCCTCCGTCGACGACGCCGTGGTGCACGGCATCCCGAACGCCGAGCCGCTCAGAGCAGGCCAGCTGGTCTCGATCGACGCCGGCGCCATGTTCGAAGGCTGGAACGGGGACTCGGCGCGCACCTTCATCGTCCCTGGTGACGGTGCAGACGCCGCGGCAGTGACAGACGGGACACGTCTCAGCGAGGCCTGCGAACGCTCGCTGTGGGCAGGTATCGCGAAGCTTGCGACGGCGAAGCACCTCGCCGAGGTCGGCGCAGCGGTCGAGGAGTCCATCGAGCAGTCCGGCGACTTCGGGATCCTCGAAGACTTCGCGGGGCACGGCATCGGCCGCAGCATGCACGAGGAGCCGACCGTGCACAACATCCGCGTGTTCGGACGAGGCCCGGTCGTCAAGCCTGGGCTTGCCATCTGCATCGAGCCCATGATCACCCTCGGCGGACCCGACGTTGTCATCGACGACGATGACTGGACGGTGCGCTCGGCGGACGGCACGCTCGGAGCCCACTGGGAGCACACGATCCTCGTACACGCCGACGGCATCTGGGTCTCGACCGCCCACGACGGGGGAGCGGCGGGCCTTGCCCTGTTCGGAGTTGTCCCGACACCGCCGGCCGGCTCGGGAGTATAGACCGCACTTGCACTCCGGGGGAAGACCACCTAGAGTTGACGCTTGGTGTCTTTTGCGTTGCGATTTCGCGCGCGTCGTCACCGTCCATCCGCACGACCAGCGTGCATTCAATAGCAAACGACAGTGAGGCTATGGCCAAGAAAGACGGCGTCATCGAGATCGAGGGTTCGGTTGTCGAGGCATTGCCAAACGCAATGTTCCGCGTAGAACTCTCGAACGGACACAAGGTTCTTGCTCACATCTCGGGCAAGATGCGTCAGCACTACATCCGCATCCTTCCTGAGGACCGCGTGATCGTGGAGTTGAGCCCGTACGACTTGACCCGCGGCCGCATCGTCTACCGCTACAAGTAGGCACGCTGTAAGGAACGGCTGGGCATACGTATGCCCAGCACGAGGCCAGCGATCACAGAAGGAACTTCAATGAAGGTCAACCCCAGCGTCAAGAAGATCTGCGACAAGTGCAAGGTTATCCGCCGTCACGGTCGCGTCATGGTCATCTGCGAGAACCCGCGCCACAAGCAGCGCCAGGGCTAATCGCTCGGGGCTCCTCTCTCACGTGCGGGCACGACGTGAGAGACGCCCCTGGGTGCACAAGCACCCGACGTCACAACTGAATACGAAACAGCACCAGTAAGAACCGCCAGCTGTCAATGTCTGGCGGGGACACCTTCGGACCGAGGCCGGGGCCCATCCGGTGCATCACACCTCAACCCACAGGAGAAATCCCATGGCACGTCTCGCAGGCGTCGATCTCCCACGCGAAAAGCGCGTTGAGATCGCACTCACCTACATCTACGGCGTCGGCCGCACGAGCGCACTCAAGGCGCTCGAGGACACCGGCATCGACGGCAACATCCGCGTCAAGAACCTCGACGACGAGCAGCTGGTTCAGCTCCGCGACTACATCGAAGGCAACTTCAAGGTAGAAGGTGACCTCCGCCGTGAGGTCGCAGCTGACATCCGCCGCAAGGTCGAAATCGGCAGCTACGAGGGTCTCCGCCACCGCCGCGGCCTTCCCGTGCGCGGACAGCGCACGAAGACGAACGCTCGTACCCGCAAGGGCCCGAAGCGCACGGTCGCCGGCAAGAAGAAGGCACGCTAGTCGCCGCCGCGACAGCGCCCGCAGATTTCGTAGGAGAGAAAATTGGCTACCCCAAAGAGCGCCGCTCGTAAGCCGCGCAAGAAGGACAAGAAGAACGTCGCAGTGGGCCAGGCCCACATCAAGTCGACATTCAACAACACGATCGTGTCGATCACCGACCCGTCCGGCGCTGTCATCAGCTGGGCATCCTCGGGTGGAGTCGGCTTCAAGGGTTCGCGTAAGTCGACCCCGTTCGCCGCACAGCTCGCCGCAGAAGCAGCAGCTCGCCAGGCGCAGGAGCACGGCATGAAGAAGGTCGACGTCTTCGTCAAGGGACCGGGCTCCGGTCGCGAGACCGCGATCCGCTCGCTTCAGGCCGCAGGCCTCGAGGTCGGCTCGATCAACGACGTCACTCCTCAGGCTCACAACGGCTGCCGCCCCCCGAAGCGTCGCCGCGTCTAGCCTCTCGTCCGCTGCGAGGCTCTCCCGCAAGGGAGGGCCTTGTGGTGGATGTTCGGCGTCCCCGCTCGAACTCCACACCCGGTCGACGACGTGCGTCGGCTGAATCGCCAAGTGTCATATAGCGGACACTTTGCCGAAAGGAACCCATAGTGCTTATCGCACAGCGTCCAACGCTCACCGAGGAAAGCCTCTCCGAGAACCGCTCGAAGTTCACGATCGGACCGCTCGAGCCCGGCTTCGGCTACACCCTCGGCAACTCACTGCGTCGCACCCTGCTGTCCTCCATCCCTGGAGCTGCAGTCACGAGCATCCGTCTTGACGGTGTCCTCCACAAGTTCACGACCATCCCTGGTGTGAAGGAAGACGTCACCGAGATCATCCTCAACATCAAGCAGCTGGTCGTCTCCAGCGAGCACGATGAGCCGATCACGGCCTACCTCCGTAAGACCGGGGCTGGCGAAGTGACGGCTGCTGACATCTCTGCACCTGCCGGTGTCGAGGTGCACAACCCGGAGCTCGTCATCGCGACGCTCAACGACGATGCCAAGTTCGAACTCGAGCTCACCATCGAGCGTGGCCGTGGCTACGTGTCGGCGACCCAGAACCGCAACGAGTTCTCTGAGGCCGGCCAGGTCCCGATCGACTCGATCTACTCGCCGGTTCTCAAGGTCACCTACCGTGTCGACGCGACACGTGCCGGTGAGCGTACCGACTTCGACAACCTCGTCGTGGACGTGGAGACGAAGCCGGCCATCTCGCCGCGCGATGCGATCGCTTCGGCCGGTCGCACGCTCGTCGAGCTCTTCAGCCTCGCTCGCGAGCTGAACGAGCAGGCAGAGGGCATCGAGATCGGCCCAGCGCCGGTCGACGCCGTCCTCACCAACGAGCTCTCGATGCCGATCGAGGACCTCGATCTCTCCGTGCGCTCGTACAACTGCCTCAAGCGCGAGGGCATCAATACGGTTTCCGAGCTCGTGGCTCTGAGCGAGACCCAGCTCATGAACATCCGCAACTTCGGTCAGAAGTCGGTCGACGAGGTGCGCGACAAGCTCACCGAGCTCGGCCTCTCGCTCAAGGACTCGGTTCCCGGGTTCGAGGGTGCTCACTTCTACGGTGCCGGCGACGACACCGGCGAGTACGTCTAAACAGACCTGCCCGCCAGACCGACTTCACACGAAAGAGAATGACGAATGCCTAAGCCCAACAAGGGTCCTCGCCTCGGAGGCGGCCCCGCACACGAGCGCCTCATGCTCGCTACGCTCGCGGCGCAGCTGTACACGCACAAGCGCATCCAGACGACCGAGACGAAGGCCAAGCGCCTCCGCCCGCTCGCTGAGCGCCTGATCACGTTCGCAAAGCGCGGAGACATCCACGCTCGCCGTCGCGTGCTGCAGGTTGTGACCGACAAGACCGTCGTGCACGAGCTCTTCACGGAGATCGCACCGCAGATGGAAGGTCGCGAAGGCGGCTACACCCGCATCATCAAGACCGGCTACCGCAAGGGCGACAACGCTCCCATGGCAGTCATCGAGCTCGTCCTCGAGCCCGTCACCCCGAAGGCATCTGCAGTGAAGACCGCGCCAGCCGCGGCGCCTGCTGAGCCAGAGGTCGACGAGGTCGCGGCAGACGAGGTCGACGCAGCCGCAGGCGACACCGAGGCTTCCGAGCCCACGGCCGACGGTGGCACGCAGCCTTCCGAGGCAGCCGACGCGGCAGACGCCGCAGAGTCGGACACCGAGGAGAAGGCCGACGACGCCAAGTAGTCGACGCTGACGCCAGAAGCCCCCGAGCATTCCAACGAATGCTTGGGGGCTTCGTCGTGTCGCTGAAAATCAGGCTCGGGTAGGGGAGGATGGGCGCATGGGGCACGGACAAGGCACGACACGGTTCCGTCTTGACATCGCCTACGACGGGACTGCCTTCAGCGGGTGGGCTGCGCAGCCAGAGCTACGCACCGTCCAGGGGGCGCTCGAGGACGCCATACGGCTCGTCGCTCGCGACCTCCCGCCTGGGCCCCTCCTCACGGTCGCTGGACGAACCGACGCCGGAGTTCACGCCACGGCGCAGGTCGCCCATCTCGACCTCGATGACCTCGCGATCGACAACGTCCGGCGCCGCTCGGACGACGACGTGGCAGACATCCTCCTCAGGCGGACAAACGGCGTGCTCGGGCGCGACAGTGACGTTGTTGTGTCGCGAGTCGCGCTTGCGCCGACCGGGTTCGACGCGCGATTCTCAGCTGTCTCGCGGAGCTACGAATTCCGCATCGCGGACCGACTCACGCGCCCGAATCCCATCGAGCGTCACAGGACCGCGGTCGTCACGCGCTCCCTCGACCCCGCGCTCATGCAAGCTGCGGCCGACAAGCTCATAGGCCTGCACGATTTCGCGGGCTTCTGCAGGCCCCGGCCGCATTCGACGACGATCCGCACTTTGCAACGGTTCGACTGGACTCGAGACGAGCACGGTGTCCTCGTCGCGAAGCTCGAGGCCGACGCCTTCTGCCATTCAATGGTGAGGTCACTCGTCGGGATGTGCGCCGAGGCCGGTGCCGGGCGCATCCGGCTCGCCGACGTCCCTGCACTGCTGCACGCCACTGAGCGCAGCGGCGCCTTCCCTGTCCTGTCAGCCCGCGGGCTCACGCTCACCGGCGTCGGGTACCCCGCCGACAACGATCTCCTGGGCCGCCAGCAGATCACCCGAGCCCAGCGACCCACGCTCCACCTCGTCGAGCCACTTGCGAGCCCGGCCGCAGTCGAAGCCGGATCTACATCTCTCGACTGATTCCCAGGATCGCGGCGGGCGTCAGACTGGGAGCATGGTCGACTTCATCAGCTACGCCGCGCTGGCACTGCCTGTTGTCGTGTTCATCCTGCTGAGCCTGACCTCGAAACTGTGGCCACGCGCCATCACCACTTGTGCCTGGGTCGCTCTTGGCGTCGCACTGCTCGTGTCGGCGTACGGGACGCTCAGCGCCATGATCCCGGCGCTGGACCCGACGGCTCCCGACGTCTACCTCGGATCGTTCTTCTTCGCCGCCTCGCTCATCGCAGGGGGAGTCGGCACCATGCTCATGGTCGGTGTGTTCGGAGCGGCGGCCCGATTCAGGACGATCCGGGCACGACGACTTGCCGCCATATCACTGTGACATTGCGTACGAGCTGCTGCTGACGTAAGCTACTCAAGTTGTCTGCACTTCGGTGTCGGCTTCGAAGTTGAGCCCTCGACGGTGACGTTCGTGGCTGAGCCTCCCCGGGACACGGTTCTCGGAGGACTCTCCGCAACCATCACGACAGAGCGGGATTCACGACCTCCTCATTTCGACGAAAGGTGCACATTCATGCGCACGTACACACCAAAGGGCGGTGACATCACCCATGACTGGGTGGTCATCGACGCGACTGATGTCGTTCTCGGCCGTCTCGCAACCCACGCGGCAGCTCTGCTCCGCGGCAAGCACAAGGCAACCTTCGCTCAGCACGTTGACATGGGCGACTTCGTCATCGTCATCAACGCTGAGAAGGTCGCGCTGACGGGCTCCAAGCTCCAGAAGAAGCTCTCCTACCGCCACTCGGGTTACCCGGGCGGCCTTACGGCGACCTCCTACTCGGAGATGCTCGAGAAGCACCCGACGCGCGCCGTTGAGAAGGCGATCCGCGGCATGCTCCCCAAGAACACCCTCGGACGCGACCAGCTCAAGAAGCTCAAGGTCTACGCAGGTGCTGAGCACCCGCATGCAGCCCAGCAGCCGAAGCCGTACGTCTTCGACCAGGTTGCCCAGTAGCGGCCCGAGCTAGGAAAGAGAACACAGTGGCAACCATTGCAGAGTCCATCGAGCAGCCGCAGAGCTACTCGACCGAAACCCCAGAGGCAGAGGCAGCCGTACAGGCTCCTCGTCCGGCGCTCACCGTTCCAGGTGCAGCCGTCGGCCGTCGCAAGCAGGCTATCGCCCGCGTGCGTCTCGTCCCGGGAACCGGCACCATCACGGTCAACGGCCGCGACATCGCCGACTACTTCCCGAACAAGCTGCACCAGCAGCTGATCAACGACCCGTTCACGATCCTGAGCCTCGGTGGCGCGTACGACGTCATCGCGCGCATCTCTGGTGGCGGACCCTCGGGCCAGGCCGGCGCGCTTCGCCTCGGCATCGCGCGCGCTCTCAACGAGATCGACCGCGAGAACAACCGCGCGGAGCTCAAGAAGGCTGGCTTCCTCTCTCGTGACGCTCGCGTCAAGGAGCGCAAGAAGGCCGGACTCAAGAAGGCCCGTAAGGCGCCTCAGTACTCGAAGCGCTAAGTCCAGACATTTCGAATGCCTAGGCTTTTCGGAACGGACGGGGTTCGTGGGCTTGCGAACGACCACCTCACGGTCGAGCTTGCCCTGAGCCTCGCCCAGGCCGCTGCCATCGTGCTCGCGACATCTGCTCGCGAGCACGGGCGGCGGCCTCGTGCTGTTTTAGCCCGCGATCCGCGGGTCTCAGGTGAGTTCATCTCGGCAGCTGTCGCGGCTGGGCTTGCCTCATCCGGTGTTGACGTGCTCGACGCCGGAGTCATCCCGACGCCGGCGGCGGCGTTCCTCACAGCAGAGATCGGCGCCGACTTCGGGGTCATGATCTCGGCCTCGCACAATCCCGCTCCCGACAACGGGATCAAGTTCTTCGCCCGTGGCGGGCGCAAGCTCGCCGACGATCTCGAGAACCAGATCGAGGCACTCCTCGGTGGCGAAAAGCTCACCCCCACAGGCGCGGGTGTCGGCAGCATCGAGCGGTTCGCAGATGCTGAAGACCGCTACGCGCTGCACTTGCTGCGGAGCCTGCCGCTCCGCGAGGACGGCACGTCGCCGCTCCGGGGGCTGCACGTTGTGCTCGACTGCGCCCACGGTGCGGCGGCCGGTGTGTCGCCCGAGGTCTTTACGGATGCGGGCGCGCAGGTCACTGTCATCGGCAACGCCCCGAACGGTCTCAACATCAACGAGGGTGTCGGGTCGACGCACCTGGGCGAGTTGGCACGAACCGTTACTGAGCTCGGAGCCGACCTCGGCATCGCGCACGACGGCGACGCCGACCGGTGCCTCGCGATCGACGCAGATGGGAAGGTCGTCGACGGCGACCAGATCATGGCGATCCTCGCGGTCTCGATGCGCAGACGCGGAGCGCTTCGCGAGGACACTCTCGTCGCGACCGTCATGTCCAACCTCGGACTCAAGATCGCTATGCGCGAAGCCGGCATCCGCATGATTGAGACCAAGGTCGGCGACCGCTACGTGCTCGAGGAACTCAACGAGCGTGGCCTTGCCCTCGGCGGCGAGCAGTCGGGGCACGTGATCCTCACCGACTTCGCGACGACCGGGGATGGCATCCTGACCGGGTTGCACATCGCGGCGGAGATGCGGCGCACAGGCAAGACCTTGGCCGAGCTCGCCTCCGTCATGCGCGTGTACCCGCAGGTGCTCATCAACGTCCCTGGGGTGCGCAAGGAAGACTGTGCAAGCGATGAACCGTTGCAAGCCGCCGTCGCGCAGGTCGCGCGTGAGCTTGGCGAGACCGGACGAGTGCTCCTGCGCCCGTCCGGAACCGAGCCGCTCGTTCGCGTGATGATCGAGGCGGGGGAGCAGGAAACCGCGCAACGCCACGCCGAAGCGCTCGCCGCTGTCGTGCGCGAGCGTCTCGCTCTCTAGCGAAGATTTCGCGGACCGAATCCAAGAACGGGGTTCCGCTACACCAGTCCATGGTGTGGCGGAACCCCGTTCTCGATCTGCGAGAGACTCCTTGCATGGTCAGCTTCGCGCCGGGCACCCTCAGGGAGCCTTTCGCGAGGTGCGCTCATCCCAGTGTGCGATCGAAACAAACACCGAGGCAAAGTTTTGGTGACAATCTCGCATCTGGAGCTTCCCGCGTGGATATGCTCAACACGCGGAAATCCCGCCAATCCTAAGGAGCTCTTCATGATCGAACGCAAGATCACCGTCGCCTCGGAGCACGGCCTTCACGCACGCCCCGCAGCGATCTTCGTGCAGGCAGCAACCGAAGCCGGCGTCCCAGTCACGATCGCAAAGGGTGACAAGAGCGTCAACGCGGCGAGCATCCTCGGAGTGCTCTCGCTCGGCGTTTCCAAGGGAGACGAGATCACCCTTTCCGTTGATGGCGACGAAGCCGTCGCTGACCAGCTCGTGGCACTCCTGGAGACCGACCACGACGCTTGAGCCGCTGCGCGCGCTCACGGCCGCTCGGCCAATTCTTGAAATCCGGGAACGGTCGTACTGACCTTTCCCCTCCTATCCCCGCGCATGGGGATTGCTTGGAGCAATAATGACTGCAGAAGCCACTACGGCAACCCAGCAGAAGGGCGCCCGCGTCGGGGTCCAGCGCTTCGGTGCCTTCCTCTCCGGCATGGTCATGCCGAATATTCCGGCGTTCATCGCCTGGGGCCTCATCACATCCCTGTTCATCCAGACCGGATGGCTGAACGAACTGTTCCCTGGTGGCGCCGAGATCTGGTCGCAGCTCGGAGGCTGGGCGCTCACGGAAGACGGCGAAGCGCCAACGGGCCTTGTCGGGCCGATGATCACCTACCTCCTTCCGCTCCTGATCGCCTTCCAGGGCGGAAAGATGATCTACGACACGCGCGGCGGAGTCGTCGGTGCGATTGCGACAATGGGTGTCATCGTGGGCGCTGGCATCCCGATGTTCATCGGAGCCATGATCATGGGCCCACTCGCGGCCTGGGTCATGAAGAAGGTCGACAGCATCTGGGACGGCAAGATCCGTGCCGGTTTCGAGATGCTCGTCAACAACTTCTCGGCCGGTATCCTCGCGATGATCCTGGCGATCGCCGGATTCTTCACGATCGCTCCGATCATCACGTGGCTCACCGAGCGTCTGGGTGAGGGCGTCGACTTCCTGGTCGAAGCCGGACTCCTCCCTCTCGCGAGCATCCTCATCGAGCCTGCCAAGATCCTCTTCCTCAACAACGCGATCAACCAGGGTGTGCTGACGCCCCTTGGTGTCGCGCAGTCGGAGGAAGCGGGGAAGAGCATCCTCTTCCTGCTCGAGGCGAACCCGGGCCCCGGACTCGGCCTGCTCCTCGCGTTCTGCTTCTTCGGGGTCGGCGTCGCACGCGCCAGCGCTCCTGGCGCAGTCATCATCCAGTTCTTCGGTGGCATCCACGAGATCTACTTCCCGTACGTGCTCGCCAAGCCTGCTCTGATCCTGGCCGTCATTGGTGGTGGCGCAACCGGCGTTCTCACGAATGTCATCTTCCAGTCGGGCCTCGTGGCTCCTGCCTCGCCAGGATCTATCTTCGCGATCCTCATCATGACCGCGCAGGGAAGCCACCTCGGTGTCATCCTCTCGGTCATTCTCTCGGCGGCGGTTACCTTCGCCATCGCAGCGGCCATCCTCCTCGCCTCGCGCAAGAAGGACCTCGCTGCCGAGGCGTCCGGAGCCAACAGCTTCGCCGACGCCGTCGCGCAGACCGAGGCGAACAAGGGGAAGAAGTCCGAGGCTCTCTCGGGCCTCGCGACGCAGGCTACTGGCGGTCTCGCGACCGACACACGCCAGATCACCAACATCGTGTTTGCGTGTGACGCCGGAATGGGTTCGAGCGCCATGGGTGCTTCGGTGCTGCGGAACAAGATCAAGAAGGCCGGAATCGAGGGCGTGACGGTGAAGAACGTCTCCATCGCCAACCTCGACAACACGCCTGACCTGATCGTCACCCACCAGGACCTCACGGACCGGGCGAAACTCAAGTCCCCAGAAGCTATCCACGTCTCCGTGGAAAACTTCATGAACAGCCCCCGGTACGAGGAAGTCGTGGCTCGACTCTCCAACAGCTGAGCTGCTGGAGAATCGGACACCCAACGAAAGGAACCCTGAAGTGGCAGACGTACTGAGCCTTGACAGCATCCGTCTCGGCGGAACCGCGCGCACGCGCGAAGAAGCCATCACGGAGGCGGGTGAGCTGCTTGTCGCGGCTGGCGCCGTGACGCAGGACTACATCCAGGCAATGCACGATCGCGAGCAGAGCGTCTCGACGTTCATGGGCAACTACCTCGCCATTCCGCACGGAACGAACGAGGCCAAGGACAGCATCCTTGGTTCCGCGCTGTCAGTCGTGCGCTACGACGAGCCGATCGACTGGGGCGGAAACGAGACCCGTTTTGTCATCGGCATCGCGGGCAAGGACGGGGGGCACCTCGAGATCCTCTCGAGCGTCGCCATCGTGTTCAGCGACGAGGACAACGTGGAAGCCCTCCTGAAGGCGGAGACGCCGGAAGAGCTTGCGAAGCTCCTCGGGGACGTGAACGAGTAATGAAGGCAGTTCACATCGGAGCGGGCAACATCGGGCGCGGCTTCATCGGGCTTGTCCTGCATGAAGCCGGGTACGAGGTTGTCTACGCCGACGTCAACGCCGACCTCATCGGTGCGCTCCAGGCCGTCGACACCTACACGGTGCACGAAGTCGGGCCAGCCGCCAAGAGCCACGTCGTCGATCGCTTCAGGGCGATCAACTCGGCGACGCACGAGGACGACGTCGTGCAGGAGATCGCAGCTGCCGACATCGTCACGTGCGCCGTCGGGCCGAACGTGCTTCGCTTCATCGCGCCCGTCATCCGCAAGGGCCTCGCGGCCCGCGCGGCTGAGTCGCGGAAGCTGGCCGTCATGGCGTGCGAGAACGCGATCGGTGCATCCGACACGCTCAAGGGGCTTGTCCTCGATGGCGCTGAGGAACTCGCCGACCGAGCCGTCTTCGCCAACACGGCGGTCGACCGCATCGTTCCGGAGCAGGCCGTAGAAGGAGTCGACGTCACCGTCGAGGACTTCTTCGAGTGGACGATCGACCGGACGCCGTTCGACGGCACCGAGCCGAGCATTCCGAATGCCCACTTCGTGGACGACCTCAACCCGTACATCGAGCGCAAGCTCTTCACGGTGAACACGGGCCACGCGACGATCGCCTACCACGGCTTCGTCGCGGGCGCTTCGAACATGCAGGATGCGCTTGCGCTTCCCGCGGTCGCGGCGGAGGTCGAAGCGGTGCTCGGCGAGACGAGCCGTGTGCTCGTCTCGCAGTTCGGCTTCTCGGAGGACGACCACGCTGAGTACGTCGCGACGACGCTCTCGCGGTTCGCGAACCGGGATCTGCCGGACCAGCCAGCACGCGTCGGCCGTCAGCCGCTGCGGAAGCTCTCGGCGAAGGAGCGCTTCGTGCGCCCCGCGTCGGAAGCTGCGGCAGCCGGTCTGCCCTACGACGCGCTTGTGCGAGCGATCGGGGCCGCGCTCCGGTTCGATTTCGAAGCCGACCAGGAGAGTGTCGAGCTTCAGCAGAAGCTCGCCACGCTAGACGCGGAGACGTTCACTCGCGAGGTCACCGGCCTCGAGAGCGGGGCGCTCTTCGCTGCGGTTGTCGCTGAGGTCGAGCAGGCGCAGGCAGCACGCACCGCCTAGGCAGCCAACTCACGCAGTTCAGGAAGCCCCTCCCGGGTTCGCTCGGGAGGGGCTTCCTGCTGTCTGTTGCACTGACGGTCGCCGGATGACGCAGGCCGGCGTTCGGATGCCGGCTCAGTCTCGGGACGGGTTCCTCATCTTGGGATGGCTTGCTACCCATCCCGAGACGAGGAATCCATCCGGAGTCGGGTGGATTGGTCAATCGCCCTGCCGAGAGGCGTCCGGACGCGTTCGCTGTCTCGGGATGGCTTTCGCGCTTCGGGATGGCTTGCAACCCATCCGGAAGTGAGAAAGCCATCCGGAATCGCGCGGATTGGCGGATGCGCGAGCCGAAGACCCCGCGGCTCCGACCGTCAGACCTTGCGCAGGAGAACGCTGCGCACCGTGTGGTCGCTCGCCTTGCGCAGCACCAACTGCGCGCGCGACCGCGTGGGCATGACGTTCTCGCGCAGGTTCGGGCCGTTGATGCGGGACCAGATGCTGCGGGCATGCTCCAGCGCCTCATCCGTGCTGAGCTCGGCGAAGCGCCTGAAGTACGAGCGCGGGTTCGTGAAGGCTCCGCGCTGCAGCGACAGGAATCGCTGCTCGTACCAGCGAGCGATGTCCTCGGAACGCGCGTCGACGTAGATCGAGAAGTCGAACATGTCACTCACGGCCAGTGAGTGCGCACGTGGAGGCTGCAGCACGTTGAGGCCCTCGACGATGAGGACATCCGGCCGGTTCACGAGGATCTCCGCGTCCGGGACGATGTCGTAGCTGAGATGCGAGTAGAACGGCGCGCGTGCCTCCGCGGCGCCGCTCTTGACCTTCGTGATGAAGCGCAGGAGCGCCCTCTGGTCGTAGGACTCCGGGAAGCCCTTGCGCTCCATGAGGCCGCGGCGTTCGAGTTCTGCATTGGGGTAGAGGAAGCCGTCGGTGGTGACAAGCTCGACACGTGGGGTGTCCTCCCATCGCCGGAGGAGCTCACGCAGCAGACGTGAGACGGTCGACTTGCCGACCGCGACCGAGCCGGCCACGCCGATGACAAACGGGGTGGATGCGCTGCGCTCGCCGAGGAATCCACTCGTGGCGCGGTGCAGGGACCGTGCGTTCGAGACGTACAGGTTGATGAGGCGCGAGAGCGGCACATAGACGTCGCGGACCTCGTCGAGGTCGAGGTGGTCCCCGAGACCGCGGAGCCGGATGAGGTCGGATTCGTCGAGCGACATCGGAGTCGAGGGTGCGAGGTCGGCCCAGTCCTGGCGGAGGATCTCGACGAAGGGCGAGTCTCCTCCGCTGCGCGGAATCTGACCAGTTGCGGACATAGAACGCGAGTCTAGTGCGGTGTCCGGCCTGGCATGAGCCGTGCCCCTAAGATGGCCGGTATGTGCGGAATTGTTGGTTACGTTGGTCCACGAGAGAGCCTCGACATCCTGATGGGCGGTCTCGCAAGACTTGAGTACCGGGGGTACGACTCCGCTGGTGTCGCGGTCATCGACGACGAAGGTCGGATCGAGACCCGCAAGCGCGCGGGCAAGCTGAAGGTGCTGCGCGAAGATCTGGAGCGCCACCCGCTGCCGGACGGTCACACGGGCATCGGTCACACGAGGTGGGCGACGCACGGCGGCCCCACCGACGCGAATGCGCACCCGCACCTCGCCGACGAAGGCAAGCTCGCCGTCATCCACAACGGCATCATCGAGAACTTCGCCGAGCTGAAGGCCGAGCTGGTCGAGCTGGGCTACACGTTCCATTCGGAGACCGACACGGAAGTCGCGGCCGTCATGATCGGCCACGTCTACCGGGAGCTCGGCAGCCTGGAGCAGGCATTCCGCGCGGTGGTGCGCCGCCTCGATGGCGCCTTCACGCTGATTGCGGTGCATGCAAATGAGCCCGGTCTTGTCGTCGGCGCGCGTCTCAACTCGCCGCTCGTCATTGGCCTCGGCGACGGTGAGAACTTCCTGGGCTCTGACGTCGCCGCGTTTGTCGAGTACACGCCTCGCGCGCTGGCCGTCGGGCAGGAGCAGATCGTGCTCGTGCGCCCCGATTCGGTCGAGATCACGACGTTCGACGGAGAGCCTGCGACCGCCGAGGCATTCGAGGTGTCCTGGGATGCGTCTGCTGCCGAGAAGGGCGGATGGCCGAGCTTCATGGCCAAGGAGATCGACGAGGACCCGGAGGCAGTGGCCAACACGCTCCGCGGGCGCATCGTCGAGGGCCGTGTGCACCTGCCAGACCTTGACTCGCTCGGGGATGACTTCTTCAACGACATCCACCGCATCATCATCGTCGCCTGCGGAACGGCCGCATACTCTGCGCAGGTCGGCGCGTACGCCATGGAGAAGTGGGCACGAGTGCCCGTGCAGGTCGAGCTGGCGCACGAGTTCCGCTACCGTGACCCGGTCCTCGATTCGCGCACGCTCATCGTCTCGATGAGCCAGTCGGGCGAGACGATGGATACGCTCATGGCGGTCCGCTACGCCATGTCGCGCGGCGCGAAGACGCTCTCGATCTGCAACACGCAGGGTGCGACCATCCCACGTGAGTCCGATGCGGTTGTCTACACGCACGCAGGCCCAGAGGTCGCCGTCGCATCGACGAAGGCGTTCCTCGCTCAGATCACGGCGCTCTACCTGCTCGGCATCTACACGGCGACGGTGCGCGGAACGATGACCGACGAGCGTCGCGAGGAGCTCCTGACGGAGTTCCAGACGATCCCGGAGAAGGTGCGCACCGTGCTCGGCGTTCGCGAGCGCATCCATGAGCTCGCGAACTGGATGGCTGACACCCGTTCTGTGCTCTACCTGGGTCGAAACGTCGGCTACCCGATCGCGCTCGAGGGCGCGCTCAAGCTCAAGGAGATCGCGTACATCCACGCCGAGGGGTTCGCGGCCGGCGAGCTGAAGCACGGTCCGATCGCACTCATCGAGCCGGGCCAGCCGGTCTTCGTCATCGTGCCGAGCCCTCGCCACGACGACACCCTGCACCCGAAGATCGTCTCGAACATCCAGGAGATCCGTGCCCGCGGGGCCCGCGTGCTCGCGATCTGCGAGGTCGGCGACGCCGCGGTTCTGCCGTATGCGGATGAGGTCATCGCGGTCCCACCGACCGAGCCTTTCTTCGAGCCGCTCTTGGCAGTCGTGCCGTTGCAGATCTTCGCGATCGAGCTTGCGACGGCGAAGGGTCTCGACGTGGACCAGCCGCGCAACCTGGCGAAGTCCGTCACCGTCGAGTAGCAGAGCGTGATCGTCGGGATCGGAGTCGACACTGTGGAGCTCGCGCGATTCGCGCGGGCTCTGCAGAGGGCACCTCGCCTTCGCGAACGCCTCTTCACACCGGCCGAGCGCGAGCGATCGCTTGCGTCTCTCGGCGCACGTTTCGCGGCGCGCGAGGCGGCAGTGAAGGCGCTGGGCGGCATTGGGTCGCTCAGCTTTCTCGACTTCGAGGTCGAGAGTGGCCCTGCGGGGCGGCCGGAGTTCGCGCTTTCGCCTGCGCTTCGGTTGCACCTGGCGTCGGTCGGAGTCGACCACCTGCATCTCTCGTTGACTCACGAGCGCACGACGGCGACGGCGTTTGTGATCGCCGAGCGTGCCGCTCCAGCCGGAGCACTCGCGTGAGCGGTCCGCGCATCGACGTCGACCTCGACGCCGTCCGTGCCAACGTGCGGGCCGTTGCCGACCTCACCGGCACACCGCTCCTCGCGGTTGTCAAGGCGAACGCGTACGGGCACGGTGCCAGCGAGGTGGCGAGGGCCGCGCTCGAGGGCGGAGCCGAACGTCTCGGTGTGGTCGACCTCCGTGAGGCGCTAGCGCTCCGAGCGGATGGTTTCACCGCTCCGATCCTGACCTGGATGCACGGCGCGCGCACGGGCTGGCTCGCCGCTCTCGACGCTGACGTCGAGCTGGGCATCTCGTCGCTCGCGCAACTCGAGCTCCTTGATATCGGCTTGGGACGGCTGGAACACTCGGAACGTTCGGTGGTTGTGCATCTCAAGCTCGACACTGGGCTCGGACGAAACGGCATCAGCGCGATCGAGTGGGAATCGGCCTTCACGAAGGCGGCGGAGCTCGAGGCTCGTGGCCTCATCCGCCTGGAGGGGCTGTTCAGCCACCTCGCCGGTGCGGGAGCCGAGGCGGACCTCGCGCAGCTCACGTCTTTCGAGCGTGCGCTCGAGCTCGCGGATCGCTGCGGTCTGAGTCCTTCCGTCCGCCACCTCGCCGCGACGGCCGGATCGATGTCGCTGCCCGGGTCGCGCTTCGACCTCGTGCGGCTCGGGGTCTCCCTCTATGGGCTCTCCCCGTTCTCGGCAGGCACCGAGTGCCCTGTGGCGCTGCATCCGGCGCTCTCGCTGAGCGCGCCGATCTGCGAGGACCAACGCGGGTTCCGCGTCGATGTCGGCCAGGCCGTCGGGCTGCCGCCGGTTCCTGCGGGTTCCCTCGAGCTCACCGACGACACCGGGGCCGGGTGGCGCGTGGTGTCAGTCGACGCCCTTGAGCTGCGAATCGAGCCGCTCGAGGGTGCCATCGCCGCGTCATCACGCCTCGAGCAGTGCGACGATCAGCCCCGCCTGCAGGTTATCGACGCCGCCCGTTCAGCGAGCGCCGACGCGTGGGCGGCGGCGGCAGGGACCATCAACTACGAAGTTGTCACGCGGCTCAGCACGCGCATTCCTCGTCACTACTCTCGCGTCGGCGCGGCGGCATCGGCGGGGGTGTCACACGAGCAAGCGCGGAGTGACGGCGGCGCGCTCGCTCCACGCCGTGAGCTGACCGTCGACGTGGAGCTGCTGCGCACCCGGATGGGGGAGCGAGCTCGTGAGCTCTCCGGTGCGCTCGCCACCGGGATGGGTGCCAGGCACGCGGCCAGGACCTTCAGCGTCGACGTCTCGGCGGACGCCTACGGCCACGGTGCCAGGCTCATGGCGGACCTAGCGCTCGAGTACGGGCTGCTCCCGCTTGTCGCCACACAGGCCGACCTGGACTACGTGGGCGGAGCTGCCCGCGCCAGCACGCTTGTCGACCACGAACGAACCAGCGACTCAGCGACCCGTGCGGTGTACGGCTTCCACGACCCGAATGCGCAAGTCTCGGTCTCTCTCATGAGCGAACTCGTGCACGTCAAGCGGGTGACGGCGGGTCACGGGGTCTCCTACGGCTACGACTGGATCGCCGAAGAGCCCACCACACTCGGACTCGTTCCGCTCGGGTACGCCGACGCGATTCCGCGCAGGGTGGCAGGCCGAGGCGAAGTGGTCGTCGGGGGCGAGCGGAGACCCATCATCGGGCGTGTCGCGATGGATCAGGTGATCGTCGACCTTCAGGACCAGGAGGCCTGGATCGGCATGCCGGTCTCGGTCTTCGGCTCGGAACCACGTGACATCCACCTGCGCGAATGGGCCTCGTGGTCTGGTCTGGAACCGCAGGCGTTTGTCGCCGCGTTCGGGCCACGTATCGTGCGCCGAGAGCGCTACGCGGAATGAGAGGCGGTTTCAGATGGGTGACAACGTGACGCCTGGAATCTCCGTCGAGCTCGCGACAGCCGAGGACATGGTGCGGGCAGGTGAGCTCATCGGCGCGCAGCTCGCTGCCGGCGACGTCCTCGTGCTGACGGGACCGCTCGGAGCGGGCAAGACCACGTTCGCACGCGGGCTCGGTAGGGCTCTTGGAGTGAGGGGCCCGGTCACGAGTCCCACGTTCGTGCTGGCCCGTACGCATCCGTCGCTGGTCGGCGGTCCTGAGCTCATCCACGTCGACGCCTACCGTCTCGGAGACCCCGCGGAGCTCGATGACCTCGGCCTGGACCTCGCTGCGAGCGTGACCGTGGTGGAGTGGGGGAGCGAGGCTGTTCCGCTCATCACCGATCGCTGGCTCGAGGTCACGATCGAGCGCTCGACGGCGCTGTCTGCACCCGCCGGCGGCACCGAGCGAGATGACCATGACCAGAACTCTGACCACGACCACGACCACGAGCACGACGACGAGCCGGTCGACCCCCGTCGCCTGACGCTCACAACAACCGGCGTGTTCAACCGGCCCCTCGAGGCGTCGCTCGGCCGTGCGCTGCGGGCCGAGTTCGGCGCCTCGCCCGCGTAGAATCGGTCACATGCTCTTAGCGATCGATACGTCAGCGGGCACGGATGTCGCGATCGTCACCCCGCATGGCCGCGTACTCGCCGAACGGCGCAGCGCAGACACCAGACACCACGCAGAGGCTGTCGGCGTCGCCATCTCGGAGGTGCTCGCGGATGCCGGGCTCTCGCCCCAGCACGTCACTCAGGTTGTCGGCGGCATGGGTCCCGGGCCGTTCACCGGCCTCCGCGTGGGCGTCGCGGCGGCACGGACTTTCGCGTTCGCGCGCGGCGTGCGTTTCATTCCGATGCCCAGCCATGACGCGGCCGCCCACGAATGGCGTGCCGCGCATCCGGAGGTGGGCGGGGATCTGCTCGTGACGACCGACGCCCGGCGCGGGGAACTCGCCTGCTCACGCTACGAAGAGGGGCTGCTGGTCGCGAGCTCGTGCGAGCTGCACAAGCCGGACGACGTTCCGGATGCTGCCAATGTCTTCGACACGCGGACGATCTCGGCCGCCCACCTAGCGCTCGCCTGGCTCGACCGTGAGGTGCACGGGCTCGATGCAGAGGCGAACTCGATCATCTACCTGCGCGGCGCTGACGCCGTGCCATCCAACGGCCCCAAGCGGGTGACGGGTTGATGCGCGTCGCTCTGCGGGATGCGGTTGACGCCGACATCCCCTCGATGGTCCGACTCGACGAGGCCGCCTTCCCGCTCGACCCCTGGTCGCCATCCATGCTTGCCGGCGAGGTCAAGAGCCAGCACACCCGATACGTCGTCGTCGAAGACACCTCGACGGGCGAGATCCTCGCAGCCGCCGGTGTCATGGCGCTCCAGGGCGGTGGCGAGGCCGACGTGCAGACGATCGCCGTCGACGAGCGTCTGCGGCGCGGCGGCTGGGCCACTCGGATGCTCGCGGAGCTGTTCGCCTGGGCCGAGGCACGCGGCGCGAAGCAGGTGTTCCTCGAGGTGCGCGAGAACGGCGACGCCGCACGCGCGCTCTACTCTGGGCTCGGCTTCGAGGACATCGGGCGCCGGCCCAAGTACTACCCAAGAGAGGGAGTGGATGCGATCGTGATGCGCGGCAGGCTGCCGGGGGTCCGGATCTCCGCCGAGGCTCGGGCCTCGGGCGGCGCCCTGAATGCGCCGCTTGTGCTCGGCATCGAATCGTCGTGCGACGAAACCGGCGTCGGCATCGTCCGCGGCCGTGAGCTGCTCGCCAACGAGGTTGCCTCGTCCATGGACGAGCACGCCATATTCGGCGGTGTGGTGCCTGAGATCGCCGCGCGCGCGCACGCTGACGCCATCGTGCCCACCATCGAGGCGGCGCTCAAGACGGCGGGTGTCAGGCTCGACGAGCTCGACGCGATCGCCGTCACGCAAGGGCCGGGTCTTGCCGGCGCGCTCATGGTCGGGACTGCCGCGGCCAAGGCCCTGCACGTCGCCACGGGCATCCCGCTCTACGCCGTCAATCACCTTGTCGGGCACGTGGCGGCGGATGTGCTGCGCGACGACGTCGGGCAGCTCGAACTTCCAGCTGTTGCGCTGCTCGTCTCGGGCGGTCACACGTCGCTGCTGCACGTTCGGGACCTCGTCGACGACGTGGCACTGCTCGGCGAGACGATCGACGACGCTGCCGGTGAGGCGTTCGACAAGGTGGCCCGCCTCCTGCGCCTGCCTTACCCGGGCGGGCCGGAGATCGACAAGGCGGCCGCGGGCGGCGACCCGAAGGCCATCCGGTTTCCGCGCGGCCTCACGAAGCCGAAAGACCTCGAGAAGCATCGTTACGACTTCTCGTTTTCCGGTCTGAAGACGGCCGTCGCCAGGTGGGTCGAGGCGAAGGAGGACGCAGGGGAGCCGGTGCCGGTGGCGGACGTGGCCGCGAGCTTCCGCGAGGCCGTCGCCGACGTGCTCACGGCGAAGGCCGTCGCGGCCTGTACCGCGCTCGGAGTTCCTCGGCTTGTGCTCGGTGGAGGAGTGGCGGCCAACGCCCGCGTGCGCGAACTGGCGGAGGAGCGCTGCGCCGCCGCCGGAATTGAGCTCCGCATCCCGCCGCTCCGACTCTGCACGGACAACGGGGCGATGATCGCCGCGGTCGGGGCGATGCTGGTCGCTGCCGGCAAGCCGCAGGCGCCTCTCGATTTCGCGGCAGACTCCACTTTGCCGGTGGCGACACCGCACGTGTCAGCGGGGACAACATCCATGGGGGAGCACGCATGACCATGCCAGAACAGCCGAAGCTGCCGCCGCGGAAGCCGGTAGAGCTGCCGCCCATCGACCGCACTCCGGTCGACGACACCAGCAACGCCGCATACTCCGCGCTCACCCCACGCCAGCATGCGGCCGACAGCCCGGCCGAGAAGACGGCCGAGACTCCGGCCGAGGGGAGAGCAGTCGCGGTGCCGTCGGAGTCGGCGCTCGGCGAAGCCGAGGCCGACCCCGCGGTTGCGCACGTCCAGGCGACCGCCACGGCTCCCGCATCCGTCCGCCCAACCGCATCCGCCCGCTCCACCTCCACAGGCGAGACAACAGGCCTCGGCCTCAGCCGCGTGGCCCTTGTCGTCTCGGTGCTCCTTTCTCTCACCGCCGCCCTGCTCGCCATCGTGCTGTCAGCCGCGACCAGTCCGTCTCCGTTTTGGCCCCTCTACCTCGGGGCGAGCATCGGCGCGGTCTCCGTGCTGCTCGCGGTGCTCGCGCGTCGCCACCGCGGCTGGATCATCGCGCTCCTGCTCTCAGCGGCAGTTGTCGTGGGCTGCATCTCGTTCGCTTTCGTCGTCGCCTGAGCACGAGGTCCAGTCCGTCGCGGCATCGCATCGCAGGCGAAGTCATCCTCCGGGATGACAGACCCGTGGCCATCGGTATGACGCGGTGACTCGGTCGCCGCCGTATCGTGGGAGCATCCCAAGACCCTTCGAAAGGAGCGGACATGACCTGGTCAACACCAGAAAACCCCGGTGAGCGGATCGCCGCCCCGAACGTAGGCGCACGACCAGCCGACGAGCTCCGAGACGCGCAGGATGACGGCCGTGGGGCTGGCGCGCCAGGCGCGCATGCCCCGCTGTTCTCCACGCCGAACTACCCCGAGCCCGCTTATCGAGAGCCCGCCAACCCCGACCCTCGTTTCCCGATTGGCGGCTCCGCTCCGAACGGATACGGTCAGGGATTCGCAGGCGGCGGTCCGGCCGCGCCACCGGAGCACCTCGCCTACCCGATCGCCCCCTACGTTCCTGCTCCGTACACCACCCCGAGGGCATCCGGGGCCGGAGCGCTCACGCTGAGCATCGTTGCGCTCTGCCTCAGCGGCGGCTCGTTCCTCGTCGCCCTCATCCCCGTCCTGCAGTTCGTGTGGTGGATGGTCGGTATCGCCGGAATCGTCTGCGGTTTCATTGCGCTCCGACGCGAGCCGCGTGGTCGCGCCCTCGCCATCACGTCCATCGTGCTCGGATTCATCTCGGTCTTCGGGTTCCTGCTCCTGATCGTCTTGGCTCTGCTCTTCTTCGGCGGAATCGGTCTCCTCGGCGGCCTCAGCTCGTACTAAGGGCGACAGCATCTCCGAACCTTGTGTGACGGTTCCCAGTCAAACCCTGGGAACCTTGGAAATGGCGCACGCCCGCACGTTCGGCGTCACCTGCTCCACGCACGTGAACACCAACCCCAAGCACCGCGAGAACGGTGAACCGGAAGGAGCTCCGCAATGAGCGATAGCAACCAGGTCCCAGGCGACAAGCCCAAGCTTCCAGAAGAGGGAAGCACTCCTCCCCAGTACGAGGCGCCTGCCGCTTACACACCGCCTGCAGAGTCGGTTGACTACTCGGCGCCTTCGGCTTCTGGGACCGACTACACGCCACCCTCCGTGTCTGGCACTGACTACACGCCGCCGACTGCATCGGGCTCTGTGAGCTACACGCCGCCGAGTGAGCCCGCGGCTACCCCGAGCGCTGCCCCGTACGGTCAGGCACCAACCGCTGGTGAGGCTGCGGCTGGCGCTGCTCCCGCCTACGGAGCTCCGCAGACGCAGGGGCAGGCTCCCGGATACGGCGCACCTCAGGGCTACGCGACTCCCGGATACCCCGCTCAGTCGACCGCTCCGAAGCGAACGCTCAGTATCGTCGCGCTTGTGCTCGGTGGAGCTGGCGTGATCTTCTGCCTCCTCCCGATCCTCGGACTCCCGCTCGGCATCGCTGGACTCATCTGCGCGATCCTCGCCAAGACCAGGGAGCCCCAGGCCGGGGCGCTCCGGACGGCAGGATTCTGGGTCTCGATCGGCGCGATCGTTCTGAACGTCGTGCTGGTTGTGTTCAGCATCATCACCTTCATGGCGGCGTTCAACGACATGGGGTACGGCGGATACTGATCATCAGCTGACAGGACTCAGCGAGAGTGCGGGCGGATGCATCCGCCCGCACTCTAAGCTTGACCAGTATCTGCAGCCTTGTCGACGACTGAGAAGGACACCATGTCTGACCCGAACGGCCCCCAGTACCCGCAGCAGCCCCACCAGGGAGGCCAGCCGCAGAACGGGCAGCCCCCGTACGGCGCGCAGCAGCCCGGCCAGGCCCAGTACGGGCAGCCCACGTACGGGCAACCTCAGTCACAGTACGGGCAGGATCCCCAGCCGAACGGTCAGCAGTTTGGGCAGCAGCCGGATGGCTACGGCCAGCAGCAGTCCGGCTACGGGCAGGGTGATGGCGGCTACGGCCAGCAGCAGCCGGGCTACGGAAGCGGGTACGGTCAGCATCCGGCCCCCGCGCAACAGGCTCCAGCGCAGCAGTACGGGCAGCCCCAACAGGATCAGTACGGTCAGCCGCAGTATGGCCAGCCGCAGCAGGACCAGTACGGCCAGCCGCAGTTCGGCGCCCCACAGCAGGGACAGTACGCGCCAACGCAGCAGGCTCAATATGGTCAGCAGCCCGGCCAGCAGTTCGGGGTCCAGGGCTACGGGCAGCAGCCCAAAGCCCCAGCGCCCGTGCTCGGCATCATCGCGGTCGCACTCGGTGCTCTTGCGTTGCTCCTCCTTCTGCTCCCGGGATGGGCGTACATCGTGTCGCTGGTGTTCGGCCTCGGAGCCGTGGGCCTCGGCATCGCCGGGCTTCGCTCTCCCAAGGGCCTTGGCCGAACGCTCGGCATCGTCGGACTCGTGACGGGTGGCCTCGCAGTGCTTGTCGCGATCGCGACGCTCATTGTCGTCCTGACCGTCTGACTCGGATCAGACTCCGGGCGGCTGCCTCAGTTCTCTGAGCTCGGACCGCTTCCCGCGCTCAGGCGGTCGGCGAGGATGGCAACTCGCTTGTCGCCGACCCTCGTCAGGATCAGCACTGCCGACAGGTCACCCTTGAGTGCAAGCTTGCGCCTGAACTCCGCGGGGTCGATGTCGACGCCGCGCTTCTTGATCTCGAGGATCCCGATGCCGCGCTTCCGCAGTTCGCTTTTGAGCGATGAAGTGTGCAGCGGAAGCACCTCCCGGACGGCAAAGGCGCTCGCGAAGGGCGTCGAGGTGAACTCGTCCGAGGTCATCCACGCGATGCTCTCGGAGATCATCGTCGCGCCGAGGGAGCGCGCGAGGTCGCCGATGAGCCGCGCGCGGATGATGGCAGGATCCGGCTCGTAGAGCACGGCACCCAGCTGGCCGACCTCGGCGTCGTGCACCTTCTCGCTGGTCGTGAGCTCGTCGGTGCCTTGTTTGCCGATGACAAGCGCAGACCGACGGATGCCAGCCCTGGCCGTGTCGTGCATCCACACG
Organism: Pseudoclavibacter sp. AY1F1; assembly: GCF_002931075.1. Taxonomy (GTDB): domain Bacteria; phylum Actinomycetota; class Actinomycetes; order Actinomycetales; family Microbacteriaceae; genus Pseudoclavibacter. Next base: position 73,011 of record NZ_PSTQ01000007.1, on the reverse strand, counting down.
GTCGCCTCGACAAGATCGCCACCGGACGAGACCCACTGCGTCTCGGCATCGTCCGGGAGGTACGCGTGGTCGATGCCGGGGCCGAGCTTGATGCCGGTGGGTCGCTCACGGCCAGCCGCGAAGACGAAGTCGAGGGCGGGGCTCCAGTCGGCCGGGTCGAAGTGCCGTGCCGTGCCTCCTGCGCTGGTGGTGCGTCTGGCCGGGTCGAACCAGAGGGCTTCGAAACCTCCGAGATCGACGTCCTCCGCCCGCCCGTGCTTGACCCGCGCGTTGGGGAACGGGGCGAGGTTGTGGGCCGCAATCGCTGCCGTGACCTCGTCAAGGTCGTAGGCCGTGACTTCGAGCCCGAGCGAGGCGAACGCCATGGCGTCCGCGCCGATTCCGCAGCCGAGATCCGCGACGCTCACGGCGCCAGCCTGCCTGAACCGGTTCGCGTGGTGGGCGGCGACTTGCAGGCGCGTCGCTTGCTGGAGGCCGGCGTCGGTGAAGAGCATCCGCTCGGCGAACGGGCCGAACTTGGCGACCGCGCGGCGCCTCAGCTTCGACTGCGTGACGACGGCGGCCACGACCTCAGGCGAGCCGCCGGCGGCCCGCAGCTTCGTCACGAGCGCAAGCGCGTCGGCCGAGGATTCGACGGCTGGCGCGTCGTCGAGGAGCGTCATCGCCTCGGGGGTGAGGAGGGCCAGGAGTTCGTCGCGTTGCACCGTCACTACGCTACCGGCGTACGCCACGAGGCGTCACCGCGTTGCAGTTGCCGCCGCATCGCCCCTACACTCGGAGTTAGCACTCTCATGGGGAGGGTGCTAATTCTGAACTTCCTATCGCTGAGAAAGAGGTCAACCGTGTCGGTGAACATTCAGCCGCTCGAGGATCGCATCGTCATCAAGCAGGTCGAAGCCGAGCAGACCACGGCTTCGGGTCTTGTGATTCCGGACACCGCCAAGGAGAAGCCCCAGGAGGGTGAAGTTGTCGCAGTCGGCCCCGGCCGCATCGACGACAACGGCAACCGCGTGCCGCTCGACCTCGTGGTCGGCGACAAGGTCATCTACTCCAAGTACGGCGGAACCGAGGTCAAGTACGGCGGCGAGGAGCTTCTTGTGCTCTCCGCTCGCGACATCCTCGCGAAGATCGTCTAGTCTCCCGCTTCACTGAGACTGCCAGGTCCTTCGGGACTGAACGTCGCGTGATGGCGCCCACCCTCCGGGGTCGGGCGCCATTCGTGTTTCCGGGCGGCGGCTCGCCGGGCCTCCACGCGGGCGTACGATCGCGAGGTGACGGAATCTCCTCGGTCCGGCCTCTGGCTGGCGTTCAGCGCGTATGCGCTCTGGGGGTTCATGCCCCTTTACGTGGTGGCAACAGCGCCGACGACCCCCGTTGAGCTCATCGCCTGGCGAATCATCCTGAGCGTCGTCTTCTGCCTGCTCGGCGTGCTCATCATGCGAGCGTGGCGGCCGTTCAGGGAACTCATCTCGAAGAAGCGCGTGGTGCTCGGCCTCGGCATCGCAGGCATTCTCGTCTCGGCGAACTGGCTGTTCTACGTGCAGGCCGTCGCGACGGGGCATACGCTCGACGCCGCACTTGGCTACTTTCTCAACCCGATCGTGTCTGTCGCGCTCGGGCTCGTCTTCCTGCGGGAGAAGCTGCGTCCTCTGCAGTGGGTCGCCGTCGGACTCTCGCTTGTGGCGGTGCTGGTCATCTCGCTCGGCTACGGCCGCATCCCGTGGCTCGGTCTCGGTGTCGCGATGACCTTCGGCCTCTACGGGCTCGTCAAGAAACGCGTCGGGGTGCAGGCGGATGCGCTCTCCGGCCTCGCCGTGGAGACCACTCTGATCCTCCCCATCGGCGCGATCTGCCTCGTGTGGACGATCCTCTTCGGGGGCGGCATCACGTTCGGGACGATCTCGCCGGCCAACACGGGGGTCCTGCTCTTCGCCGGAGTCGTCACGAGCGTTCCACTCCTGCTCTTCGCCGCCGCCGCCAGGCGCCTGCGGCTCATCGAGCTCGGACTCATGCAGTACATCGCGCCGATTCTGCAGTTCGTGCTCGCCGTCGCCGTCTTCTCGGAACCCATGCCGCTGGAGCGCTGGATCGGTTTCGCGATCGTCTGGGTCGCGCTCATCCTCTTCACTGTCGACCTCGTGCGGACGGCTAGACTTGGCGCCAAGATTCCCTCGGTCGCGGATGAACTCGGTCCGCCGACACGAGGTTGAGACTCGAAGGCTGAGGAGTCCGCGGTCCCGGGAATGCGTCCGGGGCTTGGGCTGTTCCACCACCACTGAGCTGTTTCCCGAACCATGAGGATGCCGCCGAACGGCGCATCCCAGATACCTCCTGGAGCGTAATGACCGAGTCGGACCCCTTTGGCTTCACCGGATTGACCTACGACGATGTGCTGCTGCTTCCTGGGCACACCGACGTCATCCCGTCTGAGGTGGACACGACGACGCAGCTGACGCGAGGCATCAGCCTCCGCGTCCCGCTCATCTCGGCGGCCATGGACACGGTCACGGAAGCGCGCATGGCGATTGCCATGGCGCGCCAGGGCGGCATGGGCATTCTGCACCGCAACCTGTCGATCGACGACCAGGTCGAGATGGTCGACCGCGTCAAGCGCTCGGAGTCCGGCATGGTGACGAACCCCGTCACGACCACTCCGAACGCGACGGTCGCTGAGGTGGATGAGATCTGCGGCCAGTACCGCGTTTCCGGACTCCCCGTTGTGGACGAGGAGACCGGCAAGCTCGTCGGCATCATCTCGAACCGCGACATGCGCTTCGTTCCAGAGTCGGAGAAGCGCTCTACCCGTGTGCACGAGGTCATGACCGGGGAGGGCCTCGTCACTGCGCCGGTCGGCATCTCGGGCGATGACGCGTACAAGCTCCTCGGCAAGCACCGCATCGAGAAGCTCCCGCTCATCGATGGAGAGGGCAAGCTCGCCGGACTCATCACGGTCAAGGACTTCGATAAGAGCGACAAGTACCCGAACGCCACGAAGGACGACGCGGGACGCCTGCGCGTGGGTGCTGCGATCGGCTTCTTCGGCGACGGCTGGGAGCGCGCGGAGCGACTCGTGGCGGCCGGCGTCGACGTGCTTGTCGTCGATACGGCCAACGGTCAGTCGGCCGGCGTGCTCGACATGATCCGACGCATCAAGAGCGACCCGGTGCTGGGCCACGTGCAGGTCGTCGGCGGCAACATCGCAACCCGCGAGGGCGCGCAGGCGCTTGTGGATGCGGGTGCAGACGCCGTCAAGGTCGGTGTCGGTCCCGGCTCGATCTGCACGACGCGTATCGTCGCAGGCGTCGGCGTGCCGCAGGTCACGGCCGTCTACCAGGCGTCGCTCGCCGCGACTCCCGCAGGCGTGCCGGTCATCGCTGACGGCGGCCTCCAGTACTCGGGGGAGATCGCGAAGGCGCTTGTCGCCGGCGCATCCGCCGTCATGGTGGGTTCGCTGCTTGCGGGCACCGACGAGTCGCCTGGCGACCTCATCTTCGTCAACGGCAAGCAGTACAAGAGCTACCGCGGAATGGGCTCGCTCGGCGCGCTCCAGTCGCGCGGCGAGCGCACCTCGTACTCGAAGGACCGCTACTTCCAGGCTGATGTTCCGAGCGACGACGAGCTCATCGCCGAGGGCATCGAGGGCAAGGTCGCGTACCGCGGTTCCATCCGGCAGTCGGTCTTCCAGCTCACCGGCGGGCTGCGCCAGTCGATGTTCTACGTCGGCGCGCGCACAGTGCCAGAGCTCAAGGAGAAGGGCCGCTTCGTCCGCATCACGCCGGCGGGCCTCAAGGAGTCGCACCCGCACGATGTGCAGATGGTGTCGGAAGCGCCCAACTACCGGCGCTAGCAGTCTGGACGGCGCGGCGCGTCGGGGTCTCCCCGCCGCCGCGCCGCAGCAGCGAGCACGGGGGAGGGCTAGGCTAGGCAGGTGACTGAGATCGAGATCGGCCGCGCAAAGCGAGCCCGCCGCGTGTACTCCTTCGACGATGTGGCCATCGTGCCATCGCGGCGAACCCGTGACCCGGAGGATGTCTCCATCACGTGGAAGATCGATGCGTTCACGTTTGACATCCCACTGCTGGCCGCCCCAATGGACTCGGTCATGTCACCGGAGACCGCGATCGGCTTCGGCAAGCTCGGCGGCCTTGGCGTGCTTGACCTCGAGGGCCTGTGGACTCGCTACGACGACCCGGCCCCGCTGCTCGCCCAGATCGCTGACCTTCCCGCGAAGCAGGCCACGGCCAAGCTCCAGGAGATCTACCGCGAGCCAGTCAAGGGCACGCTCATCAAGGAGCGCCTGCAGCAGATCCGCGAGGCAGGAGTGCCGGTCGCGGGTGCCCTGTCACCGCAGCGCACGCAGCAGTTCATGAACGACGTGCTCGAGGCGGGCACCGACCTGTTCGTCATCCGCGGCACGACCGTGTCTGCCGAGCACGTCTCCCGTAACCAGGAGCCACTCAACCTCAAGCAGTTCATCTACGAGCTCGACGTGCCCGTCATCGTGGGCGGGGCTGCGACCTACACGGCCGCTCTGCACCTCATGCGCACCGGCGCGGCTGGCGTGCTCGTCGGCTTCGGCGGTGGAGCTGCCTCGACGACGCGTCGTGTGCTCGGCATCCACGCCCCAATGGCGACGGCCATCGCAGACGTCGCTGGCGCTCGTCGCGACTACCTCGACGAGTCAGGCGGACGCTACGTGCATGTCATCGCGGATGGCGGCATCGGCACCTCCGGTGACCTGGTGAAGGCCATCGCCTCCGGCGCGGACGCCGTCATGATCGGTGCGGCGCTCGCGCGCGCGACGGATGCACCTGGACGCGGCTGGCACTGGGGTGCGGAGGCACGCCATGAGAAGCTCCCGCGCGGAAACCGCGTGCAGGTTGGCCAGGTCGCGCCGATGGCGGAGATCGTCGCTGGACCGGCAGACAGCGCGGACGGCATCTCGAACCTCACCGGCGCTCTTCGCCACGCGATGGCGACAACCGGCTACTCGGAGCTCAAGGAGTTCCAGCGGGCCGAGATGGTCGTGGCGCCCTACACGCCGACGGCTTAGCCGCACCATCGCGGAGCCGGCTGACGGCTCGGTCAAAGGTTCGGCGTTCAGACTTCCCCCTACAAGCAGCAACTGAGAACGAGGAGCAGGTTATGGCGAACAGCGTCTCTCGAAGCGACAAGCTCGGCCCGCAGGAACGTGCTGCGGCGATCGAATCCCTCAAGACCAAGAACCTCGACGTGCTCGTCGTCGGCGGCGGCGTCGTCGGCGCGGGTGCTGCGCTCGATGCCGTCACGCGAGGCCTCAGCGTCGGCATGGTCGAGGCTCGCGACTTCGCGTCCGGCACGTCCAGCCGCTCGTCGAAGCTCATCCACGGCGGCATCCGCTACCTCGAGCAGATGAACTTCGGGCTCGTTCGGGAGGCACTGCTCGAGCGTGGTCTGCTCCTGCAGCGGCTCGCCCCGCACCTCGTCAAGCCCATCCGCTTCCTGTACCCGCTGAAGAACCCGCTCGAGCGCTTCTACATCGGTGCCGGTATGCTCATGTACGACCTCTTCGCGAAGACGGGCGAGGTCAAGCCCGGTGTGCCCATGCACCGTCACTACACGCGCAGCCAGGTTGCGAAGATGTCGCCAGGGCTCTCCAAGAACTCGTTCTCCGGCGGGCTCACGTACTACGACGCGGGTGTCGACGACGCGCGCTTCGTCGCGGTACTCGCCCGTACTGCCTCGTATTACGGCGCGCACGTCGCGCCCCGGGTCCGCGTCGAGGGCTTCCTCAAGGTGGGCCAGCGCGTGGTCGGCGCCCAGGTCGTCGACCTCGAGACGGGCGAGCGCTTCGAGATCCGCGCCAAGCAGGTTGTCAACGCGACCGGCGTGTGGACCGACGACACCAACAAGATGGTCGGCGAGCGCGCGTCCTTCCGGGTGCGCGCGTCCAAGGGCGTCCACCTCGTCGTACCGCGTGACCGTTTCCAGTCCGCGTCGGGCCTTCTGCTCCGCACGGAGAAGAGCGTGCTCTTCGTCATCCCGAACGGCCGCCACTGGATCATCGGCACAACCGACACCGACTGGAAGCTCGACAAGGCGCACCCGGCTGCGACGGCAGCCGATATCGACTACATCCTCAAGCACGTCAACGAGGTCCTCGCGGTGAAGCTCACGCGCGCCGACGTCGAAGGCGTCTATGCGGGTCTGCGTCCGCTGCTCTCCGGCGAGTCGGACGAGACCTCAAAGCTGTCCCGCGAGCACATGGTCGCGCACTCCGTGCCTGGCCTCGTGCTCATCGCGGGTGGCAAGTACACGACCTACCGCATCATGGCGAAGGACGCGATCGACGCAGCGGCCGATGCGCTCGACGGCAAGATCCCCGTCTCGACGACCAAGGACATCCCGCTGCTCGGCGCCGTCGGCTACAAGGCAGCCTGGAACCGGCGCGGCAAGATCGCTCGAGCCTTCGGTCTTCACCGAGTGCGTATCGAGCACCTGCTGAACCGCTACGGCACGCTCACGGACGAGATCCTCGACCTCATCCGTCAGGACCCGAAGCTGGCTGAGCCGATGCCGGGCGCCGACGACTACCTGCAGGCCGAGATCACCTATGCGGCGACACACGAGGGTGCGCTGCACCTCGACGACGTGCTCGCCCGCCGCACCCGCATTTCGATCGAGGCATGGGACCGCGGCATCTCAGCGGCCCCGGTTGCCGCTCGCCTCATGGCTGACGCGCTCGGCTGGGACGAAGAGCGCACCCAGCGCGAAATCGACACCTACGTGGAGCGCGTCGCCGCTGAGCTCGCAAGCCAGGAGCAGCCGGACGACGAGTCGGCCGACCGCATTCGCCTCGAGGCCCCCGACATCGACTCCGTGCTCGGTCACGCCGGCGACAACACGCCATTCGGGACCGCCCCGTCCCTTCCGATGATCGAGGTCGATGAGACTGCCGATGTCGAAGCTGCAACCGCGAAGGCCGAGTCGAAGGACGCCCAGAAGTCGTAATGTCCTCAGCTGCCCGCGCCCAGCCAGCGTCACCGTCGATGGCTCGAGTGCTCGTCCGCCCCAAATGGTTGGGTGTGCTTGCCCTCGCTCTTGTCATCGCGTCGATTTTCGCCTGGTTGGGTCGCTGGCAACTGGAGTCGGCCTTCCTGTCGCTCGAGCACGGTCAGACCGTTGCTCAGGACGCGACTCAGCCGCCCGTCGGTCTCGGCGAGCTGGCGCAGCCGCAGGAGCGCATCGCTGACGCCGCCGTCGGGCGGCAGGTGACGTTCGAGGGTGTTGTAGATGCGCGTGATTTCGACGTCGTCGCCGACCGTCTCCAGGGGGAGGCGCTCGGGTACTGGGTCATCGGGCACGTCGCCGTAACGGACGATGAGGCAGGCGCCTTCACTGTCGCAGACGAGGCCCCCGGTCTCGCTGTCGCGGTGGGGTGGACACAGGACGAGGCCTCGGCTCGAGAGCTGGCCACACGCCTGCAAAACGGGGAAAGCGACAGCGAGCTCGAGCTTGCTGGCCGGCTCGAATACGGGCAGGCGCCTCAGGTGAACCGCGGCGACGACCCGCAGGCGCTCACGGCCATGGCGCCGACGCACCTCATCAACCGTTGGGCAGAGCCCGCGGACCAGAACTACGGCGTCTATGTGAGCCTCGACGAAGCCTCGATGCAGTCCGTGCTCGGCGCAGCGGGTGGTACGGGCGAGATCGCGGCGATCACTCAGCAGGCGCTCGAAGCGCCGCAGCTCAACTGGCTCAACATCTTCTACGCGATCGAATGGGCGCTCTTCGCCGGATTCGCGATCTTCATGTGGTGGCGCCTCGTGCGTGACGAGTTCGAGAAGGAACGCCGGGAGGCCTCGGAGGCGCCGAGCGTGCTGGCGGAGCAGTTCAAACGCGACCGCTTGAAAGCCATGCTCGACGAGCGAACGAAGGGCGAGGCCGTTCGCCTAGACTAGAGGCCATGCCTCACGACGCCCTGCTGAATGCCAATCCCGGTTTCCGACGGGCGCTCCGCTTCTATCAGGTGACGGCGTACGTCACGGGCGTGCTGCTGCTCCTGCTGTGCGTGGAGATGTTCCTGAAGTACGTCTTCCACCTCGAGGTCGAGGCGTTCGGCCCGTTCGGGTTCATCGCCCTCGTGCAGGAGGACACGACGACGGCGCTCAACCTGAGCCTCTGGGTGCTCATCGTGCACGGCTGGTTCTACGTCGTGTACCTCATCGCCTCCTACGTGCTGTGGCAGCAGATGCGCTGGCCGATCGTCTGGCTGATCGCGATGGCGGCCGGCGGTATCGTGCCGTTCCTGTCGTTCATCACCGAGTGGTTCATGTCCCGCCGGGCGAAGCGCGACCTCGTGCTCCGCGAAGAGCAGCGACTCGCCGCAGATGGCGAGGAGCAGGAGCTCCGCGAATTCGAGGCGAGCCTCAGCGAGTCGGAGCGCGAGCAGCTCGAAAGCGACGTACAGCAGTCGCTGGCCGAGCACGAGCGTCGCTCGAAGTAGCGCCTCACCCATCTTTTCCAGCCGCATTCTCTGCACCACCCGAAAGGTGTCCATGGCAACCACCGACCCGCAGGCCGCAGCTCCTCAGCAGTCGACAGATCAGCGCCCCGTGCTCGTCGTCGATTTCGGCGCACAGTACGCGCAGCTCATCGCTCGGCGCGTTCGCGAGGCGAGCGTCTACTCGGAGATCGTGCCGCACACGATCTCGGCAGAAGAAGTCGCCGCGAAGAACCCAGTTGGCATCATCCTGTCGGGGGGCCCCTCGAGCGTGTACGCCGAGGCGGCTCCGTCGCTCGATGCCGGCATCCTCGGGCTCGGCGTTCCGACGCTTGGCATCTGCTACGGCTTCCAGGTCATGGCGACGCAGCTCGGTGGGGAGGTCGCGAAGACGGGCCGCCGCGAGTACGGCTCCACCGCCGTCAAGCTCGAGGCGGGCGAGTCGAGCCTGCTCGACGGTCAGCCCGGCGAGCAGACGGTGTGGATGAGCCACGGCGATTCCGTTGCCCGCGCGCCTGAGGGCTTCACGGTGCTTGCCACGACGGAGGACACGCCAGTGGCGGCGTTCCAGAACACCGAGCGCGGCCTGTACGGCGTGCAGTGGCATCCTGAGGTGCTGCATTCGGAGCACGGTCAGGCGCTCATCGAGGGCTTCCTGCACCGCGCCGCCGGCATTCCGAGCGACTGGACGCCCGCGTCCGTCATCGACGAGCAGGTTGCGCGCATCCGCGAGCAGATCGGTGACGCCAAGGTCATCTGCGGCCTCTCCGGCGGCGTCGACTCCGCCGTCGCGGCTGCCCTTGTCTACAAGGCGGTGGGCGACCAGCTCACGTGCGTGTTCGTCGACCACGGCCTGCTTCGCCAAGACGAGCGGCGCCAGGTCGAGGAGGACTTCGTCGACGCGATCGGCGTTCGCCTCGTGACCGTGGATGCACGCGAGCAGTTCCTCACGGCACTGGCAGGCATCACCGACCCGGAGGCCAAGCGCAAAACCATCGGCCGCGAGTTCATCCGCAGCTTCGAGCAGGCCGAGGTCGACCTCATCAAGGAGGCCCAGGAGTCGGGGGAGCGCATCCGCTTCCTCGTGCAGGGCACCCTGTACCCTGACGTCGTCGAGTCCGGTGGCGGCACCGGTACGGCGAACATCAAGAGCCATCACAACGTCGGTGGTCTTCCGGAGGACATGCAGTTCGAGCTCGTCGAGCCGCTGCGCACGCTCTTCAAGGACGAGGTCCGCGCCGTCGGCCGCGAGCTCGGTGTGCCGGAGCCCATCGTGGCCCGTCAGCCGTTCCCTGGCCCGGGTCTCGGCATCCGGATCATCGGCGAGGTCACCCAGGAGCGCCTCGATTTGCTCCGCGAGGCCGACGCGATCGTGCGCCAGGAGCTGACCGCTGCCGGCCTCGACACTGAGATCTGGCAGTGCCCGGTTGTGCTGCTCGCCGACGTGCGTTCTGTGGGCGTTCAGGGAGACGGCCGCACCTACGGCCACCCGATCGTCTTGCGCCCAGTCTCGAGCGAGGATGCCATGACGGCTGACTGGACACGCCTCCCGTACGACTTGCTTGCCCGTATCTCGAACCGGATCACGAACGAGGTCGACGACGTGAACCGTGTGGTGCTCGACGTGACCTCGAAGCCGCCGGGAACCATCGAGTGGGAGTAGTCCTCGGCGAGAGCTGAGCCGAACGGGGATGCACATCGTGCGTCCCCGTTCGTGCATTCTGTGCCAAGGAATGTGAAATCTGCGCAGAGTCATGTGACCGCAAGGTTGGGCCCCGAACTCGGTTCGGTTGACTCGACGCTGTCGGGTCGGGCGACCTGCGAAAGCTCCGGGCAATAGTGTCCGGGCATAAATGCCTGGTAGTTGAGGTCAAAACGGAGTAAGCGAAAGGTTTTCGGTTCTGCGAGTCGGGATTCCGGATTTCCGGATCAAGATTTTCCGACGTCCGGAAGGACAAAAACCGCTGTTTACGAGCCAAAACGTGTCTGGTCAACGTCGCTGGGTAGTGGCATGGTTGGGGTGTTCCACGACTTGCAAATTCACCTCCCCGCTCAGAGAGTTCGCGACATGGCACCACGATTCCCAGCTGACCCACTTCCCCAGGTACCCGTTGACACGGGCATGCTCCCAACTTTGCCCCGCGAGGATGAGCCGTCTGTGCGCCTGGTGGATCACGAGTTGCTTCAAGACGCTGCCAACCAGCTTCTCGAAATGAATCCCGACCACGGGCTGTCTGTCGAATATCAGGGTCAGTGGGTCTCGGTCATGCCGGGCGAGCGCATCGAGATCGGCCGGGATGCCGACATTCGCCTCGACGCGAACCCTTTCCTTCACCGCAAGCTCCTTCGGATTGCGGCGAAGGACGGGATCTGGTTCGTGTCGAACATCGGCACCCGCATGACGCTGAGCGTCGTCGACGGATCTGGGCGAGTACAGGCTCGGCTTCTGCCGGGCGCGCGTCTCCCTATCGTCTTCGAGCGAACCAGCATCCACTTCGCGGCGGGCGAACGACAGTACGAGGTGAAAGTGCATGCTGCTTCGCCGGTCTACATGGATCTCCCCGCTGGCTCCGGCGTCGGTCAGGAGTCGTCCGCCAGGGAGCTTACGCATATCGCGCTCACTCCAGCGCAGCGACTGCTCCTGCTCGCCCTGTGCGAGTCGGTGTTGCTGCGAGGCGAGAACGGCCTCGGAGATATCCCCACGAGCGCCCGCGCCGCAGAGCGGCTCGGCTGGACGGTCACTGCATTCAACCGCAAGCTCGACAATGTGTGCGAGAAGCTTGACCGCATCGGCGTCGAGGGGCTTCGCGGCGGAGCCCGCTCGTACGCAACCAACCGGCGCGCTCGCCTTGTCGACTACGCAGTGCGCAACAAGCTCGTCAACGAAGAAGAGCTGTACCTCCTGGATGTGGACCCGGAAGTCGGCTTCGAGGACCGCACCCTACCGGTGCGTCGCTAAGGCCGGGCACAGCGGCGGCCCGGCGATCAAATGCAGATGGGCTCGCCCATGTCGATGCGAGCTCCGTCGATCGTGTAACTGCCGACGGCGCACAAGAGCGTGTCCGGCGTCTTCCTCACGAGCAGGGTCGTATAGGCCCCCTGGACTCCGTGCTCGGTGGCCTGTTGGCGGTCGGGACCATCGGGCGCAGTCTCGGGATAGATCGCTACTGACACGGTGTTGCCGACCATCTTCTCGTCGTAGCGCGTGATGCGGCCCCAACCGGCGTAGCACTCGTTCGACCAAATGATCTCCAGGAGTGCGTCGTCCGGACCTGTCACGGCCGTCGCAACGGCGGCGTCGTCGACGCATTCCGTGAACGCAGGGTCATCACCATTGTCGACGGTGATGCGCGGCTGATCGGCAAGGTCGGCCCTCGCCTCACTCTCGAGCGACGACGTCACCGCGAGCGGAACGACAAGCAGCGTCACGAGGGTCGCTATCGCGGCGCCGGCCGCGAAGCCCCCGAGGCTGGCGATCACGGTCGATCGACGGCGCCACCAGGCGGCGGGCGGTTCTGAGGCTTCTCCGGTGGGGACGGGCGGCCTTTGTCCGCCCGCAAGTCCGTCTCTCCGTTCCAGCCAGGCCTCCATGTCCGCGCCGAATGCACGGACGAGGGCTGACACGGTGCGGGCCGACGGGACGGACTTTCCCGAGAGCGCGGCAGCGAGAACGCTCTTTGAGACGCCCGTCTGGCTGCTCAAGAGCTCGTACGTGGGTGAGCCCGCGGCGATGCGCAGCTTGCGCAGATCGGCGGCGAACTGCTCGAGGGGGTCCTCGTTCTGCGGGGGCGCGGGGATCTCTGTGGTCAAAGTCGGCCTCTCAGTATCGTTGTGGGGTAGTGGATCTTCGGCATGGCCTACTTGTTTTTCATCTACTGGAGTGAGGCGGCACCTCCTCGAGTTGGGAATTGTCCGGATAAGTATCGCGGTAGATGGCACCCGGGTGCTGGCCAATTCTATGGGTCATGTCACCGGGGTTCGAGATCTTTGATAACCGGGTAAGTAGGGTAATTCGAGGTGCTGCGACACTCTTGAAGAAGTCTGGCTCATCCGACACAACGATGGGTAATGTTTACCTTTGACTGATCTGCAGGTCAGTGATAGCTTTGCCCTCGTTCGGCTGTAGTTCATGCGAGGTGTAATCCTCTGCGGCGTGTCGAGAGTCTTCGATGGTCAGCCGCGCCGCGTTTCTGGGCTGTTAGTGCAAGAAGATTCGTGCAATTTTTTGGTTTGATCACAGGTCTCGTGGCGGTTCGTCAGGCACGCAAACCTGTCGTCATCCTCACCGCTGTGTCCCAGCGTTTATCACAGAGTCGTGGTCGTTATGGTGCACATGTGTATCTTCGCGAATTTTCATACTATTTTGTCCGGGTAGTGTGTGGATATTTGCGCTTGACCATAGTGTGACACTATCGTTTCGCCAGATAGAGAGAATGTGACCACCTACTAAGGGGAGGTGCTGGGATGGATCCACTTGTTCACGACCCTGATTCCGTGCAGGCCGACTCTGACGCGATCCCGCGAGAGGCTGATCCTGACGTTCGAGCCAGCATTGAAGATTTGGGTGCACCCACCACGCAACTTGAGCAGACTGAGTCAGCGCGTCCGAGCGGAACTGAACAAGAAACTGTCTCCGCAGTCGTGGTTGCGCCCTCCACGGACTCGATTCCGGAGGAAGAATCAGCTTCTGAGTCTGGGATGGCGGCCCGCGCACTTCTTGAGACGATAGCGATGCTGAACTCGTCAATCGAGGGCTTTCAGGCTCGTTCTGCGGCTTACGAGGAGGCTAATCGCCAGCTACATGCCAGGAACGAGGCCTTGCACCAAGATCAGGTGCGGTCGCTCTTGAAGCCCGTCTTCGAGCGTCTTGCGTCCTTGCATGCCCAAGCTTCTGAGATGAGTTCTGGCCACCACGCAAACGACTCCGAAGTTGCTGACGATTTCACATTCTTTGCAACCGCGATCGAGGAGCTGCTCGAGCTGTATGACATCGTCTCGGTCGGTGCCTGCGCCGGCGACGCCGTTAACGCTAGGCAGCACGCGGTAGTTCGTGTGAAAGTGACTGATCGCCCTGAATTGGATGGGGTCGTCGCGCGCGTTCAGCGCCAAGGGTTCGCCTATTCCGGAGCCGGACGGACCATGTTGCCTGCCCGAGTGATTGCCCATCGCTATGTCGAGCGGGCCGTCCATGCGAACAACCAGAGCGTCGCAGAATCCCGCGACCCGTCAACCGAACAGTCGGCCACGTCGACTTCGTCTGCGGAGTAGCAAAAGACCAACTTCGTAGTTCGATATTTTCCTCGCAATGATGCACATCTAGAACGAAACGAGCGCGAATGAACGACTTTGCCTACGGCATCGACCTTGGCACCACGTACTCAGCGATTGCGCGGATTAGCGACCTGGGTGCCCCCGAGATAATCCCGAACTTTGAAGGCGACTCGACCACGGCATCGGCTGTCTATTTTGAGAGCCCTGGTTCCGCGATCGTGGGAGCCGAGGCCAAACGAATCGCAATTTCTGACCCGGACAACTCATGTCTGCTTATAAAGCGGCACATGGGTAGCGAGTACCCGCAGGAGTTTCAGGGTGAGACGTACACGCCCGAGGCGATCTCCGGGTTGATCCTAAAGGAGCTCGTCAACGCGGCGAACAATACGACAGGGCTTGACGTCTCGAAGGTTGTCATCACGGTCCCGGCCTACTTCGGAGTACAGGAGCGCGAGGCCACCCGTCAGGCGGGAACGATTGCCGGTCTCGAGGTCGTGGGCATCGTCACGGAACCGGTTGCTGCTGCGCTTTCGATCGGGGCCCGCAACGAGGGGGCTGAAACGGTCCTCGTCTACGACCTAGGCGGCGGGACGTTTGACACCACAGTCATGACGGTCGGCAACGGCAGAGTAGAGGTTATTGCCGTGGACGGCAACCGCAAACTGGGGGGCGCGGACTGGGATGAAGCTCTGGTTGAACTTATCGTCGAGAAGTTCATGTCTTCGGCAGACCTAGGTGACGAAGACCCCCGCCATGACGAGGAGTTCATGCTAGATCTCCGTCTTGAAGCGGAGAACACAAAAAAGTCTTTGACAAAGCGCGATAACGTCACGATCCGTCCGTCCTTCAACGGCACCAAGGCCAGTGTAGAAGTGTCCAGGAGCGAGTTCGAAGTCGCCACCCAACACCTACTTCTGCAGACGGTGGATATCGCTCAGCGCACAGTCGAGATTGCCGAAGCCAAAGTTCCCGGACTGCGTATCGACCGTGTGCTCCTTGTTGGTGGCTCGTCTCGGATGCCAGCGGTGCGGTTCACGTTGAAGGACAAGCTCGGCTGGGACGCACAGGACACCGAGTTTGATTTGGCGGTCGCCAAGGGTGCTGCTATCTACGGCCAGGCTGCGGTCGAGGAGATTCTCGAGACTGGCGATGAGGATCGACCGGTAAACAGCCACCCCGGGGACGCACCAAGACCATTTCTGCCAGGCTCCTCGGCGACCTTAACCGTAAAGAACACGCTGTCGCGTTCAGTCGGCATTCGGTTCTCCAAAGACGAGTTTGATGAGGTCGGCTACATTGATTTCTTCGCTCACTCAAACGACGGCATTCCCATGGCCCCAGAGCCGATTCGGGCCGCTACGAACAGCGAAGGCCAGACGTCGGTCGAAGTCAGCCTCTACGAGCAGGCGGGCGAGCGAGAGTCAACGACGGTAGTCGACAACCGCCTGCTTAAAGACGCGATTCTCCCGCTCCCAAAGCCTATGCCTCGGAACTCGCCTATCGAGATCGAGATCAAGATTTCGGGCGAAGGCCTCGTGACGGTGATAACCACGGACCCCGCGAGCGGGTCATCGATTGAGATGGAAGCATCCGTCAGCGTCCTCACTACCGAGCAGGTCGCGGAGGAAACCGTCAAGGTGAGCTCGCTTTCGCTGCGCTCCTGACCCCTGCGTTTTGGGAGAGGAAATAGGGCACTCATGGCATTCGAATTCAAGGTGTACCGAGACGATGTCCTCAAGCCGAACGCACGTGGAGAAGGGCACGAGCAGCTGAGGGAAGCTCTCTCTGAGTTGCAGCAGAACCCGTCGAGCCGTGCCTACGTTCGGCTAGATCTTCACACACTCTTCGCTATTCCGAGTCCCGTCGGCGCGACTGAGCTGGCTGAGTGGAATCGCAAGATTGTCCCGGCGCTAAATAAGTCCTCTGCTTCCCTTTCCTCCGCGAAGCTGCTGAAGGATCTTCTCGAGATTCTCAAGGATCGCGGCGATATTCTCGAGCCTGAGTTTTGGGGCAGGCTGCAGGCGCAACGGGCTGAGGTCGTGCTCGAGCAACTGCAAGAAGGGATTGGGCAGCTTCGGCCCGAGTATCCATTGGGGGTGGTGACGCTTGAGGACATCACATCACGCCTGGCCACGATCGGAGTATCAGGCGTCACGCCATCCAGCATCACGAGTGCCGCAGAGTCGGCTGGCCTCAAAGTGTTCCCTGCTGTGGCGTTGCCAGAGAACGGTGTCCCGCAAGCGCTGAAAACGATCTGGAAACAGATGAGCCGACACACGGAATATCGAACAGTCCTAGACGTTCTCCTGCTTCACCGCCTGGACGAACTATCCAACGTCGCAGTCATCGAACATTTGCGGAGCGGATCCAACTCGATCGGCCTCACAGACATCGACGCGGCACGTGCGAAGGGAGAACAGAGTTCTGACACCGATGCGCTCCAGGACGCGCAGAAGTTTCTGGGCGCGCTTCGAGAGCACTGCAAGATGCAGTCCGACCTCAACGGGGTCGTGCTCGCCACGTTGCTCGAGTTTGTTGAGGCTCGCCTGACCCGTGGTCGCCCCAGGCTCACGATTCGGGATGAGCTGGTGAGCGCCGGTATCGCACCCGCCGATGCGGCAAGGCTGGTCTCGGCGGTATCCGCATCCGGCGTCGCGGGCAGGAAGGCGAAGGGTGCAGGCCTCGAAGAGGTCCGTGCGCTTCTCGCACAAGCACAGCTCGCGGAAGCCGAGCGAATGCTGTCTTCCATCGACGCGGGAGAAGGAGAAGAAGCTCGCGAGCATCGCTCTGTCACGGAGTTGCTGCAAGCGCTGCGTGTCAAGAAGGAAGGGGCTGTTGGCAGGTACGCGTCTGCCCTCGCGGTCCGGGATTTCGTTGCGGCGGAGATAGCCCTCCGAGATGCGATCCAGATCGACCTTGGCGACGACCATCTCACACAACTGCGCGACGCGCTCCCCCCACCGGCACCCCGCTCCTTGCAGGCACGAGTGGATAGCGACGCCGTCGTGCTCACCTGGGCGACGGTCGCCGACGAGAGTATTCTCCATTCGGTCGTTCGCGGTGACGAGCATCCGCCGATCTCACACACCGACGGGACGATGGTCACGGCGTCTAAAGCCGGCAACTCAGTCCGAGACGAGCGCGGCAGCGCTGGTCAGCAGTCTACGTACGCCGTTTTCGCTACACGGGACGGCAAGGTATTTTCCGATCCGGCCATGATCGCAGTAACCCTGCTCCCTGTTCCTCACGCTTTTAGGGCGGTGACGCACTCAAGCGGTGCGCGACTGACATGGACTCGTCCGGACCTCGCCGCTGGCGTCATCGTGACGCAGACAGATCCAAGCGGAGCATCACAGGTGACGCAGGTTCTTCGAGGCTCTGAGCTGAGCGTCGAGAAACTTACTACCGGAACCTCGTATCACTTTACGATTCAGGCGATCTACCTCTTGGCTGAGGGCCGCAGGCTGTCCGACTCGACGTCCATTACCGTCGTTCCCCGTGGCGTGGCGTCTGCGGTGCTAGACCTCGATCTGTCGATCGGCACCCTCGACGGCCAGAACGCGCTGGATGCGACTTGGACTGCGCCGGCAGACGCCGAGATCGAGTTCTGGCAGTTCGAGAGTGGTGCCGACCTACAGCCGGGGGCCCACATTGCGCCTTCTGCGGTGACAAAGCTCGGAGGTAGGCGGATGAGCGCGCTGCCGGGTCATCAGAGGGGATCTGCGACCTTCGAGTCGCCTACCGGCATTGTCAAGGTGGCGCCGCTGACGGTCACGGACGGCGGATACCTGGTCGGCACCCCTGTCGTCACCGGCGCAGCACCATCGCCTACCAACATTGTTAGCGAACAGTTTGGCGACGAGCTCCGTCTCTCTTGGGTTTGGCCGTCCGGGGACCACCTCATGGAGTTGAGATGGGTCCAGGAAAGCCGATCTCGTCGCAGACGTGTGACGCACGCTCGCTATCGCGCAGAAGGCGGCGCCAAGCTCGCGGGCGCGAGCGGCATCTCACAGCTCACTATCGCGACCGTGGACAGCCTCGACGACCGCGAGTGGACCTCTGCACCGATACCCGTCGAGGTAAATCTCTCAGCCGAGTCAGGACGTGCGAGCTACTCGCTACAAATCAAGAGGGCTTTGTTCGGAGGGAAGCGCACGATTCACATCAGCGCCAGGACTTCCGACCGCGGCATCCGGATCCCCGTCGACGTAATTCTAAAGCAGGGCACCATCATGCCGATGGATGCCAGCGAGGGGCGCACCCTGGCCCAGATCGATCTTGACTTCACGAGGAGCTCCGAGTATGCGCACCGGTTGGAAGTTGAAAAGCTCCAGTCGCCGTTTTGGATTTGCTTGTTCTCGCGAGATGCGAGCCTACAACTCGAGCCTCCCGCCACATCTGAAATGAAGGGTTGAACATGCTCGGTTCACTGTTCGGCAAGACGACTACTGCATGCCCCTATTGTTACCAGCAGCTCGATGTCGCAAAGGTGGCCTTCCGTTGCTCAGGGCGCGGGGCACCAGGCCGGCCAGCTTGCGAAGAAGTTACGGACCTGAAGCTCCGTCGCGTTTTCAACGACGCCACCCCGGTCATGCCAGCAATCACGCAGCGGGGAGCTGTGGGCTCGCCGACAGACGCTAACGGCGAGCCCCTCGACGTTCTGGGCCGATCATCGGCAACCTGCGGGTCGTGCGGCGGCGAGAGCGGAGTGCGCATGTGTCCTGAATGCCACAGCATCCTCCCTCGTAGCCTCGACAACGATTCACCGCTCTTCGGCCTCGTGGGTGTCAGAAACTCTGGTAAGACGGTCTTACTCTCCGTCTTGCATAAGGAGCTCGTGCGCAACGTTGCCAGAAGGTTCGACGCTTCAATCGACACACCTGGTGGCTCCAGTGGGCTCGCGCGTGACCTCGCGCAGTTCGAGGCTGACATGTCTGGTGAGCAGGGCTCGCTGCCTCGCCAAACCCCCGCAACTGGTGGGCAGAAGAAGCAACCGGCCGTCTACGAATGGAAGTACGTCAATAAGGGCAAGACGAGCGCAACGATTTTCTCCTTCTACGACAGCGCGGGCGAGGACGTCTCGCAGCAGGGCGAAGCAATGAAGCAGCAGTACCTCGGCGAATCATCCGGGGTCATTCTCCTCCTTGACCCGTTCGCGTTTCCGGAGAACCTGTCGCGCGCTAAAGAACGGGGTGTCGGGACCGGGGCAAATCAGGACACGCCGGAGGGCGCACTGAACGGCATCACCTACATGCTACAGACAAGCAAGAAAGTAAAGCGGAACAAGCGGATCAAAACGCCGATCGCTGTTGTGATCTCTAAGATCGACGCGTTCTTCGACCAAGTTCCTGCTAATCATCCGCTCAGGCAGTCTTCGTCCACTGACGCTGTCTTCGACGAGGCAGAGTCGAAGACGATCCACGACCACGTTGCTGCCATGGTCACTAGATGGGGAGGCGATGGCCTGCTACGTAAGCTTGAGCAGGAGTACGAGAATTTTCGCCTTTTCGGGGTCTCAGCTCTAGGTGCAGAGCCGGAGTACCTGTCCGCTCGCGTAAACGAACGTGGTGTCCTCCCTCTTCGCGTCGCGGACCCGCTGCTCTGGTTAATGGCGGACCGAAATTTTATTCAGAAGAGCGATGGCTGATTGCTATGACTTTTGAAACTGCCCTGTTCACGGATGTTGATAGGCACGAAGCAGTCGACGGTGTTGACGGATTCAACTTCCAGTCGGCCTCTTTCGGACTAGACGGCGTCGACATGCGGAACATCCGAGAAGTCATGCTGCATCAGACCAGCAACCGCTGGCCGCTAGACCGAGATGAAGTGGAGCACCCAACGACGTCGGCCTATGCGCGGATCGAGGGGCGCCACTACCTTTCCCGAGGGGTGTCCACCGGCAAGACTCACAACGGACGCCGCGGTAACCAGCTAACGCAGGCAATTGTCACGCATAACACCGGCGATATCGTGCCATATCGCCCTGCGCAGCTCCACTCGACTCCGGCCTGGCGCCTTGAGAAGGCGGCAGGTAAAGTGTGCGATCAGTGGTTCGCTCCAATCGAAGTCCATCCCAGCTTCGAGTCCGAAGCGCTCTTGGAATGGGCGCGTGAAGATCCTTGGGCGCTTCAGGTACTTCCGAAATACGTCAGCATGCTCGAGCAGGCTCGTGAACCCACGGCCCGCAAAGTCGTCGTTATCCACGATGACCTCGACACAGTGTTGCGGTGGTTCGCCCTAGGTTCGCTGCTCCTCGACGTGGATGCGGCGCTCGACCTCGAGTACCGTGCGTTCGTTACAGATGCGTTCCAGAATCGTGCGCAACTCGTTGGCGTGCACCCAGACTTGCAGAACGGGCCTCTCGTTGGCGCGCACACGTTGGACCTGCTGGCACGCACGATCAGCGACATTGAGGTCACTCCCTCTGCCCGTCTGGTATCGGAATGGGTGCGCAGGTTGGATGCGTTCGATGCCCTCGAAGTCATTGGCCTGGCACGCCGCTGGATGCCCGTCCTCGGCACAGAAGATGGTGCGGCAGGGGCAGTCCTGGTGACGGGCGAGCAGAGACCAGAGATCAAGGGGCGTGAGGAGTGGGTCCTCGCAGTTAGGGTCATCGAAGGTCTGGCCAGGGGTGGGCTCGAAGATGATCTCAAGCTCTACCTCGACGAGTTGGCTGTTGCAGTCGGCGCCTACGGCCTTCGGGGCGGAGACGACTTTGCTCGTGCAGCGCGGGCGATCAGATTCGCCGCTAGGTCAGGGATCGACGGATTGGTCTCGGCCGTTCTCTACCCTACGCTGAGGTGCTTGGCGAATGATCCGGAATCGACGCTCCGTTGGACGGAGGAGCTGAATCCGGATGGTGCCTGGCAGTGGCCGGAGAGCCTTGACGAGTCTGTCGTCGGCGCGGCGCTGAGCAGGATCATTGCTCACGCAGATGAGCGTGCTCTACCGTCGCTGTTCGTCCTCGCGAAACCGCTGCGGAGGAACCTGATAGCCGCGGAGGTATCGCCGGCGCTCAAACGTGCCCGTGTGCACGCGCTCGAATCCCCGAGCTACGTAGCCGCGCTGGAGAACGGACTCGCAGGAGACCAGCTCCTCGATTGGATTCGCGGAGCGCTGGCCGACAACTTAGAGACGGCCCACGCAGGCTCGCGCACTCAGGCTCGTCTCGAAGCTGGTGAGTGGGACTTTCTAGGTGAAGCCAGGGAGACCAAGCTCACGGCTGGGATTGAGCGCCTCAGTCCTTGGCTAGCTGCCGCTAAGGTGGGCCGCCAACCGATCGACGAGCGTGCGTCAACGATCTCCGAGATGGTCGTTCGGCCAGGAATCAGCACCTGGGAGGTCGCCCTTGTCGGGGCATCGCTGCCGAGAGACGCAGAACTCTTTGTCAGTTGGATCACCACGATTGGCGTCGCGGACACACTTCGGGCGAAGCTCCAGCCGCTCCTAAACGTCGCCGTCGCGCAAGATCCTGAAAAGGCCAAATCGAAAGAAGTCGCGGCCTGGATTTCTATCGTCGCGGCTCTTCTCAAAAGTGATCCGACCGACGCGCTGTACGCCCGGTCCGCCGACCGGCTCGATGATCTGGACCGCAAGATTCCGACTTCAATCGACCAATTCAAGGGAATAGTCGACCAGATGGCTGGTTTCTTCGGTAAGAAAAAGAAGGAGTAAGAGATGCCCTACGTCATCGCGTTCATAATCGGCGCAATCATAGTGGTTTTCCTGATCTGGATCGTCGTCGTCGTCGTCGCTCGGATCCTCGGCTTTGTCATCGGCTACGCGATTATCGTTGCGGCTCTTGCCTTCGTTGTTGGACTCGTCTGGGGCAATGTGCTACCGATCCGGCTTCTCCGAGGAAAATCGCAGACGGTATCCCAGGTCGCCTCCCCAAGTGCTGTGGTCGCCGGAGATGTATTCAGCGGCCCCCCGAGAGGCGCATCTGCGAACTTCGGTTGGGATGCTGCGTGGCCGGTGTATGTTCCCTACCAGCTACATCTGGACCAGGGCGGGGTGCTCACCGAGACCAAACGACTAACCGGTGCGATCCATATGGGCTCGTCAAGAGCGTGGCCCGTGGGCGAGCACCTAGCAGTCAAGGCCGTCTCTCGTGTCCTTTGGTTCGTAGTCTTAGGTATACCCACATTCGGACTCACGCTGGGCATTTGGACTGGGAGTCTGTTGTGGCTGGTGATCTCGGCGTTGTTCCGCCTTGTCGTGTCCGTCAGTCAGCGCCTAGCTTCGTTTTTCCTACGGCAGCGCGAGCTCCGTCACATGAAAAGCAGCAATGCACTTGTGAGGTGCACGCACTGCTACCGCGAGACGGATATGCCGAGTTTCCGTTGCTCCGATCCGAGCTGCGCTCGCACGCATCGCGACATGGCACCGGGACCGCTCGGTATCCGTACCCGTATCTGCGAATGCGCGGAGGCGCTGCCCCTCACCGTGGCCCGTGCATCTCGGGCTCTGATCGCCCTTTGCCCTCACTGCGAAAAGGAACTTCCTTCCGGTTCCGGAACGAGACGTGTTGTCGTCATACCTGTCTTTGGGACGGTTGGCTCGGGCAAGACGCAATTCCTCGCGGCCAGTGCGGTCGGGCTCCACGATAAGCATTTAGACAGCACCGACGATCTCAGGTTGACGCCTCTTAGCGGCACCGCAGACCAATTCCTCATGAATTCCGTGGAGGAGTCGGATGCAGGGCGAGCCCCGCTCAAGACGCAGCGGCTCGAGCGCCCAGAGGGACTCCCGTTCGAGGTCTCGTATGCTGGTGCCACGTTCGAGCTGCACCTCATGGACGCCGCTGGAGAGAACTTCGTTCGGGCTGAAGGCTCGCGCTCTCTCGGCTATCTCGACATCTCAAACACGCTGGTCTTTATCCTGGACCCTCTAAGCATCGAGGACGTCAACCAGCAGCTGAAGCTGCATCCCGTTGCGAGTTCAGCCGAGGTTGCACAGGGCTCGCCAAACGACTCGTACGGAAGCGTCGTGGACCGACTACGCGATGATGGCGTCAACCTCGGGAAACGAAAGCTCGCGGTAGTCCTGACCAAAACAGACATAGCATCGCAGGTGTTCGCGGGAGATCCCGTTCCGCACGAGAGCGATGGCATCCGCAATTGGCTCACCGCCCACGGCGGAGACAGGCTAGCTCGACGTATCGAAATGGACTTCACCAACGTTCGCTACTTCGCGGTGGACTCCGTCCACCGTCAACCGGAGGACGCTCCGTTGAACCCGCTCAGAGTCATTGACTGGACCGTGCTCAACCACGGCGGTGCAGCAATCTCTTCCGTCGCATCCCCGGAGACCCCGGTAGCAGTGGAGTCGGAGGTCCGAGCGTGAGCACGAAAAACACCATGATCGATCACCTGCCAAAGCGCTATTGGCGCTTCCGCAATATCGTATCCGCGACTCAGCTGCTAGTCCTGTTGATGCTCTTCGCGGCCGTGCTGACCTGGGCAGCAACCGACGGTAACGGAGTGAATGCCGTGACGCAGTACTACGAGTTCTCGCAAACTTTCTCCGCATGGGCGAACGCCACCTTCAAGTTCCCTTGGGGTGGCTAGGTGTCCGTCATCCAGAATCTTGCGTCTTGGCTGACCAGTAGGAAGCGACCACAACAAGGTTTCAAGCAAGCGCCCAAGGCTTCCTCATCTAAGGCTCCTGGTCCCGGACCTGGCCATAGGCCGACAACGATCCCACGTGCTACAAGTTCAGGCGCTCTGACCGGCTTCGAGCCCAATATTCTGAAATCGCAGCAGCCGCTCATCTCGATCCACGCCAAAGGTACAGCCGGACTGGGTCTTTTCGACACAAAATTTGAAGCCAACCGTGTGCACTCTGGTCAGCTCGGCGAAATGGGCTTTTATAAGGCGCTCTGTTCCACGGGTCTCATCGACGCTGGGTCTTCGTATTGGTCGGTGGCTATGCCTGCTGAAGGGAGGAAAGCGCGACGAGACCCCAAATTTCAGACCGACATTGATTGTGTGATTGTGCAGGGGCGCTCAATGCTACTGCTCGACCTCAAGTACTACGCATCCGGCGACGTTACCTGGTTTAGCCCCGACGGAGATTATCTGCTGTGCCGGGATAACCCGACTGGCAGAGAGATTGGTTCTCCTCGAAGGATGTCGCGCAACATGAAGATGGCTCATTCCCGCTTCAAGGCGCTATTCCCTGACCACGACGTGCGTGCCTACGTAGTCCTCATTCCGACGAACGCTGGCCTCGGCGAAATTGCAAGGGGGACGGCCTGGCCAGGGCACGTACCCCTAGTTGGGCTGCCCGATATTCTGGATGTACTGCGCGCCACTCCTCAGTCTTACGCTGAGAACGCGACTGACGCTGAGCTCCGGACACTCTTAAACGGATGAACGACGCGAATAGACAGGTAACGCGATGACGAAAAGTGTCGGCATTGATCTAGGGACAACATATTCGTGCGTGGTCCACTATTCGTCAGACGGCACGGAGACCGTTATTCCCACGCCCTCGGGTACTGAACTCACGCCGTCTATCGTGCACATCAGTGACCGCGGCGACGTCACCGTAGGCGAGGAGGCCAAGCACCTTGCAAGGACAGACCCGGATAACGTGATCGTTGGGATCAAGCGGCACATGGGCAGAGACCACATCCTGGAATTTGCGGGTGCAACGCTGACACCCGAAGGTATCTCGGCCCTTCTCCTTTCCCGTCTCGCAGATGATGCTGCAACGACGCTTGGTGTTCCCCGTGAACAACTACAGGCCGTGATAACCGTGCCCGCTTACTTTGGCGTCGCCGAGAAAGAGGCGACAGCAACAGCCGCCCGAATTGCGGGGATCGACTGTTCCGAGTTGCTCGCCGAACCCGTTGCGGCGGCGTATGCGTATGGGCTCGCTCTCGAGACCGAGAAGACGTCGCTCATCTATGACCTAGGTGGCGGCACCTTCGATGTCGCCGTCGTGGGGATTGACGGAGGGCAGCACCGGGTTTGGGCGGTTGACGGAGAATCAAGACTCGGAGGGTTGGACTGGGATGCCAGAATTCAAGACCTGCTCTGGGATGAAGTCGCCGCGCTAGATGATGGAGAGGAGCTTCGCTTCGAAGAGGCGGTTGTTGCGGCCATAGAATCCGCTTCAGAGAAGATCAAGCGGAAGCTCACTGGCGCGCATGTGGTCACCGAGCGAGTTCGCTTGCAGGGGAGGAACATAGAACTCAGGATCTCGCGGGAGAAGTTTGAGGAAGTGACCAGCGACCTGCTGCTGAGGACCAGCGCCGCGACTGACCGAGTCATCTCCGCCGCCCATGAAGTGGGTGCTCCGAGCGTCGACCAGATTGTCCTCGTTGGAGGTTCAACGCGCATGCCCATGATTCGCAAGATGCTCGCGACTCGGTATTCGTTGCCCGTGATGCTCACCGACCCTGACCGAGCGGTGGCCCGCGGCGCATCTATCCTTGCAGAGCAGTTACTGGCCAAGCAACAGCAGCGGGCCATCACGATTGGGGGTATAAGGTCAATGGGGGCCTGTAGCCCCCGAATAACTTCCGTTATCCCTCGCTCGATTGGCGTGCTTGTTCATACGAGCCATGACCCATATTTCGAGGAACCCTACGTTCTGCACTTCGTCCCCGCGAATACACCACTTCCAGTCCAAGATCTGGCCTTCAACGTCGCGACTATAGTGAAGAATCAGGACCGCGTTCGCGTTCGGCTGTACGAGCAAGCGGGCAACAAAGCGTCGCCGAGCATCGCCGACAATCGGCCGCTCATTGAGGCCGAGCTCTCCGGGCTCCCAGACGGGCCCGCCGGCTCGAGGATAACCCTACAGTTAACGATCTCGGACGACGGGCGGATCCGACTGCAGGCGAGCGCCGGGCGCAGACAACTGCCCGTCGCTATCGAGTCCTTCATGCACGGGGTTTTGGATGATGCAGAGACCACGGCGCAGCAGGCAACGACTCGTCACTTACGGATGTTGAGGTGATCGAATGACTGGTTGGATCAAGAAATCCTTCGCCGCGGAGGGAGTGACTGAGTGGAAGCCAGGACACAATCTGGAACTGCTCGAAAAGCGGTTCGGAAACTCAGGGGCCGTTGTCCTTATGCTTGATGTGAGTGGTTCGATGCGAATGAAATCGGCTGGAAGAACAAACCTTGAACGCGCGGTGAGTGGTTGCGAGCGCTTTATAGAAGAGGCGATCGCAGGCGACTATGACGTTGGGCTCATTCTTTGGAATCAGGCGGTTGCGGCTCAGGTATCGCCGACAGGCGATGGAAGAGCTGCGAGGAAGCTCCTCTCGCGAGCCTCGGGATATACCGGAGGTAACGACGTTGTCCCCGGCCTCGAGCTCGCCGAATCGATGCTCTTCGACCTCGATGTGAAGGACCGCGTCATTGCTGTCTTCGGTGACGGTGATCTGGGGCCGCACGCGGCGCACGCCCGGACACTATCCGGGCGTGTGGGTTCGCGGGGCATCCGGATTCTCACCTTGGGGCTCGGAGATACCAGCGCGGCTGAGATGGCAGGCATTGAGACCGAGAACGCCTCGGGCTCCCCCCACGCCGCAACGACTGAGACATTGAGTGATGATATTCATGGTTTGGCACGACGTATGACTGCCCGACGTTCTAGACGTTGACGCCTTCGAGGCGTGTGTAATCGGTGTCAACTGTCGCGCTACTCACTGGAAAGCGATCTGAAGATGGGTTGGTCCACTAGCTACGACAAAGCCGCGGGCCGAATCGATGAAGGATCGATCTTCGTGCTCTTTTGCGCTGTCTCTTAATGGAGCGTCGAGCGATAAGTCCGCGTGCGAGAATTCGTCTTTATCACCTACTCGGCACCGGCCAAAGGCTAGTTCAAACAAGGTGTGACTGATCCATGAGGCGCTGACTGCCGGTAGTAGTAGATGTGTTGGTACCCGGTCCTCAGGGTAAACTTACCCATTTCACTACAACGCGAAATTGACTAACGTCAGTCCTGAAGGTGCCTGGCGCCGTCACTCGTATCCGAGACGAACACGTAGGAGCTACAGAATGTTCAAGACCGAAGCTGCCAAGATCGCCAGTGGCAATTGGAATCTCGAATCCAGTTGCACCAAGGGTCACACCGTGTTCAAGAACTCTTTCGGCTCTCGTGGAGACGCATACAAGTGCCCGTACTGCGGGAACGACGTTAGCTAGCACACCGATCGTAGTTCCACAGAACGCGCCCTCGTGTTCGTCAGCAAGTTTCTCTGCGGCGCGGCCTCATTCGCTTATTCAGTCGAGAGGCTTGACGTTAGAGGATCAGGGTTGGTCAGGTCCGCTAACACTCTGCATGTATCCGTTTGGTGGACGCAAAGGCGTCAGAAGTTGCGGTCGCCAGTCACGATTAGCAGATCCAGGCAGGGCGTCTCCGCAGGCGACTGAAAGCTGCCTTACGTGTAATCTGTTCAATTCCTCGACAAACGCGGCGCATCAACGAACCGCGGGTTCCCTGCGTTCTCGCAGACTAGGTAGGCCCTGGAAATGGCCAATGCGTCCAGATTCATCGCGTGCATTGCGTACTGAGATGTAGCGGGCGTCCAGATTCTAACTGCCAATGGTGAAGAGAGTGGAAGATTGATGCCCAAGAAGCGGGCCAGCTTACTCAACTCAGGTGGCAATCTCTACAAATTCGCAATGGGGTTACTGGCGACCTGTGCTCTCTCAGCGATTGGACTGCCGGGTCCGAACGTTGCGTTCTTTGTCGCTCTTGCGACTATGATTGCCATTCTCGTCCCGGCGACTTCTGTGCTCGCTGAACTCGCTTTCTCGATTATTGGCGTCGTGGCCTCGATACCCGCAATTTGGGCGTTGCTGTCCGGTTCGGGTTGTGTTGATCTCGGTGTCGGGGAGCTGGTGGGACGGTATGCGCTAGTACTTCTTCTTTTGATTCTCACCGCGGGCGCCGTCTTCGCTAGTGCCACGATCGGGGATAGACCACTACCAAGTCTGGGGCTTGGTCTCTTTGGTGGCGTCGAGATAGTCGCATTCATCATGGCTCCGGGAGGCTTGGATGCCATCGGACTCGGCCGGACGGGACTCCCCGTCATTGTCTTGGGAATAATCGTTGTGCTGCTTATTGGTGGCCTGCTGCCTTTCCAGCCTGAGATGGTGATTTTTGCTGCAGCTGGCGTCGTGACTGCGGGGAATATTTTGCTTGCGTCAGTAACGTCGCAGGCGGGCATCTGCGAAGGCGGCACTCAGGTTGCTGGAAACGACCTTCTATTGGTTGGCGGGGTTGTTACCTACGTTGTTCTGATGGCGTTTGGATTGCTCGTAAGTCGTGTACTTCGGGGTAAAGCGTGATTATGTATCGTTCTGTCCGGCTGCCTAAGTGTGTTGCACGCACTCACCGGAATAGGAACTACGGCCTCACACTCATGTGGCGCGCACAATGAATGTCGCTGGCAGGCGTCTTCACGAGAACACAGTCTGCGGCCCAAACCGGCTGGAAGCAGGCGTTGCGGCACTTGTGCGCATGGGGCTCGAGATGCGCTCACGCGATGATCTCTGAGCGAAGACCGTCCACGGTGTTTCCTCGAAGAACGAGATACACTGGTCCTCTCAACCGTCTGCGCGCCGTCTGTCCCTCGGCATGTACAAGTTTGGACTCGACCAGGTCTGATTTCCGGAGCGAAGACGAAGATGAAGGATGTGAGGCAGGGAGGTCCATGCCCTCGTCACCGTCTTGCCCGATCGTTCAGTGACGCACGAAAAGGGCTTATAGGCCAAAACGTGTGTATGAGCTCGCGCGTGTCATGACCTGCCTGCCCAGCCTGAGCGGTTCCAGAGGCCTTCCTCGGCGCTGAGGGTGGTGTCGTAGAACGCGACGAGAGCGGCCGAGTCGTCGGTCTCATCAAGTGCGGCGCTCGACTCGAGGGTCGCTGTCGTGAGCGTCGTCGGGATGAGCGCGTAGGCGTGCTCGATGGTGAGCTCGCGCGTGTAGAGGAACCATTCCGCGGCGCGTTTCATGTGTGCCTCGCTCATCCCGCGGTGATTGCGCAACGTGGTGCGGATGCCGTTGTTGATGCCGTCCTCGAGGGGGCTCGTGGTGCGCGCGTTCCCGTGGGAGACGTACGCGAACAGATGTCCGTTCCCGGAGAGCTTGCTCAGCAGTAGCCACGCTTTCCTCAGCCGGTCATGGGTCCACCACGAGGACCATCCATCGCTCGAGCGTTGCTTCGTGAGGTGCCCCTGCTGCTGCCACCAGGCCTGCAACCCCAGCTGCCACTTGATCGCGGAATCCGGATCGACGACCCGAGATATTGCCCTCGAGAGCTTCAAGAGATCTTTGCCCGCTTGGCTCCGTGGTCGGAGAGTGAGGTGGCGGCGAATGTTCATCTGGACGTGGAACACGCACCGCTGAATCTTCGTGTCCGGCCAGCAGGAGCGAGCTGCCGAAGCGAACTCGGAACCGCCGTCGCAGACCACCACAAGAGGGGCCGGGATGCGCGTCAGGAGGGCCGTCCAGGCGGCGGCTGACTCCTTCGAGCACCACTGCCACGCCAGGACCTGCAACTCCTCAGTGACCGCGATTAGCAGGCACCACGACCCGAGATAGATCCCGTCGATGAGCACGACCGGGTACGTCGACTCGACCGGCCCCAGCGTCGGCTCGATCTCCCAGCACCACGAGGTTCGTCGCCGGAGCGAGCGCCCGGTTTTCGTGTTCGTGATCTCTTGCTGGGACTGCTTCCCGAGCAGCCACTGCAGGAACTCCCTCAACTCGTTCCTGCGGGCGAGGTCAGCGCGCTTCCTGACGGACGAGGACCCGCAGTTCAAGCACCGCCACCGTTGCGTCCCCGCGGGAGTCTTCCCGTTCTTCACGAGCCGTTGCCCGCATACCAAACAAGTCGTCGTGTTGGCGTCGTTTCCCACGACTAAGGGTCCCGGACTAAGACCACCCCTCGACACGCCTGCAACGGAGGCCCTAGATCAGGATTCCATCCACACGTTTTGGCCTATAACCCACGAAAAGGGCCGCTCCTCTCGGAGCGGCCCTTCCTCGTGCGTGCGTGCGTTAATACGCTAGTTGTTGCCGCGCAGGATGGCGAGGACGCGGATGATCTCCACGTAGATGAAGACGACGGTGGAGACGAGGCTGTACGCACCGATCCAGCCGTACTTGCGGGGAGCGCCGCCTTCGACGCCGTTCTTGATGAGCTCGAAGTCCATGACCAGCATGTATGCACCCATGAGGACGGCGAAGATGCCGAGGATCACGCCGAGCGGGATGCCGAAGACCTCCATGGAGCGCATGCCCCACGGCCCTGCGGCGCTTTCGAAGCCGAACATCATCATGCCGAAGTTGATGAGCGAGAAGAGCGCGTAGCCGAGCATCGCGACGAGCACGATCTTCGTCATACGAGGGGAGGTGCGGACCTTGCCGAAGCGGAACAGCACAAGCGTCACGGCGACCACGGAGAACGTCGCAAGGACGGCCTGCATGGCAATGCCCGGGAACTGCGCCTCCAGGATCGACGAGAGTCCACCGACCAGGAGGCCCTCTGCCGCGGCGAACGCGAAGATGAGGCCCGTCTTGGGCTCGCGCTGGAAAGCCAGCACAAGCGAAAGAACAAGTGCACCGATCGCGCCGACGATCATGAGCATCGGGACGAACCAGGCGACGGCCGCCGCGACCAGCACGATGCCGAAGAGGCCGGCTGTCTTCGCGATGGTGTCCTCGTAGGACATCCGTTCCATCTGATCTGGAGTTGCGGGCGGAGCCTGGAACTGAGCGTTCAGCTGGTCTGCGGAAAGTGGGGCGGGAGGCTGCTGCCCGTAAGCCGGTGCGGCAGGCGCATTGCCGTACGAAGGACCCGCGGGTGCCTGACCGAACTGTTGGCCGTGCTGCCTGCGTGCCTCCCCGTTGAAGTAAGGGTTGCGTTCTAGCGCGGAATTCGCCATGGCTGTCCGTGAGTCCGTTCTGTGTCGAAGGTCAAGATGCCCGCCAGAGACGGGGTTCCCGGGATTCTAGCGAAAGAGTTCGTGAAAACAGCCTGGAGCTGTGCGCCCTCAGCGGACGCCGGCGGACGCGTTGACACGCGGACGAGTCTCGCGGCCCGTGTCGAGGAGCAGGCGGGGGAGCAGCAGAAACGCGCCGAGCACGATCGAGGCGACGATGACAAACGCGACCTCGGCGGTGTCTCCGATCGCGAGCCTCAGAAGCATGCCGCCGCCGACCGTCACGACCCAGACGAAGACGCCGGCGGGGAACGGCCGCCACGGCCGCCAGCGGAACAGCGTCACGAGCACCCACGCAGCAAGCAGACCAAGCACAAACGGCCACCCCGTCGTGACGATCCCAGCAAGCGAGACGCCCTCCGAGTGGCTCATCCGCCCGATGATGGCGAACACCACAATGAGGAGAAGATCCACGATGAGCGGGAGCGCGTAGCCCCCGCCAGCGCGATAGAAGGAACGAATTCGCGGCATGACGCCAACGCTACGCCTGGGTGCGGCAGAATACGCGCGTGAACGCGCCCATCCGCCCCACCTCGCCCCTGCTGATCGGGCACCGGGGTGCCCCTGCGTATCTGCCGGAGCACACAAGCGCGGGGTACCTCCTCGCCCTGCGGCAGGGGGCCGATGCGCTCGAGCCCGACGTCGTCCCGACCAGCGACGGGGTGCTCCTCATCCGGCACGAGCCGATGCTCGGGGCGAGCACGAACATCGCTGAGCGCAGCACCGAGTTCGGGCGCGCGCGGGAGATGTCGACGCCGGACGGCGCGCTCACGGACTGGTTCGCCCACGACTACACGTGGGAGCAGCTTCGCTCGCTCCGCGCCGTGGAGCGGATCCCGCAAATCCGGCCAGCCAACACGGCGCACGACGGGACGTTCTCACTGCTGCGGCTCAGAGACCTCGTCGAGCTCGTCGGCGATGAGCGGACGCAGCGAGGAGCGCGGCCACGCCTCGTGATCGAGCTCAAACACGCGAGCTGGTTCCGGGGTCTCGGGTTCGATCTCGCGGAGCTGCTCGAACGGGAGCTGGCGGGCCTCTGGGGGACTCCGGCGCTTGATGGCCTCGTGATCGAGAGCTTCGAAGGTGACGTGCTGCGCGAGGTGCGTCGGCGAGGGTTTGCCGGCGACGCTGCCCTCATCTACCTCATCGACAGCGAGGGCACCCCGCACGACCGACTGGCGCAAGACGGCCCGGCCGCCCGCGACTACGCCAGCGACCTGACTGACTCCGGGCTGGATGCGATCGCCGAGTGGGCGGATGGCATCAGCCCCAGCCACCTGCTGCTGGGAGTGTCAGACGAAGCCGGCGCCGCGCATCCGCACGCCGGCCGTGTGCTCGTCGAGCGTGCGCACACCAGGGGGCTCAAGGTGTTCACGTGGACGTTGAGGCCCGAGGACGACTTCCTGCCGCCCGCGCTCGCGGGACGCCCCGAGGAGTACTGGCGAGGCATCCTGCGAACTGGCGTCGACGGAGTGTTCGCGGATGCGCCCGATCGGGTGCGCGCGGTCATCGACGAGGCCTTCCGACGCTAGAGGCTGATCCCGACGACACGGGGCTCATCCCGACGACAGAAGTGCGAGGGATGCAGGTTCCCGTTCCCGGGAATCTGCATCCCTCGCACTTCTGTGGCTCGCACTTCTGTGGCTCGCACTTCTGTCCCTCGCACCGCTGTGGCTTGCGCCGGCGCTGGGTAGCGCGCGCGGGCGCTGGGCCTGCCTAGGCCTTCGCGGAGACCTGGTTCAGGGTCTTCAGCTCATCTTCGGTGAGCTCAAGGGTGAACGCATCGGTGATGAGCGGGAGCTGCTCGGCGGTGCGGGCGCTCGCGATGGGAGCGACCACTCCGGGCTGAGCCGCCAGCCAGGCGAGCGCCACGGTCCCAGGCTGGGTGCCGTGGGCATCCGCTATGTCAGCGACCGCATCCACGATCGCGTAGCCGTGGTCCGTCCGGTACTGCTCGACCGAGCTGGCGCGAGCCGAGTCGACCTCGGTGTCCTTGCGGTACTTGCCAGTCAGGAAGCCGTGCGCGAGGGCGAAGTAAGGTACGACGCCGATGCCGGACTCGCGGGCGAGCGGCAGGAGCTCGCCCTCGATGTCGCGCTCGAGCAGGTTGTACTCGGGCTGCAACGCGGTGGGCTGGTGCAGTCGGCCGTGCTCGACGGCCGCAAGCCATTCGCGGAGTCGCGCTGGCGAGTAGTTCGAGACTCCGATGGCCTTGATCTTGCCGGCGTCGACGAGTTCGGAGAACATGCCAGCCGTCTCCTCGATGGGCGTCTCCGGGTCGTCGCGGTGCGCGTAGTAGAGGTCGATCTGCTCGACGCCAAGACGCTGGAGGCTGTCATCGACGGCGGCGCGGACGTTGCCTGCGCCGAGCCCGGGGCGCTTGGCGAACTGCGCGACCTTGGTCGCGATGACGAGGTCCTCGGGGCGGCCGCGCGCGCGGATCCATTCGCCGATGATCGTCTCCGACTCGGCGCCCGAGTTGCCCGGGATCCAGGCCGAGTAGACGTCGGCGGTGTCGATGAAGTTGCCGCCGGCCTCGACGTACGCGTCGAGGATCGCGAACGACGCATCGCGGTCGGCCGTCCAGCCGAAGACGTTGCCGCCGAGGGCGATGGGGGAGACGGAGAGCGTCCCGCCGAGCGCGCGACGGGTGGGGGAGAGCTGCGTGGTCAAGGTGATTCCCTTCCGCGGCCCACGGGATGTCGGTGGCCGCACCTACAATCAACGTGTCATGACGCTACTGCCACCAGTCTTCCCATTCCCTCCAAGTGATGGAGCCTCTGAAAACGAACTCCTCGACGGGCTCAATCCGCAACAGAAGGAAGCCGTCACCTACCGCGGCCCCGCGTTGCTGATTGTCGCCGGAGCGGGGTCTGGTAAAACGCGAGTGCTGACGCACCGCATCGCGGGCCTCATCGCCTCCCGCGAGGCCTGGCCGAGCCAGATCCTCGCCATCACCTTCACCAACAAGGCCGCTGCCGAGATGCGGGAGCGCATCCAGCACATCGTCGGCGGTGCAGCGGATGGCATGTGGATCTCGACCTTCCACTCGGCCTGCGTTCGGATCCTTCGGCGGGAGGCCGACAAGTTCGGCTTCACGACGAGCTTCACGATCTACGACTCCGCCGACTCGAAGGCGCTCATCAAGCGCATCGTGAAGTCGTTGGAGGCCGATGTGCTCGGCTTTACCGTCTCGAGCGTCCAGTCGCGCATCTCGAAGCTCAAGAACGAGCTCACCGACGTCGATGGCTTC
The DNA here is from genome assembly GCF_002931075.1 of Pseudoclavibacter sp. AY1F1. Classification (GTDB taxonomy): domain Bacteria; phylum Actinomycetota; class Actinomycetes; order Actinomycetales; family Microbacteriaceae; genus Pseudoclavibacter. The sequence continues at coordinate 39,029 of NZ_PSTQ01000007.1, read as the reverse complement.
GCGCGCCAGGCGAACATGAGCGACCCGCGCGACGCGATGTTCCTCGACATCTACCGGCAGTACACGCAGTCGCTGCGCCGGGCAAACGCGTTCGACTTCGACGACCTCATCTCGCAGACCGTGTGGATGCTGCGCGCGTTCCCCGACGTCGCGGCCCAGTACCAGCGTCGGTTCCGCCACGTCCTCGTCGACGAGTACCAGGACACGAACCACGCCCAGTACTCGCTCATCCGCGAACTCACGAGGTCCGTCGAGCCGCAGCACGTGCCGTTCGACACCCGCATGGAGCTGGACGAGCGCGGCGGAATCCCCGGCGCCTCGCTCACGGTTGTCGGCGACTCCGACCAGTCGATCTACGCGTTCCGCGGCGCTGACATCCGCAACATCAGCGAGTTCGAACGCGACTTCTCGGACGCGAAGGTCGTGCTGCTCGAGCAGAATTACCGCTCGACGCAGAACATCCTCTCGGCAGCCAACGCCGTGATCCGCAACAACTTCGACCGCGTCGACAAGAAGCTCTGGTCCGACGGTGGGGAAGGCGCGAAGATCGTCGGCTTCACCGGGTTCTCGGCGCACGACGAGGCGCAGTTCGTGGCGGATGAGATCCACAAGCTCCGCGACGCCGGCCAGAGCTACAACGACATGGCCGTGTTCTACCGCACCAACGCGCAGACGCGCGCGCTCGAAGAGATCTTCATCCGCTCCGCCGTGCCCTACCGCCTCGTGGGCGGCACGAAGTTCTACGAGCGCGCGGAGATCAAGGACCTCGTCGCGTACCTCACGGCCCTCGTCAACCCGGCGGACGAGATGTCGACGAGGCGCATCCTCAACTCCCCGAAGCGATCGATCGGCCCCGCGACCGAGACCGCCATCTGGGACTTCGCGAACAGGTACAACATCACGTTCCGCGACGCCATGCGACGGGCCGGTGAGCTTGGTCTCGGGCCGAAGGTCACCGGTGCGATCGCTCAGCTCGCGAAGCTGCTCGACGACGCCACGGCCGGCCTCGACATCGACTCGCCGACCGGGCGCAAGACAGTCAGCCAGACGCTCAAGACCATCGTGAAGGGCACCGGCTACCTCGAGAAGCTGCTCCAGACCGGGAACCCCCAGGACGAGGCCCGGGCCGAGAACGTCGAGGAGCTCATCTCGGTTGCCGCGGAGTTCGACAAGAACAACGCGGGCGGCTCCGTCATCGACTTCCTCACCGATGTCGCACTCGTCGCAGCCGCAGACGACCTCATCGACGAGTCGGGCGCCGTTGTTCTCATGACGCTCCACACCGCGAAGGGGCTCGAGTACGACTCGGTCTTCATCACGGGCGTCGAGGAAGAGCTCCTGCCGCACCGCATCGCTGCCGACGAGCCAGGCGGTCCCGCGGAAGAGCGGCGCCTGTTCTACGTCGGCATCACCCGCGCTCGCAAGCGCCTGCACCTGTCCCTCGCCATGATGCGCTCGCAGTTCGGCGAGACCGCCGCGTCGCTGCCGAGCCGCTACCTGCAGGAGATCCCGTCAGAGCTCATCGAGTGGAGGGTCTCGCCCGGTTCTGCGGGCGGCCGTGGCGGTTACGACCAGCGGTCGGTCGCCTCCGCACGCAAGCCGCTTGGCAGCGAGGGCTACGGAACGGCGGGCGGCTACGGCAGAAGCGCATCCGACTCCGGCAGTGCAGGCTTCTCCAGCGCCGTTCGCTTCCGCGACTCGGATGCTGGGCGCGAGACCGCGCCAAAGGCCAAGCCGAAGCAGAAGTGGATCAACGAAGTCACCGGCCAGATGCGCGACAACAGCGGCATGGAGCTCGTCGCGGGGGACCGCATCACGCACGTCGACTTCGGAGAGGGAACCGTGCGCGCGATCCTCGGCAGCGAGGCGAAACGAATCGCGGAGGTCGACTTCGACAGCGCGGGGCGCAAGAAATTGCTCGTGAAACTCGCTCCGATCGAGAAGCTGACCAACTGAGTGCCGCGCTGGCACTAGGCTGAACGACGGACGTGTTTTGCCGGGCGGCGGGCACACACTGCCTGCCGGCGATGCGGTCCGCTCTGCAAATTCTGAAGGCTCGAGCGCGAGAATCCGAAGGCTCGGGCGAACGAACGCGACGACGCGTCGCGGATGGGATGAAACGTGGATCTCTTTGAGTACCAGGCGCGAGATGTATTCGACGCCCACGGTGTTCCAGTTCTCCAGGGACTCGTGGCCTACACGCCCGAGGAGGCGAAGGCCGCAGCCGAGAAGATCGGCGGCGTGACCGTCGTCAAGGCTCAGGTCAAGGTTGGCGGGCGCGGCAAGGCCGGCGGCGTCAAGCTCGCGAAGACCCCAGATGAGGCGTTCACCGCGGCCGAGGCCATCCTGGGTCTCGACATCAAGGGCCACATCGTCGAGAAGGTCATGATCGCGCAGGGCGCGGACATCGACCAGGAGTTCTACTTCTCCGTGCTCCTCGACCGCGCCAACCGCTCGTACCTCGCCATGGCGAGCGTCGAGGGTGGCATGGAGATCGAGCAGCTCGCCGTCGAAAAGCCCGAGGCTCTCGCACGGGTCGCGGTCGACCCCATCCGTGGCATCGATGCAGCCAAGGCCGAGGAGATCGCGCGCGCCGCGAACTTCCCAGAAGAGCTCGTCGGCAAGGTGGCTGACGTCTTCGTCAAGCTCTACGAGGTCTACAACCAGGAAGACGCGACGCTCGTCGAGGTCAACCCGCTTGTCCTCACCAAGGGCGGCGACATCGTCGCGCTCGACGGCAAGGTCACGATCGACGAGAACGCCGAGTTCCGTCACGCTGACCACGTCGCGCTCGCCGAGGCCGCAGGCGGACTCGACCCGCTCGAGGTCAAGGCCAAGGCCCACGACCTCAACTACGTGAAGCTCGACGGATCCGTCGGCATCATCGGAAACGGTGCTGGCCTCGTCATGTCGACGCTCGACGTCGTCGCCGGCGCAGGCGAGAAGCACGGCGGACAGAAGCCCGCCAACTTCCTCGACATCGGAGGCGGAGCATCCGCTGAGGTCATGGCCGCCGGCCTCGACGTCATCCTCGGCGACGAGCAGGTCAAGTCGGTCTTCGTGAACGTCTTCGGCGGCATCACGTCGTGCGACGCCGTCGCCAACGGCATCGTCGGCGCACTCAACACGCTGGGCGACGCCGCCACGAAGCAGATCGTCGTCCGCATCGACGGCAACAACGTCGAGGAGGGGCGTCGCATCCTCGCCGAGGCGAACCACCCCCTCGTGACCGTCGTCGCCACCATGGACGAAGCAGCCGACAAGGCCGCCGAGCTCGCCGCCCGCGCCTGAGTCGCCCGAAGAAAAGCAGAGAAGGAACAACAATGTCGATCTTCCTCGACGAGAACTCCAAGATCATCGTTCAGGGCATCACCGGCTCGGAGGGCTCCAAGCACGCCACGCGCATGCTCGAAGCCGGCTCCAACATCGTCGGCGGCACCAACCCTCGCAAGGCCGGGCAGACGCTCGAGCTCGCAGGCAAGGAACTCCCGATCTTCGGCACCGTGAAGGAGGCCATCGAGGCCACCGGCGCGAACGTCACCGTGATCTTCGTGCCGCCGGCCTTCGCGAAGGACGCCATCATCGAAGCCATCGACGCGGAGATCCCGCTGGCCGTGGCCATCACCGAGGGCATCCCGGTCAAGGACTCCTCCGAGGCCTGGTCGCACGCGCAGAGCGTCGGCAAGACCCGCCTCATCGGCCCGAACTGCCCAGGCATCATCTCGCCTGAGAAGTCGCTCGCCGGCATCACGCCCGCGAACATCACAGGTGCGGGCCCCATCGGCCTCGTGTCGAAGTCGGGCACGCTCACGTACCAGATGATGTACGAGCTCCGCGACCTCGGCATCTCGACCGCGATCGGCATCGGCGGCGACCCCGTCATCGGCACGACGCACATCGACGCACTCGAGGCGTTCGAGGCTGACCCCGACACGAAGGCGATCGTCATGATCGGCGAAATCGGTGGAGACGCTGAAGAGCGTGCGGCCGAGTACATCAAGGCACACGTCACGAAGCCGGTCGTCGGCTACGTCGCCGGATTCACGGCTCCCGAGGGCAAGACCATGGGCCACGCAGGAGCCATCGTCACCGGCTCCGCTGGCACCGCGCAGGCGAAGAAGGAGGCCCTCGAGGCCGCAGGTGTTCGTGTCGGCACGACGCCCACCGAGACCGCCAACCTCCTCCGCGAGGTCTACGCAGCGCTCTAGCAGGCAGCCGGGTGCCGACAGGCGCCTCGCAACCAGCGCAGAGCAGCAGCTCTGCACACGACGAAGTGGGCTGCAGCCCCGTGGGAACACGGACTGCAGCCCATTCGTCTCAGCCCGGATCGCGTCCCCCGTCGCGCCGCGCCCGAACGAACCGCCGGCTCAGCGTCGGCGGACCGAGATCCGAGACAGGATGCACGTGCCTCGACCAGAGTCGGCCCCCGCACGACAGCACGGTCGCCCCGGCGGACGTCCAGGCGCGCAGCCAGGGGCGCCGTCCGCCGGAAAGCCCGGCGCGCCATCTTCCGGAACCCCGGGCGCACATCCCGGAGGTCACCCGGGTGGGCATCCTGGAGGTCATCCGGGTGGGCATCCTGGCGGGCGCCCAGGCGCCGCCCCCGTGCCGCTCGACCCGCGCATTCTCGCGGCAACCCCGATGCGCAGGATCGCCCTGCCGTTGGTGCTCGGCTGGCTGCAGGCCCTTGCCCTCGCGGGCGTCCTCCTCCTTGTCGGTCGTGTACTCGACGGAACGCTCGCCGGCGAGAGGCTCAGCCTCGGAACCATCACCATGCTCGCAGCACTGGTGGTCACCTCCGCTGCCGCCGCAGCGGCTTCGACGCTTGTCGTGCAGCGCAGCAAGAACACGACCGAACGCGCGCTGCGCCGCCTCCTGGTCGGCCAGCTCTTCAGCGTCGGTCCGCTCGCGCTCGGCCGTGAGCGAACCGGTTCCCTGGTCAGCACCGCTACCGCTGCCGTCGAACGTGCCTCCGCCTACCGGGCAGGGTTCCTCGGGCCGATCATCGCGTCGCTGACGACGCCGATCCTCGTCCTGGCGGTCATCGCGTGGGCGATCGACCCCCTCACTGCCGGGCTCCTCCTGCTGCTGGTCCCTCTCATCCCAATCATCATCGTCGCGGTTCAGCGCGCGTTCCGATCCTCGACGGGCGCGTACCGGCGCAGCGCGGCGCAACTCTCTGCAGCATTCCTCAGCGCCATCCAGGGACTCACGACGCTCACCCTCAACCGTGCGGCCACCCGCACGGGCGACGAGCTCCGGATGCGTGGTGAGCAGAACCGCCGCCGTGTCATGCGGCTGCTCGCGGGCAACCAGGTCCTGATCCTCGCCGTCGATGCGGTGTTCTCGCTTGCCATGATCACGGGGGCGGCTGGGCTCGCCATCTGGCGCCTCGGGGATGGTGCCATCACGCCGGGCCAGGCGGCCGCGCTTGTGCTGCTCGCGACTCTCCTGACGGGGCCGGTCGATATCGTCGGCCAGTTCTTCTACATCGGCATGACCGGCCGCAACGCCGAGCGAGAGCTCAGCTCGGCGATCGCCGCTCGGCCGAGCAGACCGGAGGCTCCGGGAGACGACGCAGCATCCTCGGGTTCGAGCCGGCGCCCGACGGCGGCCCTCGAGCTGCGCGGCGTCACTGCGGGCTACGAGCGCTCGCAGTCCGTCCTCTCGGACTACTCGCTGCGGGTCGAGGTCGGCGAGCGGGTTGTCATCACGGGGCCAAGCGGCTCAGGCAAGTCGACGCTTCTGACGCTGGCCCAGGGCCTGCTGGCCCCTCGCGCGGGAACCGTGCTGGTCGGGGGAGCACCCGCCGGCAGCTCGGATGCGCGCGCCGGGCTCGCCGTTGTCGAGCAGAGCACGTTCCTCTTCACGGGCACCATCGCCGCGAACCTGCGTGTCGCGAAGCCGGACGCGAGCGACGAGGAGCTCTGGGCGGCGCTCGACGCGGCAGAGCTGCGCGACGACCTCGAGCGAGCACCGGATGGCCTCGAGACACAGGTCGGTGAAAGCGGGCTCGCGATCTCCGGCGGCCAGGCACAGCGCGTCGCGATTGCCCGCGCGTTCCTGCGCGACGCGAGCGTGCTGCTGCTCGACGAGCCGACCGCTCAGGTCGATCTGCGCTCCGAGCGTCTCATCACGAGCGCTCTGGCGAGGCTCGCCGAGGGGCGCACCGTGGTCATGGTCTCGCATCGGCCGACGAGCATCCTCGCGGCCGACCGGGTGATCAGCCTCGGCGCCGAAGAATCGAACGGCGCCCAGGAGCCGAACGGCGCCCAGAAGGCGAACGGCAGCACCAACGAGCGCGCGGAGCATGCCTCCGGCGCCGATCTGAGTCGCGAACGAGGGGAGCGTCGATGAGCGCCGCATCCGCTCAGGAGCAACCGCAGCGGTCGCCGCAACAAGCGACCAGGCCGCAGCTCGTCTCGTGGCTGCTACGCCAGACGGCCCCGCTCCTCTGGCCGCTTGCGCTCGCGACCGTGCTCAGAGTCATCGGCCAGCTTGCTGGCATCGCGATCCTCGTCGTCGCCATGCTCGGCGTCTCCGGTCAACTTTCCCTCTGGGCCGCGCTCGGCACGATGGTCGCACTCGCGTTGGCGAAGGCGGTCCTGCGTTATCTCGAGCAGTTCAGCGGGCACTTCGTGGCGTTCGCGGCGCTGGCGCGCCTCCGAGACCTGTTCTTCGCCCGCCTCGAGCCTCAGGCCCCTGCAGCCACCGAGGGGGCAGGCAGCGGCGAGCTGAGCGAGCGGGCCACACGCGACATCGACCGAGTCGAGGTCTTCTTCGCGCACACGGCGCCGCCGGCTGTCTCCGCGGTGCTTGTGCCCGCCATCGCGCTCACCTGGCTCGGCGCCTCGCAGGGCGCGGCACTCGCACTTGCCATCGCTCCCTTCGTGGTGCTTGTGGTCTTCATCGTCCCGGCCATCGGTGGGAAGGCGAGCTGGCGTGCCTCGCAGCAGGCGGTCGCCGCGAAGGGCGTCGTCGCTCAGCACGTGAGCGATTCCGTCGTGGGCGTCCGAGAGGTCCTCGCCTTCGAACACGGCGCGGCTCGACTCGAGGATATGGATGCGCGGAGCGAGGCAGGAGTCCGCTCGTCGTCGCTCGCCTCCCGCATCTCGGCCGTGCGGGGCGCGCTTGTTGTGCTCCTCCAATGGGGCTCGGTGCTCGCGGCGCTTGTCGTCGGCAGCGTGGGAGTTGTCGACGGCACCCAGACGTGGACGCAACTGCTCGTAGCGCTCGCAGTTGCCGTCGGGCTCTTCGTGCCAACGCGGGCCGTCGAGAGCTTCGTCACCGACCTCAACGCGTCGTTCGCGAGCGCCGCTCGTCTGCGCGAAATCATGGAGCGGCTTCCGCTTGTCACCGACGCGAGTGCACAGCCGCGCCAGGAGGCGGCAGCGCGCACAGGACCGAACGCAGGACCGAACGAGGGACGCGCGCACCCGGTGGCCCTCGCTTTCGAGGGGATCGACTTCGCCTACCCAGGCGGAGGGAACGCTGCCTCCTCGAAGGATGACGACGCACCAGCCCGCACCGTGCTCAAGGACATTTGCTTCGAGCTGCGGGCGGGGGAGCACCTCACCGTCGTCGGCCCATCCGGCAGCGGGAAGTCGACAATCGCGTCGCTCGCCCTCCGCTTCTGGGACCCGGATCGGGGCTCGGTGTCAGTGCGGCGAGGACCGGATGGAGAGCCGGAACCGCTGCCGCGCATCCCGCTCGACGAACTGCGAACGCGCACGGCGCTCGTCTCGCAGCGCCCGTACCTGAGCGACGGCACCGTTGGGCAGAACGTCGCGCTCGCGAGGCCGGGCGCCACTGACGAGGAGATCTTCGCCGCGCTGCGAGTCGCGGCACTCGATGAGTGGGTGCGCGAGCAGCCGAAGGGGCTCGACACACCGGTCAGAGAGCGGGGCGGAGGTCTGTCCGGCGGACAGCGTCAGCGCGTCGCGATCGCTCGCGCCGTGCTCGCCGGCCCCGAGCTGTTGGTGCTCGACGAGGCGACAAGCGCGCTCGACGGCGTGACCGAACGGACTGTCCGCGAACGGCTTGCCGTGTGGGCAGAAGGGCGCAGCATTCTCGAGATCAGCCACCGCCTCGACGCGCTGGACGACACGGATCGAGTGCTGGTCCTCGACGCGGGACGCGTCGTGGAAGTCGGCTCGCCTGAGCAGCTCCGCCACGCGGGCGGCCCATTCCAGCAGCTCCTCGAGCGCTGAGTCCCCGCGCGGCTTCGGTGTCCCACACGGCTCCTCCGCTCCTCCGCTCGTGCGCTCCTCCGTTCGTCTGCTCGTCCGTTCCTCCGTTCGTCTGCCTGTCCGTTCCTCCGTTCCTCCGTTCGTCTGCTCGTCCGTTCCTCCGTTCGTCTGCCTGTCCGTTCCTCCGTTCCTCCGTTCGTCTGCTCGTCCGTTCCTCCGTTCGTCTGCTTGTCCGTTCCTCCGTTCGTCTGCTTGTCCGTTCCGCGGGCGTGCCCGGCATTCCCCGGCTGTCCTGACCAACATGAGTGCGAAACCGCGATGATTCGGGCCTGAAGCCCCGATTCGGGCCGATTCTGCACTCATGTTGGTCAGCCGCGCACGGGCTCGCCGCCGCTGGCGTGGCCAACTCGCGTGATAGATGTCGCCGTTGGGGCGCCTCCGCCCGTCCGCGGGCGGATCCAGCACGGAAGTTGGTCAGGCCGAGGCCGAGGCTGGGTTTCCTTCCGCAGCCGATCCCGCGGCCGAACCAGGGACCGAACCCGGAGTGCCCTCGCCGCTGTGCTCGCGCAGCTCGAGCTCTATGAACGCGCCGATCATGGCACGGTAGGTCGCTTCGACGACCTCGGGCGACGCATCAGCCTTCTCGGCAAGCGCGCGCACTTTGCTGATGACCTGCTCGACGCGGGCGGGGGCTCGCACGGCACCCGTGTCCTGCCCGCGCTTGGCGGTGGCCGCGCGCTCGACCCATCGCTGACGCTCGCCGATGAGGGCGACAATTCGCGTATCGAGCGAGTCGATCGCGTCGCGGATGTCAGTCATCTGGTGCGGGCCTGTTGATCCAGTCATTCCGGCAGGTTAGCGGCTATCGTCGGGGTGCTATGCCTCGCCCGATCACGTACCTGTACTCCGCCGTCGACGCTCTTGTCGCGGCCGCGGTCGGCCTCGGCGTCCCACTGATCGCAGTCGTCGCGGTGCAACTGGCGACGGCAGGTTTCGGCAGCGACTTCTTGGCGGGTTTCCAGTACGCGGCCGCTATCTGGGCGCTCTCACTCGGTGGTTTCGTGGGGGCGACGATCGATCCGAGCTCCGGCCTCCTGCCGGCTGGCAGCGAGGCGGTGGCCTTCACGCTTCGGGTCATGCCGCTTGGTCTCACGCTCATCACGGTGTGGCTGGCTCGGGTCACCGGGGTCCGCATCCGTGCTGGCTCGGACGTGATCTGGCCTGGTCTCTTCTTCACGACCGCCGTGTTCGGGGCCTGCGCGGCTGGCGTCTCGGTCGCCGCGAGCGGCCGTGGCATCGACATCGGTGTGTGGCAGACCACGATCGTCGGTGGCGTCGTCTTCCTCGCCTCCGCGTTTGCGGGTGCACGGGGTTGGCAGGTCGCGCCGGTCGACTCCGCCGTCTCGGCGCTCGAGGACCGCGGGCGGGCCATGCTCACGCAGGGGCTCAGAGCCGCTGGCATCATGATCAGCGGCGTGCTCGGGGCCGGTGCCGTGCTCCTCGTCATCGCGGTCGTGGTTGGGCTCGCGAGCATCCTGGCCCTGTTCCAGTCGCTGCCGCTCGACGTCACCAGCTCGATCGTCGTCGGTCTGAGTCAGTTGGTGGTCGCCGTGAACGGCGTCGTCTGGTCCGCTGCCTGGATGCTCGGTACCGGCTTCGCGATCGGCACGGGCTCGCAGGTGACGCCCTCTGAGACGCTCGTGGGCCCGATGCCGGTGCTCCCCCTACTCGGCGCGATCCCCGCGTCGCCGCCGCTGCTCGCGATCTCGGTCATCGCCGTTCCGGTCCTGGTCGGCCTGCTTGCGATGGTCGGTGTGCGGATGCACGCCCCTGCCGGAGCTGCGCGCGGGGTTTGGTCTCGCATCTCGATCGCGCTTGCCGCCGCTGGTGTTGCGGCAGTGGCCATCGGGGTGCTTGCGCTCGTCGCGGGTGGCTCGGCTGGGCCTGGGCGACTTGCTGATGTCGGCCCTTTCCCCCTGCTGACCGGGGCGAGCGCGTTCGGGACCCTCGCGCTCGGTGCCCTGGTCGGCGCGCTGGTCCCGCTCTCCGCTGAGCAGTTCGACGATGACGAGTCCGACGAGGCTGAGCACCCCAGTAGCTCAAGCGTCGCGCGGGCCGACCGTGGGAACGACAAGGCACAGGCGTCGACCAAAGCGACGTCCACCAAACCGACGACGAGCAAGGCGCCACTGCGCGAATCCGCAGTCGCTCCCACGCCACGCGCGACCAAGCGTCGCTCGACCCGCGAGAGCGCCGACGAGCGCCCCTGGGTTGCCGACGCCGTCTCGAAGCGCTTCGAGGATCCGGGTGAGGCCGAGCGGAAGCCGGGGACAGCGCTCGAGATTAGGGCGGACGATCCGCCAGCGGAACGCCAGACGTCCGAGATCCGCCGAGCCAAGCGGCTCAAGGTCGAGAACCCGCGGTACGACGACGAGCCGGACATCTACGCCGACATCGACCTCGACGACTGAGAGACCGGTTGGATGGTCTTTCGAGAGACGACTCGATTGCCCACTCGACTAGACTGACCCGGTGCTCAAGGTAGTTGTCCTCATCTCCGGCGCGGGTTCGAACCTGCGTGCGCTGCTCGAGACACTCCGGAGCTCCGCCGAGTCCGAGTCGCCCATCGACGCTGAGATCGTCGCGATCGGTGCGGATACGCAGGCTGCTGGCCTCGCGCTCGCGGAGGAATTCCGCATCCCGTCGTTTGTCGTGCGGCCGAAGGATTTCGCGGACAGGGCGGCGTGGGGCGAGGAGCTGCTCGCGCGGATCCAGCACTTCGAGCCCGACCTGACCCTGCTGTCCGGCTTCATGCGGCTCGTCCCGCCGGCGGTGGTGGATGCGCTTTCTCCACGCCTGGTGAACACCCACCCCGCGTATTTGCCTGAGTTCCCCGGCGCCCACGCCGTGCGCGACGCCCTCGAGGCCGGCGTCGCCGAAACGGGTGCCTCCATCATCATCGTCGACAACGGTGTCGACACCGGACCGATCATCGATCGGGTCCGCATCCCCGTGCTCCCCGGCGACACCGAGGAGCTGCTTCACGGCCGTATCAAGGTCGTGGAGCGCCGTCTGCTGGAAGACACCGTCAGAGGCGTCGCCTCCGGCGAAATTGCACTCGAGGAAAGAGCCACCGCATGAGCACCCCCGCCTCCCACGGATCCTCCAACGGATCGCTGGTCACTCTCGAGCGCATCGAGCCCAAGCGTGCGCTCGTCTCGGTGAGCGACAAGAGCGGCCTCATCGACCTCGCCGCTGGCCTGAAGGCCGCCGGCGTCGAGATCGTCTCGACTGGCTCCACAGCTAAGACCATCCGCGAGGCCGGCTACGACGTCACCGACGTGCAGCAGGTGACCGGGTTCCCCGAATCGCTCGACGGTCGGGTCAAGACCCTCCACCCAGGCGTGCACGCCGGGATCCTCGCGGATCGTCGTATCGCCGACCACGTGCGCCAGCTCGACGAGCTCGGCATCGCGCCGTTCGAACTCATCGTCGTGAACCTGTATCCGTTCGTCGAGACGGTGGCGTCTGGGGCGGATGCGCCTGCGATCATCGAGCAGATCGACATCGGCGGGCCTGCGCTTGTGCGTGCCTCCGCCAAGAACTTCGCGAACGCCACGATCGTGACCTCGCCAAGCGATTACGCCACGGTGCTCGACGAGATCGCCGGCGGGGGCGTGACGCTCGAGACCCGTCGCGCGCTCGCGGCGGCGGCCTTCCAGCACACCTCCAGCTACGACCAGGCCGTCGGAGCGTGGTTCGTGTCCCACATCGCTGACGTCGAATCAGGAGGCACAGAAGCTGGCGCGGCGTCGACGGCTGCCACGGAGGAGCTGCCGAGCTCGTTCACGATCGAGGGCACCCGGCTCGCGGCGCTGCGTTACGGCGAGAACTCGCACCAGGTCGCCGCGGTCTACGGTCGCGCTGACGGTCGCGGCATCGCACAGGCAGAGCAGCTCCACGGCAAGGAGATGTCGTACAACAACTTCGTCGATGCCGACGCGGCGCTCCGAGCGGCGTTCGATCACACGTCGCCCGCCGTCGCCATCATCAAGCACGCCAATCCGTGCGGCATCGCCGTGGCGCCCGAGGGACTCGCGCCCGCTGAGGCCATCGCCGAGGCACACCGCCGCGCACACGCCTGCGACCCGGTCAGCGCCTACGGTGGCGTCGTGGCCGCGAACCGCGAGGTGTCACTCGAGATGGCGCAGACGCTCTCCAAGATCTTCACCGAGGTCGTCATCGCCCCGAGCTTCGCACCGGAGGCGCTCGAGGTGCTGAGCGCCAAGAAGAATATCCGCCTCCTGCAGCTCCCCGCCGACCCTGCTCTTGAGCAGCGCGAGGTCCGTCAGATCTCAGGCGGCTTCCTCGTGCAGGGTGCCGACCGCTTTGAGCCGAACGCGTCACTGATCGAGGGATGGACGCTCGTGGCCGGCGCTCCCGCGGCGGGCCAGACCGTTGAAGACCTCGAGTTCGCCTGGCGCGCCTGCCGTGCGGTGAAGTCGAACGCGATCCTGCTTGCCTCCGACGGCGCATCCGTCGGTGTTGGCATGGGACAGGTCAACCGTGTCGACTCCTGCCACCTCGCCGTCTCGCGTGCGGGGGAGCGGGCCGCCGGCTCGGTCGCCGCGTCAGACGCGTTCTTCCCGTTCGCGGACGGCCTGGAGGTTCTCCTCGAGGCGGGCGTGAGCGCCGTCGTGCAGCCGGGAGGGTCCATCCGCGACGAAGAGGTCATCGCTGCCGCCGAAAAGGCCGGCGTGACGATGTACTTCACCGGCGAGCGCCACTTCTTCCACTGATTCGCGACGGCCAGCGCCGCCTGAAGCTGGCGGCAGCTCGCCCGCATACGACACACACGAGAGCAGCAATTGAGCACCAAGAACTCCCAGCCCGTCACCCGCGTGAGCGAGCTCGACGGCGGAACGCGCTTCAACGCGGCCCTCGTCGCGGCCATGGGCGTCGCGTTGGCGACGCTCCTCACCTCGCTTGTGGTCATGAACGAGCGAGACCTGACGATGGTCCTCTCGCCGCTCACGACGCTCACGGACACGTTCGACTTCTACTCGCTTTCGGTGCTCATCCTGCTGGTCCTCGTGACGCTTGTCGGTTGGCTCGGGTGGCTCCGCAACTGGTGGATCTCCGCGATCGCCGGTCTTGTGGTGACGGTTGTCGCCGGCACCGTGGGCTACGTGGTGCGACTCGCGACGGGAGGTGCCGAGTTCACCGGTGAGACGTGGTCGGCGATCTTCACCGAGTTCTTCGGACTCAACTTCGTGTTCCTCGTGTCAGGGACGGTCTTCACTGCCCTCATCGGTCCCTCGCTGTTCCGCCGCCAGGTCGCTGACATGCTCCAGGATGTGTCGGGCCGCGTCGCGCATTCCGGGGAGCTCCGCCGGTTCGCAGAGTCGAGCAGGAAGCTCGCGCTTGTGCGCATCCCCGCAGCCAACCCGCAGGATGCGCAGGTCACGTTCCAGGAGCGAGCCGAGGTCGACCGAGATCGCGCCAACGAGCAGTGGGAGTCCTACGTGGCGCTGCTCGACGAGCACGGCTGGGAGACTCGCGAGGTTCCAGCGGCTGAGACGATGCCGGACTCGGTCTTCACGGAGGACCAGGTTGTTGTGCTCGGTCAGGTCGCGATCCTGGGCCGCAGCGGAGCAGCATCCCGTCGAGCCGAGCTGCCAGGCGTGCGCGCGGCCCTCGCCGAGACGGAGTTCGTGACGATGGAGATCGAGGCTCCAGCCACACTCGACGGCGGCGACGTGCTGCTCGCGGGCGACACGGTCTACGTTGGGGCCTCGACCCGCACCAACGCTGAGGGCATCCGGGCGCTCCGGGAAATCGCCCTCGACCTCGGCTACCGGGTGGTGGCGGTTCCCATCAAGGGTGCTCTGCACCTGAAGAGCGTCGCGACGGCGTTACCAGACGGCACCATCATCGCGTGGACGCCGGCGCTTGAGCAGCCTTCGCTCTTCGGCGGCTACATCGAGGCACCCGAGTTGCTTGGCGCGAGCATCCTGCCCCTCGACTCGGACACCGTCCTCGTCTCGGCAGCGGCCCCCGCGACCGCGAAGCTCGTGAAGCGCCTCGGCTACAACGTCGTCACGATCGACCTCTCGGAGTTCGAGAAGCTCGAGGGCGGCGTCACCTGCCTGTCGGCCCGCGCCTACTAGGCGCATCCCGCATCCCGCATCGCGCATCCCGCATCGCCATCCACGATCGCTGCCCGGCGTTTCGCCCTCTCGCGGGCCTGCGAGAGGGCGAAACGCCGGGCAGCGATTTGGGGGGAACCGACTACAGAGAACCCGTGCCGTGTTGGCTGAGCTCGCGCTCGCCAACCGTCTCCCCGTACTGGGTCTCGCCCGTGACGATGAAGCCGAGGCCGCGGAAGAAGTCGCCTGGTCCCAGATCGCCCTCTTCCCAGATGGTCGTCACCTTGTCGAAGCCGCGTCGAGCGGCCTCGTCGAGGATGGCCTTCACGGCAAACGACCCGATGCCGCGACGCTGGAAGTCGGCGTCGACGTTCATGCGCAGGATCGTGGCCCGGAACAGCTCGTCTGGTGCGTCTTCGTCGAAGTTCGCCATGACGAAGCCCACGACGCGACCGTCGAGCACAACAACCCTCGGCCACGACGTCGTCTGGTTGACGTAGGCCTCCGAGATGGAGTTGGAGACGGGCGCGACGTACGCCTCTTGGCCTGGTTTCAGCGTGAGCGTGTTGGCGGCGACGATGTTGTCGGCGGACAGCTCTTCGATATACAGCTCGCTCATGCATGCAGAGTAGCGGTCCGTCTGAGTATTCCTCCGAATGCGGCCCCGGTAGGCTGTATGCAAACCGCGCGCAGAAGGAGAACTTTATGGCGAAGATCAAGGTCGAAGGAACGGTTGTCGAGCTCGACGGCGACGAGATGACCCGCATCATCTGGCAGAAGATCAAGGACACGCTCATCCACCCGTATCTCGACGTGAACCTCGAGTATTACGACCTGGGCATCGAGAAGCGCGACGAGACGGACGACCAGATCACGGTCGACGCGGCTCACGCGATCCAGAAGCACGGCGTCGGCATCAAGTGCGCGACGATCACCCCAGACGAGGCACGCGTCGAGGAGTTCGGCCTCAAGCAGATGTGGCGCTCCCCGAACGGCACCATCCGTAACATCCTGGGCGGCGTGATCTTCCGCGAGCCCATCATCATCTCGAACATCCCGCGCCTCGTGCCTGGCTGGAACAAGCCGATCATCGTTGGCCGTCACGCGTTCGGCGACCAGTACCGTGCCACCGACTTCCGCTTCGCGGGCGAGGGCAAGCTCACGGTCGAGTTCACGCCGGACGACGGCTCCGAGCCGCAGAAGTTCGAGGTCTTCCACTCCCCGGGTGACGGAATCGCCCAGGTGCAGTACAACCTCGACGCGTCCATCACCGACTTCGCTCGTGCGTCGCTCAACTACGGACTCACGCGCGGCTACCCCGTGTACCTGTCGACGAAGAACACGATCCTGAAGAAGTACGACGGTCGTTTCAAGGACATCTTCCAGGAGATCTTCGAGGCTGAGTTCAAGGAGAAGTTCGACGCAGCCGGCATCACGTACGAGCACCGCCTCATCGACGACATGGTCGCCGCTTCGCTCAAGTGGGAGGGCGGCTACGTCTGGGCTTGCAAGAACTACGACGGCGACGTCCAGTCGGACACCGTCGCGCAGGGCTTCGGCTCGCTCGGGCTCATGACGAGCGTGCTCACAACGCCGGACGGCAAAGTCGTCGAGGCTGAGGCAGCGCACGGCACGGTCACGCGCCACTACCGTCAGCACCAGCAGGGCAAGCCCACCTCGACGAACCCGATCGCCTCGATCTACGCCTGGACGCGCGGCCTCGCGCACCGCGGCAAGCTCGACGGCAACCAGGAGCTCATCGACTTCACGCAGGCTCTCGAAGAAGTTGTCATCGAGACCGTCGAGTCGGGCAAAATGACGAAGGACCTCGCGGCGCTTGTCGGAGAGGGAACGCCGTACCAGACGACCGACGACTTCATGAACTCGATCGCCGAGAACCTGGCCGCTCGAGTTTCCGCGTAGGCGACTCTCGACGTCCCCAGGGACTGGCGAAGCCCCGCATCCTGTTTCGGCAGGGTGCGGGGCTTCTGCGTACGGGCGAATAGGGTGGATGCATGAGCACCTCGCCAGTTCGCATCACTGTCACGGGAGCCGCCGGGAACATCGGCTACTCGCTCCTCTTCCGCATCGCGTCGGGCTCCATGCTCGGTGACACCCCGGTCGAGCTGCGCCTGCTCGAGATCCCGCAGGCGGTCAAGTCGGCTGAGGGTACGGCGATGGAGCTCGCGGACGGGGCCTTCCCACTCCTGCGATCCGTGGACGTCTTCGATGACGCGGATGCGGCCTTCGACGGAACGAGCATCGCCCTGCTCGTCGGATCGATGCCGACGCGACGGCATGGACCGCGCCGACCTGCTCGAGGCGAACGGCGGCATCTTCGCGCCCCAGGGGCGCGCGATCGGTCAGCATGCTGCCGACGACATCCGAGTCCTGGTTGTCGGCAACCCGGCCAACACCAACGCCGCGATCGCGCGCGCGGCAGCGCCAGATGTGCCCGCTGAGCGCTTCACGGCGATGATGCGGCTCGACCATAACCGCGCGATCGCACAGCTCGCCGCGAAGGCGGGCGTCGGTGCCGGTGAGGTGTCGCGCATCCACGTCTGGGGGAACCACTCGAACACCCAGGTGCCAGATGTCGACCACGGCACGATCGGCGGGGTCCCGATTCGGGAGCGCATCGCAGACGACGCCTGGGTGGACGGCGAATTCGTCACCACCGTCGCCACGAGGGGAGCCGCGATCATCACGGCGCGAGGAGCTTCCTCCGCAGCATCGGCGGCCTCCGCGGCAGTCGACCACGTGCGGGACTGGGTGCTCGGCACTCCAATCGGCGACTGGACAACCGCGGCTCTGCCCTCCCGTGGCGACTATGGGATTCCCGAGGGTCTCGTGGCTGGTGTTCCTGTGACCTCGCAGGGCGGGGAGTGGGAGGTCGTGCAGGGTCTCGAACTCAGCGAGCTCACGCGTACACGCCTCGCGGCCACGGTCGCCGACCTTGAAGCCGAACGCGATAGCGTTGTCGGTCTGGGATTCGTCCCGTCGAACTCCTGAAGTGAGAAGAGCTGCAATGACCACTGCCGAACCGGACGTCCTCGCACTGGAGGTGCTGATCCGTCGCGACGGCGTCGGCGAGATTCGGGAAGGCGACTCGGTCGAGCGCATCATCGCTGCCGACGCAGACGAGCTCCGCAACGAGATCATGACGCGCGTCGTCGACCGTGCGACGAGTGAGCAGATCGTCATCGACCTCCGCACGATCGACATCGACGGCGTGTTCCCCCTCCGCGTCTCGCCCGATGGCAGCCTCATCGAGACCGGTGATGTCGGAGAGCTCGCGCCCGGCGAGGATGAGCTGACCGACCGGCTCAAGCTGAGCGGCCCTGAAGCGGGCGCCGCTGCGGGCGTCGATGAGGCACAAGCCAGCTCTCCCACACGTGGCGAAGCGCAGGTCGACGGCGGCTACGAGGCGTCCGTCGGAGCCAACAGCGACGGCTTCCTGCCGCAGGGCAACGTGCACGAAACCGTGCGCATCCCACGAGTCGAGATGATGCACCACGCGCTGGACCACGAGGACGGGCCCGAGCCCGCGCAGGAAGCGTCGCCGTTCGAGCAGGCGCAGCCGGAGCCACGACTCGAGTACGAGGCTGACGGCGCCGGTCGCGGCGCGCCAACCGCTGATGCAGTCGCGCCTCCCGTCTGGTTCGAGGACCGGATCGACGAGGACGGCCTCGAGGACACGCAGCCGTGGCAGCCGAGGTTCCCCAGAGATGCTCGAGCGCAGCGCGAGCTGGACGAGATCGAGAACGTCGAGACGGGGCCGCGGGACGTCATCCGGCCTGGCCTCCCACCGCAGGCGACCAGCACGGCTCCGGTTGCCGCGTCCGCGTCCGCCGCGTCCGTCGCGCGAGCCGCATCCACCACGGCGCCCGAACGCCGCAAGAGCGACACCTCTGCCCCGACGCTCGCTGATCTGCTCGCAGACAAGCAGGCAGTCCCGGAAGCGCCGGCTCAGCAGGGGTGGCGGAGTGCCCTCCGCCTCGGCACCGGCGGCCTCATCAAGCTCGGGCCGGGCGAAGCGGAGCGCGTCAAGCGCGACGAGATCCGCCGCGTGCAGCGGCAGTTCGACGGCTCGAGGACCGTCGTCGTCATGAACCCGAAGGGCGGCGCGCACAAGACCACCGCGACGCTCATGATCGCCGCCACGTTCGGTGAGATCCGCGGCGGCTACACGCTCGCGTGGGACAACAACGAGACGCGAGGAACCCTCGGGTGGCGATCGCACGCCGGCAACCACCGCAACACGGCTGTCGACTTCCTCCGCCAGCTGCCGCGCTTCGAGGTCTCGGGCGGCGCTACCATCGCCGACGTCGACCGCTTCGTGCGTCCTCAGGGTGACGCGCAGTTCGACGTCCTAGCTTCCGATGACGACGCGGCCTCCGCCGCGATCATCGACGCCGAAGCCTTCTCGCGCATGCACCGCACGCTCAGCCGCTTCTACCGCGTGCTTGTCGTCGACACGGGCAACAACATGCGCGCCAGCAACTGGGAAGCGGCGCTCGACGTCGCCGACCAGCTTGTCATCGTCTCCACCGCGCGAGAGGACACGGCAGCATCGGCCGCCTGGCTCGCCGACGGCCTGCGCGAGCGTGGGTTCGGGGAGAAGCTGGAGAACGCGGTCACGATTCTGTCGAGTCCCTCCGCGAAGGAAGACCAGGCGCTCACCGAGCGCCTGCATCACCACTTCGAGCGGCTCACCCGCGCCGTTGTTGAGGTACCGTACGACCACGCCTTCGTCGGCGGCGGTGAGCTGAGCGTCGCCAGCCTCAAGCCGGCGACGCGAGACGCGTGGCGCACCGCAACTGCCGCCATCGCGGAACGCCTCTGACCGAATCCAAGACCTAGGAACCCAGTGCTCACGATCTCCCACACCTCCCGTGCCGCCAGTCCGGAGGAGATGGACGACATCCAGACCGGTCTCAACGACCGCTACGGAGTCGTGCTCTCGTCCGGCGTCGAGTACCCGGGCAGGTACACGCGATGGGACATCGGGTTCATCGATCCTCCGCTCATGATCGAGGGTCGCGGTTTCGCGTTGCGGATGCGCGCCCTCAACAAGCGGGGGAGTATCCCGCTGCGCGCCTTCACCGAGGCCTTCGAGCGACTCGACGGCGTCACGGTTCGGGTGCTTGCCGACGGCGAGGTTGAGATCGACGTCACCTCGCAACGGGACGAGATCATCCCGGAGGAGCGCCGAACTCGCAGGCGTTCGAGCTTCAGCGTGCTGCGCGCCATCATCGAGACGATGCCGGACGACGTGCCGCACCTCGGCCTCTACGGTTCGTTCGGCTACGACCTCGTGCGGCAGATCGAGGCGCTCGACGCCCCGAACGGCGGCGACCAGCGCGACCTCGTGGTGTTCCTGCCAGACTCCGTGCTCGCCGTCGACCGCCAGCGCGGTGACGCCATGCGGCACGACTTCGAGTTCTCCGACGGCGAGACCAGCACGGACGGGATGCCCCGAACCGAAGTGCTGAGCCCCTTCATCGCTCCCGCGGCATCCGCCCAGCCATCTCGCGATCACGAACCGGGGGAGTACGCGGCCCTTGTCGAGTCGGCGAAGGCCTCGTTCGCCCGCGGCGATCTGTTCGAGGTTGTGCCGGGCCAGGCGTTTCGTCGCCCCGTCCGCACGACCCCGGCCGACGTCTTCGCGTACCTGAAGCGCAACAACCCCGCCCCGTACGCGGCGCTCATGAACCTCGGCGGCCAGGAATTCCTCGTCGGTGCCAGCCCCGAGATGTTCGTGCGGGTTGCCGGCAGCCGCGTCGAGACGGTCCCCATCTCCGGCACCATCGCACGCGGGGTCGACGCGATCGAGGATGCCGACCGCATCCTGGAGCTCCTCAACAGCGACAAGGACCGCTCCGAGCTCACCATGTGCACCGACGTCGACCGCAACGACAAGTCGCGCGTCTGCGAGCCGGGATCGATCAAGATCATCGGCAGGCGCCAGGTAGAGCTCTACTCGAAGGTCATCCACACGGTCGACCACGTCGAGGGTCGACTGCTCCCGGAGTTCGACGGGCTGGATGCATTCGCCACGCACATGTGGGCCGTCACCGTCACCGGCGCCCCGAAGATCTGGGCCATGCGCTTCATCGACGAGCACGAGCGCAGCCCCCGAACCTGGTACGGCGGCGCCATCGGCGTGCTCCTCGCTAACGGCGACGTCAACACGGGCCTCACCATCCGAACGGCGATGATCCGCGACGGGATCGCCGAGGTTCGCGCGGGCGGCACGCTGCTCATGGATTCGACCCCCGCCGCCGAGGAGCTCGAGACTGAGATGAAGGCGTCCGCGCTGCTTGAGGCGCTCGATGCACCGGCCGAGTCCGTGCCGCCTCAGCCGGTTGACGAAGTGGCGCCCTCACTCAGCGGGGCAGGCCACCGCATCCTCTTCCTCGACCACGAGGACTCGTTTGTGCAGATGCTCGCCGGGTACATGCGCGAGACCGGCGCAGAAGTGCGCACCGTGCGCATTCCCAAGGGCGGCATCGAGCGCGCCGAGATGGCGCAAATCCTGGACGAGCAGCAGCCCTCGCTTGTCGTCATGTCGCCGGGGCCGGGGTCGCCAAGCGACTTCAAGTCCTCCGAGCTGCTCGACGAGATCGTCGAACGCTCCCTTCCCGTGTTCGGCGTCTGCCTCGGCCAGCAGGCCATCGGGGAGTACTTTGGAGCTTCCCTCGGACAGCTCGGGTACCCGCTGCACGGGCAGGAGCGGGATGTCATCGTCACGAACCCCGGCTTCCTCGACGCCCTCCCCAAGCGCTTCCTGACGGGCCGTTACCACTCGCTGCACATCGACCCGGCCACGATGCCCGACAGCCTCGTTCTTGTTGCCTCCGACGATGACGGCATCCCTATGGCCATCCAGCACCGGGAACTGCCGATCTTCGCCGTGCAGTTCCACCCGGAGTCGCTCATGACGTTGCGCGATTCGGCAGGGAAGCGCATCATCGAGGCCGTCATGGAGCGCATCCCCGCGCGCGTGCCCGCCGCCTGAGCGTCGACCGGGGTAGCCGCCTGGCTGGGCTTGCTGGTTGGTGCCCGAGCCGGGGCGCCGCCCCAGTTTGGCGACCGCTCGGGCGCGGGTTGCCGGCTGTCCTGCGGCGGCTGTCGCATCGGTGTCCTGCCGGTGCTTCCGGCCGACTTCGTGATGAATGGCTCTGATCCGGCGCGTTCGCCCTCGATCGGCGACTCCCCGTCACGCAAGTTGGTCAGAGCGAGTTATGGGCGAGCGCAGAGCGCAGCTAGGAGCTCCTCGGAGCTCGCCAGATCGTGCGCGGTCACGCTGCCGTGCGGTCCAACCGCTGCCGAGCGCTCGGCGAGCGCGACCGTGAGATCGGCAGTAGCCGCCGACTGGTTGCGTCCGGACGCGCCGCGCCGCTCGCCCGTCCGCCTGTTGATCGCGGCGAGCGCCCAGGTGTCGTCGCCGATGGCGGGCGCCGCACTGACCAGGGTCGAGAGCCGAGGGGCGGCACCGACAAGCGCGAGCGCGGCGGTCACCGGCCGTGAGCTCAGCGCCAAGTAGCTTCGGACGTCGTAGCGACCGCCGAGCAGCGTGTGGTCGGGGAAGTCGGCCCGCAGGTAGATGCGGCGCTTGCCGTCGCCGCCTCGAAGTGTTCGCCGCGCCCGGAAGTTGGTGACCACCTCGGTTTCCGGTCGGGAGGTGACCTCGGATCCGGCGAGTGACTGCGTCCAGGCGACGGCGGCGGCCCCGTGCTTCTCGCCGGAACCGAGCATGATCGCGACGTCGATTTCGTCGCCGTCTTGCGCATCCAGCTCGCCGACAAGCGCGGTGCTGAGGCCGGGTGCCAGCCCCGCACCGAGCACGACTGAGGCTCCGACCGTGTCGGCTGTGCGCCGAAGCGCCCCGAGGTAGGCACCGGTCGCGGAGATGTCGACAAGAGTTGCTCCAGGAAGGTGCAGGGCGACGGTGGGGACCTCGACTCCTGACGCGTTGATGACCACGTCGTGCTCGCCCGCGAGCGTCGCGAATGCCTCCAGCTCGTGCCGCAGATCGACTTGCACAGCGCCCGGGCACGGTCGCCGCGCGGCTCGCGTGACCGCATGACCGTGGGCCTCGAGGTTCTCGACAATGCTGCTGCCGACTGCGCCGCTCGCTCCGACGACAAGGGTCCTCATGCGGCTGGTTCGGCAGGAGGGGCGGGAGGGGGCGCGATGCCGTCGCCGGCCCTGCGGCCGCGGCGAGCAACGAGGAGGTACAGCTTCGTGAGCTGTGGCACCACGAAGTAGACGGCGAGGAAAACCACGATGGCGGTGAGCAGCGCCGTCGCCAGCAGGCCGGGCCAGGTGCTCGTGAACGTGGCGAGTAGGGCGCCGACGATCGAGACGAGGGGGAAGATCGCGAGCCAGGTGATGAAGGCGCGCTCGTGGACTGTGACGGGTGGCATGGGTACTCCAAACGTTTGGTTGGAATTGGAGCCTAGGGGTGATCGTCAGCAAAAGCAACTGTATGGTTGGAGTTGGTACCATGGGACATGGCCTGGGACACGGAACGCACGAAGCAGCTCCTTCTTGACTCCGCGACGACGCACTTCAGCGAACGCGGCTGCTCCGGTGCCAGGGTCGACGCGATCGCAAAGGATGCGGGCGTCAACAAGGAGCGTATCTACCAGTACTTCGGCGACAAGCAAGCGCTGTTCGGGAGTGTCCTCCAGCATGCTCTGTTGCGCATCTTCGACGCTGCCGAGCTCACAGGCGAAGGCCCGGAGGCAGTCGGCGCCTACGCGGTGGCCCTCTTCGACCGCTACGACGAACATCCGGAGCTGCCGAGACTGTTGGCCTGGGAGGGGCTCGAGATCAAGGGCGGACTCGCGCTCCAGGAGCGCATCGCACGCTGCGCCGGCAAAGCTGCCGCCATTCGCTCGGCGTGCCCCGGAATGAGCGAGGCGGAGTCGCGGCACGTGCTGCTCAGCGTCGTCACGCTGGTCAACGGCTGGTGGACACTCGGCCAGCTTCGCGACATCATGCTGGACGGGGCATCTGACCACGCCGACCGCAGGTCGATTCTCGCGGCTCAGGTCACCGCCGTCGCCGCGTCAGTCGCTTAGCCGCGTTGCTCTCGCAGCCTTGGGTTTCGCCGACCCGTCGCCGCGATCGTCACTCCACTGTCGCCCAAGCCCGGCAATCCGGCGTGTCCAACATCCGTGCAAATTTCAACGTTCTAGTGCCCTCAGGCGCTCCAGCGCCGAATATTGCACTCATATTGGTCAAGCTTTACGTCGACGGGAGCCGGAAGCCAGGTGCGCGCCGCTCGCGAGCAGGGCGAGCAGCGCTGCCTCAACCTCTGGCCAGCGGAACATGACCTGCTCGTAGGTGAGTCGAAGCACGCGGTAGCCCTTGGACTTCAGAACGAGGTCGCGTTCGCGGTCTGTTCGATAGCGGTCTTCGTCTGCATGGAAAGCGCGGGAATCGCACTCGATGACCAGGCGCTCCCCGATGACGAGGTCGACGAACCCGACCCCCGAGATCCAGGTCTGCGGTCTCGGTGTGAACCCCCTGAGCTGAAACCACAGACGAACTATGCTCTCCGTGCCGGACTGGCTGCGCCCGTCCACGAACTCGAGCTTCTTCCTGGCGTGCGACGGAAGTGGTTCCGCCAGGAGCTTCAGCGCACTGTGGCCGATCTTTTCGAGTTGGATCGCCGAGTCCGCGACGATGACGAGGTCTCTCACCGGCAAACACGTGAGGGCACAGCTCAGGGAGAGCGCAACATCGTCGATTGCGCGCAGAGCAAGACCCTCGCCGCGGTTGCGGGCGCACCGGTGCCAGATGACAGTCGGGTCGCCAGCTGTAGCGCGTGAGGTCGTCACGCCGCGGGCTCCTGTGGCGATTCTGGCGTGAAGGCTGCTGTCCGGTGGTGTCCAGACGCCATGAACGCACAGTGCGCTCAAGCAGGTGAGGCGAGCGCGGAGTCTCACGGCCCGAATCGCCTCCACGGACGCCCCGGCGGTCGAGTACCAGCCGGGCGCGGGGCGCTGGACAGAGCCGTTTCGGACAAGCGATTCGAGCGAACGGCGAGTATTGCCGCTCTCATTCCACTCTTTCCTCGAGAAAACGCCGCCGAGCGGCGCTGTGAACGGCTGAGGTGGCAGTTTCTTCGGCATGCGCCTACTGAATCGCGCAATGCGTCTCCGCGACCGGCGGATGCTGTTCCTGTGGACAACGCCCGGTCCACGGGCAGCCGATGCGGGAGTTGCCTGACCAACATCAGTGCAATCTTCGCGTTTTCTGTCGCCTTAGGCGTCGAGAGCGGCGATATTGCACCGATGTTGGACAGAGGTTGTGGGCGAACGCCGGTGAAGCCGGTCCGAGCAGGTTCTGGGTCGCTCAGAACGGTCCGACTGACCCGACCCGGACGGATCAGATCAGTGGAAGATGATCGTGCGCTGCCCGTCGAGGAGCACGCGGTGCTCGGAGAACCACTTGACGGCCTGCGTGAGGGTCCGGGACTCCTCGTCCTGGCCGATGGCCATGAGTTCCTGCGGGGTGCGAGTGTGGTCGACTCGAACGACGTTCTGCTCGATGATCGGCCCCTCGTCGAGGTCGCTTGTCACGAAGTGCGCCGTGGCTCCGATGAGCTTCACGCCGCGGGCGTGCGCCTGGCGGTAGGGGTTCGCGCCCTTGAAGCCTGGCAGGAACGAGTGGTGGATGTTGATGGCGCGGCCGGCGAGCTCAGCGCAGAGCTCGGGGGAGAGGATCTGCATGTAGCGGGCGAGTACGACCAGCTCGATCTGCTGCTCGTCGACGACCTGCAGGATGCGCGCTTCGAAGGCGGCCTTCTCGTCGGGTCCGGTGACGGGGAGGTACTCGAAGGGCACCCGGTAGAACTCGGCGAGATCCTTGAGTGCCTCGTTGTTGGCGAGGACCAGCGGGACGTCGATCTGCAGGTGGCCGGAGCGCTGGCGAAACAGGAGGTCGTTGACGCAGTGGCCGGCCTTCGTCGCGAGGACAAGCGTGCGCACTGGGCGGCCCGCCTCGTCGAGGGAGACCTCGGCGCTGAACCGTTCGGCGACGGGCTCGAGGCGCGCGAGGAGTTCCTCGCGGCTGGCATCGGTGCGCACGTCCACGCGCATGAAGAACCGTCCGGTGTCGATCGACGAGAACTGCTGGAGCTCTTCGATGTTGCCCGCGGAGTCGACGATGGCTCCCGTGACGGCGTGCACGATTCCTGGCTGGTCTGGGCAGTTGAGGGTGAGCACCCATCGAGTTGCTTCTTGAATCACCAGTTCAGGGTAGCCGTCTTGCCGCCAACGTATAGACTCGTCAATGGTCGCGCGTATCGCTCGGCCCCCGGCGTGCCGGTACGCACGCAGTCGACTCCCTGACGAGGTTTCCCGCTCGCCCGGAGTGCGCCGTTCGGATACTGCGAATGACTTCTCTCTCTGCTCCTACGATGACGTCTGCCCCCAGGCTGCCGCTCGTCCCTCTGATCGCGCTCGCGTTCTCCACATTCATCAGCGTCACGATCGAGATGCTGCCCACCGGGCTCCTCGAGCTCATGACGGTTGATCTCGGTGCCACCCGTGCGGAGATCGGCTGGCTGATGACGATCTTCGCCTTCACGGTTGTGCTCACGAGCACGCCGCTGACGGCCATCACGAAGCGCGTCCCCCGTCACACCCTGCTGGTCGTCGTGCTCGCGGTCTTCGCGGTCGGGTCGATCGCCTCGGCGTTCGCCCCCACGTATGCGTGGCTGGTGGTGACGCGCGTCGTCACGGGCCTCGCGCACGGCGTGTTCTGGGCGGTTGTGGCCTCGTACATCTCACTCATCGCCCCGAAGGAGCTGCTCACCCGGGCGGTGTCCATCACCCTCGGTGGTGGGGCGATCGCATACGTCCTCGGTGTGCCCATCGGCACCGCGCTTGGCCAGGCGTTCGGCTGGCGGTTCGCGTTCGGCTCGCTCGCGGTCGTGACCCTGCTCGTGGCGGTGCTGCTCTGGTTCCTACTGCCGCGTGTCAACCACCTCGACGACTCGTTCTACACGCGCCCTATCGCGCTCCCTGATGACTCCGACGAGCCCGCCGTGCCGGTCAAGCGCATCCGCTTCGCTCAGCGCTCCCTATTGACGGTGATCCTGCTGTGCGTCATCACCCTCATCACGATGACCGCCCAGTACGCGTTCTACTCGTATATCTCGCCGTACTCGCTCGACGTCATCGGTTTCCCCGTCGAGACGCTGAGCCTCGTGCTGTTCGCCTACGGCATCGCGTCAGCTGGTGGCACTGCGCTTGCCGGGGTCGTCTTCACGGCGCGGCCTCGCGTCGGCCTCGCGACCGGGTACTTGCTCATGCTCGTCGCGGTGACCCTGCTGCTGTTCGCGCATGACACGACGGTTGCGCTCATCGCGCTGGTCATCTGGGGTCTCGGGATGGGGGTGCTGCCGCCGCTGCTGCAGTCGCGCATCCTGAACGCCGCCCCGTCTCGCCACCGCGATCTCTCGAGCGCGCTGTACACGTCCGGCTTCAACTTCGGTATCGGATCCGGAGCGCTGGTCGGTGGCCTGCTGCTGGATGCGGCTGGGCTGGTCGCGCTGCCCGTGTTCTTCCTCGCGATGGTCGGGCTCGGCCTCGTGAGCGCGCTCGTGCTCGACGCCGTGCTGGCTAAGCGCCCGCTGCAGCAGACGGGCTGAGCTCAGACGAGCTGAGCTGGTCGGCAACTCGCTCGAGTCCCTCTCGGACTGCGGCGATCGTCGGCGACGCCGCGCTGGCCGTGCGGATGGACGTGAAGATCTCGCGCCGCGGCTCGCCCGCGAGGGGGAGGAAGCGCACGTTGGGTACTGCGTGGGCCCAGGTGAGGTCGTTGAGGATCCCGACGGCGTGGCCGGTCTCGATGAACCGCATCTGCGCCTGCAGGTCGGCGGTCTCGTAGCGCACGTCGGGTTCGTAGCCGGCGACGCGGCACTGCTGTTCACCCCAGTGGCGGGACGCTGATCCCTGTGGCTCCATGACCCAGGCGAGGCCGGCGGCGTCGGCGAGGCTGGTCACGGGGGAGTCGACCGGAACGGCGAGGCGGAGCGCGTCGCCCGTCAGGAGTCGCTTGTCGAGCCCGGGGTGGTGGGGTGCGGCGTGGCCAGGGTACTGCTCGGCGACGACGACGTCGAAGTCGCCCGCGAAGGTGTCGAAGAGCGCCGATTCGGGTTCGTGCTGCACCATCTCGATGCGCAATCCGGGATGCTCGTCTTCGAGCACACGGAGGAGGGAAGGGATGAGCGTGAGCGCGGCTGACTGGAAGACGGCGAGGCGAACGGTGCCGACGGCACGGCTGGTGGAGGCGAGCACCTCCTGCTCGGCGATCTCGAGCCGTTCGAGGATCTCCGCGGTGTGGCCGGCGAGGATCTCGGCCTGCTGGGTGAGTTGCACACGCCTCCCGTGCTTGCGGAGGAGTTCGACGCCGAGTTCCGCTTCGAGGGCTGAGAGTTGCTGCGAGACGGCGGAGGGCGAGAAGTTGAGGGCCTTGGCGACTTCGGCCAGGGTTCCCCGCAGCTGCACTTCGCGGAGGAGTCGGAGCTTGCGAACGTCGAGCATGGTCAATCATCACACGTGCTGATGCAAAACAGTCAATTACCTTCACTTTACCTAACTGAAGTCGGGTGCCGATACTGGGTCACATGACCGCCACCGTGACGCCTGTCTTCCCCGCAGATTCCCTCACCGACCTCGCGCCGGAGGCCATCGCGCTTGTGCGCCGCTGGCTGACGGAGGCGGCAGAAATTCCGGTGGATGCGTCCGCCGCCCAGCTCGCCGGGGTGCTGAAGGACCCGCAGGGCCTGGACTTCACGGTCGGCTTCGTTGACGGGGTTGTGCGCCCCGAGGACCTGAAGGTCGCCGCTCGCAAGCTCAGCTCGATCGCCGACAAGGTGCCCGGCTTCCTGCCCTGGTACATGAAGAGCGCCGTGCGCGTGGGAGGCGTCGTCGCTCCCGCCCTGCCGGGGGTTGTTGTCCCTGCGGCTCGCAAGGTGCTGCGCGACATGGTCGGCCACCTCATCATCGACGCGACGGATGCGAAGCTGGGACCTGCGATCGAGCAGATCCGCGGCAAGGGCGTTCGCCTCAACATGAATCTCCTCGGCGAGGCCGTGCTGGGGAAGAAGGAGGCCGCGCGTCGCCTGGACGGCACCACGAAGCTGCTCGCGCGCGACGACGTGGACTACGTCTCCATCAAGGTCTCATCGACCACCGCGCCCCACCAGCCGTGGGCGTTCGACGAGGCTGTGGCCGACGTCGTCGAGGAGCTCGTCCCGCTCTACCGGCTCGCGGTGAACAGTCCGACGCGCAAGTTCATCAACCTCGACATGGAGGAGTACAAGGATCTCGAGATGACCATGGCGGTCTTCACGCGCATCCTCGATGAGCCTGAGTTCCTGAGTCTCGAGGCTGGCATCGTGCTGCAGGCCTACCTGCCTGACGCGCTCTCGGCGATGATCCGCCTGCAGGACTGGTCGGCGGAGCGCGTAGCTCGCGGAGGAGCGCCCATCAAGGTGCGCCTTGTGAAGGGCGCGAACCTGCCCATGGAGCGCGTCGAGGCCTCGCTCCACGGCTGGCCGCTTGCCACGTGGGGAACGAAGCAGGACTCGGACACGAGCTACAAGCGCGTCATCGACTACGCGCTCACCCGTGAGCGCGTGAAGAACGTGCGGGTCGGCGTTGCCGGCCACAACCTGTTCGACGTCGCCTTCTCGTGGCTGCTCGCCAAGCGTCGTGGTGCGACGGACGGCATCGAGTACGAGATGCTGCTCGGCATGGCGCAGAGCCAGGCTGAGGTCGTCAAACGCGAGGTCGGCTCGCTCCTGCTGTACGTGCCCGTTGTGCACCCGCAGGAGTTCGACGTGGCCATCGCGTACCTCATTCGTCGCCTCGAGGAAGGCGCGAGCCAGGACAACTTCATGTCGGCGGTGTTCGAGCTGGCCGAGAACGAGGAGCTTTTCGAGCGCGAGTCGCAGCGCTTCGTCGCGTCGTTGGATGCGCTCGACCGTGCTGTGCCGGCGAGCAATCGTGTGCAGGACCGCACTGCGGAGCCCGTCAAACTCCCAGCCGACCGCTTCGAGGAGACGCCAGACACGGATCCTTCGTTGCCCGCCAACCAGGTGTGGGCCCGCGGAATCCGCGAACGCTCCGAGGGCTCGATGCTCGGTGCGGAGACGATCGAGTCGAACACCGTCGGCTCGCTTGGCGAGCTGGATGCACGTGTCACGCGCGCGGTGACCGGCAGTCAGTCGTGGGGTGCGCTATCGGGTGCCGAGCGCGCCGAGGTCCTCCACCGAGCCGGGGATGCGCTCGAGCGCCGCCGCGCAGACCTCATGGAAGTTGCCGCATCCGAGGCGGGGAAGACTCTCGACCAGTCGGACCCCGAGATCTCCGAGGCCATCGACTTCGCCCACTACTATGCCGAGCTGGCGCGCGGCCTCGACGACGTCGATGGCGCCTCGTTTGTGCCCTCGAAGGTCGTCGTCGTGACTCCGCCGTGGAACTTCCCGGTTGCCATCCCCGCCGGCTCGACCCTCGCGGCGCTCGCGGCGGGCGCATCCGTCATCATCAAGCCGGCTCGGCCGGCGGCGCGTTGCGGCGCGGTCATGGTCGAGGCGCTCTGGGAGGCTGGGGTGCCGCGTGAGGTGCTGCAGTACGTGCAGTTCTCGGACCGGGAGCTGGGAAGCGAGCTCATCAAGAACCCTTCGGTCGACCGGGTGATCTTGACGGGCGGCATCGAGACGGCGGAGCTGTTCCGGTCGTTCCGCCCCGAGCTGCCGCTGCTTGCGGAGACGAGCGGCAAGAACGCCATCATCGTGACTCCCAGCGCCGACTACGACCTCGCTGCGAAGGACGTCGTCGCTTCGGCCTTCGGTCACACCGGGCAGAAGTGCTCGGCCGCGTCGCTGGTGGTGCTCGTCGGGCAGGCGCAGCGCTCGCGTCGCTTCCGCGAGCAGCTCCTTGACGCGGTGCGCTCGCTCACAGTGGGCTACCCGTGGGATGCGGCGTCGCAGATGGGGCCGATCATCACACCGGCCTCCGGCAAGCTGCTTGATGGCCTCACGAGCCTCGGCGCTGGGGAGCGCTGGGTTGTCGAACCTCGTCAGCTCGACGACAGCGGCAAGCTCTGGAGCCCGGGCGTGCGCGCGGGCGTGCAGCGCGGCTCCGAGTTCCACCTCGTCGAGTATTTCGGCCCGATTCTCGGCATCATGACGGCGGACACGCTCGAGGAGGCCATCGCGATCGTCAACGAGGTCGACTACGGGCTCACCTCGGGCATTCACTCGCTCGATCGTGGCGAGGTGTCGCAGTGGCTCGACACGATCCAGGCGGGCAACCTCTATGTGAACCGTGGCATCACTGGCGCCATCGTGCAGCGCCAGCCGTTCGGCGGCTGGAAGAAGTCGGTCGTCGGATGCACGACGAAGGCGGGCGGGCCGAACTACCTGGTCGGTCTCGGCACGTGGGAGCGCTCTGCGGCGTCCGTCGTCTCGCCGATCGCTGACGCGGGCGCACAGTCGATCCTTGATGCGGCCAGGGCGGTCGCGAAGGTGCAGTCGGCACTGCTCAGCACCGCAGACGCGGCGATGCTCGAGCGAGCGCTGGGGAGCGACGCGCAGGCGTGGGCTGAGGAGTTCGGGCGAGATCGGGACGTGCAGTCGCTCTACGCTGAGCGCAACGTGTTCCGCTACCTAACGTTCCCCGGTGAGATTCCCGTGCGGCTCTCGGAGGATTCGAGGGTTGCTGACCTCCTCAGGGTGGTCGCTGCTGGTCTTGTCGCCGGGGCTCGGCTTCGCGTATCGACCGGGATCGAGCTCCCGTCCTCCGTGAAGGCGGCACTGGCAGGTGCGGGCGTACCGATGAGGACCGAGACGGACGCGGAGTTCCTCGGATCCGCCGCATCGCTTCGGGCCGGGCGGATGCGCCTGATCGGGGGCGATGCCGTTGCGCTCGCGCGTGCAATCAATGGCCGTGTCGACCTTGCCGTCTATTCAGGTGAAGTCACTGAATCCGGCCGCGTGGAAATGCTGCCATTCTTGCGAGAGCAGGCGGTATCCATTACGGCGCATCGATTCGGAACGCCAAATGGCCTCACCGAGGGACTCCTCTCACGCTGATCCACACGCACTGATCCACACGCTGATCCACACGCACTGATCCACCCGCACTGATCAACATGCACTGAATACCCTTCGATTCGCGGTCGCGGAAACCTCGGTATCCTGGTCAAAAGCTAGCGTGGGTCGTTTCCGGGGGTAGTCAGTGCTGGGGAGTTCGAAGCAGGATCTCAGCGCGTGGATTGCCAGGATCGCGCACACGGGGGAGCCGTACGCGTATTTCTCCACCGATGAGTTGGCTCCAGGATCATTCGAGCAATTCCACGGGGAATTGGGGCTCGCGGACTTTGTCGGTGCCGCGAAGCCCCCAAGTGTGGCGGGCGCCGCGGATTTCCACGCTTACTCGCTGAGCGTCTCCGTGGGGTCGGTGCAGCTGTTTGGCGCGCTTCGTACAAGCTCCGGCGCCGAACGGGATCGTGAGGATTTCAGTCGCGATCAACGCGAGAAGCTCATTGCGATCGCCGTGCTCCGCGGCTCCTTGAAATTTCGCAATGGAAAGCAATCTGGTGTCCTCAATCCGGGGGAGATCCTGGTCGTGAACTCCGCACATCCGCTCGCCACGGCGGGTATCGGAGTTGTCGAGACGCTCGGCTTAGCAGTCCCCATCAACGACATCGCGCATGACACGAGGTTCACGATCGTCGAGTGGCCATTGCGGTTGCCTGAGACGGCGCTCACAGCGGCTTTCCTCGCGTTCGTCGGGCGGTACCTGGTCGAGTCCGCGACCATGGCGAACGGTGCGCAGCGCACCTCAGTCGTCGCGGAGTCGGTGCTCCACGACCTCCTGCGCGCCGCGCTCCTGCAGGTCGCACCCCCGGTGATGACGCCCGCGCAGCAGTCGCTGCAGCTGAAGGCCGCGGTCCACGACCTCATAGAGAAATACCACGTGCTCCAGGGGTTCGATGCGGACAGCATCGCTCGTGCCCTGCACATCAGCAGGCGGAAGCTCTACCGCGACCTGGCGGATGAGAGTGACGGCGTCGCGGGGCTCATCGCCGCCAGGCGAGTGCAGTCGGCTGCAGCGCTGCTGGTGGAGCAGCCGATGCTTCCACTCAGCGAGGTGTCCGCTGCCGCGGGGTTCGGCGATGGGACGACGATGCGTCGGCACTTCCTGACGCGGCTCGGCGTGACACCCGCGGACTACCGCAGAGAGCGCGTCTGACCGCGTACGCTCATGTCTGCGGCTACTGTGCACGGCGATTGCTGCAAGGTGCATCGCGCAGCGAAGTCCGTTTCCCCCGCCGCAGACAGAAGGACTCCCGTGGCCTCTTCGATTCACCGCCCAGCGCTTGTCATCGCGAAGATCGGATTCGGGCTGCTCGCGTTCTCTTCGATCGTGTCTGAGATCGCGACAATCATGGAGCGCGGCACATGGGTGCCGGCAAACTTCTTCGCCTACTTCACGATCGAGACGAACATGCTTGTCGTGCTGTCGCTGCTGATCAGCGCGGTGGCGACTGCCGCGAACGCGCAAGGGGCGCGAGTCAACGCCTTCCGCGCAGCAGTCGCGGTGTACATCCTCATCGTCGGCATCGGATTCGCGCTGCTGCTCTCCGGGCTCACGGATGTCGCCTTCACCGCGGTGCCGTGGAACAACACGGTGCTGCACTACGTCATGCCGGTCGTGATGCTGATCGACCTGCTTGTCGACCGGCCGACCAAGCGCATCCGCTTCGCCACGGCTCTTATCTGGCTCATCTTCCCCGCCGGGTACGCCGCGTTCTCGCTTGTGCGAGGCAACCTCATCGGCTGGTACCCGTACCCGTTCCTGAACCCGACCGACCAGGGATACGCGCCGGTCGCGCTCACGATCATCGGCCTGGTGGTGCTCGGCGTCGCCCTCACCTGGCTTGTGACTCTGCTCTCGCGGTCGTCGGCGAAGTCGCGCTAGACTTCTCACGGCTGCGACTGGCGTTCAGGTGGGTCACCACCAGGGAGCGGCTCTTCGGGTTTTCGAGCCGTTCGCCTGGGCTCGCCGGTTCACGACCACATGTTCGCCGTGCCATCCGGTTTCCTGAAGGAGTCTTCGTGACCGATACGTTCAACGCCCCCCTGGATTCATTCAATGCTCCGCTGAGTGAAGTCGACCCTGAGATCGCCGCGGTCCTCGAGCAGGAGCTCGACCGCCAGCGCTCCACGCTCGAGATGATCGCCAGCGAGAACTTCGTTCCGCGCGCCGTCCTCGAGGCCACTGGCAGTGTCCTCACCAACAAGTACGCCGAGGGTTATCCGGGACGTCGTTACTACGGCGGATGCGAAGTTGTCGACGTCGCAGAGAACCTCGCCATCGAGCGCGCCAAGTCGCTGTTCGGTGCCGGGTTCGCGAACGTCCAGCCGCACTCGGGAGCCACCGCGAACGCCGCGGTCATGCACGCACTGGCGCGTCCGGGTGACACCCTGCTCGGCCTTTCGCTCGACCACGGCGGGCACCTGACGCACGGCATGAAGATCAACTTCTCCGGCCGCCTCTACAACATCGTCGCGTACGGCGTCGACGCGGAGTCTTCGCAGATCGACATGGATCAGGTGCGCGAGCTTGCCCTCGAGCACAAGCCGAAGGTCATCGTCGCCGGCTGGTCCGCGTACCCGCGTCAGCTCGACTTCGCGAAGTTCCGCGAGATCGCCGACGAGGTGGGCGCGTACCTGTGGGTCGACATGGCGCACTTCGCTGGCCTCGTGGCGGCAGGCCTTCACCCCAACCCGGTGCAGCACGCCCACGTCACGTCCAGCACGGTCCACAAGACCATCGGCGGCCCGCGCTCTGGCTTCATCCTGACCAACGACGCCGACCTGGCGAAGAAGATCAACACGGCTGTCTTCCCCGGCCAGCAGGGTGGACCCCTCATGCACGTCATCGCCGGCAAGGCGACGGCGTTCAAGCTCGCGGCGAGCGACGAATTCAAGGACCGTCAGGAGCGCACGCTGCGCGGCGCCAAGATCGTTGCGGACCGCCTCCAGCAGGCCGACGTTGCCGATGCCGGCATCTCGGTCCGCTCGGGCGGAACCGACGTGCACCTCATCCTCGTCGACCTGCGCAACGCGGAGATCGACGGCAAGCAGGCCGAGGACCTCCTCCACGAAGTGGGCGTGACCGTCAACCGCAATGCTGTCCCCAACGACCCGCGTCCGCCGCTGGTCACCTCTGGTCTGCGCATCGGAACGCCGGCGCTTGCAACGCGTGGCTTCGGCGACGCCGAGTTCACCGAGGTCGCCGATGTCATCGCCCTCGCGCTGCTGCCAGACGCCGACGTGCCAGCACTCCGTGCCCGCACGAAGGCGCTCGCTGACGCGTTCCCGCTCTACCCGGGCCTCGGCGAAGCATGACGGCTGCCGCACTCGACGGCAAGAAGGCCGCGGCAGAGATCAAGGCCGAGCTCCGTGAGCGCGTAGCCGCGCTCGCGGAGCGAGGCGTAGTGCCCGGACTCGGCACGATCCTCGTCGGCGAAGACCCCGGTTCGAAGTGGTACGTCGCGGGCAAGCACCGCGACTGCGCCGAGGTCGGCATCGAGTCGATTCGCGTCGACCTGCCGACGGAGACCACGCAGGAGGAGCTGGAGGCGGAGATCGATCGCCTCAACGCCGACCCAGCGTGCACCGGGTACATCGTGCAGCTACCTTTGCCGAAGCACATCGACACGGACCGTGTCATCGAGCGCATCGACCCGTCGAAGGATGCGGACGGACTGCATCCGACCAACCTGGGTCGCCTTGTGCTCAACGCCAACGACCCGATCGTGACGCCGCTGCCGTGCACTCCTCGCGGTGTGATCGAGCTGCTGCGGCGCAATGACATCTCGCTGAACGGCAAGCACGTGCTTGTCATCGGGCGCGGCGTGACGGTCGGCCGTTCCATCGGGCCGCTCCTCACCCGCCGCGAGAACAACGCGACGGTCACGCTCACGCACACGGGGACGCCCGACATCGGCGTCCTCGCACGCGAGGCCGACGTCATCGTGTCTGCCGCCGGCGTCGCGGGAATCGTTCGCCCGGAGTGGGTCAAGCCTGGCGCTGCGGTGCTCGACGTCGGCGTCAGCCGAGTCGAGGACCCGGAGACGGGCAAATCGAAAGTCGCGGGCGATGTCGACCCCGGCGTCTGGGACGTGGCGGCCTGGGTGTCGCCGAACCCCGGCGGCGTCGGCCCGATGACGCGGGCGCTGCTGCTCGAGAATGTCGTCGAGCAGGCCGAGCGCCTGAACCCAGCGGTCTAGCCACCGCACGCATGGCGGAGGGCCCGAGCAGTTCGATGAACTGTTCGGGCCCTCCGCTGTACCTCCCGCATCCGCCGCTCTTCAGTCGCGGGTGGCGACTGTGTTGATTCAGTCGCGGGTGGCGACGACTCGTGCAAGCGTGATGCGGGTCTGCTTCTTCGGCAGCGCCTTGCCTTCGCGGCGGTCCACGTACTCGGTCTCGCTCACGCGGAACGTGCGGCCCGGGCGGTGGGGCGTGTGGAGGTCGGGAAACACGCCGCGCGCGACCTGCTCAAGCAAATCCAGGCCCTCGGCTTCAGTGCTCACCGGCTCGGACTGGCCGAGTTTCGTGCCGACCGCGCTGATGCTGACGGTCTCGGTGATGACGACGTATTGCTCGCTCATGGTGTTCCTCCAGTGCTGGGCCGGGGCTGATCCCGACACCTTCACGGTACGAGCAGGGAGGTAGCAGACGCTTCGGCCGCGCGACCGATTTGCGACGGATTTGCGTGGAGGGGCTCAGCCCTGCGGTTGAGCCTGGCGCTGCGCGTCGAACGAGGCGAGGAGCTGCTCGACGCGCTCCGTGATGATCTCGCTACCGTACTCAGGAGCGGAGGCGATGGTTCCGTCTGCGGCGAGCAGGAGCGCCGCCGGAGTGGCCTCAGCCTCGAAGAATTCGGTCACCGCCTTCGCCCCGAAATAGGTGGAGGGCAGAGCGCTCGGGTACGTCTTCTTGACGGAGGCGCGGCTCGAGGACGTGGCGACGATGATCTGAGCGTCGTCGCCCATACGCCGTGACCAGTCGCCGATCTGGCTGAGCACGGGGCCGCAGGAGCCGCATCCGACCCTGGCGAAGATGAGGATGGTGGTCTTCTGCGGAACGACGACGAGGTTGTAGAGGAGCTCGGGGGAGCCGTCTCCTGAGACGAGCTCGAGGTTGTGCGGAATCATGTCGCGGGCGCTCGGGTCGGAGATGAGGTCGGGCCCCTGCTCGACAAGCTCGAAGTCCTGGCCAGAGGCGCCGTTGCCGGTCGATGTCACGGGGGTCGCCGAGGTCTTGGCCAGGTTGGCGACGATGCCGATCACGGCTACGACTGCGACCGCGAGGAGCCACATCCAGTCAGAGATCGAGAAAAGCGCCAGCTGGATGGGAACTCCGAGCCACATCCAAGGCAGGAAGAGGGACAGGAGG
The DNA here is from genome assembly GCF_002931075.1 of Pseudoclavibacter sp. AY1F1. Taxonomy (GTDB): domain Bacteria; phylum Actinomycetota; class Actinomycetes; order Actinomycetales; family Microbacteriaceae; genus Pseudoclavibacter. The sequence goes on along the minus strand of NZ_PSTQ01000007.1, from coordinate 2,187 downwards.
GCGGCGAGGGTGAGCCCGGCGTTCCGCCAGATCGTGATCTGGCTGACCGGTTCTGTGCTGAGCGCGCCGAAGCAGTTGCAGTCGACCGCCTGACGCTTAGCTACGCTGCGCGCGACGACCGTCAGGTAGGCGGCCATGAGGAGGGTCGAGAGGGCGGCGGCGACGAGGTAGGCGGTCCCGCTCAGGAGGAGCAGCGCGGCTCCAAGGATGATCTCGCCAACCGGCAGGGCGACGGCAGTCCACGGCTTCCGGAGCGCCGCAGGTACGCCGAAGGCTGCGAACGACTGCAGCGTGCGGGAACGTTGCGGGAGCTTCAAGGCTCCGCTGGCGATGAGCACGCAGGCGACGAGAACGGGAAAGATCACGAAGGTGGGAAGCACTCGTCCATTATCGCTGGTTCGCGGCGAGTCGAGCGGCCGAGCTTGACCGGCGGCGCAGGGCCGTCGAAGATCGACGCATGCGCCTCAACTCCCTCGACGTGGTGCGCGGCTTCGCGATCTTCGCCATGATCATCGCTCACACGGTCGTGTTCCTCGACGACCGCGAACCGCGGATGCTCGAAGTGCTCTTCCACTTCCTCAACGACGCCGCCTCGCCGTTGTTCGCGCTGGTGATCGGAGTGACCGCCGGCTACCAGCTGCGTGACGCAGCGCGTTGGGACTCGCGACGCAAGAGCTTCTTCGCGATCTCCTGGGTGATCAAGGCGATCGTGCTCATCTTGGTCGGTCTGCTGCTGAGCATCAACTTCTCAGGTGTGCTCATCGTGCTCGACTTCCTCGGCATCATGATGCTCGTGGCTACGCCGTTCCTGTTCCTGCCGGCGGCGTGGTCGGCGGGTGCGGCGCTCGTCTTCCTGGCGGCGGCCCCGCTCGTGAATGAGGTGGCGCGCAACTGGGCGCTCACGTCGGCGTTCTCGCCGACCTCGATGTTCGACCCGACCGCGCTCCTCCTCGACTGGACGGTGCTCGGCTCGGCCTATCGCCTGACCAATCTTCTGCCGATGCTACTGATCGGCTTCCTGCTGGCGCGATGGCAGCTCGGCAACCTGCGCCGCACGGCGTTGGTATTCGGTGGGGGAGCAGCGCTGCTCGGTGCGTCGCTGCTGATGCGCCGCCTAGAGGAAGCGACGACAGGCGTGGCGCAGTCAGGTTCCTACGGTGACGAGGCCCGGGACCTGGGGCTCGCGCTCCTCGCCTACGCGGGCATCCAGCTGCTTGGCGACTTCTCGGGCGAGCGGATGCGCACCTGGTTCAACCGACTGACCCGTCCGCTCGCCGACATGGGCACGATGGCGTTCTCCATCTACTGCCTGCACGTGCTGATCTTGACGGCGATCTGGTCGCAGCTGCTGCTCGGCGAGGAGAACTGGCTGGCGGGTCCCGGCCTGATTTACCGGCAGCCGCAGGGCGTGCTCACGATGATCGGCATCATGGCGGTGTGCATGGTGTTTGCCGTTCTGTGGCGCCGGTATCTCGGTGTTGGCCCGCTCGAGCGGGTCATCGGTGTGCTCTCGCTCAGGCACCCGCCGGGAACATTGCTTGCAGGTTCCTCCGCTTCGACCACGCGATCCGAACCAGCTCTTCCAGTACGTCGAGGTTGAGCGACGAGAAGCGGCCGGCCCAGATGCAGTCCTTGCCGAGCTTGACCTTGCCGAGCTGTTCGATGAGTCCTTCCGGCGCCCACATCTGCAGGCCGTAGATCGACATCGACGCCTTGCGTGGCGAGAAGCCGAGGATCATGGCGTCGCCGGAGTGGCCGCTCTCGTACGTGTAGTGGTAGGTGCCGTAACCGATCATCGTCGGCCCCCAGACCACGGCCTCCTCGCCCGTGACTCGATCCATGATCTCCTTCAGGATGCGCGCATCCTCGCGCCTGCCTGCAGGCTCGGCTTGGTCGATGAGGAGGTCCGGTGAGACGTCGGACGGCTTTGTCTTTGTTTCTGCCATGACGAGATTATGACGCCGGCCTCCGACAAAGAGCGGACGCCGAGGCCCAATCGCAGTCCGAATTCGCGATAGGATTCCCCACGGTCGCCGCACGCCTGGCGATTGTGGGGCCTGTAGCTCAGTTGGCAGAGCATCGGACTTTTAATCCGCGGGTCGTGGGTTCGAGCCCCACCGGGCCCACTCTTCTCCCTGCTCGACCGTACGCAACGGCGCATCATCGTCGACCTCGCCGGTCAGGTAC
>NZ_PSTQ01000006.1 GCF_002931075.1 Pseudoclavibacter sp. AY1F1 | reverse complement strand
AGCAAGCTGGGCTTCATCGTTCGACTTGCATGTGTTAAGCACGCCGCCAGCGTTCGTCCTGAGCCAGGATCAAACTCTCCGTAAATGAATAACAACCAAACGACCCGAAAGCCGCCTGATAAACATCACGCCACCACACAATGTGCGATGACAAGTTTGAAACTGACAAAAAACAAAACAACACCAAACCCGAAAGTTCAGTACTGACTTGTATTGTCCAAATATGTTTCCAAAAGGAATCCTTACCCCTCAAAAAGAGAGGCTACCCCTCCAAAAAGAAGAGGCACGGGATCAAATTGGCATTTGACATAGTGCACGCTGTTGAGTTCTCAAGAATCGAGCGCTTCCCTCTTCAGACCTCGCGGCCATCTCTAAGGAGCAATCGCTTGCACTGCAAACCCCGGACAAGAAACACGGACCGTGAGCATGAAGCTCATCCCCCGCACAACCAACTGGAAGAACCAGAGACTGACGATCTTGCTACCCGGTGAGGCAGGAGTTCCGAGTGTAGATCATGTTGCTCCAACTTGCAAGAACAAGTGGCAGATGCTGATCTTTCTTTCAGAACTGTCCGACCCGTGCGACCCGCTCTCGCGTTTCGCTCCGTTGGCCTGACGAGTGATTACATTACGCACGGCCGGGGCGGCGCACAACTCGGGGCGCATCCCGGGCGTGTCGACGCTCCCCCGAACCGCCGTCAGCCCCGGAAAATCAGGCCTGCGAGCGTCTTCTTGCCGCGGCGGAGCACAGCAACGCCGCCGGCGAGCGCAGCCGCCCGGTCCACGACCGCTGCCTCATCAGCAACTCGCTCGTTGTTGAGCGAGACACCACCCTGCGCGATGCCGCGCCGTGCGTCGCCGAGACTCTTCGCGAGACCCGTGTCCACAAGAGCCTGCGCGAGCAGCGTTCCATCCTCGATCTCCGCGTTCGGGAGTTCAAGGATCGCGGACCGAAGCGTTTCACCGTCGAGCGCGGAGAGCTCGCCCTGGCCGAACAGCGCAGCCGAAGCCGCGATGACCGCTTCGGTTGCCTGCTCGCCATGAACCAGCGAGGTCACCTTCGAGGCGAGGGTCTTCTGCGCGACGCGCTTGAACGGCTCGTCCGCGACGAGCTTCTCGAGCTCGGCGATCTCGGCGCGGTTCAGGAACGTGAAGATCTTGATGCGCGCGATGACGTCGGCGTCGTCGGTGTTGAGCCAGAACTGGTAGAACGCGTACGGACTGGTGAGCGCGGCATCGATCCAGATCGCGTTGCCCTCGCTCTTGCCGAACTTCGTGCCGTCCGAGTTCGTGATGAGCGGGGTTCCGAGCGCGTGGACGCTTGCGCCTTCGGTGCGGCGGATCAGATCGACGCCGGATGTCAGGTTGCCCCACTGGTCGCTGCCGCCCGTCTGCAGCACGCAGCCGTAGTTGCGGTGCAACTCCAGGAAATCGATGGCCTGCAGAATCTGGTAGCTGAACTCCGTGTACGAGATACCCGCCTCGGAGTTGAGTCGAGCCGAGACGGCATCTTTCTTGAGCATCGAACCGACACGGAAGTGCTTGCCGATCTCGCGTAGGAAGTCGATCGCGGACAGCGGCGCCGTCCAGTCGAGGTTGTTCACCATTCGAGCGGCGTTGTCACCCTCGAACGACAGGTAGCCGTCAATCTGCCCGCGCAGGCCCTCGACCCATTCCGCGACGGTCTCCCGCGAATTGAGGGTGCGCTCCGCCGTGGGGCGCGGGTCCCCGATCAGACCCGTCGAGCCGCCGACGAGCCCGAGCGGCTTGTGGCCGGCGAGCTGGAGACGCCGAAGAAGGATCAGCTGCACGAGGTGACCGAGGTGCAGGCTCGGAGCGGTCGGATCGAAACCGCAGTAGTACGTGATCGGCCCCTCGTTCATCCGCTCCTTGAGCTCGGCCAAATCGGTCGAGACGTGGATGAACCCGCGCCACTCGAGTTCGTCGATAACGTGCTCGAAAGTAGCGTCGTTGTGCTGGGTCGTCAGATCACGCGTAGTCACCGGCCAACCGTATCAAGCAGATGCCGTCTCAGCTCCTCCCCGCGCGGAGCGACTTGTGGGCGGTGTACTTCGAGACGGAGGGCTCACCCTCCAGCCAAAACCGCCAGTCAAACGGAGAGGCTCCGCCAGGAGCTCCCACTCCGACTCGAAGCCCCCGTACCACTGCACCTCGATCGCCGGATGTTCGAGCGACGAGCGCAAACGGCTCCTCGTCGAACCGAGCTTCGTCATCGCCGATACTCGCGCCGAGGGCTGTGACCAGGTTGCCCGGCCCCCGAGCCAGCTCGTGGTCCCTCGGTGGAGGACCCGAGCGACGACCGGCAATGCGCCGCGACCTCGCCAACTCGACGCCGCTGACCACCTCGCCTGCTCTGAGCAGCACAGCCGACGAAGTGCCCAGCTCCCCAGCCACGACATTGAGGCACGTGTGGATGCCGTAGATGCGATACGCGTACAGGTACCCGACGGGGCCGAACATCGTGGCGTTCCTCGCCGTTCGGCCACGGAACCCATGCGAGCCAGGGTCTTCCACTCCCGCATACGCCTCGACCTCAGTCAGGCGAATCGAGACGACCCCCTCCGGTGACGAACGCGAAAGGACCGCCCCCAGCAGCGCTTCTGCTGCTGAGAGCGGTCCTTCGCGAAGGGCCGCGTGGAGATCCGTACCCACGCGATGGCCTAGGACTTGAGTGAGGCCAGTCGTTCGCGGAGCTCGACGATCTGCTCCGCGACGCGAACCGGAGCCGTGCCCCCACGCCCGTCGCGGGTCGCAACGGACCCCTCGACGACAAGCACCTCGCGGACCTCGGGCGACAGGTACTCGGACACTGCCGAGATCTCCTCGTCGCTCAAGCCGTCGAGGTCGACGCCCTTGGACTCCGCCGCCTGAACCATGGAGCCCGACACCTCGTGAGCGATGCGGAACGGGACCTGCCGCTTGACGAGCCACTCGGCCACGTCCGTGGCGAGCGAGAAGCCCTGCGGCGCGAGTTCGCGCATCCGCTCGCCGTGGAACGTGAGCGTCGCGACCATTCCGGTGAACGCCGGCAGCACGAGCTCGAGCGTCTCGACTGAATCGAAAATCGGCTCTTTGTCCTCCTGCAGGTCGCGGTTGTACGCGAGCGGCAGGGCCTTGAGCGTCGCCAGCAGTCCGGTCAGATTGCCGATGAGGCGCCCCGCCTTGCCACGCGCGAGTTCCGCGATGTCCGGGTTCTTCTTCTGCGGCATGATGCTCGACCCCGTCGAGTACGCATCGTGCAGCGTGACGAATCCGAACTCCTTCGTGTTCCAGAGGATGATCTCCTCCGAGAGACGCGACAGGTCGATGCCGATCTGCGCCGAGATGAACGCAAACTCCGCGACCAGGTCGCGGCTCGCCGTGGCGTCGATCGAGTTCGGTGACGAGGAGGCGAAGCCAAGCTCACGCGCGACGCGAACCGCATCGAGGCCGAGCGTCGAACCAGCGAGCGCGCCAGCACCATACGGCGACTCGTCGAGTCGGCGATCGAAGTCACGGAGCCGATCAAGATCGCGCACCAGTGGCCACGCATGCGCCAGCAGGTGATGCGAGAGCAGGACGGGCTGCGCGTGCTGCAGGTGCGTGCGGCCGGGCATGATCACGTGGATGTTCTGCTCGGCCTGCTGCGCGAGAACTTCCACGAGCGTCTCGATCTGCTGCGCGATCGTCGCGCTGTGGTCCCGCAGGTACATGCGCACGAACGTGGCGATCTGGTCGTTACGGCTGCGACCGGCGCGGAGCTTACCGCCGAGCTCGGGTCCGGCGATCTCGATCAGACCCCGTTCGAGCGCGCCGTGCACGTCCTCGTCGTCCTCGGCCGCCACGAACTCCAAGGCCACCACCCGACGCTCGAGCTCGCTGAGCGCATCCAACATGCCGGCGAGCTCAGCATCGTCGAGGTAGCCCGCGGCCGCGAGCGCACCAGCGTGCGCTCGCGACCCGGCCACGTCATACTTCGCGAGCTGCCAGTCGAAATGCGTCGACTTCGAGAGTCGTGCCAACTCCGGGGACGGCCCGTCGCTGAAGCGACCGCCCCAGAGCGCGCCCGGCGTGGTCACTCCCCCGGAGCTCGAGGCGCCCTCGGATGCGACCATGCTCAGAGTTCCGGCTTGTCGCGACGAGCCGAGATCTTCGACGGAAGGCTCCAGAGTTCGATGAACCCCTTCGCGTGCGACTGGTCGAACGTGTCGCCGGTGTCGTAGGTGGCCAGGCTGTAGTCGTACAGCGACTCGTCGGAGCGGCGACCGGTGACAACAGCGCGACCACCGTGCAGCGTCATGCGCACTTCGCCGGAGACGTGCTCCTGCGTGTGGTTGATGAATGCATCGAGCGAGCGCTTGAGGCCGGAGAACCAAAGACCGTCGTAGACGAGGTTCGACCATTCGGCTTCGATGCCGCGCTTGAAGCGTGCGACGTCGCGCTCGATCGTGAGGTCCTCGAGGTGCTCGTGCGCCTCAATGAGCGCTAGGCCTGCCGGCGACTCGTAGATCTCGCGGCTCTTGATGCCCACAAGGCGGTCCTCGACGACATCGATACGGCCGACTCCCTGGTCACCAGCGAGCTTGTTCATGAGCTCGACGACCTGGATCGGAGACAGCGACTCACCGTTGATCTTGACCGGAACACCCTGTTCGAACGTGACCGTGACCTCTGTGGGCTCGCGCGTCAGGTCCGGGTCCTGCGTGTAGGTGTAGAGGTCTTCGATGGGTGGGTTCCACGGGTCCTCGAGGAACCCGGTCTCGACGGCACGACCCCAGACGTTCTGATCGATCGAGTATGGGCTCTTCTTCGACTGCTCGATCGGCAGGTTGTGCTCCTGCGCGTACACGATCGCCTTGTCGCGGGTCAGCGCGAGGTCGCGGACGGGGGCGATGGAGGTGAGCTCGGGAGCCACGGCAGCGACAGCGGCCTCGAAGCGAACCTGGTCGTTGCCCTTGCCCGTGCAGCCGTGCGCGATCGAGTCAGCGCCAAGCTCGCGAGCGGTCTTCGCGAGGTGCTTCGCGATGAGCGGCCGTGAGAGCGCAGAGACCAGCGGGTAGCGCTTCTGATAGAGAGCGTTTGCCTTGAGCGCTGGCACGATGTAGTCGCTCGCGAACTCCTCGCGAGCGTCGATGACCACCGATTCGACAGCGCCGCAGTCGAGCGCTCGCTGCCGCACCTTCTCCATGTCTTCACCGGCCTGGCCGACGTCGATCGCGAGTGCGACCACGTCCTTGCCGGTGGCGTCCTTCAGCCAACCGATGCCGACGGAGGTGTCGAGACCTCCGGAGTATGCGAGAACGACGCGTTCCGTCATCAATGCTCCTAGCGTTTGAGTCTTGTGTTCAGTCTATGTGTGGTGGATGGGCTGGTCAGGCCGCGGCTTTGGCGAGCAACCAGACGAGCAGCGCCTTCTGGGCGTGCAGGCGGTTCTCGGCCTCGTCCCAGATGACGGACTGCGGCCCGTCGATGACGGCGGCATCAACCTCGTAGCCTCGGTCGGCCGGAAGGCAGTGCAGGAAGATCGCGCCCTCCGCGGCCTTGGCCATCGTGTCCTCGGTGACGCGGTAGGCACTGAGCGCGTCGATGCGGCTCTGCTTCTCGTCCTCGCGTCCCATCGAGACCCACGTGTCGGTCACGACGACGTCGGCCCCGGCGACCAGGCTGTCGATGTCGTCGCCGACGACCACGGAGCCGCCAGTCTCGGCGGCGATCCGCTCGGCGTCTGCGACGACGTCAGCCCGCGGCTGGTAGCCAGCGGGCGCGGCGATACGCACGTGCATCCCGGCCGTCGCACACGCGAGCAGATACGAGTGCCCCATGTTGCTCTCCCCATCGCCGAGGAACACGAGCGTGCGTCCTGCCGGCGCACCGAGGTGCTCGTTGACGGTCAGCAGATCGGCGAGCAGCTGGCACGGGTGGAAGTCGTCGCTCAGCGCGTTGACAACAGGCACCAGAGCCCCCTGCGCCATCTCCTCGAGCCCGCTCTGCGCGTAGGTCCGCCAGACGATAGCCGCAACCTGGCGCTCGAGAACACGAGCGGTGTCCGAAGCGGTCTCCTTGCCGCCGAGTTGGCTCGACGCCGTCGAGATGATGAGCGGTGAGCCGCCGAGCTCCGAGATGCCGACGTGGAAGGAGACGCGTGTGCGCGTCGAGGTCTTGTCGAAGATCACTGCCACGCTGCGGGGCCCCTCGAGCGGACGTGCAGAGAATCGATCGCGCTTGAGCACAGTGGCGAGCTCGAGCACCTCGCGCTGCTCTGCTGGTGTCAGGTCGTCGTCGCGAAGGAAGTGGCGAATCACAGTGTGGCCTTTCGGTGGGTCAGAGAGCGAAGTCGAAGCGTCAGGCGCTCGTTCGGGCAGCATTCGGCTGCTAAGCGGAAACCTTGGTGCCGAAGCCCTCAGTCGTGAAGATCTCGAGCAGCATCGAGTGCGGAACGCGGCCGTCGATGATGGCCGCCTGTTCGACGCCGCCCTCGACAGCTTCGATGCACGCCTGTACTTTCGGGATCATGCCTGCCGACAGCGTTGGCAGCAAAGTCCGGAGCTCGTCGAGGTTGATCTCCGAGATCAGCGAATCGATGTCGGGCCAGTCACGGTAGAGGCCGGCGACATCGGTCAGCATGATGAGCTTCGCGGCGCCGAGGGCCTGAGCGAGCGCAGACGCGGCTCGGTCAGCGTTGATGTTGAGGGCTTTGCGCGGCGAGTCGATGTCACTCGCGATCGATGAGACGACGGGGATGCGACCTGCCGCGATATCTGCCTTGACCACGGTCGGGTCAACGCTCTCGATCTCACCGACCAGACCGAGGTCGACGGTCTCGCCGTCGATGAAGAGCTTCTTCCGCCTCGCCTGGAAGAGTCCGGCGTCCTCACCGCTGGTGGCAACCGCGATCGGAGCTCGTTCGTTGATCGCCGCCACGAGCTCGCGCGCCACCTGGCCTCCGAGCACCATGCGGACGACTTCCATCGCCTCTTCGCTCGTCACGCGGTAGCCGTCCTTGAACTCGCTCTCGATGCGCAGCTTGCCGAGCATCCGCGAGATGTGGGGTCCGCCGCCGTGCACGATGACCGGCTTGATGCCCGCGTAGCGCAGGAACGCGATGTCAGACGCGAAGGCCTCGAAGAGCTCGGTGTCGACCATGGCGTTGCCGCCGAACTTGATCACGAGCACGCGACCCGCGAACTCCTGCATCCAAGGCAGGGCCTCGATGAGCGTCTCGACCTTGGAGGTCGCCTTCTCGTACAGGTCGGGAGTGGTCATGCTGCCCCTTTCGGGCCGGTCAGAAACCGTCGGTCTGGTCGGACATCCGCTCGGCGGGTGCCTCTCCTCACCAGGAGTGTCGCTGTTCGTCAGGACGAGTAGGCGCTGTTCTCGTGGACGTAGTCGTGCGTCAGGTCGTTGGTGAGGATGGTCGCCTCGCTGACGCCCGCATGAAGGTCGATCACGACATTCGTGTCGCGCGGGGTGAGGTCGACGAGCTCAGCGGACTCGTGGGGAGTTCCCGCACGGCAGACCATGACTCCGTTGATCGTGACGTCGAGCGCCTGCGGGTCGAACTCCGCGTCGGTCGTGCCGACCGCGGCGAGCACGCGCCCCCAGTTCGGGTCGTTGCCGAAGATCGCGGCCTTGAAGAGGTTCGAACGGGCGACGGCTCGCGAGGCGTCGAGAGCGTCCTGTTCGGTCGCCGCGCCGATGGTCGTGATCGTCACGTCGTGGCTGGCACCTTCGGCGTCCTGCTGCAGCTGGCGAGCCAGGTCGGCGCACACCTCGGTGAGGACCGTCGTGAAGGCCGCTTCATTTGGAGTGACGCCGCTCGCGCCGGAGGCCATGAGAGTGACCTGGTCGTTGGTCGACATGCAGCCGTCCGAATCGACGCGGTCGAACGTCACGCGTGTGGCGGCGCGCAGGGCGCGGTCGAGTGCAGCGGACTCCAGGTCGGCGTCCGTCGTGATGACCACGAGCATCGTCGCGAGCCCAGGCGCGAGCATCCCTGCGCCTTTGGCCATCGCACCCACGACGTAGCCGTCGCCGTCGCGCACGGATCGCTTCGGCTTCGAGTCGGTCGTCATGATCGCGAGCGAGGCTTCCTCGCCCGCCTCCGTCGTGTCAGCAAGGGAGTCAGCGGTGAGCTCGACTCCACGCAGCACGCCGTCGCGGAAGCTCTGGTCGCCGACGCCGATGAGGCCGGTCGAGCAGACCAGCACGTCACCCGCACCGATGCCGAGCTTGGCTGCGACAGCCTCCGCCGTCTGGTGCGTGGTCTGGAATCCGAAGGAACCCGTGTAGCAGTTCGCGCCGCCGGAGTTCAGGACGATCGCCGAGATCGAGCCACCTCGAATGGCCTCCTGCGACCACAGGATGGGGTTGGCCTTGCAGCGGTTGCTCGTGAACACCGCGGCACAGGCCGCGCTCGGCCCGTCGTTGACGACGAGTGCGACGTCGCGTCGCCCCTCCGACTTGATGCCTGCCGCGGCACCTGCCGCGCGGAAGCCTGCTGCTGCGGTCACGCTCACGGTGCCACTCCGTCCAGGGGAAGGCCGAGGGACTCTTCGAGTCCGAGGGCGATGTTCGCTGACTGCACTGCGGCGCCCGCAGTGCCCTTGCCGAGGTTGTCGATGGCGGCAACGGCCACAAATCTGCCGGCCCGCTCGTCGATGCCGATGCCGATCGACGCGCGGTTCGAGCCGGTCACGTCGCCCGTCCGCGGCCACTCGTCTTCCGGGAGGAGCTGCACGAAGCGCTCGGCGCCGTAGGACTCTTCGTAGGCGGCGCGAAGCGCGGCCGCGTCGACCCCGTCGGCGAGGCGGGCCGTCGTCGTGGCCAGGATGCCTCGGGCCATTGGCACGAGAACGGGAGTGAAGGCGAGCGTGACCTCGGCCCCGCCTGCACGCCTGAGGTTCTGCCTGACCTCCGGATTGTGCCTGTGGCCACCAGTCACTGCGTAGGGGTTCGCGGAGCCGATGAGCTCGGAGCCCAGCAACGACACGGCGGCCTTCTTGCCGGCCCCTGAGGGACCGACAGCAAGGACGGCGGTGAGGTCGGCCGCGTGCACGAGCCCGCGGTGGAGGGCGGGCGCAAGGGCGAGGGTGATCGCCGTGACGTTGCAGCCAGGCACCGCCACACGGGACACACCCGCGAGATTCGAGCGCTGCTTGACTGTGGACTCGGAGAGCTCCAGCTCGGGCAGGCCGTAGGCCCAGGAACCGAAGAAGTCGCCGCCGTAGTACTCGGCCCAGTCCTCCTCGCGCTCGAGGCGGTGGTCGGCACCGCAGTCGATCACGAGCGTGTCTTCGCCGAGCTCAGCCGAGATGGCGCCGGACGCCCCGTGCGGCAGGGCCAGGAAGACCACGTCGTGGCCGCTGAGGACCTCCGCGGTTGTCGGCTCCAGCACGAGGTCGGCGTAGCTCGCGAGGTGCGGATGCACACGGAGGAGTCGCTCGCCCGCATTCGCGTGTGCGGTGACGGTACGGACCTCGAGTTCGGGATGCGAGGCGAGAATTCGCAGGAGCTCGCCGCCTGCGTACCCGCTCGCCCCAGCTACTGCAACGGAGAAAGCCATGCCGTTCATCCTAGGCCGTGCCACCCCCACCGGCCGCCAGGCGAATGCGCATCGGAAGCACAGCTGAGGGAATGCATGGGGCAGAGCGCTCGTTGCACTCGTAGGCTTGACAGGCTGAGGCCTCGACGTTCACGCGTCGGCGGCGCGAAGCCAACGAGAGGACGATGTGACACTGAACACCGAAGGCCCAGCCTCCCCCGCCGAGGCCGACGCGATCCAAGCGGCTCCCCACGCTCTGAGCGACGCGCGCGTGCTGGAGCTGCGAGAGGACTTTCCGATCTTGGATCAGGAGGTCAACGGCGAGGCGCTCGTGTACCTCGACTCCGGCGCCACGTCGCAGAGACCCACGCAGGTCCTGGAGACCGAGCGCCGATTCCTCGAGACCGAGAACGCCGCCGTCCACCGCGGGGCACACACGCTCGCGGCACTCTCGACGGTGGCCTTCGAAGACGCTCGAGAGACGGTTGCGCGCTTCGTGGGAGCTGCTCCAGAGCAGATCTCGTGGACGCTGAACGCGACCGACGCCATCAACCTCGTGACCGGCGGCATCCGGATCGCGAGCGCCGGCCGTGGCGGCCCGCGCGCCTCCCGCCTCGCGATCGGCGAAGGCGACGAGATCCTCATCACGGAGGCCGAGCACCACGCGAACCTCGTGCCGTGGCAGGAGCTCGCCCTCGACACCGGGGCGACACTCGTCTACGTTCCAGTGAACGACCGAGGCACGTGGAGCGTCGAAGACGCCGCGGCCCTCATCTCCCCCCGCACGAAGGTCTTCGCCTTCGCACACGTCTCCAACGTGACCGGCCTCGTCGCCGACGCGAACCGCCTCACCGGGCTCGCGCACGAAGCCGGAGCGATCGTCGTGCTCGACGCTTGCCAGTCCGTGCCGCACCTCCCCGTGAACTTCCCGGCAATCGGTGTCGACTTCGCCGCCTTCTCCGGGCACAAGATGCTCGGCCCCAACGGTGTCGGAGTGCTCTACGGGCGCGCCGAGATGCTGGAGGCGCTCCCGCCTGCCCGCACCGGTGGGTCGATGATCACTACCGTGACGATGGAGGCCAGCGACTTCATGGCTCCCCCGACGCGCTTCGAGGCCGGCACGCAGCCGGTCTCGCAGGCCGTCGCCCTCGCTGAAGCAGTCCGCTACCTGGAATCGGTGGGCATGGATGCTGTGGCGGGGCACGAGGCCGAGATGGGTCAGCTGCTCCTCGCAGGCCTCTCCGGCATCCCCGGTGTCCGCATCATCGGCGAGCCAGCCGGCGTGCCACGCGCCGGCCTCGTGAGTTTCGCTGTCGAGGGGGTCCACTCCCACGACGTGACCCAGTTCCTGGACTCGAAGGGCATCGCCGTTCGCGGCGGTCACCACTGCGCGCAGCCGCTGCACCGCAGGCTCGGGCTCACGGCATCCACCCGGGCGAGCAGCTACCTCTACACGACCCGAGCCGACATCGACCGGCTCGTGTTCGCAGTCGGCCAGATCCGAGCCTGGTTCGGAGTCGACGCGTGAGCGCGCTCGACGGCCTCTACCAGCAGCTCATCCTCGAGCACTCGAAGAAGCGGGCGGGCGAGGGCCCGCTCGCCGATGCCGACGCGGAGCACTTCGAGCGCAACCCCAGCTGCGGCGACGAAATCACCGTGCGCGTGAAACTCGACGAAGCGGGCGAGAGCCTCTCTGAGCTCGCCTGGCAGGGCGACGGCTGCAGCATCTCCATGGCGTCAGCATCCGTGCTCAGCGAGCTCGCCGTCGGCAAGTCCACGACCGAGATCGAGGAGCTCGTCGCCGCGTTCCGCCTCATGCTCCGGACACGCGACGGGTCAGAGCCAGACGAGGACCTCCTCGAAGACGCGGTGGCCTTCCAGGGCGTCTCCAAGTTCGTCATGCGCGTGAAGTGCGCCATGCTCTCCTGGGTTGCCCTCGAGGCGAGCTTGAAAGAGGCGGCTGTCTCGCGCGACAGCTGAGACCTCCGGACAGCCCCGAGCCGCCCATCCCTCAGCTGCTCAAGACAAACTCGAGACAAAGCCGAATCGCCCGACCCCATCAGGGGCCGGGCGATTGCTTTTGGATGCTCGTTCGTCAGGCTCGCATCGTCGCGCCGAAGCGCCCCGCGGCAAGCGCTGCGCCGGATTCCTTGGCATCGCTGGCCTCGGCCGCCGTCAGCGTGCGGTCGGTGGCGCGGAAGCGAAGCGCGAAGGTGAGGCTCTTCTGACCCGCCTCCAGCCCCGCCCCGCGGTAGTCGTCGACGACCGTCAGCTGCTCGAGGAGCGGACCAGCGCCCTCGCTCACTGCGCTCGAGACCGCTGCCGCCGGCACTGACGCATCCACGACGAGGCTCAGGTCCTGCGTCGCCGCCGGGAAGGTCGAGATCGGCTCTGGCAGGATCTCCCGCAGAGCGAGCTCGATGACCGCATCGAGGTTGACCTCGAAGGCCGCGACGACTCGCGGAAGATCAGCGCCCTCCGCGATGTCCGGGTGCACTTCGCCCGCGTAGCCGACAACAACCTCGTCCGCGCCATGGCTCACGAAGAGCTCAGCGCACCGACCAGGGTGGAAGGCACGGTGCGAGCCCTGACGGACCTGGATCTCGGCGCCGGTCGCGAGACCGAGCTGCGAGACGAGCTCGAGCGCGTCCTGCCAGGATGCGGCGACTGGCGCGTGTCCCGGCCGCTTCGGCTCGCGCTGCCCGAGCACGAGACCTGCGGCGTGCCTCGGCTGCGGCGGCAGTCCAGCCTCCAACTCCGCGATGCGCTCCGGGGTCGGCCGCACGGCGACCGCCGGCACCTCGTCGACGCCGTAGACGACGCCAGACTCCGGCTTGAAGACTGTTCCCGTCTCAAAGATCGAGAGGTCGGTGAGACCGCGCGAGACGTTGCGGTGCGCGATGGTCAGGAGCCCAGGCAGGAGACTCGTGCGGAGCCACGCTGCACGAGGGTCAAGCGGGTTTGCGAGCTTGACCGCCGCGACGTCGCCCTCATCCGGCCGACCGAAGGTGACGGTGTCCGCCTCAGCCACGAACGGGTAGCTCTGCACCTCAACGGCGCCGGAGCTGGCGAGCACGTCGGCGGCAGCGCGGCGGAGCCGCTGCTCACGAGTGAGGCCACGCCCCGGAGGTGCCACAGGAAGACGAGAAGGGATGCGCTCGAAGTCGCACAGCCGCCCGATCTCCTCTACGAGTGTGACCGGCTCGGTGAGGTCGCCGCGCCAGCTCGGCACGGTGACCCCGAGGAGCCCCTCGGCCTCTTCCCAGACCTCGCAGCCGACGGCGCGCAGTGCCCCGACCGTCTCCTCGAGCGTGTAGTCGACGCCCATGATGCGCGAGGCGGCATCAACCGGCAGAGTCAACGACTCTGGTGTCGGGATCTGCTCGTGCACGCTGCCGGCGCGCACGACGCGTCCGCCTGCGTGCTCGACGAGCAGCTCGGCCACGCGGGCCGCCGCGGGCTGTGCAACTCGAGGATCAACTCTGCGCTCGAAGCGCCGCGACGCCTCGCTCGGGAGCTTGTGTCTGCGTGCCGTGCGGGCGATCGAGATCGGCGAGAATGACGCAGCCTCGATGAACACGTTGCGGGTCTCGGTGCTGAGCTCGGTCTCCTCGCCACCCATGACCCCGGCAAGCCCGATGGGGCCGCGGTCGTCGGTGATGAGGATGTCCTCGGCGCTGAGCGTGCGCTGCTTGCCGTCGAGGGTCGTCAGCTGCTCGCCTTCGCTGGCACGCCTCACGTGGATGCCACCGCGGAGCTTGTCAAGGTCGTAGCCGTGGATCGGCTGGCCGAGCTCGAGCATGACGTAGTTCGTGATGTCGATGGCGACGCCAAGCGGGCGGATACCCGCGAGGCGGAGTCGCTGGGCCATCCAGATCGGGGTTGGCCGCGTCGCATCGATGCCCTCGACGACGAGCCCCACGAAGACGGGTGCCATCGGCTGGTCACGCACGGTGGCGTCGTCATCGATCAACACCTGCACGCGCACGTCCTGCGCGTCAGCCGCGATGGCCTCGGCCAGGATCGACTCGAGCTGCGGTCGGAGGGCCGGGTCCGTGAAAGCGACGTCCGTCGCGTTCGAGTACTCGCGGACGAGCCCTCGAATCGACATCGCGTAGCCGCGGTCTGGCGTGACATTGACCTCGATCGCCTGCTCGGTGAGCCCGAGCAGCTCGATGGCGTCAGTGCCAGGGGCCGCTGCCACTCCGAGGCGCGACAGGACGATGATGCCCTCGTGGTCATCCCCCATCCCGAGCTCACGCTGCGAGGCGATCATGCCGTCGGAGACGTGCCCATAAGTCTTCCGGGCCGCGATTGCGAAGTCACCGGGAAGAACCGCGCCAGGAAGCGTGACGACGACCGAGTCGCCGACTCCGAAGTTGTGCGCACCGCAGACGATGCCGCGCACATCCGCGCCCCCGTCGGCCGCAAGCTGCCCTTCTGGCGCGACGCGGACCTGGCACCAGTTGATGGTCTTGCCGTTCGACTGGGGTTCTGGCTCAGCGGAGAGCACTTCGCCGACGACGATCGGACCCTGCAGCTGGGTGCCGTGAACGGCCTCGTCTTCCAGCCCGACGCGAACGAAGGCGTCGAGCACGGACGCCGGGGAGACCGATGCCGGAATCTCCGCGTATTCGCGGAGCCAGGAGAGTGGGGCACGCATGACTAGATCACCATTCCGAACTGGGTGCTGAAGCGGACATCGCCCTCGACCATGTCTCGCATGTCGGTGAGCGCGTTGCGGAACATCAGGGTGCGCTCGACACCCATGCCGAACGCGAAGCCCTGGTACTCCTCCGGGTCGACGCCCGCCGCGAGCAGGACGTTGGGGTGCACCATGCCGCAGCCGCCCCACTCGATCCAGCGCGGGCCGCCCTTGGCGCCCGGGTGCCAGATGTCCATCTCAGCGCTCGGCTCCGTGAACGGGAAGTAGTTGTTGCGCAGTCGGATGCGCGCTTCGTCGCCGAACATCGACGTCGCAAAGTGCTCGAGCGTGCCGCGGAGGTGAGCCATGGTGAGGCCCTTGTCGATCGCGATGCCCTCGAACTGCGTGAAGACGGGCGTGTGCGTCGCGTCGAGTTCGTCGGTGCGGTACGTGCGGCCTGGCGCGAGCACGTAGAGAGGGACGCCGCGCTCGATGAGGGAACGCATCTGAACCGGTGAGGTGTGCGTGCGCATGACGAGGTGGCGGTCTGCTGGCTCCACGAAGAACGTGTCCTGCATGGCCCGCGCCGGGTGGTCGGCGTCGAAGTTGAGCGAATCGAAGTTGAACCACTCGCTCTCGAGCTCGGGACCTTCCGCGATCTCCCAGCCCATTCCGACGAAGATGTCGCTCACGCGGTCCTGGAGGACGGTGAGCGGATGCCGGGCGCCGGGCGCGCGCGCGGGCCGCGCGAGCGTGACGTCGACAGTCTCGACGGCGAGACGTGCGGCTGCCTCCGCCTGCGCCAGCTCGCCCTCGCGAGCTGCAAAGGCTTCGTTGACCCGGCTGCGGGCCTGCCCGATGAGCTGGCCCGCTTCCTTCTTGCTCTCCTTGGGAACGGCTCGCATGGCGGCGTTCAGCGACGCAATCGCTGAGCCCTCCGCCAGATGCTCGGCGCGCACTCGCTTGAGTGCTGTCAGGTCGGGCGCCGCGGCGATGGCGGCGAGCGCCGCGTCGACCGCGGAGCCAACGGCTTCCTGCGTGATGGGGTTCGATGAGGCGTCAGACACAAGTGTCGAGTTTACCGAACGGCAGGGCCATCGGCTCCAGGATCCGAAATCATGCTTTCTCACGACGCGAGACAGGCCGGGTGAACGTCTTTGTGAGAATGTGGCTTCATCCCGTCGAACGGTAGAAATCCGCGTAAATCCGGCGATCTTCCAGGGTTGAGGTGTATCCAAGAGCACCGAAAACGCGCCCGCTGTGCACCGATCAGGTAACCATCTCGTTTCGAAAGCGAGAAATGGGCGTCGACCGAGTCTGACGCTGTGGTGGAATCACACCATGCAAAATCAGAGCGAGCCCCTCGTCGTCGTTGACCACGTCGAGAAGCACTACGGTGAATTCCACGCCCTGAAGGACATCAACCTCAGCGTCGAGCGCGGTCAGGTCGTCGTCGTCATCGGACCATCCGGTTCCGGAAAGTCGACCCTGTGCCGCACGATCAATCGACTCGAGACGATCACCTCGGGGGAAATCCGCATTGACGGGAAGGTGCTACCCAAAGAAGGGAAAGCCCTCGCCGCACTGCGAGCTGACGTCGGAATGGTCTTCCAGTCCTTCAACCTCTTCGCCCACAAGACCATCCTCGAGAACGTCGCGCTCGGCCCCATCAAGGTCAGGAAGCTCTCGAGGGCGGACGCCGAGAAAGAGGCAAAGGCGCTTCTCGACCGCGTCGGCATCGGTCACCAGGCCGCGAAGTTCCCGGCCCAGCTCTCGGGCGGCCAGCAGCAGCGCGTTGCTATCGCGCGTGCGCTTGCCATGAAGCCGAAGGTGATGCTCTTCGACGAGCCCACCAGCGCGCTCGACCCCGAGATGATCAACGAAGTCCTCGACGTGATGGTCGACCTCGCGAAAGAGGGCATGACCATGATCGTCGTGACCCACGAGATGGGCTTCGCGCGCAAGGCTGCCGACCGGGTCGTCTTCATGGCCGACGGCCAGGTGCTCGAAGACCAGTCCCCAGAGGACTTCTTCACGCACCCGAAGACCGACCGCGCCAAGGACTTCCTCTCCAAGCTCATCACCCACTGACGGTCGGCGCGGATCCGCGCCTCACCCGTCTTGCACGACTCAACAGACTTCCAACAGAAGGAGAAGCAAATGCGAAAGACCAAGCTCAGCGCCATTCTCGGCGCAGGCATCCTGGCCTCACTCGTACTGACTGGCTGCGCCGAGGGGGCGCCGCCGGCAGCAGGTGGTGGCGAAGAGGGCACCACGACCGGTGAAGCACCCGTCTTCGACGTCGCGACCGACGTCACGATCGAGGGCTCGCCCACGTTCGACAAGATCACCGCCGCTGGCGGCAAGGTCGTCGTCGGTGTCAAGGAAGACCAGCCGAACCTCGGCTACCTGGATGCAGTCACCGGAGAGCGCACCGGCTTCGACGTCGACGTCGCCCGCTGGATGGCAGCTTCGCTCGGCGTCTCCGACGAGAACATCGAGTTCAAGGCGATCCCGTCCGCGAACCGCGAGCAGGCCATCATCAACGGTGACATCGACTACTACGTCGGCACCTACTCGATCACCGACAAGCGCAAGGACCAGATCGACTTCGCTGGCCCGTACTTCGAGACCGGCCAGGGCCTGCTCGTCGGCGCTGACTCCGAGATCACGGGCGTCGATGACCTGAGCGCAGAGACGAACGTCTGCTCCGCGACCGGCTCCACGCCGATCCAGAACATCCGCGAGAAGTACCCAGAGGTCAAGACGACCGAGTTCGAGAAGTACTCGGAGTGCGTCGAGGCGCTCATCAACGGACAGGTCGACGCTGTCACGACCGACGAGGCCATCCTCATCGGCTACGCGGCACAGAACCCTGAAGCGCTCAAGGTCGTCGGCGAGCCCTTCAGCACTGAGCTCTACGGCATCGGCCTCGCAAAGGGCGACGACGCTCTGCGCGACCACTTCAACACGACCCTCGAAGAGGGTGGCGACGTGTGGCAGTCGATCTTCGACTACAACCTCGGCTCCTCCGGAACCACGGTCTCGCAGCCAGCGCCCGACCGCTACTAATCCCACAGGCGAGCGGCGGCGAGACCACAATCTCGCCGCCGCTCGTTCGCACCTAGGGCGCCCCGCGCCCTATCTCAGAAAGGAAGGCGAGCGTGTTCGACATCATCACGAACCACCTCGACCTCTGGGGAGCCTCCCTCGTGGGGACACTCATCCTCTTCTTCGGCGGCGCCTTGCTCGCGTTGGTTCTCGGCTTCATCGTCGGCGCCATGCGAGTCTCGCCCGTCCCGATCGCGCAGATGGTCGGGGCCGCGTACGTCAACATCATCCGCAACACTCCGCTGACGCTGGTCTTCTTCATCTTCGCGTTTGCGGTGCCCGTCTTGTTCCCGATCGGACAGGCGGACTACCTCACCCTCGGCATCCTCGCTCTTGGCATCTACACGGCCACCTACGTGGCCGAGGTGCTGCGAAGCGGCATCAACACCGTGCCCGTCGGCCAGGCCGAAGCGGCTCGCGCCATCGGCCTCCCGTTCGGGCAGGTCATGTCGCTCATCGTGCTGCCTCAAGCCGCACGAGCCGTCGTGCCACCCATGATGAGCGTGCTCATCGCGCTCCTCAAGAACACGACAGTGGCCGCAGGGTTCTCGGTCGTCAACCTCGGCAGCATCCGCGCGAACATGAGCGAACGGGGCGAAGATGCCCTTGGCGTCCTGCTCGTGGTCGCAGCGGTCTTCGTCGCCCTGGTCCTTCTCCTCTCCTGGGTGCAGAACGCGCTCGAACGACACTGGAAGGTCGCACGATGAGCCAGACTTCAGTGCTCTACGACGTGCCGGGCCCCAGGGCTCTGGCACGAAACCGCATCCTCAGCATCGTCACCATCGCTGTGGTCGTCGCGCTTGCCGCCTTGATCGTCTACCGACTCGGCGTCACGGGAAACCTCAGCGCCAACAAGTGGCAGATCTTCGGCTACGGCGCGATCTGGACACAGATCCTGCAGGCGCTCTGGGCCACGCTGAGCGCGTTCCTCGTCGCCGCCGTCGGTGCGCTCGCGCTGGGCTTCATCCTCGCAATCGGGCGCCTCTCCGACCACTCCTGGGTCCGCATCCCGGTGACGGTCGTCGTCGAGGTCCTGCGCGCCATCCCGGTGCTGATCCTCATGATGCTCCTGTACTACGCCCTTCCGGGCCTCGGCGTGAGGATGGACCCGTTCTGGGCCGTCGTCATCGCGCTGATCGCCTATAACGGCTCGGTGCTCTCCGAGGTCATCCGAAGCGGCGTCGAGTCGCTTCCGCGCGGCCAGTCGGAGGCCGGATACGCAATCGGTCTGCGAAAGACCGGCGTGATGCAGCTCATCCTGCTTCCACAGGCGATTCGATCCATGCTGCCGGTCATCATCGCGCAGCTCGTCGTGACGCTGAAGGACACGGCACTCGGATCGATCATCACCTACAACGAGCTGCTGTACCTCGCCAAGCTGATGGGTAGCCAGCTCAACTACGGCACGCCGTACATCCCCGTCACGATCGTGATCGGCGGGGTGTACATCCTGACGTGTGTCCTGCTGTCCTACCTCGCCACCGTTGCGCAGAAGCGCATCTCGGCGAACCCGAAGGTCCAGGGCACAACCGAGGTGGAAGCCAAGCCTGTTGGCAACGCGGGCAACGTGACCGACACGGAGCTCATCCTGGTCCAGCAGTCGGACGTGCTGGAGCTCGAAGAAGACGAGCGCCAGAAGGCGAAACACGACAAGGCGGAAGCGCAACGCCAGATCGACCTCCGCAAGAAGGACGACGGAGACCGTCTCTAAGCGATCTTCGCCAGAAGAGCTCCCCGCGAGCAGGTACTGAGGTTCTCAGTTCCGGCTCGCGGGGAGCTTTTCGTTTCGCTTCGAGACGCCAGGCGCTCACGGACTCGCGATCCCATGCGCGTCGCGCGGCCCCGCGCGTCCCAGCTGCCAGCTGCCAGCTGCCAGCTGCCAGCAGATTTTTCACTCATCGGGAGAACCCGGCTGCCCCAGGAGCGGGGCACCCCAGTAGCGAGGCGGATCTCGGCGGCGCCTCACCCAGAATCTCCCGAGAAGTGACGAGTCCGGGGGCAGGCCGCAGGCGGCAGAAGGAACACAGAAACGCCCGGGTCCAACCCGCGAAGATCGCGGACGGCCCGGGCGCCCCTTGAGCTGCGCTGCTCCTAGGCGCGCTGCGCGAACGCACTCTCGTACAGGAGGACGGACGCGGCCGTCGCGAGGTTCATGGACTCGGCCTGCCCGTAGATCGGAACACTCAAGGTTGCGTCCGCATAGGCCAGCTGCTCTGCATCCAGCCCACGCGCCTCATTGCCGAAGAGCCAAGCCGTCGGCTGCGCCAGCTCGCCGGAGTCGCGGGCGGAGAGCAGGTCGGCTCCGTCGATGTCTGCAGCCACCACGCGCAGGCCGGCGTCACGGGCGCGAGAGGTGGCAACGTCGAGCGTCACCTCAACCGCGATCGGCAGGTGGAAGATGGAGCCCGTGCTCGAGCGCACGACCTTCGAGTTGTACAGGTCGACGGTACGCCCCGTGAGGATGATGGCGTCGGCCCCAGCAGCATCCGCTGCACGGATGATCGTGCCGAGGTTGCCCGGGTCGCGCACCTCCTCGAGGATGGCCACCAGCTTCGGGGAACCGCTCAGCGCATCCCGAATCGACGAGGGGAACTGGCGGCAGACCGCGATGACGCCCTGCGGGGTGCGGGTGTCGGCCATCGCGTCGATGGCTTCCTCGCTCGCGAACGCGACCTCGAGCTGCGCCTCCTCAGCAAGACCACGCAGCTCGGAGTGCCGCTCGAGCGCCGTCGGGGTGACGAACAGCTCCTCGATGAGCTCTGGGCGCGAGACGAGCGCCTCGCGCACCGCCTGGGGGCCCTCGATGACGAAGAGGCCGGTCTCCTGGCGCTCCGACTTCTGCGCGAGCTTCCTGACTTCCTTGACACGCGCGTTGCGCGGACTCTCGATCATGGTGTCGACTTCTTCCTGCGCACAAAGCGCGCTGCGTTGTTGGTGCTACCGCTCATCACACCGAACGTCGGCGGAGCGTCCTCAGACCCAGTGACGAAGACTACGTGCCCGAGGCAAAAAGAAATGCGGCCGAGAGCTGGACTCTCGGCCGCATGTTCACACGGCCAGCGAATTCATGGTTCGAATTGGGCCGTGATATTGACTACGCCGCTGCGCGGGGGGCCGACGTGTCGGCCGGGAGCGCCTGCTTGGCTGCCTCGACGAGACCAGCGAACGTCGCGGGCTCGTTCACGGCAAGCTCGGCGAGGATACGGCGGTCGACCTCGATGCCAGCAAGGCCGAGGCCCTGGATGAAGCGGTTGTACGTGAGGCCGTTTGCGCGGGATCCGGCGTTGATGCGCTGGATCCAGAGGCGACGGAACTCGCCCTTCTTGGCGCGACGGTCACGGTAGGAGTAGACCATCGAGTGGATGACCTGCTCCTTGGCCTTGCGGTACAGGCGCGAGCGCTGTCCACGGTAGCCGGATGCGCGCTCAAGGATGACGCGACGCTTCTTATGGGCGTTTACTGCCCGCTTTACACGTGCCATGTGTGTTGATTCTCCTCAGTAAGTGTGGGTGCGGGCGGCTTTAGTGGCCGAGCAGCTTCTTGGCGACCTTGGCGTCTGCCTTCGAAAGCAGCTGGTCCTGGTTCAGTCGAGCCTTGCGGCCTGGCGCCTTGACCTCGAGGTTGTGGCGGAGGCCAGCCTGCTGCTTCATGATCTTGCCGCTTCCGGTGACCTTAAAGCGCTTCTTGGCGCCCGAGTGGGTCTTCTGCTTCGGCATTAGTTCTCCTCTGTGGTTGCAGACTCTGTTACAGACTCTGTTGCAGCTTCATCTGCAGATTCGTTCGCAGCTTCGCCTGTTGACGGCTGCCCGTGCTTGGCCGCCCGCGACGCTTCGCGAGCCGCGTTCCGCTTTGCGGAGGCGTCTGCCTTGACGTCGGACTTGTTACGGAACGGGCCGATGATCATGACCATGTTGCGGCCATCGATCATGGGGTTTGACTCGACAGTGCCGTACTCCGAGACTTCCTCGGCAAAGCGCTGCAGCAGGCGCACACCCATCTCCGGGCGCGACTGCTCGCGGCCACGGAACTGGATCATGGCCTTCACCTTGTCACCGTCTTCGAGGAAGCCGATGGCGCGCTTGCGCTTGGTCTCGTAGTCGTGCGCGTCGATCTTCAGACGGAAGCGAACCTCTTTGAGGACCGTGTTCGCCTGGTTGCGACGTGCTTCCTTGGCCTTCTGGGCGGCCTCGTACTTGAACTTCCCGTAATCCATGATCTTGGCGACGGGGGGCTTCGAGTTGGGGGCGACCTCGACGAGGTCGAGCTCAGACTCTTGCGCGAGGCGCAGAGCCATTTCGAGCTTGACTACTCCGACCTGCTCACCGCCCGGGCCGACAAGGCGGACTTCACTGGCACGGATGCGGTCATTGGTACGTGGTTCGCTGATGGAAGGCTCCTGACTTCACTGAATGTGGAAAGGAGGCGTCACACCAACAGCGCTGCGCTCGCAGCGTGTTTCCACCCAACGCCACAGAGCCTGCACGTCGTGCGACCAGCGCACTTCCTGCGAACTCGGTGACCTCTTCCCTGCTGCCGTGAGGCCGTACAAGGAAGGGAGTGGAGCAACCCGGTAACCTACTTAGAGCGGTTTGCGCGGGTGGGACGAATCCTCTTTCGTGGCCTCTGCACAGCAGAAACCGCTCGCCACATTACCAGAACTCCGCACAAAGGACCAGCGTGACCGACGCCTCACCCGAAAACACCTCAGCAGCCGAGCCAGAGTACGGTGATCTGCGTCGCGATATCGGCGAAGTCCCGGCCGTCGAGCTCATCACGACGACCGCCATCCACCTCATGAGCGCCGCCGCCGTCGCGTGCGGCCTTGACGAGGACAGCGGCGACGACGAGCTCGACCTTGACGAGGCCCGCAAGCTCATCTCAGCTCTCGCTGGCCTCCTCACCGCGAGCCTCCCCTACCTCGGCGACCACCACGCGCGTCCGCTCCGCGACGGACTGCGTTCGTTGCAGCTCGCCTTCCGCGAGGCATCCGACCACCCAGACGCAGTCGGCAAGGGACCAGGCGAGGACCTCACCGGCCCCGTCTACGGCTAACCGGCCAGAGACGCCAAGCCCGTCCGTCAGCCGCCGCTCGGCGGGGCGGGCGGGCTGACTTCAGGCGCCGGTCTCAGGCGCCGGTCTCAGGCGCCGGTGTCAGGCGCGGCCGTCAGAGGCCCGACGCGCTTCGGGCCCGACCGGCTTCAGGTTCTGCCGGACCAACCAGCTGCGCCACGATGGCGGCGGAGAGCGTCACAAGCGGGAGCCCACCCCCGGGGTGCGCGGATCCGCCGACCAGGTACAGCCCTTCGACCGGCTGACGGTTGGAGGGGCGGAGGAACGATGCCCTGGCGCCGTTCGACGCCGTGCCGTAGATCGACCCACCCGGGGAGCGGGTGTCGCGCTCGATGTCGGCGGGAGTGCGGATGCGCATCCATCTCACGTGCTCTCGCACGTCGACGCCACGCTCGGCCATCAGCTCGAGGATCGACGCCGCGTAGCGCTCCGCGAGACCGGGTTCATCCCAGTCGACGCCACGCTCCGGATCGTGCCGAGGCGCGTTGACCAGCACAAACCAGGCGCCGCATCCCGATTCTGGAACCGTCTCAGGGTCGTCCGGGGCTGAGATGTAGATAGTCGGCCGTTCCACCGGCTTGGGTCCCGCCCCCGCCTGGCCGCCGACGCCGAAGACCGCGTCGAACTCGGCGTCGTAGTCCTCGGCGAAAAGCACCCGGTGGTGAGTCGCCTCGCCGTGCTCGAACTCCGCGTCGTCGAGGTCGTCGAGTGCAAGCAGCAGGACGAACCCGGAGAGCGAGGGGTCGAGCTTCGCGTGCCGCTTCGCCGCGCGACGGGCGCCCTCACTGCGCAGGAGCTGCCCGTAGACGGTCTCCGCGTCCGCGTTCGCGACGACGATGTCGGCCGCGATCCGCTCGCCGTCCGCCGTCTCGACACCAGCGACCCTTGCTCCGTCCTGGAGGATGCGGCTCACGCACACCCCAGTGCGGATGTGGGCGCCGCACTGGACGGCGCGGTCCGCGATAGCGGCGCCGAGGCGCCAGAGGCCACCAGGGACATACCAGGACCCGTACGCCTGCTCCGCGTACGGCACGGTCGCGAGCGCCGAGGGCGCCCGCCTCGGGTCAGAGCCCGTGTAGGTCGCGTAGCGGTCGAGCAGCGCACGCAACCGGCCGTCGGTGAGGTCTTGCTCACCGAAGCCGCGCAGGCTGCGCCACGGCGCCACCCGGGCGAGCGAGAGCGGATTCGCCGCCAGGGTCGCTATGCCGGCCGCGTCGATGGGCGACTCGAGGAACGGGCCGCGCGCGATCTCCCACACCCGCTCGGAGCGCTCGAGGAACCTCGCCCACTGCGCCCCCGCGCCAGACCCGAGCGCCGCATCCAGTGCATCCGGGATCTGCTCGATCCTCCCTGGCATGTCGAGTTCCGTCCCGTCCGCGAAACGGTACCGGCAGGCGGTCTCGAGCCGACGGAGCTCCAGCACGGTCTCGAGCGGCGCCCCCGTCTCGGCGAACAGCTCAGTGAAGACGTAGGGCATCGTCACGAGCGACGGCCCCGTGTCGAAGAGGAAGCCGTCGTGTTCGAGCGTGCCGAGCTTCCCGCCGATCGTCTCGGCCTGTTCGAGCACCGTGACGTCATGACCCAGGGACGCCAGGCGCGCCGCAGCGGCAAGCCCGCCGACACCAGCACCGATCACGATGACGCGGCTCATCGGGACGCGTCCCCGCTCCCCGTGCCGACCCCAACCAGGTCCCGCGACGCCCGGCGAGCCCGCCAGTCGCGGAGCAGGACAACAACAAGCGGAATCGCGACGGCCCCCATGATGATGCCGCCGACAAGAGCCACGCTCGGTCGCTCGAAGAAGGTCAGGTTGCCGACGACGCAGGTCGCGTAGGTCCACAGATAGACGGTGAAGGGCACGGCATCGCCCGGTGCTCCGTCGACTTCCCGCGAGCGCGCAGCGACGGCGTCGATGAGCCCGCAGATGATGAGTGAGACGAGGTACCAGCCGAGGAAGTTCGTGAGCGGGATGCCGTCGACGCCCGGGATGCCCGGATCCGGGTGCTTCCAGCCCCAGTGGCCCGAGTCGACCATCTGCGGGTCGAGGAACACATCCCAGGCGGTGAGCGCCCATGCGGCGACGGCGACGCGGGCGATGCGGCGGAGCGCCCCAGGGGCCGTCCCGACGAGTCGCCTCGCGATGATGACCGCGGGGTAGGCGATCGTGACCCAGGCGAGGGGCACGATGAGCGGCACTTCGAATAGGGAGAAGCCGAGCGACGGCGTGTAGATGTACTGCCCGAAGGGGAAGCTCGTCGCGACGCCGATCACCTCGGCGAAGAAGCCTATGGCGGCCGCCGCGAGGAGCACGGAGGCGAACTTCGGCCCGCGCGTCGCCCACGCATGCAACACCCCTGTCGCTGCCAGGAGCGCGACGCTGGCGATCGTCAGCGGTACTGTGCCGCCGCCGGTGAAGGCGAACAGGCTTTGCACGAACATGCCTGCGGCAAGTGTCACCCACATGAGTCGTCGTGTGATGGCGGTCATCTTGAGTCCGTTCCTCTCGGTCGTGGCTCTGGATCTACAGCTTCTGTCGCGCTGGCTTCTGTCGGGCTGGCCTCTGGCGGCGTTCGCTCAGGCGGTCTCAGGTTTTCTGGCCCGTCCACCCCTCGACAGCGTCGACGGCGAATCGCGCGAAGAGCTCCTCCGCGAACCACGCCCCCGCCCGGCTGTCGACCATCGCGGCTTTGTGTGCCTGTGCACCGCGCATGAACTCTCGGAGCGAGGAAGACGAGTCCCAGAGGCTGAAGGTCCCGAGCAGGCCAGCGGGAAGCTCTCCCATCCCGAAGGCAAGGCCGAGTCCACGGGACCGTGCTCGCAGCAACTCGGCCGCAATGGGCGGCACGGTCCCCGAGAAGCGTGCCACCGCTGAAGGGCGGATGCGGGCACGAGTAATGACGGCGACCCTCTGGCCCTCCGCTGCCTCGGCGTCAGCGGAGCCGAACGGTTCCCTGCCTCCCCAGAGGCCGACGGACCGGATGGCGCGCATGCGCACCCTCACCCGTTCGCGGGACCGCCCATCCCAGGCGGCGACGAGTGCGCCGCGGTCGAACGCGTCAGCAGCCTCGCGAGACTCCCAGGCGGAGACGAGCGCCCAATGACCGAGGTCGGCGTCACGCGAGGAGAAGCTCGTCGCCCGTGCAGTGCCAAGAATCCGGGCGAAGCGGAGCCCTTCCGGCCGACTGCCGCCGACCAGCAACATGGCCGTCTTCGCCGTCAGCCCGAGTCCGGCACTCGCGCTGCCGGTTCCCCAGAGGTGGACGGTGGTGACCGTCACCGGCGCTCGACTTCAAGGGGGCCAGGGCTGCGGTCGCCCCGCACGTGCTTGAGCACCAACTCGGCGCTGATGAGGCACATCGGGACTCCAACGCCAGGGTTGACCGTGGCGCCCGCGTAGTAGAGGCCCTTGACCTTCGGGGATGCGTTGCCAGCTCGGAGCATGGCCGACTGGGCGAGCTCGTGCGACGGGCCGAGGATGCCGCCCCGCCATGAGTTGTAGTCCTGCACGAAGTCTGCCGGGCCGAGGGTGCTTCTGACCACGATTCGGCTGGCGAGGTCGGGAACTCCGGTCCACTCAGCGAGCTGAGCGATCGCGAGGTCGGCGATGCGCTCGACCTCCGCATCCCCGGCGCCGTCCGCTCCTCCCCCGCCGATGCTCGGGTCGCCCTTGACGGGGATGAGCAGGAACAGGTTCTCGTGCCCCTCGGGGGCGACGTCTGGATCGGTTGCACTCGGCTTGCACACGTAGATGGAGACCGGGTCGGGAAGGGCGACGCCAGCTCCGAAGATGGCGTCGAAGTTCTCGCCCCACTCCTTCGTGAGCAGCAGCGAGTGATGCGGCAGTGCGGGCAGTTCGCCCTCGACGCCGAGCATGACAAGGACGGCGCCCGGTCCCGAGTCGGTCTTCTTCCACACCCGTTCCGGGTAGCTGCGGTAACGCTCCGGAAGCAGCCGCGTCTCCGTGTGGTGCAGGTCTGCGGCGGAGACGACGACCTCCACGTCCTCGAAGTGCGGCTCGCCCATGGCATCCCGCCAATGCACGCCCCTGCTCCAGCCATGCGACACGGCGATACCGGTCACCTCGGCCTCGAGCACGAACTCGACCCCTGCATCGACCGCGAGCGCGTGCAGCGCGTCGACCACGGCGGTGAAGCCACCCATCGGATACTGCACCCCCTCGACGAGGTCCATGCGGCTCATGAGGTGGTAGATGGCTGGCGCCCGACGCGGGTCCGTGCCGAGGAAGACTGCCTGGTAGGCGAGGATCTGCCTCAACAGCGGATGCGTGAAGGACTCCTCGACAAACTTCTCGAGCGGAGTGGTAAGCCAGGTCAGTAGATCGGGCAGTTCACGGCGCACTCGCTCGCCGACGAGCGCGGCAGGGTTTCTGAAGGTGTTGTAGAGGAAGACGTCTTCGGCCATGTCCATGGCGCGCCTCGCGGTCTCGAGGTAGTCATCGAAGGCCGGCAGCGCATCAGGCTCGAGCTCGGCGACCAGCTCGCGCACAGCGTCTTGCCCGTACGGGATCGAGATGGCGTCACTCAACGCACCGGTCTCTGATGGCTCGGGAAAGACCCGGTAACCAGGATCCAGCATCCGAAGGTCGAGTTGCTCTTCCGTGCTTGTGCCCGCAAGCTCGAAGAAGTGGTCGAAGACGCTCGGCATGAGGTACCAGCTCGGGCCCGTGTCGAAGCGGAAGCCGTCGACCTCGAGCAGTCCCGCCCGCCCGCCGACCCTTGAGTTCTTTTCGAGCACGGTGACGGCGAAGCCGTCCCGCGCCAGGAGGATCGATGTGGCAAGGCCCGCCATGCCGGCCCCGATGACTACCGCGCGCGTGCTCATGATCGTTTCTCCAGAAGTACTCGTGCTGCGATGCGCGCTTTCTCAGCGCCCGGAACTCTGACGCGCGTCGAGCGCAGCTGCTCCGCGGGGGTTGCAGCGATGCGGTCGGCCAACGCGGAGAACAGCGCGCTCGCCAACGCAACGCCCCGCCGACAATCGCGGGGAAGGAGCGGGATACCCGCGTCAGCAGTCACAAGATCTGCGCGGATGCGGTCGAGCCAGATGAGCTTGCGACGTTCGTCGAGCGGTCCCGACTCGAGGCCCTCAACCGGGAGGTAGTCCCTGCCGAGCCTGCCCGCGTCGTCGCCGACATCGCGCAGGAAGTTCACGTTCTGGAACGCCGCGCCGAGGGCGCACGCTGCGGAGTCGATTCGTTCCCGTTCCCCGGCGGTGCGCGAGACGCCCGTGAGGAACACTCGAACGCACATCAGACCCACGACCTCAGCTGACCCGTACACATAGCGCCGCTGCTCCTCGACGTCGAGCGAGCGTGGCTCAAGGTCCATGCGCATCGAGGCGAAGAAGGGCACAATCAGCTCGGCGCCGAATCCGCAGCGGCGGGCGGTCGCCGCGAAGGCGTGCACGACCAGGTTGGTGCTGAATCCGAGTTCGATGGCTTCAAGCGTCTGGGCTTCGAGCCCGTCAAGCGCGGCGTGCTGCTGCGGAAGCGAAAGGCCCGCAAGGGCACCGACGCCGTCGACGATCTCATCGGCCACCCGAACCAGTGCGTAGATACTGCGCACCGGCTTCACCGTGCGACGGCCGAGGAGCCTCGACGCGGCTCCAAACGAGCTCGAGTAGGCGAAGATCACCTCAGCGGCCGACTTCTCCGCAGTGCGCGTGTACAGGTCGAGCGGCGAGATCACGAGGTCCGCCTCTCCAGCAGCATGAGCAGCCGTTCCATCATCTCGGCGAGGCTCCTGTCGCCGTCTCGGCCAGAGGCACCTACGGCGCTCGCCGCTGCCCTGGCCCTCGCGAATTGCGCCGCGAGCTCCTGCTCAACGGCGGCCCGCGACCCAGAAGCGTCAAGCAGATCGCGTGCCTTGGCACCGTCGACCTCGCTGAGCAGCGGGTCGCCGAGGAACAGCTGCAGCTCGTCCCACACGGGAGTCCCGCACGCAAGCGCGACGAGAGCCGTGAACTTCCCCTCACGGATATCCGAGTACGGCGCCTTCCCAAGTTTGTGCTGGTCGCCGAAGACCCCGAAGAGGTCGTCCTGCAACTGGAAGGCCAGTCCTGCCGCATCCGAGAACTGCGCGATGAGCCGCGCATCCACGAACCCTTCACCTCCCGCCGCGATCAGGCCGAGCTCCAGCGGGAGTAGGACGGTGTATGCCGCGGTCTTGTTCGAGCTCATCGAGAGAACTTCAGCCAACGCTGGGTGGTCGGAGCGAACAGAGAGGCTCACATCACTGAACTCTCCGGCGACCGACACCGCGAGCGCACGCTCAATTGCATCGAGCACGCGCAGGCGGACGTCGTGCGGCAGATCGATGCGCGCCACCCTCAGATGCGCTTCCGAGAGCAGCAGGTCCCCCACGAGAATCGCCGCAGCTTGTCCGAGGCGGCTTCCCCGCTCGCCGTCGAGCTCAGACCCGCCGACGATCTCCTCCACGCTACCGAGCAGGTTCCTCACGCCACGGCGCATCGTGTCGTTGTCGATGACGTCGTCGTGCGTCAGGAATGCCAGATGGAGCAACTCGGTGGCCGTAGCCAGCTCGATGACAGCCTCCGGCACCTCGTCTGCGCCCGTGTACGACAGGTAGCTCTGTATCACCAGCGCCGGCCTGAAGAGCTTGCCGCCCTCGGCACTCCGAGCCGTGATTCGCCACAGGGTCGCGAGCCCCTCGTCGATCGCGCTGGCCGCCCGCACACGGCCATCGAGGAACAGTTCGATTCGTCTTCTCACCTCGAGCAGCTGCTGCGCCGCGAGGTCGAAGTCCGAACCCTGGCCACGAGGGCTCGCCAGAGGCTCACGGATCACTCGGCACCACTCCCTTTAGCTCGGACGGCTAGCAATAAGAGTATCTAATTACTTTCGCGCGAGCCTACAGGCAAGCCTTCCTCGAAATCCTGATTGGGGTCAATCCCCTCTCCGACGCCACCATGAGCGCTTAGACTCTTGGGCTTTTCCCGCCAGCGAGGCGTTCCGCTCAGGTCGAACGGTTCGCGCAAAGGAGATACCGAGCGAGTCGACCTCTGTGCGGAAGGCCTCGCTCCCCTGCAATAACGAACTCGCTCTCCGCGAGAGCTCGGCGAGCTCCTCACGACCGACACCGGTAGCGACGTGGAGCACCACCCGCAGCTCCGGCCCCGCCAAGCGGGCCTCCGGGTCACCTGGCACCAGGTCGACGCCCAGCACCTCTGTCAACTCCGACATGACTCGCGAGAGCTCAGCGGTCACGACGGGGTTGCCCCAGGGCGCGGACCACGCCTGATCCTGGGCGATGGCCCACACCGCTGGCCGACGGACGACGAACTCCGTCTCGCTTGTCGCGTCGACGACAATCAGGTCGCTGCCCTCTGCCGCCGCGGAGATCGCGGCACGCTGCATGAGCGCCGGGACCGGGCGTGCCGAGGGGTTCCAGCTCTTCATGGCCGCCGCCGAGGTGAAGACGGGCAGCACGGTCCGACCGTCTGGACCCGCAACCGTGACAATCGAGAGGTCGGCGCTCTTGTCGACCGTGACCCCCTGGGCGTTGACATCAGCCTCACCGAGCTTCGCCACGAGCGGGATGAGCACTCTTGCCTGTCGAAGGGCGTCGACCACCACATCCGGCCCCGCCTCACGCGCGCGGAAGCGCTGCAGCGCCTGGATGAACTCCGCTGGCGCCGTTCCGTCATCGTCGCGGAACGGGTTGTCGCTGAAACTACGCCCCGACCAGCTCTGGCCGGCGGAGTCGGATTCGCTCGGATGAAAGTGCTCAGGGAGTGACGGCATGGGGATGCGCTACTCGGCTCAGGAAGAGACGTCGAGCGCTTCGACCAGGGTGAATGCGCCGGAGTAGAGCGCCTTGCCGATGATCGCGCCCTCAAGCCCCTGCGGCACGAGACCACGGAGCGCGACGAGGTCGTCGAGGCTCGAGACACCGCCGGAGGCGACGACGGGACGATCGGTCCGGTCGAGGATGTCGCTCAGCAGCTGCAGGTTCGGGCCCTGGAGGGTGCCGTCCTTCGTCACGTCGGTCACGACGTAGCGCGCGCATCCGGCCTCTTCGAGACGCTCAAGTACCGTCCAGAGATCCCCTGCGTCGCGGGTCCATCCGCGGGCCGCGAGCGTCGTTCCCCGCACATCCAGGCCGACTGCGATGAGCTCACCGTACCGGGCGATCACGCTTGCTGCCCACTCCGGGTTCTCGAGCGCTGCTGTGCCGAGGTTAATGCGACTCGCACCGGCCTCAACCGCGCGCTCGAGCGACTCGTCGTCGCGGATGCCGCCGGACAGTTCCACGTTCACGTGCTTGGCGGCGCGGATGACGCGCTTGATGACGCCGCGATTCTCGCCGCGCCCGAAGGCGGCGTCGAGGTCGACGAGGTGAATCCACTCAGCGCCCTGCTCGATCCAGTCCTCTGCGGCGTCCACGGGGTCGCCGTAGTTCGTTGCGGAGTCAGCCTCCCCCTGGACCAGGCGAACCGCCTTGCCACCTGCGAGGTCGATTGCGGGGAAGAGCACGAGCTCTGGTGACGTGTTGAATTCGCTCACGAGCGTTGGTTCCTTGTTCTCGTTCTGAGGCGCCTGGGCGTCGACGCCGGAAGGGGATGCCCTGGCAGTCCGGGCAATAGCGTATCGGCAGGCGGTCACATCGCGCGCCGAAGCGGTCGAGCTAGGAGCGGACGGGCAGCGTCTCGATCCAGTTGCGGAGCAGCCGAACGCCTGCCTCGCCCGATTTCTCTGGGTGGAACTGCGTTGCCGAAAGCGGCCCGTTCTCGACGGCCGCGATGAAGCGCTCTCCGTGCTCGGCATACGTGACCAGCACTGGTCGGGCCTTCGGGTGCGGCTCGAGCGGCAGCTCGTGCGCGGCGTACGAGTGCACGAAGTAGAAGCGTTCGTCGGCGATTCCCGCGAACAGCTTCGAGTCGGCCGGCGGCTCGACGAGGTTCCACCCCATGTGCGGAAGCACCTCGGCGCGGAGTGAGGTCACTTCCCCGGGCCATTCGCCAAGGCCCTCGGCACGCTCCCCGCCCTCGATGCCACCGTCGAAGAAGATCTGCATCCCGACGCAGATGCCGAGGACGGGGCGACCACCAGCAAGGCGCCTACCGACGATCTCGCCGATGCGCTGACGATTGATGGCCTCCATGACGTGCGCGAAGCTGCCGACGCCTGGCACGACGTAGCCGTCGGCCTCGTAGGCGGCGGCCCGGTCTGCGGTGAGCTCGACCTCAGCCCCGGCCGCCTCGAGTGCCTTGACCGCAGAGTGCACGTTGCCCGAACCATAATCCGCGACAACAACGCGCGGACGCGCGGACGCGGTCACAGAGCGCCCTTCGTCGAAGGGATGCCGACGACCTCCGGGTCGAAGCGCTTTGCCGCCCGGAAGGCACGCGCGAACGCCTTGAACTCCGCCTCGGCGATGTGGTGCGGGTCCCGTCCTCGGACAACCTCAACATGCACGGTCAGACCGGCGTGGAAGGAGATCGCCTCGAACACGTGGCGCACCATCGCGCCCGTGAAGTGCCCGCCGATGAGGTGGTAGACGAACGCCTCGGGTTCTCCCGTGTGCACGAGGAAGGGGCGACCCGAGATATCGACGACCGCCTGGGCCAGCGACTCATCGAGCGGAACTCGCGCGTCCCCGTACCGAGCGATTCCCGACTTATCGCCGAGAGCCTGGCGGATAGCCTGGCCGAGCACGATGGCCGTGTCCTCGACCGTGTGGTGCACGTCGATCTCCGTGTCGCCGGTGGCTCGAACGGTGAGGTCGGTCAGCGAGTGCTTCGCGAAGGCCGTGAGCATGTGGTCATAGAACGGCACGGACGTCTGGATGTCGGCGACTCCTGTGCCGTCCAGGTTCAGGCTGAGCTCGATCGAGGACTCGCTTGTAGCTCGCGAGAGCGTCGCGGTGCGTGGCGTCGTGGTCATCGCTCCAGCCTAGGCCTTTCCTGTATTGGTGATATCGGCGAGCGCGGCCAGGAACGCCGTGGTTTCGGCCCGCGTTCCCGCCGTCACGCGGAGCGTGTTCGGGATGCCGACGTCACGGACCAGGATGTCCCGCTCCAGGAGCTCAGCGAACGTGCGAGCGGGATCAGCGACGCCGCCGAACAGCACGAAGTTGGCCCCGGACTCCCACGGCGTGTAGCCGAGCAGGGGGAGCTCGATGAGGAGTCGATCGCGCTGCTCTCGGATGTCGTCCACCTGCTCGAGCATGATCTCGGAGCATTCGAGGGCGGCTGTCGCCGCAGCTTGCGTGATTGCCGAGAGGTGGTACGGGAGACGAACGAGGCGCACAGCGTCGACGACGGCCGCGTCGGCCGCGAAGTAGCCGACGCGGGCGCCTGCGAAGGCGAAGGCCTTGCTCATGGTGCGCGAAACGACAAGCCGCTCGCGGCCTGGAAGCAGCGTGAGCGCGGTCTCCTCGCCCTCCGGCAGGAACTCGGCGTACGCTTCGTCGACGATGAGGATTCCATCAGTCGCGTCGTACGCGGCGGCGATCACGCTCAGGTCCGTCGCGGTGCCCGTCGGGTTGTTCGGGCTGCAGATGATCGTGATATCGGGCTGCTCACGACGGATCGCCTCGGCGACAAGCTCCGCGGTGAGCGTGAAGTCGCCTGCGCGTGGGACGGGAACCCACCTCGAGCCGACTCCTCGTGTGAGCAGCGGGTACATCGAGTAGCTCGGCGTGAAGCTGAGCACGCTTCTCCCCGGCCCCCCGAATACCTGCAGGAGCTGCTGCATGATCTCGTTCGAGCCGTTGGCAGCCCACACCTGATCTGGCGAGATGCCGTGACCCAGGTAGATGCTCAGTTGCTCACGCAAGGCCGTGAACTCGCGGTCTGGATACCGGTTGAGTCCGGGAAGCTCGCGCGCGATGGCCTCGATGATGCGTCTCGCGACCACCTCGGGAACGTGATGCGGATTCTCGTTGACGTTGATGGCGACGCGGACGGGCTGCTGAGGAGCTCCGTACGGGGTGAGTCCGCGCAGGTCGTCGCGGATTGGCAGGTCTTCGAACGAGGTCACCGCACAAGCCTACGACGCGGCGCCGCCCGTGACTGGGCCTGTGGCCTCAGTCGAGGGGAAGCGCGAGACGCTGGCCGGCCTGAACCGTGCCGTTCTCGAGGGCATTGAGTTTGGATATCTCGACGATGACATCTCGGACATCGGCGTCACCGGCGACCTCTTCGGCGATACCCCAGAGGGTGTCACCTGCGCCGACCGTGACGTACTCGAACTCGACGTCAGCTGACTCACTCGAGGCCGCAGCGGAAGTCATCTGCGTAGCGCCGAGGGCAATCGCCGCAGCGACAGGCAGCGCAGCGATGGCAAGCAGGACGCGGCGGCCTCGGACGGTGAGGCGAAGCGGTGCAGCAGCAGTGGTGTTCATGATTCCTCCTGATTCGTCCACATCTTCGAGTGGTCGAATGTATGTACTGAATATAGCTACGAACAAAGTGTCAGGTCAAGGCTTTCAGTTCGAATCTCTCGAACTTTCATCCACAACACTCGAAGAAATGTTTCGTACCTGCGTGCACCCTCGGTAGGGTTGGCGCTATCAGGCAGTGCATCATCTGCCACCGACATTCCGTGTCGGAGAGCGGACGGAGACGACATGGCCAAGAAGCCAGCGAGTGACATCTACAGAAAACTGACGGAGAAGCAGGAGCGCATCCTGACCTGCATCATGGAGTCAGTGCGCACCCGCGGTTACCCGCCGAGCATGCGGGAGATCGGCGACGCGGTCGGCCTGGTCTCGCTCTCGAGCGTCACCCACCAGCTCGGACAGCTCGAAAAGTTCGGCTACATCAAGCGAAACCCGGGCATGCCCCGCGCGCTCGAGGTGCTCGTGCACTTCGACCACACCGATGACGGCGACACCAACGAGACGGCGGAAGCCGCCTACGTGCCGGTTGTCGGCCGCATCGCCGCCGGAATCCCGATCACGGCCGAGCAGCAGGTCGAAGATGTCTTCGCGCTCCCCCGTCAGATCGTTGGCAAGGGCGAGCTCTTTCTGCTTCGGGTCGTCGGCGAATCGATGATCGACGCAGCCATCTGCGATGGCGACTGGGTTGTCGTGCGTTCGCAGCGCAACGCTGAGAACGGAGACATCGTTGCTGCCATGCTCGACGGCGAGGCGACGGTCAAGACCTTCCGCAAGCGCGATGGCCACATCTGGCTACTCCCGCGCAACAGCGACTTCGAGCCGATCCTCGGCGACGAGGCTGAGATCCTCGGCAAGGTCGTCGCCGTGCTCCGCTCCATCTGAGCCACTCAAGACCGGGCGGACAGCAGAGACCGGGTAGACAACAGGCAGACTCCGGGAAGACAACACTTGCACAAGAGCGGCAAGCCCATCGGGCTTGCCGCTCTTGTGTGTCGTTGGTCCAGTCGACTCGTGTCTGGTCAGCCCGCGACGGTGAAGGCTTCGAAGAGCCCGAGCTGGTCGGGGTGCACCCGAGCCTTGAGCCGCGTGCCGGTCTCTTCGTGGTCGAGCTCGAGCACCGCGCCGCGCTCGTGCAGGTACGACACGAGGTCACCGCGTTCGAACGGGACGAGCACGTCGATGGTCACCTCCGGCGTTGGGAGCAGCTCGGCGATGCGGGCCAGCAGCAGGTCGATGCCCTCGCCGGTGTGCGCGGACACGAAGAGGCCGTCGCTTGCAAGCCCCTGGAGCTCGAGGCGTCGGTCGTTGTCGACCAGGTCGGCCTTTGTGAAAACCACGATCTCCGGCACGTCTCGCGCCTCGACCTCGCCGATGACATCGCGCACCGTCGCGAGCTGCGCTGCCGGGTCAGGATGCGAAGCATCCACCGCGTGCACGATGACGTCAGCCGCCTGAAGCTCCTCGAGCGTAGAACGGAACGCCTCCACAAGCTGGTGCGGCAGGTTGCGCACGAAGCCGACGGTGTCGGCGATCGTGTAGGGACGCCCGTCCTCCGTCAATGCCTTGCGCACCGTCGCGTCGAGTGTCGCGAAGAGCACGTTCTCGACGAGGACACCCGCATGGGTGATTCGGTTGAGGAGACTCGACTTGCCGGCGTTCGTGTAGCCGACGATGGCAACGGCCGGGACCTGATTGCGCTCGCGAGTCGCGCGCTTGACGTCGCGCGCATCTTTCATATCCGCGATCTGATGGCGCAGCTTGGCCATTTTCGTGCGGATGCGCCGACGGTCGAGCTCGATCTTCGTCTCGCCTGGCCCCCTGGAGCCCATGCCGGCGCCGCCGCCGACCTGCCCACCCGCCTGACGCGACATCGACTCACCCCAGCCTCGGAGGCGAGGGAGCATGTATTCCATCTGGGCCAGCTCGACCTGCGCCTTGCCCTCGCGGCTCTTGGCGTGCTGAGAGAAGATGTCGAGAATCACGGCCGTCCGGTCGATGACCTTGACCTTGACCTCATCTTCGAGCGCTCGACGCTGGCTCGGCGCCAGC
Organism: Pseudoclavibacter sp. AY1F1; assembly: GCF_002931075.1. Taxonomy (GTDB): domain Bacteria; phylum Actinomycetota; class Actinomycetes; order Actinomycetales; family Microbacteriaceae; genus Pseudoclavibacter. Next base: position 173,981 of record NZ_PSTQ01000006.1, on the reverse strand, counting down.
TCTGTGTCTGCAACGACGGTGTCAGCTCCGAGAGCCGCGACGATCTCCTTGAGCTCCGCCACCTTGCCTCGACCGAGGTACGTAGCAGGGTCGGGGTTCGGTCGACGCTGAAGCACACCGTCCAGGACAACAGCGCCGGCGGTCTCGGCGAGCGCCGCGAGCTCCTGCATCGAGTTCTCGGCTTCTTCGAGGGAGTTCCTCCGGTACACGCCGACGAGCACGACACGCTCGAGACGCACCTTGCGGTACTCGACCTCCGTGACGTCCTCGAGCTCCGTTCGCAGGCTCTCGACGCGGCGCAGCGACTGGCGCGCTTCGCGCTCGAGTTGGTCGCCGTCAGCCTCGCCGTCGTAACTCGTACTGGTGCCGTCCTGCAGCGCCTGTGCCCGACCGGAGGAGAACAGCGTCATGGTGGCGCCCGGTTCCTTCGCGGCTCGGAGGATTCGGTCGATCGCGTCGTTGCTTTCGCCTGGAGGAGTCTCAGAATCTCGCATATTCGTACTATTCTACGCCGGTGCTAGCGTCTAGGGGTGACTGCTCAGCATTACTTCTCAGCAACCCCCGACGGCCCACTTGAGCGGCGGAACATCCACATCCAACTCCGCGGCCGGGCGGTCAGTGTCGTCACGGCGGGCGGCACCTTCAGCCCTGAGCACGTCGACCGTGGAACCCAGGCGCTGCTGGACGCCGCCCCGAAGCCACCGTCAGCCGGAACTGCCCTCGATCTCGGCTGCGGGTGGGGCGCCATCTCACTGGCCCTTGCACTCGAGTCCCCGGAGCTCGACGTGTGGGCAGTCGATGTCAACGAGCGAGCGCTGCTTCTCACCGGTGAGAACGCGGAACGCCTCGGGCTTTCACGCGTCAGGCCAACGCTCCCGGCCGACGTGCCCGCAGACGCCACCTTCGACCTCATCTGGTCCAACCCGCCCATCAGGATCGGCAAAGAGGCCCTGCACCAGCTGCTGACCGACTGGCTCCCCCGCCTCAGCTCGGGAGGCGAGGCCTGGCTCGTCGTCGCCAAGAAGCTCGGCGGCGACTCGCTTCAGGCGTGGATCGCGGCGCAGTTCGGCCCCGGGCTCACCGTCGACCGCCACACGACGGATGCGGGCTTCAGAGTGCTGCGGGTGCGGCGAGTTCAGTAACGAGCTCGTCCTCGATCAGACCAGTGAAAGCGATCTCGGCGGGACCTGCCAGGAAGGCGTGCTCGACGCCGTCAACAGGTGCGACGGAGACCTCGACGACTCCACCTGGCACCCTCACCGACCACGTGTCGGGGGCGCCAACGCCCGCCCAGTAGCGGACTGCAAGCGCTGACGCGACTGCTCCGGTTCCGCAGGAGAGCGTCTCGCCGACGCCCCGCTCGTGGACGCGCATGCGGATGTGGCCGACGCCGTCCTGGACAAGCTGATCGTGTGGGACGACGAACTCGACGTTCGCGCCCAGCTCGGGTGCGGGTTCCAAGAGTGGTGCGTGGAAGAGTTCCAGGCGGTCGAGCTCCTCCTCGCTCGAGAGCGCGACGACCACGTGCGGGTTGCCGACGTCGATGCCGAGCCCGGGCCGGGAGACACCGATGTGCGGAACCGTGACAAGCGGTTCGCCACCCTCAAGGCGCCACGGCCCCATATCCACTCGGAACCCGGTGCCGTCACGTTCGACGACGCGAAGCCCCGCACGGGTCCCGATCTCCAGGCGCTCACCGTCTTCGAGGGTTGCGAGTCCTGACTCTGTGAGGAAGAGCGCGAAGGCGCGGACACCGTTGCCGCACATCTCGGCGATCGAACCGTCGCCGTTGCGGTAGTCCATGAACCACTCCGCCTCGGGGTGCGCCGCCTGCAGCTCGCGACCCTCGGCAAGGTGCGCTGAGCGGACGGCGCGGATGAGTCCGTCACCGCCGACACCGAAGTTGCGGTCACACAGGCGCGCGACGCGCTGCGGGCCGAGCTCGAGCTCGCCGTCCGGGTCAGAGACGAGGACGAAGTCGTTGCCGGTGGCCTGCGCCTTGGTGAACGCGAGTTGTGTCATGGGGTCAATGCTACGGAACTCTCGCCTCGTCCGTTCGCAGGCGGAGTCGGAGTCGGAGTCGGTGGCGGATCAGAGTCCGGCCGCCTGCAGGATTCGCTGCGCCGCGAACCCCTCGCCGCTCTGCGTTCGGATCGCGCGCTCGTACCGGCGGAACCAGGAGACCTGTCGCCTGGCGTACTTTCGCGTGAGCAGCTGCGCCTCGGCGATCGCCTCGACGCGGGTCACCTCTCCGCGAAGCTCGGCGAGCGCCTGCTGGTAGCCGATGGCACGCTTGGCCGTAGACCCGCGTTCCAGGCCGACTTCGGCCAGCGCTTCCGTCTCCTCGAGCAGGCCGGACTCCCACATGCGCTCAACACGGGCGTCGAGGCGAGGTGTGAGCACCTCGCGGTGCTCTTCGACAACCGCGAATGTCACGTCCCGCCAGGTTGCCTCCTGGTCCGGCAGCTGGGCGCTGAAAGGCTCTCCCGTTACTTCGATGACCTCGAGCGCACGAACAAGTCGTCGACCGTTGCGCGGGTCGATGGCGCCGGCCGCCGTGGGATCGAGCTCGCGCAGGCGCGCGAAGAGCGGGCCAGGGCCGCTGCCCAGCAGCTCCGCCTCGAGCCGCGCACGCACGGCGGGGTCGGTCCCCGGAAACCTCAGGTCGAAGCAGACGGCTGCGATGTACAGGCCGGAGCCCCCCACGAGGATGGGGACTTCACCCTCAGCCTCGATCGCCTCGATGAGAGCCCTCGCCTGTTCTTGATACCAGGCGACGCTCGCGTCCTCGGTGACGTCGAGGACGTCGAGGAGGTGGTGCGGCACTCCCTGGCGTTCCTCCTCGGCGAGTTTCGCGGTGCCGACGTCCATCCCCCGGTACAGCTGCATGGCGTCGGCGTTGAGGATCTGCGCCCCGCGCCCGGACGCGCGAAGCCGGGCGGCCACGTCAAGCGAGAGCTGCGACTTTCCCGTACCTGTCGCGCCCCCGATGGCAATGAACACGCTCAGCCTCGCCGGAGCGTCGGGAGTCCCAGAGAGACGCGAGCTGGAGCGCCGGCTGGCGCCGGTACCGCGCAGCTCTCTGCGAGCGAGCGGTCCCAGGCATCCCCGGCCCGTGTCTGGCGGACGTCGAGGTGCGGCGACCGTGCGTCGGCCACGAGGTGGAACGACGCCGCTGCCGTGATCTCGGCGGTGACGACGTCGCCGGGGCGTGGGCGTGCTGCACCCTCCGGGACCGAGAAGTGCACCAGCCTGTTGTCCTCTGACCGTCCCGACATCCGGTGCGTCTCGTCGTCCTTCTTGCCTTCCGCTGCGCTCACCAGAATTCGCTGCACTGAGCCGACGAGCTTTTCGTTCTCTTCGCGGCTGATGCGGTCTTGCAGCTTCATGAGTCGCTCGTAACGCTCCTGCACAACCGCCTTGGGCACCTGGTCTGGCATCGTCGCGGCCGGCGTCCCTGGGCGGATCGAGTACTGGAAGGTGAACGCGCTCGCGAACCTGGAAGCCTCCACGACCCGCATGGTCTCCGCGAAATCCTCCTCCGTCTCCCCTGGGAAGCCGACGATGATGTCCGTCGTGATGGCGGCGTGCGGCATCTGCTCTCTGACGCTGTCGAGGATGCCGAGGAACTTCGTGCTGCGGTAGGAGCGCCTCATGGCCCTGAGGATGCGGTCCGAGCCCGACTGCAGCGGCATGTGCAGCTGTGGCATGACGTTGGGCGTCTCTGCCATCGCGTCGATGACGTCCTGCGTGAAGGCGGCGGGGTGGGGGCTGGTGAAGCGCACTCGTTCGAGGCCGTCGATCGCGCCGGCCGCGCGCAGCAGCTTGCTGAAGGCCTGCCGGTCGCCGAATTCGACGCCGTAGGAGTTGACGTTCTGTCCGAGGAGCGTGACCTCGATCGCGCCGTCGTCGACAAGCGCGCGGATCTCGCCGAGCACGTCCCCCGGCCGCCGATCCTTCTCCTTACCTCGGAGGGACGGCACGATGCAGAAGGTGCACGTGTTGTTGCACCCGACGGAGATGGACACCCATCCCGAGTATGTGGAGTCGCGTTTCGTGGGGAGCGTCGAAGGGAACACGTCGAGCGATTCCAGGATCTCGAGCTGGGCTTCCTCGTTGTGACGAGCGCGCTCGAGCAGGCTGGGTAGGGCTCCCATGTTGTGCGTGCCGAAGACCACGTCGACCCACGGCGCCTTCTCCAGGATGGTGCCGCGGTCCTTCTGGGCGAGGCAGCCGCCGACGGCGATCTGCATGCCTTCGTGCTCGCGCTTGATCGCGGCGAGCTGGCCGAGGTTTCCGTACAGCCTGTTGTCGGCGTTCTCGCGCACCGCGCAGGTGTTGATAACGACGATGTCGGGCTGGACGCCATCGGCTTCCACGTAGCCGGCGGCACGCAGCGAGCCGGACATGCGCTCGGAGTCGTGCACGTTCATCTGGCAACCGAGCGTGCGCACCTCGTAGCTTCTTGGTGACCCGTCTGGCTTCAGTGCCGCTGGAGAGGACGCTATGGGTGTGGCTGTCTCGCTCATGATCCGCCAATTCTACGTTCGCTTCACGAGGGGGCACTCCCACCGCTACGCTGGCGGGATGCGAGCCATGACCACGGATGACGGCGTCACGCCGGCGACTTCCCTTGCTCTTCAGCGAGGTCTGCTGCAGACCGATGGAGGCCGTGTCGAGGCGCACGGGGAGCGGGTGGCGTCGATCTCCGCGCCGAGTGGCGCCCTGTATGTGGGTCCGGCCGGGGGCGAGAACGGTGTCGACGGTCTTGTGCTGCGGGTCGGTGGTGGCCTGTTGGCTGCGACGACGACGCTCGTTTCTGATGGTTCGGGCTCGTCCAGGGTCGAAGCCTTGACCATCTCCACGAACGACGAGCCGGAACGTTGGCGCGACGCTCCTCGAGACGAGGCGTACTGGCATTCGCTGCCCAGCGAGCTGCAGGGTGAGGTGCCGGTCGTCGAACCGCGCCACGGTCTGCTGATCGTCTGCGACGCCGGGTTGCGTGACCAGTACCGCCAGAGCGACTTCGCGTGGGACCGGTGGGTCGACGAGGTGGTGGCTCCGGCATCGGTTTCGAGCGGCCAGGCGGCGGTCGCCCTCCCGTTCGCGGGCCGACAGGAAACGCTCCTGGCGCTCGCGTCGAGTTCATTCCCCTCTGGTGCCGCGGTCTTCGCTGGATTCGATGCGAACCTGCAGATCGCGGCGCTGCACCTTGCGCCCGTTGCGGAGCGCGAGCTGGAGGCCGCGGTTGTCGCGGTTCGTCGAGCCCGCGCGGCCCTCAGGGATGGCGATCCGGCGGCGGCTTCGGCGCTTGCCATGACTGCCATCTCAGCGCTCGAAGCAGAACGGGACCTGCGTGCTGCGGGTCGCGTCGGCTTCGTGCTTGCCGAGGCGCACACCCGAGCCGGCGCTCCCGCCGCAGCGCGGCGAGCCCTCGAGGAGGCGCTTGTCCGCCTCGAGGTGACTCGCGATGCTGAGGGGCAGCGCGTTGCGCTTGCCCTACTCGACGGGACTGGCGCCGAAGAACACGCCAGCTGACCCGTTCGAGGATCGGCTCGGCCTCGACCCGCCCTGGACTGCTTCGCGTGCTGCTGTGAAGGCGACACCAGAGGAGTAGCCGCGCCTCGAGAGGAACCCGGCAATACGCCGGATTGCGGCGTCCGGCTCGACGCCCTTGACGCGTCGAGCGCGCTCGACGGCAAGCTCTCTGGCACGCTCGAGCTCGTCGTCGCGGTCGACCTCAGCGAGCACTTCTTGCATCGCCTCCGCCGCGATGTGGCGGTCACGAAGCGCGCGCTCCACGCCCTGGATGCCGGATCGCTTCTTGTCCCGTGACTTATGGACAACCAGCTCGGCGAGGCGCAGGTCGTCGAGGTAGCCGAGCTCGGTGCAGCGGTCGATGACCTGCTCGATCTCGGTGTCGTCGAGCCGGAGGGATTCCTCGTACTCGGCCGCTTCTTCAGTGCCATCCTCAGGTGCCTGCGCACCCTTGGGATCCTCGCCGCGCCAGTCACGAAGGAGGCGACGTGCCTCCTCCGTGGACCTGTCGCTGCGAGCAAGCGCACGGACCAGTGTCTCCTGCGCTTCACCGATGAGTCGCTCACGCGATTCCGCGTCCATCCCAGCGGGCACGACGGCCGTGAAAGCCTGTGCATCGCCTTGCCCGCCGGGAATGGAAACGAGTCTTGGGCTGCCGTTCGCCGACGATGAGGGCCGGGTTTCCGGCCCGTCCACACCCGAGGCGGCGGAATCCGCAGCCGCGGGAATCGTGCTCGACGGGACAGCGCCGAGGTCAGCGTCAGCTCCCGCTGCCCGCTGGCGTCCCGCGGGCGACGCACCGAACAGTGGCGTCACCGGAGCGAGTTCCTCGGTCATGCGCCGCGCCGTTGAGCGACCTTCGCCTCGGCGACGGGCGCGATTGGCGTCTCGGCTACCTCCGCCGGAGCCTCGGCGGGCTGGCCGACACCAAGCTTCGCGAGGATCTTCCGCTCGATCTCCTCGGCGATCTCCGGGTGCTGGATCAGGAAGTTGCGGGCGTTCTCCTTGCCCTGGCCAAGCTGGTCACCCTCATAGGTGAACCAAGAGCCTGATTTGCGCACGAGGCCGTGCTCCACGCCGAAGTCGATGAGCGACCCTTCACGGGAGATGCCGACACCGTACAGAATGTCGAACTCGGCCTGCTTGAAGGGCGGCGCCATCTTGTTCTTGACGACCTTGACGCGTGTGCGGTTTCCCACCGCGTCCGTACCGTCCTTCAGCGTCTCGATGCGACGGATGTCGAGGCGAACCGACGCGTAGAACTTCAGCGCCTTACCACCTGCGGTCGTTTCCGGGCTGCCGAAGAAGACACCGATCTTCTCGCGCAGCTGGTTGATGAAGATCGCGGTGGTCTTCGTCTGGCTGAGGCCACCAGTGAGCTTGCGGAGCGCCTGCGACATGAGGCGCGCCTGGAGACCGACGTGGCTGTCACCCATCTCACCCTCGATCTCGGCCTTGGGCACGAGTGCGGCGACGGAGTCGATGACAACGAGGTCGACAGAGCCAGAACGGATGAGCATGTCCGTGATCTCGAGCGCCTGCTCACCCGTGTCTGGCTGGGCGACGAGGAGAGCGTCGATGTCGACGCCAAGCTTCTTCGCGTATTCCGGGTCGAGCGCGTGCTCAGCATCGATGAAGGCTGCGATGCCTCCGGCACGCTGCGCGTTCGCGATCGCGTGGAGCGTCAGTGTCGTCTTACCCGAGGACTCAGGGCCGTAGATTTCGACGATGCGGCCACGCGGGAGTCCCCCGATGCCGAGGGCGACGTCGAGCGCAACCGAACCGGTTGGAATCGTCTCGACGGGGGCACGCTCATCGCTTCCGAGGCGCATGACCGACCCCTTGCCGAACTGTCGGTCGATCTGGGCGAGTGCGGCGTCAAGTGCTTTTTCGCGGTCTGCTGGGTTTGGCATGGTGATGTCCTCTCGGAATGTGGCGGTCGCCTCTCGGCTGTCGCGCGCTGATGGAGAGCGCTGACGACAAGGCGGATCGGCTTCCTTGGCTACTCGACATTCACGGTAGAGGCGACCACCGACATTCGATGATCGAACCTGTTCACCTGTGGACAAGTCTCCGAGGAGTCCGACGTAAACACCCTACGCGCTTCGAACACGACTTCGAACATTCGACAGGCGTGTCGAATGGAAGATGCGCGGCCTGACCCCGTGTTTCAGTCCTGAGAGCGTGGATCGATCGTGCCGACGCCGTGGCGCCTGGAGTCGGGGACGCCGGTATCCACGCAGAGCGCCATCCAGATCTCGCGCGGCTCGACACCGTCATCCAGCGCCTGCTGCGCGGTGCGGTCGCCGATTGCGCCGAGCACGAGATCTCGCATCAGCGAACGTCCGTAGGCGTCACCGAACTCAGCGACCACGGCCCTGTCGAATTCGCTCTTGCGCATCCCTCAAGCCTACGCCGACGGCGCCGCAGCTGATGCTGCGACGCCGTGGGACACTCCTCCAGTGGAAGGGCAGGCGTGCGAACCCGTCTCGCTAACGCGTGACGAGTGGCTTGCGCATTCCGAGCAGGAGGTCGTCCGGAACCGTGTCCGGGATGCTCGTGTCGAAGCGTTCATGGACGGCCAGACGGTCGCCCACTTCGCGATAGATGATGGAGAGGGGGGTCTCGAGGGCTTCTGCCACCGAAGCGAGGATCTCGCTTGAGGCTTCCTTCTGCCCGCGCTCGACTTCACTCAGGTACCCGAGTGCAACCGAGGCGCGACCCGCGACCTGCCGGAGCGTGTGCCCCTTACGCAGGCGCACATCACGCAGGACTTCACCGATCTCTTGACGCGCTAGGACCATAGCGGGGTCCTCCTTACTGCCGTGTGCCAAGAACTGTAACTTACGAGACTTCGTGGAGACTTCGTCACGCTGAGAACAACCAAGCAAACATCGATGGTATTCCTGAAAAAACGCCGAATGTTGAGGCTCTTCGACTCAACCTTCGAAGCGGCTTCGATCACGATACCCGGTCAGTGTTCCACGAGCATTTCGAGCACGTTGTGGACAGCCGCCTCAACCGTCGCCCCGCGCACTCGTTGGCGACTGCCGGCCGGGTCATCGAGCCGGACCAGCGAAGAGAAGTCGAGTTCCACGACCTTGTCGCCGAAGAGCGAGGAGATGCCGACGAACACGATGCCCGGCGCTCTTCCTGCCTGCGCCTGCGGCCCGGCCACCCCGGTCGTCGAGAGCCCGATATCGAGTCGTTCACCACGCTCGGTGGAGAGCGCGGTCCTGATCCCGAGAGCCATGGCGACGGCGACATCTGGGTCAACGGGGCCTCGCTCCGCCAGGAGGTCCTCGTCGACGCCGAGCAGCGTGTGCTTCAGCTCTGTGCGGTACGCGACGATGCCGCCCGCGAGAGACGCAGAGATGCCGGGAATCTTCACGAGCTCGGCGACAAGCGCCCCTCCCGTGAGTGACTCCGCGATACCGATGCTCAGCCCAGCTTCGAGCAGCACGCGACCCAGCTCGATGGTCTGTGGGAGTGCTGGTGCGATTCCACCGGTCATCGCTGGGTTCTCCCGTCGTCGGCCCGAAGCTCGGGTGCCTTCTTCTTCTGTGGGCGGTAGGCCTCCCACAGGTAGTCGATCCCCGACCACACGGTCAGGATAAATGCTGCGGACATCAGGACGACATTGAGCCAATGCACCCAGTCCCCGAAGACAACCCAGAGCGGCAGGAGAGCCAGCGAGATCGCGATGGCCTGCACGAGGGTCTTGAGCTTGCCTCCGCGACCTGCGGGAAGGACGCGCTTCTTGGCGACGGCAAGACGCCAGAAGGTGATGCCGAGTTCGCGCACGAGGATGATGATCGTGACCCACCAGGGGAGCTCGCCCAGCACGGAGAGCATGACAAGCGCCGTGCCGGTGAGCGCCTTGTCGGCGATCGGATCGAGCAGCTTGCCCAGGTCGGTGATGAGGTTCCGGCTGCGTGCGATGTGCCCGTCGAGGCTGTCCGTCGCGATCGCCACGATGAACAGCACAGCGGCCACCCATCGCCACGGGCCGTCGCTGCTGTTATCCAGCAGGAGGAACCAGACGAACACTGGCACGAGCAGGATGCGCGCGATGGTGATGAGGTTCGGCACGCACCAGTTGCTCACCGGACCGTCGCCCCCACGGAGTATTCGACCGGTCATCGTGCTGCCTCTCGCTAGTCGCGCCCGGTCAGACCCCAGGCGTCTTCGTCGCCGCTCTCGCCTTCGACTTCTTCCAGGCCATCGTATTGGGCTGCGACGGCGTCGAAGGACGCGGCCATTCCGTCGTGCTCTGCAGCAGGAGCCGCTGTGGCCGCTGGGGCGTGCGCCGCCGTGTCCTGACCACGGATACGGGCGAGGACGCCGGGAAGCTCTTCAGCCGTGACCAGCACGTCCCTGGCTTTGGACCCCTCGGAGGGTCCGACGATCTCGCGCGACTCCATGAGGTCCATGAGGCGCCCGGCTTTCGCGAAGCCGACGCGCAGTTTTCGCTGCAGCATCGAAGTGGAGCCGAACTGCGAGTTCACGACGAGTTCAGCCGCGGCGAGCAGGAGCTCGAGGTCATCTCCGATGTCGGCGTCGATCTCCTTCTTCTCGACGACCTGCGCGACGTCGGCCCGGTATTCGGGCTGCGCCTGGCGCTTGACGTGGGCCACGATCTCCGTGATCTCCTTGTCGTTCACCCACGCACCCTGGACGCGGGCGGCCTTGTTCGCCCCGGACGGCAGGAAGAGCGCGTCTCCCTGACCGATGAGCGCCTCAGCACCGACTTGGTCGAGGATGACGCGAGAGTCGGTAGAGCTGGTTACGGCGAACGCGAGACGGCTCGGCACGTTGGCCTTGATGAGCCCCGTGACGACGTCCACGCTCGGGCGCTGGGTAGCGAGCACGAGGTGGATTCCAGCCGCACGCGCGAGCTGAGTGATGCGCACGATCGAGTCTTCGACGTCTCGTGGCGCGACCATCATGAGCTCGGCGAGCTCGTCGACCACGACGAGGAGGTACGGGTACGGCTTGAGCTTTCGCTTCGACCCTTCAGGCAGGATGATGCCGCCGGAGCGGATCGCTGCGTTGAAGTCGTCAACGTGCCGGTAGCCGAAGCTCTCCAGGTCGTCGTAGCGCATCTCCATCTCCTTCACGACCCACTGCAGCGCCTCGGCTGCCTTCTTGGGGTTCGTGATGATGGGGGTGATGAGGTGTGGGACGCCGCTGTATGGGGTGAGCTCGACGCGCTTCGGGTCGACCAGCACCATTCGGACCTCGGCGGGCGTGGCCCGCATGAGCAGCGAGACGATCATCGAGTTCACGAAGCTCGACTTGCCGGCACCGGTGGCGCCCGCCACCAGGAGGTGGGGCATCTTCGCGAGGTTGGCGAGCACGAACCCGCCCTCGACGTCCTTGCCCACGCCGATCGTCATGGGGTGGCGGGCGGCGATCGACTCCGGCGACTGCAGCACGTCGCCGAGCGACACCACCTCACGGTCGGAGTTGGGAATCTCGACACCGATCGCGCTCTTGCCTGGAATCGGCGAGAGGATGCGCACCTGATTGCTCTTGACGGCGTACGCGATGTTGTTCGAGAGCTGCGTGACCCGCTCGACCTTCACGCCTGGAGCGACCTCGACCTCGTAGCGGGTCACGGTCGGCCCGCGGGAGAAGCCGGTGACCTTCGCGTCGACCTTGAACTGGGTGAAGGTGGAGTTGAGCGCTTCGACGATGAGGTCGTTCGCCTCAGTGCGGGCGAGCGCTGGCGCACCCCGCGACAGCATCGTCTGCACGGGAAGGCTGTAGCCCTGCCCTGACGCGTCCGCGTCGCGGGAGTCCCACTGCTCGCCCTCGTCCTCGGCCGCGGCGGGAGGCGCTTCGGCCGAAGGGGTCGTCACGGGAGCCGGCGCCGGGGCGGCCGGAGCGCCGAAGAGATCGGCGAACTCGTCTGGGTCGGTCGGCGAGGAGTCGTCCTGGATGCCCGTGGCGGAGAACAGCGTCGGCTCGGCGACGTCGATGATGTCGGTGGCGTCGTCCATCCGGAGCCCCGGGAGCACGGCCGTGGGTTGCGGACCCGTGACGATGTTGTCCGGGTCTTCGGAGGTGAGTCCCCGCAGCACGGTTGTCGTCGCTTCCGGGTCGATGCGGTGATGCTCGTGCTTCTTGCCTTCGGTGACCGCCGTGTCGTACGGCTGCTCTTCGTAGTCGACGTCCTCTTCGCGCCCTGATTCGTTGCGACGCCACCACGGGAGGCGCTCCGACTCCGAGGCGCGACTGCGGTCGTCGTCGCCGAGGAGGCTCTCCGCGTCACTCGCCTCGGCTTTGCTCGGCTTCGCGGAACGCGCGTGGGCAGCGGACTCCTCGTCGATGCCGAACATCCACGCCCACAGTTCGCGGAGTCGCGAGACGACCTTGTGCGGCGGCGTCTTGGTGATGATGAAGATCGAAAGCAGGACAAGGAGCCCGGCGACGATAGCCGCGCCGATCGGGGTGATGACCAGCCCGAGGGTGCCCCCAAGCAGCCAGCCGAAGACTCCCCCGCCGAGTGCGAGCGCCGGCATGCCGTTGGCCGGGTCGGGGTTGCCGGCGATGACGTGGCAGATCGCCGAGCTCGAGACGAGCCCGAGGAAGAGGCCGACCCCGATGCGGCCGTTGTCGCTCACCGAGGACGGGTGCCTGAAGAGCCACAGGGCGAAGAAGGCGAGCACGACGGGGAGCGCATAGGAGACGCGTCCGAACAACCCGCCGAACGTGAAGTCGTTGAGGCCCATGGCCACATCGTTGCCAGGGAAGAACCAGACGACCACGCCGCCGATGACTGCAAGCAGGAACAGGAGGAACGGGAAACCGTCGCGCCGCTGGTCTTTCTCGAGCGTCTCCGGCCCGAGCGCGCGGGCGGTTTGGCCTGCGACGTTCGCCGCGGCCATCCAGGCCCTCGTCGCGATGCCCGGCTTCTCGGTCTCCGCCGGAGCCTTCGCAGCTGCCGCGCTCGCCCGCTTCTTGGGCGCTGGGGTTCGCTTGGTGTTGGACGGAGTTGTGGCCATGGTGCCCAAGGTACCTGCGGCCACCGACAGGATCGAGGATGACGCCCCGAGAGCCGCCGAGATCGGCGGCTCTCGAGGTCGAGTGTCAGGCTTCGATGACCACCGGGATGATCATCGGGTGACGACGGTGCTTCGTGTTGACCCAGCGGCCGATCGTGCGCCGCACGACCTGCGAGAGCTGGTAGGAGTTCGAGTTGCCCGCCTCGACAGCCTCCTTGAGCGCCTTCTGGATGCCAGGGATGATGTCGTCGAAGACGGCCTCGTCCGGCGCGAACCCGCGAGCGTGGATCTCGGGCCCGACAAGGATGTTGCCCGTCGCTGCCTCGACGACGGTGAAGATCGAGATGAATCCCTCTTCCGCGAGGATGCGGCGATCCTTGAGGTCAGCATCCGTGATCGTGCCGACAGTCGAGCCGTCGACGTAGATGAAGCCGATGTCGAGCTGGGCGACCTGCCGCGCGATGCCATCCTTCATGTCGATGACGGCACCGTTCTCGACGACAAGCACGTTCTCGTCGGCGATGCCGGACTTCTTCGCGATCTCGGCGTTGGCGACGAGGTGGCGGATCTCACCGTGGACGGGCATGACCTGTCGCGGCTGAAGGATGTTGTAGCAGTAGAGCAGCTCGCCCGCGGCGGCGTGACCCGAGACGTGGACGTTGGCGTTGGCCTTGTGCACGACGTTTGCGCCGAGCTTGATGAGCGCGTTGATGACGCGGAACACCGAGTTCTCGTTGCCGGGGATGAGGCTCGAGGCGAGGATGACGGTGTCGTCCTCCCCCACCTCGATGGCGTGAGTCTTCGACGCGATGCGGCTGAGGACTGCCATCGGCTCGCCCTGCGAGCCCGTCGACATGAAGACGATCTGGTCGTCGGGGAGCTTCAGCGCCTTCTTGTGGTCGATGAGCACACCCTGCGGCACGTTGAGATAGCCGAGCTCGGATGCGATGCCCATGTTGCGAACCATCGAACGCCCCATGAGCGCGACGCGACGACCGTTGGCCGCTGCCGCGTCGATGACCTGCTGCACACGGTGCACGTGGCTCGAGAAGCTCGCCACGACGACCTTGCCCTTGGTCCGCGAGATGACGTCCTCGATGACCGGACCGATGTTGCGCTCCGTCGGCGTGAAGCCGGGGACCTCCGCGTTGGTCGAGTCGGCCATGAAGAGGTCGATACCCTCCTCGCCGAGACGCGCGAACGCGCGGAGGTCGGTGAGGCGGCCGTCGAGCGGCAGCTGGTCCATCTTGAAGTCACCCGTGTGAAGAACGGTGCCGGCGTCCGTCGTGATGTGGACGGCGAGCGCATCCGGGATCGAGTGGTTGACAGCCACGAACTCGAGCGAGAACGGGCCGAGCTCCTCGACCTGTCCTTCCGCGACCGTGAGCGTGTATGGCTTGATGCGGTGCTCTTTGAGCTTCGCTTCGACGAGCGCAAGCGTCAGCGTGGAGCCGATGAGCGGGATGTCCGGCTTGAGCCGCAAGATGTACGGCACTGCTCCGATGTGATCCTCGTGGCCGTGGGTCAGCACGATGCCGACGACGTCGTTCAGACGAGCACGGATCGAGTCGAAGTCGGGGAGGATGAGATCGACGCCCGGCTGGGTCTCCTCCGGGAAGAGCACGCCGCAGTCGACGATGAGGATCTTGCCGTCGATCTCGAAGGTGGCCATGTTGCGGCCGACCTCGCCGAGGCCGCCGAGCGGGATGATCCGCATCGAGCCTGGAGCGAGCTTGGGAAGGTGTTCGGACTTTGTCATATGTGCCTTAGGGATTCAGCGTTGCCGCTGGTGAGGTGAGGGTCGATTCAGCGGGTTGTGCCTGGGATGCGCGGGAGCGCACCACCCGCGGCCGCGTTGCGGTCAGGCCGGAAGTTCGTGAAGCTCGCGCCTTCGACGTCGCGAACCAGGTCGAGCTCATCCTCGATGAGGGCGGCTTCCCACTCCTCCGGTCCGACAAGTGGGAGCCGGACACGTGGGGACTGGATGCGGCCGAGGCCGTGCAGGATGTACTTGGTCGCCACGGTGCCTGGCACGTGGGTCATGGTCGCCCGAACGAGCGGCTCGAGGCGCTTGTGCGCATCCGTCGCCGTGCGGAGGTCGCCCGCGTTGACCGCGTCGACCATCATTCGGTACGGCTGCGACGCGATGTTGGCGGTCACGCCGATGAGGCCGGTTGCACCGATCGAGAGGAGCGGGAGGGTGTTGGCGTCATCGCCCGAGAAGTAGAGCAGCTCGGTCTGGTTGAGCACACGCGACACCTGCGCGAGGTCGCCCTTGGCGTCCTTCACGGCGATGATGTTCGGGTGCTTCGCGAGTCGCAGGATCGTCTCGTACGTGATCGGGATGCCGGTGCGGCCCGGGATGTCGTAGAGGATGAGCGGCAGATCGGTCGCGTCGGCGATCATGCGGAAGTGCGTGAGCACACCGGCCTGCGTCGGCTTGTTGTAGTACGGGGTGACGGCCATGACGCCGTCCGCGCCTGCATCCGCCGACTGCTTCGCGAGCTGGATGGCGTGCGCCGTCTCGTTCGAGGGGCCGCCGGTGATGATCTTCGCGCGCCCGGCCGAGACCTCCTTGCCGACAACGACGAGCTTGAGCTTCTCGGCGTCAGTGAGCGTCGACGTCTCGCCGGTCGTTCCCGTGACGACGATGCCGTCAGCGCCAGCCGAGATGACGTCGTCAATGTGCTTCTCGACGCCCGCCCAATCGACTTCTCCGTCGTGCGTCATCGGGGTCACGAGTGCCACGAGCACCTGGCCGAAAGGGTTGTCCTGTTCCATCACGTCTCTCAGGCTACTTCCACTAGGTAAAGACTGCTTCTGCTTGCTACTTTTTCTTCTCTACATCGCCGCTGAGCGCGGCGATGAACGCTTCCTGCGGCACTTCCACGCGGCCGACCATCTTCATGCGCTTCTTGCCGGCCTTCTGCTTCTCGAGCAGCTTGCGCTTACGCGAGATGTCTCCGCCGTAGCACTTCGCGAGTACGTCCTTGCGGATGGCGCGGATCGTCTCTCGAGCGATGATGCGGGCGCCGATCGCTGCCTGGATCGGCACCTCGAACTGCTGGCGCGGGATGAGCTTGCGCAGACGCTCGGTCATGAGCAGCCCGTAGGCGTAGGCCTTGTCCTTGTGGATGACGGCACTGAACGCGTCGACGCGCTCGCCCTGCAGGAGAATGTCGACCTTCACGAGATCGGCGACCTGGTCGCCCATCGGCTCGTAGTCGAGGGACGCGTACCCTTGCGTCCGACTCTTGAGCTGGTCGAAGAAGTCGAACACGATCTCGCCGAGCGGCATCGAGTAGCGGAGCTCGACGCGCTCCTCGCTGAGGTAGTCCATGCTGATGAGCGTCCCGCGCTTGCTCTCGCAGAGCTCCATGATCTTGCCGACGTAGTCCTTCGGCGCGAGGATCGCCGCACGCATCATCGGCTCACGCACCTCGAGGATCTTGCCCTCCGGGTACTCGCTGGGGTTCGTGACCGTGTGCAGCTGCTTGTCTTCCGTCTTCACCTCGTAGACGACCGAAGGCGCGGTCGTGATGAGGTCGAGGTCGAACTCGCGCATGAGGCGCTCGGTGACGATCTCGAGGTGCAGGAGGCCGAGGAAGCCGACCCGGAAGCCGAAGCCGAGGGCCACAGACGTCTCTGGCTCGTAGTTGAGGGCGGCGTCGGAGAGCTTGAGCTTGTCGAGCGCCTCACGCAGCTCCGGGTAGTCGCCGGCATCGATCGGGTAGAGGCCCGAGAAGACCATGGGCTTCGGCTCGGTGTAGCCAGGCAGCGGGTCCTCGGATGGGCGGGTGCTGCCTGTGACGGTGTCGCCCACCTTCGAGAGGCGCACGTCCTTCACTCCCGTGATGAGGTAGCCGACCTCGCCGACGCCGAGCCCCTTGGCCACGGTCGGCTCCGGCGACGAGACGCCGATCTCGAGCATCTCGTGGGTCGAGCCGGTCGACATCATCTTGATCTTGTCGCGCGCCTTGAGCTCGCCGTCAACGACGCGGACGTAGGTGACGACGCCACGGTACGCGTCGTAGACCGAGTCGAAGATCATCGCGCGGGCAGGCGCATCCGCGACTCCGACAGGGGCAGGGATGCGCTCGACCACGCGGTCGAGGAGCTCCTCGACACCCATGCCCGTCTTGCCGCTGACCCGCAGCACGTCGTCGGGGTCGCCGCCGATAAGGTTCGCGATCTCAGCCGCGAAACGGTCGGGGTCAGCCGCGGGCAGGTCGATCTTGTTGAGGACCGGGATGATCTCGAGGTCGTTCTCCATCGCGAGGTACAGGTTCGCGAGCGTCTGGGCTTCGATGCCCTGCGCCGCGTCCACCAGCAGGATGGCGCCCTCGCAGGCGGCGAGCGAACGCGAGACCTCGTAGGAGAAGTCGACGTGGCCGGGCGTGTCGATCATGTTGAGCGCGTACGTGTCGCCCTCGACGGCCCACGGCATGCGGACGGCCTGGCTCTTGATCGTGATGCCGCGCTCGCGTTCGATGTCCATGCGGTCGAGGTACTGTGCACGCATGGCGCGCTCGTCGACTGAGCCCGTGAGCTGCAGCATCCGGTCGGCCAGGGTGGACTTGCCGTGGTCGATGTGAGCGATGATGCAGAAATTGCGGATCCGGGCGGGGTCGGTCTGAGCCGGCTCGAGCGGAGTGGAGGCGCGTGGTGACATGGTGTCGCCTATTCTCCCATGAGCCGCGAGCTGAGCGTTCATCGCTCGGTGCCCGAGCGCGCAGCCACCACACGCACCGCCGGAGAACGGCCCAGGAAGGCACAACTGCATGAGTCTCATCCGCCTCAACGACGTCGAGGTCAGCTTCGGCCCCTCCCCCGTACTCAAGGAGGTCTTCCTCACGCTCGACCGGGGCGACCGCGTCGGGCTCATCGGACAGAACGGCTCGGGCAAGTCCACGCTGCTGAAGCTCATCCTCGAGCAGGTGTCGCCAGACACCGGAACCGTGTCGATCGACGACGGTGTGCGCATCGGCTACTTCTCGCAGTTCTCCGAACTCGACGGATCGGCCACGATCCTCGAGACGCTCGAGACGCTGTTCTCGCACGTCCACGAGATGGAGGCGGAGCTCGCCGAGATCGACGCCGCCATCGCCGCCGAACCGGACGCCGGCACGCTCGACCGCCTCATCCTTCGCCAGTCCGAGCTCTTCGAGGAGATGGACCGCGCGGACGGCTGGGACTACAAGCGCCACATCGACACCGCACTCACGAAGCTCGGCTTCAACGACGCCCACAGGACGAGCCCCATCGAGAAGCTCTCCGGCGGCTGGCGCAACCGCGCGGCCCTCGCCAAGCTCCTCCTCGAGCAGCCAGACGTGCTCCTCCTCGACGAGCCCACGAACTTCCTCGACGTAGCCGGCGTCGAATGGCTCGAGACCTGGTTCCGCTCGTTCCGCGGCGCCGCGATCATCGTCTCGCACGACCGCACGTTCCTGGATGCTGTTGTCACGCGCATCCTCGAGGTCGAGAACCTGCACCTGCACGAGTATCCGGGCGACTTCGGCGAGTACATCATCCAGAAGCAGTTCAGGCTCAAGACGCTCCAGGCGCAGTTCGTCCACGAGGCCGAGCTGCTCGCATTCGAGGCTGAAGGCATCTCCGACCGCCGCGAGGCCGCGAAGGCGGGCGGCAAGGGACTCGGGAAGCGGCTGTCGAACATCAAGAAGAAGCGGGCACCTCGTCCCGTCGACGAGATCGTCACCGAGATCTACGGCTCGCTGCACGTGAAGGATGTGCTCGCGCGCGTCTCAGGCCTCGGCAAGAGCTACGGCGAGCGCACGCTGTTCGATGACGTCACCTTCGAGGTGCACCGCGGCGACCGCATCGCGGTCATCGGCCCGAACGGCAGCGGCAAGTCGACGCTCCTGCGAGTCCTGACGGGCGAGGAGAAGGCTGACATCGGCCGCGTCGACTGGCCGAACGGCGTCAAGGTCGTTTCCTACAACCAGGTGCTCGACGAGCTCGACGAATCGGACAGTGTCTCGCATTCGGTGAACGCCATGCCGGACAGCATCGCGCTCCGAGCTACGAAGAAGTCCGTCGCACGCTTCCTCAGCATGTTCCGCTTCAGCGAGGCCGAACTGAAGTCCCGCATCGGGACGCTGTCCGGCGGCCAGCGGGCCAGGGTAGCGATGGCCCAGTGCCTGCTGTCTGGCGCATCCGTGCTCGTGCTCGACGAGCCGACCAACCACCTGGACCTGCCGAGCACACAGGTCATGGAACGCGCGCTAGTACACTTCCCTGGCGCGGTCATCGTCGTCAGCCACGACCGGTTCTTCATCGACAAGGTCGCCACGGGAACGGTCATCTTCGGCGCGAACACGGACGCACCGGCCGAGCTCGCGATCACCATCGCGGATTCGGTATAAACACTGCCGGGTACCAGCATCGTCTGAAGCCTGGTAGACTCTCTGTTTGGCTTACGCGTCGCCCACTCGGCGCGGATTGGCGGCACGGCCCTCTTCCGTGCGGCACCGTTCCAGTACACCTTCCTGTAAGAAAGAAGCAACGTGGCAAATATCAAGTCGCAGATCAAGCGCATCGGCACCAACCGCAAGGCGACCGAGCGCAACCGCGCCTACAAGAGCGAACTCCGCACGGCTATCCGTCGCGTTCGTTCGGCAGTCTCCGAGGGCAACAAGGAGCAGGCTGAGCTCGCGCTCACCTTCGCTGCCAAGAAGCTCGACAAGGCCGTCTCCAAGGGCGTCATCCACAAGAACCAGGCAGCGAACCGCAAGTCGGCCATCGCCAAGACGGTCGCAGCGCTCTAAGCCTCCCGTCATGCCGACATCGACCCCCGCGTCCTCGTCCGAGGTGCGGGGGTCGATTCGTCGTATCGCGCTCCTGCAGAGCATCAACCTAGGCCAGCATCGAAAGCTGCCGATGGCAGATCTCAAGGTCGCACTCGAGGCCGCCGGGCACACCAATCTCGCGACGGTGCTGCAGACGGGCAACGTGCTGTTCGACGCTCCGGCAGAGGTCACGAACGCGCAGCTCGAGACGAGGCTCCGCGCAGAGATGGCGGCCGCCTTCGACCTCGACGTCCCCACGCTCGTGCGCGACGCTCCCGAGTGGCGGGCAGTCGTCGCCCATGACCCGTTCAGGGCCCTCGACCCGCATCCGAGCCGCTACGTCGTCGTGTTCTGCGCGGAGTCACCGCAGGAGCGCGTGGCGGCCGCGCTCGAGGGCGTCGACCTCGCGGAGGACCGCTGGGCCGTGCACGGTCGCGAGATCTACGTCTTCTGCCCGAACGGGCAGATCCAGTCGCCCGTTCTGCAGCGGCTCGGGCGCCCCAAGAGCTCTGACAAGTCGAGCGGACCGGCGACGGTTCGCACCTGGGGTACCGTCCTGCGGGTCGCCGCAAAGCTCTAGGCCCAACGCAGCTCAGGCCCGCCTCCAGGCGACGGCCCGACCTCGTGCGACCAACTTGCGTGATCAGAAGCGCTTCGCGACGCTGATGGCCCGCAGACGCAACACGGAAGTTGGTCAGCGTGTACGGCGGCGGTCAGACGTCTCGGAGGGCGATGCAGCGCAGCATGCGCTCGACGGCGAACTGCGGGTCCTTGCCTGCGCCCTTGACGGCGTGGTCGGTCTCGGCGACCAGCGTGATGGCCCGGCCGAGCGAGGCGTCGTCCCAGTCGCGGAGCTCGCGGCGTGCCTGCCCGACCTGCCAGGGGGAAGCGCCGGCGCGGCTCGCGATCTGCGCGTCCGAGCCGCTGAGCCCCTGCACCTTCGCCATGATGCGCAGCTTCGACGCGACGGCCGACACGATGGGCACGGGATGCAGGCCTGTCGAGAAGCCGTGCCGCACGAGCGCCAGTGCGTCGCGAACCCGGCCGGCGAGGGCCGCGTCCGCGATCTTGAAGCCGGTCGTCTCGACGCGGCCGCCGAAGTACTTGTCGACGTGCTCGTCGGTGATGGTGTCGCTCGTGACCGTCAGCAGCTGGCGGGCAGCTCCGATGAGCTCCGCCAGATCGGTGTTGAAGGCGGCGACGAGGAGGGCTGCCGCCTGGGGCTCGATGCGTCGGCCGGCGTTCCGAACCTCGGCGACGACGACGTCGATGAGTTCGCTCGGCTTCGGCTTCTGGCAGTCGACCTCGATTGCGACGTCCTTGGCGGCGCGCACCGCGTCGAGCATCTTCTTGCCGCGGACTCCCCCACCGTGCCTGAGCACCAGCGTGGCACCCTCGACGGGCATTTTCGTGTAGTCGACGACGTCGGCGATGAGCGCATCGGTGCACTGCTGCACTCCACGGATGATGACAAGCCTCGGCTCGAAGAAAAGCGATGGGCTGACCAGCGTGGTGAGGTGGCCGCTGGAGTAGCCGGATGCGTCGAGCTCTGTGATCTCGAGGTCGGGCGCCTCGGCGCGCAGTACGTCGCGGAGCCTTGTGATGGCGGTCTCCGCGAAGTAGTCTTCGGGACCGCTGACGAGCACGATGCCTGCTGGCCGCACTTCCCGGTGGGTGAGGACGGGGATCGCCCTCTTGGGGGTGCTCGCCCGCTTCGCCTGTGCCATGTGGCAATGCTAGCGATCACTGGGGCGTCAGGCTGGCCGCCATCCCCAGCGCCGATCACGATTGTGCCGAGTTCGTCAGTGCGCAGCGCCGGCGTGCCCGCGTCTGCGAGCATGCCGAGGGCGGCATCCGTCGGATGACCGTAGCCGTTGTCCGCCCCAACCGAGACGAGCCCGACCGACGCCCCGAGCTGTTGGTACAGCTGTGCGCTCTGGTCGCGCGAGCCGTGGTGCGCCATCTTGACGACGTCGGCGCGCAGATGCGGGTGCTCGCGCAGCAGGTCGCGCTGGGCCTCCTCTCCCAAGTCGCCCAGAGCCGCAAGTGACAGGCACACGGCGACACACGACGCCGCAGGCTCAAGCATTGTCACGAGGCTGCCATCATTGCCGCCGGTGGTCGCGGGCTCGCCACCTGGGCCGCGCTTCGGCCACAGGGCACTCCAGGTGAGGTCCCCGAGCGCCCATGAGTCGCCGCTGGCGGCGAAAAGCACCTGGGCCCCGGATGCTCGGAGGTCTGCCACGAGGGGCTCCGCTCTCGCCTCGTCCGTGTCGGGCACCACTACAGCCGCAACTCGAACTCCGGACTCCACCATCGCAATCGCGGCGCCGGTGTGGTCGAGATCAAAGTGAGACAGCACAAGCAACGACAGGTCACCGATGCCAAGCGCCTCGAGACAGGCCAGCAGGGCCTCCGGTTCTGCTCCGGTGTCGATAAGAGCCGAGCCCTGAGTCGTGCGAACGATCAGCGCATCCCCTTGCCCGATGTCGCAGGCCGCGTACCGCCAATTGCTCGGGATGCTGCGGCTCAGGTGCATGGCCTGGCCAACGAGCGTGCCGACGTAGGAGACAAGCGCCACGCACAGCAGCAGCGCGAGCCAGGCTCGCCAGCGATGGATGAGCAGCACAAGGGCGACAACCGCGACAAGGCACAGGATGGCGCCTGGCAGGCCGCCCGGCCACGGCAGGAGCGCGCCTGGCCAGCCGCTGACGGACACGGCGACGAGCCCGATCCACTGCGCAGGCAGCCACGCCAGCCACAGGAGCGCCTGCCCGAGCCAGGGAGCGAGCTCCAGGAGCAGACCGCCGACAAGCCCGACCAGGGTCGCGACTGGCGCCGCCGGGGCGGCGAGCACGTTCGCGGCCACACCGTAGAGCGGCAGCTCGGGCGTCAGGAGGAGAAGAACCGGCTGGCACGCGAGTTGCGCCGCGGCGGGCAATGCCAGGAAAAGGGCCAACGCGCGCGGCATGACGCGCGCGAGGCGATCGCCGATCGGGGTCGCGAGGGTCAAGAGGCCAAGCGTGGCGAGCACCGAGAGCGCGAAACCGTAGTCGCGGCTCCGCCACGGATCGACGACCAGCACAACAAGCGTCGCCAGCGCCAGGAGCGCCAGTCCGCTCACCCGACGCGACGTGGCCTCGAGCGCCAGCACAACTGCCGCCATGATGCTGGCCCTGATGACGCTGCCCTCTGGCGTGACGAGCGCGACGAAAGAGGCCAGCAGCACCGAGGCGAGCACAAGTCGTCCGCCGCGCCGAAGCCCGAGGAGACGCCCGATCACGAGCACGGCGGCGACGACGACGGCACAGTTCGCACCGGAGACAGCAGTGAGGTGCGTCAGCACGGCGGCCTTCATCTGACTGTCCAGCTCGGGTGTCACCAGGCGCGTGTCGCCGACCGCGAGGCCCGGGAGCAGTTGTGCACCGGGCCCAGGCAGCCCGCGAGCCGCGCTCACGATGGTGTCGCGCGCCCCGGCTGTCGCCTCAAGGAAACCGTTGGGAGCCTCGACGACACCCGCAGGCCCGTCGAGGAAGAGCATGGCCGCGACGCTGTCGCCGGCGTCGGCCGGACCGAGCTTGCCCTCGAGCTCAACCCGAGAACCGATGCCCGGAATCTCTCCGCCGTCCTGCACGCTCAGCCGTCCGAAGACAAGCAGCGAAGCGCCGCCGCCTCCCGCAGCCCCGTTCACCTCGAACGAGTCGAGGAGCACCTCGAAATGCGGCACCTCCTCGACGTGCGCTCCGGACCACCCACCACCCTCCTCGCTCTGGGCAACTCCGTTCTCCCCCACGAGCGAGGTGAGCGTTCCCGTCGCCGTCAGCGGTGCACCCTCGGCTGCCGCGGCCCGGAGCACCTCCGGTGCTCGGACAGGGAGCTGGGCCCCGACGCTCACTGCCACCAGTGACGCCGCTGCGGCCAGCACCGCCAGGATCGCGAAGACCTCGGCTGCGCGGGTCCGCTTCCGTCTGCGGACAAGCACCCCAGCACCCAGCGCGCAGAGGGACAGGGCCGTCGCGGCGGCCGCAATACCCCAGGCGGCGGGTGGGCATGACACGCAGAGCCACGCCACGGCCCAGACCGCGCACGCGGCGGGCACGAGCCTGGCATCCCGCATCCCGAGGCGGTCTGCGACTTCGGGCGGCACGAGCGCACCACCGCGTCCACCCTGCGTCTCTGCTGCGCCGCCCGCCTTCATACCGTGACCAGATCGACGAGGCCCTCGTACGTCGCGTCCCCGACGCCTGCAACCTCCTTGAGGTCTTCGACGGACGCGAAGCCGCCGTTCTGCTCTCGGTAATCGATGATGCGCGAGGACATCGCTGGCCCGATGCGGGGAAGCTCCTCGAGCTCCGCCGCGGTCGCCGTGTTGAGGTTCACGAGCCCGCTCGCGGCGGATGCTCCCCCACCGACGGGCGGGGCGCCTCCCGTGGCCACGGGCGCAGCCGGTGCCTCACCGATGCGCGGGACCCGCAGCTGCTCACCGTCGACAAGCGTGCGAGCCATGTTGAGGAGCGAGGGGTCGGCGTCGCCAGCGAGGCCCCCAGCCGCCGCGATGCCGTCGACCACGCGCGCGCCAGGCGAAACCTCGTAGACACCCGGGTTCGCGACCGCCCCGACGACGTGCACCAGCAGCATCTCACCGCTTGGCGTCGCCCCCGCCTCCGCTGCCGGGGCGTTCGTCGAGCCGAGCTCGATACTCGAAGTCGGCGATGCATCTCCGATGGCACCGAGGCTCGGCGTCGGCCGGAAGGCGGCGATCGCGATCGCACCGGCGAGCACGGCCAGGACCAGCACCACGGCCGCACCGACCCCGATCCGCAGACGGGGTCGGGGCGGACGCTCGAAAAGGTCGGCCAGCTCGGATTGGGACACCCTCGGACGCTACGACGGCAGGTGCATCCGCCTGCCTGCGAAGTCGTGTCCTGTGGAGAGCGGCTCTCACACAGGGCAGGTGACTACAGAGTGGCCCGCTGACGCACCACGCCCGACGCACAACGCACCACGCCCGACGCCCATCAACCGACACTGCTGCGGAAGCCCTCGATCGCCAGTCTCGAAAGACGAAGCCAATCGCCAACGCGCCCCCGCTCGGCTGAGCGGGGGCGCGTCTGGCAGGAGGGCGGCGGCTAGCCCTTGACGGCGATGTTGACGAGCTTCGGGGCGCGCACGATGATCTTGACGATCTCGCGCCCGTCGAGTGCTGCCTGCACCTTCGGCGACGAGATCGCGAGCTGCTCGAGCGACGCCTCGTCGATGGTCGGCGGCACGTCGAGGCGGTGCCTGACCTTGCCGTTGATCTGCACGACCGCCGTCACCTGGTCCTGCGTGAGCAGCGAGCGGGCCGCAGTGGGCCACTTGACGTGCGAGATGCTGCCCTCGTGGCCGAGTCGCTCCCACATGTCCTCCGCGGTGTGCGGTGCGTACATGTCGAGGACAACCGCGATGGCCTCTGCGGCCTCGCGCACGGCGGGGTCGGCAGGGCCCGCGCCAGAGTCGATGGCCTTGCGGGTCGCGTTCGTGAGCTCCATGAGGCGCGCGATGACGACGTTGAACTTGAAGCCGCTTGCGAGCTGCGGGATGTCGGCGAGGAAGCGGTGCGTCTCTCGGCGCAGTCCCCGGTCGCCCTCCCCGAAGTCGACTCCGAGCGGGCTCGTGACCTCGCCCGAGATGCGCCAGGCGCGTGCCAGGAACTTGCCGGAACCGGCGACCGACACGTCGGCCCAATCGACGTCGTCCTCCGGCGGGCTCGCGAAGAGCATCGTCAGCCGTACAGCGTCAACACCGTACTGGTCGAGCTCTGCCGAGAGGCTCACGACGTTGCCCTTCGACTTCGACATCTTCTTGCCGTCCATGACGACCATGCCCTGATTGAGCAGCGCGGAGAACGGTTCCGTGAAGTCGACGTGTCCGAGGTCGTAGAGCACCTTCGTGATGAAGCGGGCGTACAGCAGGTGCAGGATGGCGTGCTCGACGCCACCGACGTACTGGTCGACGGGCGCCCAGCTCGCCGCCGTCTTCTCATCGAACGCCGCGAGCTCATTGTTCGGTGAGAGGAAGCGGAGGAAGTACCAGGAGCTGTCGACGAACGTGTCCATCGTGTCCGTGTCGCGCAGCATGGGCTCGCCCGTCTCGGGGTCGACGGTGTTCACCCAGTCGGTTGCGCCGCCGAGTGGCGAGGCTCCCTTCGGGCGCAGGTCGAGGCCTTCGGCTTCCGGCAGGCGCACCGGCAACTGGTCGAGCGGCACCGGCACTTCCTTGCCGTCCTCGCCGTGGAGGATCGGGATGGGCGTGCCCCAGTAGCGCTGGCGCGAGATGAGCCAGTCGCGCAGTCGGTAGTTCTTGGCGGCGCGGCCGGTGCCACGCTCGTCGAGCAGTTCGATGGCGGCCTGGATGCCGGAGCGCTTCGAGAGGCCGTCGAGCGACCCCGAGTTGGTGAGCCGACCGTCGCCGGACAACGCCTCGCCGGTCTTGGCGGGGTGCAGGTCCTCGAACTCGGGCATCGACCCGTCCTCGGGAATGATCGGGATGACGCCAGTGACAGCCTGCGTGACGTCGACAACCACCTTGACCGGCAGATCGAAGGCGCGCGCGAAGTCGAGGTCTCGCTGGTCGTGCGCGGGCACAGCCATGATCGCGCCGGTGCCGTAGTCGGCGAGCACGTAGTCGGCTGCCCAGATCGGCAGCCGCTCGCCGCTCAGCGGGTTGATGGCGAAGCGACCGAGGTCGACACCCGTCTTCGGGCGGTCGCTCGACTGGCGGTCGATGGAATCGAGCGCGCGAGTGTCGGCGAGGTACTTCGCGAAGCGTTCGCGGACCTCGTCGCTTGCACCCTCGGCCAGCTCGGAGGCGAGGTCGGAGTCTGGGGCGACGACCATGAAGGTCGCGCCGTACAGCGTGTCCGGCCGAGTCGTGAAGACCGTGACTGGCTCATCCCGGCCCTCGACGACGAAGTCGACGTCCGCACCGAGCGAGCGCCCGATCCAGTTGCGCTGCATCGTGATGACCTTCTGCGGCCAGTGCCCCTCGAGCTGGTTCAGGTCGTCGATGAGGCGGTCTGCGTAGTCGGTGATCTTGAAATACCACTGGTTGAGCTTCTTCTTCACGACGATCGCGTCGCAGCGTTCGCAGTGGCCGTCGATGACCTGCTCGTTCGCGAGCACGGTCTGGTCGTTCGGGCACCAGTTCACGTCCGAGTACTTGCGGTAGGCGAGGCCACGCTCGTACATCTGCAGGAACAGCCACTGATTCCAGCGGTAGTACTCGGGGTCAGAGGTGTGGATGACACGGTCCCAGTCGAAGGACGCCGCGTAGCGCTTCATGGACGCGCGCTGCTGCGAGATGTTCTCGTACGTCCAGTCCTTGGGGTCGCCGCCGTTCTTGATGGCGGCGTTCTCTGCCGGCAGACCGAACGAGTCCCAGCCGATGGGGTGCAGGACGTTGAACCCCTGGTGGCGCCAGTAGCGTGCGACGGCGTCACCGAGCGCGTACTGCTCGGCGTGGCCCATGTGCAGGTCGCCGGACGGGTACGGGAACATGTCGAGGACGTACTTTCGAGGGCGGTCGTCGCCCTCGAGGTTCGTCGCGAAAGGCTGAAGCTGGTCCCACTCAGCCGACCACTTCGCTTCGAGAGCCTTGAAGTCGTATTCCTGGGGCTCAGCGCCTGTCGCTTCTGTCACAGATTTCCTCTTCCAATTTCTTGCAGCTTGCTTGGCGGTGAGGAGGTCTCATCGCGTCGCCGGTTGCTGCACGGAGGGTGGGTCTCGTCGTGTTCGACGGGGTTCTTCGCGAAGCGCGGGGCTCCCCGCGTTCGACACCAACGCCCAAGACTACTCGCCGTCGAGGCGAAGCGCGCGTGTGACGAGGGCG
Source organism: Pseudoclavibacter sp. AY1F1 (assembly GCF_002931075.1). Lineage (GTDB taxonomy): Bacteria > Actinomycetota > Actinomycetes > Actinomycetales > Microbacteriaceae > Pseudoclavibacter. The sequence continues at coordinate 146,758 of NZ_PSTQ01000006.1, read as the reverse complement.
GGGTCGACGGGGGTGTGCGAGATGATCACGACGGAGCGCTCCGCACCGGATGCATCAAGCAGCTCGGCGACGAGCCGGTCGGCGAGTTCTGGGTCGACATTGGCGGTCGGTTCGTCGAGCACCAGCACCGGGAAGTCCGCGAGGATCCCGCGCGCGAGTGCGATGCGCTGCGCCTGTCCGCCGGAGACGAGGGCCCCGTGTTCCCCGACCCGGGCCTCGAGGCCGCCCCGCTCCTCCAGCCACTCCCCGAGCCCAACACGGTCGAGGACCGCTTCGAGTTCGCTGTCGTCGGCGTCAGGCTTGGCGAACAGCAGGTTCTGCCTGATGCTCTCGTCGAAGATGTGGGGCCGCTGTTCGATGAGGCCAACTGCGGAACGCACTTGCGACGGCTCGTAGGCTTTCGCCTCGACGCCGTTGAGGAGGTAGGAGCCCTCGTAGTCGAGGAACCGTACCAGCACGTTCGCGAGGGTCGTCTTGCCGGCGCCCGACTCCCCTTCGACGAGCAGTCGGTCGCCGGGAGCCAGCTCGAGCGAGAGCCCCCTGATGGCCGGTTCCAGCGCGCCGGGCCAGGACGCGGAGATGTTGCCGAGGGACAGCGTCACCGGAGCGCTCGGGTCGGCGCGAGGTGCGGGCAGCGGCTGGGCGTCGGGCAGAACGCGCGGTGCCTCGCCAGGCGCGACGTCCGCGACCCGGGCAGCGCTGGCCCGGACCTGGCGCCAGGCAGCCACCGCCTGGGGAACCTGAGCGAAGATCTCGAACAAGGCCATTGGCACCAGAGCGATGAGGGTGAGCATTGGGGCGAGCAGGGCGCCATCGACGGTCGGGTTGATGCCGACGGCCAGCGCTCCGGCAGTCGCGAGACCCGAGAAGAGCATCACGAGACCCGCGACGGCGCCGCTCCCGCGGGCCCTGGAGACGAGCGCGTCACGCAGCCTGGCGTCTGCGGCGTCGACCTCGGCCAGTTTGGCGTCGAGGGCTCCGTAGGCCTCGAGCGTCTCGAAGTTGGAGACGGTCTCGTAGATGCGGTCGTTGAGCTCGGCACGCAGCGGCGCGGCCTCGCGATCGGCACGCCCAGAGATGGCGAGGTTCGTCATCGTTGCGACGATGCCCGCGAGCAGGAGGCAGATGGCGAGCACGATCGCCGCGGGCGCGCTCACGAGCCAGATGCCGATGACGGCGAGGGTTGAAGTGAGGCCGGCGATGATGAGGGGCTGGGCGACCCGGAGCGGCAGGAACTGCAGCTCGTCGACGTCGCTGACAAGTCGCGTCAGCAGGTCGCCGCGGCGGTGCGTCGCGAGTCCGGCCGGCGCCAGCGGGATGAGTCGCTTGAGCACCCCGACTCGCAGTTCGGCGAGTTGCCTGAACGAGGCATCGTGGCCGAGGAGTCGCTCGACGTAGCGGAACACAGCGCGCCCGATGGCAAACGCCCGGACCCCGACGATGGCAATGCCGAGCAGCAGGATGTGGATGATCTCTGATGCCCGCGTGAGCAGGTATGCGCTTGTCGCCAGGAGCGCAACCGCGCAGATGGCGCTCAGCAAGCCGATGGCGATCGACGGCCACAGACGTCGAGCGGACGGCATCGCGAGGCGAAGAATGCGTCGCTCGTCAGCGGACGGTCGCTCTTGGATGCGGGTCACGCGCGCGTCACCGCCTCGAGCCGCTCGATCGTGTGCACGGAGTCGGCGGACGCGACGAGCGCGCGCCGGTGGCTGACGATCAGGACAACACGCCCCTCCTCGGCGAGGCTCCTGAAGGCGGCAGCGATACGCCGTTCGGTCTCGGCGTCGAGCGCTGAGCTCGGCTCGTCGAAGAGCACAACCGCGCAGTCCAGTCGACGCGCGCGCAACAGCGTCCGCGCGAGGGCGACTCGTTGGGCTTGCCCGCCAGAGAGACCTGCGCCGGCGACTCCCAGCATCCGCTCGCCTTCGAGGTCCCCAAGGCCAGCGGAGGCGAGGGCGGCGCGCACTTCGTTCGGGCTCGCATTCGGCTGTCCGAGCGCCACGTTCTCGGCGACGGTCCCCTCGACCAGGGACGCCGACTGGCCCATCCAGGCTATGGCCGCCCTTCGCGCCTCTCCGGTCAGCTGCTCGCCGCCGAAGGTCACGCTGCCGGCGAATTCGAGGCCTCCTCGAGCGACCGCGAGCAACGTCGATTTGCCGGCGCCGGACGGGCCGACGAGGGCGGTCACCTGCCCGGCATGGGCCTCCAGGCTGTAGTCGCGCAGGACCGTCCGGCCTTCGTAGCCGACCGTCACGTCGCGGAACACGAGGTCGCCCGTGGCTCTGCGCCTCTGAGCGGGTTCTGGCCGGGCGTCGCTCACTGCCCTGGGCCGCGCGCCCCCTGGGCCTGCGTCCGCCTCCTCGATCACCGAGAACACGTCTTCCGAGGCCGCGACGCCGTCTGCCGCCGCGTGGAACTGCGCGCCGACCTGCCGCAGCGGGAGGTAGACCTCCGGGGCAAGCAGCAACACGAAGAGCCCGACCTCGAGCGTCATGTCGCGGTTGATGAGCTGGATACCGATCGTGACCGCGATGAGGGCGACGGAGAGGCTCGCGAGCAGTTCGAGCGCGAACCCCGACATGAACGAGAGCCGCAGCACCTTCATGGTCGCGACTCTGTAGTCGTCGGTGACCCGTCTGATGCGCTCCGGCTGCCGCTGCGCCCGGCCGAAGATCTTGAGCGTCGAAAGACCCTCGACGACTTCCAGGAACCCCGTCGCGAGCGTCGACAGCGCCGTCCACTGCCGCTGCTGCACCTTCTCGGTCGCCCAGCCGATGAGGATCATGAAGATCGGGATGAGGGGCAGCGTGATGATGACGGTGATGGCGGATGGGAGATCCCACAACGCCATGACGACGATCAGCACGGGCGTCGCGATGGCCGTCAGGATGAGTTGCGGCAGGTACTTCGCGAAGTACGTGTCGAGCGTGCCGAGGCCGGGCCCCGCGAGCGTCGTGAGTCGCGCGCTCGACGTGCCCGCGAGCCAGGCGGGGCCGAGCTTCGCGACGGATGCGAGCAGCTTCGACCGCAACTCGCTCTTGACCTTCGCGGCGGCGCGAGCAGAGACGGCCTCCATTCCCCACGTCGCGGCGCTGCGCACCGCGATGACCGCGAGCAGCGCGCCGAACCACGGGAGCAGGTCTTCGACGCGCTCGCCGGCGATGGCCGACACTATGAGGTGTGTGACCAGCCAGGCGAAGCCGATGATCGAGGCAGTCTGCACCGCGCCGAGCGCCGCGCCGAGCACGAAGAAGCTTCGTGCCGACGCGGCGTGGCTCAGGAGTCGGGGGTCGAGAGGTTTCACGTGTCAGGCGGCGACGGCCGCTGGCTCCTCGTGTGCGTCGCCGAGGATCGTCTTCCGACTGATCCGCTTGCGGAACACCCAGAAGGTCCATGCCTGGTAGCCGAGCACAAACGGGACGATGATCAGCGCCGCCCAGCTCATGATGCCGAGCGTGTAGTCGCTCGATGAGCCGTTCGTGACCGTCAACGGGTTGGAAGGGTCGAGCGTGTTCGGCACAAGGTTCGGGAAGAGCGACGCGAAGAGTGTCAGTACAGCTGCGGCCACGGTGAGCGCGCCGAGCGCGAACGCGATGCCGTCGCGTCGGAGCAGGGTGCTCACGTACGAGCCGACGAAGGCCAGCACTGCGACGAGCGCGAGGATGAGCCCCGCGACCGAGAAGTGCGCGACGACCGTCCAGCCGAGGAACGCGATCGCGAGGACCGCGACGACGGCACCGACCTTGAGCGCCAGGGATCGCGCACGGTCGCGGATGTCACCTTCGGTCTTCCGAGTGATGAACACCAGCCCATGGTAGAAGAACAGCGTGAGCGTGGTGAGCCCGCCGAGCAGCGCGTACGGATTCAGCAGGTCGAAGAACGACCCGACGTAGTTGAAGTTCTCGTCGAGCGCGAGCCCCTGCGTGATGTTGGCGAACGCCACGCCCCACAGGAGCGCCGGGACCGCGGAGCCCACGAAGATCATCCAGTCGAACCATCTGGTCCACTCGACGCCCTTGCCCTGGTGGCGGTACTCGAACGAGACACCTCGAACGATGAGCGCCAGCAGGATGAGCAGGAGTGGCAGGTAGAAACCGGAGAATATTGTCGCGTACCACTCGGGGAACGACGCGAAGAGCACGGCCCCTGCGACGATCACCCAGGTCTCGTTGAGGTCCCAGATCGGGCCGATCGTGTTGATGAGCACTCGCCGGTCGGTGTCGTCCTTGCCGATGAACGGGAGGGCGATGCCGACGCCGAAGTCGAAGCCGTCGAGCACGAAGTACCCGATGAAGAAGAAGGCGACGATCCAGAACCAGAGGACGGGCAGGTCCATCAGTAGACGCTCGCTTTCACCTTGACGTCGGCAACGTCGTCGACGGTGCCGTCTGCGTTGGAATCGAAACTGGGTGGGTCGGACTGCGCGGCTTTCAGCAGCAGCTTGACCTCGACGACCGCGAGGATCGCGTAGACGAGCGTGAAGGCGACGAGCGAGATGAGGACACTCAGGCCGCTCACGTTCGGCGATACGCCGTCTTCGGTCCGCAGGAGGCCGAAGACGAGCCAGGGCTGGCGTCCCATCTCGGTGAAGATCCAGCCGACGGTGATGCCGAGCGTCGGGAACAGCACCGTGAGGATCGCGACGTTGAACATCCACTTCTTCGGTGGGTTCTTCGCCTTCTTGCGTGTCACCCACAGGCCGGCCATGGCGACGGCGATGGAAGCCATGCCGAAGCCCATCATCCAGCGGAAGGACCAGTAGGTCACCCAGATAATCGGGGAGTAGTCGCCTGGCCCGTACAGCGCGGTGTACTGCGCCTGAAGGTCGTTGATGCCCTCGACAGTGCCGTCGAAGGTGTGGGTCGAGAGGAAGGAGAGCAGGTACGGGATGCGGATGGAGAACAGCTCGGAGGAACCGTCTGGCGTTCCCCACGTGAAGATCGAGAAGGATGCGTTCGCGCCTGTCGCGGTTGTGTACAGGGCCTCGGCGGCCGCCATCTTCATGGGCTGAGCCTCGACCATGGCGAGGCCGAGCTGGTCACCACTGAGCATCGTCCCGACGCCGCCGACGAGCATGAACCAGAAGCCGAACTTCAAGGCGGGCTGCATGACGTCGTGGTTCTGGTCGCGCTTGAGATGCCAGGCCGCGGTCGCGATGATGACGGCGGCTCCGACCATGAGTGACGCGAAGATCGTGTGCGGCAGGGCTGCCAGCGCGACCGGGTTGGTGAGCACAGCGCCGAAGTCGACGAGCTCAGCCCGACCGTTGGCCTCGTTCATCTCGTAGCCGACCGGGTTCTGCATGAACGCGTTGGCGGCGAGGATGAAGTAGGCGGAGGCCCACGTGCCGATCATGGTCAGCCAGATGGTGGCGAGGTGCAGCTTCGGCGGGAGCTTGTCCCAGCCGAAGATCCAGAGGCCGATGAACGTCGCCTCGAGGAAGAACGCGACAAGACCCTCGAAGGCCAGCGGAGCCCCGAAGACGTCGCCGACGAACCGCGAGTAGTCGGACCAGTTCATGCCGAACTGGAACTCCTGCACGATGCCCGTCACGACACCCATTGCAAAGTTGATGAGGAACATCTTGCCGAAGAGCTTCGTGAGGCGCAGGTACGTCACCTTGCCCGTGCGGACCCAGGCGGTTTGCCAGATCGCGATGGCGAGCACAAGCCCGAGCGTGACCGGCACGAACAGGAAGTGGTAGACGGTCGTTGTGGCGAATTGCCACCGCGCAAGAATGAGTGGATCCAGCAGGGCGTCCACAAGGCCTCCTGATGCGTCTGGGGTTGGGCGCGAGGCCCCGGGATCGCAGCGCGATTCCTGGGCACAATGCTACGCCGCTCGACTACTACATCGTGTCGAATAGGCCACCCTAAGTCGGCTCGCTTTTGCCTGGGGATCAGGCTTTTCTACATTATGTAGTGGATGTAACGAAATGATAACGGAGCAGAATCCCCAGGGACGCCAAAGTTGGGGCCCTAGAGTCGCGGTCATGAATGCGGGGAACAGAGCATGAACGAGCTGATCGAGACCGCGCTCCAGTACATCGAGTCCGTGCCACCCGTCTGGCGGATCGTGCTGGTCGGCGTCGCGATCCTGCTCGAGACGAGCGTGCTCATCGGGCTGATCGTGCCGGGCGAGACCGTGCTCCTGGCTCTCAGCACCGGCATCGATGCTCCGCTCCCCTGGGTCCTGACCATCGCAGCATCCATCGTCGGCGCCCTCCTCGGGGAATCGTTCGGGTTCTGGCTCGGCCGCACGTTCGGCCCCCGCATCCGCGCCTCCCGTGTCGGCCGATGGCTCGGCGACGAGCGCTGGCAACGTGCCGAACTCCTCATCCAGCGCCGCGGAGGGCCAGCCGTCCTCATCTCCCGGTTCCTGCCCGTGCTCCACTCGCTCGTGCCCCTGACCGCGGGCATGGGCGGAATGCGCTACCGACGCTTCCTCGCCTGGACCGTCCCGGCCTGTGTCATCTGGTCGACCGCCTACGTGAGCGCCGCCGCAGGGGCATCGGCTGGCTTCCGCGAGCTCTCGTCGTCACTGCACTGGGCCGGTTACCTGTTCGTCGGCGTCATCGTCGTCTTCCTCGCCATCATGTGGCTCGTGAAGCGCTCGATCGGTAAGGTCATGAACCGCGACCTGGACGAGGCGACCGCCGACGCCGAGCGGACATCAGCCGAGCAGAGCGGGACGGAGCGTCGGGACGCGGACAGCACAGACGCCGAGACCGCCGGCGTGCGAGGATAAACGGGTGACGCCGACCTCCGACGCCCAGTCCCCGCTCGAACGCTGGCTCCTTGGGCTCCGGCCCGTGCGGGCCGTCATTGCGAACGCGTTCCGAATAGAGGACCGCGTCCGCCTCGTACGCGTCAAGCTCGTGCGCAAGCGCGGCTACCTCACGGTCCTCGAGCCGTACACGGGGTACGGCAGCACCACCTGGGTTCGGGCGCTCGCGCGCGTGCACATGGCACCCCCTGGCAACCGTCGGAGATTCAGCCTCTCCCGCCTCCTGCGCCGCAAGCGCCGCGAGTCCGTCGTCCGCGGCTGGCGCAGTTTCGCCCGAGTCTCGGCAGGAAACGTGCCCGCAACGGTCATCATCGACGGCGTCAGGCACCCGGTCAAGGCCGACCGTGGCGGCATCGTCGACATCAACCTGCCCGCGAACCTCGCTCCGGGGTGGAACACCATCACATTCGAGAGCTTCGACCGGCAGACCAGCGAGGCCCCCGTCTTCATCGTCGCCGACGACCAGCGCGTCGGTCTGCTCTCCGACATCGATGACACGGTGATGGTCACGGCACTTCCCCGCCCCATGCTCGCAGCCTGGAACACGTTTGTGCTCGACGTGCACGCCCGCACGCCGACGCCAGGCATGAGCGTGCTCGCTGAGCGAATCCTGACCACCTTCGGACGCAGCGAGACGCCCGTCGTCTACCTGTCGACCGGGCCATGGAACGTCGCCCCGACGCTCGCGCGCTTCCTCGGACGCAACCTCTACCCGGCGGGGCCGCTGCTCCTGACCGACTGGGGGCCGACTCCTGAGCGAATCTTCAGGTCGGGACTCGAGCACAAGGTCTCGAACCTCGATCGCCTCGCGCGCGAGTTCCCCGACATCAAGTGGATCCTGGTCGGCGATGACGGACAACACGACGAGCAGATCTACGGCGAGTTCACGAGCCGCCACCCGGATCGGGTGCTTGCCATCGCCATCAGGCAGCTGTCGACCAGCGAGGCGGTGCTTGCAGGCGGCCGCGCCGCGAGTGCGCACTGGCGCAAGAACGCGCCGGTGCCCTGGGTCTACGCACCCGACGGCGCTGGTCTCGCGAAGCAGCTCACCGAAGGTGGAATAATTCCTGACCTCTCGCAGGCGCCGGAGAAGGCCCCAGACGAGACGCGCTAACGCTTCGACCCGGTGCTAGCGCTTCCGGCTAGGCACGCTCTTCGCGCGGCGACTGCGCCCGCCCGAGGGCAAGCGTGAAGTTCAGGGAGTCCATCTCCGAGTATGGGCGGTACATCCCGTTGAAGACCTCAGAACCGGCCGGGGTGAGGATCACACGCACGCCCAGCCATTCGGCGACGTCGTCGCGCACGAGCGGTGTGCCGATCTCGCAGCTCGCGAAGTCGATGAGTGCGCCATCCAGGCCCTGCACAACGAGCCTCGCGTCTTCACCGTCGAAAACGAGCTGAGGATCGCGGAACGTCACATCGAGCATGCCGCCGTGGCCAGTCAGCCGGACGGCGCCGACGAAGCTTGCCCTCCCCACGGGCGCGTCTCCCGCAAGCCACGCGGAGTCGGTGGCACCGCGCGGATAGCCGAACTCCTCGTCGTCGATGAAGGCACCGCCCTCCACGTGCACGTCGCCGCCGGAGCGACGAACATACTCGACGAAGGACGACTTGATCGGCCATCGCAGATCACCACGCCAGAGGTCCATGTCACAAAGCTAGCCCGGCCGGAATTCGAAGCGCCAGCGGCAATCTCTTCGAACTACGTGGAGAGCAGCAGCGAGACGACGAAGATGACCGGAACGGACAGGAACGTCGTTGCGAGAATCGCCTCCCGCGCGACGCGCATCCCGACACCGTAGTTGCTGGCATAGGTGAAGACGTTCTGCGCCGACGGGAGGGCAGCCGTCACGACGACGATGAGCAGCGCGGCACCGTCGAGACCGAACAGCCACGCACCGATGAGCCATGCGAGGGCCGGATGCACGAAGACCTTCAGGACGGTGGCGACGATCGCAGGAGCCCGATCCGGGTCACGGAACGGTATGGCGTTGCCCCACAGGGACATGCCGAACGCGAGGAGCATGGCGGGGACGCTCATGCCGCCGAGCAGCTCGAGCGGATCGAGGAGGAACGGTGGGATCGTGATCCCGAACGCACTCACGGCAATACCGCCGAGCGCGCCGATGACAATGGGATTCCTGAACGGCCTCAGCACGATCTGCCACCACCGGAGACGTGGCGCGTCAGCGTCTCTCGAGGCGATGTCGAGGAGCGTCATGAAGATCGGCCCCATGATGAGCTGCTGCCCGAGCATGACCGGCGCGACCAGAGTCGCGTCCCCGAGCACGTAGACGGCGATCGGGATGCCGAGGTTGCCTGCGTTGACGTAGCTCGCCGCCATGGCGCCGGAAGTCGTCGTCGCGAGACCCCAGCGGCGGAGCGCGCCGACCCCGCTGTAGATGAGTGCCACCGCGGTCATCGCGATGGCGGTGACGACGAACTGGCTCGAGTAGAGCACCTCGAGGTGCGCATCGGCCATGAGTGTGAAGAGCAGTGCGGGGGTTGCGACATTGAAGGCCAGCTTCGACAGGCCCGTTTGCCCCGTCTGGCCGAGCACGCCACTCCGTGCCAGGAACACTCCCACCGTCACGATGACAGCGATGACCGCGAATCCCTGAAGAACATTCATAGCTATCGAGATCGTATCCTGCCCGGCGACGCCGGCCCCCGCCCACAAAGCCCCTCGTCAGCCATCCAACCAATTGGAACGCTTCCCAGATGCCAACCGAAATCCATTCGAGCAGGGCTTAGTCCACCGTGTCGACACCTAGCGTGAGGGCTAATCCGGGCTTGAACTCGCTCCCCTGAACGAACCTGGATTCAAATCACCGGAGAATCATCTAGCATGTATTCGCTCTGCAATTAACGAAGGGGACCCCATGGCCAGGAAAGTCATCTATCAGCTCGTCGACGACATCGACTCGACTTCACTCGCCGAGGGCGAAGGCGAGACCGTGCAATTCGCGCTTGACGGGACCGACTACGAGATCGATCTCTCAGACGAGAACGCCAAGAAGCTGCGCGACGCGCTCACCGATTACGTCTCGGCGGCTCGCACAGTAGCCAAGACCCGCAAGACCAAGTCCTCGGGCTCTGCTGCCAACCGCCCGAAGCGCGACCTTGCCGCTATTCGCGCCTGGGCTCGTGCAGAAGGCCACAAGATCTCAGATCGCGGACGAATTCCCGGTTCGATCATCGAGGACTTCGAGGCCGCGAACTCGTAATTCGAGAAGTCTCACCGGATCACCGGGAGACCGCGCGCAGAGAAGAGGGCCAGACGGCAAATGCCGCCCGGCCCTCTTTCTGCGCTTTCGAGCTTTCCCGGTGTCGGGCTACTTCGCGACGATCGTCGGCGTCTCGAGGTGCGCGAGGACGCCGTGGCTCACGGAACCGAGCAGCAGGCGAACGAAGGCCCCGCGACCTCGGCTGCCGACGACCACGAGCGATGCCGAGTGGGCCGCATCGAGGATGGCCATGTCAGGGATGCCCTCGACGACAACCGGCGTGATCTCGAGGTCCGGGTAGCGCCCCCTGAGCCCGGCGAGCGCCAGAGACAGCGTCTCCTCGGCCGCAAGGCGCAGCTCGTCGAAGAAGTCGCCCGTGACGATGACTCCCCCTCCGTAGACGTTCGGGGCGTGCCAGGCGTGGACTGGGATGAGCGGCTCACCGAGGCGGCTCGCCTCCTCCGCGGCCACGGCGAGCGCGTGCTCGGAGAGGTCCGAACCATCGACCCCGACGACGACGCCGCGTCGTGCAGCGAGGTCCACGTCCGGGATGACGGCAACGGGTGACTCGCTTGCGGCCGCCACACGAACGCTGTGGGTGCCGCTGGCCCGCCCGGGGGCGTCTCCCCTATTGCTGCCCACGACGAGGAGGCTGGACGACTTCGAGAGGTCCGCGAGCGTCTCGATGATGGCGCCCGTCAGGACGACGGTCTCAACGTCGAGGGCGGGGTCTACTGCAAGCGCGGCATCCGTCGCCTCCTCGAGGATGCGCGCCGCCGCGCTCTCCGCTTCTATGAGCAGGTCGGGATTGCCAGCTCCGGCGATTCTCGGATCGACGATGTGCGCGAGTCGCAGGCGCTTCCGTCCTCGCGACGCACGGGCTGCCGCCCACCGCGTTGCGACGATCCCAGGAAGATTTCCGGCGACTCCGACGGTGATGTTCTCGCTCATACCCGAATGCTAGCCCCGCGCACCAGTGGAATTACTGCGTGACGGCGTACTCCCGCTTGAGATCGGAGAAGCCTGCCAGACGGAATGGGCCGGGCGTCTCGTTCGGCAGTGCGAACTCGCCGAGCTCGCTCGGATCGCGGCGCTCATGCCACGCGAGATATTCGGCGGCATCGATGGGAACTCGTGCTGCGAGGACTGCGCGATTCTCATCCGCGCGCAAATGCTTGCGATATCCCGGCTGAACCGTGCCAGCGAAGAACTCGGCCACACTTCCGGAGCCGTAGCTCAGGAAGCCGATTTTGGTCCCATCCAGCTCTTCGTCGCTGTCCAGGAGGCTGAGGAGCGCAAGGTAGATCGATGCCGTGTAGGTATTTCCTATGACTCTGTTGTATTTCAACGTCGGCGCGATCTGCGCGTCGAGGGCAGAAGGGTCGAGGTCGCCGCCCGCCGTCTTGATGAGATGGCGGTGTGCTTTCGACGCCATCTTCGTGAACGGCTGGTGATAGCAGAATCGATGGAATTCGGTGATGGGGAATCCACCCTGTGCCGCGTAATCCTTCCACGCGTTCTCAACTGCAAGGAGGTACGCGCGAATCGAGTACTTACCATCGACGAGGGCCGTAACCCGACCGTTCGGACGCCAGAAGTCCATGATGTCGCTCGTGAAGACCCCGGAGCCGGGCTCGATGACAACCAGGTCTGGGTCTGCAGCGACGAGCATCGCGACGGCACCGGCACCCTGCGTCGGCTCACCGCTCGAGTCGAGCTCGTAGCGCGCGACGTCGCTGGCGATGACCAGGACGCGTTGCCGCGGGTCCCTCGCGACGAGAGCTGTCGCGAATTGGAGCGCGGCGGTCGCCGAGTAGCACGCCTGCTTGAGCTCGACGACCCTGCAGGTAGCCGGCAGGTCAAGCAGCTGGTGCACGTAGACGCCGGCTGCCTTCGACTGGTCAATGCCGGTCTCGGTCGCGAATAGGACCGTGCGGATGCCCTCGACGCCGTGGCGGTCGATGATCTGCTTGGCGGCGGCCGCGCCCATCGTGACGATGTCCTCGTCCGCGGCCGTGATGCTCATCCGCTCCTGGCCGATGCCGATGGTGTATTTCTCGATCTCGGTGCCGAGCCGCTCGGCGATCACCGAGAGGTCGAGCACTCTTGACCCCGTCGCGAACGCGAGGTCGTGGATGCCGATTGGTGTAGTCATAGTGTTCGCTCGTTTCCGCGCGTCGCTCAGTTCGCGGCGCGTTCCAGCTTGATGTGCGAGGCCATGAGCTCGCCCTGGTTCGTCTGGGCTGCCATGAGGGACAGCTCGCCGCAGAGAACGGTTGCCGCACAGAGTACGGCCAGTCGCCGAGCGTTTGCCCCAGGCTCACGCTCTTCCTTGCAGCCGAGCCGCCCGAGGTTGGCCTCGATGAAGTCGAGGCCCTTGCCGTTGCCGACACTGCCGACGATGAGGTTCGGCAGGGTGCAGGAGAAGTACAGGTCGCCGTCGCGGACCTCGGCGTGGGTGATGCCCTGTGAGCCCTCGACGATGTTTGCCGCGTCCTGACCCGTGGCGAGGTAAAACCCGAGGAGCATGTTCGCATAGTGCGCGTTGCCCGTCCGAAGTCCGCCCGCGAGCATCGTGCCGATGAGGTTCTTGCGCACGTTGAGCTGCGCGATCTTCTCTGGCGTCGACCGTAGCCAGCGCTCGACGGTGCGCCGCGGGAGCACAAGCTCCGTGACGACGTTCTTGCCGCGTCCCAGGATGCCGTTGACGGCGGTCGCCTTCTTGTCTGAGCAGAAGTTGCCGGAGATCGACTCGTAGCGCAGCTCAGGCCAACGACGCAGGATGAAGTCCATGAGCCGCTCAGAGGCAAGCGTCACCATGTTGTGGCCGGAAGCGTCGCCAGTGGTGAGCTCGAACCTGAGGAAGAGCAGGTTGCCGGCGATCTGTGCATGCAGGTCGATGAGGCGTGCGAAGCGGCTGCTCGTCGCAACCACCTCCTGCAGCAGGTGCATGTGCGCTTGGATCTCGTGAAGCGCCTTGAGCGCGACCCCGGCGTCGTCAGCCTCGAAGAGCACGGAGCGGCTCATGCGCTCATCGATGAGGGTCGCCTTGATGCCGTCGGGGACGAGCATGGACATCTTGGCCCCGCGACCGACCGACGGCCAGAGGGGCTGCTCGTAGGTCGCGAGCGGCACAAGCTGCTCACCCTCCATGACGTTTCCGGTCACGCGAACCGGACCGACCCACTTGAGCGGAACTGGTGCGTGGTCGAGGAGCTCGGTGCTCATCGCTGTCCTTTCGATGGGAGGGTGCCGCGCCCGCGTGCACGCGAGACGGCGGCCGGGTTGATGCCGCGGGAAGTGCAGAACTCGAGGAGCGTGCCGTGGAGGATGAGCTCCTGCTGGCTGAGGGCGCCAGGGGTGGATGCGCCGAGCATCGTCTGCAGGGCGGCGAGCTGCTCCTGCCAGGAGCGGATGTGCTCGACAAGCGCCTCCACGCCGTGCTCGACCAGTACCTCGAGGAAGTGGCCGGAGACGCCGACGGCGCGCGCACCGAGCGCAAGGGCGCGCAGGACGTCGAGTGGCGTGCGCACTCCTCCGGACGCGAGCAGGACCGGCAGCTGCGCAGTGCTGGCGTCCGCCTCGATGAGCGCTTCTGGCGTGGACTGACCCCAGCCGACAAGCGACGCGTAGTCGCCGAGGCGTCGGCGTGAGTTCTCGATCCTGGCGAAGTCGGTGCCGCCTCGTCCGCTCACGTCCGCGTACTGCACGCCGAGCTCCGCGAGGCGCGCGAGCGTGCTCGCGCTCAGCCCGAAGCCGACCTCCTTGACGATGACCGGCACGCCGACCCGCTCCACGATGGACGCTATGGCCGAGGGCCAGGACGCGAAGTCACGGTCGCCCTCAGGCATGACCGTCTCCTGCACCGAGTTGATGTGGATCTGCAGCGCGTCGGCTTCGAGCAGGTCGACCGCGCGCTGAGCGTCGTCTGGGGTGACCGTCGCGTTCACATTGGCCATGACGAAGCCCGTGGGGTTCTCGTCGCGGATGACTCGGAAGCTGGGCGCGGTCGATGCGTCCTTGAGGTAGGCCGAGAGGGAGCCCGCCGCCATGGCGAGGCCGGTCTCGCGGGCGGCGACCGCCAGGTCGCGGTTGATGACACCTGTGCGCTCGCTGCCACCCGTCATACCGTTGAGGTAGAACGGCACAGACCAAGTGGCGCCGGCAACCTCGACGGAGGTGGAGACGGAGGCGCGATCAACACCGCCGAGCGCGTGGTGCACGAAGCGAACATCGTCGAAGTCGTTGCGCGTGATACCTGCCCGCTGCGCGAGGGCCAGGTCGACGTGCTCGTCCTTGCGGTTACCCATGTTCGCGAACTCCAACTCGACTGTGCGGTACGACGTGCAGATTCAGGACTTCGATGCCGGCGGCGCGCCAGGCGGCGTCCAATGCTTCGTTGCGGGCTGGCGCGAGCGCGATGCCGCAATCGCCGCCGCCTGCCCCGGACGTCTTCGCCGGGATGCCGACGGAGCGGGCCGCCGCGATGAGGGCTTTGAGCGCCTTGGTGCGGATGCCGATGCCGCTCAGCTCGTCGAGCGCTTCGAGGTTGGCTTCCGCGTCGCGGATGGCCGTGAGGGCGTGGTCGACGGTGTCGGACCTGACGGCCACGACAAGGGCGGCGGTGATGCGGTCGCTCTCTTCGAGGAATCTCGCGTATTCGGCGCTCGAGCGCCAGTCGCCGGCGTGGAGGGTGCCGACGAGCTCAGCCGTCGAGGCCGGCGCCGAGGTCCACCCCACGTGCAGCACCGTGGAGCTCGGATCCGGCAGAGCTTCGAGCACAAGACCGGGCCAGGCGTCGCTCAGGCTGGCCGCCACCCCTCGCGTGCGGCGAAGTTCGCGCACTGCAAGCCGGTCCGGTGACGCGTAGTGGACCCATCCCCCGAGCGTGCTCGTCGCGATGTCGGCGCAGGAGGCGGCCGGTCGCAGCTCGATCGTGGCGAGGCTCGCGAGTCGGTAGACCGCCTCGTCGTCGACGTCGAGACCAAGGTGCTGCGCGAGCGCGCGCACCGTCACGACGGCGACGGCGCCACTCGACCCGAGTCCGAACTTGCGACCGCTCTCGTCGTCGAGCTCGCTCTCGATCTCGAGCGCAAACGGGGCGATGTCGATGGCGCGCTCGCGAGCGAGCTGCACGACGACGCGGATGCACTCCCTCACGAGCTCGGCGCCCGGTGCCTCGATCGACACGAGGTCGCCCTCGATGAGCACCGGCACCGGTTGCGACCCGAAGTGCGGGGAGCTGACGGTGCTGCCCTCGGCGGGGACGGCGGGGCGAAGCGTGGCGCGGATGAATTTGGAGACGCCGACGATGATCGCGTGCCTGCCTGGTTCGACCACCGCGTACTCGCCGTTGACAAAGAGCTTGCCAGGGGCCTCGGCGACGATCACCGGGGTGCTCCGGGTCCAGCGATCGCAGTCGGCCCCTGGCCGGAGACGGAGACCCCGTGGTCCGAGACAGAGACCCCCGGGCCTGCCTCGGCGATCACGAACTCGATGCCAGGGGCGGCCGCGGCGAGCGCGTCTCGGACCGAGGCGGCCTCGGCCGACCTGCAGAGTGTCTTCACGTTCGGCCCAGCATCCATGGTGGCGTAGGCCTCCAGGCCGGTGTTCCGGAGTTCGGCAACCGCGTCGAGCAGAGCCATGCTGCCGGCCGTCAGGTAGCGGACAGGTGGCACTGCACCGAGCATCGCGGCGTGCATCCTGAGCGCGTTGCGCTCGGAGATCTCGCCGACTGCCGTGAAATCTCCGCGCCGAAGGGCGTCGCGCATGAAGGCCAGCTCGGTCGGGTTGGTCGCAACCCAGGGCGCGTTGTACGGGGAAGTCTCCACGGTGCGCCGCATCGCATCCCGACTCGAGATCGGCTTCGCTCCGGCATTGACGATGCCAAGCACCATGGCCGCGTCGATGCGCGCGTCGTCGACGGGTTCTGCGTACGAGGTGAGGTCGTCGCTGCCGGCGTTCCAGACGGCGAAGCCGCCGAAGATGGAACGCGAGGCGGAGCCTGAGCCACGACGCGCGAGTCGTGACAGGTCGCGTGGCGAGAGGTCGAGCCCGTACGCCGCGGACGCCGCGGCTGCAAGGGCAGCGAAGCCTGAGGCTGACGAGGCTAGTCCGGCTCCGGTCGGTCCTGCGTTGCTCGTCTCGACGCGCGCCGCCCGCGTGGTCCCTGCGAGCTCGGCGACGTGGTCGAGGAACCGGGCGACCTTCGCGGCGGCTGCCTGCGGCATGGGGGCGCCGTCCTGGAGGACTTCGTGCGGCGCGCTCTCAGACAGGAGGGAGACCGTCGTCGTCGTCGGGTAGACGGCGAGCGTCAGCGACAGACTCGAGGTCTGCGGGATGATGAGCGCCTCGTCGCGCTTTCCCCAGTACTTGATGAGCGCGATGTTCGGGAAGGCGATTGCTGTCGCGCTCACAGCGGCGTGCCAGTGGTGGTGATGCTCCAGGTCTGGATGGCGCCCGCGCTCTGCAGTGCGGACGCGACCGCCGAGGCGTTGCCGCGCTCTACGACGGCGACGATGCACCCACCGAGCCCTCCGCCCGTGAGCTTGGCCCCGAGCGCCCCTGCACGCGTCGCCGCGATCACGAGCTCGTCGAGTGCGGGGTGGCTCACACCAAGCGCAGACAGGAGCTCATGCGCCTGGGTCATGCGGGCACCGAGCGAGCGAGGCGCGTTGGTCTCGAGGTCGGTGATGGCCAGGTCCGACAGCTCGCCGAGGGCGTCGATGATTGACATCGTGGCGTCGTGGTCGCGCTCGAGTGATGTACGGACGTCGTCGACTGCCTGCCGCGTCGATCCGTGCACGCCCGTGTCGGCGATCACGAAGCACGCGTCGAGGGCGACGGGAACCGGCACGGCGCTCGCGTTCTGGAAGCGGATGGGCGACGGGATGGTCGTAGCCAGCGCATCGAGCCCGCTCGGCTTGCCGTGGGCCACCTGCTCGGCAAGCTGGACAAGCGCGAAGTGCTCGCCGCCGGAGAGCGTCACGTTGTGGAGGCGCGAGACGGCGTCGACGATGGCGCCGGCGGCAGCCGCGCTCGAGCCCAGGCCACGGCCCAGCGGGATGTTCCCGCGGACCGCGACCGTCAGGCCTTCGAGTTCTCCCCCGATCGCCCGGAGCGTCTCCTCGATCGCCTTCTTCGGCGCCTCGACGATCTCCGGGGCAGCGGCAAGTGGCCCCGTGTAATGGTCCGACTCGAAACGAGGCTCGGTGCCCTCGCGCCAGGCGGTCGCTCGCATGCGCATAGCGCGGAGCGGAAGCGCGACGGCAGGCTTCCCGTAGACGACCACGTGCTCGCCGAAGAGGATGAGCTTGGCGTGCGCGCTTCCACGCCCAACCGCTCGTCCGATTCGCGGCAACGCGGAAGTGTCGAGAGAAGCAAGCGACGTCACGTCGAAACTCGATGGCACCAGGGTCACTCACCTCGCAGTAGGTCGGCGTCAAGTGTACGGCGCAGTCAGGCTGATCGCATGCCGCGCACTCGTCAGCTTCCCAGGATGTTGACCATCCATGCGATGCCGAAGCGATCGACGAGCATCCCGAACGTATCGCCCCATGGCGCCTGGACGAGCGGCTGCTCGATCTCCCCGCCGTCGGCGAGCTTGTCCCAGTAGCCGCGCAGTTCGTCGGCGGAGTCTCCGCTGAGCGAGATCTCGATGGTGCGCCCCGGCGAAGGCACGATGTAGGAGGGCGTGTCTGAAGCCATGATCGTAAAGCCGCTTGAGGTCGTGAGCTGGCCGTGCATGATCTTCTCCGACTCGGACGGATCCATCGGCATGCCGGCGGCACCGAAGGTGCTCATCGTGAGCTCGCCGCCGAAGACCCCCTTGTAGTACTCGAGCGCCTCACGCGCGTTGTCGTTGAAGTGAATGTAGGGGTTGAGCAGTGCAGCCATGGTTCAGGCCTTTCGTTCACGGCAACGACGAGCATCGTCGCGCGGTCCGATCGTGGCACAGACGACCGACATTTCGAGGCATTGCAGCGGGGAATCCCGTGGAACAACCTGATCATGGAATTCACCACGAACGAGGAGACCGGCATCGGGGGTGGCGACCCCATCACGGTATCCTCGCTCGACACGGAGCCGCGAACGACGGAGGCGACGCGCGAACGACGGATCGTCGCGGTCGTCGAATCGCTCGCCTGACTCGAGCCTCACATCGGGGCGATCGCCTGGTCGCTGTAGCGTCGAAGCGACTCGGCGAGGGCCGGCCTGATCTGGGCCCGGGTGAGGTGTCCCGCGATCACCAGGTACGAGAGGCCCTGCACGGTTGCCCAAAGCGCCGTCGCGCGAGCCTCGATCCGTCCGGGGTCCGCCTCAGGGTCGAGGCCGGCTGCCGCATCGCCGAGCGTGACCTCGAGCTGGTTGATGAGCGGGGCCATGGTCTCGCTCGGCGCCCCGGGCACGCACACCTCAGGGTCGTAGATGAGCGTGAACGCATGCGGGTTGTCGATGGCGAACTCGACGTACGCGACCCCGAGTGCGACCGCGCGTTCGCCAGGGTCGAGGCCCGGCGAATCCGCGGCCAGGAACTGGTCGACGAGTCGCTGCATGCTCACTTCGCCGAGTCGCTTGAAGAGCCCGGCCTTGTCCCCGAAGTGGTGGTACGGCGCGTTGTGACTGACGTCCGCCTCGCGCGCCAGCTCGCGCAGGCTGATCGACGAGTGCGGCTTCTGTGCCAGTAGCGCGATGCCGGCGGCCTCGAGGACGGGGCCGAGGTTGCCGTGGTGGTAAGGCGCATCGGATCTTGACATGAGCAACATTCTAGCTAGGCTGACTCTCGTCACATCTTGACACTGTCCACTTCAAGGCTCAGGAGCCCGAATGCACACCCTCGTCATCGATGGCCACCCCAACCCGAACTCCCTCTGCGCCGCGCTCGCGGCGCACTACGCTGACGCGCACGGCGACGCGAGGATCCTCGCAGTGCGAGACCTCTCGTTCGACCAGAACATGCACTTCGGCTACACCAAGCGACAGGAGCTGGAGCCCGACCTGCAGGAGGCCTGGACCGCGATCCAGACGGCAACGCGGATCGTGCTTGTCACCCCGGTCTGGTGGGGCTCTGTACCGTCGCTCCTGCAGGGGTTCTTCGACAGGCTCCTGCTGCCTCGCATGGCCTACGATGCCTCGGGCACCCTCCCCAAGGGCCTCCTCAAAGGTCGCAGCGCCCGCATCATCCTGACGGCGGACAGCCCCGGCTCCTACCTGCGGCTCACCGGGAACACGCCCGTTCGGCAACTCAAGACGCACGTGCTCGGCTTCGTCGGCCTGGCACCCATCTCGGTGACCCGCTACTCCCCCGTCAAGACCTCGAGCAAGCAGCGCCGGGAGCGATGGCTCGCCGACGCCGCCCGCCTCGGCGAGAAGGACGCGAAACGCTACTTGCCGGCGCCGAGCCCCGCCCTGATGAGCTGACCCGTCGTAGCCGTCGGCAAGTACGCGCGCGTCAGTCCGATGCCGATGCGCGGGAGGTCCGACTCGTCGCGGAACAACAGATACATGGGTTCGAAGCGCGGGTTGAACTTCATCTTGAAGTTGTGGAGCGAGGAGAACCCGTACAGCGGCTCGAGGAGCTCTGAGACCTGGCTCAGCACCTGGTCGAGCGGCGTCGCCTCCGCCTGTCCCGAACCCGCGAGCGGAGCTCCGGACAAGGAGGCGAAGGCGGCGCCCTCGTCCCTGAAAGCCAGCGCAGAAGAGATGATGAGGAACTCCATGACGGCCTTGAAGCCGCCGTCGCGTCGGCGCATGAGGTCGAGCGTCCACCCTCGGACCTCGCCGTCGTTGCCGTAGACGGGCAACCAGGACGTGACCCCGTGCACGCTCCCGTCGTCGTCGATGGCGATGCCGAGCCGAACGGCCGGGTCGAGCGCCTCGTCGACACCGCCGAGTGTGAAGCCCATCTCGGGCAGCCCCTTGTCGCCGACCCAGTCCTCCGAGATCGCGCGAACCTGCGCGAGGACGGCCCACGGCTCCTCCGCCAGGGTCGTCATCTTGAAGCGGATCCCCTCGCGTTCGGCCCGGTTGACGGCTGAGCGAACGGGCTGCCATGGCTTCCCCTTGAGCTCGAGGCCGGGGAGATCGATGATCGTGTCCTCCGCAACCTGCACGCGCTGCCAGCTCGCGGGAGCCGCATCCACCGTCGCCTGGGTCGCCGAGAAGAACGCAGGAGTGTGACCCGCGAGCTCCGCCCGGGAGGCGAAGTCGTGGATGAGCGCGCTGAGCTCCCCAGCGGGAGCGACCGGGTCACCGAGCGCGAGGGCGACGCCCGAGTACTCCTGGTAGGCGACGTAGCCGTCCTTCTTCTCGCTCAGCAGATAGTGGTTGCGAGGCCAGACGGTCATCCACGAGATGGTGCTGCCACCGACCTTCGGGAGGATCTCGCGAGCTTCCTCGACCGTGCCGCGCCGCTCACCTGAGATGGAGTTCTTCGAGGGACGCACGCGGACCGCAAACGATCGGCGCGCGATGATGAGGAAGAGGACCACAAGCACCCAGAGCAGGGACCCCGCGAAGTTCATGGTCAGCCCGTCTTCGAGGCTGCCGGAGGTCGCCACGTCGACGACGATGAGCGCAAGCTCAAGGAGGTTGAAGACGCCAAGCGCAACCGCGACGATCCATGCGAATCGCTGACCGCGCCTGATGCCGTTGGCGACGAGGAGGATGACGATGACGTCGATGGCGACGCCCACCCAGGTCTCGGTCTCGGCCGTCGACTTGCCGAGCGGCCCGTCGAGCGTGAAGAGGGCGGCCACGACCTGAGCGGTGCCGAGCCCGATGAGGGCGGTGAACGCGATGAGGCGGTCCTCGCGTGTGCTCGTGGCGAAGCCCGTCTTGCGATGGCGCTGCACGGCATAGATCGCGAAGATGGCGGCGACCGGCAGGAAATGCTCGAGGTCGGCGAGGTCGCCCACGTACAGGAGCCGCAGGGTCACGAGAGATCCGAGCGCGAGCCCGAGTCGGAGCCGCCACGGCGGCCGCAGCACCCAGACGAGGGCGGCGGTGAGGGCGGCGATGCCGCCGGAGGCGCCGACATCGAGGCTGCCTGCGAGCCTCGTCGCCCACTCCCACCCGGTCGGCGCGAGGGCCGCGACTATGGCGAGTGTGCCGAGCACGGCGAGGGCCTGCCCGCCAAGGAAGACGAGGGCGGTGCGCTTCCAGCCGAAGCGGAACTCGAAGACGCCGCCGACGATGAGCAGCTGCACGATGAGCAGCGCGTAGTGCCAAGCGCCGTTGCCGAGCAGCGACCCGGTGATGATCGTCCACCACATTCCGGCTTCGAGCGGCGGAAGCCCGAAAGCGACGTCCCCGTACCAGGGCTGCGCCCGCGACAGGTGCCACATGGCTCCCGTGGCGATGCCTCCGACGATGATCACGAGCACCAGGACGGTCGTGAATGGTGCGCGGCGCGCGAACGTGACGAGCGGCCGAACCGCAGCAGCCAGCGCGTCTCGGACGGCGGCGCCCCCTGGCGTGGAGTCCTGCGCGTCCTTTGCGGCCGGGATGAGCAGGTCAAGCTCTTGCTCTGTCTCGCTGGCCGCATCCGCACCTTCTGGTCGGCGCCGGGCGCGGTAGACGACAATCGCGACGAGGACGACGACCAGCACGGCCGCGACGGCAAGCGCAGCCCAGCCGAACGCGTGGATGATCGCGAGCGCGCTGTTCCCCAGGGCGACGGTGATGGCGGTGACGCCGGCCGCCCACGCGATTCCTCCGAGCGCGTTCGCGAGGAGGAAGCGTCCGTACGGCATGGCCATCGCGCCCGCGAGGGGGCCGGCGAAGACGCGGAGCAGTGCAACGAAGCGCCCGAAGAAGACGGCGTACGCACCCCACTTCTGCATGAGGCCGACGGCCGCGTTGATGCGGGCGACGCCGAAGTATTTCGGGTACCGCTGCGAGAGGTAGCGCAGCAGGCGGGCTCCCCAGCGTTTACCTATGTAGTAGCCGATCGAGTCGCCGACGATGGCGCCAACAGCAGCGGCGGCGGCGAGCACCCAGGGATCAACGCCCGTGCCCGCGATGCTCAGGAGCACGGCCGCGATGAGCACGCTCTCGCCTGGGAGGGGCAGGCCGAGACTCTCGAGCGTGACGATGCCAGCAACGAGGAGGACAACCAGGAGTGGGGGGATAGCGGTAAGCCAGTCGAACACGAGTTCAGGCTAGCTGTGAAATGGCCGAGAGGCGCGGGTTTGTTGCCAAACCGCCGCCAGATGCGCTCCGAACGACTTCCTGTGACCAACCCGGCACACAGCGAACTGAGGAGCACAACATGAAGAAGACGACGACTCGCACCATCGCCAGCCTCTCCACGGCCGCGGCCCTCTCTCTCGGCGCAGTCGCCATGACGGCCGCCCCCGCGAGCGCCACCGACCTCGCCCCTGCGAGTTCCGTCTCGACGACGGCGAGCGGCGCGCTCATCAACGGCCCCCTCATCGACGGCCCGCTCATCGACCTCGGAGGCCTCCTCAACTCCCTGCAGATCGGCCAGTTCCAGTAGCGACCGTGCCTTCCTCAGAGGGAGGCCCGTCGCGGCGCACAGCCGCAGCCGCAAGAGACCAGGTGCCGAGGGAGACCTCGGCACCGCTATGAGGAGCGCACAGTGACGAAGGCCAGCCAGCAGACGCAGAACAGCCAGCAGACGCAGACCAGCCAGCAGCCCGAGGCGAGCCAAGAGGCCGAGGCGAGCCAGCAGATCCAGACCGGTCAGGGGGCGCAGAGCTGTCAGCAGGCCCAGGGCCGCCAGCACAGCGCCGGAGCGGAAGAGGATCGCCTGCGCCTCACCCCGGCGCAGCTGGGCATCTGGTACGCCCAGCAGCTTGACCCGGACAACCCGAGCTACCAGATCGGGCAGTACCTGGATCTGCGCGGGCAGCTCGACGAGCGCCTGCTGCGGATCGCGTTCACGAAGACCGTGGCCGACCTCGACGCGATGAGCCTCGTGCTCGCCGAGGACGGTGACGGGCCGTACGCCGTCCTCGACCGCCCATCGCCCACCGCAGACCTCCTTGCGGTGTCGGATCTGCGCGAGCTGGGCGAGGGGCAGGCGGTCGAGGTCGCCCTCGAGCGCATGGATCGCGAGCTCGAGACGCCGAGGTCGATGACGGGACGCGACCTGCTCGGCACGACCCTGTACCGGGTGGCGGATGCTCGCTGGCTGCTCTTTCAGCGTGTCCACCACGTGCTCCTCGACGGCTACTCCGCCGTCGTAGGCCTCCGCTACCTCGCCGGCGCGTACTCCCGGCTGGAGAAGAGCGCCCCTCGCGGGGTGCTCGGCGCTCTGCTCGCCGCGCCGATCGCTCACCTGGCCGCGCGCACCGCGTCGCCGCTTCCCGGGCTGGCGGAGCTCCAGGCCCACCTCGACGAGTACGCGAGCTCCGAGCAGCATGCGGCCGATGCCGACTACTGGCGCGGTCAGCTCGCCGATGACAGCGTCGTGACCGGGCTCGAGGGAACCACCGGCCGGGCGGCAAGGCGCGTCGTGCGCGTGTCCACGGGCATCCCGGACGCCGATGCCCGGCATCTGCGCGCGCTCGGTCGTGACATGCCGAAGACGGCGGTCGGCCTGGTCGCCGTGTACCTGTCGAAGATGACCGGCCAGGTTCGGGTCTCTCTTGGCCTCCCCGTGACGGCGAGGCGCGGCAAGGTCGCCAAGACGACCCCGTCCATGCTGTCGAGCATCCTGCCCCTTCGCGTCGACGTCTCCCCCGGGCTGAGCCTCTCTGAGGTCATCGCCAACGCCGGCGACGCTGTGCGCGGCGCCGTCGCGCACCAGCAGTTCCGGGTCGAGGAGGTCGCGCAGACGCACGCCCTCGCGGGCCCCTCCGTCAACCTGCTCCCCGTCATCGACGAACTCGTCTTCGGTCGCGCCCGCGGCACGGTCAACATCCTCTCGACCGGCCCCGTGCATGACCTCTCGGTGGTGATCTCCGGGCTGACGAGCGATGCCGCCGAGCCCACGCTCCAGCTCGAGGGCGACGCCGAGCTCTACTCGGCGGAGGTCCTCACAGAGCACGCGAGGCGGATGCTCGAGCTGCTGTCCCAGGTGCTCGATGAGCCGGGCACAACCACGGTCACCGACGCCAACGTCGTGCGAGCGGACGAGATCGCCGGTCTCCTCGAGCAGGGCTCCGGCGACGATGTGCCCATCGGTCAGGAATCGGTGCTGCGCGCCTTCTCGAAGATCGCCGCGGTTCGCGACACGGCTCCTGCGGTCGTGGCAGTAGACGGCACGCTCACCTTCTCGGAACTCGACGAGCTGTCGACGCGCCTCGCGCACCACCTCGTCGGCGAGGGCGTCGGTCCCGGGCGAACCGTTGCGGTGCGCATCGAGCGCAGCAAGTACCTCCCGATGCTCGTGCTGGCCGTGCTCAAGGCGGGCGGCGTCTACGTTCCCCTCGACCCCGAGTACCCCATCGACCGCGTCGGCAACATGATCGAGGATGCGTCACCCGCGCTCCTGCTGACGAGCAAGGCCCAGGAGCAGCGTGACCTCGCCGATGGTGCGTCCTGGCGCGTCGCGACCCTGCCGATCGACGCCGACACCTCCATCGCCTGGCGCAAGCGGTCTGCCGACCAGAGCGGCCTCTCGCCCGTCTCACCCTCTGAACTCGCCTACGTCGTCTTCACCTCGGGAAGCACCGGGCGACCCAAGGGCGTCGGCGTCGACCGCCTCGCGTTGCGCAACCTCTTCGAGCACCACCGCGCCGAGATCTTCGACCCAGCGGCCGAGCGCCTCGGCCGGCCCGTCAGGGTCGCCCACACGGCAGGCCTCTCCTTCGACGCCGCGTGGGACCCGCTGCTCTGGCTCTTCGCCGGCCACGAGCTGCACCTCATCGACGACGACGTGCGCCGCGACCCGCAGCGCCTCGCCGCCTACCTCGCCGAGCAGGGCATCGACGCGATCGAGACCACCCCGTCGTTCGCCGAGGCGCTCATCGCTGGCGGGCTCTTCGAGCAGGACAGGTACCCGACCGACATCGCGCTCGGTGGGGAGGCCGTGGGGCCCGCCCTCTGGGACGCGCTCGCCGCCCAGCCCGACGTCTTCGCCCTTAACCTCTACGGCCCCACCGAGACGACCGTCGACAGCCTCATCGCGCCCATCGAGCAGGGCTCTGAGCCACACATCGGCAGCTCGGTGCGCAATACGCGCCACTACCTCCTCGACGCCTCCCTCACCCCGGTGCCGGACGGCGCCATCGGCGAGCTCTATCTCGCCGGTGCCAATGTCGCGTCCGGTTACGTCGGCCAGCCCGGTCTCAGCGCCGAGCGCTTCCTCGCTGATCCGTTCGCTGGAGACGGCACCAGGATGTACCGCACGGGCGACGTCGTCCGTCGCCGTCGCAACGGCTCGCTCCGCTTCCTCGGCCGCATCGACGAGCAGGTGAAGATCCGCGGATACCGGGTTGAGCTCGCGGAGGTCGAAGCCGCGCTGCGCAGGCAGCCAGGAGTCTCGGCCGCCGCGGCGATCGTAGTCGGCGACGGCGCATCCGCCCGCATCGTCGGGTACGTGACCGGCGACGGCGAACAGGCGGACCTCGCGGCCCGGACGAAGTCGGCGCTCGCCGCGGACCTGCCCGGCTACATGGTCCCGAGCAGCGTGCTCGCCCTGAGCAAGCTGCCCATGACCCCGAACGGCAAGCTCGACCGGCGGGCGCTCCCTGCCCCTGAGCAGCGCTCGAACGACCCGGTGCAGCAACCCCGCACACGCGCCGAGCGGGTCACCGCGGATGCCTTCGCCGAGGTGCTCGGCATCGAGTCGATCGGCGTCGACGAGGACTTCTTCGGCGCGGGCGGCCACTCGCTCCTCGCCACCAAGCTCGCCTCGCAGCTCACGGAGCGTCTCGACCGGCAGGTCACGGTGCGCGACGTCTTCGAGCGCCCGACCGTCGCGGGGCTCGCCGCGCTCGACGACAACAGCGCCGACGCCGCCCGCACCCTCCCCCTCGCCCCCACGCCCCACGGCGACGAGCTCCAGGTCTCCCTCGCCCAACGTCGCCTGTGGTTCCTGAACAGCCTTGAGCCAGGTTCCAGCGCCTACAACATCCCCATCGTGCTGCACCTCGATGGCCGCCTCGACGAGGCCGCGCTCCGGGCTGCCTTCCGGGACATCGCAGAGCGCCACGAGCCGCTACGCACCATCTTCCCCTACGTCGATGGTGAGCCGAGGCAGCGCATTCTCCCGATCGACGGCGGCGCACCCGCCTTCACCTCCGTCGACGTGCCAGCAGACCGGGTGGACGACATCGTCCGCCAGGAGTCGCTTCGCCCCTTCGACGTGACCCGCGAGGTGCCGCTGCGCGCCGTGCTCCTGCGCACCTCGCCGACGAACCACGTGCTCGTGGCGACGATGCACCACATCGCCTCGGATGGCTGGTCGCTCGCCCCCTTCGCCGCCGACCTCTCCGCGGCGTACTCGAGCCACGTCGCCGCGGCGACCGGCGAGAGGCGCGCCTCGGCCAACGACGTGCTGCCCGCGCTCTCCGTCTCCTACGCCGACTACACGCTCTGGCAGCGGGAGTCGCTCGGCTCCGAGGACGACCCCACGAGCGCCATGAGCACGCAGCTCGACTTCTGGCGGCGCGCGCTTGCCGACGCACCCGACGAGATCGCCCTGCCGCGAGACCGCGAGCGCGGCGCACGGCCGAGCGACATCGGCCACCTCGCCTTCGAACTGGGTACGGAGCGCCACCTCGCCCTTCGCGAGGTCGCGGCGCAGCATCGGACGAGTCTCTTCATCGTCCTGCACGCGGCAGTCGCCGCGGCGCTCGGCCAGCACGGCGCCGGCGCGGACATCGTCGTCGGCACCCCCGTGGCCGGACGCGTGGACCCGAAGCTCGAGCGACTCGTCGGCTTCTTCGTCAACACGGTCGCGCTGCGCACCTCGCTGGAGGGCAACCCGACGCTCGGCGAGCTCATCGAACGTGTGCGCGTGGGCAACACCGAGTCGTACGCCCACCAGGACGTGCCGTTCGATGCCGTCGTCGACGCCCTCCGGCCGCCGCGCGTGGCCGACCGCCACCCCGTCTTCCAGGTGCTCCTCACGCTCCAGAACACCGAGCCGGCGAAGCTCGACCTCGGCGAGGTCGTCGTCACCGTCCCGAGCCAGGTCACGACCGCCGGCGTGAAGACCGACCTCATGCTCGACTTCTCGACCCCCTCCGGCGACGAAGGCCCGCTCGAGGCCGCCCTCGCCTACGACCTCGCCCTCTTCGACGAGTCGACGATCGGGCGGATGCGCGACACCGTCGACCGCATGCTCTCCGCCATGATCGACACCGTCGGGCTCACCCTCTCCGAACTTCCGGCCCTCGACCGGGAGACCCAGCGCCGGATCGACGCGCAGGCCGACGGCGAGCGCCTGCCCGTGGACGGGACCATCCTCGATGAGCTCGCCACGAGCATCCGCCGCCTCCCCGGAGAGCTGGCCCTCGAGGACGACGCGGAACCCCTCACCTTCGCCGAGCTCGGCGAGCGCATCAACGCCGCAACCCGTGGCCTCGTCGCCTCTGGCGTGCGCCCCGGAGACCGGGTGGCCATCGCGCTGCCCCGCTCCGGCGACGCCGTGACGCTCGTGCTGGCGGCGCTCCGCAGCGGAGCCATTGCCGTGCCCGTCGACATCGACTACCCGGACGCCCGCATCACGCAGATCCTCGACGCCAGCACCCCCGTGCTGCTCGTCGCGGTCGACGAGGCGCGCCTCGGCTCCCTCGCCGAGGAATCAGGGACTCGCACCGTCGCCCCCACCTCGCTCGTCGAGCTGGGCTCCAGCGAGTCGAACCTCGACCTGCCGGCCCCGCCACTCCCCGAGCAGCCCGCCTACCTCGTGTTCACCTCCGGCACCACCGGTGCCCCCAAGGGCGTTCAGGTGCCGCACTCCGCCCTCGCGAACGTGCTTGCGCAGCACCTGCACGCGATGATCTCCCCGCTCCGCGAGCTCCTCGGCGGGCGCCCGCCGCGCGTGCTGCACGTGGCCGGCCTCGGCTTCGACGCCGCCTGGGACCCGATCCTCTGGCTTGCCGCGGGCTCAAGCCTCGTGATGGCATCCGACGCCACGCGGCGCAACGCCGACGAGCTCGTGCAGCGAGTCTCCGGTTCCGCGATCGACGTACTCGAGACGACGCCGTCATACGTGCGCCAGCTCATCGGCACCGGCCTCCTCGAGCAGAGCGCCGAACGCGAGACGCCGCTCCTCGTCGCCCTCGGCGGCGAGGCCGTCTCGTCCGACCTCTGGGACGCCCTGCTCCGTGCTGACGGAATCGAGGCCTGGAACCTCTACGGTCCGAGCGAGTTCGCGGTGGACTCCGTCGTGACGCGCCTGACCGAGCCGGGAGGTGTCCGCATCGGCCGCCCGGTCGCCAACGTGACTGCTCGGGTGCTCGACGGCTACCTCCGCGACGTGCCGGATGGCGTGCCGGGTGAGCTCCACCTCGCCGGCGCCTCCGAGGCCCACGGCTACCTGGGACGCGCCGCCGAGACGGCAAGCGCCTTCATCGCCGACCCCTCGGGAGACGGCACCCGCCTCTACCGGACCGGCGACATCGTCCGCCGCCACCCCTCCGGCGAACTCGAATTCCTCCACCGCGACGACGACCAGGTGAAGCTCCGCGGCTACCGCATCGAGCTCGGCGACGTCGAGCGCAGCCTCGAGCGCACCGCAGGCGTCGAGGCCGCCGTCGCGACCATCCACGCGCCGGCCGGCCCGGACAGCGCGAGGCTCGTCGCCTGGGTCGCCGGGGCAGCCAACGCCGAGGCCGTCCTCTCCCTCGCCCGCGCCGAGCTGCCGGACTACATGGTTCCGGCCACCGTCACGGTGCTCGAGCGGCTCCCCCTGACCCCGAACGGCAAGGTCGACCACGCCGCTCTCCCCGCCCCGGAGTCGGCAGCGGGTTCCCGCACGCCCGAGACGACCGACGAGCACAGCATGTGCGAGGCGTTCGCCGCCGTCATCGGCCTCGATGAGGTCGGGCTCGACGATGACTTCTTCCGGCTCGGTGGGCACTCCCTGCTCGCCGTGGCGCTCGCCGGAGAGCTGCGCCAGCGCTTCGGCGCCGCCCCTCCCCTGCGCGCGATCTTCGACGCCCCCACGCCGGCCGGCCTCCTTGCCGTGCTCGGCCGCACAGGCGAGCGCCCGGACGCCGACCCCGCCGGCGGGCCGAGCTCGCGCCCGTCGCTCCACGAGTGGACCGCAGCCAACCCGCGCGTCGACGGCGAACACCTGCCGCTCTCGCCCGGCCAGGCACGCCTCTGGTTCCTGAACCAGCTCGCCCCCGAATCCGGCGACTACAACGTCGTGCTGAGCGCTCGCCTCGACGGCGACCTCGACCTCGAGGCGCTGTCCGGCGCGGTTGACGACCTCGTCGCCAGGCACGAGGTGCTGCGCACCACCTACCCCGAAGTCGATGGGGCTCCGGTGCAGCGCATCCACGAACCCGCCGCGGGTGTGCTCCAGCACAAGCCGGTCGACGCGTCTGCCGGATTCGACCTGACGAGCCAGCTGCCGCTGCGCGCCGGCCTGACCCCCGCCGGCGATGACTCGTGGCTGCTCGAGCTCGTGCTCCACCACATCTCCACGGACGGTGCGTCGCTCGCGCCGCTGGCGCACGACCTCGCTACGGCGTACACGGCACGGCGCAGCGGCTCGGTGCCGCTCCAGCGCCCGTTGCCCGCCCAGTTCGCCGACTTCGCGCGCCTGCTCCGGACAAGCGAAGAGCCAGCGGATGAGGCAGGCCAGGTCGCGGCGTGGACCGACCACCTCGACGGCGCTCCGTCGGTACTCCAGCTCCCCTCCGATGGCGCGCGGGCCGCGCAGAGCGCACAGCCTGCTGGCCAGCTCGACTTCAGCATCCCCGCGAAGGTCGCGGGCGCGCTCGGCTCAGTCGCGGCCGGCAGGTCGGCGAGCGCCTTCCACGGCTGGCTCGGCGCGATCGCCGGCTTCCTCGCGCGGACCGGTGCCGGCACGGACCTCGTCATCGGGGCCCCCTCCGCCGGCCGCCAGGACCCCGATCTCAGCGACCTCGTCGGATTCTTCGTCAACACGCTGCCGCTCCGCGTGCAGCTCGGCGACGAGGCGACGCTGGCCGACGCCGTCGAAGCGGCTCGCACGGCCGCGCTCTTCGGCATCGACCACGAGCAGGTGCCGTTCGAGCGCATCGTCGAGGCGATGGCCCCCGAGCGTGTCCTCGGACGACACCCCCTCTTCCAGACGATGCTCGCGGTCGAGGCTCAGAGCGAGCTCCCCCTCGCCCTGCCAGGCGTCGCCGTCACCCCGGTCGCTCCGGAGAGCACGGGCGGCGCGAAGTTCGATTTGTCCTTCACGCTGCGCACTGCAGAGGCCGGCGCCGACGTGCCAGGCGTGCTCGAGTACAACTCGGCGCTCTTCAGCGCAGCCGCGGCCAGCGGCCTCGTCGAGCGGCTCCTCGCCTACCTCGCGGCGGCCACCGAGACGCCGGACGCGCCCCTCGAGGCGATCCAGGTGCCGGGCACGCCAGGGCATCTGCGTGCCTGGCCCCTCCAGGCGGAGATGCAGGCGGAGATCCAGGCGGAGCGCGACGGCGGCACGACGTCCGAGCCGAGCACCGTACTCGACGCCCTCGCCGCCTCGGCCGCGCGCACGCCCACGGAACTGGCGGTCGTGGCCCCAGACGGAGCGCTCGACTTCGGTGCGCTCACGGCTCGCGTCGACCAGCTCGCCGGTGCGCTCCGCCGCCGCGGCGTGGGCCGCGGCGACGTCGTCGCCTACCGCCTGCCGCGCTCGGTCGACACCGCCGCCGCCCTGCTCGCCGTGTGGCGGGCCGGCGCCGTCGCCATGCCGATCGACCCCGAATACCCGAGCGAGCGCGTCGACGCCATGATCGAGGCCGCAGAACCGACCCTGATCCTCGACGGCGGGCTCGAGGAGCTGCTCGCAGACGGCTCCGGGGAGCATGAGACCGCCAATCTCACCGACGTGTCGCTCGACGACCCTGCCTACCTGATCTTCACCTCAGGAACGACCGGCGTGCCGAAGGGCGTCCAGGTGCCCCACCGCGCCCTCGCGAGCCTGCTCCGCAGCCACCGCTCGACCCTCCTGCCCGACTCGCGGAAGCAGCGCATCCGCGTGGCGCACACCACGGGCGTCGGCTTTGACGCCGCCATGGACCCGATCCTGTGGCTCGCGAGCGGACACGAGCTGCACATCATCGCCGACGACGTGCGCCGTGACCCCGAGGCGCTCGTGCAACTCTTCGCCGATCGGCGAATCGGCGCGTGGGAGACGACCCCGAGCTACGTCGAGGCGCTCACGAAGCAGACGCGGCTCGAGAGCTGGCTCGATGCCCTCCCAGATGCCGACGGGTTCACGATGCTGCTCGGCGGCGAAGCGATCACCGCTGAGCTGTGGACCTGGCTGCGTGGACGCGCGACGGTTCGGGCGTGGAACCTCTACGGCCCGACGGAGGTCGGCGTTGACTCGATGCTCGCCGACGTCGGCGAGACGGCGGCCCCGTCGCTCGGGGCGACGACGGGTGACGTCGTCGGCTACGTGCTCGACGGACATTTGCACCCCAGCCCCGTCGGCAGTG
The DNA here is from genome assembly GCF_002931075.1 of Pseudoclavibacter sp. AY1F1. GTDB lineage: Bacteria > Actinomycetota > Actinomycetes > Actinomycetales > Microbacteriaceae > Pseudoclavibacter. Next base: position 115,182 of record NZ_PSTQ01000006.1, on the reverse strand, counting down.
TCGGCGAGCTCTGGCTCGCCGGTACCCAGCTCGCCGACGGCTACACGGGCCGGTCGGAGGCCACCGCAGAGCGGTTCGTCGCCGACCCGTTCGCCCGCGACGGCAGTCGCATGTACCGCACAGGCGACCTCGTCGTCGTGCGGGACGCGCTCGACGGCGAACCGCGCCCGGTCGTGTCACTCGGCCGCAGCGACGCCCAGCTCAAGATCCGCGGCCACCGCGTGGAGCCGGAGGAGCTGGCTCGCGTGATCGGCGCCCAGCCGGGCGTCGCGAACGCCGTGGTCCTGCCCGTCGACTCGGCCGGGCAACTCGCCCTCGGTGCCTGGATCGTGCCGAGCGCGCCTGGCATCGCAAGCGGCGACCCGGACGCAGACCGCGAGGCCCGAGCACAGCTCGCGAGCCGAGTGCTCGATGCCGTGCGCGGCAAGGTGCCCGACTACATGCATCCCGTGGGCCTCGAGATCATCCCGCGCATCCCCCTCACCCCGAACGGAAAACTCGATCGGGATGCGCTGCCGCAGTTCCAAACGACGGGCGGGGCCGGCCGCGAGCCGAGCACGCGCGCCGAGCTGGCGGTCGCGGCGGCCTTCGCCGAGGTGCTTGGCGTCGATGACGTGCGGGCAGACGACTCGTTCTTCGCGCTCGGCGGTCACTCGTTCGTGGCGCAGCCGACCGTCCGGGCCATCAACGAGGCCCTCGGCACTGACCTGCCCGTGCAGGCCATGTTCCAGGCACCCTCGGTCGAGGGGCTCGCTGCCCTCGCCAGCAGCGGAGGTGGCAACATCGCGGAGAGCCTCCGGACGATCCTGCCGTTGCGGGCCGCCCGCGACCAGGGCGCGTCAGCCGCCGCCGAACCGCTCTTCGCCGTGCACCCAGCCAGCGGGATCTCCTGGAAGTTCGCCGGGCTACTCGCGCATCTCGAGGGCGACCGCCCGCTCTACGGACTCCAGCTGCCCGGCATCGCCCCTGACGACGGGGAGCAGACCGACCACAACACGCTCGCCGAACTGCTGGACGAGTACGTCGACGCGATGAAGACCGTGCAGCCCCAAGGCCCGTACCGGATCATCGGATGGTCGTTCGGCGGCCGCCTCGCGCAGCACCTCGCCGCCCACCTGCAGCGCCGCGGCGACGAGGTCGCGCTGCTCGCGATCCTCGACGCCTACCCGACCGAGCACTCCTCGGTCGCTGGCGTCGACGGTGGCGACCGCATGTGGCGAGCCTTCCTCGATGCGAACGAGGTGGAGGCGCCCGCCGACAAGCTGGATGCGGATGCGGTCCGCACCCTGCTCGCAGGAGCACGCAACCCGCTCGCAGACATCCCCTCGGCGAGTATCGAGCGAATGGTGCGCGGCTTCCTGCGCGTGGGCGCCCTCCTCGACACGACACCCGTGCCGACCTTCGACGGCGACCTGCACGTGTTCGAGGCGAACGTCGATGTCCCGGCTGACCGGCCAGGACCCAACGCCTGGGCACCGCACACCACCGGCACGGTGACATCGAGCCCGGTGCACGCGCGCCACTCCGCCCTCCTGGACGAAGCCGCCCTGCGCGAGGTCGCTCCGGAACTCGACCGCCTCATGTCGGATTCACACGCGCAATTCCCCAACCGATAGCGAACGGGCTCCGAAGCACTTGGAGAACCATTCGCGCCACCTCCATCACGAACCCCCGCGTGACGAGAGAAGGGAACATCATGACCAATCCGTTCGATGACACATCCGCAGAGTTCCGAGTTCTTGTCAACGATCTGCAGCAGCACTCCCTGTGGCCAGACTTCGCCGACGTCCCAGCAGGGTGGGTCGTGGTCTACGGACCGGCCCCCAAGCAGGCCTGCCTCGACTACGTGACCGAGAACTGGCGGGACATCACGCCAGTCCGCGAGCGCGACCTGGCGGTCTCGTGATCTCGATTCGCGGCCTGCGCAAGCGCTTCGGCGACTTCACCGCGCTCGACGGCGTCGACCTCGAGATCCCCGCCGGTTCCGTCCACGCCCTCCTCGGACCGAACGGCGCAGGCAAGACCACCACCGTGCGCGTCGTCACGACGCTGCTCGACCCCGATGAGGGAGACGTCGAGGTGGCCGGCCACTCGGTGCAGCATGAGGCGCAGGACGTCCGCCGCAGCATCGGAGTCTCCGGGCAGTACGCGGCCGTCGACGAGAAGCTGACCGGAGTCGAGAACCTGACGATGGTCGGCCAGCTGTACGGAATGCGCAGGCGAGACGCCCGCGCCAGGGCCCACGAGCTGCTCCGTGACTTCCGGCTGGACGACCTGCCGGCGAAGAAGCGTGCCGGCGAGTATTCGGGCGGCATGCGCCGACGCCTCGACCTCGCAGGCGCGATCGTCGCCCGGCCGCCCGTCGTGATCCTCGACGAGCCGACCACCGGCCTCGACCCCCGCGGGCGGCGCGACACCTGGGATGCCATCCAGACCCTCGCCACGGCGGGCACGACCGTGCTCCTGACCACGCAGTACCTGGAAGAGGCCGACCAGCTCGCCGACGCCATCTCCGTCATCGATTCGGGTCGGATCGTGGCAGAGGGAACCGCGGCCGAACTCAAGGCACGTGCAGGCGGGGCAGCAATCGAGCTTGTGCTCGAGAGCGCGACCGATGGGCCACGCGCCCTCGAGCTCGTCGCCAAGACGAGCCGGGATGCCTCCATCGACGATCGGGGCATGCGCATCACGGCCAAGGCGCCCGGCGGCAGCCACGATCTCTCCAGTGTGCTCGCGGCCCTCGAATCGGGTGGCATCAGCACCAGCGAGGCGGCTCTGCGCCAGCCCACGCTCGACGAGGTGTTCCTCCAGATCACGGGTCAGCGACCGGATGAGATCACCGACGATTCCCAAGCGCATGACGAGCGAGAGGCGGTCTCCGCATGAGCGCCATCACCGCGGCCTTCCGAGACGGCGGCATCGTCGCCCGCAGGAACGTCCTCAACGTCCAACGCACGCCCGGCGCGCTCGTCACCGGCATCGCGCAGCCCATCATCTTCGTGCTCATCCTCGCGTTCGTCTTCGGCGGGGCGCTCGGCGGGGCCGACTACCGGCAGTTCCTCATCGGCGGAATCCTCGCCCAGACGCTGACCTTCAACTCCTCGTTCACGGCCGTGTACCTCGCGAAGGACCTCCAGTCGGGCCTCATCGACCGGCTCCGCACGCTGCCCATGTCGCGTGTGGGCGTCATCCTGGGGCGGACCAGCTCTGACCTCGTGACGAGCATCATCTCGATCGCCGTGATCCTGGCCTGCGGACTCGCGATCGGCTGGCGCGTCGAATCCGGCCCCCTCGAGGTGCTCCTCGCGTTCGGCCTGCTCCTGCTGTTCGCCTTCGCGACCTCCTGGATCGGCGCGACGATCGCGCTGACCGCCAAGAGCGTCGAGGTCGCGCAGAGCCTTGGCCTCCTCTGGCTGTTCCCCGTCTGCTTCATCTCCGGCGCGTTCGTCTCCGCGGACATGCTGCCCGGCCCGCTCCGCGCGTTCGCCGAGTGGAACCCGGTGACCGCGGTGGCAAGCGCAGTGCGCGAGCTCTTCGGCAACGCCGCACCGAGCGGGTTCACCGCCGCCGGAGGCTGGCCGGCCGAGAATGCCGTGCTCTACGCCTTCCTGTGCAGCGTCGCGATCATCGCGATCTTCGCCCCGATCGCCGTGTGGCAGTACCGACGAATCAGCCGCCGATGATCGCCGTGCTCGCCGCTGGTGTCGATGAGGTCCTCGACGTCGCGACCCAGTGCGCGAGCGACGACGATCGTGTCGCCGCCAGCGAGCGACGGACCGAGGAGCTGCGGCGGCGGACGCTGGCGGGACGCGCGGCGCTTCGCCTCGTGGCTGCTTGGGGACGTGGCGTGCCGCTCGAGCGGGCCAGCGAGCTCGAGATCTCCCGTCGCTGCCCGGACTGCACTCGAGCGCACGGGCAGCCGCGTAGCGCCGACCTCGCCTTAAGCTCTTCGACCAGCGCGGGACGCGTGCTGGTCGCGATCGCGGACCCGGCAGATGCGATCGGTGTCGATATCGAGACGGTGCCGGGTCAGCTGTGGCCAGGATTCGACTCGTACACCCTGCACCCGGATGAGGCGCTGGGCATGCCCGCGGGCAGTGCATCCGACGGCATCGCAGCTCGCATCGGCACCTGGACCGCCAAGGAAGCAGCGTTGAAGGTCTCCGGCCGAGGCCTCAGAACCGACCCGTCCTCGCTCCGCGTCGACGAGCATCCGGACCCCGAACATGACGGTTGGCACCGCGTGCACGGCGCCCCGCTCCCGCGTTCTGCAGGTTCAGCGGGTTCCGGCGGGTCGACCCCACTGCCTGTCAGCGTTCGGATGCTCGCGGTGCGTGGCAGCGCGAGGGCCGCGATCGCCGCGAACCGCCCACAGGACGTGCGCCTCTGGACGATGCCGGAGCTGCTGACGGAGCTCGGCTGCTTGCCGGACACCGGCTATGACGAGGGCGAGCTTTCCCACCTGACCTGAGCCTCTGCCTCCGCTGCCCCGCAACGACCACCAGTTCGTAGGTGGGAAAACCCTGTAATTCGGGGCAAGCACGGGTGGGCATGTTCCCGCATTCTCGATCGTCAGAGCAGAATGTGCCCATGCGGAGAGTCAACGTCATCGTGGCCGGCAGCGTGCAGGGAGTCGGCTACCGCTTCAGCACAGCGCAGGAGGCGAAGCGCCTCGGCGTCAGCGGCTGGGTTCGGAACCTGCACGATGGCCGCGTCGAGGCGGAGTTCGAGGGTCAGGAGACCCAGGTTGACGCCCTGCTCGCCTGGATGGCTGAGGGCCCGCAGTACGCCGAGGTCACGTCCTCGCGAATCTCTGAGCGCACGCCGAAGGGCACGGAGGGCTTCCGCGTCGTCCGCTGACCCAGATCACACGTCCCGCTCGAGGGCGAGCCTCGCCTCGAGTTGATCGAGGATCATCTCAAGCCCGACCTCGAACTCGTCGGCGAAGTCGTAGTCGTCGCCGACCACCCGCTCGTCGATGAGCTCGGCAAGATGCGGGAACTGGTCGGCTGGTAGTTGGAGCCCAACAGCGAAGTCGCCCGCATCCTGCCCCTCCTCGAACGGGAGATTCTGCTCGGTGAGCACAAACCCGAAGACATAGGCGTCGAGAAGCGAGTAAGCGTGCGAGGCGAGGAGCACGGAGAGCCCGCCGGCTCTGAGCGACCCAAGCGTCGCGTTGTGGTGCGCGAGCACCGAGGTCGCCGGGTTGCTCCGGGACTCGAGGAGCCCGAGCGCCCAAGGGTGCGCTCCAAGGACGTCGCGGGCGGAGCGGGCTCTCGCCTCCATCTCGGCGCGCCAATCTCCGCTGCCTTCCGGGAGCAGGATCCGCTCGAAGGCCCAACCGGCGAGCGCGTCGAGCACGGCCTGCTTGTTGGCGACGTGGTGGTAGAGCGACATCGCCTCAACGCCGGCCTCCCGTGCGACGCTGCGCATGCTGACCGCCGCGAGTCCGCCCTTGTCTGCCACGCGCGTTGCAGCCTCCAGGATGCGCTCCCTGTTGAGCGGTTGACGGTCTGCCATTTGTCCTCCTTGCGGGCTTACATGTGTAAGGCTACTCTGAGATCATCAGACTTACAGGCGTAAGGAAGCTCATGCGAGCCGCAGTTGTCACCAGGTACGGACCCCCAGAGGCCGTCATCGTCACCGAGGTCCCCAACCCGATGCCACGCAAGGGCGACGTTGTTCTGCGCGTCGAGGCGGCCGCCGTCACCTCCGGGGATGCGCGAATGCGCGGGGGCCGGTTCCCTACCGGCTTCGGGCCACTCGCACGCCTCGGCATCGGGATCCGCGGGCCACGCAAGCAGGTGCTCGGGATCGCTGTCGCGGGCACCGTCGAGTCGACCGGCACCAGCGACCACGACTTCCCTCAAGGCGTGAGGGTCGCGGCCATGATCGGCGGCGAACTCGGCGGGCACGCAGAGCTGGCGCGGGTCCCAGCCTCCCAGCTCGCGCTCATCCCCGAGAAAGTGTCGTTCGAAGACGCCGCCGGGCTCCTGTTCGGCGGCGGCACTGCTCTCCAGTTCCTGCGCGAGCGCGCCCACCTCCAACCGGGCGAGCGCGTCCTCATCAACGGCGCCTCCGGGGCAGTTGGCTCGAGCGCCGTCCAGCTCGCGAAGCACCTCGGCGCGCACGTCACGGCGGTTTCCAGCGCCCGCAACCGGGGCTTCGCGCTCGGCCTCGGCGCCGACGAGCACGTGGACTACGCCACCACCTCCATCGACGACATCTCTGCGCAGTACGACCTTGTCGTCGACACCGTGGGGAACCTGAGCAAGAAATCAGGTCGACGCATACTCTCCCCCACGGGGCGCCTCATCCTCGCCGTCGCCGGGCTCACCGACACCATCACTGCGCGAGGCAACGTCATCACCGGGCCCATCCCCGAGCGCACGTCCGACGCCACCGAGCTGCTCAGCCTTGCCGCCGCCGGCACACTGGACCCGGTGACGACCATCGCGGGAGGCTTGGAGAGCATCCGCGACGCCTACGCCGTCGTCGACTCCGGCCGGAAGATCGGCAACCTGGTCATCCTGCCCAACGCCTGACGAAGGCCCTCGAGAGCCATCGTGAGGCAGTGTCACGGTGCCCCGTCTAGGTCGTCAGCCCACCGAACAGCACCGACACCATCATGGCGACAATGACCGAGTTGAACGCGAACGCAAGCACCACGTTCGTGCGCGCGATACGCCAGCCCCGGCGTGATGTGATCTTGGCAGATGCAGTCGCCGCCATCGTCGACATGAGGACGGCAAGCGTCAGATAGTCACCAAAGCGCGGCTCGTCGGCGAAGGGGAAGACGATCTCACCTCGGCGGGGCGAGGCGGGCTCCGCTTCGAGCTCGGCAGCCGCGTCGGTTTCAACGCCGATCTCACCGCGCATCTCTGGCGTTGAGTCGAGCCGGAGGTACTCGAGTGCAAACGAGTAGACCATGAGCGCCCACGAGGCGGCCACGGTCGCGAGGCCCAGCACCACGAAAATCGTCTGGTCACGAAAGGCCGGCTCCTGCGCGATCGCGATCGTCAGGGCGACGGCGATCATCGCGCCGGCAGTTGTCCAGTCGGTTGCTCCCCCGTAGCCCACCCACCGGTGCCACCAGCGCCGCTTCGTGATGGCCTCGCGCCGCGATGCGACCCGCAGCTGCACCGTGTCGGCGTTGCGGTAGGCGAGATGCGTCCAGACGAGATAGACGGCAGCGAACAGCGGCCAGAAGACGATGAAGATGCTGACGAGGTAGCGCCAGTAGTCACCGATCTCGACGCCGAGCCTCCTCGCCACGAACAGGTAGAAGGCCGCCGCGAACGGCACCGCCGCCAGTGCGCTCCAGTTCGCGCGTGCCGTGTCGCCCGTGATGCGTCTCGCCATGCGGCCCATCTTCCCCCATCGAGTCGCCGACAGTCTTGTGCTCGTCAAGACCGAACGCGAGCAGCCACAACTCCGCCCGAGACGCGCAACAAGACGGACCCGGGGACGGCAACGACAAAGCCCCGGTCAGCTTGAGCTGACCGGGGCTTGTTGGTGGATCTGAGGGGATTCGAACCCCTGACCCCCTGCATGCCATGCAGGTGCGCTACCAGCTGCGCCACAGACCCGCACCCGTTTCCGGGAACTCGAAAATAATAGCTCAGAAGCTGAGGCGCACCAAATCGAAGCGGCCAGCGCGTGTCATTACTGCGCGCTCCGGCGCGGCCACGCGTCCACACCCATGCGCACGGCGATGACCACGAGGAACGCTGCCAAGAGGATGTTGGCGAGCGACGGCGAGATGGCCGCGGCGCTTAATCCCCCAAGGCTCGTCGTGAGACAGGCCGCCCCGCCCACCGCGAGGCCAGCACCCACGTCAACGTTCTTCCGCCTGAGGTTGCTGATCGTGCCAGACAGTGCGGTTGGGATCATCATGAGCAGCGAGCTTCCCTTCGCGAGCAGATCGCTCGAGCCGAAGAGCACAACCAGCATCGGGACAACCACCACGCCGCCACCGATGCCCAGCAACCCGGACAGGACGCCCGTGCACAGCCCCAGGAAGACGAGCAGCACTCCCCCGACCACGTCGATATGTACGGCGGCGTCGCGCGAGGGGACAACAAGGAAGAGCGAGACGATGACCACGCCGATGAAGGCGATGAACGACCACTGCAGGGTTCGCTTCGAAATCTTCTCAAGCAGCCAGGAGCCGATCGGTGCGCCGAAGATGGCGCCAACGGCCAGCAGGGCCGCGAGCAGCAGATCGACGTTGCCGCCGATCGCGTAGGTCAGGACGCCGACTACCGCGGAGGGCAGGATAGCGAGGAGAGAAGTCCCGGCGGCCAGGCGTGTATCGAGCCGCACCAGGTACACCAGTGCGGGCACGATGAGAATGCCCCCTCCGACGCCGAAGAGCCCGGACAGGAAGCCCGCCAGCAAGCCGGTGAGGACGAGCCAAGCCCACCCTCCCAGCGACCTGCGGGGCGTCATACTGGTCAGTTCTGGTCTGCCTGGTCCGACTCTGCGTCGCCGTCTGCTTCTGCGTCGCCGTCTGCTTCTGCGAGCTCGAGCTCGACGACGGGGGCGTCGTTCCACAGGCGCTCGAGTCCGTAGAACGTGCGCTCTTCCTCGTGGAAGACGTGCACGACGATGTCGTTGAAGTCGAGGAGGACCCAGCGGCCCTCGCGGCGGCCCTCACGCCGCAGCGTGCGCTGGCCGATGTCGCGCATGGCGTCTTCGATCTCGTCGGCGATGGAGAGCACCATGCGCTCGTTGCGGCCGGAGGCGAGCAGGAAGATGTCGGTGAGCGGCATGTTGTTCGAGACGTCGAGGCCGACGATGTCGAAGCCGAGTCTCTTGTCGGCAGCCTTCGCTGCGATGTTTGCCAGTTCGATTGCTCGCGTACTCGCGGTCATTCGGTGCCTTTCGTTGAGAGCTCTGAGGAGCTCATCGTGGTGTCCGAGAGGCGATGCGTCCGCCAGCTGATCAGAACCAACCCTGAACAATACCCAGGATCACTGCGACTACGCCAGCCACAGCGACGGCAAGCCCACTCACGACGGCCCAGATCGAGAGGCGAACTCCGTGTCCGCGACGCGGAGCAAGCGGCATCCCTGGTTCACGGACCGCTCGACTTGCCGCGATCGGCGTGTGCTCCTCGCCACCCTTGGCGGGCTGCTGCTCGTCGTCGCCGTCGTCGTGATCGATCTCGGGCGAGTCGAGGCCACCCGTGAGCGTGCCGAAGTTGGAGAGCTCGCGGGAGACCTGCATCTTGCCGGTGATCATGAGATCGCCCGCGCCACTCAGTGCGCCCGTGATGTCCGGGGAGCTCATCTCGGGCATGACGATCATGCCTGTCGGCGTCTCGTCGGTCGAGTGGCTCGCCATGACAAGACGACGGAAGTAGTCGCCGCTGGTCCCGTCTTCCTGAGCTTCCTGCTCGACGGCAGCCGGACTGCGGTTGAACGAGTCTCCTGGCAGTTCCGGTTCGTCGGGGACTTCAGCCACGGCTGGCGCCTCGCTCGGCACCGCTTCGGGAGACAGCCCCTCGATCTGGAGAGGGGCCTCGAGCGCGACACCGGATGCGGTTGAGGACCTGTCGACGGAGACCGTGGGAGTGAGCGTCGGCAGTGGCGTCGGCTCACCCTTCTCGCGGCGACGTTCGAGTTCGCGCAGTTCGCGACGAGTCAGTGGGGCGTCACTCATATCGCATCAATCTCTTCAGCCGTGTACAGCCTGTGCTTCGCCATGTACTGCACAACGCCATCCGGAACGAGGTACCAGACCGGCTTCTCCTCGTAGGCGCGCTCCCTGATGTCAGTCGAGGAGATCGCCAGCGCAGGGATCTGGAGGGTTGCGACCTTGTCCGCGGGGATGCCGTCGGTGCGCATCTCGTGGCCAGGCCTCGAGACGGCGACGAACTGCGCGAGCTCGAAGAGCTCGAGCGAGTTCTTCCAGCCGAGGATCTGCGCGATGGCGTCCGCGCCCGTGATGAAGTACAGGGCGGCGTCTGGCCGGAGGCGCTGCACGTCGCGGAGCGTATCGATCGTGTACGTAGGGCCGTCGCGGTCGACGTCAACGCGGCTGACCTTGAACCTGGGGTTCGAGGCCGTCGCGATGACCGTCATGAGGTACCTGTGCTCGACGGGCGTGACGTGCGACTTGTGCGACGGCTTCCCCGTCGGCACGAACAGCACCTCGTCGAGCTCGAAGTGTGCGGCAGCCTCGCTCGCCGCAACGAGGTGCCCGTGGTGGATGGGGTCGAAGGTGCCACCCATGACGCCGACGCGTCGGCGCGCGGGAACAGGGGAAGTCTCGACGGTGTCAGGCATAAAGTGGCGCGGCTCTTCGCGCTAGTGCTTCGAGTGCTCCGAGCCGGCCTCGATGACGCCCGCGTGGTTGAACGGCTCGTACGGCACGACCTTGGAGTCGACCGGGTGGCTGTGCCACGTGTTCCGGAAGGCGTACGTGACGATGATGAGCGCCACGAATGCGACGAGCGTGACGACCCCGAACATGATCGGAGGCATCACGAGCTCGTTGACGACGTGGTGCCCTTCTTCAGCTAGCACAGCGTTGGCAAGCACGGCGGGAATCAGCTCGATCATGCCGTCCATCCTACCCATGTTCGAAGGGTCACTCGTCGACCTTCCACACGCCACCCTCGCGCTCGCGCTCCAGTTCGGCGCGGGCCGCGGCCTTGCCGTCCATGCGCTCGTAGTAGCCTTCGCGACGCTCGCGCGTCGTGGTGCGGCTGTTCTCCTCGAGGCGACTGTCGGTGCCTCGAGGCGAGACGGTCAGCTCTGCGGCGCTCGTGAGCGTCGGCTCCCAGTCGAAGACGATGCCCTGCGCACCCGGCCCGATGATGACGGCGGAACCCGCGACGGCGCCCGCCTTGAAGAGGGACTCCTCGACGCCGATCTTGTTGAGGCGGTCGGCCAGGTAGCCGATGGCCTCGTCGTTGGCGAAGTCGGTCTGGGCAACCCAGCGCTGCGGCTTCTCGCCCAGGATCCGGTACGTGTTGCCGTGCGTCCCACCCTCGACGCGGATCTCGAAGTCCTTCTCGTCGACCGGGCGCGGGCGAAGTACGATGCGGGGCTTGATTGCGAGCTCGGCGAGCTTCGCCTCCCGGTCGCGGTCGATGAGCTCGCCAAGCGCAAACGAGAGCTCCTTGAGGCCCTCGTGGCTCACGGTCGAGATCTCGAACACGCGGTAGCCGCGTGCTTCGAGATCTGGCCGGACAAAGTCGGCGAGCTCGCGCCCGTCTGGCAGGTCGATCTTGTTGAGCGCGATGAGCTGGGGCCGCTCGAGCAGAGGGGTCTGCCCCTCGGGCACCGGGTAGTTGCCGAGCTCATCGAGGATGACATCGAGGTCGCTGATCGGGTCGCGGCCCGGGTCGAGCGTTCCACAGTCAAGAACGTGCAGGAGCGCCGAGCAGCGCTCGACGTGCCTGAGGAAGTCGAGCCCGAGCCCTTTGCCCTCGCTTGCGCCCTCGATAAGACCGGGCACGTCGGCGACCGTGTAACGGTACTGAGCCGCCTGCACAACGCCGAGGTTCGGGTGGAGGGTCGTGAACGGGTAGTCGGCGATCTTCGGCTTCGCCGCGGACATGGCGGCGATGAGGCTGGACTTGCCGGCAGACGGATAGCCAACGAAGGCGACGTCGGCGACGATCTTGAGCTCGAGCTGCACCTGCAGCTCCTCGCCAGGCGTCCCGAGCAAGGCGAAGCCGGGAGCCTTGCGCTTCGTGTTGGAGAGCGAGGCGTTGCCGAGTCCCCCCTGGCCGCCCTCGGCGGCAATGTAGCGCATGCCAGGCTCTGAGAGGTCGGCGAGCTCGACGCCATCCGAGTCTCGGACCACGGTGCCGACGGGCACGGGGAGGTCGAGTGGCTGGCCGGTGTAGCCGTTGCGCCAGTCACCCATGCCGAATCCGCCCTTATCGCTCGAGCGATGAGGCTTGTGGTGGTACGACAGCAGCGTCGTCTCCTGCGGGTCGGCGAAGAATGTGATGTTCCCACCGTTGCCGCCGTCACCGCCGTCGGGGCCGGCGAGTGGCTTGAACTTCTCGCGCTTGACAGAGACGCAGCCGTTGCCACCCTCTCCAGCGCGCAGATACAGCGTCACCTGGTCGACGAAGGTGGCCATGAGGAGCTCCTGTAGAACGATAAGTCGTGAAAATACGGAAGAGGGGCGGACCGTGGCCCGCCCCTCATCCTGACACCGCCCTGGAATCAGGGACTGTGCTTGCTGTTATTCGCCAGCGACGATGTTGACCACCTTGCGGCGGCCCTTTGCACCGAATTCGACGATGCCTGCCGAGAGGGCGAACAGCGTGTCGTCGCCACCGCGGCCCACGAGGGCGCCGGGGTGGAAGTGCGTGCCGCGCTGACGGACGAGGATCTCGCCCGCGCTGACGGTCTGGCCCGCGAAACGCTTCACGCCGAGGCGCTGAGCGTTCGAGTCACGGCCGTTGCGAGTCGAGCTCGCTCCCTTTTTATGTGCCATTGAAGTCTGCTCCTCGACTTACTTGATGTCGGTGATCTTGATGCGCGTGAGCTCCTGACGGTGGCCCTGACGCTTCTTGTAACCGGTCTTGTTCTTGTACTTCTGGATGACGATCTTCGGGCCACGGAGGTCGCCTAGGACCTCTGCGGTCACGGTGACCTTAGCGAGCTTCTCTGCGTCACTCGTGATGGTCTCACCGTCGACGAGCAGCACAGCTGGAAGCGTGACATTGCCCTTCTTGTCGGCAACAACACGGTTCGTGGTGAGCACAGTGCCCACCTCTACCTTCTCCTGCCGTCCACCGGCGCGCACAACTGCGAATACCACTTCAGTACCTTTTCTCCGAGCCCGACAAGGTCGGACGCTGTGTGTTCAAACTTTGGAAGCCCTGCTCGCTGCGGCGAGCTGACTCTGCCCTACAACCGGGCGAGGGAATGCCAGCACGAATGCAAACGTGCAACAGCGAACCACTTTACCCGGCAGGGTCGGTGCGCGCAAGCGCGCCAACCCGGTGGGCGCTTACGCGCCCGGCCGCGTTACTCAGCCAGGTTACTCGGCTGAGAGCGGAGGCGTTGTGATGCGGCGGCGGCGCGGACGCCCCGAAGCACCCTTCGGCGGCTCAGCCGAGACTGGCTGGGCTACCTTCGGCGCAGACGCCATCGGCGCTTCCTGAAGCTTCTCAGGAGCGGCGGCGGGTGTCGTCACCTCGACCGCGGCGGGTGCCTCGGTCGATTCGGTCACTGCCGACTGCTGCTCACCCTCAGGGGTGACCAGCGCATCCAGCAGCGAGTCGAGTTCGCGAAGCGCTGCCGGGTCGGCCTCACGCTTGGTCTGTGCCGGCTCGGCGCTCTTGGCCGAGTCGAAGTCGAAGAGGTTCTCGCTCGCGCGAGCCCTGCGGTCATCGTTGTCAGACTGCTGGGCTTCGTTGCGGTCGCCGGCTGCCTGCTCGCCGTTCGCCGCCTCAGGTGCCTGCGACGATGCCGGTGCCTGCGCATCCGTCTTTGCACGCCTACGTCCACGACGCGATCGACGCGCCTCTCCCTGCTGACCGGACTGCCCCTGCTGACCGGCCTGCTCGTCACCGCTGCGTTCCTCGGTGGCGGGCGCGTGCGCGCCTGCCTGCGACTGCGCGGCAGGAGCCAGCTCCTCGGCGTGCTCGCCCGGCTTCTGGCCGTTGAGCGTGGACGCGGCGATCTTCGAGAGCGCACCGCGCGCCTCTTCCGTGATGCCGTGGGTGGACGCGGCAGCCGGCGGCGCGACGGCACGGGGTGCCTGCTGCTCACGCTGCTGGCCTCCGCGTCCCTTGCGGCCGTTCTTGCTGTTGGCGTTGCTGTCCGGCGCTCCCCCACGGTGCTTCAGCACTGGGTCGTGGAAGACGACGACACCGCGGCCCGCGCACGATTCGCACGGCTCGCTGAAGGTCTCGAGCAGTCCGAGGCCAAGCTTCTTGCGCGTCATCTGCACAAGACCGAGGCTCGTAACCTCTGCGACCTGGTGCTTCGTGCGGTCGCGGCTGAGGCACTCGATGAGGCGACGCATGACGAGGTCACGGTTCGACTCGAGCACCATGTCGATGAAGTCGACCACGATGATGCCGCCGATGTCGCGCAGGCGCAGCTGCCTGACGACCTCTTCGGCAGCCTCGAGGTTGTTCTTGGTGACCGTCTCCTCGAGGTTGCCGCCCGAGCCGACGAACTTGCCCGTATTGACGTCGACAACCGTCATGGCCTCGGTGCGGTCGATGACAAGCGAACCGCCGGAGGGCAGCCAGACCTTGCGGTCGAGGGCCTTCTCGATGTGCTCGGTTGCACGGTACTCGGCGAAGACGTCGCCGCCCTGGAACGCCTCGACGCGGTCGACGAGGTCGGGAGCGACCTGGCGAAGGTAGGTCGTGATGGTCTCGAGCTCGTCGCTGCCCTGGATCACGATCTTGTGGAAGTCCTCATTGAAGACGTCGCGGATGATCTTAATGAGCAGGTCGGGCTCCGAGTGGAGGAGCGCCGGAGCGGGGCCAGCCTCGATGCGCGAGGAGATGTCCGCCCACTGTGCGGTGAGACGGTTGACGTCGCGCTCAAGCTGGTCCTGGGTTGCGCCCTCGGCCGCCGTGCGAACGATGACGCCGACGCCAGCTGGCAGCGTCTCCTTGAGGATCTTCTTGAGGCGCGCGCGCTCCGTGTCCGGCAGCTTGCGGGAGATGCCGTTCATCGAGTTGCCAGGCACGTAGACCAGGTAGCGACCGGGAAGCGAGACCTGGCTCGTGAGACGTGCACCCTTGTGGCCGATCGGGTCCTTCGTGACCTGGACAAGCACACGGTCACCCGGCTTGAGCGCGTTTTCGATGCGGCGCGACCTACCGCCGACCTCGGCGGCGGCCCAGTCGACCTCACCCGAGTAGAGCACGGCGTTGCGGCCGCGCCCGATGTCGATGAAGGCCGCTTCCATGCTCGGGAGCACGTTCTGCACGCGACCGAGGTAGACGTTGCCGATGAGCGACGACTCCTGCGAGCGTGCGACGTAGTGCTCGACGAGCACCTTGTCTTCGAGCACGCCGATCTGCACACGGTCGTCCTTGGCGCGGACGAGCATCACGCGGTCGACCGCCTCGCGGCGCGCGAGGAACTCGGACTCGGTGATGACCTGACGGCGGCGACCGCTCTCGCGGCCCTCGCGGCGGCGCTGGCGCTTCGCCTCGAGACGGGTGGAGCCCTTGATCTTCTGAGGCTCGGTGATCAGCACCGGCTCTTCGGCGGGCTGCTCCTCGCGCGGCTGACGCCGACGCGTTGTCGACTGCGTGCGCTCGGCGGGTGCCTGGCGGCGGTCGTCACGGGGTTCCCGCGAGCGCTCCCCGCGGTCACTGCGCTCTGAACGCTCGCTGCGGTCAGCGCGTTCGCCACGGTCAGCACGTTCGCCACGGTCTGAGCGCTCGCTGCGATCGGTGCGATCGCTGCGCTCCTGGCGGTCGTAGCGATCCGACCGCTCGCCTCGCTCCTGGCGCTCAAACTGCTCGTCGTCCTGGCGGCGTGCACGGCCGCGGTCGTCGCGCGGGGCGCGATCGCAGACGGGAGGCAGGTCCGGCTGAAGGAAGAAGAGCGTCGTCGACGAGATGACGGCTGGGATCGGCGAGGAAGCTTCCTCGGCCTCGCCGTCATTTTCCGCGGCCTCTGCCTGCTCGACCCCTGCCTGCACGATCGATGCCTGTTCGATCAATGCCCGCTCGCCCGGTGCCAGCTCTTCGACGCTCACCTCGGCCGCAGTCGCGGACTCCTGGCTCTGATCTGCGTCGAACTGCTCCTGGCCGTTGCCTGGCTCCTGGTTGGTGTTCTGGTCTGATTCGTTTGTGGTCACCATTTCTGGTGTGCTCCTACTCCGGCGTGGCGCAAAGCGTGCGCCCACCCCTCCGGGCGATGAAGATGTCAAGCATCCTCACCGAAAATGGTCTCCGCCCGTTCGGCGGAAATGTTCTACGTGGTGTGCCGCGGTTGCGGCGATCTTGCCTACGGCTCGGGCGATGGAGCGTTGCTCTGCTCGTGGCTCGTGCCTGAAAAACTTCGGGTGCCGTGGGACTCTGCCCGGTCGACCTGCTTATTATCGCACGGCCGTCGCATCCAGGCCCTGATTCGGCTGTGGGCCGATCGTCAGCGCTATGTACCTGACCTCAGGGCTGTGTCTCCGACCTCAAGACTGTGTATCCCACCTCAAGGAAGTGCGCGCCTGTGGTGTGCGATCCCCAGGATGCGTTCCGCTGCCGCGCAGTACCCGGCGAGGAACGCGTTGGCGACGAGCCCGACCGCGTCCTCCGTCGGCAGGAAACGCGGATGATGCAAGGTTGGCGCATAGGCGCCGTCAGGGCCGGGGAGACCCGCCGTCTCGACACCCGCGAAGCACATGATCGACGGCACCTCGTCGCAGTAGTACGAGAAGTCGTCGCCGCCGAGAGACCGCATGGGCT
The DNA here is from genome assembly GCF_002931075.1 of Pseudoclavibacter sp. AY1F1. Lineage (GTDB taxonomy): Bacteria > Actinomycetota > Actinomycetes > Actinomycetales > Microbacteriaceae > Pseudoclavibacter. The sequence continues at coordinate 98,768 of NZ_PSTQ01000006.1, read as the reverse complement.
CGGCGCCGTCGACGCCGAGGCGCGCCAGCCAGTCGTCGGCGTCAGACGCGAGCTGAGCATCGTTGATGAGCACCGGCATGTTCTGGTGCATGTGGACGACCGCCTCAGTGCCGTAGGCCTCCGCGGTGCGCACCGCGAGGTGCTGCACGGCAGCGAACAGCAGTTCGCGATCCTTGGGCGCGGTGGTGCGCATCGAGGCGAGCAGTCGCGCGCTCGAGGGCAGCACGTTCGCGGCCCCCTCGCCCGCGCTCAGCGTGCCGACGCTGATCACGGCTGGGTTCATAGGCGAGATGGTGCGACGGACGACCTCCGGCAGGCCGAGCGCGATCTGCGCGATCGCGGCGACCGGGTCTGCCGCCTGGTGCGGGTACGCGCCGTGTCCGCCTCGCCCCTGGAGCGAGATCTCGATCTCATCGGCGGCCGCGTTGATGTAGCCGCCCCCGATAGCGATGGCACCGCGAGGGACGCCCGGGTGCACGTGCGCGCCGATGACATGGTGGACGTCGAAGCGCTCGAGGCCGCCCTCTTGGACGATCTGATGCGCCCCGGACGGGTAGGTCTCCTCGCGCGGCTGGAGGATCGGAACGAGTCCGACGGGGAGATCGAGGTGATCGGCCGCGCGGATGAACGCGACGAGCGCGGCCTGGTGCACGTCGTGCCCGCACGCATGCATGGCGCCATTCGCCGAGGCGAAGGGGACGGCCGTGAGCTCGGTCAGTGGAAGCGCATCCAGCTCGGCCCTGACCCCGACCGCGCCGCCCGTGCTCGGGCCGAGACGCCCGATGCGCCCGGAGTCGGCGATGCGGTGCATCGCGACGCGGTCGCCGAGCTCGGCCTCGAGACGGGCGGCGGTGTCGTTCTCATTCCCCGAGAGCCTGGGGTCCGAGTGCAGCTCCTGGCGCAGGCGGACGGCGGACGGCAGCTCTGCAGCAAGCGCGGAGCGCCACGCCGCTGCCAGCTCGTCGAGCCGCTCACCGTGTGTCGTCGCTGACGACGCTCTCCCAGCCTTCATCCCGTGCCTCGTCCCCCGACGCTCTCGTGTCGGACCTGTGCTCTTGCGTCAGACCTGTGCTCTTGCGTCAGACCTGTGCTCTTGCGTCAGACCGGATCCGTTGTGTCAGACCTGATTCCACGTACCGCGAAGCCTACGACCCCGCCACTCCCTGGTGATCGTGTCGGTCAGGCCGCGAACCAGATGCCCAGCTCGCGTTCGGCGGACTCCACCGAGTCCGAGCCGTGGACGATGTTCAGCAGCACGCCGGCGTCCCAGTCGCGGCCGAGGTCGCCGCGGATCGTGCCCGGCGCGGCCGTCGTCGGGTCAGTCGTTCCTGCGAGCGAACGGAAGCCCTCGATGACTCGGTGGCCGGCAACGCGGATGGCGACGGTCGGTCCCGACTGCATGAACTCAAGGAGTCCCTCATAGAACGGCTTGCCCTCGTGCTCGGCGTAGTGCTCGGACAGGAGTGCCCGGTCGGCGTGGACGAGGCGGACGTCGACAAGCGAGTAGCCCTTCGTCTCGATGCGGCGAAGCACTTCGCCCGTCAGCCCGCGCTGGACTCCGTCGGGCTTGACGAGTACAAGCGTCTCTTCGATGGTTGCCATGATTCCTCCATTGGTCGTGGTGGTGTGCCTGTGAGGGCCAGGTCAGTGGTGCGAGCCCCGGTCAGGTGCTCGGCGAGTCGGTTCGATCGATGGGCTGGCCATCGATGCCGATCTCCCCCGCCGCGAGGCGACGGTTGTACTCGGCGATGATCGGCGCGCGCTGCCGGTCGATCTGGCCGCCCTTCCACATGAAGTACGTCCAAGATGCGAGGAACAGCGCCCCGACGACGAACATACCGGGGTGGAGGAAGCCGGCCGCGACCAGCAGCACCTGCACAGCCCAGCCGAGCCAGATCCCCCACTCGTGTCGGAGGAACCTGATCGTGACGAGGATGAGCGCCGCGAAGGCGGCCCCGAGCACAAACGCGGGGACGGGCTCGAGCACGCGCATCCCGAACACGAGGAGCGTGCCGAGGAAGACGACGAAGAGCTCGAAGCCGAGGAAGATGGAGCCGATGACCTCGCGGATGCTGCGCTGGCGAGGCACTCGGGTGCGGTTCCGCGAACTCACGACTCCTGCGCCCAGCCTTCGTCGCGCGACAGTGTGAGGGCCGTGCCGATGAGCGTGACGGAGCCCGTGATGAGCACTGCCGCGTTCTTGCCCTCCTCCGCGCCTTCAGCCAGGAGGTCGAGAGCGATCTCGCGGGCGCGCTCGATCGCGTCCTCGGCCCGCTCGAGCACCTCGGGCTCGTCGCCGGTGACATCGCGGACGATGTCGCCGAGAGCCTCGGCGTCGATGGCGCGCACCGAGTCGGACTGGGTGACGACGAAGCGCTCCGCGATGGGCTGCAGGGCCTTGACGATGCCTGCCGCGTCCTTGTCCTCCAGGACTCCGAGCACTACGACGACCTTCGAGAAGTCGAAGGACTCCGTGACTGCTCGCGCGAGGGCGTCAGCACCGTGCGGGTTGTGCGCCGCGTCAATGAGGATGGGAGGCGTGACGCCGATGCGCTCGAGACGGCCAGGCGACTTCACTTCGCCGAACGCCGCCTCGACCAGTTCGGCGTTCAGGCTGCGGTTGGCGCCGAAGAACGCCTCAACCGCGGCAAGCGCGACGGCAGCGTTGTGGGCCTGGTACTCGCCATCGAGCGGCAGCAGGAGGTCTTCGTACTTGCCGGCGATGCCGCGCACGGTCACAAGGCGCCCGCCGACGGCCAGCTGGTTGTCGGTGACAGCAAAGTCCTTGGGCTCGGCGAAGACCTGCGCCTCGGAGATCCCCGCGGCTCGCTCGATCTCGGCGAGCACTTCTGGATGCTGCTCCGCCGTGACGACGCGAGCGGCGGGCTTGATGATGCCTGCCTTCGTGCGCGCGATCTCGTCGAGGGTCCGGCCGAGCCGCTGCGTGTGGTCGAGGGCGATGGGAGTGAAGACGGCCACCTCCCCGTCGGCGACGTTCGTGGAGTCCCACTCGCCGCCCATCCCGACCTCGACGACGGCGACGTCGACCGGGGCGTCCGCGAAGCACGCATAGGCAAGCACCGTGAGAGCCTCGAAGAACGTGAGGCGCGGCTCGCCCGCGGCCTCGAGCTCAGCATCCACGATCGAGAGGAACGGGGTGATGTCCTCCCAGTTCGCGACGAGCCGCTCGTCGCTGATGGGGCTCCCGTCGACCGCGATGCGCTCGTTGAGCCGCTCGAGGTGCGGGCTCGTCAGGAGTCCGGTGCGCAGGCCGTGGGCGCGCAGGACCGTCTCGATGATGCGCGCTGTCGAGCTCTTGCCGTTAGTGCCGGTGAGGTGGATGACGGGGTAGGCCGTGTGCACGTCACCCAGCAGCTCGACGGCGCGGCGCGTGGCGTGCAGGCGCGGTTCCGGGGCCGCCTCCCCCACGCGCTCCATAAGCTCGTCGAAGACTCGCTCGCCCTCGCTGGCCCAGTCGGTGCCCTCGAGGAGCAGGCGCTCGTCTTCCTCGCGCTCCGTCAGGACCTCGTCCTCATCGTCGGAGACCGCAGGCATGAAGGTCTCGGCGATGTCCTTCGGCTCAAGTTGGAAGTCACCAGCCTCACTGGTGATCTCGGTCTCGTCGGAGCCTTCGGACTGGTCCTCCCAGTCGTCGGAACCCTGCTGGTCGCGTTCGCTCACGCCACTACCTCCACGTCGATCTCAAGTGCACCATACGTGTCGGCGCTCGCCTCGGCGTCAGCGGGGACAGCGAGTCCGCCGGTCACCTGGAACTCGACGGCGAGCGTCTCGCCCGCGATGAGCTCCCGGTGCGCTTCGATGGCTGCGACCGACGCGTCGTCGGCACGCAGGGTGAGGCGGATGCGGTCGGAGACCTCGAGTCCAGCCTCCTTACGCGCATCCTGAACGGCACGAACCACGTCGCGAGCGAGGCCCTCGGCGGCGAGTTCGGGGCTCACGTTCGTGTCGAGCACGAGGATGCCGCCGCTCGGCAGCAGCGTGATGGCACGGTCTTCGCTCTCACCGGCGGTGACGAGCTTGACCTCGTACTCACCGGCCTCGAGCTGCAGACCGCCTGCCGTGACGATTCCGTCGACCTCGCTCCAGTCGCCGGACTTCGACGCCTTGATCGCGAGCTGCACCTGCTTGCCGAGGCGCGGACCAGCGGCCCGCGCGTTGACCTGCAGGACACGGTCGATGCCGTACTTGGCCTCGGACTCGTCGACGAGCTGCTCGAACTCGACGGACTTCACGTTGAGCTCGTCACGCAGGATGCCCGCGAACGGCTCGAGGGCGTCCGTGTTCGGGGCGACGACGGTGAGGCTCGCAAGCGGCAGGCGCACGCGTCGCCCCGCCTGCTTGCGCAGCGACAGGGCCGAGCTCGTGACGCGGCGGACAGCATCCATCGAGTCGACGAGGGTCTGGTCGCTCGGGAAGACCGAGGCGTCCGGCCAGTCCGTGAGATGCACGCTGCGGCCGCCCGTGAGCCCACGCCACACGGTCTCGGAGATCAGGGGCGTCAGCGGGGCGGCGACGCGGGTGAGCGTCTCCAGCACCGTGTAGAGCGTGTCGAAAGCCTCGGTGCTCGTGGCTTCGTCGGTCACGCCTCGCCAGAAGCGGTCGCGAGAGCGGCGCACGTACCAGTTGGTGAGCACGTCGCCGAAGTCACGCAAGCGCGAGGCCGCGGTCGTCGAGTCGAGCGCCTCGAGGTCGGCCTGCACCTCGGAGACGAGCACGCCGAGCTTCGCGAGGATGTACTGATCGAGCACGTCGCTCGAGTCGGTGCGGAACTTCGCCTCGTACGCCCTGGACGCGTCACCTGCCTCCGCCGAGCCGAGGGCCGTGTTCGCGTAGGTCGTGAAGAAGTAGTACGTCGACCACAGGGGCAGCAGGAACTGGCGGACGCCCTCGCGGATCGTCTCCTCGGTCACGACGAGGTTGCCGCCGCGCAGCACGGGGCTCGCCATGAGGAACCAGCGCATGGCGTCGGAGCCGTCGCGGTCGAACACCTCCTGCACGTCCGGGTAATTGCGGAGGCTCTTCGACATCTTGCGGCCGTCGTTGCCGAGCACGATGCCGTGGCTCACGACCCGCTTGAAGGCGGGGCGGTGGAAGAGCGCCGTCGACAGCACGTGCATGACGTAGAACCAGCCGCGCGTCTGCCCGATGTACTCGACGATGAAGTCGGCCGGTGAGTGCGAGTCGAACCACTCGCGGTTCTCGAACGGGTAGTGCACCTGCGCGTACGGCATGGACCCGGAGTCGAACCACACGTCGAGCACGTCCGGGATGCGCCGCATGGTGGATGCACCGGTCGGGTCGTCCGGGTTCGGCCTCGTGAGCTCGTCGATGTACGGGCGGTGGAGGTCGGTGGGCCGCACGCCGAAGTCGCGCTCGATGTCGTCGAGCGAGCCGTACACGTCGATGCGGGGGTAGTTGGGGTCGTCGCTCCTCCACACGGGGATGGGGCTGCCCCAGTAGCGGTTGCGGCTGATCGACCAGTCGCGGGCACCCTCGAGCCACTTGCCGAACTGGCCGTCCTTGACGTTGTCCGGCACCCAGTCGATCTGCTGGTTGAGCTCGACGAGCTCGTCGCGGAACTGCGTGACGCGCACGAACCAGCTCGAGACGGCCTTGTAGATGAGGGGTTTGCGGCAGCGCCAGCAGTGCGGGTAGGAGTGCTCGTAGCTGGCCTGCTTGAAGAGGCGGCCGTCAGCTTTGAGGAGCTGCGTGAGCGGCTTGTTGGCGTCGAAGACCTGGAGGCCCGCGACGGGCTCGACGGCGGCGAGGAACTTTCCGCCCTCGTCGACAGAGAGGATCGTCGGGATGCCGGCGGCGTCGCTGAGCACCTTGTCGTCTTCACCGTAGGCGGGCGCCTGGTGCACGATGCCGGTGCCGTCGCTGGTCGTGACGTAGTCACCGAGCAGGAACTGCCAGGCGTGCTGGGTGCCGTAGGTCTCGGTGTCGGCGTAGAAGTCCCAGAGGCGCTGGTAGCGGACGCCGGCGAGCTCGGCGCCCTTGATGGTGCGCGTGGTCGCGGCGCTCGCGTCCTCCGCGGTCTCGTAGCCGAGCTCCTTGGCGTGGGCCGCGACGCGCGCCGTGGCGAGCAGGAACGAGCCGTCGCCCGCGGCGGTTCCATCGGCCGCACCGAGCGGACCAGCAGGTACGACGGCGTAGTCGATCTCGGGACCGACCGCGAGGGCCAGGTTGGTGGGGAGCGTCCAGGGCGTCGTTGTCCAGGCGAGCGCCTTCACCGCGGCGAGGCCAAGCGCATCCGCCCGCTCCCCCTCGAGGGGGAACGTGACCGTGACCGTCTGGTCCTGACGCATCTGGTAGACGTCGTCGTCCATGCGCAGCTCGTGGTTGGAGAGCGGCGTCTCGTCGTTCCAGCAGTACGGGAGCACGCGGAAGCCCTCGTAGGCGAGGCCGTCGTCGTACAGCTTCTTGAAGGCCCACAGCACCGACTCCATGTAGGAGATGTCGAGCGTCTTGTAGTCGTTCTCGAAGTCGACCCAGCGGGCCTGGCGGGTCACGTACTCCTGCCATTCGCGCGTGTACTTGAGCACCGATTCGCGGGCGGCGTCGTTGAACGTGTCGATGCCCATGGCCTCGATCTCGGCCTTCGACTGGATGCCGAGCTGGCGCATGGCCTCGAGCTCTGCGGGCAGGCCGTGCGTGTCCCAGCCGAAGCGGCGGTGCACCTGGCGGCCGCGCATCGTGAAGTAGCGGGGGAAGACGTCCTTGGCGTAGCCGGTGAGGAGGTGCCCGTAGTGCGGGAGGCCGTTCGCGAAGGGAGGGCCGTCGTAGAACACCCATTCCTCAGCGCCTTCGCGCTGGTCGATGGACGCCTGGAAGGTGCCGTCTTCGCGCCAGAAGTCGAGGACACGCTCTTCGAGGCGCGGGAACGACGGAGAGGCGGCGACGCTGTCCCTGGTCGAGCTGGCGGCGGTCGAGCTGGCTGAGGTCGAGCTGGCGGGGTCGGCGGCTGGTCCGAACGAGGCCTTCGGGTAGCTCATGCGGTGGAACTCCTGGCAGTAAGTGGATGTGCTTGGTCTGCTTCAGGGACGCCGTGCGGCGCGGTACCACCCCGATTGCGCGCTCCCCCGGTCTGTCTTCCGGTGAAGGAAGGGCGTCCGTTGGCGCTCGCCACTCGTTCCGAGCTGTGACGGGCTCACCCGCCCGGGTCTACTTGGCGTGTGCTCCTCGAGAGGTGCGCTCGCCGTTCTTCCGGGGACTCCCCGCTGATGGGCGGATCAAAGTCGTGTTGCCAACATGGTACGCGCCCAGTCGACACCTGTGAAACGGGCGGGGCGCGCTCTGCTGCCAGGTCTGGTTCATCAGAAGGCTGTGTACTCTCGCTTCGCCGATGTTCGCCTCGCGGCGAGCACCTCAGAACGAACGGATCACCCATGCTCACCTCCCGTCTGCCCACGCTCGCAGCGATCTGCGCGTTCGCCGCGATCGCCCTCACCGGATGCTCGGCGCTCGGTGGCGGCGGGGCCGCGACTCCGTCTCCGACTGCTGCCGCGTCCGCGGAGAGCACAACGGCTGATGGCGGCGGCACGTGTGCTGACGTGCAGGCGGAGATCGACTCGATCAACTCGAGCATCCAGAGCATCGGCGACCAGGTGCCTGGCGACATCCCGGGTGCCGTCGCGACGCTGGCGACCATCGGCGCGAGCCTCACGACGCTGCAGCAGAGCGTCACCGACCCGGACCTCAAGACCCACGTAGACACGCTTGTGACTGAGGTGACGGAGCTGCAGACGACTGCCGGTGAGCTCGCGAACGGCGAGGGCGGGTTCGCCGCTGCCGCGAGCATCCTGACGCAGCTCGGCGAGGTCGAGTCGGCGCTGTCGTCTCTGACGGCCTACTGCGAGCTCCAGACGAGCTGAACACGCTACGCGGCGGGCGTGTTGGGTTTGGGCCCGCCGGGAGGCGCTACTGACGGGCCGCCCCGCGCAGACTCCGGCGCCGGACGAGTCGGTATTGCCAGCCCGGTCGGACAACTCGCCATCTGCCTGCTCGGTCTCTCACGACTTCGAGCTGGTCTTTATGTGCCAGGTGGTGATGGAAGCTGCACAGGAGCACTCCTTCGTCGACGTTCGTGACGCCGCCTTCCACCCACGGCGTGGTGTGGTGCGCTTCGCACATCCCCGACGGCTTCCAGCAGCCCGGTGTGATGCAGCCTCCGTCGCGGGCCGCGAGCGCTCTGCGCTGCGCGCGACTGTAGAGCCGCTGGCGACGGCCGAGTCTGAGCGGTTCCCCGTTTGACCCGAGGAGCGCCACCTGCACGAACCCGTCACACAGGGTCTTCGCGACCAGGCTCGGCGGCACCGGCGTTCCGGTGCGCTCGAGGTGCGGCACGTCGGCTGGGCGCTCGGCTTGGTCGTTCAGACCCGCAGTTGTCGTGGTGATGACGACGGTGGGCGCCTCTCCGCCCGCGCGCGGAGCGTCCGCGGATTCCGCGAATCGGGCGAAGACCAGCTCGACGGCGTCCATACGCTGCTGTGCGGGCGTGCGCGGGTCGACGATCTGCTCGTCTGGATGCGAGAAATCGATGCCCGCCGGGTCAGGCCCTGCCTCATTGCACGCGGGCTCCGCGAGTCGTGAGGCGAGCGGATAGTTCGGGTCGCCCTCACGGTGGGTGATCAGGCCGGCGGCGTCGACGGCGGATGCGTCAGCGCCTCCCTCGGGCGCCGCCTCGCCGAAGTAGACCTTTCGGCGGGGTGAGGTGAGCGTTTCGCACACCTTCCGCAGCAGGTCTCCTTGCTCCGGCGTGGCGACGAATCGGCCGGTGACTGTACCGTCGGATCGTTCCCGCAGCCAGAATCCCCGTTTGCGCGCGGCGCGCTCGGCGAGTGGCTCCGCCCCGTCGGGGTCGAGGAAGGCCACCCACTGTGCTGCCTGCATTCGAAGAAGTTCCGGTGTTGCCGGAGCTAGATCTTCTGGGTTCACGCCCCGCGCTGAGTCGACGAGTTCAGCTTCAGCGGCGTCGAGATGTGCTCGTTCGGCGCGGCCGTTCGCTGGCTTCAGTCCCTTGACGATCGCGGACGCTTGGGCGAGCGAGATCTGCGCAGCTGAGATGGCTTTCGCGACTGCCGGGTGTGCCGGCTCGAGCTGCTCACCGGTCAGGCTCATCGGGCCACGGGTAGCCTCCGCGAGGCGAACTAGCGCCCCCGCTTCAGCGAAGGTGACCCCAAGGAGCTGCTGGAGCATTTCTGCGAGACTGGCGAACCCGACGCTCCGCGCGAGCTCATCTCGAGTCGAACCCTCGTCGTCACGACGAATTATTTCGCCCGCCACCTCGACCAGCGCCGCATCAAGCGCTCGCCGACGGCTCGTAAGCTCCGCGATCACCACAGGAATCTCTACCCCCAGCAGAGCGGGCGCGTTCCCAGGGGCAGCGATGAGCGCGTCGACCGCGGCAGTTTCTCGAGTCGACCGCGTGAATCCGATCGCAGCGTGCTCCGTGTCCAAGATGATCTCCCCCCGGGATCACCTTCACCCTACCACTTCTAGAAGACATATGCGAACACAGGCTAGATGTTTGGCTTATATCGAAGAGAAGATCGAATCTCACTCCAATTCTCCTCATCGGGCAGCTCACGACTGGAGCACCGCGCGGCCGCAACGACCCACCAGAGCGGATCGCTCCGTACGATTGCCCGTATGAGCCTCTACATCGCTTGCCCCGTCGAGAGCGTCGAACGGGCGACCGCCTTCTACACGGACCTCGGTTGGGCCCAGAACGCCGAGATGTCCAACGATCAGGTGTCCTGTTTCGAGATCAGCCAGGGTCAATTCATAATGCTCAGCAGTCGCGAGATGTACGCGAGCGTCGGCGGCGTCGAAGACCTCGTCGGCGGACCGGAGACGCCCTCCAAGGTCACAGTCTCGTTCGACCTCGCCAGCCGCGAGGCGGTCGACGAGCTCACGGAGCGGGCGCGTGCCGCAGGCGGTCGCATTGGCGACACCGACGACTACCCCAACATGTACCAGCGTCAGTTCGATGACCCCGACGGCTACCACTACTCTCCGTTCTGGATGAAGCCAGACGCGGGCGAGATCGCCGACGCCTAAGCCTCGCGACGCAGGTGCGTCGCGCGGTCACCTTGTAGCCCTCTGGTACTCCCAGTTGCCGGCAGGCTACCCTCGGCCGAACACCTCAAGGATCGGCGCCGTCGCCTTGTCGACGAGCTCGGCCAGGCTTCCGCGGGTCGGACCCGCCTCGATCCAGACGCTGCCCGCCGCGACAACCGCAGCGACGATCGCGCCGGCACAGACCGTCCGCTGCAGCGCATCCAACCCCGGCTCCGTACGCGCCAGGTAGCGAACCAACGCCGCCTGCTGGGCAAGCATGCGCTTCGAGCCCGTCGCAGCGAGGTCGTCCCCCGTGCCGGTCATCTCGCGGAGGGAAGCGGCCCACGGGATGTGCTCGGGCCGGACAGTCTCGGAGATCGCGAGAAGCACCCGGCGCAGCTCGGCAAGGCCGGCTCCCCCGGCTCCCGCCTCGGCTGGCCCAGCCGGCTCACTCAGCCCCGCGTCTGCGAGATCGGCGGCAGCCGCATCCAGGACCGACGGAATGCCGGCCAGGAGCGGGTCGAGGCCGACCCACAGTACATCGGCCTTCGCGGTGAAGTAGTTGAAGAACGAACTGCGCGCAACCCCCGCGCGGCGGGCGATGTCACTCGCGCTCGTCTGCTCGTAGCCCTGCTCGAGGAACAACTCGAGCGCGGCTTCCTCCAGGGTCTCCCGGCTCGAGGCCGACGGCCGGCCTCGGCGCGCGGCCCGTTCCTCGTGATCCGTCATCTTCGACTCATTTCTGCATGGTGTCCATAAATACAGTTACACTCTGCGAGTGTCTGATTCCGTCACCCGCCGCACGGCGAAGCCCGTCGCGCTCCTTGCTCTTTCCGCAGCCCTCATCGTGCCACTCGCCGCGTGTTCGAGCGAGACTGGCGCCGCAGATGGAGCAGAAACCCTCCGATATGCCTCCGGAGACGCCGAACCGACCTGCCTCGACCCGCACGTCGGCGGCAACTGGCCTCAGGCGATCCTCGCCAACCAGTTTCTCGAGTCGCTCTTCTCCAAAAATGACGCAGGCGAGATCGTGCCGTGGCTCGCCACGGGTGCAGAGCCCGCCGACAACCAGCTCAGCTGGACCGTCTCGCTCAAAGAAGGCGTGACCTTCACCGACGGCACGCCCTTCAACGCCGACGCGGTGGTCGCCAACGTCGAGCACATCAGGAACCCGGACACCGCATCCTCGACAGCGATCCTCGCCCTGGGCAAGGTCTCCGACGCGGTCGCCGTCGACGAGCACACGGTGCGCTTCGACCTGAGTGAGCCGGACAGCGCACTCATCGAATCCCTCGCGCAGACCTGGCTCGCCATCGAGTCCCCGACCGGCCTCGAGCGTGGCACCGACGCGAACTGCCTCGCGCCCATCGGCACGGGCGCCTTCAAGATCGAGTCGTGGGAGAAGCAGTCCCAGGTCGTACTGACCCGCAATCAGAACCACACGACCGCACCGGAAGACGGCGCCTCCGCAGAGGGGCAGCCAGGAGCGGCCGTCGACAGCATCGAGTGGAAGTTCATTCCAGACGCGGCCACCCGCCTCGCCGCGCTGCAGTCGGGCCAGGCCGACATCATCGACTCGGTGCAGCCGGATGCGCTCTCGCAGTTCCAGTCGAACGGCACCGAAGAGACCCTCATCGGGGCACGCCCCGGGGTGACAGCGCGCATCGAGCTCAACACGACCCGCGCCCCGTTCGACGACCCCAAGGTGCGTGAGGCCTTCGCCGCCTCAGCTGACATCGACGCCGCCGTGGAGTCGCTCTACTTCGGCACCCTCGAGCGGTCGACGTCGGTGCTCTCGAGCGCCACCCCGTTCGCAACCTCGCACCCTGACGCGTTCGGGTTCGACGCGGCGCGCGCGTCCGCCCTCCTCGACGAGGCAGGCTGGACACAGCGCGACGCCGACGGCGTGCGCACCAAGGACGGCGAGCGCCTCGAAGTCGCGTTCCCCGTCTCCACGAACCAGTCGATCCCCGCCGAGATCTCGGTGCTCGAGCAGATCAAGGCGACAAGCGCTGAGGTCGGCTTCGACGTGCAGCTCGAGCTCCTCGACCTGTCGACCTGGTACGAGCGCAGCGGCACGTGGGAGTTCGACGCCATCGTCGCCCCCTACTCGAAGAACTCGGCCGACGTGCTCCGCATCGTCTACTCGACCGACAGCATCACGCCAGCCCCGAGCGGCTACCACGCCAACAACACGGGGCTCTCGCTCCCAGCACTCGACGAGGCCCTCGAGGCCGCCGTCAACACGACCGACGACGCCGAGCGAGAGCGGCTCTACGAGGAAGCCCAGCAGCTCATCATCGACAGCGGCACGGTCATTCCGCTCTACGACCAGACAGTGCAGTTCGCGTACGGCGACAACGTGCACGGCTTCCGGCTGCAGCCGAACGTCAACGTGCCCTCGCTCGTGAACGTCACCATCGAGTAGCGGGACGACAGACAAGCGCGGCACACGAGACAATCGACGAGTGACGACGGATGCGCGGTCTCGCGCGGCACGACTGGTGCCGCTGATTCCGCGCATCCTCCTTCGTCTCGGCGGCGTCGTCTTCGTGCTGTGGGCGGTCATCACCGTCACGTTCTTCGCGGTCCGCGCCGTGCCGGGCGACCCTGTGCTCGCGATCCTCGGCGGGCCGGGTTCGAACGCGAGCGCCGAGGCGGTCGCGCAGGCGCGGGCGGACAACGGCCTCGACCAACCCCTCTTCATCCAGTACCTGTCTCAGCTCTGGCGCACCGCGACGGGCGACCTCGGCTTCAGCTACGCGCAGCGTGAGAGCGTGGCGGGCCTCATCGGCGAGCAGCTGCCGGGCACGCTCGCGCTCGCCGGCCTGTCGCTGCTCCTCGCCTGGGTCATCGCGCTCGCCGTCGCCTGGTGGTCGACCGGCGGCGGCCGCCTCGCGTGGGGCATCGCCTCGACGCTCGAAGTCATCGCCGCCGCCGTGCCGCACTTCTGGCTGGCCGCCGTGCTCGTGCTGATCTTCGCCGGCTTGCTCGGCCTGCCCGTCGCCGTGTCTGGGCCCGGATTCGCGGGCCTCGTCCTGCCGAGCGTGACACTGGCGCTCCCGCTCGCCGGGTACCTCGGACAGGTCATGCGGGAGCACATGCTCAACGCCCTCGAGTCGCCGTTTGTGCTCGCCGCGCGGGCGCGGGGCGAGGGCCGGAGCGGCATCTTCTGGCGGCACGTGCTGCGGCACGCTGCGATCCCCGCCGTGGGCCTCAGCGGCTGGGCGCTCGGCTCGCTGGTCTCCGGTGCGGTGGTCGTCGAGACGATCTTCGCGAGGCCGGGACTCGGCCGGTCGCTGCTCTACGCCGTCGGGGCCCGAGACGTGCCGTACGTCATCGGCGTGCTCATCGTCGTGGCGGCGGCCTACATGCTCGTGACGGTGCTCACCGATCTGGTCGAGCCGCTCATCGACCCTCGCGCGCGCGACCGGGCCGGGTCGCAGGACACCATCGGGGCCGGCGCGTGAGCCTCGAGGCGGCGGCCGTCCGGGACGCGCGCGCGGGCACGTCCGGGCGGCGCGGCGGCCGGACGTCATCCGGCTCTCGTCGCCGAGTCTCGCTTGTGGCCTGGCTCGTTGTTGCCGCGTTCTCCCTGCTCGCGGCGCTGCTCCCCCAGCTCCTGGCTCCTGGCGACCCGCTCGCCGTGAACCCGGCCGACGCGTTCTCACCACCCAGCCCCGAGCATCCGTTCGGCACCGACGAGTCGGGGCGCGGCGTCTACACGCGGGTGGTGCACGGCGCGGCCTCGTCGCTCACCATCGGGGCACTCGCGACCGTGATCGGTCTCACGCTCGGCGCCGTCTTCGGGGTCGCCGCCGGCCTGGGGCCGAAGTGGCTCGACTTCGGAACGACCCGCATCGTCGAGGTCTTCTTCGCGTTCCCCGGCATCCTTCTCGCGCTCCTGCTCATCGTGCTCATTGGCCCCGGGGTGGTGACGACGACGATCGCCGTCGGCCTCTCGACGGCTCCGGGGTACGCCAGGCTCATCCGCTCCCAGGTGCTGCGTGTGCGGGCGAGTGGATACGTCGAGGCCGACCTCGTTCTCGGGCGCTCGCGCTGGCACACGTTAGCGCGCACGCTCATGCCGAACGTCGCCTGGCCGCTCTTCTCGCTCGCGACGCTCGGGCTCGGGCAGGCCATCGTGTGGGCGGCGGCCCTCAGCTACCTCGGTCTCGGCGAGCCTCCACCCAGCCCGGAGTGGGGCTCGATGCTCTCGGCCGGCCGCCTCTACCTGCCAACCGGCAGCTGGTGGCTCACAATCTTCCCCGGCACCGCGATCGTCGGGGCCGCGGTCACGGCGACGATGCTCGGGCGCATCATGCAGCAGCGCACGAGGCAGGCGTCGTGAGCGCGCGCGCAGCGACCGAGGTTCTGAGCGCGCATCCCGTCGTGGAGGTCGATGGGCTGCGGGTCTCGTTCGGCGACTTCGAGGCCGTGCGCGGGGTCTCCTTCGAGGTGCGGCGCAGCGAATGCCTCGCGCTCGTCGGCGAGTCAGGCTCCGGCAAGTCGGTCACGGCGCGATCCCTCCTGGGGCTGAGCGGTGACGGAGCGCGAGTCGACGCCGGAGTGCTGCGCCTCGACGGAGATGAGCTGCCGACGAAGAGCTCCGACGGGGCGTGGCGCTCCATCCGCGGTGGCCGCATCGGGCTAGTGCACCAGGATGCGCTTGTTGCGCTCGACCCGTTGCGCCCCGTGTGGCGAGAGGTCGACGACGCACTCCGGCTCCACAGCGACCTGAGCCGGGAAGCGCGGCGCGAGCGCGTGCTCGAGCTGCTCGAGCGCGTCGGGCTCGAGCACCCTGCCTCGATCGCGCGGCGGCGAAGCGGACAGCTGTCGGGCGGCCAGCGTCAACGAGTGCTCATCGCGGCAGCGCTGGCGGGCGATCCGGAGCTGCTCATCGCCGACGAGCCCACAAGCTCGGTCGACCAGGCGGTGCAGGCGGCGCTCATCGCGCTCTTCGAAACGCTCAAAACCGACGGCATGACGATCCTGTTCATCACGCACGACCTCGGCGTCGTGCAGCGCCTCGCCGACCGCGTTGCCGTCATGAGCGAAGGGCTCATCGTCGAGACGGCGCCGACCGAGCAGCTCTTCCGCGCGCCGCAGCACGACATCACGCGCGAGCTCCTGGCGGCGCAGCCGAAGCCAACCGCCGACTCGTCCAGCGACCCTGCCGGGGCAGGGGCCGCTCGGCCACTCCTCGATGTGCGAGCCGTGTCTCGGACCTTCCGCGCCTTCGGGGCCGCGCAAGTGCACGCCGTGCGCAAGGCTTCGTTTTCCCTCGGCCGCGGCGAGACGCTTGGCATCGTCGGCAGCTCCGGCTCAGGCAAATCGACGCTCGCCCGCATCGCGCTTGGCCTCGAGCGGCCCGACGCCGGGTCCGTCACGTTCCTCGGCGAGGCCTGGAGCCCGGCACCCGAGCGCAGCCGCAGGTCACGTCGGCCGCGACTCGGCTACGTGCCCCAGGATGCGCTGTCGAGCTTCGACCCGCGGCGCACGACGGGCGAGATCCTCGCTGATGCGCTGACTGCGGGCCGCTCGAGCTCAGTGCGCGCGAACCGCGCGGCCATCGAGGCGGCGCTCGAGCAGGTCGGACTGGACGCCAGCATCGCGGGCCTCCGCCCGCTCCACCTGAGCGGCGGGCAGCGTCAGCGCGTGGCCATCGCGAGGGCGCTCGCCCCGCAGCCAGAGGTGCTCCTATGCGACGAACCGGTGTCGTCGCTTGACGTGACGGTGCAGGCACAGGTGCTGACGCTCATCCAGCGGCTCGTCGACGAGCTCGGCCTCGCGTGCCTGTTCATCTCCCACGACCTCGCCGTCGTAGCCCAGCTCTCCGACCGCGTTGCCGTCATGAGCGGAGGCGAGCTTGTGGAGACCGCGCCCGTCGCCGAGCTCTTCAGCGCGCCGAAGCACCCGGCCAGCCGCGCACTCCTCGAGGCCCGCAAGAGCCTCGAGGAGCGCTGAGCTGGCCGGGTGCCAGGCGTTGCGACCGTACCGCCGCGAGTGACTACTCGATGGTCACGTACCCGGATCCGACGCTGATCGACAGCGTGTTCTTCGCTGTGTCCGACTGACGCACGCTGATATCGGCAGAGCCAGACTCGGAGAGGTTCTTCTCGACCTTGTATGGCCCGTCGGGCATCGAGACCGACGCGAAGCCGGACTCGAGCGAGATCTCCGTGCTCTTCGGAGTCACGTCGCCCAGTTCGACGTTGAGCGCGCCAGAGCTGGCCGAAAGGACGACCTCGCCCGCAACCTCGGCGTCGATGTTGGAGGCGCCGGACCCGGTCGTGGCCGTGAGGTTCGCCGCCGACCCGTCGAAGTTGCTCGCGCCGGAACTCGTCTCGAGAACGACGTCGCCGAAGTCGCCCTCGACGGTCGCGGCACCTGAACTGACCGTGATCTGCGCGTCCAGATCTTCGCCCTCGATGCTCTTCGGGAGCGTCAGCGAGAGCTCCTCGTCACCGAAGCCCGCGCCTCCCCGGCTGCCGCTGGCGCGCTCAACGGAGAGCTCGCCGCCCTCAGCAACGAGCTGCCACTCGCTCGCCGGCTTGAAGCCGCGCGTCTCGACACGCAGTTCGGCTTCGGAGACGTCCCCGAACTGAATCTGCATGCCGACGGATTCGACGTCGACGCGCAGCGACGAGACACCGGACACGGACTGCGTGATCGTCGTCTCGGCTCGCATGACGTCTCGGAGGTTGTTGAAGACAGCACTGGTCAGCGTCCCGGCGACCACCATGCCGCCGACGATGGCAACAGTGATGGTGATCCAGCCGAAGCGCTTCGCACTGTCGCCCTGAGCATCTTGGCGCGTTTCCGGTTCGAGAATTGGCGTGGTCATCGGAGTTCTCCGTTCGTGGCGCGGGCCGCGTGGCCCTGTCCATCGAGGTAGTTCGGTGTGTGCGGGCGGGGTGTCTGCCCCTGCCCGTCGAGGTGAGCGAGGACGGCGAGCACCCTGCGGTTGCCGCCGTCGCCCTGGTCGAGTTCGAGCTTCTGGAAGACCGCCGAGATGTGCTTCTCGACGCTTCCCGCACTCACGTGGAGCGCCTCGGCGATCGCGTGGTTCGAGCGCCCCTCGGCCATGAGCCCAAGCACCTCGGACTCGCGGGGCGTGAGCCGCTCGAAGCGCGCATCCCTGGTTTTCCTGGCCAGGAGCTGGGCGACGACTTCCGGGTCGAGCACCGTGCCGCCGGCTGCGACGTTGTCGACACCCGCGAGGAACTGCTCGACATCGGCGACTCGATCCTTGAGCAGGTAGCCGAGCCCGCCACGCGAGCTCGAGATCAGCTCAGACGCATAGCGCTCCTCGACGTACTGCGACAGCACGAGCACAGCCAAGCCGGGGTCACTTGCCCTGAGCCGGAGAGCCGCGCGGATCCCCTCGTCGGTGAAACCGGGCGGGAGGCGCACGTCGAGGATCACGAGTTCGGGATCGGTCTCCGCAACGAGCCGATCGAGGCGACCATCGTCGGCGAGGATACCGACCATCGTGTGACCGGCGTCCTCGAGCAGGCGGGCGATACCCTCCCGCAGGAGCGCTGAGTCTTCGCAGATCAGGATGCGCATGGCACGCTCACCTCGATCGTCGTCGGTCCTTCAGGAGGGCTGGAGATCGTGATGCCACCTCCGGCCGCCTCGATGCGGTCGGTGACCCCGTCGAGACCACCGCCAGGGATGAGACGCGCGCCGCCCCGTCCGTCGTCCTGGATGCGAGCCCACAGCATCGAACCGCGCATGCGCACCTGCACTGAGATCTCCGAGGCTCCTGAGTGCTTCGCCGCATTGCCGAGCGACTCGGCGACCGCGAAGTACACAGCAGCCTCCGCATCCTTCGAGCAGCGCCCAGGCAGCTGCGCGTCGAGCACCACGGGGATGTGGGAGCGGGCGGCGAGGCCGGAGAGGGCGGCGTCCAGGCCGCGGTCGGTGAGCACGGCGGGCTGGAAGCCGCGGGCGAGCTGACGCAGCTCGGTGACGGCTTCCTTCGTGGAGGCGTGCGCCTCGTCGATGAGCTCAGCCGCGCGGCTCGGATCCGAGTCGAGCTTCTGCTTGGCCATGCCGAGCGTCATCCCGATCGACACGAGTCGGGGCTGCACACTGTCGTGCAGGTCGCGCTCGATGCGGTCACGCTCGGTTGCTGCACCGCGGACGGCGACCGTGCGGCGGCGACCCGCGTCGCGCACCTCCTCTTCGAGCTGCTGTTCCCGATCGCGAGAGAGAAGGCTGATCGAGGCGGCGCGTTGCACGTAGGCGAAGGCGACGATGAGGGCGATGGCGACAAGCAGCATCCCGATGCCGATGAGGACGCCGATGAAAGGAGTGACCGCGAAGTCCATGCCCCACACGTTGAGCGTCTCGCGGTTGTGGAGCGGGGAGAAGAGCGCGAACACGCCGGAGACTCCGAGCTGGAGCGCACCAAGCGTCAGCGTGCCGAGAACGGCGACGATCACGAGGTGCAGCATGGCCTTCCAATTGGCCCCATCGGCGAACTGGACCAGCGGCGTGAGCACGAACCGCCACCCGTCCCGGCGCCGCGAACGGCGCATCCCGGAGTCGTCGAGCGGCCGGTTGTAGAGGGCCGCAACCCGGCGGCGTTCGAAGGCCGAGATGCCCCGGAAGGCGAACGCGAGGCCGGCGAGGAAGAAGACGCCGACGCCCAGAACGAAGAGGAGTCCGACGCCGAGGCCGAGAAGGCCGAACAGGAGTGACAGGAGGATCGGGGCGATGACGCCGCCCGCGGCGAGGTGCAGCGAGGTCAGACTCAGCTGCTTGACGTTGTTCTTCATGTCCACAACGCTATGGTCGCGCGTCTCGGCGCGACACGGAGCCTCCCTCACACCTGAGCGGGGGTTTTCCCCCAGGTTGGCGCCCTTCGCCTGCGACCATTGGGGCATGGCCCTCGACCTCGTGCTCATCGCAGACACCCACCTCCCGAAGCGCGCGAAGGCGCTCCCCGAAGCGCTCTGGCGCGAGATCGAAGACGCCGATGTGGTCTTCCACGCCGGCGACTGGGTCGATCTCGATTCGCTCGACGAGCTAGAGGCTCGGGCTCGGCGACTCGTCGGCGTCTGGGGCAACAACGACGGGCCGGAGCTGCGAGACCGCCTGCCGGAGGTCGCCGACGTCGAGCTCGAAGGACTCCGGTTCGCGATGACGCATGAGGCCGGGCAAAAGGCGGGCCGCGAGCGCCGCATGGACGCGAGCTTTCCCGACATGGACGTGCTGGTCTTCGGCCACAGCCACATCCCGTGGGACACCACCACGCCCAACGGCCTCCGCTTGCTCAACCCCGGCTCCCCCACCGACCGGCGCCGTCAGCCACGGGTGACCTACCTGACCGCGCGGGTGGATGCGGGCAGGCTCGAGCGAGTCGAATTGCGCGACGCGCGCACCGGCGAGGTGGTCCCCGCCTAAGCGTCGGCGGTCGCCCTGTCGGCGTCGATGTCGTGACGTTCGAGGAACTCGAACACCTCACGCTGGTCGACGCCGGGGAAGTCGCCGGTTGGCAGCGGCGAGAAAACGTGCGCGTGCACGCGCGCGCTCGGCCAGGCCTTGGAAGCCCACCGTTCGCTGAGGTCGCTGCTCGGCGTGCGACAGCACGCACCGTCCGGGCAGGTCGAGGACGCGCGCTGCTTGGTGTCGCGGCCGCGGAACCAGCGGGCCTCGTCGAACGGGACCCCGATCGTGATCGAGAACTCCCCCGCGTCGGCGTGCCCCGTCTGCGTCGAGCACCAGAAGGTGCCGGCCGGGGTGTCTGTGTACTGATAGGTCTCCGTGGTCCGGTTGGTCCGGGCGAGCGAGCTCACGGCGGAGAACTTCCGGCACACGAACTGCCCCTCGACTGACCCGGTGACATCCTGCGGGAGCGGGAGCCCGTCGTTCTCGTAAGCCTTCGAGATGGAGCCCTTGTTGTCGACGCGCAGGAAGTGCAGCTTGATGTCGAGGTGCGAGGTGAGCAGGTTCGTCATGCGCAGCGCGGCCGCCTCGTGGGTCACGCCGAACGCGTCCCTGAAGTCCTCGACGGCCATGTCGCGGCGTTCCTTCGCGTCGCGGAGGAAGGCGACGGAGCGCGCCTCCGGCATGAGGCAGGCCGCCGCGAAGTAGTTGATCTCGAGGCGCTGCCGCAGGAAGTCGGCGTAGTCCTCCGGCCGCCGGTGCCCGAGCACGCGGTGCGCCATGGCCTGCAACGCCATCGCTCGCAGCCCGTGACCGCCCGGAATCGAGGCCGGGGGCAGGTAGATGCGACCGTTCTCGAGGTCGGTGATGGACCGGGTCGAGCGTGGTAGGTCGTTGACGTAGATGAGCTGGAAGCCGAGGTGGTCGGCCATCTTGCCGACCGAGTGGTGCATGAGAGCGCCGCGAGTGTGGTCGACCCGACTCAGCAGCTCGTCGGCGAGCTTGTCGAGGTCAGGCATGTAGTTGTCGTGGGCGCGCATCGCGAGGCGCAGCTCCGTATTGGCGCGGCGGGCCTCCTCCGGGGTCGCGCTCGCCTCGGTCTGGCGGCGCACGATCTCGCTGTGCATGCCGGCGAGCGCGCGGAGCACCTCGTCCGAGAGCGACTTGGTTGAAGGGATGCGCGGCAGCCCGAGCTCGCGGTAGACGGTCGAGGTCTGGGCGCGCTCGACCTCGATCTCGAGGCGTGAACGGTCGTCGGGCGGCGTGTTCGAGAGCATGTCGCTGAGCTCGACGTCGAAGGCGTCGGCGAGCTGCTGCAGCACGGAGAGCTTCGGCTCGCGCTTGCCGTTCTCGATGAGCGACAGCTGGCTCGCGAGGAGGCCCGTCTTCTCGCCGAGAGCTTCCAGCGTGAGCGAGCGTTCCTTGCGGAAGAAGCGGATGCGCCGCCCGAGCAGGAGGGAGTCCACTGCGCCACCTTTCCCTTTGGATGCTGACGATTTTTGCGCAGCGGGGAAAGGACCGAGTCCGCTCATGGGTGCCTCCGGGCATCTGAATTGCTGATGCGTGAAATTTTGCCATTTTTCTCGGTCATTCTCCATCTTTCCGTGCGTCGCGCGGGTCAACACTGGATGTACGACGCCATGTACGTATGTGAGCCGGAGATAGCTCACATGCAGAACAGTGAAAGCAGCTTCGAAATGACTCAACACGCACACGACCACCTCGACATCCCGCAGCGGGCCGCGAACCCGGAAGTCAATGACTGGGTGCGCGAGATCGCGGCACTGACCAAGCCGAGCCGCATCGTCTGGTGCGACGGATCGCAGGCCGAGATCGACGCTCTCACCGCTGAGATGGTCGAAGCAGGCACGCTCATCAAGCTCAACGAAGAGCTTCGCCCGGGTTCCTACCTTGCACGCTCCGACGCCGGCGATGTCGCCCGCGTCGAGAGCCGCACCTACATCTGCTCGGAGAACGAGGAAGATGCCGGCCCGACGAACAACTGGCGTGCACCTGCGGAGATGAAGTCCGAGCTGAGTGGCCTCTTCGAAGGCGCGATGCGCGGGCGCCCCATGTACGTGGTGCCGTTCGCGATGGGCCCACTCGGCGGCGCGATCACGCAGTACGGCGTCGAGATCACCGACTCCCCCTACGTCGTGCTGTCGATGGCGCTCATGACCCGCTCCGGCGACGGCGCCCTCGAGCACCTCACCCCGGGCCGCGACTGGGTCAAGGCGCTGCACAGCGTCGGCTTCCCGCTCGAGTCTGAGGATGGCACGACCCGCTCGGACGTGGCGTGGCCGCACAACGAGTCGAAGTACATCACCCACTTCCCCGAGACGCGCGAGATCATCTCGTTCGGCTCCGGCTACGGCGGCAACGCCCTCCTCGGCAAGAAGTGCTTCGCGCTGCGCATCGCCTCGGCCATGGGCCACGACGAGGGCTGGATGGCCGAGCACATGCTCCTCATCCAGGTCACGAGCCCCGAGGGCAAGACCTACACGCTCACGGGTGCGTTCCCGTCGGCGACCGGCAAGACGAACTTCGCGATGATGAAGCCCAAGCTCGACGGCTGGAAGGTCGAGACGCTCGGCGACGACATCGTGTGGATGCGCAAGGCAGCAGACGGACGCCTCAACGCCATCAACCCGGAGTTCGGCTTCTTCGGCGTCGCCCCAGGTACCGGCTACGACACCAACCCCGTCGCGATGGAGACCATCAAGACGAACACGATCTTCACGAACGTCGCGCTCACCGATGACGGCGACGTGTGGTGGGAGGGCATGACCGACGAGGCGCCTGCTCACCTCATCGACTGGCAGGGCAACGACTGGACCCCGGAATCGGGAACCAAGGCCGCGCATCCCAACGCCCGTTTCACCGTGCGCGCCTCGCAGTGCCCGACCCTGTCCCCCGCCTGGGAGGCTCCGGACGGCGTGCCTGTCGACGCCATCCTGTTCGGCGGACGCCGCGCGAGCAACGTGCCGCTCGTCTTCGAGTCGAAGGATTGGAAGCACGGCTGCTTCCTCGGCGCGACGCTCGCGAGCGAGCAGACAGCCGCGGCTGAGGGACCCGTCGGCATCCTGCGCCGCGACCCGTTCGCCATGCAGCCGTTCGCCGGTTACCACATGGCCGACTACTGGGGCCACTGGCTGAACATCGGTGCCGACCTGGGCGACAAGGCCCCGCGCATCTTCCAGGTCAACTGGTTCCGCAAGGACCAGGACGGCAAGTTCCTCTGGCCTGGCTTCGGCGAGAACGTGCGCGCCGTCAAGTGGATCATCGACCGGCTCGAGAACCGCGCCGACTCGGTCGAGAGCCCCATCGGCCAGCTCCCCGTGACGAGCGACATCGACATTTCGGGCCTCGAGAGCTTCGACCCCGCAGCCCTCGAGGAGATCTTCACGGTCGACCCGGCGTCGTGGCTCGTTGAGGTCGGCGTGACGCGCGAGTACTTCGACAGCATCGGCGACAAGGTGCCAGCGGCCCTCTACACGGAGCTCGATGCCGTTCACGGTGCATTGGATGCGGCTGCCGCATCCGCTCAGACCAAGGCCCCCATCGGGGCCTGACAGACGGCGGCGGGAGGGACTCCGACCACTCGCCGCAAGATGTGCCCCTCCGCGCGCGCGTGGCGCGGAGGGGCGCACAACTCCCAGCTGTTGGAAAGCTGGCGGCTCGAGCCCCTGTGCCCGCAGCTGAGCCCCTCGAGGATGCGCCCTTGAGGGGCTTTTCCGCACCCTCGCAGGCGACCCGCCCGGCAACCCGCGTCACCCCGGAAGCGGCTACCCTAGATGGGTTCACAACAGGCACCCCAGACTCGGTGCCGCCAACATCGACACGGAGTGTGCATGTCCAGCTCGCCCTCAGTTCCCTCTTCTTCTTCGACTCAGGGCATTCCAGACAAGCCCGTCCTCGAAGGCCTCGAAGTCAAGTGGGGTGAGCGCTGGGAGAACTCCGGCACCTACCGCTTCGACCGCGACGGCGCGACGCGAGGCGACATCTACTCGATCGATACGCCTCCGCCAACGGCTTCCGGCTCGCTCCACGTGGGCCACGTCTTCTCCTACACGCACACCGACGTCGTCGCGCGCTTCCAGCGCATGAGCGGCAAGCGCGTCTTCTACCCGATGGGCTGGGACGACAACGGTCTCCCCACCGAGCGTCGCGTGCAGAACTACTACGGCGTGCGCTGCGACCCGTCGCTGCCCTACGTCGCCGACTTCACGCCCCCGCACGAGGGTGGCGACGGCAAGAGCATCAAGGCCGCCGACCAGCTGCCCATCTCGCGCCGCAACTTCATCGAGCTCTGCGAGCAGCTCACGATCGAAGACGAGAAGGCCTTCGAGGAGCTCTGGCGCCAGCTCGGACTCTCCGTCGACTGGACGCAGAGCTACCGCACCATCGACGACTCCTCGCGCCGCAAGAGCCAGCTCGGGTTCCTCCGCAACCTCGAGCGTGGCGAGGCCTACCAGGATCAGGCCCCCACGCTGTGGGACATCACGTTCCGCACCGCCGTCGCACAGGCCGAGCTCGAGGACCGCGAGCAGCCGGGCGCGTACCACCGCATCGGATTCGCCCGCGAGGGCGGCGAGCCCATCTTCATCGAGACGACCCGCCCCGAGCTCCTGCCTGCCTGCGTGGCCCTCGTCGCGCATCCCGACGACGAGCGCTACCAGCCGCTCTTCGGCACGACCGTCACGACGCCGCTGTTCGGCGTCGAGGTGCCCGTGCTCGCGCATCCGCTCGCCCAGAAGGACAAGGGAAGCGGAATCGCCATGATCTGCACGTTCGGCGACGTCACCGACGTGGTCTGGTGGCGTGAGCTGAAGCTCCCCAACCGCACCGTGCTCGGCAAGGACGGCCGCCTCATCGCCGACGCCCCAGAGGCCATCACGAGCGAGGCAGGCAAGGCGGCCTACGCCGAGCTCGCCGGGAAGACCGTGTTCAGCGCCAAAAAGGCAGTCGTCGAGCTGCTGCAGGCCTCAGGCGACCTGGTCGGCGACCCGAAACCCATCCAGCACCCTGTCAAGTTCTTCGAGAAGGGCGACCGCCCGCTCGAGATCGTCTCCACCCGCCAGTGGTATGTGAAGAACGGCGCGACCGACCCCGCCCTCAAGGCCCGACTCATCGAGCTCGGCCGCGAGATCGCGTTCTGGCCAGACTTCATGCGCGTGCGCTACGAGAACTGGGTCGAGGGTCTCTCGGGCGACTGGCTCATCTCGCGCCAACGCTTCTTCGGCGTGCCCATCCCCGTCTGGTACCCCATCGACGCGGACGGCGAAGTGCAGTTCGAGTCGCCCATCACGCCGGATGCGGCTCAGCTGCCTGTCGACCCATCCTCCGACGTGCCGAACGGCTACACCGAGTCGCAGCGCGGCGAGGCCAGCGGCTTCCTAGGCGAAGTCGACGTCATGGACACCTGGATGACCTCCTCCCTCACACCGCAGCTCGCCGGCGGCTGGGAGTCGGACGAAGAGCTCTTCGGGCTCGTCTTCCCCTACGACCTTCGCCCGCAGGGCCAGGACATCATCCGCACCTGGCTCTTCTCGACCGTGCTGCGCGCACAGCTCGAGCACGGCGTCGCCCCCTGGTCGAACTCCACGATCTCTGGTTTCATCGTCGACCCAGACCGCAAGAAGATGTCGAAGTCGAAGGGCAACGTCGTCACACCGGCCGACATGCTCGAGGCGCACGGATCCGACGCGGTCCGCTACTGGGCTGCCTCCAGCCGCCTCGGCACGGACGCGGCGTTCGACCCAAAGAACCCGACCCAGATCAAGATCGGACGTCGCCTCGCGATCAAGGTGCTGAACGCGTCGAAGCTGGTCCTCGGCTACGGCGATCACGTGGGCGAGGTCACCGAGCCGCTCGACCGCTCGATGCTCGCCGAGCTGAATCGAGTTGTCGGTGAGGCCACGAAGGCGTTCTCCGAGTACAACCACGCCCGCGCGCTCGAGGTCACCGAGACGTTCTTCTGGACGTTCTGCGACGACTACCTCGAGCTCGTGAAGGAGCGCGCCTACGGTGCGGGCGACGACGCGGCGGCCCAGGCTTCCGCCGTCACTGCCATGCGTTCCGCGATCGACGTGCTGCTGCGCCTCTTCGCCCCGTTCATCCCGTTCGCGACCGCTGAGTCGTGGTCGTGGTGGCACGACTCCGAGCTCCACACGGCGGCCTGGCCGACATCCGCTGACCTCGCTGCTGCCGGAGACCAGAACGGTTCGCTGCTCGCGCTGACGAGCACGGCCCTCACGAGCATCCGTGGTGCGAAGACCGCTGCGAAGGCCTCCCAGAAGACGCCGGTCGCGAGCGCCGTCATCGCGGCTCCCGAGGAATCGGTGGCCTTGCTTCGCCTCGCTTCCGCGGATCTCCGCCACGTCGGCCGCATCGAGCAGCTCGATTTCGCGGTCGCCGAGACGCTCGAGGTGCGGGATATCGAGCTGCTCGTTGCCCCGCAGACCGAGGCGTCGTCGTAGGCTGGGGGTTCCCCCCAAGTCTGAGTGCAGCAGCGACGTCAGTGACAGAAGAGGAGTCAGGGCCGGCATGACAGTTCCTGAAAAGGCCAAGCCCCGCAAGCGCACGCGGGACCGTGCCGCGGCGCGCCCCAGCATCGAGGTGCGGGCCATGGGTCCGACCGACTACTTCGTCTGGCAGCCGCTGTTCGCACAGCACGTGGATGCGCTCGGCGAGAGCTCGAACGACGGCCGCGCGCTCGGCGTCTGGCGTCACGTGGCGAGCAAGACGGGCAACCTCGAGGGCATGATCGCGTTTGTCGAGGGCGAGCCGCGCGGGTATGTGCTGTTCCGCGAACGGCTCGACATCCGCGGCGCTCGCACGGTGCTGAACATCGAGGCTAAGTACTCGGGGGCCGACTCGAACCGGGCCGCCGTCAACGAGGAGCTGCTCGGCGCGGTGTTTGCGGCGGCCGCGAAGCGCGGCTTCGATGCCATCTCGTGGCTCGTCGACGCCGAAGACGAGGTCGGCCTGCAGCAATCGGCCCGCATGGGCAGCCGCAGCGACGAAGTGCGCTTCGAGATCACTGTCGACTCGCGCCAGCAGAGCGAGGGCTAGGCATGCAGATCGGCGAGCGGTGGCGCGGCGGCTCACGCCCGCCGAGCTCGCTCGAGAAGCATCCCCAGTTCGTTGCGGCCTGCGCCGACCAGGAGCAGACGGTCGCCTCGACGGTCGACGACCTCTCGAAGCTCTGGTGGACGCTGACGTGGCTCGAGGGTCGCCCCGTGGCTGAGCTCGAGCACGGCCCGCGGGTCGCCCTGCGGGCCGACGGCTCCGTGCACGTGAGCGGCGCCGACGAGCCGGTCGGGGCCGGTGTCGGCATCGCCGACGGCGACGCGCACGAGCACGATGTCTTCGACGAAGACGAGGATGACGACGACCTCTTCCCGGAGCCCGCACCCCGCGCTTAGCGGTCGCGCGCGGCCGCGTCTGCACGGCGCTGGCCTTTCGCTCTGCGCGGAAGGTGGATGCGCGTGCCGCGTCGGTGGTCGCGCCTAGGGTTGGAAGCATGACCCAGACCGTGCAGCTCGACGCCGAGAACCCGTTCGCCACCCCAAGCGCGCTCCCCTTCCAGTTGCCGCCGTTCGCAGACGTGCGCGAAGAGTACTTCCTTCCCGCGTTCGAGGCTGGCATGGCCGAGCAGCTTGCGGAGGTCCAGGCGATCACCGCCAACACCGAGGCGCCGACGTTCACGAACACGGTCGAGGCACTCGAGCGCTCCGGCCAGCTCCTCGAGCGCACCGCCGCCGTCTTCTTCACGCTCAGCTCGGGCGACGCCACCCCAGGCATCGACGCGATCGAGGCCGAGATCGGGCCACGGCTGACGGCGCACGAAGACTCGATCACCCTCAACCGCGCGCTGTTCGCGCGCATCCAGTCGGTGTACGACGGCCGCGAAGAGGCCGGCCTCACCGACGAGCAGCGGTTCCTGGTCGAGAAGCTGCACCGCAACGCGAGTCTCGCAGGTGCAGGCCTCGACGACGCGTCGTCGGCTCGCCTGCGTGAGCTCAACGGTCGCCTGGCGGAGCGCGAGGTGCAGTTCGACCAGAAGCTGCAGGCCGACAGCAACGCGCTCGCGCTGGTCGTCGACTCTGCCGAGGAGCTCGCCGGTCTCGACGAGAGCGCCATAGCTTCCGCATCCGCTGCCGCTGAGGCCCGCGGCCTGAGCGGCAAGTTCCTGATCTCGCTGGTGCTCTTCACGGGGCACCCGTTGCTGTCGACGCTCACGAACCGCGAGACCCGTCGCAAACTCTTCGAGGCGTCTTCTGCGCGCGGGAGCCGCGGCGGCGACCACGACACGAGGGCGACGGCGCTCGAGATGGTGCGCGTGCGGGCCGAGCGGGCCCGTCTCCTCGGCTTCGAGAACCACGCGGAGGCCGCCGCTGCGAAGTCGACCGCAGGAAGCGCATCCGCGATCCGTGCGCGCCTCGAGCAGCTCTCAGCCCCGGCCGCGGCCAACGCGCGCCGCGAGCAGGAGGTGCTTCAGGCCACGATCAACGCCGAACAGGCCGCGATCGGCGAGCCGAGCTTCGCGCTCGAGCCGTGGGACTGGGCGTTCTACACCGAGAAAGTGCGCGCCCGTGACTACGCGGTCGACACCTCGCAGATGCGTCCGTTCTTCGAGTCCACGGCTGTGCTCGAGAACGGCGTCTTCTACGCCGCGAACCGCCTCTTCGGCGTCACCTTCACTCAGCGGCCTGAGCTGCGCGGCCACCACGCCGACGCTGTTGTGTACGAGGTGAGCAACGAGGACGGCACCGAGGTCGGTCTGTTCTCGCTCGACCTGTACACGCGCGACTCGAAGCGTGGTGGTGCGTGGATGAACTCGGTGATCCAGCAGAATCGCCTCCTCGGCGAGCCCACGGTTGTGCTCAACACGCTCAACGTGTCGAAGCCGGCGGAGGGATCGCCCACGCTGCTCACGTTCGACGAGGTGGAGACGCTCTTCCACGAGTTCGGGCACGCGCTTCACGGCCTGTTCGCACTGGTCGGCTACCCCAGCCTCGGCGGCACGAACGTCCCGCGCGACTTCGTGGAGTACCCGAGCCAGGTCAACGAGATGTGGATGCTGTGGCCCGAGGTGCTGCGCAACTACGCGAAGCACCACAAGACGGGTGAGCCGCTGTCGGAGGAGCTCGTCGAGCGTCTCCTCGACTCGGCGTCGTTCAACGAGGGCTTCGGCACCAGCGAGTACCTGGCAGCGTCGGTCATCGACCTCGAGTGGCACTCGCTGTCTCCGGCAGAAGCCGCCGAAGTCACCGATGTCGAAGCGTTCGAGCAGCAGGTGCTGCAGCGCTACGGCCTCGACCTACCCGCCGTGCCGCCCCGGTACACGCTCCCCTACTTCCAGCACATCTTCGCGGGCGGCTACAGCGCCGGCTACTACGGCTACATCTGGAGCGAGGTGCTCGACGCAGCAACGGTCGACTGGTTCGCGGAGCAGGAAGACCTTCGCGAAGCGGGTGAAAAGTTCCGCCGAACCATCCTCGAACCGGGTGGCTCTCGGGATGCATTAGGCCTGGTCAGCGACCTACTCGGCGGGCCTGCACCGATTGAGCCACTGCTGAAGCGACGCGGCTTGTAGTAAGCGAAAGGCGGGGCTCCGGCCCCGCCTTTTCTTTGCTTGCAGATGCGAGCAAAAACCCTCCGTGACGCGCTACCCGACGCGCTACGTGCTGACAGGTATCCCCATTCGGGCTAAATCCGACCGACCGAGCCCGAAGCGCCGCAGCCCGGCTAGGACTCTTCGCGAGCGCGTCGAGCGATCTCCTCGGCCAGCTCGGCCAGAGTGTACGCGGACAACGATGTCCGCTCGTCGCTGCCTGCTCGACCGGGCTCTGGCGACTTCATAGCTGCGAAGAGATGCCGCGCCTCTGCCGCTCGCGCCAGTGGCAGCTCCGAGCTGATCTCCCAATCGGACAAAGTCGCGACGGAGACGCCGAGCTGAATCGCCAGCTCCTCGCGTGACAGCCCCGCGCCTTCTCGAAGCCCCCGGAACTCAGTACCCGTCATCGGCTGCGGTTGCTCGCCAGCCTCAGCGCGAGCCAGCTCCTCGCCGAGCAGACCCTCGACGGTCGTCCGCCACTGCGCGGCAACCGTGCCGCGCTCCCACGCAGCTACAGACCCGCGTCCGGCACCGAGTTCTTCGGCCACACGCTGCTGCGACCAGCCGCGCAGCTCTCTCGCCGCGCGAAGCAGCGCACCGGACAGTCGCTGGGGCTTGGCGGTGGGAGGCATGCAGTCGACCCTAGCCCGCGATCTTGTCTGGGAGCTAACTGACCGTCCGGAAACTGGTGGCGCTTGTGCCGTGATTTTGTCTAGTTTTCCGCACATGCGGCCTCCTTCGGTGGTAATCTTGTCGTAATACCAAACAGCATCACGGAGGATTCCAGTATGTCGGGTCACACGCAGGCGGACGGGATGGTCCCGGCTTCCGAGGTCGCCACCCGGCTGCACGTCCACAAGGACACGATTCTGAACCTGATCTCCAGCGGCCGCCTGCTCTCTGAGATGGGCCTCAGACACCGCCGCGTCGGCGGACAGTGGCGGGTCAACGAGGCCGATCTCGACGCCTTCGTGAACAGCACCGAGGAGAACCACGCATGACTGTCACCGCACCAGCTCGAATCACGCAGACACCGATCCTCCGCCTCGACCTCATCGACCGCGATCTGATTCCCGCAGCCCGCGCAGAACTCGCCGCCGCCGTGGACTGGCGAGGGTGCTTTACCGCCGATGTCCAGAATCTTCTCCTCGACATCTACTGCGACACCCCGGCAGCCGAAGGAACGCCCCTCCGCCTCACAGGCACCGACCTCCGCGAGATCGACGCGCTCGACCTCGACGCGAAGCCTGCGACCACCGCAGCCCTCCAGAACATCCGGGCGGCCCTCCGTCCCGACGACCGTGGCGCACGCCGCGCCTACTAGAAGGACAAGACCAATGGCTCAGCAGCAGCTCGACTTCTCCCCGCCGCCTCCGCGAATCCCCCGCCAGAGCATCGGCGGATGGCTCCTCACGAAGGCGATCATCGCGGCCCTCACCTGGCCTTTCATTCTCGGCCTGAGCGCGCTGGTCGGATACCGCCCGAGCGCTGTCGACAACCGTCGGTTCACCGGCGAACGCATGCGGTGGCCGTTCCTGACGGGTGTCTCAGTCTTCATTTGGCTGTCCGGCCTGATGGCGGTCTTCGCGTCGCTCATGCTGACGCCAATTGCGCTCGTCGTCGTGGTTCCCCTGATGGTTCTCACGGCAGCCCGCGTGGCCTCCTCGCCGTACGGCCTGCCGGTCGCCGACCTCGTCACAGGTGCTCGCGACATGTGGGCTGACAGCCCGCGCTGGCGCAAGGCCGCGCAGGTGTCGCTTGGCGCATTCGCGCTCGCCGCTGTGCTGGGCGTTCTCCTCTACGTGGGGCGTGCGCTGTACTGGAGCCTCCCCGGATGGCTGGAGCTGATTGCCGTTGGCGCGGTCGCACTCGGCGTGATCGTCTGCATGGCCTTCGCTCGCGAGGCTGGCGCTCGCCACCGTGATGGCGTTCAGCGCGTCGTGGTTTCGCAGAGCCAGCTTGCGGCGGCGGTCGGCGGCCTCTTCGGAATGACGGCAGAGCGCGTCCTGGAGGCGGGGGTCATCCAGCCGAACGGCGATGGCAGCTTCGTTCTGTCCCCGGTCCCGGCGGCAGCAGCGCTGCGCGGTCGCGACGAACTGGAGAGCCGCGTTGCACAGCTTCTTCCTGAGCTGACGATTGTCG
Organism: Pseudoclavibacter sp. AY1F1; assembly: GCF_002931075.1. Taxonomy (GTDB): domain Bacteria; phylum Actinomycetota; class Actinomycetes; order Actinomycetales; family Microbacteriaceae; genus Pseudoclavibacter. Next base: position 67,522 of record NZ_PSTQ01000006.1, on the reverse strand, counting down.
GATTCTCGGCGGACCGCATCGACCTCGGTCCCGTGCCGAAGGAGATCGAGTCCTCCCGCGAGATCATGTCGCAGTCGAATGGCCTCATCGTCGGCATGGCAGACGAGCCCGACACTGCCCTTCGCCCGATGGCGGTCCGCTGGTCGCTTGCGCCGGGCACCTCGCCAGCAGCAGCTCCACAGGCGGCCGCGTACGCGCAGGCCAAGGGTCTGAGCCTCGTCGAGTGGGCACCCTACGAGTCCTATGCCGTAGTCGCGAAGCTCGACGCGGGAGTCGCACAGCTCCGCGCACGGCTCGCCGAACTGTCCCGCTGCCAGCCGTGGGAGATCGAACTGTCGGCGAACCACGACCTGGACGGCGACGCCCTCTCCGAGATCACTCTTGTCCGAGTTCCAACCATCGAGGACTCCTCGAAGCGCGCGGAGACCTGGATGGCACGCATCCAGCAACTCGTCCCGGCAATCGCGAAGACGCGCTGGGCAGTCGAGGACCGCACGGCGCTCGACGGCACCATCGTCGTAGCTCGCAGCGTCGACCCGCTCGCTACCGTCCAGCCATACCCGACCGACGCCAAGCCGACGCTGACCGCGATCCCCTTTGCAGCGCTCCCCAATGGCAAGACGCTGACGCTCGGTCTGCTGGAGATGAACTCGCTGCTGGGTGGCATCCCCGGTGGTGGAAAGTCGGGTGGCGCGACCACTCTCCTGACGGGCATCGCCAAGCTGGAGAACGTCGCCATCATCGGCCTCGACCCGAAACTCGTCGAACTGACGCTCTGGGAGCCGCGATTCAGCGTGATCGCCACCCAGGACGACCACGCCAGCGCCGTTCTCGCGGCCCTGGTCGATGAAATGCATCGCCGCTACGAGTGGCTTCGGACGCAGGGGCTCAAGAAAATCAGCCCCTCTCAGCTCTCTCCCGAGCTGCCGCTCATCGTTGTCATGATCGACGAGATGGCGGACCTCGTTTCCGTCGGCACATCGCCGGAGGAGAAGAAGGCGGAGCTGGAACGAGCGGGAATGATCCGCCGAATCATCGCCAAGGGCCGCGCTTCCGGAATCGTCATCATTGCGGCGACTCAGAAACCGCAGTCGGATGTCATCCCGACCGGTCTGCGCGACATGATCCAGCAACGCGTCTCCTACGCCACGACAACCGTGGACATGACGGACACGATCCTCGGCAAGGGCATGGGACAGCTCGGCGGCGCGGCCCACAGCATCGCGGCTTCAGAACGCGGCGTCTGCTACGTCGTGAACGAGGGCTCCCGAACTCCGCAGCGCGCTCGCACCTTCTGGATTCCCGACGAGGAGGTGGCGGGCATCGCCCAGAGCACTTCGCACCTTCGCATCGAGCTGCCTTGGCTCGACAAGGCATCGACCGCCAAGCCGAAGTTCGGCCAGGTGATCGAGGACAGCGTCGAGTTCGACGACTCCATCGTCGAAGAGGCGTCCGACCTCGACTTCTCCGACTTCAACCCGAGCGATTTCGAATGACTGACAGGACCACGACCATGACAACGAACCCGCAGCTCGACCACACGGTCGCGGCCGACCTCGACAGCTACCTCGCGGAGGTGAACTCGATCCCCGGCGCAACCTTCGTCGAGATCACGCCCGAGAACGCCATCAACGCCATTCGGCTCCTCCACCGCGCGGTGCGTGACCAGGGCAGCGACGTGCCCGGGACGTTCCCACCGACGGTCGGCGTCGTCCTGGACGCCAGCGTGCTCGTCGAGTACCTGCGCAAGAACCCCACCAGCGCCCTGAGCTGGCATTACCTCGACATGGTCCTGATTTGTGGCAGGGCGGCGGGCATCACCCTCGCCGTCCGGGCAGACGACCCGGCTCTCGCCGACCTCGACCTGTACTACCTCTCGCGGTTCTCAAACCGCGCTTAGACCCCTAACCCCTACCAACGCACGACCCCGACGAACGGAAATCCACATGAACAGCACGACCCCAACCCCTACTCGCGGCACCCGCCGCCCCGTACGCCTCGGCGCGCTCGCCTTCGTTGGCCTGGCCCTCGTCGGCACCGGCTTCGGCATCACCGCCGCTCCCGCCCAGGCCGCTGAGGCCAACTGGTGGGAGTCCGTGGTCCTCCCCCGCGCCGACGACGGCACCGTGTACGCCTATCCGGAATGCATGAAATTCGTCAGGCCGGGTGCGACGGTCATCGAGATCGAAAAGACCGACCAGGACGGCAACCCAGTCGAGGCCACTTTCGATGTTGTCTATTCGCCCGGCACAGGGTCGACGCACCGGATCAGCGAGTCGAGCTGGCAGGAAGTGCGTGACCCGGCGCTGGAGAGCGTGCGCATCTCGACCTTCGACGCCTGGATGACTGCGCAGACCGACCTCTCGGCGGCGTCGCAGAGCTTCAACACCGCAAACAGCGCGGTCGGGAGCGCCCAGCGAGTGCTTGACGCCGCTCAGCTCCGCGTGAATGACGCACAGGCGGCAGTCGACGCGGCTGAGCCGGGATCGCAGGCTGCTGCCGATGCCGAAGCGAACCTGGCCGTGCAGACGGAGGACAGGGACGCCGCGCAGGTAGTGCTGGACGAGGCTACGGCGACGCTCGCCGAGGCCAAGCCGACCTACGACGCAGCACTGGTGACCAACAGCGAGACCGGTGCTGCGGCCCAGACAGCGGCCGAGTCGGTGTCTGCTCACCTGATGGCGACCGGCGAGATCGACGCCTGGCAGGTCACGACGACCGGCGGCGACGCTCACCTCGAAACCCTCGGCTGCGGCGACGGGAGCTACTCGATCACCGAGGTGTCGACCGAGGATGGCATCGACCCGGCTGGCATCGGCGCTGTTCTGGAGATCGCCGCCGATGGCACGGTGACTTCGCAGGACGAGTCGGTGTTCACGAACGTCGAGATTGCGCCTGGCGAGGGCCACGACAAGGTCATCACGGTCTCCGCCGTGAACGAGCGCCTCCCGGAGGTGCCTGTGGAGCCAACCCCGACGCCAACGCCCGAGGTGCCGGTCACTCCGACGCCGACCACCGTCACGGTGACCCCGGCACCGCAGGCTCCGGTCGCGCCAGCAGCCGCCAAGCCAGTCGTCTCCGGCTAATCCCCTGCCCCGGGCCGTCACGCGACGGCCCGGGGCACCACCCCCCCCTCGCAGCACCTCGCAGAAATGAGCACGACCATGAAGAAGACAACCCTCGCCGCCGGAGCCCTCGCGTTCGCGGCTCTCGCACTCGCCGGGTGCGCGTCCGCCCCCGCAGGCCCAGCCCCGACCGAGACAACGACTGCCGGTTCGACCATCCGAGCAGTCGGCCCGCTCGATCCATCGTGCGTATCTGACACCGTGACCGGCTCCCAGCCTGCTCTGACCTCGACGACCATCGTTGGCGCGCATGCGACCGACGCCCTCCCGACTCAGGCGCGGACAGCGAGCATCGTCGGGAGGGGGGCCGACATCTACGTCGAGTCCTCCCCCGGGAAGTTCTCTGCCACCGGCTATCAACTCTCCTCGACGATGCCGTGGGCACCTGAGACCGCCGTGCCTGCCGTGGTTACGGGCACGCACTCGTGCGGTCTTGTCGAGGTGATGATCCCGAGCCAGAGCGACGACACCTCGATCCGCTCGGCGTCGGCCTGGGTGCCCAGCGAGCAGCTCGCGCCAGTCGCTGAGTGGCAAACGCCCCGCACGATCACTGTCGACCTCAGCGACGCCAGCCTGAGGGTGGCAAAGGGCGACAAGCACGAACTGACCATTGGCCAGCTAGTGCTCGGCGGCGAGGTCGCGACGCCGCAGGGCATGGGATACGTCGTCTCCGAGTACAGCGATGAGGAGGCACAGCCGTGGACGCAGGGCGAGCCGATCCTGCTGACCAGCCTCCACACTGGGAGTAGCTTCGCCGAGAACAGTGGCGAGGTCGGGCTCCATTACATGAGCCCCGACGCTGACGCTGGCGCTGGCTCCAATGGATGCGTCCGCATCCCGACAAGGGACGGCATCCGCAGCCTGGAGGAGAACATCGCGCCCGGCGACCTGGTGGTGGTCACCGAGTAGACCCACGCGGCGGCCCGCCCCGCACCGCTGCGAAAGCTCTCCGCAGCGGTGCGGGCTTCGGACAGCGGCGGGATTGGTAGCCCGCCCGGGCAGGCCGCCGCGTGCAGAACACAGAACCCCGGCACCGAATCGGTGTCGGGGTTCTGTGCGTGTCAGCGGGTCAGGTCTCGCTCCTGGCCGTCGGGGTCTTCGGCGCAGGTGACCGTCACGGTGATCGAGGCGGTGGTTCCCCGGTAGTCGACAACGAACTTCTTGCTTCCGCCGTCGCGACCGATCTTCACGTCAGTCTCGGGCCAGGCCTTCAGCCTGACTCCGGTTCGCGGCTTGGCGGTGAGCTTGACGTTGGTTGCGTTGACCTTGCCGATGTTCAGCAGCTCGTAGATGCCGCCACCGTGATTTTCAATCTGCCATAGAACACGCCGGTCAGCTCGCTGCATGGCTTCGATGGAGCCCAGCGCGTCGGCAAGTTCTTGCTGGGCCGCGAGCGACTTGGCGGCGCTTTCTGCGCTAGCCACGGCGCTTCTGGCGCTCGCTTTGCGCTCCTTCTTCGCGACGACGGCGCTCCACACGGCCACGCCTGTTGCGATAAGTGTCGCGATAGACGCAATCCAGGTAGCGGCTTCCACGCTGTTAGTTCGCCTTCGGTGGTACGTCGAGCGGGACCGGCGTCGGCTGCACATCCCAAACGGCGTCGAGCTGCCGGAGACGCCCCTGATGCCCCGTGATGAGCGAAAAGGGATGAACTTCGTTCGGGCGCAGAGTGACGCCCTGTGGGCGCTTCTTGAAGGGCGAGTTTCCCGCCGGTTCGAGGAGTTCGATCTCTGTGATGGTGGAGTTGCTTCGGTTTCTGAGCAGGTACATGACCCCTGCGTCGTGCTCGATTCTCAGGTCTGTGGCGGACATCGGAGCCCCTTCGGTCGGTGGATCAGATGAAGTCATGCTGACACGAGCCTCCGAGATTCGACAGCGCTGCGATAACTCGCCGCAGCGGTACGCGAGCTTGTGATGGCAGCGGGGACGGTAAGCCCCCTCGATGGGCCCCGCGTGTGGACGCAGAACCCCGGCACCGATTGGTGCCGGGGTTCTGCGGTTTCACCGACGATCTCGACGCAGTCTCAAACGAGTACCCGCATCCGACTGCCCAAACGCAGGGCCTTGGAGGCTGGGTGGCGTTCGCGCTGTTCTTCTTGCCAACGCAGGAGGGCGTGCTTGGCCGCAGCCTCGTCAGTCCAGTTCGCCTCGCTGCTCACAATGCTCCAGTTATCGCCTGCGGACTCGGTCCGTACGGAGCTGAGCGCTTGGATAACACCGCTTGCTCTCCGTCGTGCATCCAGGTCGTCCAGGCCAAGATGACGGTCCGCCTGTTCAGTCGTCCCAATGAGCCAAACGTTGAACGCGATCTCGTCGAGATGCCATGCCCATGCTGAGACCGCCTCCTTCTGCACATCCTTGTGCCCTCGCAAGCTTTCGACCACAGCACCTGCGCGCTCTATGGCCCACATCAGCCGGAAGTAGCTTCGGATCACGTCTGCGCGTGAGGCGGTCTGACGGGCCAGAGTGTTGTAGATGAGCGAACCGATTATGTCGCGAGCTTCGGCCGTCTCCCCCGTGGTGAGGTCAGTCAGCCCTAGACGTGCCGCATCGCGGATCTGGTAGTCGAGCTGCGCACGGCTAATTTCGTCTGCCTTGACCGCGATGGCGAGGGCGGTGATGAGCGTGACTGAGGCTGCAACGGCAGCGATGCCCTCGCCCATCGTTGTGCCAAGAGGAAGGCTGAACAGCAACACCAGTGGTGCTACGAAAGCGATCACTATGGCCCAGAAGATCGTCCAGCCAGGATGGGCATTGGTCCAACTTCGCAGCTTCCCGAGTGGCCCAAGGCCTGAACTAGAACTCGACAATGGTGCCTCCTGGTCCGGCTTCGAGAAACAACGCGTACTCGCCGAAAGCATAGTGACGCGCTCACCACGCCAACACCAATGACCAGCGCGTCCCATCGAACTTCAGGTCGTAAAGCTGCGCCTCGTCATTCGCCCCGTCGCGCGCGGCGCTGACACGCCAGAACTCGTCGTCGAGTCTGGTGACAGCCACCTCCCCCGCCCACCACCGGCCAGGTTTGCGCCGGTAGAACAGCACCGGCTGGCCCTCGACCACGTACGGGAAGCGATGCCACCAGAAGACGGCGGGCTGCCCGTCGACCATCTCGACAGTGACCTCGTCGTCGAGAGTGCGTGTGCGTGTGAGTGTGGTGGTGGCGGCCATGGCGTGAGGGTCGCATCGGCCACCGACAATCTCGACAGCCACTTCTACGGAGTTGAGTCGTTCGGTGGAGCTGCCACCTCTCCTTTATCGGAATCGGGCGTCGATGCTGGTCCGCTGACGGAAGGAGCCTCAGTCGCACGCCCCGAGCCCCCGTTGTCTGGGTGCGCAGCCCTTCGCGCGAACGCCAGGCCTTCTGTCCAGCCGGTGAGGTGTCCGTCCATGCGGTCGAGGGCGTCGTATGCCTCGTAGAGCATGAGCGGCAGCATCGGTAACTTGTCGTCCCTTGACTTGGCGATCTCCTCCAACGCCGTCTCTAGCTGAGCCCGTTCGGGACGGACCTCAAACCTGGCCATCGCTTCGTCAAGGATGTAGCGCAACATCCCGCGAGTGATTGGCTTGCCGTGCATCGGGTGGCGGTCGACTTCGTCCTCCACCTTCTCAGGCAACTGGGGGTACATCGCCCGCCACATCACACTGAAAGGGGTGAAGTCCGGACTGCCGACAATCGAGGTGTAGGTGTCTCGTTCGATCCTCCAACGGCGTCGACGCGATGACTTCTGCGGCCGTCGCGTTCGGCCTGCGACTCCGACGTGGCCTCGAAGCCAGACTCGCTCCGTCCCGTCATCCTCGAAGGCGAGCGGCAGGATGCTCAGGTAGTCGAGCAAGAAGGTCACCCGCCCGTATGGCTCCAGCCGAACAACCGAATCTCCGATGGCCGCGTCGGGGCCGTACCCGTCACCAGTTACATAGCTCCTCGGCGAAACGGTGTGCTCCTTCTTGCCGTGACCGGTGATGAGGAAGCCGGGCGAGTAAATGGTCACCGGCACCTTGCCCGGGTTTTCGATGACCAGTTGAGCCAGTTCCAGGCCACGTCCATGCGTGACCGCGCGCGCCGCTTGATCGTTCTTGAACTCAAAGCGGCCACTTCGATTCGTCGCAACCATGAACTCGGGCTGCCAAACAGCCGTGTTGAGGTAGACGCGAACTCGGCCACCGTCGAGGAAGTGCTTCACGATTTGCCACACGAGAGCGATTGACGCGATGGCGAAGCTGCACAGCGAAACGGCAAGTGCCCACGCCGCCAGTGGCTGCCCAAGAAGTTCTGGAGGAGGCTCGACTACAGGCGGCATGCTGACTCCATCTGTCCGGCGCACTCCGAACGTGAGCGCTGTCTTCAGGCTACCGATCAGGAATGGCTACAGCCCGACTCCGTGACCGGCCAGCCACGCCACCGGGTCGGAGGCTGCCCCGGTCGCGAGGTCGCGAACCTCGAAGTGCAGGTGAGCGCCCGTCGAGGTGCCGGTGTTGCCAACAGATGCAATCTGCGTTCCCGCCTGCACCTGCTGCCCAACCTCGACAGCGATGGAGCGAGTAAGCGCGTGGCCGTACACGGTGCGGACGCCGAGACCTGGGTGCTCGACGATGACGTGCACGCCGAGGCCGCCGTTGTCAACGGGCTGCATGGCGGTCACAACCCCGTCTGCGGCGGCGACAATCGGCGTGCCCGCGCCTGGGGCCAGGTCGATGCCCTGGTGGTCCGACGAAGCACCGGCCGTTGGGCTGATGCGTGGGCCGAAGTCGTCGGTGATCGGGCCGCTCGTCGGCAGCATCACGGCCGGGCGCACCGTCACGGAGACGCCCGCGCCGTCGCGGAGGGCGGCGGGTGCGAGGGCTGGCGTCCGATAGGACTGGCGCTGCTCTGCGGCGATCTGGGCCACCGAAACGGTGCCGGTGTTCGACGGAGAGTCGCCGCCGAGTGGTGCTGCCAGGGCGGCGGCTGGGGCTGCGAGGAGCAGCGCGAGGCCGAGAACGGCGGACGCGAGGCTGTCTCGCGCCCGCATCAGCCCCACTCCTTCGGTTCGGCGGCGGCGACCTCGATGGCTTCGCGCACTTCGTCCGTCAGTGTGATCGCGCGGGCCACATCCACGTCCGGCCGCTCGTCCATCGTCGCCGACCACGAGCGAATCCATGCGAGGCCGCGCGAGGGGTCGAGGTGAGCACTCAGACCGCCGAGCCTCGGATCGGTGCCCAGGTTGCGCAGCTCGAATGTCGCTTGGACGGCCCCGAAGTCGCGCAAGAGCATCTGGTCCACGCGCTCCTTCGCCGCCGTGCCCTCGATGAACAGGCGGGCCTCCGTGCGCGCCTGCCTCGCATCCCGAGCAGCCTGTTCAGCCGCGAGCTTGGCGGCTGCATCAGCAGCCTGCTCCGCCGTTGCGATCACCACTACGGCAGCCCAGTCTTCGACCCATTCCTCGGCCTGATCGTCGTAGAAGCGGCGACTGTCGGAAGTGACGATCTGCCAGAAGTTGCCGTCCTCGTCGACCGAGACCCCGGGGATCACGGTGTCGAGCGGGAGCACGTAGCCCCCGGCGGCGATCCAACCGGACGCGTGCGCCGAGCGGTACTGCGCGGTCGCGGCCTCCAGCACCTCCACGCGGGCGGCGGGAATCATCCAGGCCTTCGCGTCGCGCTGCCAGCGGCCGCCGTGGGCCTTGAAAATCGGGATGAGCGCGGGGCAATACTGCGAGTGGGCGAGGGCGTAGCCGGTCTCACCGAGGTGCTCGATGCGGACTGCGGGCGCGAAGGTTTCGGACATGCGAATGCTGCTCTCTGTCGAGAAGGATGGGGAGAGGAAGGGGCGAGCGGCTAGCGAACGAGGGTCAGCGAGCGGAAAGCCATGTCGCTCGCGCCGTTGTAGCAGGACTGCCAGAGGCCGTCGTAGCCGGTCGGGATGTCGTCCGACGTGTTGCCGAACGCTGAGAGCCTCGCGACGATTGGGCCGAGCGAGTAGACCTCGGAGCCGATGGCGACCGTGGTGCCGTTCGGCGCGTAGGTGATCGCATCGCCGCCGCAGTGGCTGTGCAGAGCAAACACATCATCGAGGCCAGGCGTGGCCTCATACGAACCCATCTCGGTGACACCACCGGTGCAGGCGTCGATCATGGCCTGGCCCTGCGAAAGCGTGCTCGCGTATCCGTCGAGCGTGTAGTAGTAGTCGATGCCGCCGCCAGTGGCGGCCGGAGCAGCAGGCGCAGCAGCCTCGCCACCGGTCTCCCCCGCGTACTCGACAGTGATGCCCTCGGCGTCAGCAACCGCCGCAGGCTCAGCGACTGGCGCTGGTGCCGCCGCCGCGACCACAGCACCGTCGAAGGCCGCCGACAGGTCGGGCAGCGCGGCGGGGTCGACGCCCGGGGCGGGCGCGTCGGCAGTCGGTGCCGGGTCAGCGTTCTGGTCGACGTAGACGACGGGGAGTGGGCCAGGCGAGCGGTAGGCGGCAGCGTCGGCCTCGGACGCGAGGTGGGTGAAAGCGGCGAGGGATGCGCAGCCAGTTGCGATAGCGAGGCCGCCCCAGAAGAGGACATAGAAGGTGCTGCGGCGCATGGGTCGCGGGCGCGGGATTCCGATGCTGGGCAGGTGGTCCCGGAATGACTTCCTGGGGGATGTGGCGGTCATGGCTGGATTCCTCTCCGTCCGGGTCGGTCCCGTTTCGATGTCCTAAATGTATCATATAGAACAGCGAAATAAAACGACGAGCGCAGTTTTGTCCATGGCCACTGCTACCGTCGGCGGCATGGACGCCGCAGCCGACGCACTCCGAGCCCTCTCCGGGTCAACCTGGCCAGTGGCCGAGGCAGCCGCGCATGTCCCGGCATCACCGGGCCTCTATGCGATCTACGGAGACGAACGAGCCTGGCGAGACCTCGGACTGGAAGCGAAAGTTAGCCGCGCCCTCTACGTCGGCAAGAGCGAGGACAGCCTGCGCACGAGAGAACTCGGCGACCACTTCGCAGCCCTGCCCGGACGTTCTACGCGCACGGGAAGCTCAACCGTGCGCCGTAGCTTCGCCGCCCTGCTGCGCGAGCCACTCAATCTCCGCGCAGTACCAAGAAATCCGGACAAGCCAGAGCGCCCAGCGAACTACGGCCTGGCTGACGACGGTGACGAGCGACTGACGGAGTGGATGCATCAGCACCTCAGCATCGCGGTGTGGGCAAAACCAGTAGCCCTGTCACTGGCGGAACAGGAGGGATTCGAGACGGCAATCATCCGCGCCTGGACTCCCCCGCTGAACCTCCGACGCAACCCCTGCCCGCACCCGCGACTCAAAGCAGCGCGCGCAGCCATGGCCGATGAGGTTCGCGCATGGATGGCAGCACGCACAGTGTCCCCACGGAGCAAGCCCGCACTGGCAGCACCAGCGCCCGAACCGCCACGGACGCCTCAGACCGGCCGCCCTACGCCGACAACTCCGGCGCAGCTCGCCGACGAACTCGACATCGACGAGAAGAGACTGCGCGCCCGGCTCCGACTGCACTACGAGGGACCAGGCAAGGGCGGACGATGGAGCCTCACTCCGGAGCAGGTCAACCACATGCGACGACTCTTCCGCTAGGCAAACAGAAAGGCTCCCGAGACGAATCTCGGGAGCCTTTCCCACCAGACCACCACAGTCTCTTGGAGAAGGAAACTTGCCCAGGGCAAACCGGGCTTCCTATAGGTAATCTATATGTAACTAACTGTGAGTGGGCTGTGAGCCAGTACGAAGAACGTCGAGGTCGAGCACGCGCACGGCAGCCCGACCGACGCCGCCACTGACGCGCTCGATCCTGGCCTCCAGCTCAGCCTCAGTGCACGATTCGCGCGCGGCTTTCCGTGCACGCGCCAGACGAACGCGAGCAGCGGCGAGAGTGATACCGAGTTCTTCGGCGGCTTCCGCCAGCGACCACCCGGGCAGGTCCGGCTTCGGGCGGTCGGCAATGACATCCGCCGCGATGGCCGAACGGGAAGCAGAGCGCTCGGCGGCGCGCGCTCGGTTCGCCGCAGCACCTGGGCCGAAGCGGGCAGCGGCTGCGCCCGGGGAAGACAGACCAAGCGCTTCGGCGATCTCTGTCCAGGTGAGCGGAGGGTCGAAGCCGCGAGCCTCGTCGACAGCCTCCTGCAAGCCAACCTCGCGCAGCTCAACTTCCATCTGTGCGGTCGCAACAAGCCGGGCGCGGGGGTCGCCTTCAGGGAGGTCACGTGCGAGTGCGACTGCGCGAGCGAGTTCGTGCTGGGCATGCGCGAGGGGGTCTGACATGGGCATCCGTTCATTATGAGGGAGAGACTTTGAAGACATTTCGGTGTTCTATATGGTACGCTATGTTCATCGCCACCGCGACCAGCGGGCGACACCACAGAGAAGGACACGAACATGAGCAACTACGACGACCTCGCCGCCGAGATCGAGCGAGCGGTTGGCAGCCCGACGACGGACCCTGCCAGGCACTACGACTTCATCCGCTCGAACACGCCGAACTATGAGAGCGATGCCTTCGACCTTGACGGCGAGAACGACAACTGGGAAGGCTTCTTGGTCGCGCTTACCGAGGAGGCGTACGCGATCTATGAGAGCGAGTTGCGCTCCGCGCTCGACCTCTTGGACATCACCGACTCGACGACGTTCGAGGAAGTTGATGCCGCCGTCGAGGTTTCCCTGGAGGACGCATTCGGCTACCTCGACGGCGGCCTAACCGATAAGGACACGGACGGCTACGGCCCGCTCGACCCGGAGCCCTACCGCGACGCGCGAGAGCCCAACGAGGAGTAGCAACCGGCCGGGGCGGGCGTCACGCCCGCCCCGGCATCCCCCGCACGATCAACAGCCCAAGGAGGGCCAACATGCGAAGCACCCGAAACACCCTCACCCTGTCCGTCGGCGGCGGGAAAGCGCAGGTCACTCGCTCCGCCTTTCTGAAGACGGTCACCGGTAGCGTCCCCGACGCTCGTGAGGGACTGATGCTTGCGGCCGCCCGCGTCTTCGCACGCCGCAAGTTCACCCCTCGGACGGAAGTTCAGGTGCAATCGTCCGGGCACTACCTCGCTCTCACGCCGAGCGGTCAAACCGTCCTCGACCGATTCAAGGTCGCTGCCCCAGACGCAGCTTCCATTGCGGTCGCCAATGCCTGGCTCGACGCCGAAGCCGCGCGAGTCGCGATTGAGGCGGCAGCGCTGTCCGAAAACCCCGAAGCCGAGGAGGCTCCCAAAATGATCACTGTCCGCGTTCCCGATTCCTTCTCCGTCGACATCGCCGAGACGAGCGTCACCATCCGCTACGACGAACTGGTCGCCCACTGGGCGCTCGCCGACGAAGACCGGGGTGAGCAGCGCGATGTGCCCATGCCGACACTGATTCGCCAGCGCGTCACGGCGCTCACACTGGCGTCGTACTTCCAGCGCCACCACGCTCTGGATTCGTCCGCCATGCTCGACGGCGAGGTCGACGACGAAGGAGTCGCGCAGTACCGCATCTCCCGCTCAACCACCGCTGGCGAGAAGTTCGAGGGCGAGGTGTTCACGGTTCCAGCCATCTCCGACAGCACGGTCGACCTCGTCGCGTCCTGGCTCGGCAAGGCGCAGGACGCACTGCGCGAGGTCGCCGCGACCCGCCCAGGTAGCTCTAGCAGTGAGGTCGCGATGACACGACTTCGCTCGTCCGGACACGCGGCCTAGTCCCCTGCCAGGGCGGCAACCGTCGCCCCGGCATCCCCACTTTCGACGCCCGAGGAGGCGCACCATGTCCAACACCAGCACCCGCTTGCACGGTGATACCCGCACCCTCGTTGTGGCCGTTACCGCGCTCGTCGCCGCACTCGGAATCGTCAGCTTCACGGCAGGCGTTCCCGGCCTCATGGCCGTCGGCGAGTGGGCCTTGCTTCCCGGCTGGATGTCGGCGCTCGTGCCGGTGATCGTCGACGGCGGCATCCTCGTTTTCAGCCTCGTCGCCGTGGTGCGCCGAGCGCGCGGAGAGGGCGCGGTTTTCGCGTGGAGCTGCCTGGCGATTCTCACTCTCGGTTCCGTCGCCGCGCAGGTCGCGCACGTCCTCCTCGGGTCCAACTCCGTGGCCGCGACTGCCATCGCTGGAGCCGTCGTTGCCGGTGCATTCCCGAGCGTGGTTTTCGCCAGCACGCACGCGATCCTCGACCTCGCGATTGCGCCCGCACCGAAGCGCGGGAAGCACGTCGAGCAGGGACCAACGGAAGCGCCTGAGCAGTCCGCCGAACCGCGCGCGTTCATCCTCCGTGAGACCCCGATCACGCGTCCGTCGAACGACACCGAGCGGCCTGCCCGCCGGGTCGGGCGCGACGCCGAGAAGGTGGTGCCCGGGCGCGCTGAGCAGCCCGCCGAGGTGTTGGTGCCCGCGACCGCCGTCGACGCTGAGCAGGTGACCGAGCAGATTGAGCAGGACGTGCCCGAGGTTGGTGTGCAGACTGCCCGGGCGGTGTCCGCAGCACCTGCCCGCCCGGTGTCCGCAGCGCCTGCTCGCCCTGCACCTAGCAGCCCTGCCCGCAAGGCCGTGAGCACGGTGACCGCGACCGGTTCGGGCACCACTGCCTACGCCGACCTCGACGAGGACGGGCAGGCCGCCCGCCGTGCCGAAGCCGTGGCCGCCGTTCAAGCTGGCGCGAGTGTCGCGGGCACGGCCAAGCGTCTCGCGGTTCCGCGCAGCAGCCTCCAGCGCTGGGTCGCTGCCGAGGCGGAGAGCATCGCCGCGTAGGCCGCAACTTCGCAGGAACCAACGCCCCGCCGGGATCAAATCCGGCGGGGCGTTCTGCATGCGCGGCGAGGTCGGGCCGGGCGGCAAGCGGTGGGTGCGGGCGCAGCCCGGTTGAGGATGGCGGTAGGAGTGAGGAGTGAGAGAGGTAGCGGTGCGTCAGCACCGCGCCGAACGAACGACGAACACGCGACGCGTCGCGCGCATCGCTCCGTACCGCCCCGCCAGCTCCAGCTCTGCTGGTAGCTACCGGCCTTGGTCGCTGGTCCCTGGCTGTCTCCGCTTTCACTCGCTGCCATCTGCACTCCCCGCCGGTCCGCAGGCTGCGCCTGCCCCGCTGCGGAGCCGGACGCTTGCCCTTTGCTCTCCCCTTCGCCTCCGCCTGGCCGGAGCAAAGCTCCGTCCTCCCGCGCTGGCTCGCCAGTCCCAGCGGCCAGGACAACGTCCGTATGGACTTGATGGACGACTGCGAGGCAGAAGGCCGAAAAGTGTGCTTATAATCAGGCTACGGACTACGTCCTTGCCTGATATAGCTCCTCTCAGATTCACCAGCTATCATCGTCCTATGGACGTGTCTGACCTCATTGCTGTCATCCGCTCGCTAGACGCGCGTACTACGCCGTCGGCGTCGGGTGTGCACGGTCAGCGCCTCCTCCTCGCTGTGCTGGCTCGCCTCCGTCCCGACGAGACGTTCGACGCCATCCGTGACGCGTGCCGCCGGTCCGGCGTCCCGGCCGTTGCTGCGCAGGCTCGCTCGCGGAGCAGTTGGAACAAGGCTCTCCGCCTGCACTCGTCATTCGCCGCAGGCATCCTGCCTTCGGGGCAGGCGGGTGGTCTTGGCGAGCGGGAGCGGCTGGCCGAATCGGCAGCTCGTCGTCTTGTCGGTCGTCTCACTCTTGGGGGACCGGACAACGTCGTCACAGCGCGGCAGCACCCGCAAGCGAAAGCAACCCTGGCGGTGATGGGCCTCGCAGAGATCAAGGCGGCGACCGACAAGGGCTGGTCTGGTTCCCTCGCCACGGGTTCGTGGATCGCCACCGAACTCGGCATGGGCCGCGCGACCGGCAGCAGGATGCTCACGCTCCTCGAAGACGCGCGCTGGGTGACCAAGGTGCGCAGGGCGGCCGGGGCTGGCCGAGCCCATGTCTACCGACTGAAGACGCTGAGCGGGGATGCCCGCGACCAGTGGGCACGGGAGGCGAGCATCCACGCCTTGGCTTCTGGGCAGGCGGAACCGCTGGCCGATCTGATTCGCGCGGTCACCCTGCCGGGCATGAACTACGGCCAGGCTGCTCTGGGCATGGCTGTGTGGCTGTGGGCAGTGGAGCAGATCGCCGATGTCGACGCCGGACTGAGCCCCTCTGCCCGGGCCTCTGCCCGCAAGCGCCTGCGCGAGCTGGGCATCACCGCCGAGCAGGTCGCAGAGCACGCCCGCACGCACTCCGACGGCGAAGCCCGACGCCTCAAAGCCGAAGCCGAGCAGGCTCGCGAGCAGGCTGCCGCCGACCTCGCCGAGGCAAGCAAGCAGCACACCGCGAAGGTGCGCGAGGCGGGCAAGCTCCTGCGCTCCGTGCTGCGTGCCGCGCACCCCGATCCCGGCAAGATCAAGGCTCCCGGAAAGCTCGTTCCGCCTGTGTCCACCGACCCCGCCGAGCTGGCAGTCTGGTCGAAGAATCTCCTCGTGCTCATCTCACAACGGCTGCCTCCGAAGGTGCGCCCAGTGCTCGCTCCGCAGATTGCAAAACAACTCCGTGCGGCGCTCGTCGACGGAGGGCATTCCGAAGCCCGAGCAGACACGATCTCGTCGAAACTTCTCGCGCGACTCGCACCTCCGAAAGTCGCTTCAGAGGGACCGGACAACGAGAGGCAGGCAGCCTGATGTGCAGGGACTCCAAGCACGGCGGAAGGCGTTGTCAGCGTCGGGACACCAGCGTCGAAAGCGCAGCTCGACAAGCCCGCCGAATGCGCGCTAAGGAGCGTGCGTCCGAAGCCCTCGACGTTGCCGAGAAACTCGAAAACTGGCAGCCAATCAGCGCCGCAGCGCTCGCAGCTCAGGCCCGCATGGTTCGCCTGACCGACGCGGCCGATTGCGACGCAAGCGTGCTGGCGCAGGAAGCCGAAGTCGACGAACTGGAAGCCGACCTACTGGCCCTCGACGGGCTCATCGAGGAGCAGCGCGGAACCGGCCAGCAAGAGCCGACTTGGGCATCAACGCTCGGCGACAAAGCCACCGACGCGCTGCTTTGGCTTGCGGCGAGCGACGGCGGCAAGAACCCCACTTCCCCTCCCCCGTCCGCGCTCGGCGCACGCGGCGCAGCCGTGGCGGGCGCAGTCGCTCAGCGGCGGCAGGCGCGGGGCGTTGAGGCCGTGGTCGACCAGTCGTTCGACGGGCTCGCTGACATCCTCGGTGGCCTGTTGGCGGTGCTCACGCTGGGGCTTCTGTCCGAGGCCGAGTAGGCGGTGGCAACACGGTGGCTGCCGTCGTTGCTAGCGTCGGAGCATGACGGATCATCTCGACTTGCCCAAGTTGGACAGGCTCACTCCAGAACTTCAGGCTCTCCAGAATCGCGCACAGGCGGCCGACCTGCCCGTTCACATCTGCGTCGACCGAGAGTACGGCGACGGCGAGATGATCGTCGGCGTCTACATCGACTTTCCATGCGACCGTGACCGACGAACAGTTCGCGTTCCGAAGGATCACGTAGATGACTTGCTGGAGGAAAATTTCGAGGACATCCGGCTCATCGACGACCTCGCCGCGTTCTTCGATCCCATCGCAGGCACGATAACGGCGTTCGTGGACAACCCTGTGCGGTCGCGTCGCCTCAGCACGTTGCCCGGAGTGGAGTTCAAAACGAGCGAGCTGGACCACCACCTGTCGATACACGAGTTCCCGCGTCTGGTACGCAATGCATGGCGTTTGGAGCTGACAGATCATCAGTCAGGCCTGGGCGTCGAGTTCCTCCCGGGGACCGCACTCGCCAGCGCAGTCTTGGAGCACCCTGCCGGGAACATGGTCTGCATCACAGGTGCCAATGAGCTGACTCACGATCTCGCCAGAGAGCTGCTGGAAGAGACCATCCACCGCATCTCGTTCGAGTTCGACGTGACCTACGGCCTACCGCTTCGCATCCCGCGCCGCTACCGACGACGCGAAGTGATGCCCTTCGAGGACTCCACCAAGGTGCCAGAGTTTCCAAGGAACGAGTACGCGGCCGAGGCCCTGCACTTGTACCAGTACGGGCGGCAGGGCGGGCAACTGCCCACACTGGAGTTCCTCGCGTACTACCAGTCGGTCGAGTATTTCTTTAGCTACTTCGCTCGCGCTCGTGCTGTGCACGACCTTCGGTCGACGATCCTCGATCCGGCGTTCGACCCATCTACAGATCGCGACATCACCCGCCTGCTCGCACTCGCCGGAGCAGGTGACGGCTCACAGAGCGAGCGTCAGCAGCTCCGCGCCACCATCCAGTCGTGCGTCAGGGAAGAGCAACTCGTCGAATTCCTGTCGGCTGATGAAGGTCGGTTGAAGGCCCTCACGAAAGACAAGAAGATTCGCGGGACTGAGAAGCTCTCGCTCACCAACCAGCAATCGGACGTGCGCGAGCAATTCGCAAACAGGGTCTACGCGATCCGCTGCCGCATCGTGCATTCCAAGATGGATGGAGGGGGCTACGAAGACGTACTCCTCCCAACCGGGCCGGAGGCCGCCGCCCTGGAACACGACATTGACATTCTCCGCTTCGTCGCGCAGCGCGTCTTGATCGCGCGAGCAACCCGCTACTGAGCAAGCAGTAGCGCTCGTCTCGGCGTTTCCCGGTTCGGCGTTGGATCGCAGAGAAAGAACCGTCGATAGTTGCTCGGCGACGACAGACGCGAGGTGTTGAGGCGGCTGGGGGTCTTGGATGTTGGCCGATTTCCCTGACGACCTAACCACGACCCTCCCGTCGGCTTTGCCGCGCCCAGGCATGCAGATTCGCACACGAGCACATGACCGTCGTAACGTTCCACCATGAATGCTGCGACAGCCCTCGATGGTGCAGAGCCCACAAACCCTCTCTGGGTCGTGGTGCTGGTTGGTGCCCTCTCTGGAGTCATAGGAGCAGTGCTCGGACCGATCATCCAACGAACCTTCAGTCGGAGCGACAAAGCGCTTGAGGCCCGGCAGGCTTGGGCTAAAGCGAAGCTCCAAGCGGTGTTCGGGATCGGCGATCCGCCGTATCCGACAGACGGTCCACCAAGGGTGTTCATGCGCCTCGTGCCGCCGCACACGAGAGTTGCCCACGACTACCAAATGCACTCCATCAACTGGGCCGTCGAGGAATCGCCTGACCTGATGCTGCTCCAGCCTCGGCGAAGCGCCTGGGCGCGTGAGTGGTTACTCAACTGGCACTTTCGCCTACAAGGAGAGGCAAAGGCGGCACACGATTTCTGGCATTATCACGAAGCCCGCTACATCTACGATCCCGAGCGAATGGCCGTCCACGACTTCAAGAGACGCATGGACGTAGTCACTGGGCAGAGTTTCGGCGAGGACGACGAGGTCCTGTGGAGGGTCTTCGAAAAGTCGCGCAAGCGGTTGGAACGGGCTGAGCGTCGCTACGGCAGGCGTGTTCGTCGAGTTGAGTCCTCCCTAGCGGTCTGGGCGACTGGACAGTGGCTCGCTCGTCCGAGTCTTTGGCATCGAGTGACGACATGGCCCCTCATGCGCAGGTTCCTCGACTGGCAAGCTTCTCAACGGCACCCGAAGTACGACTACACCGATCGGCTGTTTGTCTGCACTTGCAAGGACGAAGCAATCGCGGCGGAGATGGAAGCCGAGCGGTGGCGACAGGAAGCAGAGGCGGCACAGAGCGCCAGCGACGGAGCAGCGCTGGAATAGGCGGCCACCGCGAAGGTGTCCGGGGCCGCCGGTAGTTTGAGTCGGAGCGTCGAACAGATCCGAGTCGATGTCGGTCGCCCTATTCTTGATCCGTGCGAAACCTATGGGCCGTAAACGGGCGTAGACCTTGGGTCATTGGCATCGGTATCTACCTGGTCGTCTCAGTGATAGCCATACTGTTTCTCCCGGACTTTCTCGTCGACCTCACAATCTCGTCGAGCAGCAAGGTATCCGACTCGCAGCGACTCGTGGCCGTTGCATCAGCCAGACAGAGTGTCTTGCTTGCGGCCGGTGGAGTCCTGGCGGTCATCACCCTGTTCCTCACTATCAGCCGCGACGAAGTGACCAAAGCGCGCGCCGACCGCGAGAGCGATGAGCATGTCACGTCCATGTATGTTGAGGCTTTGCGCCAACTCAGCGACCGAGAGAGCGCCTTCGTGCGTATTGGCGGCATCCACGCCCTGGAACGAATCACGCAGGATTCTGCGCGAGATCAGCAAGCCGTGATGTCGGTCCTGGCCTCATTCCTCCGAGAGCACGGTTCTCGCCCTGTAGGCACCGAGGAGCCACCGAACGTGCCCGCTGATGTGGCAGCAGCGGCAGAGGTGCTCGGGCGGGTGACCGGAAGACAAGAGCCGGAATCACGATTGGAGCTCGACTCCGTGAACTTCTTCCGGCTCAGGCTTCGCGGTGCGAGCTTCGCAGGCGCAAACATGAATCAACTATTCGCCAAGGAAGTCATTCTGGACGGGGCAACCCTCACCAGCACGGGCCTCTACTCGGCGCAACTCCGCAGCGCCAACTTCCGAAACGCAAACTTGTCTCATGCTGGTCTCGACTACGCCGATCTGTCCGGGGCATACCTAGTGGGAGCGAATCTGACCGGCGCGAATCTGACCGGCGCGAAGCTCTACTACGCGAACCTCAAGGATGCGGTTGGGCTCACGTCCGACCAGGTTGCGTCCGCGCACGGTTGGTCGGAGCAAACGCGCTGGCCGGATTATCTTGAACCACCCGAAGCGGAGCGGAACATCGACGACTTCCAGGGCGGTCACCTCGCCTTCGTCGATCTTCTCAACGATTGAGCTGGGCTGCTGGGTGCACCAGCGCCCCGTCTCGGCGTTTCGAGACGGGGCGCTGGTGCGTGGTGCGGGCGGCAGTGGATGTCCCCTATTGGTGTACCCAGCCGACAGTGGCTCACGGGTAGGCGTCGCCCAGGAAATCTTCCTCGGTCACCGCGATTGCCAGGTCTGCCACGCTCCAGTGCTCCACCACGTACGCCCCGAAATCGCTGAGCATCTGCCAGAGCAGTTCGGCGCGCACGGCCTCATCGGAGTCGCCGAGCCCGCGCTCGCTACTCGACTCGATCAGGGCCGCGAGGATTCCCGTGAGGTCGCTGTTGAGAAGCAGCTCGATGAACCTATCGAGGCCCCGAGCATGTGCTCCTGCGATCGCCAGCTCCTCGCGGAGGTCGGCGCGGAGGTCGCCGTCGAGGCCCTCCTCGCCGACACGGAGGGCCAGCTCAGCGCCCTCGCAGAGGGCAAGGTCTCGGAGTCGAAGGGCGGTGTGGACGAGCACGGCAGTGTTGGTAGCGGTGGCTGTTGTGGACATGGTGTTCTGCTTCCTGTGGTGGTGGTGCCGGGTGGTCCGGCGTACACAGGGAGTACGCGGGGTCATTGCCGCTGGCGTGATTGCGGGGATCGTGAGCCATTGCTGTGCGAGTGGCGCATACAGCACAACACCCCGTCTCGACGTTTCGAGACGGGGTGCAGGTGTTTGGTGCGGGCCGAAATTAGTCCGTGATTTTGATAGAGGCGAAGCTGCTTCCGTCGGCGTTCAGTACGACGGCGACATCGAAGTCAACCGTCCGCGTGACGTTCGACGCCCCAGACTCCACCATGGTCACCGGACCGTCAGCGAGGAGGTTGACTGTCGGAAGCTGGTCGCCGTTCTTGCTCGCGAGAGCAACGGCGAGCTTCGGAACTTCTCCCTGAAGCGTCACCGTGGTTCTGGAGCCGTTGCGATGAATGTCCGCGTAAGAGCCCTTGCATTCCGGCGTCGTCCGGTTCGGGTCGAAGTCTGCCAGGCATGTTGCCAAAGCCTCTTCGACTGCCGCCTGAGCCGCCGGGAGGAAAGCCTCTTCGTCGAGTACGACCGGGATCGCGGGCGCAGTTCCGGACGCTTCTGCTGCGACAGTGACCGAGTCCGATTCGAGCTTGACGAAAGTTGCCGAGCTGGCAACCGGGTAGACACCGGGGAGGAGCGTCCAACTCGATGATGGTTCGGCGTCGCCGACCGAGAACGACGACTTGGCCTTCGTCTGCACAGTGGCCGTCGGAGCCGAAGCAATCCAGCTTTCTGAGCCTTCTTCGCCTTCCTTCTTCACCCGCACGCTGCCCTCGTGACGTTCGCCGCCGAGTGTGTAGGCGACATCAAGGTCCACCTCAGCGATCTCGTCCAAGTTCTCTGGGTCGGCCGTCAGAACCTCAATCTCGCTGATCTTCTCCGTCGCCTGCGGCAGGAGCGCGAGCATCGGGTCGCCAGCTTCCATCCCTGTCAGCACCTGCACCTGCTCCACGTTTCCGTCTGCGAGCGCAGTCAGCAGCGCCTCGGCCGTAGCCGTCGGTGACTCACCAGCCCCTCCGCCACTTGCGCATCCGGCGAGGCTCGCTGCGGCGATCCCTGCGACCGCCACGGCTGCCAACGTTCGTCTCTTCATAGTCATCTCGTTTCTGTCGTGCGGAGCGCAAGGCGCAGCACCGCTGCTGATCGCTGGGTGAGTTCGTCTGGGTGTCGAGCCATCGCCCTTGCCCCGGCTTCGCCGAGAACGGCGGCGACGCCGAGAGGGTCGCAGCCGAGCCGGTGAAGCCGGGCTCCCGCAGCTCGACGGGCCGCGCGCCTCGGCATCGCAGGGAGGTCGACTGCTGTGAGAAGCCGATGCCAAGCGCGCCGGTCGCTGTCCTCGGTGGTCGGCAGGTCCAGGCGTCGCTGGCGAGGCAGGAGCCAGTCGCTCGGCAGGGAGTAGGTGGCGGCTTCTCCGCGTTCGGCTGCCCCGCGTCCGATACCGACGAGAAGGTCTGCGCGCTCCACAAGGAGCCGCGGAGGGAGGGTGGTCGCGGCTCGACGGTCGGCGAGATCGCCAAGGTGCTGCGCGATGGCATGGCCGAGGTTGGAGCTGCGTGGGATCGGGAAGGTGCGGGGCTGCGCGAGTTCCCGCCGAACCCAGGCCGCCGGATGGTGCGGCGATGCTGGGAGGCGAACGAGCGTGCCTGCGATTCGGAGCCGGAGTGTCTTCGTTGCCTGCTCGATGTCGGACGCGGTCAGGGCGAGGGCTTCGCTGCTGCGGAGGCCGAGTTCGAGAGCGAGACCCCAACGGACGCGGGCTCGTGTCGAGATCGCGCCTGCGGCTTCGAGGAGCTGGTCGACCTGCTCGGGAGTGAGCTGTGGCGTTGGCGCTGCTGCCGGAGGCGCGGGTAATCGGATACCGGCGACGGGGCTGCGCTTGACGCCGAAGTGGGCGACGTTGGCCGCGTGCTCGCCAACTCTGCGGAGGAGGCTAAGGACGGCTTCGCGCGTGGCTCGGCTGGCTTGGTGCCCGTCACGGCGAGAGAGGGTCGCGACGTAGGCCTCGATCTCGGCCGGTGTTGCGGCGGCAACCGGGCGTGACCAGAAGGGTGCGTGTTCGATGTGGGCTCGGGCTATCTTGCGGTAGCTCGCTGCCGTCGCCGGAGTTGGAGATGAAGTCGCGAGATAGCTGTCGAGTGCGGCCTGCCAAGCCAGCTCGGCGAGGGCATCGGCGGCAGCTTGATCGGCGTCGAGCTGCGTGACGATCCTGAGCCCGGCGAGCTTGCGCTCTACCTCGGCGGCTGACTGACCCCGGCGCTGGTGGCGCTGTCCACCGAGGGTGATCGACCCTCTCCACCCGGTGCCGTCGTCGGCAGGTTGGGTGGAGCCCTGCGGTGCTGCACTGCGCGCCATCGGCTCCCCCTTCGCTCTGCTATCTCCCCCGAGACATGGCTCTCTGCCGCTCGGAGTGTGCGCTCGGTGCGCGGTGGTGACCCCGAATCCGCCGTCGGAGTCGCTGAAGCTGACCCGGAATGGGTCGTTGTGGCTGGCGCGTTCGCCGCGAAAACTGGGCAGGACGTGGACTGCCTGTTACAGGCGGCATAACCAGCGTTCAGCCAGAGGTGCCGACTCCACAGGCAGCGGTCAGCTCGGCGATGGCTTGCTCGGCCGTTCGTCGGCCGCCAGGGACCAGCTCCGCACGCTGCTCGGCTTCGAGGAAGGACTCGTCGGTGCCGAGCACTGCCTGAAGCATCTCGATGTCGTCCTGCGTCTGCGGATGCGGAATCGCCAGAAGCAGCCGTAGGCTGCCATCCGAGTCGGCCCACTGGGCTGCGATTCGCCACCCGGCGCGGAGAAGGCGGAGGGCAGACGCTGGACCGACAGGGCGACGGCTGGCCGCTGGTTCACGTGAGGTGAAGGCGACGAGGCGCGGGAGGCTGCTGCGTCGCTGTGCGCCCGGGTACGACATCGGCTCAGATCGACCGAGGAGCGGCAGGGCCGGGGAACCTGTGGATGGTCTCGGCGTCGTGGTCGTTCGTGACGACGTAGCCGCGCTGTTGCAGCGCCTCGCGGAGCTTGGTCTCGGCGTTGATTGGGTCGCGTTCGGATTGGAAAATGAGCTGGCCGTCGGTGGTCAGGTAGGCGTTCGAGCCGACGACGAGCTGGAGGCGAGTGGCGCTGATCCGCTCTCCGTTGAGGGTGCCGAAGATGAGGGTGCCGCTGCGGTGGCGGACGATCTTCAGGCCGATGGCGCTGAGCCAGTCGAGGTGGAGGCGGTCGCCTGTGCGTGCGAACTCGCGCACGGCTTCGACGGGGCGTGGCTGGTCGTTCATTCGGGTCTCCAGTCGGTTGGTGACCGGAGTATGCGGTGGCAGCAACGAACCCCCGTCTAGTGACGGGGGTTCGTTCGATAGCCACCCCTGGCTCATCCCTTTGAGTATGCCTGGTCAGCTATGCGCAGTACCCCCGGCTGGTCAAATCGGCCTTCTACTGGTCAATCGCTGGTCAATCCGTACAGCCACCTGAACTCGTTCTAGATGGTGTCTCAAGATCCCGCTGGTCAGCGCTGGTCAATTTCGTTCAGGCACCTGAACTCACTTCGACAGACAAGAAGCCCTTCTATCTATCTTTTTGACCAGAGAAATAGATATATAGAGAGGTCTCGCGTCACTACCCCCCCCCACGACTGGGGGGAGACAGGTATATGGAGGTAGGGGGGGGGTAGTAGTGGAGGACCCCTATGTGTTCGTCGTTTCCTGGTCAAATCCGATCCACATAGCCGTCCTCACCAGCAACGCCGAGTGCAGGGCACTGAACAAAGCTGACCAGCGCTGACCAGCGGCGTTTCGTCACCCCAGCAAATCCGAGTTCAGGAACCTGCACGGATTGACCAGCGATTGACCAGCCTGACCAGCAGTCGACCGACTACAGGGTTGTGCCGCGGGCATCCGCACGCCGCCGAAGCTCATCAAGAAGCTCGATCTCGCTAAATGACGCGAGCAACTTCGCCTGCGCCTCGTCGGACGGCCAGGCCGGGACACGGTAGACCTGCGGCCTTGGCTCCACCTCAGCCCAGTAGAACTGCGCCGCGAATTGCTCAGGCGACAGATCTCCGCCCAGCTCACCGTCGGCCCGTAGCTGAGCCCAGACAAGCTCGGCTTCACCGAGGAGCTTCCGCACTCGGTCACGATTGGCGTAGGGCACACCCTTCCGCTCCCAAACCGCGACCGTCTGCTGAGAGATGCCTAGTCGGTCAGCCAGGTCCGCCTGCGCGCTCCCCTCGTACGCGCGCAGTGCCTTGAGAGCAGCGCCTTCGATGGGGACTGAGGCTGGAAGCGGCTCACGCTCGCCGCGCGGAAAAGCATTCGTCGTCATGGGGCGACCTTAGACCGAAACCGCCAGAATCACCAACAACTCACGTTGTTGTAGTATAGTAGTCCATAAGTAACCAGCGGACGAACTGAGGAGATTCCATTGCAGCCGGTGAAGCCAACGCGCACCCCAGAGAAACGGAAGCCCAGGCCCAAGCCTGCCCTCCTATCCATCCCCGAGCTGGCCGTGGTCCTCAACATGTCTCGACAGCGCGCGATGGACATGGCGCTGTCTGGCGAGCTGGAAGCCAAAGGCATCGGGACCAGGCTCGTGGGAACTCGCGTGAAGGCCATCCGCGTGGATGTGGAGAGCTACCTCGGCCACCCGATCCAGTTCGAGAAGATCGGTTGAACGCGATGACGAACTCTGTTCCTTCCCCGACCGCCGACGACCTCGCCGCTTCCGGCCTGTCGGAGGAGAAGCTTGACGCCGTCTCCGCCGTCTTCTTCGACGACCTCGCAGCCGAAGCACGCGGCGACAAGGGCGTTGCCGCGAAGCTGGCCGCGACCACCAACCGCGATGTTGACTACTACGACCGTGCAGACGATCTCCGCCGCGCGGCCTTCTACCTTGCGAGCCGCACCGTCGCACCGTCCGTGGCGGCAGGACACTACGGCATTGTCTCGCCACTCGGCGTTGCCCGCCACAACGGGGTGCCGTTCAACGCCCGAGAGCTGACCTGGGGATTCGCGACTGCCAAGGACGCTCGGTACCCCGTCACACCCGAGGACGTTCGCCACTCGGGCGCGCTTGGCATCAAGCGATTCACGCTCGACGAGAAGGCGGATGTCATCGAGTGCGTCGGACTCCAGCTCCGAACCCTCCGCACCGCTCAGTTCAACGACAACATCAAGGGCAAGTTCATCTCGCCCCTCGGACAAGCACCCGACGGGTACATCCACCCTCTGAACCGCGAGGCTCTGCTCGACACCGGCAAGCCACTCCTTCTGACCGAAGGACTCGTCAAGAGGGACGCGATCCTCTCGGCAATGGGAATGGAGCACGTTGGTGTCATCGCGTACACCGGCGTCAGCATCCCAGCGGAACGTCGGGGCGTTGGCTGCGTGTCTCTTCGCTTGGGCTCGATCCTCGACCGTTGCCCGCAAATTCTCCGAGGCCGGGACGTCTTCCTCGCTTTCGACGGCGACGCAACTGAGAACTCCGCTGTCGCGCGCGCCGTTCAAGCCACCGCAGTCGCGGTTGGTCACCACGGGGCCATCGTTCGCGTGATCCAAGTACCGAAGAACACTGTCGGATCGGGCATCGACGACTACCTGGCCGCGTCGCACGGTATCGGCCGAATTGCCGCGTAGGCACACCGACACCGACACCGACACCACCATCAGCACAGAAAGGACAGGCAGCATGACCTCAGCCACCCCGCTCTCCCCCATGCAGCGCCTCTTCGAGACCGCTCTTCCCTTCGATAAGTACGCGCAGAAGCTACGCGGCCACGGCACACTCGGCAAGGGTTCCCCTTCCCCCGCCCGAGTCGACAGGCCTGACACCGCCCGCCTCGACTGGCTGCTGGAAGGCGTTCTGGTCCAGGACATGAATCAGCGCGCGAACGTCGACCTTGACCTCGACCACTCGGACTCCAGCATCCGAGTCGTGCAGCAGCGAGACAGCGCCAAGAAGGACTCCACCGATGAGCGCATCAAACTGGGCAGGCTCGGCCACGACACCGACGGACTTCCGTACCTCGCGGGGGTCGAAGGCGCCGGACTGAAGAAGCTTCGCGACGCGGAGGACTCGGTGGTTCCGGTCCCCTGGAACGAAGGAACCGACTACTCGCTCGCACAGCTCCTCGCGCACAAGGGCGGCATGCTCGCGTCTGAGACCGAGTTGCGGACCTACCTGCTGGCAGCCGGGAGCGGCAGCGCCGAATGGAATGCAATTGAGGCGCTCGCCGATGCAGAAGACTTTCTCGGCATCAGCGAACTGGTTCGCAAGGCCGCCGACCTCGACGAGTATGCGCATCTCGGTGCTACCGGAAACCGAATCGCAGCCCGCATTGCAGACGCCGTCAAGGCGAACCACGGAGTGGCCTCGTTCGAGCCGATCGTTGTCGTCCAGCGCCCTGGGGAGATGGAGCTGATCGAGCTACGCCCCTCTGGAGCCTGGCTGGTGTCCCCGACATACGGAGACACCTTCCTCGGCTCAACGATCCCCTACTCGACCGAGGTCGTCCGTGGCGGTTCTGACGCAGGCGCTGATGGATCGTTGCACAACGCTGAGACGTTGACGACCAAGCTCAAGCTCGCCGCGCTCGTATTCACACAGTCCGGCGTTCAGCGGCGCGCACTTTCCTCGCAGCTGACGGCCAAGCAGCTCGGTCGTCACGACGAACTCGTCGCGCTCGGCACCGAAGAGGGGCTCGACATCGAAGCCCTCGACAAGAACGACCAGCTGGCCTTCGCTCGCCTCGTCCAGCAGCTCGGGCGATTCGCCCCGATCAAGAACGAGTCTGCGACGACCGGCTACCAGCGGCGACCAGACGGTGGCTTCCACTTCGCGACCCCCATCGGTGGGCTCTACATGGTGAGCCCCGAGCTGGACCCCGCGAAGGTGATCGTCGACGAGTCCTACCGGGCGACTCCCCCCGACCTCGACGCTCCGATGATGCCGCCGAGCCTCTCGACCAAGTTCTCGAAGGCGGAGGTGCTGGCCACGAAGCCGCAACTGCTCGAAGCCTTGCTGAAGATCACTCCCAACGAGATTCACGTCGCGGCACTGATGGGCTTCGTGATGTTCTCTGCACCGGCTGCCGCCGGATACACCCCGGAGACACCAGCTGCGTTCTTCAGTGGCGTGACGGAAAACGGCAAGACATACCTGCTCTCGCAAACGTTTTCGTGTGTGCTCGGAGGGGCTCCCTCGGGTCACATCGCCGTCGATCTTTCCGATGTAACCGGTCCGGGAGTCCTCACGCGTATGAACGCGAGAGGGCACCTGCCTGCCATCGCGGACGACCTGAACCAGCCCGACGTGAATGTCTCGACTCGGGGAACGAATAAGGCGGAGACCGCCGCCGCCGGTGTGGAAACACTGGTTACCGTGCAGTTCGGTCGCAAGCCAATCGCACGCGGGGCTAGCGGAGGAGGCGCGCGAAAAGACCTGCGCTACACCGGCACGGCCGCGATCACGGGTGAATACGCGAATTTCAAGCAGTCGCGCCGCAACCGAGTTATCCATGTCCCGGTTCACGCAGAAAAAGATTCGCAGGAGCGCTTCCTGCCATCGAGCACCGTTTCCAAGGCTGCTCTTGATAGCTTCCGCGCCCGATTCGGCGAGATCGCACCCGTCATCTACTGGACGCAGATCGCGGCTTACGCAGCAATCGCGTCGCAGGAAGGCGGTGTCTACGCTCTGAGCACACGCTTCACGTTCCTGCGCGACCGCGCACTGGCGAGCATCGTCCGTGAAGGGCGAGCGATGGCGAAGTACGCCGCCGTCCGAGCGTCGCTCGAAGTCTTCCTCTGGAACCCCGAGACGCCCATCGAGGATTGCCCTCGCCTGGACGAAACGTTGTGGCAGCGGATTCTCAAAGGTCTGCTCGAATCTGACGCTGCCGACATGGCTGAGACAACCCTCTCAGCAAAGGTCATGTCTACCATCGGCGAGGCCTGCGGCAGTGGAAACGGCTACATCGACGTGGGACCGGGACTCGGACCTTGGTTGAGTCGCTTCCCCGTCGCTGCTCACCTGCTCGGCTACACCGAAAGCGGGATCGACGCACCCCGGCCCCCAGGGCGGGCGAAGCCACTGGCTCGAATCGTCGGTGACGGTCGCCACATCGCGATCTCCGCTGGCCACCTGCGGAATCTCCTCCAGCTGATGGGCAGCAACGTGTCTCCTGAGCACGCAGCGCCACGCCTCGTCGAACTCGCAGTCGCCAACGCCACCCCGGACGGCGTTAGCACCAAGGTGCCCACGGCCTTCGTTGGAGCCGAAACCGGTCGCCCTCGCGGAATGGTCTTTCCGCTAGCCGCTGTCGGTATCGACCTACCAGCGGACAGCCTCCCTGACGCTGGTTCGGTCGCTAAGCCTGTCAGGGCGATCCGCCCCGTCGATGCACCACCTGTGGTTGTCGCCCAGCCAACTGCCTGAAGGAAAGGAAACCCATGTCCATCTCATCCCTCGCCGATGCGTCCGAAGCGGTCGTCTCTGCGGAGGCCTCCTACCGGGCCTCGGTTCGCGAGCGCGATCTCGCTGTCGTCAGCGCGGTCGCGAACGGCTTGTCCTACCGCGAAGCCGCGAAGCAGGCCGGGATCGGACTCACCCGCGTGGCTCAACTCGTGAAAGCGGCCCGTCGGCCGCGCCACCCCAACAAGAAGGAAGAAACATCATGACCGCAGCAACCTCCACCCAGCGAGCACGTCTTGCGCAGAACCCGCCGCTCCCGATCAGACTCGCGCTGAAGCGATCAGGCCTCAACAAGGACCAGGCGGAGCGCTTCCAAGCTTTGCTTCGCGGGCTTCGCACGGGCGAGATCGCCTCGATCATCGTCCTGCGTGGCGCTCAGGGAACCGGCAAGACTCTCGTTCTCGAATCCGTGCGGTACGTACTCGGCCTCGAAGCCATCGTCCATGCCTCGTCTTGGACGATGGCCGCCATGAGAAGCATCCCGGTCGAACGCATCCCCGTCCTCGACGACATCACCGAGACGGACTTGAACTCCGTGGTCGCGAGCCGACCGGGTGGCATGGTGGTCGCCCTCGCGGCCTCTCACGAGCCCGTCTACTCCTCCGAGGTCGAGCGGCGTGCGGTGTTCTTCGACCTTGGCCCTGCCCGCTAGACCCCGCACCAACCAACAGAAGGAAGAGCAGCATGAACAGCAATCCATCCCCCGTCGGTATCCCCGACACGAGCATCCCCATCGTCACCGTCTTCAGCAAGCCGAGCTGCGTGCAGTGCAAGGCTACCTACCGAGCCCTCGACCGAGCGGGCATCCCCTACGAGATCGTCGACGTGAGCACCGACACCGAAGCCCTCGCCTTCGTCAAGAAGCTCGACTACGCCCAGGCCCCTGTCGTTTACGTCGAGCACCCCGACACAGGCAGCGTCGACCACTGGAGCGGCTTCCAGCCCGGCCGTCTCGCCGCGCTCGAAGCGACCCGGCCTGCACCACTCGACGCCGCATAGTCGACGGCTACCGGTCCCACGCCTCCCACGGCCCCGGCGCACTTATCCACAACATGTACAGCGATGCCTCGCCCGGCACACCGTTCGTGCAGAATCACATCGTGAACACGAACATCGTCAGCGCAGACGACACCGAGTACCTCTCTTGGCCAAAGTGCCCGAGCTGCCTTCATCTGGCGGACCTCACCACTGCTGGACACGCCGCCTGCCTAGCGTGCGACCTGAGCCTGCTGCCCTAGTCGTCGGCTCCAATCTCAATCTGAGTCTGCTCAGCGATCCACGCCTGGGCAGTTCGCATCTCGATACCGCCCGTGGAAGAGCGGAGGTAGTCCCGGACATCTCTCGACCGGTGTGGATTGGTCTGGACGAACCGCACAAGCTTGAAAACCGCCACGGAGTCCAGGATTAGTACCCCATTCTTAGATGTCGTTCGCAAGCGATCTTCGCGCACGAATGAGCCCCTCGTGTTGGGGTCTCTCTTGATCTCGCGATTCACCACCAACCACTTGCTTGGCGGGGTATCTGGTTTCTCCTCCGCCATATAGTCCTCGGCGTGGTCACGCAGCGAGTTGATTTTCTCGTCTTTTACGCCGCGAGTAGTTCCGGTGACCTCGACGATGGCAAGCCAGTCCGACTCCTCCGCCCGAGTCACTCGGAAATCCTCGCGACGCGCGTCCACCGGCCACGTCTCATCCATGTTGCGAACGGTGAAGCCCAGCGCGAGCAGCGCGTCCGAGACTGCATCTTCGAGATCGCTGCCTTGCGCAGAGATGAGTCGGCGCTCTCCGCCTGCTCCTAGTCGTTCCGCATGCGCCAGTTTTTCCAGGAGACCCACCCGTTCGGCCTGGTGGACCAATGTCGCCTCCTCGAACGCGCGGTCCAAGGCGACTATCGCTGCCGCCGCATCCGCTTCGTCTCTGGTGCGCCATTCCTCCGACTTGATCCAGTTCGGCTTGGCTGGGAATCGGGTCGCGGATAGTTTGCTCCACTCAGAGAAAGCAACGTCAATCCATGGCCTGAAGTCCGGCAGATCAGCTGGGAGCACCCAAACGTACACGCCGGTGGCGCGCTGGTACTCGCCAGCCAGAATCAGCCCATCAGGGCCAATCAAGAAGGGACGGACCGTTTCGGACAGCGAGCCATTCGAGGGCCGGGGGTCTGAACGGATCCCGAACTGGAACTGCCTAGCATCGACTGCTCCGGCGAGGTCCGACTTGACCAGACGTTGCAGCTCGTCCGGCAACCCACTCGGCATGCTGACTTCCCTGCCCGGAACCATCTGAAGCGAATGGAGGTATCCGTCCGGTTCATAGTCCTCGTCATCCACCAAGTAATCGAACGAGTCTTGGAGCTGACCGTCCGTCGGCTGAAGGTAGATGACGTTGGGGCCAACGTCGACCAGGCGATCCCACTCGACTACGTCGAACGATGCGAGAGGCTGGTCTACGACAACCAGGTCATACTCGCCCAGGTAAGACAGGGTGAGAATGCCGACATAGTCGACTGTCCCGTTGTATTCGTCGAAGAACTGGAGCCTTCCCGCCAGCGCCGAGTCCGAAACGCAGATGAGCACGCGCGGATGAGGGCGGGGATTCAGAACGGTCTCAACCATTGTGTGACCATACCCAAAAGATGCAGCCACACGAGGTAGGCACCGAGGTGTGGTGTCGACGTATGCGCCACCGGGCCAAGCGTTTCGGAAGCAGGTCGGAAATCCATCTACGGACACCCCGAGCGCACAACACCGCCGCTGAGTCGTTCAAGCCTTCCCGCGCCTGTCGAGCGGCACGGCGTGGAGCCGGTAGTTTCAGTGCATGGAGAAGAATCGGCTGTACTACGGCGACAACCTCGATGTGCTTCGTTCGCTGCCGGACTCATCGGTCGCGCTGGTCTACCTCGACCCTCCGTTCAACTCCGCGCGCAACTACAACGTCATCTTCGCCCGTCACGGCGAATCGGAGCACAGCGCAGGTGCGCAGATTCAGGCGTTCGAGGACACCTGGGCGTGGACACACTCCACTGGAGAGCAGTATGACGAGTACGTCGGCGGTGGACTTCCTGTCCGGGTCGCCGAGGCTCTGACAGCCTTTCGGACCCTCGTAGGCGAGAATGACGCCCTGGCCTATCTGGTGAACATGGCTCCCAGACTCGTCCAACTCCACCGCGTTTTGAAGGACACGGGTTCGCTTTGGCTGCACTGTGACCCCACAATGTCGCACTACCTCAAGATTCTGTTGGATGCGATCTTCGATCCTCGATCGTTCCGAAACGAACTGATCTGGCAGCGAACCACCTCGAAGGGGTACCAGACTCGAAAGCTAGCGGCGAACCATGACGTGATCCTCGTCTACGGGAAGACGGACAAGACGACTTGGAACTCGGATGAGGCATTCACCCCATACGACGAAAACGATCTCGACGCGAACACACTGAAGAAGTATTCGCACTTCGATGAGGACGGTCGGCGTTATCGTCTCGCCGATCTCACGGGTCCGAGTGATCCTCGGCCCAATCTGACGTACGAAGTCATGGGTGTCACTCGTCGCTGGAGGTGGAGCCGTGACCGCATGGAGCAGGCCATCGCTGACGGAATCGTCGTTCAGACGAAGCCTGGGTCCGTGCCTCAGCGCAAGCGTTATCTCGACGAACTTCGTGGGAAGCCCTTTGCGGACGTATGGATGGACATCCCTCCACTGAACTCTCAGGCGGCAGAACGTCTCGGTTACCCGACTCAGAAACCTCTGGCGCTCCTCGAACGGATACTCCGTTTGGCCACCAAGCCTGGCGACATCGTCCTGGACCCATTTTGTGGGTGCGGCACGACTGTGGATGCTGCACAGCAGCTCGGACGGCCGTGGATCGGCATCGACATCACGTACATTGCCATCGACCTCATCGTGAAGCGCCTAGTCCACACGCACGGCAAGAACGTACTCGACACCATCGACATCGCGGGAATTCCGCGCGACGCTGGCGGCGCGCAGGCCCTGTTCGACCAAAACCCCTTCGACTTCGAGCGATGGGCAGTCTCCCAGATCAACGCGCAACCGAACGAAAAGCAGGTCGGAGATCGCGGAGTTGACGGCGTCGCTCGATTCATGCTTGACGGAACGGTCAAGAACCTTGGACGCGTGCTCGTCTCAGTCAAAGGGGGGAAGCACCTTAACCCTGCGATGGTGCGCGACCTCGAAGGGACTGTCACGGCGCAGAAGGCGGAGATGGGCCTGCTCATCGTGCAGCATGAAGCCACCCGAGGGATGCTTGATGTCGTGAACCACGGCGGCACGTTCGTGCATCCAGCGAATGGCCAGAAGTACCCCCGATTGCAGATCATCACAACCACTGAGCTGCTCGCGGGCAAACGTCCGGAGATGCCGCCCATTCTGCCGCCGTATGTGCAGGCCCGCACAGCCACTCTCGATTCAGGTGCGTCAACTCTCTTCTAGAGCTTTCCCCAGACAGCACTAGGCAACCGGTCGACTCTCCCTGCGCATGCGTAACTCGCAACTAACTGGATCTGGTGGAGCCCCGTAGACGAAAACGACGCCCCGCATACTGCACTCGTGGACAAGCCAATTCTCCGGATCACCGACTCTGCTGCGGGGAACCCCGTGCGCCCTGCAACGTTTCTGCGCCCGAATCGCCCCCTCGTCCTCCAGGCACTCCAGCAGAAGCAAGCGACCCACGTCGTCTACCCGACCGGCGAGGAACTCCGCGCGATCCCGCACCCGCGAGAGCCGGAGGCCGACCTCGTCTTCATGGCAACAACCATCGTCGTCGGCAGCATGCGAACAGCAACCGGGAGCTGGCGCGTCGACGGGCCGCGCCCGCGCACGCGGCGGTGGCTGGTCGGTGAAGAGCTGGCTGGGCTGGTGCTCCGCGCGCACGACAGCGGCAGCCTGCCGCTCTATCTGCGCCGCCTCACCTCGATCCCCAGCACCCTCTACTCCGCGCCTGTCTCTGCGGAGGAGCCGAGGTGACGGTGTCTCCGGACGAGCATGTCGAGTGCTTTGCGATGGACTCCGACGGCGACGTTTACTGGCCCGGCCAGGACGCCGACGACCTGGCCTTCGCGCTGGAGGAGCGGCACGTCATCCACATCTGCTTTGCCGACGGCCCGAACACCAACATCCTCGGCCAGCCCGGCAA
Organism: Pseudoclavibacter sp. AY1F1; assembly: GCF_002931075.1. Classification (GTDB taxonomy): domain Bacteria; phylum Actinomycetota; class Actinomycetes; order Actinomycetales; family Microbacteriaceae; genus Pseudoclavibacter. The sequence continues at coordinate 33,582 of NZ_PSTQ01000006.1, read as the reverse complement.
GGACCAGATCATCGCCTCGCCGATCAAGGCGGGCTTCCGCGTGCTGTTCGAGGCGATCACACCGACCAGGCAGGCCAAGCTCGTCGAGGCCCGCTGGACCGTCCGCACGCCCGAGGGCGACCCCGCCTGGGCAGCCGACGACGACCGTCTGCCGCAGCTGCTGTCCCAAGCTTGCAAGACTCGAACCCTCCCGCCCGGCCTGCGAATCTTGCGCCTGATCCAAGGCAGCGCGCGCGAGGTCGACCACCTTGCAACAGAGCGCAAGCCGCCCGAGCGATTCGACGATCCACTCACCGGCTGGAGCTTCTGATGACCGACGACGACTGTGGTTGCAGCCCGCTCCCGCCGCTCGTACTCAGAGCGAGCAGACCGCCGCTCGACGGCCTCGCCGCCCTGATCGCGACCACGCTCGTCGCGGGCGTCGACATCCAGATTCTCTGGCCCAGGCAAGCTCGTCTCCAGCTCCTGGCGGTGCTCGACCCCGAGACAAGCAGCTACCGGCTAGTGCTCCACGACGACGGCCGGATCTACGAGGTCTGCACTCCCGGCGCAGCACCTCGATGGCGGGCCGATGACCCTCGCCTCCGCGACGCACTGGCCGACACCGTCCGGCGCGGCGTACCGACGGCGGCGCTCAGCAGGCGACGGGAGATCGAACCCTGACGTATGAGTCGGAATTGGACGCCCGCGCTGCACGCAGGAACTACTCGTCCTGGTCTACGTTGCCGAACACCCTTGGCGTCGTCTCTTCGACGCCAAGTTCGGCCTCCAGCTCTGCATAGAGACTCGTTCGGTACGGACCCAGACCGGTCTTCTCGAAGTAAGTGCGGTAGTTCTCCACCATGTCAGTCCACACATCACGAGCCCCGGGCACATCGCGCGTCCTGCGGACAATGGTTAGCAGCGCGAGAGGAGTTGAGAACGAGGAATGAACTTCGCCGTTCTCGATGAAGATGCGAGCGACGGCGCGCATCTCCTCCGGGGTGAGCTGATCCGCCAACTGCGCGATTCCACCCATGGCGTATCCGCCCGTTGCCCAATCCTGCGCCCCCTCGATTTGAGCCAGGAGAAGCGGGATGAATTGCCTGCGCTCGAACAGAGTCCGCCCGCTCATGTCAACTAGTGACGGCAGCGGCACTCTCTTCAACGCATCCGTGTAGTGCCTGGCAAGTTCGGGATGAGCAGGAGGTCCAGAGGCGAACGCCTTGTCCTCCACGAGTGCCGATGTGTCGGAAGCCTTGAGGAGCGTCGAGCACTTCGCGATCACATCTCCCCCAACCACGTCCCACGTTCGCGGCAACCAGCCAACTGCGCCGATCATGCGCCGCAGTTTGTGGTCGTCCATAGTGTCTCGTTGCTTAGCAAGAACCTCGGAAACGGCGTCGTGCAAAGCTCCCTCGTCAAATGCGGAAGCTGCGCGCAGGGTGCAAATGTTGCGTCCGGCGACAAGGTTGTCCCCTTCAGGTGGCGCTATCGAGGCCTTCACAGCGAGTTGCAGAATTTGACGCTGGGTCTTCACCCGGGCGCGTGAGAAGTACCTCGTCCGAACGTAGGGAGCAGGGTCCGCGTCTGGCCACGACTGCCCCTTGGTGTCGTCGATGTATCGCTCGACCAGAGCCTTGCCGACGATAGGAGGCTGAGACAACACGCTGTCCACGACCACCACCATGTAGGCCCGCACCTGTTCTTCCGTGATGCTCGGCGATGCCTCCTCGTCCGACTGGAATGAGGGATGCGCGCACACGTTTCTATCGGTGCGAAGACGGTTGAGCTGCTCATGCTCCGCTGGTTCGATCAGCTCGAAATCGGAGAGAGCACGATCCAGGATGCCTCCCTCTACGTCCAGCAACTTCCTGACCTCAGCCTTGCTCCGGTGGCCGTCGATGTCAGCGATGAGGGACAGCGCAGCCTTGTCTCCGTCATCGGCGAGTTCACGAATCTTCCCGAGCAAGTCCTGGACCACAGTGATCCAGAGCGCAATGGTCGCGGTTCTGTATGCGCCCGACGAGTAGGTGCGAATAACTTCGTCGAATTGTTCCCTGACGGCGCGAGATCGCACCGCTCCCCGAAGATCATCCAGTGAACGCATTATCGCTGCCCCTTCATCTCACCCGGTCTTGCAGTCGAGTATCGCCGGACGGCGGTCAAGCTCGATTCCCCGGGGACTTGCGATCAGCTGTCGACAGCGACCTTCTTCGACTTGAAGCTCGCCCGACGCGCCTCGACTGACGTGTGGTCGTACCTCGATTTCGCTGACGAGCGCGCAAGGCCGGACGCGAGGCCGAGCTGCGCCCACGATGCGCCGAGCCGCCGAGCTTCCAACGCGTGGTGGTGCTCGACCTCGTCGAGCAGGGCGCGTAGCTCGATGCATGCGGCGAGCTTGTCCAGGGATGGAGTCGCGGGGTTCGTCCGGCGACGGTGGTCAGCCCTCGACTCACCTCCGTAAGCCCTGGCTGCGATGCGCGCTCGCCTTGCCCGCTGTTCCTTGTCGAAGTAGAGGTCAGTCACGAGCTGCTGTAGCCGCTTCATCGGGAGCGGAATGAAGGCGATATCACCGAATGGCATGACATCACTGTACGAGTAAATCGCACCGCATACTGCCCGCAAGGCGACAATTCCGGGCTTCTCTACCACCCCTCGTACTACACATGCCCCGTAAAAATCACGGAAGGAGGGGCACCATGACTCCCAAACCAACCCGAAATCGCACGTACATCACCGTTCAGGATGCCGCTCTCGAAGTGGCGTGCAGCCCCGGAACGATCCGCCGCCTCATCGAAGCGGGTCGGCTTCCTGCTGTCGACATCGGCACCGGCACGAAAGCCCGGTGGCGCATCCATCGCGACGACCTGCTCAAAATTAGTCGCCAGCGCGAGATCGCCCAGGCCGGATAGTGCCCCGGGAGAGTTCCGCCCACGGGTCGATCAAGGGCGACAAGAAGTCGGGCTTTCGCGGTTCCATCACCATCGACGGAAAGCGTCTCCACGCGCGGGGTGTGACCAAAGGCGAGGTCCAGACGAAGCTCGATGCACACGTCAAGGCGGCGGCGGAAGCGAAGGAAGCTGCCGCGCGAGCGGAAACAGTCGCTCTGGAAACAACCGAACGAGCTGCGGCGGCTGCACGGACATGGGATGCGGCTTTCGAGGGTTGGATCACTTCCAGTTCGCACACCGTGACGACCGTGCAGGGCCACCGGAAGCTAGTGACGGGCATCTTGTCGAAGTCGCGCTGGTGGTGGAAATCCATCGCCGACACAACGACGGCTGAAATCACGACCTGGGTCAACGCGCTCGTGACCAAGCGCGGCACCATGGCGAAACTGAACACGAAGAACATGGTGCTGAGCATCGCGCGGAACTCGGCGGCCTACGCGCTCGGCACCGGCACCTTCGGGCTGGAGACGAACCCGACGACGGCCGTCAAGATTGTTCGCCGTGGCGTCTCACAGCACATCGAGTCGATGACGAGGCCCGAGGTCGAGAAGGTGCTGCGAGCTGCCGAGGAATACTCCTCCAGAGCCGCTGCTCGCTGGGCTATCGCGCTTCACTACGGACTGCGCCCGGCAGAAGTGCTGGGTCTGACGCTTGATGATGTCGCCGTGACGCCCGACTGGATCGAGCTGAACGTCCGCGCAACCCTCGTCCGACTGGCAGGCAACGCGTTCACCGAGACGCTTTGGGTTCGCCAAGACGCGCCGAAGACCCGTGCCGGTCGCCGGGTTATCCCGATCCCCCGCGACTCGGAGGCGGGGTCGCTCCTCCTTACTCATCTGACCGCGCTTGTCGAGCACCGGGCAGCGAACCCGCTGAGTCCAGACCAGCTCGCCTACGTCGCCTCACTCCGCGAAGGGCTGGATCGTTCCGTCGAGGCCGGTCTCGCTGGAACCGACACAGACAAGAAGTTGACGCTCCCGACCAACTGGCTGTTTCCGCACCCGGATCACCACTACATCGCGCACCCGCACGATTCAGACCGAGCACTCTGGAAACGCATCGGCGCTGCGGCCGGACTCGACCTCGTGCCCACGCGGTACACCGCACGCCACACGGCAGCGACGCACATGCTGGACGCCGGAGCGGACGACGTTGCCGTCTCCGAGATCATGGGGCACACGGACAGCGACTTCACCCGGAACCGCTACGCCGATGCCCTAGCGGAACGCAAGAAGCGCCTCGCTGCTGCGCTCTACCAACGCCCTCGCGACTGACTCGACGAAAGACCCAACCACCAAGCCCTCCTGCTACTAAGCAGGAGGGCTTTCGTTGTCTCAAAGTGAATGTCCGACGTGGAATCCGCAGCAGCTGTGACCCGTCGATGACGCGCTACGAAGGGCTCTGACGCGCTACCGACGCGCTACGTGCTCGAACCCAGCTATCGAGCTGCTCCCCGCCGTACTACGAGTTCCCCTTGTTTGCAGGGATCGCGAGCATTCGGGCGCGGCTCCGCTGACGCGCCACGACGCACCCTGCGCACGCGCGGCTACTACGGCTACATCTGGAGCGAGGTGCTCGACGCGGCCACGGTCGACTGGTTCGCGGAGCAGGCGGAGCTCGACGGCGGCCTCCGCGCCGCTGGCGAGCAGTTCCGCAGGAGCATCCTCGAGCCGGGCGGCTCCCGCGACGCGATGTCGCTCGTGAGCGACCTCCTCGGCGGGCCGGCTCCCATCGAGCCGCTGCTGAAGCGGCGCGGGCTGCAGTAGGTAGCCGGGCTCAGAACAGCAGCGTGAGGGTATGTTCGACACCGCCTATGCCGCTCAGGCGGCGGCGGCCATCTGCGCCGCCGCGAGTGCCGCTCTCGAAGCAGCCGGTCGAGAATCGGATCCAACATCATGGACCATGGTCGAACACGGCTCCTCGAATGTCGTCCTCCTCACATCCGACTCGGCCGTTCGCGTCGCACGCTCCAGTCGGGCGGCGGCCGAGAGTCGACGGGCGCAGCGCCTCATCGATGCACTGCCCCAGCTCCCTTTCGCTGTCCCACGATCCTTAGGCCCTGCGGTTGAGGTGAACGGTGTGACGGCGATCGTGCAGGCTCGCATTCATGGCTCCCCGCACGATCCGGGGAGCGGCAACCCGTCTGCAATGGCCGGTCTTCTCGAGGCGATCAAGACCGTGCCGATAGCAGGCATCGCGCCCAATCTCGCCGCTCCCCGAGCATTCATGGGTGGAGACTCGTGGCACGAGCGAATGCACCGAGACGTCATCCCGCTCTTGCTCACCAGCGTCCGAGACGAGGCTCGCCGTCGTGTCGATGCGCTCGCGCAACTGGACGTTGTGGTGCCGGCGCTCACTCACGGTGATCTCGCGGGGGCCAACGTGCTCTGGCACGACGGCCGCGTTTCGGGCGTCCTGGACTGGGACCTCGCGACCGCGCACGACACTGCGGACGACATCGCCTCGCTCGCGAGCTGGCACGGCTGGGAGAGCGTCACCGCGTTCGCGAGCGCCGACGAACTGCGCCGCGCCCGGATTATCGCCGCGACTCATATCCTTCAACCCCTCGCGTTCTCGCTCGTCGAAGGACGCTCGGCGGAGGAAATCCGCCGAGGGGTCCAACGCGCGAATGCGCGGTTGAGCTCATGAGCGATCACTCGCTAGACGAACGCTGAATCGCGCCTCGCCTACCGCTCCAGTACGAAGAAGATGAAGCTCAGGAACGCTGTCCGGTCAACAAGATGCGGCGGGATGAGCTCCGTCGGCGTATCCGCCGCGAACGGCGGCTCGGCGACCGTCACAGTGCTGAAGCCAGTCTCGGCGAAGGCATCGGTCATCGCGTGGAGGGGCCGGTGCCAGTACGTCAGCTCGGCCTCGGTTCCGTTGAACGTCGAGGTCGAGGTCCACTGCCCAGTCGCGAAGTAGTCGCGTTCGGGGAACATCAGGCGGTAGATGATCGGGTGATGCACGGAGACGACCAACCGTCCGCCGGGCTTCAGCACGCGGCGGAGCTCGGTCAGGGCGGGGCCCCAGTCTTCGAGGTAGTGGAGCACCAGCGACGCAGCCACGCGGTCAAAGCATCCGTCAGGGTACGGAAGCTGTCTCCCAAGTTGAGCCACTTGCAGGTCGGCAGCGTCGCCGAGCCTGCGCCGAGCGATCGCGATCATTTCCGAGCTCGCGTCGAAGCCCGCGACGGTCGCGCCACGAGACGTGAGCTCCGCCGCCAGTGGACCCGCCCCGCAACCCGCATCGAGCACCTGCTCTCCCAGCACGTCTCCGAGAAGCTCGAGCATGGCCGGCCGCTCGTAGAAGCTGTTCACAAGGTTGCGCTCGTTGTCGGTCGCGTAGTCGGAGGCGAACGCGTCGTAGTGGCCGGGTCTCATGCGTCCCATCCTGCACGAGCACGGGGATGCGAGCTCCCGGCCCGTCGGCAGAGACTTCTCCAGAGGCTCAGCGGCCAGGAAGTGCAAGGCCGCAAGTCCGATCATGGCAGGTCCTGTCCGTGACGCACGGCGATAGGACGCGGAGGACGGGTCGCGGTGCTCTCTGAGGCACCGCCCAGAGTGGCATGTTCGTGTGGAGCGCATGGAACTCTTCTGGGCTCTTCTGCTCCTGGTGTTCGCCGGAGCGGCGTCTCTCGTCGACGTCGTTCGCCAATCGAGAGCTAACCCCGACGAGAAGATCCCATGGCTCGGTAACCCACCCCGTTTGCCGAAGTGGTGGTTCCTCCCCCGCCTTGTCATGGTCTTCGCGATCATGGGCGGCATCAATCTGTTGTGGAGAGCCGCTGGTATCGCCCCGTGGATCGCTGGCGTCGTCCCAGTGGTGGCCATCGCCGTACCTGCGCTCTGCGTGCTCATCGCCCACAACCGACGCGTCGCAGCTGCCGAGGCGCCACCCGCCCACGAGGCAGTCGACGAGGTCCAGAAGTGAGCTCGTCTCTGGTCTAGCGGATGAACCCGGCCTGCAGTCGTCCGCCAACCAGTCGTAACTCCGCTTCAACCTGATCAGCGAAGGTGAGGAACTCGAGACCAAGGAACGGAGCGGCGAGAGCGGCCGCCCGCTCGGGGTCCCACGCGCGCAAGGCCCGCACCAGGTGCTTGCCTGTCGCGAGCCACCGGCCGTTGGTGAGCAAGATGAGCTCGGCAGTCTTGTCGAATAGCAGACCGGCGGTCACGCGCTGCTCCAAGACGTCGCTGGCGTCTCGCAAGTCGTCGAGGAGGTCCGTCACCTCGTAGCGCCGAGTTGCGAGCTCATGCTCAGACACCTGCGGGCCCGCTTCGATGATGGGTCGCCAGTGATCGCGGAGTGCCGCGAGCTGAGTTCCTCCTCGGACGGGAAGACCCTCCTGGAGCATGCTGAGCAGAACCGGCCGGTGACCGGACAAATCACTCCTGACCCACCTCGCGAAGTCGGCCTCAGTGTAGGAGAAGAGCTCGATGACCTCGCGCTCGTATGCCATGCTCGCCGCCAGGCTCGTGCGCCCGTCGTCGAACATAGCTTCCGGTCCGATCAGCAGCAGGTCGATGTCGCTCGTCGCGGTGCGTCGGCCAGTAGCCGAGCTGCCTGCCAGGACGGCGATCTCGGCGCGCGGAAAACACTCCGCGACGAAGGCGGCGGCGACCTCGGCTGGCTCCATGACACGAGCCTAGGACTTGGCACACATGTCTGCCGCCCAGACGGACTGCGTTTCGGTTCCGCGCATCCAGACCTCACCCTCAAGGCTGGACCTATGCTCGTGTGATGTCAGTGGTGAAAGCGGACCCCCAGAGCGCCGACGCAATCGTGGATTCGTCCCGCGCCGACAGCAATGTCGGCCTGCTCGCAGTTCTGGGGGTGTTTGTCCTCGGGATCCTTGCGCTCAGTCGCGACCAAGGGATCGACCAGATGCTGACGTACACGGGGCCGCGATGCAGCGCGACCACGGCCCGCGTTCGTCCGCCGCGCTGAACTACGGCGAGGCGAAGTCCGGCGCTGACCTAACGATCCTTGTCCTCGGTGCCGCCTGGCTCGCGTACATCGGCACCGCCGTCAGTGTCGCCAGCAGCGGGCCCCGTCCCTTCGGCCCCGCGTTCGGGATTCTCTTCCTCCTCTCGGTAGTCGTCATCGCCGTCCCGGTCACCTGGCCCGTTCTCGAGCACTCGTGGCGCTGAGCGCTCTCGCACCCGCCCCACAAGGGGCCGCCCCGCGCCCGCCTCGCGGCGCAGTCTGGCGCCCCGTCCTCGGCTGGAGCATCACAGCCGGGATAACCTTCGTCACGGCAGTTATGACGCTCGTGATCGGCGTATTCCTTGGCCTGAGCGTCGGAGAGATGCTCCACTACGGCTATGCCAACTCGAGCGACACCTGGACCGTGCCCAAGGGACATTACGAGGAAGCCGTCCTAACGACCGGCTTCTCGGCTGCGGCGCACTTCCTGGTCTGGATCGTGAGCCTTGCGGCGGCGGCGATCACAGCGGCCTGCACACATAAATCGGTCTGGTGGTCGCTCGGCATCATCACGGTCGTCGTTGCCCTCGAAATCAGCGCCGTCATCGTCATCCAGCATGTGCGGTTCGAAGCTGGCGTGTACCTGGGCTGAGAACTCCGCTCCGCTGCCACCGCAGCAGAACTTGCTGGCTAAATCTGCGCCGCCGCTTGGAGGTCGACCACTCGCATGACCTCGCGCTTCGGCGAGAGCTGCACCAGCTTGATAGCCGCCCGGAAGGCGTCGCTGTCCCGATCGCGAGCCACCTGGATGCGCCTGCGCAACGTGCCCAACTGGACGTCGAGTTTCTCCGCCGCTTCGGCGACCGAAATACCGGGGAGCTCGTCGCGCGGCGTCGCACCGATGGCCTCCGAGGCGACTCTGTTGCGCTGCGCGGCACGGTCGCGCGACTGCTGGGCGCGGGCTTCACGCTCCTGAGGGGTGCCGCCGAACCTCGTGGTCGCCGTCGCTCCGGTGACTCCAAGCGATGCGCCGATCTGAGCCCACGTCGATCCGGTCGCTCGCGCCCGCTCGACAGCCTCGACGAGCGCCACTTCCTCGAACCACCGGGCCGCGTCGCGCGTCGCCGTCACTCGGGCAAGTGGATCGCCGCCGACAGGAGCGAGCACATCGAGAGCAGCTTCAAGTGGTTCACGCATAGCGTCCATCTGACCGAGCGTACGTCGAACTTCGGCCGGTATCGTCGGCGCCATGCAGAGCGACGACGACCGGTTCCCTGCCGGCTTGGCCCCAAATTGGGAGTTCCGGTTCGACCCGGGCGAACCCGAGCCGGCGACGCCGACCGAGGATCAACGCACGCGGCTGACGCAACTGCAGGGGCTCATCCCAACAACAGGTCACGCCCCACCGCTGCAGCACCGGGAAGAACTCGCAGCGGGACTCCGCGCGCTCGTCGCAGAAGGGTTGACTGTCGACCTGTTGGCGGTGGAGCTCCGCCTCCCGCTCGCCGTTATTGAAGGCGCCGCAGAGACCTGAGATGCCCGCGCGGCCGTCGCAGCCCCACACGATCGGCCTCGGCAGGCGTAGCATTGCGCCCATCGTGATTCGACGCTAGGAGGTGACACCCATGAACGCAGGATTCACAGTGGGTGCTCCCAGCCACTCACGAGCGCGCGACTAGCAGCATCGCGTCAGGGAGCGCCCGCCACGCACATTGCGAAAGGCAACGCCCATGGACACAATCTCTTCTTCACTTTCTTCGCCCGAGACGAACCGCGGCCGACGCGCCCTCGTGCTGGGCGGCGGCGGCTCCACCGGCAACGCCTGGCTCATCGGCGTGCTCGCCGGGCTCGCCGACTCGGGCGTCGACCTGACCACGACTGAACGGATCATCGGCACCTCCGCAGGGGCGACCGCTGCCGCTCAGCTCACTGGCGCGACTCCCGCCGAGCTGCTCGAAGCAATCCGGATCGCAGACGCGCGCTCCGCCCACGCCGAAGCCGCACGTCCAGCGCAGGCAGCAGGGTCAGCCAATAGGCCCGTCGTCGACCATCTCGAGCGGATGCACTGGCTCATCGCCGAGTCCACGGACGCGGGCGATCTTCGACGCCGACTCGGCGCGTCGGCACTCGAACGGCTCGCTGCGTCTGACGGCGCCTGGCAGGATCGCTGGCGGAGCACGGTCGCCTCGCGCCTCCCGGTTCTCGACTGGCCGTCGCACGAAGTGCTGCTCACGGCGGTCGACGCCACAACTGGCGAGCCCGTTGTGCTCGACCGCCACAGCGGAGTCGACCTCGCCGACGCCGTCGCCGCAAGCACCTCGAGTGGGCTCCCCTACCGGATTGGCGACCGCTGGCTGATCGACGGCGGCTTCCGCCGCAACGAGAACGCTGACCTCGCCGCGGGGTTCGAAAGCGTGCTGGTCCTCGCGCCCTTCTCTGGGAACAGCTTCACGCCACCGGAGTGGGGTCTGCAGTTGGATGCTCAGCTCGCCGAGCTGCGCGCATCCGGCAGCCAAGTCGCCACGATCTACCCGGGCGACGAATTCGACCACCTCTTCGGCGCAAACGCCATGAACCTCGCGCTCCGACCAGCGGCCGCCGAGGCCGGGTTCGCGCGAGGAAAGCGCTTCGCGGTAGAGAACGGCTCCTTCAGGGTGTAACGGGAGGGTGAAATCTTCCCGAAGAGGATTCCCAGCGGAAGTAAGGGTGACCTAAGCTATGAGCATTCAGCTTTCGGCGCGACCCCCTCGCGCCGTTCCCGCCCGAAGGGATCCCCCATGACCATCGTCACTGACACCGCGACGACCATCAGTGCGCGCCTACGCGAGCGCACGTCGCAGGCCCACGAGAGCGCTGAGCGTTCCCGGTTCCTCGAGCGGCTTCTCGGCGGCAACCTCGGCGTCGACGCCTGGGCTGCACTGCTGCAGCAGTACGGCTTCATGTACGAGGCACTCGAGAACGCCGCGGTGCCGGTGCGAGAAGGTGGCCAGTTGGGCGAGATCCCTGCGGTCGAACTCGACCGTGCGGCATCAATCGCCGCCGACCTCGAGGCGCTCGCGCCGCGCCTCACCCAGCCGCTCCCGGGCGAGCTACCCGCGACTCGCGAGTACGCGGACCGCATCACCGCATCCGCCGCCGACCCTGCTCGCTACCTCGCGCACCACTACACGCGCTACCTCGGAGACCTCTCGGGCGGCCAGGCCATGCGCGTCATGCTCGACCGCACCTACGGGCTCCCCGCGGAAGAAGCGACGTTCTTCGACTTCGCCGAGATCCCCGCGATCGTGCCGTTCAAGCGCGTCTACCGGACGCAGCTCGACGAGCTCGCCTTCGACGAGGCCGCCATCACCCGCCTCCTCGACGAGGCGAACGCCAGCTTCACCTGCAACGAGCGCATCTTCGAAGAGCTCGACGCGCGCTTCTAGGGACCGCCGCGCAGGAGCGCGAAGGGAACGGCCCGCATCCACTCAGATGCGGGCCGTTCGCTTCGCCCAGCCCTGCGAAGCGTCCATGGCAATGCGAGTCACCGCGAAGCGTCCATGGCAACGCGAGTCGCCACGAAGTTGTGGCAACGCGAGTCGCCGCGAAGCGTCCATGGCAACGCGAGTCGCCACGAAGTTGTGGCAAAGTGCTGCCGGGCCGTCCGACAACAGCACTTTGCGACAACCCTGCGCGACAACCATGCGCCCAGTCATGCGCCCGGCCGCGCCTCGGCCCGACAGGCAGCTCGCGGCATCAACCCCGAGCGCAACCCAGAGAGTTGTGGTGCAGTGCGGTTGGAGCGCGCGGCAACAGCATTCCGCCACAACTGTGTGCTCAGGGCCGCGTGCCCAGGGCACGGGCACGGGCACGCGCCGCCCGGCGGCTAGCCGAAGAGAGTCGGGTCGAGGCCCAGTTTGCGGCGCACCAGCAGCGAGATCGACCAGTTGAGGCCGGCGACGGCGAGCACGCCAGCTCCCCCGCCGAGCACCATGGGCGCGCTGATCTCGCCGAGCTGCAGCCCGGAGGCCTCGCTGGCGACGGCCACGGGGCCAGCACCGGACTGCGCGGCTCCCCCGTTGCTCGTCGCGACGCCGGCAGCCGGTGCCGTAGTTGTCGGCACCGGGGCTGCAACGTTCGGGGTGCGGGCGCCGCTCGACGAGTTGCTCTGCGTGATCGGCGGCGCGGCCGGGGCGCTGTAGCTGCCCGGGGATGGCGTGTAGTCGCCCTCGAGGCTGACTGTGAGCGGAATCGCCGGCTTATACGTGTCGCGGGCCCCGTTGGAGGTGAACCAGTACGAGAACTGGCCGGTCTCCTTCTGGAAGTCGATGAAGTCCGAGGGGAACGAGCCCCAGTAGCTGGAGTTCAACGCGGTGCGCTGCGCCTGTCCCGTCGCAGTGGCCTCGTCACCGCCGACAACGCCTTGGGATTGCCCGGTGCCGCCGTACGAGACACCGATGTAGTCGGGAGTTGTCGTGATGACGTCGCCGCTCGTGTCCACGCCAGTGAGGCTGGCCAGCGTGATCGTGCGGTCAGCGAGCTGCACCCATTTCGAGGAGTCCGTCATGGAGGCGCCGTAGCCGGATGCTGTCGCGGTGATCGTTCCCTTGCCGCTCCCGTCGACCTTGAGTAGGGGGTCGGTCGCGGTCCAGTAGGTGAGCCCCCCGTAGAAGGCAACCGTGAAGCTGCCTCGCCACTGCACGCTCAACTCGGAGCCCGCGCGCGTGGCCTCGCCGCCCGTGATGCGCACCTGAGACTCGGTGTGGGAACCGAGACGGTTCGTGGAGACGTTGGTGCCGGTGCGGTCGACACACTTGGTCGCCCAGCTCGCCTGCTGGAAGTCGTTGCCGTTGGGCTTGATGATCGTCACGTTGCCATCGGCGGACCGGTACTCGCCGGCGTTCCAGAGGCGCGAAGAGCCGGTGTCGCCCGCCCTGCCCGCCGAGAGGAAGTTGCAGCCGCCGAAGAAAGCGCCGCTTGTTGCCTCCTTGTTGAGCCCCCAGTAGAAGGTCGCGCCGTCGGTGGATGCGTTCCCGCCGTCGGTGGGCGTCGTCGGGGCGGTGGTCGGCGGGGTTGTGGGCTCTGCGGTCGGGTCAGGCGTCGGGGCGGTCTCGGTCGCCGTGCGCACGGACTGGGTCACGGATGCACCGGCGGAAGTTGCGAGGTAGGGGGTCACGGTGACCGTGTACTCGGTGTCGGCGGCCAAGCCGCCCGAGACGGTTGTCGTCGCCGAGCCGTCCTCGGATGCGGGGGCCTGCACAACCGAACCGATCGGCGTGCCGCCCTGCGCGAGCTGCAGCTGGTAGGCGGTCGGCGGGCCTCCCGCCCCTGTTGGCCAGGTGAGGTTGACGCCGAAGGACGTGCTTGTGGCGTCGACGATCGTCACGCCCGGTTGGGCGGCGGCCCCGAGTGGCTCTACGACATCGACCCGTAAAGGCTGGCCGTTCGCCAGCGTGATGGGCGTCTGCGTCTCCCCGTTGCGGACGGCGAGGCTGAAGTCGTGGGTGCCGAGCGGGAGCGCCGAGACGTCCCAGACGCCGGCCCCACCTCCGTTGACGATCGGAACAGGCTCACCGGCAAGCAGCGGCAGCTCGATGCCGTCGCCAGCGAGCAGCACCGCGTCACCCGCGACATCTGCACCGAGGTTCGCGATTCCCACGCGAAGGCCCTCCGCAAAACCGAGCGGCACGCGGTCGTACGCCGGCGTCGCCGACGGGGAGGTATCGAAGCGCAGCTCGAACGGCGCTGCGACCTTCTTGGGGTCGGCCATACCACCCGACGAGTACCAGTAGCTCGACTGGCCGGTCTCGGCGTGGAAGGCGACGAAGTCCTGCGGCCACGACCCCCAGTCACCGGTGCGGGTCTGTGGGGTGCCGACGCTGCCCGCATCCACTTGCCGGTAGTCGGGCGTGATCGTGGCACCTGACGTGCTCAGCTCGGCGGGGGTCGCCTCGATCGTGGCGAGGGTCACAGTGCGAGGAGTGAGCGGCTGCCACTTCGACGGGTTGTCCATGTCGGCGCCGTAGCCGCCAGCGGTGCCTTTGAGCGTGCCCTTGCCGTTGGTGAGCTCGAGTGTGAGGTCTTCGACGGACCAGTAGGTCATGCCGCCGTAGAAGACGACGGTGAAAGCGCCGTCCCAGGAGATGCTGGCTGTGCCAGACTCGAGGTCGACCGTCCCGCGGCCGTCCGCGAGGTTGATCTGGTTCGCGCTGGTCGATCCGGCGGCCGTTCCGACTTTGCCGCCACCCGCATCCAGGCACTTGGAGTCCCACGTGACCGGCACCTGGTTGCCTGCCGCGTCGGGCTTCGTGATCGACACGTTGCCCTCGCTCGCTGAGTACAGGCTGTCGTCGGTCCAGAGCGCCGACTTGCCGTTGTCGCCGGATGCCCCTGCCGAGAGAAAGTTGCAGCCGCCGAAGTAGGCGCCGCCACCGACCTCGTCGTTCATGGTCCACGAGAGATCGACGCCGACGACGGGTGTCGACGCGGCCTCTGCCGAGTCTGCGGCCATCAGGCCGAAGCCCGCGAGGAGCCCGGCGATGCCGATCCCCGCCAGTATCCGGGTCCCGATTCCCGGAGCGGGCAGTCGTCGCCCGCGGGGAACGTCCGCGGCCTGCACTTCGTGCGTCACCGTGCGTCCTCCCGGCGGCCGGCGGCGCTCGACAGGATGAGCGTCGGAGCGTCGCGGTCGTCGGCGACTGCCGCTGCATCTACCCCAGTCCCCGTCCCTGCACCGGCGTCTCCGAGCGGGCTCGGGTGGCGCGGGGCCGGAGCATCCATGGCGAAGAAGTCGACGAGCTTGTCGTTCTCGAGCGGGGCTGGACCCACGGGAAGGTTCACGAGGCCCTGCTGCGCGGCGGCCGCACCGAGCCTGCGGCGGGCGCGTGCCTCGCGCTGCTCCTGTGCAAGCCTGACCGACGCCGTCTTCCTGCGCTGCTTCTCACGTTCCTGCAGTGCCTTGCGCTCGCGCTGCCCTCGCACCTTCTCGAGGGCCGCCGGGTTGACGCCGAGCAGGAGGCTCTTCGCTGCGAGGTACGCGCCGATACCCACAGCGAGCGCGACGACCGTGAAGCCAACAAGCAGCATGACGGGTGCGAGCACCACGAGCCACGCGAGGGCGTCGCCGACGGAACCGAGCCCCTGCGTCGAGGCGGAGTTCTGCGTCACGGTTCCGACAGGCGCCGACGTCGCGACCGGCCCGGCCTCCGCCGGTGCCGCCTGCTCTGCAACCGCCGCGGGGGCGTCCGCCTCCGTCTGCTGCACGGTTCCGGCTGCCTGCGGCGCGACGGCCGCCGCACCGCCCGCGAAGGTGAGGGGCGTGAACGACTCGTTGTTGGTGTTCTTCACGCCGTGTGCGCCGATCGTGATGATCCCGCACTGCACGGCGTTGCAGTCGACCGAGGTCGCATTCTGGTTGCGGTCGTAGGTCTGGAACACGGCGCCGGGGATGCGCAGCGTGCCCGACCAGGTGCCATCGGCCGCGACCTCGCCGCCGTTCGCGGCGTAGGAGGTGGACCCGCCCGGGAACGCGGCGAACAGCTGGTACCCGACGGGGTTCGTCTCGTCGTCGTAGACGTAGCGGTAGTCCTCACCGGTCACGCCTCCCGCACTCGGCTTCCACGAGCCGCCGCTCGGGTCATCGACCCAGCCGAACAGCACGTAAATGCCTCCGAACCCGCCCTGCACCGACTGGAAGCCCGAGCCGGAGACCTGGATCTCGCTCTGCGCATCCGCCGTTGGCTGACCTGAGATCGTCACCTGTCCGGCGGCGTGCGCGGGCGTGGCGCTGAGTCCGACAACGGCGACGCCGAGGGCGAGCGCCGCCGCCGCGACGAGGGAGACGGCGAAGCGCGCAGGGGTGACGCGGTGCGCCCGGGAGGTGGTGGCGTTCATGCGTTCTGCCCTTCTGCGGCGGGGGTCGGTGAAGTCGAGGAGGTGCGCTTGGGCACGACGATCGGGGCGCCCGTGAACGGGTCCTCGAGGATGTGCACGGGATGCTCGTAGACCTGCGAGATGAGCTCGGCCGTCAGCACCTCGGCTGGCGGCCCGTCGGCGACGATTCGTCCCCGGCTGAGCAGTGCGATGCGGTCGGCGTAGGCGGCCGCGAGGTCGAGGTTGTGCACGATGATGACCACGGCGCATCCGGTGCTCGCGTAGCTGCGCACGAGGTCGAGCACCATCTCCTGGTGCTTGAGGTCCATGGCCGCGGTCGGTTCGTCGAGGAGCATGACCGAGGCAGTCTGCGCGAGGACGCGGGCGAGCGCGGCCCTGGCGCGCTCGCCGCCCGAGAGCGACGGGTAGTGGCGGTCGGCGAAGCGGTCGATGTCGGTGCGGCGCATCGCGCCCGCCGTGATGAGGTCGTCGCGATCACGCTCGCTGACCTGCTGCCACGGCGCGCGCCCCATGTCGACGACCTCTTCGACCGAGAACGGGAAGGCGATGTCGACCTGCTGCAGGAGCACAGCGCGGCGCATGGCGAGCTCGGTGTTCGTCCAGGCGTAGCTCGGGAGGCCGTCGATCTCGACGGTGCCGCTGCGCGCATCCACGTCGGCCGTGATGACGTTGATGAGCGTCGACTTGCCTGCGCCGTTCGGACCGACGAGGGCGAGCACCTCTCCGGCGCGGATGTCGAGGTCGAGTCCTTCGAGCACGGTGCGCTCGCCGAAGTCGACGCTCACGCCGCGCACGGACAGGACCACCTCGCCCGGGGCGGTCGCCCGCGGCTTGCGGATGGGGTTCCTGAGGATGGAGCCGATCACGACCACGCACCGCCCTTCGCCCGGCTGCGCCGGATCAGGTAGAAGAAGAACGGACCGCCGATGAGCGACGTCAGCATGCCGATGGGGAGGTCGGCGTACTCGACGAGGGTGCGGGCTCCGAGATCGGCGATCGTGAGCAGCAGGGCGCCGCCGAGCACCGAGCAGAGCAGGAGCGCACGGTGCGAGGGCCCGATGATCATGCGGATGATGTGCGGCACGACGAGCCCCACAAACGCGATGATGCCGGCGAACGCGACGGCCGCCGAGACGAGCAGGGCGACGTAGATCATGACAAGCAGGCGCACCCGCTCGACGTTGACGCCGACGTGGCGGGCCGCCTTCTCTCCGAGCGACAGCAGGTCGAGCTGCCTGCCGATGCCGATCGCGAGGATGCACCCGACGATGATGAGCGGTGCCACGAGCCAGACCTGCTCCCAGCGGGAGCCGTTCATGCTGCCCATCTGCCAGAACACGATCTGCTCGCGCGCCTGCGTCGGCGCGCTGAACGTGATGAAGGCGATGAGCGCACCGCAGACGGCATTGACCGCGACACCGGTCAGGATGAGCGTGATGACGTCGGTGCGCCGGCCGGAGCGCGACAGCGAATAGACGACAAACGTCGTGATGAGACCGGCCACGAACGCGAACGTCGGAGTCGTGAACGGGCCGAGGAACGTGAGGCTGAAGAGGATCGAGAAGCTCGCCCCGACGGCCGCCCCTGCGGAGACGCCGACCGAGCCCGGCTCGGCAAGCGGGTTGCCGAAGATGCCCTGCATGAGCGCGCCCGCGACGGCGAGCGCCGCGCCGACGAGGACCGTGAGCACCAGACGCGGGAAGCGGACCTCCGCGAGCGCGGCCGCCCCGAACTCATGGCTGGGGCCGGGAAGCCAGTCGATGCCCACCTGGTTCAGCAGGAAGCCGAGCACCTCGAGCGGCGGGATATAGAGCTGGCCGATCATCGCTGAGACGAGGCAGCCAGCGATGAGGAGGATCGTGAGGACCGCCGCGAGCAGCGATGCCCTCGCCTTCTTGGAACGCGGTGGTGCATCCGTCGGCTCGGCAACCGGCTCTGGGCGGCGACGTTCTCGCACCTCGGCGCGGTCGAAGAGGGTTCGTCGCTTCGGCTGACCCGTTTCTGCGCCGGTTCCTGGCCTCGGGGTGGTGCTTGGCGGAGTGGTCGTTGTCACGTTTGCATCTCTCATCATTCGCCGCTCTGGTCCGCGTTGTCCGCTGCATCGGCGGCGGGCTCGGCCTCCGGCACGTAGGCGAGGTCTGGTGCGTAGATCGCGGTGCCGAGCGCCGCAAGAACTGAGGCCGATCGGGGTCCGAAGCTCATCACCTCGTAGTCGCTCATATCGACGATGCGCTTGTTCGCGCCCGCCGGGGTCTGCCCGATGCCTGGCAGCTGCACGGCTTCGTCGATGCCGCCGACGGAGGCGAGGCCGAGAGTCATGACGATGATCACGTCCGGGGCGGCACGCACGAGCGCCTCCGCGTTGGTCGGCGACATTCCCGCGAAGCCGACCTCCGTCGCGACGTCGCGCGCGCCGATGCTCTGGATGATGGAATCGGCGCCTGAGCCGGCCCCGAACCAGTAGTAGACGCTGCCTCGCAGGTAGAGGAAGACGACGCGGGGCTTCTTCTCCGGGTCGGTCGGCGCCATCGTGCCGAGCTGCTGGATCGTGGTTCCGATCTCCGCCTGCGTGCGCTGCGACAGCTTCTCCCCCAGGGCCGGAACGCCGAGCGCATCGGCCACGAACTGGATCTGCGGAGACACGCCCTCGACGCCGTCTTCGTAAGCGATGGGCACCATGACCACGGGGATCCCGGCCTGGCGCAGCTGCAGCTGCACGTCGTACGGGCCGATGGATGCGTCGGTCACGACCACCGTCGGCGCGAGCTGCAGGATGGACTCGGCGTTGAGCTCGTGCCCGTTCTGCGTCACGAGCGGGAGCTGCTCGTTGCCAGGCATGAGCTTCGTGATGTCCGTCGCGGTGTCCCGCCCGATGAGGTTGCAGCCGAAGCCGAGGCCGATGACGGCAGCGGCGAGGCCACCATTCTGGTTGACGGCGAGGATGCGGGTCGTGTCGGTCACGGTCGTCTCGGCGCCGTCCGAGCTCGTGAACGTCGACGGGAGCTGCTGCACCGCGGTCGCTGCGTCAGTGATGGGGTTGATCGCCGCGGTCTGCGTGTACGCCGTGGTCGGGCCCGTGATGCTGCGCGGGTCGGGCAGCTCCGCTGAGGTGACGGACGGCAGCACCGGGGCGACGGGTTCGGTCTGCACCGGCTGCGCAACGCACTGGTCGTTTCCCGCTCCGTTCGCGGTGCCGATGTTGTGGAACCCGTTGGCCCACAGCATGGACACGACGACCACGGCAAGCGCTGCCCAGCCGGCGCGACGGATCGTCGAGCGGCGGAAGCGGCGGAGCGTGCGTGGCAACGGCATGGGGTCCTCGGTCGGGTCGGTCAGAAAGCGGTTGCGGGTGTCGGCCGCGTGGGCAGGGTCAGCCGGTGCGCCCCTTGCGGTGAAGAAGGAAGACGACCCCGACGATGAGCGCGAGCGCGCCGAGGCCGAGGGTGATCGCGAGCGTCTCGTTGCCGGTGGCGGCGAGGCCGGATCCGCCACCCACGGTGCCGGAGCCGTTGCCCGTGCTCGAGCCGCTACCTGCTCCCGAGCTCGAAGTCGGGGATGCGGTCTGCGCCGTGCTGGGGACCGCCGTCGAGGATGCGCTGGTCGACGGCGCGGCCGTCGTCGTCTGCACGGGTGTCGGCGCCGGGATCGTCACCTCGACGATCCCGGACGACGAGGTCGGAGCCGGCTCCGCGACCGCTGGCGTCGGGCTCGTGAGGCCGACGCCGAGGGCCAGCGCGATACCGGCGATGAGTGCGAGAGCGGCACCTCCCGCTCGCGGCGGGGCGAGCTGTTCGGAGCCTGGGCCGGTCTCGGAACTGTAGCCGGCCATGAGGAGGTCGGGGCGTCGGCGGCGCCAGACCCAGAAGACGATGCCGGCGACGATGAGGAGCAGGACGACCACCAAGACGACCAGCGACCACGGCAGCGCGAACGCGGACAGATCCGCCGTCACGGCGACCGGCACATCGGTAAAGGCACCGACGGGCTGCAGGTACACCGTGAGTGCCCCGTTAAGCGGGCCGATGGCGCTCGAGGTGACCTCGCGGGTGATCGTCACGGCAGAACCGGGCAGCAGCTCCGGGATCTCGCCGCCGGTCAGCGCGACTCCGGCGGAGCCGCCGATGCCGCTCAGACGGAGGTCCTCGAGCGACGCGAGCCGCACGTTGCCCGTGTTCACGAGCTCGTAGCTCACGGTTGTCGTGCCGCCGCCGAACGGGTTGACGCCAGAGGCACCCCAGTTCGTGGCGAGGCTGCGGATCTCGGCGGTGGGCGCGAGCTCCCCGCTCACGCGCATGTCGATGCGCAGGCCGAGGCGTCGCTCGACCTTGACCTGGTCGGTGGAGTCGCCTGGCAGGAGCGAGGCGACGATCGCGGCCGAATGGTCACCCGGGGTCGCATCCGCCGGCACCGTCAGGGTGAAGGGAACGTCGACGCTCGCTCCCGGTTCCAGAGAGATCGAGCCAGCGCCCGGGGCAACCCAGGTGCCCGCATCCACCGACGGCTCGCCGTTCTCGAGGATGTCGACGGCTCCCGTCGCGGTCGTGAAGGCGTCAGCCGCGTAGATCGTCAGGTTGAGCGCGCCCGGGCCCGTGTTGGTGACGGTGAACGCGTCGGCGATGACGTCGCCCGGGTTCACGTCGTACGAGAAGTTCGGGCGGCCCGTTCCTCGGTCGCTGTCGACCGTGTCGATGCTCCAGGCGGGCGGCTGCGTCGTGTCTGCCTGCGCAGCGGTCGGCGCGACAAACGACAGCAGCGCCAGCAGCGAGGTCGTAAGCACGACGGATGCTGTGGCGCGGGTGCGGAGACGGGTGGGGAGAGCCATGTGGTCCCTAACGTGGGGCCCTCGCGGCAAGGCCGCGGCGGAGCGAGAGGTGCGGTGAGGCCGGGTGGTGCTGCGCGAGCGGATGCACGCGCAGCGAGGTGCGAGTGCGCGGGAGCCTCGTGAGCTCCCGCGCACTCCTCAGCGCCTAGGAGATCGCCGAGATGGTGAGGGTCGCGGAGTACGCGCCCTGCTTCGTGGTGGTGGGGACCGTCAGCGTCAGGTCAGCACCAAGGGTTGCGCTTGCGGCGGCGTTCGACGTCGCGAGCTGCTGCGCCGTGTTGAGACCGGTCACGGCAGCACCCTTCGTCACGCTCGGGCTCGTACCCTCAGCGAGCTTGGGAGCCCAGCCGAGGTTTGCAGCCGAGATCGTGTCGGTGCCGTTGCTGAAGTCGGTGGACTGTCCGGAGACCGTCCAGCCGTACGACGCCGTGCCACCGGCACGCGTGTCGGTCACCGCGACGTCGCTGATCGAGCCGTTCGCGACGAAGTTGTCGCCGGTCTGCACCGCGGTGCCGAGGTTGGCGCCGTTCGGGTCAGCCCAAGCCCACGAGAACGAACCCGTCTCGGGCTCTGGCTCGACCGGCGGCTCCTCGTAGACGGGGATCGTCACGTCGACGTTACCGTCGGGCGTGCCGGGAACCTCGGGCGTGACGATCTCCGCGTAGGTCGCGGAGAAGCCCTTCGCGACCTTCTTCGGGTCAGCTGCGCCGCCCGAGGAGTACCAGTAGGAGGACTGGCCGGTCTTGTTGTTGAAGTCGACAAGCGACTGCGGGAAGGAGCCCCAGCTTGCGGCGGTGCGGTTCTGCGGCGTGCCCGCGGTCGTGACCTCGACACCTGCGTAGTCGGGGATGACCGAGACGCCGGTTGCCGTGATGTCGACGCCGTCGAACGTGGCGAGGTCGATCTGCTCAGGGGCGATCGGCACCCACTGCGTCATGTCTTCCATGGACGTGCCATAACCGGAGGCTGTTCCCTCGAGGGTTCCGACTCCGTTGACGACGTTGAGCACTGGGTCGGAGACCGTCCAGTACGTCAGACCGCCGTAGAAGACGATCGTGAAGTCGCCATCCCACGAGATGGTGCCGGTGTCGGTCGCGGGGTTGACCGTTCCCGTGCCGGCCGCGAAGTTGACGCGGTTGTTCGTCGTCGAGCCGGCGCTCGGCGAGACGTTGCCGCCCGCAGCCGTCTGGCACTTCGTGCCCCAGGTGGGAGCGATCTGCTCGCCAGCAGCGTTCGGCTTCGTGATGGTCACGTTGCCCTCCGATGCCTTGTAGAAGTCGTCCGCCTCGGTCCAGAGACGCGAGGAGCCGCTGTCTCCTGCCGCTCCCGCGACGAGGAAGTTGCAGCCGCCGAAGTAGGCGCCGCCACCGGTCTCGTCGTTGAGCTGCCACGAGAACGAGACGTTCTCAACGTTTGCATCGCCTTCAGCGGCCGATGCTGGTGCCGCGCCGAGGCCAAGGCCCGCGGCGATGAGGCCTGCCGCGGCGAGTGTCGCGCCGCCGCGGGCCAGCACCGATGACCGGCCGGCCTTCCGTTCTTGCACTGCTGTCATGAGTTCTCCTGAGTAGAAGCCACGGCTCCCCGACACGCGCGCAGATGCGCGGCGAGTGCCGTGTACCGAAAGCCTCACGTTGGGGGCGCCACCCGGTGGAACGGGTTAGGTAACGCTAAGTAAGGCTAGGGTTACCTTACGGGAGATGGACAGGTTCGACAACGACTCCTCGAAATCCAGGGGGTGAAATACGGACGCGTCCCCGCGGCGCGAAGACGATCGGCAACCACCGCGTTACCTTCGGCCGGTAGCGTTGCTGCGTGCAATCCCCTTTGGACCGATCCGCGGCCGCCCCCACGCCCCGCACACTCATCGACGTGCTCTCGGCGACGGCTACGGCGCATCCCGACGCCATCGCGATCGACGACGGCGACGCCCCGCTCAGCTACCAGGACCTGACGGCATACGTCGCCCAGACGGCCAAGCTGCTGCAGGACGCGGGCGTGCAGCGCGGCGACAAAGTGGGCGTTCGCCTCGTGTCCGGCACCCGCGAGCTGTACATCGCGATCCTCTCGATCATCGCAGCCGGCGCGGCGTACGTCCCCGTCGACGTCGACGACCCCGACGAGCGGGCCGTGCTCGTCTTCGGCGAGGCCAAGGTACGCGGCACCATCCAGGGTGACGGGGAGTTCGTGCTCGCGGCCGTCGGCGAACAGCCTGCCGGCGTGCCCGTGCCTCTCTTCGAGGGCGGCGCACCGCATCCCGAGAGCAACAGCCTCGACGAACTTGCGGGCCCGCACCTCGACGATGACACCTGGGTCATCTTCACCTCGGGATCGACGGGCGTACCGAAGGGTGTTGCCGTCTCGCACCGTTCAGCGGCCGCGTTTGTCGACGCCGAAGCGAAGCTCTTCCTGCAGGCCGACCCCATCGGGCCCGGCGACCGCGTGCTCGCCGGCCTCTCCGTCGCCTTCGACGCCTCGTGCGAGGAAATGTGGCTCGCCTGGCGCTACGGAGCCTGCCTTGTCCCCGCCCCACGATCGCTGGTCAGGTCCGGCGAAGACCTCGGGCCGTGGCTGCTGCGCCACCAGATCTCGATCGTCTCGACCGTTCCGACCCTCGCGGCCCTCTGGCCGAGCGAGACCATCGAGCAGGTGAGGCTTCTCATCTTCGGCGGCGAGGCCTGCCCGCTCGAACTCACCCAGCGCCTCGTCGGCGAGGGCCGCGAGGTCTGGAACACGTACGGGCCCACTGAAGCAACCGTCGTGGCCTGCGCCGCGCTGCTCGACGGCACCCCGCCCATCCGCATCGGCCTGCCGCTCGACGGCTGGGAGCTCGCGGTCGTCGACGCTGAAGGCAAGCGCGTCACAGAAGGCGAATCCGGCGAGCTCATCATCGGCGGCGTGGGCCTCGCCCGCTACCTCGACCCCGCCAAAGATGCCGAGAAGTACGCCCCGATGGAGAGCCTCGGTTGGGAACGCGCCTACCGCTCTGGCGACCTCGTCAAGTTCGAGGCCGAGGGACTCGTGTTCCTCGGACGCGCCGACGACCAGGTCAAGATCGGCGGCCGACGCATCGAGCTCGGCGAGGTCGAGGCCGCGCTGCAGGCCGTGACCGGAGTGACCGGCTCGGCCGTCGCCGTCCGCAAGACCTCGGCTGGCGTCTCCATCCTCGTCGGCTACATCGTGACGGGCCCAGGCTACGAGCGCCAGCTCGCCCGCGCCGAGCTCGGCGAGCAGCTGCCGAAGGCGCTTGTGCCGCTCCTCGCCGAAGTTGAATCCCTGCCGACCCGCACCTCAGGCAAGGTCGACAAGAACGCCCTCCCCTGGCCGCTGCCGGGAGCAGACGAGATCTCCGGAGACCTCGACGGCCACGTCGCCTGGCTCGCCGAGCAGTGGCAGGCAGTCCTGGGCCTGCCCATCGGCAGCGAGGACGCCGACTTCTTCGACCTCGGTGGCGGCTCGCTCTCAGCCGCCCAGCTCGTCACGCGAGTGCGATCGCGAGTGCCCGAGTTCACCGTCGCCGACGTCTACGACCACCCGCGCCTCGGCGCGATGACCGAGTCGATCACGGAAGCACTCGACGACGAGGACGAACTGCCGACCTCTTTCAGCACGCCAGGCCCCACACCGCTGTCAGCCCGCATCCTGCAGCTTGTCGCGGGACTCCCCCTGCACATCCTGGCCGGCGCACGCTGGGTCACGTACCTGCTCACGGCAAGCGCCCTGCTGCAGCTCCTCCCCGGCTTCGACGTGCTCCCGGATGCTCCGCTCTGGCTCATCATCGTCATGCTCGTCGTCTTCGTGACGCCGTTCGGGAAGATGGCGATCTCGGTCGCCGCCGCACGCATCCTGCTCTTCCGCGTGAAGCCGGGTGACTACCGGCGGGGCGGATCCACGCACATGCGGCTGTGGCTCGCCGAGCAGGTGGCCACCCAGATCGATGCCGTCGGTCTCGCGGGAGCGCCCTGGGTCGTCTACTACGCCCGCGCACTCGGCGCGAAGGTCGGCAACAACGTCGACCTGCACTCCCTCCCTCCCGTGACCGGCATGCTCCAGCTCGGCGACGGCGCCGCCATCGAGCCGGAAGTCGACCTCACGGGGTACTGGATCGACGGCGCCCTCGTGCGCATCGGCGGGATCCGCATCGGCGCCGGCGCCACAGTCGGCGCGCGCAGCACGCTCG
This sequence comes from Pseudoclavibacter sp. AY1F1, assembly GCF_002931075.1. Lineage (GTDB taxonomy): Bacteria > Actinomycetota > Actinomycetes > Actinomycetales > Microbacteriaceae > Pseudoclavibacter. The sequence continues at coordinate 8,849 of NZ_PSTQ01000006.1, read as the reverse complement.
CGCCAGGCACGAAGATCGGGCAGGGCGCAGAGATCGCCCCAGGCTCCGCCGTGTTCGGCAGGGTCCGGTCCGGCAAGAGCTGGGCGGGCTCGCCCGCCGTGCGCGTCGGCAAGGTGCGGGCAAGCGACTGGCCGGCCGAGCGGCCGCCGGAGCCCTTCGGCTGGGCGGTCATCTACGCCGTCGCCTCGGTTGCGCTCGCACTCCTCCCGCTCCTCTCCTTCGCCGTGGGCGGGGTCGTCCTGGCGGCCGGGATGCGCGGGGCCGACTCCCTCGGGGACGCGGCACTCGCCGCGTTCGCCTGGCTGACCCCCGCGGTTCTCGTCGCCGGAGTGACGTTCGCGGGCCTCGTCGTCGTGCTCGTCCGGCTCCTCTCGATCGGCCTCACCGAGGGCACGCATCCCGTCCGCTCGCGCGTCGCCTGGCAGGCCTGGTGCATCGAGCGCCTCCTCGACGCAGCCCGCAGCATGCTCTTCCCGTTCTACGCGAGCCTCTTCACGCCCATCTGGCTGCGCATGCTGGGCGCCAAGGTCGGCCGCGACGTCGAAGCCTCGACCGTGCTGCTCCTGCCCTCGATGACGCAGATCGACGATGGCGCCTTCCTCGCCGACGACACGATGGTCGCGTCCTACGAGCTCCACAACGGGTGGATGCGCATCGAGCGCGCACGCATCGGAGCGCGAGCATTTCTCGGCAACTCAGGCATGGCCGCCGCCGGCCACTCGGTCCCCCGCGACGGCCTCGTCGCGGTCCTCTCGGCGGCCCCAGCGAAAGCGAAGCCCGGCTCCTCATGGCTCGGTTCCCCACCCGTCCGCCTCCGCCGGGTCACTGTCGACGGCGACGACTCACGAACCTACAACCCACCGCAGGCGCTCCGCGTCGCCCGAGCACTGTGGGAGCTCTGCCGCATCGTCCCCGTCATCGTGACCTGCGGACTCGGCCTCGGGGTCCTCTTCGGCCTCGCGGCCATCGAGACAGCCGTCGGCGTCGCCTGGAGCATCGTGCTCTCCGGGTTCGTGCTGCTCGCCGCGGCAGCGGCATCCGCCGTCGTCTCCACCCTCGCCAAGTGGGTCATCGTGGGGCGCATCCGCGTCTCCGAGCAGCCGCTGTGGTCGAGCTTCGTGTGGCGCACCGAGGTCGCCGACACGTTCGTCGAGATGGTCGCTGCCCCCTGGTTCGCGCGAGGCGCCGCGGGAACGCCCGCGCTCGCGATGTGGCTTCGCTCACTCGGCGCGAAGATCGGCAAGGGCGTGTGGTGCGATTCGTACTGGCTGCCGGAGGCCGATCTGGTCACTCTCGGCGACGGGGCCACCGTCAACCGGGGCTGCGTTGTCCAGACTCACCTATTCCATGATCGAATAATGAGCATGGACACCGTCACCCTCGAAGCAGGCGCAACGCTCGGACCGCACAGCGTGATCCTCCCCGCCGCCACGATCGGCGCTCACGCCACCGTGGGGCCCGCGTCCCTCGTCATGCGCGGCGAGTCGGTTCCCGTCGGCAGCCGCTGGAGCGGCAACCCCATCGGCCCATGGCGTGCCGTCAAGCTGCGCGCCTACCAGTCGAAGGTTTCATGATCCGCGCGGCGGCGCCAGAGCCACTGCCAGGCAACCCGTACACGCCGCAGAGCGGCGACGTCAGCATCAGAGTCGAGCGCTACGACCTCGCTCTCAAATACCGGATGCAGAACAATCGCCTTTCAGGCACCGCGACCCTCAGCATCCGCACCGCCGTACCACTCAACGCGTTCTCGCTCGACCTCGTCGGCCTCCGTGCGAGCAAAGTCAACGTGCGGGGAGACAAGCAGGCGCGCTTCAAGCAGAGCGACCGCAAGCTCAAAGTCACCCTCTCGAGACGAGTCGAGGCAGGCGACGCCATCACCCTCGAAGTCGTCTACGAGGGTGCGCCACGGCCCCGGCGCTCCCGCTGGGGTGCCATCGGCTGGGAAGAACTCGAAGACGGCATCATCGTCGCCTCACAGCCCACCGGCGCGCCGACCTGGTTCCCGTGTAACGACCACCCGGCCGACAAGGCGAGCTACCGCATCCAGGTCTCGGTCGATAGCAACTACGACGTCGTCGCGACCGGCACGCTCTCCTCGAAGCGCGCCTCGGGAGGACTGACGACGTGGGTCTACGAGGAAGCGGCGCCCACCGCCACCTATCTCGTGACCCTGCAGATCGGCCGCTACCAGCGAGAGGATGTGCAGCTCGCCGGAGTCAGCGGCCACCTGCACTACCCGCCCTCGCTCGCCCGCCGCGTCGGCACCGATCTCGCCGACCTGGCCAAGATGATGGGCACCTTCGAGCTGACCTTCGGCCCGTACCCCTTCGACACTTACGCCGTCATCGTGACCGCCGACGACCTCGAGATCCCGCTCGAAGCCCAAGGCATGGCCATCTTCGGCGCGAACCAGATCGACGGCGCGCGCGGCCAGGAGCGGCTTGTCGCGCACGAGCTCGCGCACCAGTGGTTTGGCAACAGCGTCGGCGTGGCCGGCTGGCAGCACATCTGGCTCAACGAGGGCTTCGCCTGCTACGCCGAATGGATCTGGTCGGAGGCGAGCGGCGCCGAGAGCGCCGACGAGCTCGCCAGATACTATTGGCGCTCGCTCTCCAGGCTGCCGCAGGACCTGCTGCTCGGAGACCCCGGCGCCGCCGACATGTTCGACGACCGCGTCTACAAGCGCGGTGCGCTCACCCTGCACGCGCTCCGCCTCACGATCGGCGACTCGGCCTTCTTCGAGATCCTCACGAGCTGGACGCAGAAGAAGCGGTCCTCCGTGGCGTCGACCGCCGAATTCCTCGAGCATGCCGCCGCTCTTGTCCCAGATGCGCCCCTCCAGGAGCTCTTCGATGCGTGGCTGTACCAACTCGCATTGCCGGATCTCCCGTCGGCTGTGAGGGCGAAGGTCAGGCGCCTGCTTCGCTGACGGCCGTCGTCGACCAGCGCTACCTCGTGGCCACGGCTACGAGGTAGCGCTGGTCGACGACGGCGCGGTGGATGCGGTAGCTGGCGTCCTCACCCGCGATGCGTGCCAACTCCTCACCTTCGAAGCGCACCTGGCCCGGGTCCACGCGCAGCCCCCGCCCGTCGGCCTTGAGGACCGCCTCGATGGCGGTCCATCGCTCGAGGTCCAGGGCCGAATCGTCAGCGCCCAGCGAAGCAGGCGGCAGCGGGCTTTTGAGCGAGTGGCTGGCCCGCACGGAGCCTGGGGCCGCCTCCTGGCGCAGCTCCTCGGCATCGATGCCGAGCGCACTGACCTCGTCGACCGCGCTGGCCAGTGCGACGAAGACCGCGGTTCCCGCGTAAGCGATACTGACGATCACCGGTCGGCCCGGGATGCTCGGCTTTCCGTGCGTGCTCGAGCCGCAGTGCGCGCACACCACCTCGAGCGCCGCAACCGAAGGGAGCTCAAGCCCGAGGTCGCAGTCGTGCGACCGCATCTGCCTCTCGCGCTCTTGAGCCCACGCCCGCCCGCGCTCGCACTCCCCACTGTCGGGATGGGTTTCGCCCTTCGGGATGGGGTGCAACCCATCCCGAAACGCGGAAGCCATCCCGAGACCTGAAGGGGGGAGGCCGACACGCGGAGCGAGACTCGCGAGTCCAGCGTGAACGAGCAGGCGGCCCGCGAGGAAGGAGTCCGCCCGGGCGTCGCTCATCGCACGGAGTCGTTCGCGGTCACCGGCGGAGAGCACTTCGAGCGCCAGCCGTCGCTCACGTCCGCTCAACTCCTCGGAGTCGGCACTCAGGACGAGCGCCTCGTCGATACGCAGCTCGATGACCTTCACGCGCATCGCCTCCCTGGCTGGATGCGCGAGGCACGCGCTCTCAACGCCGTGCGGCGCATCAGTTCCCCTCGGCTCTGCTGCCCAGCCCCCAGTGCGCGGCCGCCGAACTGCAGAAGCCCCGCGTGAGCACACGCGGGGCTTCCTGACTCGTTCGACAATGTCGAGCTCTGGTCGAACTCGGCGAGCTACGCCGACTTCTCGGCGCGCAGCTCCTGCCTCGGGATGATCGTCGGCGCGGCGTTCTTCAACACTACGTCGCGAGTGATCTCAACGCGGCTCGCGTCGTCGAGCGACGGCACCTCGAACATGACTGGCCCGAGCGTCTCCTCGAGGATGGCGCGAAGACCACGAGCACCCGTCTGGCGCAGCACGGCGAGGTCGGCGATCTCCTCGAGCGCTCCCTCGTCGAAGACAAGCTCGACGCCGTCGAGCTCGAACATCTTCTGGTACTGCTTCACGAGGGCATTGCGCGGCTGCGTGAGGATGTCGATGAGCGCACCACGGTCGAGCGGCGAGACCGTCGTGATGACAGGCAGGCGGCCGATGAATTCCGGGATGAGACCGAACTTGTGCAGGTCTTCCGGGAGGACCTCGCTGTACAGGTCGAGGTCGTCGTTCTTCGAGTGGATGGGGGCGCCGAAGCCGATCCCCTTCTTCCCCGAGCGCTGCGAGATGATCTCCTCGAGGCCCGCGAAGGCGCCCGCAACGATGAACAGCACGTTCGTCGTGTCGATCTGGATGAACTCCTGCTGCGGATGCTTGCGCCCACCCTGCGGCGGGACCGAGGCGACCGTGCCCTCGAGGATCTTCAGCAGCGCCTGCTGCACGCCCTCGCCGGAGACGTCGCGCGTGATGGAGGGGTTCTCCGCCTTGCGCGCGATCTTGTCGATCTCGTCGATGTAGATAATGCCCGTCTCGGCGCGCTTCACATCGAAGTCAGCGGCCTGCAGCAGCTTCAGGAGGATGTTCTCGACGTCTTCGCCGACGTAGCCCGCCTCGGTCAATGCCGTTGCGTCAGCGACCGCGAACGGAACGTTGAGTCGCTTCGCGAGCGACTGCGCGAGATAGGTCTTGCCGCATCCCGTTGGTCCGATGAGCATGATGTTGCTCTTCGAGATCTCGACCTCGTCGACCCGGTCTTCAGCCGAAGTGATCTGGCCAAGCGCACGGACTCGCTTGTAATGGTTGTAGACCGCGACGGCGAGCGCCTTCTTCGCGGGCTCCTGCCCGATGACGTACTCCTCCAAGAAGGCGAAGATCTCGCGCGGCTTCGGAAGCTCGAAGTCCTTGACCTCGCTCGTCTCGGAGTCGGCCATGCGCTCTTCGATGATCTCGTTGCACAGCTCGACGCATTCGTCGCAGATGTAGACGCCAGGACCAGCGATGAGCTGCTTGACCTGCTTCTGGCTCTTGGCGCAGAACGAGCATTTCAGCAACTCGCTGCTTTCACCGATACGTGCCATGAGGACCTCCTTCGCGGTCTGCCAAGACTAACCCGAACCACCGACATTGCCCGGATGGCCGCGCCAGGGGTGACTCCCCCGTCGCGGCCATCTCGGTGTTGCGTTTCGCAGTTCGGTCGAATCGAACTAGTCGATGATGACCGGCTCAGCGCCCTTGCGGCTCGTGAGCACCTGGTCGATGAGGCCGTACTCGAGCGCCTCGTTCGCCGACAGGATCTTGTCGCGCTCGATGTCGCGGTTGACCTTGTCGAGCGACGTGCCGGAGTGACGCGAGAGCGCCTCCTCGAGCCACGTGCGCATCCGGAGCACTTCCTGCGCTTGGATCTCGATGTCAGATGCCTGCCCCTGGCCGGCACCGCCGGTCGAGGGCTGGTGGATGAGGACACGAGCGTTCGGCAGAGCCAGGCGCTTACCCGGCTGTCCGGCGGCGAGCAGCACTGCGGCGGCGGAAGCTGCCTGTCCGAGGCACACGGTGGAGACCTCCGGACGGATGTACTGCATCGTGTCGTAGATCGCCGTCATGGCCGTGAACGAGCCACCCGGCGAGTTGATGTACAGCGTGATGTCGCGGTCAGGGTCCTGGCTTTCGAGCACGAGGAGCTGGGCCATGATGTCGTCAGCCGAAGCGTCGTCCACCTGCACGCCGAGGAAGATGATGCGGTCCTCGAAGAGCTTCGCGTACGGGTCCTGACGCTTGTAGCCGTAGGCCGTGCGCTCCTCGAACGTCGGCAGGATGTACCGCGACGAGGGGCTCTGGACGCCTGTTGCTGCGCCGCCGGTCAGAAATGGGGTGTTCATATGCTCTGGCTTCCTTACTCTGCCGACTCGGACGTGGTCTCGGCGTCGCGCTTGGTGCCGCCGCCGCCCGTGACCTCGGTCGCCGACGAACGGATGTGGTCGACGAAGCCGTATGCCAGCGCCTCGTCGGCGTTGAACCAGCGGTCGCGGTCGCCGTCCTCGTTGATCTGATCGAGGCTCTTGCCCGTGCGCTGGGCCGTGATCGACGCGAGGCGTGCCTTCATATCGAGGATGAGCTGCGCCTGGGTCTGGATGTCGCTCGCGGTTCCACCGAAGCCGCCGTGCGGCTGGTGCAGCAGGACGCGTGCGTTCGGCGTGATGTATCGCTTGCCTGGTGCCCCCGCGGTCAGCAGAAGCTGGCCCATTGAGGCCGCCATGCCGATACCCACGGTGACGATGTCGTTCGGCACGAACTCCATCGTGTCGAAGATCGCCATACCTGCGGTGATCGATCCACCAGGCGAGTTGATGTAGAGGTAGATGTCTCGCTCAGGATCCTCTGCAGCAAGCAGCAGGATCTTCGCGCAGATCTCGTTCGCGTTCTCGTCGCGCACCTCGGACCCGAGCCAGATGATGCGGTCTTTCAAAAGCCTGTCGAAGACGCTGTTCGGCAGTTGAATATCAGCCACGGTCGCTCCATTTCCCTAACGGTCGTCACCGAATCTAGTAGAGCTACGAGGCCAGCGTTGGCCTGTTCGCCCACGGCACACGGTGCCAGGTAAAGCGCTGAGCATGCACGAAGCGCCGCCGGCATGATGCCGGCGGCGCTTCGCGAAGTGGAGTGAAGGCTACTTGGCCTCGTCGTCCTTGGCCTCGTCGGCGGCGACCTCTTCGGTCTCGACGGCGTCGGCCGTTTCGGCCTCCGCTGCCGCTGCCTTGTCCTTGGCCCGCCGGACGGCGACCGTGAACTCGGAGATGTCGACGGCGTCGCCGTTGGTGTCAACGACCTCAGCCTTGTCGAGGACGAAGAGGATCGCCTTCGAGCGTGCGACCTCGCCGATCATGCCTGGGAGCTGGTTGTTCTCCTGCAGCACACCGATGAACTCCTGCGGAGCCATGCCGTACTGGGCTGCCGACTGGATGAGGAACTGCGTGAGCTCGTCCTGCTCGACCTCGACGCCCTCAGCCTTGATGACCTCGTCGAGGAGCACCTGCTGGCGGAAGGACTTCTCGGCGTTGGCGCGAACCTCGACACCGTGCTCGTCGTCGGGCTGGAGGCCCTCCTGCTCGAGGTGGCGCGTGACCTCGTCGTTGATGAGCGTCTCCGGCAGCGGGATCTCGACGAGCTCGAGGAGCTGTTCGACGATCTTCTCGCGGGCGGCGTCCACTTGAGCGAAGGTCTTCTTGCTCTTGGCCTGGGTCTCGAGGTCGGCGCGGAGCTCGTCGATCGTGTCGAACTCGCTCGCGATCTGCGCGAACTCGTCGTCGATCTCGGGCAGCTCGCGGTCCTTGACCGACTGCACGGTCACGGTGATCTCGGCTTCCTTGCCCTCGTGCTCGCCCCCGAGCAGCGTGGAGCGGAAGGTCGTCTCCTCGCCTGCGGTGAGCGTGAGGAGCGCCTCGTCGGTGCCCTCGAGGAGCTGGCCGGAGCCGAGCTCGTACGAGATGCCCTCTGCTTCGTCGACCTTGTCGCCGTCGACCGTCGCGATGAGGTCGAGCGTCACGAAGTCGCCGTCCTCGATCGGGCGGTCTGCGGTGACGAGCGTGCCGAAGCGCTTGCGGAGCTCTTCGAGCTCCTCGTCGACGTCAGCCGCGTCGACGACTGCAGCCTCGACCTCGACCTTGATGCCGTCGTACGAGGGGAGCTCGATCGAGGGACGCGAGTCGACCTCGACCTCGACGACGAGGTCGCCAGCGAAGTCTGCGACGTTGGGCGTCTCGATGACGTCTGCCTTCGGGCGGCCGAGCGGCTGCACGTCGGACTCTGCGACGGCCTGGTTGAAGAACACGTCGAGGCCATCGGAGATCGCCTGGTCGAGGACGGCGGCGCGACCGACACGCTGGTCGATGATCGGCGTCGGAACCTTGCCGCGGCGGAAGCCGGGCACCTGGATCTGCTCTGCGATGGTGCGGTAAGCCGAGTCGACGTATGGCTTGAGTTCAGCCGGTTCTACGTTGATCGTCAGCTTGACGCGGGTCGGGTTGATCTGTTCGACCGAGGTCTTCACGTGGGGCATCTCCTGAGATACGTGGGGTGACTGCGCGGATTCGCGCGTGGAGCGGGGTGCGACTGCACGCCGCGCACCACCCAGATGGGCGTATCGCCGCACTGATGCGGCTGCGAACAGCCTACGGCACCCACAAACGACAGCACTCTACCGGCAATCAGGATTCCTGTGGGCGTGGATGCACGGGCACGTGCGCGGCGCGATGCTGCGCCGAAGAGTCAGCCAGACGCATCCCTGCCGGCGAGGGAGCATGCATCTCCATGACACATCTGCAGGGGGGCGGCTCGCCAGTAGATGAATGCCGCCGGCATCCATGGATTTGCACAGGGACATGCGGCGGGGCCGGCGCCCGCGGCCAGGCGAGACCGGCAGCGGCCAGTCTCAGAAAAGTTAGCCAGACGCATCCCCGCCGGCGCAGGAGCGTGCATCTCCCTGACACATCTGCAGGGGGGCGGCTCGCCAGTGGATGAGCGCCGCCGGCATCCATGGATATGCGCAGGGCCATGCGGCGGGGCCGGCGCCCGCGGCCAGGCGAGACCGGCAGCGGCCAGTCTCAGAAAAGTCAGCCAGGCGCATCCCCGCCGGCGAGGGAGCGTGCATCTCCCTCACGCTTCGGGGCTGGGGGCAGGGGC
>NZ_PSTQ01000005.1 GCF_002931075.1 Pseudoclavibacter sp. AY1F1 | reverse complement strand
GGCCACGACGCCTGGACGAACGCGGGGGTTCCACCCATGCGGCCCTGGCTCGATGCACTCGAAGACGCCGCCGCGCAAGGAGTCCTCAACACCTGATGGTTACCCTTCGTGTCCTGCTCGATCGCGCCGCCGACGAGCGCCCAGGCGGAACCAGACGCTACAGCGAAGAGCTCGGGCGTCAGCTCATCGCGCGCGCGCCGCGCGGCTGCGACGTCGAAGCGATCATTCCCAAGCGCTCGCGCGAGGAGATCGCGCTGCTCGAAGAGCGAGTCCCCGGGCTGAGCAACGTCGTCCAGGCCCCGCTACGCCCAGAGCGCCTCGAGTCCTCATGGTCCCGCGGACTGCTCACGAACTCCGTCGGCGGCGGGTTCATCCACAGCTTCACACCCCTCGCCCCGATGCGCGACATCTCGCTCAGCCAGGGCATCGACCAGACCGTCGTCACCTGGCACGACATGACGGCGTTCACGCACCCAGAGCTCGTCAGCTCGCACAGCGTCAAGCACCACAAAGCGCTCCTGCGTCGAGCGTTCCGCTACGCAAGCGGCATCGTCGTGGCCACCAACGCCGTCGCCGACCAAGTCATCGAGCACTACGACTTCGGCGACCGCGTGCGTGTCATGAGCCCGGCCGCGGCAGCCAGCATCCGCCTCCCTGCATCCGAGGAGGCCGGCGACGCTATCACCGAGTCGCTGAAGCTGCCGGATGAGTACATCATCACGCTCGCCTCCCTGCACAAGCGCCACGGGCTCGCCCAGCTCCTCAAGGCGCTCGGCGACAAGAGCCTCGATGGCGTCAAGCTCGTCGTCGTCGGGCCCAGCGAATGCGGAGAGGTCAGTCTCGACGCGCTCGTGAGCGACTCTGGAATCGAGAGAGACCGTGTCGTCTCCGTCGGCGTCATCAGCGATGAGGAGCTGGCCGTCGCCCTGCAGCGCGCCAGCGCCCTCGTCGTGCCGAGCCTCAGCGCCGGATTCGGACTGCCCATCATCGAGGCCTTCAAGTTCGGCACTCCAGTCATCACCTCCGACGACCCAGCGCTCGTGGAGGTAGGGCTCGACGCCACCCTCGTCGTCGAACGTGGCGACGGTATCGCCGACGCCGGCTACCCCGAGCGTCTCGCGGGCGCCATCGCGGGAGTCCTCGCCGACAGCGACCTCGAGCGCCGGCTGCGCCTCGCCGGCAAGGACCGCGGCGGCATGTTCTCGTGGGAGATCTCCGCCGACCAGATCTGGAACTTCCACGCCGACCTCTAGGCGCACCAGCGCCGTGTTCTTGGCGCAAGACTTGGATTGGCGTTGGACGAAGTTCTGCGCTGGACCACCTCCCTGCTGTCGCTCTGCGGATTCGGGCTCGCCATGGGGCTCACCCCTGCTCTCTACGCAGCGACCGGCGACCTGCTCGCCCGCGGCGTCGACGTGGCAAAGCGGCTGGGGTGGATGCTCCTCGGGCTCGCGGCCGGAGCTACCGTGCTCCTGCTCATCTTCCGGAGCTTCGACCCGACAACCCTCGTAACGACCTTCCGCGGAAATCTCGACGCGGCACTCCTCAACCGCACGATCGACCTCATCGTCGGTGTGATCTTCTTGATTTCCGTTGCCGTCGTGCTCGTCTGGCGAGCGAGGGTCCGCGACTTCCCGACGAAGACGAAGGCACCCGCGAAGCCCCGCGCATCCGCGCCCGCTTACTTCTTGCTCGGCCTCGGCGCCTGCGTCGGCTTCACGACCCTGCCGATCATGTACCTCACCGGGCGCCTCATCCACGGTCTCACCTCTGACGATCTGCTCCGCAGTGTCGCCTAAGTCGTCTTCTTGCTGGCATTGTCGGCGCCGTTCCTCGCCCTCTCCTGGGTGTGGACCAAGATCCCGTCCGTCACGGCGCGCGTCGTCGGGTTCTACTCGAAGGCCGCGAAGTGGGACTACCGGCGGACCCTCGCGATCCTCCTCGCGGTCGCGGGCATCCTCTTCCTCTGGCTCGCGTTCTTCGCGCCGCCCGGCCTCTGAAGCCACCGCGCGCCGTCTCGGGATGGGTTGCTCATCTCGGGATGGGTTGCTAGCCATCCCGAAATGAGGAACCCATCCCGAGAGTCTGGTGCGTGAGCTCGCCGCACGACGAACCTGTGGATAAACAAGACGAAGTCGAACGAGTCTCTTTAGCCTGAGCCGCATGAACTCCGAGCGCTCAACACCCGCGGGACCGTCGGCACGCGCGATCACCACTCGTGATGCACTTCGTTCAGGCGCGACACCGCAGGAGCTCTACGGAGGCGCGTTTACGCAGCCTCACCGCGGAGTGCAGATCACCGGCAGCATCTCGGCGCCGATCGAGATCGCAAGAGCATTTCTCCCCCGGATGCGCGCATGGCACGCGTTCAGCGACGTCACGGCCGCCCTATTCTGGGGCCTCCCCCTACCGCGGAGATTCGATCAGGATGCAACCGTCCACATCGTCGTTCCGACTGGCCGCAACAAGCCCACCGGCGCCGGAATCCGAGGCAGGAGCATCCACCCAGACATCTGGCAGATGACTGCCCCTTTCGGAGAGCCCCTCACACCGCCAGAACTCACCTGGGCCTTGTTGGCCCGGGTCCTCTCGATTCGAGAGCTGGTCGTTGTGGGCGATGCTCTGGCTACGACTTCAGGTAGCTATCGCGGAATCATCCGCCCGGATTTCGCTGGGCCGCCCCACAATGTCTTCGCGCCTGTGCCCGAGCTCGCGTCCGCGGCGTCGCTTGCCGGGGTCCTGGCGAGCTGGGGTCGTAACGTCGGCGCGACGCGGATGCGCGCGGCACTTCCTCAGGTCCGACAGGGTGTGGAATCCCCAATGGAGACCCTTACCCGTCTCATCATCGCAGATGCTGGTTTTCCGGAACCTGTCGTGGGGTACCGAGTACACGCGGGCCAGGTTTTCATCGGCCGCGTCGACCTTGCGTACCCGGAACTCAAGATCGCTGTGGAATACGACGGTGAGTATCACTGGGACCCAGAGCAAGCCAAGAAGGACGTCGCTCGGATCAACCGCCTCCAGGAGGCCGGCTGGCTCGTGATTCGCATCACCAGCGACGATCTCTTCAAGCGTCGCGCCGCCTTCTTCGCACAGCTGAGAGCTGCCCGGAAGCGTGCAAGGTGAGTCGCAGACGTCAGTTTCGGGATGGGTTGCTCATCTCGGGATGGCTTGCAACCCATCCTGAGATGAGCAACCCATCCCGAGACTGAGCGGGCGCGAGCGGGCGCGGGGCGCGGCGCGGGGCGCGGCGCCGGCGGCGGAGAGGACGCGGAGCGGCGGCGGGCCGCGCTACTCGGCGGGGGCGGTTTCCTCAGGGGGCGGGGTCGCCTCTGGCGGGTCGGAGGCGATCGCGTCCTGGACGGCGGCGTGGATGGTCGGGATGTCTGGGTTACCCTGGTCGAAGTTGGGCGGCACGATGTCGAGTCGGACACTGTTGCCGCTCCGCGATTTCAGGAGCAGGTCGCCGACGTAGCCGATCATGCCCTCCGGGATGTCGGTCTGGACGACCTTCTCGAGGGCGTCCGTGACGGGGCCGATCTTGCCGAGCAGGTTGCCGGGGGTCATGGTCGCGACCATCGCCTCCTGCAACTGCCGTTGCCGTTCCATACGCGCGAAGTCGGTGGTCTCGTACCGGGAGCGGGCGTACCACAGCGCCGTTGAGCCGTCCATGTGCTGCTGACCGACCTCGATGTACTCGGTCGCCGGAGCCCATCCGGGTGAGCCGTCGTCGTTGATGCCGATGCCGACACGCTCGGTGACGTTGATGTCGACGCCGCCGAGGGCGTCGATGAGCTCGGTGAAACCGGCCATGTCGACGAGCACGTAGTACTGGATGCTCAGCCCGGTGATGCCCTCGACGGCGTCACGCATCGCCTCGATGCCCGGCTCTGAGCCATGCTCTGCGGCGTCGGCGTAGCTGCCGTCTTCGGAGATCGTCGCCTCTGTGTAGACGGAGTTGAGGTAGCAGACGTCGACAGCGCAGCCCTCGTAGAGGTTCGGGTAAAGGTCCTGCATGGGGCCTTCGCTGAACGGGAAGCTCTCCATCGCGCGGGGCAGGCCGATGGTGGTGAGCTTGCCGGTGAACGCGTTGAAGCTCATGACGCTGATGGAGTCGGGGCGGAGACCCTCGCGGTCGTCGCCGCGGTCGCCGCCGAGCATCATGATGTTGAGCTGGCCATCCGCGGGCAGCTGGATGCCATTCGAGGCACCACCGAAGAGGCCCTCGATGGCGGATTTGCCCTGGTTGGCGACCTGCGAGGTGACGGCGGCGAAGACGAGCGGCACGGCGACGAGCACAACGCCGACGATGGCGATGAGGGGCCGGGCGACCTGCTCGAGCTTGATGATGCGGACGAGACGGAGCGCGTCGAGACCGCTCACGACCCACATGGCGACGTAGAAGAGAAGCACGAGGTGCACCAGTGTGATGCCGAGCGTCGTGGAGAACACGAACAGCAGGGGGCCGCGGAGCACGAAGGCGAGAATCGCCAGGACGAGGATCGCCCCGATTCCGCCGAGCCAGAGCGACAGCATGAAGCGCCCGAGCTTGCGGTTCCCGGCGAGCACCTGCGCGGTCCCAGGCAGGAAGAAGTTCGCGATGAGCAGCCACCAGGCGCGCCTGGTCATGAGCTGCGGCGAGCTGGCGTCCGGGTACCGGAGCGGGAGGGTGAGTGTCATGGGGTCCTGCGGTCGAGGAGCAAGGGATGCGGCGACGGTCTGACCGGCGTGTTCGTGGGCTAGAGCGACTGCTTGAGGGCGTCGTTCTTGGCTTCGACGGCGTCGCGCAGTCCGTCACTGTAGTCGGCGAGTCTGGCCGCGAGCGCTTGATCACCTGTGGCGAGGATGCGCGCGGCGAGGATCCCCGCGTTCTTCGCTCCGCCGATGGAGACCGTCGCGACCGGGATACCTGCTGGCATCTGCACGATGGAGAGCAGCGAGTCCATGCCGTCGAGGTACTTGAGCGGCACGGGCACGCCGACGACGGGCAGCGTCGTGAGGGAGGCGACCATGCCGGGGAGGTGGGCGGCTCCGCCGGCGCCGGCGATGATGACGCGGATGCCGCGGTCTCGCGCTTCGCGACTGTAGCTGACGAGCTTCTCTGGGGTGCGGTGTGCCGAGACGACCTCGACTTCTGCTGGCACGCCGAACTCGGCGAGCACGTCGCGGGCCTCGTGCATAACGCGCCAGTCACTGTCGCTGCCCATGATGATGCCGACGAGCGGCCCGGTCTGCGAGGCCGCTTCAGCGGGCGCGGGCGATGCGGTGGGGTGGTCGCTCATGCGTGCAAGCGTAGACGCGCGTGCGCCGGGCGGCGCTGAGGCTGGCCGGTGAGGTTGCGCCTCGAAGCCGCGCCTGCACTGTCTCAGGCGGCGCCTCGCGCAGCCTCAGCCGCCGGCCTCGGCAGCCGTCTCGCGTTCGGCTCAGGTGGCGCTGGCGTCGTCGAACGCTGCCGCGGCCGCGCGTGCGCGGTAGGCGACATCGTCGAGGTCCTGGCCTGCGACCGTCACGTGGCCGACTTTGCGCCCCGGACGCGCCGACTTGCCGTAGCTGTGGATCTTCGCATCGGGATGCTCGTGCATCGCCTTCCCGTACCTGTCGCCGTAGCTGCCCTCCCGCGGGCCGCCGAGCACGTTGACCATGACAGCGTGCGGCGCGGTCATGCCGGTGTCACCGAGCGGGAGGTCGAGGACGGCGCGAAGGTGCTGCTCGAACTGGCTTGTCGTGGACCCGTCGATCGTCCAGTGACCTGAGTTGTGGGGGCGCATCGCGAGCTCGTTGACGAGGATGCGCTGGTCGGTGGTCTCGAAGAGCTCGACCGCGAGCACTCCGGTCACGTCGAGGCCGAGGGCGACGGACTGCGCGATGGTGGCGGCGACGTAGCCGAGGCGGTCGTCCGCGCCTTCCGCGCCTGGGGCTGGGGCGAGGACCTCTGCGCAGACACCGTCGCGCTGCACGGTCTCGACGATTGGCCACAGCGCGATCTCGCCCGATGGGCGCCTGGCCACGAGCTGCGCCAGCTCGCGGCGGAAGTCGACGCGTTCTTCGACGAGCAGCGGGTCGCCAGTTGCGAACCAGTCCGCACCGTCGGCTCCCGACCGGACGATGCGCACCCCCTTGCCGTCGTAGCCGCCTCGCGGGGTCTTGAGCACCGCGACGCCGCCGTTGGCGTCGATGAAGGACTGCAGCTCAGTCTCGTTGTGGACTTCCGCCCACTCGGGGATGGGGATGCCGAGTTCGGCGAGGCGTCGGCGCATGAGGAGCTTGTCCTGCGCGTACTGGAGGGCGTGCGGACCCGGCCGCACGGCGATCCCCGCATCCACGAGTCCGCGAAGGACCTCCTGGGGCACATGCTCGTGGTCGAACGTGACCACATCCACGTCGCGCGCGAACCCGAGCACCTCCTCGAGCACGTGCATGTCGCCGACGGCCGTGACCGCCCGGTCTGCGCTCTCACCGCGGCCGGCGGCGAAGACCCGCAGATCGACGTCGAGTTCGATGGCGGGTGGGAGCATCATTCGCGCGAGCTGCCCGGCTCCGATGACGCCGACGACCTGACCCATGGTTCGCTCCATTCGAAAGTGCTGCCGGCAGCCTGCTGCCGGCAGAAGTCTGTGAGCTCGCGTCGAAATTCGACATTTGGGGAGTTCTCCCCACGCGCGTTGCTGTGGCAGTTCCGTGCCTTTTGCTCTGACGTGTCTATACTCCGACGAGGGTCACATCTCCCCAACAGTTTATCTTGCTTGCGGTGGCTTCATCCCCGCAAGTGCCGCACCATGGAGGTCGAGCGCTTGACCAATCGCTCCCGCAAGCACGCAGAGCCGCACCACTCTGAGCCAGAAGATTTCGTCGGCTTCGTCGCCGCCGAGACGGCAGAGTTCGATCTCCCTGCGCAGCGCACGTCCCGAACCCTCTGGGGCCGCGTCACGAACGTGTTCCGACGCATCGCCGCGTCGAAGGGCATGATGGCGCAGCTCATCAACTTCGGGCTTGTCGGCGGGGTCGGCTTCATCGTCGACACTGGACTCTTCAACGTCCTCATGCTGACGGTCCTCAACCCAAGCGAGGTCGCCCACGGCGCGCTCTGGGCCAAGGTCATCTCGACCTGCGCGGCCATCGTGACGAACTGGATCGGCAACCGCATCTGGACGTTCCGCCAGCACAAGCGGCAGGACAACTTCCGCGAGGCCATCGAGTTCTTCGGCGTGAGTCTCGTGGGCCTCGGCATCGGCCTCCTGCCGATCTGGTTCACGAACGCCGTGCTCGACAACCACTCGTTCGTGGCCTACAACATCGCCAACCTCGTCGGCATCGGCCTCGGTGCGATCTTCCGCTTCATTCTCTACCGTTTCTGGGTCTTCTCCCCCAAGCGGGTCGCCGAGATGCAGGAGAAGAACAACTCAGACGTCACGGCCCGCTGAGTTCCCGGATGCAGGCGGCAACGCTGTTGGCGCTCGGTACGTCCACGAGTCTCAGCCGGTGCCCGGAAACGGACGTGATGACGATCGTCCCTGAGCGGAACATCGCCTGCCAGAGGTTGCGCCGCAGGGTGACGTCGACGATCGAGTTCATGTAGATCTCGCGGGTCTCGCTGGTGAGCGTGCCATGCGAGAGCACGACGCGGTGAGTGGTGATGCGGTTGCGTGCTTGCAGCCAGACGACGATCGGCACGATTCCGAGCAGCACGATCGCGGCGAGTGAGATGAGCAGCCAAGCGTGGCGGGCCCCGATCGTCGCTTCTTGCAGCGCGCCCAGGTTGTAGCCAGCTGCGGCGAACCCGGCGACGAGCACAACCGATGGCAGGACGAGGCGCCGGCCGTGCTTGCGGACACGCATGATCGTCTGCTCTGGGAGTCGCATGCCGAGCGGCTCGTACTGGCGCTGCTGGTGGAGGTCCGGGCGGGCGCCCGACTGCTGCGCGGATCCGCCGTACTGCTGGCCGCCGTACTGCTGGCCGTGCTGCTGGCCGCCGTACTGCTGGCCGTGCTGCTGGCCGCCGTACTGCTGGCCGGGGTGCTGCTGAACCGGCTGCTGGTACTGCTGGCTGGGGTCGCCGTACTGGGTGGGATACGCGTCTTCATGCCGGACCGGGGCGGCCTGCTGCCGGGGCGCATGCTGGCTCGGGTACTGAGCAGCCTGGGGCTGCGCCGCGTACTGCTGCCCCGTCTGCTGCACGTTCGCCGGGGCCCCGAAGATCTGGTCCCAGGACTGCTCACTGGGGTGCGGTGGGCGCCCGCGCATCAGGCCCCGTTCTCGGGGCGGACCCGCTCGACGTCGCCCGCCGCGACGGCCCTCGTCGCGCCGTCATCGCCTCGGATCACGAGGTGTCCCTCGGGCGTGAGCTCGGTCGCGAAGCCGTGCAGGAC
The DNA here is from genome assembly GCF_002931075.1 of Pseudoclavibacter sp. AY1F1. Classification (GTDB taxonomy): domain Bacteria; phylum Actinomycetota; class Actinomycetes; order Actinomycetales; family Microbacteriaceae; genus Pseudoclavibacter. Next base: position 221,175 of record NZ_PSTQ01000005.1, on the reverse strand, counting down.
CTCTCCAGAGGGGAGGGTAGCTGCCACTCGGGAGCGGAGGGTCGAGCAGACATCGCTCAGTTCCCCGTGCGCACCGCTGGCTAGCGCGTCGCCGCCTGCTTCGCGCAGCGCCTCGAGCCGTGCCACAAACTCGGAGAGGTACGCCGGCAGAAGCTCTGCCGGGCGCTCGGGGAGCATGCCGCTGAGTGCCAGCGAGGTGGCCTGCGGGGTCGGAAGCTCATCGGCCTGCAGGGTGATGTTGACGCCAGTGCCGACGACGCAGGAAAGCTCGCCATCGCGGGTGCCGAGGACTCGACCGAGGATGCCCGCGACCTTGCGGCCCTCGATCTGCACATCGTTCGGCCACTTGATCTCGACGCGGGCAGCCTGCTCGTCAGGACGGAAGCCGGGCGCCGGCGACGACAGCTCGAGGATCGCGCTGCGAAGGGCCAGACCTGCGATGAGGGGCAGCCAGCCGAGGATGCGGGGCGCGGCCTCGTCATCGGCGAGTCGGACGAGTGTGGATGCCGCGAGGCATTTGCCCCGCGGGGAGATCCACTCGCGCCCGTGCCGTCCGACGCCAGCGGTCTGCGCGTAGGTGACAAGCGTGCTGAGGGCCCGGTTCTGGCTGGCCTCCCCGCCTGTGCGCTCCCAGATGTCGGCGAGCACGTCGTTTGTGGAAGTCGCCTCAGGCACGGAGATGAGGCGGAGCTCGGTGCCGGCGGCTCGTCCCCCGAGAAGGAGCTGGGTGATGGCTGGCGCGCTCACAGGTTCGCAATCGACGAGCTGATGACGGACAAGTACACGAACGTCATGACGACGGAGGCGAGCACACCGACGAAGAGCGTGACGAGGGCGATGATGCCGAGGGCCTTCGAACGCCGCTTCTGCCACAGCGCGATGACGGCAAGCACACACCCGACGGCGGCGACCGACAGCGCAAGCGCGATGTTCAGGACGGGGACAGGGATGAACGCGAGCACAAGCGAGAGCGCGGCGACGCCGAGCGCCCACATCCCCCAGATGTTGCGTCGTGGTTCGGCAGGAGCCGCAGGAGCCTCGCCGCGCACGCTCGAGTCGTACGGCGCCACGGGTGCGCTCGACGGCAGCAGGCACTGCTGTGCCTGCACATCCGGTGCCAGCGGTGCAACCTCGGCGCCCGGTCGAGGTGCTGCCCCGTTCGGTGCGCCAGTCCCCTGAGTCATGCCGCCAACCTCTCAAATGTCGTGCGTCGTGCGTTCCTCTTGCACTTCACCAGGGAATCAGGCTAACCCGTACGGCCGGATGTGAGCCGTTGGCCGGTAAAGTAGCGCGGGTGAACTCCGCACCACTTGAACCGACCGCTTCCACCCCGGCGATCTCGACGACGGCCGACAAGATCGCCGACCTCCGGGCACGCCACGCGGAAGCGGTGACGCAGGCGGAGGAGGCCTCCGCCCAGAAGCAGCACGCGAAGGGCAAGAAGACGGCGCGTGAGCGCATCCTCGAGCTCCTCGATCCCGGCTCCTTCGTTGAGCTCGACGAGTTCGTGCGACACCGCACCACGGCGTTCGGCATGGAGAAGCGACGTCCGTACGGTGACGCCGTCATCACGGGGACCGGCACGATCCACGGCCGCGGGGTCGCCGTGTACTCGCAGGATTTCACGACGTTCGGCGGCTCCCTCGGCGAGGTCGCCGGCGAGAAGATCATCAAGATCATGGACCACGCCATGAAGGTCGGCGTGCCGATCATCGGCATGCTCGACTCCGGCGGGGCGCGCATCCAGGAGGGTGTCGTCGCGCTCGGCAAGTACGGCGAGATCTTCCGCCGCAACACTCAGGCTTCAGGAGTGATCCCGCAGATCTCGATCATCATGGGCCCTGCCGCCGGTGGCGCCGTCTACTCCCCCGCGCTCACCGACTTCGTCATCATGGTCGACAAGACGAGCCACATGTTCGTGACGGGACCGGACGTCATCAAGACCGTCACGGGTGAGGAAGTCGGCTTTGAGGAGCTCGGCGGAGCACTCGCGCACAACCGCACCACCGGCGTCTCCCACTATCTCGCGGCCGACGAGGACGACGCGCTCGACTACGCGCGCCAGCTGCTCTCCTTCCTGCCGGACAACAACCAGGCGGAGCTGCCGAGCTACGACATCGACACGGAGCTCGAGATCACCGATCTCGACAAGAAGCTCAACACGGTCATCCCGGATTCCCCGAACCAGCCGTACGACGTGAAGCAGGTCATTGAGCTCATCGTCGACGATGGCGACTTCCTCGAGGTGCAGCCGCTCTTCGCGCCGAACATCATCATCGGCTTCGCTCGCGTCGACGGCACCTCGGTCGGTATCGTCGCGAACCAGCCGAACGCTATGGCTGGCACGCTGAACATCGAGGCCGGCGAGAAAGCATCACGCTTCGTGCGGTTCTGCGACGCGTTCTCGATCCCGATCCTCACGCTCGTGGATGTGCCCGGTTACCTTCCCGGCACCGACCAGGAGTGGTCCGGAGTCATCCGTCGCGGCGCGAAGCTGCTCTACGCGTATGCGGAGGCGACCGTGCCGCTGGTCACCGTCATCCTGCGCAAGGCATACGGCGGCGCGTACATCGTGATGGGTTCGAAGCAGCTCGGGGCTGACTTGAACTTCGCGTGGCCGACGGCCGAGATCGCGGTGATGGGCGGCCAAGGTGCGGTCAACATCCTGTACCGCGGCGAGATCAAGCGAGCGGAGGAGGCCGGCGAGGACGTCGCCGCCGTGCGCACGCGTCTCGCGAACGAGTACACGTACAACGTCGCGTCACCGTTCCTCGCGGCGGAACGCGGTGAGCTGGACTCCGTCATTGAGCCCGCATCGACGCGCGTGATCGTCACGAAGGCGCTGCGTACGCTGCGCACGAAGCGCGCGTCGCTTCCGCCCAAGAAGCACGGGAACATCCCGCTGTGAGCCAGGAGCAAATCCCGTCGCACGTCGGGCTCGAGCACATCGTGCGGACGGTCAGCGGCAACCCGAGCGAGGACGAGCTCGCAGCGGCGACGCTTGTGCTCGCGTCGATGATCGAGTCGGCGCAGGATCTCGATCGGCCTCGCGACATCGTCAAGCGCCGGACTGCCTGGCAGCTTTCGCAGCGCGGAATGCGCGGTGGCGGCTCAGCGAGCGACCCGTTCGGCGGCTCCTACCGGAGCTGAGCCCGGGCACATGAGCACGGAGCGATCAACCGGCGGTGCGGTCCTCGCCGTCGTGGCGCTGCTGGCAGCGCTGCTGGTGTTCGCGACGCCCGCCGGTGTGCCGGTGGCTGCTGACGGCGTCTCGTCGGCGTCAGACCCGTGGGGGCCTGAGGGCATCCGCGAGTGGTTCGGCGTGCACGTCTTCGGCACAGAGGACGGCTTCGAGCCAGTCATCGTGCCCGAGGATGAGGCGCAGAGCAGCTCCCTGGCGTATGCTCCCCTCGTTGCGGCGCCGGCTGGGCCCTGGCCGGAGGGCGAGGCTGGCATCGATGCGTTCATCGCCGCAGCGGGAGTCCCAGCCACCTGGGCGCCGGATGGCCAGACGGCCTGCCCGGAAGAAGCGCAGGCGTGCACGAAGCAGTCCTGGTGCGAGGGCAACGGGTGTCCCCTGGAGCCGCCGACGGCGAGCATCCATCTGAGGGCGGATGATCCGACGCTCTTCCCCGTCATCACCGACGTCGGCGCCTCGGTGCTCATCCACGAGCTCGGCCACGCGCAGCAGGCATACGTCTTCCCGAGTCCGGACGAGATGCTGCGCGTGCTCGACGAGGAGGGCTACGGCGCCTTCACGGGTCACGACGGCAGCACCGTGCCCGCCGTCGAGGGGCACGCGGAGTGCTACACCCAGGCCCTCATTCAGAGTTCCGCCTACTTCGCCGACTGCCCCGTCGAGTTCAAGGAGCGCGCTGTCGCCCTGCTGCTTGAGAAGCGACCGTAGCGTCTTCGATTTTGTCGCTAAAGTGAGCGAAAACCACCGAACTCTCAGGGGAAATCATGGCGAAGACCACGGTCACATCTGTACTCGCGATCGGGGCTATGGCCCTGCTCGGATTCGGCCTCAGCGGCTGCTCTGCGGCGCAGGAGATCGCCGACTCCGTCGAGGGCGAGCTCTCAGGAGGCGAGAGCGAGGTCCGCGACGGCGAAACGCAGGAAGTCACCGAGTCGGGTGACCTCGACGTGTTCAAGCTCGCAGTCGGAGACTGCTTCGACGACGCGGGCAGCACCATGGTCAGCGAGATCCCCGTCGTCCCGTGCTCGAACCCGCACGACTACGAGGTCTACTACGAGGTGGAGATGCCGGCGGGTGACTTCCCCGGCGATGAGGCGATCACCACGCAGGCCGAGGCCGACTGCACAGCGCAGTTCGCGACCTTCATCGGGCTTCCCTACGACCAGAGCTCCCTCTACTTCTCCTACCTGACGCCGACGCAGCAGAGCTGGGACGACGCCGGCGACCGCCTGATCCAGTGCATCGTCACCGACCAGGCCGCGCAGACGACAGGGACCCTCGCGGGCGCAGCGCGCTAGGCAGCCGGTGTGCCGTCAGTTGACGGCACCAAGACGGCAGAACGCCGGGTACTCGCTCTGGCGGGGCACCCGGCGTTTCAGCGTTCCATGTCGCCGGTCCCTGCCGCGCTCAGGCGCGGACGAAACGCGCGACGGTCTCGAAGTGGTGCGTGTTCGGGAAGAGGTCGTAGGCGCGCATCCACTGGAGCATGTAGCCGTGCGCGAGGAGGAGGCCGGTGTCGCGGGCGAGGGCGACCGGGTCGCAGGCGACGTAGATGAGCTGGGCTGGCGCGAAGCCTGCCAGGCGGTCGACGACATCCTTCCCGGCGCCGGAGCGGGGAGGGTCGAGGATGACGGTTCCGCGGCTGACGCCCTCACGGTCGAGGTGCGTGGCGTCGCGGTCGAGGCGCGCCAGGTACTGGTCGACGCGTGCTGTTACGGCGCTTGCACCTCGCCATTCGGCGAGGTTGGCCGTGGCGTGGCCCGTCGCGGCCGCGTTCGACTCGACGGTCTCGATGAAGGCGCCTGGTCCTGCTTCCTGCGCGAAGGCAGCTGCGAGGAGCCCGACACCTCCATAGAGGTCGAGGTTGACGGCTTCCGCGTCGACCAGCGCAGGGTCGAGCGCGTCGGCGACCGCGTTCGAGAGTGTCTCGGCTGCGAGGCGGTGCACCTGCCAGAAGCCATCCTCGTCGACCTTGTACTCGCGACCGTTGACCACCTCGGTGACCACACCGGGCTTGCGCCCGTGGGCACCGTCGAGGATGGTGCGCATACGCGTGTCGAGCTCGGCGGGAGCGACGAGCTCGATTCGCCCGGTTCCCGCGAGCCGCTCTCCGAGTGGAGCGAGCTCCTCGATGTCGGCGTGCGCGAGCGGCAGCGTCTCCGTCTCGATGACCCGGTGCGAGCGTGCAGCGTATGGGCCGACGCGGCCGTCCTTATCGACGTGCAGCGTCACGCGGGTGCGCCAGCGAGTCCCGCCGTTCTCGTCGTCGCCGAGGAGCGGCTCGACGACACCGCTCCATTCGTGGCCGGCGAAGCGCGCCATGGACTCGCTCAGCACCTGCGCCTTCAGCTCTCGCTGGCGCGCCAGTCGGATGTGACCGAGCTCGGCGCCGCCCGCCCGTTCCTCTGGCGCTCGCTCGATACCTGATTCCTGCCACACGTGCGCCTGCCGGTCGGCGGATGCACGCAGCACGTCGGTCGCGACGGCCCTCGCAAACGACTTCCGCACCTCGGTGACCCGGGCGCGGACGAGCTCGCCAGGCACGGCGTCGGCGACGAACACGACCCTGCCCTCGTGGCGGGCGACGAAGATGCCTCCGTGCGCGATGTCGCCGACCTCGAGCTCGATGTCGTCGCCTGGGTTGATCTCCGCCGAAAGGTCCTGGGTCGTGCCGTCCTGGGTCATGCGCTCGAGCCTAGCCGTGCGCATCCACCGTTCCTCGCGGTTGCGGCTCAGAGGCGAGTGAACAGGCCAGGGTAAGAGGTGACGAAGCTCTGCTCGTCGGTCGTGATCTCTCGCTCGAACGAGCCGTCGACGGCCTGGAAGAGGTAGCGGGTGCGACCCAGTCGCCGGTAGCGCTGGCGGTCGAGGAAGACGGCGAAGGTGTCGGTGTCGATGTAAGCAACCGAGATCTCGCGGTCTTCGCCCACTTCGAGCCCGAGCCTGCGCATCGGGAGGGTGTTGGTCAGAGGCGTCGCGCGGATGTCGACATCGAGCGCTCCGCTGAGTTCTGGGGCGGCGTGATCGCCGACGCGCCAGTCGCCGCGGCCGTTCGAGGTGAGGGTGAGGCTCTCCCCTGTGACAGGGCGGCGCAGCGAGACGAGACGGGTTCGCAGCACCGGGTCGGTCTCGAGCAGGTACTCGAGGTGAGGTTGTCCACTCGAGCTGTCGGCGGCTGCGGGGGCCGAGATTCGAGAGTTCGCGGTGATTGCGCCGACGGCGTTCTCCACGACACTCGCCGCCTCCACGTGGCCGGTTGCCTCCGCCACCCAGGCGAGCGAGGAAGGGGCCGAGACGGCTTCGACGCCGGGCGCATCCCACACGACCGAGGAGCGGGAGAACCTGGTCTGCTTCGGCGCGCGATACCGCGACTCTAGGCGGGTCACCAAGCACCATTCCCTTCGGAATCTGGGCGCTTGGCCGAGCTGAGGAGCCTGATGAGCATGCGACAGATCGTATGCAGACGGCCTTGACGCACTCTGGCAGGAGGTGGCGCGTTGGCTGACCGCATCCTGATGGTCGCATGCGTGCAGCGCCGAGGGGCTCGACCCCGGCCAGGGGCCCTCGCCCTGCGGGCCAGCGATCACCCCGGTACCCTCACCCCATGCGCCTGTACCTCGCCTCGACGTCCCCCGCTCGCCTCATGCTGCTCCGCCAGGCCGGAATCGAGCCAGTCGTGATCCCATCAAGCGTCGACGAGGATGCCGTCATCGAGGCCAGGCTTGCGCAGGGGCCACTCGAGCCGAGCGAGTACGTGCAGCTGCTCGCGCGCGCGAAGGCACTCGCCGTCGCGGATGCCCCCGACCCGTCGACGGGCGAGCCGCTCGACGGTCTTGTGCTCGGCGGGGACTCGATGTTCGAGATCGGCGGCCAGATGCTCGGGAAGCCGCACGAGCCGCAGGTGGCCCGCGAGCGCTGGCTCGCGCAGCGAGGCCAGACCGGCACCCTGTGGTCGGGGCACTGGCTCGTGGACCGCCGCGGCGGCACGAGTTCCTCTGGGGACGGCGTTGGCAGTACCGCGAGCGCCAGCGTTACGTTCGCGGGAGACCTGGACGACGCTGAGATTGATGCGTACGTCGCCTCCGGTGAGCCACTGCACGTCGCAGGCGCGTTCACGATCGACTCGCTTGGCGCCCCCTTCATCGAGCGCATCGAGGGCGACCCGTCGACGGTCGTCGGGCTGTCGCTCCCCGCCCTCCGACGCCTCGTGCGCGGGTATGGGATCGGCTGGCCGGAGCTCTGGAACCGGGCCTGAGGCGCGCTCGGTCGGCATGATGGCGGCACCCGCCCCGTGCTGATCCCGGCTGCGGCATCGCCGCCTGGCTACGGTTTGAACACAGACGTGGCATGCGTCTGGTGAATGTCGGTACCCGCGCGTAACGTCGCGAATCAGGCGTCAACGAGGACGCCCCGCGAGGAGGTCCAGCCATGCCGCAAGATCCATCTGGCGCTTCGGGGCCAGCAGAGGCGATCGTCAACCAGCTCGGTGGCGCGGGGAACATCGAGAATCTCACCCACTGCGCGACCCGATTGCGGTTCCAGCTGCGCGACGCATCCGGCATCGACCAGGCGGCAGTCGAGGCGATACCCGGCGTGATGGGGGTCGTCCCACAGTCGGGTGAGCGCTACCAGGTGGTCATCGGCGGCGGTGTGCAGAACGTCTACAACGATATCCAGGCGCTCCCCTCGATGGCGGGTGGCGGCGCACCGGCCGACCCGGAGGACGCCGCTTCCATCAAAGCGGCGGCCAGAGCGAAAGGCCCACGCGGCAAGTTCGCGTGGCTCGACAGCGTCTTCGAGTTCCTCTCCGACTCGTTCCGCCCGATCCTGGGTGCGCTGCTCGGCGCATCCCTGTTCATCACCTTCATGGCCCTCATGAGCACGCTGGGGGTCATCCCCAACTGGGCGGACCCTCGCACCGACCTGCCACCCTCGTGGCGCTTCCTCAACCTGTGCTGGCAGGCGGTCTTCGTCTTCCTCCCCCTGTACATCGCGTACAACGCGTCGAAACGCGTCGGCGCCGACCCCTGGATCGGCTTCGCCATCATGGGCGTCGTCATGCTGCCCGGCTTCACAGGGCTCGCGGATGGCATCGACCCCATCGAGGTCTTCGGCTCGGAGGTCTCGGTCGTGCAGATCTTCGGCCTGCCGCTGACGGTCTTCGACTACAGCTCGCAGGTGTTCCCGCCGCTGCTCATGGCCGCGCTGCTCGGGCCGCTCTACAAGGGTCTGAAGAAGCTCATCCCGGAAGACCTGCACCTGATCTTCGTGCCCTTCCTGAGCATGCTCATCATGATCCCCATGACGGCGTTCCTCATCGGGCCGATCGGCGTCTACACGGGAGCCGGGCTCGCCAACCTGCTGCGGGCCATCAACGACTTCTCGCCCCTCATCTTCGCCATCGTCATCCCGCTCGCCTACCCGTTCATGGTTCCCCTCGGGCTGCACTGGCCGATCAACGCGATCATGCTCCTCAACATCCAGACGCTCGGCTACGACTACATCCAGGGCCCGATGGGAGCCTGGAACTTCGCGTGCTTCGGCGCGACCGCCGGCGTTCTCTACCTCTCGATTCGCGAGAAGGACGCGCAGATGCGGCAGACGTCAACCGGCGCCCTCGCGGCCGGACTCCTCGGTGGCATCTCCGAGCCGTCGCTGTACGGCATCCATCTCCGCTTCAAACGGATCTACGGACGGATGCTCGTGGGCTGCCTCGTTGGTGGGCTCATCATCGGCATCGGCGGCGGCGTGAAGACCAGCGCGTTCGTCTTCACCTCGCTGCTGACCATCCCGGCTTTCGACAACATTCCGCTGTACGCGGCAGCTGTCGGCGCCGCGTTCCTCGTGTCGATGTTCCTCGTCATCTTCTCCGGCTACCGCAGCCCGGAGCAGCAGGCCGCGTTCGAGGCAGCCCGCGTGCCCGTTGCCGACATGGAGACGGCGAAGAAGGGCGAGAGCACGGAAGACGTCATCGCCGCGGCGGGTGTCCGCCAGCGCGAGTCAGCTCCCCGCACCGTGGAGGTGCTCTCGCCCCTCGAAGGCGAGGTCGTGCCCCTCTCAGACGTCCCCGACGCGGTTTTCAGCCAGGGCATCATGGGCCCTGGCGCTGCCATCAAGCCGAGCGGAAACATCGTCTACGCTCCGGGGACCGGAACCGTCGCCGTCGCACAGGCGACCGGTCACGCCTTCGGCCTGCAGCTCGACAACGGGCTCGAGATCCTCATCCACGTCGGCATCGATACGGTCGAGCTCGACGGCAAGGGCTTCGACGTCAAGGTCAAGGTCGGCGACAAGGTCACGCCGGAGACGGTCCTCGTGGAGTTCGACAGAGACATCGTCGAAGCGGCGGGGTTCTCGCTCATCACGCCGGTCATCGTCCTCAACGCGGCTACCTTCGCTTCCGTCGAGGCGGTTGGCCTCGGCAGCGGCAAGGTCGGCGCGCCGATCCTCGAGGCGGTGACTAAGGCAACCGCCTCAAGCGGGGTGTAGCCGCGTCTGCTCGTCGCGCCCGGCTACCCGAGCGCGACGGCGGACTCACCGCGGATGAGCTCTTCGAGCTCGCGCACCCGCACGCTCGGCATGGGCTGTTTGGTCTGCTCTGCCGCGAATCGGATGCGTGCCTCGATGTCCGAGTTCTCGGCGGCTCGCGGCCCACCGTCCTCGCCTGCCGAGGTGCCTCGCACCAGGATCAGCTGCGCGTCCGCCGGCCAGCGCTCGTCGGCCTGCGCGTCGCCGCCCTCAGCGTCGCGATGCCTGCTTGCCCTGGCGAGCTTGCCGACCAGGCGCTCAGCGACCTCCTCGGCCGTCCCCTCGCCGAGCCCACCCAGCAGCACTCCGAAGTGCGTCACTTCGCCGAGGTTGAGCTCGATGCTCCTGCGCACCTCGGCGAGCGCCTCGGAGGTCGTCGCGGTGATCTCGACGGGCATGATCGCGTCGGCGTAGTCGTCAACGAGGAGGGCAAACGGAGCGACGTCGCGACCGACGATGGCAACCGTGTTGCCGCCGCGGAGCAGCGCGTCCGCGAGCCGCCGATCGGCCCCATCTTCTCCGCCAGCAATGCACCAGGTCTGATTCGTCATGGTCTACTCCGTTCTCCTCACAGCACCAGCTCTGGTGCCGCCACTCCGAACTATACTTAGGCAAGTCCTCACTATTAGTGAGAGGCTCGGCAATCCCAGGAGGTTCCCATGCAGGCCCACGAATCACGCGAGGAGCTCCTTGCACAGCTGAACGAGGTCAAGGCCGAGCTCACTCGAGGACTCTCCGCCAGGCACATGGCGCCATTCCTGGAGCTCGACATCACCGCCCAGCAGCTGAAGACCGTGTTCCTCGTGACCACCGGCACCGTCACAACCGTCTCGCAGGCCGCCGAGCAACTCGGCGTCGCTGTACCCACCGCATCCGCGAGCATCGACAAGCTCGTCGAGAACGGCCTCCTGACCCGCACGGAGGGCAAGCCGGATCGACGCATCCGGCACCTCACCGCCACCCGCAAGGCCATCCGACTCCACGAGCGCTTCCTCGGACTCCGCACGGACACCGACGAGTTCGCCGCCCACCTCAGCGACGACGAGCTTCAGGGCCTGGTCGTTGGTTTTCGAGGCATTCGCCGGGTGCTCCGCCAATTCTCGGAAGACGCCTGAGAGGACTCAGGGGGCAAACGAACGCCAGAACAACTCCACCGAACGCCGAGCCGTAGCCTCCCGCTCGTCACGTGGCGTGCGCGGCAGCACGCCGGCGAGCATCGAGAGCAGCAGGAGCACGTCCTCAGCAGTGATGTCCTCACCCACCCGACCGGCAGACCACTCTCGCCGGAGGGCGACGCCGAGCACGGAGAGCATGCGACCACGCACGCTCTCCCCCTGCGCATCGGCGGCGTCGGTCAGCGTGAGCTGAATAAGCCCCACCGATACGAGCATCTGCTGAACGATGAGGTCGAGAAGGTCGGAGAGGTCGGACTCGGGCGCGGCCGAGAGGTCCTCGAGCTCAACGATGGCCTCACCGAAGACCGCGAGCGCGAGAGCCGCCCGGTCGGGGAAATGCCGGTAGAGACTCCCCTGGCCGACACCTGCCCGTTTGGCGACCGCACTGAGCGGCGCATCCACTCCCCCTTCGGCGAATACGACCCTCGCGGCTTCGATGAGGGCACGGCGGTTCTCCGGACCCGCACTTGGGCCTCGGTTGGCTTTCGCTGGAGTCGACACCGGGATAGCATAATCCGGACAGTGTTGTCCGGTTCGTTCGAGCCGAAGCTGTCACCGCCAAACACGACGCTCCACCGAGCGACGCCCGGCGGACCGAGCAGAAAGCTGGCCCCCAGATGACCTCGAACCCGAGCTCCCTCACCGCCGACAACACGATCGGCGAATGGCTCACGGACCCGACTGGGGGCGTCGTGATCCGCGAGATCCTCGCGCAAGGCGGGCAGGATGCGACCACCCTCACGCCCGTGGCCGGCGTGCCCCTCTCGCAACTCGTCGAGCTCAGCCAGGGCAAGTTTCCGCAGGAGATGGTGGATGCGATGATCGCGCGGGTGAACAGCGGCGAGGTCACGCCAGCCTCGCCCGGCGACTTCGGCCCGGTCGCCGATCTCGACGCACCGCGCGCCCCGAGGGCTGCCGCGTGGGTCGAAGCGCTCACCAGTGGACGCTTCGCCGGCAAGACCGTCATCGTCACGGGCGCAGGCTCCGGCATCGGCAAGGCCACCGCGTCGCGCGTTGCGCGTGAGGGTGGGCGGGTCATCGCCGTCGACGTCTCTGCTGAGCGCCTCGAGGCGTTTGTCGCGGAGCACGAAGGCGCCGACATCGTCACCCTCACGGCCGACATCACCGACGACGCCGGTGTCACGCAGATCGTCGAAGCCGCGGGAAGCCAGATCGACGGCCTCGCGAACATCGCAGGCATCATGGACAACATGACGCCGGTAGGCGAGGTCACCGATGAGATCTGGAACCGCGTCTTCGCGGTCAACGTGACCGGCACGATGAAGCTCATGCGCGCCGTCATCCCGGCGATGCTCGCCGCCGGCAAGGGCGCGATCGTCAACGTCGCCTCTGAGGCAGCGCTTCGTGGGTCGGCGGCCGGTGCCGCCTACACGGCATCGAAGCACGCCGTCGCTGGCCTCACCAAGTCGAGCGCCTTCATGTACGGCCCGAGCGGCTTGCGCATCAACGCCGTCGCGCCTGGCCCCGTCGCGACCAACATCGAAGCACGCTTCGACTCCGAGCTCGGCGCGAAGCGCGTGCAGCTTGCCATGGCCGTCCTGCCGACGCCCACGACCGGGACCGCGCTCGCCGCATCCATCACGTTCCTGCTGAGCGACGACGGCGTCAACATCAACGGCGTCATCCTTCCCTCGGACGGCGGCTGGTCGGCCGCGTAGGGGCCCGATGCCACGTGGGGAGCCCGCCGCACGGCAGGCGCTCCCCACGTAGGCTTCCAGCATGAGCAAACCCGTCACGCGCACACGCAAGTTCTTCTGGATCGGCCTCGTCGTGATCGCGTTGATCTTCATCGGCTCCGGCGTCTACGAGATGCTCGCGTAGCCGCACCGCGACGCATCTATCCGCAGCCGCGGACAGGAAAGCCCCTCGCGGTGGACACGTTCTCCACCCCGAGGGGCTTGCTGCATCCCGAACGGCACGGCCTCGAAGTATGGGGGCACCGCGCGACGGCCACATCGGGATCGGGCTTCGCAGAGGCGGACTGGTTGGGAGTGCAACCCGTCGAACTCGCGAAACCCAGTCAGCGGTTGTCAGGGACCACTAGGAACGAGGCACTTGCCAGCGCGTCCGGCGCACCACGAATCGATCAAGCGGCGACCGTCGCGGAACCCGAGTAGTTGATCGTGCCCGCACCGAAGACAACAATGCCCGTTCCGAAGACATTCAGATTCCAGGAGAGCGTCTGCGGACAGGTCACGCTGACGAGGCCAGGAAGCCCGACCATGATGACGTTGACCGTGACAGTGAGCTTCACGGGTCGAACCGGGTTTGCGGTCGGCGTGAAAGTTCCGTTGGGGAACGAAATGTTGGAGAACAGAAAGCTGCCGGGAATCGCGCCGACCTGCCCGAACGTCCCGCCTCCGGTGCCGAGACCGGACCCCGTGTGGATCGCACCATCACTCATCGTCAACGACGCCGACGTCGTGACGACGCTATACCCAGGCTGGAACGCAGTGAGGCTGCACCCCGTGGCATCAAGCGCGAAGCTCCCCGCGAACAGGAGCGCGCCCTTCCCTCCCAGGACCACAGCCTGAGAAGTCAGGAGGCCGGGCAATACTCCCGCCTTAAGGCAGGTGGGGCATTTGGGTCCAGATGCCTGCGCTGCGGGCGCGGCATGCGCAAATGCGATTACGGGGACGGTCCAAGCTCCGGCGGACATCAGGGACCGTCGACTCGAGCCATCGTTGTGAGGTTCTTCGCATTGTTTGGTTGCCAGATCCATCTAGGCCACTCTCCCGGGAATGCTCTTAGGTCGTATCGGCCGAGGGGGTCGGACCAGCTTCGAGTCAAACCGTCGAACGAAGAATCGGGTATCCCTAGAAGCAACGAATTTAACGACGCCCGCCGTCAGCGGAAAGCCTCGCGTTTCTCATACCTGGGAGATTCAGCAGTCATTTCGCTTGGGATCACCATTTAGACAATCGGATGCACCACCCCGTTCGAGCGCTCCTCCGCTGCGAGAAGACTCTGCCGCTGCGAAACCCACGGAACTGTTTCGCAAGCGAGCCTGCATGAAAAACCCGAACTTGCTGTCCCTTGAACGAGGGACTCCTTGTAGCTCGGAGAGGTGCAAATGCGTACACTCTCGCTGATTGCCTGAGTTGTGGGAACAGCTCTTGCGCTCGGGGCGGGCATCTCAAAAGCGTTGAGGGTTTCTTCCCGCGCATCCTCACGGTCAAGCAGTCCGTGAACTCATTCACGCAGCACCTGAGGGCCGTCGGCAATGCATTCCCGCACCCTAATTCCCGCTTGTGCAAACCACGCGCCAGCGATTGACCTTTACAGAGAGAAGTTCATGAACGCGAATACCTCGAATTCCTCCTCGCGAAGTCCCGAGAACATGAAACGGCGCACCGTCCTTCGGGGCGCGGCTTGGGCGACTCCCGTCATCGCCATGGCAGTTTCGGCCCCGCTTGCAGCGGCCAGCCCCTGCAAGCGATACGCAGACGTTGCAGTCAACCTGCCCTCTCCGAATTCCAATCACGCCGGCGTGACTTCTTGGACAGTACCGCCCGGTGTCACCGAGATCGAGTACACAGTGCTCGGCGCAGCAGGCGGGGCGTCCTACAACAATGGCCGTGGCGGTGCTGGTGCCGAGATCGTCGGCGCACTCGCAGTCACACCGGGTCAGAGCCTGCAGTTCATCGTCGGACAGGGCGGCATCGGAAGTCTCGCCGGGTCTGAGACCACAACCGGACTCCTTGGCGGCAGCGGGTACGGCAACGGCGGACCAAGTGGCGGTTCTGATGGGTCGACCGGGACTTCCGCGAGCTTCGTGGGCGCATCCGGCGGTGGTGGTTCAGCCATCCTGGTCGGCGGCGCACCAATCGTTGTTGCGGGCGGTGGAGGTGGAGAAGGCGTCGCGGTCGGCCTCGCACAACCCGTGAACGCCGGCCAATGGCAGTACAACCCGACCCAAGCGGGTGGCAGCGGAGGGGACGTCACCCAGCCCGGGAACGACGCCAATATGTTGTGGAGCCCCAACCCCTACACTCCTGCCATCAGCCCGAAGCTGATCGCGTCCAATGGCGGCGGTGCAGCGAGCGGAGCAACTGGCGGAGCCGGCGGAGCGGTCTCGACCAATATCTCGGCATCAACCTCACCTCTGCTGGTCGACACGGCTACAGCAGCCGGTCTCGGCGGAGGAGCCCACGTTGCGGCCACCGGTGGCGCTGGCGGTGCAGGTGCATTCGCCGAACGGACAACAGTGGTCATCGACAACAGCGTGAAGGGCATCCTGCCCGGTGGGGCCAGCGGTGGCGGCGGCGGCGGAGGCTTCGCGGGCGGCGGCGGAGGCGGGACTGTGGCTGCCGCCTATAAAGGTGACTACACGGTTACGTCGACAAGTGTTCCAAACGCGCTACTCGGTGTGGCCTCCGGTGGCGGCGCGGGGTCAAGCCTCACGCCAACCGGCGCCGTGATCAGGCGGGGACCAAACGCGAACAGCGTCCCCGATCACCGCGAGCCGGGCCTGATCACTATTCGGCACTGCGCAACTGCCTAATCGCCTTCGAAAAGGCCGGGCGCATCTGGTCTGATCCAGATGCGCCCAACGCTTTCCTTACGAGAACGACAGAGATGAACCCGGAAACTCGACATGACACCGGTCGACCCCCACACCGTATGATCAGCCCCATGCTCCCTTCCAGGGGAATCCCCTTCAGCGTCGCCATCGTCGACGACCACATGTTGCTTCGCGTTGGAGTAGCTGCCGCATTTCACCGCACGACATCTATGAATCTCACAGCGACAGGCGCTTCGGTGAGTGAAGCGCTGGGACATGGTCAGCACATCGATGTGCTTTTGCTCGACCTTCGTCTCGCGGATGGCTCGCGACCCCGGGAGAACATCGCCCACCTGCAGGAGAAATCCATCGACGTGGTCTGCTACACCTCGGGAGAATCACCTCCGCTCATTCGTGAGGCGGCACGAGCTGGGGCTATGGGCATGCTGCGCAAAACCGAGCCGATGCATGTGCTGCTCGCAGCAACTCTTGCCGCCTGCCACGGCGAGGTGGCGGCATCGATCGACTGGGCGGCAGCTCTCGATTCCGACCCCACCCTGCTCGATGCCAGGCTGAGTCCCCGAGAACGGGACGTGCTCGAGCGCTACGCCTCCGGTGAGGGCGCTAGCGATGTTGCCAAGGCACTCTTCATCTCACGTGAGACGGTGCTCGAACACGTCCAGCGGATCAGAAGAAAATACGCGGACGTTGGCCGTCCGGCCCGAACGAAAATACACCTTTACCAGCGCGCCATCGAAGATGGCGTTCTCTCCGTTGACTGACCCCTCACTGCACAACGAAGACGACCGCGCCATTAGAGCGATCGTGCAACGTCGTGCGGGTCTCATGAACGCCATCGGTGGTATCGCCCTCCTGCTGGTCTTCACCAGCACCATCCTCGAACAACTCCACGCGCATCCGCTCTGGTGGTGGCTCCTCGCTACGCTGATGGCTACCGCACTCATCGCGACTCTGCCTC
Organism: Pseudoclavibacter sp. AY1F1; assembly: GCF_002931075.1. Taxonomy (GTDB): domain Bacteria; phylum Actinomycetota; class Actinomycetes; order Actinomycetales; family Microbacteriaceae; genus Pseudoclavibacter. Next base: position 204,769 of record NZ_PSTQ01000005.1, on the reverse strand, counting down.
TCACCTTCGTTTCCAAGGTCACGACCTTGGAACTGCTCTGGACCTTCGTCGCGTTGGCGAACCTCGCCCTGATTGTTACCGCACTCACACCGACGACGGTCGGCGCGCCGCAACCCGAGCTGGACCTGTCCGACGTTCCCTGGCCGTGGCTCTTCCAGCCGACCGCAATCGCCTGTGCTGGACTCGTGTGGAGCCGGAAAATCGCGGTCGGGTACGCCCTACTGTCCACCACGCTGCCCCTGACGCTTTCACTGCTGTTCGGGTATCCACTCACGGTCGAGCTGTTCTCGCAGACTCTCGCGCACCTCGGCGACATCGTCTTTCTCGCCCTCATCGTTCTCCTGAGGGCACAGATGACGACGGCAGCACTCGCTGAACGCAGTCTCGCGCAGCGCATCCGCGATGTCGCTCGCGCCGAAGCCGTCCTGCGCGCCAAACAGCGCGCCGTGGCCTTCGTCCACGATGAGCTGCTCTCAACGCTCAACTCCGCCTCGACTCTCACGGCCGACCACGCCCCGAGGATCCAGCTCGCCGCCGACGCGTCGCTGACATCGCTGGAGAGCGAGCTCGAAGACGAAGGACCTCACCTCGAGGGCACCGTCACGTGCAACGACCTCGAGCTTCGGCTCCGCCGGTCCGCCGAGGACCTCGACCTCAAGTTGAGCACCCAACTCGTCTCGACGCACGGAGAGTTGCCGCTCACGGTATCGACGACAGTCGCAGAGGCGGCACTCGCGGCACTCGTCAACGCGGAACGTCACGCCCGGCGTGGCCAGAGCCCCGCCACAGTGCGCTTCATCGCACATATCACGCCCGCCTCCGTGGTCGTCACAGTGGAAGACGACGGTCCGGGATTCCTCGTCGAGGAAACCCCCGCTGACCGTCTCGGCGTGCGCGTGAGCATCAGCCAGCGGATGCGGTTGCTGCCGGGAGGACTCTCCAGGATCACGTCCACGATCGGCACGGGCACGCGGGTCGAGCTCACCTGGCGCAGCGTCGACGGAGAGAACTCGACTTATGCAGACAACAGCACCCGGGATCCGCAGGCCACGGCCGTCTCCGGGATGGGCGACCCGATCATCCGGACAGCCTTCCTGTTCGTCTGGTGCACTTTCCTGGGCCAGACGCTCCTGCACGCCAACGCGCGCCTGGCGCAGGAACTCCCGTCGCTGATCGTCCTCCTGGTCGCGGTTCTCGTCGTCACCTCCCCCGGGCCAGACCGACTCTCAAGGCGGCGAAAAGCGGTCTTCGCGGCTTCCGTGGGCCTCGGACTCCTGTGGACGCTCGCGGCAAGCCCGGACACGGGGACAGCCCTCGCCACACGGCACTTCGAACTGCTCGGATACCTCTGCGCGCTTCTCGCTCTTCGCGGCAATTTCAGCGTGGCCTGGCCCGTGTTCGCTGCAACCGTCGTGACACTCGCCGTGATGCTCGCGGCCGACGACCGCGACTTCCTCGTCCACTTCACGGCCATCGCCGGAGCCGGCCTCATTACCGGCACGTCCTGGAACCTCATTCTGCGACACCAGTTGGCAAGCATCACCCGACACCGAAGCAAAGAGGAACGAGCACTCGTCGCCCTTCGTGAACGGGACCTCGCGATGAGCGCCGAACAATCCCGACTCACCCTCATCGCGGAGCGCGTCTCGCCCGTGCTCGAGGAGATCAGCGCGTCTAGCGAGGTCCGCGAGGCTACGCGCCTCCGCGCTCGTCTCCTGGAGAACGAGCTGCGGGACACGATCAGGGCGCCGAGACTCGCCGGTGGTCGCCTCGCCGATGCCGCCGCCTCAGCTCGGGCGCGGGGGGCCAGAGTCACCCTCATCGACGATTCCGGTGACGGTGCGGCAGATTTGAGTGACAGCGCCGAGGAGAGCATTCACGCCGCCCTGTCCTCTCCTGATTTCTCGGAGATCACGGTCCGATTGTCGCCCCCGGGACGATCGTCCGTCGGAACGATTCGCAGCACCGGCGCAGGCGGGATCACTCGCATCCAGCTCCCGTGATGGAAGGATGCATCAGCGACTCGAACCGGTTGCCTTTCGTGAATTGCCGAGCGCTGAAATCGGGGAGGCCCACGATGTGGTTTGCCCTGGGACACAACGCAAATGGCCGGGTGTATCCGCCAGAAAGCGAATGCACCCGGCCACGCCGGATTCCGGGCCGGCCCCGGTCAGCGAAGCGGGACTACGAGGTGAGCTGACTCTGCTCGGTGTCGAGGTCGCTGATGGCCTGCTCGAACTGCGAGTTGTAGAGCCTCGCGTACGCGCCGCCCTGCTTCACGAGCTCGTCGTGCGTCCCCTGCTCGACGATCGAGCCGTGCTCCATGACGAGGATGAGGTCGGCGTCGCGGATCGTCGAGAGACGGTGCGCGATGACGAAACTCGTCCGGCCCTGGCGGAGTGCCGCCATGGCCTGCTGCAGGAGCAGCTCGGTACGGGTGTCGACCGAGCTCGTGGCCTCATCGAGGATGAGCACCTGCGGGTCCGAGACGAACGCGCGCGCGATCGTGATGAGCTGGCGCTCACCGGCGGAGACGTTCGACGCGTCCTCGTCGAGCACGGTGTCGTACCCCTCGGGGAGGGAGTGCACGAAGCGGTCGACGTAGCAGGCGGTCGCGGCTGCGAGCACTTCCTCGTCGGTCGCGTCCTGCCTGCCGTAGCGGATGTTCTCGCGGATCGAGCCCGCGAACAGCCACGGATCCTGCAGCACCATGCCGGTGCGACTGCGGACATCGTCGCGCCTGAGCTCGGCGATGTCCTGCCCGTCGAGCAGGATGCGCCCGCCGTCGAGCTCGTAGAACCGCATGATGAGGTTCACGAGGGTCGACTTGCCTGCACCGGTTGGTCCGACGATCGCGACCGTCTGGCCAGGCTCGACCGAGAAGTTGAGGTTCTCGATGAGCTTCTGCTCCGGGGTGTACGAGAAGGTGACGTCGTCGAAGACGATCTCGCCTGCGCCGTTCGCCGGCTTGGGCGCATCCTTCGAGTCGGGCTCCTGCTCTTTCTCGTCGAGCAGCTCGAACACGCGCTCGGCGGAGGCCGTGCCCGACTGCAACACGGCGGCCATGCCGCCGAGCTCCGCGAGGGGCTGCGTGAACTGCTGCGAGTACTGGATGAACGCCTGCACGTCTCCGAGACGGAGGTTGCCGCTCGCGACCATGAGGCCACCGAGCACGGCGATGCCGACGTAGGAGAGGTTTCCGATGAACATCATCGCCGGCATCATCACGCCAGCCCAGAACTGCGCCTTGAACGCGGCCTGGAAGAGCTGCTCGTTGTCGACCTGGAACTGCTCGCGCGCATCCTTCTCGCGACCGAACACGCGCACCAGCGCGTGACCGGAGAACGACTCCTCGACGCGAGCGTTGAGGCGCCCGGTCTTCTTCCACTGTTCGGCGAAGTTCTTCTGCGACTTCGGTCCGATGACGCCGAAGATGACGCCCATGAGCGGAAGGGTGACCAGCGCGACGAGCGCGAGCTGCCAGGAGATGGAGAACATCATGACAAGCACACCCACGACGGTGAGCACGCTCGTGACGACCTGCGACAGCGACTGCTGCATGGTCTGCGTGATGTTGTCGATGTCATTCGTGACCCGGCTGAGCAGCTCGCCGCGCTGCACGCGGTCGAAGTAGCTCAGCGGCAGTGCGTTGATCTTGCGCTCGACGTCCTCGCGCAGCTTGAACATCGCCTTCATCATGATGATGTTGATGACGTAGCCCTGCAGCCACATGAGCAGCGCGGAGAACACGTAGAGCGCGAGCACGGAGAGCAGTACCGTACCGAGGCGCTCGAAGTTCACGCCGTCACCCGGGGTGATGTCCATCGCCGCGACCATGTCGGCGAACTGGGTCTGACCCGAGTCGCGGAGCCCCGCGACGACCTCGTCCTTTGACGCTCCTGCGGGGAGCTGGCTCGAAACGACGCCCTCGAAGATGAGGTTCGTCGCCTCGCCCAGCACCTTCGGGGCGATGACCGAAAGCACAACACCGACGGCGCCGAGGAACGACACGATGATGAGTGCCGCCCGGTGCGGGCGCAGGCGTCCGAGGAGACGGCCGAAGCTCTGCCCGAAGTTCTTCGCCTTGCCAGGCGCGACGCTGTCCCAGTCGCCCGAGGACTGCCGCGCCTGCTCGGCGAGCTCCAGCTCGAGCTGCTCATCTTCCGTCAGGATCTTCTCGACGACCTCTTTGGGCTTGCGCCCACGGCGCCGGGCGCTCTTCGCGTCCTGGTTCTGGTTCTCTGCGTCATGGCTCATGACTGTGCCTCCACTGCAAGCTGGGAATCCACGATCTCCTTGTACGTCGTGCAGCTCTCAAGCAGCTCGTCGTGTGTGCCGAGACCGACCATGTGCCCGTCGTCGAGGACGACGATGCGGTCGGCCTCCACGATGGTCGAGATGCGCTGCGCCACCACGATCTTCGTGACGCCGGGCAGCTTCTCCCAGAGGGCGCGACGCAACCTGGCGTCGGTAGTGAGGTCGAGCGCTGAGAACGAGTCGTCGAAGACGAAGACCTGAGGCTCGTGCACGATGGCGCGTGCGATCGCGAGCCGCTGGCGCTGCCCGCCGGACACGTTGGTGCCGCCCTGCGCGATACGCGCCTCGAGCTGCTTGTCCTTCTCCCGAACGAAGGCCGTGGCCTGCGCGATCTCGAGCGCGTCCCACAGATCCTCGTCGGTCGCAGCCTCGCGGCCATAGCGCAGGTTCGAGGCGATCGTCCCGGTGAAGAGGAACGGGCGCTGCGGGACCAGGCCGATGCCGTCCCAGAGGAGCTCGGCGTCTGCCTGACGCACATCCACTCCGTTGACCTTGACGGTTCCCCCCGTCGCGTCGAACAGGCGAGGGATGAGCGACACGAGTGTCGTCTTGCCCGCGCCGGTCGAGCCGACGATCGCGACCGTCTCACCCGGGGCAGCGCGGAACGAGATCCCCGTGAGGACCGGCTCCTCCGCGCCCGGATACGTGAACTCGACGTCGTCGAACTCGATGACGCCTGGCTCTGGGAAGTCGGTCACCGGATGAGCGGGCATGATGAGCGTCGACTCGGTCGCCAGGACTTCGGAGATGCGATCGGCGCTCACCGCTGCACGCGGGATCATGATCGTCATGAAGCTCGCCATGAGGACACCCATGAGAATCTGCATGACGTAGGCCATGAAGGCGAAGAGCGTGCCGATCTCGACGGTGCCCTGGTCGACCTGGATGCCACCGAACCAGATGACCCCGACGACCGTGATGTTGAGGACGAGCATCGCAAGCGGGAACAGCGTGACGAAGAGGTCTCCGACGCGCTTGCCGAGGAGGAAGAGGTCGTTGTTCGCGACCTCGAAGCGCTTTTCCTCAATGGGCTCGCGCACAAACGCGCGGACGACCCGCACCCCGGTGAGCTGCTCGCGCAGGATCCGGTTGATGTTGTCGAGCTTCACCTGGAACTGGCGGAACAGCGGCACCATGCGACTGATGATGATGCCGACGAGGACAAGCAGCACGGGGGCCGCGACGCCGATGATCCAGGAGAGGCCGACGTCCTGCTGCAGGGCCATGATGATGCCGCCGATGGCGAGCATCGGGGCCGAGACGAGCATGGTCGAGCCCATCATCGCGAGCATCTGGACCTGCTGCACGTCGTTCGTGTTTCGCGTGATGAGCGAGCCCGCACCGAAGCGAGAGACTTCGCGCTCGGAGAAGCTGCTGACACGGGCGAAGACGTCGGCGCGGATGTCGCGGCCGAGCGCCATAGCGGCGCGGGCCGCGAAGACTGTCGCGATGATCGAGCAGGTGATCTGGCCGAGCGAGATCGCGAGCATGACGGCGCCGGTCGACCAGATGTAGTCGGTGTCGGCGTTGGCAACGCCCTTATCGATGATGTCGGCGTTGAGTCGCGGAAGGTACAGCGACGCGAGCGCTTGTAGGAATTGGAACACCAGCACGCCCGCGAGGAGCGGCCAGTACTTCCGTAGGTAACGGGCGAGGAGCTTACCGAGCATCGATTCTCCGGAACGACGAGGCGTCCCCAGCGATACATCCACTAACGTGGTGGATGCGCGTCACCGGAGACGCGGAGTGGACGGCAATTGGGTGGGCCCGGATCGGACCTGGCACGCTGAGTCATTGCTAACTAGGTGCCCGGCTGACGAAAAAACCGCAGCCATGTAGCTAAACACGGGGTAATAGGCTGCGCAATCACATTCTCGCGCTGTGGGAATGCGACACGGGACCAATGTCGTCCACATGACAGCGCTTCGGCGTGGTGAGAACCTCCAACCGCGCGCATCTGACAACCTTCTCCGGATAAGTTTGTCGAATCGAGCCAAATCCGGCCGCCCCGACCTCAATAGGCTTAGGAACCATGTCGCGAATCTCGAAGCTCCTCATCGCCAACCGTGGCGAAATCGCCGTACGCATCGCACGAGCGGCTCGAGACGCGGGTATCACCTCCGTCGCCGTGTACGCAGACCAGGACCGTGACGCCCCTCACGTTCGCCTCGCCGACGAGGCCTACGCGCTGCGCGGATCGACCAGTGCCGAGACGTATCTCGTGATCGACAAGCTGCTCTCGATCGCCCGCCGCTCCGGCGCAGACGCCGTGCATCCCGGCTACGGCTTCCTCGCAGAGAATGCCGACTTCGCCCGCGCCGTCATCGGCCAGGGCCTCACCTGGATCGGCCCCTCCCCCGAAGCCATCGAGGCACTGGGAGACAAGGTCACCGCGCGCCACGTCGCCGAGAAGGTGGGCGCACCGCTCGCACCAGGCACGCTCAACCCCGTCGAGGGTCCTGATGAGGTGCTCGCCTTCATCGATATCCACGGCCTGCCCGTCGCCATCAAGGCTGCCTTCGGCGGCGGCGGTCGAGGCCTCAAGGTCGCACGCGAGCGCGACGAGGTGACCGAGCTCTTCGAATCCGCCACCCGCGAGGCCATCACGGCCTTCGGACGCGGCGAGTGCTTCGTCGAGAAGTACCTCGACAAGCCCCGCCACGTCGAGACGCAGTGCCTCGCCGACGCACACGGCAACGTCGTTGTCGTCTCGACTCGCGACTGCTCGCTGCAGCGCCGCCACCAGAAACTCGTCGAAGAGGCGCCAGCCCCCTTCATCACGGCAGAACAGGAAGCCGAGATGCGTCGCGCGTCGAAGGCCATCCTCAAGGAGGTCGGCTACGTCGGAGCCGGGACCTGCGAGTTCCTGCTCGCTTCCGACGGGACCGTCGCGTTCCTCGAGGTCAACACCCGCCTCCAGGTCGAGCATCCGGTCTCAGAAGAGGTCACGGGCATCGACCTCGTGCGCGAGCAGTTCCGTATCGCTCAGGGCGAAGCGCTCGGCTACGACGACCCGCGGGTCACCGGCCACTCCTTCGAGTTCCGCATCAACGGTGAGGACCCGGGCCGCGGCTTCTTCCCGGCGCCCGGAACCGTCACGACCTTCCGCGTTCCCGGTGGCCCTGGCGTCCGCGTCGACTCCGGAGTCCGCGAGGGCGACGTCGTCTCCGGCGCCTTCGACTCGCTGCTCGCGAAGCTCATCGTCACGGGGGCAACCCGCGAGGAGGCGCTCGAGCGTTCCCGCCGCGCGCTCGAGGACTTCGAGCTGAACGGCATGCCAACCGTGCTGCCCTTCCACCGCTCCGTGGTGCGCGACCCCGCCTTCACCGCCGAGAACGGCGAGTTCGGCGTCTACACGAGCTGGATCGAGACCGAGTACAACAACACCCTCGAGCCATGGGGCGGCGAAGCCGGCGACGTCAACGAGCCCGTCGCCCGCCGCAACGTGGTCGTCGAGGTCAACGACAAGCGCCTCGAAGTGTCCCTGCCAGAGCGCCTGCTCGCCGTCACCGGCGCAGGCCACGGCGGGGCCGGCCGCACCATGGCCGGTCACGCTCCCAAGCGCCGCTCGCACACCAACGTCGAGACGCACTCGAGCGGCGACATCACCGCCCCCATGCAGGCGACGATCGTGAAGTTCGCCGTCGAAGAGGGACAGAGGGTCGTCAAGGGCGACCTGCTCGTCGTGCTCGAAGCCATGAAGATGGAGCAGCCCATCCAGGCTCCGCGCGACGGCATCGTCGCATCCATCAGCGGCGCGGCGGGCGAGACGGTCTCGAGCGGCACGAAGCTCCTCGAGCTCGCAGACGCCGAGTAGCCTCAACAGGTGCTCGACGCTTCCTTCCTGACATCCACCCTGCTCTCCTCTCCGCTCGACGCGACGCTCGCGGCGAGCGACCCGAGCTGGCTCGAGTCGTTCACCGGACTTGAGGGATTCAACGGCTGGCTGCTCGCGCTGGTCATCGCGGGCGGCTTCGCGGCTGGCTGGGTGGATGCGGTGGTCGGGGGCGGCGGGCTGATCCAGCTCACGATGCTCCTCACACTGCCCGGCGTCACGCCGGTGCAGGCGCTCGCGACCAACAAGCTCGGCAGCATCGCCGGCACCACCACCAGCTCGATCACGTACTTCAGACGGGTGAAGCCCGACCTGCGCACTGCGCTGCCGATGGCGGCGATCGCGCTCTTCGGGGCCTACGGCGGGGCGATCCTCGCCTCGAGCATCCCGGCAGCAGCATTCAAGCCCATCATCGCCGTCGCCATCCTCGGCATCGGCATCTTCACGGCGTTCAAGCCGAGCGTCGGCCAGCTCGACAAGCTCAAGTACGAGGGGCGGAAGCACCACGTCGTCGCCGGCCTCATCGGCTTCGCGATCGGCGTCTACGACGGTGTGCTCGGGCCGGGGACCGGCTCGTTCCTTGTCATCGCGCTCGTGTCGCTCCTCGGCTACTCGTTCCTGCAGGCAAGCGCGAAGGCGAAGATCGTCAACTTCGGAACGAACCTGGGCGCGCTGCTGTTCTTCGCCCCGCAGGGCTACGTGCTGTGGGCGCTCGGCGCCGTGCTCGCAGTCTCCAACGTGGCAGGCGGCTACCTCGGCGCGCGCACGGCCATCCGCGGCGGGAGCAAGCTCATCCGCTGGGTGTTCCTCATCGTCGTCGCCGTGCTCTTCGTGAAGCTCGCGTTCGACATCTGGAACGAGTACTTCGGGGCCTAACTCGAGCAATCGAGCCCTAGGCCAAGCGTTGAAAGCAGACGGCGGATGCCCGGGGCCGGCACGCGTGCCGAGCCCCGAGCATCCGCTATCGGTTGCCTGCCTGCTAGCTCTTCGTCTGCTCCGCGCTCAGCCCTTCGTCTGCTCCGCGTAGGGCATGTGCATGGCGCGGGCTGCGTCGGAGATGCTGCTCGCGAGCGACGGGTAAACCGCCCAAGCGCGCGCGACCTGGTCGACGGTGAGGCGCTGCTCGATCGCGATCGAGAGCGGGAGGACCAGCTCCGATGCGCGCGGCGCCACGATGACGCCGCCGATGACGGTTCCGAGGTCGTTGCCAGCGATGAGCTTCACGAAGCCGTCGCGGACGCCCTGCATCTTGGCGCGCGGGTTCTCGTTCAGCGGCAGCTTGTAGACGCGGCCCTCGCGGGTGCCGTCCTCAATGGAGCGCTGTTGCCAGCCGACCGTCGCGATCTCCGGGTACGTGAAGATGTTCGAGGCGACGTTGCGGAGGTTGATCGGCCGCACCTCGTCGCCGAGCGCGTGGAAGACCGCCGTGCGCCCCTGTGTCGAGGCGACGGAGGCGAGCGGGAAGAATTCCGTGCAGTCGCCAGCCGCGTAGATGTTCGGCACCGAAGTGCGCGCGACACGGTTCACGCGGATGTGGCCAGAGGGAGATACCTCGACGCCGGCCTCCTCGAGGCCGATTCCGGACGTGTTCGGGATCGAACCGACCGCGATGAGGCAGTGCGAGCCGCGCACCTCACGCCCGTCGTCGAGCGTCGCCACGACCTCGTTGCCGTCGCGGACCACGGTTGCCGCACGAGCCTTGGAGAGCACGGTCATGCCGCCGCGCTTGAAGACATCCTCGATGACGTCGGCAGCATCGGCATCCTCGTTCGGGAGCACGCGGTCGCGGCTCGAGACGAGCGTGACCTTCGAGCCGAGGGCCGAGTACGCGGAGGCGAACTCTGCCCCGGTTACGCCGGAGCCGACGACGATGAGATGGCTCGGCATCTCCTTCAGGTTGTAGAGCTGCGTCCACGTGAGGATGCGCTCCCCGTCCGGCTTGCACGAGTCGAGCGTGCGCGGGCGAGCACCCACCGAGATCACGGCCGAGTCGAACTCGATGCGGTCGAAGTCCTGCCCGCCAGAGCCCGTTCCGACGGTGACCGCCGAGTTGCCATCGAGCTTGCCCTCGCCCTGGATGACGTTGACGCCAGCCTCCTCGAGGGTGCGCTGCATGTCATCCGACTGGTTCTGCGCGAGGCGCAGCAGGCGCTTGTTGAGCTTCGAGAGGTTCACCGCGACTTCGGGCTTGAGCGGCTTGCCCGTGTCGCCCTTCGCGAAGAACTGCACGCCGAGTTCGCCCGACTCGCGGATCGCGGTTGCGGCCTCCGCGCTCGCGATCAGCGTCTTGGAGGGGACGACGTCGGTGAGGACGGCGGAGCCCCCGACGCCGACACGTTCGATGAGAGTGACGTCTGCGCCGAGGCGGGCTGCCGAGAGTGCGGCTTCATACCCGCCTGGCCCCCCGCCGACGACGACGATGCGGTGCTTGCGATCAAAAGGCGTGGCCATGCGGCTATTGTCCTCCTCCCGCATGAACCCGCCAAACCGGGAGGGTATCCGGACCGTTTCCTGACGAGCCTGGAGTTCATCCGCTCGTGCTCCCCGCTGGCCGCGTCCCGGTCGCTACTCTGGTGAGCATGTCAACGCACGAATCAGCCTCGATCGACGATCCAGCCACCTCACCCTTCGAATTCGCGCAGGCAGCTGCAGCGGTCATCGCCGAGAAGACGGGTGTCGAACGTCACGACATCGCGCTCACGCTCGGCAGCGGATGGGGTCAAACTGCCGAGATGCTCGGTGAGACGATCGCGACCATCCCGGCCGGCGAGGTGCCCGGATTCGCGAAGTCCGACATCCCGGGCCACTCGGGCACACTCCGCTCGATTCGCCTCGCGAACGGCAAGCACGCGCTGGTCATCGCCGCACGAACCCACTACTACGAGGGCAAGGGCGTTCGCCGAGTCGTGCACTCCGTGCGCACCGCGGCCGCCGCGGGCGCCTCCGTCATGATCCTCACGAACGGCGCGGGTGGCGTGCGACCAGAGTGGGGCCCCGGCACGCCGGTCCTCATCTCTGATCACATCAACCTCACGGCCGACTCGCCCCTCGAGGGGGCGACGTTCATCGACCTGACCGACCTGTACTCGGCCCGCCTGCGCGAGCTGGCACTCACCGTGCGCGACCTCGACGAGGGCGTCTACGTGCAGTTCCGCGGACCGCACTACGAGACCCCCGCCGAGGTCAAGATGGCCCGCACGATCGGCGGCGACATCGTCGGCATGTCGACGGCGCTGGAGGCCATTGCCGCTCGCGAGGCGGGCATGGAGGTCCTGGGCATGTCGCTCATCACGAACCCGGCGGCCGGCGTCTCGCCCAACCCGCTGAGCCACACCGAGGTGCTGGAGGCCGGCAAGGCCGCCGAAGCCGACCTCGCCGAGCTGCTCTCGCAGATCGTGGTGAAGCTCTGATGAGCGGCCTCGCACGTCAGCTTCAGGTCGCGCTGCGCCACAACGCGATCGCGTGGCTTGCCCAAGACCCCGACGAGGTCACGCGCGCCGAGCTGCAGCAGCTGCTCGACACGGCGGGCGACGTGTCCCCCGAGCTGACCGCGATCGAGGACACGGACACGAGCGAGCGGGCCGACGCGTGGCGCGAACTGCACGACCGGTTCTCCGCCCGACTCGCATTCGGGACCGCGGGCCTCCGCGGCAGGCTCGGAGCCGGACCCAACCGGATGAACCGGGTGCTTGTCGCCCAGGCCGCGCGTGGTTTCGCCGACTTCCTGATCTCGCGCGAGGAGTCGCCGTCGATCGTCATCGGCTACGACGCTCGCAACAACTCGAGGCGCTTCGCCGAGGACACGGCTGAGATCATGCAGGCCGCAGGCGTGACCGCCACGATCCTGCCGAGACAGCTGCCGACCCCCGTGCTGGCCTTCGCGGTGCGCCGCCTCGGCGCATCAGCCGGCGTCATGGTCACCGCGTCGCACAACCCGAAGTGGGACAACGGCTACAAGGTCTACCTCGGCGGCGCCGACGACGGTTCGCAGATCGTCGCCCCAGTCGACCTCGAGATCGCCTCGGCCATCTCCGCCGTCGCAGCTGGCACGACGGTGCCCGAGATCCCGCGCTCGACCGGGTACGCCACTGCAGACGACTCCATCGTGAGCGAGTACGTCTCGGCCACGGCGGCACTGTTGCGGGGCACACCGCGCGACGTCCGCTTCGTGTACACGCCGCTGCACGGCGTCGGCTGGGAGACCTTCAGGGCCGTCGTCAGCGCGCTCGGCATTTCCGAGCCCGTCGTCGTCGCGCAGCAGGTGGAACCCGACGGCTCATTCCCGACGCTCGATTTCCCGAACCCCGAGGAGCCCGGCGCCCTGGATCTCGCCTACGAGACGGCCGATGCTGCCGGCATCGACCTCGTCATCGCGCACGACCCGGACGCCGACAGGCTCGCGGTCGCAGTCAAGGACACATCCGGGTGGCGCAGGTTCGGTGGCAACGACATCGGCAAGATCCTCGGCTGGCGCGCCGCCGAGCAGGCGAAGGCGGACGGCGTGCACGGCACGCTCGCGACATCCGTCGTCTCAGCCCCCGCGCTCGGGCGCATCGCGCAGGAGTACGGCCTCGACTACGCGGAGACGCCGACCGGATTCAAGTGGATCTCTCGCGCCGCCAACATCCTCTACGGCTACGAGGAAGCCCTCGGGTACCTCGTCAACCCCGAGACCGTGCACGACAAGGACGGCATCTCCGCCTCCGTCGCGATCCTCGAGCTCATCATGGGGCTGCAGGCTGAGGGGCGCACGCTCATCGACCACGACGACGCGTTCGCGGAGCGGTTCGGCACGTTCGTGTCGACACAGGTCTCGGTGCGCTTCGACGACATCACCGAGATCCCGCGCGTCATGGCGGTGCTGCGCAGCCACACCCCGAGCGAGGTCGGTGGCGTCGCGGTCACCGAGACCGGCGACCTCTCCGGTGACGAGGTGCCCATCGACCTGCTGCGCTACCAGCTCGCCGACGGCACCCGCGTCATGGTGCGCCCATCAGGAACCGAGCCGAAGATCAAGGTCTACGTCGACGCCTCGAGCGAAGTCGGCTCACCAGCCGAGCGCGCCGCAGACGCTGAGGCGAAAGCCGCGGCCGCCGGCGAAGCGCTCCGCGTGACGCTCACGACCGCGTAGGCGGCGCACTTCGCATCCACAGAGCCCCTCGGGTTGGAGATCTTTCCGCCCCGAGGGGCTCTTGCCGTTCTTGCCTTCCAACCCTCGCTGTCGTTCCCGCCCCGGCGCCCGCAGCCATCCCGAGTCTGGGGAGGTGGGCAGCGTTAAGGCAGAGCGCCGTTGCGGACACGTGCCAACACAGGCCAACACGGGCGAACACAGTAGCGAACGGATGCGCGCGTCAGGCGGCGTGGGCGAGTTCGCGCTGCAGGAGCGAACGCTTCACGTCGACGCCCCAGGCGAAACCGCCGAGCGTGCCGTCCGAGCGCAGGACGCGGTGGCACGGAACGAAGAGCGCCGGGGCGTTGGAGGCGCACACACTAGCAGCGGCCCGAACAGCGGTCGGCCGCCCGAGGGCGGTCGCGAACTCCGTGTACGTGAGCGGATGCCCTGGTGCGATGTCGCGCAGGCCAAGCCAGCCCTGCATCCGAAACTCAGCTCCGAACTGGGCAACCAGTACGTCGTCGATGGCGTCGAGCTGCCCGTCGTAGTAGGCCCGAACTGCCGCGGAGGCGGCGGCGCTACCCCGTACAAGGGCAGCAGGCCTGGCCTTCGGAGCGATGCGGGCCAATACGCGCTGCTCATCTTCACTCCAACCGGAGGAGAGCACGGCGCCGTCGGACTCTCGGGCGATGATCGTGAAGGGGCCGTCTGGCGTGCTGATCGTCTCGATGACGCCGCGGCCCTGGGTGGGCGTGTTGGTGATGGTGTGTGCGCTCATGCTGGAGTCTCCGTAGTGAGAGGTGTGGTCTGTGCGACGGCGCTCTTCTTGTCGCCTGTCCGTGTTCTGGGCGGGGTCGCTCCCCAGAGGTGGAGCGAGAGGTAGCTGCGCCACGGCCTGAACGGCTCCGCGGCCTCGATAAGTTGTCTGGGCTCCGACGGCAGCCCAAGAGCCTTCGCTCCGCTGCGCAGGGCGACATCGCCCGTGAGGAGCACGTCGGGGTTCCCGAGGACTCGCATGCTGACGTAACCCGCCGTCCAGTCCCCGATGCCCTTGAACGCTGTGAGCGCCGCGTGCTGTTCGCCGACGTCGTCACCCGCTGAGAGCCGAAGCTCCCCGCTCGCGAGCGCCTCCGCGACACTCGTGATCGTCGCAGACCGAGACCTCGGGCCCGCGAACGACTCCTCCCCGAGCTCAGCGATGGCGGATGCGCTTGGGAAGAGGCGCGTCACAGCCTGACCCCCTGTGGTCTCCACGACGTCGTCGTCCTTTGCCAGCGACGTTCCGGCACGAGCCGCGAGCCGCCCGAGGGCCGTCCGAGCCGCCGAGACGGTGATCTGCTGCCCGATGATGGCGCGGAACAGCATCTCGTCGGGGTCAACTGCGCCCGGCAGGCGCCTGCCGGGGCGGAGTCGAACGCGCTCCGCGATTGCCGGATGCACGCAGAGCGCGCCGTCGATGGCAGCCGGGTCGGCATCCAGATCGAAGAGCCGTCGCACACGAGTGACGAGGGTCTGCAGGTCGCTGAGGTCGGTAAGCCGCGCGCGAAGCCGCAGCGAGGACGGCTGCGAGCCGTCCTCATCCACCCCGAACCAGGCGGGGCCCCCTGGCAGGCTCAGGCTGCGCTCGTAGCTGCTTTCGCTCGCGACCTCGACGCCGGCGATGGCACGCTCGCGAAGCCACGCGAAGACGCCCGCCGCGTCGTACGGCTCGCGGTAGACGAGGGCGAGCGTCAGCGGAACGGTAGCGTCCCCGAGCGCGAGGCCGCTGCCGGAGGCGGCCCTGGCGGGCCAGCCCACTGCTGTAAATCGTCCGCGTGATCGCTCGCGGACACGCGTCGGCGTCAATTGGAACACTTCTTGCACGGTCTCGTTGAACTGACGGACGCTGGCGAAACCCGCCGCGAACGCCACATCTGCGAGCCCCAGTTCTGTTGCGGCGAGCAGCGACGCAGCCGTGCGCGCGCGCTGGGCGCGAGCGAGGGCGAGTGGACCCGCGCCGAGCTCCGCCGTGAGCACACGGCCGAGGTGACGCGAGGAGTAGCCGAGTCGCGCCGCGAGGCCAGAGACGCCCTCGCGCTCGACGACACCGTCCGCGATGAGACGCATCGCCCGGCCAGCGACATCGCCGCGCACGTTCCACGCCGGATCTCCGGGCGCGGCGTCTGGCAGGCAGCGCTTGCAGGCCCGATAGCCGGCCTCATGCGCCGCCGCGCTCGTCGGATAGAAGGTGACGTTCTCACGCTTCGGCGTGCGCGCCGGGCAGCTCGGGCGGCAGTAGATGCCGGTCGAGCCGACGGCGGTGATGAACTGCCCGTCGAAGCGGCGGTCCTTGGCGAGGATCGCGCGGTACCGGTCTTCTCCGGTCAGGTTGGTGCTTGCCATGCGAGGAGTCTGGCAGGTTCGACTGACCATCGCTCGCGGAAATCGGACACGACAGTGGGTGACTCGAGCCAGCCCTCCGCGAACCGACGGCGGCCGATCACGCATCCACCGTGGAAAGCCTCAGGCGATGAGCAGCCCAGCTGCGACGAGCCTCGGCTTAAGCAGCTCGACAAGCTCCTCGGACGATTCCACGGCGATGAGTTCACCGAGGACCGCGTCGTTGTCGAAGGTCTTCGCGAGTGCCGCGATGAGCTTCAGGTGCTCGGATGCACTTGTCGCGGTCATGCCGACGACCACCTTCACAGGGTCGTAGCGCGCGTGGCCGAAGCCCACACCCTCCGGGTACGTGATGACGGCGAGACCGTTCTCGATCGTCTCCTCGCCTGGCCGAGCGTGCACCAGGGCGACGCCTGGACCGACGACGACATAGGGGCCGAAGCGCTCGATGACGCGGACCATGTTGCTCGTGTAGCCGCGCTTCGCGAATCCGCGCTCGGCGAGCAGCTCCCCCATCTGCCCGACGGCCTGCCGCCAGTCGAGGGCGTGCTCCGCGAGGCGCACGCTAGTGGGGTCGAACTGCAGCTCAGGGGTGGCCTGCGCGTTCATGCTCCCGCCTCGTCGAACCCTTCGCTCACGATCTCGGCCAGCTCTTCGCGGTCTTCGATCGGCAGGAAGGCGCCTTCGGCGGCATTCAGCTGGAACGTCTCCAGGTCGGCAAGGTCGTAGTCGAAGGTGTCGGCCAGCAGCGTGAGCTCTCGCGAGATGCTCGTCGCGCTCATGAGTCGGTTGTCCGTGTTAACGGTCACCGTGAATCCAAGCTGGTACAGCAGGTCGAAGGGGTGGTCGTCGATGCTCTCGCCCCACGCAGTGATCGCGCCGGTCTGCAGGTTGGACGAAGGGCTGAGCTCCAGAGGGATGCGGCGGTCCCGCACCCACTGGGCGAGCCTTCCGAGGGACACGTACGTGCCGTCCGCGTCTTCGCCCTCGAGGTCGATGTCCTCGGCGATGCGCACGCCGTGGCCGAGGCGCAGGGCGTGCGCGTCGAAGAGCGCGCTCTCGATGGAGTCGAGCCCGGCCGCTTCGCCGGCGTGGACCGTCGTGGGGAAGCGCTCAGACATGAGGTAGTCGAACGCCTCTTGCAGGTTGCTGGGCGGGAAGCCGTCTTCCGGTCCCGCGATGTCGAAGCCGACGACGCCCTGCTCGCGGTGGCGGACCGCGAGCTTCGCGATCTCAAGCCCGTTGCCGGCGTGGCGCATCGCGCTCACGAGCTGACCGACCCGGATGCGCAAGCCGCGCGAGCGCACGTCATCGATGCCCTCGTTGATGCCAGCCTGGACCGCGTTGACGGCATCGTCAAGACTCAGACCGCGCTTGAGGTGCTGTTCGGGAGCCCAACGCACCTCGCCGTACACGACACCGTCGGCGCCGAGGTCGTTGACGAAGTCACGGGCGACGCGGCGCAGGCCGTGGGAGGTCTGCATGACCGCGGTGGTCACGTCGAAGGTCTTCAGGTACTCGACAAGCGAACCAGAATCGGACTGGTCGGCGAACCAGTTGGCTAGCTCTGGTGCGTTCGCCGCCGGGAGGTCGAGGCCGATTTCGTCAGCGAGCTCGATGATTGTCTGGGCGCGCAGTCCACCGTCGAGGTGGTCATGCAGCGACACCTTGGGCAGCGCGCGGATGTTGGTGCCGTCTCGCAGCGTGAAATCGTCCTCGTCGTATGGCGCGGAGCTCTGCACAGACACGGTGTTCCCCTTCGAATGTGGCCGCGATCCAGAAAATGCAGCCGTCCAGAGCCATGATTCTATCTGGCGGAGGCAACCAGCGCGCGACCTGGCGTGGCGGTGTGGAGAAGGTTTCCCTTCTCCACACCTCCACGAGGACTACTCTGCGCCGACGCGGCCCGCGATGAGTGGACCGCCCGTCAGGATCTCCGACCCGGCGTCGCCGATCTCGTAGGCACCCTCGAGCGCGTCGAGCGCGCGAGGGAAGCGGGCCGCATCCTCGGCCGAGAGTGTGAAGAGCACATCCCCCTTCTTCACGGCATCGCCCGGTTTCGCGACGAGGTCGATGCCTGCCGAGTGGATGACCGGGTCCTGCTTGCGCGCGCGCCCTGCTCCCAGGCGCCAGGCCGCGATTCCGAACGGCAGAGCTTCCTGGCGGACGAGCACACCGTCGCGGTCGGCGCGTACTTCATGCGTCTCGCGTGCAACGGGCAGCACCCCATCCGGGTCGCCATCCTGCGCCGAGACCCACCGACGCCACACGTCCATCGCCGCGCCGTTCTTCAGCGCACCTTCAACGTCGGCGTCAGGCTTGCCAGCCAGGCGGAGCATCTCGCGAGCCAGCTCGACCGTGAGCTCGACGACGTCGGCGGGTCCGCCACCGGCGAGCACCTCGACCGATTCGCGCACCTCGTTGGCGTTGCCGATCGCGAGACCGAGCGGCACGTTCATGTTCGTGAGCAGCGCAGAGGTGCGCACACCGGCATCCTCGCCGAGCGCGACCATCGTCTCGGCGAGCGCACGCGAACGCTCGATGTCGCCCATGAACGAGCCGGAGCCGAACTTCACGTCGAGCACGAGTGAGTCGGTGCCCTCCGCGATCTTCTTCGACATGATGCTCGAGGCGATGAGCGGGATGCACTCGACCGTTCCCGTGATGTCGCGGAGCGCGTACAGCTTCTTGTCTGCGGGGGCGAGGCCTGCGCCTGCCGCGCAGATGACGCCGCCGATCTCCTGGAGGAGAGTGAACATCTCTTCGTTGGAGAGCTCGGCCCGCCATCCTGGGATGGCTTCGAGCTTGTCGAGTGTTCCGCCCGTGTGTCCGAGCCCTCGGCCGGAGAGCTGCGGCACTGCGACCCCGAACGACGCGACGAGCGGCATGAGCGGGAGCGTGATCTTGTCGCCGACACCACCAGTGGAGTGCTTGTCGACGGTGACCTTGCCAAGCCCGTCGAAGTTCATCCGCTCACCCGAGGCGATCATCGCGAGCGTCATGTCGCGGATCTCGGTGCGCTCCATGCCGTTGAGGAAGATCGCCATCGCCATCGCGGCCATCTGCTCGTCGCCCACGTAGCCATTCGCGTAGCGCGAGATGAGCCAGTCGATCTCCGGCGTCGACAGCGCACGGCCGTCACGCTTTGCCTTGATGAGGTCGACGGCGTCGAACGCCTCGATTGCGGACTGGGTGGGGGTGGAGCTCATGCGATCCTTTCGAGATCTCTTGGGCCGAACGCGTCCGGCAGTACCTGGTCGATGGTGCGGATGCCCGAGACGGTGTCGAGGAGCATCCCCGGTGCCGAGAACTCGTACAGCAGCTGGCGGCAGCGGCCGCACGGCATGATGACGTCGCCGTCTCCGTTGCAGCAGGTGAAGGCGACCAGCTTGCCTCCCCCGCTCGCCTGCAGGGCGGAGACGAGTCCGCACTCGGCGCACAGGCCGACGCCGTAGCTCGCGTTCTCGACGTTGCAGCCGACGACGATCCGACCGTCGTCGACAAGCGCGGCCGCGCCAACCGAGTAGTTCGAGTAGGGCGCGTACGCCTTCGTCATGATGTCGCGCGCGGCTTCACGGAGCGCTGCCCAGTCGGGCTCGAGCGCTTCGGTTCCTGTTGCTGTCATAGCTGCCTATGCCTTCACGTAGGGTTTGCCCGCGGCGGCGGGGCCGCGGGACTGGCCAACGAATCCGGCGACCGCGAGGATCGTCACGATGTACGGGATCATTGCCATGAACTCGGGTGGGATGTTCGCGCCGACCTGGCTCACGAGCGTCTTCAGGTTCGAGGCGAACCCGAAGAGCAGCGCGGCGAGGGTGGCGTAGACCGGGTGCCAGCGTCCGAAGATGAGGGCCGCGAGGGCGATATAGCCCTGACCGCTTGTCATCTCCTGGCTGAACGATCCGACGCTTCCGAGCGTGAAGAAGCTGCCGCCTGCGCCGGCGATGGCGCCGGAGAGCATGACATTCCAGAAACGCGTCTTGTTGACCTTGATGCCAACCGTGTCCGCCGCCTTCGGGTGCTCGCCGACGGCGCGGAGACGAAGACCCCAGCGGGTCTTGAAAAGCGCGAAGGTGAGCGCGGGCACGGTGAGGAACATCAGGTAGACGATGAACGTGTTGTCGAAGAGCAGCGGGCCGATGACCGGGATGTCGCTCAGCAGCGGAATCGCGAAGCGAGGGTACTTCTCGTTCTGCGCGATTGTGTTGAGGAAGCCGCTGTCGCGCGTCATGACGCCCGAGTAGAGGAAGTTCGTCAGGCCGATGACAAGCATGTTGATGACAACACCGACCACAACCTGTTCGACCAGGTAGCGGATCGAGAAGACGGCGAGGATGAGCGACACGAGCATGCCGGCGAGTATCGCGCCGAGGAGGCCGAGGAACGGGTTGCCCGTCATCGAGCCGATGAGCGCCGACGTGAACGCGCCGGCGAGGAGCTGCCCCTCGATTGCGATGTTCACAACGCCGACGCGCTCGGACACGAGGCCCGCCATGGATCCGAAGATCAGTGGCGTCGAGATCGCGAGCGTACCCGTGAGGAGCCAGGTGAGCGGCACGTTGGCGTTGGCGCCGATGAAGACGATGAGCGCCCACACCCAGAGGATGCCGAAGACCACCATGACCCACATCGGCAGCTTGCCGCCTGCCGCGGTGCGCAGGAACGCGACCACCGTGATGCCGGCGAGGATCACGCCGATGACGAGGTTGGTGACCATGGTCGGAAGAACCAGCGGGTCGAACTTGATCGGCACGCCGTCAGAGTTCAGGTCGATCGTGCTGGAGGCGCCCGACGGAGCGAGCAACCCGAAGACGATGAGCACAAGCGCGCTGAAGAAGGCGTACGCGATGGGCGCCTTCCAGCTGCGTGTGGAGCGGACCTCAGCCTTGGTGCTTGCGCCCACCGGGATCTGCTCCTCGGTGCTTGGCGTCACTGCGGTCATGCGTTCACCTCGTTCTTCTTGCCACGGCTGTCGTCCTTCTTGCCGGAGTCTGGGTCATCCCGACCCTCGCGCGACGCGCGGATGCGGTCGAGCAGGCGGATGCCGGAAGGCTTCGGCAGGCGGAAGATCGCCCGGATGAGCGGAGGAGCCGCGATGAAGAGCACGATGAGCCCCTGGATGACCGCGACGATGTCGATGGGGATGCCCTCGACGACCTGCATCGGGAACGAGCCGGCCTTGAGCGCTCCGAAGAGGAGGCCGGCGAGGATGATGCCGACGGGGTGCCCGGCTCCGAGGAGCGCGACCGTGATGGCGTCGAAGCCGATGCCGGCGTGCACGCCTGGGTCGTAGCCCGCCGTCGCGCGACCGAGCACCTGCGTGGCTCCGGCGAGGCCGATGAAGGCGCCCGCGATCGCCATGGTCAGGAACGTGATGAACGCGACGTTGATACCGGCTGTGCGAGCGGCGCTCGGGTTGAGGCCGACGGCCCGCACCTTGAAGCCGACCGTCGTGCGTTCCATGATCCACCAGTAGACGAAGGCGGCGATGATCGCGAGGATGAAGCCCCAGTCGGCGGCACCCACGAGGTCAGGCAGCTGGGCCGACTCGACGATGGGCTTGGCCTTCGCGTTTCCGCCGGCACCTTCCGCCTGGAAGACCGGGGTCTTGAGCAGGTACGTGATGCCCCAGAAGGCAATCCAGTTGAGCATGATCGTGACGATCACCTCGTGCGCGCCGGTCTGCGCCTTCAACCAGCCTGCGATGCCTGCCCACAGGGAGCCGCCGACGATGCCGGCGAAGGCAGCGACGAGCACATGCACGACAAAGGGAAGCTGCAGGCTTGCGCCGACGAAGCCCGTGAAGAGCGCGGCGATGAGGATCTGGCCCTGGCCACCGATGTTGAACAGCCCAGCGCGGAAGGCAAACGCGACACCGAGGCCCGCCGTGATGAGCGGGGTCGCCCACATGAGCGTGTTCGTCAGCGGGACGAAGCCGTTGCGGGGCGAATAGATCGCGCCTTCCCACAGCGCGCGGAACGCGCCGCCGATGACCCCGCCAGCTGCGGCGAAGAGGTCCATCGGGCGGGAGAAGAAGTAGCCAGTGGTCTCGAGAACCTCATCGCTGGTGAAGACGACGAGGAGCGAGCCGATGAGCAGCGCGAGCACGATCGCGAGGATCGAGCGCAGCGGTCCGCCTCCGAGGATGTCTCGCCAGAGGCCGTGCCACGGCGATTGCTCGCTCGCTGCTACCGGCACCTGCGTGCCTGGTGGTGGCGGCGTCTCTGCCGTCACGTTCTGAAGCTGGCTCATACCTCAACCCCTGCCATCATCTGGCCGAGCACGTCGCGAGACGTCTCCGGTCCAACGATTCCCATGCTCTTGCCCTGGTACATGACCATGATCCGATCCGCCAACTGCACAACTTCATCGAGCTCAGTCGAGACGATGATGACCGGGATGCCGGAATCGCGCACGCGCACGATCTGCTCGTGCACAAACTCGATCGATCCGACGTCGAGTCCGCGAGTCGGCTGCGAGGCGATGAACATCCGCAGGTCGCGGCCGAGCTCACGAGCGAGGACAACCTTCTGCTGGTTGCCACCGGAGAGACGGCCGACTGCAGTCTCGATGGAGGGCGCGCGCACGTCGAAGTCCTTGACGTTCTTCTCGGCGAATGCCGTGATCTCGCGCAGGTTGAGCGCGATGCCGTTCGAGAACGGTGGACGGTCGGCGCGGTCGAGGACGAGGTTCTCGGCGATCGTGAAGTCACCGACGATGCCGTCTTCGGTGCGGTCCTCCGGCACGAAGCCGAGGCCGGCATCCAGTGTCCTCTTGACCGACTGGCCGATGAGCTCGTTGCCATCAAGGGTGATCGAGCCGAGCGCCTTCTTGTGCAGGCCGAGGATGGCTTCCGTGAGTTCCGTCTGCCCGTTGCCCTGGACTCCGGCGATGACGAGGATCTCGCCCTCGCGAACCTCGAAGCTGAGCTCGTCGACCTGCTTCGCCCCGATCTCGTCGAAGACCGTCAGCTCCGAGACGACGAAGGTCGTGTCGCCAAGCTTCGGTGCTTCCTTGTCGACGTCGAGGTCAACCGCGCGGCCGACCATCTTCGCTGCGAGCTCCTCGTTGGACTCGCTCGGAAGCGCCGTCCCGACGACCTTGCCTCGGCGGATGACCGTGATGCGGTCCGCGACCTTGCGGACCTCACGCAGCTTGTGCGTGATGAAGACGATCGAGGTGCCCGCCTTGCGGAGCTGGTCCATGATGACGATGAGCTCGTCGGTCTCCTGCGGCGTGAGCACGGCTGTGGGCTCATCCAGGACGAGGATCTTCGCGTCGCGCGAGAGAGCCTTGATGATCTCCACCCGCTGCTGCGCGCCGACGGGCAGGTGCTCCACCAGCGCGTCTGGGTCGATGTTGAAGCCGAATTGAGCAGAGAGGTCGCGGACCTTCTGGCGAGCGCTGTCGATGTCGAGGACCCCGACGCCGTTGGCCGGCTCGTGCCCGAGCATGAGGTTCTCCGCGACGGTGAAGACGGGGATGAGCATGAAGTGCTGGTGGACCATGCCGATGCCCGCGGCCATGGCGTCGCCAGGACCGGAGAAGCGCTGGACGACGTCGTCCAGCAGGATCTCGCCCTCATCGGCCTGGTACAGGCCGTAGAGCACGTTCATCAGGGTCGACTTGCCAGCACCGTTCTCGCCGAGGAGCGCATGGATTTCGCCCTCCTCGATCGTGAGGTTGATGTTGTCGTTGGCCGTGAAGGCACCAAATCGCTTGGTGATGCCTCGAAGCTCGAGTTTCATAGCGGTCCACTTCGCTGTGCGGTAGTGCGGGAATCGGCCAGTTGGGCCGGTCGTACCCGAGGCGGTCGGCGGGTGGCCGACCGACCTCGGAATGCATGCGTAGGCATGCTACGGGGCCGCCGCGAGTTGCGCGACGGCCCCGCATTCATGTTGTGTCCGGACGCCAATCCGGACGTACAGAGGGTTAGACCTGAGGAGAGGAAGGCGACAGATCCGGGTACTTGCCGTCGATGACTTCCTGCTTCAGCGCGTCGATCTCGTCGGTCGTGCCTGCGGGAAGCTTCGACTCGAAGTCGCCGAAGCCGGAGAGGCCGACGCCCTCGTTCTCGAGGACACCCGTGTAGGTCGTGCCACCCTCGAAGGTGCCGTCGAGGCTCTGCGAGATCGCGTCGAGAACGGTGACGTCGAGTCCCTTCATGATCGAGACGAGGATGATGTCCGCGTACTGCTCGTCAGCGACGGCGAGGTCGGAGTCGACGCCGAGGATGACCGCATCCTGGCCGCCTTCGCGGATGGCCTCAGCCGCGCCCTGGTACAGGGGGCCGCCGACGGGGAGGATGACGTCTGCACCCTGGCTCAGGAAGCCGGTCGAGATCTCCTTCGCGCGGGAGACGTTCGTGAAGTCATCGACGAACGAGCCCTGCTGCGACTCGACGTCCCAGCCGATGACCTTGACGTCCTTGCCCTTGGCTTCGTTGTAGTGCTTGACGCCGTTGGCGAAGCCGTCCATGAAGATCGTGACGGTCGGGATGGCCGCGCCGCCATAGGTGGCGACGGTGCCGGTCTTCGAGTACGCGGCAGCTGCGTAGCCCGCGAGGAACGCGGCCTGAGCCGTGTCGTAGTTCAGCTCGAGGACGTTCGGGATGCCGAGGCCTTCGACGTCGACGATCGCGAAGTCGACGTCTGGGTTCGCCTCGGCGGCTGCCGCCGTCGCGTCTGCCAGCTTGAAGCCGACAGGAACGATGATGCTGCAGCCCTGGTCGACCATGGTCGTCAGGTTCGCCGCGTAATCGTCTGGTGTCGCGGACTCGGCTTCGAGCACGTTGACACCGAGCTCGGACTCTGCGTTCTCGAGTCCCGTGTGTGCGAGCTGGTTGAAGGAGCGGTCGTCGAACCCGCCCTCGTCAGACACCATGCACGCGGTGAAGTCGGATGCACCTTCAGCGGGAGCGTCGCCCGCTTCTGGAGCAGGTGCACAACCGGCGAGCACGAGGGCTGCGACGCCCACCGTGCCAATTGCAGCGAAACGCTGCTTCGAAGAGATAGCCACTCTCGGTCCTCCTGAGTTGGATGTTCGTCGGACCGCAGAACGCGGACTCCGGCGAAGCTGGTGATTGCCCGAGCATAGCCGTAGCTCGGCGTCACAATTCGGTCGAATTCGGAATCGAAACCCGACCGTTGCACAGTTACGAGTGTGTTTCTCGGCGCGTCGGCTAGCGATTCTCACGGGGCCGGAAAAATCCGGGCCGATCGGTCGGTGAGGACCGCTGGCTGACGCTCAAGCGTCAGTTCGCGCCGGTCGGAGACGACGGGGACTCGACGACGATCTCCCCCGAGATGATCTTTGCCCTGAGGTCCTCGACCTCTGCCTTCAGCTCGGCAGGGACCTTCGCGTCCCAGTCGTGGAACGACGAGAGGCCAACGCCTTCGTTCTCGAGCGTGCCCACGTTGTTGCCCGCTTCGAACGTGCCGTCGATGTCGGCCCCGATGACGCCGAGGATCGCAGGCTCCATCCGCTTCTCGACGGTCGTGACGAGCAGCGGACGGTACTCCTCGCCCAGCAGCTCGTAGCCGTCGGAGTCGACCCAGATGATGCCGACGTCGCCAGCGGCCAGGGCAGCCGCGGCGGCTCCTTCGCCAGCCTGAGCGGCGACGGGCATGATGATGTCTGCCCCCTGGGAGATGAGGCCCTGCGCTGTGGTCTGCGCGGCGTTCGTGTTGGTGAAGTCGTCCGTGAACGAGCCCTGCTGAGTCTTCGGGTCCCATCCGACGACACGCACCGAGGCGCCCTTCGCCGAGTTGTACTGATCGACGCCAGCGGCGAAGCCGTCCATGAAGACGGTCACCGGTGGCTGGTTTCCCCCGCCGAATGTGCCGACGACCCCGGTCTTGCTGACGCCCGCCGCGAGGTAGCCCGCGAGGAAGGCGGCCTGCGCGGTGTCGTGCACGATCGAGGCCACGTTCGGCCCCTCGACGACCTCGTCGACGATCGAGTAGGTGATGTCCGGGTTCGCCTCGGCGGATGCCCTGGTCGCGTCGGCGAGCTCCCAGCCGACGGTGACGATGTAGTCGCACCCCTCGCCGACCATCGTCTCGAGGTTCGTCTCGTAATCGGCCTGCGACTGCGACACCGTCTCGCGCATCTCCACGCCGTACTCCTCCTGAGCCGCCTCAAGGGATTCGAAGACGGCCTGGTTGAAGGAGCGGTCCTGAATATTGCCGCTGTTGGCGACCATGCACGCGAGGTAGTCACTGCCTGCCGACTCCGCACCCGTCGAACTCGGCGTCTCAGGTGGCGCCTGACAGGCGGTCAGTGCGAGCGTTGCGACTGCGAGGGCGCCGACGGCGCCTGGAATGCGAGAGCGTGACATGCCGGAAGAGTAGTGGGCGCCGAGCTCGGACCGCTACAGGCGCGCACCGATCGTTGTGAACCCACAATCGGTGCGCGCCGGCACGCATCGCGGAGCTGGGGTCTACAGAACCTCAGGGCGCTTCGAGGCCTTGATCTCGGCGACGAGCTGCTTGACCTTCTGCGCGTTGGCGGCCGTCGTGACGAGCAGCGCATCAGGGGTGTCGACCACGACGATGTCCTTGATGCCCGCGATGGCGACTACGCGGTCGGTGTGGTTGACGATGAGACCGGAGCCGTCAACGACGACGACGTTGTTCTCGTCGCCGTGGACTGTCACGCCGTTGCCGTTGGTGCTCTTCCGGAGGCGGCTGACAGCCGCGAAGTCCCCGACGTCGTCCCACTGGAAGTAGCCGGGGATCACGGCGAGCTCTCCGCGAGCGGCCGCCGGCTCCGCCACCGTGTAATCGATGGCGATCTTCTCGAGGCCAGGCCAGATGCGGGCCGTGACCTCGGCCTGCCTGTCAGTGCCCCACGCGTCCGCGATCTCGTTGATGCCGGCCGCGAGAGCGGGGTTGGATTCCGCGAGCGCCTCCATGAGGCGGTCGACGCGGGCGAAGAACATGCCGGCGTTCCAGAGGTACTCGCCAGAAGCAAGGTAGCGACGGGCGGTCGCCTCCTTGGGCTTCTCGACAAACGCATCGACCTTGCGTGCGCTCGGCGCGGCCGGGATGCTGAGCGGCTTGCCCGCGCGGATGTAGCCGAACGCGGTCGACGGCTCGATGGGCTGGATGCCGATCGTCACGATCGCTCCGGCATCGGCAGCCTCCACAGCCTCGCGCACCGCTGCCGCGAATCGGTCGGTCGCGCCGATGAGGTGGTCGGCCGCGAAGGAGCCGATGATCGCGTCCGGGACACGACGCTGCAGGATGGCGGCCGCCAGGCCGATGGCAGCCGTGGACTCTCGCCCCTCGCTCTCGAGGACGATGTTCTCGTCGATGAGCTCGGGGAGCTGGGCGCGCACCTCCTTGGCGTGGGCCTCTCCCGTCACGACGAGGAGCCTGTCTTCAGCACACAAGGGCGCAAGTCGGTCCCAGGTCGCCCTCAAGAGGGTCGAGCCGTTTCCGACGACGTCGTGGAGGAACTTCGGGGCTTCGGCCCGCGAGAGAGGCCACAGCCGTGAGCCGACGCCTCCCGCTGGGATCACGCCATAGAACCGATCGATCGCATCTGCCATGCGCAACACCATAGGGGAACACCGTCTCGTGTCTGTTTCGACGAGACGAAGCTGTGGACAAGTCGTCGAGAAGGTGTCGTCGGGAGTTCACCTCGACGCCACACCCGACGCTTACGTTCGCCCTATGCGCATCGCGGTTGTGACCGAGAGCTTCCTCCCCACTGTCAACGGCGTGACGAACAGCGTGTGCAAGGTGCTCGACCACCTCGCATTGCGCGGACACGAGGCCATCGTCATCACCCCGGCCGCTGGCTCGCCGAGGGAATACCGAGGCTTCCGGGTCGTGGAGGTGCCTGCGCTCGACTACCGGCAGTTCCCTGTAGGCCTCCCCTCCCCCAGGGTCGACCGGCTGCTCGCCGAGTTCACCCCGGACGTCGTGCACGCCGCGAGTCCTCTTTTCCTGGGGTCGC
Organism: Pseudoclavibacter sp. AY1F1; assembly: GCF_002931075.1. Classification (GTDB taxonomy): domain Bacteria; phylum Actinomycetota; class Actinomycetes; order Actinomycetales; family Microbacteriaceae; genus Pseudoclavibacter. Next base: position 177,161 of record NZ_PSTQ01000005.1, on the reverse strand, counting down.
AGGCGATCGCCGCCGCGAAGCGCCGCGGAATCCCGAGCGTCGCCGTCTTCCAGACCGACGTCGCCGGCTACACGAAGCGCAATCGGCTCAGCGCCATGGAGGGCTTCGCCTGGTGGTTCATCCGTTGGCTGCACAACAACGCCGACCTCACGCTTGCTCCCTCGAGCGCCGCCCTGGGCGACCTGCGCCGCGCGAAGATCACGAACGCCGTCAGGTGGGGCCGCGGCGTCGACCTCGAGACCTATCACCCGCGCAACAAGCACGTGCCCGCTGTCCTCAACAGTCGGCGCAGACTGGGAGCCGACTCGCGCACCGTCGTCGGCTACGTCGGCAGGCTGGCACCGGAGAAGCAGGTGGAACGCCTCTCCTCCCTCCGTGGCCTCGACAACGTGCAGCTGGTCGTGGTTGGTGACGGGCCCTCCGAGCCCAGCATCCGCAAGGCCCTCAAAGGGGTCCCGACCCACTTCGCGGGACGACTCGGCGGGCGCGACCTCGCTCTCGCGTACGCGAGCTTCGACGTCTTCGTGCACACGGGCACCGAGGAGACGTTCGGCCAGACGATCCAGGAGGCGCACGCCAGCGGGCTCCCCGTCGTGGCCCCATACGCCGGCGGCCCGATCGATCTCCTCGAGCATGGCGTCGACGGGTTCCACTTCGACCCGGACCGCGCAGGCGACCTCGACCTCAGAGGCATGCTCGAGCAGCTCGTCGACTCGCCCAGTCTCCGAGCCAGGATGGGCGAGGCCGGTCGACGACGCGTGCTCTCACGCTCGTGGGCGAGCGTCTGCGACGAGCTGCTCGGCCACTACACATCCGTACTGGCGGACGCCCGGCAGCCGACGGCGCTCCCCCTCGCGTGAGCGGCCCGGTCCGGGCCTGAACAACGCCGTCGAATCGGCGTGAAGGAAGGCTTACCTTCCCAGCCCAAAACCGCGGGAGGCGTAGTCTAGGCGGGTATCAACATGCCCAACGCAGTGTGGTTGGGGCCTGCCGCTCATCTTCACCTCCTCGGCGCAAGAGTCCTGAGCGGAAGAACGCAACGCGACAGAAGGGCAAACCCGTGTCAGCCGTACAGACACCAGCTCCGGCGGGCTCGTCAGCCCCGAAGAACACAGCGAAGAAGCCGCAACGCGGCGGCACGCTGTACCGGGGGAACGAGGGCATGTGGTCCTGGGTTCTCCACCGCATCACCGGCGTCTCCATCTTCTTCTTCCTCATCGTGCACGTGCTCGACACGTCGCTCGTGCGGGTCAGCCCTGAGGCGTACAACGCGGCGATCCACACCTACCAGACCCCCATCATGGGCATCGGCGAGGTCGGACTCGTGGCAGCCATCTGCTACCACGCATTCAACGGAATCCGCATCATCCTCATCGACTTCCTGCCAGGTGGCGCGAAGTACCAGAAGCTCATGTTCTGGATCGTCATCGGCCTCTGCGTCGTCACGATGATCGGCTTCACGCCCCGCCACCTCATCAACGTGTTCAGCCACTAGGAGGGAGCTGCCATGACTATCGAAACCATCGAGTACCCGCGCTCCGCAGCTGCCGCCAAGAACAGCACCAACTGGGAGCGCATCGGCTGGGCGTTCATGCGCGTCTCCGGCGTGCTGCTCGTCATCCTCATCTTCGGCCACCTCTTCACGAACCTCATGGTCGGGCAGGGCGTCGCCGCCATCGACTTCGCGTTCGTCGCGGGCAAGATGGCCGACCCGTTCTGGGTCGTCTGGGACACGCTCATGCTGGTCCTCGCGTTCATCCACGGCGCCAACGGCATGCGCACGATCATCAACGACTACGTGTCGAAGGCGAGCACGCGTCGCGCCCTGCAGGTCACGCTGTTCATCGTCACGACGGTGCTCATCGTCCTCGGCCTTCTCGTGATCTACACGTTCGACCCGTGCCCCGCCAACGGCGCCGCCGAGAACCTGCCGAGCTTCTGCTCGGCCTAGCCGCCCCGTTCGGCCACACGACTTCCAACACCTGAGAAAGAAGAGCCACAGACATATGGCAGAGAAGCTCGCTCCGACGCGTACCGTCGACGGCGTCCACTACCACCAGCACGAGATCGTCATCATCGGCGCTGGCGGTGCCGGGATGCGCGCGGCCATCGAGGCCGCGCAGGGCGCTGACACGGCTGTCGTCACGAAGCTCTACCCGACGCGCTCGCACACCGGTGCAGCCCAGGGCGGCATGGCTGCCGCCCTCGCCAACGTCGAGGACGACAACTGGGAGTGGCACACCTACGACACCGTCAAGGGCGGCGACTACATCGTCGACCAGGACTCTGCCGAGATCCTCGCGAAGGAAGCCATCGAGGCGGTCATCGACCTCGAGAACATGGGCCTCCCCTTCAACCGCACGCCAGAGGGCAAGATCGACCAGCGCCGCTTCGGTGGCCACACGCGCGACCACGGCAAGGCGCCCGTCCGCCGCGCCTGCTACGCGGCCGACCGCACGGGTCACATGATTCTCCAGACGCTGTACCAGAACTGCGTCAAGCACAACGTGAAGTTCTTCAACGAGTTCTACGCGCTCGACATCGTGATGACCGAGGTCGACGGCCAGGAGGTCCCCGCGGCCGTCGTGGCCCTCGAGCTCAAGACCGGCGAGCTGCACGTCTTCCAGGGCAAGGCCTTCATCTTCGCGACTGGCGGCTTCGGCAAGGTCTTCAAGACCACGTCGAACGCGCACACGCTCACGGGTGATGGCATGGGCATCGTCTGGCGTCGTGGCCTCCCACTCGAGGACATGGAGTTCTACCAGTTCCATCCAACCGGCCTTGCCGGCCTCGGTATCCTCCTCACCGAAGGTGCACGCGGCGAGGGCGCAATCCTCCGCAACGCCTCGGGCGAGCGCTTCATGGAGCGCTACGCGCCGACCATCAAGGACCTCGCACCGCGTGACATCGTCGCGCGTTCCATGGTGCAGGAAGTCCTCGACGGCCGCGGCGCCGGCCCCCACAAGGACTACGTCTACCTCGACTGCACCCACCTGGGCGCCGAGGTCCTCGAGACGAAGCTGCCAGACATCACCGAGTTCGCTCGCACATACCTCGGCGTCGACCCCGTCACCGAGCCCGTGCCCGTCTACCCGACCGCGCACTACGCCATGGGCGGCATCCCCACGAACAACGCGGGCGAGGTCCTCTCCGACAACGAGACCGTCATCCCCGGCCTCTACGCCGCCGGCGAGTGCGCCTGCGTGTCCGTGCACGGCTCGAACCGACTCGGCACCAACTCACTGCTCGACATCAACGTCTTCGGCAAGCGAAGCGGCCGCAACGCGGTCGAGTACGTCAAGACCGCCGAGTTCGCGCCCCTGCCCGACGACGCCGCCGCGTTTGTCAAGGGCATGGTCGACGACCTCCAGGCCTCGACGGGCACGGAGTCGGTCGCCGGCTTGCGCCGCGAGCTGCAGGAGACGATGGACAAGAACGCCCAGGTCTTCCGCACGTCAGACACCCTGACCGAGGCGACCAAGGTCATCCACTCGCTGCGCGAGCGCTACACGCAGATCGCGGTGTTCGACAAGGGCAAGCGCTACAACACGGAGCTCCTCGAGGGCATCGAGCTCGGCTTCCTGCTCGACCTCGCCGAGGTGCTCGTCTACTGCGCGCTCAACCGCCAGGAAAGCCGTGGCGGCCACATGCGCGACGACTTCCCGAAGCGCGACGACGTCAACTGGATGCACCACACCATGGCGTACCTCACCGGCGACCGGAAATCCCCCGACCCCGCCGACCACATCCGACTCGACAAGAAGCCCGTGCGCGTGACGCGCTACGAGCCGACCGAGCGCAAGTACTAGGAAGGGCGCATCGAATGACTGCTGCAACAACTGAAGCACCCGAGGCTCCCATCGAGGCTCCCAAGCCGTTCACGGTGACGCTCAACGTTCGCCGGTACAGCCCCGAGACGGACACAGAGCCGTACTGGCAGGCCTTCGACGTCGAGATGTATCCGACCGACCGCATCCTCGACGCGCTGCACCGCATCAAGTGGGACCAGGACGGCTCGCTCGCCTTCCGTCGCTCCTGCGCGCACGGCATCTGCGGTTCGGACGCCATGCGCATCAACGGCCGCAACCGCCTCGCCTGCAAGACGCTGGTCAAGGACCTCGACATCTCGAAGCCCATCTACGTCGAGGCCATCAAGGGACTTCCCCTCGAGAAGGACCTCATCGTCGACATGGAGCCGTTCTTCGAGGCGTTCCGCGAGGTGCAGCCGTTCCTGCAGACGACCTCGAAGCCCGAGAAGGGCAAGGAGCGCTTCCAGTCGATCGCCGACCGCGAGCGCTTCGACGACACCACGAAGTGCATCCTGTGCGCCGCGTGCACCACGTCGTGCCCCGTGTTCTGGACCGACGGCCAGTACTTCGGCCCGGCAGCGATCGTGAACGCGCACCGCTTCATCTTCGACTCCCGCGACGAAGACGCGAAGGTTCGCCTCGACATCCTCAACGACCGTGAGGGCGTCTGGCGCTGCCGCACGACCTTCAACTGCACCGAGGCCTGCCCGCGTGGCATCCAGGTGACGAAGGCAATCGCCGAGGTCAAGCAGGCGATGCTCAAGGGCCGCGTCTAGTCGTCAGAGCTCGCAGGCCGTCAAGGCTCGCAAGCCAACGGATCGTAAGTGAGAGGGAGCAGCCGGTCTCGGCTGCTCCCTCTCACTGTCTCAGGCAGGTTCCGACTGTCAGGTGCGTGCCCAGCGCGCGCCCTCCGTGATGTGTGAGCCGACCGCGCCTAGCCTTCTTCTATGACCACCCCCGGCTCACCCCACGAGACCAGCGTCGTCAAAGCGCAGACCGCGCCGGATGCACGCGACCCGCGGAAGCCGGAAGGGCTCGGACCCGTTCTGAAGCCCGCCTGGCGATACATCCTGATGCGCGCCATCCGCGAGTTCCTGCGCGACAAGAGCACCGTGCTCGCCGCCGCGCTCACGTTCTACATGCTGCTCGGGCTCTTCCCCGCTCTGCTCGCACTGATGTCGGTCATCGGCCTCTTCGGCCTCACTGAGACGGCCGTCTCGTTCATCGACGAGATGGCGACGCATCTGGCTGACCCGACGTTCGCCGAGACGCTCCGCAATACGGTGGAGCAGCTTGGCGAGTCGAGCGGCGCCGGGACCGCGTTTGTGGTCGGTCTCCTCGGAGCGCTCTGGTCGGCGTCCGGCTACGTCAACTGCTTCTCGCACGCCATGAACACGGTCTACGAGATCGACGAGGGCCGCCCGTTCTGGAAGCTTCGCCCCATCATGATGCTGTGGACGATCGTCCTGCTCGTGCTGATGCTCGTCATCTTCGCGATCCTCGCGCTCTCCGGCCCGGTGGCTTCTGCGGTCGGCGGCCTCATTGGCCTCGGCGACGCGTCACTCGCCGTGTGGAGCGTCGCGCGGTGGCCCATCGTCCTGCTGGTGGTGATCGTCATGATCGCCGTGCTCTTCTACGGAACGCCCAACGTGAAGCTGCCGAAGTTCAAGTGGATGACGCTCGGTGCCTTCATCGCGCTCTTCGTGACCGGCGTCGCGAGCGCGGGGTTCTTCTTCTACGTCGCGAACTTCAGCAGCTACGAACGCCTCTACGGCAGCGTGGCCGGCGTCATCATCGGCTTGCTGTGGCTCTGGATCGTGAACCTCGCGCTCCTGTTCGGCGCGCAGTGCGACGCGGAGATCGAGCGAGTGCGACAGCTGCGCGGTGGTATCCCGGCGGAGCAGAGCATCCAGCTGCCACCTCGCGACACGAAGGCGAGCCTCAAGCGGCTCGAGCAGATCGAGAAGGACATCACGAGGGGTCGCGAGCTGAGGAACGGCTCCGTCGACTGACGAGCTGGGGGCTGGGCGCTCCGGCCGGCAAGTTGGCGTCCTAGACTCGACGGGTGCCCATCACTCGCACGCTCATCGAAACTGCCACCCGCTGGCCCACCCGCACTGCGATTGCCGGTGACGGCCAGCGGCTCAGTTACGGCGATCTCATCCTCTCGTGCAAGGCCGTGCGGGCCGGCGTCGAGACGCTGCTCGGCTCGGCCGAGCCGATCGCGAGCGGCGCATCCGCAACCGAGACGCACGGCGTGCCCATCGTCGCGGTCTCCCTCTCGCAGGCTTTCGATGCCGCCAGGCTCCTGACCGGCGTCGTCAGCTTCCGCGCGGTGGCCGCAGTGCTCGACCCGCTCTGGCCACTCGAGCACCGCCTCGAGATCCTTCGCCGGGTGGAACCCTCGCTGGTCATCACCGATGATCCCGAGTTCGAGGCGCAGCTCGACGCAGCTTCGTGGGGAGGCATGGTCACCTCGCTGGCAGCGTTCGACGCAGTCGCAACGGATGCACTCTCAACGCGTGGTCAGGGAGCGCCCGGGCCCGAGGTTCGGCCACGCGACGAGCCCTTCCTGCTCCTGTTCACCTCCGGCACCACCGACCTGCCCAAGGGCTTCCTGCGCACCCGCGGCAGCTGGGACCACAACGTCAACATCAGCCGCCGGTACCTCGGCACCGCCGACGGACGATCCACAATCGCGCCCGGCCCCCTGTCCTACAGCCTCACCCTCTACGCGCTTGTGGAGGTGCTCGCAACGGGTGGCTCCCTTTACCTGCAGAGCGGCTTCGACGCGCAGGCCGCGGCTCGCACGATCGCGGGTGAGCACGTGGAGCGCCTCGTCGGGGTGCCGGCCATGCTGCTTGCCGTCCTGCAGGCGTCCCGCCGCGGGCACCTGCCGCTCGACTCGCTGGTCGAGGTCATCACGGGCGGGGCGAACCAGCCGGAGCACATCCGCCGCGGCTTCGAGGAAGCCGTTCCCGAGGCGCACCTGCGCAGCTACTACGGGGCCTCAGAGATCGGCTTCATCGGCTTCAGCGACGAGGGTGACGGCACCAACCTGACTCCGTTCGGTGGCGTCGAGGTGAGCGTGCGGGACGAAGCGGGGGCTGAGGTGCCTGCCGGCGAGACCGGCACCCTGCACATCCGCGTGGGCTCGGCAGTCGAGCGCTACCTCTCCGCGACGAGCGCGGACCGCATCACCGACGCCGACGGCTGGGCGAGCGTCAACGACCTCGCGGCGTTCGCGAACGGGCGCATCCAGCTGCTCGGCCGGGCCGGCGACGTCGCCGTCTCCGGCGGGCACAAGGTGTCCCTCCCCCAGGTCGAACGCGCGCTCGCCTCACTGCCCGGCTGCGAAATGTGCTGCGCCGTTGCGCTGCCCGACAGCAAGCTCGGCGCGATCGTCGCGGTTGTCGTCGAAGGCGAGGCGGATGCGCTGCCCAGCAAGGCGCAGATGCTCGGCCATCTGCGCGCGCACCTCGCACCCCAGTTCGTGCCCCACCGTCTCTACCGCGCACAGCTCCTCCCGCGCACGGCCGGTGGGAAGATCCGCCGCGCTGCAGTCCTCGACCTCGTCACCGCTGGAGAGGCGGTGCGGCTGTGAGGCGCGCCGTCGTCACCGCCGTCGGCGCCGTGACCCCCAACGGGCTCGATATCGCGAGCACCTGGCCGTCGCTCCTCGCCGGCAAGAGCGGCATCGGGCTCGTCGAGAGCGTCGATGTCTCCGACCTCGCCGTGCGCGTAGCCGGAGAGGTGCGCGGCTTCGACGCCGCGGCGCACTTACCGAAGCGTGACGTCGCACGCCTGGACCGCCACGCGCACTACGCCATCGCGGCGGCAGGCGAAGCGATGCGCTCGACCAGCATCACGCCGGGCTCGCTTCCGTTCGACGCGACGAGATTCGCCGTGACCATCGCGACCGGCTCGGGCCCCGTCTCGCTCACGCAGGACGCCGCGCGTATCCTCGACGCCTCCGGGCCGCGCAGAGTGCCGCCGGGGGTTGTCGTCTACGGCGGCCCGGACGCGGCGGCCGCCTACCTCAGCGAGCGCTACGGGGCGCGTGGCGCGAGCGCTGGGCTCTCCGCGACGTGCGCAAGCGGCACCGTCGCGCTCGGCGAGGCGATGCGCAGCATCCGCCACGGCTACGCCGACGCCGTGCTTGTCGTCGCGGCCGATGACTGCCTCAACCGGGTCAACTTGGCCGTCAACGCGACCCTCGGCGCCCTAGCACTCGGACACGAGGACGCACCGGAGACGGCCAGCAGGCCCTTCGACCGCGGTCGCCACGGGTTTGTCATGGCGGCCGGCGCGGCAGCCCTGCTCATCGAGTCAGAGGAGACTGCGCTCGCACGCGGTGCTGAGATCTTGGGCGAGGTCGCCGGCTACGGCGCGACGTCGGACGCCTACCACCCGACAGCGCCGAGACCCGACGGCAGCGGCGCCCTCGACGCCATGCGAGCGGCCCTCGACGACGCCCGCATCGACGCAAGCGACCTCGACCACGTCAATGCACACGGCACAAGCACCCCGCTGAACGACGCCATGGAGGCGACCGCCCTGCGCGGGCTTCTGGGCGCCCGCCTCGGCGAGGTCCCCGTGACGGCCAACAAGTCAGCCACGGGCCACCTCCTTGGAGCCGCCGGGGCTCTCGAAGCCGTCATCTCGCTGCTGACGATGCGCGATTCGGTGATCCCGCCGACCCTCAACCTCGACGACCCGGAGTTCCCCGAACTCGACGTGGTCGCCCACGAAGCACGGCCCGCGCGCATCCGCACCGTGCTGTCGAACTCGTTCGGCTTCGGCGGGCACAATGCCTCGCTCCTGCTGCGCGAGCACAACGCCTGACTTCTCGCACGCCGCCGCGGCCGCCGGACCAGGTCGCTTCGCTCCCTCGCCGATCCCGAGCCTGCTCAGCAACATAATCGCTGCCCGGCGATTCGCCCTCTGAGCGGGCGCTCAGAGGGAGAATCGCCGGGCAGCGATCGACGTCGATGGAGCCGAGGTGGCAAATCGACGGGCCGCGAGAACTGCCAACGGGCACATCCCTTAGAACGCGGGCGGCACGTCCAGCGACTCGAGCGTCTCCCGCACCTTGTCGCTCGTGAACGCCTTCTCGAGCGCAGCGATCTTCGGGGTGCCGAGCTTGTCCTCGCGCGTCACGAGCGTGACCGCGAACTGAGGATCCTGCTCGACCGCGAGCCCGTTGTCGACGGGCGTCAACCCGAGCTGACGCGCAAACGACGGCAGGTTGAAGACCGCATCCGCCTCCTCGTAGGCCGTGTTGAGCTGGAGCAGGTCGACCTGCGTGATCGTCAGCTCCCGGGGATTCTCAGTGATGTCAGCAACCTTGCCTTTGAATCGCTCGACACCCTCGTCGAGCGTGATGACGCCATCGTCGGCGAGCAACTGTAGTGCGCGAGCCGCGTTGGCGCTGTCGTTCGGGATGACGACGCTGCCGCCCTGCGGCAGCTCGTCGAGTGAGCCCAGACTCTTGGAGTAGAACGCGACGACCGTCGAGTAGATCGGCTGCACGCCCGCGAGCGACGCGTCGTTCTTCGTGTTGAACTCCTCCATGAACGGCACGAACTGCACGAAGTTGGCGTCGATCTCGCCGTTCTCCACGAGCACGTTCGGCTGCACATAGTCGGAGACGGGAACAAGCTCGATCTCGTAGCCGTCCTCGATGGCTTCGGCCGCCGCCTCGACGACGTCCGTCATTGGGGTCACGGTGGCCGCAACTTTGATCGTGACGACGTCGGCACCGCCGTTCGCCTGACCGGCAGACGGGGCGCATCCGGCCGTGAGGAGGGCGAGGGATGCGACGGCCAGCGCCGCCCCGATCGTGCGTGGTCGAAGTGTCATGGCTGTTGGTTCCTTTTCGCGTCGTGCAACGGAGATTCGGTCGGGACTGGATGGAGGATGTCGGGGCCGCTCAGCGACGGTCGAGCGCCACCGAGAGCCGGTGTCCGCCCGTCTGGAGCAGCTGCACGCACACGATGACGATAACGATCGTCGTGTACATGAGCGGGTAGTCGTATTCCTGGTAGCCGTAGCGCAGGGCGAAGTCCCCGAGCCCACCGCCTCCGACGACTCCGAGCACCGTCGAATACGAGAGCAGGCTGATCGCCGCGGAGGTGAGCGCGTAGACCAGGCCGCTGCGCGCTTCCACGAAGAGGAATCGCGTGACGACCTGGCCCGTGTTCGCGCCCATCGACCTCGCCGCATACAGCACGCCTGAAGGCACCTCGAGCAGGATCTGCTCGACGAGCCGAGCGTAGATCGCGACACCGACGAAGCACAGCGGGAACGTCGCTGCCTGCGTGCCGAAGGTCGTACCGAACACGAGGCGGGTCAGCGGGATGAGGAACACCACGAACAGCAGGAACGGGAAGGAGCGGACCACGGTGACGTAGAGGTTCGCGACCCGCCACAGCGCACGGTTCTGGCGCACTCCCCCCGGCCTGGTCAGGTAGATGAGCACGCCGAGCGGCAACCCGAGCACGATCGCGGCGACCAGCGAGAACGCGAGCATGTAGCCCGTCTCGCCGAGCGCCTGCCAGATAGCGTCGGCGTTGGCCGTGAGAGAGGTCACGATGCTGTCGATGAGCTCCATCACGACCCGAGCACCCGTTTCGCGTGCTCGACGTACGAGCCGCGGTCGTCCCTCGCGCTGTGCTCCACCGCGACGATCCCCTGCAAGTGGCCCCTGTCGAGGATCGCCGCCCGGTCGCAGATCGCTTTCACCGCGGCGAGCTCGTGCGTGACGAGGGCGATGGTCGTGCCGAAGTCGTCGCGAGTCGCAGCGAGCAGGCGAAGGATGTCGCTGGTCGTGCGCTCGTCGAGCGCGGACGTCGGCTCGTCGCAGAGCAGCAGCGGCGGCCTCGTCACGAGGGCCCGCGCGATGGCCACACGCTGCTTCTGCCCGCCCGAGAGCTGCGCCGGGTAGTCCCCGCCGCGGTCGCTGAGCCCCACGTAGTCGAGCAGTTCGGTCACCAGGGCGGAATCTCGACGGCGCTGCAAACGCAGCGGCAGCTCGACGTTCTGTCGCGCCGTGAGGTTCGCGAGCAGGTTGAAGCTCTGGAACACCATGCCGATGCGGCGGCGAAGCCCCCGCCGGTCTCGCTCACGCATGGTTGCCGGGTCGGTTCCTTCGATGAGGACCCGCCCCTCGCTCGGCGTCTCGTCAGCATCCAGGAGGCGCAAAAGTGTCGACTTTCCCGCACCCGACTCTCCCACGATGCCGATGATCTCACCGCGGCGGATCTCAAGATCGATGCCGTCGAGCGCTGGCTCACCCGCCCCGTATCGCACGGTGACGCGTTCGAGAGCGGCCACGGGGCCGGGGTCTGGCATGCACACTCCATTGTTTTTGGATTCTGTACAACTATACGCGCCAGGTGCTCGCAGTGCCGGTCGAGCGTCCGCTCGTGACTCGGGATGGCGCGGTGGGCGATAGGCGGCAGACGGCAGACGGCAGACGCCGACCACGCAGCAAAGCGGGGTGCACCCGGAAGAACCCGGATGCACCCCGCTGAGAGCCTGCTCGGCCTGGCGGCCAACCGCCGAGCCTTGAGAAAGTGGCTAGACCTCGACGACCGGCACTGCGGTCGTGATGACGCCGCGCGTTGCGAGCGCGTCCACGACGCGACCCTTGGCCTCGACGGCCGACTTCGCGAAGATCGCGAGGTGTGCGATTTCCTTCGCCTGCTCGAGGGTGACGCGCTTGAGCGCGGCACGGACCTCGACAAACGCGGGAGGAGCCATCGACAGCGAACGGACACCGAGACCCACGAGCACGATCGCGAGGTTGGGATCAGCGGCAGCCTCGCCGCACACGCCGACGTTCTTCTGGTGGTGCTCGCCAGCCTCGCCGATGCGCTCGATCAGGCGAAGCACGGCGGGGTGCCACGGGTCCTGGAATGCCGCGACGCTTCCGAGGAGGCGGTCGGCAGCGAGCGTGTACTGCGTGAGGTCGTTGGTGCCGACCGACACGAAGTCGCTCGACTCGAGCACCTGCTCAGCAAGCAGCGCAGCGGAAGGCACCTCGATCATGCTTCCCGCCGTCATGAGCCCGTACTCGCGGGCGAGCGATGTGAAGTGCTCGCTCTCGTGCGCGTCGGAGACCATCGGGGCCATAACCCAGACCTTCGCCTCGGTTGCAGCCTGCGCGTTGGCAAGCGCCTGAAGCTGGTCGCGGAGGATCTGCTCCTTCTTCATGAGTACGCGGATGCCGCGCAGACCAAGCGCCGGGTTCGGCTCGTCTGCCTCGGTGAGGAAGGCGAGGGGCTTGTCGGCGCCGGCGTCGAGCACACGCACGACAACCTTCTTGCCTGGGAAGTGCGCGAGTGCAGCCGTGTAGTCGGCCGTCTGCTTCTCCACGCTCGGCGCGGTGTCGCTGTCAAGGAAGAGGAACTCGGTGCGGAACAGGCCAACACCCTCAGCTCCAAGCGCAGCCGCGCGCTCAGCATCCGCTGGCTTGCCGATGTTCGCGAGGATCTGGATCGGCGTGCCGTCAGCGAGCTCACCCGGCTCGACAGGAGCGGCCTTCATCGCCGCGACGCGGTCGATCTCGGCCTGAGCCTCTGCGATGCGCTCGGCGGTGGGGTCGGTGATGACCTGACCCTTGGCGGCATCGACGAGGATCGTCATGCCGTCGAGCAGGCTGTCGGCTTCCTTGACGGCAACGACGGCGGGGAGGCCCTTCTCCGCCGCGAGGATGCCCGTGTGCGCCTTGGGGCTTCCGTCGCGCGTGACGAGGGCAAGCACCTTCGACAGGTCGAGCTTCGCCGTGTCGGCAGGCGCGAGGTCGTGCGCGACGAGGATGAACGGGGTGTCACTCGAGGGCACCTCGGGCGCCGGGACGCCGCGGAGCCGCGCGATGACTCGCTGGGAGACGTCGCCGAGGTCGGTGGCGCGCTCGGCGAGATAGCCACCGAGGCTCTTCAGCATCTCAGCGAAGGAGGAGAAGGACTCGAAGACGGCACGCTCTGCGGTCTTGCCTGCTTCGGTCGCCGCCTTGATGCTGTCGGCGAGCGACGGGTCCGCGGCCATCATGGCCTGGGACTCCAGCACGTTCTTCGCGGCGCCGTCGACGGTGGCCGCGCGAGCGGTCAGACTCTCGCCGGTTTCACGGAGTGCGGTGATGGCCCGCTCGTACTCGGTCGCGGCGTCGCCCGTGGCGCGCTCGTCGGCCGGTTCGGGGAGCGGATCAGGCATGCGTAGGACTTCACCGAAAGCGACGCCGGTCCCGACGCCAAACCCCGTGTATTTCATAGCAACTCCTTCGTGCTGGTAACTCAGACAGCGTATCGGCACAGCAACGTAGGCTTCGACCGTGACCGAGCAAGACTCAGCAAAGAGTTCGCGCAGCTCCACGTTCGCGCCGCCGTTTCCGAAGTTCCCCCCGGAGGCGCCGTTCGGCGAGCGCGTCAAAGCGCTGATCGCCTGGGCTCAAGCTACCCGCCCCGCCCGAGTCTTCGCCCATTTCGGGGCGAGGAGCGCCTCGGTCCTTGCGGGTGGCATGGCCTATTCCGCTATCTTCTCCATCTTCGCGGGCATCTGGCTACTCTTTTCTGTTGCTGGCATTTTTCTGGCAACGAACACGGAGCTGCGCGATGGGCTCATCGGGGTACTCAACTCGTCACTGCCCGGCCTCATCGGCGAAGACGGCGCCATCGATCCGAGCCTCCTCGAGAACACGGGAGCCTTCGGGTGGGCGAGCGCCATCGCCCTGATCGGTACCCTCGGAACCGCGCTCGGGTGGCTCGGTCAGGCCCGCACGGGCATCCGCACGATCTTCGACGTCCCGGTCGCCACGAAGCGAAGCTTCGTCGTGCAGAAGCTCATCGATCTCGGCTTCCTCCTCGCATTCGCGGTGGCCCTCGCGATCTCGGCGGCACTCACCGTGCTCTCCTCGACGTTCCTCTCATCGCTGCTCGGCACCGTCGGCATCGACGAGTCGAGCGCATTCGCGCTTGTCGCCATCCGCATCGTGACGGTGCTCATCCTGCTCGGCTTCGACACGGTCGTCCTCGCCGGGATCCTGCGCATCCTGGCCGGCCTCCGCATACCAATTCGTTCCCTGTTCTTTGCTGCCTTCCTCGGGGCGATCATCATCGGCATCTTGAAGCAGGTGTCGACGGCGCTCATCGGAGGCGCAACGAGCAACCCGCTTGTCGCCTCCTTCGCCGTGCTGCTCGGCCTCATGATCTTCTTGAATCTGCTGTGCACCGTGCTGCTCCTGACGGCGGCTTGGGTCAAGGTGACGATGGATGACATAGGGGCATCCCCGAGGCTCCTCACTGCGAAGGAGGCAAGGGAGGAGTCGACCGACACGATCCTGCGTGCCGAGCGCGAGAAGATCGCGACCGAGGTCATCGAGGCCAGGGAGCGACTCAATGCCGCGCCGCGCTTCTTCCGCTGGAAGGCCATGGCCGAGTACCGCACATTGCTTCGGCAGCAGCGCCGCGTCGAGGCTGAAGCCCAGCGGAGGCGCTTCGAGGGCGGCCGCGTCTAGCCAAGACCCGACTGGCGAGGACACGACTGGCGGTGCCCGCCCGGGCGCCCGTGTCGGCGGTCGCGTCTAGACTCGAACCCATGCCTAAGACCATTCGCATCGCGTCAGTGAACGTCAACGGAGTCCGTGCCGCCTACAAGAAGGGCATGGGTGAGTGGCTCGCCGAACGCGATGTCGACATCCTCGCGCTGCAAGAGGTTCGCGCGCCGACGGAAGAGCTGCACAAGCTCATCGACACCGCCGACTGGAACCTGCATGACCACCTCGCAACGGCGAAGGGACGAGCAGGCGTTGCTATCGCGTCACGCCTCCCGATCCGCGAGGTCCGGACCGAACTCGGCTCGGAGGACTTCGACTCCGCGGGCCGCTGGCTCGAGGCCGATTTCGACATCGACGGCACCCCACTCACGGTCGTGAGCTGCTACGTCAACTCGGGTGAAGCCGAAACCCCGAAGCAAGACGAGAAGTGGAAGTTCCTCGACGCCATGAGCGCGAGGCTCCCAGAACTGCAGGCGCACAGCCCGCATTCGCTCGTCGTCGGCGACCTCAACGTCGGCCACACCACGCTCGACATCAAGAACTGGAAGGGCAACGTCAAACGGGCAGGCTTCCTGCCGCGTGAGCGTGCCTACTTCGATCGCATCTTCGGCGAGGCCGGGGCGAGCGTCGAAGGCGCGGACGGCTCCACCGGCACGGGGCTCGGCTACGTCGACGTCGGCCGCAAGCTCTCGGGCGAGATCGAGGGGCCGTACACGTGGTGGTCGCAGCGTGGCCAGGCCTTCGACAACAACACCGGATGGCGCATCGACTACCAGGTTGCGACCCCCGAGCTGGCTCAGCGGGCGGCGAGCTATGCCGTCGACCGTGCAGCGAGCTACGACACTCGCTGGTCCGACCACGCCCCAGTTGTCGTCGACTACACGTTCTGACGCGCCACACTAGCGCCGCGTGCCCGCGCATCCACCTCGCTCGACCAAGCGCAAGACCTTGAGGACCAACTGATGACCAAGCCCGTGCTCTTCTCCGGCATGCAGCCCTCCGCAGACTCGCTGCACCTCGGCAACTTCGTCGGAGCGCTCAGCAACTGGGTACCCATGCAGGATGACTTCACCGCCATCTACTGCGTCGTGGACCAGCACGCCATTACGGTTCCGTTCGAACCAGCGTCCCTCCGCGAGCGGACTCGCGTCACGGCCGCCCAGTACATCGCGGCCGGGATCGACCCGGAGAAGTCGATCCTCTTCGTGCAGTCGGCGGTTCCCGCGCACGCGCAGCTGCAGTGGGTGCTCTCCACCATCACGGGCTTCGGCGAGGCCAGCCGTATGACGCAGTTCAAGGACAAGTCGCAACGGTACGGGGCCGACACAACGACCGTCGGGCTGTTCACCTACCCGGTGCTCATGGCGGCCGACATCCTCTTGTACCAGGCCGCCTCCGTCCCGGTCGGTGAAGACCAGCGCCAGCACATCGAGCTGACACGCAACCTGGCTGAGCGCTTCAACTCGCGCTTCGGTGACACGTTCGTCGTCCCTGAGCCGCACATCATGAAGGAGACCGCGAAGGTCTACGACCTGCAGAATCCGACGGCCAAGATGTCGAAGTCTGCCGAGTCCGACGCCGGTCTGCTCCGTCTCCTCGACGACGAGAAAGTCACCCGCAAGAAAATCATGCGCGCCGTCACCGACGCGGATGGCGAAATCCGCTTCGACCGGGAGAGCAAACCAGGCGTCTCGAACCTGCTCACCATCGCGTCGGTCCTCTCCGGCTCGAGCATCGACGAGATCACTGCGCAGTACGCGGGCGGCGGCTACGGTGACCTGAAGAAGGGCCTGGCAGAGCTGGTCGAGTCCACGTTCGCACCAATCCGGGAGCGCACCAACGAGCTCCTCGCCGACCCTGCCGAGCTCGACCGCATCCTCGCAAGCGGCGCCGAGCGTGCAAACGAGCTCGCGCTCAGCACGCTCGACGAGGTCTACGAGCGGGTCGGTTTCCCGAAGCCGGTTCGCTGAGCGGCGGCCGCACCGCAGGCACCGATCCGCCCGTTCCGCACAGCTCAGCGGATCGCATCAGTTCTGACCATTCACCGCGCTAGGATGACGCAATGCCCGAAACGCTCGTCATCATCCCCACCTACAACGAACGCGAAAACGTCCGCTCCATCGTGGACCGCGTTCTGAGTGCGGATTCGCGCATCTACGTGCTTGTTGTCGACGACAACAGCCCAGACGGCACCGGAGACATGGCGGACGAGATGGCCGCAGCAGACGAGCGCATCTCCGTGCTTCACCGTTCCGGGAAGCTCGGGCTCGGCACGGCCTACCTCGAGGGGTTCGCCATCGCGGCCGAGCGTGGCTACAGGTACGTCTTCGAGTTCGACGCAGACGGCTCTCACCCACCCGAGAAGCTCCCCGAGATGATCGACGCGCTCGACTCCGGCGCCGGCCTCGTCATCGGCACGCGCTGGATGCCCGGCGGGCGCACCGAGAACTGGCCCGTGCAGCGCCAGATCCTCTCTCGCGGCGCTTCTATCTACGCGCGCGTGCTGCTGCAGAGCAAGATTCGTGACATCACCGCCGGCTACCGCGGCTACCGCGTCGAGCTCCTTCAGGGCTTCGACCTCACGCGCATCAAGAGCGCCGGCTACTGCTTCCAGATCGAGATGGCCTGGCTCTTCGAACGCTCCGGCATTCGCGTGAGCGAGGTGCCGATCACCTTCGTCGAACGCCAGGAAGGCGCCTCCAAGATGTCGAGCGACATCATCGTCGAGGCCGTCTGGCGCGTCTTCGCGTGGGGTCTCGGCTACCGACTCGGTGCGTTCTCGCGTCACGCCGGTCGTTAGACGTAGGCGTCCCCATGAGCGACTCATCAGCATCCATCAGCTTCGAGGCAGAGACCTCGATCCCCACGAAGCACGGAATCCTGCGATTCCGGGCTTACACCGACAACTCCAACGGTCAGCTCCACCTCGCGATCATCTCGGGGGAACCCGAGAACGGTGCCATCGTTCGCGTGCATTCCGAGTGCCTCACCGGCGAGGCCTTCGGCTCACTGAAGTGCGAGTGCGGGCCGCAGCTTGATGCGTCCCTCGAGGCGATCGGTCGCGACGGCGGCATCGTGCTCTACTTGCGTGGCCACGAGGGTCGCGGCATCGGCCTCCTCAACAAGCTGCGCGCTTACGCGCTGCAGGAGCAGGGGCTCGACACGGTGGATGCGAACCTCGCGCTTGGACTTCCAGCCGACAGCCGCGCTTACACGGCGGCCGCGCAGATGCTCGACGACCTCGAGATCACGCGCATCCGCCTCCTCACGAACAACCCCGCCAAGGCGGAGGCGCTCGAAGCTCACGGCATCACCGTCGAGGAGCGGGTGCCTCTCGAGGTCGGCCGCGAGGACGCGAACCTGGCCTACCTGACCACCAAGGTCCAGCGCATGGGTCACATCATGAGCGAGCTGCCTCAGCTGCCTGGCGACGACGCCGCGAGCTGACCTGCGGGCGTCCGCCTACACCAGGTAACGGGCGATTGGGTAGTGGGCCAGCGAAACTGCTGAATGCCGTGTAACCTCGTCTCGGCCGAACGCCACAAGCATTCGGCCGAACGCGCGCCACTCGGCCCCGCATCAGACGGGTCGGGCGCGTTCCACCCACCGCTGCTCTGAGCTCAAGCACCGCGCAACCCGCACCGAAACCGCGACTCACCAGCGAGCCAGCTGTTTCAGGAGCAACGTGTCATCCCCCAGCAAGACCACGCCAGGTGCAGCCGTCGAGGAGTTCGAGGTCAAGAACTCCCGCGGCAAGGTCCTCACCGCGAGCCTCGTCGGAACTTCCATCGAGTTCTACGACTTCTACATCTACGCGACCGCGGCGAGCCTCGTCTTCCCTGCCCTCTTCTTCCCGAACGACAACGAGACGACGGCGCTCCTCGCCTCGTTCGCGGTCTTCGGTGTCGCCTTCATCGCCCGTCCCATCGGCTCGATCCTCTTCGGACACTTCGGTGACCGCATCGGGCGTAAGGGCACACTCGTCGCGACGCTCCTCACGATGGGTATCGCCACCTTCGCGATCGGCCTCCTCCCCACGGCCCTGACGCCTGGCTGGGAAATCCTCGCGCCGACGCTGCTTGTCATCATGCGCTTCTGCCAGGGCCTCGGCCTCGGCGGCGAGTGGAGCGGCGCTGCCCTCCTCGCCACCGAGAACGCTCCGGCGGGCAAGCGCGCCATCTACGGCACGTTCCCGCAGCTTGGCGCCCCCATCGGCTTCATCCTCGGCAACCTGCTGTTCGTGCTGCTCTCGCACTTCATGAGCGACGAGACCTTCTTCGCCTGGGGCTGGCGCGTGCCGTTCCTGCTCAGTGCGATCCTCGTCATCGTCGGCCTCTGGGTGCGCATCAGCCTCCTCGAGACGCCGGCGTTCGAGAAGGTCGTCGCTGCCGGTGAGGTTTCGAAGGTGCCGCTGTTCGCGGCGTTCAAGACGAGCTGGCGCCAGATCATCCTCGGCACGGTCATCATGCTCGCCACCTACGTGCTCTTCTACATGATGACCGCGTTCACGCTGTCGTTCGGCACCAAGGCGACGACCGAGCAGGCTGAGGCCAAGGCTCTCGCCGCCGGTGAGGCCTTCGACCCCAACGCGTGGGTTCCCGGCCTCGGCTACATGCGTGAGCAGTTCCTCATCATGCTCATCGTCTCCGTTGTCTTCTTCGGCATCTTCACGCTTGTCTCCGGCCCGCTCGCCGAGAAGTACGGGCGCCGCAAGATGCTGCTGTGGACCACGGCCGCGATCTTCATCTTCGGCTTCGCCATGACTCCGCTCCTCGCGGCCGGATTCGTCGGCACGCAGGGAATGCTCGTGATCGGCATGACCCTCATGGGCCTCACGTTCGGCCCCATGAGCGCCGTCCTCCCGGAGCTCTTCCCCGCAAACGTGCGCTACACGGGAAGCGCCATCGCCTACAACCTCTCGAGCGTCTTCGGCGCGGGCTTCGCGCCGACGGTCTTCATCGCACTCTGGGCGTTCGGCGACGGCAGCCCGTTCTGGGTCGGCGTGTACCTCGCCGGTGCCGCTGTGCTGACGTTCGTGGCGTTGCTCATCTCCAAGGAGACCCGCGACATCGCCTACGTGACCAACACGAAGTAGCCTTCGCGCCGCTTCGACGGGGCCGTGCATCCACTGCGGATGCACGGCCCCGTTTCGATTGTCGGTCGTGGCATGTGCCCAACTTCACTCCAGGCCGAGACGGGTACCCTTGGCGGGTGCGCGCACTCGACTGCGCGCCATCGGCGTGCGCGCATTTCAGCGCGCTGCGGGCGAAAGGCCAGGAGTTTGGGCGACAAGCCAGTGGATGCAGAAGCGGTCGGCGACACAGCGACGCAGAAGAAGCGCAGGGGCTTCCCCGGGCGGCCAGCTCGCGCAGCGACAGGCGCCCCGAGGGTGACCTTCAAGCAGCTCCTCCCGCATCTGCTCGTCAACAAGCCGTTGCTCGCCGGCATCATCACCATCAGCGTCTTCAGCTCGGCGCTGAGCCTCGCCCAGCCGCTGCTCGTGAACGTGCTCATCGGCCAGGTTGAGGTTGGCACGATCGCAGCCTGGGTTGTGTGGGTGCTTGTCGGGGCCGTTGTGATCGGCGCCATCGCGAATGGCGTCCAGCACTTCCTCCTGCAGCGCACGGGCGAGTCGATCGTGCTGAACACACGCCGCCGCCTCGTCGCGAAGCTGCTTCGCCTGCCCGTCGCGGAGTTCGACGCGCGGCGCACCGGCGACCTCGTCTCGCGCGTCGGCAGCGACACGACGATGCTCCGCGCCGTACTCACGCAGGGACTCGTCGAGGCCATTGGGGGCGCCCTCACCTTCATCGGCGCCGTGGTCGCCATGATCGTCCTCGACGGTGTGCTGTTCCTCATCACCTTCGCCGTTGTT
The DNA here is from genome assembly GCF_002931075.1 of Pseudoclavibacter sp. AY1F1. Lineage (GTDB taxonomy): Bacteria > Actinomycetota > Actinomycetes > Actinomycetales > Microbacteriaceae > Pseudoclavibacter. The sequence continues at coordinate 156,922 of NZ_PSTQ01000005.1, read as the reverse complement.
GTCGTCGCTCTCCTGCTCGTCGTGGGCATGTCCATGCGCATCCGCGAGGCCAGCGCCGCCGCCCAGCAGAAGGTCGGCGACCTCACCGCATCCGTCGAGCGGGCCATCTCGTCGGTACGCACCGTGCGTGCCTTCGGCGCGACCGAGCGCGAGGAGCGCCTCGTCGACAGCGACGCCGTCGGGGCGTACGAGCGCGGCCTGGACGTGGCGCGCATCTCGGCGTTCATCGTGCCGGTCGCGGGCTTCGCCATGCAGGGTGCACTCATCGCCGTCCTCGGCGTCGGCGGACTTCGTGTCGCCGCCGGCGACCTCAGCATCGCTAACCTCATCGCGTTCATCATGTTCCTCTTCATGATGATCATGCCGCTCGGCCTGTTCTTCGGTGCTCTGACCGCGGTCAACACGGCGCTCGGCGCGCTTGGCCGGATCGAGGAGATCATCGCCATCCCCGAGGAGGGCTCAGGCGATCGCACCGAGGCGCCGCTTGTTGTGCTCGAGGGGCCTGCCAACGAGCACGCCGCACCGGATGCACCTGCCGTCGAGTTCGATGGTGTCTCGTTCCATTACCCCGAGGACGTCGTCCGAGCTCGTGCGGCCAGGGAACGTGCCGCCGCGAGGCTCGAGACGATCCGCCGCGAGTCATCCCGCGGGGGCATGGCGGCGGCCATGACCGGTGCCGCATCCGACCCCGACGCCCGCCTGTTCGCCGAGGACGGCACTCAGGCGAGAGTCGAGGCCCCCCTCGTGCTCGACGGCGTCAGCTTCGCGCTGCGCCGCGGCGAGCGCCTCGCCCTTGTTGGCCCCTCCGGTTCAGGCAAGTCGACGGCCCTCGCCCTGCTCGAGCGCTTCTACGACCCGACTGGTGGAAGCATCCGGCTCGGTGGTGTCGACCTCCGGTCCATCGATCGCCATCAGTTGCGCGCCCAGCTCGGCTACGTGCAGCAGGACGCGCCCGTGCTCGCCGGCAGCCTGCGCGAGAACCTGCTGCTCGGCCGGCCCGATGCCGACGACATCGCCTGCGAGCAGGTGCTGCGCGAGGTGAACCTCGGGGAAGTGCTCGACCGCAGTGACGACCGACTCGACACCCAGGTGGGCGAGTCGGGCGTCATGCTCTCCGGTGGCGAGCGGCAGCGCCTCGCCATCGCGCGCGCCCTGCTCTCGGCCCCGCCCATCCTGTTGCTCGACGAGTCGACGTCCGCTCTCGACGGCGCCAACGAGCGGCTCATGCGCGACGCCCTCGACAAGGTGTCAGAGGGACGCAGCGTCATCGTGATCGCTCACCGCCTCTCGACGGTCGTCGACAGCGACGAGATCGTGGTCCTCGAACATGGGCAGGTCCTCGGCCGGGGCACGCACCTCGAGCTCGTCGAGACCGTCCCGCTCTACCGTGAACTCGCACAGCACCAGCTGCTGCTCCCCCGCTGACGCCACAATGGCGCGCAGCCGTCGCGAAGCGAAGGCGCGCTATTCGACCGTGATGCCGACTGCGCGCAGCTCGTCGAGGGACGCGGCGCGGGTCTCGGCGGCGACGGCCGAGGTCAGGCCGTCGATGACACGGACCTTGAAGCCCGCCCGGTGGGCGTCCAGGGCGGATGCGCGAACGCAATAGTCAGTCGCGATGCCGACGACGTCGAGTTCGTCGATGCCGCGGGAACGCAGCGCGTCGGCGAGCGTCTCACCCTCAGCAGTCGCGCCATCGAAAGCTGAGTAGGACGGTGAGCCCTGGCCCTTGAAGATGTGGAGGTCGACGAGCTTGGTGTCGAGCGCCGGGTGGTAGTCGGCCCCCGCGGTGCCGGCGACGCAATGCTCTGGCCAGCTGTCGACGAAGTCGGGCTGCGCAGCGAAGTGCCCGCCGTTATCGCTCTCGGGATCGTGCCAGTCTCGGGAGGCGGCGACGACGTCGTAGTCTCCGCTGGTGTTGGCGAGGTGCTCGGTGATGCCTGCCGCGACGGCCGCGCCGCCAGCAGTCTCGAGCGCACCACCCTCGGTGAAGTCGTTCTGGACGTCGACGATCAGCAGTGCGCGGCTCATGTCACCAGTCTGCCGCAGGCCGCCTGGATGAGCCAGGCGCGCTCACCTCAGGCGTGGCTGCCGCATCCGCTCACCAGTTGGCGAGGGATGCTCCGCACGAGTAGGTGCGGGCCGCGATGGTATCGAGGGCGTCACGGTTCGCGGGGGTGACGGCGCCGACGACGAAGAAGGCGAAGGTGAGCCTGCTGCCGTCTGCCGCTGTCATGTAGCCCGCGAGGCCGTAGACCTCGTTGATCCAGCCGGTCTTCGCGGTTATGGCGCCTGGCGGCACGCCGAGAGACGTGAGCCGGGTCTGGAGGGTACCGGTCTCACCGGAAGCGGGGAGGTCGTCGAGCAGCTGGGACGCTGCGATGTCGGGCTGCGAGATGGTCTGGAGGAGTTCGGCGACAAGCTCGGGTGGGACGCGGTTGTCTGCCGAGAGGCCGGACCCGTCAGCGAGCACGAGCCCGCTCGTGTCGAGGCCGAGCTCTGACAGCGCCTTGCTTGTGGAGGCCTGGATCGCGGCGAAGTCCGTGCCGACGCCCTGCTCGATGGCGACGAGGCGCGAGAGCATCTCGGCCACGTTGTTGTCGCTATCGATGAGGGCGTAGTGCACGAGTTCGGACACGGGTTGCGACCAGACCTCGGCCAGGAGCTTCGCGCCATCAGGCACAGACCCGCTCGCGCCGGTTGTGGCCGCGCCGAGCCGCGCGGCGAAGGCTCCAGCTGCGGCACCGCTCGGGTCTTCTGTGCGGGGCGAGACGAGGCTGGCGGGGTTCTGCCGTCCGCCGTCGACCATGAGCGCGGAGATGGGGCTGATGTAGCCGTCTGTGCGGTCGGCCTGCGACCATGAGGGCTGCCACTCCGCGCCGCTGAACGCAGATTTGTCGACCAGCACCTGCGTGAGCGCTGTGCCCGCGAGGCTCGGATCGTTCGACCAGGCCGTGCGAGTCTGCGCGGCGAGGTCGGCGAGCGTCGCCGTGGCGCCGGAGTAGTAGCTCGACGCGCCGCTGTCGGTCGAGGCGAGGGTCACGTCTCCCCCGCCCACGATGATGACGCTGCCTGGCTCGCTGCCTGCGTAGACGCGGGTCGGGATTCGGAAGTCGGGGCCGAGCACCTCGATGGCGGCGGACGTGGTGAGGAGCTTCATGACGGATGCGGTTGGCACCGCGTCCGTCGCCTTGCGCTCGTAGACGGTCTCGCCGCTCTGAGAGTCGACGACGACGCCGTGGAAGTCGAGGGCGCCGGCCGCGCTCGCCGCGTCTTCGATCGAGCACGTGCGGAGAGGCGCAGCGGCCGTCGGCTCGGCCGGGTCCGCGCGGACGGCGCCGAGGGTCTTCGGGGCGAGCACCTGGGCGTCGCTCGCGAAGGCGGGCGCGGCGACCGCGAACCCGCCACCGCCTGCTGCGAAGCCAACGCCGAGCGCCAGGACGCCGGCCAGCGCGAAGCCGACGAGGCGACCGATGCCTGGGCCTCGAAGCCGCGAGCTTGCTGATCCGGCCATGTCACCTCCGAGTGGAACCAGGGTGCCGCCTTGCGTCTGACGCCGCGGCAAGCTGCCAGTCTACTCAGCCGCCTGATGCGTCTCTCCGAGCGCGGGCAGCCCGAGCCTGGCACGCCGATGCCCCTGAAAGCGACTCACGTTCAGCTGAGTCCGGCCGAGCGCCGGTAGTGGAGCAGCAGCGTGTCGTCGCATTCGAGAACGCCCGAGAGCGCAAGCGGATGCTGCGCGAGCGTTTCGGAGTGCGTGATCCGGCCCCCGAATCCGCCGACAAGCGCCGGCGAGAGAGTGAGGCAGAGCTCGTCGAATGCGCCTTGCGCGTTGATCTCACCGAACAGTGATGGCCCGCCCTCGCAGAGCACCTCGCTGTGGCCAAGGTCGTGCAGCATGGCGCGCAGCTCGGTGACGTCGAGGGTTCCTGGGCGCTCCGGGTGCTCGGGCACGGTGAGGACCGTGGCGACCTCCCGGAAGGGGGCGAGCCGGTCGGGGTCGGAGACGGGGGTGACGACTATGGGGGGAACTGGCGCATCCGCGAACATCTCGTGTTTGGGGTCGAGGGCGAGCCGGCTCGAGACGATGCCGAGCGTCGGATGCGCCGGGCGCCCGCGCGCCTCCCGCCAGGCCACCGATGCCTCGGAAACCCGAAGGCCCACGTAGCCTTCGTCACGGAGCGTCCCTGCGCCAACGAGGACGAGGTCGGCGAGGCGGCGCAGCAGTTCGAAGACCCGGTGGTCGGCCGCGGTGCCGAGGCTTCCGGAACGTCCGTCACCGCCCATGGCGGCGCCGTCGACGCTCGCCACGAAGTTCAACCGGAAAGCACCGTTCGCGGGATAGGCATAGTGGGCGAGCAGCTGCTCGTCGTCGAGCCACCCATGCTGCCCTGCTGGCCCAGGAACCGAGTCAGGCCCGAGCAGTGAGCGGATCGCCGCGGCTGGAGCGTTCATGCAGTGAGCATGCCACGCCGACGTGCGTGGCGGTGGTGAGTCGGGTGCGAGCCAGGTGGGTGCTACGCGTTGTGACGCGTGTAGGCGGGGGCTCGCAGGCCGAGGATCGCTTCGGTCATGCGCGTCGCATCCACCGCCTCCGGCACGTTGTGCATGCGGACGATGCGCGCACCGAGCAGGATGCACGTGACGGCCGCAGCGAGCGACCCTGCCACTCGGTCGTGCTTTTCCCGGTCGAGAGTCTCGCCGATGAAGTCCTTGTTCGAGACGGCGGCGAGCGCAGGGAAGCCGAGCGACGAGATCTCGTCGAACCGCCTGGTCAGCTCGAGCGTGTGCAGCGTGTTCTTGTTGAGATCGTGCCCCGGGTCGATGATGAGCTGATCGTCCCGGACGCCAAGCTCCATTGCACGCCCGGCTCTGGCTTGCAGGAAGGCGCGAACCTCGCCGACAACGTCGTTGTACTCCGGGCGAGCGAGCTCGGCCCTTGGGGCCGCGACGCTGTGCGTGATGACGAGCTGGGCATCTGAGGCGGCCACGGCCCGAGCCAGGTCCTCATCTCGCAGGCCGCTCGTGTCGTTGATGATCCCGGCTCCCGCTGCAATGCAGGCGTCAGCGACTCGCGCGCGATACGTCTCGGCGGAGATCGGCACGTTCGTGCGTTCCCTGACCGCGCGGATGACGGGCACGACCCTCTCGATCTCTTCCGCCTCGGAGAGCTCCTGGCCTGGCGCAAACGGCTGCCCGCCGATGTCCACGATGTCGGCCCCCGCCCGTTCGGCCGCGAGCACGGCATCCACCGCGCTCTGCAACCCGAATGTGGCGCCGCCGTCGTAGAACGAGTCGGGCGTGCGATTCACGATCGCCATCACGGCGACCCGACGCGAGAAGTCGAACGCGTCGCCGGACCCCAGGCGGTGCAGCGGGCTACGCAGCGCGGGAACCGCGAGTCGCGGGTGCTGATCGGGGTCGTGGTGCCTGCGCTCGAGCATCCCCTCAGCGTACGGGAACGGTGGTCTCGAGAAGACAAAAGCCCCTCCGCACCAAAGTGAGGAGGGGCAATGGGGCCGCCTGCGAGAATCGAACTCGCGACCTATTCATTACGAGTGAATCGCTCTGCCGACTGAGCTAAGGCGGCCTGCCTGCAGCTCAACTCCCTGGGGTGCTGAACTCGACACCAAAGCATAACGCACACTTTGCTCAAGTGCACATCGGGGTGTCGCGGTCAGCAGACCAGGCCTTCCGCGGGCACCGTTCCGTCGATGAAGTACGCGTCGACGGCACCCGTGACGCAGCTGTCACCCTGCGTGTAGGCGAGGTGCCCCTCCCCCTCGAAGGTGACGAGCACCGCAGATTCGAGCTGCTCGGTCACGGCCTCCGCCCATGCGTACGGTGTGGCCGGGTCGCCGGTCGTGCCGATCACCAGGACGGGGTCTGCTCCCGCTCCCGTGACGGGAGCGAGCTCGTTGGTCGACGGGAACGCCCACTGTTGGCAGGTCGTATCGCCGAGCGCCTCGGGTCCAGGGATGCCGATGGGGGTGGACTCCGCGATCTGCCGGTTGAAGTCGGCGATCTTGGCCGGGTCCGTCTCGACCGGGTAGTCGAGGCAGTTGATGGCGGTGAAGGCTTCGAACATGTTGTCCGCGTAGGTGCCGTCAGGCTCGCGGCCGTAGTACGAGTCACTCAGCAGGAAGAAGCCCGCCGGGTCGCCCGCGGTTTCGTAGGTGGCGAACGCGTCGCTCAGGTACGGCCAGCTCTGGTCGTTGTAGAGGGCCGAGCTGATTGCTGTATCGATGACGCCGCTCGTGAGCATCCTGCCGTCTGCGTTCACGGGGAGGGTGTCGTCTGCCTCGGCCATGAGGGTGTTGATCTTCGCGATCGCGTCGTCGACGGTGCCGGTGAAGGGGCACGCCGTCGTCGTCAGGCAGTCCTCGAGGTACGTGCGGGTGGCCTCGCCGAACGCGCCCTGCTGGGCGAGCACGACTTCGAACGTGGACAGCGTCGGGTCGGTGGCGCCGTCAAGCACAACCCGTCCGACCGTCTCGGGGAACATGTCGATGTACTGCGCACCGATGTCGGTGCCATACGAGAAGCCGAAGTAGTTTGCCTTCGCGTCGCCGACAAGGGCCCGCATCATGTCGAGGTCCTTGACAGTGCTCTTCGTGTCGACGAACTCGAGCAGCGCGCCCGTGTTCTCGAGGCAGTCGTCGGCGAACTCCTTCGAGTTCGCGGTCACCTCGGCGATGATCTGCTCATCAGTCGCCGTGTCGGCGTCGAAGTTCTCGTCCACTCCGTAGAACCACTCGTCCATGCCTGCGTCGTCGCGGCAGTCGACGGCGCTCGATTTACCCACGCCTCTCGGGTCCCAGCCCACGATGTCGAAGTTCTCCATGAGCTCCGGCGTGAAGACGTACTCGGCGCTGTCGCGCACGAACGAGACGCCGGATGCACCAGGACCACCAGGGTTCGTGAAGATCGTTCCAAGCGAATCGCCGCTAGTCGCCGGCACCTTCACCAGTGCGAGCTCGATCTTCTCGGAGTCCCCATCCGCCCAGTTCATGGGTGCTTCCGCTGTGGCGCACTCTCGCCCGTTGCCGCAGGCATCCCAGTCGAGGTCCTGCTCGTAGAACGCTTGGATGCTCGGCTCGAGGCCGGACGGGATGACGTCAACGTCCTCCTGCGGACCGCTTCCCCCTCCGGAACCGCCACCGGCGAGTGTCGTGATGAGCGTGCATCCGCTGAGCACGACGATGACGGCACCGGTCAGAAGCGAGGCGCCGATGCCTCTGGCCGTGGTGCGACGACGAGTGGTCGGTCTGGTCATGATGCTCCCTGCTGCTTCGGCGTCCAGCTGATCAAGAATGCCTCCAGGACAAGCGCGACGGGTACGTTGGCGGCGAGTCGCGCTCGGGCCTTGCTGACCGCGTCGATGCTCGTGAGCACGTCGTCCGAGCTGCGGGAGCTCGTCGCGGCCTCCAACTCGTGCCTTCTGTGCTCGTTGACGAGCTCGACCGGCAACTGAAGCTGCAGCATGAGCAGGTCCCGCAGCAGAGACACGGAGTCAGTGAGGATGCGGTCGATCGCGTCGACCTGGCCGCGCTTGGCCCGGCGCTTCTGGTGCTCCTCGAGCTCGCGGATCTGCCCGCGGAGCTGCCTCGGCACCGCCTGTCCTGGCGTGAGCCCGAGCGATCGGAAGGCTGCGGCGCGCTCCTTGTCGTCGCGGTCGGCCGCGTTGGCGGTTGCGTCCTCGTCGGCGATCGTGACGAGCTGCGCGGCCTTGCGGACGGCGTCGCCCGTTGTGCGGATGTCGAGCAGGCCGTCGAGCGACGCGTCGCGACGGCCCCAGGCTTCCTCGCTGGTCGCGAGGCGCTTGGCCATACCGACGTGGCTTTGGGCTTCGCGAGCCGCGCGGAGGGCGACGTCCGGTTCGATGCCGTCTCTCCGCACGAGCAGCCCTGCGACGTCGCGCACCTCGGGCACACGCAGGCGGACGCTGCGCACGCGCGAGCGGATGGTCGGCAGCAGGTCGGCCTCGCTTGGCGCGCAGAGCACCCAGACGGTCGACTCCGGCGGCTCCTCGATGGCCTTGAGCAGGGTGTTCGAGGTGCGCGCGACCATGCGGTCTGCGTCCTCGACGATGATGACCCGGTAGCGCCCCGTCATGGGGGACATCGATGCGCGCTCGACGAGCTCGCGCGCCGTCTTGATGTCGAGCTGCACGGTCTCGGTGACCACGGCCGTGAGGTCAGGATGCGAGCGAGCCCTCACCTGCACGCAGGACGGGCACACGCCGCATCCGTCGTTCGGGCACAGCAGGGCCGCGGCGAAGGCGTAACCCATGTTGCTCCGGCCCGAACCTGGCGGGCCGGTGATGAGCCAGGAGTTGGTCATGCCGCTCGTGTCGACGGCTCCCCGCTTGGAGGCCTTCGCGGCGTTCGCGAACAGGGCGATCGCGTCGTCCTGACCTGAGAGGTCGTCCCAGACGGTCACGCTACTCGCCTGCCGGTGGCCGCTCGAGGAGCTCGGCGACGCGGGTGCGGATGCGTTCGGCGACGTGCTCGCGCGGCTGGGTTGCGTCGATCACAAGGAACCTGCCCGGGTCTGCAGCGGCGAGGCCGAGGAAGGCTGAGCGCACGGAGTCGTGGAAGGCCTTCGACTCGGCTTCAAGCCTGTCGTAGGTACCGCGGGTGGCGCCGATGCGTCGCCGGCCCTCCTCTGGGTCGAGGTCGAAGAGCACCGTGAGATCTGGGAGCAGGCCGCGGGCCGCCCACAGCGAGAGGTCCCTGACTTCGTCTGCGCCGAGCTCGCGCCCCGTGCCCTGGTAGGCGATCGACGAGTCGAGGTAGCGGTCCTGCACGACGATCTCGCCGCGCTCGAGCGCCGGCCGGACAACCGTTGCGATGTGGTGCGCGCGGTCGGCGGCATACAGGAGCGCCTCGGCGCGCGCATCCATGTGTCCCTTGCGGTGCAGCACGAGCTCGCGGATATCGGCGCCGAGGTCGGTGCCACCCGGTTCGCGCGTGCGCACAACCGTCTGGCCGAGCGACGTCAGCCAGTTCTCGAGCAGGCCCGAGTGCGTCGACTTGCCTGCGCCGTCGCCGCCCTCGAGCGTGATGAAGAGACCCGTCATTCGGTGGTTGCTGCTTCGCTGGCCTTGGCCACCGGCTTCTTGGCTGGTGCGCGCTTCGCGGCAGGCTTCTTCGCTGCAGTCGTCTTCGTAGCGGCAGACTTCGCGGCTGCAGGCTTCTTCGCTGCGGGCTTCTTGGCGGCGGGTTTCTTGGCCGCTGTCGTCTTGCGCTTCACCGGGCCCTTGGCGCGCTTGTCGGCGAGCATCTGCACGGCTTCCTCGAACGTGACGTCCTCGGGGTTCGCGCCGCGCGTCACGGTGACGTTGGTCTCGCCGTCGGTGACGTACGGGCCGAAGCGGCCGTCCTTGATCTTGATCGGCTTGCCGCTCACCGGGTCGGCCTCGAATTCCTTGATGGCCGCCTTCGTGGTGCGAGCGCCGTACTTCGGCTGCGCGAAGAGCTCATGTGCGGCTTCGAGCGTCACGGTGAAGATTTCGTCCTCGCTCGTGAGCGAACGCGTGTCGGTGCCCTTCTTCAGGTACGGGCCGTAGCGGCCGTTCTGCGCCGTGATCTCGGCGCCCGTTTCGGAGTCCGCCCCCACCACGCGCGGCAGCTCGAGCAGCCCGATGGCTTGCTCGTACGTGACCTGCTCCGGGATCATCGACTTGAAGAGGGACGCGGTGCGAGGCTTGTCTGCGGCAGCGGCCTTCTTGGCGCGCGGCTTCTTGACGGGGCGCCCCTCTGCTGCGGCGGCCTTCGCTTCGGCTTCTTCTGCGAGAGCCTTGGCCTTCGCTTCTGACTCGGCGGCAGCTTCCTCGGCCTCGGACGGGCCTTCCGTGACGTACGGGCCGAAGCGACCGTCCTTCACGAGGATGCGCTTGCCGGTCTCGGGAACAACTCCGAGCACGCGGTCGGTCTGGATGGGCGCTTCCACAAGCTCCACGGCTTTCGCGGCCGTCAGCTCATCGGGAGCGAGGTCTTCGGGAACGTTGACGCGACGCGGGGTGTCACCTTCCGTCTCCGGCGCCACCTCGAGGTAGGGGCCGTAGCGGCCGATGCGCAGGACGATGCCTTCTGCGAGCGGCGTGGAGTTGATCTCGCGCGCGTCGATCTCTCCGAGGTTGTCGATGACGCCGCGGAGACCCTTGTGGTCTTCCGTGCCGAAGTAGAACCCGCGTAGCCAGTCGGTGCGCTGCTCGGAGCCTGCTGCGATGCGGTCGAGGTCGCCCTCCATCTGCGCCGTGAAGTTGTACTCCACGAGGTCGTGGAAGTGCTCCTCGAGGAGGCGAACGACGGAGAAGGCCGTCCAGCTGGGCACGAGCGCGCTGCCGCGGGGCGCGACGTAGCCGCGATCGATGATCGTGGAGATGATCGACGCGTACGTCGACGGGCGGCCGATGCCGAGCTCGTCGAGTGTCTTGACGAGGCTCGCCTCCGTGTAGCGCGGCGGCGGGCTCGTCTCGTGGCTCTTCGCGTCGGCCGACTCGGGGTCGAGCTTCTGCCCCTTCGTGAGCGGTGGCAGCTTCGCTTCAGCGGTGGTCGAGTCGTCGCGCGCCTCGTCCTTGCCCTCCTCGTAGGCGGCGAGGAAGCCGCGGAAGGTGATGACGGTGCCTGACGCCTGGAATTCCGCGACGCGGGTTGTGACTGTTCCCTGAGCGTCGGACACGTCGACGGGAGAGGCGTCGATGGTGACGGTCGCCGTCTGGCCCTTGGCGTCGGCCATCTGCGAGGCGATCGTGCGCTTCCAGATGAGGTCGTAGAGCTTGAAGTCGTTGGGGCTCAGCTTCGGGCGGAGCTCGCTCGGGAGCGCGAACGTGGACCCTGCTGGCCTGACGGCCTCGTGCGCCTCCTGGGCGTTCTTCGACTTAGAGCCGTAGAGGCGAGGGGAGGCGGGTACGGTCTCGGCGCCGTAGAGCTTGGCGGCCTGGGTACGGGCGGCGTTGAGCGCCTGCGACGACAGCGAGGAGGAGTCGGTACGCATGTACGTGATGTAGCCGTTTTCATACAGCGACTGCGCAACGCTCATCGTCTGGCGGGCGGTGAAGCGCAGCTTGCGCGCGGCTTCCTGCTGCAGCGTCGAGGTCGTGAAGGGGGCGGCGGGGCGGCGCGTGTACGGCTTGGACTCGACCGAGGACACCGTGACCGGTACGGTCCCCGCCGTGAGCTGCACAGTCAGCGTCGTCGCCTCGGCCTCACCGAGGATCACGGACGAGTTCTTGAGCACACCGTGGTCGTCGAAGTCGCGTCCGGTCGCGACGCGCTCGCCGTCGAGCTTCGTCAGGCGGGCGACGAACGCGGAGCCTTCCTTGCCCTGCTCCGGCGCGAAGCGTGCCTCGACGCCCCAGTAGCTGGCCTTTACGAACGCAAGGCGCTCACGCTCGCGGTCGACGATGAGACGGGTGGCAGCCGACTGGACACGACCGGCGGAGAGCCCTGGACCGACCTTGCGCCACAGCACGGGTGAAACCTCGTAGCCGTAGAGCCGGTCGAGGATGCGCCTGGTCTCCTGGGCATCGACGAGGTGCACGTCGATGTCGCGCGTCCGGTCCTTGGCGGCTTCGATGGCCTCGCGGGTGATCTCGTGGAACACCATGCGCTTGACGGGCACCTTCGGCTGGAGCACCTGCAGGAGGTGCCAGGCGATGGCCTCTCCTTCGCGGTCCTCATCAGTTGCGAGGATGAGCTCGTCGGCATCCTTCAGCGCTCGCTTGAGCTCGGCGACGGTCTTTTTCTTCTGCTCGGAGACCACGTAGTACGGCTCGAACCCGTTGTCGACGTCGACGCTGAACTTTCCGAGTGAGCCTTTCTTGAGCTCTGGCGGGAGGTTCTTGGGCTCGATGAGGTCGCGAATGTGGCCGACAGAAGCGAGCACGGTGTAGTCATCACCGAGATACTGCGAGATGCTCTTCACTTTGGTCGGCGACTCGACGATGACCAGTGTGTTGCTGCCTGACACAAGCGTTCCTTGGATGGGTCTGCGTGCTTTCGCACGACGATTCCGGCTGGCCGGAGTGATGTGGGGGCTGTTGCCACCCGTCGGCGCCCATTATATGGACGGGCTGGTTTGTGAACGGGCTGGCTGGACGGAAGGCCTCCAACTGCTGGCGGCTCCGCCTCACGACTTCTCATTCCGGCGGCGGTCCTGCCCTCGACGGTTCCGAAAAGACGAACGGGCCGGACTCTACACGAACTCGCACAACGGCCTCCCGGCCGCTGACCTTGCACTCCTCGAGGGATGCCCCGTTTGCCCTCACGACACGGGCGGCTTCTGCGCACGGTTCTCCGTCTCGGAGGCCGGACGCCACGTCGGCCGCAGCGAGTGCTCCAGCGTCAGCGGCGGCCTGTGCTGACTGCCTCGCCGGGAAGACAGCCAGCACGCCGACCGCCCCAACGGTGATCGCGACGAGGAGCAGCGCCACGGCGAGCACGAGGACTCCGCCCGCCCCGCGTTCGCCGGACGGGTCTCCGGCGCTCATCGGCCCCCGCCGAGCGCGCAAGCGCGGGCAACCACTCGAATCGGGAGCTCCCGCTCGCCGAGCTCGAGCGGCGTGGATGCACGTGCGCAGACGAGGTCATCCGGGCGACTGATCTCGAGCTCCGCGGTCGGAACGAGCGCCAGCACGCTCGCGCGCGCGATCGCTTCGTCGTCTCCCCTGGCGATGAGCCTCACGGCGTCGGCAACCGCGTCCTGGAGTCGGACCTGCACGACAACGCCTTGGAGCCCGGCGAGGCAGAAGGCGAGCAGCAGGACGACGGCAGGTGCGACGATGGCGAACTCCGCTGTCGCGGACCCCCTGGCCGAGCCCGTGCGCGATCGCCGCACCCGGCGCATCACTCGTCCAGCGTGAGGGCGGTCCGGATGATGTTCTCGAGCAGTCCCCGCACTTCGTCGCTCTGCATGATGACGACGAGGAGCCCCGCGAAGGCGACAGCCGCCATCGTGGCGATCGCGTACTCGGCAGTCGCGGCCCCCTCCTCGTCGCGAAGACGGCTGCGGACTCCCCGCAGCAGGTCGCGCGACCGCTCGATGATGCTCTGGATCTGGAACATTGGTGTACCTCTCTTATTACGCATTGCCATATCGAATTCGGCACGAGCGTTCGTGGCGGCTCACAGCCGCGAGACGGTCTGGGTGACGACGGCGAGGATGAGCGGCGCGACGCCGAGCAGCAGGAACGCGGGGAGAACGCAAAGCCCGAGCGGCAGCATGAGACGCACACCGAGTTCGGCCGCCTTCGCGCTCGAGGCCGAACGCGCATCGCGCCGCTCCAGTGCGGCTTCACTGCGAAGGAGCGACGCCGCCGGCACTCCTGCTTCTCGGGCGAGCGTCAGCACGCGCTCGACCCGACTCTCCGCGAACCGCGTCTCGGATCGGTGGCGCCGAGTCCCGTCGAGACCCGCGTCTTCGAGCACCCGTTGTACTTGGGTGACCACCGCGAGCGCGGATGCACCACCGAGCATTCCGAGCGCCGTCAAGTCGAGCGCGAGGCCAGGCAGATGCTCTCGCTTGGATGCCGCTGTGATGAGTGCCCGGTTCCAGAGCTGCGCGGCGAGCATGAGCGAGAGGCCTCCAGCGAGGCACGCGAGCCCGAGCGGCGTACCGAGGAGCATCCCGAAGCTGTCGAATCCGAGTGCGAGGCCAAGCAGCACGCCTACGGCGGGCAGCCCCATGACCAGACGGGCCGCGCTGCTCGGACCTGCGAGCGCGAGCTCCACCTCGCGCTCGGCCGCCCCGTAGTCGCGAAAGGTCTGGGCCAGATCGGAGAGGCCACGGGCAAGCGGCGCCCCCGTGCGCTCTGCGATCGACCAGGCGCAACCGAGGGCGCGCCAACTCGACTCGTCGTGTTCGCGGAGTATCAGCCCGGCCCGTCGCCCCGCTCGCATTCCCCTCGCGACGCTCAACTCGATGGGTTCGATGTGGCCAGCTGTGCTCGGCGGAGCGCCTACGAGTTGGGTTCTCAGTCGAACCCAGCGCCGCAGCGTCCGCCGCAACCACCCGCTGCGGTCAGGCGGGCGAGGACCGTCAGAAGCCGCGAAGCTGGCAACGTGCTGCCACGCTGAGACCGGGGTCGCGCCGCCCGCGAGCAGAGCCGCGAGCCGTTCGACGGCCGCGGCGGCGCGCTCCGCGGCATCCACGTCCCGCCGCGTCACCGCCGCCCCGGATCCCGGCGGCGCACGGCCGCAGAAACCTCCACGGGGGCAGGCGCAATCGTCGTGACGTTCTTGGCGTCGCCCGCGGCGCGCTCCTTGAGGGACACGATCGCCAGACGACCGGCGTCGTCGAGACAGAACTCTCCGATGTCCGCGAGCCTTCTGTTGCCGACCGACGTGCGTTCGACATGCATCACCAGGTCGATCGCGCTCACCGTCTGCCGAGCTACCGCGTCTTGCGTCATTCCCGCGAGGGCGCCGAGCGCCTCGAGCCGCGACGGCACGTCGGCGAGCGAGTTCGCGTGGAGCGTGCCCGCACCCCCGTCATGGCCGGTGTTGAGCGCCCCCAGCAACTCTCGGAGCTCGGCGCCACGGCATTCGCCGAGCACAAGGCGGTCTGGGCGCATCCGCAGCGACTCACGCACCAGACGCTCGAGCGGCACGCTCCCGGCTCCCTCGATGTTCGCCTGCCGCGCCTCGAGTGAGACGCTGTGCGGGTGCGCGAGGCGGAGCTCGGCCACGTCCTCGATCACGATGATGCGGTCGCGTGGGTCGGCCTCGGAGAGCATGGCGGAGAGGAACGTCGTCTTCCCGCTCCCACCGGCGCCCGTGACGAGCACGTTCGCTCGCGCACGCACGGCCTCCCTGACCAGCTCCTCCGCGCCCGGGGAGAAGAACGCCTGCCGGTCGAGCTGCTCCAGAGTGAGCTGCCGCACCCTCGGTGTCCTGATCGAGAGGAGGGTGCCGGAAATTGACACGGGTGGAAGCACGGCGTGCACGCGGATTCCGTCCGCGATGCGCACGTCGACGCAGGGCGCGGACTCATCAAGGTGCCTGCCTCCTGCCGCGACGATGCGGACGGCGAGCTCGCGAAGGGCCCGCTCGCTCGGCGCGAGCCAGGTCTCCTCTCGTTCTGCGCCCTTTCCGCGGTCGACGTAGAGCCCGTCTGCGCCGTTGACGAAGAGGTCGGTGACTTCACCGTCTGCGACGAACGCAGCCAGCGGGCCGAAGGCTTCGGCCTGGCCTCGGGTCAGCGAGCGGACGGAGCGTACCGTGCCATCGTCGACGGCCGCTCGTGGAGGCAGGGTGAGCGACGCCGCCCGTTGAGCCGCCGGACGTGCGACGAACCGCTGACCGGATGCGGAACCAGGAGCTGAGCCATATGACATGCACGAAGCGTAGGAACGCTCCGCAGCTCGTGGGATGGCGAACCTCTCGGCTGTGGAGAGAAGGTTCTGCACAGGGCGTATGTCGACAGAGTCGCGCAGTGAGCAGCTCCTCGCGCCGTCAGTCGCGTAGTTAACTGAAGAGGCGCCCGGACAGGGGGATATCCGAGCGCCTCAGCTCATGCAGCGTTCAGGGGGGGTTGATTGCTGCAGAGCGACGATAGTTGCGACAGAGAGCGAAACCATCGATGTCCATGCTAGTGCATAATTCGTCCGGAAAAATATCCAGGCCTCATGCAATCGAAAAAAGTTCGACTACAGGCCGCATCCCCGCATGGAATCACGGATCTCGCTGCATAATTCACCCGCGACACGCCGAGCGAGAGACCACCCGGGTGGCACAGAATGCACAAGGTATGGCACGGGTCGCGGTTCACTTCCCCTCCTGCGGGCGGCTTCTCGAGCCGGAAGGCCCTCGACATTCCCCCCGAAAGGCGGGAGTCGCAGCCCATGCTGGCTCCGTAGACTTCTGGCACACTGCGCCGCAAAGATGCGGTGCCAGATCGCAATGACGCGAAAGGACCTGCGGTGGCTGACAAGATCGAACACCTCCTGGAAGACCTCGAGACCTTCCCACCAAGCGACGACTTCGCGTCCTCTTCCCCCGTACCCGCAGACCTCGCGGGACGTGCCGAAGAAGACAGGCTCGGCTTCTGGGCTGACCAGGCCAGGGAACTCCACTGGTCGACCCCGTTCACCGAGGTCCTCGACTGGAGCGACGCCCCGTTCGCCAAATGGTTCGGCGACGGCACGCTCAACGCGAGCTTCAACTGCGTCGACCGCCACGTGCTGGCGGGTAACGGCGACCGCGTCGCGATCTACTGGGAGGGCGAGCCAGGCGACAAGCGCACGATCACCTACGCCGACCTTCTCGGGGAGGTGAAGCGGGCAGCGAACCTCCTCGAGAGCCTCGGCGTCACGGCAGGGGATGTGGTCGCGATCTACATGCCGATGATCCCGGAGACGGTCGTCGCGATGCTCGCCTGCGCGCGCATCGGAGCCGTGCACTCCGTCATCTTCGGCGGCTTCAGCGCCGACTCCATCCGAAGCCGAGTCGAGGATGCGAACGCGAAGCTCGTGATCACGAGCGACGGCAGCATCCGGAAGGGTCGCATCTTCCCGCTCAAGGAGACGGTGGATGCGGCGCTCGAGGCCGAGGGGCACACCGTCGAGCATGTGCTCGTCGTCCGTCGCGCCGACAACGAGCCGGCGCTCACCCCCGGGCGCGACCTGTGGTGGCATGAGGAGATCGCGCAGGTCAGTGACGAGCACGTCGCGAAGCCCTTCCCCGCCGAGCATCCGCTGTTCATCCTCTACACGTCGGGAACGACTGGGAAGCCGAAGGGGCTGCTGCACACGACGGGCGGCTACCTGACGCAGACGTCGTTCACCCACCGCACCATCTTCGACTTGAAGCCGGAGCAGGACGTCTATTGGTGCTCCGCCGACGTCGGCTGGGTCACGGGGCACAGCTACTTCGTCTACGGCCCGCTTGCGAACGGCGCAACTCAGGTCATGTACGAGGGCACACACGACACTCCTGACCTCGGCCGCTGGTTCGACATCATCGAGCGCTACGGCGTCACGATCTTCTACACGGCGCCGACGGCGATCCGCGGCTACATGAAGTCGGGCAGGCAGATTCCCGCGAAGTACGACCTGTCGTCGATCCGCCTCCTCGGTTCCGTGGGTGAGCCGATCAACCCAGAGGCCTGGGCCTGGTACCGGGAGGTCATTGGAGGGAACCGGGTCCCGGTGGTCGACACGTGGTGGCAGACCGAGACGGGTGCCATCATGATCTCCGCGATTCCGAGCCAGGTCGCCCTCAAGCCGGGGGCCGCGCAGGTTCCCGTGCCGGGTGTGGTTGTCGAAGTCGTTGACGACAGGGGTGAGCGCGTCAACCCCGGCGAGATGGGCCTCCTCACGATCACCGAGCCGTGGCCGTCCATGACGCGCGGCATCTACGGGGACCGCGAGCGCTTCATCGAGACCTACTGGTCGCAGTTCCCCGGCCGCTACTTCGCCGGCGACGGCGCGGGTGTCGACAAGGACGGGCACCTGTGGCTGCTCGGCCGCGTTGACGACGTCATGAACGTCTCGGGCCACCGGCTTTCGACCACCGAGATCGAGTCGGCGCTTGTCGACCACCCGTTTGTCGCGGAGTCGGCGGTCGTCGGCGCGAGCGATGAGACGACCGGTCAGGCCGTCGTCGCGTTTGTCGTCCTGAAGGAGAGCAAGAAGGCGGAGATCGAAGCGTCGGATGCACCACAGGTGCTGCGCTCGCACGTGTCGTCGAAGATCGGCGCGATCGCGCGTCCCCGTCAGGTGTACGTCGTCGCTGAGCTCCCCAAGACGCGCTCCGGGAAGATCATGCGCCGCCTGCTCCGGGATGTCGCGGATGGCAAGGCCGTCGGTGACACGACGACCCTCACGGACGCGTCCGTGATGTCGGCGATCTCGGCCGGGGTCACTTCCGGAGCCGCTGACGACGACTGACGACGATTGCTCCTGGCTGCCGCGGAGACGTGGCTGACAGCGCCGGGGAACGACGAAGCCCTGCACCTCTCGGAAGAGGGATGCAGGGCTTCGGTCTGAGCGGATGCTCGCGAGCTGACTCGCTATTCGTACGCGACGATGAGATCGACCTCGACGGGCGAGTCGAGCGGCAGCACTGCGACCCCGACGGCCGCGCGCACGTGCGTACCCGCATCGCCAAAGGCGAGGCCGAGCATCTCGGAGACCCCGTTGGCGACAAGCGGCTGCTCGGTGAAATCGGGAGCAGAGGCGACGTAGACGGTGACCTTCACGACGCGCGTCACGCGGTCGAGGTCGCCGATGACGGATTTGATCGCTGCGAGGGCGTTGAGGCCGGCAAACGCGGCGAACTCGATGGCGTCGTCGCGAGGAACCTCGGCGCCGACCTTGCCCTTCTCAGGAAGGGCTCCCTCGATGAACGGCAGCTGCCCGGACGTGTAGACGAGTCCCCCGTGCTCGACGGCGGGGACGTAGGCGGCGACGGGGGCAGCGACGGGTGGCACTGCGAGTCCCATCGCGCCGAGACGCTCTTCGACCTGACTCATGCTTGCTCCCCTGCGATCGGACGCTTCATGTAGGCGACTGATCCGCCCTCGGCATTTGTGGAAACCTGCACCAGTTCCCAGCCCTGAGCACCCCAGTTGTTGAGGATGACAGTGGGGGTGTGCAACGGGAGCGGGGTGATGAAATATTCCCACTTCTGCATGGACGTCCTCCTGTGCGGTGAGCGCTCAGACATCTCATGGGGTTCTCATTGAACACTCCTGAAGACGCCGCGAGCGGGTGTGACTTACCCTTGATCCTATGTCTGTCACGAATCCAGGGGCGCCCAAACGCAACATTCTGGGTGGCCTCCTAGGGCTGCTCGGGATGAGCGGAGTCGCGGGCGTGCTCGTCACGGCCATGATCACTCCGCTCATCGCCGTCACCGGTGTGGCCGCGAACAGCACGATCTCGCTGTTCGAGAACCTGCCGACGTACCTCGAGATCGGCTCATTGCAGCAGAAGACCGAGCTGTACGCCTCCAACGGACAGAAGTTCGCTGAGTTCTACAACCAGAACCGCGAGGAAGTCCCGCTCGACCAGGTCTCCCCGTACGTCGCGCAGGCCGCGATCTCGGTGGAGGACCCGCGGTTCCGTGAGCACGGCGGCGTCGACGTCATCTCCGCCGCACGCGCGCTCGCGCAGTCCGTGATCGGAGATGGCGCGGCAGGCGCCTCTACGATCACAATGCAGTACGTCCGCAACGTGCGCGTCCAGACAGCAGAAGCGATCCCCAACGAGGAGGAGCGCGACAAGGCCTACCTCGAGGCCACCGAGACCACGACGGGCCGCAAGCTTCAGGAGATGCGCCTCGCGATCGGCGTCGAGAAGCAGTTCTCCAAGGATGAGATCCTCCAGGGCTACCTCAACATCGCCCTCTTCGGCGGCACCACGTACGGCATCGAGTCGGCAGCCCAGCGCTACTTCGGAAAGTCGGCACTCGACCTGAATCTGCAGGAGTCTGCGAGCCTCATCGCGATCGTGCAGGAGCCGAACGCCTATCGCCTCGACGTGCCAGAGAACATCGAGGCGAACAAGATCCGCCGCGACTACATCCTGATGCGCATGATGGAGGAAGGCGCCATCGATCAGGCCACCTACGAGGCGACCGTCGCGACGCCCGTCGAACCGCATCCCACCGAGCCGAGGCACGGCTGCGGCGCGGCTGAGGGCAACGCCCAGTACTTCTGCGACTACGTGCGACTCGTGATGGTGCAGGACCCGGCGTTCGGTGAGACCTACGAGGAACGGCAGTTCAACTTCCAGACCAAGGGCTACCAGATCCACACGACCCTCGACCTCGACATGCAGGCGCAGGGCGCGGCCACGATGGCTTCTGCCGTTCCGGCATACGTGGACGGCATGAACCTCGGTTCAGCGGCCTCGATGGTCGAGGAGGGCACGGGACGCGTGCTCATGATGGTGCAGAACACCGCCTTCGGTGACACCGAGGAACTCGCATCGCAGCCCGGCTACACCTCGGTCAACTACAACACCGACCTCGACTACGGCGGATCCACGGGGTTCCAGACCGGATCGACGTACAAGATCTTCACACTGGCCGAGTGGCTCGCCTCAGGCAAGTCGCTGAACGCGTCGGTAGACGGCAAGAACCGGGCCTTCAATCGCCTCAACTTCCAAGACTCGTGCATCGGAGCGGACGGCGGCTCCTGGTCGCCGACGAACGACGGCGGCGCGAAGGTCGGCAACGTCTCGGTTCGCCAGGCCACGTCGCAGTCCATCAACACCGCCTACGTTGCCATGGCCGAGCAGCTCGACCAGTGCCGCATCCGTGACACGGCGATGGCAATGGGCGCTCACCGAGCGGACGGCGAGATGAACTCCTCGCTGCCCGCCGCGATTCTCGGCGCCGCGAACGAGATCGCCCCGCTTTCCATGGCAACGGCTATCGCCGGGTTCGCGAACGGCGGCGTCACCTGCTCGCCCATCGCGATCGACGGCATCGACCTGCGCGACGGCACCCAAGTGGAAGCACCGAAATCGACCTGTAACCAGGCAGTGACCCCGGAGGTCGCAGCTGGTGTCACGTCGGCGCTCCAGGGCGTTGTCAACGGTGGAACCGGGAACGCTTCGAACCCGGGCATCGCACCACTCATGGGCAAAACCGGGACCACTGACAACGGCATCCAGACCTGGATGGTCGGGGCGACCAGCAAGGTCGGAATGGCTGTCTGGGTTGGAAACGCCAGCGGTCAGCAGCCGATGTACAACGTCGACTTGCCGCGCGCGGTCGCAAGCCAGACGCGTCACGTGATCTTCAACGACGTCATCGCTCAGGCGATGCGCGTCTACGGTGGCGATTCGTTCCCGCAGCCGACCGGCAGCGCGGTCCAGAACGAGCAGGTAACAGTTCCAGACCTGGCCGGCAAGACGACTGCAGAGGCCAAGACCTCGCTCGAGGGCCTGGGCTTCAGCGTCTCGATCGGCAACCCCGTTGAATCGGATCAGGCCGAGGGCACCGTGGCGAGCACGCTGCCAAGCGCGAACACACGGGTCACGCAGGGCACGACGATCACGATCAACCCGTCGCGCGGCCCGGAGACAGCACCGACGACAAACGCCATCGTCGCGCCTGACCTGGCCGGCCAGACCCAGGAGCAGGCACAGGCGACGCTCTCCCAGCTCGGGTTCAGCGGCACCATGTCGATCCTGACGGAGAAGAACGCCACCGTCCCGAGCGGGCAGGTGATCCGAACCGACCCGGCGCCGGGCTCAGAGCTCGAACGCAACGGGTCCGTCCAGGTCTACGTCTCTTCCGGCCCGTAGTCCCGACCGGCCCACATGGGGCCGCCGCACCAACCGAAACGAGTTTCACCATGGCGAATTCCCTCGCCAACTCGAGCTCCGCGAGATCTTCCGGACTCGGACCAGCCTCATCCCGACTCAGACCCGTCGCGGCCGTCGCCCTCACCCTCGCCGGGGTGGGGGCGGCGACCGCCGTCTACGGCACGATGATCGAGCGCCGCGCTTTCCGCCTACGCCGCGTCGAGGCGCGCATCCTGCCCCCGGGGTCGGCTCCGCTGCGTGTGCTGCACCTGAGCGACTTCCACGTCGCCCCGTGGCAGCGCAAGAAGCAGGAGTTCGTCAGGGGACTCGCGGCTCTGAAGCCCGACCTCGTCGTCGGCACCGGCGACAACCTCGGCCACGTCGACGCCGTCCCGACCGTCGCCCACATGCTCGAGCCGTTCGAGGGAATCCCCTCGGTGCACGTCTACGGCTCGAACGACTACCTCGGCCCGGTCCTCAAGAACCCCTTCACGTATTTCGGCCGCTCTGCCCACATCGCGAAGAAGGCCCCAAAGCTCGACACGAAGAGCCTCACGGGCCACTTCGACCGTCTCGGCTGGACTGCCCTGAACAACGCGGCGGCCGTTCTCGAGGTCGCGGGCAGGCGCATCCGCTTCCTCGGGGTGAATGACCCGCACATCGACGCCGATGACTTCGCCGCGGCTGGCGAAGCGCTCCGCGAGGCATCGGAGGGGCAGGACTGGGATCTCACGATCGGGCTGGCGCACGCGCCGTACCAACGTGTGCTCAGCGGCCTCGTCGACCTGGGAGCGGATGCGATCTTCGCGGGCCATACCCACGGCGGCCAGGTGTGCGTGCCCGGGTACGGTGCGCTTGTCACCAACTGCGACATCCCACGCCAGCAGGTCAAGGGCCTGAGCACCTGGACCTCGCGTGGCCGATCCGCCGCACTCCACGTCTCCGCCGGTCTCGGCACGTCCATCTACGCACCCGTGCGTTTCGCGTGCCCACCGGAGGCGACTCTCCTGACCTTCCTACCCCGGGTATCGTGACGCCATGGCAACAAAGCAACGTGGAAGCTGGAAGCGCGGTCCTCTGACCCGCGTCCTCGGACTGGTCGGGGTGAGCGGGCTCGCCGCTGTCCTGATCACCGCGCTCGTGACTCCGCTCGTCTCCGTCGCCAACATCGCGGAGAACAGCTCGATCAACCTCTTCGAGAGCCTCCCCGACTACCTGGAGATCAACGAACTCCAGCAGGTCACCGAGCTCTACGCCAAGCAGGGCGGGCAGGACGTCAAGTTCGCCCAGTTCTACAACCAGAACCGCGTCGAGGTTCCGCTCGACCAGATCTCCCCGTGGGTTCCCCTCGCGGCGATCTCGGTGGAAGACCCCCGTTTCCGTGAGCACGACGGCGTCGACGTGATCTCTGCGGCCCGTGCGCTCGTGACCTCGGTCATCGGCGACGCCTCGGCTGGCGCCTCCACCATCACCATGCAGTGGGTACGTAATGTGCGCGTGCAGGAGGCCGAGGCGATCCTCGACCCCGAGGAAAGCAAGAAGGCCTACGTCGAGGCGACCGACCCGAACACGGGCCGAAAGCTCCAGGAGATGCGGCTCGCCATCGGTGTCGAGCAGCAGTACTCGAAGGACGAGATCCTGCAGGGCTACCTCAACATCGCCCTGTTCGGCGGCACCACGTACGGCATCGAGTCGGCGGCCCAGCGCTACTTCGGGAAGTCGGCACTCGACCTCACGCTCGCCGAGTCCGCGAGCCTCATTGCGATCGTGCAGGAGCCGAACGCGTACCGGCTCGACCGCGAAGAGAACATCGAGGGCAACAAAGAACGCCGCGACTACATCCTCATGCGCATGATGGAAGAAGGCGCAATCGACCAGGCCACCTACGAGGCCACCATCGCGACGCCCGTCGAGCCGAATCCGAAAGACCCAAACCACGGCTGCGAGTTCGCAGAAGGCAACGCGAAGTACTTCTGCAAGTTCGTGCAGCTCTCCGTGCTCCAGGACGAGGCCTTCGGCGCCACCGAGGCCGAGCGGATGTTCAACCTCGCAGGCAAGGGCTACAAGATCTACACGTCGCTCGACCTCGACATGCAGGGCGTCGCAACGCAGTCCATGCAGAACGCGGTGCCTGCGACGTACCCGGGCACCGACCTCGGCGCCGCGGCGTCCATGGTCGAGAACGGCACTGGCCGCATCCTCGCGATGGTGCAGAACACCCAGTTCAGCGAAGTCGCCGAGAACCAAGAGCAACCCGGCGTGACCTCCGTGAACTACAACACGGACTACGAGTACGGCGGATCGACGGGCTTCCAGACAGGGTCGACGTACAAGATCTTCACGCTCGCCGAGTGGCTCTCATCGGGAAAGTCGCTGTACGCGTCGATCCCCGGGCAGAACCGCACGTTCTACCAGGAAGACTTCTCCAACACGTGCGAGCCGGAGACTGACGGCCCCTGGGCGCCCACCAATGACAGCGGACAGCGGGTTGGCACTGTCTCGGTGAAGTCAGCGACCGCGTCGTCGATCAACACGGCGTACGTGTCCATGGCCGAACGCCTCGACCAGTGCCGCATCCGTGACACCGCGATGGCCCTCGGCGGCCACCGCGCAGACGGCGCGATCAACTCCTCGCTGCCCTCCGCCATCCTGGGTGCAGCCAACGAGATGGCCCCGCTTTCCATGGCGACCGTCATGTCTGGCCTCGCGAACAACGGCCTCACCTGCACGCCGACCGGCATCGACCGCGTCACGCTCAGCGACGGAACGGACGTCACTGGCCCTAAGTCGCGCTGCATTCAGGCCGTCTCACCGCAGGTGGCTGCTGGCGTCGACGAAGCCCTCGCTGGCGTCGTCGAAGGTGGCACCGGTTCGCGGTCGAACCCCGGAATCGTGCCGCTCATCGGCAAGACGGGAACCACCGACAACGGCCTGCAGACCTGGATGGTCGGGGCGACGACGAGGGTTGGCCTCGCCGTCTGGGTCGGCAACGCCAACGGCCTCGTGCCGATGTACGACGTCGACTTGCCGCAGGCCGCGGGAAGCCAGACGCGTCACGTGCTCTTCAACGAGATCATCGGGCACGCGATGACGACGTACGGCGGCGGCGACTTCCCGGAGTACGTCGAAGACGAGGACGCGCTTGTGCTCGCGACCGTCCCGGACCTGACGGGCCGTTCCACGGAGGAGGCACGCCAGGTGCTCGAAGGGCTCGGATTCGGCGTCTCCATAGGCCCCTCGGTCACGTCTGACCAGTCGCCTGGCAGCGTCGCGAACACCCTGCCGACCGCGAACACGCGCGTCGACAAGGGCACGACCATCACCATCCACCCTTCCGCGCTGCCCGAGGACGCGGCGAGCGGGCTGCTCGCGCCTGACGTCGCCGGCAAGACGCAGGACGAGGCGACGACGCTGCTCGCGGGCGCCGGCTTCAGCGGAACCGTGACGATCATCGCGGAGAAGAACGCCACCGTGCCGAGCGGACAGGTCATCCGAACTGATCCCTCGACGGGGACGCCGATCGAGCCGACCGGCCAGATCAGACTGTTCGTCTCATCCGGCCCGTAGGAGTTTCCGTTGCTCGCGCCCTCGGTTGGCGGCGCGGGCAACCTTCGGGTACTCTTGGGGAGTTCGCCGCTCGGCGGTGAGCGATCGGGGTGTGGCGCAGTTTGGTAGCGCGCTTCGTTCGGGACGAAGAGGTCGTGGGTTCAAATCCCGCTACCCCGACACTGTGTCGTAACAAGAAGAGGCCCGAGTTCGCAACGCGAACTCGGGCCTCTTTTGTCGCCACCGCGAGCATTCGGTCGCCTGTGGTGTAGCTTCGGCCCATGCCAAACGCGTGGTCCTCGTGCTGATCCCTGACGACCTCGTGCGCCGCCTGACCGGCCGCCCCGCAGACATCTCGGACGACGGCGACGCCTGGCTCGCGCGACTGCCCGCGCTCATCGAGCAGCGCCTCACCGCCTGGGACCTGACCATCGCAGGCGACGCCCGCAACGGCCACAATGCGATCGTGATCCCGGTCACGAGGCGTGGCGAGGCGCAGATGCTGAAGCTCAGTTGGCCGCACCGGGAGGCGTCGGCGGAGCACCTCGGGCTGCGACATTGGAACAGCAACGGGATCGTGCGCCTCACGGCCGCCCATCCGGCCGACTTCGCCCTGCTCCTCGAGCCGCTCCACGCATCCCGCGACCTGCACGCCATCGAGACTGACGACGCCTGCCTTGTCATCGGCGGGCTTCTGCGTCGTTTGCACGTCGCTCCCCCGCACTCGGTGCCCGACTTCCGCGAGGAGGCGAGGGGTTGGATCGAGCCGCTCCGCGCGTATCCGTCGTCGGTGCCGCGACGCTGGGTCGACCGCGCGCTCGACACGTTCGATTCGCGACCCTACGATCCGAAGCTGCTGCACCTTGACCTGCACTACGGCAACGTGCTCGCGGCCGAGCGCGAGCCGTGGCTGGCCATCGACCCGAAACCTGTCGCGGGGCCGGCGGGCTTCGAGGTGTACCCGGCGCTGCGCACTCGTGTCGACGACTACCGCGGCGGGGCGCTCATGCACGCCGAGGTGCGCAGCCGGGTCGAGCTCATCAGCGGTGAGGCTGGTATCGACCTCGACGACGCCAGGGAGTGGTGCATCGCGCACGCCGTGCTCAACGCGCACCAGGTCGCCGAGGAAGGCTGGCCGACGCTCGTGACCCTGCACCTCGCCATCGCGAAGGCGCTGTCGGACATCTGAGCACCCCGCCGTCCGCTGAGCGGCCGGGGTCACCGCTTCCGCGCGTCAGCCCCGAGCGATCCCCGCGGCGTATGCGGCCTGGCCAATGTGCTGGGCCGCGTCATCGATGATGCTGACGATGCGGGCGGCTCTCGTGACGGGCGGATCCCAATCCTCGTCGATGACCTCGCCGAGTGCGTCGGGGGCGAGCGAGCGGATGTACGAGCGCAGTGCATCCGTCGTCGCGCGCAGGTAGTCGAGCAGCAGCGTCGCATCGTCGACGACGACCGCCCGGGCTTCCGCGCTCGAGTGCCCGTAACCGACCGAGTTCCCGACCTCACCGAGGTCGAACCGAGTATCGAACCCTTGCGACGACCACACCTCGTCGCTGCTCGAGAGCGCAGCAACCTGCACGTCGATCTCGCGCGCCGTGTGCCAGAGCAGCCACGCGATCGAGTTGTCGTGGCCGCCCGGATGCGCGTTGAGCGTATCTGCGGCCAGCTTGTCCGCAAATCGCCTGGCCGTCTCGATGGGCCGGCTCGCGAACTCGTCGAGCACGTCCCGTGCGTCGACGCTCATGCGCGCGTCCGTCCGAGGTGCACGAGGTCGTGATCGGCTTCGATGGGTTCGAGGTTCGGACCTGGCGGGGTGCCGTCGCCGAACGGGGAGCCGCCGAGCTGCTCGCGGAAGTGCGGCAGGTTCCAGTTGTGCAGCTCGGGGCCAGCCGGCACGATTCCGCTTGGGTTGATGTCGCGGTGCACGTCGTAATAGTGGCGTTTGATGTCGACGAAGTCGGTCGTGTCGCCGAAGCCTGGGGTCTGGAACAGGTCGCGCGCGTAGGCCCACAGCACGGGCATCTCGCTCAGCTTCTGCCGGTTGCACTTGAAGTGGCCGTGGTAGACGGCGTCGAAGCGCGCCAGGGTCGTGAAGAGGCGCACGTCGGCTTCCGTGATGGTGTCGCCCATGAGGTAGCGACGCGTCTCGAGGCGCTCCGAGACGATGTCGAGCGCCGTGAAGAGGCGGTCGTAGGCCTCGTCGTAGGCCTCTTGCGAGCCCGCGAATCCGCAGCGGTAGACGCCGTTGTTGATCTCCGTGTAGATGTGCTTCATGACGGCGTCCATCTCGTCGCGTAGCACCTCCGGGTAGAGGTCGGGTGCCCCGTCGCGGTGGAAGTCGGTCCACTCGGTCGAGAAGTCGAGCGTGATCCACGGGTAGTCGTTGGTGACGACGCCGCCGCTCGGCACGTCGACGATCGCGGGCACGGTGATGCCACGAGGGTAGTCGGGGAAGCGCTGCAGGTAGGCGTCCTGGATGCGTGGGATGCCGAGCACCGGGTCGAGGCCGCCCGGGTCCTTGTCGAAGGTCCACGAACGCTTGTCGTGCACCGGTCCGCAGATGCCCATCGAGATCGCGTCCTCGAGGCCAAGGAGCCGGCGCACGATGATGGCGCGGTTCGCCCACGGGCAGGCCCGCGCGACGACGAGCCGGTAGCGGCCAGCCTCGACGGGCCAGGTCTGGATGCCCTCGCCGACCGAGCGCGCACCCTTCGTGATGCGGTCACCGATGTAGTTCGTGTCGCGGTCGAAGGGCTGACCTGCCTTCGAGTACACGCCCTGTTCGGCCGCTTCCTCGCTCGCCGCTTCTTCACCGTCTGGCCGTGCATCCTGCGTCGCCTGAGTCATGCGCCAATCCTAGGAAGCGGATGTGGATGCTCCCTGGGGGCGGCTTCTCGCATTCGTCGGCGGGTTCGGAATATTTTCACTGACTCATGACATAACTAAAGTGTCGTCCTGCGACTGCCGGGCGATGCAACCTACGAAGGAGCAGCATGTCTCGGTTCACCGACAAAGTCGTTCTGATCACCGGTGGGGGTTCAGGCCTCGGCCGCGCCGCCGCCATCCGCGTCGCGAGCGAAGGCGCGAAGCTCGCGCTCGTCGACATCTCAGAGCAGGGCCTCGAGGCGAGCAAGGCCGCCATCCTCGATGCCATCCCTGGAGCCGAGGTCTTCACCACGACCGCAGACGTCTCCAGCGAGGCTGACACCGACGCCTACGTCGCGGCGACCATCGAGCGCTTCGGCCGCATCGACGGCTTCTTCAACAACGCCGGCATCGAGGGCCGCCAGAACCTCACCGAAGACTTCGGCGCAGCAGAGTTCGAGCGTGTCATCGCCATCAACCTCCGCGGTGTGTTCCTCGGCCTCGAAAAGGTGCTGAAGGTCATGCGCGAGCAGGGCTCCGGTTACGTCGTCAACACGGCTTCCGTCGGCGGCATCCGCGGCGTCGGCAACCAGTCCGGCTACGCCGCCGCGAAGCACGGAGTCGTCGGCCTGACCCGCAACTCGGCCATCGAGTACGGCCAGTTCGGCGTGCGCATCAACGCCATCGCGCCCGGCGCGATCTGGACGCCCATGGTCGAGAACTCCATGCGCCAGCTCGATGCCGAGCACCCGGAGAAGGCTGCGGAGCAGTTCATCCAGATCAACCCCACGAAGCGGTACGGGCAGCCAGAGGAGATCGCGGCCGTCGTCGCGTTCCTCCTCTCCGACGACGCGAGCTACATCAACGCCGCGGTAGTGCCCATCGACGGCGGCCAGTCGGCCAAGTACTAACCGGCATCTGCAGGCAGCAGCGGTCCCGCCGCCAGCGATCCTCGGGTCTACGCTGGCGGCATGACCGCTGCCACTTCGCCGGATGTCGACGCCTACTTCGCCGAGCTCGCGCATCCGCTGAGAGGCGTCGCCGAAGCGCTCCGGGAGCTGCTCCTCAGCGCCCACCCGGACGTGGTCGAGAGCATCAAGTGGAAGGCACCGAACTACGCGGTCGCCGGCGCCGACGACTTCGCGACCCTCAACCTTCGTCGCCCGACGGCGGTTCAGCTGGTTCTGCACACGGGGGCGAAGGTGAAGCCGGAGCATCCCGAGCTTGTGGTCGACGCGCCCGCGAAGCTGCTGAAGTGGCCGGGCCGAAACCGCGCGACCGCCTCCTTCGCGAGCCTCGCCGAGTTCGAGGATGCGCGCGGCGCGCTCGAGGACATCGTCCGGTCGTGGGCCGCTCAGGTTCAGGCGTAACCCGGCGGCGGCGTCAGCGCGCCGACGTGTAGCTGTTGCCTGCGGCTGGGGTACCGCCGAAAATCTGGTCGATCGTGACCAGCACAAACCCGCGGTCGTGCAGCCCGGTGAGGATCTCGGGCACCGCATCCACCGTCGAGTCGTGGATGTCGTGCATGAGGATGATCGAGCCCGCCTGCGCCTCGTTCGCGCCCCGGTCGACGAGCGTCTCGTGGGCTGGCCCCTCCCAGTCGAGCGTGTCGATGTCCCAGAGGATCGCCGGCATGCCGAGCTTCGTGAGCACCCGAGCGTCGAGGTCGCCGTACGGCGGCCTGAAGACGGTCGGCCGCTCGCCCGTCGCGGCGACGATGGCGTCGTTCGTCTTCTTGACCTCCTCTTCGATCTTCTTATCGTCGAGGGTCGTGAACTGCGGATGCGTCCACGAGTGGTTGCCGAGCTGGTGGCCGTCGTCGTCGATCTGTCGCGCGATCTCGGGATGCCGCTGCACGTTCGGTCCGACGAGGAAGAAAGTGGCAGTCGCGTCGTGCTCTTGGAGCTGGTCGAGCAGCGTCTCGGTGATCGGCGCGGGCCCGTCGTCGAAGGTCAGGGCGACACAGGGGAAGAGGTCGCAGTCGACTGCGCGGTCGCCCGCGAGGGGTCGCTCGCCGGCGATGAGCGGCTGCGGGGTTGCCGAAGCGGCGACAAGCTCCCGACCGAGGTCGGTGAGCATGGGCGACGCGGCCTCCGGGCCGATGTGGATGCTCGGGAAGCGGTGCGCGATCGGCTCCCCGACGACCAGCGTGGTCGTGCCGTCCGGCGAGACCGTTGGGGCCGTGCCTTCGCCGCCGGACACGTCCATCTCGGGAGTGAGGAGACCGGCGGGGATGCCGATCCGCAACCCGCCGTCAGGCGTCGGTGTGACGTCGGCGAAGCCCTGCGCGAGCACGGCCGCGTTCGCCTCGCTCGGTGCCGCGACCTGCGTGTCCCAAAGCGCGCCGAGCTCGTGCCGAGCTGCGAGCACAAGCTCGTTCCAGATCGCGAGTGCGGCATCCGCCGTGATGATGTCGGCTCCGCCAGCCTGCTGCGCCGTCGCCGTATCGGCGAAGAACACGAAGCTCTCGTCGCGGGTCACGGCCGGCGTCGAGCCCACAGTCCCTTCGACGACACGCACGCGCTCCCCGAACTCGCTGCCGCTCGCGACCACGATCTCGCACGTGATGATCAGCGCGTCCCCTTCGGTGGCGCCGCCTTGGGCGAGTATCTCGGCCGCCGGGGTGCTACTGGAGCCTGCCTCGCAACCGCGGTTGCCGAGACCGGCACCCGCCGCTGCAGCCTCGGGCGCGTAGGCGGTGCCGAGTCGCGTCGCGAACGCGCCGACGGTGTCGACGACAAGCGAGCGGATGCGCGCGTTCAGATCGGTCTGCCCCGGCACCTCCGTCCATCTCGCGTCGACGGCGGGTGCGGAGTCGCGGATACGGAAGTGGTCGAGCGGCGTTGCGCCCGCTTCCGCACCGGCGACGTCACCCGCGGCCTCGTCGAAGCTCGTGACGGCGGCGCGAACAGGCGGCTGCCAGGCGAGGTCCGGCGCGGGTGTGCAGGCCGAGAGCGCGAGCGTCGCCGCCGCGAGCATGGCACCGGTGATCAGGCGGCGGAGTGGGCGGGGCTGCGTGCGCTGACCCCGCGAGCGCGGTCCTCCAGCCGTCACGCGACCGGCCCGCCGATGCTCTCGAGAATCTGGGCGATCGCGGGGCGGTACAGCTCAAGATCGTCGGCCTCGGCGGAGAACATCACCGACGCGTTCGGTGACTCCGCTCCGGAACCTGCGCTGGCGAACGCCACTGAACCGACCATGACGCCAGGCGCGCCCTGCCCATCAGCAACCGTGGCCGCATACTCGACGCTCGCGTGCCGCACGAGCAGCCCTTCCTTGGGCGTCTCGTCAATCCAGAACAGGTTCTCCGAGCCGGAGGTGGGCACCCCTTCCGGTGCGTCGCTTTCGTCGGCAAGCGCCTCGAATGTCTGGGTGGACCCGGCCTGCGCGGCCTCCACAAGCGACTGGGGAGCATCCGGCACCTGCAAGGTGATCTCGAGGCGGGCATCCGGGCTTCGAAGCGTGACGACGTCGTTCCCGAAGTAGTGGGGCACTATGACCCAGCCTGTCGGTGCGACAACCGTGACCGCAGTCTGCTCGCTGCCGATCGTGACCGTCTCGTCCGCATCCGCAGCCCGGCTCGTCATCTGCGTGAGCAGCGAGCCGCCGAAGAAGAACCCGAGCACCGCGAGCGCAGCGACCAGCACGACGCCGAGCGCGACGTACAGCCAGGGGCTGCTGCGTGTGCGCTCGGGGGCGGCACTGTGCGAGAACGTCATCGGAGACTCCGTGCGGTCGGGGACGCGGGCGGGTGCAACCAGGCTACTGACTTCCGCGACCTTCTGCCCCGCAATGACGCGGAACTTCGCACTCCAGGCCCCAAGATCGGCCTGAAGGACGAGCCCCCGGGGCGCGAGAACGACCACAGGTCAGCCCTGGCCCCCCGCGGGGAGGCGGTCGCGCAGCGCACCGAGTAGGACCTCGAGCGCAAGTTCGAAGGAGCGCTCGACGCGCCCGGAGCCCGACCCAGAATCGGCCAGGAGCCTCCCGAAGAGCCTGGTCGGCGCATCCGGTTGCCAGACCTGCTCAGGCGACGCGAGCTCGAGCCCGAAGCCGATCGCAAACGCGTCGATCATGCCGATGAACGTGAGAATCTCGCCGTCGGGGAATCCCCCAGACTGCAGCACCACGGCGAGGTCGTCGTAGGCCTCGATGACGGATGGACTCGTGATGGTCTTGCCGATCAGGAACGGAAGCAGCGCCGGGTGGTCGGCGTACATGCGCCGTTGGAGTCGCACGACCTGCTCGACATACGTGTCCCACGCCTGCCGTTCCGGGACGACGCGGTAGCGCTCCACGAGGTGTCCGCGCATGAGTTCGACGATGTCGTCGAGTCCAGAGACGTGCTTGTACAGCGATGACGGCCGCACCTCGAGACTGCGCGCGATGGCGTTGACGCCGAAGGGTTCCCCCGCCTCGACGAGCTGCAAACCTGCGTCGGCGATGAGCGTCGGGGTGAGGCCGACGATTCTGCGTCCGTCCATCGGCAGCCCTCTCGTCGTGCACTGTCAAGTTCCCTCATTCGAGGAAAATATTCCGGATGCCTTCCGCTCGGCCCCGTCTCCGTGCATACTAGCGAACACCATTCGCTGGCGAATGGTGTTCGCCAAAACTTGCACTCGGTGACCCGGCGCCCCCGCCGAGCCCCGACCCCACTGGAGCCCCATGACCTCTGCAGCCGAACTCAGCACGCGTGTGCCCCTGCGCCTCGCTCCGGCGTCGGCGACGTTCGCCATCGCGATCGCCGGTTACCTTGCCGTGAACCTGTCGCCGTACATGATCAGCGCAGCACAGGAGGCTGTCGGCCTCGACGTCCTCGGCGCCAGCTGGCTCGTCACGGGAACACTGCTCCTGACTGCGCTGGCCGGCCTCGCTACCGCCGGCTTCTGCGCCGGCGCACGCCGCCACCAGGTCGCGCGCATCGGGCTCGCAGTCGCGACGCTCGGCTTCCTCGCGGCCGCCCTCGTGCCGACCCTCACCATTGCCGGCCTGCTCATCGGTGGCATCGGCGCGGGCGGCGCCGTGGCCTCCGCGGGGGCTGCGATGGCGTCGTTCCGGAACCCGGACCGTGTTGCCGGCTGGAACGGCTTCGCGAACCGAGGCGTCATCTCGATCGTCCTTGCAACGCTGCCTCTGATTGGGCTTGCACCCCTCAACGTCTTCGGCGCGCTCGCCCTCTTCTCGGCGATCGGCCTGGTCATGACGAAGTGGCTCCCCCGCGCCCCCATGCTCGACCCGAGCGCGACGCTGGGGGCCGTGGGCGCCGCGACCGGCGAGGCCATGCCGATCGAGATCCCGCCCACCGGTGCTATCCGCACCCAGAGCGCGGCGTCGTCGCGTCTCCTCACGATCTGCGGCTTCGGGTTGCTTATCGTCTTCGCGTTGTGGGCGATCAGCGAAGACTCCCTGTGGGCCATGATCGGCATCATCGGTGCGGAGACGAGCGGTCTCACCCCGGAAGGGCTCGGCATCGCGCTCTCCGGCGCCACCGCGGGCGGACTCCTCGGCTCGCTCGCACTCATGGCCGTCGGCAACCGACTCGGCCGGGCAGTCCCGCTTGTTGTCCTGCTGGTGCTCGGAGGCATCCTGAAGATCGTGCAGGGCACACTCACCGACGAGACGGCGCTCATCGTGGCGTTCATCGCCTGGAACTCGATCTACGCCGTCGCGTTCATGTACTTCCTGTCGACAGCGGCGGCGCTGGATGCTCGTGGCCGCTGGTCGGGCCCGCTGCTGTCGGTCTACCTCGTCGGCTCGGCCCTCACGCCCCTCATCGGCGCCAGCCTCACCGAACTCCTCGGCGCGCAGGGCTTCACGTTGGCGCTCGGCATCACGAGCTTCATCCTCGCCGTGCCGACCGGCATCATCGCCGCCATCTCGACTCGCACCGAACGTTCCACCTCGATCCTCGCGGAGGCCCACGCATGACCACCACCCTCTACCTGAACGGTCGCGTCTTTCAGGCACCCGCATCGGATTCTTCGGCGGATGCGCCAACCGCGAGCGCGTTTGTTGTGCGTGACGGCGCGTTCGCGTTCATCGGCAGCGAGGCGAGTGCTCGTGCCATCGCTGCGGAGCCGGATGCGACCGTCGACCTCGGCGGACAGCTTGTGCTCCCCGGCATCACGGATGCGCACACGCACCTCGTCATGATGGGCGAGGCTCTCGGCCAGGTCGGGCTTACGGATGCGCGTGACCTCGCCGGAATCCAGCGCCTGCTCGCCGAGGCGCGCGCCGCGGACCCCGACGCCCGTGTGCTGCGCGGTCGTGGCTGGCTCTTCGACTCGATCCCCGGCGGCGCCCCGACCGCCGCGATGATCGACGAGGTCGTCGCCGACATTCCCGTGTACCTTGACGCCAACGACTACCACTCGTGCTGGGTGAACAGCGCGGCGCTGCGCGAGCTCGGCATCACTCGTGAGACGCCTGACCCGAGCGGCGGACGCATCGAGCGCGACGCCGACGGGGAGCCGAACGGCATGCTCTATGAGACCGCCGCGGTCGAGTACGCGTGGGTGCAGCGCGACCTCGCGATGACCGACACCGACCGCGACGAGGCTGTCGAACGTGTGCTCGCCGCCTACAGCGAGGCGGGGGTGACCGGAGTCGTCGACATGGCGCTCAACGAGGTTGCCCTCGACGCACTGCAGCGCGCCGCCGAGCGTCGGGGCGGCGAGCTGCCGCTGCGCGTGGCCGCGCACTGGCTGGTCGCCAACACCGACGACGACGCTGCGAACCTCGAGCAGGTTGAACGCGCCGAGGCGCTCGCGGCCAGCTACGCATCGCCGTGGCTGCGGGTTGTGGGCATCAAGCTCATCCTCGACGGCACGATCGACGCTTGCACGGCGGCGATGAGCCTGCCGTACGCGGACGGCTCGAACGCCGACGCTATCTGGCCTGCCGATCGCCTGTTCCCGGTGGTCGCCGCTGCGGACGCGGCGGGCCTCCAGATCGCGATGCACGCGATCGGCGACGCCGCGAGCACCATGGCGCTCGATGCGCTCGAGGCTGCCTTCGAGGCGAACGGCGATATCGCGCGGCGCCACCGCATCGAGCACCTCGAGTACGCGGCGCCGGGCACGGCCGAGCGGATGGCGGCGCTTGGCGTCACCGCATCCATGCAGCCCGTGCACGCCGACCCGGCGATCCTCGGCAACTGGATCGCCCAGCTCGACGACAGCCGCGTCGAGCGCGGCTTCGCGTGGCACGAGTACGAGGAGGCGGAGACCAGGCTCGCCTTCTCGACGGATGCGCCCACCGCCCCGTACGGGCCGCTCGCGAACCTCTACGTCGCGGCGACCCGCGAGTCGGCGCTCGACCCGAGCTTCCCGGCGGCGCAGGTGATGGGCCGCACGGTGCCGATCGAACGCGCGATCGTGCACGCGACCCGGGATGCGGCCGCCTCGGTCGGCGACGCAAGCTGGCGGGGTGAGATCCGCGAGGGCTTCGCCGCCGACTTCGTCGTTGTCGACACCGACGTGCTGAGCGAGCCCGTCGCGAGCCTGCTCACGGCACGGACGGTGCTGACGGTTGTGGGCGGGCGGGTGACGTTCGAGGCCGAAGCTCACGCCTAGCCGAAGACAGGAAATCGCGGTTTCTCGGCGAGCAGCTCGAATGCTGCTTGAATGCGACGCCTCGCCTCCGGCGGGAGCTTCTTGATGGCTCTGACCGCTGCCGCGAGGTCAGGATTCGCTAGCTCACAGCGCGAGACCAAGGTCACGCTTGACGGCGTGCCGCGGGATTGGCTCTTCCCCCAGCGCCGCGGTCTCTTCCCACGCAGCTTCCACTGCCCGAATGTCAGCCAGCTCGTCGGCTCCTTCAAGAGGCTCCTGGAGTTGTGCTGCGTCGATTACCGCGGCGACGGGACGGCTCCCTCGAGTCAGGTAGACGGGCTCAAGACGCGCGTCGTCGATGATGGAGGCCAAGCGGGCACGGGCATCGGTGAGAGCGATCTGAGCTTTCCCCTACCCCAGCAACTCGACCCCTGCCTCCGCGACAACCGCCCGCACCTCCTCGAGGTACCGCTGCGCCTGCTCCGTGAGGGGGATCGCGGAGTGGCCGATCCAGCCGATCTCGATGCGCTCATCCACGTCGAGCGGCACGGCGACGATTCCAGGGTCGAGGTCGTCGCTGATGATGCCGGTGGAGATCGTGTAGCCGTCGAGGCCGATCATGAGGTTGAAGATCGTCGCCCGGTCGGAGACCCGGATCTCCCGCTTGCTCGACAGCGTCGAGAGGATCTCCTCGGCGAAGTAGAAGGAGTTGTTCGCGCCCTGGTCGAAGGTGAGCCGCGGCAAGTCGGCGAGGTCGTCGAGAGTCGCACGCGCCTTCGACGCCAGCGGATTTCGTCGCGACACGAAGATGTGCGGCTCGGCGAGGAACAGCGGATGGAACACCAGCCCGGAATCGCGCAGCAGCTTGTCGATGACGTTTCCGTTGAAGTCGTTCCGGTAGAGGAGGCCGAGCTCGCTGCGGAGCGTCCGGACGTCCTCGATGATCTCCCACGTGCGGGTCTCGCGCAGCGAGAACTCGTACTCGGCCGCCCCGGTCGCCTTGACCATCCGCACAAACGCGTCGACGGCGAACGAGTAGTGCTGCGCCGACACCGCGAGCAGGCGCCTCGACGGCGGGCGTCCGAGGTACCGCTGCTCGAGAAGCGCCATCTGCTCGACAACCTGCTTCGCGTAGCGGAGGAACTCCGTGCCGTCGGTCGTCAGCGAGACCCCGCGGGCCGAGCGGACGAGCAGGGCGCGGCCCACCCGCACCTCGAGATCCTTCATCGCCGCGGACATCGTCGGCTGGGCGACGTAGAGCACGTCGGCGGCGGCGCTGATCGAGCGCTCCTCGGCGACCTCGACGAAGTAGTGCAGCTGCTGCAGAGTCACGCCGTTCGATCGCCGAGTCATAGCCGAAGCCTATAGTGACGAATAGTTGCGGCGAATTACCCGATAGCCACTGACCGCCTGCACAATGGACGCATCCACGCCCACAGGCCAACCGGCCTCTCGACTCCCGGATTGGCCTCACATGGCGAGCGACATCACGTTCAACATCACCACCACGCGCTTCGACGAGCACTACGCGCCGTCGGAGAGCTCCCGCATCACCACGAACTTCGCCAACCTGGCCCGCGGTGAGCACCGTCAGCAGAACCTCCGTAACGCGCTGACGATGATCGACCGCCGCTTCAACGACCTCGCCCGCTGGGACAACCCGACCGGCGACCGCTACACGCTCGAGCTCGACATCATCTCGGCGTCGCTGCAGTTCGACGACGAAGGCGACGACCGGGAGTTCCCGCTGCTCGAGGTCCTCGACATCTGGATCGTCGACCGGCAGACCGGCGCCCGCCACCAGGGCATCGTCGGCAACAACTTCTCGTCCTACCTGCGCGACTACGACTTCAGCGTGCTGCTGCCAGCCGCGAACGCCGGCGGTGGCGGATTCACCCTGCCGGACGGCTTCGGCGAGCTGCACGGCAAGCTGTTCCAGCACTTCCTCGACTCCCCCGCGTACCAGGAGCGCTTCCCGAAGGCGCCCGTCATCTGCATCAGCGTCTCGACGAGCAAGACGTACACGCGCACCGACAACCACCACCCCGTCCTCGGCGTCGAGTACCGGCAGGACGACTACTCGCTGACCGACCAGTACTTCGGCAAAATGGGCCTTCAGGTGCGCTACTTCATGCCGCCGGGCAGCGTCGCGCCGCTCGCGTTCTACTTCCGCGGCGACCTGCTGAGCGACTACTCGCTCCTCGAGCTCACCGGCACGATCAGCACGATGGAGGCGTTCCAGAAGATCTACCGCCCCGAGATCTACAACGCCAACTCGGCTGCCGCGAACGTCTACAGCCCCACGCTCGACCAGCAGGACTTCTCCCGCACCGAGATCGGCTACGACCGCGAAGAGCGCAGCCAGCTCGCGAAGACACAGGGCGCGTACACGGCCGAGCACTTCGTGAAGCCGCACGGCGACGTACTGGATGCGTGGGCCGCCAACTACTCCGTGTCCCCCCGATGACCGACGAAGGATCGACGATCATGAACACCCTCCTCCCCGTTGCCAGCGTTGGCAGCCTGCCCAAGCCGTCGTGGCTCGCGAAGCCCGAGGTCCTCTGGTCGCCATGGGAGCTCGAGGGCGACACGCTCGTCGAGGGCAAGCAGGATGCGTTGCGCATCGCCGTCCAGGAACAGCAGCGCCGCGGCGTCGACATCATCAGCGACGGCGAGCAGACCCGTCAGCACTTCGTCACGACGTTCATCGAGCACCTCGAAGGCGTCGACTTCGAGAACCGCGAGACGGTCCGCATCCGCGACCGCTACGACGCGAGCGTGCCAACGGTCGTCGGCGCCGTGAGCCGCAAGCAACCCGTCTTCCTCGACGACGCGAAGTTCCTGCGCTCGCAGACCGACCAGCCCATCAAGTGGGCGCTGCCCGGGCCGATGACGATGATCGACACCCTCTCCGACCGGCACTACAAGAGCCGCGAGAAGCTGGCGTGGGAGTTCGCGACCATCCTCAACCAGGAAGCCAAGGAGCTCGAGGCGGCCGGCGTCGACATCATCCAGTTCGACGAGCCCGCCTTCAACGTCTTCTTCGACGACGTGGCGGACTGGGGAGTTGCAGCCCTCGAGCGCGCGGCCGAGGGACTCCGCGCCGAAACGGTCGTGCACATCTGCTACGGCTACGGCATCAAGGCCAACAACGACTGGAAGGCGACCCTCGGGGCCGAGTGGCGTCAGTACGAGCGGACGTTCCCGCTCATCCAGAAGTCATCTATCGACATCGTCTCGCTCGAGAGCCACCACTCGCACGTGCCCACGGACCTCATCGAGCTCATCCGCGGCAAGAAGGTCATGCTCGGCGCCATCGACGTGGCCAGCGAGCAAGTCGAGACCCCAGAAGAGGTCGCCGACACCCTCCGCAAGGCGCTCCAGTTCGTGGACGCCGACAAGCTCATCGCCAGCACCAACTGCGGCATGGCTCCCCTGCCGCGCGACGTCGCCTACGGCAAGCTGAGCGCACTGTCGGCAGGAGCTGCCCTCCTCCGCGCGGAGCTCAGCTAGCCAAACCCCGCGGGAACCGGCCGCCAGGATCGCTCACGCGAACCTGGCGGCCGCACTCGTTGCACCTGCGACGAGCCGTCGAGAACGTCAGACGCGCCCCGCCCCGAGCCGCCCGTGCGACGCCTCGAGGTAGCAGTTGCCACACATCGACTCGTAGCTGACCTCGCCCTGATCGATCGCGACCTGTCCGCCATCAAACACGAACTCCCCTGCAACGCGGCGACCGTTGAAGATGGCCTTCCGCCCGCAGCGGCAGATGGTCTTGAGCTCCTCAAGCGAGTGCGCGATCTCGAGCAGCCGCTGACTGCCGGGGAACGCGATCGTCTGGAAGTCGGTGCGGATTCCATACGCGAGCACCGGGATGCCGTCGAGCACCGCGATGCGCAGCAGCTCGTCGACCTGCCACGTCGTCAGGAACTGCGCCTCGTCGACGAGCAGGCACGAGATCGGCTGGCCATCGGCGACGAGCGCCGCGAGCTGCTCGCGCGGACTGTCCTCGGCGCCCACCAGGATCTCTACTCCCCTGGTCATACCCAGGCGGGACGAGATCTCACCCTCGCCCTTCGTGTCGATCGCGGGCTTCGCGAGCACAACCCGGTGGCCCCGCTCCTCATAGTTGAACGCCGCCTGCAGCAGCGCCGTCGACTTGCCCGAGTTCATCGCCCCGTAGCGGAAGTACAGCTTGGCCATGGTCCTCCTAGATTCAGGGCTGAGCCCGGTCGATCGTACCCGCACCACGGGCATCCGCTCACCTCGTGGCGCCGTCGTCGGCGTGTAAAGGTCAGAGGCGCTTGACCATTTCCAGCTCCCGCTGCCGCCGGTTGAGCGGGTACGGAATCGTGGACCCGGTCGCGACGAAGCCGCGCTGCTCGTAAGCGCTCCGGGCGCGGGCGTTGTCCTCGTGCACGTGCAGCATGAGACCGGACGCGCGCAAAGACGCCCACGCCTCGACCTCACCGAGCAGCGCATCCGTCACCCCGGCAGCCTTGCCGCGGTAGTCAGCCGCCACGTACACGCTGACGAGCATCGGCCACGGCTCGTCGCGGAACGAGACGCACCCCATCGTCCCGACCCAGCGACCGTCTTCCAGCTCCGCGACCAGCGAGATGCCGTCGGCGGCGGCACCTCGGGCTCCGCGCCTGCGCCACTCAGCCTCGGTGTTGCCAAGCGCCTCATCGAGGGTCTCCGTGTACGCCAGCGGCGTGTCCTCCAGCATCTCGAGCCGGATCGCCCGCACCTTCCGCCAGTCTTCCGGCGTCGTCGCGCGAGTCGTGAATCGGGCTGAGGTCATCGCCTGAGCGTACCGCCCGAACCGTTCACCGTCGGGCCCTATCGTCAGTCGCGCGGCCAGACGGCACGCAGAGAATCGGAGGTCAGGCCGATGCCGGAGGACGCACAGCCGAGGAAGATCGGCACGATCGGCGCGACGGCGATCGGCGTCTCCGCAATGCTCGGCGCTGGAGTATTCTCGGCGTTCGCGCCAGCGGCACAAGCGGCCGGCGGCTGGTTGCTGCTGAGCCTTGGCGTGGCCCTGGTTGTCGCCGCGAGCAACGCAGCGTCGACCGCGCAACTCGCGCGTCAGCATCCGGGCGCAGGCGGCGTGTACCTGTACGGGCGCGAGCAGTTGGGCGAGTGGCCCGGCTTCCTCGCCGGCTGGGGGTTCGTGATCGGCAAGACAGCGTCAGTCGCCGCGATGGCTATCACCGCCGCCGCCTACCTCGTGCCAGAGCCGTTCGCGCGGCCCGCCGCCCTGGCCGTACTTGTCGCGGTCACGGCGGCAGGGATGCTCGGCATCACACGCACCGCGGCCGTCGCGGCCGTCATCGGCGTCGTCGTCATCGCGGGACTCGTCGGGGTCATGATCGTCGCGCGAGTCTCCCCGCCGCTCTTCGGCTCGGCGGATGGAGGCGACGCCGACTTCGGGGTCCACGGGGTCCTGCAGGGGGCCGGCATCCTCTTCTTCGCGTTCGCCGGCTACGCCCGCGTCGCGACGCTGTCCGAGGAAGTGCGCACCCCTCGGCGCACCGTTCCCCGAGCGATGCTGATGTCCTTCCTCATCGTGAGCGCCCTGCTGGCCGCGCTCGGCTGGACGCTCCTGTCGACCCTCGGCCCCGGCAGACTCGCGCTCACCCCAGCCCCGATCGCGGCGCTCGTCGAGACCCAGCCCGCCGCGGCCGCGGCCATCGGCGTCCTCGCCGCTGTGTCGTCGGTGGGGGCGCTCTCGGCGGTGCTCGCGGGCAGCTCCCGCACCGCCATGGCGATGGGCAGGCGACGCGACTTGCCCCAACAACTCGCGCGCCAGCATTCGGCAACCGCGGTACCTCGCGTTGCGGTGCTCGCCGTCGCCGCGGGTGCCGCCCTGCTCATCTGCCTCGGCGACATCCGCGAAGTCATCGGCTTCTCGAGCGCGGGTGTGCTCGTCTACTACCTCGTCGCCAACCTCAGCGCCCTCACACAACTGCGGGAGCATCGCAGCGTTCCCCGCACCGTCTCGGTGCTCGGTGCCCTCGGCTGCGTCGCCCTCGTCGTGACGCTGCCCCCGCTGGCCCTCGTGTCCGCGCTCGGAGTGTTCCTCGTGGGCGTCGTCGCGCGCCTCACGGCTCGCACAAGACGCGCCTGACGGCGCGTTTCCTCCGGTGCCGTACCCCGTTTACTCCGAAGTCACGCTCGCTCCCTTCCATGCCACGCTCGCCTCTTCTTGAGCCTTGGTCACCACCTCCCGAGCCACGGGCGCCACTTCCCGAGCCACGCTCGCCGGGACTATCGCACACCGTCAATTTTAGGGCGAATTGGCCTGGGGCTAGCGCGGCTCTCCTCGACAACCCCCGAATTCCGGGGCAGCCTCGCCGCTCACTCGCGCTCCAGCTTCACTTCGCCCTCAAATTGACAGGGAAGGCTCGAGAGGGGGTCGGTGTGCTGGGACCCGGGGCCAAGCAGCTGCGACGGGAGCAGCGGTTGTGACGGAGACGGAAACAGAGACAGAGACAGAGACAGAGACAGAGACAGAAACAGAAACAGAGACGCCGACGCAGCGAAACCGCCCCGCGCGAGTGCGGGACGGCTTCGAAGCAGAGCAGCGACGGCCAGGTGTCGCCGACCGAAGGGGTCTAGTGCGCGTTGAGCTCGAGCGCCTTGGCGCTGGCGGTCTGCGTCGAGTCGGCGAGCTCAGCGGACGAGTTGACGTCGGTGCCGAGGCTCGGCACGAGCGCCTCGAGCTTCGACGCCCACTCCGACTTCTTCTCCGGGTAGCAGCGGCCGAGGAGGTCGATCATGACCGGGACGGCGACGGATGCACCGGGCGAGGCTCCGAGCAGGCCGGCGATGGAGCCGTCCTTCTTCGCGACGACCTCGGTACCCATCTGCAGTATTCCGCCGCGCTTCGGGTCCTTCTTCATGACCTGCACGCGCTGGCCCGCCGTGATGAGACGCCAGTCTGCGGCGTTCGCCTCTGGGAAGAACTCCTTGAGCTGATCGAACTTCTTGTCCTTGCTCGCCAGCACCTGGCCGACGAGGTAGGTGACGAGGTCAAAGTTGTCCTTCGCGACGGCGAGCATCGGGATGAGGTTGTGCGGGCGCAGCGACTTGACCAGGTCGAGGTAGCTGCCCGTCTTGAGGTACTTGGGGCTGAAGCCCGCGTACGGCCCGAACATGAGGGCCGGCTTGCCGTCGACGACACGGGTGTCGAGGTGGGGCACCGACATGGGCGGTGCCCCGACTGATGCCTTGCCGTACACCTTCGCGAGGTGCTTCTCGACAACGGCGGGGTTGTCGGTGCGCAGGAACTGCCCGGAGATCGGGAAGCCGCCGTAGCCCTTGATCTCATCGATGCCCGATTTCTGGAGCAGTGGGAGGGCCCCGCCGCCCGCTCCGACGAACACGAAGCGCGCACGAGTCACGTTCTTGCGACCCTTCTGCTCGCCGGCAAGCTGCTGGGTCGCGATCTGCCAGATGCCGTCGCGCTGCTGACGGAGCGCGATGACCTCGGTGTTGAGGCGCAGAACAGCGCCCCGGTCGACGAGACCCTGCACAAGCTTGTGGGTCAGCGAGCCGAAGTCGACGTCGGTGCCGGCGGCAACACGCGTCGCCGCGATCTTCTCGCCGGCCGGACGTCCCTCGACAAGAGTTGGAGCCCAATCCTTGATGACCTCGGGGTCGTCCGAGAACTCCATCGTCGAGAAGAGCGGCTCGGTCTTGAGCAGCTCGAAGCGGCGGCGCAGGAAGTCGACGTTCTCAGCCCCACGCACGAACGTCATGTGCGGCACGGAGTTGATGAAGCCGGACGGCTCCGGCAGCTCACCCGCCTCGACGAGGGTGGCCCAGAACTGGCGCGACACCTGGAACTGCTCGTTGATCTGGATCGCCTTGGAGGCGTCGATGACGCCGTCCTTCTCTGGCGTGTAGTTGAGCTCGCAGAGGGCTGCGTGCCCCGTGCCTGCGTTGTTCCACGGGCTCGAGCTCTCCTGAGCGAGCCCGTCAAGTCGCTCGATGATCTTGATGCTCCACTCGGGCTCAAGCTTGTTGAGAAGCGAGCCGAGGGTGGCACTCATAATGCCCCCGCCGATGAGAACGACGTCGTAGATCTTCTGTGAATCAGTCACCGAATCAGTCTACGACGGGGGCGGATGCGCATCCGCTTCACGGAGGCCGCACGGGCTGCACATTCGGCATTTTTTGCCGATTTCGAATGCCGGAGGGCCAACGCCCCGCGGCTTCGGCCTCGATCTCGTCCGGGAACGCAAAAACGGACGCCCTGATCGGGCGTCCGTTCTTGCGTGTGCACGCTCGGCAGTTAGGCCTTCGCTGCGACGAGCTCGGCGATCTGCACCGCGTTGAGCGCTGCACCCTTGCGGAGGTTGTCGTTCGAGATGAACAGCGCGAGGCCGCGGTTGCCGTCAACCGACTGGTCCTGGCGGATGCGGCCGACAAGGCTCGGGTCGGCGCCGGCGGCCCGCTGCGGCGTGGGCACGTCGACAAGTGCAACACCCGGTGCGGCCGCGAGGAGCTCGCGCGCGCGGTCCGGCGTGAGCGCCTCAGCGAACTCGGCGTTGATCGAGAGCGAATGGCCGGTGAAGACCGGCACACGCACGCACGTTTCGCTCACGCGGAGCTCGGGGAGACCCAGGATCTTGCGGCTCTCGTTGCGCAGCTTCTGCTCCTCGTCCGTCTCCTCCGTGCCGTCGTCGACGACCGAGCCCGCGAGGGGGATCACGTTGAAGGCGATAGGGGCGACGTACTTGTCAGGGGCCGGGAAATCGACGGACGAGCCGTCGTGGACAAGCCCGAGGAGTGCATCCTCGCCCTGGCCGACGGCCGCGATGGCCTGACCCGAGAGCTCACGCGCACCGGCGAGGCCCGAGCCCGAAGTGGCCTGGTAAGTCGATACGATGAGGCGCTCGAGGCCGGCAGCCTCGTGCAGCACCTTCAGGACCGGCATTGCCGCCATCGTCGTGCAGTTGGGGTTCGCGATGATGCCCTTCGGCGGTGCGACGATCTCTTCCGGGTTGACCTCAGAGACGACCAGCGGCACCTCAGGGTCGCGGCGCCAGGCGCTCGAGTTGTCGATGACCAGCGCGCCGGCGGCGGCGAAGCGCTCGGCCTGCGCGCGCGACGTGGTCGCTCCCGCAGAGAAGAGGGCGATGTCGATGCCGCTCACGTCAGCGACGGCCACGTCTTCAACCGTGATCTCCTCGCCACGGAACGGGAGGGTCGTGCCAGCCGAGCGGGCGGAGGCGAAAAAGCGGATGCTCGCAACGGGGAAGTCGCGCTCTTCGAGGAGGGTGCGCATGACGGCGCCGACCTGGCCCGTTGCGCCGACGACGGCGACGTTCAACTTGGTGCTCATGAGTGCTCTTTTCTGCTCAGCCGCGTCAGCGGCCGGTGCCTGCGTAGACGACTGCCTCGGCGTCGCCGTCGAGGTCGAAAGCGGTGTGGATGACGCGGGTGGCCTCGGTAACGAGGTCGGCCTGCGTGATGATCGAGATGCGGATCTCCGACGTCGAGATCATGTCGATGTTGATGCCAGCATCCTTGAGTGCCGTGAAGAGCTTCGCGGTGACTCCGATGTTCGTGCGCATGCCGGAGCCGACAAGTGAGATCTTGCCGATGTCCTCCGTGAGGCGCAACGAGGCGTAGCCGATCTGCTCACCCTCGGAGGCGATGGCGTCGAGCACGCGCTGCGCGT
Organism: Pseudoclavibacter sp. AY1F1; assembly: GCF_002931075.1. GTDB lineage: Bacteria > Actinomycetota > Actinomycetes > Actinomycetales > Microbacteriaceae > Pseudoclavibacter. The sequence goes on along the minus strand of NZ_PSTQ01000005.1, from coordinate 111,999 downwards.
CGGCCTTGGGCAGCGTGAACGAGATGTCGGTGACCTTCGTGTCCTGCTCCGACACGTTCTGCACGATCATGTCGATGTTCGCGCCCTGCTCGGCGACGATCGTGAAGATCGCGGCCGCCTTGCCTGGCACATCCGGGACCCCCGCGATGGTGATCTTGGCCTGGCTCAGGTCGTGGGCGACACCCGCGATCATTGCTGCTTCCACTTCGTACTCCTCTGCCCGGTTCGGGTTGTAGACGATGGTGCCCTCGTGGTCGGAGAACGACGAGCGGACGTGGAGCGTGACTCCCTGTCGGCGCGCGTACTCGACGGCGCGGATGTGCAGGACCTTCGCGCCTGAGGCGGCGAGCTCGAGCATCTCCTCGCTTGAGATGTAGTTCAGTTTGTGCGCCTTCGGCACGATGCGCGGGTCAGCCGAGAACACGCCGTCGACGTCGGTGTAGATCTCGCAGACGTCGGCCCCGAGCGCAGCGGCGAGCGCGACGGCGGTCGTGTCGGAGCCTCCGCGGCCGAGCGTGGTGATGTCCTTGGAGTCGCGGTTGAAGCCCTGGAAGCCGGCGACGATGGCGATGGCTCCCTCGTCGAGCGCCTCGCGGACGCGCACGGGCGTGACGTCGACGATGCGCGCGTCGCCGTGCGTGGAGTCAGTGATCATGCCGGCCTGGCTGCCCGTGTAGCTCCTGGCGTCCATGCCGAGGTCCTTGATGGCCATCGCGAGGAGGGCCATGGAGACGCGCTCACCCGTGGTGACAAGCATGTCGAACTCGCGAGCATCAGGAATCGTCGCGATCTGGTGCGCCAGGTCGATGAGGTCGTCCGTGGTGTCGCCCATTGCGGAGACGGCAACGACGACGTCGTTGCCCGCTTTGCGGGTCTCGACTACTCGGCGGGCCACTCGCTTGATGCTCTCGGCATCCGCGACCGATGATCCGCCGTACTTCTGGACGATCAGACTCACGTGTCTTGTCTCCTCCGGTTCGGGATGCGCGTCGAGCCTCGCTCGCGCGCCACAAGCTCCCATCCTATCCGGCGGGGGCATGCGGTTCCTAGCGCGGGCGGCGTTCGTTTCCGTTGATTGCGCGGCACGAGGACCTTCGAGCACGTTGCTCGCGCCACAGGGTTGTGGCGGGATGCTCTCGGTGACGCTCACGAGCACTCCGGCCCACAACTCTGTGCCGTGGGAGAGTTCCGTGCCGTGGAATGGTCAGTCGATCGCGCGACGCCCGGAGAATGCGCGGCCGAGGGTGATCTCGTCGGCGTACTCGAGGTCGCCGCCGACGGGGAGGCCGGAGGCGAGCCGCGAGACGGGAACTCCGATGCTCGTGAGCAACCTGCTCAGGTACGACGCCGTCGCGTCGCCCTCGAGGTTCGGGTCGGTCGCGACGATGACCTCCTTCACCTCACCGGATTCGAGGCGGGCGAGGAGCGTGCGGATGTTCAGGTCGTCCGGCCCGATTCCCTCCATGGGGTTGATGGCGCCGCCGAGCACGTGGAAGAGGCCGCTGAACTCGCGGGTTCGCTCGATGGCGGCCACGTCCTTGGGCTCCTCGACGACGCAGATGACGGTGCGGTCGCGGCGCGGGTCGCGGCATACGTTGCACTCGGGGCCTTCGCTGACGTTGCCGCAGACGGTGCAGAACTGCACCCGCTCGCGGACGGTCGCGAGGATCTGCGCGAGGCGGGACACGTCGAACGACTGCGTCTGCACAATGTGGAAGGCGATGCGCTGCGCCGATTTGGGGCCGACGCCTGGCAGGCGCCCGAGCTCGTCGATGAGGTCCTGGATGATGCCTTCGTACATGGGTCAGAGTCCCCGGTCTTCGAGTGATGGTGCAGACACGGCTCAGTAGCCCCCGTCTTCCGGTGGTGGTGGTGCGGAGAAGTCGTCCTCCGGCGGAAGCTCGACGGCTTCGGGCTCAGGCGCGATGATGTCCTCGCCGATGAAGCGGGCGCCGAGGCGTTCGCGCACGATCGCCTCACCGTAGCGCTCGACGCCGGGAATGACGGGTGCGCTCGCGACTCGCTGCGTGCGCTTCGGGGCGGGCGGCGCCGGTTGGGCCTCCGGGGCTGGTGCCTCGTCGGTCGGTGTGGACTGCGCAGCCGCAGTCGCGTTTCGTGGTGCGGTCGCTGTGGCGGCCGCGTTCGGCGTGGCCGACGGGGTCGGCTGCGAGGCAGAGCCCGCGCCTGGCGCGGTCGCCGTTCCCGGGATCGCGGCGGTCGCCCATCCGGAACCGGGGCCATCGTCGGGAATGGACTCCTGGCCTGGGATCTTCGCGACGGTCCAGTTGAGACCGCTCGAGGAGGCCGGGGCCGAGCTCGGTGCTGCCGCGGGCTTGGACTGCGCCGCCGGTGCGCTCGATGTTGGCGCGGATCGTTCCCGCGCGGCCGGAGAGGCCGCCCTGGCTGGGGCCGGGTCGGGCTCCGCGGGGGCCGGAGCAGGCTCGTCGGCGCGGCTCGGCGCCTGTGTTCCGCTCGGAGTCCCCGAGGCGCTGGCTCCAGCCGGTCGTTGCGGCTGGAACTTCACGGTGATGCCGAACATCTCGTTGATCGCGGTGCGGAGCACGGCGCTCGGCGAATCGGTTGCCCCGCGCTCGCCGCGGAACTGGTCGAGCACGGTACGCGAAGGCACCTCGAACACGAGCAAATCGCCGGCGAGGTCGCGAGGATGCACCGACTGCGCGACGCTCCAGGCGTGCGTGCCGCCGAGGTCACGCATGCGCTCGAGCAAAGTCGGCCAGGCATCGCGCAGCTGCGCGAACACGGGAGGCTCGGCCGATGCGCGCGCCGCCGTGGCGTGAGGCACCGGAACGGAACCGGAAGTCTCGCCGGACGCGGGTACAGACTCGGATGGAGATTTGGGGCCGGACGCGGGTTCAGACGCGGATGCAGATCTGGAGCCGGACGCGGGTTCGGACGCGGAAACCGGCTCTGCCTCGGTCTCCGCACCGGAAGCTGGTTCGAGCCCTGCCTCTGCTTCTGGCGCCACCACTGCCGCTGGCTCAGGCGAGGACTCCGGGGCATGCTCGGCGTCAGACTCAGACTCAGACGAGGGCTCGGGCACAGGCGAGGGCTCAGACCCAGGCGAGGGCTCGGGCGCAGGAGTGCGCTCGGGCTCGGAGTCAGAGTTGGGGTCCCCAACGGGTGGGGCAGCGGGCTCGTCCTCGACTGGAGCATCGGCATCAGTGGGTGCATCGGCATCAGTGGGTGCCATGACAACCGGTTCCGGACGAGGGGTTCCAGCTTCGACCGGCGCCGGTTCGGGCGTCGCTGACGGCACACCGGAGCCGGGAGAAGCAGCGGCCCAGGAAGCGGCGGCCAGACGTGCGGCGGAGGCAGTGTCCTGTTCAGGGGCAGAGGGAGTGACGGCCGCAGTTGGAGCGGCTTCGCGCTCGCTCGGAGCCGGGTCCGCGGCTCGAGCCGGGCGCGGTTCCTGAACGATCTCGGGCTTGCGTTCCGCGTCCGGGGCCGCAGCTGCCGCCGTAGCCGGCGGCGCTGCAGGCACCGCCTCGGCAACAGGCGCGACGATTGCGGCGGGAGTTGCGGGGGCGAGCCGTGTCGGCGACGTGCCGGGTGCATCCGCGACCGCAAGCAGCGTGCCGCTGTCAATGAACTCGGCACGTGACGCGACGAGGATGCGGGCGACCAGCAGCTCGAGGTGGAGCTTCGGCGAGGTGACGCCGCTCATCTCGCTGAGGGTCTCGTTGACGAGGTCAGCGATGCCCGTGAGCGCGGCGGGTGAGAACCGGCCTGCCTGCACGCGGAGCGCCTCGACCTCGTCTGCGCCGAGCCCGCGAAGCACGGCACCCGCGCCTGGCCCAGTGGCCTTCGCGACGATGAGGTCGCGAAGTCGCTCGAGCAGATCCTCGACGTAGCGGCGCGGGTCTTGGCCCGACTGGATGACGCGATCGACGGCCGTGTAGGCCGCAGCCGGGTCGGCGTCGGCGAAGGCATCGATCGATTCGTCGAGGAGTTCCTGGCCGGTGAAGCCGAGGAGCGCCGCCGCACGCTGGTAGCCCAGGAGGCCCGTCTCGGAGCCGGCGATGATCTGGTCGAGCAGCGAAAGCGTGTCTCGCGCGGAACCGCCGCCGGCGCGCACGACAAGCGGGAGCACGCCAGGCTCGGCCGTCACGTTCTCGCTTGTGCAGAGCTCTTCGACGTACTCGAGCATGAGTGCGGGCGGGATGAGCCTGAACGGGTAGTGGTGCGTGCGCGAGCGGATCGTGCCGATGACCTTCTCGGGCTCGGTCGTCGCGAACACGAAGCGGACGTGCTCCGGTGGCTCCTCCACGACCTTGAGCAGGGCGTTGAAACCAGCCGAGGTCACCATGTGGGCCTCGTCGATGATGAAGATCTTGTAGCGGTCGCGGCTCGGCGCGAGGATTGCGCGCTCGCGCAGCTCGCGAGCGTCTTCAACGCCACCGTGGCTGGCGGCGTCGATCTCGAAGACGTCGAGCGACCCTCCGCCGTCGCGGGCGAGCTCGACGCAGCTCTGGCAGACGCCGCAGGGGGTGTCGGTTGGGCCCTCGGCACAGTTCAGGCAGCGGGCCAGAATACGCGCGGAACTCGTCTTGCCGCAGCCGCGCGGACCGGAGAAGAGGTAGGCGTGGTTGACGCGGCCGGTGCGGAGCGCGGTCATGAGGGGTTCGGTGACCTGCGACTGCCCGATCATCTCGGCGAAGTTCTCAGGCCGATAGCGGCGATACAGGGCTGTGGCCATGCGCTCCATCGTAGACGGCGCCACCGACGCCGATGCGAGCAATGCGGTGTTTCGATCTAGGGCGCCAATGCATACCCCCTCCTAGCGACTCGCCGCGGACCAGCGTCTTCAACCGAGCGGTGCGCCCCCTTCCATTCGCTCGAACACGATCTGGGTGCGAGTGCTCCCGAAGGATCCATCGGCGGTGAGGTGAATACGGATGAGATCTCTGAGTGCAGGCACACTCGCGCATGCCACGTGAAGCAGGAAGTCGTAGTCGCCCCCCACCAGATACACACGTTGCACCCCAGGGATCGCTCGAAGTCGAGGCATCACCTGTGTGACCTGCGAACGCACTGTTGCGAGCATCCCTACGGAGACGAGCGCCTCCACGCTGGTCCCGGTCGACACGGAGTCAATCTCGGCGTGGTAGCCACGGATGACCCCGGCAGCTTCCAGCGCTCGCACACGACCGTGACAAGTCGACCGTGCGAGCCCCACCCGTGACGCGAGTTCCCGGTTCGTGAGTTTGCCGTCCTTCGAGAGCTCGGTGAGGATCAGGCGATCGCTCTTGGACAACTGAATTTCATTCACAGTTTCCCCTACTGGTGTCCCAAAAATCTCGAAATTGCGGAATTTCGACCCGAAACTCGAATCTTGTCCTGAAGGCTAGCTCACAGACGGTCGAAATGGCAGATTTGGCACGCTTCCACGCAGAACGTTCGCGCATCTCCTGAGGTGCGGAACTGCGCGTTCAAGGACACCGACCTGCAATGGCGCTCGAAGGGATTCCAATCCATGCCCGAATTTAGTGATATTCAGACCAGAGAGATCGGCTTGCAGAAGGGGCTCACTGCCCGCCAGCTGAGCATGATCGCCATCGGCGGCGCGGTCGGGACAGGACTCTTTCTCGGCAGCAAATTCGCGATCGGCTACGCCGGCCCCGCCGTCGTCATCAGCTACATCATCGGCGGCACGATCGCATTGCTGCTCATGGCCGCGCTCGCCGAGATGACCGTGCAGCACCCCACCTCCGGTTCATTCGGCGCCTACGCCGAGCACTATCTGAGCCCCATGATGGGTTTCCTTGTTCGCTACATGTACTGGGCGTGCATCGTACTCGCCGTGGGCACGGAGGTGACCGCTGTCGGCGAGTACATGCAGTTGTGGTTCCCCACCGTGCCGCCGCTCATCTGGGTCGTGCTCTTCGCGGGTACCCTGATCGCCGTCAACACAATGAACGTGAAGAACTTCGGAACTCTCGAGTATTGGTTCTCAGCGATCAAGGTCTTCGCAATCGTGGCCTTCATCATCGTGGGCACCGGAGTCGTCTTCTTCTCCGGCAACCCTTCGTTCGGCGCGAGCAACTGGGGTGCAGAGGGTGGCTTCGCGCCCAACGGTCTTTCAGGTATCTGGATCGCTGTCGTCATCTCGATCTTCAGTTACCTGAGCATCGAAATGATCGCGGTAGCTGCCGGAGAAGCCAAAGAGCCTGAGAAAGCTGTCAAGAAGGCGTACAAGGCCACGATCTTCCGACTCGTCGTCTTCTACATCCTCACACTGACGCTCATCGTCTCTATCGCACCGGTTTCAGAGATCCTCAGCGGGGGCAGCCCGTTCGTGACCGTGATGCAGGTCATCGGCATCCCGTTCGCAGACTCGATTCTCAACTTCATCGTCATCATCGCTGCACTGTCGGCGATGAATAGCCAGCTCTACATCTCTACTCGAATGATGTTCTCTCTGTCGCGAGCCGGCGAGGCCCCGCGAGCACTTGGAAAAATTCGCCCGAACGGTGCACCCGTGAACGCACTCATGCTGTCCACCGCCGGCATCGCGATCGCCGCAGTCGTCGGCTTCATCATCCCGGGTCAAGCATTCACAACCATGCTCGCGATCTCCATGTTCGGCGCCATGTTCACGTGGTTGATGATCTTCGTAACTCATATCGCCTTCCGGCGTCGCTTGCTGAAGACAAACACCGTGCTCAAGTACCGCGTTCGAGCGACAGGCATCGGCTCCTACTTTGGAGCTGTCATGATGCTTGCCATCACGATCACGACTGTGTTCGTTGCTGATTTCCAGGCGACACTCGCGTTCGGGATCCCGACTCTGCTGCTGTGCAGCTTTGCTTACCTCTTCGTCCGACGTGCGCGGACTCGGCGCTCGGCGGAAGGGGTTTCCGGTGACTGATGCTCGCGTCGCTCTCAATCGCGCGCAGGTCCAGACAACTCTCCACGATCTCACCACACCGGTCGACGCGCTGACGCCGCCCTGGCCGGGGGACCAACCGTTCCGACGGGCATCTCGGTGGAGCATCGAGGCCGGCGACGCAGTCAACGTGGACACAGTGACCACCACGACACACATTGGAACGCACATCGATGCACCATCGCATGTCCGAAGCGGGGGGCATTCGATCGACCGGACCCCGCTGGACGCGTGCATCGGCGACTGCCTGATTGTCGACGTTCGTCCTCTCGTGGGTGTTTCCACCTCGCCCCACGGCTTCGCGCCTCTCACACTGGTTCGATCACGGATAGCAGCCCTTGCCAGGGGTGTCGGTCGCGAAGCATCCAGCATCAAGAGAGTGCTTCTTCGGCACCGCGACGCCCCAGTTTCGACTTGGGATGGGCAGACACCCGGCCTCGACCCTGCGTTCGTGCAGTGGTTTGGGGATCATGGCGGACGTCTGATCGGCATCGACCTCCTGTCTTTTGACCCGGAGACGAGCAAGATGCTTCCTGCTCATAGCGCCGCAATCGACGCGGGGGTCGTCATGTTGGAAGGCCTCGACCTGACTCGAGTGCCGGAAGGATTCGGTGATCTCATCGCACTCCCAGCACTCTGGATCGGTGCAGACGCAGCGCCCGTGAGAGCCGTCTTCCGACGAGAAGCCGTGTGTTCTATTCCCACCCCCAACCCAATCATCCCCACTCGGAGGAATCCATGACCGGCCCCACCCATCCTCTTCAAAGCCGCCAGGAGTGCGTCACCGCGGATGCATCTGACCCACTCAGGGAATTCCGTAGACGTTTCTCCGTTCCAGAGAATCTTGTCTACCTCGACGGGAACTCCCTAGGCGTGCTTCCCAAAAGCGCGCCGGAGCGGGCGAAGGAAATCATCGAAACGGAATGGGGAAACGACCTCATCACAAGTTGGAACAAGAACGAGTGGTTCGCCCTTCCGCTCCGGCTAGGCAAAAAAATCGCCACCCTTGTCGGAGGAGATTCTGGTGGGTGTGTGGCAACTGACACCACGAGCATCAACATCTACAAGGCGCTCGGGGCCGCTCTCCAGATTCAGGCTGAACATCATCCTGAACGCCGGGTGATCCTGTCAGAACGTGACAACTTCCCCACCGACCTCTACATCATTGAGGGCTTGATCCGCTTCCTCGACCGAGGCTACGAACTCCGCTTGGTCGACGATGAGCTCTGCATTGAGGACGCCCTTGACGAGGACGTCGCCGTCACGCTTCTCACACAGGTCAACTACCGTTCCGGCAGCTTGTGGGACATACAGCGAGTAACGCGTCTAGCTCATGAGGTTGGAGCGCTCACGATCTGGGACCTCTGTCATTCTGCTGGCGCCTTGCCCATCAGCCTCGACAAAGCCGACGCTGACTTCGCCGTCGGGTGCACATACAAGTACCTCAATGGGGGGCCCGGCTCTCCGGCATTCATCTGGGTGGCTGAGCGCTACCTGGCGGACGCTCAACAGCCTCTGTCCGGCTGGTGGGGTCACGCGCGCCCCTTCGACATGGAGACGACTTATCGACCCGCCCGCGACATTCGTAGCTTCCTGTCCGGCACACAGCCGATCATTTCGCTCGGAACGATGCAGGCGGGGCTGGATCTCGCACTCGAGGCGGACATGAACCTCGTACGAGGGAAGTCCATCGCCCTCACGACGCTCTTCATCGAACTTGTAGAGACGCGCCTCCCAGCCCACCCCCTGACCCTCATCACGCCACGCGATCCGGAGAAGCGCGGTAGCCATGTGAGCTTTCACCACCCGAACAGCCACGCTGTCATGCAAGCGCTCATCGCAGAGGGAGTCGTCGGGGATTACAGGGAACCGGATGTGCTGAGGTTCGGCATAACCCCGCTTTACATCGGCTACGCAGATGTCTGGGATGCGGTCGAGACCCTGCGGAGAGTGCTGGACGAGGAGCTTTGGCGAGCCCCCGAGCACCAGGTGCGCCATTCAGTCACCTGAGTAGCCACGCGAAGGGCAGGTCGCGCACTCGCGGGCGCGCGATCTGCCCTTGACTTCAATGCTGTCAGGCGATCGCGGCCAGGCTCTGCCGTGCGATCTCGAGCTCCTCGTTGGTGGGCACGACCAGCACCTCGATGCGCGAGTCGTCTGTGGAGATGCGGCGCGCATCCCGTGACGGCGACTCGTTTCGCTCGGGCGACAACTTCACGCCGAGCCATTCAAGACCCTCGAGCACGTCGGCCCGCAGCTGCGCATCGTTCTCGCCGATGCCCGCCGTGAAGACGATCGCGTCGGCACCGCCGAGCAGCAGCATGTACGCGCCGAGGTAGTGGCGGATGCGGTGCGCGTAGACCGCGAGCCCGAGCTGCGAGCGCTCGTCCCCGGCGTTGGCCTTCTGCCGCACGTCGCGCATGTCGCCGGAGCCCGTGAGCCCGAGCAGCCCCGACTTGCGGTTCAGGAGATCGTCCAGCTGGTCGATTGTGTAGCCGCCACGCCGCGACAGGTGCACCAGAACCGCCGGGTCGAGGTCACCAGTTCGCGTGCCCATGACAAGCCCCTCGAGCGGCGTCATGCCCATGCTCGTCTCGACCGAACGCCCGCCGTCGACGGCGCACATGCTGGCGCCGTTGCCGATGTGCAGCACGATCGTCTTGAGCTCGCGCAGGTCGCGGCCCAGGAAGCTGGCGGTCTCCTCGGAGACGAACTTGTGGCTCGTGCCGTGCGCGCCGTACTTGCGCACCCGGTGCTGTTTCGCGACCTCGGCATCCAGCGCGTAGAGCGACGAGGCCTCGCTCATCGTCGTGTGGAAGGCGGTGTCGAACACCGCGACGTGCGGCGTCTCTGCGAAGACGTCGCGGGCGCCGACGATGCCCTCGAGGTTCGCCGGGTTATGGAGCGGGGCGAGCGGGATGAGGTCCTCGATGTCCTGCAGCACCTTGCCGTCGATGACCGCTGCGTCGAAGAAGCGGCGCCCGCCGTGCACCACACGGTGGCCCACGACAAGTGGCGGGAACTCGGCGAGGCTCGGACCGTGCTCCTCGAAGCCCTCGAGCATCGCCTCGAAGCCACGCGTATGGTTCGGGATGTCGGCCTCACGGGTGAAGGTCGCTCCACCGGACTTGTGGGTGACGCTCGCGACGGGCTCACCGATGCGCTCGACAAGACCGGACGCGAGCGTCGCCTCGCGTTCCATGTCGATCAGCTGGTACTTGAAGGACGAGGAGCCGGAGTTGACGACCAGGACGATGCTCATGAGCACCCTTTCTCGAGACCCGCGAGGCGCGGGCAGGACGTGAGGCGGACGCCCTCAGGAGCGCTGGGCCTGGATCGCCGTGATGGCGACGGTATTGATGATGTCTGAGACGAGCGCCCCACGGGACAGGTCGTTGATGGGCTTGTTGAGTCCCTGCAGGATCGGCCCGATCGCGACGGCACCGGCCGAACGCTGCACCGCCTTGTACGTGTTGTTGCCCGTGTTGAGGTCGGGGAAGATGAACACCGTCGCGCGCCCGGCCACCTCACTGCCAGGCATTTTCTTGCTCGCGACCGCAGCATCCGTCGCCGCGTCGTACTGGATGGGTCCTTCGACCAGCAGCTCGGGCATCCGCTCGCGTACGATGCCGGTCGCCGTTCGGACCTTGTCGACGTCGGCGCCGGAGCCCGACTCGCCCGTCGAGTAGGAGAGCATCGCCACGCGAGGCGCGATGTCGAACTGGTTCGCCGTCTCGGCCGAGGAGATCGCGATGTCGGCGAGCTGCTCGGCGGTCGGGTCGGGGTTGACGGCGCAGTCGCCGTAGACGAGCACCCGGTCGGCGAGGGCCATGAGGAAGACGCTCGAGACGACGGAGACGCCTGGCTTGGTCTTGACGATCTCGAAGCCAGGGCGGATGGTGTGCGCCGTCGTGTGCGCGGCGCCAGAGACCATGCCGTCGGCCAGGCCGAGGTGCACCATGAGTGTGCCGAAGTAGCTGACGTCGCGTACTCGCTCGGTGGCGGCCTCGATCGTGACGCCCTTATGGGCGCGGAGCCTCGCGTATTCCTCGGCGAAGCGTGCCACGTAGTCGGGGTTGCTTGTGCTGAGCACGTTGGCCGCCGAGAGGTCGACGCCGAGGGCGGATGCACGGCCACGCACCACGGACTCCTCGCCGAGGATCGTGATCTGGGCAACCTCGCGGGCCAGCAGCGAGCCAGCAGCCACGAGGATGCGGTCGTCGCTGCCCTCTGGCAGCACGATGTGCTTGCGGTCGGAACGGGCACGGTCGAGGAGCGTGTTCTCGAACATCAGCGGCGTGACGACCAGTGACTGCTTCACGTTGAGCAGCGCGACGACCTCGATGGCCGGGATGTGCTGCTCGAACTTCGCGAGAGCGAGGTCGATCTTGCGTCGCGAGATGCCCGCAGCTGCGAGGCGGCCTCGCGTCTGCATGATGCGCTGGGCAGTGTCGTACGTGCCGAAGTTGGTGCGGATGATCGGCACCTGGACGTTGAGTCCGTTGATGAGACGCTCGACCGCCGGCGGGAACTCGAATGGCCCGTTCACCACGATGCCAGCGAGCGACGGGAACGTCTCAGCCCCCTGGGCCAGAAGCACGGCAAGCAGAACGTCCGTGCGGTCGGCCGCGATGACCACAACCGCGCCTTCCTTGAGTCGCTCGAGGACGTTCTGCATCGACATTCCCGCGAGCACGATGCCAAGCACCTCGCGGCCGAGGAGCTCACGGTCGCCATAGACGAGCTCGCCGCCGACCGCATCCAGCAGCTGAGACAGGGACGGTGCCATGAGGAGCGGCGTCTCGGGGATCGCCCACACGGGCACCTTGTGGCCGAGCTCGCGGAGGGCGCGCTCGGCGACTGCCAGGCGAACCTCCTCCGTCGCGTTCTCGTCGGCCCGGTTGATAGCGATCGCGAGCAGGGTGGCGTGGGCCGCGTCCAGTTCCGGCAGCGTCACTTCGAGCGCCTGCGCAAGCTGCTCTGGCGTGCGCGGCTGCCCCTTGTCGGCGTCGAGGCCGGTCAGGACAAGCAGGACGGGTGCGCCGAGGTTAGCGGCGACACGAGCATTGAAGCCGAGCTCTGCCGGGTTGCCAATGTCGGTGAAGTCGCTGCCGACGATGACCACCGTGTCGCAGCGGCGCTCGAGCGCGCGATATCGGGTGACGATGCGGGAGAGCGCCTCGTCCGGATCGGCGTGCACGTCGTCGTAGGTGACGCCGAAGCCGGACTCGTACTCGAGACCGCGATTCTGCGGGTCGAGCTGCGAGAGCAGGAGCTCGAGGATGTCGTCTCGCGCCTCGGCGTTCTGGACTATGGGCCGGAACACGCCGACCCTGCCGATCGAGCGACTCAGGGCATTCACGACCCCGAGAGCGACGGCTGACTTGCCAGAGTGACCCTCTGATGACGTGATGTAGATGCTTGTCCCCACGTCTGGCAATGGTAGTCGGGTGGAGAGTCAGCGGGCTGTCGTGATCCTGCCAATTGTGGCGGAACGGAATTCGCGTACGGCGATGGTCGCGCTATGCTGGTCGACGGCTCCTCGCGTGGCGCCATCCAGGCCAACTCCCCCAGGGCGGAAACGCAGCAAGGGTAACCGGGCTCTGGCGGGTGCGCGGGGGGTCTTTTCTTTTGCGGATGCAGCAAGTGCGCTTGCCTCACCCGACGCCGCATCCTCGCCCCGGTCGCAGGGTTGTGGCGCAACGCTGTTCCGCGGGGGCGGAACCGCAGGGGGCCACAATTCTCCGCCGCTGAGGACGCGCCGCGCAGATCGCCCGCCGCGAACGCTGGCCTCGAACTCAGGCTGACCAGCTTGACTGGTGGGCATGAGAATCGCAGTCATCGGTGGAAACGGTCAGATCGCACGCCATCTAACGACCCAGCTCATCCAGCGCGGACACCGCGTCACGAGCATCATCCGCAACCCGGACTACGTCGACTCCCTCAAGGAGCTCGGCGCGGACCCCGTCGTCGCCGATCTCGAGCAGAACTCCCCGACAGATCTCGCAAAGCAGCTCGGCCACGTCGACGCGGTCGTCTTCGCGGCCGGCGCAGGGCCCGGGAGCACGGCGGAGCGCAAGCTCACACTCGACCGCGACGGCGCCATCCTGTCAGCGGATGCGGCAGAGCTCGCGAACATCCGCAGGTTCGTCGTCGTCTCTGCCATCGGCACCGACACGTTCGACCGAGACTCTGACGACGTCTACCAGGTGTACCTCCGGGCCAAGAGCGAGGCCGACGCGAACATCCGCGCCCGCAGCGCCAAGCTCGACTGGACCATCGTGCGCCCCGGTGGACTCACCGACGATGAGCCCACCGGCCTCGTCAAGGTGGGCGAGCAGGTCGAACGCGGGTCCATCCCGCGCGCCGACGTGGCCGCGGTGATCGCGGCCCTCCTCGACCGCCACGCGGGCATCCACAAGCAGTTCGAAGTCGTTTCGGGCGACGTGGAGATCGGATCAGCAGTCAAGAAACTCTAGCGAGGAGCCCGTCGGGGGTTGCCTGTTGGGGGCGTTTTGGCGCTCGCGTTCACGAACGGTCGCGAGAACCGCTATGCTCTTTCGAGGTGAGCGCCTGGCGCTCCCACGGAGGATTCGCCTAGTGGCCTATGGCGCACGCTTGGAAAGCGTGTTGGGTGAAAGCCCTCAGGGGTTCGAATCCCCTATCCTCCGCCACGCGCACGAAAGCCCCGACCAGGGATTCCAGGTCGGGGCTTTCGTCATCTCGCCGCGCGCTCGCAGCTTGGCGACGCCCGCGCGTCCCAGCCGCTCGATGGTGCATCCATACGGGAGAAACAGCTTCCTGACGCAGGGAACCTGCATCTCCCGCATGTTTGCGGAGGCATGGGCGGCCGGATGCGGGCGGGCGCGCGCAGACGCGCGGGCACAGACCGGCGGGCGCAGGCGGCGCACAAAAAGAGGGCGCCACCCGAAGGTGACGCCCTCTCAGCGAAGAGCTCGGTGGGCTACTAGGCCTTCTTGGCCGCGAGGCGGCGAGCGACGAGCACGCCGGCGCCCGTAGCGAGGGCGAGGAGGCCGATGCCTGCCGCGCCGAAGACGTCTTCTGCACCCGTGGTAGCGAGCTCAGGCGTCTTGTGGCCCGTGTTCGTGCCGCCACCGTTGCCCGCAGGAGCTGCGGTCGTCGTGGGCGACGTCGTGCCGCCTGGGGTTGCCTCGGCGATCAGGAACGTGAAGGTGGCCGAGAGACCGCTCGACTGCGACAGCGTCACCGTGTACTCGCCGACGGGCAGCGCTGTGCCCGACTGGTTGATGAGGACACCGGGGTAGGTGCCGTCTTCTGCCACGACGGAGTCGTCGGTCGGCTCGACCTCGACGGAGGAACCGTCGGGGTAGACAACGGTGATGTCGAGCGCGAGGCCCGGCGTGAAGTGCTGCGCCGTGTAGGAGATGTCGTCCGTGGGGAGGAAGCTCCCCGCGTTGGCGTACGCGACGGGTGCCTCGACCGTGGGAGTCGGGTCGACGGTCGGCGTCGGCGTGGCCGTGGCGACGGCGGCAACGGCGAAGCTGAAGTTGACGACGTTCTGAGCCGGCTGGCCGGCGTCGTCGGTGTAGTCCTGCGTGACAGTGGCGGAGTATGCACCCTCAGCGAGGAGCCCAGTGCTGGTGATCTCGCCCGCGTACGTGCCTTCGGCGTCCGTGGTCCAGGCGTTGCCTGCTGCCGCGGGCACTGCCACAGCGCTACCGTCAGGCAGCGTGAGAGTGATGCTCGACAGCTTGGTTTCGGGCGCCAGCCCGGTGAGGACGTACGTGATGCCCTCGTCAGGCGTGAAGCTGGGCTTCGTCGTTGCACCGGCGGCGGCAGGTGCCTCAGCCGACTCAGTGGGCGCCGGCGTCGCCGCTTCCTCGGAGGGGGTCGACGACGGCGTCGACTCCTCTGAGGACGTCTCCGTCGGAGCGGTCGTCTCGGTCGGAGCAGCCGATTCGGTGGCGGCAGGAGTCGTCTCGACGGGGGTCGCCGGAGGCGTGGTGGTCGCTGCAAACGCGGGTGCAGCGGTCAGCACGGCACCGCTGGCGAGCACACCGAAGGCGATCGTGAGGGCAGACGCGCGCTTGCGCGACGAGGAGGAGAATGAGGAAGCCATAACTAAAGAGTGGCCTGACTCACAGGTGATGTCCAGAAGGTTACGGACGATCCTAGTGAGCTATTGCTTCAGTGGACTCGCTCGGTCGACTGAAAATGCCTGATCAGATTAGGTTTTGACGCACGCTTCTGGACCGGCCTCGAAGACGGGGACTTCTCCCCGAGCGCTTGAATATGCATAGATATCTGCCCGTCAGACGAAAGCGGCGGGGCCGGACGCCATTCGGCGTCCGGCCCCGCTCACTGTTCAGCTTCAGTGCTGACGAATCAACTCTCGCGACGGCGGCTCAGGAAGCGCGCGCCCGTCACAGCTGCTGCGCCGAGGCCGAGCACCAGAAGGCCAATGCCTGCGGCCCCGAACACATCCTCGGCACCCGTGGTCGCGAGCGACTTATTCTGCGCCTTGCCCTTGCCGTCAGCGCTACCGTTGCTGCCGTTGCCAGCAGGGGCAGCGGATGCGCTCGGCGTCGCCGTGGATGTCGAGACCGCATCGCCGGTGACCTCGAAGGTGGTCGAGGCTTCCTGCTCGAGGAAGCTCACCGGAGCAGGGGCCGGCACCTCGGTGGCTGCGGGCGATTCAGCAGCCCGCGTCAGCTCCGACTCACCCGACACGATGAGCAGGCTCGAGTCAGATTCAGCCTCTTCGGCCGCGGGGACTGTCGCAGCAGGCGGAGTCGTGGCGTCGGGAGTGATTGTGGTCAGCTTGATGCCGTAGCTGCCAGTCGCCCACGCACCGTCGTACGTGATGATGCCGGCGTAGTTGCCGTCAGCATCCGGGACGATCGGTTCTGCAGCTTCGAAGGGTGCCTCTTCGCCGTCCGGAAGCACCAGCGTCAGCTCGAGCTCAACATCTGGCGTGAAGCCGGTTGCGACGTACGTGATCCCCTTCGCGGCTTCATCCTGCGTGTAGCTGGACTGCTCGGTCGCGACGGCGGCCTCGACGACTGGCGCCTCGGTCTCGGTCGGCTCCGGCGTGACCGTCTCAGTGGCGGTTGGCGTGACACTCGTCGTCTCGGTCGGCTCGAGCGTGGGCTCTTCGGTGAGTGTGGGCTCCGGCGTCTCAGTGGCCGTCTCAGTCGGCTCAGGCGTGGCCGTCTCAGTCTCGGTCGGCTCCGGCGACGCGGTCTCTGTCGAGGTTTCCGTGGGCTCTGGAGTGGCCGTCTCAGTCGGTGCTGGCGTCTCAGTGTCGAGGGAGGCTTCAGCCGCGAAGGCGGTCGAGGCCTGCACGTCGTCAGACTCGAAGAGGACTACGGCGTAGTCGCCCTCAGTCCATGGCACGTCGCTCGTCAGCTCGGCGCTGACCGCTCCGGACTCGTCGACCTTGTGCGACTCGGTCCCCCAGGACCAGTTGGTCTCTCCGTCGGGGCCGACAACCTGCACGTGGACGAGGTTGCCTGGCGTGAAGCCGGATCCAGTAACGGTGAGACCCGGGGCGTCCGCGGCGATCGTCTCTTCGGAGACGGAAGCGGATGCGGCGCTGGTGTCTCCATCGACACTCGCGTCTACCTGGTCGCCGTTCGCAGCGAAGGAAGGCGCGGCCGTGACTGCTACCCCACCGGCGACGACGCCGAAGGCGATGACGAGGGCGGTAGTGCGAGCGCGGGCGCTCTTGAAGGTGTCGGAAAGCATGAGGGGACGCTAACACGGCGGATTATTGTCCGTCGAGGCCGAAAACGGGTCAAGCGACACGCTGAAAGTTTCGATTCTCGGTCGACACACCAGTCACATTGGTCACACTGACCTCAGGAATCGCATCTTCAACAGGGGTTTTCTGGGGACAAGGAACGAGGCACCGCATCCGGAAACCGGATGCGGTGCCTCGTGAAAAAAGTTCCTTCGGCGTGTCGGAACACGCCGCGCAGAACCGCTGCGGGATGACTACTTGACGGTCACCGAAGCGCCGGCAGCCTCGAGGGCGTCCTTTGCCTTGTCAGCAGCTTCCTTGTTGACGCCCTCAAGAACGGGCTTCGGAGCGCCGTCAACGAGTGCCTTCGCCTCGCCGAGGCCGAGGCTCGTGAGTGCGCGCACCTCCTTGATGACCTGGATCTTCTTGTCGCCAGCACCCTCGAGGATGACGTCGAACTCCGTCTTCTCCTCCTCTTCGGGTGCGTCTGCTGCTGCAGCAGCAACGCCTGCAACTGCAACGGGAGCAGCAGCGGTGACCTCGAAGGTCTCCTCGAACGCCTTGACGAACTCGGAGAGCTCGATGAGCGTGAGCTCCTTGAATGCTGCGATGAGCTCGTCAGTCGTGAGCTTTGCCATGTGTTTTCTCCTTGTGTGTTGTTCTAGCCGCGAGATCCCGTAGGACTAGTTCGCGGACTCCTGCTTTTCGCGCAATGCCTCGACCGTGCGAACAGCCTTGGCTGCAGGCGCGGTGAACAGGTATGCGGCACCGAACAGCGAGGCCTTGAAGGCGCCGGCAAGCTTGCCGAGCAGAACTTCGCGGGACTCGAGGTCGGCGAGCTTGTTGACCTCTTCTGCGCTGAGGGCGTTTCCATCGAAGAAACCGCCCTTCAGAACCAGCTGAGGGTTGTCCTTGGCGAAGGTACGAAGACTCTTCGCGACTGCGACGGGGTCGCCGTGCACGAACGCGATTGCGCTCGGTCCAGCCAGCTCGTCGTCAAACGCGGTGATTCCGGCGTTGTTCGCCGCAATCTTCGTCAGCGTGTTCTTCACCACGGCGTAGCTTGCGTGCTCACCGATAGTGCGACGCAGCGTCTTGAGCTGCGCAACAGTGAGACCGCGGTACTCAGTCAGCAGGACGGCGGTCGAGTTCTGGAACAAGTCCTGAAGCTCGGCAACAG
Source organism: Pseudoclavibacter sp. AY1F1 (assembly GCF_002931075.1). Classification (GTDB taxonomy): domain Bacteria; phylum Actinomycetota; class Actinomycetes; order Actinomycetales; family Microbacteriaceae; genus Pseudoclavibacter. The sequence continues at coordinate 94,188 of NZ_PSTQ01000005.1, read as the reverse complement.
TTGCTTCCTTGGTCGCCATGGCACTCCTCTCTCTCTTGCACGTGAATCACGTTTGTCATTCACGCACCGCAGGCGCATCTTCGATGCACAACACACAAAAAAGCTCCGGTCGCAGGTGGACCGGAGCTGAGAGGATGCGCTTGCGCGCAGAGCAGTTCTGCTTCGTTCACCTGCGCGGGACGTTCTTGCGAACCTTCGTTCGTGTACGTTCTCACGCACAACGAAGACCTGCGGTCTTGGGCTTCCGAAAGAGTACATGTTCGCGCGCCGGTCGTCAACGTGAGGTACACAGTTCCTCACTTCGAGCCGCGGAGGCTGTCGATGAGCAGTGCGGAGCTGGGGTGCGAGCGCGGGCTTTCGACCGCATACAGCTCCGTGCGCGGGGAGCCGAGCAGAGGGCGGGTGACCACCCCCGGCATCTGGAAGCGTGCGACAGAGGCCGGCAGGATCGACGCCCCGACTCCAGCAGCCACGAGGCCGAGCACCGTCTCCTGGTGGATGACGCTCTGCACGATGCGCGGCACAGCCTGGGCCGTCCCGAGCCAGGACATGACGGCGGAGACGAACCCTGGCATGAGCTCGAATGGGAACAGCACAACCGCCTTCTCGTGGAAGCTCGAGGCAGGCACGATCGACTCGGCGGCGAGCGCATCGGCCGCGGGGAGCACGGCCACGAGGTCCTCGCCCTCCAGCAGCGTCGCGTGGAGCCCCGGCACCGAGAGGGGATCACGCAGGATTCCCACGTCGAGCTCCCCCTCGAGCAGGAGTGTGATCTGCTCGGCACTGGTGAGCGAGCGCGGCTCGAGGTGGATGCGTGGCCTGAGTTCCTGGAACGCCTGCAGCCCTCGGGGAAGCACGCTGTAGCTCGCCGAGCTCACGAAACCGATGCGCAGGCGCCCGGCAACCCCGGCGGCGACGTCACCCAGGTCGGCAACGGCCGACTCGAGGTCCTCCAACACCGCCCCCGCTCTCTGGCGGAACATGCGGCCGGCGGCGGTCAGCGAGACGTTCCGGGTCGTGCGCTCGAACAGCTCGACGCCGAGTTCCTCCTCGAGTTTGCGCACGGCCACGGTGAGGGGCGGCTGGGTCATGTGGAGGCGCGCGGCGGCGCGGCCGAAGTGCAGCTCATCGGCGACGGCCAGGAAGTACCTGAGTTGGCGGAGCTCCATAAGATCCATTCGGGAGAACTATCAATACTGCTGCAAATGATATTGGACGCAGTGCTTTCGGTGGTGCGGTAATCGAGACAGGATCCATTCGACGGCCACGTAGGGAGCAGACATGACCGACACCATCATCATCGGCGCAGGACTCGCCGGCGCCTCGGCTGCCTGGCGGCTCGCCGAGCGTGGCCACCAGGTGACCGTGCTCGAGCGGACGACCCCGGCCAACGAGCAGGGCAGTTCCCACGGTTCAGCCCGCATCTTCCGCTACGCGTACCCAGAGCAGATGTACACCGACCTCGTCGTCCGGTCGAAGGCATGCTGGGACGAGCTTCAGCGGGTGAGCGGGACCCAGCTCATCCGACCGACCGGCGCACTCGACCACGGAGACATCCGCGATCCCGCAGGCCTCGCGACCGTGCTTGCGACCGCCGGCGTCGAGCATGAGCTTCTCAGCGCAACGGCGGCGCACGAGCGCTGGCCGCAGTTCACGTTCGAGACTGACGTGCTCTGGCACCCGGGTGCAGGCGTGCTCGACGCGGGGGGCACCGTCAATGCGATGCTGGCCGCCGCATCCGCCACCGGCAGGCTCGAGCTGCGCACCTCGTGGCCCGCAGCCCGAGTCGAGCGGATCGCGAGCGGTTACCGCGTGCACTCGGCGAACGGCACGACCGTCGAGGCGGAGGCGATCGTGGTCGCTGCTGGCGGCTGGCTCCCTGCCCTCCTCGGGGATCTCTCGCTGCCGGGAGCCTTCCTCGACCAGTTCCCTGGGCTCGAGGTTCGACAGGAGCAGGCGTACCACTTCCCTTACCTCGACGCGAAGGATGTCGGAGCCGACGCCGACCCGTGGCCCACCTTCATCTCCAAGTCACGCAGACTGCAGACGTACGGGCTGCCGGGCGGCCGCGACGCCGACTGGCGCGGGCAGAAGGTCGCGCAGTTCAACGGCGGCAAGCTCATCGACTCGGCGCTGGGGCAGGACGGTGTCGTGGATGCGGCGAACCGGCGTGCGCTCATCGCCTACGCCGCGGAATACCTCCCTGGCGTGTTGCCCGAGCCGTACGCGGAGACCACCTGCCTGTTCACCACGACACCGACGGAGGACTTCGTGATCGACCGAGTCGACAACCTCGTCGTGCTCTCCGCTTGTTCAGGTCACGGCGGGAAGTTCGCGCCACTGCTCGGGGAGCTCGCGGCGGACCTGCTCACGGGAGCCGGAACCGTGCCGGAAGAGTTCCGCATCGCGGCCCAGGCGGGTGCAGACGCATGAACGGAGAGCGCATGATGAAGAGCATGGACACGATCAGCCAGGCCAAGCAGCCGACCAGCGTCTCCTCGCTCATGCGCGAGATCGAGCACCTGGGACGCGATCGCACACGCGGCGGCTACAGCAGGCCCGTGTACTCGCATCCCGAACTCGAGCTCCGCGAGTGGTTCCTCGCCGCGGCTGAGACCCGCGGGCTCGATGTCGAAGTCGACCAGAACGGCATCATCTGGGCGTGGTGGGACCGTACCGACGGCGACCGCTCCGGGGCGCTCATCACGGGCAGCCACCTCGACTCGGTGCCTGGTGGCGGCGCGTTCGACGGACCGCTCGGAGTGGCTGCCGCACTCGCCGCCATCGATCTACTGCGGAGCGAGGGCCGTCAGCCGAGCGTCGCCGTCGCCATCGCGGTCTTCCCCGAGGAGGAGGGATCCCGATTCGGCGTCGCCTGCCTCGGATCGAGGCTGCTCACGGGCGCCATCGACCCAGACAGGGCACGGTCGCTCCGGGATGCGGACGGCACGACCTTCGCGGAGGCCTCAGCCTCGGCCGGCTTCGCCCCCGAGCATCTCGGCGCCGACCGCGCTCGGCTCGCTCAGTTCAGCGCGTTCGTCGAGCTGCACGTCGAGCAAGGTCGTGGCCTCATCGACCTCGCCGGGCCAGTCGCGATCGGCTCATCGATCCTGGGCCACGGCCGCTGGCGCGTGAGCTTCACCGGCCAGGGCAACCACGCCGGCACAACACTCATGGCTGACCGACGCGACCCTATGGTCGCCGCCGCACGCCTCATCGTCGGCATCGAGGAGATCGCGCGCGCCGTCCCCGGGGCTCGAGCCACCGTCGGTCGCCTCGAGCCCGTTCCGGGCGGGACCAACGTCATCGCGTCTCGCGTTGATGCCTGGCTCGACGTCCGTCACCCGGACGACGACGTGACCGCGGCGCTCGTCGAACGCATCCGCGCCCGGGCCGCCGAGGTCGCAGCCGATCAGGGATGCGAGGCGACGCTAGTCGAAGAGTCGCTCTCCCCCACCGTGAACTTCGACTCGAAGCTCCGAGATACGCTCCAGCTCGCACTCCCGGACGCACCCGTGCTCGACACGGGAGCCGGGCACGACGCGGGTGTGCTCGCCGCCCACCTCCCGACCGCCATGCTGTTCATCCGCAACCCGAGCGGCATCTCCCACTCCCCCGAGGAATACGTCGAAGACGCCGATGCGGACCACGGGGCACGCGCGCTGGCCACGGCGATCATGGCGGCAGGGTCAGACAGCGCCTGAGCAGGAGCAGATTCTTCTCCCATCTCGGCGCTTGGTACCGACTCTGTCGGTGGTGTGAGAAAGAATAGGGGGATGGTCATGTTCCGCCCGAGCCCCGACGTCGACGAGACGTCCTGGTTCGGCGAACCCCAGCCTGCGCCCAAGTCGCGCCGACGTGACCGCGAGCTCTACGGCCCTGCCGCCCTGATGGACTACACGGCTCCGGCCGCATTCGCGCAGCAGGAGCATCCAGCGGCGAGCGACGTCGGGTCCGAACCCCAGGCGGAGCCGCTGCACCGCTTCTACACCTCAGAGACCCGGCCGGCCTTGGCGACAACGGCGCTCTCGGCCAGCGAGGTCGGCGTCTGGCGCGCACACGGCCCCTCTGGCGAGACGTCCGCGATCGAGCTGCCCGCGACTCCCGAGGTCGAGGCCATGAGCGCGCACCTGCTGCGGGTGCTCGCAGACTCCAACGATCGCGCGGCCTGGCTCAAGGCGCGCGCCGACGGCGTCACGGCAACCGACGCAGCACGCCTCGCGACCCCGGCCTCCGTGAAGCAGGTCGTCAAAGACAAGGTCATGGGCAACTCCTTCAGTGGCAACGCCTACACCGACTTCGGCCGACAGCGCGAACCTGAGATCGCCCGGTGGGTCCTGGAGCGCCACGGCATCCCTGCGAGCGGCCTCCTCTTCCACGCCGAGGCTTCGAAGAGCCACCTCGCAACCCCCGACGGCTTGCACTGCGACGAAGAGGGCCGCATCCTCCTCGCGGAGATCAAGACCACAAACAAGGTGTGGAAGCGCATCCCGCGCTCGTACATGCGCCAGATCTGGTGGCAGCAGTACGTGCTCGGCGCCGAGCGCACCCTCATGGTCTGGGAACGACACCAGGACTTCATCGTCGTGGACCGCGAGCCGAAATTCGTGTGGATCGACCGCGACGAAGCGGAGATCGCCAAGCTCGTGACACTCGCCAACGAAGTGCTCAAAGATGTCGAGAAGTACCGAGGCGAGTTCGCCCAGTACTCCACCGGCAACACTCAGCCGTTCCAGGGATATGGAAACACGCACAGCACCAGCGACTACACGCAGTCGTTCTACGACGCAGAGACGTACGCGTAGTCGGCCCAGGCGCGACGGAGGAGAATGGCACCCATGACTGACGCCGCAGATCTCCAGCCGACCTCCGACACCATGCGCGCCGCCCTCCTCACGGGCATCGGCGGGCCAGAGATGATGCAGCTCGGCGAAGCAGCCATCCCGATCACCCTCAACTCCGACACGCTTGTGCGCGTCAAAGCCGCCGGCGTGAACCCCATCGATGGCAAGACCCGTTCGGGCGCCGGTGCCTCGAAGGCGATTGCGAGCTTCCCATCGACCCTCGGTGGCGAGTTCTCCGGCGTCGTCGTCCGCGCCTCCTACGAGCTCGCGCCTTTCCAGCCCGGCGACGAGGTGTACGGGATGCTCCTGTTCCCGCGCTACTCAGGGGCCTACGCCGAGTACGTGTCGGTCCCGTTCATGAGCCTCGCGAAGAAGCCAAAGAATCTGTCGTTCATCGAGGCGGGCGGCGTGCCCCTCGCGGTACTCACCGCCTGGGCCGCCGTCGTGGAAGCCGGCGGCGTCTACACGGGACAGCGTGTCCTCATCCACGCCGGCGCTGGCGGGGTCGGTCACTTCGCCGTGCAGCTCGCCTCGTACTACGGCGCGCACGTCATCACGACGGCCTCCGAGCGCAACCACGACTGGCTGCGCGGGCTCGGCGCCGACCAGGTCATCGACTATCGGACCGAGCGCTTCGAGGACGTCATCTCAGAGCCCGTCGACGTGGTCATCGACCTCATCGGCAACGTCAAGGACCAGACAGGCACCCGCTCGCTGCGAGTCCTCCGTGACGGCGGCACCCTCATCAACGTGCCGACGGGCAGCTACCCGGAGCTCTTCGAAGAGGCCGCCGCCGAGGACCGCGGCATCGTCGCATCGACCCTGAAGCTCTCGCCCGAGGGACGCATCCTGCAGACCATCACGCAGCTCTTCGAGCATGGCGCGCTGCAGACGCACGTCGACCGTGTGTTCCCACTCGCCGAAGCCGGCACGGCGCAGGAGCTCATCGCGGAAGGACACGTGCGCGGCAAGGTTGTCCTGGACATCGACGCGTAGCGGCACCCCGCGGCGGCACTGAGAGCGCAGGCCTCGGTTACGCCACGCTCGCTTTGAGGTCCAACAGGTGAGTGCGGGTGAACTCGGCCGCCGCGGTGGCGTCCTGCTCGGCGATCGCATCCAGGATCCGACTGTGGACGAGCTGGTCGCTGTCACTGCCGAACTCACCGCGACGCCGCAGCATCCCGATCATGGCCTTCCTGCTGCGCGGCGCGAAGCCGTCGAAGAGCTCCGTGAGGATCTCGTTGTGCGCTGCGACGACGATGCTGCGATGCAGGGCCGTGTCCGCGTCGACGTGCGATTCGATGCTCGTGCGCTGCGCATTGCGGGCATCGGCGGCGAGTCTCATTGCACGGAGATCAGCGGTCGTACGGCGCTCAGCGGCGAGCGCGGAGGCTTCGACCTCGATCGCGATGCGCGCCTCGATCACCGTCTCGATATCGGCGCGCCTCAGCATCGCCTCCAGCCCCTCCGGCACGTCAAGCGCGGTGACGAACACTCCTGCGCCCTGCCTGGTGGCGAGCACGCCACTACCCGCGAGCTGACGGATCGCTTCGCGGATTGTTGACCGTCCGACCCCGAGTTGGGGTGCGAGCGTCGTCTCGCCCGGCAGCTTCTGCCCCAGTTCCCACTCACCACCGCGAATGCGCTCCAGGAGGACCTCAGCCGCCTGTTCGGCAAGTGGTTCCCGGCGAAGTGTGTTCATGGCTCCATCATCTCTCATCCACGAACTCCTCTACTTGTCTGAGGAGTTGTGCTACCGTCTCAACATGCAGCGCACACTCCTTCTTCGCCGCCACGGCGGGGCCTAGCCTGACCGGCTCCCCGACGTGGAGTCGAAGCGCGCGCCGGTCGTCACCCTCCAACGACTGCCAAGGAAACACCATGCACAGCACTGCATCTCAGATCTCGACACCGGCTGGCCCAATGCCGAACGACGCACCACACTGGAACCGTCAGCGACACTCGCAGATGCCATCGCACCGCTACCGCGACGTGTACTCGCGAGTCGATGTGCCCCTCACGGAACGAGAGTGGCCCTCACACCGCCTCACGAAAGCGCCACTCTGGGTGCCAGTCGACCTGCGCGATGGGAACCAGGCGCTCTCAGAGCCGATGGACCCCGACCGCAAACGCCTCTTCTTCGAGCTCATGATCCGCATGGGCTACAAGGAGATCGAGGTCGGCTACCCCTCCGCCTCCCAGACCGACTACGACTTCGTCCGGCACATCGCTGCGAGCGACATCGCACCGGACGACGTCACGATCGTCGTCTTCACCCCAGCACGCCGGGACCTCATCGAACGCACAGTGGCCTCGATCAGAGGAATCACGAACCCCGTGGTGATCCACCTGTACACAGCCACGGCCCCCGCCTGGCGCAACGTGGTGCTCGGCAAGGACCGCGCGCAGCTTCGTGAGCTGATCCTCGCCGGAGGGCGAGACGTCCTCGAACTCGCCGGCCACCTGCCGAACGTGCGCTTCGAATTCTCCCCAGAGGTGTTCAACCTCACCGAACCCGACTACGTCATCGACATCTGCGATGCCATGACCGAACTCTGGGCAGCGACCCCCGAGCGGCCGGTCATCCTCAATCTCCCCGCCACCGTCGAAGTCGCGACCCCGAACGTGTACGCGGATCAGATCGAGTACATGCACAAGCACCTCGCGAGGCGCGACTCCGTGATCCTCTCGGTGCATCCCCACAACGACCGAGGCACGGGAATCGCCTGCGCGGAACTCGCGGTGCTTGCCGGTGCCCAGCGAGTGGAAGGCTGCATCTTCGGCAACGGCGAACGCACCGGCAACGTCGACATCGCCTTACTGGCCCTGAACCTGCACGCGCAGGGCATCGACCCGATGATCGACTTCTCGGACATCGACGAGATCAGACGCACGGTCGAATACAGCAACCGCCTCGAGATCCACCCAAGGCACCCGTATGTGGGCGACCTCGTCCACACCGCATTCAGCGGCACGCACCAGGACGCCATCAAGAAAGGGTTCGCCGAGCAGCACTCCCGTGCCGCGCGCGAGGAGCGTCCAGAACACGAAATCGAGTGGCGAGTGCCGTACCTGCCGATCGACCCGGCCGACATCGGGCGCAACTACGACGCCGTCATTCGCGTCAACTCGCAGTCAGGAAAGGGCGGCATCGCCTACCTCCTCGAAACCGACTACGGAATCGAACTCCCCCGGCGCCTGCAGATCGACTTCGCGAGGCGCGTCCAGGCACACACTGAAGCGAGCGGCCGAGAAGTCGAGGCGGCACAGCTGCTCGAGCTCTTTGAGCACAGCTACCTGCTGGCCGCGGCGCCTGAGCTCGAGCTCCTCGAGCTGAGCGTCGCGACACGCGACGGAGTGGCACGCACGAGCATCCGCGTCCGCGCCGACGGCAGCGAGCTGAGCGGCAGCTACGACGGGATTGGCCCCGTGGAGGCCGTCACCCGGCTGCTCCACGGGGCTGGCATCTCCGTCGACGTCCTCTCACTGCACCAGACGTCACTCGGAACAGGGAACGACAGCGAGGCGTTGACGCTCCTCGAGTATCGCGACAGCGCCGGGCCACGATGGGTCGCCGGCCGAGACCGGTCGGTGCTGTCGTCGACCGTGAACGCGATCCTCAGCGCAGCACGAAGCACCCTCGCGGAGTTCACCCGAATCTAAGTCGCACCGGGGAACGCAAGAACGGCCCAGTCCGAGGACTGGGCCGTTCTTGATGGCGGATGCGCGCATCCGCCTGAGCTATGCAGCTCGCGACAGACTAGATCGCGTTGACGTCCAGCGGGATGCCGGGGCCGAAGGTCGTCGAGACGACAGCCTTCTGGATGTAGCGACCCTTCGAGCTCGACGGCTTGAGGCGGACGACCTCGTCGAGGGCTGCGCGGAGGTTCTCCCCGAGCTGCTCCGACGTGAACGCCGACTTGCCGACGATGAAGTGCACGTTGGAGTGCTTGTCGACGCGGAACTCGATCTTTCCGCCCTTGATCTCGGTGACAGCCTTCGCCGGGTCGGTCGTGACCGTTCCGGTCTTCGGGTTCGGCATGAGGCCACGGGGTCCGAGGACCTTACCGAGGCGTCCGACCTTGCCCATGAGGTCAGGGGTGGCGACTGCGGAGTCGAAGTCGGTCCAGCCGTCAGCAACGCGAGCGATGAGCTCGTCGCCGCCGACCTCGTCGGCGCCAGCAGCGATAGCTGCCTCAGCCTTGTCACCCGTCGCGAAGACGATGACCTTAGCCGTCTTGCCGGTGCCGTTGGGCAGGCTGACGGTGCCGCGGACCATCTGGTCAGCCTTGCGAGGGTCTACACCCAGGCGAAGAGCGACCTCGACGGTGCTGTTGAACTTGGACGAGCCGGTCTCGCGTGCGAGCTCGACGGCCTCAGCGAGACCGTAGAACTTGTCCTCGCCGATCTTCTCTGCCGCGGCACGGTATGCCTTGGACTTAGCCATGTTGTTCTCCTTCAAGAGTTGCGGTTGCGAGCCTGGCCGGCTCTCCCGCGATGTTCAATACCGCGCCCGGGGCGCGACGTGTGGTGTTGGGAGCGGGAAGGCTTTAGCCCTCGACCGTGATTCCCATGGAGCGAGCCGTACCGGCGATGATGCGCGACGCCATGTCGAGGTCGTTCGCGTTCAGGTCGGACTGCTTCGCCTCGGCGATCTCGCGGACCTGGGCGGCGGTGAGCTTGCCGACCTTGGCCGTGTGAGGCGTCGGGGAGCCCTTCTTGACGCCGGCAGCCTTCTTGATGAGCTCGGCAGCAGGAGGGGTCTTCAGGATGAAGGTGAACGAGCGGTCCTCGTACACGGTGATCTCAACGGGGATCACATTGCCACGCTGCGACTCGGTAGCCGCGTTGTAGGCCTTGCAGAACTCCATGATGTTGACGCCGTGCTGACCGAGCGCGGGGCCGATAGGAGGAGCCGGGTTAGCGGCGCCAGCCTGGATCTGAAGCTTGATCAGACCCGAGACCTTCTTCTTGGGTGCCATGTCTTTTCCTTCTTTCGATTCGAACTCCGCGCAGATGCGCGGCGCTCTCCCGGTGGCCCGGCGGTTCCGGACTCCGGTGGTTCAGGCAGTCGACGCGGGCGTCGCTGCAAAACTGTGGTGAAGCAGTGGCCCCTGAGGCCTAGAGCTTCGTGACCTGGTCGAAGCTGAGCTCGACCGGGGTCTCGCGCTCGAACAGCGACACGAGCACAGTGAGCTTTCCGCTCTCTGGCTTGATCTCGCTGATCGAACCGGTGAGCCCCTCGAAGGAGCCCTCCTTGATCGTGATGGTCTCGCCGATCTCGAAGTCGATCTCAGCAATGGGCTGACGCTTCTGAACGCCGCCCTGACCGGAAGCGTTCGCCTTCGCGGGCGCTTCTGCGATCTCAACAAGACTCTTCAGCATCTCAAATGCCTCGTTGAAGCGCAACGGGGTCGGGTTGTGAGCGTTGCCCACGAAGCCCGTCACACCTGGGGTGTGGCGAACAACCGACCAGCTGTCTTCATTCAGCATGAGGCGAACGAGCACGTAGCCGGGGATGCGGACGCGCGTGACCATCTTGCGCTGTCCATTCTTGATCTCGACCACGTCTTCCATGGGAACTTCCACCTGGTAGATGAAGTCGCTCATGTTCATGGACTCAGTGCGCTGGTGGAGGTTCTGCTTAACGCGACGCTCGAAGCCGGCGTACGTGTGGATGACGTACCACTTGCCTGGCTTGAGGCGCAGCTCGCGCTTGAAGGTCTCATACGGGTCGACGTCAGGGTCCTCCTCGCGGGCCTCGACCTCTTCGTCCTCGGTCGCGGCAGCCGCGGCTGCCTCTTCCTCGCTCGTGTCGATCTCGAGAACGTCGTTCACGATCGCGTCGACCTCTGGGTCGACGACGTCCGCGCCTTCTCCATCGTCGAGGTCTTCCTCGGTCACGACTTCATCGGACTCTTCGATCTCGTGGGCGGCGTCGAGCTCTGCGTCGATGTCGCGGTCACCCTCCTGAGCCTCTACGACTTCGGAGTCCTGCTCCAGTGCGGTCTCGTAAAGACCGTTCGGGTCGGCGACGTTCGGGTCTGACACGATTCCTCATCTCGATTCTGTGGTGCTGGGCTGCTCGCCCGTTGTCGGTGGAGGCTTGGGGCCGGGGCGCTTCGGCTACTCCGTCGGGACCGGCGTCGCCGCCGGCTCGCTCGGGAAGAGCGAGCTTCCCTGACCGAAGACCCACGACGCGCCCCACCCGAAGAGCAAGTCGAGCAACGTGACCAGCGCCATCATGAAGATGACGAAGACGAGCACGACGCCCGTGAACTTGAAGAGCTCCGCGCGGGTCGGGGTGACGACCTTCTTGAGCTCACCCATGACCTGGCGGAAGAAAAGAGCGATACGGCCGACGAGGCCGCGCTTGGGCTCGGAGCCTCGCTTTGACTCGGCGACATCGGTCGCTTCGTCTGACTTGCTTGGACTCACGCGCTCTCCCTTTCGATGGTTGAGACCTTCGATGGTGGGCCCCGTAGTGGGTGCGTTCAGCACCGAAATGCAGGGCGGACAGGACTCGAACCTGCAACCTGCGGTTTTGGAGACCGCTGCTCTACCAATTGAGCCACCGCCCTTTGCGTGAAAACCGGATGCGCGCATCCGTTCACCCTGATACGGTCTGCCGCCGTTCCAGGAACAGTTTCAGGCGCGTTTCAGTATGTCGCTTTCGGCAACCAGGAAAGCATACGACAGGTGCGAGCCGGAAGTCCAACGCGGGCGCAACTCGCGGACGGCGAAGCGGCTCCGGACCTAGACTCGAAGCCATGGTTTCCGACTCACGTCTCTCTCCTCGCATCGCCGCGATCGCCGAATCCGCAACGCTCAAGGTCGACGCGAAGGCCAAGGGCCTCAAGGCCGCAGGCCGACCCGTCATCAGCTACGCCGCGGGCGAGCCCGACTTCCCCACCCCGCAGCACGTCGTCGACGCAGCCCTCGTGGCCGTCAGCGACCCGAAGAATTACCGCTACACGCCGGCCCCAGGCCTGCCGGAGCTTCGTGAGGCCATCGCCGAGAAGACCAAGCGCGACTCCGGTTGGGACGTCCCCGCCTCGCAGGTCATCGTCACGAACGGCGGCAAGCAGGCCGTGTACCAGGCGATCAACACGGTCGTCGGCGCGGGCGACGAGGTCCTCCTCCCCGCCCCCTACTGGACCACGTACCCCGAGGTCATCCAGCTCGCGGGCGGCACGACCGTTCCCGTGTTCGCGGGCGCCGACCAGGAGTACAAGGTCACCGTCGACCAGCTCGAGGCCGCACGCACCCCAGCGACGAAGGCGATGCTCTTCGTCTCACCCTCGAACCCGACGGGCGCCGTCTACTCCCAGGATGAGACCCGCGCCATCGGCGAGTGGGCCGCAGAGCACGGCATCTGGGTCATCGCCGACGAGATCTACCAGAACCTCACCTACGACGGCGTTCGCGCCGTCTCGATCGTCGAAGCCGCCCCGGCAGTCGCCGACCGCACCATCCTCGTCAACGGCGTCGCGAAGTCGTTCGCAATGACCGGCTGGCGCGTCGGGTGGATGGTCGGACCCGCCGACGCAATCAAGGGCGCAGGCAACCTGCAGTCGCATCTCTCGAGCAACGTCAACAACATCGCCCAGCGCGCTGCCATCGCGGCCCTCACGGGGCCGACCGAGCCCGTCGAGGAGATGCGCCTCGCCTTCGACCGCCGCCGCAAGACGATGGTCGAAGAGCTCAGCAAGGTGAACGGCTTCCGGGTCCCGACACCTGAGGGCGCCTTCTACGTCTACGCCGACGTGCAGCAGCTCATCGGCAAGGAGATCGAGGGCCGCCAGATCACCTCCTCGCTCGACCTCGCCGACCTCATCCTCGATGTCGCTGAGGTCGCGGTCGTGCCAGGCGAGGCCTTCGGACCGTCCGGCTACCTGCGTCTCAGCTACGCGCTCGGTGACGACGCGCTCCTCGAGGGAGTGCAACGCCTTCAGAAGCTCTTCGCAGGGGTCGAGCTCTAGGCCGTACCGCGCACGCGCGCAGCCGCGTCGCTGAGAGGCCAGTTTCGCCCCATCCTGAAGCTCGGGATGGGGCGAAACTGCCCTATCTCGCGGTGCGCGGACGCACGGGCCTGCAAGCGGACGCGACTAGGGCGTCGTGAAAGTGATCTCGGCGACCTTCTGCGATATCCGCGAGGTGGGGTCGTCGAGCTCGCCGCCCCAGGCGTTCGCCAGGATCGTGATCTTCGTTCCGGTCGACGGCATGTAGCGCGTTGCCATCATGCCCTCGGAGCCATCCGACCATCGGAGGCGCTGCGCGAGCAGCTCGAGCTCGTACCCTCCCTGCCCCTTGAGCACCAAGGGCACGGGGTCACCGACCGGCTCCGGCTTGGCCGTGAACTGCAGCGAGGCTGAGTTCAGCTCCGAACGGGTCATGTCCTCGTCGCGGTACTCGTTCTTATGCAGGTTCTCCTGCGCGACCGAGAAATATGCGCCGGACTGGGGGTCGCTCAGGATGTACAGATTCGGTTGCCGCTCCGAGACATCCTGCTCCCATCCGCCGAGCGACGGGTTCACGACCGTGAGGCCGTTCGGGAACACGACGTCCGTCGTGATCGGGATGTACCCGGACGCCGCGTCCTGAGGCGAGGCAGGCATGAGCGTGCTTGTCGGGATGGGGGTCGATGTCACCCCTTGCGGGTCTGCGCCGCCGACAGGGATCGTGGGGTCGTTCGGTGAGTTGAACGCCATGAACAGCCCGACAACCAGCGCGAGGATCGCGAGGCCGCTCACGCCGATGCCCACGAGGAGGCCAACAGGTCGCTTGCGCTGCTTCTGCAGCTCCGGATCTTCACCGAGCTCGCGACGCTTCGGCTGCGCGGGAGCCTGCTGCTGCGGCGCGAAGCGGGGAGGCGGGGCACCTGCGGGCAGGTTCGATGGCGGCACCTGCCCGAACGGAACCTGACCGGGCCCAGGGACCTGCTGCTGCGGGAACTGCCCCGGCTGCTGCCGTTGATGCCCGGGATGCTGGGTCGGCTGCGGGAACTGCCCGGGAGGGACCTGTCCCGGCTGCCGCGGCGGCTGCCCTTGCTGGGGCGCCTGGCCCGGTGCCGAGAACTGCCCGTTCCCCCAGGCCTGCGGCGCCCCCTGGGTCTGGCCAGGCGCGGGGTACTGGCCCTGCTGGGGGTACTGTCCACGCTGGGCTGCGCCGGACGGCACTCCCCACTGGATCTGCCCTGGCGCCTGCGCCTGCCCAGGGCGACCGCTCTGCCCAGCACTTCCCGGCTGCTGCCGGCGCGGGTCTTGGCCGCCGTTCTGACCTGGCGGTGGCGTGATGGGCGGTTGCGTCATGCCTGCGAGAGTACCGCCCGCGTCAGGCAGCTGCCTTGACGCGGGCGGTACGACGCCGAGGCTTCGAGCTCAGTCAAAGATGCGGCGCAGGAGGTTGGTGTCGGCGAGGTCGACGAGTTCATCGCCTCTCCCTGAGAGCACGGTGCGCAGCGCGTACAGCGTGAACCCCTTGACTTGCTCGGCCGTGATGGTTGGCGGGATCGAGAGCTCCTGCCGCGCGGTCACGACATCGATGAGGGCCGGCCCGTCGTGCTCGAAGGCTTCACGCAGCGCATCCTCGAGATCGTTCGGGTTCTCGACCCGCCGCCCATGGATACCGATGGCCTTAGCGACATCGGCGAAGTTCGGGTTCTCAAGGTCGGTACCGTAGTTGACGAAGCCGGCCGCCTTCATCTCCACCTCGACGAAGTTCAACGATGAGTTATTGAACACGACGATCTTCACCGGGAGCTTGCTCTGCCTAAGCGTGAGCAGCTCGCCGAGGAGCATCGCCAGCCCGCCGTCGCCCGCGAGCGCGATCACCTGACGCTCCGGGAACGCGGACTGCGCGCCAATTGCCTGCGGCAGCGCGTTGGCCATCGTCCCGTGGCTGAACGAGCCGATGAGCCTCCTCTGCCCGTTCATCTCGAGATACCGGGCCGCCCAGACGACTGGCGAGCCCACATCCGGGATAAATACCGCGTCCTGGGTTGCGAGCTCGCTCACGAGCCGCGCGACGTACTGCGGGTGGATGGGGGCGCGACCGCGGTCGTTGTCGGCCAGGGAGTCCAGTTCCTTGCGCGCCTTCCGGTAGTGCTTCACGGACACCTCGAGGTGCTTGCTGCTCTTGTTCGCCTCGAGCAGCGGGATGAGCGCATCGAGCGTGTCCCCCACGTCACCCACGAGCCCGAGGTCAAGCGGTGTGCGCTTGCCGAGCTGTTCACCACGGAGGTCGACCTGGATGATCTTCGCCTTCGACGGGAAGAACTGCTGGTACGGGAAGTCGGTGCCGAGCATGAGGAGGGCATCGCAGTCCTCGATGGCGCGGTAGCCCGACGAGAACCCAAGTAGGCCCGTCATGCCGACGTCGTAGGGGTTGTCGTATTCGATGAACTCCTTGCCACGCAGCGCATGGACGATGGGAGCCTGCAATGCCTCTGCCGCCGCGAGCAGCTGCGCGTGTGCGCCCTGCGTGCCGGCGCCGCCGAGAATCGTGACTTTCTTCGCCAAGTTGAGGATGCTCGCGGCCCTCGCGAGCTCGCCGTCGGCCGGCCGCACTACGGTCTTCGCCGGGAGGATGGGCGCCGACTTGCGTCGGCCTGCGCTCTCTTTCAGGAAGATCTCACCTGGAATGACCACAACGGCCACGCCGCGCTTCTCGACCGCTGCGCGCATCGCGATCTCCAACACCCGGGGCAGCTGCTCGGGCACGCTGACCATCTCGCAGTACACGCTGCTCTCCCGGAACAGCTCCTGGGGGTGCGTCTCCTGGAAGTAACCGCTGCCGATCTCCGCTGACGGGATGTGCGCAGCGATTGCGAGGACGGGGACACGGCTTCGGTTGGCGTCGTAGAGCCCGTTGATGAGGTGCAGGTTGCCCGGCCCGCAGCTTCCGGCACACACGGCGAGTTCGCCGGTCAACGCGGCGTCCGCGGACGCAGCGAAGGCTGCGGCCTCCTCGTGTCGCACGTGCGACCAGGCGACCTCCCCGTTTCGGCGAATGGCGTCGGTGAATCCGTTGAGCGAGTCTCCGGGAAGCCCGTAGACCCGCTCGACTCCGGCGTCGTGGAGGATATCGACGATCGTGTCAGCGACTGTAGTCATGGCGAGATCTTCTGCCCCGAACCGGGGAGCCAGCCGAGGAATCCGCCACTCTCTGCGCACAGTGCGTGCTAGGGCTGGTTTCGAGCTGGCCCACCGACGGACGAGGGCCGGACTACAGCCGGTCTACGCCTGGCTCACCCGCACCATGTTGCCGGAGGGGTCTCGGAAGGCGGCATCTCGGACACCCCAGAACTGATCCGTCGGTTCCTGCAGCACCTCGACCCCACCCGTCGCCTGCACCTTCTCGAAAAGCGCGTCTAGGTCGCTCGTGCGGAAGAGGAGACCAGGCAGCTCGCCCTTGGCGAGCATCGCCGAGAGCGTTTCACCGTCTTCCTCGGATCGCCCGGCCTTGGGATGCGAGAGCACGATCTCGAGCTCCGGTTGTTCTTCCGTGGACAGGGTGATCCAGCGGAAGCCCTCGTTGGGAACCTCGCTGCGCACCTCGAGGCCGAGGGCATCTCGATAGAACACGAGAGCTGCGTCCGGGTCGTCGGTGAACACGTGCACGTGGCTGAGTGAGAGTGTCATGGTTCCGATGCTAGGACTGGCCACCGACATTCACTTCTCGGAAACTGCTCGAAGCTGCGGCGTTGCGTGGTTCGGCGCTCAGCTCACCTTGTTGGCCCGTTCGTGCACGCGCCGCGGCCGACCCCAGATCTGCGAGGTGCAGCTCGGGATGACGATGCTCCGGCTGTGATCCCTCGCTCTGTAGGCACTCGGCGATTCGCCGACGATCTCCGTGAAGCGACTGCTGAACGACCCAAGGCTCGTCGCACCGACCGCAGTGCAGGCATCCGTCACGCTCACGTCGCCTCGGCGCAGCAGCGCCTTCGCCCGCTCGATGCGCCTCGTCATGAGGTGCGCGTACGGGGTCTCGCCGTACGCCTCGCGGAAGCGGCGACTGAAGTGTGCGGTCGACATGTGGGCCGCCTTGGCCATGGCCGGGACGTCAAGCGGCCGCGCGTACTCGCGGTCGATGAAGTCGCGTGCGCGACGGAGGCAACGCAGCTCGTCGAGGTCGGTCGAGGCCATGCCTCCAGTATGCGCGCGCACCGTCGCGACCTCGGTAGCCACGAGATGAGCCAACTTCGGTGACAAGACGAGGCACAGCGCGAAGTTGCGCGACGAAATCGCTGAGTTGTCACCGAAGTTTGCGGGCAGAGCGGGTCCCCCGATCGGTGGAGGCGAATCAGCCGGTCGGACCCTGCCGTGGTGGCCGCGCCCGGCGTTGAATCGAGGCATGAGTACACAGGCAGCCATCGAGGTCACCGACCTCCGCAAGCGCTACGGGGACCGCGACGTCGTCGACGGACTCTCGTTCGAAGTTCGCCGCGGCGAGACCTTCGCCCTGCTCGGCCCGAACGGTGCGGGCAAGAGCACCACCATCGAGATCCTTGAGGGCTTCCGCACGGCTTCTTCCGGCAGCGCACGCGTGCTCGGGCACGACCCGGCGCACGGCGACGCCGAGTGGCGCGGCCGGATCGGGGTCGTCAGCCAGTCGAGCGCCGATATCGAACGCTATTCGGCGAGGGAGGTGCTGCGTCACTTCGCGAGCCTCTACCGGCATCCTCGGGATGTCGACGAGACGATCGAGCGCTGCGGAATCGCAACGTTCGCGACGAAGCGCGTCGGTCGGCTTTCGGGCGGCCAGAAGCGCAGAGTCGATGTCGCGCTCGGCATCATCGGCAACCCGGAGGTCCTCTTCCTCGACGAGCCGACCACGGGCTTCGACCCCAACGCGCGCCGCGAGTTCTGGGGCCTCATCCAGCAGCTGAAGGGTGAGGGCATGACGATGGTGCTCACGACCCACTACCTCGACGAGGCCGAACAGCTCAGCGACAGGGCGGGGATCATCTCGGCTGGGCGGCTCGTCGAGATCGGCGACATCACCACGATCGGCGGTCCCGCTGCTCGCACCCCTCGGGTTCGGTGGCAGGAGGCCGACGGGCAGTGGCACGAGCAGAAGACGGATGCGCCCGCCCAGCTCGTAGCCGCGCTCGCCGGGAGACTCGGCCCGGAGCCCGCGGGTCTCACGGTGACCCGCCCCTCGCTCGAAGACGTGTACCTCGAGATCATCGGCGAGCATGCGAGCACCGCCCCAGCACACCCTGCGGACGGCGCATACCCGGCGGACGCCACCGGCACCCCATCCGCTGCCGAACTCGTCGGAGGCACAAAATGACGCAGATCTCAGCCCCCAGCCATGCGGGCAATAACTCGCAGGACACCCCAGCGTCAGCGCGGCGCCCAGACGCCGGCCGCGCTTCCAAGCCCAAGTCGACGATCGGCAACGGACTTCGCCGCATCTCCTTCGAGTTGCTCGGCTACTTCCGACAGACCGACCAGGTCTTCTTCGTCTTCCTGTTCCCTCTTGTCATGTTCGCGCTCTTCGCGTCGATCTTCAGTGGCGAAACGGTGGTCGACGACCCGCGGTTCGCCGACGTGACGATGTCGCAGTACTACCTGACGGGCATGCTCGCCATGGCGATCCTGCTCTCCGGCATGCAGTTCCTCGGCATCGACATCGCCACGGAGAAGCACGAGGGTGGCCTCGCCCGCCTCGGCGCGACGCCGCTCAGCCCCGTCTCGTTCTTCATCGGGAAGATCGGCCTTGTCCTCATCACCTGCACGCTCCAGCTCGCGCTCGTCATGGCACTCGCGGTTGTCGCGTTCGACATCACGCTGCCGGATTCCAGCGAGCTCTGGATGCGATTCGCCTGGCTTTCACTGCTCGGCATCTTCTGCTTCTCCTCGCTTGGCATCGCGATCTCCGCGATCCCCCGGTCGGCGAGGTCCGCATCCGCCATCGTGCTGCCGCTTGTGCTCGTGCCACAGTTCCTGTCCGGCATCTACGTGCAGTTCTCGATGCTCCCCGAGTGGATGCAGCAGGTCTCGAACCTCTTCCCGCTCGCCGGCCTCGTCCGAGGCATGCGCAGCGTCTTCCTGCCGGACGCGTTCGCGGCGGCGGAGGTCGGCGGCACGTGGGGCCTTGGCGCCGCGGCACTCACGCTCGGCGTATGGACGGTCATCGGGCTCGTCGCGAGCCTGCTCACATTCCGGTGGAGTCGCGGCCGCAGCTAGGGACCTGCCCCAACTCGGTGTCGATGTCGGTGGGTCGCGAGAGGATGAGCACATGATGGACTTCCTGATTCGGAACGGGCGCTGGTGGCACGTGCTCATCGTGGGCACGGCGCTCGCGAACGCGCTTGTCGCGGGGTTCGTCGCGGTCAGCGCCGCAACCCGAGCCGAGCGCACCGAGGGTCTTGTCGCCACGGGAGCGCTGCTCCTCATCCCAGTGGTGTGGCTCGCGTTCGGTGTGAAGTCCATCGGAGAACCGCGCAGGGGCACGGTGCTCATCGCACTCGTCACGCTGCTCGTTGCCGTGTCCATGGTGCTCGTGCCATGGACCGGCTTCGTGCAGACCCTCGTGTACCCGCTGGTCTGGCTGGTCTGCGTGAGCGCGCGACGCAGCATCCTCGTGTCGATCGCCATCGCCGTCGGCATCGGCGTCGTGTCCGCCCTCTACAACGGCGTCGACGAGATCCCCGACATCCTTCCGGGCCAGCTCTTCAGCGTTGCGGCGACGTGCGGCATCGGGCTCTCGATCAGCTATGCCTGGCGGGTCGCGGATGAACGGCGTGCGGTGCTTGAGCAGCTCACTGCGTCGCAGGAGCAGGTCCAGGAGCTGTCGCGGCTGAGCGGCGCCTCCGTCGAGCGGGAGCGCATCTCGCGAGACCTGCACGACACACTCGCGCAGACCCTCGCGGGGCTCGCGATGCTGGCCGACCGCAGCGCCAACGACATCTCGCGTCTTCGCAGCGACGAGGCCGCCGCGGGCGAGGAGGCGCAGGCGGCGCTCCGGGCCCAGGAGGAGCGAGCCGACCTCATCGCGTCGCTTGCGCGCGACGCGCTTGCCGAGGCACGGGTGCTCATCGCCGAAAACGCTCCCGTGCGGTCTACAGACTCCGCCGATGCTGGCGACTCTGCGGAGGCGACGTTCTCGGACGCGCTCCGACGCCTCGTCGAGAGGTTCCGCCGCGAGACCGGCGTGCTCGCTGAGGCGCGCATCGACGTGGCGCCGGCCGCGCTCGACCGGGAGAGCGAAGTGGTGCTGCTCAGGTGCGCACAGGAGTCACTCTCGAACGCCCGCCGCCACTCGGGAGCCTCGAACGTGCGCCTCTCCGTCGAGACCAAGGACGGCGACGTCGTGCTGCAGGTCGCCGACGATGGACGGGGGTTCGAGCTCACCGCCGAGCCAGCCGGCTACGGTCTGGCGAGCCTCCACGATCGAGCAAACGCGATCAGTGGCAGCGTCGACATCTCCAGCAGCCCCGGCAGTGGCACCATCGTGACTGTGACGATCCCAGCCAAGGCGGGTGCTGACGCGTGATCCGCATCCTGGTCGCCGACGACCACCCCATCGTGCGAGCCGGACTGGTCGGCATCTTCGAAGACGAGCAGGACATCGAAGTCGTCGCGGAAGCGGCAGACGGCGCCGAAGCGGTCACGCGCGCCCTCGCGACAACGCCGGCGGTTGTTGTCATGGACCTCCGCATGCCTGGCACGGATGGCGTCGCGGCCACGCGACAGATCCTGGCAGCCCTGCCCGAGACCCGAGTACTCGTCGTGACCACCTACGACAGCGACGACGCGATCATCGGCGCCATCGAAGCGGGCGCGAGCGGTTACCTGCTGAAAACCGCGAGCGGCGGGGAGCTCATCGAAGCGGTGCGACGTGTAGCCGCCGGCGAGCTGGCACTCGCTCCCTCAGTGACCGCGAAGCTCGTCGCGCAGACCCGAGCCGCTGCGGCCGCCGGTTCTGGTGCGGGACGTCCGCCCGCCAGGTCGGTCGGCTCGGTGCCCGCGCTCAGCGAGCGCGAGCTGCAGGTGCTGCAGCTCGTCGCCGACGGCCTCTCCAACCCCGAGGTCGCACTGCGCCTCCACATCGGCGAGGCGACGGTGAAGACGCACCTCGGCAACGTCTTCGCGAAGCTCGAAGTCAACTCGCGGGTGCGTGCCGTGACTCGCGGCCTCGACCTCGGCCTGCTTCGGCGAGGCTAGGACGCGATGCAAACGGGCCAGGCGATGCTCCGAGTCGTAGGCTGAGGAACATGAAGCTCGAACGCAGCGCCCTGTTCGCGCTCCCCCTGATCGCCGTCGCCGCCCTCGGGCTGAGCGGATGCGCATCCGCCACCCCGCCAACGAGCGTCGCGACGAACAACTACGGGGGTCTGCCAGCGGGCCAGTCGACGGAAGTCGACGTCGTCGACATGGAAGGTCCACTCGTGCAGTGGCTCGACGAGGGCTCTTCGATCGCGGTCACGACCTGGGGGAGCTCCGGTTGCCCTGCGATCCTCACCGAGATCAACGCCGTCGACGCGCAGACACTCGACCTGCAGTACCTCGAGGCGACGGCGTACCCCGACCAGGCATGCACGGCGGACTACGCACCGCACACGAGCGAGATCGAGCTACCCTCCGATGTCACTGCTACTCCACTGACGGTCACGGTCAGCTTCGACGGCGAATCGCCACGAGCATCCGTCGTCCTCGACTGAGCCACGCGCTCGCTCGAGTTGACCGCTGTGACGCGACAGTGTTCTCCTGAAGTGCCCAGATGACGTCAGCCTTCACGGTGCGCCCTGCCCGTTCGGAAGACGCCACGGCGATCGCCCTTGTGCATGCAACCTCGTGGCGCGAGACCTATCGCGGGACGCTCGTCCCCGATTCAGTCCTCGATGCCCCGACGTTCCTTCCCGATCGGGAACGCTTCTGGACGCGCGCGCTCACCGAGGAGCGTTGGGCGCACATGCGAGTTGCGGTCAGCGAGCACGATGGCGAGATCACCGGAATAGCCATGTCCGGACCGTCCGAGCCGGATGCCGCATGCCAGCACCTCTTCGTGCTCTACGCACTGGCCAGACACCACGGCGACGGAAGCGGGACCGCCCTGCTCCACGCGGTGACGCGTCACGACGAAAACACGACGCTCTGGGTCGGCGACCCAAACCCTCGAGCGCAGTCGTCCTATCGGAAGCATGGCTTCATCCCGGACGGCACGGTTAAGGTCGAAGACGGCGTCCGTGAGATCGGGATGCTCCGAACCGCAAGCGGGGGCGGCACCTCTCCATGAGCCCCCCCCCGATCCGGGAAAGGCGCCTCGCCCGAACGCTATTGACCCTCAACCGCGAAATCGGTAGGATCGCAGCACACGCCTATCTAGAGAGGAGTCCCGATGATGCGTACGTTCACAATCTGCAACCAGCCGTTGGTGACTCGTCCCCTGGGCGCCCACATCTCCTAAGCTCCGTGTCCTGGGTGGAGTCTGTCTCCGCCCGTGACGGATGCTCGTCGGCACAGTAGCCGTCGCTTCCGTCGACTGCACGGCAGTCACGTTTCTCGCGCTGCGTTTCCGCGGCCCCGCTCCACCGAGCGCCTCCTTTTTGCATGCCTTCTGCAGGAGAAACACCTCTCATGAATCACGTCCTGACCACCGTCACCACCTCGAACCCGAGCAGCGTGCTCGTCACCATCACGCCCACTTCCGCGGCACCCGAAGCGGGGAAGCCGTCGATGCTGCACCGTGTCGAGCTGCGCGTCGCGCTGTGGCTGCTCTTGCGCAACGCTCGGCGTCAAGAAATCGCTCTCGACCACGCTGAGCGGGGTCGCCGCCGCGCGAACAGCGCGGCGCGAGCCCGCCGCGAGCATGAGGCGCTCCGCGCCTGGTGCACACAGTCCATGCATTACTAGGACGGCGGGCCCTGCCAGGACACCGGCACACCAACACGGAAGCCCCGAAGCGCGTGCAGCGCTTCGGGGCTTCCGCCTCACCTGGTGTCTTGCGTCCTCAGAGCGTCAGCCCGACGAGCACGGGCTCGTTGACGAGTCGAACGCCGTATTCGGCTTCGACGCGGGCGCGCGCGAAGCGGGCGAGCTCGACGATCTCCTCGGCCGCAGCTCCCCCGCGGTTCGTGATGGCGAGCGTGTGTTTCGACGAGATGGCGGCGTTCGAGCCGGGCAACGAGTAGCCCTTCTTCACGCCGGCGTGGTCGATGAGCCAGGCGGCGCTCAGCTTGACGAGCGGCGAACCGTCTTCGTCCTTGCCCGCCTCGAATTTCGGCATCTCCGGCAGCTCGCTCGCGAACGACGAACGCACGACGGGGTTCATGAAGAACGAGCCGGACGACACGGAATCTTGGTCGTGCGCATCCAGCACCATGCCCTTCGAGGCACGGAGGCGGATGACGGCGTCGCGCACGACGTGCACGGGCATCCGCTCGCCGAGGGGCACGCCAAGGGCGCGCGCAAGCTGGTCGTACTTCACAGGTTCGCTCTGGCCTTCCGGCATCTCGACGAGGTCGAGTTCCACGCGTGTGACTATGCCGCGCAGCTCGCCGCGCTTGATGGTGGACGTGCGGTAGCCGAGACCGAGGTCGGCGGCGCTGATCCAGCGCACGTCGTCGAGGTCGGCGTCGTAGAACTCGATGCGGGCAAGCACGTCGGCCAGCTCTTGCCCGTACGCGCCGATGTTCTGCACGGGCGTCGCGCCAACCGAGCCTGGAATGCCCGCGAGGGCCTCGATGCCGCTCCAATTGCGGGCGACCGCGTAGTCGACCAACGCGCTCCACGATTCGCCCGCGTCGATGCGGACACGAGCCTGGCCGACCTTGTCGACGGGCCCGTCGAGCTGGTGGATGCCCTTGGTCACGACGTGCAGGACCGGCTCGTCGATGCGGTCGTCGGTGGCGATCGTGTTCGACCCGCCTCCCAGCACCAGGGGCTGCTCGTGGTTCGCGAACAGTTCCTCGGCGGCCGCCACGAGCTCATCGCGGGTGGCTGGCGCGACGAGGTTCGCCGCCTCGCCACCAACCTGCGTGGTCGTCAACTCGGAGAGCCTCGTCACGCGGTGGCCTCTGCGGGCAGAGCGGCGGGGACCTCGCCGCGAAAGTCGGCGCGCACCTGGGACTTCGCGAGCACGGTCTGGCCGCCGTAAGAGACGACAAGGTCGATGCGTCCGACGCCGTCCTCCCCTGCGAGCTGACCGATCTTCGCGACGATCAATACCTCGGCACCGTCCTGCGGGTCGACGACAACGGGGCGAGTGAACCGCACCTGATAGTCGACAACCCGGCCGGGGTCGCCGAGGGCGTCGACAACCGGCTGCAGGGCGACACCCATCGTGAGCATCCCGTGCGCGAGAACCCCGGGAAGCCCGACGGACTCAGCGACGTCGTCGCGGTAGTGGATGGGGTTGAAGTCTCCGGACGCACCGGCGTAGCGAACGAGGTTGTCACGCGTGAGCGTGACCGTGCGCTCGGCGATGACGGTGCCGGCCTCAAGGCCGGTGAAGTCGGGGCGCGGCAGCACGGCAGCGGCGATCGTGTCAGTCATGCGATTACTCGCTCTCACTTGGCGTTGCACGGACAACGAGGGTGGCCGACGCGGTGACGACCTGCTCGCCCGCCGCATCCGTCAGCACCGTCTCGGCGCTGATCATCGAGTTGCCGCCGAGTGACTTGACGCTCTTCACCTCGAGGGAGGCGCGCAGCTCGTCACCAGCGACGATGGGGCGCACGTACGTGAACCGCTCGTCGCCGTGCACGATGTGCGAGAGCTCGATCTGCGCCTCAGGATCGGAGAGCAACAGCTGCAGCCCCGCATCCTGCAGCACGGCAGGGAACGTGGCGGGCGCGACGAGGTCGGCGTAGCCTGCTGCCTTCGCCGCGGCCACGTCGAAGTGCGTCGGGTGCGAGGCCAGCACGGCCTTCGCGAACGAGCGGATGTGCTCTCGGCCCACGAGGTACGGCTCGGGGAGCTCGTACCGGCGGCCGGCAAGTTCAGGGTTCACAGACACGGCCGCCAGTCTACGTGGCGGCAGATCGAAGTCTCAGGATGGGTTCCTCACCTCGGGATGGCTTGCAAGCCATTGAGGTGAGGAAGCCATCCCGAAACGCGACCGCCCACGCCGCGCGAAACGGGCTCGTGCCGTGAGACTCTCCTCATGAACAAGCCATGAACGGGTCATGAACGCCGATCACAGTCGAACTCATGCCGCGGCGATTGGCGCTGCGGCCTCGAGGAGGTCGGCGAACATGACACAGGTTCCAGGGCGCATTCTGGTGGCTCCAAGCGGTTTCAAGGAGAGCCTTTCAGCAGAGCAGGTCGCCGACGCCATCGCGTCCGGCGTGCGCCGCGTGCTGCCGGGTGCGGTGATCGACCGCGTGCCGGTCGTCGACGGCGGCGAGGGGTCAGCGCGGACGCTCGCGGCCGCCACGGGTGGGCGTCTCGTCGAGCGCACGGTCACGGGGCCCGTCGGGCTCCCGGTGACGGCCGTCCTCGCGCTCCTCGGCGGTGACGCGAAGGGCACGGCCGTCGTCGAGATGGCCGAGGCGGCAGGCCTGCGCCTCGTCCCCGCCGAGCTCCGCGACCCGGGCGCCACGACGACCTACGGCGTCGGAGAGCTCATCCGAGCCGCCCTTGACGAGGGCGCGAAGCGCATCCTCGTGGGCTGCGGCGACTCAGGCACCTGCGACGGCGGAGCAGGTGCCCTGCAGGCGTTGGGCGCGCGCATCACAGACTCTTCTGGCAAAGAGATCGGGGATGGTGGCAACGCCCTCGCCGATGTCGCGGCGCTGGACCTCTCGGGGCTCGACGGGCGGCTCTCCGGCGTTGACATCTTCGTCGCGTGCAACCCGCACAACGTCCTCACGGGCCCTCGCGGTGTAGCCCGCGTATTCGGCCCGCAGAAGGGCGCGACGCCCGAGCAAGTCGATGTGCTCAACGCAGCGCTCGAGCGCTGGGCCGGCGTGCTGAGCCGGGACGGGGTGCAGCCAAAGTCTTACGACCTCGCCACCGGCAGCTGCACCGGTGCCTCCGGTGGCCTCGGCGCAGGGCTGGCGGGTGGCCTCGGCGCCCGCCTCATGCCCCGCTTCGAAGTCATGCTCGACCACGTCGACCTCGACGCGCTTGTCAGGCTCGCCGACCTCGTCATCACGGCCGAGGGGTCCATCGACGAGCAGACGCCGCACGGCAAGGTGCCCGCCGAGGTCGCGCGCCGCGCAAAGGAGCAGGGGAAGCCGGTGTTCGCGCTCGCCGGAACCATCGGCCGTCATGCGCGGGACGTGCACGACATCGGCATCGACGCGATCGTCTCGATCGTGCCGCTGCCCTTGACCCTCGAGGAGTCCATCGCTCGTTCGCCGCAGCTGCTCGCCGACGCCGCCGAGCGGTCGATGCGGCTCATGATGATCGGCTGCCACCTCGGGCAAGTCGAGCATCCCGAGCCAGCGCCGCTGCTGAGGAGCGTGTCGTGAGCACGCGGGGCGCAGCCGATCAGAAGCAACAGCTTGAGGCCCTGCAGAAGATCCAGGCACTGCAGGAGCTCGAGGCCCCGTGCGGCACCGAGCAGCCCAAGCCCAAGCCCAGACCCAAGCCCATACGCTCGCCGTTCTCCTCCTGCGCACTGCTTGGAGCCTTGACTCGTCTGTCCGTCCGAGCGCGCATGGCCATTGCCCTGATCTCGGTCATCGGCACCGTGGTCTGCCTGCCCGGAGATCTGCCGGCGGAGGTGCGGCTGGCGCTGTTCGCGTTCGCCGCAGCCACGGTGCTGTGGACGCTGACGGATCTCGAACCCGGCTACGTCGCCCTCGGCGCGGGCCTGCTGGTGTGCATTCCGACTGGGCGCCAGGAGGAGTTCTTCTCAGCGCTCGGCAACGACGTCGTGTGGCTCATCATCGGGGCGTTCATCATCGGCGGGGCCACGGCGGGCTCCGGGCTCGCCGCTCGCCTGACGGGCGCGATCATCGGGCGGGCGCGGTCCGTCCGGGGCCTCATGTGGCTGGTGACGGCCGCCGTCGTGCCGCTCTCGTTCCTCGTGCCGTCCACATCCGGTCGCGCGGCCGTGCTCCTGCCCGTCTATCGCTCGCTGACGGACCGGCTGGGCGACGCTCGGATCGCGAAGGCCCTCGGCCTGCTGATGCCCACGGTTGTTCTCGTCTCGACAACCGCGACGCTCGTCGGCGCCACCTCCCACCTCGTCGCCGTCGACCTCCTGCAGCAGACGAGCGGCGACACCATCTCCTACCTGCAGTGGGCACTGTGGGGCGCGCCCTTCGGCATCGCCGCGAGCGTCGTCGTGTGCCTGGCCGTGCAGGTCCTGTTCCTCCGTCGAGAGGAGCGGCGACGGCCGATCATGCAGCCGACGGCACCCGCCACGACTGGCCGCTCTCCGCTCACGCGTGCCGAGCGGACTGTCTCTGCCGTTGTCGCGCTGGCGCTGGTGGGCTGGCTGACGGAGCCACTGCACGGGTTGGGAATCGCTGCTGTCACGATCATCGCCGCGGTGGTGCTCTGCCTCCCGGGCATCGGAGTGATGAAGTGGAAGGAAGGGGTTGCCTCGGTGTCCTGGCCGCTTGTGCTGTTTGTCGCCGGGGCGCTTGCACTCGGCAGCGCGCTCGTCGAGACGGGGGCAGGCGACTGGATCGTGTCGAGCCTCTTCGCCCTGAGCGGCGTCGCGGGGCTCACCTCTGCCCTGGCACTCGTGGTCATCATCGCTGCGCTTTCGGTCACCGCGCACCTCTATGTCACGTCGCACACAGTGCGGGCGATCGCACTCATTCCGCCGTTCCTCGCGCTCGCCGCGACGGCTGACCTTTCACCGGTCGCCGTGGCGTTCATCGTGAGCATCGGACTCGACTACTGCCTCACCCTGCCGGTGAGCTCGAAGGCGCTGCTCGTGTTCACCGATGCGGACGGTAACGGCCAGGGACTCGATCCGCGCGACCTGCTCCGGCTCTCGCTTGTGCTGCTCCCGGCCTACATCGGCCTCATGGTCGTCACCTACGAGCTCTGGTGGAAGCACACGGGCCTGGCCCTCTAGGCCGAAGCTCCGCGCATCCTCGTCGCGCGACTCAGACAGCGACGAGGTGCGGCTGAGCAGATGCGGTGGCCGCGGCTGCTCCTGAGCCCGAGGCGCGCGCCTCTGCTGCGCTCGAGAAGAGCGCGCGCTGCGTGAAGTCGAGCGAGTCGAGGTCGACGCGCGAGATGGTGTCCTCGGGAACCGAAGTCCAGCCAGCGGTGTCGATGCCGGTCGAAGAGAAGACGGTGGTGCCATCGGCCGCGCGGAGCATGCTCAGCCGGTAGTACTCATCAGTGTGCCCGTTCGGCAGGGTGGATGCGTCGATGCCGTAGCGCGCGAACGTCTCCTCGGTGACGTGCGCCGTGCTGGAAGCGTGCACAACAACAAGCTCGTCGGCGGAGAGGATGGTCGCGTTGAGGCTCGACTCGGGGAACTCCGCGCGCAGCACGCGCACGGCGGCCGCCGCCGCGTCTTCGAGGGAGAGGCCGTCGCGCACGTTCTGGCGCACGAGGCCGAAGTACAGCTCGCTGTCGGTGTCGCCAGCGACGGTCGCGCGGATCTCCGGGCGGAGGAGGTCGTCGAAGCGCCACGTCGGAACGATCGAGCCGTTGTGCGCGAAAGCGAGACCGTCGGCCACGAACGGGTGCGTGTTGACCTTGGTGCGCTTGAAATCGTCAGTCGCGAGGCGCAGGTGCACGATGCGCGCGTTGGAGGGCGCGTCCGCGAGCAACGTCGACAGCAGCGGGTCGTTCTGACCCGGCGTCGAGACTCGCAGCGACTCGATCTCGCGCTCGGTCTCGCCGAAGCCAGCCGCGAGCCAAGCCGTGCCCCAGCCGTCGTTGTGCACGCTCGTCATGCGCTGGAAGGCGTCGCTGTTCATGTCTCCGATCACCTTCGTGACGGTGGTGTCACGTGGGGCTGCGTAAGCGAGCAGACGGCACATGTGCGAACTCCTTCCAGGTTGTCGAGCTTGCTGTCGGATGTTGTTCGGAGCCGAGCGGCTCACGAGCATCTGACCATCCTGTGACAGTCGCGTCACGGGGTCCACCTTCGCGACGCTGTGTGACGGACGATTGCGGTGGCCTACGGCGCTCAGTGATTGGCGCTGATAGCTCGGCTCCCGGTACTCGGCGCTCGGCGCTCGGCGCTCGGGCTCAACCTACGGGCTCGCCTCCGCGCGGTTGGCGCTGCGGGCTCTGTCCAACATGAGTGCGATTTCGGGCGATATCGGGCTCCAGGCATCGAAACGGGCGGATATTGCACTGAAGTTGGACACACGCGGCGCCTCCCAGCGTCGCGACGCGTCGGCTCGCTACGTTGGGGCGCATGCCAGAACGCGGAATCTCAGAGCGCGGGATCATCGTCGAGAACGTCAGGCGCTCCTTCGGCGCAGCGCACGCGGTCCGAGATGTGAGTTTCGCCGCTCGCGCCGGCGCGGTCACGGGCCTCGTCGGCCCCAACGGCTCTGGCAAGACGACGCTGCTGCTGATGCTCGCCTCGCTGCTTCAACCGGATGCCGGCACCATCCGCATCCACGGACTCGACCCGTCGACATCGACGGCGGAGGTCCGGGCGCAGCTGGGGTGGATGCCAGACTCGCTCGGTGCGTGGCCGTCCCTGTCGGTGCACGACACCCTCGTGACGACCGCCCGCCTCTACGACCTGCCGCGCGCCGCGGCGGACGCGCGCGCGGCCGAATTGCTCGCAAGAGTCGGCCTCATGGAGCTCGCGAAGACGCCGGCGCGCGTGCTGTCACGCGGCCAGAAGCAGCTCCTCGGCCTCGCCCGCGCGCTTGTCCACAACCCGAGCGTGCTGCTCCTCGACGAGCCGGCATCCGGTCTGGATGCTCGTGCCCGCGTCGGCCTGCGCGAGCACCTGCGGGAGCTTGCGGCGGCCGGGTGCACGATCCTCATCTCGAGCCACGTGCTCTCGGAGCTCGACGAGATCGTCGACGACGCCGTCTTCATCGAGGCGGGCGTCACGGTGCGCGCCGACCGGCTGGCGCAGGCGTCGGCGCGTGAACGGCAGTGGCGGGTTCGGGTGCTGACGGAAGGCATCGGGTCCGACCGGCTTGCTGAAGTCCTTGGCGCAGCCCCGAGCATCCGTGTCGAACGAACGGGCTTCCTCGTGCCGTTCCCCTCGGATGCCGCTGCCGCTGCCGGGCTGCGGACGATTCTCACGGCCGGCATCGACGTTGCCGAGTTCGCGCCGGCCCTCGGCGATATCGAGCACACGTACCTCGACCTCGGAGACCAGTCATGAGCCCCGCCCGCATCACGACGCTCGTCAATCTGGAACTGCGCCAGCGTCTCCGCAACGTCGCCTGGTACGTGCTCCTCGGCATTTTCGCCGTGCTGCTCCTCGGTATGACCGTGCTCTCTCTGGCGGTTTTCGGCGACCTGCAGCAGTCGGGGTCGTGGATGTACTCGATCATCGTGTACTTCGTGCTGCTGCTTGCCCTGCTGGTTTCGCCGACGCTCAGCGGCAACGCGATCAACGGCGACCGGGACGCGGCGACGCTCGCGCCCATCCAGGTGACCCTCGCGACGACGGCCGAGATCGTGGCCGCGAAGTTCGTTGCGGCCTGGATCACGGGCCTCGCGTTTCTCATCGTCGCGGCCCCCTTCCTGATCTTCGCCGGGGTAGTCGGTGCGGTTGCGCCGATCCAGGTGCTCGTGTCGTTGCTGGTGCTGCTCGTGGAGGTCGGCGTCGTCGCCGCCATCGGGGTGGGCTTCAGCGGCATCCTCGCGCGGCCCCTCTTCTCTGTTGCGGCGAGCTACCTCACGATCGCGGCACTGACCGTGGGCACGGGCATCGCGTTCGGCCTCGGTGGTGCGGCGGTGACGGCCGAGGTGACGAACGTGTCCCGCTACCCGGTCTACGAGGAGCTCGCGCCGAACGAGGAGTTCGACGAGAACAACTTCACGTGCGGTCCCTGGGAGACGTACACGTACGACGTGCCCCGCTACGACCTGGTCTGGGGAGTGCTGGCCGCGAACCCGTTCGCGGTGCTCACGGATGCCACCCCGGTTTCCTTCGGCGAGTTCGGTCAGCCTGACGACTTCTTCGCGGGAGCGAAGCTCCTGCTCCGGCAGTCGCAGCTCGCCCCGGACATGGGCGAGCAGCGCTACGACGGCTGCGCCGACCCGAACGGCATGAATTATGTCGAAGGGCCGACGCCCGACGACCTCATGACCTCGACAGCGCCCAGCTGGTTTGTTGGCCTCGCGCTGCAGCTGGTGCTCGCCGGCGGTCTGCTTGTGGGCGCGTGGGCGCGCACGAGGACACCCGCGAAGCGTCTCCCGCCGGGCACGCGGGTCGCCTGACGAGGCGACGGTCACCCTCGCGCGGCTCGCGCGTGCCCGTGCGGGCTATTCGTGGGCGTGCTGGGTTTTTTCCCACCACCGTCTGCAGAAACCCCGCACGCGCATCCGAGAGACCCCTGAGCTCTGCGGGAACCCCGCACGTGCTCAGCCCCGCGCGGCCCTCGCGAAGGCGCGCCGTAGGGCGCTTGCTTTCAGTTCGACTTCGAGGGTCTCGCCTTCCGGATCGCTCGCCAGAACGATCGCGCCACCTGCCCCGATGGACCAGCCGCGCGCATCTCGGACTGCGGTGCGGATGACGATGCCCAGTTCCGTCGAACCGTCCGCGCCGAGCACGCCGAGGGCGCCAGAGTAGACGCCGCGGTCGCGGTCCTCGATGTC
Organism: Pseudoclavibacter sp. AY1F1; assembly: GCF_002931075.1. GTDB lineage: Bacteria > Actinomycetota > Actinomycetes > Actinomycetales > Microbacteriaceae > Pseudoclavibacter. The sequence continues at coordinate 62,669 of NZ_PSTQ01000005.1, read as the reverse complement.
GCGCAGCAACTCGACGCTGCGCAGCTTGGGCGCACCCGTCATGGACCCGCCTGGGAACAGCGCCCGCACGACGTCGAGCGGCGGGGTGCCCGGGGCTGAACCGCGCACGGTGGTGACGAGCTGGTGCACGGTCGCGAACGACTCGACAGCCATGAGGCTCGGGACGTGCACAGAACCTGGCGTGCAGACGCGGCCCAGGTCGTTGCGCAGCAGGTCGACGATCATGAGGTTCTCGGCGAAAACCTTCGGGTCGTTCGCGAGCTCACGCGCGGCAGCCGCGTCGACGAGCGGGTCGGATGCGCGAGCCGCCGTGCCCTTGATGGGCTTGGTCTCGTAGTCGCCGCCTGTTGTGCCGCGCAGGAATCGCTCCGGAGAGGCGCTCACGACGGCACCACCATCGAACTCGAGCAGCGCCGCGTATGGTGCGGGATCGGTGGCGCGCAGTTCGAGGAACAGGTCGAGCGGGTCAGGATCTGCGTCGGTGTCTGGCCTGAACTCGTTGGTGAGGCACAGCTCGTACGAGTCGCCGGCGAGCAGGTGCTCGCGGCATCGTGCGATGTCGGCGGCATACTGCACCCTCGTGGTGTGCCAGGTTCCCTCGACGAGGGCATCGCGATCGCCGGGGCGGGCGGATGGGCTGGTCGCGTCGAGCGCGCCGCCGGTTGTGGTGCTGGGCTCTGTTCTGGGCGCAGTGCTGGGCTCGGTTTGAGGCGTGGTGCTGGGCTCGGCGTCGAGCGCGCCGCGAACCTCGTCAGAGAAGAGCTGCGCCGCGGCCTCCGCGAGCGCCCGGGTGGACGCGGTCGCGATGACGGTGACGGTGCCGGTCGCGCGGTCGACGAGTACTGCGCGCCGCGGGTCGAGCCACCAGGCGTCCGGAAGCCGGGGCTCTGCTTGATCGGGCTGCCGTGGCCTGACACCCAGCATTTGCACCCCGAGCTCGTAGCCGAAGTAGCCGAGCAAGCCGCCTCGGAACGCGAGCCCCTCTCCACCGACAGGGTGCATCCCTTCGAGAGCCCGCTGCACTGCCTCGAAGCTGCCTTCGCCGCAGAGCCGCACCACGCGCGCGGGTTCGCTGGCGGTGCGAGTGTGGGAGTTCATACCGGTGATCGGGGCGTCGTCGGCGAGGATGCTCCACCGCGCCAGCCTGCCCGTCTCGTCCGGCACATCCACCCAGACACTCGCTGACGAGTTTCGGAGCACGTCGCGGTAGATGTACGTCGCGGCGGTCTCGGCGGCCGACCGTCCGTCGGCTTGCGGCCCGCGCGCGACCCGGCTCGCGACGAAGAGCTCGCTGACGTCAGACAGCGCGGAGGTTTCGCCGCCCGAGGTCGCGACCGCACCCGAGACGACGCCATCGGGGTCCCGCGAAACCCGGTCGACGGGATCCGCAAGGTCGAGCCCCATCGCATCCACCGCCGCCACGAAGTTCGCGACCATCTGCCGTCCGTGTTCGCTTGCGATGGACTCAGGGTGGAACTGCACTCCCCACACGGGCCTTCCCACGACTTCGAGCCCCTGCACGACCCCGTCTTCGCTGCGGGCGGTCACGCGCAGGCCCGCGGGCAGCGGCTCGCGGACGGCAAGCGAGTGATAGCGGGTGACGAGCGTACCCTGCGGGATCCCGGCGAAGGGGCCCGTGCCGTCGTGTTCGAGCGGCGAGCGCCAACCGTGCCTCGCTTCGGGGGCGGCGACGACCTCGCCGCCGAACGCAAGGGCGATGCCTTGGTGCCCGAGGCACACCCCGAAGACGGGCAGGTTCGATCCTGGCGCGAGGGCAGCATCCAGCACGGCGGCCGAGCCCTCGAAGTCGGCAGCGTTGGCCGGATGCCCGGGGCCGGGCGAGATGACAACGCCCGAGACGAGGCCGGCGGAGATCCAGCCGAGGCAGGCCTTGATCGCGGCCGGATCGCCGGCGTCCACGACCCGCACGTCGCGGTCGCTGTGCTCGAGCAGCAGCTGCACGAGGTTGTAGGTGTAGGAGTCGCGGTTGTCGACGACGACGATCACGCGGAGCGCCCGTCGGGGAGCGGCCCATCGAGCAGCGGCACTGAGCTGGCTTCTTCGAGACGTGGCCGCCACCGGCGCACGCGTGCGACGTCGAGGCCGAGGCGCGTCCCGTCGAGCATGGCCACGGGGCTGATGCCGTGGAGCGTGTTGAGGTACCAGAGCTCGTCCCAGCCACGGCCCGCGGATGCGGCCAGTGGATCGGCGAGCAGGTCGCCCTCCACGCGAGGCACGCCAGCCATGGCGAACAGCTTCTCGAGCACGCCCAGCGTGGTTCCCGGCACGCGCCGGTGCGCCTTGGGCACAACCAGCGTCTCGCCGAGCCAGCCGACGACGGTGCCGTGGGCTGCCTCGTTGATCATGCCGTGCTCGTCGACGAGGAGGGCGTCTGCGGCGCCCTCGTCGGCGACGCTCACACGAAGCTCCGACAGGTACGGGAAGTCCGGTCCCTTGATGGTCGGCCACCGGCGTTCGTCGAGGCGCGTCGCGAGCTTCGTAAGGGGCCTCGCCTCGGGGGCGGGACGGAGGTTGAGCTCGACAATCACTCGGCCGCCATCGAGGCGCGCCGTGAGCCGCGGGAACCACGACTCGGCGAGGGGCACGCTCTCGGAAACGTCGGCCCAGATGCGTGACCACTCTGCTTCGACAGGATTGGCCCCGGCGGGGCTCCCAGTCCAGAGCACAGGCCGTACCGTCGCGGAGTCCCCGAAGAGCTCACCGACGGAGCGCTCGAAGCGCTCCCGATGGGCGGCGTGCGCGATGACTCGGCCTGAGTCGACGCGCCACGACTCGACGACGCTCACGGCCGTGCTCACGGCAGAATCCTGGGCCGAGTTCTGGGCCGCGTTCTGGTGCGTGTTGTCGTCTCCCGCGGCATCATCGTCGCGTTCTGCTGCACCTTGACCCTGCATCGCCCCATTCTGCCTCAGGTGCCGGCAACACCACCCTCGCCGGCAAACAAACGCCTCCGCGTTACCCGCGTGGCGGAGAATGCTGCTATGAGCGCCTCAAGCACCCCAACGAACGTCGTCTTCGTCTGCAAGAAGAACGGCGGGAAGTCGCAGCTGGCCGCCGCCCTGATGCGTGCACTCGGCGACGGTTCCGTGCAAGTCACCTCCGCCGGGACCACGCCGGGCGGCGCGCTCAACGTCGAGTCAGTCGAGTCGCTCGCCGAGCTCGGGATCGACGTCGGCGATGAGCACCCGAAGCCGCTCACGCCCGCGATGCTCGACAGCGCCGACCTGATCGTCGTGCTTGGCGACGAGGCGCAGCTTCCGGACGGCGTGACCGTCCCCGTTGAGCGATGGATCACGGACGAGCCCTCGGAGCGCGGCATCGCCGGTATGGAGCGGATGCGGCTCGTGCGCGACGACATCCGCGCCCGCGTCGCGGAGCTGCACACGCGGCTCCGCGACGCGTGAAAGGGTCGCCTTCCGACCCCGAGGCGAGGCTGCGCCATCCAGTATCGCGACGCAGGGAGTCTCAGCGCTGGCTCTCTCCAGCGAGGTCTCCAACGGCCACCGTGATGAGCGCAGGCCGATCTGTTGTGATCGAGGCGCTCACTGCCCCTCCACCCAACAGGACGAGGTGCGACGCCACCTGCTCACCACCGTTTGCGAACACCTCGAGGAGTGGTCCGTCGAGGCAGATAAGAAGGCGCACCGGCGCTGAAGGATCCAGCGGCATGGAGATCAGCGACGGGAAGTCAGGGTGCACAGCCTCGGACGCTCGCCCACCTCGCCTGATGGTGAGCTCACCCGAGTTGGTGTCGTGTGTCACCTCAACGAAGTCGCTTTGGCCGCGCAGCACCAACTTCGCGTTCCCGGTCACGCGCGGGTCCCAAGCGAGGTCGATGACGGAGTGGACGCTCAGGTTCCACGAAGCGCCGCCGGCCGGGACGGGCGCGCTGCTCACGTCCGACCGCAGCAGCGCCTCGTCAAGCCCCAGCGGGCGCTGAACCAACTGCGCCCGCCCACCCAGCTCCCGAAGCGAAAGCTCTCGGGGCAGAGACATGGCTCCGCGCCACGGTGCCGACGGGATCTGGTCGGCGTACTGCCAGTTGCTCATCCAGCCGAGCATGATGGGTGCGTCGCTCGGCGCATCAGCGAAGGTGACGCCGGCGTAGAAGTCACGCCCGTGGTCGAGTCGCCGAAGACCTGGGGCTTCCGCCGTGAACGTGTGCCCGTCGAAGTCACCGACCACGTAGCTCATCGACGATCCCTCCCTGTCCGCTTCATCACCGACGGGGTTGGTGCTCAGGGTCAGCACCCAGCGGGCACGTTCCGGGTCTTCGTCGAGCGGGAGCCGAACAAGATCTGGGCATTCCCACACGACGCCGACCGGGCCGGTCGGTCCGAACGAGCTCAGGTAGTCCCAGGTCTCGAGGTCGTCTGAGCCATAGAACAGCACCTGACGGTCTTCGGCTTCGACGGCGAGGAGAATCCACCGTTCGCGCCCCTCGGGATCAGCGCACCTGATGACCTTCGGGTCCCGGAAGTTCGATGTGCCTCTGTCGAGAATCGGGTTGTGCGGACTCCGCGTCCACGTCATGCCTCCGTCTGAACTCGTGGCCTCGGACTGAGCCTGCTTGCCGTTGGAGTACGCGCTCGTGTAGATCGCCCGCAATCGGTCGTGCTCGCTGGTCTGGTCGTGCACGATCGACCCCGAGTAGATCTGCTCGGTTGGGCTGTAGCGAAGGGCAACGGGATGCTCTGTCCAGGAGAGGAGATCGCTGCTGCTCGCGTGGCCCCAGCTCATGTTCCCCCATTCGTTGCCTTCCGGGTTGAATTGGAAGTAGACATGCCAGCGGCCCTGGTGGTGGATGAGCCCATTCGGGTCGTTCATCCAGTGGCGTTCAGGGGCGAAGTGGATGATCGGCCGCGGCACACGGAGCTCAGCTGTGTGGTGCAGGCTGCCCGCCATCAGACGGAGCTCCGCGCGATAGGCGGGCATTCGATCAACTGCGGATCGTTCTCCGTGGAGCGCTCGAGCCCGAGAAGCAGACGCACACCCTGCGCTCCAAGCTCGTAGTGCGGGAGCGCAACCGTCGAGAGCGGTGGCCGCAGGTGGGCGGCGATCACGTCCTGGTTATCGAAGCCCATGACGGCGACATCCTCGGGGATCCGCAGGCCGCGTTCGCGGAGCCCGTCGTAGAGGCCCATCGCGACGCGGTCGTTGTGACAGAACACGGCGGTGGCTTCAGCGCGCAGCACCCCATCGGTACTCGCGTAGCCGCCTTCTTGCTGCGGGGCGGCGGGGAACACCAGAGAGTCATCAAACGGGATCCCTGCGGCTTCAAGTGCTGCCCGGTACCCTTCGAGGCGACCGGACTGCGCGGGAGATTCTGTCGTCGTGTTGATAAACGCGATGCGTTGATGGCCTGCGGCAAGCAGCGCCGCAGTTGCGGCCTGGCCGCCTTGGTGCTCGTCTGGGACGACCGCGGGGTAGTCGCCTTCAAGGGCGTAACAGTTCACGAGCACGGTGTCGGTCTGCTTGAGGCTCTCAGGAGGCGTGATTCCGCGGTGATACCAAGTGGAGTAGAGGATGCCGTGCACCTGGTGCTCGAGCATCATGGCGATCGCCTCGCTCTCCGCCGCCGCGTTGCTCTCCGTGTTGGCTACGAGCAGGATGTAGCCGTGTTTCCAGGCTTCATCCTGCGCTCCGTGGATGATCTGACCGGCAAACGGGGTCGTCGCGATGGCATCGGCGACCAGCCCGATGAAACGAGACGTGCCCTGCGAGAGTGTCTTGGCAAGTGCGTTCGGACGGTATCCGAGGTCAGCGACGACCTGCTGCACACGGCGGCGAGCATCCTCGCCGATGCGTGCGCCCTTCTTGTTGTTGACGACATGGGAAACCGTGGCGACGGACACTCCCGCCGCCTTGGCAACCTCGCGCATCGTCACTGGAGGGCCGTTTTTCTGGTGTTCGGACGAGTTCATCCCTTGGTCGCTCCGCTCTCGAGGCCACTGATCATTGCCTTGTTGAGGACAAGGAAAACGAGCAGCAGCGGCGTCACGGTGACGCAGACGGCAGCGAACGTCGCTGTCCAGTCCGTGTTGCCCATCGCGCCGATGTAGTTCTGCAATCCGAGTGGGATCGTCTTGAGCCCATCGGAGAGCACAAACGTATTCGCAAAGATGAAGTCGTTCCAAATGAAGATGCTGTTCACGAGGACAACCGTGATGATCGTGTTCACGGAAAGCGGGAACGTGATCTGGGTGAAGATCCGGTACGGGCCCGCCCCGTCGAGGGACGCCGCCTCGTACATCTCGCGCGGAATGTACTCGTAGAACGAAGAGAACAAGTAGACGGCCATCGGCATCGCGAAGGCAGCGAGAGGAATGATCATCGACAGGTGAGTGTCGAGCAACCCGATCTGCGAGTAGTCGATGAACAGGGGCACAAGTGCAATCTGCACGGGCACGATGATGCCAAGCAGGAAGAGCCCTCGCACGAGGCCGCTGAGTCTGAACCCGAGCACCTGGAGAGCAAACGCGGCCATCATTCCTGCGATGACAATGAGCGCACTCGAGCCGAGCGTGACGATGAAGCTATTGGCGATGTTGAGCCAGAGGTTGCCGGTCGCGAACGCTCGTGAGTAGTTCTCGAGCGTGAACTCGGCCGGAAGCGCGAAGGGATTGCCGCCGGCGAAATCTGCAGCGGTGCGGAAGCTCGTCACAAAGAGCCAAGCCAGTGGATACACCTGCGCGAGCACAACGAGTACGACGGTCACGGTGAGGAGCGTCCGTTGGACCCGGACTCGGGGCGGTCGGGGTGAACGGGCACGCCGCAGCTGTGGTGTTGGCGCTGGCTCGGGTTCGAGCGGCGACGTGGCGGGGGCAAGAACGGGTGTCGCGGTCATGAGGCGTCCTTTCTACGAAGAAGCAGGAAGATGAGGCCAACAGCCACAAGGCACTCAACGACGATGAACACGGAGATTGCACTGGCGTAGCCGTAGTCGGTATGCACAAAAGCTGTCTTGTACATGTACGTGGTCAGGAGCTCCGAGGACTGTCCTGGCCCACCGTTGGTCAGCAGGTACGGGATGTCGAAGCCACGCAGCGCGAAAGTGGTCGCCATGATCGTGGTTGTGATCCAGACGGGGCGAATGTAAGGGAATCTGATCCGCCAGAAGATCTGCCACCAAGATGCCCCGTCGAGACGAGCAGCCTCTTCCAGCTCTTTCGGGACCGCGATGAGCGCTGCGTAGATGATGAGCATGTAGAGGCCCGTGAACCTCCACCCTTCTGGGATGGAGACGGCAAGGAGCACAGTCTGCACGTTGGAGAGCCAGGCAGTCTGCCAAGCACCGAGTCCAACCCATTCGAGAATCTGGTTGATCAGCCCGACGGGTTCCAGCGAGTAGATGCGCTGGAAGAGGAACGCGATCGCCACCGTTGAGATGACAGCGGGCAGCAGGTACAGCGTCTTCACGAGCTCGCGCGCTCTTGGCATCGCGGTGAGGAGCCCCGCGACGGCGAGTGCTCCACCCAGTTGCAGCACAAGGCAGATAGCCAGGTAGCCGAGCGCGTTCACAAACGACGTCCAGAAGACGTCATCGCGTGTGAACATCTTCACGTAGTTGTCGAGGCCGATGAAGACCATGTCCGTGATGCCGTCCCAGCGGTAGAAGCTCAGGAACAGCGACTGCACGATCGGCAACAGCACCGCGGCACTGTAGAGGAGCAGTGGCGGGAGGAGGAAGACCAGCACCGAGCGACGAGATCGGAGCGGGAGCATCGACGCAAACTGCTTCTTCGGACGACGCGGGCGCGAGTCGTGATTCTCCGTGGGGGCTGCGTTACTCAACGCGGTTCTCCGAGATTGCGGCGTCCATGGTCTCCACGAACTGGTCGGGTGTGATGTCTCCCTGCACGAGCAAGGTCAGTTCCTGTTGGAGGCGAGTGTTGGTGGCGGGGTCGAGCTGGGTGTCCCACGGCATGGCAATCGCTGTTCCAGTGTCGTCGGCCTGGGAAACCGCCTGCTCGTACAGCGGGGTTGCACTGTCAGGGATGACGGTTGCTGCAGAGATTGTCGGAGAAATCGCACCCGTTGCGGCGTAGAGCGTCGGGTATCGCTCGAGCGCGAACGCGAGGAAGTCGCGGACCAGTGGGTCGTAGGTCTTCGTGTTGACGGCCATCCCGATACCCGACGGGGTGACGTACTCGTTGTCGGCATTGACCGCTCCGTCAGTGGTCGGGAGGGTGAAGTAGCTGACGTCGTCGCGCACGCCGGCGTCGAGCGCTTCGGTCGCCAGGTTCCCCAGCTCCCACGTGCCGATGTTGTAGACGGCGGCTTTGCCCGAGGTGAAGAGTGCCTGCGCGTCTGCGTAGCCGGTGGAGGAGAAGCCTTCTTGGAAGCAGCCGGCTTGTCCGAGCGACGACAGCCATTCGGCGGCAGCGCGCCCGGCTGGGTCGGAGAAGGACGCCTCGCCGTTCTTCAGGTCCTGCACGTATTGGGGCCCGACCATGCGGAACGGGTAGTACGCCATGTACCGTTCGAGCGGCCACTGATCCTGCCCGTTGAGGGCGATCGGTGTGATCCCTGCTGCTCGAAGGCCCTCGCACATCTTCGGGAAATCATCGAGCGTTGCGGGCACCTGCACGCCTGCCTCGTCCAGGAGCGCCTGGTTGTACCAGAAGAACTCCAGCTGGAATTCGAACGGCACCATGTGGAGCGAACCGTCGTCGAACCGTTGGTAGTTGAGCGCTGTCTCACGATAATCGTCGGCAAGCCCGAGGTCCTCGAGGAGCGCGTCGATGTCGAGCATCCGCCCCTGGTCGGCGAGCTTCTGAGCGAACGGTGTTGCATCCGTGTCGAAGAGCTCAGGGAGTTGATTGGCCGCGGCCAGCGTCTCGTACTTCTGGATGTAGGAAGGACGGTCGGGGGTGGTGATCAGGTTGAGCGCGAAGCCAGGATGCTCCGCGGCATACTCTTCGGCGATCTGCTGCATGGCCGTGATGACACCGCCGTCAGCTGGCCTGGACAGGAGCCACGAGATCTCCCTGGCGACGACCTCTCCCTCCGGATTCACGTTGCTCGGGTCGACGCTCTTGGCACCACCTGCGCAGGCCGTGAGCGCAAGCAGTGTCGCCGCGACGGTCGCGACGATGGCGGTCTTTCTGGGTGTTCTGAACATGATCGAGATCTCCGTTGATTGATCGGGACAGCGAGTGAGGGTCAGTTCGCCGAGGTGACGAGCTGCTGGTGGTGTGGGGGAAGCGAATGGGGTGCCGGGTCGCGCGTCTGGACGATGAAGCTGTCGAGGGTTGCGGCGCCCTCACCGACGAAGACGCCGAGCCGACCGGCGGGCAAGTCGTACAGTCGAGTGCTCAGGACCACGGCGTTGTCGACAGTCGCGACGCAGAGTTCACCGTCGAGGATCACCTCGATCTCATGCAGGCCCGCGTCGAGTTGGCAGGGCCGTTCAAGCTCGACGACGTGGGGAACATCCCCTGAGATCTGCCACTGCTCGGTACCGGTGGATGCGCGCGGCCAACGATCGAAGACGAGGCGATTGCGCTTCGGTTCGAGTCGCAGGCGGTACCCCGTGTTGCCATCTGCGCTCGCCCGCAGGAGAACGCCGCATTCAGTGGCGTCCTCCTTGATGTGGAAGCGCGCACGCACGCGGACGGAGCTCGGTGCGTCGCGGTCCGTGAGCGCTTCGGCGTATCCGCCAGCTGAGGTCAGCGCAGCCCCTGGTGTGATGCCGTCGATGCCGACGGACGTGTCGAACGTTTCTCGGAGTTCGTCTGCCGGATGGAACGCCAGGGTCCCATCGGGCTGCTGCTCCGCTTCGAGTACGGCCATGGTGCCTGCCCACTGCCAGGCGCCGTCGTCGTGCGCGCCCTCCCGTGTTGCGATCCAGCCGAAGAAGAACCGCCGGCCTTCTCGTTCTGCGGATTTCGCCGCGTAGTAGGCCCGCCCGTCGATGGTGTCGTGCTGTGGGACATGCCAGGGGCCCTCGAGGCTGCGCGACATTCGGTAGCGGGTGGTGAAGGCGTCGCTGAACTCCGAGTAGACGAGGTACCACCAGTTGCCCCATTTGAAGACCTCTGGACATTCGTGCGCGACGTACTGCCGCGGGTCCCAGAACGGAGCGGCAGCGCGCCAAGTCGTGAGATCTTCCGAGGTGCACTGCGCGATGACGCCACGGCGTCGGTCGGGTCCCTGCGCGTGACGAGCGGTGATGAGCATGCGCCAGAGCTGCTGATCTGCGTCCCAGAACACGAACGGATCGCGCCAGTCGCCGGTTTCGTAGCCGGATGTTGCACCGAAGGTGTGCGCGGGGTGTCGTTCCCAGGTGAGCATGCCGTCGCTGCTTGTTGCGTGCATGACTACCTGGAGCGCCCGACCGTCCCGGCCGACGATGGCTGGGTTTTGGCCCGTGTAGAACGCGTGGTGGAGACCGTTCTGGTCAAGCACGATGCTGCCCGTGTAGACGTTGAAATCGGCGGCCTCTGCGCCACTTGACGCGAGTGCAACTCCGGTTTCGGAGAAGTCGACGACGTTGTCCGTCTCGATGCGATGCCAAGGCATGCCAGCCTTCGGCTCTTCGCGAGTCTCGTGGAGGTAGAAAAGGTGAAAGCGTCCGTCTTCCTGCCACGGGATCACGTCGCCCACCCAAGCGTCGTTTGGCTTGTAGAACCCTCGTTGGTTCATGACACCTCATTGGTCGTGGTTAATCGGTTACGCAGACTATAACCACACGACCGCCCGATGATCAAGCGGTTAATCACGATTGCGACAGATCAGACCAAACTCCCCGACCAGCCGGCACCAGCCCCGTCCCGGGCAGACAGGGCAGGCAGGGCAGGGCAGGCGGAGTGAGGACCTCACACCACCTGCCCTGCGATCGCGGCGGTCGCGACTTCAGCCCACCGCCCCGGGGAAGCTCGCGAGCCTCGCCACGTGCCGCGCGAGGATGTCGGTCTCGACGTTGACGCGGTCCCCCACGCTGAGCGAGCCGAGCGTCGTCGCGCCGAGCGTCTCGGGGATGAGCGACACCTCGAACCAGTCGCCGTCACCGGGATTCCCACTCGTTCCCGCCGACCCGACGGCGCTCACCGTCAGCGAGACCCCGGACACCGCCACGGAGCCCTTGTCGACGAGCAGCCGGGCGTGCGCCGGGTCGAGCGCGAAGCGAATGCGTCGCCAGGCGTCGAAGCGCTCGACCTCCAGCACCTGGCTGCTCGTGTCGACGTGCCCCTGAACGATGTGCCCGCCGAGCCGGTCGCCGAGGCGCATGGCGCGCTCGAGGTTCACCGCGTCCCCCTCTGACCTGTCGCCGAGGGTGGAGGCGCGCAGGGTCTCCCCCATGACGTCGGCCGTGAAACCGTCGTCGAGCAGCGCCGCGACGGTGAGGCACACGCCGTCGACGGAGACGGAATCGCCGACCTGGGCGTCGCTCACGCTCAGCGGCCCGCGCACCGTGAGGCGCGCATCCGTGTCGTGCCGGACGATGCGCGTGATCAGCCCGAGCTCCTCGATGATGCCGGTGAACACCGTCACTCACCGGCCTTCGCGGAAACCGACACCGAGGCCCCTGCCGACGCCGACGCCGACGCGATGTCGCGCAGGACAGCGGCCGTGGCGATCGCCGCGAGCGCCGCATCCGCGCCCTTGTCTTCGAAGCTGTCGGGCAGGCCTATGCGCGCCAGCACCTGCTCCTCGTCGTCACAGGTCAGCACGCCGAAGCCGACCGGGATGCCGGTGCGCACGGCGACGTCGGTGAGGCCGTTCGTGGCGGCCGAGCAGACGTACTCGAAGTGCGGGGTGCCGCCGCGGATGACGACGCCGAGGGCGACGATCGCATCCGGCTTGCTGGCCGCGATTCGGCTCGCTGCGACGGGCAGCTCGAACGAGCCTGGAACCCGCACAACCCGCACGTCGGTGACGCCGGATGCCGACAGGGCCCGGTAGGCGCCGTCGAGGAGCGCCGCCATGGCCGTCGCGTGCCACGTGGCAGCGACGATCACAACCCGCATCCCCGTGCCGTCTGCCTGCACCGTCGGTGCTCCCTGTCCGCTCATCGCTGTGCTCCTCTGGTCAGCGCCTCTGCGGCGCGTGTGCTGCTGTGGTGGTGGTTCTGTGTTGTGGCCGTCGCCGGGAATCCAGGGAACTCCACGCGGAAGCTGACGATGTCGTCGACGTGCAGCAGCACGAGGTCGTGTGCCAGCGCGAGCTCACCCGCCTCGGCGTACGAGAGCATCTCGCCGTCGTCGCGGACGAGCTCGGCGATGACCCCGACCTCGCCTGCACCGGCGAGGCGCACGAGGTCGACGGCGGCTTCCGTGTGGCCGGGCCGCTCGAGCACGCCGCCGTCGACGGCCCGCAGCGGCAGCACGTGGCCGGGGCGGATGAGGTCGCGCGGCGAAGCGTCCGCCGATGCGAGTGCCCTGACCGTCGTGGCGCGGTCGCTCGCGGAGATGCCCGTCGTCACCCCGACCGCCGCGTCGACGGTGACCGTGTAGGCGGTGCCACGTGCATCCTCGCTGCGTTCGACCATGAGCGGCAGTTCGAGCCGATCGGCGAGCGGCGCCGGCAGCGGCGCGCACAGGAGGCCGGATGAGTGGCGGATGATCCACCCCATCCACTCGGGTGTGGCTGTGTTGGCGGCGAGGATCGCGTCGACCTCGTTCTCGCGCGATGCGGCGTCGGCGACGAGCACGGGGCGTCCGGCTTGAAGCGCCTCGAGCGCGCGGGCGAACCGGTGGCTCATGCTGCGACTCCCTCGGCGTCGGCAGCACGACTGGGCGTGCTTTCTGCTTGCGGTTCCCGAACCAGGTGGATGAGCGTGTCCACGCCCAGCGGATGCACCGACTCTGTGGCCCACCGGTTCGCGTCGCGAAGACTCCCGATGTCGAGCGACGCGACGGAACTCGCGCCGTCGCCCAACAGGATCGGCGCGAGGTACGCGTCAATCTCGTCGACAAGCCCCGCACGGAGGAACGCGGCCGCGATAGTGGGACCACCCTCGACGATGACGTGGCGCACGCCTCTCGCCCGAAGCTCTTCGAGCGCAGCGACCGCGTCGTGTGTCCGCAAGTGCACGAACAGCTCGGGCTGGGCACGCACGGCGGCGTCGGCCGCGACAGCCCGCAACCCCATGACCACCCGGAGCGGCTGCGAGGCGACTTCGGCCGCGGGAGCCCGAACGGAGAGCGACGGGTTGTCGGCGCGCTGCGTGCCCGTTCCGACAAGGATCGCGCAGGCCTCGGCCCGTCGCTGATGCGCATGCGCCCTCGCGGCGTCCGAGGTGATCCACTTGCTCGACCCGTCCGCCGCAGCAACTCGACCATCGAGCGTGGAGGCGAGCTTGAGCGTCACGAACGGCCGGCGCTCGGTGACACCGGTAAGCCAGACACGCAGGAGCGCCTCGCCTTCGGACCTCCGGAGGCCTTCGAGCACGCGAACCCCCTGTGCGCGGAGCCGCGCCGCTCCCCCGGAGGCAACCGGGTTCGGGTCCGCGACCGCGAACACGACTTCCGCGACTCCGGCCTCGAGAAGCGCGTTGGCGCACGACGGCGTCAGGCCGGTGTGGGCGCAGGGTTCGAGGGTGACGACGGCGGTCGCGCCCCGCGCATCCGCCCCGGCAGACCGTGCGTCGTCGAGCGCGGCCGCCTCGGCGTGCGGGCTCCCGGCCCCGCGGTGGAAGCCGCGGCCCAGGATGCGGCGCGGCCAACCGCCAGAAGAGGGTGGTGCGAGGAGCACGCATCCGACCTGTGGATTGGGATCTCGGACGGGGCCTCTGGCCGCGAGGGAGAGCGCCAGTTGCATGGCGGCGTCGACAGAGTCGACGCGGTTGAGTTCTTGGATCGGCATCGCCGGTGACCTCCGCATATTGCGTGCCACGGGGCCATGTCCCGGTGCCAGCGCAGCCGGAGATTCCGGCAGCCGACGCCAACGAGGGCCCTCGCCGAAACGAGCGCCTCCCATGCACCTACCATCCGGACTTTAACCGTCGGTCCCGCCTCTGCCCCTGAAGAAAAGGGCCGCTGGATCAACCGCTCGCGGACGAGCGGGTCGCGGACTTTCACCGCCGGTTCGGACTTTCACCGACCCCGGAGCATGTTGCACGGCGAGCCTAGGCGAGCCGACCGCTGAAAGACAGAGTGTGACGCCAGGCAACCGGGGCCCGCCTGCCGCGACGAGTGAACGCGGCTACGCGACCACTTCCCGCAGGCCGATCGCGACGTGCACGTCCTGCCGCTGCCCGCCGGAGTGCACAAGCCCGGCACCGTCGTCGTCGACGGTGAGCTGCGTGCGGTGGCTGCGCAGGGCCGCGACGACCGCGCCACGGTGCTGCTCGAGCTCGAACCATTCGAGGTCGCCGATCTCGGCGGCGAGACCACGCTCGCTCTGCTCGACGAGCTCCGCGAACCGCACGCCGGCCGCCCGCGCGGCGGCGAGGCTCGCCTCCCGGGCCCGCACATGATCTGGGTGCCCGTAGCCGCCCGTCGCGTCGTAGCTGATGACCACGTCCGGCACATCGTGCGCGATCGCGGCCGCGAAGTCGGCCGTGACCTCTTCGAGCGGGGCGACGCTGAACGCACGCAGCTCGGTTTCGTCGGCGGGGCCCGCAAGCCCTGGCCGCAGCCAGCGCATCCCCGAGTCCCGGTAGTCGCGGGCCTCGAGGCCCGCGGCCCGTGCGGGCGGCGTTCCGAGCCACCTGTGCTGGTCGATGCCAAGCGCATCGAGGGACCCGCGCAGCTCGCGCTCGCGCACGTCTGCGAGCTCCGCGACCGACGTGTCGGCGGGAAGGACGCCCGCCACGATCTCACCGAGCTCACCCCGCGTGCAGGTCACGAGCGTCACCTTGGCGCCGCGCTCGTGCAACTCGCGAAGCAAAGCGCCGCCCGCGAGGGCTTCGTCGTCGGGATGCGCGTGCACGATGAGGACGTGGCGCACGGAGTCGAGCAGGCTCGCACGCCGCTCAGGCATGTGTCAGTCCCGGCTCTGCACGGGCGACCAGCTGGCGGAATACGGTCAGGAGCCCTTCGGCGCTGAGGTCCCAGGAGTGGGCAAGCGCGTGCTCGCGTGCGGCGACACTCAGGCGTTCGGCGAGGGCCGGATCGCGCAGAATGCCCGCGATGGCGCCGGCCCAGGCCGCGGGGTCGCGGCTTTCGAGCAGCGTGCCGGTGACGCCGTCGACGACGGCCTCGCGGAGCCCGCCGGCCGCGGCGGCGACAACCGGTATCCCGGAGGCGGCGGCTTCCAGGGCAACCAGCCCGTAGGTCTCCGAGTGCGAGGGGATCAGCACGATGTCGACGAGCCGGAGCTGCGCCGCGAGGGCCTGCCTGCTGAGAGAACCGATGTACTGCACGTGCTCGGCGAGCCCGTGGCGTTCGACGGCCTCGTGCAGCTGGGCCTCATAGGCGCGGCCGTCCTCGTCGGGCGGGGCGGCCCCCACGAGCACGTAGTCGGGGCGCACGTCGTCGTCGATCTCGGCGATCGCGTCGAGGGCCAGATCGAAGCCCTTGAGCGGATGCAGGCGCCCGGCCGACAGGGCACGTGTCGGTCGCGGCTCGCGCGCGGCCGGCTCGGCGCGGGCGTCCCAGGCGGGGAAGAAGAGGTCGGCGTCGACGCCGGGCGGCACGATGTGGGTGATCGCCGGGTTGCCACCGAGACGCGTGAGGACGGTATCCCGCTCGGCCTGGCTCACGACGACGATGGCGTCGACCGACTTCGCGAGCATCGCCTCGCCCGCGAGGCGGCCCGGCGACTCGGCGCGTTCCCCGTCGGCGAGCGGAGTGGAGCTGTCGGCAGCGATGGAGTGGAAGCTCTGCACGATCGGGATCCCCAATTCGAGGGCGACGGGGAGCGACGCGACGCCGGAGAACCAGTGCTGGGCGTGCAGCAGGTCGACGGGCAGCTCACTCAGGAGGGCGGCAAGCGCATCCTGGAACTCCTGGATGACGTGCTCGTGCTCGCCCTTAGCAATGAGACGCGCGGGACCGGCGTCGAGGTTGTGGAGGCGGAGGTTTTCGCCGAGCTGCACGGTGGGCGCCGAGTCGGGGTCGCTGCGCCTCGTGATGAGCTCGACCTGGTGTCCGTGGGCCGCGAGCGCCTCTGCCTGGGCCAGCACGACGACGTTCATACCTCCCGCATCCTTCGTGCCGGGCTCGTCGAGGGGGGAGGTGTGGAGCACGACAAACGCGATGCGGAGGGGGCGCTCGTCGGGGAGGACATCAGGCATGCCTCCGACCGTAGGCGTCGCGGCCCCGCTTCGCCATTCGGGATGCTTCGCGTTACGAGGTACCGGCCGTCGTGGCTCTGGCGGCGTTCAGAGGTGCAGGCAGCGGCACACGGCGTGGCAGCCGTCGAAGGACCTGCCGCGTGCGTTCCGGAGCACGTCGATGGCCGGCGGCGAAAGCTGGCGGCGCACTGCCTCGCGCAGCAGATCGTCTCCTGAGGCCGGATACTCGATCTCCCACAGCAGTTCGCGGATTTCGCTGCGCAGGGGCGCCTCCAAGAACGACTCTCGGATGTCGATGATCCCGGCGAGTGCAGTCTCGGATGTCGAGCTAGCGGCGGCTGGACGCTGGTTGGCTTTCATGAGGACCTCCTTGTCCGTCAGATTCCAGGGTCCCGTATCCAGGTCACGGGCGGCAGTGCTAGCACGATTCGAGGGAACGTGGTAATGGATCCAGTATCGAGCTCGCTTGGCGAGCTGCCAGGCGGCGCAGCTCGCGACGCACGCCCAGAGCACCGCGGACTGGATGAGGATCACGACCCCCGCCAATTCAAGAACCGTCATCGATCACCACCTCCTCGGACTCGGCACCCAGCGAACCTAGAGGGGGACGGAGGAACCTGAAACGGCTTGCGCCAGCGTTGCCGTGCCGCTAGCGATCGCGACGGGTCGCCGACCGCCGACCGCCTGGGTGCCCACCGCCCCTAGCGCGAATCGGAGCCGGAAGGAATCTCCGCGTCGCCGTTCGGCGCACTTCCTAGGCTGGATGCACGTGCCACACGCGCCGACCAGAAAGGCAGCACGATGGGAACTCTCACCTACGCGTCCTTGCGTCTGGAGTTCGAGGATCGACTCCTCCAGCACCTGCAGATCGTGATCATCCAGAAGTTCCGTCGACACGAGGCGTTTCTCATGTCGTGGAAGGAATCCGCAAGCGCAGGTGATGGCAGGGCGGCGATCTGGCTCACACCGCACGTTCCGATCTCCTTCAAGTTCTACGGCAGCAAGGCGCCGTCGGTGAACCGCGACTGGCTCACGTCGCTGGGGCGTTCAGCGGACAGTTCGACCGGTCTGATCGTCACCGGTGAGGACGGTGAGCTCGCGCTGGCCTCGCAGGACACAAGCCACCCTGGAACTGCCCACCACATCCGCCATTAGCACAACCAGTCACAGATCTCTACCCCTCGAATTTTCATCTGAGCCTCGGGACGCTACTAGAAGGCCACGACGATTGGGGGACCGCGATGGGATATCTCTACTACGGGGCGGACGCCCACGCGATCGAGATCGAAGACAGGCCACTGGCGCACCTGCGCGTCGCCATCCTGAGTCTGCTCCGCGCGGGGCGCAGCGTGGCCTTCACCTGCCCGCGCTCGAAGGACCTCGGCGGCGGACGAGAGTCGATCTGGATCACACCGCAGACCGATCTGCGCTTCCGATTCCGCGGAAGCCGTGCACCGAACCTCAACGAGCACTGGGTGCGGGCCATCATCGCGACGAACGACTCAGCCGCGGGGCTGCACCTGGTCCCAGAGTGCACGCAGTCCAACGAACCCGTCCCCTACCAGCCGGCGCCTCGGCAGAGCGCTTCGGCGTCTGAATCGCAGCGCGAGCAGCGGCCATCGCACGAGCGTCAGCTCTCGAAGTCGTAGAACGAGATATCCGCGAACGGTGCGCCGTCATCCTCCTCAGCGGTGGCACCCGGCACCTCGCGCATGCTCACGGACGAAGCGGTGGTGATGAGCTCCCACCGCTCGAGGCGACCACGAGCCGGAAATCGGACAAGGTCGCCGCCCTGCCGAACCGCATCCACGATCACGTGCCGCAAGGTCGGCATCGCGTCATCTTCGACGTAGTGCGCACGGTCGTCTACCGTCACCAGGAATGGCATGTCCACCTCCACCGGGAAAAGCTGTCACCGTCAAGTGAACGCGCTTGCCGGCCAGAAATCTGGGTCTGGCTCACCGCAACTTCATGTGCTAATCGACACGCCGCGGAGAGAAATCTTGACCCCTCCCTCTAGAGTTGTTCCGAGCTTTTCGAGGACTGAGAACGGAACCGACATGGCACGAGACGCTTACGACGCCGCAGTGCAGACGCTGCAGGCGCCGCTCGACTCCGTGGAAGCTGTGGCGGATTCCCTTGTCGACCTGTTCCCCGTCTCGGGAGCAGCCGTCTCCACGATCGGCGAGTTACTCGGCAACCAGACAGTCTCGGCATCGAACGAGATCGCCGCGCGATTGGATGAGCTGCAGTTCGACCTCGGCGAAGGACCCTGCTGGGACACGCTCGCAACCGGGCGCCCCGTGCTCGCCCCGAATCTCCACGAGCTGCCAGAGACCCGCTGGCCGGTGTTCGGTGCAGCCATCCCCCGCGACCAGGTGGGCGCTCTCTTCGCGTTCCCGATGCTGGTTGGCCCGCTGCAGGTCGGGGCCATAGACCTCTACGCCGCCGCCCCGACGAACTTCGAGCCGCTGCAGACGAAACAGGCGAGTCGCCTCGCCACCCTCGTCGCGCGCAACGTGCTCCGCCTGGCGCTCGCCGCATCCCATGACGAACCGCGGCCAGAGAGTAAGCACTCCCGTCGCAAGATCCATCAGGCGACCGGGATGGTGCTCGCGCAGCTCGAGACGACCGCGGACGAGGCGACGCTCGTCATCCAGGGGCACGCCTTCGCGACCGGCCAGCCCATGATGAAGGTCGCCGAGGAGATCCTCGCCGGGCGCCTGGCGTTCCACTCGGGGCCGTCCGGGATCGAGGAGCGGCGATGATTCGGGATGGTCGGGACACGCAGCTGCTCGAGACCTTCGCGGTGCTTGCCGACACGCTCGTCGCGGGTTACGACGTCGTGGACCTGCTGCAGACGCTCGTCGACCGTTGCCAGTCGCTTCTTGAGGTGACGGCCGCTGGCATCCTGCTCGCCGACGAGCACGGCGACCTCGAGCTGGTGGTCTCCACGAGCGAGGCGGCGAGCGTCGTCGAGACGATGCAGATCTCAGCGGACGCGGGCCCCTGCATCCAGAGCTTCACCGAAGGGAGCATCGTCGCCGTCGAGGATATCCGCGAGGCCCCTGACTCGTGGCTCATGTTCAAGGAGAGCGCGCTCGAGCACGGGTACCTCGCCGTACAGGCCGTGCCCCTGAAACTGCGGGACACCACGATCGGCACCCTCAACCTGCTCCGCGCGACGCCCGGCGAGTTTCCCCAGCCAGAGACTGTCGCGGCTCGTGCCCTCGCGGACGTCGCGACGATCGGCATCATCCAGGAGCGCACGATCCGGCACGCCGACGCCGTGCGCCAGCAGCTGCAGAGCGCCCTCAGGAGCCGCGTCGTCATCGAACAGGCCAAGGGCGTCGTCGCCTACCGCCACTCCATCACGCCGGAGCTGGCGTTCGATGTCATTCGCGGGTACGCGCGGGCGAATCGGCTTTCGCTCTCTCAGGTGGCCGCGCAGCTCGTGGCACGTACGCTCAGCATCTGACTCATCCGCCCCTAGCGGTCACACGTTCCCGGGCGTAGTCTTTTCCTGTTGGCCCAGACCTCGCCGACGCGCCCCGAGCTTTCCACCGGGGCCGCACGGTCGCCGCCATCCGTTGAATTCGGACCTTGGCGTCGAGAAACGAGAGGCCTCCGCCGGGAGGCTGAACCGGGGTCAGCCATGTCCATTCTTGTCACCGTCAATCGTGAGCAGTTCGTGCTGCGAGATCCGGATGCGATCACCCGTGTGCGCGCTGAGATCGAGGACGCGGCCCGTTCTGGTGGGCGCATGCTCGTCATTGGCGACGCCGCAGACGGCCCCGAGGTGCTCGTCACCCCGGCGAGCAACGTGCGCATCGACATTCTGCCGATCACGTCATCCGACGACGAACCGCGCGACGAGCGGGACGAGGTCGACGAGGTAACCTTCCTCGACTTCGACGAGTACTGACCGAGGGAGCATTCACGTGACGCGGAGTTCCTCCCCAGCGATCTGCCGGAGCGGTTTGCCACTCTGGACGAATGTCCGACTCAACCGCACTGGCCACCGAAGACCGCGCCGCGAGAGACCACACCACCGGAGACTCCAGTTCCCCGGGCTGGCAGGCTGTCCTAGACGATGACACCCTGTCATTGATGACGAGGGGCTACGGCTTCGGGTCACACATCTGGAGCAGGGCTCGCGCGCAGGCGAGGGCGGTGCCGCTGCGACTCCTCGGCCGGAAAGCCATGCTGGTGCGCGGCAGCGACGCCGTTCGTCTCTTCTATGACGAGGACAGCATCGCGCGCCACGGGGCGATGCCCGCGTTCGTGCAGGAGTCGCTCTTCGGCCACGGTTCCGTGCACAGCCTCGACGGCCCCGAGCACCGGCATCGGAAGGCGTCGTTCCTGCGCGTGGCCTACGACGACGACCGCGTCGAGGAGCTGGTCCCCCACCTCGAGCGCGAGTGGCGAGCGCAGGTGGAGGCCTGGGTCGGCGGCAACGGCGCTTCGGCCTACGACGCCGCGGTGGCCGCGTTCGGTCGGGCATCGATGACCTGGGCGGGATTGCCAGGCACGGCGGCCGCGAAATCGCGGTGGGCGGTGCGTCTCGCCCAGATCGTCGACGGATTCGGTGTCCCATACTCTCCCGAGTTCCTGCTCGCGTTCGGCAATCGGATGTGGTCGGACCGGCACGCTGCACGCCTCGTCGAGGCGGCACGTGCTGGAACGATCCCTGCCCGTGCCGGGACCGCATTGCACGAATGGGCCTGGCACGTCGACGAGCGCGGCGAGCTGCTGTCGCCGCAACTGGCGGGGATCGAGCTGCAGAACAGCATCCGCCCCATGATCGCCGTCGCCCGATTCGTGGCCTTCGCCGCCAAAGAGCTGCACGAGCGACCCGACTGGCAACGACGCATCGGTGAAGAAGCAGCCGCCCGCGGCACCCTGCACGGCGGCCCGCTCGCCACCGCGTTCGCGCAGGAGGTTCGGCGCACCGCTCCCTTCGTGCCAACGCTGCCCGGCTGGGCGCGCCACGACATCGAGTTCGACGGCGCGCGCGTTCCGGCCGGGGGGCGGCTACTCCTGGACATCCTCGGCACGAACACGGACGACAGCTCTTGGGATGAAGCTGGCTCCTTCCTGCCGCAGCGGTTCCTCGGCGTCGACGACTACGAGGCCCTCGAGGAGTTCATCCCGCACGGCGGGGCCGACGTCGCGGACGGGCACCGGTGCCCGGGCGAGAAGCTTGCCATCGCAGGACTCGCGACCGCCATCGCGGCCCTGAGCGACCTCCGCCTGGACATCTCCGGCATTGGCCTGGAGGTGAACCGGAGGCGGTTGCCCACGAAGCCGTCTTCCGGAGGGCTCATCCGCCCAGCTGCCTCCGCGAGCCGAACACGGTCGGAAACGGCCTCGTCCCGCTGTCCCGTGCACTGAGCGGACGTCGGGCCAGCCGCTGGATGTCTCAGCGTGTCGAGCCGCCTGCGATCCCATCCGATCCGGCGCTGGCTCCGAAGAACCAGGCAACGCCCCCGTCGGCGGGGGCCGAAGCGAGGTCACCCATGTCGATAGCGCTCACCGTCAACCAGGATCGATTCGTGCTCCATGACGCCGAGGCCATCTCCCGCCTGCACGGGGATATCCGAGACGCCGTCCGGGCGGGTGGCAACCTCGTCACAGTCGGCAGCCGCCCGGACAGCCCCGAAGTGCTCATCACACCTGCCACGCCAGTTCGCATCGACATCCTCGAGGTCCGCGAGGATGCAGGCCAAGTCGGCCGCCCTGGCGGGGCCCAAGAGCGCGACGGTACCGACTCGGGAGATGTCGTGTTCATCGACTTCGATCAGTACTGATCGGGAGTCAGCTCCCGGCGTTCAGCGCAGGGTGCCCGGATACGGCGCGTCGGTGCCGACGAGCGCGAGCTTGCCCTCTTCATCCGTCACGAGAAGCCCAGTGCTGCTCTCGGCAGACTCGCCGAGCCGCTTGAGCCAGTCGCGGTTGATCTCCGGCACCTTGCCGCCCAGGAACTTGAACTGCATTGACGTGCTCGGGGTCATCCAGATCGCCGAGCGCCCGTCTCCGACCGACGGTGAGTCCTTCCAGGACATCAGGAACGACTCGTTGCGGCTCAGCTTCTGCACGATCACGATCTGCAGGTGCGTCAGGAGACGGTCGTCGAAGTGGATCGACGTGCCGTCGTATACGAGCGTGCCCATGGTGTACTCCTGTCAGTCTGAGGGATGCGCCCAAGAATACGGACCGTCACCGGGAACCCGCAGGACTTGTGCTGGATGCGCTCAGCGTTCAATCGGTCTCGACGCTGCTCGTGCCGTGCGGCACGCAGACAGGCTTCGACTCGCTGGAGAACACCACCAAGGGCCCCGACATGCCGGTCTTCGTGCGCTGACCCATCGCCTCGCCTTCCCGTTCATCGCTCCGCGTCCCTGAGCAGTACACCTAGAACGCGGGCGTGCCTCCGGCGATCGTGATCGTCGCCCCGCTCGTGTAGCTCGACTCCGGGCTGACCAGGTGCACGTACGCTGCGCCCAGCTCGGCGGGCTGTCCAGGCCGCCCGTACGGGGCCTGCTCGCCGAAGTGCGCCACGGTCTCGCCGTCAGATGAGGCCGGCTGCAGTGGCGTCCAGATCGGACCAGGCGCGATCGAGTTGACTCGGATGCCCTTCGGCGCGAGCTGCTGCGCCAGACCGGCGGTGAAGACGCCGATCGCCCCCTTGGTGAGTGCGTAGTCGAGCTTGTCAGGCGACGGCTCTGCGCCCTGGATGGAGCCGGTCGTGACGATCGACGAGCCAGGTTCGAGATGCGGGAGCGCCGCCTGCGTCAGCCAGAACAGCGAGTAGACGTTGGTCTTCATCGTCTGGTCGATGCTCTCGGTGGTCATGGTGGTGATATCGCCGTTGCTCTCCTGGTGGCCTGCGACCATCACAAGCGTGTCGAGTCCGCCGAGCTCCGCGACGGCGCGTTCGACGAGGTCACGGCAGAACTCCTCGTCGCTGATGTCGCCTGGCAGGAGCACGACCTTCCGCCCCTCACCGACGAGCAGGTCGCGCACTTCCTCCGCATCCGCCTGCTCGCTCGGGAGGTAATTCAGGGCGAGGTCTGCCCCTTCTCGACTCAGGGCGATCGCCGCCGCGCGACCGATCCCCGAGTCACCACCCGTGACGATGCCGCGGAACCCCTTCAGGCGGCCGAGGCCGACATAGCTCTCCTCGCCGTGGTCCGGTCTCGGGGTCATCTTCCGCGCCAGGCCAGGGAGCTGCTGCTCCTGCTCGGGGAACGGCGGCTTCGGGTAGAGGTCGAGGGGGTTCTTCTTCTCGTAGAGGCTCATACCCGGGACGCTAATTTCGAGCCGGATGCGCCGACAACCGCTTGACCTCCCAGCTTTCTCCCGCCCTTGCACCGTCAGCGGCCCACGTCAAGGTCTCGCGACCCGTGGGCGCATTCGTGACACTGAATTGGAGTCGACCAATGGGGCGCGCGTGACGGCGAGGAGATTCCGGTGGGGAGCACCAGCCGCACGGACCTGCCACAGGAGCAACGGGAGGCGCTGAGGGCCGCGGTTCGCTGGGAGTGGGCGACCATCGGCTTCACTGCCTGCACCATCACGATCGTCGCGTTCGTCGTGGGCAACTCGCAGGCGATGAAGACGGCCTGGATCGAGGACATGCTCTCCGTCATCCCCCAGTTCGCGTTCCTCGTCGCGCTCATCTTCATCCGGCGCGCGCCCACCCGCATGTTCCCGTTCGGGCTGCATCGGGTGATGGGCGTCGGGCATCTCGTCGCCGGTGTCGCCCTCCTCGCCGTCGGTGGTCACCTCGCGGTGGAGTCCCTCCTTGGGCTGGTGAACGCCGAGCACCCCACCATCGGCAGCGTTCAACTCTTCGGGACCACCATCTGGCAGGGGTGGCTGATGATCGCCGTCATGGCGGTCATCGTCGTCGGACCGCTTGTCTACGGCCGAGCGAAGTCCAGGCTCGCCCCCAAGCTCCACAACAAGCTCCTCGCCGCCGACGCCGACATGGCCAAAGCGGACTGGCAGACGAACGCCGCCTCGATCCTGGGCGTCCTCGGCATTGGCGTGGGGTTTTGGTGGCTCGATGGCGTCGCGGCGCTCTTCATCTCCGTCGGGATCGTCTGGGACGGGATCAAGAACACGCGTTCCTCGGTGCGCGGCCTCATCGACGAGCAGGCGCGCACCCACGACGATCAGGAACCGCATCCGCTCATGGAGCGCGTGATCCTGCACCTCCACGCCCAGAGCTGGGTCGACGAGGTCGGCGTTCGTATGCGCGACCAGGGCCAGGTGTTCCACGTGGAGGCGTTCGTCGTGCCCATCGACCGACGTCCTCCGACCGTGGACGCACTGCAGGACGTCGAACGGGATCTCGCGCGACTCGACTGGAAGATGCAAGACGTGGTGCTGGTTCCGGTCGCCAGCATCCCGGACGAGGCGCAGACGCTGGCGTCTCTCCGAGGGGGCGGCCGGACCTGACGCGGCTGCGCCGCTGCGCGTTCACCACCATGAGATGTCCAAGTGGACGTCGGTACCCTCTCCTCATGTCGAACGACACCCCGGGCATCTCCGACCGCGAGACGCGCGCGTGACCGGCGCGATCCCCTTCGACGTCGCACCGTGGAGCCTCGGCTTCACCGGACTCGACCTCGACGCACCCCAGCTCGCGCATCTCGAGTCGGTGTTCGCGCTCTCCAACGGCCACATCGGTTGGAGGGCGAACTTCGACGAGGGCGACCCGCACGAGGTGCTCGGCACGTATCTGAACGGTGTCTTCGAGGACCACCCGATGCCGTACGCCGAGGACGGCTACGGGTATCCGGACACGGGGCAGAGCGTCGTGAACGTGCAGAACGGCCAGGTGCTGCGCCTGCTCGTCGGCGACGAGCCGCTGGATCTCCGCCAGGGCAGGGTCGTGCGCCACGAGCAACGCCTCGACTTCCGCGCCGGCACGCTGCGGCGCGACCTCGAATGGACGTCGCCGGCGGGACACACCGTGCGGGTCACCACCATCCGCCTCGTCTCGCTCACGCACCGATCCATCGCAGCCGTGCGCTACGAGGTCGAGGGGCTCGGCGAAGGAGTGCACGTGAGCGTGCAGTCCGAGATCGTCGCCAACGAGGACATGCCAGAGGTTCACCCAGACCAGCGGGTCAACGACCAGCTCGACGAACCGTTCGAGGGCCTCGGGCACTTCTCACTGGCAAGCGCGGCCACTCTCGTGCACCGCACCCTGAGGAGTGGCATCAGCATCGCCGTCGCCATGGACAACGTGGTGGCGGGCACCTGCGCTTCGCCGCCGAGCGTCGAGACCGAGACATCCCGCGACCTGGCCCGCACGACCGTGAGCGCGGAGCTGGCCGCCGGGGAGACCCTCGAGATCACGAAGTACGTGGGCCACGAGTTCTCGTCGACGCTCTCGCCGGAGGCCCTGCGCGACCGGGCGGAGGGGGCCGTCGACGACGCGAGACGAGACGGGTGGGAGCGCGTGCTCGCCGACCAGCGCTCGAACCTCGACGAGTTCTGGGCGTGCGCGGACGTGGAGATCAATGGATCGCCGCGACTGCAGCAGGCGACCCGCTTCGCGCTCTTCCACGTGTACCAGTCCGCCGCTCGGCTCGAAGCGCGTTCCGTTCCGGGCAAGGGCCTCACCGGCGCAGGCTACCTGGGGCACACGTTCTGGGACTTCGAGAGCTACGTGCTGCCGCTCCTGACCTCGACGGTGCCGGCCGCAGCTGAGCAGGCGCTCCGCTGGCGCCACTCGACCCTCCAGTACGCCCGCGAGCGCGCGAAGCTCCTGAAGCTCGAGGGGGCCGCGTTCGCGTGGCGCACGATCGACGGCCGGGAGAGCTCCGGCTACTGGCCGGCGAGCACGGCCGCATTCCACGTCAACGCGGACATCGCGGCGGCCATGGTGCACCACATACGCACGACTGGCGATGAGCGCTTCGAGCGGGAGGTCGCCGTCGACGTGCTCGTCGAGACCGCCAGACTCTGGTGCTCGCTCGGACGCTGGGACCCCGACGGGGGGCTGCACTTCGACGGCGTCACCG
Source organism: Pseudoclavibacter sp. AY1F1 (assembly GCF_002931075.1). Lineage (GTDB taxonomy): Bacteria > Actinomycetota > Actinomycetes > Actinomycetales > Microbacteriaceae > Pseudoclavibacter. The sequence continues at coordinate 36,425 of NZ_PSTQ01000005.1, read as the reverse complement.
GACCGGACGAGTACTCCGCGCTTGTCGACGACAACACGTACACGAACCTCATGGCAAGGCTGAACTTGCGCGCCGCGGCGTCCGTCGCGGAACGACACCATGCCGAGGCGGCCGCGCTCGGTGTCGACGACAACGAGATCCAGCGATGGACGCACGCCGCCGACGCCGTCGTCGTGCCCTACGACGAGCACCGCGGCATGCACGCCCACGCGGCCGGATCGACGGACCTCGCGGTCTGGGACTTCGCCGCCACCTCCGCATCCCAGTACCCCCTGCAGGAGCACTTCCCGTACTTCCACCTGTACCGCAAGCAGGTGATCAAGCAGGCCGACCTGGTGCTCGCCCTCTACTTCGCGCACGAGGCATTCAGCTTCGAGGAGAAGCAGCGCGCCTTCGAGTACTCGGAGTCGCTGACGGTGCGCGACTCATCACTGTCCGCCTCTGTGCAGTCGATCCTCGCAGCCGAGGTCGGACACCTGCAGCTCGCGGCCGACTACCTGGCCGAGGCTGCGACCCTCGACCTCGACGACCTCCGCGACAACACCTCGCAGGGGCTGCACATGGCGTCGCTCGCAGGCATCTGGACAGCCGTGACGGCTGGACTCGGCGGCCTGCGGGAAAGCGACAGGGGGCTGCGGTTCGCGCCGCGCCTGCCTGACCAACTAACGCGCATCCGCTTCGGGATGCGCGTGCAGGGGCGCACGCTGCGCGTCGAGATCCGTCCGGACTCCGCCGTCTACAGGCTGAGCGCCGGCGAGCCGCTCCTTATCCGCCACTTCGACGAGGAGCTGGAGCTGCGGGCGGGGGACGCGGTGACCGCATCCACTCCCCCGCTGCCAGACCCAGGCCCCGCCCCCGCGCAGCCGAGGCACCGGGCGCCGAGACCCTTCGCTGTGGCCATGCGGGAGGAGTGACTACCGCCGATACGTCGGCTTCGGCAGCTCGACCCGGTCTGGGTTGCGGAGAACCCACGTCACCGCGAGCTCGGTGAGCGTGTCGATGGCCGGCTCGTCGAAGGCCCCGCCGGCGAGACGCGCGGCCGCCTTGTCGACGCTCGCCAGTTCCGTGTCTTCGAGCGGCGCCCCCGTGCGCACGTGTGCGCGGTACGCCTGCAGCATCTTGTCGAAATCCTTGTCCCAGTTGCCGCCGCCATTGCCGAGGATCTCGTTGCCGACGCGACCGGCGATGCGCACGACCTCGCCCTGCACACTCTCGGCGGCACCGCCCCCTGGCACCAGCATCTTCCACAGCTCGCTGTACTGCGCTTTCCACCCTTCGGTCGTGACCGTGATGGGCTCGCCTGGCTCGAGAACCCTTGGCGGCACCGTCGGTTCCACGCCGAGCAGCTCGAACAGTTCCATGAGCGTTGCGAGGTTCGCTTCTGAGCCGTTGCCCTTCGCGATGAAGCCCTGCAGCTGCGACATGGTCTGCCGCAGGTACTTCGGAGTGTCTCCGGAGACCGTGACACCCCGGTCAACGAGGATGCGCGCCACCTCGAGCGCTTGCGGCGCCTGGTAGTGCTTCATCCTCGTCATGGCGCGGTCGAGCGCGTTGCCCCCGTGTCGCCCGAAGTTGAGGAGGGGGTCGGCTCCTGCCTCGAGGAGCAGTCGCATGCCGTCGACGTTCATGTACTCGGCGGCTGAGGCAAGCGGAGAGGAGTGGCCGCTGATGTTGGGGTCGGCGCCATGCTCGAGGAGGATGGCCACGAGGTCGAGCTTCGCCTCCCACTTCGAGTGGTGTGTGAGCGCGGTATTGCCGAAGCGGTCCGTTGCGTTCCCGTCGGCCCCGCGTTCGAGTAGCCAGCGGATGCCGACGGCATCGAGCCGGTCGCTCATGAGCGCGGACTCCTTGTTGAAGTCGCGACCGAGGGCGGTTGTCTCGACCTTCGCGAAGATCTCCTCCAGCTCAGCAGGCGCAAAGGTCTCGCCCCTTCTGAAATCCTTCGGCAGCGTGATGCGCTTCTTCGGCATGGTCTCCTCTTCCGTGTCGTTGACGGGAGGATAAGCGGGCGGACTGAACGTCACGTCCCACGAAGCCGGAGGCCGTCGACAGCGCCTCGCGGCGCCTCGGCCACGCTTCGGCAAGGTCTCGGCGGTGCACCAGCAGTCCGGCCCGCGTGCGCCCTATTCCCGAGGGGCCTCCGAGACGACCTCGTAGGTGTAGGTCGTGGCGTTGATGCCCCAGCCGAAGCTGCTGCTCGTGTCGGAGATCACTTGGCGGCCGATGGGGAGCGCGGTGTGGGGGTCGAAGATGATCTGTCGCTCGACACCACCATCCTGAAGGGTCACGGCAATGCCCAATCTTCCGTGGATCTCGACGGGTTTGACGGCAGCGTCGACGGCCGGAAGGATGGCGGCGGCTTCCAGCAGTAGCGCCCGGTCTTCAGCGGTGAGGTAGCCCGGCTCCACGAGCCCGCTTACCCTCGAGAACGCCTGTGCTTCGGGCTCCACGTTGTGCTTGTCGATCTCATAGAGCTGGTCGAGTACCTCCCCAGGCTCGTCCGCCCAATCGAAGTCCAGCAACTCGTATCCGTTGCCGACGTCACCGAAAAAGTCACCCCGTTCAGCGCGCTCATACTGGGGAACCGAAGGAAGCTGTCCGCCTTGCTCCTCGATCGCGTCGCGGACTTCCTTGAGCTCGTTCGCACCGGCCTCGGTGTAGGTTTCAACGCTCTCCTCGGACCGCGTGGCGACCCACTCGTCTGCTCTGTCGGCCGGAATGTAGAGCGTCCGCAGGTAGTCGAACGTCCAGGACGGTGATTGCGGGTCACCGGAGACGTGGTGGCTCTCGATCTCCCGGCTGTCGACCCTGAGGTACTGACCCGGGAGCAGCTGCTCGTCGCCCGCCGCACGGATGTTCTCGGCGGCCGTCTCGAGGAGCTCAGGGCCGCTCAGATCCAGCAGTGGCGAGGACACGGGGGACGACGACGATCCGACGACGGGCACGGGCGGCCCGGTCTGGAATGCCGCGGCGAGCACCAAGGCTGCGGCGGCCGCGCCCGATATCGCGAATGTGCCAAGTCCCCAACGGAGACCGACTCGAGCGCTGCGTCCCCTGCTGGCGATGGGCGACTGCTCGGTCTTAGCCTGTGCGGCGCGCTTCAGGAGCGCGTCCCTGCCTGCATCGACCGCCGCCTGGCTCGGCTCAGGCTGATCTCTGCGCACGCGACGCAGAAGCTCGATCTCGTCCATCGTCGGTCTCCAATCCTGTGATGTTCTGCGGTCGTTCTGGGTGCGGCTGCGGCTCGAGTCTCGTTTTCGCCCGTTGCAGCTTCCTTCTGGCCCTGTTGAGTCGGGAACGCACGGTTCCGATTGGAATGCCGAGCGCCGCGGCAACGCCTTCGTAGTCGAGATCGCCCCAGGCGTACAGGAGCAGAGCGTCCCGGTCCCCTTTCGCGAGGGCGTTGACGGCAGTCCGGAGCCTGCGCACCTGGGCGTAGGCGTCAAGCCGCGATTCGGCATCTCGCGTGAAGTCGTGGTCTTCGATGCTCGATGCGGCGTCAGCGGCCGTGAAGTTGCGCCATTCGCGTTCCTCCACTCTCCTGTGCTTCTTCAGGAGCGTTGTCGCGATGCCAAGCAGCCACGCCTGCGGTTCTCCCTTGGTCGGATCGAAGCGGCCCCGCTGCTCGAAGGCGACGAGGAACGTCTCGGACAGCAGGTCGTCGGCGATCTCCTGGTTCGTCCTCCGAGCCGCGTAGCGGTGCACGAGGCGGTGATGCCGGTCGTACAGCTCCGCGAAGGCCGCCGGGTCTGCCCGCGATCTCTCGATGATCTGGCTGTCAGTGCTCACAATAGGTATTGCAGGATCCGGCTAGAAGAGTTCGCGGCAATCTTCGGACCTCGGCGCCACCGTCTGCGAGGTCAGAGTCGCCTGATCGGCATCGTCAGCCCGTGCAGGGCAGGTGGATGCGTGCCTCCGGCCACCTCGGGCAGCTCGTGCCCGCCAGCCCCGGTCATGCTGTCAGGGGTCCTGCGGGGGCGCTCGTCGAGGTCGAACTCCGACGCTCGTCGCTTGCTCAATGCGTCGAGGACTCGTTCGCGCTTGAGCTCCGCCTTCGTCTTGGCGAGCGCGGCCATCACGTTGAACAGCATCGCCCCCGTCGGCGACGACGTGTCCACGTCACGTCCGTCGAGGTCCAGAACGCGAAGTGCGATGCCTTCAGCGCGAAGCTCAGCGGCCAGCGTCAGCAGCTCGCCCGTCGAGCGCGCCTGCCTGTCGAGGGCCGGCACGACGAACGTGTCGCCGGCCTCGAGTGCTTGCAGGGCCGCCTCGAGCGCGGGGAGGAATGCGTTCCCGCCGCTCTCGGGCCGGTCCAGGTAGAGATCTTCTGCGGCCACACCGGCGGCTCGAAGCTCGGCTTCCTGTCGGTCCGAGCTCTCGAGTCTCGTCGAGACTCGGGCGTAGCCGATGAGTCTGGGCACGGTTCTCCTGTCGCCGGACCAACGTCGAAACCGCGACTCTACCGATGGAGCCGTCGAGCTCGGCCACGAACTCGCCGGGCCGTGGATGTCCGCGATCGCACCAGAACCTGGCTGATCCGTGGCTGGCACGACCGCTCGGATGCTCATGCCCGGATGTCGGCAGCGGCTGCTACGGTGCCCGGCGTGAAGATTCTCCTGCTCTCTCGATGCACAGGCGCGCTGGCGCCCTTCCTGGCCGAATCAACGGGTTCCGCCGCTTCCCGCCTCCGCATCGGCTACATCGACGACGCCCAGGTCGCGTTCGCAGAAGCGCCGTTCGTGCGGGCCGAACGCGACGCAGTGGACGCGCTCGGTCACGAGCGCATCGCGATCACGGTGCGCGACATGGCCGCCGACGACTTCGATCGAATGCTGGCAGACCTGGACGCGGTGTACGTCGCCAGCGGCAGTACGTTCGCGCTGCTCGAGGCGCTTCGGATATCCGGCTGCGACGCGCCACTGATCAGGCATGTTCGGGCCGGGCTGCCGTACATCGGCTCCAGCGCCGGATCGATCGTCGCGGGACCGGACATCACCCCGGCGTCCCTCCTGGATGACATCGCAGATGGCCCTGCGCTCACCAGCTTCGCTGGTCTCGCGCTGGTAGAGCAGACGGTGATCCCGCACGCTGACGGGAAGCTGCCGCCGTACCCTCCCAAGCTGATCAGCGCGACGCTGGACAGCTTCGGTGGCCAGTATCCGCTGGTTCCCCTCGCCGATGATCAGGCGCTCCTTGCCGACGGCTCCGGGACGCGGGTCGTCGAATCGAGCTGCACCTCTTCCTCCTCTCACCCGGAGCCTCGCGTGTCTCACCCGGAGCCTCGCGTGCCCACGGTTCTCCTCACCGGCTTCGAACCCTTCGGCGGTCACGCGAGCAACCCGTCGTGGACGGCGGTGCAGTTGGTGCGCGACAGCTGGGCTGGCGACGCGCGCCTCGAGGTCCGACAGCTGCCCGTCGACTTCGCGAGCGTCGACGGTGCACTCCGGGCAGCACTCGCCGAGGTGAATCCCGACATCGTGATCTCCGTTGGCCTCGCCGCGGGAACCGAGTCGATCAGGGTGGAGCGGATCGCGATCAACGTCGACGACGCCCGCATCCCCGACAACAGCGGTTACCAGCCCATCGACGAGCCCGTCGTCGACGGCGGTCCAGCAGGCTACTTCAGCACCCTCCCCATCAAGGGCGCGGTTGCGGCCATCCGTGCGAAGGGTATCCAGGCGGTCGTCTCGCAGACCGCGGGCACCTACACCTGCAACCATGTGTTCTACCTGCTCATGCACGAGCTCCGCCAGCGCCCAGGTACCCGCGGCGGCTTCGTCCACATCCCGCACTCCCACGAGGAAGCGCCTGGCACCGACTCGCCGTCGTTGGCGCTGGAGCGGCTCACAACCGCGCTCACCGCCGTTGTGGAAGCCGCGCTCTCGAATGAGACGGATGTGAAGGTCGGCGGCGGCACCCTCGACTAGGGCCGACCTTCGCCGCCCAGCAGATCTGGGCCAGCCGGGTCCGGGCCGGCCGTACACGAACCGTTCGCCTGGATGCGCGAGCATGCGAGCACAACGGCTTCGCGCATCCGCTGACGAGCCGCGCACCTGACCCCCGGAGGAACGCATGGCTATCGACCAACCCCAGGACCTGCGCGAGTACATCGAGCACCTGCGCACGCTCGGCTACTCGGTGCGCGACGGCCACACCAACGACCCGGACCTCATCGACCCGCAGGGCAACCCCGTCTACACCTGGCAGGAGGGCTACCCCTACGAGGAGCGTCTCAGCCGTGACGAGTACGAGGGCGAGAAGTACCGGCTCCAGGTGGAGCTGCTCAAATGCCAGTACTGGATGGAAGACACGAACCAGCGTGCCGTGATCCTCTTCGAGGGGCGCGACGCGGCCGGCAAGGGCGGCACCATCAAGCGCTTCACGGAGCACCTCAACCCGCGCAAGGCGCGCGTCGTGGCCCTCGCGAAGCCAAGCGACCGCGAGCGCGGGCAGTGGTTCTTCCAGCGGTACATCCAGCACCTCCCCACCGACGGGGAGCTCGTCATGTTCGACCGGTCCTGGTACAACCGTTCCGGCGTCGAACGGGTCATGGGCTTCGCGACCGACGCCGAGCACGCGCAGTTCATGCAGCAGGCGCCCGCGTTCGAGAAGATGCTCGTCGACTCCGGCATCCACGTCACGAAGTTCTGGTTCTCCGTCTCCCGCACCGAGCAGCGCACGCGCTTCGCGATACGCCAGCTCGACCCGGTGCGCCGCTGGAAGCTCTCCCCCATGGACCTCGCCTCCCTCGACCGCTGGGACGACTACACGGCGGCGAAGGAAGAGACGTTCCGCCTGACCGACAAGAAGCACGCACCGTGGACAATCATCCGCTCCAACGACAAAAAGCGTGCGCGCCTCAACGCGATGCGCTTCTGGCTCGGCCAGTTCGACTACGAGGGCAAGGACCACGACGTCGTCACAAAGCCCGACCCGCTGCTCGTCATGCGCGGCAAGCAGGAGACGGCTGACGAGTAGGCGCCGGGCGCGGCGGGGAGGCCTGCGGCGTCCTGGAGTGAAAGTGGGGGCCCGGTCAGCTCGGGATCTGGCCCCGCATGAGGTCGCGGAACACCGGCACGAGCGGGTTCTCGCTCGACCGCAAAGTGCACATCATGACCGTGACCGGCTCGATGTCGTCGATCGGCACGAAGACGACATCGTCGCGCTGGTACTGGTGGGCGGCCGCGCTCCCTGCGATGTTCACGCCGACCCCGGCGGCCACGAGCTCGAGCAGGCCCTCCATGCTGTCAGCGGATGCGCCAGGCACGATCCGCCGCCCGTCCGGTCGCGGGTTCACGACCCACCAGTCGAGAATCTCCTGCGGTCCAGCAGAGGCCGCCACGAACACTTCGTCGTTGGTGTCCAGGATCGAGACCGATGATCGGCCGGCCAGGCGGTGGTGGGCGGAGACCACGAGCATCCGCCCCTCCGACCAGAGCGGCTCGCAGGCGACCTCGTCGGAGGCGGACACTGGCGACGGGGCCAGGACGACGTCGACCCGGTCGCCGACCAGGTCGTCGACGACGTCGAAGAAGCCGGTGCGGCGCATCTCGAGGCGCGCTTCCGGCACTCGCTGCAGCATCGAGCCGATCGCCGATGCCGCCAGCGAACCAGTAGCGGAGGCCACAACCCCGAGGCGCAGCTGCGGCACCGCACGCTCGCTCGCGAGCAGCTTGGCCCACTCGAGAATCTCCCGATGGTCGTCACGGAGTCTCCGCGCGAGCGGCAGGAGCTCGGCGCCGAACGGCGTCAAGGTCAGCGGGCGCGATTCGCGGTCGAAGAGCTTCACGCCCAGCTGCCGTTCGAGGCGGCCGATCTGCTGGCTCAGCGACGGCGTCGCGATGCTGATGCGCTCTGCTGCGCGTCCGAAGTGCAGCTCCTCCGCGAGCACGCAGAAGTACTGCACGGCGTGAACCGGGATATCCATGTTCAGAGACTAGGTCGTGTCGAGACCGACGCCGACCTTGTCGTGTCTGGGGCATCCGTGACGGCGGGCGCAGGGGGCGTCAGGGCGTCTCCGGCGGACCGTACGTGCTCGTCGAGGAACCGCAGAGCAGGCGCCAGGACGGTCTCGAAGTCGTCGAGCCCGCGCCACATGTGGTCGGCGCCGGGCACGAGCTGCAGCTCGACGTGCGCGCCGGCCGTTTCGAGCGCATCCCGCAGCAGCACGCTCTGCTGGGGCGGCACCATGCTGTCGGCGGTGCCATGCGCCAGCAGGACCGGAGGAACCCCAGCGTGCACGGCGTGCACGGGGCTCGCGGCCCTCGTCAGCTCGGGATGCTCGGCGAGGAACCCGCCGATCAGCATCTCCTCCCGACTCGGCGTCGCCGGCGTGCCGGGCTGCGGTGCATGCTTCGGGATCGCGGCAAGGTCGCTTGGGCCGTACCAGTCGACAACCGCCCGAGCCGGAGTTCCGGGAGCTGCGGCCGCGAGCGCTGCAAGGTGACCTCCGGCAGATTCACCCCACAGGGCGAGGCGTGAGGCGTCCAGCCCGAACGTCTCCGCGCCATCGCCAACCACCCAGGTGATGGCAGCCTCGACGTCGGCGAGCGGCGCCGGGAACGTGGCCTCGCCGCTCAGGCGGTAGTCGATCGCGGCAACAGCCCAGCCTTCTCGGGCGAGGCGCCCGAAGGTCTCCGCATCCGAGCGACCAGGGCAGAACATGCGCCTGCTGCCGCGGAACCATCCGCCGCCGTGGATGAACAGGACGACGGGCGGATGCTCACCCACCGGCAGGTGCAGGTCGAGCGTGAGGGGTCGGAACCCGGGCGGTTCCGAGAAGACGAGGTCCCGTTCGACGCGGCGCGGCGGGCCCGCCGGGGAATCGGCGCGCGGTGCGGGGCTCAATCGAACAGCTCGTATCCCTGCACGAAGTGCACGTCGTGCTTCGCTCCCTCGGCGCCGAATACCTCGGGGGCGGGAATGTGGAACTCCGACTCCTCGGGGATCCCAGGCTTCGCGGTCGGCCTGGCGACGGCCCGGAAGAAGTCGGTGAAGCCCGCGCTGGTGACGCCGAAGATCTTGCCCGTCCGCTCGATGCGGTACGAGTGGATCGTGTCCTTGGGCACGAACCCGAAGCCACCGGCCTCGAGGATGCGCGTCTCGCGGTTGCCCTGCCGGTCGTCGATCCACAGGCGAATCGCGCCCTCGAGCACGAAGAACGTCTCGTGCGTCTCCGCGTGGAAGTGCGGCGGGACGGGACGCCCGGGGCGACCCTCCGTGATGAACGCGTCGAACTGGCCCGCAGTCTGCGGCGACGTCGTCAGCAGGGTGAAGAGCTGGTCGAAGAGCACCAGCTTGTCGCCCTCACCGTCACAGAGCAGGTACGGCAGCGGGGCGGCGGGAAGCAGGCTCTCGAGCGGGGCGAGTTCTGACATCGGCAACCTCCTTGTTGCGGGCCGGTCGGCCCTGGCTTTCAACCATCGCAACTCGGCTCGCGGTTCGCGACGGGGTCCTGCCTAACGCTCGTGAGCCCCCTCCTAACGTCTGGACGCCAGCGCGGCCAGACATCGCCGCATCCGGGAACTACCATCAGCTTTCATGAGTCACGAGACACCAGCATGACCGGCAGCGGCACTCCCACGGGCGACACGATCAGCCAGGGTGGGCAGCCCGCGGGGCCTCCGGCCGCTCCGCCGTCGATCCACATTCGGGCCGTGCTGACGTGGCTCGCGATCTTCCCCCTCGTCGCGATCACCTCGATGATCGCCGAACCGCTCGTGGGCACCTGGCACCCCATCGCGCGGGCCTGCGTCGTGACACTCGTTGTCGTGCCGCTCGCCGTGTACCTCGTCGTGCCGAACCTCGTGAAGCTGTACGGGCGCATCCGCCGTCGGTGACAGGCCGACTTCGGCGCCCCATCTGGCCCTCATCTTTAGGATCTGACCATGCGCCACGCAGACTTCATCGACGCGACTGAGAAAGCGGCAGCCAGCTTCGGCCTGCTGCTCGAGACGGCAGACCTCGCGATGCCTGTGCCCTCGTGCCCCGGCTGGTCGCTCGCGGACCTCGCCGCGCACCTCGGCGGGGTGCACCGCTGGGCGCGCGCCCAGTTGCTCGGCGGCGGGGAGCAGGTCGACAGGCAGGCACCGGATGCGCCGCTTGGCGACCGGGATGCGTTCGTCGCCTGGTTCCGAGAGGGCGCGGCGGAGCTCGTGGGGACGCTGCGCGAGCTGCCGGCAGACGCTGCGTGCTGGGCCCTCTACCCGCCGGCACGCGCATCCACGTGGGCGAAGCGAAGCGGCAGGCGCTCGAGACGACTCTGCACCTCTGGGATGCGACCGAAGCCCTCGGGCTCGGCGCGACCCTCCCGTCGCGGATCGCTGCGGCCGGCGTCGCCGAAGTCGCGCAGGACATGTACCCGAGGCAGGTCGCGCTCGGCCGGACGCCTTCGCTCAGCGCGGTGGTCGACCTGCGGCTGAGCGATGCCAGCGGCGCGGAGGGCGGCAAGCCAGGACTGATCGTGCGGCTCGGCCCGGTCGGCGAGCCGAGGGCCGACGCCTCCAGGCCCGCCGACGCGACCCTCGAACTCACCGCGGAGGACGCGCTGCTTCTCCTCTGGAAGCGACGCGACCTCACCACGGTGGATGCGCGACTCACGGGGTCCCGTGCGGCACTCGAGCGTGTGCTCGCGCATCCGCTGGTCCCGTGATCGCTGGGCGGCTGTGCGGCGGGCGGCCATGCGGCGGGCGGCCGTGCGGCTGTGCGCTGCGCGAGCGGCGTTGGGAACCCGGCGCTGAGCGATAGGCGGTCGGGACCCCGGCGCTAGGCGCCGAGCGTCGCCGCGAACGGGTCGCGCTTGTGGTCGACCAGCGGGACCGGGTCGACCGTGCTCTGAATGGCGACGACCTCGCCAGCGGCCGCCGACTCCTCGATGGCGAGCATGATGTCGAGCACGTGCAGGGCGAGCTCGCCCGTGGCGACGTGCGGAAGGCCCTCGCGGATGCCGCGCGCCATGTCGAGCGCGCCGTACCCCCGGCCCGTGACCGTTCCCTCTTCCGGGTAGTCCTCCCAGTTCGGCTCGAGCTTCTCCGAGTATTCCTGCGGATGCCTCGCGACCCGCGTGGCACCGTCGGCGTGGTTCGGGTCGGGCGTCAGCAGCATGCCGTCCGCGCCGATGATCTCTACGGTGCCCATCTCGGCGAGTGGGGAGTCGTTGCTGAAGGTAACCTGCGCGTTCGCTCCGCTTTCGAACGTGACCAGCGCATCCACGTGGGTCAGCACGTCGACTGGGAACGCCTGTCCGGCGTTCGGGCCGAGCTTCACGGTGCGGTTCGGCTTCGCCGTCGAGCCAGTGGCGTACACCTTGGAGACCGGGCCGAAAGCGCTCACAAGGGTCGTCACGTAGTACGGGCCCATGTCGAGCAGCGGGCCCCCGCCTCGCGCGAAGAGGAACGCCGGGTTCGGGTGGAAGAGGTCGGGACCGGAATAGCGCATCATCGTGCGGGCCGTGATCGGGGTGCCGACGACGCCAGCCGCGAGGTGCCGGAGGGCAGTCTGGATGCCCGGGTTCAGTACCGTGTCCGGAGCGACGCCCACACGCAACCCAGCCGCATCCGCGGCTGCGAGGAGTGCCTGCGCCTCCTCGCGGTTGATGCCGATGGGCTTCTCAATCCACACGTGCTTCCCCGCCGCGATGGCGTCGAGCGCCACCGGCACGTGGGCGACCGGAATGGTGAGGTTGATGACGATCTCGACCTCATCGTTCGCGAGCACCGAGGCGGGCGAGCCAGAGAACGGCACCCCGTAGGCGCCCGCCTTCTCGGCGGCGAGCGCCTCGTTCAGATCACCGAGCGCGACGACCCTGACGTCAGGGAAGCGTGTCAGGTTGTCAAGGTACGCGTTGCTGATCATGCCGGTGCCGATGATGCCGATGCCGACCGGGCCACGCCTGGCGCTCTCGCGCGCTGCCGCTTCTGCCTGCGTGCTGCTCATGCGCGGTTCTCCAGGTAGTCGAAGCTGGCGGCGATCGCGGCGAAGATGTCGCCGTCGAAGTGATCGAACTCGATGACGGCGAACTCGGCGGAAGGTGCGGCATCGAGCGCGGCGCCGAGCGGGATGACGCCTTGCCCTGCCGGAACCTGGCCGAGTCCAGACGGGTCGAAGGGTGTCTCCGTCAGGAACGGGTTCTCGACCTGCGGGCCATCCTTGATGTGCAAGGCCTTGACCCGGTCGCCGAGGCGACTCAGGAGGGCCGGAGCATCCACGCCGCCGATATGCGCCCAGTACACGTCGATCTCGAGCACCACCTCGTCGTCGAGGAGCCCGGCGAAGAACTCGAGGGCCGGGACGCCGTCGATCGTATTGCTGAGCTCCCATGCGTGGTTGTGGTAGCCGACGCGGAGGCCGTGCTCGGAAGCTGCCCTCGCCGCGTCGTTGAGCGCCTCCGCCGTCGCCTCGACCGCCTCGCGCGTGGACCAGTCGAAGACTGCCGGGTCGATGACGTACTCGATCCCGAGCTTCTTGGCCGCCTCGAAGGTGGACGCGTGGCTCGGCACCTGCGTCGTCACGCCCTCGCGGGTGACCTCCTTCGCGACGAGCATGGCGTGCCCCGTAGGAGCGGAGATGCCGTGCCTCGCGAACGCCGCGGCGAGCTCGTCGGCCCGCTCGACGAAGGCGAACGCCTCCACGTTGCGCAAGCCGATCTCGCTGAGTCGCGCGAGTGTGCCGTCGAGATCAGCCTCGAGGTGCGAGTTGATGCTGTAGAGCTGCAGCGAGGTCGCCGGGCGCTGCGCTCCCTGGCGGGTCGAAGGTGCGTCTCGTCGAGTAGTTGGCACGGTGACTCCTGTGTCGGTGGGCTCCCGCCACGTCGCGGTTCGCTCTCACTGGAGAGGCTACTAGAAAATTGCCAGTTGGCGACTTTCAAGTTTGTGGAGGCGACTCACCCGTTGTGGCCAAGGTGCTGCAGCAAAGCGAGGGTCGCTGCGACGTCGACACTTGGGTCGAGAAGCCAGCGCACTTGGAGCCCATCCGACGCGGCCATGATGAGGTCGACGAGCATTGCGGCGTCGGCACGGCGATCCTCGGGGAGTGCCGCGAGCTGCCCGCCGAGCTCGGCAGCCAATTCGACCCTCGCGCGGGCGAACCGAGCGGTGAAGAAGTCGCGAGCTGGCCCATCCCCCACCTCGACAGACTTCGCGAGCATCTCCGTGAAGAGGGAGACCATGCCAGGGAACTGCACGTTGAACTCAGCACTGAGACGCATCCGCTGCACCAGGGAGACGCCGGCGGGCATCCGCTCGTCGTTGACGCGGTCGTGCTCGCGGATCACCGCCACGAGGAGCCCCTCACGCGAGCCGAAGTAGTGGGTAAGCATGCCGTGCGAGACGCCGATGGATTCACCGATCGCGCGCAACGAGGCGCCACTCGCGCCAGTCACACGGAGCGTCTCGTAGGCCTGCGCCAAGATCTGGCGCTTCCGCTCGACACCCTTCGCGTATTGCCCCCGTGCTCCGACTGCTGCCACGCCATGCATCGTAGCCGGGGCACGAGCACCTGCTCGACCTAGGCACCGGTACGGCAGCAAGCCGAGACGCACTAACACAGTGACACGCCGTTTGATCTGGACTTTTGTTCGCGTGCGGGTGCTGGGGCGTGGTTTGTCGGTGGTCCGGTCCAGGCTGTGGTCATGGACGACTTCTACGACGGTGAGCCGCTGAAGGTGTTGGGGCTTGATCCCAATGACCCGGCGTCGGTCGTGGTGTGGCGGAGGTTTCTGTTGGATTGGGATGCTCATCTTGCGGTGATGGCGGCTGCGGTCGCGGCGGATCAGGTGCGGGTGCGGGCGAAGCTGGCGGAGATGGCGGAGATGGCGGCGGTGTTGGATGCGATGGAGGGCACCACCGAGCACGGTATGCATGTGCAGTCGGTCGCGGCGGAGGTCGCGTTGATCGAGCAGATCGGGCATTCGGCGGCGGAGGGTGCGTTGTCGGATGCGGGGATCGTGGTGCGCGAGTTCCCTGGGTTCGTGGACGCGCTTGGTGCGGGCAAGCTCAGCGAGGAGCAGTTGCGGGTGCTGACGGGGGCGGGGTTGTCGGTGTCGCATGTGGATGGGGTGGAGCAGTCGGCGCGGCGGGGTGAGTTCGTGCGGGTGATGCTTGCCGAGTTGGGCTCGCGGGTGTTGCCGCCGAAGGCGTTGCGGATGGCGGCGGCGCGGGTCGCGGAGTCGTTGACGCAGGAGTCGGTGTCGGAGCGGCATGAGCGGGCGCGGAAGACGAGGTACGTGTCGGTGACGGCGACGGAGAACGGCATGTGCGTGTTGCGTGCTCGGCTGCCGCTGGTCGAGGGGAAAGCGATCGCGGACCGGTTACGGAAGCAGGGGAAAGCGCTCATCAAGGCGCGCCCGAAGGCCACGAGCAGGACGAGCGGCGCGACGAGTGGCGGGACGAGTGCGACAGATGGCGCAACGAACGCGACGAGTGGCGGGAGCGCGACAGCCGGCACGAGTAGCGCGACGAGCGTCAGTAGTGCTGCCGGCGCCGGGGCTGCTGGGAAGTTCCGGGCAGGCGGCTGGGATGCCGAGGCGAAAATCGAGGCCGATACGAACGCAGATGCGGATGTCGATGCTGCCTTCGGCGCCTCACTGGACGCGCCGGATGAGCGCACGATGGACGAGGTCAAGGCCGACCTGTTCGCGGACATGCTCCTCACCTCCGACCCCATGTCCTGCGCTGCGGCGGCCGGGATCCAGGCGAGCGTGCAGTTCACGATCCCGATCCTCACCGCCCTCACCAAGCTCGGCGGCAGCGGCGCCTCTGGAGCCGACCCAACAACCAAGTTGGGGTCCGTGTTCGGTCCCGCTGCCGCAGCGAGCCGTGTTGATGGCTCGGTCCGCCTCACCCCAGCCCCGGCACTGCTCGATGGCATGATCCCGGTCCCGATCGAGGACGCGATCCGCCTCGCCGGCACCGCAACCTCGTTCGTGAGAATCCTCACCCACCCCATCACCGGCACCGTCGAAGCCGTCGACACCTACCGCCCCACCAAAGCCATGCGCGCCTTCCTCGCCGCCCGCGACATCCACTGCCGCTGGCCCGGCTGCCGACAACCCGCCGCGAGATGCGACCTCGACCACACCCACGCCTGGGAACACGGCGGCACCACCACCCTCGAAAACCTCTGCGGCCTCTGCAGACACCACCACGTCATGAAACACACCACCGCCTGGACCGCCACCCAACTCCCGGGCGGCGTCATGCAACTCCGCACCCCCAGCGGCAAAACCCTCACCGACCAACCCGAACACCACGACGTCTACTTCAGCCCCAACGACGAAGCCCCCGGGAAGAGTGAACAAACCCCTGAGCGACTCCCAGAGCCTCCACCTCCACCTCCACCGCCATTGCAAAGCGATTCGCCTTCGAGACCAAGCACCACGGAGACCGCATCGGCGCGCGCTTCTGACAAGCCAGCACCCTTTTGACCGTGTGCGAACCCGAGAAACTCGACGACACCCCTCAACGGCGATCCGGGCCGGCCGGCAAAACGAGCGCCACGGAGATCAGACTCGGGTCGCGCAATGCGAGTTCGTGCAAGACGCAGGTCGTCGAGGGCGCCGGTCGCGGAAGGCGCAAAACGGCGGACACACGCATCCCGGAGAACACACCTCGCGGACACACGCATCTCGGACACGCCTCCGGGAGGCGCGCCTCGCCGACACTCGCATCCCGGAAAGCACGCCTCGCGGAAGGCGCGGACCGAGACGAGTCGAGACGTCACTGGACGCGCCGGATGAGCGCACGATGGACGAGGTCAAGGCCGACACCGGCGACGCCCTACCGTCCGTCGGCAGGCCGCGCCTCGTGGTGGCGAGCCCCGTGCGTCCGACGATCTTCCTTCATTGACGCCTCTGCCAGGTGTCGACGACCGGCGACGAGTTCCTCCCTGACGTCACGCTCCGCCGACCGGAACGGCCCCCAGTAGGTGTCGTCGTAGTCCTCGACGATCTGGAACGTCCACCGCCCCTCCACCACGTTCCGGCCCACCAGTTCCGTGTCGAGCCGGTCGGCGATCGCCGCGTGACCGGAGTCCCGCAACGCGTCGGCAGCCTCGCCGAGCGCGAGGTCGGCCGCGCCCGTCAACCGGTGGAAGCCGTAGAGCAGCCCCCGCGCCTGCTCGACCATTTCGAGCGCCTCCGTCAGCTTCCCCACGGCTGCGACGGTCGCCGCGTCGGCGCCCTCGGGAGGCAGATGCTCGATGCTCGGGGTCTCCCGGGGGTCGTCGCTGGCTCCCTGCACAAGTTTGCTGTCGTCACTCATGCCGCGATTGTGGCGGCCTCCCCTGGGTACCCCATGCGCTCGCGCGGAGTCAACGCAGCGCCGCAAGCGGCGTCACTCGCACAGCCCCGCCGCCGAGTCATTCGCGCAGCCGCCGCGAAGTCACGCACGGCCGGGAACGGAACCACCCGCAGAATCCCCCGCACACCCGGCCGCGGAACCCCCGCGCACCCGCGCACCCGCGCACCCGCACGCGGAATCACCCGCAGAGCAGCGAGCGGAGCTACCCGCACGACCGGCTAAGGAACCTCCCGCGGAACAGCCCGCGGAGTCATCCCCTTGCCGCGTGCAGAGCTCGCCCCGGAAAGGAGGCCACACGTGCCCGATTGGACCTCAAGTCCACCGTCTCGAAACTGGCACGAGCGCGCCTCAGCGTCGCCGCCCTACCGTGACGGTACGCGCATCGCTCTCGCGCAGCATTCGTTTCGAAAGGCCCGCATCGTGACCATCTCGCGTCCATTCGCCCAAGTCGACGTCTTCTCGGAGACCCCCTACCTCGGCAACCCTGTCGCGGTCATCCTCGACGGCAGCGAGCTCACCACCGACGACATGAAGCGCATCGCCCGATGGACGAACCTCTCGGAGACAACGTTTGTGCTCCCAGCGACCGACGACGCGGCCGACTACCGACTGCGCATCTTCACGCCAGGCGGCGAGCTGCCCTTCGCGGGACATCCGACGCTCGGCTCGGCGCACGCCTGGCTCGAGCACGGTGGCACTCCGAAGGCCGCGGGGCGCATCCTGCAGGAGTGCGGCGCGGGGCTCGTGGAGGTCCGCATCGACGCTGGCCGATTGTCGTTCGCCGCGCCGCCAACTCTTCGCACGGGCCTCCTCGAGCCGGAGCTCCTCGCACGCATCGTCGACGCCTACGGCATCGCCGCCGACCAGGTCGTGGCGCACCAGTGGATCGACAACGGGCCAGGCTGGGCAGTTGTGCAGCTCGCATCCGCTCAGGAGGTGCTCGACCTCGACCCTGACTTCTCGCTGCTACCTGACGACATGGTCGGGGCAGTCGGCGCCTACCCGCCTGGCTCACCGCAGGCGTTCGAACTGCGCAGCTTCGCGCCTCGCATCGGCGTCGACGAGGACCCGGTCTGCGGAAGCATGAACGCCTCTACCGCCCAGTGGATGCACCGCACCGGCACCGCGCCGGGCTCCACCTGGCGGGTCTCCCAGGGCGCACGCCTCGGCCGCGCGGGCGACATCACGGTGACGGTCGATGACTCGGGCGACGTCTGGGTCGGTGGCGCCACGACGACACTCTTCGCGGGGACGGCCCTCGCGTAAGGCGAGCTCGGTCAGCGCGCTCGCGAAAACGCCAGGCCCCCGCGCGCCACGCTTCCCCGAGGGGACTTGTGACTGGTGGTTGTTTGACGACTGCGCAGCCCCTTCTGGGACCCCGCGCAGGCCAGGCCGCACGGGCCACGCCCATGCCGCAAAGCCCAACGCCCCGGCCGCGCGAGCCTCCGCTGCGGCTGCCGCGTCAACTCGTGAAAACCCAGGGCGGACTCATGGTCGTCAAAACCGTGCGATTGCGACCACCGTGCGGTTGCGATCGCAACACAGCGCCGGGCAGTGCGGGCACGGGCGCGACCTACCTCTGCCCACCCCGCCCCGCTCTCGGCTCTCGGTTCTCGGCGCTTTGCGCTCGGCGCTCGGCTCTCAGCTCTCGGCTCTCGGCGCTCGGCTCTCAGCTCTCAGCTCTCAGCTCTCAGCTCTCAGCTCACGGCTCGGGGCTCACGGCTCACGGCTCACGGCTCAGCCTTGCGGCGACTTGCAGAGGCAGAACGGGTGGCCAGCAGGGTCGGCGTAGACCACGAAATCTTCGGGACTGTCCGGCCTATCGCTTGCCTTGAGGAGACGGCCGCCGAGCTCGAGGACCCGCCTGTGCCCCTCGTCGAGGTCGTCAATGTACAGGTCGAGGTGCATCTGCTGCTGCGGCTGCCCATCCGGCCACCGAGGTGGCACGTGGTCGGGCGCGAGCTGGATCCCGAGCCGCCACTCTCCGTCGGCGTAGATGCTGTGCCAGTCGTCGTCCTTCTCGACCGTGCCTTCCAACAGCGACGCCCAGAACGCGCTCTCGGCCTCGATGTCGGCAGCGTCCAACACGACGACGGTGCGGCGAATCTTCATTGCTCCTCCAAGGGTTCCAGCGTGCGGATCAGGGCCCAAACTAGGAAAGAACCCTGGCTGGACACTGCCAGCTGACGCCACCGCAGCTCGCTTCAGATGGTCGCCGAGCGTGCCCGCGAGCGACACTTTGGGGCGGGTCGGGCGCAGATACCAGGACGAAGTTCACGGCGCGATACAGACGAACTCGGGGCCCGCGCATCAGCGCAGCAGCGCCAGCGGCAGCGGCAGCGGCAGCGGCAGCGCCAGCACCAGCACGGCAGCGCGGGAGCGGGAGCGGGAGCGGGAGCGGGTCAGCGTCAGCACGGCAGCGGAAGCGGAAGCGCCAGCGGAAGCGGAAGCGCCAGCACTAGCACGGCAGCACGGCAGCACCAGCGCCAGCACCAGCACCAGCACCAGCACGGCAGCGCGGCAGCGCGGAAGCGGAAGCGGAAGCGGGAGCGGAAGCGGAAGCGGGAGCGGCGTCAGCGCCAGCACGGCAGCGGAAGCGCCAGCACCAGCACGGCAGCGCGGAAGCGGAAGCGCGTCAGCGCCAGCGCCAGCGCCAGCGCCAGCGCCAGCGCCAGCGCCAGCGCCAGCGCCAGCGCCAGCGCGTCAGCGCGTCAGCGTCAGCGTCAGCGCGTCAGCGTCAGCGCGTCAGCGTCAGCGCGTCAGCGTCAGCGCCAGCGCGTCAGCGCGTCAGCGCCAGCGCGTCAGCTCGTCAGCGCCAATGGCGAGGCATCGTCAGCGAGTCAGGCAGCTGGGTCGCCTCGTCCCCGAACGCCGCCGCGAGCTGCGTCTGCGTGAGATGCAGCACGTGGCGCAAATCCGCACCGTACAGTTCAGCGTCCCGCAGGTCCGCGCCGAGGAGGTCAGCCCAGCGCAGGTCCGCACCTCGCAGGTTGGCCGCGATGAGCATCGCCCCTCGCAGTTCCACAGCCCTCAGGTCAGCGCCAGAGAAGTCGGTCCCGAGGTAGACGCCGCGCGGCTCGACGCGCGACCAGGCGCCGGATGCGCGGCGGCGGGGTTCGTGCGTCCGCCGAACTTCGCGGCTGACGGCGCCGAACAATTCGCCGGCAGCCGGCCGGCTCGATTCGACGGCGGCACGCAGCACGCCGACGTCGGGGGAAGCGGCCTGCGCATCCACTTGCTCAAAGAGCTTGTCGATGTGTCGGAGCAGCCGCCGATTAGCGGTGCGTCGCCGTGCCGCGCTGAGCAGCCACAGCACCTCGTGCAGCTGGCGCACCAGCGGGAACACGGCGAACATGGCGTCACGCAGCTCGTCACTCTCTCGCCAATCTCCGCCGCCGAACGTCTCCTGCGTGACGCGCTGGCCAGAGCCGTGGCACTCGAAGACGGTGCAACCTCGGTAGCCGCGCTCGAGCAGCACCGCATGGATGTTGCAGCCGAGATTAGCGTCAAGGTTGCGGCACGGCTTCCCCGCCGGTTTCTCGTGCGCGAAGTCGTCTCCGCGGGAGAAGCCGAGGGCAGAGCAGCAGAGCGCCACGCAGTTTCCGCAGTCGCTTCGAAATCGGGTTTCGTCGACGGCCGCCCCGTGGCCCCGTCCGGAGCCTGCCGCGCCTTCCCCACCAGCCCCACCGGCAGACCGGTCCGAAGAGGGCTCGCCAGACGACGGCATCGGCACTACCGGCCGGCGCCGCAACTGCTCGCGGGGGTCATCAGGTGACATCTCGGCCACAGCCTACGTTCGCACCCACACAAGCCCGGTGTGCGGACTTCACCCCGAGGATCACTCCGCGACTGCCTCCGGATGGGCCGGGAACCACCTCTGGAACACGCCGAGACCCCGCTGCCTGGCACCGACACACTGCCACCCAGCACAGTGGCCCATAAAGTTCGGCGCACCGAACATTGTTCTTCTGCTTACCGTAGCGCTATGCTCAGGTCATGCTGATCCCCGTGCTGCACGCAGCCCGACGGAAGGCCCACCGCATCGTCGCGGCGGGGCTTGCACTCGTCGCGCTCGCATCCCTCACCGCCTGCGCCCCCGCCGCCGAAGACGACGACCGCCCCGTCGTTCTCACGACCTTTACGGTGCTCGCCGACATCGCCAGGCAGGTCGCGGGCGACGAGCTCCGCGTCGAATCGATCACGAAGGTCGGCGCCGAGATCCACGGCTACGAGCCCACACCCCTCGACATCGCGAAGGCGTCGGAGGCCGACCTGATCCTCGACAACGGCATGAACCTCGAGGCGTGGTTCGAGCAGTTCGTCGCGAGCATGGACGTTCCCCACGTCGTTGTCAGCGACGGCGTCCAAGAGGTACCGATCGCGGGTGACGCCTACGCGGGTCTCCCCAACCCGCACGCCTGGATGTCGCCCCTCAACGTGCAGCTCTACGTCGACAACATGGCAACCGCCTTCGCTGAGCTCGTGCCGGAAAGCGCGGGTGTCTTCGAGGAGAACGCGGCCGCCTACAAGGCCGAGCTGCAGGCAGTGCACGACGAGCTCGTCGCCGCCATCGAGCCGCTCCCAGCTTCGCAACGCGCTCTCGTCACCTGCGAAGGCGCGTTCTCCTACCTCACCCGCGACGCCGGTCTCGAGGAGGTCTACATCTGGCCCGTGAACGCCGAGCAGCAGGCCACCCCGCAGCAGATCGCCGGGGTCATCGATCACGTGCGTGACAACGACATCCCTGCCGTGTTCTGCGAGTCGACCGTGTCCGATGCGCCAATGCGCCAGGTTGTCGACGCCACCGACGCCGAGTTCGGCGGCACCCTCTACGTCGACTCGCTCAGTGAGGAGGACGGCCCCGTGCCCAGCTACCTCGACCTCATCAGGCACGACGTCGACACGATCGTCGCAGGTCTCACCGGCAAGAAGGGAAGCAAGTCGTGAGCGACGCATTCACCTCTGCATCCACACCAGGCATCACCGCATCGCCTGCCATCGCGGTCGACGCCCTCACGGTGCACTACGGCGAGGTGCTTGCGCTCGACGGCGCCACCCTCGCCATCTCGCCGGGGCGCGTGTGCGGCCTCATCGGCATGAACGGCTCCGGCAAGTCGACGCTCTTCAAGTCGATCATGGGTGTCGTGCGCCCCGATGCCGGCACCGTCCGCATCCTCGGCGGCACGTCGGCGGATGCACGCAAGCGTGGCAGCGTCAGTTACGTCCCGCAGAGCGAGCAAGTCGACTGGGACTTCCCCCTTTCAGTGCGCGACGTCGTCATGACGGGCCGCTACGGGCACCTCGGCATCACCAGGAGACCCAAGGCGCGCGACCACGCCGCCGTCGACGCGGCGCTCGAACGCGTCAAGCTCACCGACCTCGCGGGCCGGCAGATCGGTCAGCTCTCCGGCGGGCAGCGCAAGCGGGCCTTCGTGGCCCGCGGCATCGCCCAGGAGGCGCAGGTGCTGCTTCTCGACGAGCCGTTCGCTGGCGTCGACACCCGCTCGCAAGCGACCATGACGCGGCTCCTCCGCGAGCTCGCGGCGCAGGGGGTGTGCATCCTCATCGCCACGCACGACCTCGGCTCCCTGCCGGAGCTCGCCGACGAGGCCGTGCTCTTCAACAGGCGCGTACTCCTGCACGCGAGCCCCGAGGAGATCATCAGGCCAGAGAACCTCGCCCTCGCGTTCGGGATCGCCCCGGGCAAGGGGGCTGCAGCATGAGCCCCGCATCCGCCGACAGAGTTGTGGCCACGTGCAGTTTTCCGCCGCCTCGACAGCAAGTATCCACAACTCTGCGCCACGAGCGCGGTGACTGCGGCGACTGCGGCGCACACGGCGCACACGGCGCACCCGGGGCTGGCGCACCCGGCGCACCCTGGGCTGGAGACCGCGCATGAATCTCGTCGACCTCCTCCTCGAACCGCTCGGCTACGAGTTCATGGTGCGGGCCCTCATCACAACCGTCATCACGGCCATCGTGTGCGCCCTCCTCAGCTGCTGGCTCGTGCTCATCGGCTGGTCCCTCATGGGCGACGCCGTCTCGCACGCCGTCCTCCCCGGCGTTGTGCTCGCCTACATCGTCGGGGCACCGTTTGCGCTCGGAGCCCTCGCGTTCGGGCTCCTCGCCGTCGGCCTCATCGGCGTCATCCGCGACACGAGCCGGGTGAAGGAAGACGCGGCGATCGGCATCGTCTTCACGACCCTCTTCGCGTTCGGGCTCGTGCTCATCTCGGTCACCCCGAGCCAGACCGACCTCAGCCACATCCTCTTCGGCAACCTCCTCGGTGTGAGCCGTGCCGACCTCGTGCAGATCGGCATCCTCGCCGCGATCGTCGCGGTGGTCCTGCTCGTCAAGCGGCGCGACTTCACGCTCGTCGCCTTCGACGCGACCCACGCCCACGCGATCGGCCTCAACCCGCGCCTCCTGCGGGGCGCGCTCCTCGGGCTCCTCGCGCTGACGGCCGTCGTCGCGCTGCAGACCGTCGGCGTGATCCTCGTCGTCGCGATGCTCATCATCCCCGGCGCCACTGCGACCGTGCTCACGCGCAGCTTCGCGCGCATGCTCGTCATCGCGCCCATCGTGTCCGTCGTCTGCTCGGCCGTCGGCCTCTACGCCAGCTACTACCTTGACGCAGCATCCGGCGGCATGATCGTGCTCGCCCAGGGCGTCGCGTTCCTGCTCGCCTACCTGCTCTCGCCCACGCAGGGGCTCGTCACGTCACGCCTCCTCGCGCGTCGCCGCGCCAGGGCGGCGGAACGCGAGTCCGCGTAGCGGCGGGGCGCAGCGACGGGTCGCAGAGGCAGACGGAAGACAGGGCAGACGGAAGACAGGGCTCCCGGAAGACAGGGCTGCCGGAAAACAGCAATGCCCGAGGGCACGCTCCGGACCTAGCCCTCCGTGACCCAGACGGCGCGGGCAGCGACGGGGCCGAGCGCAAACGGAGCGGAAACGGGCAAAGGGAGCGCGGCATCCGCCGCCCCCACGACCGCCGCATCCACGACGCTCAGCAGCATCGACTCGGAGTACGGGTCGCTCTCGCCGATCTCGAGCCGAGAACCGACCGTGAGGCCCTTGGCCGCGAAGTACTTGAGCAGCTCCGGGTCGAAGTCAGAGATGCGCTCCACGACAACTTTCGTACCGGCCCCGAGGCTGCTGAGCAGCACAGCCTGCGGGATGCTCACCTCGCCGGCGGCCGACGGGATCGGGTCGCCGTGCGGGTCACGCTCCGGGTGCCCGAGCATCGCGTCGATGCGCTCCACCATGAGGTCGGAGACGGAGTGCTCAAGGTTCTCTGCCTCGTCGTGCACCTCATCCCACCCGTACTGCAGCACCTCCACGAGGAACGTCTCGAGCAGCCGGTGCCTGCGGATCATCGTGAGCGCATGCGCGCGACCTTCGGCTGTGAGCGAGATGCTGCCGTACCGCGCGTGCTCGAGGAGTCCCTGGTCGGCGAGCTTGCGGATGCCCTCCGACACAGTCGAGAGGCGAAGCTGCAGCCGCTCGGCGACGATTGTGGCCGTCACCGGCGCATCAGACCACTCCTGCAGGCTCCAGACCACCTTGAGGTAGTTCTGCGCGCTCACCGAGAGTTCTGACACCGACATGCCGACAAGCCTACGGGCAGGGGCGCGCCGCCGAGCTTCGTGCCCCGCAGCCTCGCGCGGGCCTCGTGTCAGGCGCCCCAGCGATCGCCGAACCGGCTCTGGCCCGCCAGCATCGTCCACACTGTGGTGCTCAACGGCGGGTACTCTGTCGCGATGCGGCGCATGAGTTGCGCGTCGTGCGCACCGCTCTCTGGAGCCTCATCGCCGCCCCGTTCGAGCGCTTCTGCGCGCATGAGCAGCACAACAAGCTCATCCACGCTTGGCAGCTCCTGCATGAAGCGCCACGGGTCCTCGCCTCGGCGGGCCCGGCCGTAAATCATGGTCTCGCGCTCGTCCTGCGCTTCCGCGCGCAGGACCTCAAGGCTGGCTCGCCTGGTCAGTTCGTAGCGCTCGGTTTCCACTCGACGAGCCTACGCGCCGCCTCGCCATCCCGCTGAGACTTGTGGAAAGGGTGTCGTGCGAGCCCGAGGAGAGGTCGGCTCGGGCGTCCCCGCGTGAGAGTCTTCTCACCTGCCAGGCTACGGACTCCTCCGCCCCAGATAATCGGTGGATGCAGGTGACCACAGCGGGCGAGGAACGGCAGGAGGTGCGGCCGCGCGCCTCCGTGCGGGTGCGCATCCTCGCGTCGATCCTGCTTGTCACGCTGCTCGGTATGGTGGCTGCAGGGGCGACGAGCTACGTCGCCGCCCGAGAGCGCGTGCTCAGCGGGGTCGACGAGCGCCTCCTCACCGTGGCCGAGAGTGTGCGGGGACTCGTCGGCGGGCAGGAACTCGCTGCACCCACGTCGCCGGACCCGGCTGCCCCAACCACGGCCCCGTCCGTGTCCGCGTCTGCGGCCCCGTCTGCGTCCGCGTCTGCGTCCGCGTCCGCCAGCCCGACGGCTCCGGCCCCCGACACCACCCGAACCTTCGCGAGCACCACCGAGGCGCTCGAGCTCGTCATGCAGCGCCTCGTCCCCGAACGCAACGAGGGCGCCGTCGGCCTCATCGACGGGATCCCCACGTTCATCCCGTCGACGGCAACACCGTTCTCGCTGACCGAAATCCCCGGCCTCGTCGAGCGGGCCGTTGTCGAGACGGCAGACGGGTCCGTGCGCATGGGCACGTTCGTGGATGCCACGCACGCCCTCCGCTACGTTGCCGTCCCCTTCACGGTGGGCGACGGCGGGGCCACGGCCCTGTACCTCGCCGCCTACGACCTGCGAGCCGAGCTCGCCGACACGAACAGCACGTTCCAGACGTACTCGCTTGTCGCCGTCGCGGCGCTCGTCGTCGTCGGCCTCGTCGGCTGGTTCGTCGCCGGGCGCCTCCTCAGGCCGCTGCGGGAGCTGCGTCAGACCGCGGCCTCGATCACCGGCAGCAACCGCTCGGCGCGCATCCCCGTCGTCGGCCACGACGACGTCTCGGCCCTCACCGCCACGATCAACGGGATGCTCGACCGCCTCGACGGCTCCCTCACCTCCCAGCGGCAGCTGCTCGACGACGTGCGCCACGAGCTGAAGACACCCATCACGATCGTGCGCGGGCACTTCGAGATCCTCGACCCCACCGACCCCGCCGAGACCCGCGAGACGGTTGCCCTCGCCCTCGACGAGCTCGACCGCATGAGCGAGCTGATCGACGACATCGAAGCGCTCGCCGTCAGCGAGCAGCAGGGCCTCCTGAGCCTCGCGCCGTGCGATGTGCTCGAGCTGACCGAGCAGGTGCAGACCAAGGCGAGCGCCCTCTCCGGCCACAACTGGGTCCTCGAGCGGGCGGCGCCGATCGTTGTCGACGTCGACACGCGCCGCATCACGCAAGCCTGGCTGCAGCTCGCCGACAACGCCGCCAAGTACTCTCCAACGGGCTCCCGGGTGGGGATCGGCAGCCTCGTGGATGCGCACGGCGAGTTGCGCCTGTGGGTGCGCGACGAGGGCGTCGGCATCCCCACCTCCGCGCAGGAACGCATCTTCGACCGCTTCGGGAGGGCCGAGACGGGCCGCAGCCAGACCGGGTCCGGCCTCGGGCTGTCGATCGTGCAGTCCATCGCGCGTGGCCACGGCGGCCGCGTCGAGCTTGCGAGCCAGCCGGGGGTCGGGTCGACGTTCACGATCGTGCTCCCCGGGGTGGGGCGTGATGGCAACGCCGACGCAAACGCCGACGCAGACGCAGACGCAGACGCCGTCCCTGGGGCCGACGCTTCCGCGAGCGCCCTCTTCCCCGATTCGTCACCTGAACCCAAGCGAGAGGACCACGCATGAGCAGCATCCTGGTGGTCGAGGACGAGGCCCGAATCGCCTCGTTCGTCGAGAAGGGCCTGAAGTCGGCCGGCTACGCCGTGACAGCGGCCGCGAGCGGCACCGACGGCTTCGAACTCGCCCGCGGAGGCGACTTCGACCTCGTACTCCTCGACGTGGGGCTCCCCGGCATCGACGGCTTCGAGGTCCTCGACCGGCTGCGCGCCGAGGGACACACCGTTCCCGTCATCATGCTCACGGCCCGCACCTCCGTCGAGGCGACGGTGCGTGGCCTCGACGGGGGCGCCAACGACTACCTCGCGAAGCCGTTCAAGTTCGACGAACTGCTCGCGCGCATCCGCCTACGGCTCCGGGATGCGGGGCAGGCGGCGACCACCGAGCTCACCCACGACGACCTGCTGCTCGACCTCCGCACGCGCCGCGTGCGCGTCAACGGTGCCGACGTCGACCTTTCCGCGCGCGAATTCGGGCTCGCAGAGCAGTTCTTCGCGAACCCAGGGCAGGTACTCAGCCGCGAGCAGCTGCTGAGCCGCGTTTGGGGGTTCGACTTCGACCCCGGCTCGAACGTCGTTGACGTGTACGTGCGCTACCTGCGCGGCAAGCTCGGCTCCGACCGCATCGAGACGGTGCGAGGAATGGGCTACCGGCTGCGCTGAGGCAGGTCGCTGGACCCGCCGCTGGGTCGGTCGCTGGGTCGGTTGCTGGGCGCTAACCCGCTCGGGATCGACACCCGACGGGCCGAACCCACACGGGAGATGCATGTTCGTTTCGTCCCGAGCCGACATTCCCCGTGTGCCTGCGGTCGGGACGCGGCTCAGGCAGGCCCGCGGGCTCGGTTCTCAAGCTCATCCGCACGCTCACTCCGCACGCTCACTCCGCACGCTCAGTCCTCGGGCTCGGTTCTCAAGCTCAGTCCTCGGGCTCAGTCGTCACGCTCAGTCCTCACGCTCACTCCGCAGACCCAACCCTCACGCCCATTCCGCCGCTCAGTCCTCGTCATCTCCGTCATCGTCATCATCATCATCGTCGTCATCGATTTGGGATGGCCCGACCGGGTCGACCGGCACGGGTGCCTGGATGCCCCCCGTCGGCAGGGCGGGTTGGACAGGGTCGGGCACCGCGCTCGGCGATGGCGAACCGGTGGACGTTGGCCCCGTCGGGGCGGGGGTCACGCTGATGGTGGTCACCGGCGACTGGGCCCCGACGATGGGGCCCAGGTCTACGGCCTCACCTGGCGAGGACCGCAAGGACATGGCCTGCGCGAAGGTGACTCCGGCGAGCGCGATGGCAATCGCCCCGGCCCCGGCCAGCGCGAGTACAAGCCAGCGAGGGCGGGGCTTGTTGGTGGTCATCGTCTCGGCTCCTTCGAGAGTGCAACGGCGAAGTCCAGGATGCGGTCCGGTAGCGCGTCGAGCCCTGCCCCGCCCCGCACGGCAGCCCCGAACGCGTGCGAGAGGAGGTGCGTGAGGGCGACCGCGTTGGCACGGATGCTCAGGTCGGGGTCGTCCGTCACGAGAGCACCATCGCCGGGCTGGTTCCAGGTGCGTGCGAAGTCGGCCCACGCGAGCCGGACAAGCTCGGCGAGCTCGAACGTGGCAGTGCGGATCTCGGCTCGACCGCCCAGGTCATGGGTGAGTGCCGTCACGATGGCGTGCGCGTAGAGGCCGCCGAGGTCGTCGGCGAGGTCGCCGACGCCGGCCGTGTCGATGTCGACCACACCCGTGATCGCGGCATCCCCGCCCGCCCGCGGGGTGGGGTCCACGAAGATCTGCCCGAGGTGCAGGTCACCGTGGACGGTCCGCCGCGGCCCCGGCCTGGCTGTGGCAAGTGCTTCGCGGATGCCAACGGCTACCCCGTCGATGTCGGCCCGACGGGCGGGAAGCAGGTCGTGGAGACGCAGCAGGTACCAGTCGAGTCCCGCCGTCAGGCTTGCCCTGGCACTCCGGGAGACTCGGGCCGCGCCGATGGACGCGACGAGCAGCTGCAGCTCGCGCAGGAACGCGAGCCGCCCATCCGGGGTCCGCGGCACGTGCGAATCAGCTGGAAGTCCGGGCATTCGCTCGAGGGCGACAAGCCCCGACTCGCTCCAGCCTCGACTGCGCGGCACCGCAACTCCCGCCCCGACAAGCTCCTCGTGGATGCGGTGCAGCGGCTCGGCGTGACCTGGCCGCACGACTTTGAAGAAGAGCGTGCCGTCCGGGCCAGCGAGGCGCAGCACAGCCCGGCGTCCCGGCCGGTAGGCGAGCATCTCCAGTTGACCCTCGCCGACGGCGCCGAACCGGGCGGCCGTCTCACGCGCGGAGTCCGGGAATGCTGTCGCCGGCAGAGCCGGCAGTGCGGGATCGTGCGGGTACCGCCACACTCGAACCTGCTCGTGGGTGGCGGGGTTCTGCACCGTTGTCCACTGCTGCGCCTCACCGGAAGGCGCCGCAGCGGCCGGATTGGTGGCAGTGTCGATGAACAGGCGAATGCGTTCATCCGGCCCCCGCAACGACGCCAGCTCGACGTCGTAGCCGGCGAGCACGCCGTCGCCGCTCGGCTCAGCGCAGGCAAGCGTGACCGAGGCCACCTCGCGGCCGGTGCCCGAGGCCACGGCCTCGATCACCTGCCTGGCTGCTGCGAACATGTCTTCCTCCTGCGGCGCTGAACGGATGCGTGGATGCGGCCCGGGCGTGCGCTGTGCCCGTCGTCGTCCGTGACCTCGAACCTACCGGGGCAGGTCGAGTCATCTCCCGGGACCCTGCCAGGCTGTGGAGAACGATGCCATGAGAGTGTCCGACAGTGGACCTCCGCAGCGGAGCAGGCGAGACACGGTCAGATACGAGCTAAGCGCTCGGAACCGATGGCGGCGTCTGCGCGCTCACGGGACTCTGCGCCGAAACAGGGCTCTGCGCATTGACGGGGCTCTGCGCGGAGACCGGGCTCTGCACCGTCGGGGCGCTCAGCGGGGTCTGCGCCGAGACGGGGCTCGGCGAGCTGAAGACGGGCGTCGCGGTCGGCGATGCGCTCGTGCCGGTCGACGGCGAGGTCGATGCGGTGGGCGCCACGGACGATGCCGGGTCGATCGCCGCGGACGGCGCCGAAAGGTTCAGCTGCTCTCCGGGGACGTCGCGCACCTCGAGCGCGTTGGCGACGCCTGCGCCGCCGACGGCGAGGATGCCAAGCCCGAGGGCACTGGCTGATCCGACGATGATCCAGGTGTTCTTCTTCATGGCTGCTTCCTCCGGTTAACTCCCGAGCCGTGAGTTCGCCTCGGTAGCCCCAAGCTTCGTGAGCGTTCATGAGACGCACAGTGCTCCGAAGATGAGAGCGGCCTCATGTTCGCCTCGGCGACTCGAACCGGCGTGCAGTTGCGCCGGCGGCCGCGCAGCGCACGCCCACCGGCCGTCTCCGCCACGCAGCTCCGCGCGCGCAAGAGGGGCGGGTGGATGCGTGCATCCACCCGCCCCTCGAACGCGCGAGAGCGTTTACGCCGTCTGGCCCCGGTGCTTGCCTTCGGCAACCTCCTCGACGAGTTTCGCGTTGAACGCGGGAAGGTCGTCTGGGGTGCGGCTCGAGACGAGCCCCTGGTCGACGTGCACTTCCTCGTCAACCCAGGTCGCCCCGGCGTTGACGAGGTCGGTCTTGAGGCTCGGGAAGCTCGTGAGCGTGCGCCCGTCGAGCACCTTCGCGTCCGTGAGGATCCACGCGCCGTGGCAGATCGCCGCAACCGGTTTGTGGGCCTCGAAGAAATCCCGCACAAACGAGACCGAGGCCTTGTCAAGTCGGAGGAGGTCGGAGTTGCCCACGCCGCCCGGCAGGACAAGCGCGTCGAAGTCGGCCGCCTTGGCGTCGCCGGACGCCAGGTCGACCGCCTGCTCGTGCCCGTTCTTGCCCGTGACGCTGCCGGTCTCCGGCGCGACGAGCGACGCCGTGCCGCCCGCCTCCGTCACGGCGCCCCATGGGCTCGTCAGCTCGCTGTCCTCGAAGTCATTCGTGAGGAGGAAAGCTACGCGCTTGGTGTCGAGAGTCGTCATTGCTGATCGTCCTTTCGTCGAGGGAAGTGTTGGGGGTTTCCTGTCTCGATTCGGGCGATGGATACTCGCATCGGGAATCGAACAGGTCACCACCGTCTCGCATCCACCGTCGCGAACGTTGAACGCGCAGTGTGCGTGGCCTGGCCGTCAGCTGGATGACCCTGAAAGCAGCTTCCTCAGCGCGGCCTCGCCCGACCCCCTGCCCGCCTCCACGACGCGGCCCTCGTCGTAGGCGTCGATGACGCGCGGGTCGATGTAGCTCGACCTCGCGACGGCCGGCGTGTTCCCGAGCAGCTCGGCCGTATCCCGCACCGCTTGGGCGACCAACGACTTGCGCTCCCGGACCGTCCCGCCGACACCGAGCTCGGCCAGGCGCCCGGCCGCGAACACCGTGCCGTGCAAAGTGCGGAAGTCCTTCGCCGTGAACTCGCCCTTCGTGCGCGAGCGGATGTCGTCGTTCACCTCCCGAGCCGACAGGCGACGCCACGCACGCCCGTCCTTCCACGACAGGATGCGCCGACCAGGTGACCCGCTCGCCTTGCGCTCCCTGAGGAACGAGACGAGCTCGAGGTCGTCGATGAGTGCGCTCCACGGCACCCCGCTCTTGCCCTTGAATTCGAGCAGCACCCGTTCTTCCTGCAGTGAGATGTGCCGGTTCAGGAGCGTCGTGAGGCCCCTATGCCCGAACTGCTTCGCAGAACGCTCACTCCCGACGCGGAGGAACGCCGTGTCGAGGAGTTTGAAGCTCGCCGCGAGCGACGCTTCCCGCCCATCGTTCGCCGTCCGGAGAGCACTTGTGGCGGCGCGCCGCGCCGACGGCAGCACCCGCGAGAGCTCGAGCGCCCGGTCGAAGGTCACGATTTGCCGCTTCGCCGTCCAGTCCGGGTGGTAGATGTACTGGGTGCGGCCGAGCGCATCCACCCCGACGGCAAGCACGTGCGCGTTCTCCTGCGGCGCGATGCGAACATCTCGCCAGGCGGGTGGGATGGCCAGCGCGGCGAGCCTGTTGCGCACCTCGGCGTCGACGATCCGCTCGCCGCGCTCATCCCGGTAGCTGAAGCCGCTCCCGGCCGGATGCCGCGTCCACGCGGCGTCAGACGATGTCCACCTTCGCAGTCGAACCATCCTCTCTGAGTAGCACTCGGAGACCTCGCGAGGCAAGACCTGAACGCTGCTGAACCACATGGCGTATTTCTTGGAGGTATCCGATTCCCAACGATGTCGTGACAACCATCCACAGATCCCTTGGGAACCGCCCTACCGCACACGTCGGTGAGCGAAGATGCGACTATCCGTTCGAGACGGTCGCCAACGACGGCAGGAGCCTCATGCCTTTCCCTGTTCCACCTCTCACCGCGACGATGCCCGCAGAGGGCCGCGTCGACCGCCTCTCCGAGAACACCTACCGCGTCGTCCGCGACGGTCAAATCCTCGGCTTCATCAACAAGATCGACGAGCTCTGCGTCGTTTCGGCCGGGTCCGACTCCGGTGCCGCGTTCGAAGTGCTGCAGACGCGCGACTTCGCTCGTGCCGTCAAGGAGCTCCAAGACCGGGCCTGAGCATGCCATCGCCCCACCGCAGCACCCCGGCCCGCTGGCAGCCAGCGGGCCTCGGGCTCGTGTGCGCTGTTGCCTTCGTGTTGAGCGGATGCGCGGCACCGGCCTCCGACGCGGGTTCGGCCCCGAACGACGGGAGCTCCCCGCCTGGCGCCTCCGCGCCAGGCACAGACAACACCGACGCGGGCGCCGATGGCGCCGAGGATGCCGATGCGAACGGCAGCGGGGAGCTGGTGCTCGCCGCCACGGCAGACAACCGCCACTCGTGGATCACGGCGGAGGCCCGCGTCGTGGGAGTCACGCAGTCGGGCACGTGCGAGTACACCGCGAGCGCTGAGGGCGTCGACACGATCACGCGCACCGCGAAGGCGCTCGCCAGCAACTACGACACGATCTGCGGCGACATCTCGTTCGAGCTCGGAACGCCAGGCACGTACACGATCACGGTCAGCATCACCGACGTCGCCGATGAGCCCCTGACCGCCAGCACTCAGGTCGAGTTCCTGGGCGCATCCGCCGACTGACTGGCCGCGCGGTCGTCGCCCGACTACCGCCCGCGGCGCACGAGGTGACTCGCGCGCGCACCTGCCCCGCGCAGGAGTCGCTCGAGCTCATCAGACCGATGCCCGAGGCGCGGCGACTCAAGCGAGAGGGCGACCGCGCCGATCACCTCGCCTGAGGCGCTGCGCACCCCCACGGCCGCGCACGTGTGGCCGGGCACGAACTCCTCGCGCTCCCAGGCGACGCCCCGCAGCCGTACCCGTTCGAGGTGCCGTTCGAGCTCCTCGCGGGACGTGATCGTGGCGTCGGTGAACGCCGGCATGCCGTTGGCGTCGAGGAACGAGTCGCGTTCCTCCACGCTCATGCCCGCCAGGATGATCTTGCCGAACGCCGTAGCATGCGTCGCCTCGTGGAAGCCGAACTCGAGAGGTCGGATGCGCTGTGCCCGCGCCGAGTCGGCAACGTGCGCGACGACGACGTCCGTGCCCCGGTAGACCGCGAAGTACGCCGCGACGTCGCCCGCCTCATGCAGTGCCTGAACCACGGCGCGCATGGGCGGTGAGACTCCGAGCTGCTGGTGCAGCGCCCGGCCGAGCTCGTGCACCTTGTAGCCCAGCTCGAAGCGGCGCTCCTCGCGCAGATGCACGAGGTAGTCCGCATCCACGAGCAATTGCGCCAGCCGGTACACGGTTGGCAGGGAGAAGCCGAGCGTCTCCTTGATCTCGGTCGCGCTCGCACCGCCGTTCTGGGCGACGAGCTCGAGCAGCGACAGCGCCTTGAGCGTGCTGGAAGAAGGCGCGGCCGATACCGGGCTCGGCACTGTTTCCGGCCCCGTCTCCGCCTCAAGCGGAGGCACGGCGGCGATGGTCAGGGCGGCTCTGTTGGTGGGGGCATCCACGTCGACACTCACCGCAGCAGTATGCGCAGTGAAGACTGGACCCGCGGTGAGTGTCGCGTGGCTCATGACGTCCCCTTACAGTTCGCCGGCGCGCAGCTGAGACGCCAGGTAGTCGGCCTGGCGCATGGCGAGCGCCACGATCGTGAGCGTCGGGTTCGCCGCGGCACTGGTCGTGAACACCGAGCCGTCACCCACGAACAGGTTGGGCACGTCGTGGGATGCGCCCCACCTGTCGACAACGCCGTCCTCGGGTCGCTCGCTCATGCGGGCCGTGCCGAGGTTGTGGGTGGATGGGTACGGCGGCGTGCGGTGCACGTGCTCCGCGCCGACCGCCTCGTAGAGCAGCGTGCCGCGCTCGTAGCCGTGCTCGCGCATGGCCGCGTCGTTCGGATGGTCGTCGTAGTGCACATTCGGGACGGGCAGCCCGTTCGCATCCGTCACCGAACGGTTCAAGGTGATGCGGTTCGTCTCCTGCGGCAGGTCCTCGCCGACGATCCACATGCCCGCCGTGTTCTCGTAGGCGTCGAGCACCGAGGTGAACGATTTGCCCCACGCGCCGGGGTCGGCGAAGCTCGCGAGGAACGCGGGCCCAAGCGACAGCGTCTCCATGAAGTAGCCGCCCACGAAGCCGCGGCTCGGGTTGTGCCCGGACTCGTCGCGGATCACGCCGGCCATCGTCTCGCCGCGGTACATCCGCACCGGCTTGTCGAAGCGGGCGTACAGCGAGCCGGTCGTGTGGCGCATGTAGTTGCGGCCGACCTGGCCGGACGAGTTGGCGAGGCCGTCCGGGAACAGCGAGCTGGCGCTCAGCAGCAGCAGGCGCGGTGTCTCGATCGAGTTGCCCGCCACGACGACGACCCTGGCGCGCTGGCGCTGCAGGTTGCCGTCCCGGTCGAGGTACAGCACCCCATCCGCTCGCCCGTCAACATCGTGCGTGACCTGCACGGCGTGACTTTCGGTGCGCAGGTCGAGCAGGCCCGTCTCGAGGGCGCGCGGGATCTCGCGCACCATCGTGCTCCACTTCGACTTGTTCTTGTCGCCCTGGAAGTTGAAGCCATCCTGAATGGATGCGGGCCGCCCGTCGTACGGTTCCGCGTTTGTCCCGTACGGCCCCGTCGAGTAGTGCGTGTAGCCGGCCCGCTTCGCACCCTCGGCGAGGACCTTGTAGTTGTTGTTGGCCGGCAGCGGCGCCCGACCGCCCGTGTGCGTCGAGCCGATCGCGTCCTCGGCTTTCACGTACCACGGCGCGAGCTCCTCGAGCGTGATCGGCCAGTCGAGGAGGTTCGCTCCGTCGACGCGCCCGTACGTGCTCCGCGCCTTGAACTCGTGCTCGTAGAAGCGAGGCGTCGCACCAGACCAGTGCGTCGTCGTGCCGCCGACCGCCTTCACGATCCACGCCGGCAGGTTCGGGAAATCCTTCGCGATGCGCCACGACCCGCTTGTGGTGCGCGCATCCAACCACGCCATCTGATTGAACGCCTGCCACTCGTTGTTCTCGTAGTCCTCGTTCTGCAGGTACGGACCGGCCTCGAGGACCACCACCGGGATGCCCTTCGCCGTGAGCTCGTGCGCGATCGTGCCGCCTCCCGCGCCGGAGCCGACGACAACAACAACCTCGTCGTCCTGCGAGATGGGCTTCCCGAACTGCGTGGGGCGTGCGCCCGTGTCCTCGGTCATCGCTCGACTCCTTCGTGGCTCGCGGCGAGGCCGCCCGGCTGGTTGGTGGAGATGGGGGCCCTGTCGTCGGACGGGGTGGCTGATGCTGGCGGAGAAGCTGGCGGAGATGCTGGAGATGCTGCGGGTGACGGGGAAGCCGCCGCTGCCGTGGATGCGGCCGGGATGCGGACCGCACCCGTGTGCGGCCGCTGCAAGCCGGGGAGCGGCGCGAAGGGCACATCCGCCGGCTCCTCGATGAGCGGCTCCGGCACCCAGTCGAGGTCGTTGAAGCCGCGGTTCACGTACCCGCCGAGCTCGAACGAGGACCCCTCGTAGCCGACCGCCTTCCACACCTCCGGGTCGTCGTAGAGGTTCAGCACCGTCGTGCGGCGGATGAAGCCGAAGAAGTCCGTGTGCTCGATGCTGCGCAGCACCGCCGTCGCCTGATCCTCGTCAAGGCCCGTGAAGTCGCCCGCCGACAGCGAATCGAGCGTGAGAAGGCCCTGCGTGAGCGTCACCCGCAACCATGTCGACGACTTCGACTCCTCGAGGATGATCTGCGCGGTCCGCTCGTACGGCGAATCGGGGAAAGACGGATGCGGGAACGCCACCCGGATCACACGCACAAGAAGATCTCGCGCGTGCTCGGTGAGCTCCGTCTCGTTGAGTTGGGGGTACTTGGCCGGATATGCCATGGGGTATCGCTCTCCTCGTCGTTGAGGTTTCGGTGTTCGGTGGACCCTGGGAGCTCCATCGAAGTTTCGGGATTCGGTGGACCCAGGCAGGTCCATCGAGGTTTCGGACACGCAACGTCCGATCCAGTGGGGGCCCGCATCCATCTCGTGTCACCAGTGACGCGGCGGCGGATGCGGTGCTCATACGTTGCCCCGCGCGCTCCTTCCCTCACCACTCGGATTCTCGACATGCAAGAAACGGCGTTGCCTGGACGATCGATGCGGCGGGAGTCTGTGACGTGTCGGAGCGGAACAGAACCGCCCCGCGCATCCCGCATGCAGCACCCTTCGCGCCTGCAGCAACCGAGAACAGGAGACAACGATGTCCAAGGTCCTTATCCTCGCCGGTGACTTTTCCGAGACGCTCGAGGTGTTCTACCCGTACGAGCGTCTCCGCGAAGAGGGCTACGAGCCCGTCATCGCGGCCCCGACCAAGAAGCGCCTCCAGTTCGTGGTGCACGACTTCGAGGGCTATGACACGTTCACGGAGAAGCTCGGGCACGGCTGGAACGCCGACATCGCCCTCGCAGACGTGAACCCGTCCGACTACGTCGCGCTTGTTGTGCCCGGCGGGCGAGCCCCCGAGTACCTGCGCAACAACGAGGACGTGAAGCGCATCGTGAAGCATTTCTTCGGCGAGGACTCCCCCGTCGCCGTCACTTGCCACGGGCCGATCATCCTCGCGAAGGCCGGCGTACTCCAGGGGCGCACCACGTCGGGCTTCCCGGAGATCGCCGCGGACATTGAAGCCGGCGGCGGCACCTACGAAAACTCGGAGGCCCTCGTCGACGGCAACCTCGTGAGCGCCCGCGCCTGGAACGACAACGGCCCCTGGTTCGGCAAGTTCATCGCCCTCCTCCGCGAGAAGGCGCCCCTCTCCGCGTAGCCTCCCCGCTCCCCGCCCGTCTCCCCCGTCTGGCCTGCCC
>NZ_PSTQ01000004.1 GCF_002931075.1 Pseudoclavibacter sp. AY1F1 | reverse complement strand
TGAGCGCAAGTCGTACCCGCCTCGCGATGGAGAGCGCAAGTCGTACGCCCCGCGTGACGATAACCGTGGCGAGCGCAAGTCGTACCCGCCTCGCGATGGAGAGCGCAAGTCGTACGCCCCGCGTGACGATAACCGTGGCGAGCGCAAGTCGTACCCGCCTCGCGATGGTGAGCGGAAGAGCTACGCCCCGCGTGATGACAGCCGCGGTGAGCGTAAGTCCTACCCGCCTCGTGAGGGCGAGCGGAAGTCCTACGCCCCGCGTGATGACAGCCGCGGTGAGCGTAAGTCGTACCCGCCTCGTGACGGCGAGCGGAAGTCCTACGCGCCCCGCGATGACAGCCGTGGCGAGCGCAAGTCGTACCCGCCCCGCGATGGCGAGCGTCGCCCCTACAACTCGCGTGACGACCGCGGCGACAACCGTGGAGAGCGTAAGTCCTACCCGCCTCGTGACGGCGAGCGGAAGAGCTACGCCCCGCGTGATGACAACCGCGGTGAGCGGAAGTCCTACCCGCCTCGTGACGGTGAGCGGAAGTCCTACGCCCCGCGTGACGACAGCCGCGGCGAGCGCAAGTCGTACCCGCCCCGCGACGGCGAGCGCCGTTCATCCGGACCTCGCAGCGACAGCCGCGGTGGACGCGACGACCGCGGACAGGACCGCCGTGGCAGCTTCGGCGGACGTGGCGGCCCAGCGCCGGAACGCCCGGAGCTGACGGAGGAGGAGCTGCTTGCACGCGAGCTTCGCCCCGTTCGCGCCGAGCACATCGACC
This sequence comes from Pseudoclavibacter sp. AY1F1, assembly GCF_002931075.1. GTDB lineage: Bacteria > Actinomycetota > Actinomycetes > Actinomycetales > Microbacteriaceae > Pseudoclavibacter. Next base: position 252,408 of record NZ_PSTQ01000004.1, on the reverse strand, counting down.
CGCTCGTTCCGGACGAGGTCAGCGAGTCGGACCTGCCGAAGGGGGCGCGCAACGAGCTCAAGACGCTTGAGGCGACAAACCAGGAATTCGTCGCGCGGCACCTTGTGATGGCGTCCGTCCTCATCGAGAGCGACCCCGAGCTGGCGCACCAGCATGCCGTCTCTGCTGCCCGCCGCGGAGGGCGTATCGCCATGGTCCGCGAGACTCTCGCGATTACGGCCTACACGATCGGCGACTACGCACTTGCACTGCGCGAGCTTCGCACCTACCGCCGGATCAGCGGCAAGGAAGACCAGCTGGCGCTCATGATCGACAGCGAGCGTGGCCTCGGCCGACCGGACCGTGCTCTCGAGCTCGGCCGTGCCGCCGACCGCACGGGCCTCGGGCCGGCAGAACTCGTCCAGGTCGCGATCGCCATGTCTGGTGCGCGCCTCGACCAGGGCTCGCCGGACCTTGCCCTTGCCGAGCTCGAGATCCCGCAGCTCGACCCCAAGCGTGCGTACTCTTACAGCCCCGCGCTCTTCGGCGCCTACGCGACCGTGCTCGAAGAGCTCGGGCGCGACGCCGAGGCTGAGCGCTGGACTACCCTCGCGACGCGTGCCCAGGACGCCCTCGATGCCGTCAAGCACGACGAGCACGAGACGATCGAGGTCATCACCGAAGGTGAGTTCCCGCCCCTTGAGGAAGAAGAGCTCGAAGACGAGGCCCCGACCGATGACGCCTCGACGGACGGCTCAGTGACGGATGAGTCAGTGACAGATGACTCTGCGGCAGAGGAGGCCGAGCACGGGTCCGACGAGCCCGACACCCTCACCGCGCCTGCCGTCGAGGAGTACTCGAGCGACGATGACGACCTCGAAGCGGAAGTCGACGAGCTCCTCGCTGCGACCGCGGACTCAGCACCTGCCGTGATCGTTGAAACCGAAACTGCTGACCTCGGGGAGACCGCCGCGGTGCTCGACGACGCACTCGTCGCAGAAGTCGAGGCAGAAGCGGACGAGATCGTCGCTGAAGCTGAAGCCGTCGATGACGTCGAAGCTGAAGCGGAAACGATCGTCGCAGACGCCGAGGCTGCTGAAGAGGCCGAGGAAGTCCAGGAAGAAGCCGACGCGATCGTTGCGGCGGCGGAGGACGAGGCTGAGACCGACGAGGCTGAAGCGAAGGACGAGGCTGCGACCGACGAGGCTGAAGCGAAGGACGAGGCTGAAGCGAAGGACGAGGACGAGGACGAGGACGAAGACAAGCGCAAGGGCGACGAGCCCGAACCGCTCTTCGACCTGTGATCGGAGGCGGGGCGGCGGATGCACTCCGTCGCCCCGCGCCTGCGTCCACGGCCACTCGGCGGCGGGCACGACGCGGGGAGCGCACGACCACGCCGTAGAACCACGCTGCCGAATGAAGTTGCCGAACCAGGATGAGCATCGATCGCGGACAGTCGGCGAGCTCAGAGAGACGAGAGATCCAGATGGCCTTGTTCAAGAAGAGCACCGGAACCGGACCTGCCCCGCTCGACGGCGTCGACGTGGTGCTGGCCGATCTCGACGGAGTCGTGTATCGCGGGCCGAATCCGGTTCCCCACGCGGTCGAGAGCTTGAACGCACTTGCCCCCGCTGGTATCCGCTCTGGCTACATCACGAACAACGCCTCTCGGACGGACGAGCAGGTCGCCCAGCACCTGCGCGACCTCGGGCTCTCCCTGACCGCTGAGGACGTCGTGACGAGCCCGCAGGCCGCGGTGCGGCTGCTCGCGACGAAGGTGGAGCCCGGCGCGCTGATCCTCGTGGTCGGGGGCGACGGACTCGTCGACGAGCTCACGAAGGGCGGCTTCCGCGTCACGCGATCCGCTGACGACGAGCCTGAGGCCGTCATCCAGGGCTTCGCGCCGCACGTCGGGTGGGAACACCTCGCCGAGGCGTCGTTTGCGCTCGCCCGCGACATCCCATGGGTCGCGACGAACCAGGACTGGACGATCCCGGTCGCTCGCGGTCTCGCACCAGGCAACGGAACCCTTGTCTCTGCAGTTCACACCGCGGTGCAGAAGCTGCCGTTGGTGGCAGGCAAGCCGGAAAAGGCGATCTTCGAAGAGGCCGTGCGCCGCTTCGACGCCAAGAAGGCGCTCTTCATCGGCGACCGCCTCGACACGGACATCAAGGGAGCCGACAGCGCGGGCATGGCGTCTGCGTTTGTGCTCACCGGCGTCGACCGTCCCAAGCAGCTCATCGCGGCGCCCCCTGGCCAGCGCCCCGACTTCATCCTGACGGACCTGCGTGAGCTCTCGCAGCCCTACCCGAAGGTCGTCACCGAGCGGCCGCAGCCTGAGCACGCCGTCGCGCGCGTCGGCGACGCCCAGGTGACGGTGCGCGGAATCGACGTCATCGTCGACCGTGCCGGCACATCGCCCATCAACCTCCTGCGGGCCGGCTGCGCGGCCGTTGCTGCCTCGGAGAAGCTCATCTACGCACTCCGAGTGCCGGAGGTACTGTACTCGGAGCTCGCATCGTGAGCTCCGACGTCGAGACCCGCCGCGACGAGTCGGGACTGACTTCAGAGCTTGAGCGCATTGTGGCCCTCCCGGTCTCGGAGCGGGCGGCCGCGTTCTCTCAGGTGCACCAACAGCTCGGGCAGCTCCTCGAGAGCACACCCGTCGAGCTCTTCGACGGAGAAGACGCGTGAACGCGTCGGTTGAACGCGTCGGCGACGGTCAGCTCGCACGCCTCGACACCGAGCTGACTCGCCGCGGCCTGGCCCGCAGTCGCACGGCTGCCGCACGCCTCATCGAGTCCGGCCTCGTGTCGGTCAACGGCGTCCCATCTACCAAGACCGGTCTTCGAGTTGCGGAGTCCGATCAGCTGTTGGTCGCCGGGGGAGACGACTTCGTCTCTCGTGCCGCGCACAAGCTTGTCGCGGGGCTCGATGCGGCCCCGGGCCTGAACCCGGCGGGACGAGCCGCGCTCGACGTCGGCGCATCCACGGGCGGGTTCACGCAGGTGCTGCTCGCGCGCGGTGCCAGGCACGTGATCGCCCTGGACGTCGGGCACGACCAGCTCGCGCCCTCTGTGCGCGACGACGACCGCGTCACGAACCTCGAGGGCGTCAACGCGCGTTTCATCGATGCCAGCCAGCTCGACGAGCTGCTCGACGTCGCGGAATCGCCCCTGCGCTCCGCGGACATCGATCTTGTTGTCGGCGATCTCTCGTTCATCTCTCTCACCAAGGTGATCGCCCCCATCATGGCGATGGCGCCGGGTATCACCGACGCCGTGCTGCTCATCAAACCCCAGTTCGAAGTTGGCAGGACCGGCGTCAAGGGCGGAATCGTGCACGACCGCAAGCTCGTCGCGCCCGCACTCGAACGAGTGCTCGTCGAAGCGGCGAGCTGCGGCCTTGAGCTTGTCTCGCTGCGTCCGTCGCCGATTGTCGGAACCCACGGAAACTCAGAATTCGTTGCGGTCTTCCGCACGTCGACAGGCTCGAGTCCAGCGGATGCTGACAGACTCGAGACTCTGCGACGAGCCATCGTCGAAGCGGAGGACCTGGAGGCAGATCGATGAGCGGGAACTCGAAGCGGCGCATCCTCGTCGTCAGCCACGTGGCGCGCGAGGAGGCCATCGAAGCTGCCATGACTGTGCTGCAGTTGCTCGATGATGCCGAGGTTACCCCCGTGCTCGAACCCGCGACTTACCGCGAGCTGATCCGCCTCGACCGCAACCGGGTGCCGCGAACGACGGTGACGCTCGGCGAGCAGCTCGCGGCCGACGAGGTCGAGATCGCGATCGTGCTCGGGGGAGACGGAACGATCCTTCGCGCCGCCGAGCTGGTGCGCGACGCCGGAGTTCCCATCCTTGGCGTCAACCTCGGTCACGTCGGGTTCCTCGCTGAGAGCGAGCGCGACTCTCTCGCTGACACGGTCGGGCGGGCGCTCGACCGCGACTACGAGGTCGAGGAGCGTATGACGCTCGACGTCCGCGTCACACTCGGCGGTGAGACGGTCTACGAGACGTGGGCCCTCAACGACGCCTCGATCGAGAAGGCCAGCAGGGAGCGGATGCTCGAGCTGGTTCTCGAGGTCGACGGCCAGCCGCTCCTGAGCTTCGGCGCAGATGGCGCGATCTTCTCGACGCCGACGGGATCCACCGCCTACTCGTTCTCCGCGGGAGGCCCCATCGTCTGGCCGACCGTGGAAGCCCTGCTGCTTGTCCCGATCAGCGCACACGCCCTCTTCGCAAGGCCCATCGTCGTCGGGCCGAGCTCGACGCTCGCCGTGGAGATCGTCCCTCGGACGGGGACGCCCGGCGTGCTGTGGTGCGATGGGCGCCGCACCTTCGACCTCACCGCCGGCTCCCGCGTGACGGCGACCAGGGGGGCCGCCGCGATTCGCCTCGCACGCCTCCACAGCGCGCCGTTCAGTAAACGACTTGTCGAAAAGTTCCAACTCCCGACTTCAGGATGGCGAGGACCCGCACGCGCATGATTCTTGACATCGACATCTCCGGCCTCGGCGTCATCGAACGTGCCGAGCTCCCTCTCGGACCAGGCTTCACCGCGATCACGGGTGAGACGGGCGCCGGGAAGACCATGATCGTGACGGCACTCGGGCTCCTGCGCGGCGGACGCGCGTCTGCGGACGCCGTGCGCTCCGGTGCAAGCAAGGCGGTTGTCGAGGGCCGCTGGCAGCTCGACGCCGAGAGCCCAGCGGCTCGGCTCGCCGCTGACGCGGGCGCTGAGCTCGACGAGAACGACGAGCTGCTCGTCGCCCGCCAGGTGAGCGCGGAAGGTCGCAGTCGGGCATGGCTCGGTGGGCGTGGGGTTCCCGCGTCCATCCTCGCGGACCTCGGAGAGCGACTCGTCGTTGTGCACGGCCAGAGCGACCAGTGGCGGCTCCGCAGCGAGGGCGCTCAGCGGGCGGCTCTGGATGCGTTCGGCGGTGCCGAGCTTCGCAGCGCACGCGCCGAGGTTCGCCAAGCTCACGTCCGCCGCGGCGAGCTCCGATCCGAGCTGCAGACCCTGAGCGACGCTGAGGCGGAGCGCGAGCTCGAAGCCGCACGCCTGCGGCGAGCGCTTGCCGACATCGAGCCGGCCGAGCCCCAGGCAGGGGAGGATGTGTCGCTCTTGGCGCGCATCGAACGGCTCTCGAACCTCGAAGCCCTTCGACGCGACGTGGGCCAGGCCCACGAGCTGCTCGCGGGCGACAGCTCGGTCGGGTTCGGCGGCCAGGGCGGCGCGAGCTCCACCGAGCTGGTGTCGCAGGTGCGCGCCCTCATCGACAGTGCGACCTCGAGCGACCCGGCCCTTGGCGAGCTCGGGCAGGCAGCAGCAGACATTTCGTTCGCGATCGACGAGCTCGGGCTTCGCCTCGCGAGCTACCTCGACGGCCTCGAATCCGAGGGAACTGGCGAGCTGGCGCAGCTCAACGAGCGGCTGACGCTGCTCACGAGCCTCACCAGGACCTACGGGCCGACCCTGGACGACGTCATCGAGCTCGGCTCGCAGGCCGGCATGCAGCTGCTCGAGCTCGAGAACGACACGACACGCATCCAGGAGCTCGAGTCGCAGATCGCCGAGGCCGAGGAGAAACTCGCCTCCGCCGCTTCTCGCCTCACCGGGCTCCGTACGGCGACCGCGGCCGTGCTCGAGGATCGTGTGACGCACGAACTCCACGCGCTGGCCATGCCGGCCGCGCAGCTCACCGTGGACCTCTCACCACTCGACGAGGTTGCCGCCCACGGCGGCGACAGGGTCGCGTTCATGCTCCGCCCTCACCCGGGCACCCAAGCGACCCCGCTCGGCAAGGGGGCATCCGGTGGCGAGCTCTCGCGCGTCATGCTGGCTCTTGAAGTTGTGCTCGCCGACGTGAGCTCGGTGCCGACGCTCGTCTTCGACGAGGTCGACGCCGGTGTCGGAGGCTCTGCCGCCATCGAGATCGGCCGCCGCCTACAGCGGCTCTCCGCGAACGCGCAGGTCATCGTCGTCACCCACCTGGCGCAGGTCGCGGCCTTCTCGGACAACCACATCAGCATCGAGAAATCGAGTGACGGGCAGTTCACGACCTCCAGCATCCGCCAGATTCGGGGGGCTGATCGCACGCAGGAGATCGCCAGGCTGCTGTCGGGGCTCTCCGAGAGCGAGACGGGCAACGCGCACGCTGAGGAGCTGTTGGAGCTCGCCGCGGCGAATCGCGGAGCGCTTGAGGCTGTCAGACACGACCAGGGCGCAGACGGATCGCGGTCCGTCGTCTAATATGGAATTCCGTGACTAGCGCAGATATCCCAGTTGCGGGAAACGACCAGGCCGTTGTCAAGCAGATCTATGTGACCGGGGGCGTCGTCTCCTCGCTCGGCAAGGGCTTGACCGCTGCCAGCTTGGGCAACCTTCTCAGGGCCCGAGGCTTGCGCGTGGTCATGCAGAAGCTCGACCCGTACTTGAACGTCGACCCTGGCACGATGAACCCGTTCCAGCACGGTGAGGTGTTCGTCACCAACGACGGTGCGGAGACCGACCTCGACATCGGGCACTACGAGCGCTTCCTCGACGTTGACCTCGCCCAGTCGGCGAACGTCACGACGGGCCAGATCTACTCGAGCGTCATCGCCCAGGAGCGTCGCGGCGAGTACCTCGGCGACACCGTGCAGGTCATCCCGCACATCACCGACGAGATCAAGCGACGGATGCGTCTGCAGGCCAGCGAAGAGCCTCGCCCCGACGTCATCATCACCGAGGTCGGCGGAACGATCGGCGACATCGAGTCCCAGCCGTTCATCGAGTCAGCCCGCCAGCTGCGCCACGAGCTCGGCCGCGACAACGTCTTCTTCGTGCACGTCTCGCTCGTGCCGTTCATGGGCGCTTCCGGCGAGCAGAAGACCAAGCCCACGCAGCACTCGGTCGCGGCCCTCCGATCCGCGGGCATCCAGCCCGACGCGCTTGTCCTGCGGAGCGACCGCCCGGTCACGGAGAGCAACAAGCGCAAGATCGCGCTCATGTGCGACGTCCCCGAGCGCGCGGTCGTCAACACCATCGACCTGCCTTCGATCTACGACATCCCTCGGGTGCTGCGCGAGCAGGGTCTCGACGAGTACATCATCGAGCAGCTCAAACTGCCGGCCGAGCCCATCGAGTGGAGCGCGTGGGAGCGACTCCTCGAAGTTGTGCATCACCCCAAGCATCAGATCACGGTCGGCCTCGTCGGTAAGTACATCGATCTGCCTGACGCCTACTTGTCGGTCACGGAGGCCCTGCGTGCTGGCGGATTCGCGAACCAGACACGGGTCAAGCTGCGCTGGATCCCCTCTGACGAGTGCGAGACCCACGAGGGTGCCGCCGCTCAGCTGAGCGACGTCGACGCGATCTGCGTGCCTGGTGGATTCGGCATCCGCGGCATCGAGGGCAAACTCGGCGCGCTGCGCTTCGCCCGCGACAACGGCATCCCGACGCTTGGCCTGTGCCTCGGCATGCAGTGCATGGTCATCGAGTACGCCCGCAACATCGTCGGCATCACGGACGCGAGCTCGTCAGAGTTCGACCCGGAGACGCCAAACCCCGTCATCGCGACGATGGCCGAGCAGGTCGACATCATCGAGACCGGCGACATGGGCGGTACCATGCGCCTCGGCTCCTACCCGGCTGCTCTCGACGAGGGGTCGATCATTGCCGAGCTCTACGGCTCGACGCTGGTCGAAGAGCGCCACCGTCACCGCTACGAGGTCAACAACGCGTACCGCGAGCAGATCTCGGACGCCGGGCTCCACTTCTCGGGCCTCTCCCCGGACGGCACGCTCGTCGAGTACGTCGAGCTGCCGCGCGAGGTCCACCCGTTCTACGTGGCGACCCAGGCGCATCCAGAGCTGAAGTCGCGCCCGAACAGCGCGCACCCGCTCTTCTCCGGCCTCGTCGCCGCCGGCCTCGAGCGTCAGCGCTCCGGCCGCCTCGTCGACGTCGAGGAGAACGTGCAGGACGTCGAGACCGTGCAGGCCGTGCAGGCCGCGGAGCAGGGCCAGCAGTGACCGACGTCGCTGGAACGGGCCCGTTCGCCGATGAGGTTGCGGAGGACACGGTGCTCGAATCGAGCGTCGTGTTCCGCGGCGCCGTCTGGGACATCGTCCGCGAGCGGTTCCGGTTCGGCGACGAGGACCTGACGCGCGAGTTCATGTCGCACACTGGCGCGGTCGCCGTGCTTGTGTTCGACGACGCCGACCGCATTCTGTTCATCCGTCAATACCGTCACCCCGTCGGGCGCCGCGATTGGGAGCTGCCAGCAGGCCTCCTCGATGCGCCAGGGGAGGACCCGCTCGACGCGGCGAAGCGCGAGCTGGCCGAAGAGGTCGACCTCGTCGCCGAGCGCTGGGACGTGCTGCTCGACCAGTACACGTCGCCGGGCGGAAGCAGCGAGAACGTGCGCGTCTACCTGGCCCGCGCGGTCTCCGAGACTCCCGAGGCGTTCGCGCGCACGGGAGAAGAGGCCGAGCTGGAGCAGCGCTGGGTTGCGCTTGCTGACGCGCTCGACGCGGTGCTCGATGGCTCGGTGCAGAATCCCTTTGTCATCTCGGGCGTCATGGCCCTGCACCTGGCGAAGGAGCGCGGCTGGTCGACGCTGCGGCCAGCGCAGGCAGATTGGCCGACCCGCTCGCCGGGTCGCCCGAAGTAGCAGCCGGCGCGCGATGGCTGCCGATCCGGGCGGGGCGAAGACGGATGCTGCCCTGCTCGACACGTACCTCAGGCACCTGACGATCGAGCGCGGGCTGTCGAGCAACAGCCTCGGCGCGTACCGACGCGACCTCGGCAAGTACCTCCACTGGCTCGAGGCCAGTGGCCGGGGAAGGGTGTCGGAAGCGACGCCTGAGGACGTCTCAGCGTTTCTCGCGCAGCTTCGCGACGGCGAGGGCCTTGCGGCATCCTCCGTCTCCAGGGCACTGTCGTCCGTGCGAGGTCTCCACCGCTTCCTGCTCGACGAGGGTGTGCTGGAGGCGGACTCGACTGCGCGCGTGCGCGCGCCGAAGCTGCAGTCGAGGCTCCCGAAGGCGCTCAGCGTCGCGGAGGTCGAGCGTCTCCTGCTGGCGGCCGACGGCGAGACCCTCGAGGCTATGAGGGATACCGCGCTTGTCGAGCTCCTCTACGCGAGTGGCGCTCGCATCTCGGAGCTTGTGGACCTCAACGTCGACGATTTGATCGAGCCTGGCATTCTGCGGGTCAGAGGCAAGGGCAACAAGCAGCGCATCGTCCCGGTCGGCAGCTTCGCCCAGCGAGCGCTCGACCGCTACCTCGTGCGGGCCCGTCGGGAGCTGTCGACGCGGGGGAGCGCAACGCCTGCGCTCTTCCTCGGCACGCGAGGCGCGCGCCTCTCAAGGCAGAGCGCCTTCAACCTGCTGGATGCGATCGCGACCAGGGCGGACCTCGCCGGGCGGGTCTCGCCCCACACCCTGCGGCACTCCTTCGCGACGCACCTGCTCGAGGGTGGGGCCGACGTACGAGTTGTCCAGGAGCTGCTTGGGCACGCCTCGGTGTCGACGACGCAGATCTACACGCTCGTGACGGCCGACACCTTGCGCGACGTGTACGCGACGAGCCATCCGCGCGCCAACCTCGGCTGAGGCCGAGCCGGGGATAGGATGCAGAGGTCATGAGCGAAGAGACGATCGAATCCACGCCCCGCAGCGCAAGCGCGGTGTCGACGCGACTCTACAACCACTTCGATGTGCCGGATGAGCTGGAGAGCCACGGCCCCGCACGCATCATCTCGATGTGCAACCAGAAGGGTGGCGTCGGGAAGACCACGACGAGCATCAACCTCGGCGCGTCTCTCGCGCTCTACGGTCGCCGCGTGCTCGCCGTTGACTTCGACCCGCAGGGTGCGCTCAGCGCCGGCCTCGGCATCCGCACGTACGACGTTCCGACCGTCTACGACCTGCTCATCGGCACCGTCAAGGACCCGCACGAGGTCATCCAGGCCACCGCGTTCCCGGGCCTCGACGTCATGCCCGCCAACATCGACCTCTCCGCCGCCGAAGTGCACCTCGTCACCGAGGTGGCGCGTGAGCAGATCCTCGCGAGCGTGCTGCGCAAGGTCTCGAGCGAGTACGACGTCATCATCGTCGACTGCCAGCCGTCGCTTGGCCTCCTCACCGTCAACGCCCTCACGGCGAGCCACGGCGTTGTCATCCCGCTCGAGTGCGAGTACTTCGCGCTGCGAGGTGTCGCCCTCCTCGTGGAGACGGTCGACAAGGTGCGCGACCGGTTGAACCCGTCGCTCGAACTCGACGGCATCCTGCCCACGATGTACGACGGCCGCACGCTGCACTCCCGTGAGGTCCTTGACCGCGTCTACGAGGCGTTCGGCGACAGGGTCTTCGACACGGTCATCGGCCGCACGGTGAAGTTCCCCGACGCGTCCGTCGCCGGGGTTCCGATCGTCAGGTTCGCGCCAGAGCACACGGCGTCGAAGGCTTACCACCAGCTCGCGCGCGAGTTGATCGAACGTGGCGCCGTCGCCTAGCGCCCTGATCACACGGGGGAACTCAGGTGCGCGCGGCCGTTCAGCGGAAGCCGAGATCGAGGAGGCGCCTGACGCCGACTTCCGGGTCTCGCTGAGCAACTTCGAGGGCCCGTTCGATCTGCTGCTGACGCTCATCTCGAAGCACGAGATGGACATCACCGAGGTGTCACTGAGCCGGGTCACGAGCGAGTTCATCGGGTATCTGAACGACCTGTCGACGCCGGAGGAGCTCGATCGCGCCAGCGAGTTCATCGTCGTCGCGGCCACGCTGCTCGATATGAAGATCGTCAGCCTGCTGCCGCAGGGTGAGTACGTGGATGCGGAGGACGTGGCGATCCTCGAGGCGAGGGACCTGCTCTTCGCGCGCCTCCTGCAGTACAAGGCCTTCAAGGAGGTCTCCACCTGGTTCGCGGCCGCACTGGGCGTCGAGGGGCAGCGCACGACCCGCGCCGTGCCACTCGAGCCGAAGTTCAGGGAGCGTATCCCCGAACTCGTCTGGACTCTATCGGCCGCCGACTTCGCCGCACTCGCGACGCTCGCCCTCGCGCCCCGCGAGACCCCGACCGTCGGGCTCACGCACCTGCACGCCCCTAAGGTGAGCATCCGCGAGCAGGCGAGGATTCTCGTCGCCCTGCTCCAGGACGGCGAGCCTCGCACGTTCCGGGAGCTCGTCGCCGACGCCAGCGTCCGCGGTGTTGTCATCGCCCGCTTCCTCGCGCTCCTCGAGCTGTACCGGAGGGCCGCGCTCAGCTTCGAGCAGGCGACCCCACTCGGCGAGCTGACCGTGACGTGGGATGCGGACGAGTGGGACGCGGCCCAGCTCGCGAGCCTCGGGGACGACGATGACTGATCCGCAGCAGCCTGCGCCAAGCGGCAACGTCGACGGTGAGCCGGGCGTCGACCTCGACCGCGCGGTCGAGGCGATCCTGTTCGTCGCCGACGAGCCGCTCTCCCTCGTGACCATCGCTGGGGCTGTGAGCCGCCCGGTCTCCGACGTGCGCGCATCCGTCGGCCGACTCGTCGCCGACTACAACGGCGACCTCGGCGCTCCTGAGCGCGGCTTCGAGCTGCGCGAGGTCGGCGGAGGGTGGCGGCTCTACGTCCGCGAGAACCTCGACGACATCGTCGCTGACTTCGTCCTCACTCGTCAGCCGTCGAAGCTGTCGCAGGCCGCGCTCGAGACGCTCGCCGTCATCGCGTACCGCCAGCCCATCACTCGTTCGCAGGTAGCGCAGGTGCGCGCTGTGAACGTCGACTCGGTGGTGCGTACTCTGGTAGCACGTGGCCTCATCGCAGAAGACGGCCACGACGAAGTGACCGGGGCCATTCGCTACGTCACGACCCAGGCACTTCTTGTGCACCTGGGCCTCAACTCGCTCGACGAGTTGCCAAAGATTTCACCTCTGCTCGACGAAGGACAGGACGGATTCCATGAGTGACCAGCGAGGGCGCGCATCGCGCCGCGGCGACAACGACCGCACGGCCGACGAGGCCGCGGCACTCCGCCAGGCGGCGCAGGCGCGACCGGAGGGCGGCTACTCGATGGACGACTTCGACGACATCCCGCTCTCGGGGAGCGAGGCCGAACCGGCTCCTGAGCGCAACGACGGTGTCCGGCTGCAGAAGGCCCTCGCCGCGGCAGGCGTCGCGTCGCGTCGCGTGTGCGAGCAGTACATCACGCAGGGCCGCATCGAGGTCAACGGGGTCGTCGTGACCGAGCTCGGCAGCCGCATCTTCCCGGACCGCGACGAGGTCGCCGTCGACGGCACGCCCATCCAGCTCGATCCGAGCAAGCGCTACGTCGTCCTGAACAAGCCAGTCGGTGTCGTCTCGTCGATGCACGATGAAGAGGGACGCGCCGACCTGCACGAGTTCGCTCGCGAGTTCGACGAGCGCGTCTACAACGTCGGCAGGCTCGACATCGACACGAGCGGGCTCTTGGTCCTCACGAATGACGGAGAGCTTGCCCACGTGCTCGCCCACCCGTCCTTCGGAGTCGAGAAGACCTACATCGCGCGCGTCGAGGGGCGGGTCTCGACCAAGGCCCTGCAGCGTCTCCGCCAGGGCTTCGAGCTCGAGGACGGCTTCATCAAGGCCGACAGCGCCAGGCTTCTGGCCGACCAGCCGAGCCGTACGGCCTCCCTCGTCGAGATCGTGCTGCACTCCGGCCGCAACCGAATCGTGCGGCGCATGCTCGAGGAAGTCGGGCACCCCGTCACAGCGCTCGTGCGCCGCAGCTTCGGCCCGCTGAACCTCGGCACCCTGCGGGAGGGCGAGATGCGGGAGTTCACTACACTGGAGCTCGGCCGCATCCTGAAGCTCGCCCGGCGAGCCGGGGAGCAGCGTGACAGCGGCGCCCCCACGCAGGCAGCTGCCCCAGCGCGAGAGCCGAAGCAGGGCCGAGGCCCCAGGCAGGCTCCTCCAGCCAAATCGAAAGGTCGTCGATGACGCCAACTCGAACCAACTCCCCGGTACGGGTGGTCGGTGCCGGGCTGCTCGGAACCAGTGTGGGGCACGCCCTGCGCAGGCTCGGCGTCGACGTCCAGCTCGACGACATCTCGCCGTCCGTGCTCCGGCTCGCCGTCGACTACGGTGCTGGCACCCTCGCCTCCGATGCGACTGGGCAAGAATCACCCAGAATCGTGGTCGTCTGCGTGCCTCCTGACGTGACCGGGCAGGTCGTCGCGGCAGAGCTCGAGCGCTGGCCGGACGCGATCGTCACCGACGTCGCGAGCGTCAAGTCCGCACCCCTCACCGACCTCATCTCCCGCGGCGCCGACATCAGCCGCTACCTGGGCTCGCACCCCATGGCGGGCCGCGAGACGGGCGGCCCGCTGGCGGGGCGCGCAGACCTCTTCGTCGGCCGACCCTGGGTCATCGCGCACCACGACCAGACGAGCGTGTTCGCGCTCCAGGAGATCGAGGGCCTCGCGCTCGACCTGGGCGCGACCCCCGTCAGCATGACGGCAGAAGACCACGACCGAGCCGTCGCGCTCGTGTCGCACGTGCCCCAACTGGTGTCGACCTTGCTCGCCTCGCGACTCGTCGACGACGAAGACGGAGCCACGGCGCTCGCGGGCCAGGGCCTGCGCGACCTCACTCGCATCGCCTCCAGCGATCCCGTGCTGTGGACGCAGATCCTGACGGCGAACGCCGGCCCGACGGCGGCAGTCCTGCGCAAACTCCAGTTCGACCTCGACAAGGTGGCAGGCGCGCTCGAGCGGAGCCAGGAAGTCGGTTCCGGGCGCATCATCGCCGAGCAGCTCGCGACGGGCAACGCCGGGGTCGCGCGGTTGCCTGGCAAGCACGGCTCTTCGCGGCGCGAGTTCGACTCGGTCACCGTCATGATCGACGACAAACCGGGGCAGCTCGCGAAGCTCATGGGCGACGTCGGCGACGCCCAGGTCAACGTCGAGGACTTCCGCATGGAACACGCGCAGGCCTCGAACATCGGACTCGTCGTCATCTCCGTCGTGCCATCGGCCACAGCAAAGCTCGTCGACGAGCTCGAGCAGCGTGGATGGAGGATCGCCGCATGAGCACCACCACCAAGGTGGCTCCGGCAGCACCGCACGATCGCTCGCCGATGGTCGTCGCCGTCGACGGGCCGGCAGGTTCCGGCAAGTCGAGCGTCTGCCGCGAGAGCGCCAGGCGCCTGGGCTTCGGCTACCTCGACACGGGCGCCGCGTATCGCGCGCTCACCTGGTTCGCCATTGACAGCGGATGCAACCTCGACGACGCCGCGGCCGTCGCGGCCCTGCTCCCGAGCTTCGTCGAGCGGTACAGCATCTCGCAGAGCCCGGACGAGCGCTGGGTGCGCGTCGGCGCGACCGACGTCTCCGAGTTCATCCGCGACACCGCCATCTCCGGTGAGGTCTGGCGCGTGTCTCGCGTGCCAGCTGCCCGTGAGGCCCTCACCGCGCTCTTCAGGGGCACGATGGCGGCCACCACGAGCCCGGGCATCATCGCGGAGGGCAGGGACATCACGACGGTCGTGGCGGCGGATGCCCCCGCGCGCATTCTCATGACCGCGGACGAGGCCGTGCGCATCGCGCGCAGGGCCGGCGAGAAGGCCGACGAAGCGGTCGCTGCGGTTGCCGCGTCCGTCTCAGCGCGCGATGCCCGCGATGCCAAAGTCACCAACTTCACCGAGGCCGCCGACGGCGTCACGGTGCTCGACACGACGACGCTCGACTTCGAGCAGTCGGTCGAGGAATTCTTGCGGATCGTCGCCTCGGCGACACCCGGTCCGCAGCAGACGACAGCACCGTCGCTGGCAGCCGCCCCAAGCGCTGTCAGACACGACAACACGAAGGAGTCACGATGACTGACGACCAAGGACGGAACGACGAGGCCACCGAGGCTTCTGAGGAGTTCGAACCAGCAGGCGGCGAGCAGCTCGTCGCGCGCCTCGAGGAGCTCGACGAGACGGTTGTGGAGAAGCGCACCCAGGCGCTGCGCCAGAGCCTCGACGACTACGAGCTCGAGGAAGATGACCTCGAGGTGCTGCTCGGCGCCTCGGAAGACGGCGACGCCATCACGTACCTGCCAGCACTTCCCGTGCTCGCGGTCGTCGGCCGCCCGAACGTCGGGAAGAGCGCGCTGGTCAACCGCATCATCGGCCGCCGCGAGGCCGTTGTCGAGGACACCCCCGGTGTCACGCGCGACCGAGTCTCGTACAAGGCCGAGTGGAACAACCGCTGGTACACGATCGTCGACACCGGCGGCTGGGAGCCGGATGCCAAGGGCATCGACCTCTCGGTCGCTCAGCAGGCGGAGATCGCCGTCGACCTCGCCGACGCTGTCCTCTTCGTCGTCGACGCGAACGTCGGCCCGACGGCCACCGACGAGCACGTCGTGAAGCTGCTCCGCAAGACGGACCGCCCCGTCATCCTCGTCGCGAACAAGGTCGACGACGCGGTGCAGGAACCGAACGCAGCTCAGCTGTGGAGCCTCGGCCTCGGCGAGCCGTGGCCCGTCTCGGCCGTGCACGGTCGTGGCGTCGCGGACCTCCTCGACAAGGTCATCGAGATCCTTCCCGAGGTGTCCAAGGTTGCGAAGGAGGAGATCGGCGGACCTCGCCGCGTCGCCATCCTGGGACGCCCGAACGTCGGCAAGTCGAGCCTCCTCAACAAGGCGGCAGGCGAGGAGCGAGTTGTCGTCAACTCCCTCGCAGGGACGACCCGCGACCCGGTCGACGAGCAGGTCGAGCTCGGCGGCAAGATCTGGCGCTTCGTCGACACGGCCGGCATCCGTCGTCGTGTGCACCTGCAGCAGGGCGCAGACTTCTACGCATCGCTTCGTACGACCGCGGCGCTCGAGAAGGCCGAGGTCGCCGTGGTTGTTCTCGACGTGACCGAGGCCGTCAACGTGCAGGACCTGCGCATCATCGACCTTGTCCTCGAGTCGGGTCGCGCGCTTGTGCTCGCCTTCAACAAGTGGGACATGCTCGACGACGAACGCCGCTGGCAGCTCGAGCGCGAGGTCGAGCGAGACCTCGCCCACGTCGCTTGGGCACCACGCGTCAACATCTCCGCGAAGACGGGCCGCCACCTCGAGAAGCTCGTGCCCGCGCTCGAGCTGTCCCTCGACTCGTGGGACACCCGCATCCCGACGGGTAAGTTCAACGCCTTCCTCGCCGAGCTCACGGCGGAGTTCCCACACCCCCTGCGTGGTGGCAAGCAGCCCCGCATCCTGTTCGGCACGCAGGCGCAGACGCGCCCGCCGACATTTGTGCTCTTCACGACCGGCTTCCTGGACCCGGGCTACCGCCGCTTCATTCAGCGTCGACTTCGTGAGGTGTACGGCTTCGAGGGGTCGCCGATCATCACGAACATGCGCGTCCGCGAGAAGCGCGCCAAGCGCAGCTGATCGAGTTCATGTGCACGATGGGGCCAGTCCAGCTCGACCCGTGAGGGTCGGCGGGGCTGGCCCCTTTCGTGTGACCGAGTGACCTCGCAAAAATGGCTGTTTTTCTCTCAGCGTGAATACGTGGATGCTCCTTGCCAGCGAACCGCGCACGTCGGCGCATGCAGAACCGTAGGATTTTGCCCAAGCCTGGATTTCAGGTGAGTCCTGGCTACCAGGCGAGAACTTTCGACGTTGAGGGGTCCCATTCGATGATGGAAAAGTCCGAGCAGACGCAGCACGAGTGGCTGGAGAAAGTCGGAATCGCCGAGCGGATGATCCCGCTCATCGGGAACCTGTACCGCACGCGAAACGTCGTGACCTCGATCTACGGTCACCGGCTCATCAACCTGTCGGCCATCGACATCATCAAGGCGCACCGCTTCGCCCGGCGCATCAACGACGTCGAGCTGTCCCTGGACGCGACCCTGCCGATTCTCGAGCGGCTCCAGGAGTTCGACCTCGGCACCGCCTCCATCGACCTCGGGGAGCTCGCGACACGATTCGCGGCCCAGGGGGAGGACCTCGACACGTTCCTGGCCAGCCAGCTGCTCGAAGTCATCGGCACGGGCTCGCCGGACTCGGGCGCTGACGTCGTGCTCTACGGCTTCGGCCGGATCGGGCGCCTGCTCGCGCGCATCATCATCTCCCACGCCGGAACCGGTCGGGGGCTGCGCCTGCGTGCCATCGTCGTCCGCAAGGGCAGCGACAACGACCTCGAGAAGCGGGCCAGCCTGCTGCGCCGCGACTCGGTGCACGGCGCGTTCGCCGGCTCCATCTCCGTTGACCAGGCTGCGTCGACGATTCAGGCCAACGGCACGGTCATCAAGGTCATCTACTCCAACGACCCGGCGAGCGTCGACTACGAGTCGTACGGCATCCGTGACGCCATCGTCGTCGACAACACGGGGCGCTGGCGCGACGCCGATGGCCTCTCCCAGCACCTGCAGAGCCCTGGCGTGCGCCGCGTGCTCCTGACCGCGCCTGGCAAGGGGCAGCTCAAGAACATCGTCTACGGCATCAACAACGCGGGAATCACCGACGACGACCGCATCCTCTCCGCCGCATCCTGCACGACAAACGCCATCACGCCGGTGCTCAAGGTCATCGACGAGCGCTACGGGGTTGTGCACGGGCACGTCGAGACCGTGCACTCGTTCACCAACGACCAGAACCTCATCGACAACTTCCACAAGGGCGACCGACGTGGGCGGGCTGCCGGCCTCAACATGGTGATCACCGAGACAGGGGCTGCGAAGGCCGTCGCGAAGGCGCTCCCGCACTTCGAGGGGAAGCTCACGGGCAACGCAATCCGCGTGCCGACGCCGGACGTCTCCATGGCCGTGCTGAACCTCACGCTCGAGCGGCCCACGACCCGTGGTGAGGTCAACGACTTCCTGCGCCAGGTCTCCCTGAGCTCCGTCCTCCGACAGCAGATCGACTACATCGAGTCGAGCGAGGTCGTGTCCACAGACTTCGTCGGTACGACGCGGGCGGGCATCGTGGACGGTCTCGCGACCATCTCGCAGGGCAAGAACCTCGTGCTGTACGTCTGGTACGACAACGAGTTCGGCTACTCGACGCAGGTGGTCCGCATCATCGAGCAGCTCGGCGGCGTGCAGCCGCCCATCGTGCCGCACCGCAAGGAGCTCGCGCAGCTCTGATCGCAGCGCCCCGCCGCAGAACGGCCCCCGCACACCGGAAGGTGAGCGGGGGCCGTTCTGCTGCGCAGCGCCGGGCTATTTGAGCTCGGCGCCCAAGATCTCCGTGTAGGAGGCCCGCTCCTTCCCGAGCCGCGAGTTGCGGCGGCTGTACAGGAAGTAGATCGCGAGGCCAATCAGGAGCCAGATGGCGAAACGCAGCCACGTCAGCGTCGAGAGGTTGAGCATGAGCCAGAAGCAGAGCACGGCCGAGAGGATCGGCAGGAACGGCGACCACGGCATGCGGTAGGCGAGCTCGCGGTTCGGGTACTTCTTCCGGAGGACGAGGATCGAGAGGCTCACCAGCACAAACGCCGAGAGCGTGCCGATGTTGATCATCTCCTCGAGCCAGTCGACATTCGTGAGACCGGCGAGGAGCGCAACGGCGATGCCGACGCCGATCTGCAGGCGGATCGGCGTCTTGCGCTTCTCGCTCGTGATGCTCCAGGAGCGGGGGAGCAGGCCGTCGCGGCTCATCGAGAAGAGCACGCGTGCCAGTCCCATGAGGAGCACGAGGATGACGGTCGTGAAACCGAGGAGGATGCTGATCGAGATGATCTGGGCGGCCCAGTCGGCGCCGACGAGCACAAACGCGGTCGCGAGCGAGGGCGTCTCGGCGGCGGCGAGGTCCCTATAGGACACCATGCCCGTGATGACGAGGCTCACCGAGAGGTAGAGCACCGTCACGATGCCCAGGCCGAGGAAGATGCCGCGAGGCAGGTTCTTCTTCGGGTTCTTGACCTCTTCCGCGCTCGTCGCGACGACGTCGAAGCCGATGAAGGCGAAGAACACGATCGAAGCTCCGGCGAGGAGGCCGAAGACGCCGTACATGCTCGGCTCTGCACCGGACATGAACGAGAAGAGCGACTGGTGCCACGCATCCGTGCCCGAGTCCTGCGCGGGCTGAGACGGCGGGATGAACGGCGTGTAGTTGCTCGCCTTCACGAAGAACGCGCCGACGACGATGACAAAGAGCACGGTCACGACCTTCAGGATCGTCAGCACCGCGCTGACGCGCGACGAGAGCTTCGTGCCGAGCACCAGCAGCGTCGTCAGGACCGCGACGATGAAGAAGGCCGCCCAGTTCAGATCGAAGAGCCCGAAGATGCTGAGCTTGGGCGGGATGTCCCAGCCCCAGATGTTGACGACCTCCTGCAGGTAGACCCCCCAATAGCTGGCGATGACGGCCGATGCCGACAGCATCTCGAGGATGAGGTCCCAGCCGATGATCCACGCCAGGAGCTCACCCAGCGTCGCGTAGGTGAATGTGTAGGCGGAGCCGGCGACGGGAACGGACGACGCGAACTCGGCATACGCCATGATCGCGAGGCCGCAAGTCACAGCGGCCAGCAGGAATCCGATGGTGATCGATGGGCCGGCGTTGTTGGCGGCCGCTTTCGCTCCGACGGAGAAGATCCCGGCGCCGACAGCAACGGCGACGCCCATGATCGCGAGGTCCCACACGCCGAGGGAACGCTTGAGCGACCTCTCCTCGGAGTGCGAGTCCGCAAGTGATGCCTCGATGCTCTTCGTTCGCATCAGGCTTTGGAAAAAGCTCAAGGTGTTCCCCCAGTGTTTTGTAACCGCGCGCGGGCTCCCGCGCGCGTGTGGAGTTTACCTGCTGGAAACATTTCGACGAGACGCAGAAGGCGCTCGGTTGGCGTGCTCTAGGGTTGCCGGAGGCGTGGCGGGAAACCCGATCGTCGTCGATGCCCAGACTGGTGTCTCGCAGGGCAGTGGAGCATCCGCCTCCCCTGCATTCCCGAAAGCTCGCGAAGGAGGGTCAGTGCCTGACCTTGCTGATGCGCCAGATGCGCTGCTCGTCGCCCGTGTCAGGGACGGTGACGAGCGCGCGTTCGAGGTGCTCATCCGCCGCCACTGGGGCCTCATGCTCGCGACGGCGATCCGATTGCTCTCGTCTCGGGCCGACGCCGAGGACGCCGTGCAGGACGCCTGCATCGTCGCCTGGAACCGCCTCGACCTGTTGCGGGATCCGGATGCCGTCCGAGCGTGGCTCGTGCAGATCGCGGCCCGCAAGGCGACCGACCGCCTCAGGAAGCGGAAGTTCGAGCAGGACATCGACGACATCGAGGCGCCAGTGGCACGGGAGCTCGGTCCGCAGGCACAGCTCGAGTTGAACGCGAAGCTCGACGCCGCGTCGCGCGTGCTCGCGGAGCTGCCGGAGCTGCAGCGGCAGTGCTGGGTGCTCAAGGAGACCGCGGGGTTCACCTACGCCGAGATCGCGGTGCAACTCGACACGAACACATCGACGGTGCGAGGAGCCCTCTCCCGGGCTCGGCTCGCGCTCCTGCGTGGCATGGAGGAATGGGCATGAGCGAAGAACTCGAGCCGACGATCGGCGCCGCGGGCTACACGCTGACACAGCTCTCGGAGTACCTGGACGCCGGCCGCGTGCCCTATGACGCGGCCATCGAGGAGGACCCGGAGTGCGAGCGGGCGCTCGCGGCGCTCGAGCGCGTCTCGCGTGCGTCCCACGACCTCATCGAGCTCGAGTCGGCGGCGACGCCCGCGCCGAGCGGAGCTTGGCTGCAGTCGATGATGCGCGGCATCGCGATAGATGCGCGCGCCGGTCGTGAGATTCCGCTCGCGTCCCTCGAGCCCGAGTACGAGTTCTCGCAGAGCGAGGGTGTTGTCCGGGAACTCATCCGACGGACCGGGGACGCCATCGACGGGGTCCTGATCGGCCGGTGCGTGCTCGACGGCGAGGTGACGGAACCGGGCGCTCCCGTGCACCTGACCGTGTCCGTCACGGTCCTTGGGCTGCAGCCGCTGCATCCACTCGCGGATCGGGTGAGGGACGCGATCGCGGAAGCCCTCGCGCTGCACACGACGCTTCGGATCACGGGCATAGATATCGTCATCGCTGACGTGAGGAGCGCCGAATGATCGAGCGTGAGCGGGTCGCAGACGCCGTCGAGGCGGCGGCACTCGGAACCCCCGGCGTTGTCGAGCTGCTGCCCATCGTCGGCATTCACCTGGGCTCTCTGCACGTCGACGTCGGCACGTCGGAGGGGGCGGTCTCCGTCACGGTCCGCGTGCGTGTCGACTCGTCAACCCCGCAGGGGCAGATCGTCGAGGGGCTTGCCGCGCGAATCAAGGCTGCGGCGCTCGCGATGCTCCCGATCGGAACGGTCGTGCGAGTGCGGGTCAGAGTGCACGCGATCTCGGGTCGAGGCTGAGCCACAGCTTCGCCATAGGAAGGCCATAGCCCGGGGCACGATGCTCGGTGGTGTCGAAAGGAACCACACATGCCCACCCCCTCAGTCCCCGAAACAGGCCAACAGGACGGCACGAAGCCGTACCCCGAGTCCTTCCCCCAGCAGCCATACGCGCCGCAGGCGCACCTGTTCGCGCCGCAGTACTCCTCGGCATCCGGCCCGTATCAGCCCGGCCAGTACGTGCCCGGTGAGGCCCCGACGGCGCAGTACTCGTCATCCGCGTACCAGTCAGCCCAGTTCCCAGCAGACTCAGGCGCTCCGGGGGGACTCGGCTACGCGAGTAGCTTCGGCCCTGCCGCTGCGCAGGCGACAACGCAGGAGGCGAAGCCGCGCAGGCGGCGCTTCGGGACCGTCGCGCTGCTCACCGCCGGGCTCCTTGTCGGCGGAGTTGTGGGCGGCGGAGTCGGCGGCGCGGTCGTCGGCGGGTTCGGCTCCACTCCGATCGCCGCAGGTGCTGGCAGCTCGCAGTCGATCACCGTCAACAACCCGCAGGATGCGACGCTCGTGACAAGCATCGCGGCCGTCGCCTCGCCGAGCGTCGTCACGATCTCGGCGTCCTCCGGCCAGACGGCTGCGAGCGGCTCCGGCGTCGTCGTCGACGGTGCCGGCTACATCGTCACCAACAACCACGTCGCGACGATCGACGGGGCGACGGGCAACGCAGAGCTCTCGGTCCAGACGAGCGACGGGCGCCTCCTCGCTGCGACCTTCGTCGCGGGCGACCCCGTGCTCGACCTGGCCATCATCAAGGTCGAGGACACGACGTTGACCCCGATCACGTTCGCCGACTCGGATGCGCTCAACGTCGGCGATGTGGCCGTCGCGATCGGCGCACCGCTTGGCCTGTCCGATTCCGTCACGGAGGGCGTCGTGAGCGCGCTCGATCGGGGCATCCTGGTCAGCTCTTCCGCCGTTCCGGAGGAAGTCGAATCCGACGGCACGCAGGAGGACAGCCCGTACAACTTCTGGCGCGGCGACCCCAACTCGGCGGAGGGGCAGACCACAACCCAGGGCACGTCCTCCGTTGCTCTTCCCGTGATCCAGACGGACGCCGCCATCAACCCGGGGAACTCGGGTGGTGCGCTTGTCGACCAGGACGGTGCGCTTATCGGCATCAACGTGGCGATCGCGGGTGCAAGCAGCGGCGGCGAGACGGCCGGCAACATCGGCGTCGGGTTCTCGTTGCCCTCCAACCTGGTCAAGCGGGTCACCGAGCAGCTCATCTCTGACGGCCAGGTGGCGCACGGCTTCCTTGGCGCGAGCGTCACCGACCCGACGGCCGCCGACTCGAGCGTCGCTGGCGCCTACGTGGCACAGCTCACGGCCGGTGGGCCGGCAGCGCAGGCCGGTATCCAGGCCGGCGATGTGATCACCTCCTTCGGCGGTCACCGAGTGTCCAGCTCGACCGACCTGACCGCGCAGATCCGAGCTCTCGAGCCGGGAACTCAGGTGGAGGCCGTGCTCGTCCGTGGTGGGCAGGAGCAGACGGTGAGAGTGACGGTGGGGGAACTCGAGCAGTAGCGGCCGAGCAGACCAGCGCCGTTTCCTTTCGACGCTCGCGGGCACGCACCTATCCTTGGTGCGTGCCCGTTCCTGTGCTTACTGTCGCCGCCATCTGCTTCGAGGATTCCGAGGGGCGGGTGCTCACGGTCCGCAAACGTGGGACAACGAAGTTCATGCTGCCAGGCGGGAAGCTCGAATTTGGGGAGACGCCGAAGGCCGCTGCGATCCGCGAGATCGAGGAGGAGGTTGGCATCGTGCTCGACGACGCCGACGTGACGCTCCTCGGCGAGTGGACAACTGCCGCCGCCAACGAGGCCGCGACAGATCTGGTCGGAACCGTCTTCCTCGCGACGCTCACGGGAACGCCACGTGCCAGGGCGGAGATCGCCGAGCTCCGGTGGGTGGATGGGTACCCGGGGTCGACGGCAGACCTCGACGACCTCGCTCCGCTGCTCAGCGAGTGCGTCATGCCGGAGCTGCGGAGGCTTCGCGACGCGCGTCTCTGACACTGAACCTCGAACCTGCAGAACATTCTCCGATATATCGCTTGACAGCGACTCTTCACCGATATATCGTCGAGCTATCGGAGTTGCACACGGCAGCTCCGGAAGAAAGGTTCACCCATGCGTAAGCACTTCACCCATAACCACCACCCCTTCGACGCTGACCGAGGGCACTCCCACGAGCACGGCCGCAGTCGCGGCTTCGGTCACGAGGCAGAGCAGGACGAACGTGTCCGCCGCTTCTCGCACGGATTCGGCCCCGGTCGCGGATTCGGCCCCGGCTTCGGACCAGGTGCGGGCCATGGTCCCGGCTTCGGACCCAAGTTCGGCCCACGCGGCCACCGCCGAGCAGGAAAGGGCGACGTCCGTTCCGCCATCCTCTCCCTCCTCGCCGAGGGGTCATCGAACGGCTACGGCCTGATCAAGGGCATCGCCGAGAAGACCGACGGCGTCTGGCGCCCGAGCCCCGGCTCCGTCTACCCAACGCTGCAGCAGCTCGTCGACGAGGAGCTCATCGAACAGGGCGGCACCGAAAAGAAGCCAGTCTTCGAGCTGAGCGAGGCCGGCCGTACCTATGTCGCCGAGCACGCAGAAGAGCTCGAGCAGGGCTGGCGCGGCGTCGCCGGAATGTCAGAGTCGGCGAGCGGTCTCCGCGAGTCGGCCATGCAGTTCATGGGCGTCATGCAGCAGTTCCGACTCGGCGCGACCGAAGAGCAGCAGCAGGAAGCCACCAAGGTTCTCGACGACGCGCGCAAGGCGCTGTACACAATCCTCGCCAAGTAGCGTCGTGGCGGACACGGCGGCCAGGATTGCCCCCAGAGGGCACCTGAACAGGGGGCTCAGGAGCGTTCGCGTTGCTTCGCGTCGCGACGCTCCTGGATCTTCGCCTCCCGAGCGAGCTTCCTGAGCTCCTTCTCGAGGTCATCGAAGCGGTCCCCGCGCTCAGGGTCGTCCTCTGGTGAGGACGGCAGCTGCATCCGCGGGCTGCCCTTCGACCACGGGTCGAGCAGCTCCCGCTCGATGTGCGCCGAGATCTCGGTCCACGCATCTGCTCTCGCCTGCTCGATGAGGCCGTCAAGGTACGCCTCATCCTCGCGATCCGATTCGATGCGCTCGCTCACCGCCTGGGAGGCGCGCTCGCGGAAGCTCAGCGTCTCTATGTCCGCGTGCCGGTAGTCATGGGCGCTCAGCGACCTGCCCGGTCGGGCCCGATCGCGCACTCCCGCAACGCGTTCAGCCGAGTACCGCAGCTCCTTGAGCACTCGGTCGAGCGACGCATTCGCCGCATCCCGATAGTCGGCCGCAGCAAACGGAACCTTCTCACCGACCGTTCGCTTGATGATCGCGTTTTTAATGTCGAGCCTGACGATGCGCAGCGCGAGCAGGATACCGTCGTCGATCGCCTCGGAGAGTTCCGGGAAGATGACGGGTGGCAGCCCGTTTTTCTTTTTCGGCTTCGTCTGCTGACTTGTCGAGGCAGTTCGAGACTTTCGGCGCCAGCGGAACATCATCCCTGGTCCTTGGGAGCCTGCGTCTCCTGCTGCGCCTGCGCTTCCTGGTGCGGCAGACCCGCCGTGCCCAGCTTCGTGGCGCCGCGCGAGCGAGCACGCTGCTCCTCGAGCGCCGCGAGGAACTCGGCCTCCCACGCCGGGTCGACCTCGATGCCCTGTCGCTTCGCCTCCTCGACGCTCAGCTCGCGGGGGAATCCGTGCGTGTCGGACAGCAGGAACACGTCGGCGCCCGTGAGTGTCGAGCCCTTGTAGGCGGCAAGCGCCTTCAGCCCGCCCTTGAGGGTGCGGCGGAACGAGCGCTCCTCCTTGACGAGGACCGCGACGACCTGGTCGTGACGCTCGAGCACCTCCGGGTAGTCGGCGACGTAGAGGTCGGCGATGGTCGGTACGAGCTCGGCGAAGAAGTTCTCCGAGATGCCGAGGATGAGCGCCTCGCGGATGGCGCGCCGGACGAGGCGCCGCATGACGTAGCCCTGCTCCTTGTTCGATGGCACAACTCCGTCGACCGCGAGGAAGGTAGCGCCGCGCAGATGGTCGGCGATGATGCGCATCGAGAGCGTGTGCTCTTCGTAGCTCTCGCCGCTCAGCTGCTCGATCTGCTCGACGATGGGGCGCAGGAGCGAGATGCGGAACACGTCGGGGGAGTGGATGGCCGCGGCGGCGATGCGCTCGAGCCCTCCGCCGAAGTCGACATTGCGCCGCTCGAGCTCGACAAACGATCCGTCCTCGAGGCGCCGGTACTGCATGAAGACCTGGTTGCCGATCTCCATGAACTGGCCGCTGTCGCTCGCCGGGTGCGCCTGGCCGTACGACGAGTCGTGGTGCTCTGGGCCGAAGTCGTAGAAGACCTCGCTGTCCGGGCCGCAAGGGTCGCCGATGGGCGTGGCCTCGAGGGAGCCGCCGCGCGACCACCAGTTCTCGCTGCCGTCGTAGAAGAAGATGCGCTCGCCTGGCTTGACGCCGCGAGCGTCGCCGTCCGCCTGGCTCCCCATCTCGACGATGCCCGCTTCGATCCCGCGCTCCGCGAACGCCTTCTGCCAGATGCTGGCGGCCTCGTCGTCGCGAGGAATTCCGGCCGCATCGTCGCCGATGAACGCCGTCACGTAGAGGCGGTTCGGGTCGAGCCCAACCGTGTCGACGAGGAACGCGAGGAACGCGGGTATCTGCTCGGCCTTGAAGTAGTCGCCGAGGCTCCAGTTCCCGAGCATCTCGAAGAACGTCGTGTGGCGGTTGTCGCCGACGTCGTCGATGTCCTGCGCGCGCACGCACGGCTGGCTGTCGGTGAGGCGAGTGCCTGCCGGGTGATCCTCGCCGAGGAGGTAGGGCAGGAGTGCCTGCATGCCACTTCCGGTGAACAGCGTCGAGCCGTCTCCGCGGGGGATGAGCGGGGCTCTCTCGATCCTGACGTGCCCGAGTCGCTCCTGGTAGTCGAGGTAGGCATTGCGAATCTCATGCGCGTCCATGTGCAGAGTGTTTCACACCTGAGGATGCCGTATCGTGACCTCGCCGAACGTGGGGGCGTTCAGGCACTCGGCGACGAGTGCTCGAGTGAGGTTCAGGGGAGACGACTGTGCAGGAGATCGCGCAATTATGGACCGACGCGAGGGGGCTTTCGACCGCGCACATCGCAGACGGATGCGTGCGGGCGGGCCTAGAGGTCCGCTGCGGGCCCGCGGCGGTGACCGCCGTGGCTGATGACGCGCCGCGGCTCGCGGGGCGGTGTCTGCCAGTGCGCCATTTTGGCAGCGTGGACGTGTTCCTCGAGGCCATCGAACGGGCGCATCCCGGTGACGTGCTCATCGTCGACAACCAGGGGCGCACCGACGAGAGCTGCGTCGGCGACCTCGTCGCGCTCGAGGCGAAATCGGCGGGCCTCTCCGGCATCGCCATCTGGGGGTTGCACCGTGACACGCGAGATCTGCGCGACATCGGCCTCCCCGTGTTCAGCCTCGGGGCGCTTCCCGCGGGACCGAGACGCCTTGACGAGCGTCGTCGCAACACCTTCTCTTCGGCGGAGTTCGGCGAGCACACCATTCGCACGAGGGACACCGTTTTCGGGGATGAAGACGGGCTGATCTTCGTGCAGGAGGACCGAGTCAACGAGGTGCTCATGCACGCCCTGCAGATCCGCGACGTCGAACGGTCGCAGGCCTCGCGTATCCGCCTCGGTGCCACGCTCCGTGACCAGGTGCACTTCTCCGCCTACGTCCAGGCGCGCCGAAGCGAGCCTCAGCTCACGCTTCGTGAGCACCTGGTCCGGGTCGGCGGCGCAGTCGAGGTGTAGTGGGGGTCGCTGGCGTCAGCTCACTGTCTCGTTCAGGCGAAACGTCGCGGAGGTCGACTCCTCGCTGAGGCGCCAGAGGCGTTCGGCACGCTCGCGATCGCGCTGGGTGGCCGGCTTGTCGAGTTTCACCGGGGCGCCGCGCAGCGTGCGCGCAGGGCCGAGGTAGTCGCCGCCCGAGACGGCGTCGCTCGTGAGCGCGTGCACGGCGATGGCCGCCGCGCGGTGCTTGCCGTGCGCAAACGGGCCGGCGAGGCGAGAGGTGAACCTCTGCCACCCGGTCGGCTCGTTCACGCCTCGGCGCGCAGGGGTCGCGCCGTTCACCGGGATACCCGGGTCGACCACGAGCGCCTCGGCGGCGGCATCGGCCGCGCGAAGCCGGCGGTCGAGCTCGAAAGTGAACATCTCCAGCGCATGCTTCGATGCGGCGTAAGCGCGGCGCGGCTCGTAGAGGTGAGTGCTCTGCCAGTCCTCGAGGTCGAACGGGTAGATGCGAGTCGCGAGGCTGCCAACCGCGACGACGCGGCTCTTCCCGGACTCCTCGTCGTGTCCTGCCGGGTTCGAAGCGGCGAGCGCATCCATGAGCTGCGCCGTGAGCTCGAAGTGCCCAAGGTGGTTGGTCGACATCGTGAGCTCGCGGCCCGCGGAATCATACTCGCGCTGCGCGCCCGGCGCCATGTGCGCGGCGTTCAGCAGCAGGCCGTCGAGGCGCTCGCGGGTACTCAGCGAGGCGGCGGCGTTCGCGATGGATTCGCTCGAGGTGAGGTCGAGGAGGATGCGGCTCGTGCTCGCATCCGGGACCTGCTCGGTGATGGAGATGAGGGCCGTGTTGAGCTTGTCGATGTTGCGCCCGAGCAGGACAACATGATGGCCGCGGCGCGCGAGGTCTTCCGCGGCAAAGTAGCCGACGCCCTGCGTGGCACCGGTGATGGCGAAGGTCTTCATCGTCACACTCCTTCAAGCCTCGAACGTTTCGAGACTCAGAGTACAACGCTTCGATTGCTGAAATATTTCCGTGGCGTAAGGTACTGAATATGGATTCGCTGGAACGGGCGCTTCGTGCCGTCTACGAAACCGCGCAGAGCACCAACGAGGCTGCTGAGCGGGAACTCGAAGCGCTTGGCCTCACCTTCCCGACCGCGCAGGCCCTGTGGGCCATTGACCCTGACGCGCAGCCGCCGGCAATGAAAGAGCTTGCGACGAAGCTGCACTGCAATGCGTCGAACCTCACGTTCGTCTCGGACCGTCTTGTCGACCGCGGCCTCGTCGAACGTCGGGAGAGCGAACACGACCGCCGCTCGCGCGTGCTGACGTTGACCGTCGAAGGCAAGCGGGTCCGCAAGCTCGCGATCGCAGCGCTCAAACGGGCCTCGCCGCTCGCCGGCTGCTCAAGCACCGAGCTCAAGGCCATCGCGAAGAGCCTGAGTGCGCACAGCGTCTGACGGCAGCCCGGCCGCATTCGGAGGCGCGATCCCGTCGGAGCGGTGGACCACATCCTCCGTCGACGACATCGTCTGCGTCGAGCTCCCGCGCAGTTCGCGCCTGCTGGCGCTGACCATGGGGGCCGCGAACGTCATCATGCAGCTGTCCAACCCGGCCGTGGGTCAGGGAGTCGCGCACAGCCGAGTGGCGAGCGGGCGACTCGACGTGCATCCGATCAAACGCACCAGGACAACACTGAGCTACCTCGCAGTGGCGGTGCTCGGCACGGCTGACGAACGCCGCGCGTACCGCAGAGCTGTGACGCGCCAGCACGCGCAGGTCCGCTCCGACCGCGACCCGCGCGCTAGCGAGGAATATTCGGCGCTTCGGATCGACCTGCAGAAGTGGGTCGCGGCGTGCCTGTTCGTCGGGTCGCGTGACGTGCTCGAACTTGTCGAAGGGCCCCAGCCGGAGCCGGCCGCCGAGCGCTTCCTCCTTGAGGGGCGCGTGTTCGGCACGACACTGCAGATGCCGCCGAGCGCCTGGCCGGGCGGGACCGGCGCCTTCGAGGAGTACTGGCGGAGTGAACTCGCAAGGCTCCGCGTCGACGACGAGGTGCGCGCCTACCTGCTCGACGTGGCGCGGCTCGAGTTCGCGGCCGCGGTGCTGCCCGAGCGCATGCGGGCCTGGCACCAGCGACTCACGGTCGGCTTCCTCCCCGCCGAGTTCCGCCGAGCCCTCCGGGTTCGATGGACGGACGCCGACGAGGCCTGGTTCCTTCGTCAGCGGGCGGTTTTGGTGCGCGTCGAACGGTCGCTGCCGCTTGCCGTCTCCGGACTCGTCTACCGCCTGCTCCTCTCGGATGTCCGCAGGCGAATCCGACGCGGACAACCACTCGTCTGACCGGTTTTGCTCCCTCGGGGAGCCCCACAGCCCAGGGCGTGCACAGTCTCCCGACGCGTGAACGTAACGTGACGTCCACACTCCCGTAGCAGGGCCCCTTCAGGCTCACACCATGACCACCCGAGTAGACCCGTTCATCGGCACAGAGCCAACTGCGCTGCCGCCGCAGACGGGCCTCGCCGCGACCTGGTGGTGGCCGAAGCCGCAGATCGGCAACACGCATCCCGGTGCCACGTATCCGCTCGGGATGGTGTCGGCCTGCGCCTACTCCGGTGCCTACCCGACGGGGTACGGCAAATACGACCTCAGCCTCGAAGGCGTGCCTGAGACGATCTACGACCGGCCCCTCGCATCCGGGTTCACGCACTTCCAGCAGTCGGGAACCGGCGCGATCCGCAAGTACTACAACTACTTCCGCGTGACGCCCATGATCGAGCCGCTCGACGTGCTCGGCCGCACCTGGTCGCTCAACGACGAGGACGCCTCGCCCGGCTACTACGCGGCGACGCTCGGCAACGGGATCCGCGCCGAGATCACTGTCGGGCCCAAGAGCGCCGTGCACCGCTACACGTTCCCGAAGCACTCGAGCGCACGAGTTGTCGTCGACTTCTCCCTCGGCGGGCTCGCCATCCCGTACGGCGCGACGGTCCCGCTGCGGGCGCACCTCGAGACCGTCAGGCCCGGCGTCGCGACGGGGGAGATCGTCGCGGAGGGCGCGCCGCTCGCCGTGCACATCGAATGCGACACTCCGCAGTGGCGGCAGATGCTGTGGCACGACCGGCGCCTCATGCCGGGCGGCACGCGCCTCGACTTCGACCACATCCGACCCACGACTCTGCGCCCCTTCGGCCTCATGTGGGCGGGCCCGAGCGAAGAAGGGCAGGTTGTCGAGGTCCGCATCGGCTTCTCGCTGCGCGGCGTCGAACAGGCCGAGAAGAACCTCAGGGCCGACTGCGGCGACGGGGAGGCGCGGTTCGCCGACCGGCTCGCCGAGACTGAGCGCGACTGGCAGGACCTGCTCGACGAGATCGAGGTCGACACCGGGTCGACGGAGCGCGAGACGGTTTTCTCGACGGCCGTCTACCATTCGTTCGTCAAACCGTCGTTCGCCCTCAACGAGAGCCCGTTCTGGCCAAGCGACGGGCCGTTCGTCTTCGACCTCTCGACCATGTGGGACATCTACCGGACGCAACTGCCCCTCCTGACCGCGCTGCGCCCCGACAAGGCGGTGGAGCTCGCCAACGCGCTCCTCACGATCTGCGAGGAGGAGGGCAACTTCCCGATCGGCTACCGCATGGCGAAGGGCAGCGACCGGTTCTCGCGGCAGGGCAGCGCGCTCGCGCACACCTTCCTCGCCGACCTCTGCCAGCTCGGGCTGCCCGGCATCGACTGGGACTGGGCGCTTGTGCACATGGCCGACGACCTCCGGCGCACCTACGGCGAAGAGTTCCTGTTGCGCGGGGTCGCGCATCCCATCACCCACACGCTCGACCTCGCGTTCGGCTACTGGTGCACGGCTCGCGTCGCCGCTCGCGTCGGCGACCTGCAGCTTGTGCAGCAACTCGAGAAGCGCGCGGGGCAGTGGCGCAACGCCTTCGACCCCGAGACGGGGCTGCTCGTCGACTCGAACTTCTACGAGGGCTCGAAGCACAACTACTCCTTCCGCATCCTCCACGACATGGCCGGGCGGATGCAGCTGAGCGGCGGGGCTGAGGGCTTCGTCGCCCAGCTCGACGAGTTCTTCGGCTACGGTGCACCACCCGTCACGCAACCCGGTCGTTCGCCCGGCATCGAGGAGCTCGCCGCCGGCTACGCCCTCGGACGCTTCGAGGGGCTCAACAACGAACCGGACATGGAAGCGCCATGGGCGTACCACTACGCCGGCCGCCCAGACCGAACCGCCGAGATCGTGCACTCCGTCATCACCCAGCAGTACGCAACCGGCCGAGGCGGACTCCCCGGCAACGACGACTCGGGCGGACTCAGCTCCTGGTATGTCTGGGCGTCGCTCGGACTCTTCCCCGTCGCGGGGCAGGCGAGCTTCCTCGTCAACGCGCCGGCGTTCGCCGAATCGTCGCTCGCCGTCTACGGGGAGCGATTCCGCGTCACGACGACGGGCTTCCGTGAGCCAGCCCACGGCGGTCCCGTGCAATACGTGCAGAGCGCCCACCTCGACGGCCGCCCGCTCAGCCGCAGCTGGCTGTCACCGAGCGAGCTCATGGCGGCGCAGGAACTGCACCTCGAACTCGGCCCGGAACGGAGCGACTGGGGGACCCGCGAACAAGACCTGCCGACCTCGTTCCCAGCCCCCGCACTGAGCCCCACCACCACACCCGCACTACCACCCACCGTCGGCGGCCAGCCGTCGACCCCAACCCCGGGAGGACCCTCATGAACAAGATCCAGCACCGCCTCGTGATCGTCGTCCGCGCCGATCCAGTCATCTGCGGGCACTCCGTGGAGGCTCGCAACCTGGCGGAGGCCGCCCGCCTGCGCGGCTTCGACGAGGTGCGCATCGTCACCTGGCCCATCGAGCGCCTCCAGGCGGCAGGGTTGCCGCTCAAACCGCTCGACACCGTCATGCCGTACAGCGACGGCATCTTCGTCGACCGGCCAGCCCCGGTCGGCGACTACAAGGTGCCGGACGGCCGCTACCTCGCGGGCCTCGTCGGCCGTCTCGTCGAGCTCTTCACCGACGGGGTCCCGACGGTCTGCATGTCGTTGTACCTGAGCCCGCACACGCTCGCCGTGGCCGAGGCGCTCACCGTGGCGCGCTCGACGGGCCTGCCCGTCAACGTGACGACCATCGCCGAGGCCGTCGGCTCCGACGTCACCAACGTCGTCAAGCACGCCGTCGAGGAGGGCAGGCTCGGGGCCGCCGCCCACATCCTCTCCGCGTACCTGTCGCAGGATGTGTGCGTCGCCGTCTCCGAGTACACGCGCGACCTCATCGTGGGGGAGGCGGCCAAGGTGGATGCGCAGCACGGCACCCGCTACGCGCCGCAGTGCGAGGACCGCATCGACATCTCGTACCCAGCCATCGACTCGAGCGCGTACGTCGGGCTCGCGGACGCCGATATCACAGCCGCCGTCGAGGCGCGCGGGCTCAAGCGGGACGGCTACGTCATGTTCCTCTCGCGGCTCACAGAGGCGAAGGGCGTCGAGGACCTCATCGCTGGCTTCGAGCAGTCGCGCGTGGCCGACGACCCGGAAATCCAGTTGGTCATCGCCGGGCGCGGGCCGCAGGCCGAGGAGCTGAAGGCGATCGGGGCGGCCTCGCCGCTCGCGCACCGCATCCACTTCCTCGAGGACGTGGGCGACGCGGAGAAGCCGTTCCTCATGGCCGGCTGCGCCGCGTTTGTGCTGCCGACGAAGCCGCGTCCGGAGTTCATCGAGACGTTCGGCATCGCGCTCGCGGAGAAGATGCTCGCCGGCGGCGGGCCCGTCATCACTACCGTCACGGGCGGCGTGGGGGAGGCCGTTGGCGACCACGCACTCATCGTGCCGGTCAATAGCCCCTCGTCGATCGCCGAGGCGCTGAACACGGCCGTGCTTGAGACCAGCGCCGCCGAACGGCGGCTGCTCGCGGTGCAGGCGAGGGACTACGCGCTGCAGTTCGACCGGCTCGCCGTCTTCGACAAGCTCTTCGACCGGCTGCCCCAGGCGGCGCTCGCCGCCTGACGCAAGGAAGCCTGCCGCGCGGAAGCCTGCCGCAGGGAAGCCTGCCGCGCGTCCAGTGACCTGACCCCCTCCCCGCCTGACCAACGTGCGTGATGAAAGCCCCGGAGACCCGGCACTGAGTGCTGGATGCCGGGGCTTTCGTCACGCAAGTTCGCCGGTGATGGCGGCGCGAGCAGGAGCTGACGTCAGGAGGCGAGGAGCGCGTCGAGCTTCTCGTAGCCGGCGCGCACGCCGTGCTCCATGCCGCTCGCGACGAGGCCGTCGCGCATCTCGAACGACTCGAGCAGGCTGGTGCTCGTGACCCGCGTGCGACCGCCCTCCAGTGGCTCGAAGGTGATCGTCTCGAGCAGCACGCCGTCCGGGATCATCTCGAAGGTCTGCGTCTGCACGATGCGCTCGTTCTCGCGGATCTCGTGGAAGGAGCCGTAGAAGCTCGCGATCTCCTCGCCGTCCTGCAGGTTGGACCAGCGGTACGAGCCGCCCGTGACCGCGTTCCAGTGGTCGATGTTGGTGGAGACCTGGTGTGGCCCGACCCACTTCGTGAAGAGGTCTGGGTCGACAAACGCGCGGAACACGCGCTCAGGGGTGGCGTCGAACTCGCGCACGATGGCGACGTTCGGGAGGTCCTCGCCAACGGTGACGACGGTGTCCTTGGCTGATGTGCTGGTCATGATGGGGTTCCTTTCGTGGGTGCTGGTGCTGGTTGGTGCTGGCTCTCGTCGGCAGTCGCTTCGAGGAGCGCGTCGAGTCGGCGGAACCTGGCCTCGGCGTTCGCCTGGTAGCGCTCTATCCACTTGGTCATGAGGCTCAGGACCTCCGCTTCGAGGTGACGGGGGGCACGCACAGCGTCGCTCGTGCGGGACACGAGTCCCGAGTCTTCGAGGACTCGGAGGTGCTTCGAGATGGCCTGCACGGAGACGTCGTACGGGGCCGCGAGCTCTCCGACGGTCGCGTCGCCGTCTGCGAGCCTGGCGACGATGTCTCGCCGGGTCGGGTCGGCGAGTGCGGCGAAGACGGGGGAGAGTGCGTCGGCGGGCATGGCCCCTCATTTCGGTTCATCAACCTTTTGGTTGATGAATCGAGTCTGCATCGCCGGGGCGAAATTGTCAACCTTTTGGTTGATGAGTGGTCTGGATTGGCATCCGGACCCGGTTGAAGAGCGACCTGCGTTTGCGGGTGACCTGCGGACGTGCTCAGGCTCGGATCAGGGCCCTTGCCGCCTCGAGGGCGTCAGCTGCGGCGCGGCCGTCGACTCGGGCGATCGTGAGGGCGCCGACCACCGCGGCTGTCACGAGGGTGCCCATCGGGTCTGCATGACCGAGATGCTGAGTCCCTCGAGTGATGGCGTGCTCGAGTGTCGCGCGGTAGTCGGTGATGGATGCGCGAATCGCGGGATCCTCGGCAAGCGAGCTCGAGGCGGTTGCGAGGAGAAGGCACCCGCGAACGTCGTCGCGGCGGTCCTGTGTCAGGGCCGCCGTCGAGAGTCGCGAGAGGTAGTCATCGAGTGCGATGTTGGAGATCTGGTCCGCGCGGAGGGGGCTGAGGAGGGGGTGCACAACCTCGTCGAGGTAGCTCTGGATGGCGGCGTCGAAGAGCCCGCGCTTGCTGCCGAAGGTGTTGTAGATGCTCGAGCGGCTCAGGCCAGTGGCGGCTTCGATATCGCTGGTCGACGCCGAGTCGTAGCCCCGGCGCCAGAAGAGTGTCCTGGCGCCCGCGACCGCGTCCTGTCGGTCAAAGCCCGTCGTGCGTGCCATGCGGCCTCCGATACTGTAACGTTCGTTTCAGAATACACTGATCTAGGAGCATCCATGCTTGTCGCCGCCCTCGTCTTCGCCGCCCTCGCGGCCCTTCTGCACGTCTACATCTTCGTGCTCGAGTCAATCCGCTGGACCTCCGAGTCGACGAGGAAGACCTTCGGCGTGCCCTCACTCGAGGTTGCCGAAACGCTCAAGCCAATGGCCTTCAACCAGGGGTTCTACAACCTCTTCCTCGCGATCATGGCCGGCCTCGGGGTCGTGCTGGCATTCGATGGGCACACCGCGATCGGAGCAACGCTCGTCTTCGCCGGCGCAGGTTCCATGCTGCTGGCCGCCATCGTGCTCATCGCGAACGACCGCACGAAGCTGCGCGCCGGAGCCACGCAGGGCACCTTCCCGCTCATCGCGGTCGTCCTCCTCGGTATCGCTGCCGGAACCGGCGCGTTCGCGGGCTGAGCCGGGGTTCTCCGGGAGGGGAGCGGGTACGCTCGGTCCATGCAGGAAGCGTCCCTCGAGCGACAAGCATCGAACCAAGAGCAGCATGCGACGATCGCCGTCATCACGGTCTCCGATCGGTCGGCGCGGGGCGAGCGTGAAGACATCTCCGGGCCCGCTGCCCTCGAGGCGCTCGCGCGCCACGGCTACACGACGGTCACGCTGACGGTCGTCGCGGACGGGGCGACGGTGGTGCGGGACGCGATCGCGCACGCGGCGGATGCGGGTGCGCGGATCATCCTCACCCTCGGCGGCACGGGTCTCTCGCCGCGCGACGAAACCCCAGAGGCCACCTGGCCGCTCATTACGCGCGAGCTTCCCGGCATCGCCGAAGCGCTGCGAGCCACCGCCCGCGACCGGGTCCCGACCGCGGTGCTCTCGCGTGGACTCGCCGGGATCATCGACCGACCGGGCCGCGGGGCACCCAGCCTCGTCGTCAACCTTGCGGGCTCGCCGGGGGCAGCCCGCGACGGCGTCTCGGTGCTCGCGCCCCTCATCCCGCACGTTCTCGACCAGCTTCACGGCGGAGACCACGCTTCGTGAGCGCCAGCCCTCTCGCCCGCGTCACCACCGACGAGCTGCTGCTCGCGGAGCACCTTGCCGCCGTCGACGACCCCCACGCGGGCGCCGTCGTGACCTTCGTCGGGCAGATCAGGGACCACGACCCGGAGGCGGCTGGCAGGGTCGTCTCGCTCGACTACACCGCGCATCCAGAGGCCGAGCGTGTACTCGAGGGCCTGGTCGCCACGCACGCCCGCGACGGCGTGCGCGTCGCGGTCAGCCACCGCATCGGGCACCTGGAGGTCGGCGACATCGCCCTCATAGCCTGCGTCGCGAGCGCCCACAGGGGGGACGCCTACGACGTCAGCCGCTCCCTCGTCGAGGCGGTCAAGGCCGAGGTGCCGATCTGGAAGCAGCAGCACGAGGCTGACGGCAACGCCTCCTGGGTTGGCCTGCCATGACCGCAGTGCCCGTCACGATCGCGCGACGTCCTCGACTCGTGGAAGCCCAGCTGGCCGCCGCGCCCGGTGACCCGCTTGTCGACACCCATGGTCGAGTGCACCGCGACCTCCGCATCTCGCTGACCGACAAGTGCTCGCTGCGCTGCACCTACTGCATGCCCGCCGAGGGCAACGAGTTCCTCGAGAGGGACAGCATCCTCACGACCGACCAGATCGTGCGTCTGGCCCAGCTCGCCGCTGCCTCCGGCATCACAACGTTCCGACTGACCGGCGGTGAGCCGCTGCTGCGGCGCGACGTCGTCGACATCGTGCGACGCATCTCCGCGATCGAGGGTCCGGCCGGGCCCGTGCAGCTCGCGATGACCACCAACGGGATACTGCTGCCCCGTCTGCTGCCGCAGCTCATCGACGCGGGACTCGACCGACTCAACATCTCGATCGACACGCTCCGACGCGACCGCTTCGCGTCCCTCACGAGGCGCGACAAGCTCGACGAGGTGCTTGTCGGCATCAGGGCAGCCCAGGCCTCGTCGCTGCGCCCGCTCAAGCTCAACGCCGTCGCCATGCGGGGAGTGAACGACGACGAGATCGTGGAACTCGTCGAGTTCGCCATGGAGCACGACGCACAGATGCGCTTCATCGAGCAGATGCCCCTCGATGCCGGCCACACGTGGGACCGCACGCAGATGGTGACCAGGGAAGAGCTCCTCGACTCGCTCGGCGCGAGGTTCTCGCTCGAGCCGGTACCTGGCCGCGGCGGTGCGCCCGCCGAACGCTGGACGATCGACGGCGGCCCGCACACGGTCGGCGTCATCGCCTCCGTCACGGCACCTTTCTGCGGCAACTGCGACCGCCTGCGACTCACGGCAGACGGGCAGCTCCGCAACTGCCTGTTCTCGACAAGCGAGTACGACCTCATGCCGATCCTGCGCGCCGACAAGAACTTCGCGGCTGACGACGACGAAGCTGCGAGCGTGCGCCACTCCGCGGGGCGCTGGACCGACGCAGAGCTGGCGGCCGACTCCATGCTCCGCTCGTGCATCCACAACAAGCTGCCAGGCCACGCCATCAACGACCCGAGCTTCCTGCAGCCCGCCCGTGGCATGAACGCCATCGGCGGCTAAGGACGCCTGCGACATCGGCGGCGAGGCGTTTCCCGTCAGCCTCCTGCGAAGGGCGGGAGCACGTCGACGGATGCGCCTGGCGTGATGCGCGCCTCGGCGTCGGAGGTGCGCACTCCGTCCACGAGAAACGAGCAGCGGGCGAGCACCTCAGCCACTTGAGCGTCGGCCGTCGGGTTGAGTTTCTGGAGGAGCGACGCGATCGAGTCGACCTCGAGCGCGAATTCGCTGCCGCCGACGGCTTCCGCGGCGCCGGCGAAGACGCGCACTCGGGACGGCCCGCTCATGCGCCGTGCTCCCAGGTGAGGGCACGCGCGGTCACGAGTTCTGCGAGGCGAGCAAGGGCCTCGGGCGACTCGGCGGCGGAGCTCTGTCGCCCCAGTGCGACCCCAAGCGCGAACGTCGTCAGCGGCGCCGCTGGCCGTGCGACGTTGTGGGCGACGTCCCTGGCGACGTCGAGCAGGGCGCCGACATCGATGTCGTCGCCGATCTCGAGTACACGCTTCACCTCGGCGAGCCAGTCGTCGAGTGCCTCCGGCGGCAGGTGTTTCGGCTTCTCGGTCATCGTTGACGTTCCTTTCCGGTGCTGATTTCGGTGTGCATGAGGGCCGTCTGGCGAGCTCGGGCTGCCGCGAGCTGCTCTGGGGTGTCGATATCCTCGCTGGCACCCTGCGTGTCTGCCAGGGGCGTGAGGTCGAGCGACTCGAGGATCCGCCGGATGGGGAGACCATGCGCGTCTGACTCCGCGGTGGCGACTTCGAGCGGTTCCCTGACCGCCTGGGTCCGGTACAGCCCCGCGAGCCACTGGGGACGTCCGTCGGCGTCGACGATCAGTCTGCCGTCGGACCCGGACCCGGACCCGGACCCGGACCCGGACCCGGACCCTGACCCGGACCCGGACGGCGGATCGGCGCTCGGGCCCGATGCCTTTCCGGTGCCGTCGAGCAGGCGCGCGACGAGCTCTGCGGCCCTCGGGAGGTCGCACGCCAGGAGGAGCAGTCGCGGTGCGGTGACGCTGGGGAGCGCGGCCGCGAGGCCTGCCGCGGGGCCGCCGAACGGCGGGTCTTCGGTGACACTCACAGCCGGCGCATCCACGGCAACCGGACCGACGACAATGACGCGGCACGCCCCTGCATCCACTGCAGCACCGACCGCGATGTCGACGAGGCGGCGGCCACCCACCTCGAGGTCGCCCTTGCTGACGCCACCGAGCCGCGACCCGCGCCCACCCGCCAGGATGACCGCGTCGAATTCGCCCTCCGCCCCGGTGCCGCGGGTCGGCTGCGCTACTGCTCGCGCTTCCACGGGCCCGACTTTCCGCCGGTCTTCGCGATGAGCTTGATGTCGCCGATCGTCACCGACTTGTCGATGCCCTTCACCATGTCGACCAGCGCGAGCGCGGCGACCGACACGGCCGTGAACGCCTCCATCTCGACGCCCGTGCGGTCGGCCGTGCGCACGGTCGCGGTGATGAGCACGCCGTCGTCTCGCAGTTCGAGGTCGACGCTCGCCCCGTGCACGCCGATGATGTGGGCGAGCGGGAGGAGCTCGGCGCACTTCTTCGCGCCTTGGATGCCGGCGATCCGTGCAACCGCGAACGCGTCGCCCTTCGGCACCGAGTCGTTGGTGAGCGCCTCGAGCACCTTTTCACCGCAGTAGACCATGCCGGAGGCAGTCGCGGCCCGCACGGTGGGCTGCTTCTCGGTGACGTCCACCATGCGTGCGTGGCCGGCTGCGTCGAGGTGCGTGAAGTTCGTCATGCTCAGAGTCTGGCATCCACGTCCGACACCAGCCGAACCACCTGCACGACATCGCCCGCCTGCACCCGCTCGATGCTCGCGTCGACGACGGCGTAGCCGTTGGCGTCGGCGAGGCTGCCCACGAGGTGCGAGCCAGACCCCCTGGCGGCGGCGGGGGAGACCGTGACCCCCGCATCCGTGGTGCGGATGCGCGCGGGCAGGTACTGGCGGCGGCCAGGCGGTGTGCGCCAGCCGACGTCGGCGTGCGCGCTGAGCTTCGGGTCCTCGACCGTGGATGCTCCCTGCAGTGCGCGCAGGCAAGGGCGGACGAACACCAGGAACGAAACCCAGGCGCTCACCGGGTTTCCCGGCAGGCCGAAAACGAGCGGGCCGAGCTCGCCCTCGTCGACCCAGGGTGCGGCGAGGCGGCCGAAGCCCTGCGGCTTGCCTGGCTGCATCGCGACCTTCTCGAAGCGCACCTGCTCGCCGGGGGAGAGGAGCTCCTTGACGGGGTCGTAGGCGCCCATGCTCACGCCGCCCGTCAGGACGATGACGTCGCAGCGGCTCGCGAGTCCACGCAGCGCGGTTTCGAGCTCGGCGACCTCGTCGGACACCCGGACGACGTCGACAAGCTCCGCCCCGTGCTCGACGGCAAGCGAGGAGATGAGCAGCGAGTTGGAATCGGGGATCTGCCCGCGATCGAGCGGCTCGCCTGGCGCGACCAGCTCGCTGCCCGTCGCGATGACGGCAACCCGCGGGCGCCGCGCGACCTTGATTCGGCCGAACCCGGCGGAAGCGAGCGCCGAGAGCACCTCGGCGCCAGCTCGCGAGCCGGCTGAGACGAGGGCATCACCCGGTTGGCGATCTTCACCGGCCGAGCGGATGTGCACTCCAGGTGCAGCTGGTGCCGTGATGGTAACGCGCAGCTCGCCGCCGTCGGTCGCCTCGACGGGCACGATCGCATCGGCATCCGCGGGGACGGGAGCTCCTGTCATGATGCGAGCCGCCTGCCCTGGCAGGATCACCGGGTCGGCCGCGGTGCCGGCTGGCAGATCGGCGATGACCTCGAGCGAGACGGGGGCCGTCTCGCTGGCCGACGCCACGTCTTCCGAGCGCACCGCGTAGCCGTCCATCGCGGAGTTCGTCCACGGGGGGAGCGCGTAGCGCGACACCACGGTCTCGGCGATGACCCTGCCGTGGGCCGCGGCGAGCGGCACCGTGTCGCT
Organism: Pseudoclavibacter sp. AY1F1; assembly: GCF_002931075.1. Lineage (GTDB taxonomy): Bacteria > Actinomycetota > Actinomycetes > Actinomycetales > Microbacteriaceae > Pseudoclavibacter. Next base: position 211,975 of record NZ_PSTQ01000004.1, on the reverse strand, counting down.
CGGCAGGGGGCAGGCCTCCGCGAGCACGCGCGCCAGCTGAGTCTCGACCTCGATCATGCGCTCGCCCCGCCTTGTGATGCGTCCACGCGAGATGCCCCTGCTGGTCCACGAAGCACGCTGAGCTCTGGCGTCTGCACGACGCGGACCTCGATGCCGTGCGAAGCGATCAGTCGCGCCGCGCGTCGCGCCCGCGTCGACGACACGCAGTAGAGGTTGAGGGGCGAACCGTGCGTCCCGGCGTGCTCGCCGGCGATGCGGTGCAGGCGTGCCACCAGCTCGGACGGCTCGCGATCCAGCTGGAGCAGCTCGCTCAGCGGCAGCGACACGGCGCCTGGCAACGCATCAACCGCGTACTCGTCGGGCTCGCGCACGTCGACGAACCGGCCGCGAGCATCCCGAACCGCGTCGAAGTCGAGCGGACTCGGCTGCCCTGGCGGGGCCGTTTCCACCGGCCGATCCCGGGCGAGGGTCTGCGCCGAGGCCTGCGCCGAGGACTGCGCCGTGGGCTGCCCGGTGAGCTGCTTGGTGACCGCGCGGAGCGGCACCTCGGAGATCCGCATCGTGAGGGCCTCCACAACAACAAGCCGCCCGAGCAGCACGTCGCCGATGCCCGTGATGAGCTTGATCGCCTCGACCGCCATCATCGAGCCGACAACACCGCACACGGCGCCGAGCACCCCCGCCTCAGCGCAGGACGGCACGGACCCGGCCGGCGGCGGCTCGGGGAACACGTCACGCAGCGTGACGGCGTCGGCGGGGTCAGGCGGGGACGACCAAAAAACGCTGAGCTGCGCGTCGAAGCGCAGCACCGAGCCCCAGACCAGCGGGAGACCAAGGGCCACGCAGGCATCGGCGACGGCGTACCTGGTCGCGAAGTTGTCCGCCCCGTCGAGCACAAGGTCGTAACCGCCGAGGATCGCAGCGGCGTTCCCCTCGTCGAGGCGCTCGTCGTGCTCGATGACCGTCACGTCGGGTGCGAGCCTCCGCAGGCTGCCGGCGGCGCTCGCGGTCTTGCGCTCCCCGACGTCGCCGATGCCGTGGATGACCTGCCTGTGCAGGTTGCTCGGCTCGACCGCATCCGCGTCGATGATCCCGATGGTGCCGACTCCGGCCGCCGCGAGGTACTGCAGGGCAGGGGCTCCGAGGCCGCCGGCGCCCAGCACGGCGACTCGGCTCGCGGCGAGGCGGCGCTGCCCGATCTCGCCGAGCTCGGGCAGGCGTCGCTGGCGCGCGGTTCTGGCGAGCTCGTCACCGCCGAGTTCAGGGGAAGGTCCGACAAGCGGGGCGAGGCGCATGGCGTCACCCTACAGCCGCATCCCGAGCCGCTCACGACCGCGACGCGGCCTCTCCACTGGAATGCTGGTGCGGACGGAAGGCGTATCGGGTGCTCGGTGCAGATGCGCGGCGGCGGCTAGCATGGGCGCGTGGGTCGGATCACGGTGCGGCGAAGCGTCACTCGGCTGAGTCTCGGGAAGCCCCCGAGTCGGAAGGCCGATTTTCTCGCGGCCGAGGAACCCCTCGAGATCCGCGTCGGCGGCCAGCAGCTGGCCATCACGATGCGCACGCCGGGCAATGACTTCGAGCTCGCGGCTGGCTTCCTCGTCTCTGAGGGGGTCATCGCCCGAGGCGATCAGTTCCGGTCGGCGATGTACTGCGCGGGCGCCGACGGCACTGCCGACGGGCTCAACACCTACAACGTGCTCGACGTGCTCCTGTCGGCGGACACCCCGCAACCTGACCCCGACCTCGCGCGCAACTTCTACACGACAAGCTCGTGCGGCCTCTGCGGAAAGGCGAGCATCGACGCCGTCGAGCTGACCTCGAGCTACGACGTCTCGATCGACCCCGTGACACTCGACGCGGAGATTCTCGTGACGTTCCCCGACAAGCTCCGCGACCAGCAGGCGGTCTTCGAGAAGACGGGCGGCCTGCACGCCGCCGCGCTGTTCGACGCCGCGACCGGAAAGCTGCTCGTGCTGCGAGAGGACGTCGGGCGCCACAACGCCGTCGACAAGGTCGTCGGCTGGGCCGTGCAGAATCACCGGCTGCCGCTCACCGGGACGGTGCTGCAGGTGTCCGGCCGATCGAGCTTCGAGCTCGTGCAGAAGGCGAAGATGGCGGGCATCCCCATCCTTGCCGCCGTCTCCGCGCCGTCCTCGCTTGCCGCCGAGCTCGCCGAAGCCAGCGGCATGACGCTGATCGGCTTCCTCCGCGGGGAGTCGATGGTCATCTACTCGCGCCCCGACCGCATCCTTCACACGGAAGAGGCCGAAGCATGATCGTCGACACCTGGGAGAGCTTCTTCGTCGCGACTGTCGGTGCTGGCGCAGCCCTGGCCGGCCTCATCATCGTGGCGATGTCGGTGAACGTCGCGACGATCATCAAGATCAAGAGCATGCCGTCCAGGGCAGGCGCGACTATCGCATCCCTGCTGCTCATCGTCATCGTCGGAGCGACGGGCCTGATCCCCGGCATCAGCAACATGGCGTTCGGCGGCGTGACGCTCGCGTTCACCTTGATCGTGGTGGTCCTGTACTGGCGCACGAGCGTCATCGGCTTTCAGAATCCCCACGGGCACCTGCGGGAGCACGTGCTGCGCGCTGTGTTCAGCGCCCTGCAGCTCCTTCCCATGCTCATCGGCGGAGTCCTCGCATTTGGCACGTGGGAGGCGCTCTACTGGGTGGCCGCGGGATTCCTGCTCACCTTCGCCGGGGCGACCCTCAACGCGTGGGTGCTGCTCGTCGAGATTCTCCGGTAGCGCGGTGAGTTCGCGCTCATCCGACGAGCGTGAGCGCACCTGCGGGTCGAAACCCAAGCTGACTGACGCATCTGCGGTTCGCCGTGAGAGGATGCCCGCATGCCAGAACAGCGATACCGGGTCAGCGAGGCAGCGTCGCTCCTCGGGGTCAGCGACGACACGCTGCGACGCTGGGGCGCAAGCGGCCGCCTCGACCTCGAGGGCGAGGCTGGTGCGAAGACGGTCTCCGGCGTGCAGCTCGCCTCCCTGGCCAAGGACCTCGCGGAGAGCGACGCGCGTGGTGACCTCGTCGAGCTGCCACCCGCATCCGCTCGCAACCGGATGCGCGGCATCGTCACAAAGCTGACGCTCGACACCGTCATGGCCCAGGTCGATGTCCAGGCGGGGCCGTTCAGAATCGTTTCATTGGTCTCGCGTGAGGCCGTCGACGAGCTCGGCCTCGAGGTCGGAAGTCTTGTTGTGGCGAGCGTGAAGGCCACCAACGTGGGAATTGAAGGAGTGCACAGTGCGTAAGACGCGGAGACTCGGAATGGTGCGCGCGTTCGCCGCCTCCGCTGGCGTGCTCCTGCTGGCTGCCCTGGCGGGCTGCGCACCCGCGGGTGGTCCGGCAGCACCTTCCGGCAGCACCGAGTCCACGCCATCTCCCACCGAGACGGGCCCGACTGGCACCGTCACCGTCTACGCGGCCGCCTCGCTCACCGAGACGTTCACGCAGCTGGCGGAGGAGTTCGAGGCCGACCACCCCGGCGTCACGGTGACGCTCAACTTCGGGGGCAGCTCGACGCTGGCCGAGCAGATCGTGACGGGCGGAGCCCCGGTCGACGTGTTCGCCTCCGCGAGCGACGCGACGATGAAGCCGGTTGTGGATGCGGGGCTCGTCGAGTGGACACCGGCGACGTTCACCCGAAACGCGCTGGTCATCGTGACGCCGGAAGGGAACCCGGCCGGCATCACGGGGCTGAAGGACTTCGCCGACCCCAAGCTCAAGATCGCGCTCTGCGACGAAGAGGTGCCGTGTGGTGCGGCGGCCGCGAAGATCTTCGAGCAGACCGACATCGTGCCCCAGCCGGACACCCTCGAGAGCGACGTCAAGGCAGTGCTCACGAAGGTGAGTCTCGGGGAGGTCGACGCCGGCCTCGTCTACGCGACCGACGCGAAGTCGGCGGCTCTCGAGGTCGACCCGATCGAGTTCCCTGAGGCGCTCGACGCGGTCAACAACTACGGCATCGTCCCGCTCAAGGCGGCGCCGAACCCAGAGGCCGCGGCCGCGTTCACCGAGTTCATCCTGACAGCTCGCGGCGTTGAGGTCTTCGAGGAAGCCGGCTTCCTCAGCCTGACATGACCGGGGTAAGCCGCCGCCCGCCTGCGGCGCTGACGCCGTTCGCGCTCGTGGCTCTTGCGCTGCTCGCGTTGCCCATCCTGGCCCTCGTCCTCCGCGTGCCGTGGGCTGAGTTCCCGGAGATCGTCGCTCAGCCGGTCGTCGGCCAGGCCCTCTGGCTTTCGCTCTCCTGCGCCGTCGCGGCGACGGCCGTCTGCCTGGTCATCGGGGTACCGCTCGCGTGGTGGCTGGTCTCGCTCGCGGAGCTGCCCGGTCAGCGCCTTTACCGCGTCGTCCGGGTGCTGGTGCTTGTTCCGCTTGTGCTCCCGCCGGTCGTCGGTGGCCTCGCACTGCTGCTCCTCTTCGGCCGCTCCGGCCTCCTCGGCGCCCCGATCGCCCAGCTCACGGGGTTCAGCCTCCCGTTCACGAGCGCCGCGGTTGTCGTGGCCCAGACGTTCGTTGCCCTGCCGTTCCTTGTCATCGCCGTCGAGGGGGCGCTGCTGGGGGCGGACCGCCGGGTCGAGGACGCGGCGGCGACGCTCGGCGCGACCCGCTGGTTCACCTTCTCGCGGGTCACGCTGCCGATGGTCGGGCCCGCGATCGGGGCCGGGGCGGTGCTCGCTTTCGCCCGCGCCCTCGGCGAGTTCGGCGCGACCATCACCCTCGCCGGCAGCCTCCCCGGCGTCACGCGGACGATGCCGATCTCCACCTACCTCGCCATGCAGTCGGATCCGGATGCGGCAATCGCGCTTGCGCTCCTGCTCCTGCTCGTCTCGGTGGTTGTGCTCTTCGCGTTGCGCGGCCGTTGGGTGTCCGGCGTCGCAGGAAGTCCAGCGGTGCTCGGCGCCTCTGTGACCGCGCGGGCGAGGGGCGTGCGGACGAGCGGTGCGGGGCGCAGCGGATGAACGCGGGACTGGCCATCGGCGCGAGCGTTGCCGTCGGCGGCTTCCACGCGAGGTACGAGCTCGAGGTGCGGCCTGGCGAGGTGCTCGCCGTGCTCGGCCCGAACGGGGCAGGCAAGTCGACGCTCCTGCGCGCGATCGCCGGCCTGGCGCCACTCGAACGGGGCACCTTGGAGCTCGGAGGCCGACTCGCGGAAGAGGCGCCCGGGGGCGTCCGGCTTGGCGCGAGGGAGCGACAGCTTGGCGTCGTCTTCCAGGAATACGTCCTCTTCGGCCACCTCAGCTCGCTCGATAACGTGGCTTTCGGGCTGCGCGCTCGAGGAATCGGCCGCCGGGAGGCGCGCCGAGTCGCCGCCGAATGGCTGGAGCGCTTCGGCATCCACGACCTCGCGGCCCGTCGCCCAGCCCAGCTCTCGGGAGGGCAGGCGCAGAAGGTTGCGCTCGCTCGGGCGCTCGCGACCTCGCCGAGGGTCCTGCTGCTTGATGAGCCCCTCTCCGCCCTCGACGTGGAGGCTCGTTCGGAAGTTCGTGCCGAGCTCCGCCGCGTGCTCGCCGAATTCGAGGGGGCAGCCCTCGTCGTCACGCACGACCCGGCGGATGCTGCTGCGCTGGCCGACAGGATCGCGATCGTCGAACGCGGCGCGATCACCCAGCTCAGTACACCGGAATCCATCGCCGCGGGGCCGGCGAGCGCCTACGTCGCGGCGCTTGTCGGACGAACCGGGTTCGAGGTCGAGCTGCGCGAGCCGGGGGTCGCGACGCACAGCGACCTTGGTGAGATCCGTGGCCACCTCGTCGGCCAGGCGGGTGCACCGGGGGAGGCGCACGGCCCGGCCGGGCCTGGCGAGCGGCTGTTCGCGAGCATCCGCGCTGATCGTCTCGAGCTCGTTCTCCCAGGGACGGAGGATGCTCGGGCACCTGCCGCGGAGGCCCGGCTGCTCGCCCCGAACTCCTGGCACGCTGAAGTCCTGCGCCTCGAACGAGACCTCGGCTTCGTGACGGCTACACTCCTTGTTGGCGAAGAACGGACAACGACCCGCCTCACGGCGCGGCTTCCGCTCGACACCGGCTCGCGCATTCCAGGGGGACTGCACGAATGCCAGTCGGTGATCGTCCACCTTCCACCTGCTCACGTCGCTTTCGCCGCGACCCGCTGAGCGACGCGCCGGGGAATGCCGCGCGCGCTTTCAGCGTTAAGAGCGAACGTGCGGGCGTGCCCGCACGCCAAGACCTGAACCTTCCAAGGAGTACTGTGACCGACTCGCGCACCGCGACCCGCGACGCCGAACCGACCCCAGCCGGGTCCGCATCCGCGGGCCAAGCCACTTCCGCGAGCCAGCAGGGCACCGACCCGCGCACTCGCTTCGTCATCCCGCTCCTTCTGGTCTCGGCGTTTGTCGTCATCCTGAACGAGACGATCATGGGTGTGGCGCTGCCAGCCCTCAACGCCGACCTCGGAATCCCGCTCGCCACCGGCCAGTGGCTCACGACGGCTTTCATGCTCGTCATGGCCGTCGTCATCCCGATCACCGGTTTCCTGCTGCAGCGTTTCCACGTGCGCCAGGTGTTCATCGCCGCGATGGTGCTCTTCTCCGTCGGAACGCTCATCTGCTTCCTCGCGCCCGGCTTCGAGCTGCTGCTCCTCGGCCGCATCGTGCAGGCCTCGGGAACCGCCATCATGATGCCGCTGCTGATGACGACCGTCCTCAACATGGTTCCGCCGGAGCGTCGCGGCCGCACCATGGGCAACATCTCCATCGTCATCTCCGTCGCACCCGCGATCGGACCGACGGTTTCCGGCCTCATCCTGCAGGTCTTCGAGTGGCGCTGGATGTTCGGATTCGTGCTCCCGATCGCCATCGCCGCGCTGGTCCTCGGCGCGCTGTTCATCAAGAACGTGACGGAGCCGCGCCAGGCGAAGATCGACGTCCTGTCGATCATCCTGTCGGCCTTCGCGTTCGGTGGGCTCGTCTACGGCTTCTCCGGACTCGGCGAGAGCTCGGCGACGGCGCTCATCCCGGCGTTTGTGCCCATCACGGTGGGCGCGCTTGCACTCGGCGCCTTCATCTGGCGCCAGATCTCGCTGCAGAAGCGGGACGTCGCGCTGCTTGACCTCCGCGTCTTCACGAGCCGCCAGTTCACGGTCTCGCTTGTGCTGCTCGCCGTGAGCTTCATGTCGCTCTTCGGGACGATCATCCTGCTGCCGATCTACATGCAGGAAGTGCTCGGCTACGACACCCTGCGTGCCGGCTTGACCCTGCTGCCCGGTGGCCTCACGATGGGGCTCCTCGCGCCGTTTGTCGGCCGCCTGTTCGACCGCTTCGGCACGAAGCCGCTCATCATCCCAGGCTCCCTCGTCGTGAGCGCGGCGATCTGGGGCATGACGATGCTCAGCGAGAACTCCGAGCAGTGGATGGTCATCGCAGCTCACGTCACGCTGTCGGTTGGCCTCGCGCTCATGTTCACGCCGCTCATGACCAGCGCGCTCGGCGACCTGCCGAAGTCGCTCTACTCCCACGGTTCCGCCGTCGTCACGACGGCGCAGCAGCTCGCGGGTGCAGCAGGCACGGCGATGTTCGTCGTCGTCATGGCGAACTCGACGGTTGCCGCTGTCGGCCAGGGCTTCGGCCCGATCTCGGCCGAGGCGCAGGGCATCCACTCGGCGTTCCTCGTGGGCGCCTGCATCTCGCTAGTCACGATCATCGGCACGTTCTTCGTGAAGTCGACACCGAAGCGCGAGGGCGCCGAGGCGCCCGCAATGCACTAGCACCGCTGACTTCAGCGGTTCGCGCACGCAGGGCCCAGCACCAGGTTTCTCCTGGCGCTGGGCCCTGCTGCGTGTCTGGCTGGACCGGGTGGACGCGCTTTGCGGGGAGGTTTGCGAGGATGGGGAGTCGAACATCCACCGAGCTGAGGAGCGACCATGGCTGACGCGCCCGAGATCGTCGAGAAGTCCATCACCTTCGAGGCTGCGCCCGAGCGCCTGTGGAGCATGCTGACGGAGCAGGAGTCGTTCGCCAGCTGGTATGCGTTTGGTGGGGCGACGATCGAGGCCGAGCCTGGCGGAGTGCTTGCCGTGCATTGGCCAGAGCACGGCACGTTCCGCGGCGAGGTGACGCTCGTGGAGTCACCGCGCCGTTTCGGCTACCGGCTCGCCGCCGTGCCGGAGGAAGACCCGCAGCCGCAGAACAGCACGGTTGTCGAGTTCACGATCGAGCCAGCGGATGGCGGCTCCGCGCTGACCGTGCGTCACTCTGGCTTCGAGGACCTCGAGGGGCTTGCCGCCGACTCGACGTCAGCCGAGATCGAAACGATGGCGTGGACGGCGGCGCTGCCGTTGCTGCGCGAGGCGCTCGGGGAAGCTCCCGCGGAGGACCTGCCGCTGCTCTGAGCCGAGGCCATTCGGCGCTGCTGCCGCTGCCGCCGCTGCCGCGCGGGTTGCCTCAGGCTGGCTCAGGCGACGGCCGCCGCTTCGAGCTGGCGCAGGCCGCGCTCGAAGTCGGGGCCGAGGAACTTGTCCATCGACATGAACTTGAAGACGAGGGCCGCCATGCCCTTGTGCTCGCCGGACATGACCCATCGCACGTGGGTGCCGCCGTCGATGGGTTCGAGGATGAACGAGGTCGGGTTGTGGGCCTTGAACGGCTTGTCGAAGTCGATGACGAGGTCGACGCGCTGGGGTGCTGAGGCGACGATCGTCATGGAGCCTTTGCCGGCCTTGCGGTTGCCCTCCCACTCGTAGTGGGCGTCCTTCCCAGCCTCTGGGCCAGAGAATCGGCGGTCCATGGCGGGGTCGACGTCTTCCCACGGAGACCAGGAGCTCCACTTGTGGAACGAGTTGATGAGGGCGTGAACGCGCTCGATGTCTGCCGGGATGACGGCCTCGCGCTGCACTTCGTACTGGGTCATGTCTGCATAGTGACAGAAACGTGGCTATGCATGGACTCAGCAGAAGTTACGGGCCGGAAACATGAGTGTCACGCGCCCGGAAACAGGCAGTCGTAGTTTCGCACTAGACAACGCATGATGTCGTGAGCGAAACTTCTTGGAGTCGCAACGACGCGACCACGAAAGGTTTTCACATGACCGACGTCGACCCCACCCTCGAGATGTCAGACGGCGCCTTCCACCGCCTCCTCGGCCCTGAAGCTGAACCCGGCTTCCTCGCCGACACGGAGCTGCCCACCTACTGGGGCCGCAAATGGGGCGCGCAGGACGAAGTCGGTCGACTCCGCACGATCATGATGCGCCGCCCCAGCGCCGGCCTCGAGGCCGTCGAGAAGGCGGGCGAATCCACCTGGATGCCCGAGATCGGTGCGTACGTCGACCCGGACCGCCGCTGGTACTGGTCAGGCCGCGGGTTCCCTGACCTCGAGAAGCTGCACTCCGAGTTCGACAGCTTCGTCACAGTGCTCGAAGACAACGATGTCGAGGTCGTCATGGCCCCTGACCTCGCCCCGAGCTTCACGAAGTCCGTCTTCACGCGGGACCCGCTCGTCACGATTCCTGGCGGCGCGATCATCGGCCGTCTTGCGCCGCGCATGCGACGCGGTGAGGAGCAGTCGATCACCCAGACGGTCGCGGCCCAGGGCATGCCCATCCTCGGCACGATCACCGGCACGGGTCTCGTGGAGGGCGGCAGCTTCATCAAGGTTCGCCCCGACCTCGCGTTCTTCGGCACCTCCGTGCGCTGCAACGTTGAGGGCTACCGCCAGCTGAAGAACATCCTGGACGAGCAGGGCATCGAGCTCATCCACTCGCAGATGCCCGGTTACCAGATCCACCTCGACCTGTGCTGCGCCATGCTCGACGATGACCTCGCTCTCGTGAACTCGCGCATCGCGCCGTACGACTTCCTCGATGCGCTCTGGAAGCTCGGCATTGAAACGGTCGACGTGGCGCCCCAGGAGGACTGGGCGTGCAACCTCCTGACGCTCGATCGGCGCAAGCTGCTCTTCCCGTCGCACCTGCCTCGCACCGCGGAGCTCCTCAACTCGAAGTACGGCGTGGAGATCATCCCCGTCACCTACCGCGAGATCAACAAGAACGGCGGCGGGCTGCACTGCTCGACGATGGAACTCCAGAGGGACTGGTAAGCGATGTCAGAAAACGTCACCGGCGGGGAACTTGTCATCCGGACGCTCGAGGCACTCGGCGCGGAGCGTGTCGTCGGACTCCCCGGGCAGCACGCGCTCCCCATGTTCGACGCGCTTGGCGACAGCTCGCTCGACTACCTGGGCGCGCGAGTCGAGAACAACGCGGCGTTCATGGCGGACGGGCACGCACGGGTCACGGGAACGGTCACCCCGTTGCTGCTCTCGGCGGGGCCAGGCGCGCTGACGGCACTGCCCGGCCTCCAGGAAGCGGCGACCGCCAGCTCTCCCGTGCTCCTCATCTCCGCGCAGGTGCCCACTCCGGGCATCGGCGGCCAGGCGCACGGCTACCTGCACGAGCTGCGCGACCAGGAAGCGCACTTCCGCGGAATCGCGAAGGGCACGTGGAGCATCCGCTCGGTCGAGCAGATCGTGCCGACGCTGGTCGAGGCGTGGCGCACGGCGCAGAGCGCGCCAGCTGGCCCCGTGTACGTCGAGGTGCCGCACGACGTGCAGCAGGCGAGCATCGAGCTCGCCGATGGGCAGCTGAACGGCATCGCTGCCGAGGCCTACGCGCTTGCGCCTGAGGCGTCGGATGCGCAGCTCGCGGCGGCCGCGAGCCTGCTGGCGGCGTCGGCGAACCCCCGCATCTATGCGGGTGGAGGCGTCGTCCGCTCTGGCGCTGGCGAGCTGCTCGAGCAACTTGCAGAGCAGCTGCAGGCTCCGGTGGTCACGACCTACGGCGGGCGCAGCGCGTTCCCGTGGGCGCATCCGCTGTCGGCCGAGGGCTGGATCGAGGACATCGCGACCACCGAGTTCCTTGAGGCGGCCGACGTGCTGGTCGTCATCGGCACCGGTCTGAGTGAGCTGTCCTCGAACTACTTCCGCCTCGCGCCGACCGGCACGGTCATCCATATCGACGCCGACGCTCGTGTGCTCGGTGCCAACCACGCCGGCACGATCACGCTGCGCTCCGACGCCGGGCTGGCGCTGCAGGGCATCCTCGACCGGCTGCGCGCGAGCGGGGCCGGCGAGCGAGCGGATGCGCGCCCTGCGATCGACGAGCTCCTCCAGGCGGTGCGCACACGTCTCGACGCGCAGCCGCTGCAGAAGGAGCGCCAGCTCCTCGACACGCTCCGCTCGGCGATCCCCGACGACGTCGCCACCTTCTGGGACATGACGATCAGCGCCTACTGGGCCTGGTCGGCGTGGGATGCACGCGGCGGGGTCTACGAGAACGGGCAGTGCGGCGGCCTCGGCTTCGGTCTCCCCGGCGCTATCGGCGCATCGTTCGCCTCTCGATCGCGGGACAACCCCAACGGTGCGCCAGTTGTTGCCATCTCCGGAGACGGCGGCGGCCTTTACGGGGTCGCCGAGCTGTCGACGCTCGCGCAATCCCAGCTCAGCGTCACCTGGCTGGTAGTCGACGACGGCGGCTACGGCGTGCTGCGCGGCTACATGAACGAGGCGTACGGACGCGCCACGGCGACTGAGCTCACTGGCCCGGACTACCTCGCCGTCGCACGCGCGTTCGGAGTCGAGTCGAGGCCCGTGGAGCTCGACACCCTCGCCGCAGAACTCGCCGAGAGCATCCGCACCCCAGGTCCCCGCGTGCTGGTGCTGCCAGCGACCCTTGAGCTGTTCGAGCCGACCCACACGCATCGGCCCGCGGTGCACCGGTGAGGGCCCTGCCCGTCGTGCCCCGCAACGAGCCGGCCGCCATCGGCGGCAGGCTTCGATCGGTGCGCCAGCTTCGGCAGATGACGATCGAGCAGCTCGCCAGTGCAACGGGGCTCAGCAAGAGCTTCCTCAGCCGAGTGGAGCGCGACCAGACCTCACCGAGCGTCTCGACGCTCGTGCTGCTCTGCGACGTGCTCAACATCGAGGTCGGCGAGCTCTTCAGCGCACCGGATGCGAAGCTCGTGCGCTTCGAGGACGCCCCGCAGATCAACCTCGGCGGCACGAACGTGTACGAGCGCCTGCTCAGCCCCCGCAACGACCCGCGGTTCCAGGTGGTGCGATCCCGTGTCGACGCCGGCATGTCGGGGACCGGGGGAGAGGAGCTCTACTCCGTGAACTGCGAGGTCGACTTCCTGCACGTGCTGCGCGGGTCGATCACGGTTGTGCTGGCGTCGGAGACGTGGGAGCTCGAGTCCGGCGACTCGATCACACTTGACGGGCGCGAGCCGCACACGTGGCACACGCTCGACTCGACCGAGGGAGTCGAACTCCTCTGGGTGCTCGCTCCCGCAGCGTGGGGAGGCACCACCTGAGTTCCTTTGATGCAATCCCGAACTCGACGGACGCAGTACTGTCGGTTCCCTGAACAGACCGAGCGTTTGCTCGGCACGTAACGCCCTTGTAAACCCTGCGTGACTTGGCGCCTCCGGCGGCAAGTTGCCTCCTAGATTACGCATGTTGCCTACAGATGATCACTGCTGGTGATCAAGAGAAGGAGAAATTCACATGGCATCCAAGAAGCTCATGAAGGCGGGCCTGGCTGGCGCCTCGTTCGTCGCACTCACCGCACTGCTCGCAGGATGCGCGTCAGGCGATGCACCGGAGGCGGACGTCTCTGAAGTCGCCGTCGACGAGGCGGCAGTCGCGCTCCTCCCGCAGGAGATCGCCGACGCCGGCACCCTCACCGTCGGCACCGAGGCGTACTACCCGCCATACGAGTACCTCGACGCCGACGGCGCAACCGTCATCGGTCTCGACATGGACCTCATCAAGGCCGTCGGCCAGAAGCTCGGCCTCGAGGTCACGATCGAGAACGTCGCGTTCGACACGCTCCTCCCGTCGCTCGACACGGCTCGCTACGACGTCGTCGTCGCCGCCATGACCGACACCCCGGAGCGCCAGGAGAACTACGACTTCGTCGACTACTTCAACGCCGGCCAGGGCATCGTCGTCGCCGAAGGCAACCCGGAGGGCATCGCGGCCGAGGCCGACCTCTGCGGCAAGGCTGTCTCCGTGCTCCGCGACTCCGCGCAGCAGGGCATCCTCGAGGCCTTCAACACCGACATCTGCGCCTCCAGCCCGATCGAGATCTCGGCGCAGTCCACCGACAACGACGCGCTCATCCAGGTGCAGTCCGGCCGCGCAGTCGCGTCGGTCAGCCAGTACCCGGTCGCGAGCTACAACGTCGAACAGGCAGGCGGCTTCGAGCTCGCCAACGAGGAGCCCTTCCAGCCAGAGCCCCTCGGCATGGCAGTCGCTAAGGACAACACGCTGAGCGCCGCCATCCAGGCAGCACTCCAGTCGCTCATCGACGACGGCACCTACGCCGACATCCTGGCCTCCCACGGCCAGGAAGGCGGAGCTGTCACCGAAGTCGTCATCAACGGCGCCGAGTAACAGCGACAGGCACGAAGAAACACAACGGAGCTGAAGAACAGTGACTCACTCGACCGGCCCCTCCACGGGCGCGACGGGAGCGGTCTCCACCGCCCCCGCCGCGCCCGCGGCCGACGCCCCAAAAATCGTCCCACTGCGGCACTACGGCCAATGGATCTTCGCCGCGATCGTGCTCCTCTTCGTCGGGAAGCTGATCTACGACGTCGCGACGGGATCGAGCATCCGCTGGGAGAAGGTCGGCTCGAGAGTCTTCGCAGAGGCCATCATGCAGGGCCTCCTCATCACGATCATGCTGACCGTCGTCAGCATGATCCTCGGCATCATCGGCGGCATCACGCTCGCCGTGATGCGCATCTCCAGCAACGGGGTGCTGCGCGCCATCTCGAGCGGATTCGTCTGGATCTTCCGCGGGACGCCGATCCTGGTCCAGATCCTCATCTGGTTCAACCTGGCCCTGTTCTTCCCGCAGATCGACCTGGTGTTCGTGCAGCTCGACACGAACGACCTCATCCTCCCGCTCACGGCGGCCGTGCTCGGCCTCGCCGCCAATGAGTCCGCGTACATGTCGGAGATCATCCGCGGCGGCATCATCTCCATCGACCCCGGTCAGAAGGAGGCGGCCGAGGCGCTCGGCATGACGCAGGGCAAGATCATGTTCCGCATCATCCTGCCGCAGGCGCTGCGCTCGATCGTCCCGCCCATGGGCAACGAGCTCGTCACGCTGCTCAAGGAGACCTCGCTCGTGTCGGTGATCGGCGCGGGCGACCTGCTGACCAGAGCCCAACAGATCGGTGCCGCGGACTTCAGCCGCATGGAGATGCTGCTCGTCGCGAGCATCTGGTACCTGATCCTCACCTCGATCGCGAGCATCGGCCAGGGCTTCCTCGAGCGCAAGCTCGGCAAGTCGCGGGGCTTCGCGACCCCAGAACCCGTGTGGAAGCGAGTCCTCAACTCGATTCTGCCCAACCGCAGGTCTTCAGGAACAAGCAGAGAGGTGCTCCGCTGATGCCAGCATCCACGCAGGCTGCCCCCATGATCGAGCTGCGCAACGTCGCCAAGTCGTTCGGCAGCGTCGAAGTGCTCAAGGACATCTCGCTCGACGTGCACGCCGGCGAGGTCGTCAGCATCCTCGGCCCCTCCGGCTCGGGTAAGTCGACGCTCCTGCGCTGCCTCAATCACCTCGAGACCGCCGACCGCGGGATCATCCGGGTAGCGGGTGAGCCCGTTGGCTACAAGGAGAAGAACGGCAAGCTCTACGAGCTGCGCCCGAACGAGATCGCGAAGCGCCGCCGAGACATCGGCATGGTCTTCCAGCGCTTCAACCTCTTCCCGCACATGACGGCGATCGAGAACATCATCGAGTCGCCCGTGCAGATCCTCGGCCACAAGAAGTCGGAGGCCATCGCGGCGGCGAAGGTGCTGCTCGAGCAGGTCGGCCTTGCGGACAAAGGCGAAAACTACCCGTCTCAGCTCTCCGGCGGCCAGCAGCAGCGGGTGGCGATCGCCCGCGCGCTCGCCATGAAGCCGAGCGTGCTGCTCTTCGATGAGCCGACATCGGCGCTCGATCCCGAGCTTGTCGGCGAGGTGCTGCAGGTCATGACGAAGCTCGCGAAGGAGGGCATGACGATGGTTGTCGTGACCCATGAGATCGGCTTCGCGCGCGACGTCTGCGACCGCGTCGTCTTCATGGACGGCGGCGTCATCGTCGAAGAGGGCGCCCCTGAGGACGTCATCCAGAACCCGCAGCACGAACGCACGAAGCGCTTCCTGGCGCGCGTCCTCAAGTAAGAGAGCTGACATGACGCGCCCACTGGTCATCTTCACCGACACCACCGACCTGTCGCAGGAGCCTGCCGCCAGGCTCCTGCGGGAAGCCGGGTACGCGACCGCCCACCTCGAGCTGCCGACCTCACCAGGGCTCGACGCCGTGGTGCCACGCGAGCACCTCGACGCCGTCGCGGCCGTCGTCGGCTACGCGCGCATCACGGCGGATGTCCTGGCCCAGCTGCCGTCGCTTCGCCTCCTCGCGACGAGCTCCGTCGGCACCGACATGATCGACGCGGATGCCGCCGCCGCGCGAGGCGTGAAGGTCGTGACCCTCGCCGGGGTCGCGACGGAAGAGGTCGCAGCCCACGCGCTCACGCTGCTGCTCGCCGCCGAAAGATCCCTGCTGCGCAGCCTGCAGCTCGTGCGCAGCGGGGAATGGACCGATGAGGCAACCGCGCGGCTGCAAGTGCCGCGCCGCCTCAGCTCCCTCACACTCGGGCTCGTCGGACTCGGGCGCATCGGCGGCAG
Organism: Pseudoclavibacter sp. AY1F1; assembly: GCF_002931075.1. Lineage (GTDB taxonomy): Bacteria > Actinomycetota > Actinomycetes > Actinomycetales > Microbacteriaceae > Pseudoclavibacter. The sequence goes on along the minus strand of NZ_PSTQ01000004.1, from coordinate 196,252 downwards.
GCTCGCCGAGATCGCACGCCCCAGCTTCGGGCGGGTCCTCGCCTTCGACCCCTACGCCAAGGAGGCTCCGGAGGGTGTCGAGCTCGTCGAGTCGCTCGACGAGCTCCTCGCCGCATCCGACTCGCTGAGCCTCCACCTGCCCCTGACTGCCGAGTCGCGCGGCATCATCGGCAACGACGCGCTCGCGTTGCTGCCCGCCGGCGCGGTCGTCGTCAACGTCTCCCGGGCCGGGCTCGTCGACGAGACGGCCATTCAAGCGGCCCTCGCGAGCGGCGCGCTGCGCACCTACGCGGCCGACGTCCTCGACGGGGAGCCACCGCATCCGAGCGACTCCATGCGCACCGACCCAGGCACCGTCATTACACCGCATACGGCCTGGTGGTCGGATGCTGCCCTCGCCGGCTACGAAACCCAGCCGGCCCTCAACATCATCGCCGAGCTCGGCGCACCAGCCGACCCCAACTGGAGCACTCAATGATCGACAAGCATGACCGCGCGACGGCGCAGGCCGACAGCGCTGCATCCACCGCCACGTCCTCGGCGAGCGGCGACGCGCACGAGAGCTTCCTGCGCGACTTCGACACCATGGGCGGTTTCGGGGCGACGGGCCATGGCGGCGTCGACCGCCAGGCCGCGAGCGAGGCAGACAACGAGCAGCGCCGCTGGTTCCAGGGGCTGCTGGAAGGCCGAGGGTTCACGGTCGAGTACGACAGGATCGGCAACCAGTTCGGGCTGCTCGAGCTCGTGCCCGGGGCGCCCTACGTGCTGATCGGCTCGCACATGGACTCGCAGCCGACCGCGGGCAAGTACGACGGTGCCTACGGGGTGCTGGCCGCGGCGCACGCCGCGTTCCGCATCGCCGACGAAGCTTCGGCCGGCGGTGCTTCGGCCGGTGTCGCCGAGGGCGCGAAGTACAACGTGGCCGTCGTGAACTGGTTCAACGAAGAGGGCTCGCGGTTCGTGCCCTCCATGATGGGCTCGTCGGTCTACACGGGCGTGCTCCCACTCGAGGATGCGCTGGCGGTGCGCGACAAGGCAGGTATCAGCGTCGAGGAGGCGCTGCGCCCCACCGGATTCCTGGGAGAAGGCGCCGGCCCTGTTGCCGCGCTCTGCGCCGAGATCCACATCGAGCAGGGGCGCCTGCTCGAGAACGCCGGCACGACCATCGGTCTTGTCACCGCGACCTGGGCAGCCAGCAAGTACCGGGTTGTGGTGCGCGGCGAGCAGGCGCACTCCGGCGCGACCGTTATGGAGGACCGCAAGGACGCCCTCTACGGCGCCTCGCTGCTGGTCGTCTTCGCGCGTGAGCTCACCGACCGCTTCCCAGGCAAGCTGCACACGGCGGTCGGGCAACTCGACGTATACCCGAACTCGCCGGTCGTCGTCGCCAGCGAGGTGACGCTGCTGCTCGACCTACGCTGCGACGACGAGGCGCTGCTCGCGGAAGCCAACGCCCTCCTGGATGCGCGCTTCGCGGAGATCGAGGCGAAGGCCGACGTCGAGATCGAGCGCACGCTGTCGCACTCGTGGGACATCAACCCGTACCAGCCGGCAGGCGTCGACCTGGCGCGCTCGGTCGCCGAGGAGCTCGGCCTGTCGAACGACGAGATCATGACCGTCGCCGGGCACGACTCGACGAACATGAAGGAGCTCGTGCCGACGGTGATGCTCTTCGTGCCGTCCGTCGACGGGATCTCCCACAACGAGGGGGAGTACACGGAGCCAGGCGACCTCGTCGCTGGGCTCGACGTGCTGACCGGCGTCGTGCGGCACCTCATCCGAGGCAACCTCTCCTAGCCCTCCTCCGAGGCGCCGCCCCTCCCGCGCGCCCCTCCAGCGCGCCCCTCCCGCGCATCGCTGCCCGGCGATTCGCCCTCTGACGGCGGCCGCAGAGGGCGAAACGCCGGGCAGCGATCGCTTTGGGCGGGTGTGGCTTCCGCGTCGGCGTGGGCGGCGCCTCTGCGGCATCAGCGGGCGGCGCTTGCTTGTTGCCGCCGGCCAGGTGAGGGCGTCCATGCGTGGCGTCCATCGCTGCCAGGCGAGTGGCCCTTTCGGTTGGCTCAGGGGGATCGCTGCCAGTCGAATGGCCCAGAACGCCGCTTCTGAAGGGCGTTTCGATTGGCAGTGAACGCGACCGCGGGCGACGCAGCCGGGGCGTCGTCGGGCTCGGCCGGGCTTGGCCCGGCTCAGCGTGGATGCGCGGAGTGACGGCCGTCGGCATTGGTCGGGACGAGATTGCCTGGAAGGGTGCGCTTTGCACCCGTCGTCATCGAGTCTGGTGCAAAGCGCTCGCGACTCGGATGCCTCGTTTCGCTAACTTCAGACCAGAAGCACGCGGCAAGGAGGCCCCACAGTGAGCAACGATTTCTTCTGGACGAACCCGCCACGGGTGACGCAGAACGGCAACGTCGGACCAACCGACTCGGCCCAGGTTCCGCGCTTCGCGGGCCCCCCGACGTTTGCGCTGCTGCCGCGAGTCGACGAGGTTGAGAAGCTCGACGTCGCGATCCTCGGCGTTCCCTTCGACAGCGGCGTCTCGTACCGCCCCGGAGCTCGCTTCGGCCCGGCGCACGTGCGACAGTCGAGCCGTCTCCTGCGGCCGTACCACCCAACGCTCGACGTGTCGCCGTTCGCGGCGCAGCAGGTCGCGGATGCGGGCGACGTTCCCGTGAACCCGTTCGACATCGAGGAGGCGCTCGGCACGATCGAGGCGGCCGCCAAGGCGCTGAGCGACACCGGCGCCAAGATCGTCACGATCGGCGGCGACCACACGATCGCCCTGCCGCTCCTGCGCAACATGGCGCGCGTCCACGGCCCCGTCGCGATGCTGCACTTCGACGCGCACCTCGACACGTGGGACACGTACTTCGGCGCCGCCTATACGCACGGCACGCCGTTCCGTCGCGCGTTCGAGGAGGGGCTGCTCGACACTGATGCGCTGAGCCACGTCGGTACCCGCGGGCCGTTGTACGGCAAGCAGGACCTTGAGGACGACAAGCGCTTCGGCTTCGGCATCGTCAGCTCGGCCGACATCTACCGCCGCGGGGCTGACGCCGTCGTGCAGCAGCTGCGCGAGCGCATCGGGGACCGACCGCTCTACATCTCGATCGACATCGACGTGCTCGACCCCGCCCACGCGCCCGGCACCGGTACGCCGGAGGCTGGCGGCATGACGAGCCGCGAGCTGCTCGAGATCCTTCGCGGTCTCGCGGACCTCAACGTCGTCGGCGCGGATGTCGTCGAGGTGTCGCCCGCGTACGACCACGCTGAGCTCACGGGTGTCGCCGCGGCGCATGTCGTGTACGAGCTCGTGTCGATGTTCGCGGTGCGTAGCTAGAACATTCACGGAGGCGGCTCGCCGCGTGCGCTGTCCAACATCAGTGCAATATCGAGCCTGATCGGCGTTCTGAAGACTGTTTTTGCCGATATTGCATCGATGTTGGTCACGCTGCGTGGTTAGCTACAGCTCCGGGTGGCCCGGACGCCTGCAGCTGACCGCGGGCGCGCGGCGTCCTAGGCTTCTGGCATGGGATGCACTACTCGAGCCACTCCGCACGCCCCGGTGACTGCGTCATGACGACGAGCGGGGTCGTGGCCAGCCGCGCCGCGCAGGGGTCGGCCTGGAACGACGGGGGAGTCGCGCCGCTCGACTTCGTTCGGGACGGCATCTGGACCGTCGGCGTCGCAATGCCAACGGGCCCGACGCCGGGAGGGCGCATTCCGTGCACGCTGGCGTCGATCGTCGCCGACGACGCAGGTGGCGTGCACGTCATCGACCCGGGCTCGGGGTCCGACGACAACCTCGCCGCGCTGGCCACCGCACTCGAGGGATCAGGTCACCGGCTCGACCAGGTCCGCTCGATCATCGTGACGCACCTCCACCACGACCATCTCGGCCTGGCCGAGCGGCTCCGGGACGTCTCTGGTGCGCCGATCGTGCTGCACCGCGACGAGCAGGCGGCGCTTGATCGGCTCGCGGCCGACCGCCCCTCCGTCGAGACCGAGCGGGCGAGACTCCTCGGCTGGGGCGTGCCCGCCGAGCGGCACACCGAGATCCTGCAGCTTGTCGGCCGGTCGGCGACGCCTGTGCTGCTGCGCGCCGACGTGGTCGTTGATGACGGGCAGCTGCTGGACGTGCCGGGGCGGCGGATGCGCGCCATCCACACACCCGGCCACACGCCGGGGCACCTCACCGTCGTTGACGAGGACACGCGGCTCGTTTTCACCGGCGACCACGTCTCGCCCGTCCTGCACCCGGGGCTCGGACTCGGGGGCGATGACGGGCACAACCCGGTTCTCCAGTATCAGCGTTCGTTGCGCCGCATCATCGACCTCGGCGTCGACGAGGCTGTTCCGGGTCACGGATACCGCTTCGTCGGCCTTGCGCAGCGCTGCGCCGAGCACGCGCAGCACCACCAGCGGCGCACCGACGAAGTCGCGAGCGCGCTTGACTCGTCGCCAGGGGCTTCGATCTTCGAGGTCGCTTCCCGCCTCACCTGGTCGGTCGGCTGGGAGAACCTCGCCGGCTTCACGCTGGTCTCGGCGCTTCAGCAGACGGCGATGCACGCGGATGCGGTGCGCTCACGGTAAGCGGGCGTGCCCCGGCAACACCCCGTCATGGAGCCGGCGCGGAGGTTCCGATGATGTGCTGGGGCGGGAATTGGTTCTCGGCCATTGTGGGCCCTGAACCGCACATGGAATGCGGGAGGCACTGATGGGTACGAGAACGGAACGCCGGTTGATACTTGGCGGGCTCATCCTCTTGTCGGTGCTTGTTCTCTACGCTTCTTTCCAGACCGGCGACATTTTCCTGCGTCTCCTTCTTGTCATGCCGACGGTGATTCTCTGGGTCGTGTACCGAGAGGTATCGCGCCGTCGTCGGGTCGCCTCGCGCGCGAACGCCTCTGAGGTCGCAGAGAACAGCTGAGGCGGCCGTTGCCGCCGAACGCGAGAATCTTTCGCATATGGGGGACCTAGGTCCCTTCCCGGGCGCACCCTCATCCGGGAGTCTGGGTGCTGAGATGTCATCCCCCGACGCGTCTCAGGGAACCTCGACGAATGAGGAATCATGCCGACCCAACCTGCGCCCACTGACGGTCTTCACCGAACTAGGCAGGCCCGCCTTTTCGGTCTGGCAGCGATGGCAGCTGTCGTCGGTCTTCTGGCGAGCGGATGCGCGAATGCTGGCGGCGACGCAGCTGGCAGTACTGCAGACCCCGCCTCGCCGGAGGTGACCCGCCCCGCAGCGCCCGAGGGTGAGCTGCCCGCGGAGCTCCAGGACGAATTGCAGGCGGCGCTCGACAAGGTCTTGGCGGAGCATGACGTGCCGGGAGCGGCCGCCGGCGTCTGGATCCCGGGTCAGGGCTCGTGGACGACCGCGACCGGGCTGGCCAACGTGGAGGAGAGCACGCCGGTCACGACCGACATGTCGTGGCCCATCCGCAGCATCACGAAGTCGTACACGGTGACGCTCATCCTGCAACTCGCCGACGAGGGCAAGCTGAGCCTCGACGACACGATCGACCAGTACGTGGACGGCATCACGAACGGCGACAAGATCACGCTGCTGGAGCTCGCGAACATGTCGAGCGGCAACGTCGACTACGTGACGCAGGCGTTCTCGGACGAGTTCGAAGCGGACCCCACCAGGATCTACACGCTCGAGGACCTCAACAGCTTCGTCATCGACCAGCCTGCGAAGTTCGAGCCGGGCACCGAGTACCTGTACACGAACGCCAACACGAACCTGCTTGGCGCGGTCATCGAGAAGGTCACGGGTCAGCCGTACGAGGAGACGCTCGACGAGCGCATCCTCACCCCGCTCGGTCAGACGGGCACGTCGTACCTGACGGATGTCGCCGACTGGACGGGCCCGCATCCCACGGGCTACGTCATCGTCGACGGCAAGCCGGTTCCCATGGACGAGAACCCCTCGATCCTGGGAGCTGCGGGCTCGCTGTTCTCGACGCTCGAGGACGGCAGGGCGTGGGCAGAGACTCTCGGGAGCGGTGCGCTGCTCAAGCCGGAGACGCAGGAGCTGAGGGAGATCGGCCACGAGATACCGAGTCCGCCCTACGACGTCTACGCCGTGGGGATGGGTGAGACGAACGGGTGGCTGGGGCATAACGGCGAGGGGCTCGGCTTCACGGCCGCGACCTTCCACGACCCGGCGACCGGCGCGAGCATCGTCGTCTACATGAACGAATCGAACAACCCGGATGCGCATCCAGCGGATCAGGGCTTCCGTGCGCTGGCTGAGGCCCTCGCGAACGGAATGGGCGCATGATCGCCGGCCAGCCCAACTCGGGCAAGGGCGCCGCGCGGATGCGCCGACCAGAATTCGGCCGCGGCGTAAGCGTCCTGACGGCGGGGGCCGTCACGATGCTGCTGCTCACGGGGTGCGTCGCGGCCGATGCAAACAACGCGGACGTCCCGGTCTGGGACGGCACGACGCTCGTCTCGGTCCCGGGGCTCCCGGACGAGGCGCTCGAGGTGATGAACCAGCCGCAGTTCTCGAGCGGCCGCTGGTCGATCTCTGTCGAGGACCTGGACACGGGGGAGACGCTCATCGACCTCGACGGAGGCAAGCTCGCGGAGCCGGGCTCCTTCGTGAAGACGTACAGCGCGGGCGCGGCCTGGGTGAAGTGGGGGCCGGAGCACACGGTCACGACGCCCGTGAAGCAGCTGGGTGAGGTCACGGCGGGGACGCTGGATGGCGACCTCGTGCTCGTCGGACAGGGCGACCTGACGATGGGCGGGCGCACGAAGGACGACGGCACGGTCAGCTTCACGAACCTCGACCACAACGACGCCAACCCGCTGCCTGGTGCGACGCTCACGACGCAGGACCCGCTCACGGGCCTCGACGATCTGGCGGCGCAGGTGAAGGCATCCGGCATCACGACGGTGAACGGCGACGTCGTGATCGACGACCGCCTCTTCCAGGGCACGCTTGCGGAGCAGCCGATCACGCCGATCGTCATCAACCAGAACCTCCTGGACGTGCTCATCACGCCGGGGGAGGCGGGCCAGCCGGCGACGGCTGCGCTCACGCCAGCGGTCGGCCAGTGGACGCTCGACCTGCAGGTACAGACGGTGCCGGCAGGCGAGGAGTACAAGGTCGAGGCGCCGAAGGTGTCGGCGAGCGAGCCCAACAAGATCGTTGTGACCGGCACGATCGCCGCGGATGCTGACCCCGTGCTGCGGGTCTTCGAGTTCGAGGACCCGTCGACCTTCGCGCGCACGGCCTTCATCGAGGCACTCGAGCGCGCGGGAGTTAGCGTGACTGCTGACCCGTTCGCTGAGAACCCGAAGTCGGCGCTTCCCGAGTGGGACGCCGTCGAGGCGCTGCCCGCGGTTGCCGAACTCGAGTCGCTTCCGCTGGCTGAGGAAGTGACGTACGTCATGAAGGTCAGCTACAACCGCGGCGCCCAGACCCTCATCTGTCGCCTCGCGGTCGACGCAGGCAAGAACGACTGCGACAAGCAGGGCATGGGCGTCGCCCAGGCGATCTGGGCTGAGGCTGGCCTCGACACGACCGGCGCATCCCTCATCGATGGCTCGGGGCTCGATGGCAACTACATCACCCCGAAGAACGCCGTGCAGATCCAGACGCTCATGGCGGAGCGACCGGATGCCGAGCAGTGGCGCGACACGATGCCCATCCTGGGCGTCGACGGTTCTCTTGCCGACGTGCAGAAGGACAGCCCCGCGGCCGGGAAGGTGTACGCGAAGACAGGAACGCTCGCGAGCGCCGACGCCTTCAACGGGCGGTTGCGGCTCGGCACGAAGACCCTCGGTGGTGTCATGCAGACCGAGGGCGGCCGCAACCTGGCCTTCACGATCATCGTCAACCAGGGCTTCTATGACGGCATGCCAGGCGTCTTCGAAGCGAACGACAACGTCGGCCAGGTCGCGGCGATCATCCAGCAGGCGTACTGACCAAGCATTCCCCACGCAATCCCTGAGGAGACAGCGCATGTCCAAGATCGCGAGAAGAACGACGTACACGGCGGCCGCCATGGTCGCGGCCCTGGCGCTGGTCTCGTGCTCGGCACAGGCCGCCGAGACCGAAGCGCCCGCATCCACGCTGAAGCCCTTCGATGAGGCCGCGGTCACGGCCGTCTTCGAGGAGACGGCAGAGGCTCTTGGTCAGCCGGGCGCCGTGATGCTGCTGCGCACGCCGGAGGGCGAGTTCACGGCGACCTACGGCGTGACGAAGCCGGGCGGCAGCACGCCCGTCTCGGTCGACGACCATATCCGCGTCGGCTCCAACACGAAGACGTGGACCGGCACCGTCATCCTGCAGCTCGTGCAGGAGGGCAAGATCGCGCTCGAGGACCCGGTGTCGAAGTACCGGCCCGACGTGCCGAACGGCGACAACATCACGATCGAGCAGATGCTGCTCATGCGTAGCGGGCTCGCCAACTACACGGAGACCCTCGAGCTCAACACGGCGCTGGACGAGAACCCCGACCGCGTGTGGGAACCGGAGGAGCTCATCAAGATGGCGTTGCCGCTGCCGGTGGACTTCGAACCGGGCACCGACTACCACTACTCGAACACGAACACGATCCTCCTCGGCCTCATCGCCGAAGACCTCGACGGCAAGCCCCTTGCCGAGATCTACCAGGAGCGGATCTTCACGCCGCTTGGCCTCGACGAGACGTCGTTCCCGGAGATCGGCGACAGCAGCATCCCGACGCCGCACTCCGATGGCTACTTCTGGTGGACCAACGTCAACACGATCGGCTCGTCGAAGCTCCCGCCCGACCTCATGAAGCAGGTCGAGGAGGGCACGTTCACGCCGAACGACGGCACCCTCGACAATCCGTCATGGGCGTGGTCGGCTGGCTCAGGAATCTCTACCGCGGGTGACCTCGCCGACTGGGTAGAGGCGCTCGGAGGGAAGAGCGGCGACATACTCGAGCCGGACATGCAGCAGGCGCGGATGGACAGCTTCCAGCCCACGAGCAAGAACCCGGCAGACCCGACGTACGGGTACAACATCGCCCACTTCGGCCAGTTCTATGGCCACACTGGTGAGCTGCCCGGCTTCAACTCCTTCATGGGCTACGACCCGGAGGCCGACGTGACGCTGGTGGTCTGGGCGAACCTCGCCCCGGCGGCGAACGGCGCGGGACCGGCCACTGAGATCGCGAAGGCACTCATCGGGGCGCTCTACACGAAGCCGGTAGCGAGCTAGCCGAGTCAGGGCACCTGCCAGAAGGCCATCGGCTGTGCCGGGCCCCCGCAGACCGCGGGGGTCTCAGGCGCGGCCGAATCGACTCCGCCGCCGCCCTCGATCGTGTCGCCCACCCCGACAACGCCGACGCCAGGAACTTCCACGCCACGACCATCCGGCGTGAGGGCGGAGCCGAAGGGGAACTGCAGCAGGGTCTGGTACTCGCCCTGGATCACAACCCAGCAGCCGCCCTCGTTGAGCCCGAGCGTCCCGCTGATCCGACCCTCCATGACCGTTGCCGGAGCATGCTTGGCGGCGAGGAGCACCGTCCCACCGATCGTCGTGGTCTGCGTTTCTTCGATCGTCGGCCAGTCCTCGTAGCCATTGGTGTAGATGATCACGACGTCGTCGGACGACGTGCAGTAGAGATTCCATTCCGCTTCCACCTGCTGCGTTGGCACGAGCGTGATCTGCCATTCGCCGTCGACGATGTTCGTGATCGATCTGTCGTTCACGTAGAAGCTCTCGTACTGCTCCTTCGACTGGATATCCGAATCCGGGCGCCACGCCTCGACGCAGCCGGCGATGGCTTCCGCCTCGGTGAGCTGCGGCTGATCTGCGGGTGAGGGTGTCGACGGTGACGGCTCGCTCGTCGCGTTCGGCGTGGTGCCGACGACAGGCGCCGGGTCGCCGAGGTAGGTGGTCGCGGCGAAGACCAGTGCTGCCACGGCCGCGCCCGTCACGGCGACGAGGCCGACGCTCCACGCGAGGCGCGAGCGAGTGCGTGTGCGGCTCTTCCGTGATCGGGCGGAGGGGCCCGGCTGCGCTTCACCCTCGAGCGGGGTGGCGAGGATGCTCGCCTTGCCGGACCGTGCCCTTGCGCGCTGCTTCTCGGTCAGGGTCGTGAACGATGCAGCGTCGAGCTTGCGCAACTGCTTCAGGGCTTCGTCGTCGACGCTCATGCCTGGTGCTCCGTCACGGTCGAGGGGGAGTGCGGTGGTGGTGTCGGGTCGTCGAGGTGTTGCCGCAGGGCCGAGCGTGCGCGATGCAGACGAACGCGGTAGCTCTGCGCGCTGATGCCGAGTACGGTCCCCGCGAGCGAGGAGGGGAGCTGTTCCCAGATCGCGAGCGAGAGGACCTCCTGATGGCTGGGGTCGAGCCGGCTCCAGGCGGTGGCAAGGTCGAGGCGGGTGTCGGCTGTCTGTGCTTCGTCGCTGAGCGGTAGGGCAGATGCTGCGTCCGCGATCCGCACGCTGAGCTCGTTCCGCTTGCCGCTCTCGCGCCACTCGCGCAGCAGACAGTTTCGCGCGGTGCCGAACAGCCAGGCGCGCGCCTCATCGCGGAGCTTCGGCACGTCATCGAGCCGGCGCCAGGCGGTCAGAAAAACCTCGTGCGCGACGTCTTCAGCCGCGTCGAGAGTCGTGCGGCGGGCGAGGAAGCGCAGTACGTCGACATAGCTGTCGTCGTACAGCGCGGAGAAGCGCTCCGCGCGTTGATTCTCGAGTCTGTTCGGGCTCACATCTCCTACATGCCCAGAAACGCGCGCCTGTTACAAATCTCGGCCGCTTTTGGTCGTGCCGCTCGCGCTCGCGCTCGAGCGCCTAGAGTGCCTAGCGCGACAGGATGCGAGGCACTCCGGACTCGAACGCCGCGTCGATGCGCTCGGTGTCGCCCGTGATCGCGAGGTCGATCTGCAAGCCGTGCGCAAGTCCGACGAGCAGGGTCCCTATCGACACCGACTGCTCCTTCGAGTAACCGTCCGCGATGAGTACCTCCTGCATCTCGGCGATCCAGTCCGCGATGAGTTCAGATGCGATCGACCGCCGTTGGGTCTCGTCGGCGGGATGCGCGTTGGCGAGCTCCAGCAGCACTGCGATCCTGCGAACCTCGCGCGGGGTGCGGAGGATTCGCCAGGTCGCGCGGACGACTTCTTCCGCGCCAGATGCTGCTTGGAGATCGGGATCGGCCTGCAACTTCTCCTGCAGCTCAGCTCGTGCAAGCTCTGCCACTTCCACGAGAAGTTGCTCCTTCGAGGTGAAGTGTCGAAGCAGTGTGGCGTGCGTGACTCCGAGTGCCTTGGCAACCGGTCGCAGCGAGAATGCTGCCACTCCGTGCTCGAGCAGGTGCTCGGTGGCTTGAGTCAGCAGCTCTGGACGCCGGGCCTCGAACCTCGTCGTTCGACCGTCGCGCTCCGGAGAACTCTTCGTCACTGCACTCCTGAACTGTCGATTGCCCCTGCCAATCCTAGACATGGTTCGCCTCTCGAGTGCGCGGACCCCCGTTTTCTCGTACCATGTGGTGCTAGTACCGATCGGTACGCTAATTTGGTCGCGGTGCAGGTCACCGATCCGGCGGGAAGGTGCTGGAGAACGGACCGACCCGAACTGAGCGTTGGCGGCTGACCAGCACGGACGCGCGACTCCAACGCATGAGAAGAACGGATCAGCAATGACAGAAGAAACCAAGAACGTCGTCAACCCGACGGGGAATGACGTGAGCCGGCGAGGCCTGCTGCGGGCCTCGGCTTGGTCGATCCCCGTGCTTGCCGTCGTGACTGCCGCCCCCTTGGCCTCGGCTTCCACGTCTCAGTGCCAGCTGACCGCAGTCCTGGTCGCGTCGGACCAGCCCGTGAACCAGGTCGTGCTGCAGACCTCGGTGCCCGGAGTCACGGTGACGCTCACATCCACTCGGGCGCTCGGGACCGTCACTGAGCAGAATGGACAGAACTTCAACTTCACCGCGAACGGCTCCGGCTGGAACGGAGATGCGGACGGATTCGACTTCGTCTTCACTGACTTTGCCGTGCCCGGGGCGATCGTGCTGAATCAACGGGGAAGCGCCAGTAGCGTTTCCCCCCGCCAGGACGTGCAGTTCGTCGTCAAGAACAACGGCGTGCCGATCGGCGTCAGCTCGATGAAGATCACGGTGTTCGACATCAGCTCGGTCGAGGAGACGTTCGGCGCTTACGCCTGGACTGCGACCTATCGCGATGCCGTCGGGTTCAGCCAACAGCCCGAGAGCATCGCGCACGTGTCCGCACCACCGCTTGCAGACCCAGGGGTTGGGTCCGGCACCTACACAAATCCGTTCCGGCGCGTCAGCGTCAACGCGCAGACCGAGGATGAACCCTACATCGAGGAGTTTTCGTTCGATTCCGTCGCGAGCACAGGACTCGGCCTCCGATACACGAGCTACGGCAGCAAGGCCGGCTGGCAGTTCATCGCGCTCAACGCGATCTCATTCAACGTGTGCCTCTAGCTCGTACCTGTTCGGAAATCTCGAGCTGGTCCCGTCGGCTTCAGATGCGCGCATCCAAGTCACCCGCGGCGGCCAGGTATCGGACCACGGCGAGCACGCGCCGGTGGTCGTCGGCGGCGACGGGCAGGCTGAAGGTGTCGTAGATGTTCGAGGTGTGGTGCACGATGGCCTTCTCGGACGACCCGAGGTGCGCGGCGATGTACCTGTTGCTTCGCCCCTCCGCCATGAGGCTGAGCACCTCGAGCTGGCGGGGTGTGAGCTCGCCGACGGGCCCGCTGATCTTGGTCGCGCGGGCCACCAGTACCGCGACGACGTCCGGGTCGAGCACTGTGCCGCCAGCCTGCACGTGGCGCAGGTCGGCGGTGAACGCCCGAACGTCGGCGATGCGCTGCTTGAGCAGGTAGCCGACGCCGCCCCCGCGCTGCCCGATGAGCTCGCTCGCGTACCTCCGCTGCACGTGCTGCGAGAGCACAACAACCGCAGCCTCAGGGTGGGCTTGGCGGATGCGGAGCGCGGCGACCAGCCCCTCATCGGTGAACGTCGGCGGCATGCGGATGTCGGTGATCACGAGGTCGGGCGTGTGGCGCGCGACCTCGACCTCGAGCTCGACCGCCGTGCCGACGGAGGCGACAACCTCGAAGCCGTCGTTGGTGAGGACATGCCCGAGCCCCTCGCGCAGCAGCGCCTCGTCTTCGCCGATCACAACCCGCATGGCAGCTCCACTCGCAGTTCCGTTCCTGATCCGACCGGTGAGATGAGCTGGAAGGAGCCGCCGAGCGTATCGATGCGGTCGACGAGCCCCTTCAACCCTGAGCCGTCCTCGATGCGCGCCCCGCCCCGTCCGTCGTCGCTGACCGTCACGCTCAGCAGCCCGCCCGTCTGGGTGATGCGCACATCCACCGACCGAGCGTCGGAGTGCTTGACGGCGTTGGTGAGGGCCTCGGCGAGGATGAGATACGCCGACTGGGAGGTCGCGGGCGCGAGCCTGCGCTCGTCGGCGTCGCTCACGAGCCTCGTCGGAATCTCGAGCCGGTCGACGAGGTCCTCCGCGGCGGCCGTCAGCCCGCGTTCGACCAGCGCCGACGGCAGCACGGCGTGCACGAGGCTGCGAAGCTCGGCGGCGGCCGCGTCGATGCGGCGGCGCAGGGCTGTCGCCTCGGTCACGGTCGAGGGATGCGCGTCGGCGGAGTTCGCGATCTGCTGAGCTTCCAGCGCGAGCAGCACAAGCTGAACCTGGAGTCCGTCGTGCAGGTCTCTCGCGATGCGGTTGCGTTCGCGGTCTGCCGTCTCGACGATGCGCAGCCTCGACTGCTGCAGGGCCTCGTTGCTGGAGAGGAGGGCGGCGGTGAGGCGCTCGCGGTCGAGCGCGATGGCGAGCACGCGGCCGGCCCGGCGCACCGAGTCGGGGTCGGCGATCATCCGGCTGTCGTAGCTGATCGCGCCGACCAGCCGTGACTCGACGTGCACTTCCTCCCAGAGGCGCGGCTCGGCTTGGGCGTGCACGTCGACGTCGAGCCCTTCCTCGTCGACAAACGATTGCCGGTCCTCGGCCCAGTACGAGACTCGCAGCGAGTCGTCGCCGAGGGAGCGGGCGAGCGCCGGACCCACGACGGTCCTCGCGGAGCCGGCGAGGCTGAGCCAGGAGCTGAGGGCTTCCGCCTCGACGGTCTGCGTGAACCCGCCAATGAGCACGCCGAGCAGGAACGCGATGGGGATGCCGGCGATGACCACCAGCTGGATCGAGCCGATCACCTCGCCCGGGGCGCCGAGCACCCGGAGGACGTTGGCGGAGAGGGGGATGCTCAGCACCGCCAGGATCCCGTACAGGTACAGCGGCAGCAGCACGCGGAGGTTCTTGGGGTCCGCGGAGCGCAGGCGACGGATGAGCAGCGCGGCCGTGACGCCCATGACCCCGAGTCCGACGGCCGCCTGCACCCAGACGGCGACGAGGTGCGACGTCGACTCGGGCGGCAGCAGGTAGAGCGGCATCTGCAGCAGGAGCGTCACTCCGTAGCCGACGGAAACCGTGGCGATGGAGAGGCGCCCGTGGAGTCGTCCGGAGGGGAACGCGTGCAGCAGGTGCACGGTCACCGAGAGGATGAGGGTCGCGAAGACGGTGCTCAGCTCGACGAGCACGGGGAGGCCGAGGTTGCCGACGCCGCCGAGGAACATCGCGACGGCGCCCACGAGCAGCAGCCCGCCGACCATGCTCAGGGGGCGGCGCCACCAGGCGATGACTCCGGCGGCCGTCCACACGAAGAAGACCGCGGTGAAGGCGGCCGGCACCCAGAACGGCACGGGGGAGTTGGCCCCGACGGCGAGCTGCACGCCGCCGAGGGCCAGTGCGAGCACGGCGATGAGGAGCAGCGCGGGGCGAAGGGCGTCACCACGTGCAGTCCGCAGGGGGACGGGCAGGGCTCGCGATTCGGTGGAACGGGTCACGTCGAAGTCACCTCAGCTCGTGCCAAGTGATGCAGCGGGGGTCACGCAACACGAAGAAGCGTGGATGTGCGGTGCTGCGCGCCGGGGGAGCGTGGACGAAGCCTACCCCGGCGGCGGGTCGCTGCGGTGTGCCGCGGGCTACCCTGTTGGCTTGCCATGGGCATCGACACGTGAGCGGTGCGGGGCGGAAAGACCCGGCCAGCGGCGCTCGCGGCGGGGCGAACGGAGGAGACGCATGTCGGTACGGGCTGGGCGATGGTTCCTTGTTCTCTCTGCCGTTGCGTTCCTCGTCGGCCTCGCGTGGTTCGCGCTTGTCGAGGCCGCCGCGGGGCCGTGGGCGCAGGGCTCGGCGGGCGGCGCGGTGCTGGCGCTCCTCGGGGCCGTGGCGCTCGCGGTGGGGGCGGTGCTCTTCGGTCGGTTCGTCGAAGCGAGGGTCGAGGAGACGGGTCTCGTGATCAGGTCGGTTCGGCGACGGCAGCGGGTCATCCCGCTCGCCGTCATCGACGAGGTCGTCGTCGTCGAGCGCCTCATGCTCCCGACGCGGATCGGGCCGGGAACTGCCGCGCGAGTGGTCGTGAGGCGCGATGGCGACACGATTGCGGCGTTCACGCCGCATGGTCGCGTGGTCGTGGATGCGCTTCGCTCGGCGGGGTGCCGCGTCACGCTCGTCAGCGAACCGCTCTCCCCGCTGCAGGTGCGGCGTCGATATCGAGGCGGGGCGAGCATCGGTGAGGTGCTCGTGGCGGGGGCGCCGTTGTTCGCGATCCTCGTCGGAGCGCTCGTCCTGCTCTGGGTCTTGACCGAGTGGTTCGCCGGGTAGCTATTCCACGTAGTCCAGGGCGATCACGAGTTCCGCGCGCACGCGTGCGTCGTCGAGGTCGAGCCCAAGCAGCCCCCGTAGCTGGTCGATGCCGCGGCGCACGCTGTTGCGGTGCATCCCGAGTTCGCGGCCCGTCGCATCCCAGTGCCCGTTGGCGTGCAGCCAGGCGCGGAGGAGCGAGAGGCGCGCTTCGCGGGTCTCGGGCTCGAGGGCGAGGATCGACTCGAGCCGCCGGTCGGCGAGGGCCCTGCCGGAGGCTGCGCCGATGAACGAGTGCACGGGGGCGAGGTCGGCGCCGACGCGCACCACCCCGCCGTCTTCCCTCGCGCGACGCTCGAGCGCACGTACTTCGGCGGCGGATGCGCGCAGCTGCTCGGGTGCGACGGGGCGCCCCACGACGAAGCTCCAGCCCTCGTCGAGAAGCGACGAGAGCCGCCGTTCCGTGACATCGAGGCGTGTGATGAGGGTGACCGTCGCGTGCTCTGCCGAGATCGTGACGAGTTTCGTGTCGAAGAGGCTGCGCCAGCGGTGCAGCTCGCTGGTTCCCTTCGCGGAGGCGGGGGCGCACGCGACGACGACCCGCAGGGTGCGGGCGCGCGCGTCGCCGCCGGCCGCCTGCGTCAGCAGCTCGCGCCACAGCTCGCCGTCCTGGCCGACGTTCTGCCGCGCGAAGACGTCACCTTCTTCAAGGAGGAGCGGGACGAGCAGCTGGCCAGGCGCGACGCTGCCCGAGGTGCGCTGCCTGGCGATGAGCTCGAGCATGCCGTGGGCCGTCGTGAGGAAGGCGTGCGCCGTTGATCCTGCCGGGGGAGCGGCCTCGACGAGCAGGGTGCCGAGGGCTGCCCCGCCGAGGCTGCGCAGCGGGTAGGCCGCGGCCCCGCCCCTGGCAGGGTCAGCGGATTCCGCGAGAGCGCCGAGGACGGGCGCCGGCGGCACCTGCCCCGCCCTGGCCCGGACCGTTCCGCCCTGCCCGACGATCGCTGCCCAGGAATGGAGGCGCTCGGCGAGGGCCGCCGCGACGGCCGTCTCGGGCTGGTCGGCGGAGGCTGCGCGCAGGAGCCGCCGGGTCGCGTCCGCGAGCGTGCGCAGGGAATCTACTCGCCGGAGCTCGGTCATCTCGGCGAAGGTGCGGGTAACAGAGACGAAGGGGGTGTCGTTGGGCACCATGACCAGGGTGAGCTCGCGCGCCGCGCACGCCTCGGCGAGCGCCGTGGGAACGGAGGTGAAGACGGGGCCGATGCCGATGCCGATCGCGACGACTCCGATCGCGACGGCCCGGTCGACGTAGGTGGTGAGCTCTTCGTCGCCCAAGCCGCGGAGGCCGACGCCGGCGGTCAGGAGGAACTCGCCGCCGAGCAGGTAGGGGGTCGGGTCGGGCAGGTCACTCGAGGCGACCCAGCGGATGCTGGTCTCCAGCGCGCCTTCGACGACGACCTCGAGGTGCAGCTCGGACCGGGCAAGGAGCTGGGCGAGGGTGATTTGGCCGTGCGGTGACGATGGTGATGGCATGAGAGCTCCCGTGCATTCTGTCGCATCTTCGCAACGAACCGAGCATATCGCCCGTGTCTGCGTTGCGCGGTGCGACCATACGATGGCCACGCTCACCAGAGCTGATCGATCCCTGATCACGCTGCACCCTCCCAAGAAAGAAGGGGAACCGTCAATGGCGACATCACCCACCACGACCGGTAGAACACGCACGCCGCTGGGCGCGCAGCTTCTGCGTCGCAAGCCGCTGGAGCAGCTCACCGACGAGTCGCTGACCGAGTCGGGCGAGGGCGGTCTCAAGCGCACCCTCGGCATGTGGCAGCTCACCATGATCAGCGTCGGGGCGACCCTCGGCACGGGAATCTTCGTGATCCTCGGCACCGCGGTCCCGCTTGCAGGACCGGCCGTCTGGATCGCGTTTGCCGTCGCAGGGCTCGCAGCTCTCCTCTCCGCCCTCTCGTACGCCGAGATGGCGAGCTCCGTGCCCGTCTCTGGCTCGAGCTACTCGTACTCCTACGCCACGATGGGCGAAGGTGTCGCCTGGGTGTGCGGGTGGTGCCTTGTGCTCGAGTACGGTGTCTCAGTCGCGGCAGTCGCGGTCGGTGCCGGCCAGTACGTCAACGAAGCGCTCGGCGTCTTTGGTCTCGCCCTTCCGCCCGCGCTTGCCAACCCGATCGGCCTCGACGGCGGCTTCTTCAATCTGCCCGCCGCGGCCCTCGTGATCGTCGCGATGCTGCTGCTCGTGCGCGGCGCGAAGGAGAGCGCCTGGGTGAACACCGTCATGGTCGCCATCAAGGTCATCGTGCTGCTCGTCTTCGTGTTCATCGCCTTCACGGCGTTCACGATGCAGAACTTCGAGCCGCTCGCCCCCATGGGCGCCGCCGGAGTCGCAGCCGCCTCGAGTCGCCTCTTCTTCTCGTACATCGGCTTCGACGCCGCCTCGACGGCAGGCGATGAGGCGAAGAACCCGCAGAAGGATCTGCCGCGCGCGATCATCCTCTCGATGGTCATCGTCACGGTCGTGTACATCCTCGTCGCGGTTGCCGCGATCGGCGCGCTCCCGTGGACCGAGTTCAACGACGGCGAGGCAGCGTTTGTGCGCATCCTCACCGACATCACCGGCCAGCCGCTGCTCGCGCTCATGTTCTCGGTCGGCGCCGTCATCGCGATCGCGAGCGTCGTCCTCACCGTCTACTACGGGCAGACGCGCATCCTGTTCCGCATGGCACGCGACGGCATGGTGCCGAAGATCTTCGGCCGCGTCCGCCCCTCGACGGGCACCCCGGTTGCCGGAACGGTGATCGTGGGCGTCATCATCGCGGTCGTCGCGGCGTTCATCCCGCTCGGCGAGCTGGCGGATGCGACGAGCATCGGCACCCTGTTCGCGTTTGCGCTGGTCAATCTCTCGGTCATCTACCTGCGCCGCGCCCGCCCCGAGCTGCCGCGCAGCTACAAGGTGCCGTTCTTCCCTGTCGTGCCGATTCTTGGCATCGTCATGTGCCTCGGCCTCATGGTCACCCTCGGCGGCACCACGTGGATGGTGTTCGGTCTGTGGATGGTCGTGGGCGTCGCCCTGTACTTCGCGTACGGTCGGAAGCACTCCATCGTCGGCGCCATGAGCGAGAACGACTACGTCAACGCGGCAACGGCCGCGACCCCCGTCATCATGAAGGAGCACAAGTGACCATCGCGACCCCGATGCCGAGCGGCCCGCAACGCGCGGAAGGTGCATCCACGCCGCAGGACCCGCAGCCTGTGACCATGCTCAACCCGGACTTCCCGTTCAGCTACGACGACTTCCTCTCGCACCCGGCCGGCCTCGGCTCGGTGCCGGAGCACCGCCACGGCACGGAGGTGGCCGTCGTCGGCGCGGGCGTCGCCGGGGTTGTCGCCGCGTACGAGCTCATGAAGATGGGGCTCAAGCCCGTCATCTTCGAGGCCGACAGCATCGGTGGGCGCCTCAAGACGCGCTCGTTCGACGCGGCGCCGAGCGTCATCGCCGACCTTGGCGGGATGCGCTTCCCCGAGTCGGGCCGGGCGTTCTACCACTACGTCGATCTGCTTGGCCTCGAGACCCAGGCGTTCCCGAACCCACTTGCCGAAGTGACCCCCTCGACGGTCATCGAGCTCGCCGGCAAGTCGTTCTACGCTGAGACTCCTGCCGACCTGCCCCCATTCTTCACGGAGGTGGCGGAGGCGTGGAAGCGTGCGCTCACGGAGGAGGCCGACCTGGTTCGCATCCAGGACGCCATCCGGGCGCGCGACACCGAGACCCTGAAGGCTGCCTGGAACGAGCTGGTCGACAAGTTCGACAACCGCTCGTTCTATGGATTCGTGGCAGAGAGCGCGGCCTTCAGGGATCTCAGTTTCGAGCACATCGAGGCGTTCGGCCAGGTGGGCTTCGGCACCGGCGGGTGGGACACCGACTTCGGGAACTCGATCCTCGAGATCCTGCGGGTCGTGTTCACGAACGCTGATGACGCGCACCGCCGCATCGTGGGCGGAGCGCAGAAGCTGCCCGTCGACCTCTGGCACCACGAGCCGGTGGAGCTCGAGCACTGGCCCGAGGGTACGAGCCTCGCGAGCCTGCACGGCGGGGTTCCGCGCGGGGCGGTCGCGGCGATCAAGCGCGGGCCGAACGGCGGCGTCAGCATCACGGAGAAGTGGGGGCGCACGCAGGAGTTCGCCTCCGCCATCGTCACCTGCCAGTCGTGGCTGCTGTCGGCGCGCATCGACACCGACGAGGAGCTCTTCTCGCCGGAGATGTGGACGGCCATCGAGAAGAGCCACTACATGCTCTCGTCGAAGACGTTCGTGATGGTCGACCGCCCGTTCTGGCGCGACCTCGACCCGGAGACCGGCAAGCCGGTCATGAGCATGACGCTCACCGATCGCCTGCCGCGGGCCACCTACCTGATCGACGAGGGGCCGGACAAGCCCGCCGTGATCCTGCTCTCCTACACGTGGAACGACGACGCCCTGAAGTGGCTGGCGCTCGACGCGTCGGAGCGCACGCGGCTCATGCTGCACTCGCTCGACAAGATCTACCCTGGCCTCGACATCGGCGCGCACATCGTGGGGGAGCCCATCACGGTGTCGTGGGAGGCCGACCCCAACTACATGGGTGCCTTCAAGAACAACCTGCCAGGCCACTACCGGTACCAGGAGCGCCTCTTCGGGCACTTCGTGCAGGACGAGCTCGACACGCACCAGCGGGGCATCTTCCTCGCGGGCGACGACATCTCGTTCACGGCCGGCTGGGCGGAGGGCGCGGTCACGACCGCGCTGAACGCCGTGTGGGGCGTCGCGAAGCACCTGGGCGGCGCATCCGCTGCAGAGAACCCTGGGCCGGGGGATGTCTGGTCGGAGCTTGCTCCGGTACGCCTCGATTAGCCTGGCCCGGTGACTGACACCGGGAACAGATCCATAGACGCGACGCACATGTTCGGCGACGAGCCGGAGATGGTGCACTCGAGCCGCTCGGCGATCTCGACGGGGCAGCTGCCCGACTCCGGCGACGTGAAGACGGCGGTCGACGAGACCTACGAGCAGTTCGCGTCGGTCGACGACGGCGAGGTGCCCGACTACATTCCGGCGTTGGCGGATGCGGATCCCGACCTGTTCGGGATCTGCATCGTCTCCACGGAGGGGCAGGCGTACAGCCGCGGCGACGCGGAGCTGCTCTTCACGATCCAGTCGATCTCGAAGGCGTTCGTGTTTGCGCTCGTGCGCGAGGAGGTGGGCCACACGAAGGCGCGCGAGCTCGTGGGCGTCAACAACACGGGGCTGCCGTTCGACTCGGTCATGGCGATCGAGCTCAACGGCGGCCGCACCATGAACCCGCTCGTCAACGCGGGCGCGCTTGCCACGTCGGCGCTCGCGCCGGGGGAGACGTGGGAGGAGAAGTGGGACTTCATCCTCCGAGGCCTCTCGGCCTTCGCGGGGCGCGACCTCGAGATCGATCAGGATGCGTTCGAGTCTGAACGCGAGAACAACATCCGCAACCAGGGCATCGCGCGCCTCCTGCAGAGCTACGGGCACATCACCCTCGACCCGCACGAGGTGACGGAGCTGTACACGCGCCAGTGCGCGCTGCTCGTGAGCACGGAAGACCTCGCCGTCATGGGCGCGACGCTCGCCGACGGTGGAAAGAACCCGAAGACGGGCGAACAGGTCATCGGGCAGGGTGCATCCAGGGATGCCCTCGCCGTGATGGCAGCGAACGGCCTGTACGAGGCGAGCGGTGAGTGGCTGTACGAGATCGGGATGCCCGCCAAGAGCGGCGTCTCGGGCGGGCTCGTGACGATTGCGCCCGGTAAGGGCGGGTTCGCGAGCTACTCGCCGCGCCTCGATGACGCCGGGAACAGCGTGCGCGGCATCAAGGCGGCCAGGCACCTCTCGAACGAGCTCGGCATGAACCTCTTCGCGTCGGGCACCGTTCACGACTAGATTCGGGGTCGTGACGACTCTCCCCGACGCTGCCCGCCCAGGACAAGCCGCCAGCTCCGCACCATCGACGCTGCTCGAGCATCCGACCGAGTTCCCGCACGAGCCCGACCTCGTGGCGCCGGATAGTCGCGTCGTCTCAACAGGCAGCCTTCCCGCCGCGGGGCAGGTGCGCGAGATCCTCGCGGAGACCTACGAGCGCTACCGCGACGTGCAGGACGGGCGGGTCGCCGACTACATTCCGGCGCTCGCGGAGGCCGATTCCTCGTGGTTCGGACTGAGCCTCACCTCGGCGACGGGGCACCGCTTCTCGTTCGGGGATGCGCAGCTGCAGTTCTCGATCCAGTCGATCTCGAAGGCGTTTGTCTACGCGCTTGTCGTGCAGGAGCTCGGCCACGTGGAAGTGCGGGAGCGCATCGGCGTGAACAACACGGGCCTGCCGTTCAACTCGGTCATGGCGATCGAACTCAACGGGGGCCGCACCATGAACCCGCTGGTCAACGCGGGAGCGCTCGCCACGACGTCGCTCGTGCCCGGCAAAACGTGGGACGAGAAGTGGGACTTCATTCACGAGGGGCTCTCGAAGTTCGCGGGGCACACGCTCGAGATCGACGAGCGGGTCTACGAGTCGGAGATGGAGACCAACACACGCAACCGCGGCATCGCGCGTCTGCTGGAGAGTTACGGGCACATCTCCCTCGACCCCATGCAGGTCACCGAGCTGTACACGCGCCAGTGCTCGCTGCTCGTCACGGCCGAGGACCTCGCGACGATGGGAGCCACGCTCGCAGACGGCGGCGACTGCCCCGTCTCCGGCGTCGACGTCGTCGACCCGTCCGTGAGCCGCGACGTGCTCTCCGTCATGGCGACGAACGGCATGTACGAGGCGAGCGGCGACTGGCTGTTCGAGGTGGGCATGCCGGGCAAGAGCGGCGTCTCCGGCGGCATCGTCACGATCGCGCCGGGTAAGGGCTCGCTTGCGACGTTCTCCCCGCCGCTGGATGCGGCAGGAAACAGCGTGCGCGGCATCCGCGCCACGAGGCACCTGTCGAACAAGCTCGGGCTGAACCTCTTCGCATCGACCGTGCAGTAGCGCGCCGGGTCCGGCCGTGTGCCGAGGGCTGTCGGCGGTGGGCCGTCGCTGCGCAATGATCCGGCGCGCTGAACGCTGCCCGTCGCGGGCCTGGGCTCCCTTAGTGATCGCTGCCCGGCGTTTCGCCCTCTGAAGGTCACCTCAGAGGGCGAAACGCCGGGCAGCGATCGGTACTTCAGGCTCCGACGTCGGCGCGCTCGGCTGCGGGGATGGTGCGGAGGCCGGTCGTGTCGAGCGAGTGGCGCTTGTCGCGTCGCTCGACGGAGACGCCGAGCGCGGTGAGTGCCATGCCGAGGACGGCGAGGACAACGCCGACCCAGCCGGGCGCGAGGTAGCCGAGGCCGCCCGCGATGACCATGCCGCCGAGCCACGCGCCGAGGCTGTTGCCGACGTTGAAGGCGGCGTGGTTGATGGCTGCCCCGAGGAGTGCGGCCTCGTCGGCGATGCGCACGAGTCGCGACTGGATGGCGGGGAGCAGCGACGACGAGGTGAGGCCGAGGAAGAAGACGGCGATGAACAGGCCGACCGGGTTCGAGGCGATGAGGCTGTAGAACACGAGTGAGGCGATGAACGAGCCGAAGCCGACGAACATCGTGCGCGTGAGGTTGCGGTCGGCGGCCCATCCGCCGATGAGGTTGCCGAGCGTCATGCCGACGCCGAGGGTCGCGAGCACCCACGGCACGATGCCGGCGCCGAGGCCTGTCTCGCGGGTCGTGACT
This sequence comes from Pseudoclavibacter sp. AY1F1, assembly GCF_002931075.1. Taxonomy (GTDB): domain Bacteria; phylum Actinomycetota; class Actinomycetes; order Actinomycetales; family Microbacteriaceae; genus Pseudoclavibacter. The sequence goes on along the minus strand of NZ_PSTQ01000004.1, from coordinate 172,802 downwards.
TCTGCGATGTACGAGTAGACGGCGAAGAAGCCGCCGAAGCCGATGGCGCCGACGGCGACCATGATCCACAAGCGCGGGTTCTTGAACGCGATGAGTTCCTTCATGGCGCTGCGCTCGGGGTTGCCGGGGTAGCGGGGCACGAAGAAGAAGACGAGGAGGAACGTGACGAAGAAGATGGCGGCGACGAGGATGTACGCGTAGCGCCAGCCGCTGGCCTGGCCGAGCCAGGTCGCGAGGGGCACGCCGAAGATGTTGGCGATCGTGAGGCCGGAAAGGGCGAGCGCGACGCCCTGGCCCTGCTTGCCTGGGCCCATGATGCGGGCGGCGAGCAGCGAGGCGACGCCGAAGTACGCGCCGTGGGGGAGCGCGGCGATGAAGCGCATGACCGCGGTCGTGCCGAAGTCGGGCATCAGGGCGGATGCGGCCGAGGCGACGATGAAGATGCCGAGCAGCCAGAAGGCGAGCTTCGTCTGCGACATGCGCGCCGCGAGCACCGCGAACACGGGGGCGCCGACGACAACGCCGAGCGCGTAGGCGGAGATGAGGATGCCCGCCTGCGCGATCACCGCATCCGGGTTCTGTTCGAAGCCGGGCAGCAGTTCGCGCGCGATGTCGGGCAGCAGGCCCATGGTGGCGAACTCGGTGACGCCGATGCCGAAGCCTCCGAGCGCGAGCGCGAAGAGGGCGATCCCTCGCCGGAAGGGGGTGAGTTCGGGCATGACCTGCATGTTGCGGACCTCTGGTTCTGAGTTCGGTGACTGGGTTCGCAACGCTGCGCAGGTACCAGGCTATTCCCAGGAAGCCGATTGTGCGAACAATTGGGCGGGTAGATGCGGTGGGTCAGCTGTTCGCAGCAGTGACCAGGATGCCAGGCGCGAACCGGTATGGGGCAGCGACAAGCACGTCCCCGAGGTGGCGGCGCAGGCGGCTGATCTCGACTCGCACCGTCACGTCGTGTTCCGGTGTTCCGTAGAGGCGGGTGGAAAGCTCGGGAGCTGTGAGTCCTCGGGGTGCGGCGGCTAGGAGGAAGAGGATGTCGGCCTGGCGGGAAGGGATGCGCACTTCGCGCGAGCCGGTTGGGGTGCGCAGCTCGACAAGCGCACCCGTGCCCGTTGCCGACAGGGTGATCGAGGTCTTCGCTGGTGCATCCGCTGGTTTCGTGGATGCGCGTGCCGGGCCGAGCAGGAACCCCCGGTCGAGCCCCGTGACCAGTACCTCGCCCGATGGGGTGGTCCAGGTGTCGCCTGCTTGAATGCCGCGGGGGAGCGGGATACGGGAGCTCACGTCGACGCCGTGCGAGACGGCAACCCAACCCCATTCGTCGACGACGGCCCACGGGTGATCGAGTTCGCGGGTGGCGCTGAAGCTCGCGGCTCGCAGGGCTGCGATGTCGCGGCGGTGGCGCTCGCGGAGGTCGTGTGTCGCCGCCTGAGCGAGGAGTGAGATGAGGCCGAGCGACATGGGGTGCGCGTCGGCGACTTCGAAGGAGAGGTCGACGGTGCCGAGGGTTCGGCCGTTTCTGGGGTCGCGGACTGGGGCTGCGGTGCAACTCCAGAGGTGCTGCGATCGGGAGTAGTGCTCGGCGCCGTGTACCTGCACCGCGCGGCGGGCGGCGAGGGCTGTGCCGATGGCGTTTGTTCCGACGCTGTTCTCGCCCCACGCTGCGCCTTCGACGAACCCGAGGTCGTCGGCGCGGGAGAGCATCTGCGCGCCGCCGCTGCGGGCGACGATGCGGCCGTGGCGGTCGCTGACGACGAGGACGGCGGTGTCGTCGCGGAGCAGGGTCGAGAGGTGGCCGAGGTTCGCGCGGATAAGCGAGGTCAGCAGGAGGGCGTCGGAGCTGAGCTCGCTTGCGGCGGTGGCTTCAGTGGAGGCGGGCTCGGCGTGCTTTGCGCTCGCGGGCCCGCGACTCGGTCGGACTCCGCGGCGGCGAAGTCGTGCCCACGAGTCGGCGATGATGTCGCGCGGGTGCGCCGGTGCGCGTTCGCCTGAGAACTCAGCGTCGTAGACGTCGCTGAGGAGCCGCGAGTAAGACGTGAGGTCGGACGTGGAGGGGAACGCCGCTTCGAGGGGGAGCGTCATGCGGTCGCCTTTCTGGCGGACCGGCTCGCGTCGCTGCGTCTGCTGGCTTCGTGTTGGAGTCGGGGCGCCAGGAGTCGATTCAACCCCATTCGCGTGCGGGTTGCCTGGAGGGGGTGGTCAGGGGTTGCCGAGGGTTGCGTGTGGTGTCCTCGGGCGGGGTGCCGCGGGGGAGCCGAGGCGAGCATCCGGTGCCTTCGCGGGCAGCGTGGATGCGCGCTTACCGTGGCGTCGTTCAGCGGTCGCAGGCGAAGCCTGCTCGGCCGCACCTCGAGTTAGGAGTTGTCATGACCGTCACACAGGTCGCGCTTGTCACCGGAGCGGGTCAGGGAATTGGGCGCGGGATCGCGCTGAAGCTGGCTGCGGATGGCTACGACATCGTGGTTGCCGACCTCGACTTCCAGGCGGAGAAGGCTGCTGGGGTAGTCGCCGAGATCGAAGCGCTCGGTCGCCGTGCCGTGTTCGTGGCGGCGGATGTGTCGAAGAAGGCAGACGTTGAAGCGGCCGTCGCGACGGCGCTTGAGAAGCTCGGCGGGTTCGACGTGATCGTCAACAACGCCGGCATCGCGCAGGTGAAGCCGATCCTCGAGGTCACGGAGGAGGAACTCAACAAGATCTTCCAGATCAACGTGAACTCGGTCGTCTACGGCATCCAGGCCGCGGCGAAGTCGTTTATCGAGCGGGGCGTGAAGGGTCGCATCATCTCGGCGGCGTCGATCGCGGCCATCAAGGGCTTCCCGATCCTCGGGGCGTACTCGGCGTCGAAGTTCGCGGTGCGCGGCCTCACGCAGGTCGCCGCGCAGGAGCTCGCGACGCACGGTATCACCGTCAACGCGTACGGACCCGGCATCGTGGGCACGGGTATGTGGGAGCTCATCGATAGTGAGCTGTCGAAGATCAACGGGAAGCCGCTTGGCCAGAACCTGAAGGAGAATGTCGAGTCGATCCAGCTCGGCCGCATCGAGACGCCAGAGGACGTCGCGGGCGTGGTTTCGTTCTTCGCGAGCCCCAACGCCGGCTACGTGACCGGCCAGGTGCTGCTCGTCGACGGCGGGATGCTCTACAACTAGCAGGGGTGGCTCCGCGCGCCACAGCGATGCTCGCGACACGGCGGCGACACGGCGGCGACACGGTGGTGCGCGGAGGTCCCAGGTTCCGCTAGGATGGTCGAGTTGTCCTCGCGGAAAACGAAAGCCACGGGCTGTGGCGCAGCTTGGTAGCGCACTTGACTGGGGGTCAAGGGGTCGCAGGTTCAAATCCTGTCAGCCCGACCATTGTGCTCGTATTAGAAACACGGGCAAGAAAAACAGATTGCAACCATGGGAACTCCCCGCCATCACTGGCGGGGAGTTCTTCGTTTCGGCTGAAGGCTTTGACGTCGGTTCGGCTCTGTGAGCCTGCGCCAAGTAGTTCTGCGAACGGGACAGCCACGATGGCCTGGACGCGATGGTCGTCTTCGTCGGTCATAGTGACCTCGATGCGTTCGAAGAGCGCTTGATTCAGGAGCCGGCGGATCTGGTCAGGTGCTCGGCGGTAGGCGTCAGCGCTGTGTTGGGCGAGATCGATGGCTTGGTCAATGAGGCGAGCCTGGTCGTCGAGGTCGGTGTTGAGGGCTTCGAGCTGTCGGGTGACGTTGTTCAGCGCGGAGTCCAGAGAGTGCTGTTCTGTGCGGAGCATGTCGATGGGGATGGCGTCGTTGTAGTGGGCCTCGAGGAGCTTGCGCTGCTTGCGTTCAATCTCTAGTTTCTGCGTTTGCAGCGTCTCTCGTTGGCGGTTTGTGTCTTTCGTGAAGGTCCGGAGCTCTGCGAGCAGTACTCGACGGAGGCTGTCGGCGTGGCTGGGTCGGAGTGCGAGTCGGTCGTACTGCTCCTGAATGAGGTCCTCCACGGTGACTATGGAGATCGAGCGCAGGTCGCAGGTTGTTCGTTTGGAGTGCCGTCCGAGGCAGGAGTAGTACGGGTACTCGTCGCCGGTTCGCGCTTTGGCAACTTGCACGATCATGCGCATGTCGCACTGTCCGCAGTAGAGCGTGGACTTCAGGTAGTGCGGGTGTTGTCGGTTGCGTTCCCCGTTGATCTTGCTCTTCAGGATGCGCTGGACTTTCTCGAACGTTCCGGGGTCAACGAGGGCGTTGTGGTTGCCCGGGTGCTGTGCGCCTTTGTAGACGACCAGGCCCAGGTAGTACGGGTTGGTTAGGATCTGGTGGACCTGCCGGGTCTCGACGGCTTTCTCCGGGAGTTTTGCGGTGGGGAGCATCGTCAGCCCTCGTGCGATGAGTTCTGTCGTGAGTGAGCGCACGCTGTAGATTCCTGTGGCGTACTGCTCGAATGCCCAGGTGACCAGCGGTGCGCGTATTGGATCGACCTCGACCGTCCGTACTTCGCGTCCCTCGTGCACTTCCCGTACGTTGAGGTAGCCGATGGGTGCTCGACCCACGCTGCCGCCTGAGCGAACCTTTTCGTCCATACCCTTTTTGACCTCGTTGGACAGGTTCTTGGAGTAGAACTCCGCGATGCTGGACATGATTCCGTGTAGCAGGAGTCCACCGGGGGTTTGGTCGATGTTCTCGCTAGTCGAGACGAGCCGGATGCCGTAGTTGTCGAACCGAGCGTTCAGCGCGACGTCGTCGGCGCGGTTGCGAGCGAGGCGGTCGACCTTGTGGACGATGAGGTAGTCAATGCTGCCTTGTTCTGCTTCGAGGTAGCGGAGCATTTCCTGGAGCGCGGGACGATTCGTTGACGTACCTGAGACGCCGCGTTCGACGAACTCCTTGACCACCATTGCGCCCATGGACTGTGCCTTCTTCTTGTTCGCCTCACGCTGCGCCGGTATCGAGAAGCCCTCTTCCCTGCCACCGCGCTCCGCTTGTTCGCGAGTGGAGACACGCAAGTACGAGACGGCGCGCTTCGGCGTGAACGACTGGGTCAGCGCCGCGAAGGGATCGACTGCTGCGCTGGGTGCTTGGTGTGCGGTGTATGGAGAGGTGGGCATGCTCCCATTGACGCTCTCTTCCCCACTTGAGTCCAGTGCGAAATGAGCGCTCCGCATGGAGTTATCCACAGGCTGTGCATTGTCACCCCGGTTAGGCGATGAAGACATGGGTGACTCCGTCTCGTCGGATGAACTCGTAGTCGTTATCGAGGTTGCCCAGGACTGCTTGTCGGTCGAAGACGAGGACGTTCGCGGGAATAGCCCAGTCCTGGATGAGTTGCTTGCGTGCGTCTTCCCAGCCGAGGCTTTCGATGAAGTCGTCGACGAAGTGTTCAGTACGGTCGTAGGAAGCCCAGTAGAGGTTCTCGAAATCGGCTTCCATGTCGACTACGGCCGTGTTTCTCCAGACATGTTCGAGGTAGATGTCGAAGGCGGGTCCGAGTTGCTCGCTGAGACGTTCGACTTCCCTAGCTTCGTGTCGCGTTTTCGGGACGAAGCGTGAGTGCACGTCTTGAGCTTCCGACGGCGTGTACTCCTCTCGTGAGTAGGGATTGTGTTCAGGATTCATAGGTGTGGTCTCCTTTCTTAGGGATGAGTTGTTGAGGTTGGTGGTCCGTCTCGGAGGATCGTCGGAAGTTCGTCGAGCGTGCGCACGTGGAACATGCCGCTGGTGAGCTCGGCTTGTCGGATGTGTTGATTGAGCTGGTCTCGGCGTTTGGTGTGCGGGACGATCCAGAGCACGGCTGGGAAGGCGCCCGCCCTCTGCTGTTCTTGGCCGGTGCGGCGGTACCGCTGGTACTGCCTGCACTTTGCGATGACCCGGGCGGGATTTTCGGTGGCTCGGTCGACCTCGAGGAAGTAGCTGTCACGGAACTCCTGGGTGGTGATCTCGAGCCGGAGATCGGGGCGCAGGGTGAGCCGCTGCCCATGCAGGCCGAGGTAGGTGCGCCAGCACTCCGGTTCATGCTCGACATGCACGCTCGCGCCGTCAATCTCGCGGACCGTTTCGGCGACGATGACCCGGGTCTCGGTGACGGCGAGCAGGTGCTCCAGGAACGTAGTCGAGAGCAATCGCGGTCGTTGGCGAGCGCCCGTCGTGCCAGTGATCTGGTGGTAGCCGCTGGTCGTGAGCGCCCACACGGCTGGGCCGGAGCCTCCTGGCCAGCCACCGACTCTCCGCTCGAGCCTCAGGACGAGGCCGGCAGTTTCGAGCGACGCCAGGTGGCGGGTGGTTTGCCGGAGGGCGGACCCACGGCTGCCGTAGCGCTGGTGGTCGAGGCGTGCGAGTTGTGGTGTTGTTGCGAATCTGAATTTCAACAAGAAATTCATCAACATGACTTGAACGGGCGAGCGTCCTGGAGCTGGAGCTGGGGCCGGTGCGTTGTGGGTCATGGTCGTGGCCTCCAAAGCGATGCGGCCGGGTGGGGACCCCAAGTGGAGGGGTCAGTCACGTCCAAATGCGGGGCGTGTGCCGCGGTCTGGCGGCGCTGTCCCGGTTTGTTCAGTGGGGCGGATCGTCTCCCGATTCGTCTCGAACTCCTGGCATGTTTCATCGTCTGCTCCTCCCTATCGGTCCGTCGTCGCTGTCGCTGAAGTCGGCTGTAGTGGGCGCGATGAGGTCGCGGATCTGTTGTTCGGTGTCGCTTGCTGGGACGCCGTATCGCTCGTGGCTGACGGCGTAGATCGCGGCTGCATCGCTGCTGGCGGGCCGTGGTGGTGTGGTCGCGATGGAGATCCATCCGGTCGAGTTGCCGTTCTGCATGAGGTTCGCGTAGGCGTGGTACTTCGGCAGCAGCAGGAAGTCCTGCACGTCGAGCCCTGGCGTGTGCTTAGCGATCGTTGAGGCGTCACTGCCACCGAGGCCGAAGTAGATCTTGTTTCGCGTGTTCGCCTCGACCGAGGCTTGCATCGCCGGCGTGAACTGCTTCAGATACTGGTTGGCGAGCGTGAAGGCCGCTCCGAGTGATCTTGCTTGGGCGAGCGCGTCAGAGAGGTCACCGGGGATGCCTGCGAGGAAGTCGTGGACTTCGTCGATGTAGATGCCGACGATGTGCCGGTGCTCAAGTCCCGAGCGTTGCCGGGCGAGGATCTTCGTCCAGAGTTGCCCGATGAGCAGCGTGCCGAGCAGGCGCGCAGCGTCGGACCCGAGGAGCCCCTTGTTGAGGTTCACGACGACGATGCGCCGCTGCGTGAACAACTCGTTCAGATCGAATCGCGGCTGGCTCTGACCGAGTACGGCACGCAAACCTGGTCGGAGGATGAGCTGGCGCAGCTTGTTGAGCACCGGCCCAATCTCCTCGGCCTGCTGCGCCGGGGTCTTGGCATCGAACTGCGCCCAGAAGCCACCGAGCCCGATCGGGTCGTCAATCAGCTTCAAAACTCTGCGTCGGAACGCGGGGTCGGTCAGGAGTGGTGGGATCCAGAGCAGGTTCGCGTCCGGGGTTTGGGCGAGGGTGTTGAACGCGGCCGTGTAGATGTCGGCGGAGCGGATGCCCCAGTTCTTCGCGAAGACCGCCTCGAACGTTGCAAGGAGCGTGTCCGCGGTGACGGAAGCGTCCCGGGCCTTGCCCGCGAGCGGATTGAACCCGACGGGCGCGAGGTTGGTCGGGTCGATGACGACGACGTCCTGTTCGCGGTGGTCTGGTACGTGGTCGAGCACGCGGTCGGCGAGGTCCCCTTTGGGGTCGAGGACGAGCACGCCCCTGCCCGCTTCGATGTCCGCCGTGATGAGTGACAGCATGACGGTTGACTTCGCTGAACCGGTCGGGCCGAGCAGGTGTGTGTGGAAGGCGGCGTCCCGGATCGGGATACCGACCTGTTCGCCGTGTCCGGGTGCGACGGCGGTGCCGATAATCCGTTCCGTGCGCACGAGTGAGGCTGGTGGTGGCAGTTGCCTCGGGTGGATGCTGCCGAGCATGGGGAGTGGTGGTTCCCCGATCGGCCAACCCGTTAGCCCGAGGAGTTCTCCGCTGGTGAGGATCAGGGGCCAGCGCCACGGAGCTTTGGCCTCAGTGAGCTGTCGGGCGGTGTCGCCCGTGAGACGCAGCCTGGTACTTGACGTCTCGAGAACACGCAGAGCGCCGCTCAGGTCCCCGAAGAGTTGCCGTGCTCGGGGAGCTGTCGTGCCGCTGGCACCGACTCGGAGCGTGAGGGAAAAGCCGTGCTGGCTGCTGCGGTGTCGCTGCGATGCGGACGGCGTCCGTGTCGGGGCTGGACCGACCAGGAGTAGTCGGAGCCAATCCTGTGCGGACTCCTTTTGGCGGACCGGGGGCCGGTGACGCGTCCCCAGAAGCAACTGGAGCACGACCTCCTCGCCCTCTCGGAGACGGGACAGTGCCCCGCAGAGGCCACGAACGGCAGCGCTGATCCGGGTGTTCTCGAGCGAGAGATCGTTCCCTACGATCCGGAGCGCGGCCGCGTGCTCGACGTCGTGCCGGGTGCGACGAGGAGTGTGTGCCCGGAGGTTCAGGTGTGAGCTCAGCGTGGAGAGGACTTCCAGGATTCGTGCGGGCTGCGCGGCGAGCAGCCAGCGGAGGCCGGATTTCGTGGCCCGTAGTTCGAGCACGACGGGACCGAGGGAGGCTGACGAGGCCAGGTGTTCGAGGGCGTCGTGGGCTTGCCCGGGGGACAGGGCGTCTGGCCAGGTCAGTTCTCGCCATTCCCATGGCGAGTTTTTATTCGTGTGCATGTTTTCCACCCCCTTCTGTGTCTGTGTTCGTGTCTGTTGCTGTTGTTTGCCCTTGGTTATGAGGCTTGGGGTCCTCTTCGTCAAGATGCATCGCGAGAAGCAGGAGAGCTCTCGCGAGCGCTTCCCTGTCGAGCTCTGCCCGCCAGACCGGAGTGATGCGGTGTCGCTTGGCGGGTTCGCGTTTCGGTCGTTTCATGACCGACCTTCCTTCCGCGTGGTGGTTGTGGGTTTCAGTTCCAGCCGTTGCGGCGTCGCCACCACCAGATCCCGACCGTGATGAGCAGCACGATGACCGCACCGATGAGGAGATACACCCAGATGTTCTTCACGACCTCGATCGCGAGGGTGAGCAGGATCACGCCGCCGAAGACGTACAGGCAGGTCGTCCAGAACTTCTCCGCGAGCGAGCGCGGCCTGGTGTTGTCCGGCATGTTTCACGCCCCTCACGCCGTGGTGTCCTGCAACCGAGTGGCTGCTTCCGTGTTGGTGTCTGCGGGGACGGGGTAGCCCCACTTCGCGAGCGAGATCGTCGCATCGCACTCGTTGCCCCAGATGTCCCAGTGCTTGGCGGACGGAGCGGGACGACGGGCGAACAACTCGAGGAACGGCCCGTCGCCGCCGACGAGGCGCTCGGCGATGTGGTGCACCTCTTCTGGCTTTGCAGAGTGTTGCTGCAGCGGGTGCATGCCCCAGTTTGGTTGGCCCTTGAACGCGACCTTCGTCCCCTTCCCGCGCACTCCGAGCAGCAGCAGTTCGCCGGAGTTGCGGAAGGTGTTGCCGAGCATGAGCCGCGGTTTCGCCCAGAAGTAGAAGCTCGTGTACTTGAAACCCCACGCCTCCAGCACCTGGATGCCAAGTGGGACAGTTGCGGTGGTGACCCAGAGGAAGCAGAACGAGTTCTCCGCCATGATTTTCTTGAGGGCGTCGCCCATGCCGAGGATGCGTTGGTCGGTCATGAGGTCGTAGTGGTTGGCAGCCCCGAGCGTGCCCTTCTGCTGTAGCTGCCAGGGCGGATCCGCAAGGACCGCCTTGAAGCTGCCCGGCAGCGGAGTTTTATCTGGGTGATTGTGGGTGGTGTGAGAGTCCATGAAGAGACTCCTCCTTTCGAGGTAAAAGTTGACGCGACAAAGCAGCGCCCGAAGAGCTCGGGTAGCGGTGTCAGCGCCCATTACGGACCACCCGCTGCGAGCCGTGAAGACCCCAAGACAGCAGTTGGTTCAGCGAAGCGACGAGGACCGTTCAGAGATGAGCGCGTCGGGGCGGTGCCGCGAAAGCCGGTGTTGTAGAACCTGCAACGACACCGCACTCGACGAGGAGTGGAGCTATGCCTTCGGCTCCGGCGTACGCCCTGTGGCGAGGAACATGGCCCGGGTGAGCTCCCGCGAGGCATCGTCCCGCTCGGAGGCGAGGTCGTCTGCCAGGGACAGGATGGTGGCGCGCATTCGCTCGGCTCGGGCGTCGAGCTCTGCCTCGATTCGCTTGACCCGGGCAGCCTTCCAGTCGTCGTAGGTGTCGAGGACGAAGACCACGAGCACCGTCACGATGACCCAGAGCCCGAAGAGCGTTGCCGCGACTCCGACGATGAGCGTGACGGCGTCCCAGAAGCTCACCTACAGGCTCGCGATTCGCTGACCGGCACCGAGCGCGTACCCGGTGATGATGGCCTCGTAGAACTGAGCACCACCGGGCGCGATCTTCATCTGCGCCTCCGCCTGCATCACGAGCGTCGCTGTGTTCGTCATGGCCTGCGACGCGAGGAACGCGTGCGCTTGTTCCGTCACGGCCGCAATCTCGGCTCGAGCAGCCACTTGCTCCACCTCGCGCTTCGCGGCCCTGGCGATGCCGGTGCTGAGCACCTTGCCCTGCTGCGTGCGGTGTCCACCGAACAGCGGCACCATCTGATTGTTCGACATGAGTTCTGTCCCTTCTCGGAGGAGCGAGCCCCGGTTGTTTGGGGTACTTCGAGCCTCACGGAAAGAGGCGTAGCGGTCACTGACACGAAACTGACACGATCAGGGGATGAAAAATGATCCGCTCCGTATGCAGCTCGTGAAGGAACTTCGTGAGCTGCGCCGAGGAGCTGGGGCGCTCGTCCCCGAGCGCATCGCGCTCTGCGAAGCGTTAGTTCGCGTCGTGGGTATGGGAAGCGTTGAGCAGGCACACGCGACGCTGTTTGAGATGTTCAAGCGCTACGCCGTTGAACCTGAGGGCGATATCCGTGCCTACCTGGAAAGCAGCGGCGTTGGACTCGACGGCGAATCCCTGAACCAACGGTTGGACGCGTACGCCGCTCTCCATCACGTCGACCAGCGCACCGGGCTCCGTCGCAGCGACCGAGGCGCTGCGAAGCTGGCCACCTTGTTCCGTGACGAGGATCTGTTCTTCCGCCCATGGGGGCACCTGACGATGTACCAATTCGGGGAGCGGGTGCTGTGCACGATCGCATTGAACATCGATCCTCAGTCGGAGTACCGGCCACCGGCCGTGTGGGTGAACGATGAGCTGCTCGACGATTTCGTCTTCGAGTTCGGCGAACCCGACGAGGACACCGGCTACGTTCAGGCGCTTCAGAACGTCGATGGCTTCAGGCTCCAGCGGGGCGCGAAGTGGCTGTTCAAGATTGATGTGGAGTGGCGGATGGGCGTCTGGCCGCAGTGGGTCCTCGCCACCCAGCTCGCAGACGTCCGCCTTGCAGCCAAGATCCAGACGCAGCGGAACTTCATGACCGAGGCAACAATCTTCTGGGGAGCGTGGCCAGGAGGACCGATGCCGGTCGACCTGGACTTCAAAAGCTTCCCCATTTGAACCGTGGGCGTCGAGACGGTGGACGATACGCGGCGGCGTGATCCCGTGTCGATACGTGTCACCAAGAGTTCGGAACGGCCAATGCAACTTTCTCGAGGCCCTAGCACGGCTGCCAAATTTCGGCGAGGACAGGGACAGGAAGCAAAGCTGCGCCCCCGCAAGCTCAGGAAGTATGTCAAAAGCGGCGAGAGCTCCCGAATCGACACGCAGACACGATCGAGGAAGTGTACGACCCTGCCGGTAGACTCCATCGGCATGGAGAAGCCTACTGCGACGACGAACGTCGAGGGTGCGCGCGCACCGCAGCTGTCCTTCGGCGCAGAAAGAGCGGCGGAACGAGATGATTTTTCTTCCCTTCCTCGCCACCCGCTTTATTTCGCCATATCCAGACCGATTGGTACCCATACGAGTTCCATTGTGAACGCCTTGAAGCTGGATTTGGAGAAGATTGGGTATGCCGTAAGGCAGATTAAGCTCTCTAACTTAATCGAAAGAGCTTACAGGGACGTCACCGGTAATAGTTTACCGTCAACTTCTAGCGCCGAAGGTGAACGCGTGTTTTCCTCCTACAGAGGACTGATGCGTGCAGGCGATACATTGCGACTTCTTGATCCTGCTATCGTGGGGAAGCTCGCGGTGCTGGAAATAAATCAAAAACGGGAGCAGTTCACTCAGGAGGCCGTCCTGGGTGGCAAAAAAGGTGTGGCATACATCATTACTCACCTTATGCATCCTGCCGAGGTTCGCACTCTGCGATCGGTTTATGGGAGTCGATTTTTTCTCATCGCTGCGAACGCACGTCGCGCGGATCGCCTGGACTATCTGGTTGAAGGTTATCGGCAGGAACTAAGCAAGAGTCCTCGATCCAAAGTGTCAACAGATATTGGTCACTCTGACACAGATGAGGATGTTGAGAGTTCTGTAAACCCCACTGCGTTAGCGCGCGATCTTATTGCAATTGATGCTGGCATCAAGAGTTCTATGCTGTACCTCGATCCCAAAACTCGTCTGAATGTGGACGACACTTTCCAGCTCGCGGATCTTTTCGTTAGATCTCGAGCCGAGACGCGACAGTATCCTGCACGAGAAAGAGACAAAGAGATTGACCGTGTCGCTACGGCACAAATCACGCGACTAGTGATGCAGCTCTTCTCCTACCCGTTCGGTGCTCCGACCACCGAGGAGAGCGCAATGTCCACTGCATTCCTAGCTGCGCAGTCATCGGTGTCTCTCGGACGGAGCGTCGGTGCTGCATTGGTAGATTCCCATGGATCTGTAGTTTCGATCGGATGGAACGAGGTTGCAAAGCCGAATGGTGGCCCATATCGAGAAAACGATGGATTAGATCATCGAGACCACATCAATGGTTTCGACCCCAGTGATGTGGGTCGAATTGATGCCATCCGTTCTTTCTTGGACGTGTTGCTCACTCCGAAAAAATGGCGACACACGCTTGGCGCTATCGAAGAGAACTATCCCGAAGCAGTGGAATGGCTGACTTCGTTGCAGAGCTACCTCCCGGAGGAGGGGGTGGCGCCAGTCAAGGAGGCTGTGGCAGGTTTAGCTGGAGTTGAGTCCTTCAACAACACAAGGATCATGCATCTCATCGAGTTTGGTAGGAGTGTGCACGCTGAGATGGCAACTCTCTCGGATGCTTTCCGGCGAGGTGTCGGGGTCGTTGGTGGTTCGATGTACGTCACGACTTTCCCCTGTCACGAGTGTGCCAGAAATCTGGTCTCGTTCGGAATTGATAATGTTTTCTACGTAGAGCCCTATGGGAAGAGTATGGCTGAGTCGCTTTACTCACAAGAGATAAGTGTATTTCCGAGTAATGATGCTTCCATCAATAGTCACATGGTGAACTTTGTACCCTTTGCGGGGATCGCATCGCGGAGGCTCGCCGACTTGTTCTCACCGGTTGCCCGCAAGAGAGGGCTCAATGACAGGATGGGTGCTGCAAAAATCGGAAGTGCAATTGAATGGGACGAGCTGTCGGCGCCGATTCGAGCCACGTTTGTGGACTACCCTCCGGGATATGACCATCAGATCGTCATTCCTGAACTAGAAGTGGAGAGGTTGGGCGTGGAAGTCATTGTCGCTGCGGGTGTTCATATTCAACTGGCAAGGGCGGTAAATAGCGGAAGTGATCCTGGTAAGTCTTCTATTAATTAAGTTTTCGTTATACAATCAACTGAGAAGGAGTAACTAAGCAATGGAAAATTTCGAAAAACGTACAAATTTGCTCGTTGGTGAACATGAATACGACTTGACGCCACGTAATCTTGAACTACTGCGAAAGCTTGCTGATCAAGCCATGGAATCTGGTCTAATATTGGTCCCAGATGATGCGGCGTCTGACTATATCGACTCTCTACTTCCGGCCTAGGGGTCAGAAGGCCTTTGTATCAAGCCAACGTTCTCGAAGTATTTATTGCCTCACCCGGGGATCTGAAGCGGGATAGGGAGTCTATTCCTCAGATTTTCAGTGATTGGAATTCACGAAATGGCGCCAGGCTCAGGTGTTTCTTTCTTCCCCGCATGTGGGAATTTGATCTCCCGCATGGTGGCCATGATTCCCTCGGGGCTCAGCACCTGATCGACGCTAGTGCGATTGCCGGGGCGGATGCTTGCATTGCCATATTTTGGTCAACCTTAGGTGCTCCTGGTTCTGACTCTGTGCCAAACAGTGTCCACGAGCTCGATTTAGTCAGAAATTCCGGGCGTCCAACATATGTTTGGGTCAAGAACTCTCCAATTCCCACAAATCAAGATCTTAGTAGAAGATCTCAGGTCGATGAATACGTCAAGACTCTGCAGCAAAGCGGTTACTTGACGGGTACCTACAAGACAAAAAGCTCGCTAAGTTCCCTACTTGAGCGCGTTCTCACAGATCTGGCCTTGAAGAACGAACATGACTTGCCTGAGGTGCCAGCGTATGTTGGTTCGCTTTTCAGTGCTTCAATTCAACGTTCGGGGCAGGTCGGTTATGTTCTCCTCAAGAATGTTAGCTCCACTGATGCGACGGTTCAGTCTGTCGAAATCTCGACTCTGCATGGTGTCGCCCCACAGTTTTCCTCGGAAACTCCGCCTGGCCTTCTGGCGCCAGGAGGCGTTTGGCGCGAACTGCTCTATTTCTCAACTCCAGTTGATAACGTGCAAATCGCCGTCGATCACGTCGATGCAGGTGGGGCATCTCACACTGAGTACATAGAAGTGCAAGTCGCAACGTTGTCGTAAAGGGTGAAGAGCGATTGCGCATTAGTCTCACCTGCGGCCCGGCCGGGGCGTCTGCTTTATCAGGATCGGGCTAGGTTGACGAGCGTCTTCAAGTGTTGAAAGCATTTTTTGCACGATTGATTAGTACGGGTTGGCAAAAGGGCACTCTTCAGTCATAATTATGCTCAGCAATGAAGTACAACCCCGATTCGCTCGACCGCATCCAACAGCTCAAAGTCACGATCGTGGCCGTACTCGCGCTCGGAGTCGGTGTTGGGTTGCTGACGATAGCGAGGGCCCTCGCTGAGAATCCAGACTGGCTGTGGCTTACGTTCTGGCCGCTGGGCGAGCTTGGTGGCATTCTCTTTGGAGCTGGCCTTCTCGGTATCGTCTGGGATTACTTCGACGGCAAAGACAGAGAATTTCGCGACACCGAACGTCTGCGCCGAGTTTTGGCTGAAGCAGCCCCGGAGCTTCGCGACGCCGTTGTCGAGGGCTTCGCAGTGAACGTTGATGACCTCAAACGAGTTGCTACTCCAGAACTTCTGGACAGCGTGGCTAGCAATGCCCTCGCTCTGCGGCTTGCGGACAGCGAATTCGCACGCGAGATCTACGCTGACCTCCGTGACAATGCCATCCGCGCTCCTGAGCGGTGGCACGATGTCGATGTTCGTATCCGGCTCTCATCTATAGATGAGAGGAACACCAGTGTTCCTCGTGCTGGCCTACCCGCCTTTGCGGTGACCGTGACCTGGGAGTACACCGTCGTGCCAAGTCACTCAGTCAAGAAGTTCACCTGCACGTCTGACCGCGAGGAATTTCATGATCTCGTGTCCAACGTGCCGTCTACCTCAACCTGGTTCATGACGCCTCGCCCCGGCTTCGTGGCCAGTGATCAAAGCTCGTTCGAGCTTCTCGAGTTCAGCGTTGACGGTGAACCGCGCCGCATCCGGCGCTCGGCGAAGAAAAGCAGCCAGGTCTACAGTGTGAACATTGGCGACGATGTTGTGCGCGACGGCAAGCCGGTTCGGATTCGCCACGTGTACCGCACGATCACGTCGAAGAGTGGGCACATGCTCGCGGTCGCTATCGTCCAGCCGACTCGAGGTCTCACCCTCTCGCTCGACTACACGGACACCGACATCGCGACGATGCGTGTCAGTGATCTCGTTTCAAGCGCGCGCCGCCCACGTGTCTCGCGTCTGCCGGAAGTCACTCCCGGCAAGTTGGTCACGATCGACGTGGACGGCTGGCTCCTGCCGCAGGCAGAAGTGTCTTTTGTCTGGTCGCTTGCTAGCGAGTCGCAAATGCCAGTCGAAGCGCAGCCCACGCTCGCCGCAGGCTCAGACCGCGCCGCTTAGGCGTGCTCAGTGCGTATCCGTCTCCACCGCTCATGATTTCCTCCTTGTCGGTATCCCACTCGCCGTTCCCTGTCTGGGGTTGGGCCGCAGGTCTCGTAGCCAGATAATTCCAGCCAGAAATAGTATGCCGGATATATCTGGCTGACGTAAGTCCAATGGCTTGCCACGGTTGAGCAATGCCAGAAGCGCCTGCCCCATCGTCGTGGGAGGCCTATGCGCGCGAGTTGGGTGTGAACCTGCAACGGCAGCGAATGGCATGCGGTTTCACGCAGGAGGCTCTCGCGCATGCTGCGGGCCTGACGCGGACGCACTACCAGCAGATTGAGCGCGGCTTCTGGAAGAAGGATCAGCCCGCCAATACATCGATCAAGGTCCTGGCCCGAATCTCCCAGGCCTTAGGCATCGAGGTCGCCGGGCTGTTGCCTTCTGTTGCTCAGCTCGCCTGGCCAGACGGTGACCTGTAGGTCTACGACGCGGCACAACACGTACGTCCAGCCGAGGCCCTGTGATGCCGAGATCAGGTGCTCTCGATGCGCTTGGACGAGCGTCGGAACCTCGGCTTGTAGAGGTGCAGAAGTCGGGGGATACGGCCGGATCCACGAACGCCGCACGCCAAGAGCGGTGCGGCTTCGCCCGCGCGCTTCTGCAGCTGACTAGGTTGACTACGTGACTTCAAGCTCTCGTGCTCGACGCCTTCGCTTGGCAGCCGTCCTCCTCATTGTGCAGAGCGTGCTGATGGAACTCTCTGTCTTCGTCGGCCTCATCGCCTTGCTCGCATCTGGCGTGCCCCAGCAATCGGTCATCGACCGCGCTGACATCTTCGCGCTGCCCTACCTGAACGAGAACCTGTACTTGATGATGGCGATGAGCGGTATCTTCGGGACACTGAGGCTCATCGGAGCGATCGGCCTCTGGCGCAATCGCCTGTGGGGACTCGCGTTGTCCGCTATTAACTGTGCGGTCACCATGACCCTCATGCTGTTCATGCTCCCAGCCGGTGTCCTTGACGGGATACTGAGTGGCACGGCGCTCGTGCTGATGCTCGGCGGGTGGCTTGGCGCACGCTCCATCGTCGACGTGGATCTTGCCGAGGACCGCGGCGAGCTGGGCTGAAGTTATCCACAGTGCGGTCATAGGGGTGCGTCCATGGCTACGGTTGAGTCATGGATGAAGATGCCTCGATCGGCTGGCCCAGGTGCCCGAGATGCCTCGTGCTCCTGGACCTGCAATCGCTCCCACGATGTTCTCAGTGCAAGCTGGTGACGCTTTCCTGACCGCTGTTTCGTGGTTGTAGCGAGTACTTTTGGCGTTGTGTCGGTGGCTGCTCTCCTACGCTCCGGGGATGAGCTGCGGGAGCTGGGCTCCGTCGAAACCAATCTCGTGCTGAGCTGTGTGTCCACAGACCCACACTGGTCCCCTTATGGAGCGCTGAACGCGCATGACGCTCTGCTTATCCGCAGGGCACAAGGGGCACGCGGCGACCGGTTCGGTCAGCCAGTTGGCGCCGTCCTTTGTGCGCTCAAGCACGCCCAAGCCGAAGGGCAATACGTGGCTCCCATGCGCACGCAGATCGTTTCCGGCAGCGAAGGCGAAATACAGGACGACAGTGCTTCCGAATGCTACTGCGATCAGAGGCCAGAGGAACGTGCTCGGGAGCTGACTTGCCCCGAAGAAACTCAGGATCGCGATGGTGCCGGAGACTGCTGACACGAGATCAGCCGGCCAGATGCGCCGCTGGTTGCTACGGTCCATATGCATCCGGATGCGCGTATCCCAGCGATCCTCGTCTCTGAGAGTGACATCACGTCCAGCCACGATGTTCGTGCCGCCCTGGTTATGGCTCTGATCGACGGTCGCCGACGGGTATCGCGCCTGGCCGCAGTTCCCGCAGAATGAGTTGTTGGCGGCGTAGTACTCGTGGCACTTCGGGCAGGTGTTTCGATCTGTCAAGGTAGTGCTCCTTGGGTGAAGTGTGATTCACCAGCAGGCTACGAGCAGCCTCCGACATTTCGGCTCCGGCGTTGCCAGCCGCGACTTGCAAGTGCTGTGACGGCTTGGAGGGATGGTGCTGTTCTCGATGACCTGAGACCTCGGGGCATCTACGCACACGACTTGAGAAACCAACACAGAAGCTGAGCATTCTGTTCGAGACCGCCCTCGCAGCGAGTGACGCGACCTTTGGCGACGGTTTTGCTCAGACGAGCGCGTCCCACTCGCCCCATGTGGGCTCGGTCGAATAGAGGTCGTCCAGGAAAATACTGTCTCGTTCAGCGCTCATGAATGACCGAGGGTTGGACTCGATGAAGTTGACCCACCCGGTTCCATCTTCGCGGTTGTTTGTTTCGATTTTCGCGACGTGCCTGTACATCTTCGGAGGCAACTTCGGGTTGTACGGTCCGTACTCGTACACCGTGGCGAGGTGAGCGAACAGACGGCCGTCACCAAGGCCCTTCCACCAAACGTCCGATGCTCGCGCTCCGACCCCGAACGCAGGGCTGAGCTGCTTCACGACAGTGAAGGATGGATGCTCGCCCGGCGTAATGACGATGAAATATGGCACGATGCCTGTCGTCTCATCAACCGGGGGTACCACTGTCAACCGTTCCCCGACCGTTTGATAGCGCCGCCGCGCCTCCTGCTCGTCGATCCACGACAACTCGTCAGTGACGGCATCCTGCCGCCACGTATTGAACTCGCCACAAAATCGCCACTCGATCACGTACTCATCCCCTCCACTGGGTAGTCCTGGCTCGTGCCGTCTTCCTGCACCGCCGTGACGGTGCGGCCATCATCCGACACTACCCACTCGGTGCCTGACACGTCCTTGACCTGGATTTCCTTGTCGTCCGCGAGCTTGAGCAGTTCTGCTGGTGGTGGCCCGTTCTGAACTGGCACCTCCAGAACCTGCTGCCCTTGCAGTGGCTTGCCGATGTACTTATCCGGATCGAGCCCCGCTGCCACAAGGTCAGCGCGATTCGTCGGAGTATCTGCAACAAGAACTCCATCGTTCGCGGTCGCGTATTTAGTCTTGATCTCGTTGAGAAATGACTTCCAAGTCGAGGGTTGCACCTCGGCGAGCTGCGTGTTCTTCCGCTCGACAATCAATCCGCTGGGGTCCCAAGAATCGATGCGGTTGTAGTACGAGGACCCCTTTTGCGTAACATGAAGCTCAGGCACCGGGTATCGGTCATAGTTCTCGAGGTTGAATATGTTGCCGCGGAATGCCGCCCGCACATGCTCGTCGTAGACGTAGTTGCCGTCCGCGTCGCGCATGTTCAGTAGCTGCTCATAGCGGGCAATGCGAGCCTGGTACTCCGGCGATATGCCAGAGTCGGGGTCGATGGTGAAGACCGGCTTCTCCGGTGCCCCGACGGGGACATCCACCGGCTTGCCGTCGGCCTGCGGCTTCCACTCGCCTCCAGTACCCGCATCGTCGAGACTGCCGTCTGGCTTGGGTTGACGGACGTTCCCGTCCGGGTCTCGCAGATCCGGCTTCCCGTCGCCGTCGCCGTCGCCGTCGGGCCCACGCCCGCCGGGATCACGAACGCCGCCGTGTTCGTCCAGCAGTCCACTCGGTGACCCCGGAGTTCGTGCCGGCGCTGAGGCTTCCGGCGAGCGAACGTCAGATGAGGTCGCCGTTGACGTCCATGCATCAGGCTTCCCGCCAGACGGCGCGTCGGGCTTGATCCCGGTCGGCACCCCAGCCAGCTGCCCGTCAGGTCCTTGGAATTCAGGGAGCGACTTCACCCACGCGGCGAACTCGGCGACGCTCGTGTCTGCCTTCGCCAGGGCCGTCGCGAACGGTTCGAGCGCTGCGTTCAACGCGTCGTCGAGCTTCGTGAGGCCGCCGCCGACCGTGAGGAGTCCGTCGGCGAGCACCTGGCCGAGCTTCACCGAAAGGGAAGCCGGGACCCCGGCGTCGGCAGCTGCGGCCGCAGCTTTCGCGGCTACCGACGAGACTTTCTCGCCCAACGCCGTCGCTTTCGCCGCAGCGCCCGCACCGGTCGGGATCAGCACCGTCGCGACGTTGAACGTCAGCGAGCCTGCGGCCTGGGCAGGGTTCGTCTCCCAGCCCTCGGGAGTGCCGACGAAACCTTCCCAGGTCGTCTTCCACGCCTCATCCCCGACAACGGTGGAGAGCCCGTTGTCTGCACCATCCAGCCAGTCATCGTCGACTTTCCCCTGCTGGAGCCCGTCGAGGAGATCGTCGAGGGGTTGCACGACGAGGGCACCAGCCAGCGCGAGCGTGCTCACCCACGACGGACCCCAGACAGAGCCGTCGAAGAAACCGCCAGTCTCTGCGTTGAACCCGAGGACGAGGGTGCCGAGGCCGGTGATCGTCTCGGCCAGGCTCTCCAGGAGGCCCGTCGTGAAGTGGATGCCGTCGGTGTACGCATCTGGGACATCCACGCCCCAGGGGAGTGTGCCGCCCTCTGCTTCGAACTCCGCATAGTCGATTGGTACGTACTCGGGGATCTCCTCGCCCAGCACAGTCTCGACCATCGGCAGCAGCGCGTTGATGCAGGTTGCGACCTTCTCCGCCAGCAGCGTCGCCTGCGTCGTCACGTCCGTCTGCCGTTCTTCGTTCTCGTCCACCCACGGCTGGTACTGGTCCCAGTCGAGATGCACCGATTCCGGCTTGTCGTCAGCGCTCGGTGGCGGGGAGAACTTGCCTTTCGGCTTCGCCTTCTCGTAGATGTTGTAGGGGCTGT
The DNA here is from genome assembly GCF_002931075.1 of Pseudoclavibacter sp. AY1F1. Lineage (GTDB taxonomy): Bacteria > Actinomycetota > Actinomycetes > Actinomycetales > Microbacteriaceae > Pseudoclavibacter. Next base: position 152,010 of record NZ_PSTQ01000004.1, on the reverse strand, counting down.
CGCCTGGGATCGTGATGCCGTACTCGGTCTTGGTGAGGAAGTTCCACGCCGCGACCTTGAGATCGACGAGCTTCTTCACGATCGGCGCCGCCTCGTCCGCGAACGTCGCCAACGCTCCTTGCGCTGTGCCTGTGTCAGCGCTGACGGCGGACGTCATCGTCTCCACCGGGCCCATCAGGCCCAGCAGCAGGTCGCCTTCCGGTGCGACGTAGTGCGTCGCCATGCTCTGCCACTCCAGCGCTGCGTCCGCACCCGCACCACCAATCGCGGCGCCCGTCGAGCCCAAAGTTGCCGCTTGATCGGCGATCGTGTCCGTGTCGAGCTTCGTGCCCGGAATCGACTCCGGATCCAAGCGCCCGCGCAGATCCACCACGGCTACTCGCCCTCGGGCAGGAAGTAGTCGAAGTCGCCGTCGGACGCGGCGGAGAGCGCTTCGTTCTGCGCGGTCTGCACGCCGTCAGCCATCTCGTAACCAGCGTTGACGTACACGGTCGTGGCTTCCTGGGTGCCCAGGGATGCAGCAGCCAGATGGTTGCCCGCGACGCCACTCTGCTGCAGCTGCGCAGACACGAACGCGTTGATCGCGGTCGCGAGGTCCGCCTGATCGTCACAGGCCCCGGCTAGCGACTCCGCGATGCCCGGGAACAACGAGGCGTTCGTCGAAAGTGTCTCGCTCGGTGCCTGCAGCTTCTGCAAGACGCCCAGCACCCCATCCGGATAGATCCGATACTCCGACACCAACGCCCCCTCGCCTGGACCGATCCCTGCGGTCCAGGAATCAACCTATGAGCGAACGGGCATTCCTACAACGGGGAGAACTCCCCGTCGCCGCCACCGAGCGGCACCACCCAGCCCTCGGACAGTCGAGCGATCCCAGCGAGGAGTAGCTCGGCCCTGCCCGGTTCCCACCCATTCGAATGGATCTCTGTCCACCACGCCGCGCCCGCGCTCTCGGCGCGATCGGCATACCCAGCAGGCAGGAGAGAGCCAAGCGAGGGCCAGGAACCGATCCGCGTGGACTGTACGAATGTCAGCTCGGCTCGCGACGATGGTTGTTGCACGTAGAAGCCCCCGCCGCTCCACAGTGCACCCACCACGATCTCGGGGTCCACGATTCCTGCCGCGGCGATGCAGGCCTGCGTTGACACTGGGTTCACCGTGAGCAGAGCCCAATCACGTCGCGTCATTCCGAGTCCTCCGCCCACGACTGCCAGTCGAGTCTGGCCGCCGCCGACTTCCGCGCATCGCTTGTGTCAGGGGCATCGAACCGCGTCAGGACACGACCTGACCCCACCGTGCCGAAGCGGCTCACAGGCGCAGGTCCATCCGCCGTCGGGGATACAGGCGGAGCCCCCGCTGCGACGCTCACAAGTAGTCGAGGTGCCACGAACACTCCAGCACCGGTCGTCAAGTCAGCACTGCCGCGATCAACGGATCCGAGCGCCTTCACAACCACGCATTGCTGCTCCAGCCGGCGCAGCACACGCTCCGCTTCCCGAGGCAGCGCTTCACCCTCCAGCAACAGATGCGTCTCCTCGAGCATGGCCCCAGTGCCACGCCGCACCGACGTCGTCGCAACGAGTCCCTCACCCTCCACGAACAGTCGGGTCGGCGCGGGCACCCGCGCACGTAGGAACTCCGTCAGTCCGCCGCGGCTCCACCCCGTCAGCGCAGGCTCCGACGTGCCCCAACCGCTCGGCTTCCGGTCAAGCACTCCACCGAGCAGCTCGATCGTGCCCCCGAGCAGCAACGACGACGTCGGCTTGTGACGGATCCGCAGCGAAAAGAGTGTGCGGGGAACACCAGGCTCGGCGTCGCCTGCAAGGGTGATCACCGTCGATGCCTCCGGGCCGCTGAATACATCGTCCAGTGAAGACACAACGACGCCAGTCCCCGCGAACCGCAGCCCTTCGGGATCACGAACAATCCAACGACCACCCGTTCCGCGCATCGCGCGGAGCATGCCAAGCGTCAGAGAGCTTGATGACGGCGTCACCCACGCGACACGTGCGCCGGCTTCCCCCGCGGCGCGCATCAACCCGAGACGCATCGAGCTGGCGTGCAGCACTCGAGCGTCTGACTCGGCGACCACGAAATCCGACCCGACGTGCGAGACAAGTGGATGCTGCACCCGAAGCTTCCCGCCAGCATCTGGCGCCACACCCTGCGGCGGCAGCGCGAACCGACGCGCGGCTGATACGAGCCCCCGGTTGAACTCCGGCGATTTCTGCACCATGCGCACCCCCATGCGAATCAGTGCCAGCGTAAGACCCCGAGTGGCAGCACGTCTGGGGGAGTAGTGCCCGGTGCGCACGCACGGTCCTGCGTACGCTCCGAAAATCCGACGGGTTCACGGAAGTAGGCGGTGGGTATCCGCGCCGGGTCCCACCGCCTCACATGCGTCCGGAGTCGATCTATCCGGGGATGGACGCGCGCGCCGCCGACAGGGCGCGGCGTGCGACGTCGTCGTTCTCGACGAGCGAGTTACGGATTGCGGCGATGACGTCGCGCACCTGCTGTCCCGCCGAGTTCCACTGCTGCTCGAGGTGCGCGTACTCCTCGGAGACGCCATCGGCCTGGTAGTCGGCCATTGCCTGCTTCACATCGGCGTCGCGGCGGTCGAGCGCCGATTCGAGCCGAGAGGCGACCTGCTCGAAGTTCGCCTGCGTCGCTTCCGACGAGCCGATGTTGTAGTCGTTGCGATCCATCTGGTTCGTGAACATGCGTGTCCTCTAAAAGTCTCTGCTGATGGTGTGGCGGCGCTCAGGCCTGCGGGCGGATGCGCGTCAGGAACGATTCGGCGCTGAAGTCCGTCGAACCAGCCGCGGCTTCGTGGGTCGCGGCACCGTCGTCTGCGGCAGCGACGAACGCCTTGTTCTGGCCGCTGATCGAGGTGACAATTCCGGCAAGCGCCGAGTTGAGCGCGTTCGAGATGTCGTCGGTCTTCGCCTTGAAGTTGTTGAAGCTCGCCTTGGCGGGGCCGTTGAAGGTGGAGGCGAGCGGCTCGGCCGCGTCGAAGAGCTGCTTCACGAGCTCGCCGAGGTCGTCCGATTCCGTCTGCGACTTGTGGCCGAGCGTGACCAGGGTCTGGTCTTCCATTGCGAACTTCATGCTTCCCCCTTGTACACCCCAGCGGTGCGCTTCCAAATTGTGAATCGCCAGTCCAGCACGTGGGACCCAGTGGGGTCCAGTGAAACGACGGGGAGTTCTCCCCACGCCGTGATGGGCCGCTGGTCTCCAAGCGGACTTTGGTTGGCATCGCCAACCATCCGGGTGGCTGCCCCGACCACTATTTGATCAGTGGCATATGCCAACTCAGTGGCATATGCCACCTGAGGGCGACAGCGTGCGCTCGGTGCGATTGCAAGGGGTGAGTGTCCGCGCAGAGCCCGGCGTGCAACTGGGCTGGGTCCTACTCGTGCACCGTGACGCTATGCAGTAGGTCGTCCTGTAATACGGCATAGCGGGGGTCGGACCGATCTCTCGGATGACGTGGTCTTGAATGCCGAGGAATCACTTATGCGAGGAAACGTCAGAATGCTCACGGGCTCCTGCTCTGTGGTAAGTCCGCGATTCCCTATTTTTGGGCTGGTTGGCGCGGCCCTGTTAGCCGAACGAACTCTTGACAGAACCGATCAGCTAGTTCATAGTCACTCGGCGAGGGCTTCCACAGCTCACTCGTTCCATGCGGTTACCCGGCAACGATCCGTTGCCAGCCGCTCGAACGAGGGAGAACAACATGGTTACATGCCTGCGTATAGCAGCAGATGTCGATGAGCCAATCGAGCTCATCGACATCGAGTCGGACGATGAGTATCGCCGGCTCGTCGACGGATGGACCGAAGCCGTGGATGTCCCTGCATTGGGGATCAGCATCTACGTCAACGAAGAGGGGCTCGTTCGTCGCCTGCCGTTCAATGCTCGCGCCTCCGCAATCTGGTGGGCGAATTGCGAACGGCTACCCGATGCCATGTTGGTCGGAGATGCTGTTGTGGTCGGGTACCCCGACGATGACGGCAAAGCCACGGATGTGCCCGCTGAGACCGTCGCGCTCCTGACACAACCTCGGGAGTATGCGGTCATGATCCGGTTAGGTTCTGAGAGCGAGCGGATTGGATCCGGCAGTCGTTTCAACGCTGTCCTACTGCCGTTCGTCGCGGGAAACCCGAACTGGCTCTTGAGTAGCGCCCGCTACGAGGACTACTTCTCGGCGGCTTTGTGGTCGGTAGCGCTATCGGAGCATCGCTGTGATGTGGGCGCGACCAAGGTTGTTCCGTCCGCGCAACTCCCCGGTCACCTCGCCGAGAAGTGGCAGCCGCAGGCATAAGTCAGGCGGCAGTCAACGCAGGCGGTAGTCACCTTTGGTGAAGAGCACTGATCTTCATGGGTGGCTACCGCCTTTTCTAATGCCAAAAATGACGCGCTCCTGGTTGGCAGGCTTAGTCCGGCTGTGTTCACTGACGCCGCACCGAACGGCATGCAGGTGCACTAGCTGTCGTTTCGATCGATTCGGTTTGGTGGGCCTGCACCTCAGTGGGCCAAGGAGCGCTCGTACCAGGCGAGATCGCCTCGATCGAGGCCTGTCTCGCTTTCCGGCGGCTCGTATCCTGATGCGAGTAGCTTGCTGATGTCGAACGTGTGATGAACCCCCAGGAGGTTGACCGCGTTCCGAAGAAAAGCGTTCTCGTCCAGACTGGACTGCGCACTGCTGAGCGAGAGCGACCCTGCAGGCGAGACACTAGGGTCAGCGGTTTCGGCCCACTTCGTGAGTACACGGGCAGACGTTGGAACCTTCGTGGACGCGTTGTACGCGCCAGGTGCAATGTCCGGGTGCGTTGCCAGCCACGCGACTACCTCGCCAAGCTCTCGAACATGGATGGTCGAGTGGAGCGCAATCCCTTCGTCAATGTGCGAACCTAGAGCCTTGATCAGTCTTGCAATCGTTGGTAGGACCCACTTGTCGCCTGCACCCACCACAAGGTGGGGACGCACGACGATGCCACCGGCGTCTAGGACGAGCTGCTCAGCTTGTGCGCGCGTTTGGCTCAATACCGAAGCAGGTGCGATCGCGAGGCTGCGTTCGTTGCGTTCGTGGAACGGGCCGCGTCCGTATACAGCCGCTGTACTGACGTAGACGAAGCGGTGAACCTGCGCGGTTCTGGCCGCGGCCAGAAGATTCTGTGTACCGATTACGTTCACTTCAAGTGCGGTGCTCACATCGCTTCCGACGTAGGAGGCTGCATGTACGACTGTCAGAGGGCGGCCAAGCGTGGCCAGTACCGATGAAGGCTCGCGCAAATCGAATCCTGTTGGGCTTTCATCCGGGTGACGCCGCACGTGTTGGGCTACGGTGATTCCTGTCCGCTCTCCAAGCGACTCACTCACCCGACGGCCTATAAAACCGTTGGCACCGACAACTGCAATCTCAGAGCGCATGTTGTTCTCACATCCCTCATTTTGTCCGTGAGTCCGCACGATGCGGACAGAAGTGGAGCATCATGCCTCGTCAAGATCGGGCTGTGCAGACCAGAGCCAGGATCCTGCAGGCCGCTGCAACGCTCATTCAGGAGTCCGGTTACTCGGACATGAGCCTTTCGCGCGTGAGCGATCATGCCGGCGTAACAAAGGGCGCCTTGTACTTTCATTTTGCCTCCAAAGAGGCACTCGCGCTAGCTCTTATCGCGCAGCAGCATGAAACAGTTCGGTTGGATGCCGTAACGATCTTCGCTTCATCGGCCAACCCCCTCGTAAAAATGATGCGTCTCTGTGAAGACCTTTCTCGCAAACTGATGACGGATCCCATCGTTCGCGCCGGCATTCAGCTCACTACCGATTCAAGAACGGTGGGCACCCCCGTCCGCAAGCCATACGAAGATTGGATCCGTACGTTCAGCGTTCTTGCGGAACAGGCGGTTAAAGAGGGTTTCTTCACCAGGTCGACAGATCCAGTGTTGCTAGCCAATCTCATTATCCCCTGCTATACCGGCATCCAGCTCGTATCCGAGGCGTTCAGCGAGCGGAAAGATCTCCTGGAGCGCATGACGGGCTTTTGGGAATTGGTTATTCGAGCAACAGTGCCCCCGGAGCAGGTTGAGCGCCGCCTTTTACAGATGAAGGAAATTTTCGAGACACCTGTGTAGGCCCGAACACCCGGAGCGTTGCCGTGGCGCGAACGCATACGGCGGGTCCCTGCGTAATCAGAAACAAGTTCTCAGAGTGCGGGCTGGCGTGAACCGTTGCTGACGGTGAGTGTTCTACGACCCGCGTGAATGTGGCCTCGAATCGCTGAAGATCAACGTGCGGATTTGCGTGCTGGATGCAAGCGTGCTGACGTATGGCTTCGATGAGCGCGACCCCTGGTACATGGTCGAGAGCGTGATCGAAAAAGTACGGCTGGTCTAGGTCCGCCTGAATCGAGTGGATGGCGGGGTCGGACGTTCTGCCGATCATGACGTCGGAGGCGTGTTGCCTGCCAACGTCACTTGCTGGCAGTTTCTCCAACCGTTGAGTCTTCCCGAGACTATCGCCCAGACCCTGACGTCTGATCCGAGCGTATGTCGAAGCGCTACAAATGCGCGCCACGCCATACCCTTCCGCTATCAACTGGCCTTCACGAGTTCGAATCGCAACTTCTACTTTGCCGCCACGAAGATCGGTACCTGACCAACGTGCATCAACAAGAGAAACAAAACCCACAAGCTCCACGGCGGCGGCTCTTCGCACCACGCTCGGCTGCACGCCGTGAATCTGAAAGCCAAAGCCGGTCATCATGAACTTGTGCTCGAGTGGCACCCGGTAGCCCTCGTGCAGCGTCAGCACTGTCAGCTGCCGGATGGTCTCGGCAATGAGCGCTGAATCGAACCGCTCGGGGCCGTAGAAGGAATGTCGACGCGGCCACTGTATGCCCGCAACGAAGGTCCCTTTAGATGTGTCGGAGAACGAAGTAGGGAGCACCTCTGAGGTGGACGCGCGATGTACCAGCTCCCGATTCACGGGCGAACTGAAAGCGACTTCTCGTTCATGAGGGTTCACGATCAGCTCCAGTGGGATCGTACCGACCGAAATCAGCCGGTTAGCAGGTTTGGTTTGGTCAGGCTACATGATCAGTGAGAGCACGGGCGTGAGGGGCGGGCTACTTCCGAAGTGTCGGGGTGCGCTTGTCATGCTGAGTCGACGGGCGACGCCGAGGGGGCCCCAGCACCCTCTTCCGGAGTCATCAATTTGCTCTGCCAGAGGGACCTCGTCTGGTGGGGACCGGATCCTACTGAGGACGGATGCACTGGCTGTCGGACACCATGCAGATCCTCGCAGCAGCTCGCTACCAGTCGTTGCAAGATCCGCGCAGTTCAGGCGAGCGACGACCAGCGTTGACAGACTTCACGATCCGGCAGGGAGGTCATCTCGCTCGCTTCTTGCCACCTACCTCACCACACCCCCTAGGGCCAGTCGGGCTCTAGGAAGCGGTCTAATCCTGGCCAAGAAAATAGTGCTTGCGAAACAAACCTGCCGAGAGGTATGTTTCACCGACGGTCTGCTGTGGGGGGCGGCCCGCGGGCCAGAGGCTCCACCCTCCGCCAAAATGACACCGCTAGGGCAAAGGAGTTCAGGCTTGAGAGTGAACAGTTTCGATGAATGGTCACAGCTACGAGAAGTCGTGCTTGGATCTGCACTCAACTACACGTCGCACGAGCGAGAGATTTCGTTCGACCTCTTCTTCCACGACAATATTCAACGATCGGAGTGGGTCTACCCCCGCCTGGCGAATCCTGGGGGCCGACTCAACGCACGGACGTCGATCAATCAGAAATACGTGGATGAGCTAAACGAGGATCTGCAGGGCATGGAGGACGCTCTCGTGGGGTTGGGCGTAAAAGTTCTCAGGCCGATGGATCTTTCGGCCGAAACCGCAGACGTTCAAACACTTGATTGGAGTGCCTCGGTCGTGCCTCCACTCAACGTTCGCGACAACACGATAGTTCTAGGAAACGAAATTCTCGAAACTGCGCCCATGGTGCGGAGTCGATACTTCGAAACGCGATTTATGCAGAAGATTTTCATGGACTACTTCCGTGACGGTTCCGGCTGGGCGACGATGCCTCGTCCAATCATGACGGACAAAAGCTTTGACCCCTCTTATGCTGAGAGCTCTTTGGGCGGACCTACCGAACCGGTTCTAAACCCTACTGACTCACCATACGACGTTGGATATGAGATCATGATCGACGGAGCTCAGTGCCTGAAACTCGGCGCGGATGTTCTAGTCAATGTGTCCACAGCAAATCATCAACTCGGACTCGACTGGTTGCAACGTCACTACGAGGGCAGGTTCCGTTTCCACAGAGTCGACGGGCTCAGCGACAGCCACATTGACAGCATGGTGCTGGCACTCAAGCCGGGACTACTGCTAGTCCGGAACTCTGGGGTACTGGATTACCTGCCCGACAAACTGAAAAAATGGGACTACATTGTCCCACCGGCACCGTCTACAAACAATTTTCCCACATATGACCGCGAGGATCTAATCCTCACTAGTCCTTACATTGACCTCAACGTACTCTCGGTGAACGAGGATACCGTCATGGTGAATGAGGCTTGTCCAGAACTCGTATCTGAGCTAGAGCGACAAAAGTTCACAGTAGTGCCGGTCAAGCACCGTCACAGGCGTCTGTTCGGCGGCGGGTTCCACTGCTTTACGCTGGACACGGTGCGTGACGGTGGCCTCGAGAACTATCTTGACTAGATCGATGTCAAGAAGTCCAGTTCGGCGTCCTCTTCTCCGCAAAAGCTCGCGGGCCTTCAGCGGCATCGCTACTCCTACGTCGCGCTTCTTCCTCGGAGAAGGACTCAGTGAATGCAGCGGGCAGTGCAATATCAAGGGAAGACCACATTGCTTGTTTAGTAGCACGGAGTGCAACGGGCGAAACTCTGGAAAGTTCACGAACCCAACGTTCGACCGCGCCATTGAGTTCCAAGGTCGGCACGACTTCATTTACCAGGCCCCATTGGAAAGCTTCAGGGGCCCCGAACGTCCGTCCTGTCAAGAGATAACCCGCAGCTATGCGGGGAGGTATCTGACGAGGCAGTCTGAAGACTCCGCCGGCACCTGCCACAAGACCACGACTGACTTCGGGCAGCCCAAACACCGCATCGTCAGACGCAATAAGAATATCGCAGGCCATTGCGAGCTCGAGTCCACCTCCGAGCGCGTAGCCTCGTACCTTGGCGATGATGGGTTTCGTAATATCGAAGCGATCCGTCAAACGAGGCGAGCCTGGTCTTCCTTCGCTACCGAAGGTCGAGGCAAGGCCATTGTCTGCGGGTCTATGACTCGCCATCTCCTTGAGGTCGGCGCCAACGCTGAAGGAGCGCTCTCCCTCACCCGTCAGCACGGCGAGCGAGAGCTCCGGATCCGTTTGAAAATTCGTCCAAGCGGAATTCAGCTCGACGTGCATTGCATCGTTCATAGCGTTGAGAACTTCCGGTCGGCTGAGCGTCACGTACAGAACTCGGCCGACTCGTTCACAGCGGATAAACTTGAACTCCTTGCCATCTACCATTCTCAAAGAGTACCGCATGATGGGTAGGGAACGTGGCGGATTGCGTGCCGAATCCGGTATCGCGACCGTCAATTCTGTAGGAACAAGCGTGCCGCCGTACAGCTTCGACCAACAAGAAGTGCTTCGAATTCTAGGGATAGAGGACGATAAAAGGCGAGCCCTCTTTCTCAGGGGTGGTATTGAAAAGCGGCACTTGGTTCTTCCTTCTCGTGAGGGTGCTGGTGGCGCTAAGGTCGAGAGTCAGGGGGAACTGCTCAAGAAGCACGCGGAATGGAGTTTGAAACTTGCTTCGAAAGCTCTACTAGACGCACTGAGCGCAGTTGGTCGCATGCCGAGCGACGTTGAGTACCTGTGTTGCGTCACTAGCACAGGATTCATGACTCCGGGGATATCTGCACGGCTAATACACTCGCTATCCATGAACGAAAAATGCGCTCGTCTCGATGTAGTCGGTATGGGCTGCAACGCGGGGCTGAACGCGTTGCAAGCAGTGAGCAACTGGGCCAGCCTGAATCCTGATGGACTCGCCGTGGTCCTGTGTGTTGAGGTTTGCTCTGCTGCGTATATCCACGACGGAACAATGAGATCTGCTGTAGTAAATTCCCTATTTGGCGACGGAGCAGCGGCAGCCGTCGTGACTAAGACCGCGTTGCCGGGCGCAAAGACCTCGATCAAGCTTAAAAAATTCAGTAGTCACATCGACGCTACCGCCCTGGACGCCATGCGGTATGACTGGAACTCCGAGCAGAGTGTTTTTAGCTTCTATCTTGACCCCATGGTCCCGTATGTTGTTGGTGCAAATATGGAATCGGCCCTGGGCGGACTTTTGCACGACGCCGACATGACTAGTCGCGACATTGATCACTGGATTATTCACTCTGGCGGTAAGAAGGTAATTGATGCCACCCGGGTCAATTTGAGTCTTAGTCGCTACCAGCTCCGCCACACGGTCGGGGTACTGCGAGACTTCGGGAACTTGTCCAGCGGTTCTTTCTTGTTCTCGCTTTCGAGACTTATACAAGAGGACAGTCTCCGTCCCATGGATTCGTTGGCACTCGTGACCATGGGGCCCGGCGCAACTATAGAAACAGCACTAGCGGAAGTGGATTGATGCTCGAATTGGACGGATCGCCAGTGGGAACCTTCAATCCTGGCACGGACACAACATTAAGCCAGCTCGGCGCTGACCTGCGAGATTTTGTGCGATCGCGCCCTGAGGAATGGATAGAAATTGATCTGCGCGACTTATCGGTTTCGGTGAACGACACGGACCTTGACGTGCGATCTGTGGGCCGTTGGGAAAAAGCCCTACGAACACTCGAATCAGCTAGGCCTGTATCGATCGCTGTTGTCTCCGCCACTAGCTCTCACATTGCATGGGAAATAGCACTTGCATGCGACTTTCGTGTGGTTGATGATGAGCCGGAAATCCCTTGGTCTGGCCTTAGTGCGGCACCGCCAGGAATGTGGTTATACCGGCTGATTCGACTCGTTGGACGCGCAAATACTAGACGCATTCTTTATGCTAAGAGTTTCCCTCAACTGGGTTGGGCAAAGTGTGTTGGACTAGTAGATGAAGTCAGCCCAGAGGTGAATGAGGCCACCGCATCATTCAGAACCAAGGGCACCGACAGTGTCGCTTTTAAGCTCAGGTCACAGTTGATGACGGAAGCTGATGAGGTGTCCTATGAACAGGCGCTTGGCGTACATCTTGCTGCCGTGGATCGGACCCTGCGTCAGAATTCTCCAAGGACTCATGATGTCTAGGTCGACCAATCGCGGCTATGTCGCGTCCGCGAGCGACACTAATTCACTAGCCGAAGACAGCAGAGCGCGACGAATAGTTACCAACGCCACCGAGATGTACCTCCGTGCTGTGGCAGTTCGACCAGCGAAACGTCTCTCGCAGGTCGTGTGGAACGTAGTTGAACTGTACCCTGATGAATTTCGCGTGGCTGAAGGCTCGACAGACAGTTCTGACCCGTCGAAAGATGAAGGTCGTTCGGAGGTACTGCAGGCCTCATTTGTGGCAGCCCTTCTGCGAGCTGAGGAAACGCGACGCGATGTTCTTCGACTAATGGCAAATCCACTCGTTTCGAGTGAAGAACTTGCCAGGAAGTTTCAAACCGACCGCCTTCTGCGCTTGGAGACTCTCACCATGAGACAGCATGGAGGGCGGGTTGAAATTCAAATAGAGCTCCCCGAAACGCTCAACGCAGAGACGAACCAGCTTGCCTTAGATCTCGAAATTGCTGTTGACATCGGGACAACTACGCCCGGCGTTACGCTTGGAGTTATTCGAGGAGGGCTCATTAACTCTGGCAAGTATCAAGGATCGCGTGTGCTTTCTTCCGGGATCAACCTGAAGCATCTTGCAGAAGGAAAAATATCGTTCTTGGAATTTCTCCTCGAGAAAGAAGTTGGTCTACTACGCAAGATTTTTTCCGGCGTATATGATCCGACGGTGCGACGTAAGAAGGACCTGCTTTGGGTCTGCATTGTTGATAGCTTTGCCATCGGAGGAGGCCTGCAGCTGGCCCTCGCCTGTGACCACGTGATCCTCGTCGACAACGCATGGGTAGCGCTCCCTGCTGTAAACGAAGGGATAATTCCAGGTGTAGCTCCTCTGCGACTCAGGGAGAGGGTTTCACTCTCCGCGCTCAGAGAGATCTTATTCAGTGGTAGGCGTGTTCCATCATCAGACGCTCTTTCCATCGGCCTAGTCGACACCGTCTGTTCCAGCGATGAACTAAGTGCGCGCATTTCTGATCTTGAAAAGCAGAGTCAGATTCCAGCGGTTCTGGCCAATAAGGCAATCGTTAACGGGACTGTCGAACCTGACGACATTTTCGCGAGATACATGGCCGATTTCGCGGAGGCACAGGCCGAACTCATCCGATCACCCGAAATGCTAGCCAGGACCCGAAATTTCATGGGCGGTTCTCATGAGTCTTGAAGCGGATGATGAGATCTATGGTTCCATTGACTTTCTGAACACGATTGCTCATCGCTATCCCGCGTCACTTTCCCTGGCTGCTGGCGCACCGACGCTAGACCATGTATCCGGTGAAACATTCATGGACGCCTTGAACGAGCGCAAGCGTGACCGAAGCATGTTCTCCTACCACGCAAGCCGCGGGTTGATCAACGACGTTCTAGCACGGCACCTCTCAGCTGTTCTGAGTGCAACTGTTGACCCAGGCGACGTGGTGGTAACAGTGGGTGCACAAGAGGCGATGCTTCTCATCATGCGTGCACTAGACATTCGAGAACGGGGCAGCCTTGGGATCGTCGCACCTGCGTTTCCTGGTGTGAGGGGTGCTGCCGCATTTCTTGACCTTCCGACCGTGGATATAGACGAGCGTAGCGACGGCTTCAATCCAGAAGATCTCGAGGCGGCGATTCTTCGAGCCAAAACTGAGGAAAAGCCGATACGTGCGGTTTATCTCGCGACAGATAATAGCAATCCATCGGGAAGCGTGCTGGATCTGCAGAGTCGCATCAAATTGCTGAAACTAGCCCAGATGTACGAGCTAATACTCATTGAGGACACCACATATGCCTTTACCTCTGATGTCCCACTGCCTTCACTAGCGGAGTTGGACACCAATGGCTGCGTCGTGCAGATAGGAACGTTCTCCAAACTAGTAAGTCCTTCTCTTCGTGTGGGATACCTCCTGACCGAAGTAGTTCACGACGGGGCCTCTCTAGCTAAGCGAGTAGCCCTGTTAAAGAACATGACTACTGTCAATACGCCAGCGCTCAGTCAGATTATAGTGGCTCGGATGTTAGAGAAAGACTATCCGCTCCTGTCGCGTGCGTCGAGAGGTCTTGGTAGGGCTTATCGAAAGCGCCTAAGTGCACTTCTCGCGTACTTGGATGAAATGCTAGGGGACTTGCGTGCATTCGGCGTAACGTGGTCCAGTCCGAGCGCTGGTTTCTTCGTGGTCGTGGAGACGCCCTGGCGAATGGGCGAGGAGCAGCTTGAACTGTCGGCCGCGGAATTTAAGGTTTTATGGACACCAATGCGATTCTTCTACAAGGGGGCCGCAGGCGACACCAGTCTCCGGCTCTCATGTAGTGCGATTCGAGAGGACGACATGAGGATAGCTGTGCACAGGCTTGGATGCTTCCTGACACATTTGCAGAGAACGGAGACCTTGTGAACGAGGCACAGGATTCAAAGCGGGCGAGCAAGGCCGAGATGGACGACTTTGAGCGTTTTGCACTAATAGTCAACGGTCCGGCATTATTCAATGCGATCGTAACGGCAATAGACCTCGACCTTTTTCGATTTTTGGAGGAAAGTCCGGGTCGGCAGATGTCGGAGATCGCAGAATCTCTTGAAGTAGAGCCATCGAAACTTCGGGTCCTGCTGTTCGCTATCTGTGCAACCGGGTTGGTCAAAAAAAGAGGGGAAGGCTATTCTAATTCAGCACTGGCATCTGACTTCTTCGCGAAGGCTGGCCAGGACAGTTGGTCGCGGATACTCCCTGGCTGGCGTGCGCTGTACTATCCCGCCTTCGCTCACCTGACGAACTCGGTGAAAGAGTCACGAAACGCAGCGCTTGATGCCTATCCCGGATCTGAAGATACCCTATACGCACGCTTGCAGAGGGACAATGTTGCGGAAGCCTTATTGCACGATGCCATGTCCGCGTTCACCCTGCGCTCCCTTCCATCGTTGCTGCAGAAGATGGACCTGGGTGGCTGCAGGCGACTATTGGACCTTGGCGGTGGCGACGGTACTACTGCACTTGCGTTGGTCGAGATGTATCCGGAGCTGCAGGTAACACTGGTGGATCTTCCCTCTGTGGCAGAGCGGGCTCGGGACGTGAACGATCATGAACGTATTGAGGTTTTGTCCGGTGATGCTTTTGCACTGACGTTTGACGAGGAATTTGATGCGGTGCTCTGCTCGCATTTCCTCGAAGTCTTCTCACCGACGCAGATTCTATCTATCCTGTCGGGCGTCCGCCACGCTCTCAGGAACAACGGGCGAATCTATATCTACGGCTTTGATCCCAACGACCAAGAGACGCGAGGGGTCTTCTCTGCCCGCCTTGCACTCTATTTGACGACTCTTGCTACGGGTAACGGAATGACCTACCCGGCGGGAGATTACGAAACTTGGCTCATTGAGTCGGGATTTGTGGATGTGTCCTCCTCACGCGGCCTTCCGTATGAGCACGGGTTGACGCAAGGGGTGAAAGTGGACTCACTGGGGTAGGTCAGAGTTAAAGCGTGATAGTTGCTCGTGAATCATGAGGACTGGTTGATTCGACGCCAAGGCAATCATATAACGCTGATGATTGTTGAGACGGACTAAGCCCACCCTGCAGAATGCAGTGGTTGTATCAATGGAGAGGAGGAGAACATGTTCACAGACACCGGAAGCTGGAAAGAGTCGGACGAGGACAACGTCCGCGAGTGAAAATAGTCAAGTGTGCCTTTGAAAGCGCATAGGGGGATAGGGGGAGCTAGCTGCCCCCCTATCCCCTGTAAACACGAATGAGCTGCCCTGATGAGTGTACTTCTCTTGATCTTCGCTGGTTTTTCAGTACTACTTGGATACGTTTTACCCTATCGTGCCGTTCTGCAGTGGCCCATGTTCACGAGCCATTCGTGCGTAGTCGCCGAACTTGAGCGGATAGACGGTAGTGACAGTGTCAAAGTTAACCCTTACGATTTCGTCGTATCGCACACGTTGGCACTGTCGAAGCGAGATTTTGATCTGTTTCTTGCATGGGCCTGTCTGCAGAATTGGAATCTTGGGGGTACAGTAACCCACTACGGATTGAACAAAGTCCAACTATATCGTGTCAGGAACACTCATGTGGTTGATTGATGCCATTGTCTTGGACTTTGACTATCAAACATCTGAGTGGCGGGTTCAGGTCTTCAGAGTTCTCTTGGGCTTGGCTTGTCTGGTAAAGAACATCGAAGCACTGCGCCATGGAGGGTGGAAGCGTTTTGAGAACGGCAGCTTCGAGCGCCATAGACTGATTAGTTCTCGACCGGGGGCTTCCAGGCTAGTGCTGCCATTATATAGGGTCGTTCTAATACTGCGAGTTTTTTGCGCATTCGGAATCATCGTGGGATTCGGCTTGTGGTTTTGGATTTCAGTGTTGATTTTGGCCTACTTGCTGGAATTATGCTTCGAGTTCCGTTTTCACACAGTATTCACTATTCTCATGTTGGCAATTCTTGCGACAGCACGAGCGCCCGGCGTCATGTTCAATTTCTCGCACGAGACCTCGAGCGCCAATACCTGGACTCAGGGTCTAGCGGTGGTGGCAGTCACTCACCTCTACGTCAACTCGGCCTGGATGAAACTTCGTTCGAGGCAATTCATGTCTGGCCGAACGTTGGCACAGTTCATTTACGTAAACAGTCTGATTGGGCCCTACTTGTCGTTTAGGGAGTTCTGGTATCCGCGATGGTTGGTGCGCGTTGCCGATATCAAGGAGTGGCGTTTTGCTGTCATCTGGAAAACTGCAGCGGTTATGACGGTCGTCGCCGAGATCATACTTCCCTTATTGCTTCTGTCTAATTTCACGTACGACTTAGCACTAGTTGCTGGAATTGTGATGCACGCGCTGTTCACGTTCCTGCTGCCGAGACGACTCCTTCCGTTCTCGATAGCAACAGTTTCAACGTACCTCTTATTTCAGCCGTAGTAATTCGATCGAAAGGATTATCATGCATCCAGTATTTTCTCACGCCCGATCAGAGTTGGGCCCTGCTTGGTCGCAAGCTCTGCTTGACGCATCGAAGAAGTTCGCGTCCGCTTCGTTGCCCGTGGAATCGCCGGCGCAGACCGTAGAAGTCGACATACATGTCGAGAGAATTCAAGACGGAGTCAAAGAACTTGCTGAGGAATACTCAAGAACAGGTGTGGCTCTTTTCAACTATTTGGGAGACGCGGAACTGCCGGTTCACCCTCTGTTACTAGTTGGTAGATTGCTGGCTGATGAGGTGGGCTGGCGAAGCGAGGTGGTGCACCCCGCCGAGCGTGAAGATGCTCGTGACGGCACGGTGAAGCTCTACCATTCCCCCAAATGGCTCGGGCCAGCGATGGACTCGTCAGCACTTGCAGTCCATCAAGATGGATTCGGTAACGCGGGAAGTGTTGAATCTGTCGGCCTATTTGTAGAGTCGGGCGGTGCACGCGCTGCAACCACATACTTCACTAATCTTGCACTGGTCGTCAGGAATCTGATGCTTGATGACCCGACGTCTGTGGAGGGACTCTTCGCCCCGGACGCCATTCACGTCACGTCTCGAAGAGGAAGTAGTAGCCTCAGGACTACGGGCCCGATTCTCTTCCTGGATGAATTGGATCGACCAGCTGTGAACTTCCGTGAGTCAGATTCAGACACGGTTGTGTCGATACGTGAAGATCTCTTGGATATGTATCATTATCTGCTGAGCGCGTCTCGACCCGGTGCTAGCGGGGTTCTTGAAGTTCAGTTCAATCAGACTGGAACAGGGGTATTCTCCAATAACCGTCTACTTGTGCACGGGCGCACAGCGTTCACTGACGGCGAGAGACAGCGGAGGGTCCTTGCCCGTAAATGGTGGAGTTCGTACGCTGGCTTCGAGAGGCCAATAAAGGTGCCTGGTTTCAGGGTGAGTCGGTTGTATTCTGAGGTACTGAACTCAGACCGCGTTGAAGGAGAATGGATCTTCGATGAAGTGTCTGGGCTCGAGTCTCGTGTTAGGTAGGGTTTGTCGTCCTGAGTGGGTCGTTGTTTGTGGTTGTCTTAGGAGGCGCCGATGAGAAGCATTATTGATTTGAGTCCGTTACGCGTCTCCCGTTCATTCAGGCTTTTCTGGGCAGGGACTTCTGCCCAGTCTCTAGCACGTCAGATGACCAACGTTGCAGTTCTTTTCCAGATCTGGGACATGACTGGTGATGCTTTTTGGGTTGGAGTTCTAGCCCTTGTGACTGCTGTCCCGATGATTGTGCTGGGCATGATCGGTGGCTGGTTGGCTGACAATTTTGATAGACGAGTGGTCATTTCCGTCACGACTTTAGGCGCTGTTATAGCGTCTCTCGTTCTTGTACTGCAGGCGTTTCTGGAGCTGAATTCTATCGCTCTACTTCTTGCTATCGTCTTTGTGCAGACATGCTTCACGTCTGCTGGAGGACCAGCTCGACGGAGTGTACTTCCGCGGATTCTGCCGGATCGAGTGCTTTCGGCAGGGTATGCCCTGACTCAACTCTCATTCCAAGTTGCAATGCTCCTCGGGCCAGTCCTTGGAGGAGTGCTGATTGCTACTTTCGGGCTGGGGGTGACTTACGGTGTGGAAGTAGTAGGGTTTACGCTTGCACTGCTCGGAATATGGAGCCTTCCGTCTATTCCGCCCGAGATCTCTGTGCGGAAGTTCAACCTTCAGAGTGTTTTTGCGGGTATCGCTGAGGTACGTAAACGTCCTGTCCTGCTGGGGTCCTTTCTGATCGATGCGTTCGCGACGATTCTGGTTATGCCGATCGCTGTGTTGCCTTTGCTGAATGCTGAGCGTTTTCTCAATTCACCGGACATGCTTGGCGTCTTGCTTAGTTCAATTGCGCTTGGTGGCGTCGTGGCGGGAGCGTTCTCGGGTCTGTACTCGAGGGTGCGTAGAATGGGTATTCTGCAGATCGTGAGCGCTGTTGTTTGGATAGCGTGTTTGGGAGCCCTGGCCTTGCCTGTTGGTCTTGCCGGCACGGTGGCATTACTGGCCTTAGCGGGTGCAGCCGACATGGTGGCCGTTGTAACGCGTGGAACGATGATTCAGCTGTCCACGCCCGATGAGCTACGTGGCCGGGTGAGCGCTGTTGAGCAGGTGGTAGGCGTCGCGGGTCCGGAGCTCGGAAACTTCCGTGGTGGAGTATCGGCTAGCCTACTCGGCCTTGGACCGAGCATAATTGGGGGTGCTCTGGCTGCACTTGCTGTAGTTGCTTGTACTTATTTTGCTATTCCGGCAGTTCGTGATTACAAGCTGGAGTCGGATTCGGTCTGATCTGGCCATTCTCCTACACATCGCTAAGCTGACGCAGGTTCTGTGGCATCAAACCAGGCGAGTTACCTCGCGGCGCTCTTGCGCCACGGCCTCTCGGTTGTGGTGGATGGTGGGGATTGGGTTCTGGCAGTTATGGAGTTAGTATGTCAAGTCTAGTTTTTGCGAATGATTTCGATCCGCGATTCTACTCCAGGCGTGATATCTCGGTCTGGGCTCAGAGAGTTTTCTGGCTCGTAGAACCCGACGATATCGTGGTCCTTCCGGCGGAGCATGATCGAGAGTTTTTGGAGTATGTGTGTTCGCTCCGTGGTATCCCAAGCGCGTCACTCACATTAGTGGTCCCGCCACCGGGATCCTCCGGCTACAGGTTGATGACAGGTGACCGGTTAAGGAATTCCGTCTTTGTGAACCATCTTAAGGATGTTCTTGAGCATAGGCCTGTGGATCGAGTCTGGAGTCTCTGGCCATCCAATGACGTGGCTCATGTGGCGCTCATGTGTGGAGTTGAGAATCTTATGCAGGGCTACGATTTTGTTGCGCAAGGCGGCGGAGTCAACGCAAATAGTAAAGCAACATTTCGACAGATCGCTGCGAGTAGTGGCGTTGCTGCGAGTGACGGTTTTGTTTGTGCTGACTCTGGAGAGATGTCCTGGGCAATTAAATTGCTACTCTCGGAACCAGGTAGCGCTTGCATGGTTAAACGAGTATTCGACACTGCCGCTAGCGGCAATGAGATAATCTGCAGGGCCGACAGTTCGTTGTCGGATTCTGTTGGCTCGTTGTCGGTGCGAGTACTTTCTGATGTCGAGCAGAGCGTGGAGGATTACGTCAGTGAACGATGGGACTGGGCTAGCTTCGGTTCTAGGGAAATGGTCGTTGTTGAGGGGGTTGTCCGTGATTCTCTTTCGGTATACGTCGAAACGGACATATCCGATCGTGGTATTGAAATTAACGGTTCCGGATTAATGGTTTATGATCCCGCTCCTAGTCGTCAAGTTATCCCGTTGAGCTCTCGTGAGCCTTGGTTTGAAGATCTACATGAAGGTGCTGTGGAGCTTTCCAGGGTTTTGTTCTCTATGGGCTACCGAGGGCACGCTAGCTGCGACGCAGTCGTGGACCAAGAATCAAAGGTTACATTCACTGAGATCAATGCGCAGATTACCGGTTCGACACATGTTCATCAAGGTGTCTTGAATTTACTCGAGGAGGGACCGGCCCAGTTCTCCGGAGTGGTTTGTGAGTTTGTCTGGAGTGAGGACTGGCACATTCAGTCTTTTGTGGAGATGATCGATCTGGTCGACGCTCTTGGTCTGGCTTACAATGCGGACTCCTGCACGGGTGTGATCTTGACACTTCCCTTTAGTGAACGCCATTCTTCGTCCGTCTTCTGCGTCGCGGAGCGTGATGAGGGATCAGCTCTCGTCGTACGGGACAGCTTGGCTGAATCACTATCGAGTCGGTGATTACTCTTCGTGTCGCTGTATTCCGTAGTTGACTTGCCGCTTTCTGCGTGGGATAGGTGTGTGTCGTTTGAGTTCGCGTCGAAGCTATCGTCTTCTGGCCATGAGATGAATTAGATGGCTGATGTCGCGATAGGGGCTCATCTTGGCGGCCATGATTTCAGCAGCGAGCAACTCTTCGTCCGGTTGCCCCAGCGTGTCGTCTGCGTAGCTTTCTGTGAAAGTGCGAACGCCGTACCATATATCGAGGTCCAGGTCGTTTCTGTCAAGTTCTTCCTGGAGTTCCTGTATTGCGTGCGCCCGGTGCAGAGGGTGCTCGCTTCTCTCACCCCGGAGCGCGCCAAGCACGGAGTTCCAATCGCTTCTTTCTGCATATTTAAACACTTGGGCTGCCTTGTTTCGCGTAACCACTGATAGTCTCCCGGTCTTGTTCATAAGTCCCGTAAGAGCGGTGATTGAGCTCGCTAGATCCGGCAGATACATGAGGACGGCGTGACACATTACTAGGTCGTAGCCTTGTCCGCCTACGGCTTGACTAGCACCCTGGAGGTTCGCGTCCAGTAAATGGATGCGGTCGGTTACAGCCTTCGGGCAATTATCTAGGGTTTCTCGCATGATGGTGCGCATGCTGGATGACGGTTCGATGCATGTTACGAAATGGCCACGCTTGGCCATTTCGATCGCGAGGTGCCCTGGTCCGCTACCCACGTCGATGATTGATATTGGGAATGACGGCAGAACCGATTCAACCTGGTCCAAGAGTACGAGGAGCCGGGTCTGGCCGCGAGTGGTTCTATAGTGATCGCTTGAGAACTGTTGTGCTTGTTCGTCCCAATTTATTCCCACTTTCTGTGCCCCGTTCTATGTGTGTTGGAAAGTATTGCGTTTGAGATCACGAGTGGAGTTGTCGGCTGAGAGCTGCAACTTCTGTTGAATCTTCGTACTTTTGAGTTGTCCTCGCTCCGAGAAGCTAAGGTGATCGGTTCGCCTCGCCTTCAAGCTGGACTCGGTGTCAGTGCGTTGGGGCGTCGGGTTGTAGATCGGTCACTAACTACATTTTTGCCTATCTCCATGCTGAAGTGTCCTGAATCGGAGATAGCCCTCGGAGATTTCGCGTGTTTTGTAGTGGGTTTCGCCAGCAACAACTTGGTCGATGCAAGAAAGCTCATGCTGCAATCGTTACATGTCAGAGAATTAGTGCCCTTTTACCTGTTCGCGATTGGGTGTCCGACGAATCGATTGTCGATGCAGGTCTATGGTCTCATCTTGGAAGCCGCTAAGTTTAGCCGCAAGGCCCGTGACGAGAACGCTTGTGCGTCCTCTGACCGACTGGCTCATTGCTCCTGGGGCTGTACATCTCTGCTGGTCTGAAGTGCAACAGCGTTGTTGAGCGAGATGCCCAGATTGGTTCTGCAGTCGCCAGGCTAGCCCACATGGTTCTCGTAGCGTTTGATGATCTCCGAGGCGACGCGGCCCCGCTCAGAAACTTGGTGACCGTTCTCGCGCGCCCAGGCTCGGATCTGTGCAAGATCGGGGCGCTTGCGTGCGTTCGTGGACGTCGTACCGGTTGTCGCGGGCTTCGCTTGTCGGGCGGCTTCGACGTAGCGATTCAACTGGCTGCGAAGTTTGGTCGCGTTCTTGCTGTTCAGGTCGATCTCGTACGACTTTCCGTCGAGGCCGAAACTAACCGTCTCTCCTTCTCCCTCGGCGAGTTCGGTCTGGTCTATGTCGTCGATGAGCTGGTAGATAACTTTGCGAGCCACGGGATTCCTTTGTTCAGACGAAAGATGTTCCTCAGAGCACAGAGGGCTAACAGCAGCGTAGAGCGGACGCGAGCGAAAACCTGGGCGACGTATCCGAGCCGCGCGCGTTTCGTAGACTCGCGACATGCGAATCGGTGACGAGTTGATCTATCGGGCTAAAGACACGGACGCGTCACAACGCGTGCAGCTCCTCGCGGTTGAGGAGGCGAAACGTCCGGTGCGCTACCGCATCGTGTTCCTCAACGCTGCTGAGGACGAGGAACGGGAATTGTCCGTGCCGGGTGTTCGACTTCGTGGACCGTGGTCATCGGTCGTCGAGTACGACGAGCTCATGGCCAACTGGGATCGGCTCCGAGATCTCGAGCTGACCGAGGGCGAAGATTCCGCCTGTTATATGGTCTTCGACGAGCTCATCGCCGGTGAAGTCGCCAGCATCGAGTCAAAGCCCGTCAAGTGGACGACGCGCATCCGTGATCGGGCGGCGTTCGAGCAGATCATCGGAGCAAGCGCGCTCGAGACGATCACGCAAGAGCTGCCCTCGTTCGAGACCGATGAGGGGCTTTACTTATCTCCGAAAGGCACGCTAGCGGTCGCAGAAACCCTAGCGTCCAAGCGCCCTGCTCCATTCCTTGAGTGGGTCGACCTTGACGAGCGAGAGTGCAAGACGCGGAGCAAGTACGGTCGCGAGTTTCGTGACTCCACCATCAACGAGAGACGCGGCACCTCCCCAGAATGGGAGTTCGAGCAGTACCAGCAGCGCGATCGCCCGCTCCATGAGTTGCTGCGGGCGTGGTGCGGTCACCGGGCCGTGACTCTGTACGAGCGATTGGCGGCGGCCGAGGCGGAGGTGCTCCGGCTGACCGAGGTCACTACGCAGGTCATCAACCAGCTACAACGTCTCGAGCATACGCAGGCTGCGTGGCTCCTCGAGCGAGAGCTCGAAGAAGGGCGCATCACCCCGTGGAACTACCGCAGCGTCGTCAACCGGCCGCTGCGCCCAGACGAGATCCCGGTTCAGTACGTCAACCGGCCCAGACGGTGGGGCTAACTCACCACTGCGGCCTGGGCGTGTGCTCCTGCAGCTGGGTGTAACTCGGCTCGGGTATGCGTGGCGCCTGCGCACCCTGAATGAGCGGATCGATTCGATCAGCCTCCTGTTCGATTTCACGCGCCCACTCGAGTGCTGCTTCACCGCGACTTCGATCTGTCTCAACGTTCTTGCGGATTGCGCTCGCGTAAGCGCGCAGCCTCCTTGCCTCCTGCCAGTGTTCGGCCTGCTCCTGCATCGCTTCGGTTAGGAACGCTGCTCGGAATGAAGCGCGAGCCAAGACCTCGTCGTGGCGTCGCTGCCTTTCCTTTTCATCATGGACGCGGTCGGCTTCTTCCTGAGCCGCAGTGAGTTGGTTGCAGCGGAGTTTCATCTCCTCGAGGACCTGTGCAAGATGGTCTTCGAGTCGCGGGCCTTCCTCCTCGGGAGCAGCGTCCGACCAGGACGACGCCCAAAACTGCTCTCCCTGCCCCTCGAGCTTGAGCGTCAGGTTCTCGCTCGGCACCTCGTCGAAGTCTGGAAACAAGTAGCCGCGCTTCGCACGGGTGGTCTCCCGCTCGCTGGGCTCGTGGGGCACCTTGTCGATCGGCTGCCGAAACCAGAGCTGGAATCGGTGGGCTCCAGTGGCGAACTCCACTTCGTCGCGTCGAACGTCACCACTCCAGTTCAGCTTCTTGCCGATGACCGCCCGGGCCGAGAAACCCTCGCTCCTGGCTGCTTCGACGAGCGCCTGCATGAGTCGGAGCGCTCGATGTCGAGCAGTATTGCCTTGAATAGTGAACGTGTCGCTCGCGGAAAGTGCCTGCGTGACATCGTTTGGGTCCGTTAGCCGCGCGGGGACAGGAATCGCGTCGAGCACGCGCGTCTGCCACTCGGGCAGAGGGCCGAGGCGAACCGCTAAGCGGACAGACTTCCCCTCCTCGTGTCGCGCGAAGGTAATCTCCCACCCGTCAGGGATCCGACCATGTCGCTTGGCTAGACCTGCCAGCTGCTTGAAACGCGGCTGCTCGTTCCAGTCGACCAGGAGGGTGCCGTCTGCTGCTTCGTGGAAGTTTGCCATGAACTTGTCCAAGGGGCGCGGAAGTCTGCTCATGGTCCCCACTTTCGCCTTGCCTGGCCCAGGTTTGAGCAAGGGCAGAATGGACTCATACTGACAACGTTGCCCAAAGGGGGCGGCCCGACAAGGCGGTGCGCGAGGCGCCGCAGCGGTCGTGCTCGAGCGGGAGGCGCGCCGATTCGGATGAGCACTTGACGCCGAGTTGTCATATCGCAAAGATAGCAAACATGACATCTTCGGCGACGGTCCCGGAAGCACTTCGGGCCATTAGGTCAAGCCTCGACCTCACGCAGGCGGGGCTCGCGGAACGACTCGGCGTGTCCTTCGCGACGGTGAACCGGTGGGAAGGCGGCGATGGGAGCATAAAGGTGCAGAAGGCAAAGCTGCAGAGCATTGTCGCCCTCGCCGAGGAGGCTGGCGTCGACTTCGCCGATCCAGGCAACGCACCGATCGTGAGCACTGGACGCCGTCGGCGCCCGGGCAAGGCTGACCCCAGAACGACGAGGCGCATGGAGCAGATGCTCTGGGACGCCGCCTGTTCGATTCGCGGTGAGAAGGACGCGGCCAAGTTCAAGGACTACCTCCTGCCGCTGCTCTTCATGAAGCGCCTCTCGGACGTCTTCGATGACGAGATCTCGCGCCTGGCTGAGGACTACGGCGACCGCGATGTCGCCCTGGAAATTGCCGAGTCCGACCACTCGTTGCTCCGCTTCTATCTGCCGCCTGAGGCTCGCTGGGCGGTGATCTCAGACCGGGAGACATACCAGTGGCCGTCGGACGAACGCGGGCGGTCGACCTCCCCGAAGGACATCGGGGAGCACCTTACGAAGGCCGTCCGGGCGATCGTCCGCTACAACCCGAGCTTGGCTGGCGTGATTGACATTGTCGACTTCGCCGAGGTGCGAAACGGCGAGCGTGACATCAACCCGTCCAAGCTCAAGGATGTCGTCCAGGCCTTCTCGGACCCCCGCTACCGCCTCGGCTTGGCCGACGTGCAGCCCGACTTCCTCGGTCGCGCCTACGAGTACCTGCTCCGGAAGTTCGCTGAAGGTTCGGGCCAGTCCGCAGGCGAGTTCTTTACACCGACCGAGGTCGGTTTCCTGATGGCTCGGATCCTGCGCGCCAAGCCGGGTGACACCTGCTATGACTATGCCTGCGGCTCTGGCGGACTCCTCATCAAGCTCCAGCTCATCTCTCGAGAACTCGACCCAACTAGCAAGGTGCCCCTCAAACTCTTTGGCCAGGAACTGCAAGCCGAGAGCTACGCCGTCGCCAAGATGAACGCGATCATCCACGACATGGACGTCGATATCCGCCGCGGTGACACCATGATCAACCCCAAGTTCCGGGACACAGGTGGCGGGCTCCAGCGATTCGACATCGTGGTCGCGAACCCGATGTGGAACCAGATCTTCTCCACTGAGATGTTCGACAGCGATCCCTACGATCGCTTCACGAAGTCCGGTGGTGTCACGTCAGGCAAGGGCGACTGGGCGTGGCTCCAGCACACGCTGGCCTCACTGGACGACGGAGGCCGCGCCGCGGTCGTTCTCGACACCGGGGCCGTGACGCGAGGTTCGGGTTCCAAGAACGAGGACAAAGAGCGCAACGTGCGCAAGTGGTTCGTCGACCGTGACTACATCGAGGGTGTCATCCTGCTGCCGGACAACCTCTTCTACAACACCGGTGCCGCGGGAATCATCGTCGTCCTCAACAAGCGCAAGCCCGCTGCGCGCAAGAACAAGATCGTGCTCCTGAACGCGTCTCGACGAGCGCGCAAGGGCCGTCCAAAGAACTACCTCGTGGAAGACGAGCTCCAACAGCTCGCTGACCTGTTTCGCGCGGATCATTCGGTTGAGGGCGAGGTTGCGATCATCACCACAGACGATGCTCGCGATGCCGGCTACAACCTCAGCCCGAGTCGGTGGGTGCCGCAGGGTACTGTGAGTAATCCTGCTGACATTCCAACGCTAATTGGCGCACTTCGCGCGCTCAGTATCGAGCAGCGCGCTTCCGATGAGCGACTGATGAAGATGCTCGGAGGGTTGCTCTCGTGAGTAAATGGCGAGATTCCACTCTTGGCGGAGAGATTGAGCTGTTGTACGGCAAGGCCCTCCCCGCTCATGTGCGCGCTCCGGGCGATTTCGTCGTTTACGGCTCAAACGGGCCGGTCGGCGTGCACGATGTCGGACTCATCGATGGTCCCGGAATCATCGTGGGCCGAAAGGGGTCTGTCGGAGAGGTGGTGTACTCGAGCGAAAGATTCTGGCCGATCGATACGACCTACTACGTGAAGAATAGGAGCGGTCTGGATTGGAGATATCTCTATCACCTGCTGGGAGCGAGTGGCCTTACGAAGTTGAACAGCCACAGTGCTGTGCCCGGCTTGAACAGAGCTGATGCCTACTCGATTCCTGTCCGAGTGCCGCCGCCATCCACCCAAGTGGATATTGCGCGAGTGCTTGACTGTCTGTCGTCTGCGGTTGAGCTTGAGACGCGTACCTTGCGTGCGGCTGAGGACCTGGTGAACGCTACGATCTCCGTTTCTTTCGGAGTTGGACTCAACGGTGGGGCGATGCAGGAGACGTCGATTGGTCCGATTCCCGTCGGGTGGGAACTCCGAACAATTTCGGAGCTATGTGAGATCTGGAGCGGGGGCACCCCGCGAAAGTCGGTACCTGAGTTCTGGGTTGGGGAAATCCCCTGGGTTTCTGGAAAAGACCTCAAGCGACCTGTGATTGCCGACGCGATCGATCACATCTCCGAGGCCGCCGTCGACGCCGGCAGTCGGCTTGCGCCCGAAGGCGCGGTACTGCTGCTTGTCCGAGGGATGGGCCTTGCGAAGGACTTGCCCGTCGCGACGGTCGCACGCCCGATGGCCTTTAACCAAGACGTCAAGGCGCTAGTCCTCAAGGGCGCCTACAGTTCCTACCCCGGACGTCTTCTGCGATCGGCGATCTACGCCGGTAGGGCGCGAATGCTCAGCCAGATCGTTCCGTCGGCTCATGGGACGATGACGCTCAACCTGAATGACGTCGAGACATTCGAGGTGGCGTGGCCCACCGACATTCACGAGGCGATGGCAGTAGTGGCGGCGGCGGATGCTGGCGAGCACAAGGTGGCCGTGCATCGCAGACGCGTTGCCGTTCTCGAGCAGCTCTTGGCCGCGCTCGCTGACGGTCTCTTGTCCGAGGCCATTGATGTGAGGGATGTCGACCTGTCAATGCTTTCCCACGTAGATCAGGGTCTCGAGGAGGCGCTCGTATGAGCACGCTCAAAATCGGGGAGGCTAATACCGTTCAGTTCCCCATGGTTGGCCACGCCACCGAGGTGGGCTGGACGCCTCTGACGCCGTTCGAGGCCGAGTCTCTTCGGCACGGACGTCAGAACATGCTCTTCGCGGACGTGCTTGAGGAAAAGATCCTCGACCTCAACCCGTGGCTCAGCGAGGACCAGGCGCGTTCGATTATCGAGACGATCGAAGCGATCACGTCGAGCATCGAGGGCAACTGGGACGTGCTCAAGTGGATGCGTGGCGAGCACATGTGGCGCGATGAGAACGAGAACCGGATGCGATCGGTCCGCCTCATCGACTTCGACCACCCCGAGAACAACGCCCTGCATGTCACCTGGGAGTGGCGCATCGATCCGGTCGTTCGCAAGGGCAACAGGGCCGACGTCATGTTCGTGGTAAACGGCATCCCCGTGTCCATCGTTGAGCACAAGAACCCCAAGGATAGCGACGCGCTGACTCGGTCAATCACTCAACTGCGTCGGTACGAGATCGAGACGCCGGAGCTGCTCGCTCAGGCCCAGCTCCACAACGTCACGCACCTGCTCGGGTACTGGTACGGCGTGACCTGGAACGTCAGTCGTCGCTTCATCTTCAAGTGGAAGCACACCGAGGACGAGGAGTACCGCTCAGCGGTTCAGGCGTTCTTCGAGCCGCACGATTTCCTGCGCACCCTCAAGGACTGGATCCTCTTCTACATCGAGGACGGTGAGACCAAGAAGTCGGTCCTGCGCGAGCACCAGCGCGTGGCAGTCGACAAGATCGTCGCCCGCTGCGCGGAACCCGAAAAAGACCGTGGCCTGATCTGGCACACCCAGGGCTCCGGCAAGACCTTCACGCTGCTCACGGCCGCGAAGCAGATCCTCGAAAACCAGTCCCGCTTCGCCGGCTCCACAGTCATCCTGGTGGTCGACCGAAATGAGCTGGAGGGGCAGCTCAACGGCTGGGTCGAGCGCCTCATCGGTGAGATGCAGTCGAGCGCCATCGCCTGGCGCCGAGCCGACAGCAAGGCCGACCTCCAGGACATCTTTGACTCGGACTTCCGCGGCCTGGTGGTCGCCATGATCCACAAGTTCGAGGACATCCGGAAGGACAGCTCGCTCCGCGACAACATCTACGTCTTCATCGACGAGGCGCACCGCTCCGTGGCTGCCGACCTCGGTTCCTACCTGATGGGAGCCGTGCCCAACGCCACCATCATCGGCTTCACCGGCACACCCGTCGGCAGCACTCGATCCGGCTCTGGTTCCTTCCAGATCTTCGGAGCGCAGGACTACGATGGCTACCTTGATAAATACTCGATCATAGAGTCGATCACGGACGAGACGACGCTGCCGATCAAGTACATGTTGGCGCCGTCCGAGATGACCATGGCCACCGAGGACCTGGAGGAGCAGTTCTTCGCGATCGCGGACGAAGACGACGTGACCGACATCGAGGAGCTCAATAAGGTCCTCGACCGAGCCGTTGGGTTGCGGGCGTTCCTTGGCTCGGATGACCGTATCGAAAAGGTCGCGAAGTTTGTGGCGGAGCACTTCAAGGAGAACGTGGATCCGCTCGGCTACAAAGCCTTCATGGTAGCCGTCGACCGCGAGGCATGCGCCAAGTACAAGCGCGCGCTCGACCGCTACCTCCCCAGCGAGTGGTCGGAGGTCGTCTATTCCAAGAACCCGAACGACATCGTCGACCGGCCCGATGTCCACGCCCTGCAGATCTCGGAGAGTCGCGAGGAGGACGTCCGCAAGCTGTTCAAGAAGGCTGACGTAGAGCCCAAGATCCTGATCGTCACCGACAAGCTCCTGACCGGCTACGACGCACCCGTGCTCTACACGATGTACCTCGATAAGCCAATGCGTAACCACGTCCTGCTGCAATCGTTGGCCCGCGTGAACCGGCCGTACATCGACGCCGACAACGTCATGAAGCGGATCGGCTTGGTCGTCGATTTCGTCGGGATCCTGCGCAACATCACGAAGGCGCTCAGCTTCGACGCTGCCGACGTCAATGGTGCCCTCGAGGATCTCGATCTCCTGATGGCCAGCCTTCACGAGAAAATCGCGGCAGTCGCTGTGAACTACCTTGAGGTCGATAGCGCCCTCTCTCCGGACGCCCAGTTGGAGAGCGTCGTCTACGGACGGTTCCTCGACCCGGAAGCGCGCAAGACCTTCTACGACGACTATAAGGACGTGGAAGCGCTTTGGGAGATTCTGTCGCCCGACGCCCAGCTCCGTGACCACATCACAACTTACAAGCGCCTGAGTCAGCTATACGCCGCGGTACGGGCGGCGTTCTCTGAGACCGGTTCCTTTCTTGGAGATCTTGAGCACAAGACCAAGCGTCTGATCGAAGAGGGGGCGATCCAGGAAAGGCTGGGTCGTTTCTCGAAGGTCGTCACGTTCGACATTCACGCACTGGAGTCTCTCAAGACCGATGACGGCCCGGATGAGGGCAAGGTCTACAACCTGCTGCGCGGTCTGAAGAAGGAAATGGAAGACGACCCGGCTGGAGCCGTGGTTCTTCAGAGCATTCGGGTCAAGGCCGATCGCATCCTCCAGGACATGGAGACCCGCAAGATCAACGGGCTCGCGGCGATGGACGAGCTGATGGCCCTTGCCCGCGAGAAGGCCGAGGCCAAGGAGCAAGCCGAGGCGAGCGGTCTGTCAGGCATTGGCTTCGCGGTGTTTTGGACGCTCAGCCACGAGAGCCACTCGGAAGCCGCAGGGTTCGATGCCATGACGGCGGCGGGGGAAATCGAGTCTGTTCTTGCGAAGTTCCCAACGTGGCAGGAGAACTCGGAGGAGCGTCGCCGGCTCCGGGCACAGCTCTACAAACCGGTCCTGGCGCTATCCAAGGACGATCGTGCCGCGGCCATCGACAAGATCATGCAGGTGCTGGAGGAGACCAGCTGATGGCTGCCAAGTCGCCGCTTTATCCCGAGGACCAGCTTCGGCGCCGTGCCATGAGCTGGGCGATCACGATTAAGGTCAATCCGGAGCAGATCCAGGTCCGGCGCCTGCCAGGCAAGTGGGGCTCCTGCGCCCCGGATGGCATCGTGACGTTCGCGGACGACCTTGCAAACGAAGCTGAACCCTTCCAGGACTACGTCATCGTCCATGAACTCTTGCATCTTCGCCACCGGCATCATGGCAAGCAGTTCAAGGCATTGATGAACGCTCTCGTGCCGGACTGGCGCGACCTTGAAAAGCAGAGTAGGCGCTCTGCCGATCGCGAACCTGCGCGATTGAGAGCGACGGGATGGGCGACCGATGCCGACGATTGAGGGGCAAGTGCGTGCCGCGAGCAACGGCATCGAGACGAACATCTCGATGATCACTGCCGATCGCGGTTTTCTCTCGAAGAACGTGCTGCAGTATCTGCGCGACCTCGTTGAGGCGATGATCGTATGGGCGCACACTGGCGATCCGTCCGAGCGATTCAGCTACCAGACACAGTTCGACCCGGCACGCGACTTCGCGAAGTCCCAGGCGAAGTACCGGCCACTCACGCGCTTCCACGCGATGCTGCAGGTCAGCGTGTCGCACTTCACGCTCGACGAGGACCCGTCCGAGCGCCTGATGTTGAAGTACTACGAGTACCTCCTTCGCACCCGCCAGATCGCGAAGGACCATCTCGGCATCGAGATCCTGCGAAACCTCGAGAAATTCCCGCTCGACCTCGATCCACTGCTACGCGAATACCACGAGAAGATCGCGACGAAGATCGAAGCGCCCGGGCTGATTCCGCCGGGCGGGCCGCGCCGCGACCGCTACTACGTTCTCAACTCTCGGCCGTTCTACGCGAGCGGGCGAATCTACTACGAGGTCACGTTCGCGCCAGCGCACAACCGAACGAGCAAGTTCGATCGCATTATCGGCTTCACCAACATCGAAGTCTCGGACTCGTACGCCGCGAACATGGAGCTGGAGAGCGCTTCGATCGACGTCTTCGGGCAGGCGATGCCGATCGTTCTGATTCGCTCATGGGAGGTGTCGATCCGCCCCTGCGAGTTCAACAACTACGCTCGCTTCTTCGGCCACCAGATGAAGGTGGGCGCGGGGCAGCTCGAGTACCGCAAACTCATGCAGTACCTCACGACGACCAAATTCAGCCTGCTCGATCTGATCGACATGACCGACGCGGACTTCGCGCACATCCGGACCTGGGCGACGGACGGCATTAAGCGGGCCGACGAGATCTTCACCATGCTCCAGAGCTCGCGCGACATCATCCGCAGGAACCGACCCGGCACGCGGCTCCTGCGCTACCTACTGCTCGGCATGAACAACAACGTAGTGCGCGCGCAGTACCAGCCCGACCGCTGTGGCTGGCTGTCGAACCTCTACATCACGCCGATGTCAAGGCCATTCGACACCATGCCCTTCTGCACGTACCCGCGGCGCCACACGCCGCGCTTCTACGACCTGGCCACGGCGATCGGCAGCAAGGGGCGCGAGCACGAGTTTCTAGCGCGGCGCGTCATGAACAACGTCGAACAGCACGGCGTCATCTACACGCCCGATGCGGGCCTCGAAGACTTGGGTGACTTGGATCAGCTGGTCACGACCTACAACGGGTTACTTCCACCGACCCAGAAGCACAAGCCCCGTATCATGGCCCACGACAAGGGGCATGTCCTCATCACCGGGTACGAGAACGACTCGGTCACGATCATCAACGAACTGCAGGCAATCGCCGCGAGCGGCCTGACCGACCACGAGACGGATGCAAAGGCGTGGCTCGCCGGCAACCCATTCGAGATCGATGATGACCTGAAGTCCGACGCCCTCACCCGGCTGTTCGCGGAGTCCAAAGTCGCTCTCATTTACGGGGCCGCCGGTACTGGCAAGACCCAAATGGTCGAGCACATCGCGTCATACTTCGATCGAGCTCGCCAGCTCTTCCTTGCCAAGACCAACACCGCCGTCGACAACCTTCGGAGCCGCGTCGAGGCGAGTGATGCCTACTTCAGCACAATCGACAGCCACCTCGGCTCGGGGCCGACAGGTTCACTGCACTACGACCTGCTCGTCATCGATGAGTGCAGCACGGTCAGCAACTCGGATCTGCTCAAGGTACTCGACCAGACCTCGTTCGATCTTCTGGTGCTCGTGGGCGATGTCTACCAGATCGAGTCCATCGAGTTCGGCAATTGGTTCCGAACCATCCGCTCTTACATCACGCCGGACTCGGTCTTCGAACTCACCGAGCCATACCGCACCAAGGACGACGCACTCCTGACGCTCTGGAACCGGGTACGCACGCTAGATGACCGGATCGAGGAGTCCATCTCCGGAAGTGACTACGCGGCCCCGCTCGACGCGTCCCTCTTCAAGCGCGCGGACCCGGACGAGATCGTGCTGTGTCTGAACTACGACGGCTTGTACGGCATCAACAACATCAATCGCTTCATGCAGACGAGCAACGCAGAGCTCGCTGTCGTGTGGGGCGACTCGACGTTCAAGGTCGGGGACCCTGTGCTCTTCAATGAGACAGATCGCTTCCGGCCGGTGATCTTCAACAACATGAAGGGCACAATCACCAAGATCGACTACGCCCCGGGTCAGATCACGTTTGATGTTGACATCAAGCGCACCGTCACCACCACGGACCTGTGGGGAACGGACCTACGTTGGGTGTCGGACACAGTCGTGCAGTTCGACGTCTTCGAACGGGCGAACACGGATGACGATGACGATTCCGCAACGACGGTGCTGCCATTCCAGATCGCCTACGCCGTATCGATCCATCGTGCGCAGGGTCTTGAGTTCTCCAGCGTCAAGGTGGTCATCACCGATGCCAACGAGAAGCGGATCTCGCACAGCATCTTCTACACCGCGATCACCCGGGCCCGTAAGCACCTCAAGATTTATTGGACGCCCGAGACGCAAAAGCGGGTACTTGGCCGCATGGTCGTGAGCGAGAACACGAAAGATGAGGCGCTGCTGCGCGCCAGGCGCGGTGTCGTTCCTGTCGCACAGAGGCCGCGGATGCAACACGCACGACAGGCGCCCTGAGCTCGCAACACCGACGAGAGGCGAAGCGCACACCACTCAGAGCAAGGATGAGTAGGTCAAGGCCGTTGTGATCGGCATGGCCCTGGGCGTGCTCGTCCAAGGCATCGACGCCGTGACGAGCAACAAGATGGCGCTCGAGCTCGAATTCAATCACGCATGGAGGAGCTGGCCGCAGGCGCGGCACAACGACGAAGCGAAAGCCAACGCGTCGAAGCCAGGGGCGACTGACACACCTGAACTCAAGCAGTCGAAGTGAGGTACTTGCGGATCGTCTTGTGATTTCGCTCGACCCGACGGGCGATGGTCTTGTAGCCGAGCCCCTGTGCGTAGAGCTCGCGCCAGTGTGCGATCTCGTCGTCTGTCGGCACAGCTACTCGAGATCGGACGCCTGCGGTGGCGAGGTGCCTCATGATCGTGCCGCGGTTGTGGCCGTACTTCTCGGCCAGGTCGTAGGCAGACATGCCAGCTTCGTAGTCAGCGACGATCAACCGGAGACGATCGCTCGTGACCCGAGCGTAGGAGCGATGCGCTTGCCGCTGCCCCACCTCGTCGACAGGCTGCGAAGCACAAGCGTCCTGCAGGGTGCGCCAACCCCGGTCAATCTGTTCTGCATAGCAGGAGAACAGCCCGGGCTGACAAGATTTGAACTTGCGACCCCTTGGGAGGATCCGGTCGATTTCCGGTCTCCGCCGATCGTCTCGGGAACTCGCGGATTCCCTTGTGTTTACAGGGAACCAGGCGGTTCGCTTGGTACGAGTGTAGCCGGTTGGTGGCGGTTTTTGGCGGGTAAATTAGATGGGTTCTTGATTGGCCGGGCTCGGACTCGCGCCAAGAACAATTGACGGGTTCGAGCGGGATCCGGATGGCGTGGGGATCACTGAGAGTCCGCCTGCTTTCGCGGTTATCGTGGCGGTCGTTCTACGGCACGCGCAGACGCAGTGATGTCCGCCAGGCCGCCGATACCAATGGCTGACGCATCGCGGGGTGCTTTGGGACTGAGCCAGCCACTCCACGGGAAGTGCAAGGCGGTGGTCAAGGCCAGAACGCGTTTTGCTTCGGGACGGCTCTCGAAAACGAGAGAGGTGTTGCATGTCCCCCTCGTGCGGCGCGACGGCGCAGAGGACTAGTTCCTCAGCCGGATATCCTGAGCAGGTGAATCCGCTTGCTCCGTTCGACCGCCAGGACCCATGTTGGTGCGGGTCCGGAAAAACGTATCGTCTATGCCACAAGCGATTCGCAGCACCACGTCATCCACCAGGAGCGCCTGTCAGGCCTGACGACGATGAATTCATCAGTCTGAGTCCGGATGTTCAGCTAGCGCGGACTGCTATTCCTTCGATGATGCCTGCCGGCACCCCACTCACCCTGCCGCCGGACGGGCCTACCCAGCGACCTCTGGGAGCTACCGCGTTCGACCGAGCTGTGGCAGCCTCCACGCCCGACGATGACCCAGCGACGGCTCAGGAGTTAGGACGCACACGAGTTGCTCTATTGCGCGAACTCGCTGCGCTCCCCGAAAGCGATGAACCCCTGAAGGACAGCTACATCGAAGCGATTGCGTCGTTTGCGGTGGACGCGTGGAAGACGTCAAGCTCGCTCCGTCAACTGATGCCGCGCCGGACCATCCTCTGGAATGAGGAGCTGGCA
Source organism: Pseudoclavibacter sp. AY1F1 (assembly GCF_002931075.1). Classification (GTDB taxonomy): domain Bacteria; phylum Actinomycetota; class Actinomycetes; order Actinomycetales; family Microbacteriaceae; genus Pseudoclavibacter. The sequence goes on along the minus strand of NZ_PSTQ01000004.1, from coordinate 117,163 downwards.
GTCAACAAGCTCATCGGACGCACCATGCTTCTCGCTGACCATGTTCTCTACCCAGATAGTCTGCTCCGCGCGCTTCGATCCACGCCGACAGCGCGGAGGGTGAGAGCGCTCGCTATCGAGGAGATGGAGTTTCAGCACCTTCTGCGCGGCGGGCACGTGCTTCCAATGCCTGACAGCGTCGCCGAGTTCATCGGAGGCAGATTGATCCACGACGCGACCGAACTTGCTCTCGCTAACGACTCCCTGGTGCGGTTCGTCCGGTCTCAGCTCGTGGTGGAAGGACCAAGCGCCCGTGAAGTCTTGTTCATCAACGCTGTGGATGACATCGAGCACAGCCCGGGTATGTGGTTTTACGGCCGTACGGATCCTGAATCGATCACTGAGGCTGACCGATCCATTGGCTTTCGGATGCTCCAGTCTTATGACCCGCAACACGACTATTCAGCTTGGATCAAGAAGGAGTCAGACACCGCTCTAGCGAACTATCTGCAGCGCACGGAGCGGCGGCTAGCAGTAGCCGACGTGCTCGGATCGGAGTACGTTGCCGCCTCTCCATTCGAAGCGCGCATGCTCCAGCGCAGAGATAGCAATAGGTCCAGTCTTGCGAATACAGCACTGTGGGCAGACGTTCCTTCGCTAGCGAACCTCGGAGCGAAGGACCTCGCGCGCATGCTGTCGGCTGAAGACGCAGTGGAAGACCTTCGAGTGCGAGTGCGCATCGCAATGGAAAGCGCCCCAGACTTCGGTTCGCAGATCTCCTCCATCCGCGCTGTAGCCTCCGACATCGAACAAGCTTCGCGAGTGTTGAACAAGCGCATGGGAACGTATCGCAGCTTTGCCCTCACCGCGCCGGTGATCGCTGGGGGCATGGGTCTAGTCGTGGGTTCAGCGGGTGGTGTGGCAGGTTTCGCGGGTGCGACACTCGGACTGGTCGGGGCCATCAGCCCCGCCATTGGGGAACGATTGAACCAGCGCCGCGAGGCAGCATTCCTCTTCACGATGCCAAAGCGAAAGCGCAAGTAGACCTAACTGCCGCCGCTCGAATAAGATTCGAGACTCGGATGCTTCATAGGTGATGGGAACTCTCCGGCACACCGGCCAGGCACGAGAGGGGCCCTCGGACGCTTCAAGGCTCACCTCACTAGGACCCACCCCTTCTGGGCGAACCTCATCGAGGTGTGGTTCGGTGCCTTCGACCGTCAGGCCTCCGCCGGCGAGTCTTCATATCCGCCAGAAGCCGTGCGTCCAGCGATGGCTGACACGACCGCGCCCACTGGTTCGTGTGGCCCAAGGCCACCGAGCAAGTCGTGACAGAGTCGAGCCGCTCAAGTACATCAAATCCGTGCCGTTGGTGGCAGGCTCTAGCTATGGCTAAGTCAGACCCGCAACTCCTAGACCTGTCAGGAATGGACAATCGCGAGAACGCGATTTCTCGGGCGTCTCATGGCTGCCCGCAGGAGTATACGGCGGTGGCTAAGAGGCACATGTCGAAGCAAACTACACTCACCGCGGAGTTCATGCTGTTCGGGTCGTTCGTCTCACGTATGCGGGGACTCCACGAGGGGGTTACACGAGAGATCGTGAACAACAACCCGCACGCCGTCCTACCCTTGATTCGAGCCTGGGTCGAGACCATCACCATCGGCCTCTACGTTCTCCGAAACCCCGGCTACGCAAAATTCCTTATGGAAGGTCCTGGGGATAGCCGACCGGCGAAGAAGAGCTTTCAGGCAATGTTTCATGCTGTTCGTGACGACGCGGGGCAACTTGAACCGGTCTACCGCCAACTCTCTGAATACAGTCACTTCGGCCCACTAGCCATCTGGAACGCGCACTCTCTCGACGACCAGGACGAGCGGCGTGTGACTTGGACGGATGCGCCGCGTTGGCGCGATGAACAGCATTTCCAGATCGCCTGCGCGCAGGCCGCGGAACTTGCGGCCGCGGGACTACGAACCCTAGATGCGCTGGGGCCCCTGCTCATCGCGCCGAACGCCCCAGGAGGAAACACAGGTCGTGGTCGTGGGCGCGATCTATGACTCCACAGGGGCAGAAGCGCCGTGAAGGACCCCGCCGGGAGACTTTCACAGGCATGAATAACGGCACCGAAGGCTCGCCCATCAGCGCCCGCACCACAGCAGCCGCTCTGTCGCGACATTCAACGCGAGAATCCTGCAAGCGCCGTGTTTCCCGCGTACACGAGACGATCGACGAAGTTGAGCCAGCTAGCGCTGTTTCCTCGCACGTCAGCTTCGTGTTTGACCTTTACCAGCCACTCCTCAAGCACCTCGGAGGAAGTGATCTGACGATCCGGCCGCGAGAAGCACATATCGCTCAGCCAGTTCAGACCTTCGCCGAGTTGGGTGTCTATGGGGAGTCGACGCAGAAAACGGACAAGATCAAGTAGCGCTGGCATTCTGCCTGCGGCGTGCGGCAGCCACCGAGGAATGAACTCCACCAGTACTTCAGGATGCACCCAATCGAAAGTCGAACGTCCGAACTCTTCGTGCAGGCCCCGGGCTGAGAGCGGATGGCTTGGCAGAAGATGTCCAAGGGCATAACCGCCGAAGGTATCGTCTCGCCCATAGAGGTCTTTGTTCGCGTCTAGTTCGTTTAGCACGTGCCCCAACAAGGTGGGCCACAGCTCTTTAGCTGAATCAGCAAGTTCTTGACTCTCGGTTCCCACGGCTGCCAGATCCCGCAGAAACGCACTGAAGACTTGACTGGCAGGCATCAGCGTTGTTACGTACGAGAGCAACAGATTCTCGTCTGAAAGTGATCTGTTCTGGAGTAATGCTCGGGCTGCGCTCACAGTCTCAGCGCCATGGTCGTCAATGAAGTGGACGCCTTCGGACGTCTCCTGGACGACCATCGCGATCGCTTGAGCCTGCAGAAGCCTCTTGAGATCGCTCTGAGCGCTCTTCGCGATGCACGCCTTCGAGATGGCGGCGTGTCCAGCGGCACGAATCGTCGCACTCAAGCGTGAGGTGTCGAGCCTTCCTGGTGCAACAGCGGAAACCCGATCTGCGATGTTCTCCGTGATGGGCTCCCTAGGCAGCGGCTCTTGAAGCTCGTCGTCAAAGTCAGGCACTTCGCAGAGCGCAGCGAGATCGAGCACCCACTTGTAGGCAGTCGTATGGATACAGGGGCTTCCGGAGCAAGGATGATCCCAGATGGCGTCGCAAGAGCGTGCGAATCTGAGGCAGGTGTCGGTCGCCGCGAGTTGGCCGAATGTCGCCACTGTTGTCTCGATATCGTCCATGATGACGCCTGCGATTGCGAGTTGTTCAGTCAGCTCGGGGAGCAGCAGATACGGCACCGCTGATGCCGCTGCACCTCGGGTCCCTATGTCGTCCTCGTACTCAAGCGCGTCGACGTCGTTTGTTGACGCGTCCGCGTACGCCCGGAGAATGCCGAGGGTGCAATTGATCGCGAAGGACGCGTTCACACCGAACGCTTCAATGTTGCCAGCCGCTGCGCTGCGCACTGCTGCGGCTGAGACGTGGGCGACTACGAGGGGAAGGTCGTATGCGGCGAACTCGGGTGGATTTTCATACAGATCTTTGACCTCTGATAGGTCCTCCGCAATCTCACCCGGCGTTGGCGGCTCCGAGCCGTCCTTCTGCTCCCGTGCAGGAATCCAGTACTTGTTCTGAAGCCCGATTAGAAGGTTGCCGCGACCGAGGTCAGCTCGTAGCGGAGCAAGCTCTTCTTCAATAGCCTTCGGCTCGTTGAACGAGACGAGAAGGCCGCCCTCTATAGGCTCAGTCTCCATATTGTCCGCATCAAGTGTCGCCGCCCAACGGATGACGGTTGACTCACCGATACCGGCACGATCGGAGTTCGCTATGAGATGCTGACCCAGGTCCCTTAGTTCTGAACGGCGTTCCGCACCGGCGTTCAACACAAGAAAAGCAGCGACATCGCGCAGTTGCCACTTGCGCCGTTCCGGATTGATGATTCCATCATCGGCCGCCAGCATGATTCCAACGGCTTCGTGAGTGGCGCGGCTCAGGTCAAGCTGCCAGACAAGGGGTTCCACGAGGTATCGATCGAGTACCGTAGCGTCGTCACCCAAGTGACGAATGGTGACCCCCAGGAGGAGCGCGGGAATTGCAAGGTTTTCGCATCCGCTCAGCAATGCGGTTGCAACATCACCAATAGCTGCGCCATCGCGGATCGAGTGGTCCACCCATCGTTCCACTGCCTGTAGTGCACTCATGCATGGGTATGGTCCGTTCGTGTTGCCGCGGTACCAGCCCCATACGTTGCCGTCGCCGACGTAGGTTCGTTCGGTGCCGTCGATCGCTAGTGTCACCTTCGAACCGGGATCGATCGATCCTGATCCATCCTCTGTCCGGCACCGGATGTTCGCTGCATGGTTGAGCATTCTGTTCACCACTGGAATCCAATCCACGTGTGAGCAGAACCGAGTCAGGACCCAAAACGGGCCATACATGTGGTTGCTGAGTTTGTAAGAGCCGTGCCGTTGGTGGTCGCGAATGCCGTCCCAGTGTCTCCACCCGCCGCTGCCCTCGTGATCGATGTAGTAGGACTCAGTGAGGGTGAGGAGAAGCTGAGGATCGTGCATCCCAAGCCCCCAGGCGCTCCAGAAGAAGTCGACAGCGGGTTGAAGGCGCGATGGGGACTCGGCTGCTACCTCCAGGAGGCATGCACGTGTTTCGTCGTTGATGTCAGGGCCAAGGAGAGCCAGCAGCTCAACGAAGCGCTCTTCGGTGATCTGCCAGTTCAGCTTGCTCCGGCGCCGTCTCATTGTTGTATGACCTTGGAAGACGTCAAACACAGCGTCGCCTTCAAGCTCCTGTGCCGCGCTCGACCGGTCAGCCTGCGGGTAATGCTTATGCCAATGGTCGAGCAGGACTCTGCGAAGCGCGAGACGAGTGGAGTTGCCGGCAGACAACTGTTCCAGTAGGGAGGATTTGAGCCAGTCTGACACCAAACGGTAGGTCTCGTTATCACGGTGCCACAGTTGCTCTGTTTCCTCAACGAGCAAGCGCACGACCGGCTCACCTCGTCGGACGTCGATCATGTTGTCATGTCGCTGATGCAGCGAAACGACTCGGACAATGTTCGCGAGAACGTTCTGCGTATCTGTGCCGGATTCGTCGATCATGCGGCGGAGAAGAGCATAGGAGTTCGGCATCTCAAGTACCGCTTCGAGCGGCACGTCCTTCCAGCGGACGCTGGCTTCCTCTCCCAGAGCGTCAAAATCGGCGATCTGTATCGCGAGTTCAGCATGGGGATCGTTTGCGCCGGAAAGCCTGCCCTCGCATGCGAGCTTAGCGGCTGACATCGACCATCGCGCTGGTCCGGATGTCTTCAGAGTTCCGCTCAGGGAAGGGGCCTGCACTAGACAGACAGCGGTTGCGAAGCGACGGACCTCGTCATGGGCAAACTCCGGCGCGGGCCTTCTTAGATTCGCTGGTGCCACCAGCCGATCTGCCCGGAGAGAGTCGAGTGCTGCGTAGTCGGCGCCTGAGTAGGCCTTTTCGGGGCTCGGGAGGCCGAGTGCTGCCTCGCTCATTGACAAGAGGGTTGCGGTTCTCGCTGCCGCTGAGCTTTGACCCACTGCACGGCCTATGAGGTCCTGCCAAATCAGCTCGAGACAGTCCCAGTCGGCCAGCGGCTTGGTGACTGCGGAACCGGTACGCGCCAAGAGGTCAATGATCGCCAGTCGCCGAAACAGCGATTTGGTGGGGATGTTTCGCAGGGCACCTGCGATCGCTGGCACCTTGGTTCCCACGGCGCGAAGCTCGCTGTCATCGAGTCCAGGCACTTCGAATCGCTGTGGGTCGGGGTATATGCCGTGGAGCGTGTTGGAGGCTTCGTTGACTGCCGTGTCGGCGGCGACGAGCACTATTCCGACTCCTGCTGCATGTGTCGCTGCCACAAGTTCTCGGAGGAGTGGTGCACGCCCTTCATTGGCGGCATCGGCGGCGTCAATGATGAGGACGCGATCAGGTGCAGACATCTCCCCGAGTACGTCAGTAAGAGACATTCCGAGATCCGCCGACAGTGCCGCAACGCTGTCGCGGGTCCGTCGCAAATTGAGCACTACGCACTGAAAATCGCTGTTGCGGTCCGCCAGCGCCGCTGCCGACGAGAGGGTCACCGCGCTCTTGCCTATCCCGGATTCACCTGTAACTAGGAGAGCCCCATGTGTCTTGCCTGCGTGAGCGATCGTGGCCTGAATGTCCGCCTGTAGCTTCGCTCGTGGCAGTTGGATTCCGTCTGCCAGATCGTGGCGAACGGCAACCCTTGCGGATTCCTGTTCCAGGCTGAGCTGCGCCCACGCATCCTTAGATCGGCCGGCGTCTGCTGCGAGAACAGAGTGGAACTTGTGTCGGAGCAAGGCACGGTCAACTACAGTGCCTTGCTGATCAAACTGAGTAGAGCCGGCCGAGTGAAGGGCATCGCGGACATCGGTCCCCTTCTGTCCGTGCCGGGCGAGAGGATTGAGCCGGTTTCCAATTTCTACCCAGTCAGTTTCGTCGTCGGACTCGACGCGAAAACTCAGGATCCATAGGCGGTTGAGGAGTGACCAGACGATTCTCCGAAGTTCGTTGTCGGAGGCCGTCGGCCGCGCCTGAGATACCAGCCTTGTCAGGTGCTCGTACCGCTTCGCATAGCCTGAGTTCCGCCCAGGCGTGTGGATCTGTGAGTAGAAGTCAGCTTCCGTTGCGTTGTCTCGTGCAAGGGAGGCGAGGAGCTGAACTTCCTTAGTCGAAGAGGCCATAGTTGCGACGGCGACCGCAACGTTTGCACACTCGTCCTCTGCCAAGGTCTCGACCTGGTCAACAAGGGTTCTGACGAGTTTGGCTGTCTTCGAATGGCTGCGGGTGAACTGGGGGGCGCGTCGAGCTGCGATGTGGACGACGATCGTTTCTCCATCGTGTTCAGCCTCTACCCTTAGATCGTCGACGGGATCGGTTGAGCTCGTCTGGAAGGCGACCCTGACGACAGGAAGCTCGTGAGTCTCAGCTCGCCCGGCGCCCAGCAGCATGTCGGCGAGATAGCTAGTCGCGATTCGGTGAGCAAGGGTGTTCCCTCCGCCACCGCCGGCATACGGATTGACCACCGCGATCTCTTTCTCGCGCGCGTTCACGTTATCGGCGCCCATGCTCTAGACCTCCCCGATCGAACGTGTTGCCGACAGCTTCACCCAGCCACGATCCCTCACAGGCAATGAACGCCAATAATCGGCGATCTCAACCAACTTTCCTTCCTCTCGGGGCACGCCAGATCGAGAGGATGGACCAGGGAACGCGGTTTCCTCAACGCGAGCGTCGTAACGCATGTCGTCTGTTGACTCCGAAGAACTTGCTGAAAGCCGTTCTTCTACGGAAACCCATTGACAGTCTCGAATTCTCATCGCGATCCATACACCTCGAAACCTCCCTTGGTGACGGCCTGGACGTATGAAGCTGCCCCCGCAATCAGTCGAAGCTGCTCGACGCTTGAGGCCTCGATGCTCAGGCCTGGCTGAGCGATGATCGTCGTGAAGCGTGGGAACAGCAGCGGCGCTTGCTGTCTGATCTTGAACAGTGCCCCTCGATCGCCGATCTCGAACGCCGAACCGCCGAAGCTGCGTTCGTAGCCACCGGCCCGCTGATCGAGGTGTTCGAGAAGCGGCAGTGCGGCCTTGTCTCGCCACCGAGCTCCTCGCATCGCTTGCCCGCACACTTCGTAGAGATCGGCAAGTCGCGATCCGGGTTCTGGTTTCGATGAATATTTGCAATGCACGAGGGTGACGTGAAAATTCCCGCCCTCAACTCGGAGCCCAACGAGGTCGGCCGCCTCACCAGATCGGTCGTCGTCGATGAGGATATCGAAGGTCTGGTTCTCCGAGAGGTGTCGGGCCATGAATGCCTGGATCGAGTCTTGTCTGCGCTCACGGCCTTGCGACTCGACCGTGATGTTCACGCCACCTGCTGCCCAGTCGAGAGTGCGCAAGTTCTCCCGGGGGTATGGGGCGAGTTCGGTGCGCGGCTCAAGAAGCCGGTCATCTCCCGTAATCAGCCGATCGCCAGAGAGCAGCAGCGTCGGCTTGTGGTTGTTCAACCACGTAGACAGTGGTGAACTGGTCCCGCGTCCGGCTTCGACCGTGGCATCGTCGGCTACTGCGCGGTAGTGAATACCTCTCTCGCTGAACCGTCCTTCGTACGCGAGTTCCCAGTTTGGGGTGACTACCGAAAAGAGAAGATGACCGACGGTGCCGTAGTCGTCAACTCTCAAATCCGCGTCGGTGAGAAGAACGCCCGAGCCGTCGTACACGACGCGCGACGAGGTACCTGCCCCGAGATACAGATCCCACGGCCATTCGACCGCCAGGAACGGGTGAGGAGGCCGTTCCTTCACGTCGATCGGAATGATCATCTCGCGGAACAGAGAGCGGACGTCAACGGAGCTATCGCGAAGTTTCGTACCTTGGTCGTGACACCAACGACGCCACTCAACGAGGTTGGACGCAGCCCTCATCGACCAGAATCTGCCCGAAAGTGCCGCGGATATGGTGACTCGTTCGCCGTCCTGGAATGCCTTGGCAGCGACGTGGGTGTTGGTCTTGTTGCTCTGCTCTGCCTCCGTCAGCGCTGTCTCGACGTTGCTTCCGACGTGCATCGAGAACCGCTTATCGCGATCCCGGGCGTCTAGTAGGCCAATGTTCGTTGGCACGAGACGGTCGAGTCCAGCGAACACCTTGAACGTGTCGAATCCGTTGACCGGTATGGGCTCGTGCCCAAGAACCGCCTCCACGAGATCATCCAGGCCGCGCTTCGTGTCAGATGAGTGAACATAGAGGAGGCCCTGAGACCGATCGAGGAACAGGACGATGAGTGCGTAGTCAGTGGCACGGATGGAAGGAATATCGCCCCATCTAAGGTCAGTGATCGACTCGATTACGAACCACGCGATGCTGTTGTCTTGGTTGACGCTGACAAGTCCGTCCAAGACTTTATCTCCATAGATGCGCCGCGCCGCGAGTGGATCCCAATCCAAGTTTGTGGCCTTGAACGCTCGCGCGCTCATTTTTGGCTCCAAGAGGCCGACGGGAACGTCGGGCGGTGTCTCGATGAACGACGCTTCAAAGTCGCTGAGTTCATCAGCTTGTTCGGTCGCACGCTCGGTGATGTCACTGAGGACCTTGTTCCAATCCGGGTCTTCTCGGAGGAGGAACCGGAGTGGAGAGAGTGCTTGTTTAGGGTCTTGGCGTATAAAGACGCTCGCTTCGCCGATCGGAACTGGAGACGATGTCCTTGCTAACCGCCCGATGAGCTGGACCATCGGGCTCAGAGACTGGTGCGCATCATGGAACGCGCCGACTTTAAGTGTCGGCAGATCGAAGCCCTCGCCGAGCATGTCGACGCACACGATCACGCGGCTGGAACGGTTGCGCATCGCTCGTAAAGCTGCGGTTCGATCTCTTACTCCAAGCGAGTCATAGATCACTTTCGGAGCGAGGTCCGGTGCTAGCCGCGAATACAACGCATGGACTTCGTCAGCTCTCGACTTCGTATCGACACGTGCTAGCAGGAGGTGTTCATGTCCTGCGGCCAGGTCACTTCGTAGCCGGGCGATCGCGGCCTTAGCGAGTGCCTCGTCGTCGTCATCGAGATCGAGGACGGCAGTGAAGTCGATTTTGCTGAAGTAGCCCTCTCGTTGCGCCTCTCGTAGCGGAAAGCGGAAGATCACACGTCCCGGCAGCGTGCGTCCGTCACGCCGATAGGGAGTCGCAGTGAACAAAAGAACAGGGCGGTCAGCGAAGGCGCGGATGATTTCGGTCCAGGTGCGAGCTGGAGCGTGGTGTGCTTCATCGACCAGAAGATGCGTGAACCCCGCGAAGAAGGCCCGGCGTACCGATTCGCTTGAGGCGTTGATAGCGCTGGGAGTCGCAATGACAACGTTGCAGGCAGCTGCGAAGCTGGCGGCATCTTCTTCGCTGTCGAATCGGCCAGAGACTCGTCCTACTCGTGGTCTGAGCGCGCCCGGGCCGACTATTCCTTCCTGTTGAAGAATGCCGAGCGTCTCGAACTTCGACGCGAGCTGCTCCCGTAACGCGGACGAGGGAACGATTACGAGGACTCGTTCCGGGCGTCGCGCGACCAGCCACGCGAGCATAGTTTCTGTCTTGCCGGTCCCCGTCGGCATGACCACGGTTCCTGGCTCAGTGAGGCCTGATGATTGGTAGCCAAGGATGGAGTGCAGAGCACCGATCTGTGGACGGCGCAGGCTGTGTGGTCGGTCATAGGCGGTGAACCCTATCGCGCCCTCAAAGGAGTCGAGGATCTTCTCTGCAGGGATCGGGTCTCTCTCGCCGATCCATTCGATCACGCCCTCGGCCTTGTCGATCGGTAGTACGGCAGCTATTCCGTCATCAGGTTGAGTCTGATCTGGTGAAGCCGTGGAGCATTCGCCGTATTGGCTGCGGGCGGTCTCTGTTTCGTCTTCGCTGAGGATTAGTGAGTCGTGGGCCGGAACCAACAACTGTCTGATGATGTTCTTGCCGACAGCGCTTTCCGTCGCCCACACGGATGCGGTTCTCATCGCTGTCTCCCGATCCGCTTTGGCCAGTGATGCCATCGCCCGTTGGCTACGGCAGAGACATGGCTTGCGTTGCACGAGAACGGCCGGCGACGGGCGCTCTGCTCGTTCGCTGAAGGTGGCTTTGCGAGAGATGAGCTTGTCACCGGGTACCTCCTATCGGTGACGCGGTCACCGACAGTTCGTCAGACATCCCTCTGATTCTCCAGCATGTGGATCGCCGCGACCAGACGACACGCATGAGCCAGTGCACGTGCCCTTCCGCTCCTTGGGCATGGGAGCGCCAACGTTGACTGAATGACTCATCTTCTAAAGCCCTCCCACGTTCCAACTTCTATCCATACTGCGTTCTCGCCGCTGTCGGCCGTCTCGTACATCCGCGTATCCACTGCGCGCCAAGCGGAGCGAAACGGCGAGCGAGACGGCTTCTCAATCCCTGCCCAGCGCGAGGCGAACAGGAAGCAGGCACATGGGCTGAGTGCTCTCATCTCTGCCGAGTTTGTCGACCGCGGTCAATCTGGGCTGAGTACAAACCGTCCGGAGCTTCAACGGATGCTCGCCTACCTGAGAGAGCATCCTGTCGACTACGTCATTGTCCACAAGCTCGACCGGCTAGCCCGATCACGTGCTGACGACATCACGATCAGCCAGGCGGTTCATGCTGCAGGTGCCCGTCTCGTCTCGACTACAGATGGGATCGACATGACACCGAACGGTGTGCTGCTGCACGGGATCATGGCATCGATCGCGGAATTCTATTCACGCAACCTTGCGCAAGAAGTCATGAAGGGTATGCGGCAGAAAGTCATCCAGGGTGGGACTCCGAGTCGCGCACCGATCGGCTATCTCAATGTCCGGCTCCAGACTGATGACGGACAAGAGTACCGAACCGTCATCGTTGACTCGGATCGAGCCCCACACGTCGCCTGGGCATTCGAAACGTACGCGACGGGTGACTGGAGCGTCGCTCAGCTCGTGGCTGCGCTCGAGAAGCGAGGTCTACGAACTCGACCGACACCGTCACGACCACCCGCAGTTCCTACCGTCACGAGCTTTCACCGAGTGCTGACCAACCCGTATTACAAGGGCATTGTCACGATGAACGGTGCCCAGCACGCCGGATCACACGAGTCGCTCGTCTCTGCATCCACCTGGGATACGGTGCAGCGGCTCCTCGGTGCTCGGCGTAACGGCGAGCGCAGCCGCATCCACACGCACTATCTCAAGAGCACGGTTTATTGCTTCAACTGTCATCGGCGACTCCTCGTGCACAAAGCTCGTTCAAAGAGCGGGCGCATCTACAACTACTTCGTCTGTTCCGGCAGGCAGAAGGCTCCAAAATGCACGCAGCAGGCACTTCCGGTTGCGGACGTTGAGCGCCAAGTTGAAGCAGCGTATTCATCGGTTGAGATCTCTGGCGCACAGCGACGGCAGATTGAGCAGTCTCATCAACGACGTCTCGACCGCGACGCGTGCGACAGCGACCAGAGACTGGCCGAACTCGACGAGCAGGCTGAGGCTCTGGCCTCGCGTCAGGCGAAGCTGCTCGACCTCTACTACTCGGATGGCATTCCCCGCGAGATCCTCACCAAGGAGCAGAAGAAGCTATCTCAGGAGTTGACCCGGATCGCAGGAGAACGCGAACGCCTCAGCGAGGATACGAGCTCCATCGTGCGGCGCGTCATCGGCGTCCTCGATCTTCTCAATGACGCTCACGCGCGCTACCTAGCCGCGACGTCGGATGCGCGGAAGCAGATGAACAACACACTGTTCAGCCGTATCCTCATCGGCCCAGCCAACGAGAATCTGCGCGTGGAGATGCGCGCTGAGGTCTTAGAGGTCCTGTCCTGCTGAAGCGACCAGCGGCGGTGTTCGCACAGCTGATTTGAGTGGACCTAAGGAGATTCGAACCCCTGACCTTCTCACTGCGAACTTGGCCCGCCCATCGCTACCTGGCGCCACTCGCCAGCCATCAGCCTCGCTCGTCCCAAGCGGCAGATCGTGGCCCCGTCACCGCTTCCATCAGAACTTTGGGATGGCGGCGCGCACCTGTCGTGAAGGGCATGAACAAGACTCGTCCGATGATCTAAGGAGAAGCAACATGCGTTTCGACAATGATGAGGCCCGGCTCAACGCGGTGCGAGGAATCGCGTATCTCCTCGAGGACCGCGATCGCTGGGCGGAGTTCCTCACCGCAGTCGCACAAGAGGCCCCTGCGCTCTGGGGCTTCCTGGAGTTCGCGACGGAGGCGTACGACCGGTTCTGGGAGAGCTTCAATAGCGCAGACGAGTTCGTGCCTGAACAGATCGTCGCCGAGTTGCAGGCAGTGCTCACTCATATGACGAGTCCTGAGCGCTCCGAGCAGTGACACCATCCGATCCTCCGGCCACTCTCCCGTATGAGGTTCTCCACTTAAAATAGCGCGGTGGAGAGCAGCCTCACTCTTCCCTCGAGAAGACGCGATCCAGCATCTCCGCGGTAGCCGGATTCACCATCTCGTTGCGGCGGATATAGTGCTGGATCGTAATCTTAGGGTCGGTGTGCCCTAGTAGTTCGGCGGCGAGCTCGACGCCGCCCTGCTCGTTGATCGCGGTCGCGACCGTGCGGCGGAACATGTGCGGTGTGACGCCGGTGATGCCCGCGAGGTCGAGCACATGCCGGAGTTGACGGCGCACGTTGTTCGTCGTGAGCGGGGTTCCCTCCCTACTGCAAAACAGCAGCGCGTCGAGCGACGAGTCTTCCAGTCGCGTCAGGCGACGCCGCACAGCCTCGGCGGTGAACGACGGGATTGCGACCGTGCGCCGTGACTTCGCGGTCTTCGGGTGATCCTGTCGCATCGTCGGCTCGCCGCGGTGCGTGACGATGGTGCCACTGATCCGAATCGAGGGAGTTGCGCTCGTGATGTCGATATCTCGGCGACGGATCGCAAGCGCCTCACCAATACGCGTGGAGGTGCCGAGCATCACCTCGACGATCGCGCTAAGTTGTCCGTCCGGTTTTGGGCCAGATGGCGAGCGCCCGGCTTCCCAATACGCGATCGCTGCACGAATCGCGTTCACCTCGGCGGGTGTCAGCGCATTCGGCGTCGAGGCAGGCCGCCGCAGGCGAGAGACGTGATCCATCGGGTTACGCGGCAGCACCTCGTGCCGCACCGCGAGCCCGAGTGCGAGTTTCAGCGCCACACGAGCCTGTTTCGCGCGGTTGTAGCTCTGCTTCGCGAGTTGCTTCAAGAAGTGATCGCAGCGGGCGACGCCGATCTCGCGCAGGGTGAGGTGCTCGAAAGCGGGCAGCACGAGCGTGCGCATGTTGCGTTCGTAGAGCTGCAGCGTCGTCTTCGAGAGCCGATCCTCGAGCTCGAGATCCTCCAACCAATAGGCGACCAGGTCGGGGAATGGGCTGTCGGGTGTGAGCGCAGAGCCGCCGGGTTGGAACAGGGTGCGCTCGGCGAGCTTGGCCTTCAGAGCGAGTTCCGCGGCGCGCTGGGTGTCGCCCGTCGCCTGCACGAGCCGGTTCTTGCCGTCCCAGTCGCGATAGCGGGCGCGGGCGACGACGCGACCGTTTGCGCTCGTGAGGAAGCCGATGTCGCCGAAGGTGCCGATCGTGAGGCGCTGGCGGCTCATCTCGTCACCTCCCGTCCGAGGGAGGCGTGTCGCGTTGCTGCTCGATCCAGATGCGCACGTCGGAGACGGCGAACTTCAGGTGCTTGCCGAAGCGGTATGCGCGTGGGCCGAGGCCACGGGTGCGCCAGTCGTAGACCGTCGAGACGGGCACGCCCAGGTAGGCGGCGAGCTCGCCGACGTCGAGCAAGGGCTCCAGACCCCAGGGGTTCTCTGCGATGCGTTCGGTATCCATGCCGAACAGGTGCGTCGCAGAGAACCGAGCACGACCGCCAGCAACGGACGGCTGCCGGAGTAGAGCAGCCAGGAATGGCCGCGGAGAGGTCAATTAGATGGCAATGTGATGACCGGATCAAATCTCACCTACGGAAAAGTCCCGGAAACCCTTGAGTTTCCGGGACCTTTCGGTCGACGGTGAGATGTCGCAAGACATCGAAATAGCTCGAACCTGCAGTTGCAGGTTCGAGCTATTTTGTTCTTCGGGCGGGTGCCTTGGGTTGCCGGTGGGTTGGTAGTCCTTGCTGAAGTCGACGGCGAGCTCGCAGAGCCGACTGGCCAGCAAGCCCGCCCGTCTCGTGCTTTCGGAGCGTCGTCGCCGACCTCACCTCACCCCCCAGACCCGGTGGGTCAAGCCCCACCATGACGAGCTCTAGTCTCGCGGGAACCTCGCACGCAGCGCTTCGATGCCCTGTTGCGCACTACGCCGCACATCAATCTCGGGATCCTTCAGCAGCGGGCGCAGGCGATCCACGTCTTCTAGGGCGCCCACGGCTCCCAAAGACCTCGCGGCTGCCGATCGCACTCGGGCCACGCTGTCGCCGAGCAGCCCGGCGAGTTCGGACGCTACTGGGAGGTTGCGCGCCGCGACAACCCTTGCTCCCATTTCACGGACGCGCCAAGCCGGGTTGCCGAGCGTGCCGATCACCGCAGGCGCGGCCGACTCGTCCCAGACGTACAGCAGCGCTCGGGTGCCCCAGAGCTCGGGCCAGTAGAGCACGGGCGCACCATCGAGGATTCCCTGCGCGTGGTCTCCGCCGACAAAGAGCAGAAGGTCGTCGCCTTCGTCCTGCCCCTTGATGAGGCCGAGTGCTCGCTCAACGAACTCGGACTGACCGTACCGCTCTACGGCAGCCGCCAGTCGCTGCTCGAGCGGCAGGTCTACAGGAACGGGCGCAGGATCTGAAGAGGAGATGTCAGGCATCCGATCACCCTACGCGGACCGCGCTCCGGTCAGTTGACCAAAGAGGCGCCTTCCCGCGTCGAACTCAGGATCCGCCCGCCGCATCTTCATCCGCCGCCACAATCTTCTGCACCGCGAACTGCGTGCGGTGCAGTTCCTCGTACCGGCCAGCCGCGGCGAGCAGTTCCTCGTGCGTGCCGCGCTCCACGATCGCGCCATCCTCGATCACGAGGATCAGGTCAGCACTCCGAATGGTGGACAGGCGGTGCGCAATCACCATCGCCGTCCGCCCTTCGAGCGCTTCGCTGAGCGCCGCCTGCACCGCGGCCTCCGACGTCGAGTCGAGCGCTGCCGTCGCCTCATCGAGGATCACGACGCGCGGCTGGGCCAGCAGGAGCCGCGCGATCGTCATCCGCTGACGCTCACCGCCGGACAGACGGTAGCCGCGCTCGCCGACCATGGTGTCCAGCTGGTCGGGCAGCGAGCGGATGAGCGGCTCGAGCCGCGCGCGACGGACCGCATCCCACACCTCGTCGTCGGTCGCTTCGGGCCGGGCGAGGCGCAGGTTGGACATGATCGTCTCGTGGAACAGGTGGCCGTCCTGCGTGACCATGCCAAGCGTGTGCCGCATGGAGGCGAAGGTGACGTCGCGGACGTCCGCGCCAGCGAGGCGCACGGCGCCACTATCGACGTCGTACAGGCGAGACAGGAGCTGCGCGATCGTCGACTTGCCGGCACCCGACGTGCCGACGAGAGCGACGGTCTGCCCCGGCTCGATCCGGAAGGACACGCCATGCAGCACCTCCTCGCCGCCGCGCGTATCCAGCGTGGCGACCTCCTCGAGCGAGGCGAGCGACACCTTATCGGCGGACGGGTAGCCGAAGTGAACATCGTCGAACTCGACGGACACCGGGCCGTCAGGAACGACTGCGGCGTCGGGCTTCTCCTGGATGAGCGGTTCGAGGTCCAACACCTCGAAGACGCGCTCGAAGCTGACCACGGCGCTCATGATCTCCACGCGTGCATTCGCGAGGCTCGTCAGCGGCGCGTAGAGGCGGGTGAGGAGCAGCGCCAGGGTCACCACATCACCGGTTTCCAGCTGGCCACCGAGCGCGAGGGCGCCACCAAGTCCGTAGACGAGGGCGAGTGCAAGCGCGGAGACGAGCATCAGCGCGGTGAAGAAGACGAACTGCAGCATCGCGGTGCGGACCCCGATGTCGCGAACGCGGGCCGCGCGGACGCGGAACTCCTCGGCCTCCTCATCCGGCCGACCGAACAGCTTGACGAGGGTCGCACCGGGCGCCGAGAAACGCTCGGTCATCTGCGTGCTCATCGCCGAGTTGTGGTCGGCGGCCTCGCGGCGCAGCGCGGCGAGGCGGCCCCCCATCCGGCGTGCGGGGATGAGGAAGATGGGGAGCATGATCACGGCAAGCACCGTCACGAGCCAGGACGTGCTGAGCATGACGATCAGGGTCAGGATGAGCGCCACGAGGTTCGTGACCACGCCCGACAGTGTGCCGCTGAACGCTTGCTGCGCGCCGATCACGTCGTTGTTGAGGCGGCTCACGAGGGCGCCCGTCCGCGTTCGGGTGAAGAACGCGATCGGCATCTTCTGCACGTGGTTGAAGACGGCGGTGCGGAGGTCCAGGATCACGCCCTCGCCGATCCGCGCCGAGTACCAGCGCGTCACGAGCGATACGCCCGCGTCGGCGATGGCCACGAGCGCGATGAGCACGGCGAGCCAGATGATTGTGGAGAGCGCGCCCTTCGCGACGATGACGTCAACCACCCGGCCGGCGAGCACCGGCGTCGCGACCGCGAGAACAGCGCCCACGATCGAGAGTGCGATGAAGATCACCAGCTTCGACCGGTAGGGCACCGCGAACGTCAAGATTCGCCGCACCGACTCACGGGAAATGCCGTTCTTGCTGTTCTTGGCGTCCGAGATCTTGTAGAGCGAACTCCAGGCCACGCCTTCCATGCTCATAGCGGTTCCTTCCGTGGATGCCGGGCTCAGCTTAGGCCGCGGCTTGTCCCAAATCGGGGTTGTCCGCCAGGGGCGGAGTGTGCTGCCGGCTGGAGACTCCAGGAGAGAGACGCGCGCGCCCCGCCTCGTGAGAAACAGGATCGCCCTCCCGCGTGCGCGCCGGGAATGTCGCCCTTCTCGGCTTGGCGGAATACCCATGAGGGGTATACGGTTGCAGTTACAGCTACCCGGTAGGGGTATTTAGTTTTCGAAGGAGACGCAATGATCACGAACGAGTACCAGGTGACGGGCATGACGTGCGGGCACTGCGAGATGTCGATTCGAGAAGAGGTCGCCGAGGTGACCGGAGTCGAGGACATTCAGGTGAGTGCCCAGACCGGCAAGCTCGTGGTGACCAGCTCCGGCCCCGTCGAAGACGCGCGCATCTTGGCCGCCGTCGCGGAGGCGGGGTACACGGCGGTGCCAGCGGCATGAACGCAGGCGCACGACTAGCGGTATATGGGCTCGGGGTGGTGGTGGCGTTCGGCGCGGCATTCGGCCTCGCCGGCGTCGTTGTCCCGGAGAGTGTTGTGGGTGATTGGACGAAGGGTGCGGAAATGAACGGTCACGAGGGCGGACACACGTCTAGCGAAACTGAGGCAGCTCCCACCGCGAGTGTCGCGGCGGACGAGCTGAAGGGCCTCACTCTTGGCCTCAACGGGTACGTGTTGTCGCAAATCGATGCTCCTGCGGGAGTCGGTGAGCCTGGCGAGCTGACGTTCCAGATTCAGGATGCGGTCGGCACCCCGGTCACGGAGTACACGACCGCGCACGACAAGGACCTGCACCTGATCGTGGCCCGATCCGACGGCAGCCAGTTCCGTCACGTCCATCCGGTCCTCGACGCATCCACAGGCACCTGGTCGGTGCCGTGGGAGTGGGCTGCGGCCGGAACCTATCGAGTCTTTGCGGACTTCACGCCAGCGGGTGCCGAGGCAACAGGCCTGACGCTCACCCACACCCTCCAGGTGGCGGGGGAGTTCGCTCCCGTGGCGCCGCAGCCAACCCGGGTGTCCGAGGTCGACGGATTCACCGTGACGCTCGACGGAGACCTGGCAACAGGCACGGCGAGCGAGCTCACGCTCAGCGTCGAACGAGATGGCGCGCCGATCACCACGCTCGAGCCGTACCTTGGCGCATTTGGCCACCTCGTCGCGCTGCGGGAGGGCGACCTCGCATTTCTGCACGTGCACGCCGAGGGCGAGGAACCCAAGGCGGGTCAGGTGTCCGGCCCGGACATCGGCTTCTTCGCGGAGGCACCGACTGCCGGGCGCTACCTCCTCTACCTGGACTTCCAGGTCGACGGGCAGGTGCACACCGCCGAATTCGTGATCGACGCCGGCCACGGCGCACCCGCGACCGACCCCGGCCACAGCGCACCCGAGACCGACGCCGACGAAGAGTCACACGAAGACGGGCACTGACCGTCAGGGCTCGCCTTGCCCCGCCGCGGTCGATAGCCGCAGCACTGAACCTTTGCACTGCCAAGAGAAGAGAAGAAGCACATGAGTCCATCAGCGGCCCCGAACGTCGGGGCAGGTGTCGAGCTGGAGATCGGCGGAATGACGTGCGCCTCCTGCGCGATGCGAATCGAGAAGAAGCTCAACAAGCTCGACGGCGTCGTCGCGACCGTGAACTACGCGACAGAGAAGGCGAAGGTCACCGTTCCTGACGGTTACGACCCGGCACTGCTGATCGCTGAGGTCGAGAAGACCGGGTACACGGCCGCGATGCCCGTGGCCAAGGGGAAGAAGCGCGACGACGTGGGTGCAGGAGACGCTGACGACGCGGATCCCGAGCTCCTATCGCTGCGCAACCGGCTCATCGGCGCGATCATTCTGACGGTTCCCGTCGTCGCGATGGCGATGATCCCGGCGCTCCAGTTCACCTACTGGCAGTGGGCGTCGCTCGCGCTGGCCGCACCCGTGATCCTGTGGGCCGCGTGGCCATTCCACAAGGCCGCGTGGACGAACCTGAAGCACGGCGCCGCCACGATGGACACGCTCATCTCGATGGGCACATCCGCCGCCTTTCTTTGGTCGCTGTACGCGCTGTTCTTCGGCACCGCCGGAACTCCCGGCATGACGCATCCCTTCGAGTTCGCGTTGGCTCCCTCTGATGGTGCGGCGAACATCTACCTCGAGGTCGGCGCGGGGGTGACGATGTTCATCCTTGCCGGCCGGTACTTCGAGAAGCGATCGAAGAAGCAGGCCGGGGCGGCGCTGCGTGCGCTGCTGGAACTCGGCGCGAAGGAGGTCGCCGTCCTGCGCGGCGGGGTCGAGACGAAGATCGCCGTCGAAGATCTGGCGGTTGGCGACGAGTTCATCGTGCGCCCGGGGGAGAAGATCGCCACCGACGGTGTTGTGGTCTCCGGGACCTCAGCAGTGGATGCATCCATGCTCACCGGCGAAGCCGTGCCGGTCGAAGTCGCCGAGGGCGACGCGGTGACCGGGGCCACCGCCAACGTGGGCGGACGACTCGTCGTCCGTGCAACCAGGGTCGGCTCGGACACGCAGCTGGCGCAGATGGCCCAGCTCGTCGAGGACGCCCAGACCGGGAAGGCGGAGGTGCAGCGCCTCGCGGACAGGATCTCCGGGGTCTTCGTGCCGATCGTGATCGTGATCGCATTCGTCGCCCTGGGTGGCTGGCTTGGCGCCGGATTCCCGGTGACGGCGGCCTTCACCGCTGCTGTGGCCGTCCTCGTAATCGCGTGCCCTTGCGCCCTGGGCCTCGCAACTCCGACGGCACTCCTGGTCGGCACCGGTCGAGGCGCCCAGCTGGGCGTGCTCATCAAGGGCCCAGAAGTTCTGGAATCCACCCGCAAGGTCGACACGGTTGTGCTGGACAAGACCGGGACGGTCACCACGGGAAAGATGAGCCTCGTCGACGCGTTTGTCGAGGAAGGCACGGAACGGACCGAACTCCTGCGACTCGCGGGTGCGCTCGAAGAAGCTTCGGAGCACCCGATCGCGCAGGCAATCGCCAAGGGTGCGACCCAAGAGGTCGGGGCCCTGCCAACGCCAGAAGGCTTCGCGAACATCGAGGGCAAGGGTGTGCAGGGCATCGTCGACGGACACGCAGTGTTGGTGGGCCGCGAGTCGCTGCTCGCCGAGTGGTCGCAGTCGCTGAGCCCTGAGCTGGCGTCCACGAAGGCACGCATCGAGAGCGAAGGCAAGACGGTTGTGGCCGTGGGTTGGGATGGACGGGCCCGCGGCATCCTGGTCGTCGCCGACACCGTCAAGCCGACGAGCGCCGAAGCGATCGCGCAGTTCAAGGCGATCGGCTTGACCCCGATTCTCCTCACCGGAGACAACGAGGCCGTGGCTCGACAGATCGCCGCAGCTGTTGGCATCGAGACGGTTATCGCCGAAGTGCTGCCCAAGGACAAGGTCGACGTCGTCACCCGTCTGCAGAGCGAAGGCAAAGTTGTCGCGATGATCGGAGACGGCGTCAACGACGCCCCCGCCCTCGCGCAGGCCGACCTCGGTCTCGCAATGGGCACCGGCGCTGACGTCGCGATCGAAGCATCCGACATCACCCTGGTGCGCGGAGATCTGCGCAGCGCGGTGGATGCGATCCGACTGTCCCGGAAGACGCTCAGCACGATCAAGACCAACCTCTTCTGGGCTTTCGCCTACAACGTCGCGGCTATCCCCGTTGCGGCGCTCGGAATGCTCAACCCCATGCTCGCAGGGGCCGCGATGGCGCTTTCCAGCGTCTTCGTCGTCGGCAACAGCCTGCGCCTGCGCGGATTCAAGACCGTCGCCAAGCAGTAGCGCGACCGCGCCACCCCGCGCCCTCACCCCACCATTGAAAGGAACTATCCCCGCATGACGAACCACACACAGGCACCCTCGAGCTGTTGCAGCACCAGCGCCCCCAACCCCGCCACCGCGAGCAACGGCCGCGAGAACCTGATGGCGAGCGACGTGAACGACGACATGACCACGTGTCCGGTCATGGTCGGCAACCCCGTCAACAAGAGCGCCGCTGAAGCGGTCGGCCTCTACCGAGACCACGAGGGTGAGCGGTACTACTTCTGCTGTGCCGGATGCGGCCCCGCCTTCGACTCGGACCCGGCCAAGTACGCCGCGAATATGGCCTAGCTGTACACCGAACGCGGACGACGTCAGACAATTCACCTCGGTCGACTCGACCTGAACGGACACCCCCTTCAATGCCCATCACCAAGTACCTCGAATCGGTCGGGCCTGCTCCAGCGCCGTCCGGGTCGCGATCGCAGCAAGTCGCCGTCGGCGCAGTTCCCGTCTGATGTCAGAACTGCCTCTCGCGGGCCGCCGGCGCGGCTTCGGCTTTGCTATCACCGCGACCATGCTGCTGATGATCGCCGCCAGCGCGCCGTCTCCGTTTTACCCGGAGTTCGCTGCCCAATTCGAGTTGCCGCCGGTCGCGATCACGCTGATCTTCGCCGTCTACGCCTTCACGATGCTCGCGACCCTGCTGCTCACGGGCGCGCTCTCCGACACGGTCGGGCGCCGCCCCGTCATCGCGGCAGGGTCAGTGCTGCTGGCAGCGAGCCTCGTGCTCTTCTGGCAATCTGGCGGCCTCGCCATGCTGCTCATCGCCAGGGCCTTGCAGGGAATCGCTGCCGGCCTGCTCCTGCCAGCGCTGTCTGCGATGGTGGTCGACTTCGCGCCGCCGAAACAATCGGAGGCAGCCTCGCTGTGGAACACCATCGCGGCCATGACGGGCCTCGGAATCGGTGCAATCACCTCGGCTTTCGTCCTTGACCTCGTCGTCGACGCATCCAGTGCAGTCTTCGGCACCCTGACAGTCGTGTTCCTCCTGGCGACCGCAGTGGTCTGGGCGACGCCGGAGGCGCCCCGCTCGAGCCGCTCGGCTGGTTCGACTGGTTTGACCCGCTCGGCTGGCGTGCGAGTCGAGCCCACCAGGTCACGGTTGGAGGTTCCCGCGAGGCTGCGACGACCGCTCGGGGTCGCGGTGCCTGCCATCATCGCCGGATGGGCAACAAACGGACTGTTCCTTGCCCTTGGGTCGTCACTCGTCGGGCAGGAGTTCGGTGCGACGACGCACGCTCAGCAGAGCGTCGCGATCCCGATTTTCGCTGCCGCGGGCATCGTCGCATCCGTCCTGCTCCATCGTCGTTCGGCACGGCTTGTGAGCGTCTACGGCACGTCCGCGCTCGGCGTCGGAACCGCACTGAGCCTGCTCGCCTTGGCGTTGAACTCCCTGCCCGTCTACCTGCTCACGGTGGCGGTTGTGGGCACGGGCTTTGGGACAGCCTTCATGGGCGTCTTGAAGACGCTCATGCCGCGCGTCGGCCCGAATGAGCGTGCAGCCGTGATGGCGGTTATTTACATCGTCTCGTACCTCGCCTTCGGCGTTCCCACGATCGTCGCGGGTCTGCTCGTGCCGGCCGCCACGCTGCGGGGTGCGATGACGATCATCGGCGTCGTGATCGTCGTGCTCTGCGCGATCGCCACCGTGCGGCGACTCAGGATTCGTGACATCCCCGACGGGAAGGAGGCGGAGCATCCGAACGCAGAGCTCCGCAGCAATGTTCCGGTCGAACCTGCGGAACGCGAGGGCGCATCTTCCGCGGCGTCCGCCTCCGGCGAGCGAGGGTCGAGGGGCCAGACGGGCGACGGCCGGTAGCCTTGCAACGGTTGGAGGGGTCCGCCGCCTGTCGGCGCGATCCCTCCCGCACCGCACGGGCACCTCGCCCAGCTCGCCTGCTCACCCCGAAGGAACGACCCATGTCACCCTCATCTGAGTCTCCCGCAGAAGACCACGGCTACATCAGCGACAAAGACCAGTATCTGAAGCGGATGCGGCGCATCGAGGGGCAGGCACGCGGCATCTCCAAGATGATCGACGAGGAGAAGTACTGCATCGACATCCTCACGCAGATCAGCGCCCTGACGCGCGCGATGCAGGTCGTCGCGGTGGGCTTGCTCGATGACCACCTCCGGCACTGCGTCGTCGACGCGGCGCGACTCGGTGAGGACGAGGCCGAGGCGAAGATCAAGGAAGCCAGCGACGCGATTCGTCGGCTCGTCCGCTCCTGATCTCAACCCGTTTGCGTCCCGGCGCGAGTGATTCGCGTCGCGCTTTGCAGCAGGCCGCCCGCTTGGGCGATCAGTACCTGCTGTTGAGTTCTCGACTCTAAATACCCAATACCCGCACGGGGTATATTCGTGGTCTGGGCAACGATGCCCAGATGCCGCGGAATGCGGTATTCGCTGGCCCCTCAACTCGGGCCTGCAAGAACTCAAGGAGTATCCGTGCCGCGCTTTTCCCGTCTCACACCGTCGACGGCCGTTGGGGCCTCCCGAGATCTGCTTGGCGAGCTCGTGGCTCGTCACGGTGAGGTTGGTGACATGGTGTCGACCATGCCGCACTCGCCCGCGGTGCCTGGCGGGTACCTGCAACTCAGCCGCTCGCTGAGGCGAGCGAAGCTGGACCGGAAGATCAGCGAGCGCATCTCGATCGCAGTTCAGGCGCAACAGGGGTGCGGTCTGTGAAATCGCCGACGTCGTCGGCGTTGTCTCGCTCAACATCCTCACTGGTGCGTTCAACCTCCTCGCGGGACTCACACCTGGGAAGGGCGACGGGAACGCGGACCAGGCCCAGCCGCACTGAGTCTGGCTTCGGTGACCAGGCGAGCGAGCGAGCGAGCGAGCGAGTGGGTCGGGGCTGCGCGATTGGGGGAGCGGATGACGAAGCCAGTCGGTCCGTGTGGCCCGGGAGCAGAGCTGTCGGACCTGTCCTGCGTTTCCGCCTGACAGGTCCGACAAGAGCGGGCGAGCAGCCCACCTATTCTGCGGTGAGCGCGATCCGGTTCTTCTGACGAGCCGATGAATCCGAGCGAGGCGGAATCATGAGCGCCGGGCGGGCGGCCTGGTGACGTACGTTCTCACGCAAGCAGCCCATCCCGATCGCGGTCAGACGGAGATCGACTCCTTGGCTGCCGGCGCGGATGCCCGTGGCTTGGACATGGTGATTGCGGTGACGATTGCGCCGACCAGCGCGAGGATGGCCGCGCCGATGAAGGCTGCCGAGTACCCCTGGGTCAGTTCTGCCTTTGACGCGTCTGTGCCTGCGATGCCGTAGACGATCGCAGTGAGGACGGCGAGTCCGAGGGCCGATCCAATCTGGTAGCTGGTGCTGACGAGCCCGGACGCGATGCCGGTTTCGGCGGGCGGTGCTGCGTCGATCGCCGTTCCGAGGGATGGGACAAACGCGAGCGACATGCCGAGCGCGGACAGGAGCGAGGCGGGCAGGACATCAACTGCGTAGGTGCCGTCTGGGCGAACGAACGCGAGCCATGCCAGTCCGCCGGCCAGCAGCACGAGACCTGTGACGATCATCGACTTCGCGCCGAACCTCGCCTGGAGACGTGGTGCCAGCGCGATCATGACGATCACGACCAGGCCGGTCATTGGGAGGAGTGCCGCACCTGCGAGGAACGCGGTCGCCCCGAGCACCTGCTGCAGGTACAGGTTCAGGAAGAACCACATCGACACCCAGGCTGCCCCGAGCATCAACTGGGCCCCGTTTGCCGCGGCGAGCCGCGGAGCGCGGAGGAGACCGAGACGCAGCAGTGGACTTCGGCTGCGTGCCTGGATGATGAAGAAGAACACCAGCAGGACGATGCCCGCGGCCAGCACGCCGAGCGTGGGCCACGTGAGCCAACCAACTTCTGGGGCGTTCACAACCGCGTACACGACGGCGGCGAGGCCGGCCGTCACGGTGAGGGCACCGCCAAGGTCGATTGATCCCGACGCCTTGCGGACGGTTCGGGGGAGCGCCGTGGCGGTGAAGGCGAGGACGAAGGCTGCGATGGGCACGGTGATGTAGAACACCCACGGCCAGCTCAGGTACTCGGTCAGCACTCCGCCGAGGAAGACGCCAGCCGTGCCGCCGATTGGTGCGGCGGCTCCGTAAACGGCGAAGGCCTTTGGAAGGTCGGCGGTGCCACCGAACAGCATCATCAGCAGGGTCAGTGCTGCCGGTGCGATGAGCGCCGAACCGGCGCCTTGGATGGCGCGGCCAGCGAGCTCGAGGCCGATGTTGCTGGCGGCCCCGGCCATGATCGATCCCGCGATGAGGACCAGCCAGCCGGTCACGAAGATCTTCCTGGCGCCGAATGCATCGGACAGGCGCCCTCCGAGCAGGAGGAGGCCGCCGAATGCGACCACGTAGGCGTTGAACACCCATGAGAGGGACTCGGGCGAGAAGCCGAGCTCCCTTTGAATGTCGGGGAGGGCGACGCCGATGATCGAGGTGTCCATGATGACGACGAACTGCGCCGTCGCGATGAGCACGAGGCCGAGCCAGCGCTTGGCGGGCGATAAGGGCGGGTGGGTGGTCATGAGTTTCCTCCTGCGGAACAGTGCCGGCGTATCCGGACGCGGTGTACTCTATACCCATAGGGGGTAGGGGTTATAGCAAGATTCCCCTGTGTGTGCACGAGGTGCACGGGTAGCCCCACGCAGAGAAGGAGAAATCGCATGAGCAAATTCGCCAGTTCCCCGGTGTCCGGAGAGCGCGCTGAACCGGTCGCGGTCGCGGAGTCCTCTGCCGTTCCCGGCGTGCGCGAACCCCTCGGGGTCTCACCGTTGCGCGGAACCACGGTGCCGATGACGCGCCTGCGCAAGGTGATAGCCGGACGCGCGGTCGAGGCGATGACCTCGATGGCGCAGGTGACCACCGTGGTCGAGGTGGATCTGACCCGCGTCGCTCGCCTTCGCGACAGCGTGAAGGCGAATTTCCTGCGAGCGACGGGCAACAAGCTGTCGTTCCTGCCGTTCTTCGCGATGGCGGCGGCAGAGGCACTCCGCGTCTACCCGATCATCAACGCCAGGGTCGACGACGACAGGATTGTCTATCCGGCGCGGGAGGATATGGGTATCGCTGTTGACGCTGAGCGCGGGCTCATGGCGCCAGTCATCCGAGACGCCGGGGAGCTCGACATCGCCGAGCTCGCCGCACACATCGCGGACCTCGCCGTGCGCACGCGAGGCAACCGGCTCAAGCCGGACGAGCTGGCAGGAGGTACGTTCACGCTGACCAACACGGGTTCGCGAGGGTCGCTGTTCGACACACCCGTCGTCTTCTTGCCGCAGTCGGCCATTCTCGGGACGGGCGTCGTTGTCAAGCGCCCGGTCGTCGTCACGGCGGCGGGGGTGGATGCGGTTGCCGTGCGGTCCATGGTGTACCTCGCGCTGTCCTACGACCACCGCATCATCGACGGGGCAGACGCTGCGCGGTTCCTGGTGAAGGTCAAGGAGCGGCTGGAGGAGGGTGCGTTCGAGTCGAGCCTCGGCATGTAGTGCGGCGACCGGGAACCCGGCTTCGCAGTCGAGCATCCCGAATACCGAGTTACCCGGGAGCCTCCCCGTTGCAGGACGAACACATCCAGATCGACGCACTGCCGTCTCATTGGCCTATAAGGCCAGGTCTGCGCTGGTGCAGATGTGACGGGAGTGACAGCAGGGAGTAAAGGCGCTCGCTGACTCGTTGGTTAATCGAGATTTCTCACGGCAAGTGCTCAGTTTGGTCTAATCTGGATCGAATCCACAGAGGTGTTCCCAAGTGCACCCACGCTCACTTAGGTCGCGAGCCATCCGGCACGACCGTAGAAAGGCTGACTGCATGCCCAAGCGCATCCGACGTTCACTCACTGCCCTCATCGGCGGTATCGCTGCCGCGGGGCTCCTCGCGGTCTCGGCGCCCGCATTCGCGGCGCCGGCTCCAGTTGAGCCCGCCCCGACCTGCGAAGCGCAGCCGCAGGACGTCGCCATCCTGATCGACACCACCGGTTCGATGAGCGGCGCGATCTCCGCTGCCCAGGACACGGCGGTCTCAGCGGCCAACACGATCAGCGCCGCAGGCGGCCGCGTCGCACTCGTCGAGTACAAGGACGCTGGCGACTCGATCGTCGCGCAGACGGCGACCGACTTCACGACCGACGCGGCAGCATTCGCGGCGGCAACCGAGACGCTCTACGCAAGCGGCGGTGGCGACAGCCCCGAAGCCGTGCTCTACGCGCTCAACCACACGCTCGACAACCTCTCATGGACCCCGAGCGCGCCGCACGCGATCATTCTCATCACGGACGAGACGTTCCACGACCCGGACGTCGCGGACCCGACCCTGACCGCAGCCAGCGTCACCGCCGACCTCAACGCCAGCAACACGCAGGTGTTCCCGCTGCTCACCAGCTCATTCGCTGACAGCGAGGGCCAGTACACGGCGCTCGCGACAGCAACGGGTGGTTTCGTCACGACGCTCGATGGCTCCGCGGAGACCATCGACGAGATCCTCGAGCGCCTCATCGGCGAAGTCGTTTCACGTCCCTGGGTGAAGTTCACTGAGGAGTCGTACTCGGGTGTTGTCGGCGAGGCGGTCGCGCTGCCGACCGTCAGCGGAGCCGACTGCGCGCCGCTTGAGGTCGCAACGTGGTCCTGGACACTCGTCGAGGGTGACCCCGACGTCGCGCCAGGCGCTGACGATGAGGCAACCGCAACGTGGGGCGCGCCCGGCACGTACGCAGTGACTGTCACGCTCACGACCGTCGATGGCCAGACCGCGACGGCCACGACGACCGTTGTCGTCACGGCTGCTCCGACGACGACGCCGACCGCAACGGAAACCACCACGCCGACGCCGACCGAAACGGCCACGCCGACGCCGACCGCCACCGCGACCGCGACGCCTCCGGTGACCGTGACGGTCACGCCGACCACGACGGCTCCGGCTAGCACGACGCCGGCTGCCACGCCCACTGCATCGGCAGCTCCGGGTGGCGGCCTCGCCACCACCGGCGCTGAGAACGTCGGCCTCCTCGCAGGCGGGGCCATCGCGCTCATCCTCGCTGGACTCGGCACGACGCTCCTGCTCCGCCGCCGCAACGCCTAACGGCTGAGCAACACCTCGGCTCCCGCTGAGGGAATCCGCTGACGGCCACCGCCACCTCCTGAAGTCAGGGAGGTGGCGGTGGTCGTCTCTCCGCGCCCTCCGCGCACGCATCCCACCGTCCGCTGTCCACCGTCCGTCCGTCCATCCCGCGTCCGCTGGCCGGCGCGCATCCACGAGGGAGATGCAGTTTCGTAGCGAAACGAACCTGCATCTTCCGCACTTTTGCAGCGGGGAGCGCGAGGCCGGGTACGCGGATGAGCGTGAGGGGAAGATGCGGCGGTCGCACCGGGTGGCCGGCAGGCGTGGGAGGCTTGGCGCATGGACTTGGAGGTGTCGCGCTCGCTCACGATTCCGGCCGCGGAGCTCGGTTGGCGCTTCTCGCGATCGTCGGGACCCGGCGGGCAGCACGTCAACACCACCGACAGTCGCGTCGAGCTGTTCTGGAACGTCAGCGAATCACAGGTCCTCACCGACGATCGACGGCGGATGCTCCTGGAGCGTCTCGAGAAGCGCCTCGTCGACGGAGTGCTCACGGTGACCTCCTCGGAGCGGCGCTCGCAGCTCCGCAACCGCGAGGCAGCGCTCGAGAAGCTCGCTGACCTGGTTCGCCAGGGGCTCGCCCCACCCGGGCCGAAGCGGCGTGCGACGAAGCCGACCAAGGGATCGCAGCGGCGTCGCCTCGAGTCGAAAGGCCAGCGGTCGGCGACCAAGGCTCAGCGGCGGCGGCCAACCCACGACTGACCCGCTTGCAGCGTGCATCGCCGCCAGTCGATTGCCGCCTTCCGAGGGGGCATTCCGGCGTATTGGCTGGCAGCGCTGGCGGGCTACCCGCGCAACCGCGGATCGTACGTCGGGTCCAGGTACTGCTCGGCGCATCCATTCGAGGATGCAGACGCCTGGAATTCGAAGTGCCACGGTTCGTTGAGGTAGGTCTGGCAGAGCCCGTATGCAGCCCCGTTGGTGGCGAGCCAGTCGGATGCCCCGCCGCCTTCCACATCGACGGCGTCGCCCGAGACGTGCAGGGAGGTCTCTGGCGAGGCGACCCAGCGGGCCGCTTCTTCCTCTGAGCCGTACTCGGCACGCGCATCCTGGAGCAACTGACTTTGCAGCTCAGTCGAGCGCCAGCCACTGTTCACCATGACGTACACGCCCGCAGATTCGGCGTCGCGGGTTGCCACTTGAAGTGCATCGAGCAACGAGGGGGACAGGTTGCTGATGCCGGCGTACTCAGTGTCGAACGCCGTCGTGCCGAACGGCAGGCGGCCGTCGGAGTTCTCGGCGCCAGCGTCGCTCGGATTGGGTGCGTTACCCGCCCCTGCGTCGCCGGATGTATCTGCGTCGCTGGATGTTCCTGCGTCGCTGGGTTTTTCTGCGTCGCTGGGCGCCGCAAGCACCGCATCCCGAACTGGCGGCTCGCTCTGCGACGCCGTGCTCTGCCCGAGCTGCGCTGAGACGAGCGCGACGCCGAGCCCTGCCAGGGCGACGACGGTGGCGCCGCCGATGAGAAGCCGCGCGGTTCGCTTGCGCTTCGGCAGGTTCGACCGCTTCTGCGGGTTCGGAACGGTGTGCTGATGGCGGGGCGAGCTGGTGAGCGTCATGAGACCAGTTCAGGCGACGCGACGTTGCCCGGGCGTTACAGCTTTCGCATACGCCGGCGATATGCCGCGGCTCGTATCATCGGCCTATGCGTGTGCTGCTGGTTGAAGACGAGCCCTACATGGCGGAGGCGATCCGCGACGGGCTGCGGCTCGAGGCCATCGCCGCCGACATCGCCGGTGACGGGCACGCGGCGCTCGAGCTGCTGAGCGTCAACGATTACGACGTCGCTGTGCTCGACCGTGACATCCCGGGCCCCTCCGGCGACGAGGTGGCCAAGCGAATCGTGGCGTCGCAGAGCGGGGTGCTCATCCTCATGCTCACTGCCGCCGACCGGCTCGACGACAAGGCGTCAGGCTTCGAGCTCGGCGCCGACGACTACCTCACGAAGCCCTTCGAGCTGCAGGAGCTGGTGCTGCGACTGCGCGCCCTGAATCGCCGCCGCGCGCACAGCCGCCCGCCCATACATGAGATCGCCGGCTTGAAGCTCGACCCGTTCCGTCGCGAGGTGTACCGGGACGGCCGCTACGTGGCTCTCACCCGCAAACAGTTCGCCGTGCTCGAGGTGCTCATGAGCGCTGGCGGGGGAGTCATCAGCGCCGAGGAGCTGCTCGAGAAGGCCTGGGACGAGAACGCCGACCCGTTCACGAACGCCGTCCGCATCACTGTCTCCGCGCTGCGAAAGCGCCTCGGGGAGCCGTGGCTCATCGTCACCGTGCCGGGCGTCGGCTACCGCATTGACGCCGACGCGGACTCGGTGCACGAAGAGAACGAACCGCGGTGACCCGGCAGCGCGGCCTCAGCGTTCGACTGAAGCTCGCCCTCAGCTACGCCGCCTTCCTCATGATCGCGGGCGCGCTGCTGCTCGCTGTGGTCTACGCCTTCCTGCTCCGCTACGTGCCAGCCGAGGCGATGGCGAGCGAGTGGACGTTCTTCCCCGGCCGCACCGACCTCGTGCGCGCGTTTGTGCCGGCTGCTGCCTGGGCCTTGCTGTTCCTGCTCGTCTTCGCGTTGGTCGGCGGATGGTTCCTGGCGGGGCGGATGCTCGCCCCGCTCACGCGCATCACGGTCGCCACGCGTGCTGCCGCGGCCGGGTCGCTATCTCACCGCATCCGCTTGGAGGGGAAGAGCGACGAGTTCACGGAACTCGCGGACAGCTTCGACGCGATGCTCGCCCAGCTGGAGGCGCACGTCGCCCAGCAGCAGCGGTTCGCGGCGAACGCCTCGCACGAGCTGCGCACGCCGCTCGCGATCTCGCAGACGCTCCTCGACGTCGCCCGGAAAGACCCGGACCACGATCACGACGAGGTGCTCGGCCGCCTGTACTCGGTGAACGCTCGCGCCATCGAGCTGACGGAGGCGTTGTTGGTGCTGAGCCGCACCGAGCACGGCACGTTCGCGACCGAGCGCGTCGACCTGTCGCTCGTCGCGGAGGAGGCGGCCGAGACGCTGCTTCCGCTTGCCGAGAAGAGGGGCGTCGCCATCGAGACGGCGGGGGAGGTGGCGAATACGGTCGGGTCGCCGGCGCTCATCTCGCTGCTCACGACAAACCTGCTGCACAACGCGATCGTGCACAACTTGGCGCAGGGCGGGTCCGTCACTCTCACGACGAGTTCGGCGGCGGATGCGGCGATGTTGGTCGTCGAGAACACGGGCAGCCCGATCGACGAAAAGCTACTCGCGACCCTCACGGAGCCGTTCCAGCGCGGCGAGCAGCGCGCCCGCAGCGACCATGCCGGCGTTGGGCTGGGTCTCGCGATCGTGAAGAGCGTCGTGAAGGCGCACGGCGGTTCGATGCAGCTCGCGGTGCGCGACGGCGGCGGGCTACGCGTGACCGTGCGCCTGCCACCCGCGACCGGTCGCGAGGCGAGCGCGGCAAGCGTCCGCGACGCGACCTAGCTGAACGCCGAGCGCCGCACGCTCGGCGCGACGATCGCCGCACCCATCAGCGCGCCGACGGTGTTCGCGATGATGTCGGTCGTATCGAAGCTGCCGACGGCAAGCGCGAACTGCGTCGACTCCATGGCGAGGCTCGTGAAGCCGGCCGCGAAGAACGTCTTCGGGCCGGGAGCCACGCGCCACAGGTACCCAGTGCAGAGGCCGAACGGAACGAAAACGGCGACGTTAGCGAGCACCTCAAGCGGCCGGCTCGCCGCGTACCCCTCGCTCGCGATGAACGGGATGAGCTTCAGGTGCCTCGTCTCGCCCCAGCCCACAAACGGCGCTTCGAGCTTCCACACGATCAGCCAGGTCAGTAATGCCAGGTACGCGAGGAAAAGCCCAGCCACCAACAGTCGAGGTGCGCGCGACGGACGCCGTGTGCGCTGTCGCCGCTGGGCGCTGCCGTAGGCCCGCGTGGTCGGGAGTTCTAGGGTCTGTTCTGCTCGGCTGTAGCTCATGGCTACAGCCTCTCGAGGGGCGTGTTGCGAGGACGTATGCGAGTTTCGATACGCGGACGATACGCGTCGGCATGCGCTTCTCCACAGGCGACAAGCCGAGCTCTGCAATCGTGGGAGAATTCCGGCTTGTGACTTCCGCCAGCGCATCCGAAAACCCCAGCCAGCACGAGGCTGCGCGAGACCCTCAAGCCGTCGCGGGGCAGGCCAGCGAGGCGCACCACCTGCAGCGCTCGCTCTCGCCTCGCCAGCTCGCCATGATGGGCCTCGGCGGCGCGATCGGTGCCGGCCTCTTCGTGGGCTCCGGCCAGGCGATCGCGGTCGCCGGGCCCGCCGTCATCGTCTCGTACGCAGTCGCCGGCCTGCTTGTCATCTTCGTGCTCTTCATGCTCGCGGAGATGGCCGCCGCCGACCCGCAGAGCGGCGCATTCTCCGTGTACGCGGCCAAGGCATTCGGGGCGACGGCAGGCGCCACTCTCGGCTGGTTCTACTGGATGCAGCTGGTGATCGTCATCGCCGCCGAGGCGACTGGGGCTGCCGCGATCGTGGCCGCCTGGACCCCCGGCATTCCGCAGGGCGTGTGGGCGCTCGCATTCATGGTGACGTTCACGCTCGTCAACCTGCTCGGGGTTCGCCGCTACGGCTCCTTCGAGTTCTGGTTCGCCGTGCTTAAGGTGGCCGCCATCATCGGCTTCCTCGCCCTGGGTGCGGCGCTCCTCTTCGGCCTCATCCCCGACGTGCCCTCGCCGGGCCTCTCGAACCTCGTAGCTCACGACGGGTTCGCGCCGACCGGCATCCTCGGCATCTCGGCCGCCCTGCTGATCGTCATGTTCAGCTTCGGCGGCACCGAACTCACCGCGATCGCCGCCGCCGAGACGCGCGACCCCGCCACGAGCATCCGCCGCGCCGTGCGCAGCGTCCTGTGGCGCATCCTGCTCTTCTACATCGGCTCGGTCTTCGTGATCGTCGCCGCGCTTCCGTGGACCGACCCCGCCGTCGCCGGTCCGTTCGCCGCGGTGCTCGCGGTCACCAACATTCCCGGCGTCGACTTCATCATGTCGGGCATCATCGTCATCGCCCTGCTCTCGGCGCTCAACGCCAACCTCTACGGCGCCTCACGCATGGTCTACTCGCTGTCCGAGCGCCGCTTCGCGCCCCGCGGCATGCAGCGCCTCGCGCGCAACGGCACGCCGGCCGTCGCCGTACTCGTCTCGGTCGGCGTCGGCTTCCTCACCGTCGTCTTCAACTTCCTCGCGCCCGACGCTGTCCTCCCGACGCTGTTGAACGTCGTCGGCTCGACCCTCATCGTGCTGTGGGCCACGGTAACGGCCTCACAGTTCGTGCTCCGACGGCGAGCGGATGCACGCGGCGAGACCCTCACGGCCCGCATGCCCGGCTTCCCCTGGTTGAGCATCCTGGCCGGTGTGATCCTCCTGGTGATCATCGTGCTGACAATGCTCAACGAGGGGTCCAGGGAGCAGCTGCTCGCGACGCTCGGCATGACCGCGGTCATCGCAATCGCGTGCGCGCTGACGAACAGGCACCTGCGGCGTCAGGGTGTCGACCCGGTGCAGCTGCTGCGTGGCGAAGTTCGCTAGCGCTCTGCGCGAGCTGCGCCCACCTCGAGCGCATTGCGGCAAAGAAATTAAGTTATCCGCATTTCTCTTTGACGCCCCCCTCCGGTTCAAAGTTATATGCGAAAATTGTAAAATTTGGGTTCGCTTCAGTTCTGGGGATAACTGGTGAACGGGCTTGCGGGGAGTGTTTCGTGGGTGAGGAAGTTATCCACAACCCTGCGAAATGTCGGTGGTGGTGCGTAGTGTTTGGGGCATGCAACAGCACCGCGATGATGGCGTTCCGGATCCTGGGTTTGACCCTTCGGATCCGGTGTCGGTCGCGGCGCGGCGGTCGGAGATTCTGGCGTTGGAGGAGGCTGCCGCGGCGATGCTCGCGGCGGGTGCGGCGTTGCAGTTGCGGGCGCACGCGGCCGCGTACGAGTTCGGGCATGCGCTTGATCGTGCTGAGGGGTGCGCTGAGTCGGCGATGCATGTGCGCTCGATCGCGAACGAGGTGGGGCTGCTGGTGAGGCTCGCCGCTGGGACCGCGCAGGGGCACCTGGCGTCGGCGGCGGTGACGTTGCGGGAGTTCCCGGCGCTCACGTTCGCGCTCGAGGAGAATCTGGCAACGCCTGCGCAGGCGAGCACGCTCGCGAGCGTCGGGTTGAAGGTGAACCATGAGGATCCCGCGGAGCAGGTGCTGCGTCGGGCCGAGTTCCTGCAGGTCATGCTCGAGCGGGTGCGGCAGGAACCCCTCCCGCCGAAGGCTCTCCAGAAGGCGGCTGAGCGGGTCGCGGAGGAGCTCACCGGGGAGTCCATCGATCAGCGTTACGAGCGGGCGAAGAAACGCCGCCGCGCGAGCGTCGAGGACCTCGGCGACGGCATGAGCGTGCTGCGTGTGCTGATGAGCTCGTTCGTCGCGAACGCTGTCCTGGACCGGGCGCGGAAGCAGGGCAAAGCGATCATCAAGGCCCGCCCCAAGCCAGGCGCCGCGATCGAAGAGCCAGCGGACGGCGCGAACGCTGCAGCCGGCACGAGCGCAGCAGCGGGCACGAACCCGGCAGCAGGCACGAGCGCTGCAGCGGGCACGAGCGCGAACCCGGCGAGCGGGGAAGACAGCGCGGACCATGCGCCCGACGAGCGCACCCTTGACCAGGTCATGTCCGATGTGATCGCGGACATGCTCCTCACGAGCGACCCCATGAACCCGTCCGCGACCGCCGCGAGAGGCATCCAGGCCACCGCGCACATCAGCATCCCGGCCACGAGCATGCTGGCCGGCCCGAACAGTGGCGGCCCCAACACCGGCGGCCTCAACTCCGGCGGCCTCAACTCCGGCGGCCCAGGCGGCCGGGGCTTTGCTCCGGCGCTGCTGGATGGCATGTCGCCCATGCCGCTTGAAGAAGCGAAACGCCTCGCCGCCACCGCGCCAGCCTTCATCCGCGTCCTCACCCACCCGGTCACGGGTGCCGTGCAGGCCGTCGACTCGTACACGCCCACCGCCGCGATGCGCGCGTTCCTGCAAGCCCGCGACGTGCACTGCCGCTTCATCGGCTGCCGACAACCTGCCGCGAGATGCGAACTCGATCACACCATCGATCACCAGTACGGGGGTAAGACCGCCGTCTGGAACCTCAGCGACTTCTGCCTCGCGCACCACATCGTGAAACACCACACCGCCTGGCAAGTCAGACAACTCGGCGGCGGCATCCTCGAATGGACCACTCCGAGCGGGAAGGTCTACATCGACCGACCCGAACCCTACGGCGTGATCTTCACACCAAGCGACGAATTGACCAGAGCAGGCGGCACCGCGCCGTCGATGTCAGACGAACGTCTGCGCCCAGTCAGCGGTACCCCGCCGGCGCGGGCAAACGAAGTCGCACCGCCACCGTTCTAGGTCCGCCTCTGGCGTAGGAGTATCGCCGACGCGCGCTGGTTCCTCTTCGCGGGCGGGAGTCCGTCCGCGGGGCATGAGCTCCGCTTCCGGCGCGGGAATCCCGCCGGCGCGGAGTGGTTCTTCCTCGTTGGCAGGAAGCCAACTGCCGCGCACGATTCCGCTTTCGGCGCACGATTCCGGCCGCCGCGCATACGTTCCTCCTCGCGGGCAGGAATCTGGCCGACGCTCGCTCGTTCTTGCTCGCGGGCGGGCACCCGGCAGTCGTGCATGAGCTCCGTTTCCGGCGCGGGAATCCCGCCGGCGCGGACTGGTTCTTCCTCGTTGGCAGGAAGCCGACTGCCGCGCCGAGTTCCGCTTTCGGCGCACGATTCCGGCCGACGCGCATACGTTCCTCCTCGCGACCCGGAATCCGACCGCCACAGAGGGCGAGCAGGGGCGGGGCGAGGGCGGGGCGATCGAGCTCGCGACTCTCGCGCGTCTCGTCGGGCTTAGCGACGCCGGGGTCAGTCCACGCGGGGAGCCACGAGATCCGAGGGTGTTTCCGGGACGACTCCAGGCCAGTCCCCGAGCCGGTCGAGATTCTCCGGCACACCCTTCTCGACCGCAGAGTCCGAGACGGGAATCACCACACGCGAGAAGCCGTTCGCGGCTACCCCGATGCCTCCTCCGCTCGGCGAGAGCCATCCCTCGGCCCCGGCCACCGCTGCCAGGTCCAACTGGTCGCCCGGCGCTCCCGTGTAGTTGATCTCGACGGACGTATTCGGCATCGGGTCGTCGTTGACCGACCACGCGGACTCGGCGAGAAACTCCACGAGGCCGGCCGGGTCCACGAGCACATACTCGGGATCCAGCCGCACCTGGAACGTGAAACCGGTGTTGCCCTTGACGTTCGGCTCAGAGCCCCCGACACCGGAGAACGATAGCCCGGCCATGCCGTCGAGCGTGCTGATCAGCTCGGCCCGCGTCTGCCCGCCGGTTGCGGTCGGCGACATTTCGCGAGCGCCCGGAGCCTCGGGACCCGCGCAGCCGACAAGCGAGAGCAGCGCGGACAACGCCAGGAACGCGGCGGCTGGTTTCGACAAGCGGTCAAGGATCACCGCTCCAGACTAAGCCGGGTGCTGCGGGTGCGGGCTGCGGTGCGCGGGGTGCTGCGGTGTGCGGTGTGCTGCGGGGTGTGGTACGCGGAGTGCGGACGGCGCCAGGGGATCCGAGTGGCGTAGGCCAGAGGCTCTCAGGCACGACCTAGCGCAGAACGCCGCGCGCCCTCGCCTCGGAGACCGCCGCCGTGCGGGAGGTCACGCCGAGCTTCGAGAACACGTGCGCAAGGTGCGACTTCACGGTCGTCTCGGTCACGAACAGCTCGGCGGCGACTTCCGTGTTCGAGCATCCGTCGGCAACAAGCTCGAGCACCTCGATCTCGCGAGGCGACAGGCTCTGCTGCGGTGCGCGGAGCCGGTCCATGAGTCGGGACGCGATGGGCGGCGCAAGCGCGCTCGCTCCGCTGGCCGCGGCCCGCACCGCCGCGAGCAGCTCGTGGGGCGGCGCGTCTTTCAGAAGATACCCGCTGGCACCGGCTTCGACGGCGCCGAGGATGTCACCGTCGGAGTCGTAGTTCGTCACGACAAGCACGTGCGGGGGATCAGGCAGGCCGCGGATGCGCTTGGTCGCCGACGCGCCACTCTCGTTCTCGCGCGCACCGAACTGCAAGTCCATGAGAACGAGGTCGGGGTGCTCATCCGCCGCAGCCCGCACGGCCTCGTCGGCACTCGACGCCTCGCCGACAACCTCGATGTCGGCCTCGACGCCGAGGAGCGCGCGGAGCCCCGCCCGGACCACGGGGTGATCGTCGGCGATGACAACTCTGATCATGCGGTCGCCTCCTTCGGGAGCGTGACGGTGAGGGTCGTGCCTCGCCCTGGGACCGAGGCGACGTCCAGCATTCCACCCAACTGCTGTACACGCTCTCGCACGGCCACGAGCCCGAACGAGTCACTTCGCGGGCGCGTCGGCTGCGCATCGGCGGCCGTATCGAACCCCCGCCCGTCGTCGGCGACCGTGAAGGTCAGCCCGGCTTCCGTCTGCTCGAGGGTAATGGTGGCGCGCGTCGCGCCAGCATGCTGTGCAACGTTCGCGAGCGCTCCCTGAGCGATGCGCAGCAGCGCAGTCTGCACGGCCATTGGCAGCGCGTCGGCGTCGCCCCGTGAGTCGGCGTTGTCCCGTAGGTCGGCGTTGTCCCGTAAGTCGGCGCTGGCCCGAACATCGGCGTCGCCCCGTAAGTCGGCGCTGGCCCGAACATCGGCGTCGCCCCGTAAGTCGGCGTTGCCCCGTAGGTCGGTGTTGCCCCGCACGGCGGTGTTCCCCCGCGCGTCGGCGTGGCCCCGTGCGTCGGTTCTGGCACGAACGTCGACGCGCACCCCGTGGGCCGCGGCGGTCGCCTCGGCGAGCCGCCGCAGCGCGTGCTCCAAGTCCATGCCGTCGAGGTCGGGCGGCGACAGCTCACGAATGAACCGCCGCGTCTCCGCGAGGTTGTCGGCGGCCGTCTCCCTCGCCAGGCGGACGTGCGCGACTCCTGGCCCGTCCGGCTCGGCCCGCTCGGCGGCATGCAGGAGCATCTGGATGCTCGCCAGGCCCTGCGCGACCGTGTCGTGAATCTCCCTGGCAAGACGCGCGCGCTCCGCGAGCGTCCCCGCCTCGCGCTCCGTGGCAACCAGGTGGGACTGCGTCTCCAGCAGCTCGCTCATCAGCTGCTCCCGCTCCCTGGCCTCCATCGCGAGGGCTTTGTATCCGAGGCCGATGAGCACGGCAACGCCGGCCCCGATGCACGGGCCGACGACGCCGGCGACCGACCAGCCCTCGTGCAGGCCCAGGCCGACGACCGCGATGGTGGTCGTCGCGGCGACGGACAGCATCCCCGCCGCTCGGCCAAGCAGGTGCAGGTAGACGAAGAAGAGCGGGAAGACGAGGTACGCGGCCTCGCGCGACAGCCAGAGGAGGAGCATCCACTCAACGGTCAGCGCGGCCAGCCAAAGGAGCCGGCGGGAGTCAGGGCCCGACACTGACGTTGTGCGCGAGCTCACGAAGACTCCGAGGCCGTACGTCACGCCGAACAGCGCCGCCGCGCCGACGATGACCGGCGCACCCTGACCCGGGGTGATGAGCGCACGCACGACCACGAGCGCGAGGAGGCCGAACAGCAGCGCATGGAGCCCCGTGCGCAGCCCCACGAAAACCGGGGTGAGAGCGGTGGGCGACATGTCGCTCAGCCTAGACAGGCGCGCGGGGAGGATCATCCTTCGAAAGTTGGAGCGGAGCCTCCACCCTGCAGCCCTGGAGGAGTGTGCCGACGGCCGATGCCGCGCGAGGGGCCTCGGCGGGAGAGTTGTCTGAGCCGCCGGACCTGGCGGCGGGAAAGGACCAACCATGTTCGTCGCGCTCCGCGACCTCCGCTTCGCGAAGGGCCGATTTGTGCTCATCGGCTCCGTCGTCGCACTCATAACCGTGCTTGTCGGGTTCCTCAGCGGGCTGACGGGCGGCCTCGCCACACAGAACATCTCGGGCGTCCTCGCCCTGCCCACCGACCGACTCGCCTTCACGGTGCCGGCCGGCGACGACGCCCCGAGCTTCTCGACCTCGTCGCCCACAAGCGAACAGGCGGATGCCGTGGCCGCGGTCCCGGGGGTCGCGAGCGTCGCCCCGCTCGGCATCAGCCAGCTGCGCGCGGAGTCCGCAACGACCGGCGCCGCGGTGGCCGTCTTCGGCGTGCCCGCGGGGTTCAGCGACACTTCCCCATCGGCGACAGACACGATCACCCTCTCCGAATCGGCCGCCGAGGAGCTCGCTGCCGCCGTGGGAGACGAGGTCACGATCGGGGGCTCCAGTTTCCGCGTCGAAACCATCGGACCGGACGCCTGGTACAGCCACACCCCGGTTGTCGAGGTCGCACTCGACGACTGGCGCGCCCTCGCCGAGGCGACCGGGCCGCCGGATGCGTTCGCCACGGTCCTCGCCATCTCCGGCGACCCAGACTGGGCGGCCTTCGACGCAGAGACGGGGGTCGTGTCGGAGACGCTGGTCGGCTCGCTCACCGCCCTGTCAGCGTTCCGCTCAGAAGTGGGCTCGCTGCTGCTCATGGTGGCCATGCTCTTCGGCATCTCGGGTCTCGTGATCGGCGCGTTCTTCACCGTGTGGACGATGCAACGGCAGGGCGACATCGCAGTACTCAAGGCCCTCGGCGCGAGCACGGCATCGCTGGCTCGCGATGCGCTCGGACAAGCCCTGCTTGTGCTCCTCGCGGGGATCGGCACCGGCGTCGCGCTCGTCGCCCTCCTCGGGACCGTCGCGGGACAGGCGCTGCCGTTCCTCCTCAGCCCCCTCACCACGCTCCTGCCGGGCGCGATCATGGTCGCCCTTGGCCTCGCCGGCGCCGCCTTCGCGCTGCGCTCCGTCACCACCGCCGACCCACTCACCGCCCTCGGAGGCAACCGATGATCGCCCTGGACAACGTCACTCTCACCTTCCCAGACGGCGCCGGCCGCCTGACCGCGCTCGACAGTGTCAGCCTCTCGGCGCAGCCCGGCACGGTCACAGGCATCACGGGGCCAAGCGGCTCCGGGAAGTCGAGCCTGCTTGCCGTCGCTGCCACGCTCATCCGCCCAGACTCAGGCAGCGTGCGCATCGGGGATGTGGACGCCAGCGCGTTGAGTCGCACGGAAGCGGCCGCCCTGCGCCGGTCCAGCATCGGCATCGTCTTCCAACAGGCCAACCTCCTTCCCTCGCTCACGGCCCGAGAACAGCTCCTCGTGATGAACGAACTCGGGGAGCCGGCAAGCCGACAGCGCAGACCGGACGCATCCGCCCACGCCGACGAGCTGCTCGCCGCCGTCGGCCTCGAAGACCACCGCGCCAAGCGGCCGCACCAGCTCTCCGGCGGGCAACGGCAGCGGGTCAACATCGCGAGGGCCCTCATGAACAACCCGAGCGCCCTGCTCGTCGACGAGCCGACAAGTGCGCTCGACCAGGAACGCGGCGCCGCCATCATCGACCTCGTGCTGCGCCTCACGGAGGAGCTCAACACCGCGACCCTCCTGGTCACGCACGACCTCACGCACCTCCCGAGCCTGCACAGCTCCGTGCACCTGGTCGACGGTCGACTGGCGCAACTCCAGCGCTGACGACGGCGCTGACGACGGCGCGGCCCGGCGCTGACTCCAGGGCTGATTCCAGCCCTGGTGGCGGCGCTGACTCCAGCGCTGACGGCGGCGCTGACTCCGGCGCTGACTCCAGCTCTGATGGCGGCGCTGACTCCGACGCTGGTTCCCGCGCTGACTCCAGCGCTGAGGTGCCCGGCTGGGAGCAGACCGACTCGGAGGCGCGCGGGATCTGCCCGGATTGCGCCCGGCTGTGACCGGCAGTATCCGGCTGTATCCGGCTGTCCAAGGCATGCGACCGGCTGCGCCCGGATTTCGCCCGACTGCGCCCGGCTGTCCACGGCATGCGACCCGCTGTGCCCGGGTTGCGACCTGCAGCGCCCCGGCTGCGCCCCCGGCTGTGCCCGGGTTGTGACCGGCTGTGGCCGGATTGCGCCGGGCTGTGCTCAGGATGCGCCGGGTGTGCCGGTGACGCGCCCGGCGGTGCCCGGATGCGCCAGGGCTGCGCGAGAATCAGGGAGCGGCCCGGGT
Source organism: Pseudoclavibacter sp. AY1F1 (assembly GCF_002931075.1). Lineage (GTDB taxonomy): Bacteria > Actinomycetota > Actinomycetes > Actinomycetales > Microbacteriaceae > Pseudoclavibacter. The sequence goes on along the minus strand of NZ_PSTQ01000004.1, from coordinate 75,749 downwards.
GGTCGCCACAACGGAAGGCGGCGAGACCCCATGCGCATCATCGTCATCGGAGCCGGACTCGCGGGCCTGACCTCCGCCTGGGAGCTGCGGAAGCTCGGCCACGAGGTCACGGTGCTCGAAGCGCGCAACCGAGTCGGCGGTCGCACCTGGTCGCAGCGGCTTGGCAACGGGCAGATCACCGAACGCGGCGGCGAGTACGTCTTCCCGACCGAGTTCGCGATCCGCAGGCTCTCGGCGGAGGTCGGGGTGCCCATTCTGAGCCACAACGTGCGGTACGCGCGGCGCACCGTCGATGGCAGGCACGTCTCGTCCGCCGATCTTGAGGCGACGACGACGCGCATCACCGAGACGCTGCGGCGGATGCTCGGAGACGGACACACGCGGGTCTCCGTCGAAGAGGCGCACCGGGAGGCGCTTGGCCCCGACTACCGGCAGAACCCGGTCTACCGGCGCATGGTCACGTCGCTCGCGAGCGACCCGAGCCTCGTGAGCGCCGCCTCCGCATTCCTCTACGACCCCGACGCCGGGCAGCCGTTCATCGACGACGGCGGGCGCTTCATCGGCGGCAACCAGTCGCTGTCGATCGAGCTCGCCCGCCGCCTCGGTCCGGCCGTGCGGCTCGAGCATCCCGTGATGGCACTCGATCAGTCGGATGCCGGCGTCGAGGTGACGCTGGCCGACGGCTCGCCACTGCACGGCGATGCCGCCGTCGTCGCGGTGCCGCTGCCCATCCTGCGCGAGCTGCGGCTCGGCTTCGAGCTCACCGAGGACCAGCGCGTCGCCCTCGACCACCGCATCATGGGCACTGCCGCGAAGCTCGGGGTGCCGCTCAGCGCGGTCGACGACGACATCGCCCTGCAAAGCTCCCACCTGACCTGGTGGTCGTGGCGGTCCCTCTCTGCTGACGGCGAGCACCGCATCCCGGCTCTCTCCTGCTTCGCCGGGAGCCGCGCGACCCTCGACGCCCTGCGGACGGCCGATGGGCCAGAGACCTGGGTCGCTCAGCTCCGCGCGATGCGGCCCGAGTTGGTCATCGACGGCGACGTGCTCCTCACCGACTGGAGCGCCGACGAGTGGACGCGCGGCTCCTACTCTGCCGCGTCGCTCGACTGGACTCCGGCCGATCTCGACGCCTTCGACGTGCCGGCCGGCCGGGTCGCGTTCGCGGGGGAGCACACCGGGCTCGAGCAGACGCTCAACGGCGCAGTCGTCTCTGGGCTCCGGGCGGTCGGGGCGCTCTCGCGCCTGACTGAAGCAACGGGCGGTGCCGTGTGAGCGCTCGGCCCGGTTCCAGCAATGGGGCCGGCTCTATCGCGGGCGTCGACGGAGCCGAAGGTGTGGACAGAGGCGAAGGAGCGGCCGGAGCCGAAGGACCGGACAGAGCCGAAGGAGTCGACGGAGCCGATGGAGTGGACGGAGCCGATGGAGTGGACGGAGCCGATGGAGTGGACGGAGCCGAAGGACCGGACGGAGCCGATGGAGTGGACGGAGCCGAAGGACCGGACGGACCCGATGGAGTGGACGGAGCCGAAGGACCGGACGGATCCGAAGGAGTGGACGGAGCCGAAGGACCGGACGGAGCCGAAGGTGTGGACAGAGCCGAAAGAGCGAACGCAGTCCGAGGGGCAGGCAGGTCGAGCACACGCCGCCGCCGGATCATCGCGACGACCCTGCTCGTCGTGACCGTTGCCCTCGGCTTGGCGACGCACTTTTTGCTGCCAGACGGCCCGGTTTCCGACGTCGCTGGCGATGCCCTCTACACGGTCGCGATGTACCTCGGAGTCATGATGCTCGCGCCGCGCGCCCGCCCATGGCTGCTCGCCGCCGTCGCGATCGGCTGGTCGTTCGCGGTCGAGTTCCTCCAGCTGACCGACGTTCCAGCGCGCGCCGCCGAGGCGTTCGGCCCGGCCAGGCTTGTCCTCGGGGTCGGCTTTGACCCGCGAGACCTGCTCGTGTACGCGCTCGCCGGCCTCGTCGCGTGCGCTGTGGACCTGCTGGTCGCACACATCTGGTCGCAGCGCGCCGGGCGCTCTCGACTCGCCGGGACGACGCTGATACCGTGATCGCGTGTTCCTTTTGCTTTTCTCCTAACGGCTGAGCAGGCCCACCGCCCTCGTCGAGGCTGATCTCTCGCGGAAACCAACCCGAGCAGAAATCCTCCGAGCCCGCGGCGGCCGCTCGCTCTGACCCCTCCGGGTCGCCGTTTTTGCGCACCCTGCTGCCGACCGACACTTCGCGGTTCCCGGCAGATTCAGGTGCGCCTCCGCAAAGGAACACCAATGCACGCCACCTCTATCGCTCATCCGGCGCGCCGTCGCGCGCAGCTCACGGCCTCCGACGTCTCGCTGCTCCGCGGCGCGACGAGGGTCCTCACTTCGGTCGACCTTGTGGTCACGCCCAGTTCCCGCATCGCGATCGTCGGCGAGAACGGGCGCGGCAAGTCGTCGCTCCTGCACGTACTCGCTGGAACCCTCCAACCCGACAGCGGCACAGTTCAACGCATCGGAACGCTCGGCGTCGCGGAGCAGGAAATGAGCGCCGACGACAACCGAAGCGTCGGGGAGGCCATCGCCGACACCATCGCCCAGCCGCTCGCGGCGCTTGCCGCCCTGAACCAAGCCGGCGCGGGGCTGGCAGACGGAACGCCGGGCGCGGAGGAACGCTACGCTGCCGCCCTCGAGACGGCCGAGGCGCTCGACGCCTGGGACGCCGAACGTCGCGTGCTCATCGCGCTCGAGGCCCTTGGCGCCGAGACCGACCCGACACGCCTCCTCGCCGAGCTCTCCGTCGGTCAGCGCTACCGAGTGCGCCTCGCATGCCTGCTTGGAGCTGACCACGACTTCCTGCTCCTCGACGAACCGACCAACCACCTCGATCGCGCCGGCCTCGACTTCCTCAGCGAACGGCTCCGCTCGCGAAAGGGAGGCGTCGTCATCGTGAGCCACGACAGGGCGCTGCTCGCCGATGTCGCCGAGACCATCGTCGACCTCGACCCGACACAGGATGAACTGCCCCGCCTGTACGGGAACGGGTTCGCGGGATACCGCGAGGGCCGCGCCGCCGAGCGGGAGCGCTGGGAGCAGGCCTATGAGCGGCAGCAGGTCGAGCAGGCGCGTCTTCAGGACAGCCTGAGTGCCGCGCAGAATCGGCTCGTCACTGGCTGGCGGCCGGAGAAGGGAGCGAACAAGCACGGGCGGGCGACCCGCGCCGCGGGCCTCACGCAGAGCGTTCACCGCAGGCAGGAGGCGCTCGAGGCGCACGCCGTGACGGTGCCAGAACCGCCGCAGGCGTTCCGCTTCCCTGAGCTGCGCACGCGGTCTGGTGCCGAGCTGCTGAACGTGGAGGAGGCCACCGTGGCCGGGCGGCTATCCACGCCGGTCTCGTTTGCCCTCGCGCACCGGGGCAGGCTGGCGATCACTGGGCCCAACGGTGCCGGCAAGTCGGCGTTGCTGGGGCTGCTTGCAGGCACATTGGCCCCAGACTCGGGTCACGTGCGCCTGCAATCGGGCACCAGAGTTGGCGCCCTTCCGCAAGAGTCGTCGCTCCCGTCGGAGCGGCGCGCAGCGGAAGTATTCGAGCTGCACCTCCGACAGCTCCAGGCCTCCGGGGTGCTGACGTCGAACGAGGCTGTCGGCCTCACCCAGCTCGGGCTCCTGCGCGCCCGCGAGGCTGGCAAGCGGGTTGGGGAGCTCTCGATGGGGCAGCAGCGGCGCTTGGATCTGGCGCTCGTGCTGGCCGCCAGGCCGCACGTGCTGCTGTTGGACGAGCCGACCAACCACCTCTCGATAGCGCTGGTCGACGAGCTGACCGAGGCGCTCGGCGCGACGCAGGCCGCAGTGGTGCTCTCCACCCACGACCGGCAGCTGCTGCGCGACGTGAGCGGATGGCCGCACCTGCGTCTGGGAGGATCGCGCGCGCAATCCGTGCCGGCCTCTCATTGAGATCTCACAGGAAAGGGCATCACGCGGTAGCGTTGCTCCGCTCCCCGCACCTTCTCGGGGGAACTCATCCACTTCACGTACCTCAAGGACGTCACTATGTTCACGCTCGAAAACTCCACGCAGATGGACTCCTGGCAGTGGGAAGCGCTCTCGCCCGGCGGCACCGCCAGCGGCTTCATCGGCTGGATCCTCCTCATCGCCGCCCTCTGGCCCGTCTTCCGGAAGGCCGGCTACCCGGGCTGGGGCGCCATCATCCCGATCTACAACATCTACATCCTCGTCAAGATCGCCGGATACCACGGCGCGACCGTGCTGCTCTACCTCATCCCGATCGTGAACATCGTCTTCTCGATCTTCGTCGCCATGCGCATCGGCAAGGCCTTCGGTCGCGGCGGCGTCTTCAGCTTCTTCCTGCTGTGGATGTTCTCACTCATCGGATACTTCATCGTGGGTTACGGCTCGTCGCAGTACCGCGGACCCGGCGGGCGCGCCATCACGGCGTAGCTTCGCTCTGACCCGCAGGACTTGCAGGACTTGCAGGACCCGCAGGACTTGCAGAACGTGCAAGGCCTGCAGAACGTGCAAGGCCTGCAGAACGTGCAGAGCCTGCAGAACGTGCAGAACGTGCAGAACGTGCAGAGCCTGCAGTGCCTTGTGCCTCATCGGCCGCGGCGACCGCACTTGCCTTTGTCGGCGGTGCGGTCGCCGCGGCCGATGTCGTGAACCCCCTGGTCAGCATCCACACGCCGATGCTGAACTCCCAGAGCGCGATCGGCAAGGCCAACAAGCCGGCCAGCGGCGAGACCTGATCGAGTGTGCCGAAGATGGTCGCGAAAGCCGACGCTGCGAGCAGCGGCGCCCCGACCAGCCCGACAAGCGGGATCACGCGGGGGACGAGGCGGCCACGCAGGAGCACGGTGCCGAAGAGCAGCGCATTCGCCGCCGGAAGTAGCCCGGGGCCCACGAGGAAGGCCCAGTCGTGCACGGCGACGAGCGCCGCGTCGACCGGGCCGGAGCCGGGGCCGGGGCCGGGGCCGGGGCCGGTGGGAGCATCCGCGCGCACCGTGGCCAGCGCGAGGATCGCCACGACGCCAAGCGCCACCAGGGCGGCTTCCACGATGCGCGAGGCCACGAACCCGAGCGACAGCGCGGGGCTCGCGCGGCGAAGGATCGGATACAGGGCCACGGCGGTGCCGACGCAACTCGCCGCCAGGAGGAGCTCCAGGACAACCGCCCACTGAGCGCTTTCTGCTCCGGCATCGCCGGCCAGGAAGGGGGCCTTCAGCGCCAGTGCTGGAATCGAGGTCGCGAAGGTTGCGAGGTAGAGGGCTCCGGCGATGCGGATCAGCCGACGATCATCCGCCCCGGGGTTCGCGTGTGAGTTGGGCATCTTGGCTCCTCCGCTCGGTGACTTCGCACGCGGTATACGCTGTACACCGCTGGTTGCAAGCTAAGTGTACGGTGTACACCACGTCAAGGGGGTCCCATGGTGAAGTCTGCTGAGGGTTCCCGACGCGCCCCGCTGGACCGCCATCAGATCCTGATCGCGGCCACCGAGCTCGCGGCGCAGGACGGCCTCGAGCGGCTCAGCATGCGCAGCCTCGCGGCGAACCTCGGCGTCGTACCGATGGCGCTTTACAAGCACGTGGACAATAAGGAAGATCTCGTCGACGGCATGGTGGATGCTGTCGTCGCGAACTACCCGCACCCGGCAGCCGGCCTCCATTGGCGGGACTCGGTGCGGGAGCGAATCATCTCGGCGCGAGCCGAGGTCCTCGCCCGCCCTTGGTTGCGAAGCGCAATCGAGTCTAGGGTGACTCGCAGCGAGGTGGTGCTCCGGCACATGGATGCGGCGGCGGGGGATTTCCTCTCCGCGGGCGTCTCGGCTGATCTCACGCACTACGCGATGCACGCGCTCGGGAACCGGCTCTGGGGCATCCACTCCGAGGCGTTCGAGCCGGCTGCCGAGCCGGCTGCCGAGCCGCCTGCGGCAGTCGAGCGCGGCCCTGAGAGTGATCCCCAGCAGGCCGCCGAGATGATGCGCCTGATGGCACAGCACTACCCGAACGTCACCGCGATTGCGATGGACGCCGCCAAGCGAAACCCTGCGGGGGCCTGCGAGCCGGAGGGCGAGTTCGAGTTCGGCGTCGACCTGCTCCTCGATGCGTTTGTGCGGTTGCATGAGAGCGGCTGGGTGTCGCGCCCGGACGGCGGAGCCGCCCAAGGCTGACGTGCCGCCCGTGCTGGTGCCCGTGCTGGTTCTGATGCTGGTGCTGGTTCTGGCGCCCGTGCTGCAGGCCGGCTCAGCTGAGGAACGTCACCAGCGCATCGGAGGTCTCGTCGGGCGCATCCATCGTCACGACGTGTCCGGCCCCCGGGATGACCACCTGCGTGAGGTGTTCGGCGGCGGCCCAGGCGGGCATGGCCCGCGCGATGTTGCCGGTCCCGTCCCGTTCGCCGCGAACCAGCAGGGTCGGTATCGGCGAGCGGTGGCCGGCATCCGGGCGCACGAAGTCGGTGGTCGCTCGCCAGACGGCGATGAACTCGCGCTTCGACATGGCTCCGAACGTTCGGGTGAGCTCGGCTCGTGCGGCCGGTGTTGTCGCCGACGCATCCGCCATGAGCCGCGGCAGGAGCCTGGCGGGAATGAGGCTCAGGATCGGTGCCGCGAGCCAAAGGGCGCCGCGCGCCAAAGCAGTCAGCGGGCCCGCGTTCCAGGTCGAATCGAGGACGACGAGGCTGCGGAAGCGCTCCGGGGTGCGGCGGACCAGTTCCTGCGCGAGGTTCCCTCCGAGTGAATGCCCGACGAGCGAGACCTCGCCGAGTCTGAGATGCGCGATGAGGCGTTCGACATCGCTCGCCAGCAGCTCCGGGGAGAGGGGCGTCGAGTTCGGGCGCGACGCTCCGTGTCCGCGCAGGTCGAGCAGCACGACGCGGAGTCCGGAGCGCCGGAGTGCCTCCGCCTGGTGCTCGAACATCGTGTGGTCGGCGCCCGCACCGTGGAGCAAGACCACGGCCCTGCTGCGCTCGCTACCGATGGCTTTGCTGCGTTCGCCTGCGCCAGGGCCGACGCCAGTGTTCGGGCCAGAGCTGTCCGCGAACCGAAGCGTGCATCCTCCGAGGGGGAGTTTTCCGTCGAGGGGTGCCATGTCACGACGCTAGCGCGACCGACTGAGGGGATCCATCCACGTGATTTTGCACACTTCCTCGATTTCACCCTGAGTTTCACCCTACGATTCACTCAAGGGGCAATCGCTCGATCACACAACCCGGATGTGACCCATGAAGAAGGCACTCTCTCTCCTTGTCGCCCTCCTGCTTTCGGCCTCGGCGCTGACATTCCTCGGCACGGCACCCGCGCAGGCTGCAACCTTCGGGGTCGTGAATCAGGACGTCATGGCGCCCGGGAACTACGTCGCCAAGGGCAGCTACGCGACCACGACGCCGCAGAACGCGCCCGTCTCGTCGGTGTCGGCGCAGACCGCAGCCATGGTCGACACGCTGCCAGATCGGTACCTCAACGACTTCTGGAAGGGGCGGCTCAAGACCTCGACGAACCGCGAAAACTTCACGATCCCGATCTACACGGTCGACAGCTCCCGGGCCGACGCCAACTGGGTGACCGTGAAGATGCAGAGCTACGCGCTCTACCCGGACATCCACCCCGTCATGGAGGGCAAGGCGACAGCCTCGGCGACGGGCGGCACGTACGGATTCCAGATCACCCCGTTCGCGACGAATGCCAAGAACTACGGCAAGGTGGTCATCCCGGCGCACGCCGTTCCGGGCGGCCCGCTCCCGGGCGGCGACAAGTCGATGACCGTCGTCGACATCGCGACGGGCATCGTGCGCGGCTACTACGTCGCCGACAAGCAGGCCGACGGCACCTGGCTCATGGGCGGCGGTTACTTGACGACCCTGAACTCGCCGAAGTCGACCAACTGGTTCGACCAGAACGCTTGGCTCAAGACCGAGCGCGGCACCAGCTCCGTTGGCGGCGTCATGAACGAGTTCCTCATGGCGGGAGCCGAGGAGATCGCGGCCGGCTCGATCAACCACATCACCAGCTGGACGTTCCCGTCGACGCGCGCCGGGGTGGCGATGTGGCCCGCGTACCAGTCTGACGGAAAGCTCAGCGAGGCCCACGCCCCGAAGATGGGGCAGCGGTTCTGGATCCCGAACGACGCAGCCACCAACGCGAAGATCGCCGCGCTCGGCCTCTCCAGCTTCGAGAAGGTCGTCGTGAAGAACCTGCAGGAGTACGGCGGCATCGTCACCGACCAGAACTACTGGACCATGGCGCTCAATCTGCAGCATCCGGTCACCTTCACGGCGCAGGGCAAGCCCAACCCGTACCTGCCAGGCGGCATCGTGCACAACACGCACGGCAACGTCGACCTGATCAACAAGATCCCTTGGACGCTCACGAAGTGGGGCGAGATCACGTCGAGCACGAAGCTGCCGCAATTCGGAGCGGCCACAGCCACCCCCACCCCCACCCCGACACCCACGCCCACGCCCACGCCCACGGTGCCGCCGACGCCCGGAGCGCAGCCAGGGGTCGCGGAAAGGATCGGCTCGACAGACACGTACGCAAACGCCGTCACCGCGTCCGGCAAGTTCAACACCGTCGGCAGCAAGCTCGTCATCGCGAGCGGGGATGGCGGGGTGGATACGCTGCTCGCGGCCCCCGTCGCGGCCAAGATCGGCGGCAGCATGCTCCTGACGAAGCCCAACGCCCTGCCCGCCAACGTCTCCGCGGAGCTGATGAGGCTGAAACCCTCGGCGATCTTCGTCATCGGCACGATCTCGGAGGCGCAGAAGACGGCGCTCGGGAAGCTCACGCCAAGGCTCGAGGTCGTCGGGAGCGCCGACCGGGAGGAGACTTCCGTGCTCGTCGCGAAGCGGTTCTTCCCGAACGACCCCAGCGCCTACGTCGCGAACAGCAGCAATCAGACTGAGGTCGCGAACGCCGCCGGACGGGCGACGCTTGCCAAGGTACCGCTGCTCCTGACGGGTAAAACGCAGACCAGCAGCTCCTTCAAGTCCTACTTCGCGACGGGCAAGGTCACCTCGGCCAAGGTCGTCGGCACAGAGGCCTCGCTTGCAGCGGGTGTCTTCAACGAGGTCAAGGCGAAGGTTGCGAACACGACTCGCTTCAACGCATCGGAGGTGTTTTCCCTCAACGCTGCGCTGCTGCAGGACTTCGACGCGGGCATCGTCCGCCCAACTGGCTTCACGATCGCCAGTTCGGCCAGCACCGAGGACACGTTCGTGGCTCTGCTCGTGACCGCCCGCACGGGGTATCCGCTGGTGCTCTCCAAGCAGGCGTGCATCCCCGCAGCCGCAGCCGCAGTCACCTCGAAGTACCCGAGCGCCAACTACAGCATCGTCGGAACCACGGCCGACCTCGTCTCCGGGATCCACACGAAGCGTTGCACGTAGGCGCTGTCAGACACGACGGAGAGTGCCAGACAGGAGCCGGGCCTGGTGCCAGGGAGGACCTACTCGACGCTGCTCGTTCCCGGCGTCTGCCCGACCATGGCGGTGGCGATCTTCTCGATCGTCGCCGCCATGGCGCGAGCTGCCCGCGAGAGGGGCACGTCGCTTCGGTGCGCGAGGCTCACGGTGCGTTGCAAGCTCGAGTCGGTGATGCGGGCCGAGCGGAAGCCTTGGCGCCCGCGCAGAACCATGGCGGGAACGACCGCAACGCCGAGGCCGAGCTCCACGAAGCGGAGGACCGCGTCCATCTCGGGCCCCTCGACCACGACGTTCGGCTGCAGACCGGCCTCGAGGTAGGCGGCTTCGGTGGTGGCACGAAGGTCGTAGCCGCGGTGGAAGGCGACCTGCGGCTGGGCCGCGAGCTGTCTGAGCGTCAAGGCGGGGGAGTCGAGCGCGGTGTCGCCCTGCAGTGAGGAGACGACGAGGAGGTCCTCGTTGAGGAGCGGGATCCGGCTCAGGTTCGCTCGAGGCGACTGGCGAGACTCGGGGGTCGTGATGAGGGCGAGGTCGAGCGCGCCCTCGGCGAGCTGCTCGATGAGGCCTTGCGAACCGCTCTCCGAGACGTGCAGCTCGATGCCGGGATGGGACGCGTGGAACGACTGCAGCGCATCCGCGACGAGGCTCACGCAGAGCGAGGGCGTCGCGCCGAGGCGCACCGTGCCGCGCTGCAGGTCGGCGAGCTCCGCCATCTCCCGCCGCACCGATTCGGCGTCGGCGAGCATCCGCCGGGCGAGGGGGAGGAGCGATTCCCCAGCGTCGGTGAGCGCGATGCGCCCGGGCGTACGGGTGAAGAGCGGGGCTCCCAGGTCCAGCTCAAGCGTCGAGATCTGGCGGCTCAGCGAAGGCTGGGCGAGGTGGAGCGCCTCCGCGGCCCGCGTGAAGTGCCCCTGTTCGGCGACCTCGACGAAACTCCTGAGCTGGTCCAGATTCATGTTGATAGCCTAAGTGAATCGGCCCGAGCGAAACTATGCATTGGAGTAATCGCTTGGCGCTCTCTAACGTTGCTCGCATGACCGCGACCAAGTCCATCGAACGCCAGATCTCCACCACCGTGCTTGTCATCGGAACCGGCGGTTCCGGCCTGCGCGCCGCCATCGAAGTCGCCGAGCAGGGCGTTGACGTGCTCGCAGTCGGCAAGCGTCCCAAGCATGACGCGCACACCTCCCTCGCCGCCGGCGGCATCAACGCCGCCCTCGGTACGATGGACGCAGACGACAGCTGGCAGCAGCACGCCGCCGACACCATCAAGGAGAGCTACTGGCTCGCCAACCCGCACACGGTCGAGATCGTGACGCGCGGCGCCGAGCAGGGCATCCGCGACCTCGAGCGCTACGGAATGGGCTTCCAGCGAGAGGGTGACGGTCGCATCTCGCAGCGCTTCTTCGGGGCCCACAAGTTCCGCCGCACCGCGTTCGCGGGCGACTACACGGGCCTCGAAATCCAGCGCTCGCTCGTCGCGCGCAGCGAGCAGCTCGACATCCCGATCCTCGACACCGTCTACATCACCCGCATCCTCGTGCGCGACAACGTCGTCTTCGGCGCCTACGGGTTCGACATCAACGACGGCACCAGGTACCTCATCCACGCCGACTCGGTGATCCTCGCCGCCGGCGGGCACAACCGCATCTGGCGGCGCACCTCGTCGCGCCGCGACGAGAACACCGGCGACTCGTTCCGCCTCGCCGTCGAGGCCGGCGGCCGCCTGCGCGACCCCGAGCTTGTCCAGTTCCACCCCTCCGGCATCATCGAGCCGGAGAACGCGGCGGGCACGCTCGTCTCAGAGGCAGCCCGCGGCGAGGGCGGCATCCTCACGAACGGCCTCGGCGAGCGCTTCATGGAGCGCTACGACCCGGAGCGCATGGAGCTCTCGACCCGCGACCGCGTTGCCCTCGCCGCCTACACGGAGATCAAGGAGGGGCGAGGCACCGCGAACGGCGGCGTCTGGCTCGACGTCTCCCACCTGCCGCGCGAGACGATCATGAACCGCCTCCCGCGCATCTACCAGCAGATGCTCGACCTGCAGATGCTCGACATCACGGCCAAGCCGATCGAGATCGCGCCGACCGCGCACTACTCGATGGGTGGCGTGTGGGTGCGCCCAGACGACCACGGCACCGATGTCGACGGGCTCTACGCCATCGGTGAAGCGTCGAGCGGCCTGCACGGCGCGAACCGCCTCGGCGGCAACTCGCTCATCGAGTTGCTCGTCTTCGGCCGCATCGTCGGCCAGGCTGCCGTCGCCCACTCCGCGGCACTGGATGCGCAGCTCCGGTCGGGCGAGGCCGTCGCGCAGGCCCGCGGCGAGATCGATGACCTCCTGTCTGCCGACGGGCGCGAGAACGTGCGCGCCCTGCAGCGCGCCATCCGCGACACGATGACCGAGTACGCGGGTGTCGTGCGCGACGAGGAAGGGCTCAAGGCTGGCATCGCAGCGCTCGACCAGATCGAGTCGCGCATGGAGGACGTCGGCATCCACCCCGACATCGCCGGATTCCAGGACCTCGCTCACGCCTTCGACCTCAAATCGTCCGCGCTGGCCGCCCGCGCAACCCTCGAGGCGGCCCTCGAGCGTCGCGAGACTCGCGGGTGCCACAACCGAAGCGACTTCCCCGAACTCGACCCGGCCATGCAGGTCAACCTCGTGTGGTCCCCGAAGGGCGGCATCACGCGCGAGGCGATCCCACCGGTTCTCGCCGAGATCGCCGAGCTCATCGGCGAGGTCTCCGTCGAGGGCAAGCTCGTCGAATAGCAGAGCTTGAGCTTCAGGCTCAGCGGAACTGAATCCTGATTCTGCCCGATCCTGGTCGACCGCGAGCTCGCAGTCTGCCAGGATCGGGCTGTTCGTCATCTCAGATCAGGAGCACCATGAGCGCTGCAGCATTCAACCCCGAACTCGACCTCACGCTGACCCGCGTGATCCACGCACCACGCGGTGTCGTCTGGCGCGCGTGGACCACGCCGGAGCACCTCGCGACGTGGTGGACCCCCGCCCCCACGCAGTCGCGCGTCGAGCGGCTCGACGTTCGGCCAGGCGGCGCATTCGTCACGCAGATGAGCGACGATGGCGAGACGTTCGTGCCGCACACGGACGGCATCTTCCTGGTTGTGGAAGCGGAGTCGCGGTTGGTCTTCACGAACGCTGTGACGTCGGCGTTGCGCCCAGCCGCGCCCGCCCCGATCTCGATGGTGGCCGAGATCTCCTTCAACGAGCATCCGGACGGCACAGAGTACGTCGCAGTCGCACGCCACACCGACGCGGCAGCGCGCGCCCTCCACGCCGACCTCGGCTTCTCCGAGGGCTGGGGCGCCGTGACCGAGGCCCTTGGCGAGCTGTCCGAGAAGCTGGCTGCGCACTAGCGAATACGGGTTTGGGTCTAGACGCCGAGCGATCGACGCGCGCACAATGAAGTGCTCCATCGTTCTCGCGGCGTCAGGACCCTGCTCACGTGAAGCCGATCGTCAGCCCACGTGAATGCCGTCGCTGCGCATCCCCCTGCCAGGTCCCACCGAATCCATCGGAGCCTTCTCATGAGCATCGACGACTCTTCGAACCCACTTGCCCGCAAGCAGCCGCTCGGTGGCCGCACCGGCGTCGCGATCGTCGCGATCGTGCCACTCCTCGCCCTCGCCGCGTTCCTCCTCATCGGACTTCTCGCGGGAGGATGGGGCTGGGCGTGGGTGTTCTTCCTCGCGATCCCCATCTCCGCGATCATCGTCTACGGCGTCGGCGGGAGAAAGGGAAGCTGAGCGGCGCGAAGGTGGTCGTTCGAGCCCTGTTTGTCCCTGTTTGTCCCCGTTTGTCCCCGTTTGTCCCTGGTTGTCCCCGTTTGTCTCCTGCGCCTAGCGGTCCCCGCCCTGGACTATCTTCCGCAGAAGCGGACGCGTGCGGTCGTTGACGTAGCTCTTCATCGCGATCGAGGTTTTGGTGCGGGAGATCGCCGGAATCGTGGAGATCGCGTCGAAGACGCGCTGCAGATCGTCGGTCGAGCGCGCCGCGAACTTCGCCATCATGTCGTCCTCGCCCGTGATCGTGTGCAGCTCGAGCAGTTCCGGGATGGCCTGGAGGCTCTCGTAAACAAGCGCGTGGGTGCTCGACTGTCGAATCTGGATCGTGCAGACGGCGAGCACCGGATAGCCGAGCGCGACGAGGCTGATGCGCGGTGACATCGACTCGATGACGCCGCGCGAGTGGAGGCGATCGAGGCGTGACTGGACGGTTGCGCGGGCCACGCTGAGGCGTCGCGCGTACTCGACCACGGGGAGCCCGGGATGCGCGTCGAGAAGCTCGATGAGCGCGAGGTCAAGTTGATCCATGATGTCCTCCAAGGTAAGCGATCTGTATAGCCGATAGGCCGCAGAGTCTGAAGAATCGTACAGATTGCGTGACTCTGACTGCGCATGTTGCTGGCTTCGAATCTCGAGCCTACGGTGATGCTGAGCAATCGCACACCGGAGTGAGAGAGACAGCGTTCATGATCAGAACTTTCCGTCGAGGCCTGGAGCTAGTGCCGCCCTACAGGGCAGGCAAGCCACCCATCGCTCGAGCCGACGTCACACCGTTCAAACTCTCGTCGAATGAGAACCCGTTCCCGCCGCTGCCGGCAGTCGAGGCGGCGATCAGGGATGCGCTCGGGGCGTCAATCAGCACCTACCCGCAGATCGCAGCCCCTGAACTGCTGAGCGCCCTCGGTACCCGGTTCGACGTCGAGCCCGAGCAGATCGCGCTCGGAGCCGGATCGGTTGAGGTCGCAGCGCAGATCATCCACGCTCTCACGAGTGAGGGCGACGAGGTCATGTACGCGTGGCGCTCGTTCGAGGCCTACCCGATCCTCACGAGGGTCGCGGGTGCCGTCCCCGTCGAGGTGCCGCTTGGCGACGATTCCGCCCACGACCTGCCGGCCATGGCCGCCGCCGTCACCGACCGCACCCGGGTCATCTTCATCTGCAACCCGAACAACCCGACGGGCACCACCGTCTCGGCGGATGCGCTCGACGAGTTCCTGCAGACGGTTCCGTCGCGCGTCCTGGTCGTCGTCGACGAGGCCTACGTGCACTTCAACACGGATCCGAACTCGGCCGTCGGACTCGACCTCTTCCGTCGCTACGACAACGTGGCCGTGCTCCACACCTTCTCGAAGGCGTACGGGCTCGCTGGGCTCCGAGTCGGCTACGCGATCGCACCCGCGGAGGTCGTCGCGGAACTGCGCAAGACCGCCATCCCGTTTGCCGTGACCGCCCTCGCGCAGGCCGCCGCAGTGGCCTCGCTCGAAGCCGAGGCCGAGCTCCAGGCCAGGGTAGACACCCTCGTCGTGCGCAGAGGCGAGCTCACGACGGAACTCGAGCGCCTGGGGCTACCAGTCGTTCGGTCCTCGGCGAACTTCGTCTGGGTGAAGACCGGAGCGGCGACGGCCGCCGTCGAGGAGACGCTCGCGGCGCACTCGATCTCCGCGCGGGCATTCCCCGGTGAGGGCGTCCGCATCTCCATCGGCGAGGCGGCATCCGTTGCCGCGATCGTGCGCGCCCTCGCATCCGTGCCAGCATCCGAGCTGGCGTCCGTGCCGGCATCAGTGCAGGCGTCAGCTCCCGCAGCCACTCACACGCCCGTTCACGCCTAAGGAAATCGAGCACATGACGACAACGAAGTCGACAGCAACGCCGAACAGTCACGAAGACGCGCTGGGAGCAGGCAGGCGCCTCCACCAGTCCCTCTCGCCGCGACAACTCACGATGATGGGGCTGGGAGGCGCGATCGGGGCCGGGCTCTTCATCGGGTCGGGTCAGGCGATCGCCGTGGCTGGGCCCGCGGTCCTCATCTCCTACGCGGTCGCGGGCTTCCTCGTGATCCTCATCATGTTCATGCTCGCCGAGATGGCCGCCAACGATCCGCAGAGCGGGGCCTTCTCCGTGTTCGCGGAGAAGGCTTTCGGGGCCACGGCGGGCGCAACCCTCGGCTGGCTGTACTGGGTGCAGCTCGTGGTCGTCATCGCGGCCGAGGCAACCGGAGCCGCGGCAATCGTCGCGGCCTGGACCCCCGCCGTGCCGCAAGGAGTGTGGGCGTTCGTCTTCATGGCGGGCTTCACCCTCGTGAACCTGCTCGGCGTGCGACACTACGGCTCGTTCGAGTTCTGGTTCGCGATCCTCAAGGTCGCCG
Organism: Pseudoclavibacter sp. AY1F1; assembly: GCF_002931075.1. Classification (GTDB taxonomy): domain Bacteria; phylum Actinomycetota; class Actinomycetes; order Actinomycetales; family Microbacteriaceae; genus Pseudoclavibacter. The sequence continues at coordinate 60,155 of NZ_PSTQ01000004.1, read as the reverse complement.
CGATCATCATCTTCCTCGGCATCGGCGCCATGATGATGTTCGGCCTCCTCCCCGGGGTCCCCTCGCCCGGCCTCGGCAACCTCGTCGAGCACGGCGGCTTCGCGCCCGAGGGGCTCCTCGGCATCTCGGCGGCGCTCCTCGTGGTCATGTTCACGTTCGGGGGCACCGAGATCATCGCGATCGCGTCCGCCGAATCGCGTGACCCGGCCGTGAGCATCCGCCGCGCGGTGCGCAGCGTGATGTGGCGCATCCTCGTCTTCTACATCGGGTCGATCTTCATCATCGTCGCGTGCCTGCCGTGGAACAGCGAGACTGTCGCGGCTGGGCCATTTGCCGCCGTGCTCGCCCTGACGCACATCCCCGGCGTCGACGTGATCATGTCGGTCGTGGTTGTCGTGGCGCTGCTATCAGCGCTCAACGCGAACCTGTACGGCGCATCGCGCATCATCTTCTCGCTGTCGGAGCGCCGCTTCGCACCGGGCGCGGTGAGCCGTATCGCCGCAAACGGTGCCCCGCGCGTCGCCGTGCTCTGCTCGGTCGCGTTCGGCTTCATCACGGTGATCTTCAACTTCCTGGCGCCAGAGACCGTGCTGCCCACGCTGCTCAACATCGTGGGATCGACGCTGGTTGTCCTGTGGGCGACGGTGACCGCATCCCAGTTCGTGCTCCGCCGCCGAGCGGATGCGCGTGGCGAGCAGCTCGCGGCGCGCATGCCCGGATTCCCCGTGCTCACGGTGCTCGCCGGCGTGCTGCTCGCGGGAATCGTGACGCTGACCCTGTTCAGCGCTGGCGCTCGCGAGCAGTTCCTGGCCACGGTGGGGCTGGTTGCCGTCATCGCGGTCGCCTGCGCACTCCGGCAACGGGTGCTGGCGAAGCGCCCAGAGTCGGGGGTGGCCGCGGCGCGCATCGAGTAGCGAGCGCGAGTCGGGCCCGGCGAGGACTGCGCGAGCAGATGCGAGACCTCGTCCGGGAACCCGCCGCCGCGACTGAGCGACTGAGCGGCTCAGCGACCCGGCGGCTGAGCGACTCAGCGACTCAGCGGCTCAGCGGCTCAGCGACCCAGCGGCTCGGTGGCTCAGCGGCTCAGCGACTCAGTGGCTCGGCGGCTCGGCGGCTCAGCGACTCAGTGGCTCGGCGGCTCAGCGACCCAGCGACTCAGCGGCCCAGCGGCTCGGTGGCTCAGCGACCCAGCGACTCAACGACTCAAGTCTGCGCGATCTCCGACGTACGGGGGAGCGATGTCGGCCGCCCGGGGGAAGCCGGGCGGGCGTCGGCTCCGTAGCGTTGAACGCAACGGAAACGACGATGGGAGATGACATGAGCAGCATGCAGCATGACAACACCCGAGGTGGGGGCTCCAACGGGTCCACGCAGATGGGCACAGGAATCGCCGTCGGACTTGCGGTCGGCGTTGGCCTCGCCCTCATCCTCGACAGCTGGGCCATCGGCCTCGGCGTCGGACTCGTTCTCGGCATCGCCGTGGGGGCGATCCTGTACCGCGCTGCCAAGCGCCGCTCGGGACCGGAAGCTAGCTCTTCGGACTCGTGAGCCGCGGCAGGAGCACCGGCGTCGTGCGCTTGTACTCCTCGTAGTCGGCCTGGCCGCCCCACTTCTTGTCGGCCTTGGCCTCAAGGAGGGGAACGCCGCTGACGCGCGAGAGCAGGAGCGTCACGAAGATCGGCGAGATGAGGGCGATCCACTGCCACCCCACGAGTACCGGGGCCGCCACGACGGCGACGCCGACCCAGAGCAGGATCTCGCCGAAGTAGTTGGGGTGGCGCGAGCGCGACCAGAGGCCGGTGCGGATGAAGCGGCCTGTGTTGGCCGGGTCCGCCTTGAACGCGTTCTTTTGCAGGTCGGCCGTGACCTCGATCACGAAGCCCGCCGCCCAGATCACGATGCCGAGGATGGCGAGCCAGCCGATGGGCTCGCGGTCCTCGACGCCGCCGGCGATCGCGATCCACGCTGCCGCGGCGGTGAGGCTCACCCAGAGCCCCTGCATGACCCAGACGCGCAGGAAGCGCAGCTTGTTGCCCTTAATGTCGTCGAAGCGGTCGTCCGACCCGGAACGATGGATGCGGGCGAACAGGAACGAGCCGAGGCGGATGGCCCACAGGATGACCATGGCTCCGAGGATCCATGAGCGCGCATCCGGAGACGGGGAGGCGATGAGGAGCCCGACGGTCACGACGATGAACGTCGCACTGCCCGTGAGGTCGAAGAACCGTTCCGTCTTGGCTACCGCCGACGGCAGGTACACGATGACCTGGATCAGGAATGCCGCCGCGACTGCCCAGCCGTACAGCGGGAAGCCCGCCAGCTGTGCGCCGCCCTGACTTCCGGCGAGGGCCACGAGCGCCCCGATGATGACGGCGATAGCGATCGTGATGATCGTCGCGCGGTTCTTGCTGCCTGCGGTCGTGCCGTTCGCGGTGGTCTCGCTGCTCATGCTGGTTGTTGCCTCTCGAAGCGGTGAACGCCAGGGGAATGGTGTCGTTGAGCCAGGGGGTGGTGTCGTTGAGAAGGTGAAGATCTTGTCTAGGAGGAGTAGAGCGCGTCGACGACGTCGGTGCTGCGCTGCAGGACTGCGGCCCGCTTGAGCTTCAGCGTCGGGGTGACGAACGTCGGGTCGTCGAGGTCAGTCGCGATGAGCGTGAAGCGGCGCACCTGCTCGCTACGCGCGACGAGCTCGTTTGCGCGGTCGACCGCGCCCTGCACGTGCTCGCGTGCTTTCGCGTCGGCGATCGTCAGCAGTTCGTGAGCGTCGGCGCTCGGGTGCGCGACCGCGGCGGCCTCCGCGGAGAACTCGGCGAGCGCCTCGGGATCGAGGATGATGAGCGCCGAAAGGTAGTTGCGTCCCTCGCCGATCATGACGGCGTGCGAGACGAGCGAGTCCGACTCGACAGACGACTCCCACCTCGTCGGGACGATGGTCTTCCCGTTGGAGGTCACGATGACGTCCTTCAGGCGCCCCTCGAGGATCACGCGCCCCTGCTCGTCGAGGCGGCCGAGGTCGCCGGTCCTGAAGAACCCGTCGATGAACGCGTCGCGGTTGTGCTCCGGGTTGCGGTAGCCGCTGAACACGCCGATGCCGCGGGCGAGGATCTCTCCGTCGTCGCTGATGCGAACCGTCGACCCGGGGAGGGGCCGTCCGACGGTGCCGGAGCGGATGTCGCTCGGCAGGTTGCCGGTGAGGGGCGCGGTGGTCTCGGTGAGCCCGTAGCCCTCGATGACTGGCACGCCGATGCCGCCGAAGAACAGGGAGAGGTCGGCGTCGAGGGTCGCGCCGCCGGACAGCACGTGGGTGACGCGGCCGCCCATGACCTGGCGGAGGCGGCTGAAGAAGAGCCGGTCGAACGCGCCGTGGCGGACGCGGAGGCCGAGCGGCGCGCGCTGGGTTGAGGTCGCCGTCTCGCGGAAGTCGCCCCACTCGACGGCGGAACGCTGCGCTGCTGCCCAGACCTTGCCGAGTCCGCTTGCCGCCGCCTTCGTGCCGGCGGCCGCCTGGATCTTCTGGAGGACGCGGGGCACGACGACGAGGAACGTCGGCTTGAGCTGCCCGAGGGTGCCGACGACGGCGGCAGGGTCGGCGAGGTGCGCGATGCGCATGCCGCTCGCGAGGCAGATGAGCTGCAGGCCGCGCGCGAGGACGTGGGCGAGCGGCAGGAAGATGATGGTGTTGCCGGCGGGGTGCACGACCTCGCCGTAGGCGGCGGCGATGTTGAGCACCTGACCCAAGAAGTTGTTGTGCGTGAGCACGGCCCCCTTGGGCTCCCCGGTTGTGCCGGACGTGTACACGATCGTCGCGGGGGAGTCGGGAGTTGCGAACAGGCGACGCTCCTCGAGCGCCTCGTCTGCCACCCCGCTGCCGAGGACCGCGAGCCGCGCAAGGTCGCGGCCGTCGTTCAGGCCGTAGCTCGCATCCATCGACCACACGCCGAGCGTGCCAGTGCCTCGCTCGTTGAGGGGAGCCTCGAGGAGGCTCACGTGCTGTGCGCTGCCGCCGAACGCGAGGACAACCTCGGCGTCGTGGATGATCGCCGAGACCTGCGTGGGCGCCGACGTCTCGTAGATCGGGACAACAACACCGCCTGCGAACCAGACGGCCAAGTCGGCGACAGCCCACTCGTACCGGGTCGGTGCCATGATCGCGATCGCGTCGCCCGGCCGAACGCCGAGCGCGACGAGGCCCTTGGCGACCGAACGCACCGTGTTCGTGTACTCGAGGGTCGACACCCGGCGCCACGGCGCCGACGGGTCATCGGGGTCTGTGGGCACTTCGAAGGCGGCGTGGTCCGGAGCCTTCTCGGTGCGGCGGACAAGCAGGTCGGTGACGTTCCGGTACCCCTCGGGGCCGCCGATGCTGTCGGGGCCCACGAGGAGTGGAGTGGAGGATTCCAGCACTGCAGCCGCCTTTCGCGCGCCGGGCTGTCGCGCCCGTGTACGAGGAAGTTCGGAGCAGGGGAAGCCGGTGGATTGGACCGTATCGCGACTTCGGCTTCTCGCCCTTGCCGACCCGCCTTATTTTGTTAGGCAGGCTAGCTTTCTCGGCGATGTCCGACGCGACTCAGGCGGGCTGGGGTGCCGCGCGACGCTCGGGGTGCTGCACGGAAGCGCTGCGCGGGCGACGGATGAGAGCATCCGCGGCCCAGCGTCCGCCACCCGTCAGTGTGAGCGCGATACCGAGGAGGGCAAGCACGAGGACAAATTCGTAGCCGCCGTCCTGGGCGAAGAAACCGGCAGCGAAGTGCACCGTGAACATGGCTCCGAGGGAGACGACCACAAGGAGCGCGGCGGCGACGCGTGTGAACAGGCCGACGAGGAGGAGGGCCCCCGCGACGATCTCGACGAAGGGGAGTGCCGCGCCGGCCACGTCGGAGAGGGGCACACCGAGGCCGGCGAGCATCTCCTGGACCCCGCCGATTCCGGTCGTGGTGAGCTTCTGGATGCCGTGCAGCAGCATGGTGGCGCCGAGGGCGATGCGGAGAATGAGCAGAGCGGCGTTCGCTGAAGTTGACATGCGCTCGACGCTAGGAATGGAGGCGAGCCGGAACCTGAATGACGAGAGCCGCGGTTGCTGCGAGCGTCCCGGGGGACGCGCCGGGTCAAGAGTTTGGCCTGAGAGGCGAGGTTCACGGGGACGGGCCCGGCTCGCTCGCCCCGCGGGGTCAGGAGGTGTCACGGGTCGCGCGACTCTGTGAGGCGGGCGTCAGCCCTCCCCGAACCGTATGACTTTGCTATGACTCGCGCCGTGCTGGCCCGGTCGGGCGTGGCAGAGGGGTTCAGTCGGCAAGCGGCTCGATCTTCGTGCCCGTCTCGCTCGCTTTCCCGAACTTCGGGGCCGCGCCAACGAACGTACATCCACGGAATGTGCTCGCGGCGTTGAGCTTCGCGCCGGTGAAGCCGCAGTCGACGAAGCGCGTGTTGGTGAACTCGGCGCCGGATAGCTCGGCGCCGCTGAAGTCGCAGTTCGAGAAGACCGTTCCGGGGACGGCACGGAGTCGTCGGAGCTTGGCGTTCGCGAAGTTGCAGTCGGTGACCTCGGGCCCGATTGAGGCCTGCGGGATGTTGGCCGCCGCAAACGAGCAGGCACGGAATGAGCCCTCGAGTCGCGTGTGCGCCGTGAGCTTCGCGTCCTGGAAGCGGACGTGCGTGAGCGTGCTGTTGGTGACGGTGAGTCCGCCGACGAGCCCGCTGGCGTCCACGTCCGAGAGCTCGAGGTGCGTGATGCGCACCCCGAGGCTGCCCGTCTGGAGCCCGCGCAGGTCGGTGGTCGCGGATGCTGCGTCGTGCCAGCTCGGGGTGAGCCGGTGCGGGCCTGGCGCGACCTCGGCGAGGCGAGCGAGCTGGGTGCGCAGCGTCGAGAGCTCCTGGGAGGTCCAGCGTTCGCGCAGGGTTTTGCTGTCGGCGGCGGTCATGGCGTCGAGCGTAGCCGTCCGCGTTGCACTCGGCTGCTGCGTGCCCGCGCTCGCATCGCTATCCTGGTCGGAGCGTCGCGTGCCGGTGGCAGTTCGTGTCAGGCATGGAGGCGCCGAATCGAAGGAGAACGGCGATGATGTCGTCACACCCTTCGCCCTCTCGTGACTGAGGGCGATCCAAGATGAGCGCACAGGAGAAGGACCGGCTTGTCGCCTGGAGCAGTGAGCTCCGGGCCGTGCACGGTCGACTACGGAAGGCTCTCGCCGTCACGCAGGAAGCGGTCAAGCGCGGCGAGCAGGCAGAACCGGCCACGAGGGACCTGCTGCTCTATTGCCACGGGTTCTGCACGGCGCTTGACGGGCACCACCGCGGCGAAGACCGTGAGCTGTTCCCCGCGATCGCGGAGGCGCATCCTGAGCTGCGCGGCACGCTCGCATACTTGCAGCAGGACCATTCCATGATCGGGCACCTGATCGGTGGCCTGCAGACTGCCGTGGATGCTGGGGAGTCGCCGAGCGCGCTCGACCGGCACCTCGAGGGCATCGCCGCGATCATGGAGTCGCATTTCCGCTACGAGGAGCGGCAGCTGCTCGAGGTACTGGAGACGCTCGCCCTCGACGCGGACCCGGCGGCCGTGCTCGGGCCGCTGTAGGGGAAGCGCGTCCACAAAGCTGCCCGAACCGAAGCGGCAACCTGTCTGCGTCTGCGTCTGTGTCTGCGTCTGCGTGTGTCAGTGTCAGTGTCAGTGTCAGTGTCAGAGTCTGCGTCGAGTCTGTGATCTGTGTCTGCGTCAGTGCCTGTGTCTGTGTCTGCGTCTGCGTCTGCGTCAGCGCTGGGTCCCTGGAGTCGCATCCTCACGTTGATCTCGCCGTGGGCGGTGCGAGGTCCAGGCGGCCCAGAGCTCGCGATACGGACCCTCGACGTCGAGCAGCTCGTCGTGGGTTCCGTCCTCGACGATGCGCCCGTGCTCCATGACAAGCACGCGCTCAGCGCTGCTCGCCTGCGTGAGGTGATGGGCGATGGTCACGACCGTGCGGCCCTCGAGGGCCCGCCTGGCCGCGGCCTCGAGGGCGCGAGCGTCTGCGGTGTCGGCGTCAGCGGTGGCCTCGTCGAGGATCACGATGGGGGCGCGCGTGACAAGCGCGCGGGCGAGGGCGAGGCGGTGTGCATCCGTCGCGCTCAGTTCGGCGTTGCCCTCGCCGATCAGGGTCTCGAGGCCTTCGGCGAACGTGTGCCGCCAACCAGGACCTGCGACCTTCTCGAGCGCATCCTGCAGCTCTTGGTCGTTCGCCGTCTCCCGCGCGATGAGCAGGTTGTGGCGGAGCGTCCCCGAGAACACGTGCACATCCTGGCTGACCATCACGACTCGACGCGCGCGCTCGAGCTCGCCCATGAACGCCGGATCGAGTCCGCCGACCTCGACGTGCCCCGCCCTGACCTCGAGCAGCCCCATGAGCACGCGGGCGAGCGTGCTCTTGCCCGCGCCAGAAGAGCCGACGACGGCGATGCGCTGTCCGGCAGGGATGCGCAGCTCGTCGATCCAGAGCACGGCCGGGCGCCCAGGGTAGGCGGCCTCGACGTCGCGCAGCTCGATGTGCGGGGCGTGCGATTCGCCCGAAGCGGCCCCAGCGAGAGCGCTCGCGATACCCGAGGCTTGCGCCGAGGCTGCGCTTGGCGCCGGCGCGAGCTGGATGACCCCGGCGACTCTGGCGAGGGACGCTCCAGCTGACTGCAGGTCGTCGACGAGCATGAGGAGCGAGATGAACGGCCCGAAGAGCGCCTGGAAGAGCAGCGCGGCCGTCGTGACCTCGCCGATCGTCGCGGCGCCCGTGAACGCGAGCCAGGCGCCGACGATGAGCACGGAGGTGAGGCCGACGGCCTCGGCCATGTTCATGCGGAACCCGAAGCGGCTCTGCACGATGCGCGTACGCAGCGCCCACCTGAGAACGTTCCACGAGCGTGTCCGGATGCGTTCGGTGACCGCGCCGCCCCACCCGTACGCGTGCACGGTCGGCAGCGCCTGGATGGCCGAGACCATCTCGCGGGAGCGCGACGCGACGGCGACGCGCTCGGCGGCGTAGAGGCGGGGAGCCTTGCGGAGGTAACGCCTGAGGGCGAACGCGTGCACGGGGATGACCGTCAGCATGGCAAGCAGGAACAGCGGGTTCAGGACGGCGAGGCCGATGCCGGTGGCGACGACGGCGAGGCCCGCCGAGACGACGGCGGGCACGGCGCCGGTCGTGACCTCGCCGACCGTGTCGACGTCGTCGGTTGCTCGGGAGACGAGCTCGCCGTCGGCGACCTCGTCGACCAGCACAGCGGGGAGCGAGAGGGCTGCGGCGACGAAGTCCTCTCGGAGGCGGGCGAGGGCCGTTTCCAGAACCGCGGCGAGGGCCATCGAGCCGAGGGCCCCGAGAGCAGCGCTGCCTGCGACCCCCGCGACGAGCAGGAGCGCTGTGCCGGGCAGACTGTGGTCGACGCCCGTGACGGCGTCGACGAGGCGCCCGAGCCCGGCGGGTACCAGCAGGGCTGCACCTGCCGCGGCGCCGAGGAGCAGGACCGCGAGCACCAGCATCCACGGACGCAGGGTCAGCAGGTGCCACGCCAGGCGCGCCGAGCGGCGCCCGTTCGCGATGGGGAGCGACGGGGCCTTGTGAGCTGGGGTCACCGGTGGGGTCTCGGCTGGAGTCTCAGTGCTCATCCGGCTGTCTCCGTGATCATCCGATTGCCTCCGAGTAGGGCGGGTGTTTCGCGAGGAGCTCGTCGTGGGTTCCCTCTGCGGCGAGTGCACCGCCCCGCAGAACGAGCACGCGGTCGGCACGGACAAGCAGCTGCGGGTTGGAGCACACGACGACCGTCGCGCGGGCGGCCGTCGCAGACCGCATCCGCTCGCCGATGTGCTGTTCGGTGACGGCGTCGATGGAGCCGGTCGGCTCGTGGAGCACGAGGACCGGGGCGGGTGCCGCGAGGGCCCTGGCGAGCGCGAGGCGCTGACGTTGGCCGCCGGACAGGGTGCGGCCGGCACCGCCAAGCGGAGTGCGGACTCCCTGCGGGAGCTGGTCGAGCACGTCTTCGAATGCCGCCGCGGTGAGGGCGTCGTCGGGGAACCGCGACCAGCTCCCGATGCCGACGACGTTGGCCGCGACGGTGCCGGGCACGGTGTGGGCGGCGTGCGGGGCGGCGGTCACGAGTTCGTGGAGGCGGTTGGCGTCGACTTCGTCGAGGGGCAATCCGTCGACCTTGATGGAGCCCCCGGATGGGTGGATGCGCCCGCCGAGCAGGCTGACGAGCTCGGCCGCGTCGTGAGCTTCTGCGACGACGCCCACGATCTCGCCTCGCTCGACGGTGAACTGCAGCTCCCGGAGGTGCTCGCCCGTGAGCCCGGTGACCGAGAGCGCAGGGGGCGGGGTGGATGCGGGAGCCAGGGTGGCACCGGGAAGCGGACGACCCGCGTCGGGGGCGCCGGCCACCTGCTCGCCGAGTCGCGGCTCCCGCGCGTAGGGGGCCTGCAGCAGCGACAGCACTCGCTTCGAGGAGGCTCCCGCGCGCGCCCAAACGGCGCCGACGTTGACGGCGAGGGCTTCCATGGGACCCATGACGACCTGCACGACGCCGACGACGGTGATGAGCTGGCCGACCGTGATGGTGCCCTGGAAGGCGAGGAAAGCGGCGATGACGCCGATCGCGACGACGAAGATGCCTGTCGCGGTGCTGGAGACGGCGACGAACCATGCTTCCGCGCGGCGTGTGGCGATGGCCGCGACGCGGGCCCGCTCGCTTGCCTGCGCGTAGCCGCGGGACGCTCGCCCGGTCGCGCCGAGAGCCGTCAGCGTGCGGAACCCGGCGATGGCGTTCGCCGCGAGCGACGCTGAGTCGGCGGTGAGACGCTGCTGGTCTTCTGCCCTCGTCCGCAAGTGCCTGCCGAAGCGGTCGAGGAGAAGCAGGAAGGCGGGGCCGCCGAGGATGACGGCGAGCCCGAGCGGCCACGCGATGCTGACGAGCACGGCCCCGGCGGCGATCACGGCTGCCAGCTCGGCCGCGGGATGCACGAAGAGGAGCCCGCCAAACGCGACCCGCTGCACGTCAGAGCCGCCGATGCCAAGCAGTTCGCCGGTGGGCCGCTGCCGGTCGCCGAACCCGCGCGGGTCGAGGGTGCGCTCGCTGACGCGCATCCGCAGGGCGTGGTGGGCGCGCTGGATACCGTGCACGAGGAAGTAGACGCCAGCTCGGTAGGACCAGGCGAGCAGGACGAAGACGCCGACGAGGACGGCGAGCCACACCGCGAGCTGGGGTACGTCACGGTCGACGATGCCGCGGTCGATGACCAGCCCGACGACGACGGGCACGGCGACCTCGCACAGCTGGTGCGACACGAAGAGCGCGGTCGCCGGCGCCAGCCAGCGCTTGACGCTCATCGCCGTCTGCACGATGAGGCGCCGCGGCCCGGTCGTCTGCGCTGCTGTCACGCGGTGGCCTCCTGGCTGTGCGGTGCAGTGAGTTGCTCTCGGACGGTGCCCTCCGACTGCGAGATGCTCCGGATGCGAGGTGCCCAAGATGAGCGAACGCTCCACTGCGCGACGCCCAAGGTGAGGGCGACCTTCCCATTTTTCCCTACATTCGAGAATTTCGCCCCCCTCACGGCCGGTCCGTGCTCCGCGAGGACAGAATGAGCGCATGAACCCGAAGCAATTCGTGATGGCTCGGCTCGCCGAGGGCGCGCTCCCGCCGGCGGTCGAGCTCGCCTACCGCCGGCTGCTCCGCGTCGCCGAAGAGGTCGTCTCCGGCGGTGAGGAGGACGACATCGTCGACTGGTTGCTCGGCGCCGACGAGGAGGAGAAGGCCCTCGAGTACCTGTTCGGTGCTGACCCGGCAAGCGAAGGCGAACGGCTCAGCCTGCAGCTGATCGTGACGCTCGCCGCGACCTGGGAGCCGCATCCGGAATTCGATCCCAAGTGGCGCGGCAAGCTGCCAGGGGAGGGCGCGGCCGGCGACTGACCCGGCTGCGCCGGACATCACGGCGGGAGTCAGCCGAGCGCCAGCCAGCCGCCGAGGTGAGCCGCGACGCTGACGTCGCCAGGGATGACGGTGATCGAGCCATCGGAGCCCTGGGCGGTCCGCCAGCCTGCCTTCGGCCCCCAACGTTCTGCGCGGCGCAACGCACGTTCGGAGCTCACGACGACGTGGGGGCCCAGGCGCACCGTGCCGAGGTCCGAGACGCCGACCTGCGCGACCGCGCACTGCAGTGCAGATTCTCCTATCCCCGACGGCTCGGACTCGGACTCGGGCTCGGGCTCGGACTTGGGCTTGGGCTTGGGCTCGGGCTCGGACTCGGACTCGGACTCGGCCATAGCCTGCCCAGTCTCGCCGAAGTGCACGGCCGCGCTCAGATCGATGCGGACCCGTCCCCGCGGAAGCTGTCCGGTGGCCGGGACCACACGTTGGTCCGGGCCGAAGACCGGATGCACCTCGGCCGGGACCACCACGGTCGCGTGGGGGAGCTGGGCCAACAGGGTGTCGACGCACACGAAGGCCGCGCCCGCGCTCGGCGCGGAATGGAGGACGACGACGACGTCGGTGGCCGCCGTGCGGAGCGCCAGCGGGCGTGAACCGTCGACGCCGATCTTCTGCGCGAGCATGAGCGTCTCGCGGTTCTTCTGCTCTTGTCGGTTCGTGTCCTCGGCGCTCCGACCCGCCCAGTCTGGCCCGTCGTGCCAGGCGACGGCCGACGGCTCGTGGGCCAGCACTGCGCCAGCCAGCCACGCTCGGTGCGACCACTCCCAGTCCTCGCCGCCGTAGCCGAGGAAGTCCTCGTCGAAGCCCGCGGTCTCGGCGAAGAACCAGCGCGTGCACGAGAACACGGCGCCGATGACAAACCGGTACGAGCGGTTGTCGGCCTCCAACAGGTTCCCAGAGTCCCGGTAGGCGGCGGCAAGCCAGGCCGGCTCGGGCAGCTCACGTGCGGGACCCGCCACCTCGACCGGCGCCTGCGCATCCACCCCCGCGAAGTCAGCGTGCTTGCGGTGACCCGCGACGACCGCCTCGGGCAGCACCGACGGGAGTGCCGCCATCCGGGTCACGTACTCGGGCTCCGGCGACGTGTCGGCGTCGAGGAAGCAGAGGATCTCGCCCGTCGCGTTTCGTGCGCCGAGGTTGCGCGCCGCCCCGGCCCGGAAGCCGAGGTTCTCCTGCACGAGCAGCCGGACGCCGGAGGGGACGACCGGCGGCTCGCGTGAGCCGTCGTCGACGACGATGACCTCGAGCAGGTGCGCCGGGTGCGTCTGCCGCGCGAGGGCGGCGAGGGTGCGATCCAACTCCGTCTGCTGCTCGAAGTGGGCGACGATGACGGACACGGACCGGGCGGATGCTGATTCCGTGGCCTCGCGTGAATCCACGAGGTCCCAGCGGTTTCCTGGCACGGAGCGGCCGAACGGCGGTGGACTCGCCGCGTCCCGCGTCACAGCTCGGCCCACCAGCTGAGGTAGGCCCGCGCGATCTCTTCGAGGCTCGGGGAGGTCGACGTGGCTTCGTCGAGCCAGGTCGATTCCGGATGCATGAGCGCCGCCTGCAGCTCCTCGGCGAGGTGTCCCGGGCGCACGAGGTGCATCGTCTCGGGACGGATGGCATCCATCTCACGGAAGTAGTCGGAGTCGACCGTCAATGGCCTGCGCCCGGCCGAGAGCCAGTCGGTGAGCGAACCCGAGGCCGAGACATGCTGGTGGGCGATGATCGGCACGGCGACGGCCCGACTGCGAGCAAGGCGCTCCGCAGTCGACAGGAAGCCCGTGCTCGTGAAATCGACACCGAGCTGCGCCGCGTGCCGCCCGAGGTCGAGCAGCTCCTGCTCGTGGCCTGACGAGGCGCACCCCAGCGCCACGACGCGCGGCCTGCTCTCGACGGGCAGCGCCGCGACGGCCTCGACGACTTCCAGGTGCCCCTTGCCCGGGTAGTAGAAGCCGAGCACGGCGACCTCGTCGCTCGGGCGCCAGTCGGCGGCCCGCGGCTGCGGGGGCTGCGCGGGCAGCGGCACGACGTGCACCGCGACGTGACGGCCGAGGGCGACCTCGAGCAGGCGCTGCTCGTGCGCGCTGTTGCAGACGGTGCCAGCGGCGGCTTGCACGACCCGCCGGTAGCACTCGGTGCGGCGCGGGAAGCCGCGACTGCCGTCGGAGGACTGCGGAACGTCGTGCAGCGTGACGCTCACCGGACCTCGCGCGGCGAGGCGCTCGAAGCGCTCCGCGGCTCGCTCCGGGCTGCTGCCCCAGAGTCGGTCGGTGAAGTGCACGTGGGCGAGCTGCGAGGAGTCGAGCCCGTGCGCGCTGCGGTAGGTGACTTCGACGTCGAGCTTTGCGACGGCCGTCGCAACCGCTCGCGCGTACTGGTCGACGCCGTGGGTCTCGTCGTCTCGGTGCAGCAGCAGGGGAGCGGCGCTCATATCGCCCTCAGTGTGTGCATGGTCGCGCCGTGTCTGGCGAGGCCCGCCGCGACGGCGTCCGGATGCTTCGCGTACCAGTCGAGGTGCGCGGCCCGGATGCGCTCGGTGTCGATGGATTGGCCGTTGACCGTCCACGAGGCGGTTGCCTTGTCGGGGAGCCCCCAGGCATCGATGACCGACTGCTCACGCGGGGCGTGGATGGAGTTCAAGATCTCGCGCTCCAGGGAGAGCTCCATCTCCGGCAGGCCGAGCCCGTCTCGAACCCGGCGCGCCGTCTCGAGCCAGATCGGGTTCCCTGGGTGGTTGATGGTGCGGGCCTGCGCGAACGAGGGGTGGGCGAACAGGTCCGAGACGGACACCGTGCCGTGGTGGTCTTCTCGAGTCCGCAGCTGCGAGACCGACTCGGCGGCGACCGCCAGGACCGCGGCGGGCGACGCGCTGCCGGGCAGCGGGTCGGCACCGGCGGCCTCTGCCAGCGTCCGGAGGTCGTGGTACGGGACAAGTGGCGGCACCAGTGAGGTGTCGGAGGGTGGGCGGACGATCGCCTGGAACGGGTAGAGCCCCGCGAAGCGGATGACGGGGAAGAGCACCGTTCGCGCCCCTGCTCGCAACTGCGCGGTGAGCTGTCTCGTGCCGACGGGCAGCCCGTGGTAGTCGTCACGGATCGGCTGGGAGACGAGGAAGCTCGCCCGTGAGAGCCAGGACTCGAGGTGGGGGAGGTCGCTGGCTTCGAGCTCGTGCACCGGCGGTGTGCGCACGAAACGGACATCGTCGCCGAGGGCCAGGCGGAGCGACTCGGCCTGGCAGTTGCCGATTGCGAGACCGATGGGCCGGTCGTCGGCATCCGGGCTGATGACGGCGGTGGCTGCGGTGGTGGCGTCGCCGTCGGTGGTGGCGTCGGCGCGAGTGTTGGTCTCAGGGTCGCCGCTGGATGCGAAGAACTCCGCGAAGTGCGCGAGGCGTGCGGTGGCGTGCGTCATCGAGGGGAGAGGTCTCCGAACCTGCCGAGGGGAGTGGGGCGGCTCAGCCTAACTCCCTTGCCACCAGCCGCAGCACGGGGTTGAGTTCCGGGTGCTCGAAGTGGTAGCCGGCATCCGTCAGTCGCTCTGGCATGACCCATCGGCTCTTCAGGATGAGCTCCGGCTCGGTGCGCAGGACGGCCATGGCGGGCTCGAGCATCCACCGCCAGGAGGGGATTCCGAAGGGGGCGCGCACAACCCGGCGGATGCCCGCCATGAGCGTGCGGTTGTCGCTCGGGTTCGGGCTGCTGACGTTGACGACCCCGTCGAGGTCGTCGCGCTCGAGGAGGAACCGAACGGACCCGACGACGTCGTCGACGTGCACCCAGCTGAACTTCTGCCGCCCCCGCGTTCGGTACTGCGGAGCACTGCCGTCGCCACTGGGCGTGAGGCCGATGCCCCGGTATCGGCGGTGGTTCGGTGCCCAGCCGTCGATGTTCGGCCCGCCGAGTCCCAAGCGGGCGAGGGTGAACAGCGTGCTGGCGGCGGGCCCGTCGCCGAGCACGATCGCCATGCGGAGCGCGACGCGTCGGGTGCCTGGCAGCTCGCCCTCGAAGAAGACGCGCTCCCAGCTGCGGGCGACGTCGACGGAGAAGCCCTTGCCGAGTTCACCTTCGGCTTCAGTGTTCGGGCGGTCGGTCGCGTGGCGGTAGATGGTGGCGGTGGATGCGTTGAACCAGACCCGGGGAGGGGCGGACACAGCTGCAACGGCTCTCCCGAGCTCGGCGGTCGTCTCGACGCGGGAGCGCAGGATCTCGTTCCGGTTGGCGTTGTTGTAGCGGCAGTTGACGGACTTGCCTGCCAGGTTGATGAGCACGTCGGCGCCGTCGACGGCCCGCTCGATCGCGTCGCGATCGCCCCAGCGCACCGACTCTCGGCGCCCGACGCGGACAACCTCCCAGCCGTCGCCCTCGAAGGCGGCGACGAGCGCACGACCCAAGAACCCACTCGCTCCGGCGATGACAACGCGGGCCCTTCCCGACTGGCCGTGGTCCTGTCCGGAGTGGCTCCGCTCGGCGTGGTCCGCTGTAGCGTCGCCCTGCTTGGCGTGGCTCTGGTGCTCCATGGGGTCGAGTGTAGTACTTTCTGAACATGTTCAGTTTTGAATCTGGTGCTGGTCGCGAAGAGTCGGTCGAGTCAGAAAGGCCGGATGGCCGGGCTGGCGAGCCGTCAGCGTGGCCCACGAAACGTGAGCGCACCAGGGCCCTCATCCGCGACGTCGCGCTCCGTTCCTTCCGCGAGCGCGGGTACGAAGCGACGACGCTCCGTCGCATCGCCGAGGAAGCCGGGGTATCGGTCGGCACCACGAACTACCACTTCGCGACGAAGAACCACCTCGTCCAGGAGCTGTACCTCGACGTGCAGGAGGCGCATGCTGACACCGCCGAGCCGCAGCTGGAAGGGGAACGCGACCTCGTCGACCGCCTCGCCATCGTCTACCGCACGGGGCTCGAGCAGCTCGAGCCGTACCACCCGCACGCCCCGGAATTCCTCGCAGCCTCCGTGTCGCCCCGCTCGCCCATCAACCCACTCTCCGAGGAATCGGCGCCGGCGCTCGCGGTGATCCGGGGGCTCTTCGAACGCGCCGTTGAGGGCGCGAAGTCGCCGCTGCCTGACGAGTTCAGGGCGGGCCTCCCGCAGGTGCTCGTGCTGAGCCACCTGCTGCTGGCGCTCCTGTGGGTCTACGATCCGACGCCCGGCCAGACTCGCACACGGGGCATCCTCGACCGCGCCCTCAACCTGCTGCGCATGACACTTCCGCTCACACGGATCCCCGTCGTGCGCGCACCGCTGCGGGAGCTCCTGGCGCTCGCCGGGTCCATCCGGGCATGAAGCGTGAGGCTGGCCTGACGGGTGAGCTGGGCCTGACGAGCGAGCCGGGCCTGACGGGTGAGCCGGGCCTGACGGGTGAGCCGGGCCTGACGAGCGAGTCGGGCCTGATGGGTGAGGCTGGCAGGACGGGTGAGTCGGGCCTGATGGGTGAGGCTGGCAGGACGGGTGAGCCGGGCCTGATTCGCGACACCAATCGCGGTGATTTGCTGGAACTCTCGGTCTACGAACGGGTTCTCGGCGAGGACATCGCCCGGCTTCATCCGCAGCTGCGTCGGTACTTCGGCGCACTCCCACCCGGTTACGAGGGCCGGGGTCACGGCGTGTACTCGTGGGCCGGGTCCCGACACCGAGCGCTGCGGCCGGTGTTCGCCTGGCTCGCATGGCGTCGCATCCTCTTTCCGGAACGCGGGCGCGACGTGCCGTTCGCGGTGGTCAACACGCCTGCGGGTGCCGGCGCGCTCTCGGCTCGGCGCGAGTTCACCTTCCAGCGGGTCACGCGGGTCATGGAGGACACCATGCGGGTCGTGCGTGGCGCGGACGGATCCGTGCGCCTCGTCGACGCGCTCGGCCGTCGTCGGGGGCTGGAGGTCGAGCTTGAACTCACCGTGCACGATGGAGGCTTGCGGATGCGGTCAACGCGGTTGGCGCTCCGGATGCGCGTGCCGACCGTGCGGATGCGAGTGCCGGCCGTACGGATGCGCGTGCCGACCGTGCGGATGCGAGTGCCGGCAGCGCGGAGCGCCGCACGGGCGCGGGGGAGGGCGGTCGCACCCGGGCTCGGCACGCTTCGTGTGCCGCTGCCGCGCATCGTGACGATGACGCTCGACGAGCGCGCGCATCCCGACGGCGATGGCCGCCAGTGCGTGGACGTTCGGCTGCGGGCGCCCCTGCTCGGAGACGTGTTCCGCTACGTCGGCGAGTTCGACTACGCCATCGTGCCTCGCTCGTCGCCGTTCGAGGCCGTTCGAGGCCGTCCGAGGCCGTCCGAGCAGCAGCGACCGGCCGATTCCCGGGCGTGGGCGCGTAGTCTCGCGCCGGATGAGCAAGCCACCACGAAGCCAGCCAGCACGACGCCAGCCACCACTGAGCAAGCCACCACGAAGCCAGCCAGCACGAAACCAGCCAGCACGACGCCAGCTACCACCGGGAGGTCCTATGCGCACGACTGTCAATATTCCAGAGGTCGCCATCGACGGCCGAGTCGCGCGGACGATCGCCATTCTCGGCGCGGGTGGTGATCTGACCGAGCGCTTCCTGCTCCCAGGGATCGCGCGCGTCGTCGACGCGAGCCCGGAGGTCGAAGTGCACGTCATCGGCGCGGCCCGCACGGCGCAGTCGCGGGACGAATGGCGGGGTGTCGTCGAACGGAGCCTCGAGGGCGCTGGCGTCTCACAGGCGACGATCGACGGCCTCGTGTCGAGGTCCGAGTTCGTGCAGACCGATGCATCTTCGGCCGACGAGCTGCGCGAGCTCCTCGAGGAGTGCCCGAGCTCGCCCCTGCTCTACATCGCCCTGCCGCCCGCGATGGGCCGCAAAGTGGCGGCCGCTCTTGCCGAGCTGGAGCTCCCCGATGACCTGAGGATCGCCATCGAGAAGCCATTCGGCGAGAACGAGGCTGACGCGCGGGAACTCAACAGGGCCCTTGCCGAGGTGATTCCTGAGGAGCGTCTCTGGCGGATCGACCACTTCCTGGGAACGCCGACCGCTGTGGAGCTGATCCGGTCGCGCGAACTCATCGAGCAGAGTGGCGTCGTCCGCCCGCACGCTGCCGGCGAGCATGGTGGTGCCGGTCCGGGACCGCACGCCGGTCCAGGTCGCGTCGAGATCATCTTCGAAGAGGAGCTGGGCATCGAGGGGCGCGGCGCCTTCTACGACGAGACCGGCGCGCTCCGGGACATGCTGCAGAGCCACCTCCTGCTCATCCTCGCGCTCGCGGCGATGGAGCACCCCGGTGAGCACGCCGGGGCCGTCGGCGATGCGGTGGCCGAGGTGCTGCGGGCCGTCAAGGTGTGGGACGACAGCCCGGTCTCGGCTCGCCGGGCCCGGTACACGGCCGGTGAGGTCGGAGGCAAACGGCTCCCGGCCTACGTCGACGAGGAGGACGTGGACGTCGCCCGGAACACGGAGACGCTCGCGGAGATAACGCTACGGGTGGACACTCCGAGGTGGCGTGACGTGCCGTTTGTGTTGCGTTCCGCGAAGGGCATCGGCGGTGCTCGACAGGAGATGATCCTGACGCCGGGCGACGATGGGACGCCGCCGACGCGCATCCAGCTCCGTGCCCCCGCGGGTGACAACAGCGCAGACCCGTACGCGAGGGTCATCGCCGGAATGCTGGCCGGCAACACGCTCCTGTCGGTGCGCGGTGACGTCGCCGAGGAGCTCTGGCGCATCGTGACGCCGGTGCTCGACGCGTGGGAGCAGGACACGAAGGGCGACACGAAGGGCCTTGACGAATACGCGGCGGGAACGCGGGGGTCCGAGGTCTAGTTCGTGTCTGGCAATGTCTCGCCTACCCCGCCCGCGTTCGACCGGAAGCGGACGGGGCGGCAACAGCTGCTGCTGTTGCCGCCCCGCTCGAGACCGCACGGTGCTGGTGCTGCTACTTGCGCAGGCCCTCGAAGAGCGACTTGTAGGTGAAGCCCGCGATGAGCGCTCCGACGATGGGGGCGAGTATGAAGACCCACACCTGCGAGAGCGGTACCGAGCCGCCGAAGACGGCCGTCGCGATGGAACGGGCCGGGTTGAGCGACGCGTTCGACACGGGGATCGTCATGAGGTGGAAGAGCGTGAGCGCGAGGCCGATCGCGAGGGGAGCGAAGCCGCTCGGCGCGCGACGGTCGGTGACGCCGAGGATGACGTAGAGGAAGAGCGCGGTTGCGACGATCTCCGTCACGATGACCGCGACGAGTCCGAAGCCGCCGGGAGACGCCTCGCCGTATCCGTTCGATGCGAAGCCGCCCTCCTGAGCCGCCGCGAGGAAGCCGTCTGGGCCGTTGGAGGCGATGAGGAAGACGAAGGTCGTGGCGAGGATGCCGCCGAGGATCTGAGCGACGACGTACAGCGGCACGTCCTTCCACGCGAAGCGGCCGGCCGCGGCCGCTCCGATCGTGACGGCGGGGTTGAAGTGGCCGCCGGAGATGTGGCCGACGGCGTACGCGCCGGCGATCACGGTGATGCCGACCGCGAGCGAGACGCCGACCCAGCCGATGCCGGTGTCGGCGACGCCGTTGGCTGCGGCGAAGATGGCGGCGCTGATGACGCCGAACACGAGGAGGAAGGTGCCGAAGAACTCGGCGGCGAGACGGCTCGTCGTCGACGGATCGGATTCGATCGCGACGTCGGCGATTGCAACATCGGTGGTCATGAATGCTCCTAGGAGGGTGGGCGTACGGGAAATGCGAATTCTCGTCGCGCTGTGACTTCGGGAACGAGGATGCTCGTCCCACGACCCAGGGCTCGCCTGGGGGATCGGTCCCCCTGAATCGACTCTGAAGTGTACGACGAAACCGACCGAGTGGTTGTTTCGGTGCAGTTCGTTTCGTCGCGTGTCGTCGGCGCCTCGAAACGACATTCGCCGGGTCCCCGTTGCCGTGAGGCAAGGGAACCCGGCGATGCCGTCATTGCCAGGATCTAGTCAGCGAGTGTGAGGTTGTAGGTGCGCTCGCTGCCGATGAACCAGAGGTCCTCGGTGCCGATCGCGTGCTCTCCGTAGCG
The DNA here is from genome assembly GCF_002931075.1 of Pseudoclavibacter sp. AY1F1. Lineage (GTDB taxonomy): Bacteria > Actinomycetota > Actinomycetes > Actinomycetales > Microbacteriaceae > Pseudoclavibacter. The sequence continues at coordinate 40,235 of NZ_PSTQ01000004.1, read as the reverse complement.
CCACGGGATCTCGGCGGCGCCGTACGAGCCGACGGCGAGCTCGTGCGTGTAGCCGGGGCGGAGCTCATTGGCAAACGATTCCTGCTTGCCCATGAGGTGGCCGACGTTGCGCTTCCGGTACTCGGTGTTGAAATCGACCTCGGGGCCGAGCAGCCCGATCTCGATCATGCGCGGCAGGACCGCCTCAAGGTAGTCGAGCGTGCTGGCGTGGACGTCCTCGCAGATGACTCCTGGCCGCAGGGTCGCGATGATGCCCTCACGGACCGCCTTCGTGAGAATCTCGTACGCCTCCTTGCCCTCTTCGCTACGAAGCACGGAGCGAGCCATGTCGGACGTGGCGACGGTCACGCCGTCGATCGTGATCTTGACCCCGGCGTCGAGCTGGATGCACTTCGTCTCGGAGTTGAGGGGGAAGTCGACGGGAGGCCCAGGGAAGAGCATTCGGCTCGAGGAGTGCAGGTTCGTGAAGTACGGCTCGATGGCGAAGGGGATACCGTTGTCGCGTCGGAAGGCGTCCAGCGCGCCCAGGTACACGGCGTACATTTCGCGCTCGTTGGTGTCGATTCCTGCGTCGAGCTGCTCGTGAGCCCAGGCGACGGCCGCCTCGATCGCCGTGACGCTCGCGCGTGCGGCGATGACGTGGAAGGCGAGGTCTTCGTGGTCGCGCACATCGCGCCAGGATCCGAGGGGGCGAGACGCCGAGGTGAGGGTGATCCCTCGTTCCGTGAGCGCGAGCGCGAGCGCCGTCGTCTCCCACTGCTCTTCGAAGGCCAGATGCGCGGCGCCAGCGAAGTGGTGGATGGCGTCGGCCGCCGAGTCGAAGCTGCCGAGTGGCGTGCCCGCGACTCCGCGGTTGGAGGCTTCCGCGATCACCAGGACACGATTGCCTTCGGCGAGCCAGAGTGCGATCTCGCTGGACTGGGCACGGGTGCCGGTGGATTCGCTGAAGTTGGGTGGGGAAGAGAGGAGCGCGGCGGTGACCCCGAGCTCCTCACCGAGGCCGGTGAGTCCGTCGAATCGGCTGTCGGCGTCGGCCCCCAGGTCGGCTTCGAGCCCTGCGAGGTGGGGCACGTCGGCGATGAGTCTGGTGGCGACGGCGACGCCCTGCGCGCGCCACTGCGCGAACCGGGTCTTCACGAGGTCCTGGTCTACTTCGTAGACGGTGACGGCGGGCGCCGTCGAGGGCGTGACGGTCACGGCGACTTCGCCGGTGAGGGCGAGGTAGTGCACGTACGGGGCGTTGGAATCGAGCTCAATGCCGTCATCGCCCGAGAGCTCCTTCACGAGTGCGGGGAGCGACGGCGAGGCCGGCCAATCCTCGACGATGCGCGCGTCGATCGTCACCCACGGTTCGTAGAAGCGGATGCTCTCGGCAGGGACACCGGCGGAGAGCACGTTGCCCTGCTCCTGCTGGCGAACGAGCAGGATGTCCTTCTCGCCTCCCTCCACGATGAGGGGCGTGACAAACGGGTGGGAGTCGAGCCGGATGGCGCTGAAGAGGAGGCTGTCCTGGGGGCGGAAGCCGTAGCGCTCTTCAACAGTCTTTGCGTTGCTCAGGATACGGAGCATGGGAGTCCTTCCTTTCGGGGGAAGTTGGGGCCCTTTCGGGGGAGTTGGGTCTGAAGTGGTGCGAAGGTCAGCTGATGGCGCCGGAGACGCCGATGAGGGATTCGACCTCGGAGACGTACTCGGCAAACGCCTCGGAGTAGCGGTGCTCCTTGGTGCGCGGCCGCGGGAGATCGATGCGGATGTCGGCGATGATCCGGCCGGGCCGGTCGCCTACGACAACAACTCGGTCACCCAGCCAGACGGCTTCCGGGATGCTGTGCGTCACGAAGAGCACGCTGCGCTTCGTCTCCTGCCAGATCCGCTGCAACTCGATGTTCATGCTGTCGCGGGTCATCGCATCCAGTGCGCCGAACGGTTCGTCCATGAGCAGGATCTCGGGGTGGGAGACAAGTGCGCGGCAGATGGCCACGCGCTGCTGCATGCCACCGCTAAGCTCCGAGGAGTACTTCTTCGCCTTGTCTCCGAGGCCAACAAGCTCGAGGAGCTCGAGCGCATGAGCCTTGGCCTCTTTGGTCGCCTTCTTGCGGAACTCCATAGGCAGCATGACGTTGTCGAGGTTGTTCCGCCAGGGGAGGAGCACCGGGCTCTGGAACACCATGGCGATGTCGCGGAGCGCGTCGCTGACGTCCTTCCCGCGGACGAGGACTTCGCCTTCGGTGTTGGAGACGAGGCCGGAGATGATCTTCAGGAGCGTCGTCTTGCCGCCGCCCGACTGTCCGACGATCGAGACGAATTCGCCGGGGGCGACATCGAACTCGCAGCCCTTGAGGACGGTGTTGCTGACTCCGTCGCGGGACTCGTAGGTCATGCCGACGTTCTTGACACTGATGACTGGTGCTTGCGTCATGGTCTTCTCCAGATTCCGGTCGGGTTACTCGGCGCGCGGCGAGGTGATGACCTCGTCGACGGCGATCGGGGTGATGAACTCGTTCGTGTAGACGTCAGCTGGGCTCAGCGAGTCGGGGTCGGCGAGACCGAGGTAGGTGCCAGCCAGATCGATGAACTTCTGCACGCCCTCGTCGCTCATGGATCCGAAGCCGAGTTCCTCGTTTTCAGGGGTCCAGGTGACGCTGCACTGGGCTTCGATGGCGGCTTCCACGGTGGCCTGCTCGAAGCCGGGGACCTGCTCCATGAAGTCGGCCGCAGCGAGCGACGGGTTCTGGCATGACCAGATGAGACCGCGGGAGAGGGCGGTGTTGAAGCTCGTCACGAGCTCGGGGTCGTTCGCGAGTGTCTCGTCGGAGGCGACGATGCCGTTGCCGTAGTAGCTGACGCCCACGTCGGCCCACTTGAGGACCACGGGGTCGATGCCCTGGCCGATGAGCACCGGCTGGTCTGAGACGAAGAGCGAGATGTTGGCGTCCCACTGCTTGGCGAGGAGGCCGGGGATCTTGGACTCGCCGGTGGCGGCCACGATCTCGACATCGCCTTCGCTGAGGCCCGCGGCCTCGACGACGGCTGGCCACATCTTGGCGGGGGCTCCGGCGGCTTCTGTCGCGACAGTCTTGCCCTTGAGGTCGTCCCAGTCCTCGATGCCACTGTCGGGGAGAGCGATGGTCGCGTAGGCGCTCTGGCCCTGGACCAGGTTCACCTGCTTGACCTTGGCGCCCTCGCCCTGGTTCAGGATCGTGACGCCGTAGTCGGCCCAGCCGAAGTCGACGCGTCCAGTGTCGACCGAGGTGACGGTGTTTCCCGACCCGGAACCGGCCATGATCTCGAGGTCGATCCCCGCCTCCTCGAAGAATCCTTCAGACACTGCGGCGTAGAAGGGGGCGTGCTTGGGGAGCGCGGCCACGTCGAGCATCAGGGTGACGTCCTGGCCGGTTGATGCGCCGGCCCCCGAGCATCCGCTCAGGACGAGTGCGGTGGATGCGAGGGCGGCGCCTGCGAGGAGTGTGCGCCGAGTGCGTGTGGTGGTCATGATGGCCTCAAATCGTTTCTGCCTTGCGGCATGGGAGTGTGCGACGGCGGTGTCGTGCCTGCCGTGCCTGCTTGGCGAGTTGTGGATGGGTGGGAGAGGGGAGTCTGTGACGGGGGAGCGGTTACTTGAGGTTGCTGCGCCACGGCAGCAGCTTCACGGAGAGCAGATTGATGAGGTAGAAGAGGACAAGCGAGATGGCGGCGAGCACCATGAAGGCCGCGAACATCGAGGCCAGGTCCACTTGGCTGTTCGCCAGGAGGATGACGTAGCCGAGGCCTGCGGAGCCCGCGATGAACTCGCCGACGACGGCGCCACCAACTGCGAGCGAGATCGAGATCTTCGCGCCGGTGAAGATCGAGGGCAGTGCGTAGATGAACTCGATCTTGGTGGCCTGCATCCATTTGCTCGCCTTGTTGATGTGGGCGAGCTCCTTGAGTTCGTGGGGCACTGAAGCCAAGCCGTCGAAGGTGTTGATGACAAGCGGGAAGAAGGCGATCGCCATCGCGACGAAGGCCTTCGACTCGAAGCCGAAGCCGAACCAGACGATGAAGAGCGGCGCGAGCGCGACCTTGGGGATCGTGTCGATGGCGATGAGCGTGGGGTAGAGGAAATGCCTCATCGCGGGGATGTAGTAGAGGATCGCGCCGCACACGACGCCGAGTGCGGTGCCGAGAGCGAAGCCGGCGAGGGCCTCCTGAAGCGTAATGAAGGCGTTCGAGAGGAAGTACTCGGGGCGGGCCGCCAATTCGGCGAAGGCCGACAGCGGGCCGACGAGGAGGTAAGACGGCAGCTGGAAGACGAGGACGACGACTTCCCAGATCGCGAGCACTCCCAGGAGCCCGACGACCGCCTTGAGAGCGTTGCTGACGCCGACGGGAAGTCGACGTCGTGTGGCGCGAGGTGAAGACGTGTCGCGCGGTGGCTGTGGGCCCGCTGCCGCGATGGCGGCGGTGCTCGGCGCCTGGTTCCAGTCTTTGACGGCCTGGTTCATGGCTGCTCCAATTCGATTGCGGTGCGATTGGGGAAGGGGGACTTCCTGCGTGGCATGTGATCGGCTGACCTCGCCGGTGAGGTGCCTGATGTGTTGACTCAGTATTGGAGCCGTCGTCGATGCCTGTCTAACACCCACTGGGCATGGAATCTTGCCGTAAGGGTATCGATTTACATTCGCCCTCGGAGCTCTACGTCATGCAGGCAAGGTATTGACTGGGTCCGAGGTGGTCTTGGACTTGGCGGCGGCGCGCGACGTAGCGTGCCCGGTAATCGGTCCGTAACGAGAACGTAATCACACGAGGAGAGGAATCGACGAGATGACCACAGAAGACGGTGCGGCGTTTGCTCGCGAGGTACAGGAGAGGCTCGCTGGGATGGGGGTGGAGCTCCCCAAGCCCGCCGACGCGTCCTACACCTATGACACGGTTGTGGTGTGGGGCGATATCGCCTTCGTCTCCGGGCAGATCCCGAAGCTGGACGGGGCCGTCGCGTTCCAGGGTGTTGTCGGCGACGGCCCTACGATCGACGACGGAATCGCGGCCGCGCAGCTCTGCGCCGCGAACGCGATCGCGCAACTGGATCGGGCCGTTGGGCTCGAACGGGTGGCCAGGGTGCTTAAGTTGAACGGCTACGTGGCGAGCGCGCCGGGCTTCGTGCAGCATCCGAGCGTCATCGAGGGGGCGTCGAAGTTCCTTGTCGCGGCGCTCGGAGAAGCGGGCCGCCATGCGCGCACGGCGCTCGGCGTGCCGAGGCTGCCGGCGGACGCGCTGGTGGAGATCGAACTCGTGGTCGGGCTCCGCCCAGCCGCCTAGCTTGGACGGCTGCCTCGTTCGCGCGGGGAGTGGTAGGTTTTCGGCATCTCCTACTCACTTGATCAGGTACGCGCCTTCATCGCTGTGGCGGAAGAGCTCCATTTCGGTCGCGCCGCGGACAGGCTCCGCATGACGCAGCCGCCGCTGAGCCGCCAGATTCAGCGCCTCGAGGCGACCATCGGCGTGCAGCTCTTCGCGAGAAGCAATCGGCGCGTCGAACTCACGGATGCCGGCGAGGCCTTCCTCGCTGAGGCCCGCCGGCTGATTGCCGTGGCGGATGGGGCGCCCGAGATCGCCAGGACCGTCGCGGCAGGATCAAGCGGCGTCTTGCGGTTGGGAATCACGGCGTCGAGCTCATTTGTGCTGCTCGGCGCCGTGATTAACCGCCTCGAGGAGGTCCTGCCCGACGTCAGCGTCGACCTCCGTGAGATGGTCACGCGCGACCAGCTGGCGGCGCTCGCCAAGGGGGAGATCGACCTCGCGCTGGCGCGGCCACCAGTGGACCCGGCCGTCTACTCCTCGAAGCTCCTGGTTCGTGAGGGGCTCGTGGTCGCTGTGCCCGCGCAGCATCCGCTCGCCCGACGCAATCGACCACTGACGGTCGACGATCTCGCGAACGAAGACCTCATCATGCACGACCCCGTGAACGCTCGCTACTTCTACGACATCGTCGTGCGCATGCTGCCGGTCTCGCGCTGGAAGTACACCCACACGGTGAGCCAGATCCTCTCTCTGGTCGGCCTCGTGGCCGCCGGCCGCGGAATCGCCATCGTGCCGGAGTCGGCCTCGATGCTTGGCTTCAGTCAGGTGAGTTTCAAGCCCATCCTGACGCACGACCCGTACCCCGTTGAGCTCCACGCCATCTGGCGTCGTGACGAGCACCGGGCGCTTATTCACCGTGCCCTCGCGGCGTTGGAAGCCTCCAGTCTCTTCCCCGAGTAGTCGATACCTCTACGGCATCTGATCATGTCCGAATGCACTTGGACAGGCATCAATGGCGTTGCCTAGCCTTTCGTTACCGAGTCGCGGCGTCGGCGCAGTTCCGCCGCGGACCTACGAAAGGCAACACCGTGTCAGCACTGCACCCAACAGATCTCGCCGCCACACTCAAGGGCGGCCTGCTCACCTTCCCGGTGACGCACTTCACCGAAGCTCTTCAGGTCGACGAAGACCGCTACCGTCAGCACCTCGACTGGCAGTCGGGGTTCTCCTTGGCTGGGCTGTTCGTCGCCGGTGGGACGGGCGAGGGGTTCTCGCTCACGACTGAAGAGGTCCGTCGCGTCGTCTCCGTCGCGGTCGACGAGGTCGGCGGCCGCCTGCCGATCGTGGCGCCAGCGACCGGCGCCACTGCGGTGGCGACGCAGCAGGCGGCCGACGCTGAAGTGCAGGGCGCCGACGGAATCCTGCTGCTGCCCCCGTACTTGACTGAGGGGTCGCAGGCGGGTCTCGTCGCCCACGTTGAGGCTGTGTGCCGCGCCACATCTCTCGGTGTGATCGTCTACAACCGTGCCAACGCCATCCTCTCCGCCGAGTCGGTTGAAATCCTGGCCGAGCGGAACCCGAACTTCGTCGGCTTCAAGGACGGCATCGGCGACATCGAGGCCATGGCCCGCATCTACGCCCGCCTCGGTGATCGCCTCATGTACATCGGCGGGCTCCCGACCGCCGAGACCTTCGCGCTCCCGCTCCTCCAGCTCGGCTTCAACACCTACTCGTCTGCGCTCTGCAACTTCCTCCCGGAGTTCGCGCTCGACTTCCACCGTGATGTGCTCGCGAATGACCGCAAGACGGTCTACGAGAAGCTCAACGAGTTCGTCATCCCCTACCTCGACATCCGAGACCGGGAGAAAGGCTACGGCGTCTCGATCGTCAAGGCCGGGCTTGACGCTGTCGGCCGAGACGGCGGCACTGTCCGTCCACCGCTGCAGCGCCTGACGCAGGTTGACGCAGACGACCTGCAAGCGCTGGTCGACCGCACGTCGGCACTCACGGGGGTCTCAACCGCGGCGCTCAGCGGAGCGACAGCGTGACGGGCGGCCCCGACCTGACCGTCGTCGACGCAGCCTCGGCACCGGCGGCTGACGCGGCCAGGGTGGATGCAGATGCGGTTGTGGATCAGCTTGTTGATCGTGCCGCTCGAGCATCCCGTGTCTGGGGTGCAACCTCGGCGGCCGGCCGAGCCACCGCTCTCCGCCTCGTTGCCGACGCCCTCGACGATTCCGCAGGGAGCCTGATTTCGATCGCCATGCGAGAGACGAACCTCCTCGAGGGGCGTTTGAAGGGCGAGCTGGCACGCACGACGTTCCAGCTTAGGTTCTTCGCTGATGAGCTTGAGGCTGGCCAGCTCTCGCAGGCGACCATCGACCACGCCGACGTGAACTGGCCGATGGGGGCCCCGCGCCCGGACCTGAGGCGGCACCTCGTCGCCGTCGGTCCTGCCCTGGTCTTCGCCGCGAGCAACTTCCCCTTCGCGTTCAGCGTCGCTGGCGGAGACACCGCATCGGCTCTCGCGGCGGGGTGCCCCGTCATCGTCAAGGCGCACTCTGGCCATGTCGAGCTCTCGGTCGCGACTGCAGCTGTCGTCACGACTGCGCTGCGCGCGGTAGGCGCCCCCGAAGGCACATTTGCCCTCGTGACCGGAACCGAGAACGGACGCAGGGCTCTTCTGCATCCCGCGCTGAAGGCCGCCTCATTCACTGGCTCGATCGCGGGCGGCCGGGCCCTCTTCGACCTCGCTGCATCGCGTGAAGAGCCGATTCCCTTCTTCGGTGAGCTCGGAAGCGTCAACCCGGTGTTCGTGACGCGCGCCGCAGCCGACACGCGGGCGACCGAGATCGCGGCGGGGTTCCTTGCTGCCGTCGCCGGCAGCTCAGGCCAGCTGTGCACCAAGCCGGGCGTCCTGGTTGTACCCGCGGGCAGCCCGTTGCTGGCCGAACTCCAGGAGATCCAGCAGCTCGAGACGCACAGGCTTCTGAACGCTCGAATCGAGTCCGGGTTCGAGCGGTCTCTCGAATGGCTGCACGGCAACCCCAAGCTGACGACGCTCGCCCACGCCGACGGGACCCCGGCTGGTGCTCGCGGGCTCTCGCTGTACAGCACCGACGCCAACACCTTCCTCGAGCATGCTGCGGAGCTGGCTGAGGAGCACTTCGGTCCGGCCGCAGTTGTTGTCACGTACAACGACGAGGTCGACCAGGTGCGCATTCTCCGCGAATTCGCTGGACAGCTCACGGTCAGCGTCTTCGGTGAGGAAGCGGATACGGCGATCGAGAGCGTGCGCGAGCTCGTGCAGCTCGCACAGGAGAAAGCCGGCCGCGTTCTCTGGAACCAGTGGTCGACGGGCGTCTCCGTGACCTACGCACAGCAGCACGGTGGACCGTACCCGGCGACAACGGCACCCGCAACCACGTCGGTCGGGGCGGCTGCAGTCTTCCGGTTCCTGAGGCCGGTTGCTTACCAGGGGTTCCCCGAAGCTCTGCTTCCCGATGGTCTCAAGGAAGCGAATCCGCTCGGCATCCCGCGTCGCGTCGACGGTGCAGTTGGTGTCACGCGCTGATCGGTAGTCGGTGCCCTCGCTTGATGGTCGTACGCGCGTAGTGTCGGCGTATGGCCATCAAGCGCGCTGGCGAGCCGGAACGTCACACTGACGCTGACGCTGACGCTGACGCTGACGCTGAGTCGGACTCGGCGATCGACGATGAACGTTGGCTGATCGTGAAGGGCCGCCGCTGGCGGCGCACCGACCCGAGCCTGCCCGCTGAGTTGGTGGAGCGGCTGAAGTCGCATCTCGGGCGGGCGCGATCCGGGGTGGGTGCCGCGAAGCGCCGTGGTGATGAGGAGGCGGTCGCGGCCTCGCGCAAGCGGGTCGGCCTCGCGAAGCACGGGCTGGGCGAGCGCGGGCCGCGCTGGTGGGAGGAGCCTGAGGCGGCACGCCTCGAGCGGGCGCGGACGGCGCTGGCCGAGCTCGACGCTCTGGATGCCCACGACGCCTGAGATCCCGGTCCGTATCCCAGCCCGTATGCCGACCCCGTATCGCGCACGCAGCTCTGCCTGCATCCCGGGCCCGCGTGTGTGCTCGAACGGGAACCAGATCGACCACCACCGTTTACACGGAGGAAACGACGTTCACTCGATACTGGGTTCATGAGCACTGAATTCATGAGCATCGACGCCGTGACCACGGCTATCCCTCCGTTCAGGGTGACGCCGGACTTCTGGGCTGACCTCCCGCGCATGCCGCTCGAGCAGTACCCGGGCACTGACGGGTACATCGCCGACGTCTACTCGAACCCTGACGGCTCCGCCATGTCGGCGGGCTACTTCGCGCTCACCCACACCGACGCGCCGCTCGACTACTTCTACGACTACGACGAGATGAAGGTGGTGCTCTCCGGCACCTTCCGTCTCGAGAACGTGGATACGGGTCAGGTCTCGTTCGCGGGTCCGCGGGACGCCATCTTCTTCCCGAAGGGCTCCCGCATCCTCTTCAGCACCGAGGACTCGGCGCTCGCCTTCTACGTCGGCCACCGCTCCGTCGCTCCCTGACGATCATGGGAGCGACGACGGGAGCGGCAGCAGGTGTCACGGAACGTGAGACGGAATGTGAGACGACAGGTGCGAACCCGGTCGCGCCGACCCCGGGCACTGTGCTCGGCCTGGACACGGCGCCGGGTGTGAGCGCGACGGCCACGAGCTCCTCAAGGTGGCGCCGGATGCTGGACGCGGGAAGCCGCGATGCCGGCAGGCCCGCCTTCGAGGGAGCCTTCGCGGCTCGCACGATCACGTTCCTCGTCGGGGCGGAGGGGCGTCCAGACGTGAGCGCCGGTGTCCTGGCAACGGGCGAGGCGCCAGCGGATCGCGGCCATGGCACGGTGGTCGAGCTCGCCACTGCGGCCTCGCGCGCTTCGCGAGACCGCATCGCCGCGGCGCTCGCCGAGGCCAGAACCGGGTGGCGGTTTCGGGTCGTCGGCGACGAGCCCTCGCTCGGGGCGCTGCGCGCGATCCTGCACGAAGCCGGAGTGCTCGACGAGGAGATCACGCTTGTACTCGCCCCTCCGGCATCTGAAGTTGGCCGGGTCCTCGTCTCCTGCGGGCACTGTCAGTCGAAGACGCTCGGCCCTGGCGCGGCGAACGGGACTGGCGCGGCGAACGGGACTGGCGCGGCGAACGGGACTGTGACGTGCGCTGGCTGCGGCCTGCAGCTCACCATCTACTACCACTTCTCGCGCCGACAGGGCGCGTACCTGGGGTATTTCGCTGACGCGGAGCTCGCTGCCACGCCGCAGCCCGCGCGCGAGCCGAGCCAGCTGGCTTTCGCATGAGTGCTGTGATGCTCGAGCTTGTTGTGGCCGGCATCACAGAACTCGGGGGCGGGGTGCGCGCGTTGACGCTCCGCGACCCGAGCGAGCGCACGCTGCCGTCGTTTGCGCCCGGCAGCAGCATCGCCGTGCAGGTCGGGGCTCAGGTTCCGGGCGCCGCGCCCGCCCGCAACTCCTACTCACTCACTGGACCAGGTCGGCGCCCCGAGTCCTACTCGATCTCGGTCCGACTCGACGAGGCGGGGCGTGGGGGTTCGCGGTGGATGCACGGCCTGCAGCCAGGCGACTCGGTCACGGCCAGTGCGCCGTCGAGTGCGTTCCCACCCGTGCTCTCTGCGCGGCACCACCTGCTGATCGCGGGCGGCATCGGCGTCACCCCGATCCTCTCGCACGCGAGGGCGGCCGCCGAGTGGGGCCGCTCCTTCGAGGTGGTCTATGCGCACGGGGAGGGCGGGGGAGCGCACCGCGAAGAGCTTGAGGAACTGAGCGGGGGACGCCTCACGGTCTGCGGCAGCCGCGGAGAGCTGCGCGCGCACCTCGCAGCTGCCCTCATCGACCAGCCGCTGGGGGCGCACCTCTACGTGTGCGGTCCGGTCGCCATGATCGAGGCCGTGACGAGCGCGGCCGGGGCGGCCGGCTGGCCGGACTCGCGCGTCCACGCCGAGGCCTTCACTGCCCCCGCTCTCGAGCCGGGCGAGCCCTTCGATGCGAAGTTGCTGCGCCTTGGACGCACGATCCGTGTCGAGTCAGGCACCACTCTCCTCGACGCGCTGCTCGCCGAGAACGTGCCCGTGCCGAACCTCTGCAGGCAGGGCGTCTGCGGTGAGTGCCGCGTCGCCGTCCGAGTGCGCCCAGGCTCCGGGGACAAGGACACCGCGGGCATCGAGCACCGCGACAGCTTCCTCACCGATGAGGAGAAGGGCCGCGGCGACTGCCTCATGCCGTGCGTCTCCCGCCCGCGAGGCGAGATCCTGGAGCTTGAACTGTGACCGCATCCATCCCCGGCGAGGTCGACCACTCCGTCGCAGTCGCCGCCTTCCCGTTCCCGTTCCCGAAGGAGACCTACCGCTACAGCACCAACGTGGAGCCGGCATCCGTGCCCCGCGCCACGGCCGCCGGTTCCTGGGGCGAGCATCCGGTCGACATCGACCACGCGTATCGGGGTGAGCTCGCCGAGCGAGCCCGCATCCTGAGCGATGACCCGTCTCGGCTGCAGTGCCTGCCGCACATGGTCCCGGCCGCGTGGGACGCGATGTTCGTGCTCATGGAGCAGCTCGCCGAGGCGTACCCGGAGCACATGAGCCTCACGCGAGAGGGCGGCGGGTGGCATTGGCACAACGGCCTCCTCGGCGTTGACCGCTGCTTCGCCGTAGGCGAAGCGTCGTCGATGCCTGAGGGCCCGCTCGGCTTCATCGGTCAGCAAATCCAGGAAGACATCGTGCTCCTTGATCAGCGCGACGGCGAGCTGTGGGCGGATGCCGGCCTCGTGACGTTCGCCGCGGACTGGTCGTTCGGATTCGACGTCGGCATGTCGTTCCTCGAGATCCACGGCCCGGTTCCTCGCGTGCACGACGAGGGCGTCATCCCGCGCGCGCAGGAGTTCCTCATGCGCCTCGAGCCGGGGCAGAGCTTCCGGCGCACCAACTGGACGCTCACGGTCGACGGGAAGCTCGACACGTCGACGGAGACCTATCCGGAGTGGGGCCCTGACCGGACGTCGCTCGTGGATGGTCCTCTCGCTGCGGTCGGCGAACGGCTGCATCTTCGCACCGAGGTGCAGCACCTCATCCGCCTGCCCGAATCGAACGCCATCATGTTCCTGATCCGCAGCTACCTTCTGCCGTTCGCGGCTCTCGCCACGGTGTCAGAGTGGGCGGCACGCACGGCGGAAGTGCTCGAGGAGCTGCCGGACGACATGGCTGAGTACAAGGGGGTGCTGCGTACTCGCGAGGTCGGCATCCGCTGGCTCCGGGAATTCGGGGGCGTCTGCGAGGGGGATGCGGCTGGCGCGGCCTGACGGGCACCCCTGGCGAGCACAGCCCATCGGCCCCCTGACGGGCGCACTTCCTCGGCTGCGGTGCGGGCGAACGGCGAAGTCGAGCTGCTGTGTAGCCTTGCCGTCATGGTTGATGCTGAGCAGGTCCCGAGCGCGCGCGAGAGCGAGCTGGAGCACGAGCGCGAGCGCGGGGTCGACGGGGCCGCCGCTTCCGGCGCGCAACGCACCCCGACTCAGCAGGAGCGGGCCGAGGCGACGCTCCGTTCCATCATGGCGGGCGGCAACCTGACGGCCGAGACGATGAAGCTCTCGAACGAATTCACGGATCGCCACATGTCGCGACTGAAGGGGCTTTTCCGGCGCTCGTCGTAGCGTCTCCCGCCGCGTCGCCCGCCGCTTCTCTCGGCGTACTACACCGCAGTGGGCGTGCGCGAGCCGGCTGGCGAGGCCCGGTGTCGCGGGCACACGGGGCAGCCTGGGTGCCTGCGCTACACGAGCAGGTAGACGGCGCCGGCGATCGTCAGCACCAGCACGATGCGGTCGAAGAGCTTCTGGCTGAGGCGCGGCGCGAGCCAGCGGCCAAGGAAGGCACCTCCGATGAGGAGCGGCACGAGGAGCAGGTCTAAAACCAGGGTGCCCGGCGTGATGAGGCCCAAGCCGATCGAGAACGGCAGCTTCGCTATGTTGACGATCGCGAAGAACCAGGCGGCGGTGCCCAGGAAGGCCTTGACAGGGAACTTGGCGGCGAGGAAATACATCGACATGACGGGCCCGCCGGCGTTGGCGACCATCGTCGTGAACCCGCCGAGCGAGCCGTAGCTGGCTCGCGCGACCTTGGCGGCTCGGTCGCTCGGCGTCTCCGGGGTGCGGTAGCGGCGCCACACGGTGATCGCCACGAGGACGAGCAGGATGATGCCGATGACGCGTCGCACCCAGTCGTCGTCGGCGAAGGCGAGGAACGCGGCACCTGCGAGCAGACCGACGGCGACAGCCGGGATGAGCTTGACGAGCGTGGGCCAGTCAGCGTGGCGCCGGTAAGTCCAGAGGGCGAACATGTCGCCGACGATGAGCAGCACCAGGAGCGCGCCGGTGGACTGCTTGGCGGGGAGGACAGCGGCGAAGGTCGCGACCGACAGGGTCGTGACTCCGGGGAGAGCGGTCTTCGAGATGCCGACGGCGAAGGCGGCGACCGCGAGCAGCGCCCAGGCGAATGCGGGCAGTTGGGGGAGCAGCTCGAGCACTCAACGAGTCTAGGCCCGATCTGCGATTTGTCCTGTTGTGCCGACAAGGTGGCGATGTCTCCGGATACGCCTCCCGCGGCGTGGCGCAGGCTCCACAACGGGTATCCGGCCGGGGCTCTGTGGGCTCTGTTCGCTGCGTCGGCTAGTGGGCTGGGTCGGGGCTACGTGGGCTACCTGGACTACGTGGGCTGGGTCGGCTACCCAGGTCTCGCATGTCACGCACAAGATGCTCGCCGGTCCGCATCAGGTTCCGACGTGCTGCAGTCCCAGGTCAGTTGCCGGCGAGTTCCTGCGGCCAGGGTGGGTTCGCTCCGGCGCGCGCGACCGTCACGGCAGCGCTGCGGGCGGCCGTCGCGAGGGCCGCATCTACCCAGCTCGTGTCAGGTTGGCCGTCGAGGAGCCCGCGGCGGATGCTCGGGGTCGACACAGCGTGCAGGAGGCCCGACATGAAGGCGTCGCCCGCCCCGACAGTGTCGACGACCCGCACGGGCGGCGCCTGCACGGCGAGCTCGCGGTCGCGAGTGCGCGCGAGCGCGCCGTCGCCGCCGCGAGTCATGACGGCGAGTCGAGCGCCGAGCTCCACGAACCGCTGCAGGACCTCAGAGGGGGAGAGGTCCGGGTAGAGCCACTCGGCGTCTTCGTCGCTGAGCTTCACGACGTGGCTGAGGGCGACAAGCGATTCGACGCGCGCCCGCACGGAGTCGCGCTCGCCCATGATGGCCGCGCGCACGTTGGGGTCGTAGCTCGTGAGGATCCCGCCGCGCTCCCTGGCGTCGGAGAAAGCGGCGCGGACGACGGCAGCGCCTGGTTCGACGACTGCGCCGATCGAACCGGTGTGCAGAAGGTCGAGACCCGCGAGGTCGGGCGTTGGCAGCGAGAAGTCGAGGTCGAACTCGTAGCTTGCGCTGCCGTGCTCGTCCAAGGTGGCTCTCGCGGTCGAGGTGCGTTGCCCATCGAACGCACCGTCGACGAGGGTGACGCCCGATTCCTCGAGGTGGGTGAGCACGAGGCGACCGAGTTGGTCGTCGGCGAGGCGTGCGGCGAGCTGGGAGCGGTGCCCGAGGCGGGCGAGGCCCACGGCGACGTTCATGGGGGAGCCGCCCGGGAGCGCCCGGCCGTCCGGAGAGCTCGCGTCGCCGGGAAGGAGGTCGACGAGTGCTTCACCGATCACGAGGGTGCTCGCGCCGTCGCCGCCAGTCATCGAAACGTGACTGCCATCGGTGGATGCGTGTCGGGTGCTCATGAGATCGCCTCCGGTGCGATATCGCGACCGCTCAGCCAGAGGAGCAGGTCGATGGCGGTGCCCCGAACGGCCGGCCCCTGGCCGAGCGAGAGGGGATTTGCGGCAGTGGTGCCCGCGTCTGTGACGACGAGGCGGCGGCCGGCGGCGAGCTCGCGCCCACCGCCCATCGCGACGGGCGTCTTGCGTTGGTGCACGATGGCCTCGAGGACGGCGTCGACGGGGTAGGTGTGCGCGATGCCAAGCGGGCGGCGGATGTCCTCGCCGTGCACGATGGCCTCCACGTAGCGCGTCGCGGCTGGCGTCGGGGCGCTGGAGGTGCGGTCGGCGACCTCGCGGAACCTGGCCAGCGTATCCAGCGGGCGTGCTCGACGCTCTGACTCGACGCCGCGCTGGTTGAGCGCATCGAAATCGAAGCGGGCCGCCGCCAGTTGCGCGACGAAGCTGAGGCGAGTTGTCGTCGCGTCGTTCACGAGGTGGGCGAGCACGTCATGCACCGTCCATCCGGTGCAGAGTGAAGGGGTGGCCCATTCCTTGTCACTCAAGGGGGTGAGGTCGTCCGCGAGGGCACGCCGCTCGGCGTGCACGATCTCCCAGTGCGTCTTCTGTCGGCTCACCAGACCGACGCTACCGTGTCGCCGACGCGGTTGCGAGCATCCCTTGGGCGGCGCACGCGGCATGTGCGGTGCCTCGCCCCGTGTACCGGCTGGGAAGTCAACCCCGTCGCGCCACGACGCGGGCCTCCGTAGCCTCGGGAGGGGTACACCACCCCGAAGGTACATCGCCCCCGACGAGAGGAACTCCGGTGCGTGCATTGACATGGCAGTCGAATGGCAAGGTCGAGATCGAGACGGTCCCCAAGCCGTCGATTGAGGATGCGGGCGACATCATCATCAGAGTGACGTCGGCCGCGATCTGCGGATCCGACCTGCACCTGTACAGCGTGTTCGGGCCGTTCCTCGAGAAGGGCGACATCCTCGGCCACGAGACCATGGGGATCGTCGAGGAGGTGGGCGAAGGTGTCACGAAGCTGGCCGTCGGGGACCGGGTCGTTGTGCCGTTCGTGATCGCCTGCGGAGAATGCGAGATGTGCCATTCCGGGCTGTCGACGCAGTGCGACGTCACGCAGAACCGCGACCAGGGGACTGGAGCTGCCCTCTACGGCTACACGGAGCTTTACGGCTCGGTGCCAGGCGGGCAGGCCGAGTTCCTCCGGGTGCGTCTCGCGGACAACAACGCGATCAAGGTCGGGCACGCGCTGTCCGATGAGCGCTACCTGTTCCTCAGCGACATCCTCCCGACGGCGTGGCAAGGGGTGCGGTACGCCGAAGTTCCGGAGGGTGGAACGCTCGCGGTGCTCGGTCTCGGGCCGGTCGGTCAGTTCGCAGCTCGCATCGGCAAGCACCTCGGGTACCGAGTGCTTGGCGTCGACCCGGTGCCGGAGCGCCGTGCGCTCGCGGAGCGCTATGGGGTCGAGGTCTTCGACTTCGACGAGGCGACGGCGGACGCGCTCCGGGAGGCGACAGGTGGTCGCGGCCCGGACTCGGTCGTGGACGCGGTTGGTCTGGAAGCGCACGGCATCGGCGCCGGTCCCGCCGCGGGTGCTGGCCTGGCAGGCCTGGCCGGGCTCGCGCAGAAGGGTGCAGGCCTGCTGCCGGACACGATCGCGAAGAAGGTCATCGAAACGGTCGGCGTCGATCGGCTCTCGGCGCTCATGCTGGCCCTCGACGCTGTGCGCCGCGGAGGAACGGTCTCGCTGAGCGGTGTGTACGCGGGAGTTGCAGACCCCATGCCGCTCATGACGATGTTCGACAAGCAGCTCACGCTCCGCATGGGGCAGTGCAACGTGCAGCGGTGGATTCCCGAGCTGCTGCCGCTTGTCGAGGATGCGAGCGACCCGCTCGGCACAGAGGACCTCGTGACGCATCGGGTTCCGCTTGAGGACGCGCCCCGCCTGTATGACGTCTTCCAGAAGAAGCAGGACGGGTGCATCAAGGTCGTGCTGAAGCCCCGCGGCTAGCAGCCACCGGAAGCGGCAGAGGGGAGTTGTCCTCGCGCTCGAATCTGTCGTACCGCAGAATCTGGTACTCGGTCGCCCCTGTCACCCTGTCGAGGCTGGCTCCCAGCGGAGGAGCTCGCCCGGCTGGCAGTCCAGGGCCTCGCAGAGTGCCTCCAAGGTTGTGAAGCGCACGGCTTTGGCCCGGCCGTTCTTGAGGACGGCGAGGTTGGCGGGCGTGATGCCGACCCGCTCGGCGAGCTCGCCGACGGACATCTTGCGACGCGCGAGCATGACGTCGATGTCGATCGCGATCGCCATCAGATGACCTCGTCGAGCTCGCTGCGGAGGGTTTGCGCTTCCGTTTCGCGCAGAGTTGCGAGACGGAGGAGCATGCGCATGACCACCATGAGGAGGGCCCCGCCGAACGTGACGAGCGCGGCGCCGCAGAGCAGGCCGATGAAGCCAGGGGCGGCGGCGCCGGGCGCAAGCAGAATCGCGAGGATCAGGATCGTCAAGGCGGCCACGGCGATGGCGCCGATGATCGTATCGACGTAGCGGAAGGCGCCCTGCGAGAAGACCGAGCCCCGGCGGACCATCGTGAGGAGGCGCCAGATGCAGACCGCGCTGGCCTGCAGGGTGAAGACGAAGATGGCGGCGAGGGCCACCAACGCGACGCGGGCCACCGAGGGTGTTCCTGCCAGGTCAGCCCACACAAGCGGGAGCAACAGCAGCTGGACGACCAGGGAGCCCGCGAGCGACAGCGCAATGAGAACCTTCAAGGCGGTGATGGTGACGGCGCCCATGGCGGACCTCCTACTGGCCAACGATGTATTTCTATCGATTATCGATAGAGTACTCGAGGTTGCGGTTCAGGCAAACCGTGCGTTCACTTGTCTGTGGCTTCGTTTTCGGGTTTGTCTTCAGGTTCGTCTGTGGGTTGGATTGTGGCTTCGTCAGGGCTCGAGATGCGCGGCCAGGTTCTCGAGCGCCTCGGTCCAGCCGTCGTAGACGTTGTCATCACCCGGCTCGCCCGCGATGCCGCGCACGTGCAGGATGACCTCGGTCGCGTCCCCGCTTGGTGCAAGATCGACGCTCACGACGGGGGACTCTGCAGGGTCGTCTTCCGGCAGGCCCCACGTGAAGACGAGGCGCTTGCCCTCATCGACCAGGAGGTAGGTGCCGGCAGTCGGGTACTCGTCGCCGTTCTCGTCGTTGACCATCGTGTAGTGGTACGCACCGCTCTCGCGGACGTCGAGGACGATTGTGTCGAGAGGTGTCGAGACCTTGGCGGGATGGTGCCAGTGGGTGAGCTCTGCGGGGTCCGTCCATGCGCGCCAGACACGATCGCGGGGTGCCGTGACGTTCCGGCGGAGGGTGAATTCGGGCTGGGCTGCGGTTTCCGGGCTAGTCATGGCGCCAAGCTAGGCCCGTAGGTTTGGAACCACCTCGAAGCTGGTGGCGACTCGTCCTCCTGCCTGTGACGTCCTCCAGCCTGCGACGTCCCTCTGCCTGTGACGTCCTTCTGCCTGTGACGTTCTCCTGCCTGTGACGTCCTCCAGGCTGCGACGTCCTCCTGCCTGCGAGTTCTTCCGGACTGCGAGTTCTTCCGCGCTGCGACTCCTTCCAGGCGGCAACTCAGAAGAGCGGCCAGGGGGCGGCCGGCATGTCGCCCTCGGGGACCGGGAATTCGCGGTCCTCAAGCAGGCGGTCGATGCGTGCGGCGAGCTGCTCGAGTTCGGCGTCGGCGAGCAGCGTGGCCAGTTGCACTCCGAGGCCATCATCACGCTTGTCGTCGAGTGCCTGGCGGAGCCTGTGGATGCCCGCCGCTTCCTCATCCGTGAATGGCTCGGCGACCCACCCCCAGAGCACGGTGCGCAGCTTTGGCTCCACGTGGAAGGACAGGCCGTGGTCGACGCCGTACCGGTGCCCGTCGGTCATGGCGAGCACGTGGCCGCCCTTGCGGTCGGCATTGTTGATGATGGCATCGAAGATCGCCATGCGGCGGATCGTGGGGGAGTCCTCGTGCACGAGCACAACCTCGCGGCCGGTTTCGTCCTCGCCGGTCAGGACGGTCCGCCATCCCGCTTCGGGGAGCTCCGTCGCGTCGACGAGGTCGACCGCATCCTGGGACTCGTCGACGTCCTGCCAGAGTTGGAGCATCCCCGGCCCGAACTGGCCGTCGCCGAGCCAGGTGCGCGGCACGACGTTCCAGCCGAGCGCTTCAGAGACGAGATAGGCCGCGACCTCCCGGTTGGCGAGGTCGTTGCCGGGGAAGTCCCAGAGCGGCTTCTCGCCCCGGGAGGGCTTGTAGACGACCTCGACCGGGTCGGCGCCGGGAGCCGTGTAAGTGCCGACGAACGTCGCATTCGAGGCGCTCATGACGCGCGCCGTGAGCTCAAGCGTGGGGCCAGGCTCTGCCACTGCCACTGCCACTGCCTCTGCCCGCGCTTGTGCCTCTGCCTGCGCTTCTGCCTGTGCTTGTGCATGGGGCTGGGCTGCGTCTGAGTCAGGTGCCGTCGCGTCCGCGTTCGCCTGCGCGTCCGCGTTCGCCTGCGCGTCCGCGTTCGCCTGCGCGTTCGCGTTCGCCTGCGCGTTCGCGTTCGCCTGCGCGTTCGCGTTCGCCTGCGCGTTCGCGTTCGCCTGCGCGTTCGCGTTCGCCTGCGCGTCCGCGTCCGCGTTCGCCTGCGCCTGCGCGTCCGCGTCCGCGTCCGCGTCGGGTTCGGGTTCGGTCACAGGCCGTCGTCTGCCGGGCAGTTGTGGCCTTCCGGGTCCATCGGGAGGCCGCAGCGCGGGCACAGCGACCG
Source organism: Pseudoclavibacter sp. AY1F1 (assembly GCF_002931075.1). Taxonomy (GTDB): domain Bacteria; phylum Actinomycetota; class Actinomycetes; order Actinomycetales; family Microbacteriaceae; genus Pseudoclavibacter. Next base: position 20,342 of record NZ_PSTQ01000004.1, on the reverse strand, counting down.
GCCGGCGCCGACGATCTCGAGGGTGCGCTTCGCGAACGCTCTGGCCGACCCAACAGGGATGCGCACGCGCAGGAGCTCCTCCGGTTCGGCGGCTTCGACGAGCTCGTCGAGTCCTGCCATGCGGGCGAGTTCGGCCTCGAGGGCCTCCGTGTCGACGTCCGCGTCGATCTCGAGTTCAACCTCGACGACGGGAATCACCTCGAGGATGACCTGCGCGGTGGCGGGCTCCCAGCCGAGGCCGATCGTGCCGACGCGGAACCGGCCGTCGACTGGCGTGTCGAGCGGCTCCTCGTCGATGAGCTCGATGGGTGTTGAGCTCGGAACGCTATAGCGGTTTCCGTCTTCGAGCATGATCTGGTCGAGGATCTCGTCGACTTTCTCAGCGAGAAGGGCCGACTGTTCTTTCTCGAGGATCACGCTCACGACGCGGGCTCCGTCGCGGGCTTGCAGGTAGAAGGTTCGCTCGCCGGGCTTGCCGAGCGTGCCGACGACAAATCGGTCCGGCCAGTCGAATTCGTGCACGAGGGTCGTCATGTGTTCAAGCCTATGCTCAGGCGGCCCGGCCTGCGCCGCCACCGACGGTCGCGTCGCCCGAATGGGGTGCGCCTGCCGCGGAAGTCACGCTCGGGGCCAGCCAGGAGAGGTCTCCCGCGTCGGAGTTGATGACGGGAACGCTCGGGCGTGCCTTGCCGTAGCTGATGATCGAGACGGATGCGGGGCCGACGGCGAGGCGCTGGAACAGGTCGAGGTGCATCCCGAGCGCGTCGGCGAGCACCGACTTGATGATGTCTCCGTGGCTGACGGCGACCCAGGCGGCGCCCGGCCCGAACTCCTTCTCAACCTCGGCGTCGTGGCGGCGGATGGCCGCGACGGCCCTCGCCTGCATCGTGGCCATCGATTCGCCATCTGGGAAGGTCACCGCAGACGGCTGGGTCTGCACGGTCGCCCAGAGCTCTTCTTTGGCGAGCTCGGCGAGCTTCCGGTTCTGCCAGGCGCCGTAGCCGCATTCGGTGATGTTGTCGTCGATGAGGTCGAGGGTGGGCTCGAGGCGCGGGTCAGCGAAGGGGGCGGTGGGCTGCTGCGCGCGGATCGCGGCCGCCGTCTCGATGCAGCGCTCGAGGGGGCTCGTGACGAGCCGCGCGAGCGGCACGGCGGCGAGCCTCGCCCCGGTCACGGCGGCCTGCGACCTGCCCGTCTCGTCGAGGAAGACTCCTGGGGTGCGTCCAGCGAGCAGCCCGCTCGCGTTCGCCGTGGTGCGTCCGTGCCGGACGAGAATGACGGTGGCCATGCGAGTCACCCTAATCGCTGTGCCACTGGAGGTGCCTGCGCGCGTGCCTGCCTGCGCGGCGTGCCAGCGTGCCAGCGTGCCCGCCCTGCCTGCGCGGCCTGCCAGCGTGCCCGCCCTACCTGCCAGTCTGCCAGCCAGCCTGCGTTGCCAGCCAGCCAGCCAGCCAGCCTGCCTGCGCTGCCTGCGCTGCCTGCGCTGCCAGCCAGCCTGCGTGTACCTCAGCGCTCGGTGAGCTGCCCGCCCTCGACTTGCCAGGCCCGATTCAGTTGCACGGTCTCCAGCATCCGCCTGTCGTGGGTGACGAGCAGGAGGGTGCCTTCGTAGCTCTCGAGGGCTTGCTCGAGCTGCTCGATCGCGACGAGATCGAGATGGTTCGTCGGCTCGTCAAGGACCAGGAGGTTCACGCCGCGAGCCTGCAGGAGCGCGAGGCCTGCCCGGGTGCGCTCGCCGGGCGAGAGCTCGTCGGCGCGGCGGCTGACGTGGTCTGCCTTGAGGCCGAACTTGGCGAGAAGTGTGCGCACCTCCGCGCTCGGCCAGTCCGGCACCTGGGCTTCGAACTGTTCGGCCAGCGGAGCCGGCCCGGTGAGGGCCGCCCTCGCTTGGTCGATCTCACCGATCGCGACGCTCGAGCCGAGGCTCGCGGCTCCCGAGTCCGGCTGGATGCGCCCGAGCAGCAGGCGGAGCAGGGTCGACTTGCCTGCGCCGTTCGGCCCCGTGATGCCGATGCGGTCCCCGGCGTCGACCTGCACGGAGACGGGGCCGAAGGTGAAGTCGCCAAGTTGGATCTCGGCGCGCGACAGCGTCGAGACGACGGAGCTGGAACGAGGTGCCGTGCCGATGGTGAATTGCAGCTGCCATTCCTTGCGGGGCTCCTCGACCTCGTCGAGGCGAGCGATGCGGCTCTCCATCTGGCGGACCTTCTGCGCCTGTTTCTCGCTCGACTCGCTTGAGGCTTTCCGGCGGATCTTGTCGTTGTCAGGTGCCTTGCGCATGGCGTTGCGGACACCCTGGCTGGACCATTCGCGCTGCGTGCGGGCGCGCCCCACGAGGTCGGCCTTCTTGTCGGCGAACTCCTCGTACTCTTCGCGTGCGTGGCGCTTCGCAGTCGCGCGTTCCTCGAGGAAGGCCTCGTACCCGCCGCCGTACACGCGGTTGCTGTGCTGTGCGAGGTCGAGCTCCAGTACGCGGGTGACGCTGCGAGCGAGGAACTCGCGGTCGTGGCTCACGACGACAACCCCACCGCGGAGACCCTGGATGAACGCCTCAAGCCGTTCGAGACCGTCGAGGTCGAGGTCGTTGGTCGGCTCGTCGAGCAGCACAATATCGAAGCGTGAGAGGAGGAGCGCCGCGAGTCCGACACGTGCGGCCTGGCCGCCGGAGAGCGAGGTCATGAGGGCCTCTGCGCTCAGCTCGAGGCCAAGCTCGGCGAGGACTGCCGGGAGTCGCTCTTCGAGGTCGGCGGCGCCGCTCGCGAGCCAGTGCTCGAGGGCGACCGCGTAGATGTCGCCCGGGTCTGGGGCGCCTGGCTCAGCTTCCTCCGCGAGGGCCTCGGCGGCCGCATCCATCTCCCTGGTCGCCTCGGTGGTGCCAGTGCGCCTGCCCACGTACTGGGCCACCGTCTCGCCTGCGACACGCTCGTGCTCTTGGGGCAGCCAGCCGATGAAGGCGTCGGCGGGAGCGAGCGAGACGCTGCCCTCCTGGGGTTCGTCGATGCCGGCGAGCAGCCGAAGCAGGGTCGACTTGCCCGCGCCGTTCGCGCCCACGACGCCGACGACGTCGCCTGGCGCGACAACGAGGTTGAGCGACGAGAAGAGTGTCCGGTGGTCGTGGCCACCGGCGAGGTCCTTGGCGACGAGGGTTGCGGTCATTGCTCTATGGTCGCTCACTTGCGAGCCTCGCGGGACGGCGACGCGCTGGGGTAGACGGGGACGGCGACGCGCTGGGGTAGACGGGGACGGCGACGCGCTGGGATTAGACGAGGGCGTCCGCGTGCAGGGCCCCGACGATCGGCGCGAGCTCCGGTACCTCTGCGGCCTCGGCGAGTGACTGCTCGAGCACGGAGTCGTGGGTGGGTCGGGCTCGCTCGAGGAGCTCGCGGCCGAGGGGCGTGAGTTCGGTGTAGATGCCGCGGCGGTCGTCGTCGCAGAGGATGCGGGTGAGTAGCTCTCTGTCTTCCAGGCGGGTCACGAGGCGAGTGGTTGCGCTGCTCGAGAGGGCGGCGGCGCGGGCGAGCTGCCGCATCCGCATGTGCCATCCGTCCTGGCGGCTGAGGGCGTCGAGCACGGTGAACTCGACAACCGACAGCTTGTGCTCGCGCTGCAGCGAGCGCTCGAGTTCCATCTCGATGAGTCCGTGCAGGGCGGCGAGCGTGCGCCATCCGCGTGCGCGGATCTCCACGGCGTCGTCGGCAATTCCCATGTGTCCTCCTCGGGTGTGTACTCCGGGAATGGTACCCCACTTGCGCGGATATAGCGCGTGTGCAAACATCTTATTCGTTGCGCGTGCAACTACTGCACACGCCGTATATCGCTGGGGGAAATATGCCTATCGCGTTGTTCGCCCTTGCCCTCGGCGGGTTCGGGATCGGGCTGACCGAGTTCGTCATCATGGGGTTGCTGCCAGAGGTTGCCGCCGACTTCGCCGTCTCGGAGGCGGTCGCCGGCTACCTGATCTCCGGCTACGCGCTCGCTGTCGCCGTAGGAGCGATCGGTCTCACGGTCGCCATAACGCGCATCGATCGCAAGAAAGCGCTGGTTGGCCTCATGGTGATCTTCATCGCGGGCAACGTACTCTCGGCGATGGCTCCCAGCTACGAGGTGATGATGCTCGGGCGCATCGTCGCGGCCCTCAGCCACGGCGCTTTCTTCGGGATCGGGGCGGTCGTCGCAGCGAGTCTGGTTCCCGCGAATCGCAAGGCCGCAGCAATCTCGCTGATGTTCGCGGGGCTCACGGTCGCCAACGTGCTCGGCGTGCCGATCGGCACGTTCATCGGGCAAGCCGCGGGCTGGCGCTCGACGTTCTGGGTGATCGCCGTGATCGGCGTCGTCTCCCTCATCGGCATCGCCCTGCTCATCCCCGCGACGGCGGGACGAACGAGCGGGGGCAGCGTCTTCGCGGAGTTCCGCATCTTCCGGTCCGGGCAGGTGGGGGCCTCGATGATCGTCACGGTGCTCGGATACGGCGGCATGTTCGGGGCCTTCAGCTACATCGCGTTCACGCTCACCGGGGTGTCCGGGTTCGCTGCGTCCACCGTGCCGTGGCTGCTGGTGCTCTTCGGCGTCGGCCTCTTCGTCGGCAATATCGTCGGCGGCAGGGCGGCCGACCGGAACCTTGGGCGCTCCCTGCTGGTCCTGCTCGTCGGACTCGTCGTGATCCTCGTCGCATTCGCGTTGCTCGCGTCGAGCCAGGCCGCGACGCTGGTGCTGCTTGTCCTCATGGGCGGCTTCGGGTTCGCGACGGTCCCCGGACTGCAGATGCGCATCATGAACTTCGCCGGTGACGCCCCGACGCTTGCCTCCGGCGCGAACATCGCCGCCTTCAACATCGGGAACGCGTTCGGCGCGTGGATCGGCGGGCTGACCATAGCCGCCGGGCTCGGCTACGCCTCGCCGCTCTGGGCCGGCGCCGCGGTGACGCTTGCGGGCCTCGCCGCGCTGCTGATCGCGGGCGTCATGCCCGGTGGTGAGCTCCGCCGAGGTGAGCGCGCGAGCGAGTTGCCGGCCGCGCAGGTGGCGCCCGCTCCTGCCCATTCCGCTTGACCGGGCGCGCGGCCGGGTCGAAACTGAGTTCGTAGCCTCCGAACCCCCGCTGGCTGCGTCTTCGCTCACCTTCGAGCGCATGCGAGTCGGATGCGCCAGGAGGCTCGGCCAGTTCAGAACAGGACCGCACGTGGCAGAGACGACACCGGACCAACCTCAGGACTCTTCACATCAGGCGAACCCGACCCGTCCGACCCGCGCTGCTGCAGGTTCTGCGGGCTCTGCGGGCTCTGCGGGCTCTGCGCGCTCTGCGGGCTCCGCAGGTTCTGCGCGCTCTGCGGGTTCTGCAGGTGCCGCGGGCTTTGCGCCTCGGGCTCGGTCGCCGAAGCGTGTCGCCGCATTCATCGTGACCGGGGTGCTCGCTCTCGTCGCGATCGTCGTCGGCGCCGAGGTGCTGCGCGTGAGCGGTGACACGATCGAACAGGGTGAGCTGGCCGCGTTCTACGAGCAGCCGGGTGGCGGCGTTCTGAGCCAGCCTGGGACCCTCGTGCGGAGCGAGCAGCTCCTCGGCACACCCATCGGCTCGCAGGCGTGGCGCATCATGTACTCGTCGACCGACCTGAACGGCGCGCCGGTGCTGGTCACGGGCGTTGTTGTCGTGCCGGATGGGGAGGCACCCGATGGGGGCCGCACGGTGCTCGCCTGGGGGCATCCCACGACCGGCACCGACCCCTCGTGCGCGCCATCGCGGGCGTTCGACCCGTTCATCGGCGTCGAGGGGCTGCGCCTCATGCTGGACCGCGGTTACGCGGTTGTCGCGACCGATTACCTGGGGATGGGCATCGAGACGGCCGACGGCAAGCAGGCCGGGCAGGATTCGTATCTGGTGGGGGAGACGGCAGCCAGAAGCGTGCTTGACGCGGTGCGCGCGGCGCAGCAGATCGAAGCAGCAGAGGCCGGGGCCGAGGTTGTGCTCTGGGGGCACTCGCAGGGCGGCCAGGCTGTGCTGTTCGCGGCTCAGGAAGCCCCGAGCTATGCGCCAGAGCTCAAAATCGCGGCGGTTGCGGCGGCAGCACCCGCCGCCGACCTGACGAAGCTCATGGGCTCGCACCTCGACGACATCTCGGGCGTGACGATCGGCGCGTACGCGTTCCCGGCTTTCGCCGAGGTCTACGCGGGCGTGCCGGGGGCCGAACTTTCGAGCATCCTCACTCCTCCCGCGATAGAGAAGGTGGCGCAGATGAACTCGCTCTGCCTGCTCAGCAGCCTCACCGAGCTGCACGAGATCGGGCAGCCGCTCGTCGGCGACTTCACGCTGCAGGACCCGACCTCGGTCGAGCCCTGGGCGACACTCCTCGCGGAGAACTCGACCGGGTCGAAGGCCTTCGAGGCGCCCCTCTTCATCGCGCAAGGGAGCGCGGATGAGTTGGTGCTGCCCGCCGACACCGCGGCGTTCGTCTCCCACGAGGAGTCGATCGGGGTCGACGTCCATGCCGTGACGGTGCCGGGCGCAAGCCACGGCACGATCGCCTACGAAGCGCTTCCCGAGCTGGAACGCTGGCTCGAGCAGCATGTCCCCGACAACGGAGGTTCCTGATGTCCAAGACCCGTCGGGTCGCATCCATCGCCCTTGCACCGCTGGCGGTGGTCGGCGCGGTTGCCGCCCTGAGCGGATGCGCGGCCCAGCCCGAGGCGCCGCTCTCGCGGGCGGTCGCCACGTTCCAGGTCGTCGACCAGACCTACAGGGTCGAGCTGGCGACGCCAGAACTCGTCGAGCACGCCCAGAAGCTCCTGGACGGCGAGGAGGTGGCGGCGATCCCCGTCGGCACCGTCGTGCGCGATGACGCCTCGGTGAACGAGCCGTGGACCTGGCACATTGACCCGGCGACGCTCGAGTTCGCGGACTTCACGACGGAGGTCTGCGACGGCCTTCCCGAGTACGTCGAGGACGGAACCGTCACAAGCGACGTGTACTGCCCGTGGTCGGCGAAGATCACGGCCATTGAGCCGTTGGAGGGCTAACTCCCAGGGGCTGAGTGCGCGTCCGGTTGTGCGGCTGGAGCGGGACCCGCGACCGCGCGAGTGAGGATGCGAAGCGGATGCTCGCCCCGCGTGCATCCGCTTCGGAGCCTCGAGTGCTTACCTCGGAGGAGTCGGGTGGCAGTCGGCTGCCCGCGAGATCCGAGCGCAGTGAGGCGGCGACGATCATGGGTGAAGTCAACCTCGACGAGGGAGTCCTAGAGGGCGAGGAACGCTGGAGAGACGAGGGCGGCTCCGGAGAGAGCACGCACTTTCACGCGCACGGCTGGAGACCGGACCCTGTGCTGTCTGGCCAGGCGCATCAAGACGCGACGGACCCGGCCGTTGCACCGCCGACGGTCAGGGTGGCCGACGGTGACGCTTTAGGGGAGCGCGACGCTCCCGAGGCGAGCTGAGGACCCTCAGGCAGGCGACGGGGCATCCGGAGACGGAGCCCCGCCACGTGGAGTCCTAGCTGGCGGTGCGGGCATTGACGGGGCCCCGCCGCCCGGCGCGACGGCGACGCGGTCGTGCCGCCGCGACGTCGGATTGGTCGTGTTCGACCGGGAACAGGGCCTCGGCGAGCGCCTCCTGGGCTTCGTCGAGCGTTCCGAAGTCGCCGATGCTCTGGCCTTGAGGGCCCTGGAGCGTGTGCAGACCGGTGTCTGCGATCGTGATGAAGCCAGCGAACTCGTCGCTGATGGTCGCCGCGTACACGTCGTCGTCGGCTTGTCGCCAAGAGACTCGAGGTGCGGGCAGGGTGAATGGTATTGCGAGTGTGATGCGATTCTTCGTTTCATTGCGGCGCAGCCCGCCTGCGTTGGCGGGGCGCTTTCTTTCAAGCATGTGTGCGCCGGGGTGGGCGCGTGCTGGTCAGCCGTGAGCTCTTGTGCAGAGCGTCCTCGCGAGCAGAGTCTGCTGTTGAGCGAGCAGTGTCTGCTGTTGAGTGGAACGGCGTCTCGGACTTGGGTCCTGGTGGCCACGGATCCGGTGGCACGGATGGCAACTAGCGAGATCTGGAATGTCCGCGAGAAGCGGGGCGATCATGCGTTGACTCCGCCACTATACGGCATGAAGCCTGAATGAGAGAGTTTTCTTATGAGCGATGACACGAGGAGCAGCGTTGGTGGGGATGGCGGCGCGAGCGAGAGTGGTGCGTTGACGGCGCTGAGGTTCACGGTCTCCGGCTTCATCTCGAAGCCCGTGCGCGAGGTGTACGAGGCGGTCGCCGACCCGAGAGTCCTCTCCGAGTACTTCACGACGGGCGGCGCGAAGGGGCGGCTGGAGACCGGAGCGGAGGTGCAGTGGGACTTCGCTGACTTCCCTGGGGCGTTCCCCGTCAACGTCGTAGAGGCGGTCTCGCCGAGCCGCATCGTCGTTCGGTGGGATGCAGAGGACGACAGCGCCGGGCAGGGCTTCACGACGACGACGTTCGAGTTCGACCCGGTCGACGACGGGGCCCGCACGCGGGTCCGGATCAGCGAGTCGGCCTGGAGCCTCACCGATTCCGGTGCGAAGGCGGCGTTTGGCAACTCGATGGGGTGGACCGGCATGCTGGCCGCCATGAAGGTGTGGCTCGAGCACGGCGTCCGTCTCCGAGAGGGCTTCTACAAGTAGCGTGCCTGGCCTCGGGCCGGCCTCGGGGGGCTTCGTCTCTCGGGCCGGCCTCTCGGGCCCAGCTACCGGCGTGCCGGGCCCTGTGCGCTCCACCTCGCGCCGCCAGCCGCATCCACTTGACCTGTGGAGGGGGCCCTCGTCGTCGAGGTGTCGTGTGCTTACTCTGTGACGACGCGTTCGAGGGTCGGGTACTTGGCCGTGCGGGTGTCGCCGGAGGATCTGCCGGTGAGGCGCCGGCCGATCCAGGGCAGGACGTACTCGCGCCAGTACGCGGAATTGCGCGGACGCTGGATGCTCGAGGCCTGCGGGCCGAAGTCGGGCGCTGGCACTTCGAGGGCCGTGAGCACGTTTGCGGCAACCCGCTGGTGCCCGCTCGCTCCCATGTGGAGGCGGTCGCGCGACCAGTAGTCGAGGTGCCGGAGCTCGGGGTCGGCCCAGTTGTCGACGAAGGTCAGGCCCGGCTGCGCCGGGATTTTCGCGTGGACGGCGGCCGCGAGCGCATCGCCGCGGGCGCTGATCCGCTTGCCCATCGGCAGGTGGTCTGAGGGGTTGGCGCCCGAGAGGAGGATGACGTGGATGCCCGCGTCCAGTGCCTGCTTGGCCCCGTCGACGAGGCGCTGGGCGACGGCGTCGATGGAGACGCGGGGGCGCAGGATGTCGTTTCCGCCCCCGTTGAGGCTCAGCAGCTGCGGTTTGAGGGCGATCGCGGCAGGCAGCTGCTCCTCGAGGATCGCGTCGAGGAGGCGTCCGCGGATGGCGAGGTTCGCGTACGTGACCGGCTCTGGTGAGGAGACTGCGAGGCCCTGGGCAACAAGGTCGGCCCAGCCGCGGACCTGACCGCCCGGCAACTCGTCTCCGACGCCCTCGGTGAAGCTGTCCCCGACGGCCGCGAAACTCGTGAATCCCATGTCGGAGAGTTCATCACACTGCAACCCGGGCAGCGCCCAGGCGCCGAAGCGGAGAAGGGTGTGGGTCTGTCCGGTCGAGCCTTGTGGCAGACGCTGGTCCTGCTGTCGGTCTGAGGAAGCGAACTCGCTCTCGCTGTCTGTCTGGCTGTCTGTCAGAGCAGGCAGGCGTCACTTTCGCAGGCGGTGCCCGCGTCGCCGAGCATTGTGAAGCCGCCCGGAGTCGCCGCTTCTGCAGTTTGACGGGCCTCGGCCTGCGAGGGGCCGGACTCCATCGGCGGAGTCGCCTGGGGGAAGTCTGCCAGAAGGAGAACCGTCTCGAGGTTCGTCTCCGCGGGCCTCGTGGGCGCGTTCGTGCTGGCGTCCGCTGCGGTGCCCGCCCTCATACGGTCACCTCGTCGCGGTCGCTCGTGATCTTGGTGAGGACGTCGGAGAAGGTCGCCGCTTCTTGTGCCCCGGAGACGCCGTACTTGCCGTCGATCACGAAGAACGGGACGCCCTGGATGCCGTAGGCCTGCGCCTGCTGCTGGTCGGCGAGCACATCGTCGTGGTGGATGCGCTCTTCGAGAGCGTACACGGCAGCGGCGCGGTCGAGGCCGAGTTCGGCGGCGAGGTCGGCGAGCACTTCGATGTCGCTGAGGTCCTGTCCCTCGACGAAGTAGGCCTTTAGGAGGCGCTCCTTCGCTTCGAGTTGGCGGCCGTTCGCCTTGGCGAAGTGGATGAGTTCGTGGGCGCGCACGGTGTTCACGTGCTGCACCGAGTCGAAGTCGTAATCGAGGCCGACGTCCTTGGCGATTCCGGTGACTCGGTCGAGCATCTGCTCGACCTGCACGACGGGAAGGCCCTTGCGCTCGGCGAGGTACTCCGTCGTCGACCCGTGGAAGTCGATGGGCGTATCGGGGGAGAGCTCGTAGCTGTGGTACTCGATCTCGATGGCTGGCGCGTTGCCGCCCGCGGAGAACTGCTCGATGCCGCTCTCCAGCTTGCGCTTCCCGATGTAGCACCAGGGGCAAGCGATGTCCGACCAGATGTCGATGCGGATCGGTGCCTGCTCTGAGCCGGCCTGCGGGCTGTTCTGGGGTGCGTCCTGCGCTGCTGTCGTCACACGCAATGCAACAGGCCCCCTTTCGCAGCTATTCCCAGCCGCACGTCGCAGCTATTCCTAGCCGCACTTCGCGGCCATGCCCAGGGCCCTTTCGCAGCTCCTCCAGGGCCCACTTAGCAGCTATTCGCATGGGATGCACGCACCGGATGGGCCAGCGGTTGTCCCCCCGCGGGCCGGACAGATCTTCCCGCGCCCACGTGCGGACCGCGAGCTTAGAACGGCGGTGGCTGAACGGTGAGGGCGCGCGGAGGCGAGTCACCGCCGGGCGGTCGATCGTCGCCCGGTGCTGGCACCGACGCCGGTGTTGTTTCCGGTTCCAGTTCTGGTTGTCGATCTGGTTGTCGATCTGCCGTTCTTGCTGCCGCCGAGCGTGGGCTCACCGAAGCCATTCGTGGGAGTTCGTCGCTTGGTGTGAAGATCACGCCGTAGGGTTCGGGTCGGTCGATGTAGACCTTCCCGCTCGGAGTCGTCCACTCGAGGATCCCGCCGCCTAACTGTCTGACTTGCCAGGCGGTGTGGTGTTTCACGATGTGGTGCGCGAGGCAGAAGTCGCTGAGGTTCCAGACGGCGGTCTTGCCCCCGTACTGGTGATCGATGGTGTGATCGAGTTCGCATCTCGCGGCGGGTTGTCGGCAGCCGATGAAGCGGCAGTGCACGTCGCGGGCTTGCAGGAACGCGCGCATCGCGGCGGTGGGCGTGTACGAGTCGACGGCCTGCACGGCACCCGTCACGGGGTGCGTGAGGACGCGAATGAAGGCCGGCGCGGTGGCGGCGAGGCGTTTCGCTTCTTCAAGCGGCATGGGCGACATGCCATCCAGCAGCGCCGGAGCAAAGCCCCGGCCGCCTGGGCCGCCGGAGTTGAGGCCGCCGGTGTTCGGGCCACCACTGTTCGGGCCGGCCAGCATGCTCGTGGCCGGGATGCTGATGTGCGCGGTGGCTTGGATGCCTCTCGCGGCGGTGGCCGAGGGGTTCATGGGGTCGCTCGTGAGGAGCGTGTCCGCGATGACGTCCGACATGACCTGGTCAAGGGTGCGCTCGTCGGGCGCATGGTCCGCGCTGTCTTCCCCGCCCGCCGCGTTGATGCTCGTGCCCGCTGCTAGGTTCCCGCCGGCCGACAAGTTCGTGCCCGCTGCAGCGCTCGTGCCGGCTGCCGGGTTCGCGCCGTCCGCTGGCTCTTCGATCGTGGCGTCTGGCTTGGGGCGTGCCTTGATGATCGCTTTGCCCTGCTTCCGCGCCCGGTCCAGGACAGCGTTCGCGACAAACGAGCTCATCAGCACACGCAGCACGCTCATGCCGTCGCCGAGGTCCTCGACGCTCGCGCGGCGGCGTTTCTTCGCCCGCTCGTAACGCTGATCGATGGACTCCCCGGTGAGCTCCTCCGCGACCCGCTCAGCCGCCTTCTGGAGAGCCTTGGGCGGCAACGGTTCCTGCCGCACCCGCTCGAGCATGACCTGCAGGAACTCGGCCCGACGCAGCACCTGCTCCGCGGGATCCTCATGGTTCACCTTCAACCCGACGCTCGCAAGCGTGCTAGCCTGCGCAGGCATCGCCAGATTCTCCTCGAGCGCGAACGTGAGCGCCGGGAACTCCCGCAACGTCACCGCCGCCGACGCCAGGTGCCCCTGCGCGGTCCCAGCGGCGAGCCTCACCAGCAACCCCACCTCGTTCGCGATCGAGCGCACATGCATCGCCGACTCCGCGCACCCCTCAGCACGATCAAGCGCGTGCCCGAACTCGTACGCCGCCGCGTGCGCCCGCAACTGCAACGCCGTACCCGCCGCGAGCATCGCCGCGGCAGCCTCCTCCAACGCCAGAATCTCCGACCGCCGCGCCGCGACCGACACCGGATCCGAAGGGTCAAACCCAGGGTCCGGAACGTCATCATCGCGGTGCTGCTGCATGCCCCAAACACTACGCACCACCACCGACAATTCGCAGGGTTGTGGATAACTTCCTCACCCGTGAAACGTTCCCCGCAAGCCCGTTCGCCAGTTATCCCCAGAACTGGAAACAACTTCAAAGAAGTATTTTAGTACCTATATGCGAAAGCAGTGTCTCAACTAAGTGACTTGGGTGTAACAAGAGGTCCCGTCGCCTACTCAGCCTTCACGACGGCCAACTCGTCCCAATGGGTTGTGGCGCGCGGCGAGATCATCTCGCGACGCATCGTCCAGGTTCGTCCGCCGCGCAGCCCTGCGACGCCGAGCCCGAGCGACTCCCGCCCGAATCTCGCGGCGACGGCGTCGAGGGCTTCCCCCACACGCCGGTCTTCGCTGCGTTCTCCGAAAATGTCGAGTGCGGCGTATGAGTCCCGAGCGACGAACTCGAACAGTGATACTCCGACCCGCACGTACTTCAGGTCGCTGCGCAGCTGAGGGCCGAGAGCCGCGGCGGCTGCTCGGAACAGCACAACCGGGTCGTCGGTGGGCTCTGGGAAGGCGACAGACACGGCGTGAGACTCGTGCCCCTCGCGGAAGGGGGAAGTGGCCGCGTAGCAGCTCATCGCCCTGGCGAGCGAACCCTGTGACCGCAGGCGGGCCGAGGCGCGTTGCGTGTAGACGGAGAGCACTTCCTCGAGTTCCTGCACCGTCGAGATGGGCACAGCAAACGATCTGGAGAACTGGATCTGCTCGCGCTCCGACGGAACCTCGTCGATCGGGAGGCAGTCGATGCCGCGCAGCTCCTGCACAACTCGCTCCTGCACGACCCCGTAGCGGCGGCGGATGGCGGTTGGCGACGATTCGCGGAGGTCGAGGGCGGTGCGGATGCCGAGCCCCACGTATTTCGCGGCCATCTTGCGGCCCACGCCCCACACGTCCCCGACGTCGATGCTGCTGAGGATGCCGCTGAGCTGCTCGCGCCCGTAAGTGCCCAGGTGGCAGACCCCGCCGAGTGACGGCTCAGACTTGGAGCCGCGGTTCGCGAGCTTGGCGAGCGTCTTGCTCGGGGCGATGCCGATGCTGACGGGGATGCCGATGAGCTTGCGCATCGCCACCCTGATCTCGCGTGCGACGGCGAGCGCCTCCCCGCGGTTGCCCGGTAGCCGGATGAAGCTCTCGTCGATCGAGTACACCTCCTGCGATGGCGTGTACCGGCCGAGGAGCTCGATGGTGCGGGCGTTGATGTCGCCGTACAGTTCGTAGTTGCTCGAGCGGGCGACGACGCCCTTCATCGCGGCTTCGGGCGCGATGGCCTGCCAGGGAGCTCCCATCGGGATGCCCGCGGCTTTGGCTTCCTCGGAGCGCGCGATGACGCATCCGTCGTTGTTGGAGAGCACCACGATGGGCTTTCCCTCGAGGCTGGGGTCGAAGATGCGCTCGCAGGAGGCGTAGAAGTTGTTGGCGTCGACGATGGCGATCGCGGACTGGGGCGCACTGGGAGTCGCGTCGGGCGCAGGCCCTGGGGTTCGGGCGCTCACGGTGCCCGCCTCGCTCACGGCGCCCGCCTCGCTCACGGCGTTTGGCTCAGACACGGTGCAGGCACCTCGTGACGACGCCCCACACGGTGAGTTCGCTGAGCTCTTCGAGCACGATGTCGGCGTAGGCGGGGTTCTCGGGGACGAGGCGCACGCGGCCGCGCTCGAAGCGTAGGCGCTTGACGGTGAGCTCGCCGTCGACGACCGCGATCACGACGTTGCCGTCGTGGGGTTCCAGGGACCGGTCGACGATGATTTCGTCGCCGTCGAAGATGCCAGCACCGATCATGCTGTCGCCGCTGACGCGCACGATGAACGTCGCCGCCGGGTCGTTGATGAGGTGCCGGTTGAGGTCGACGGGCCCCGAGTAGTAGCCCTGGGCTGGAGACGGGAAGCCTGCCGGGACGGCCTCGTCTGCGCGCTCGGCGAGTTGCGCCGGCTGCCCGGAGCTGGTCCCGCCCTCAGCGGGCGGCGAGACGGAGGCGAGGACTTCGACGCCAGCATCGCTCATGCTCGGCCACCTGTCATTGATCAGGCGAGACGGGTCAGCTGCCGCCTCACTCCAGTCACACGGTTGTGCGAGCCTCAATTGTCGCGGATGAACCTCCGGAGTGCGTGACGGATGCGCCGGCCGAGTGGTGGCGGCCGATCGGCACCATGAGCGGCCGGCCGGAAACGGGGTCCTCCACGACGAGGCTGTCGAGTCCGAACACGGCGTGCACGGTGTCGACCGTGAGCACGTCGCTTGGCTCGCCTGCCGCGTGGAGGCCGCCGTCGGCGAGCGCGATGAGGTGGTCGGCGTAGCGCGCGGCGAGGTTGAGGTCGTGGAGGACCATGACGATTGTCGTCCCGCGTGAGCGGTTGAGGTCGGTGAGGAGGTCGAGCACCTCGACCTGGTGGCTCACGTCGAGGAAGGTGGTGGGCTCGTCGAGGAGCAGGAGGTCGGTCTGCTGTGCGAGGGCCATCGCGATCCACACTCGCTGCCGCTGCCCGCCGGAGAGCTCGTCGACGTGCCGGTCGGCGAGCGCCGTGGTCTCGGTCGCCTCGAGGGCGGCCGCGACCGCGAGGTCGTCGTCGTGGCTCCACCTCGAGAGGATGCTCTGGTGCGGGTGGCGGCCCCGGCCGACGAGGTCAGCGACCGTGATGCCCTCCGGGGCGATCGGAGACTGCGGTAGGAGCCCGAGCATCCGCGCCAGCTGCTTCGCCGGCGTCTTGTGCACTTCCTGGCCGTCGAGGAGCACGTGCCCGTCTCGCGGCGAGAGGAGCCTCGACATGGAGCGCAGCAGCGTCGACTTGCCGCACGCGTTCGCGCCGACGATCGCGGTCACCTTGCCAGGTGGCACGAGGAGGTCGAGCTCGTCGATGACAACTCGGTCGCCGTAGCCGAGCGTGAGCTTCTCGACGGTAAGAGTGTGGTCGACGGTCATAGCGAGCCTCCCGCGCGGTTCGTGCGGATGATCAGGTAGATGAGGAAGGGCGCGCCGAGCACGCCCGTGACGACGCCAACTGGGTAGCGGGTGCCGAGCAGGAACTGGCCGACGAGGTCGGCGACGAGCACGAGCAGGGCACCGACAAGGCCTGCGGGGATGAGCAGGGAGCCGCCGCCCCCGAAGAGCCGCGCCGCGATGGGGCCGGCGAGGAACGCGACGAACGCGATCGGGCCCGCGGCCGCCGTCGCGAACGACAGCACGCCGACTGCGGTCACGATGACGATGAGCCGCGTCCGGTTGACGCGCACCCCGAGAGCCGCCGCCGTGTCGTCGCCGAGCTGCGTCGCGGAGAGGTTGCGGCTTTGCGCGAGGAGGATCGGAACGAGCACGACGATGGCGATGGCCACCGGTGCGATGGCGTTCCAGGATGCGCCGTTCAAGCTGCCGTTGAGCCAGCGGAGCGCCTCCTGGAGGTCCCACTGCGCGGCCTGCGAGAGCACGTAGTTCGTGATGCTGTCGAGCATCGCCGCGATCCCGATGCCGATCAGGATGAGGCGGGTGCCCGTGACGCCGCCCTTGAACGACAGCACGTAGATGAGGAGAGCGACGCCGAGACCGACGAAGATCGCGAAGAACGACACCTCGCTCGCGCCGAGCGACAGCGTGACGATGCCGAAGGCCGCCGCCGCGCTGGCACCTGAGGAGATGCCGATGATGTCGGGGCTCGCGAGCGGGTTGCGCAGCATGGTCTGGAAGGTGACTCCGGCGAGTCCGAACGCGAGGCCGGCGAGGATCGCGAGCACGGCGCGGGGGAGGCGCAGGCGGCCGACGGTGAAGCTCGCTCCCTGCACGTCCTGGCCGAGGAGGACGGCGATGACCTGGTCGATGCCATAGAACGTCTGCCCGTACATGAGCGAGAAAACGAAGACGATCGCGATGAGTGCGACAAGCACGAGCATCGTGAAGCGGCGCCGAGCAGCCCGGCGATTGCGGCTGCTGGCGACAGCACGCGCAGTCGCCTCGATCGCCGAGTTGGGAGACGAGGGGGCCAGCGACGTCGGCGACGATGCGGGGGAGCGCTGGCCGGATGCACGAGTTGCGGTCACAGGGCACGCAGCTTCGAGCGGCGGACGATCCAGATGAAGATGGGGGCTCCGATGATGGCCGTGATGATGCCCACGTCGATCTCTGAGGGGCGGGTCAGGATGCGTCCGAGTACGTCGGCACCGGTCAGCAGGGATGCGCCGACGACGGCGGAGAACGGCAGCACCCAGCGGTGGTCGACGCCGAACATGAGGCGGCAGGCGTGCGGCACGACGAGGCCGACAAACGCGATGGGGCCTGTGACGGCGGTTGCGGCGCCGCACAGCACAACAGCGCCGAGAGCCGCGGCACCTCGCGTGATGGCGACGTGCTCGCCGAGGCCCGCCGCGAGGTCGTCGCCGAGTGCAAGCGAGTTGAGGCCCTTCGCTGAGACGAGGCTGATGAGGAAGCCGACGACGAGGAAGGGGAGGACCTGCGAGATGCTGTCCCAGGTGCCGCCGCCGACTCCGCCGATCTGCCAGGACCTGGCGCTCTGGCTGATGTCGCCGCGCGGCAGGATGATGGCGGTCACGAACGAGGCAAGCGCGGCCGAGGTCGCGGCGCCGGCGAGGGCGAGCTTGAGCGGCGTGGCGCCGCCGCGGCCCAGCGAGCCGACGACGTAGACGAAGATTGCCGCGAGGGCGGCCCCCGTGATAGCGACCCAGATGAAGCTCGACGCCGAAGTGAGACCGAAGTACGCGATGCCCGTCACGACGGCGAGGGATGCGCCCATGTTGACGCCGAGGATGCCCGGATCGGCGAGGGGGTTGCGGGTCACGCCCTGCATGACCGCGCCTGAGACGCCGAGTGCCGCTCCGACGGCGACGGCGAGGAAGGTGCGGGGGATGCGCTTCGCCACCGCAGCTTCGTCGAAGCCGTTGGTCGATCCGCCGAGCGCGGCCACCGCATCCGCCCAGCTCACGTCTCGCGAGCCGATCATGACGGAGACGACGACCAGCGCGCCGAGTGTGGCGATCGCGAGGACGAACCACAACGCCCGCAGCCGCCGGGGGCGTCGCACGATGGCGACACCCCCGGCGGCTAGGGGAGGAGCGGTCTGGGTCACTTGACCTTGTCGGCTGCCTGCGAGAGGAGTGCGACGTAGTCGTCGAGGATCCACGAGATGGAGAGCGGCGTCGGGTTCGCTGCCGTGCCGAGTGGCTCGGTGCCTGGCAGGTTGACGATCGAGCCGTTCGCGACGGCGGGGATCTGAGAGAGCACGGGGTCGCCCTGCAGGGTCTGGACAAGCTCCTCGCCACCGTAGGTGACGATGATCTCGACATCGGCGAGCGTGTCGGTCTGCTCGGCGCTGATTGTCTGCGAGAACTGGTCGGTGCTCGCCGAGGCATCGACGAGGCTCTGCGGGAAGGCCATGCCGAGGTCTTCGAAGAAGGCGCTGCGTGTGTCGTGTGTCGTGTAGAAGCTGACCTGGCTCAGGTCGGTTTCGTCGACGTGCGTCAGGAACATCGTCTTCTTGCCTTGGATGGACGGGTACTTCGCGGCCGTGGCCTCGATCTCGCCCTCGAGTTCGGTGATGAGCGCGTCGCCTTCGGCGTCCATCCCCATGCCCTGGCTGTTGAGGCGGATCATGTCGCGCCAGGAGGTGGCCCAGGCCGTCTCGGGGTACGCGACGACCGGTGCGATCTCGGAGAGGGTGTTGTAGTCCTCCTGCGTCAGGCCGGAGTAGGCGGCCAGGATGACGTCGGGGTTCGTGTCGGCGACCGCTTCGAAGTCGACGCCGTCGGTCTCGTCGAAGAGCACGGGGGTCTCTCCGCCGAGCTCTTCGAGCTTCTCGCTCACCCAGGGGAGGATGCCGTCGCCGTTGTCGTCGCCGAAGTCTGCGCGCGCCATGCCGACGGGCACGACGCCGAGCGCAAGGGGAACTTCCTGGTTCGCCCAGTTGACCGTCGCGATGCGCTCCGGCTTCTCAGTGATCTCGGTCGTGCCGAGCGCGTGCTCGATCGTGATCGGCGTGAAGTCGCCGCTCGCCTCGCCCGCGGGGGCGTCGGTCGCCGGGGTCGTGGAGCAGGCGGCGAGGCCTGCCGTGAGCAGCGCGGTCGCGGCGAGGGCGACGAGCTTGGAAGCGCGGGGCATGGTGTCCTTTCGAGGGTGGAGCTGAGGAGTTTTCCGCACGCCGAAGTCCGCCGCGGGACGGCGAAGAAGTGGGGCGCGGAGTCGAAGTCAGCGGCAGCCGGACAGGTTCTAGATCTTACCCTGTTAGGCGTGCCTTACCAAAGCTAAAGGACGCGGGGCGGCATTGCAATCGAGGCGAACCGACAGCATTCTTCGCGAAACGGACACGAACGGCGCTCGTCAGCGTTGACTCACTGCGCGCGGAACCGCCCGGGGCTCGTGCCCGTCACCCGTCGGAAGGCCGTGCCGAATGCGCTGGCCGATCTGAACCCCACCGCGGCCGCGATCTCGTCAATGCTCTCGCCATCGGTCAGCAGCACGATGGCGCGCTGGATGCGGGCGGCTGCGAGCCAGCGGCTGAAACCGAGGCCCGTCTCTGACTGGAACTGGCGGGTGATGGTGCGGGCGCTCACACCCAGCTGCGTCGACCACTCCTCGAGCGTGCGCCCGTCCCGGACATCCGCCTCCAACGACCGGACGATGGGGATGAGCAACTCGGCTTCCGGGATGCGAAGCACAAGCTCGTGCGGCGCGGGCGCGAGGATATCGAGCACCATCGCCTCGGTCTTCGACCTCGACGCGTCGTCGAGTCCGGGTTCGGCGAGTCGATCGAGGAGGAGGCGCAGCAGATCGGTCACGTCAACGGCGACGGGCTCGTCTGCGATCGGGGTCGTGGTCTGCACGCTGAACATCGCGGTTCGGTACCAGGTGCCGGCCGGCGTCCAGGCAGTGTGGCGGACTCCGGCGGGAATCCAGAGGCCAACCGCTGGCGTGATCGTCCACGTGCGGGAGCCGACCGTCAGCGACGATGCGCCTCGCGTGTTCCAGATGAGCTCGTGCGTCGGGTGGGAGTGCTCCTCCCAGAACGTGTTGCGGTTGATCGCCTCGTCCATGCCGTCGATGACGTACGGCACCTCGACGGACCCCGCCTCGTAGAGGGGCAGGGTGCGCCGGTCGACTTCCGGCACGTCGATCGTGCTCATGGGGCGAGCCTACGGATTCGGCCGGCACGCTGGCGGCTGCACCGACCGGCGCGTCTGGATCTCAGGCGCGGTCCGTCGTGAGCCAGCCACCGTGTGACGGCGCCCAGTCGTAGGCTTCCCTGGCGTACTCGCCGGTCGCTGCCTGGTCTTGGAGGAGGGCGTCCGCGAATGGTGCGCCGAGTCGAGCGCGGCTCGCATCCGGGTTCTCCTCGATCAGAGGGGCGTAGGTGCCGGCCGACACGGCGATCTCGCGAACCGTCGGGTTCTCGCCGCTCGCCCCGATGACGTAGCCGACGGCCGCTCCCTTCTCGAGGACGCGCACGTACAGCTCGGCGAGGTCGTCGACATGCACAAGTGTCCAGTGCTGGCGGCCGTCGCCGACGAGCGGCACGGGCGCGGAGCCGTCGCCGGCGAGCAGCTGAGTGACGCCGCCCTGCCCGCCGTAGACGACGGCGGGTGCGACGATAGCGGTGTTGACGTTGCTGTTGATGACCTGTTGGTCGATGGGGATGCGCCACGCCACGATTTCTGGTGCGGCTGGCTCGGAGGCTTCCGTGATGGCTTGGTTGTCGCCGAACAGCCAGATGCCGCTCGTGTGCACGAATTGCGTGGGGGAGTGCACGAGTTCGTTGAGCACGTGGGGCACGAAGATCGGGTCGAGGTCGG
>NZ_PSTQ01000003.1 GCF_002931075.1 Pseudoclavibacter sp. AY1F1 | reverse complement strand
CGCGAACGCGTGGCCAACGATGATTGTGAACGCCACAGTGAACACGGTGATGAGGTTGAGAAAGACACCCGCTCTTGCGGCGGGGATGACGGTCAGCGCACGGTTCCACAGCAGGTACGACAAGACAGACGGGAACACGGCGATCAGCACGAGCGAGGTCAGCGCCTCCCCCGAAACCGGCAGCTGAGGGCCACCAGTCGCGAAGCTCACCGGAGCCACGATCAGCACCGTGAACACCGCCTGAATCGCCGTCGACGTGATCGGAGGCAGCTTCGGAGCGCGCCTCCCGACGATCGTGTACGCGGTCCAGATGCTGACAGCCCCCAGCATGAGTAGCTGCCCCGTCTCAAACCCCGTTGTCGTGAGTGCGGCAGGGTCACCTCCGCTGAGCACCACAACGACGCCGATGAGAGCGATCAGCACCCCGACAATGCCGCTCGCGGTGAGCCGCTGCCCGAGGAACACGGCCGCCGCGACCGCGATGAGCGCCGGGTTGAACGCGTTGATGAGCGACGCGCTGAACGCGTCACTGTGCTGCAGAGCCGAGTAGAACACGAGCGTGTAGCCGACGAGCCCGGTGCTGCTCAGCGCCAGCAGCCACGGCCACGCCCGCAACACCTCGAGCCAGCGCGGCCGCTCGACGATCTGCGCGATCGCGATCAGCGGGACCGCTGCGAGCATCCACCGCAAGAGCACGAGGCTCAGCGGGTCCATGGTCTTCAGCACGGCTTCGCCGATGATGTAGTTGCCGGCCCAGAACAGCGTCGCGCCGAGCAGTGACACGATCGCGATGATGAGGGGCCTGCGACCGGATGCATCCGGTGCGGTGCCCGGCCGCCCCGACGACCCCATCGGCCCCAACGTCACGAGCGCACCACGAAGACGGACACGACACGCACCTCTCAGACCTCGGAACGGTCGGGCGGATCAGCTTCACCTCCGCAGACTCACCTCGCGATTACCCAGCGTAGTGAGCCGAGCGAGCCCCGCGAGGCCAACCCCCAGGGGGAAGAAGACGGCCAGTTCCCGGCCACCATCGCTAGCATGCGATCCATGCCCATCAAACTCGAGAACGTCGGCATCGCCGTTCGCGACATCGAAGCCACCATCGCCTTCTTCACCGACCTCGGCCTGACAGTGCTCGGGCGCGACGAGGTCAGCGGCGACTGGGCCTCCACCGCGGTGGGCCTCGACGGCAACCACGCGAAGATCGCCGTCCTGCAGACACCCGACGGGCACGGACAGCTCGAGCTCTTCGAGTACATCCACCCCGACGCCATCGAGACCGAGCCCACGCTCCCCAACGAGATCGGGATGCACCGCGTCGCCTTCTCCGTCGACGACATCGACGAGTCGCTGGCCATCGCCGCCAAGCACGGCTGCCACCCACTCCGGGGTGTCGCGAACTACCAGGACGTGTACAAGCTCACCTACCTGCGCGGCCCGAGCGGCATCATCGTGATGCTCGCTCAGGACCTCACAAAGAGCTGACGCGCAGCGTTAGTCGCTGACGCCGAGCTCCCCTTTTGCCAGGTACTCCGAGAACGACAGCGGCGCCCGGCCGGTGATCCGCTCGACATCGTCGGAAACGCGCGACAGCTCGCCGCTTGCGATGGCCGTGTACGTGCTCACCCAAGCGTCGTTCTGCCAGGCGGGAGCACCCCACTTCTTCCTCGACTCGTACGCCTCGTCGATGGTCTCGTCGTGGAATGAGACGTCGGTGCCCCGAGCGTGCGAGATCGCTGCTGCGATCTCGGTCGCCGTGAGCGCCTCCGGACCCGTCAGGTCGTACGTCGCCCCCTGGTGTGCATCCGGTGCGAGCAGCACGGTCGAGGCGACCGCCGCCACGTCGGCGCGGCTCACGATCGACACCCGACCGTCGCCGGCGGGCCCGCGCAGCACGGAGTCGTCGCCGACGAAGAGCGGCATGACGTCCATGTAGAAGTTGTCGCGCAGGAACGTCCACGTCATTCCCGACGCCTTCAGGTGCTCCTCCGTCGCGAAGTGGTCCCGCGCCAGAGTGAAGGTCGAGTCCGGTGAGGCCCCGAAGAACGACGTGTATACGACGTGCTCGACCCCGGCATCTGCCGCCGAATCGATGAACGCCCTATGTTCCTCCAGCCGCGACTCGCTCTCCGCAGCCGACACCATGAACAAGGTCCGGATGCCGCGAAGGGCGGCAGTGGATGCGTCACGATCGGCGTAGCTGAAGGATGCGACAACGCGCCCCGGGAGCCTCGGCGCCTTCGCCGGAGTGCGCGCGAGGAGGAGCTGGGACGCCCCGGCGTCAGCGAGTTGGCGCGCGACGAGACCGCCAACAGCTCCCGTGCTGCCGGTCACCGCGAGACGCACCAGCCCTGGGGCGCTCATGCCGCTCGGCGCTCGTCGTAGCGCAGCTGCGCCTCCGCGACGCCGGACATGTGCTCGGTCGCCCAGTCGGTGAGGACACGCAACGGGCCGAGCAGACTGCGGCCGGCGTCCGTCAGCTCGTAGTCCACGCGCGGCGGCACCTGCGGGAACACGGTCCGCGTGACGAGTCCGTCGCGCTCCAGCCCGCGGAGGGTCTGCGTGAGCATCTTCTGCGAGACGCCGTCAACTGCCGCCTGGATCTCCGAGAAGCGCCTCGGCCCTTCGTGAAGCGTGCCGACGACAAGCACCGTCCAACGATCGCCGATGCGGTCGAGCAACCTCCGCGACGGGCAGTCGCGTACATATGGGTCCCACAGGGGTTCGGACATGCTGCGACCTTTCTCGAGTAACTGAACGTTACTCAGTCACCGAGAGAGACTCAAGGGATGCGGCACAGGCACTTTGCGGTAACTGACGCCCCGCAAAGTGCCTTCTTCCCTTCCACGCAGTGGGTCTCCTACGGTGACTGTCGGCGCCCGAGACCGGTCGCCGCGACGAAAGGACCACCATGGCCAAGATCACCATCCTCGGCGGAACCGGATACGCCGGCAGCAACCTCGTCAAGGCAGCCGCAGCAGCGGGCCACGAGGTCACGTCCTTCAGCCGCTCCCTCCCGGACGAGCAGATCACGGGCGTCAACTACGTGACCGGCAGCGTCCTCGAAGACGGCACCCTGGAGCGTGCATTCGACGGCGCAGAGGTTGTCGTCTCCGCACTGTCGCCACGCGGTGAGCTCGAGGGCCGCACCCGCGGGGTCCTCGAGGCCGCTGCCGTACTCGCCGCTTCGCGTGGCGTGCGCTTCGGAGTCATCGGGGGCGCTGGGTCGCTGTTCGTCGCCGAAGGCGGTCCGCGTCTCGCCGACACCGAAGGCTTCCCCGAGCCGGTCAAGCCCGAAGCCGCAGAGATGGCGGGCGTGCTCGACGACCTGCGCGCATCCGGCACCGAACTCGACTGGTTCTACGTGAGCCCCGCCGCAGCTTTCGGCGCGTGGGCCCCAGGCGAGGCGACCGGCGAATACCGCATCGGCGGCGACGTCCTCCTCACCGACGCAAACGGCGACTCGAACATCTCCGGTGCCGACTTCGCGGCCGCGATCCTCGCCGAGATCGAGACGCCAACCCACCGCCGCGCACGCTTCGGCGTCGCGTACTGAGCCCACCCACTCACCTGCTCCCGCCTTCCCGCCTTTCCGCTCCCGCTCCCGCCAGCCCAGTCCCGGGTGCATCCACACGAGCAATGCATGTTCGTTTCGAAATGAGCATGCATCTCTCGTGTGGATGCCCTCAGGGTCAGGGCGTGGGCGGGGGCGGGGGCGTGGGCGGGCAAGCGCCGGCGTGAGCTACGGGACGATGACTGCGCGGCCGCGCACCTCGCCGGCGTGCAGCTTCTCGTACGCGGCGGTCGCTTCGTCGAGGGAGAACTGCTCGACGTGGATGTTGATGGCGCCGCGCTTCGCGAGCTCCACAACCTCCATGAGCTCGGTGCGCGAACCCCAGTTGATGGCGCGCCCCGTGACGTCGAGCGGCACCGTCGTCTGGCCGATCGGCACCGCGCCGCTCGCGACGCCGACAACAACAACAGAGCCGGCGGCGGCGACCATCTTCGCCGACAGATCAGCCGTCGGCTGAATGCCGACGAAGTCGAAGACCACCGTCGCGCCAAGGCCGCGTGTGAGGTCCTTGACAGCTGGGATCGCGTCCGGATTCGAGAGGAACGTGTGGTCGGCGCCCACGGTGCGGGCGAGCTCGAGCTGCGCTTCTCCGACGTCGAGCACAACGACCGTCGCCGTCGAGAGCGCCTTGAGCAGCTGGATGGCGACGTGGCCGAGGCCACCCGAGCCGATGACAACCGCCGTCGACCCGGGAACGAGCTTCGGCAGCGCCGACTTCACAGCGCGGTAGGGCGTGAGGCCCGCGTCGGTGAGTGACACGTTCTTGACCGGGTCGAGGTCACCGATCGGCACCAGGTGGCGTGCGTCGTCAACGATCATGTACTCGGCCATGCCGCCGTCGCTGAAGATGCCGGGCGCGCGCATCCCCTTCTCGCAGTTCTGCTCGGCTCCACTCGCGCAGTGGTAGCAGCGGCCGCAACCCCAGGGGCCGTAGACGATGACCGACTCGCCGATCTCGACATCGTGGACGCCGCTGCCGATCGCCTCGACGATGCCCGCGACCTCGTGGCCGAGCGTCAGCGGGAGCGGCTTGAAGTAGTAGTCCTCGGCCGACGTGCCCATGATGAACTCGTCGGAGTGGCAGGCTCCGGCGGCCGTCACCTTGAGCAGGATCTCGCCAGCGGCGGGCGTCGGGGTGTCGATCTCGACGAGTTCTGGGCGCGAGCCGATCGCGCGGTACTGCAGTGCTTTCATGGCGCTGCCTCTCTCCGGGCGGAGCGACAGCCCGGCTTCACTGGACGACGCATCGCGCCGCGAACCCGGATGCGGGGTTCCTCCCGATGCTACGCCCCACTATGTGGAGAGTCAGCGAATCGCAAGAGACTCACGCGACAAACGCCGCGACCACGAAGCAGACCGCCGCGAGCGTGAAGTGCAGCCCCGCCATGGGACGGCTCGCCTTCACGTCGCCGCTCGTGAGGCGGTCGTAAATTTCGCGGAACCGGTCGCGTGGGCGGTCCTTGAAGCGGATGCCGAGCACCAGCGCGAGGACAGTTGGCACCGCGTAGATAGCCGTGTACCCCGCGAGCGCGGCGACCGCAGTCGGAGCCGACACCTCGGCGTCGATGAGCCGTTCGACGGCGAAGAACATCGGGAACGCGTTCGGCAGGTCGGCAAGCGTCGCGACGATGCCGAGCGGGAATGCCGTCAGGGGGTTCACCCAGCGCAGCAGCGGATACCCCCGCCGCTCGCGCGTGCGGAAGCGGCGCACCCCGAACACGACGAACATCGCGCCGAAGCCGAGGAAGATGATGCGACGCATCCACGTGGCGAGGTCTTCGACAAGCGTGCCGGCGAAGCTCGCCCCGAAGTACACGAGCATCGTCAGCCCGAAGAAGGCGACGACGGCGCCCGCCGCGTAGACCCAACCGGTCGCTACAGGGCGCTGCACGGTGAGCAGAATCAGGATGACGACGGCAATCGTCGAGAGGTTCAGCGAGTCGACAACCGCGAGCCCGAGGAGCGCCGCGACCAGGCCGCCGCTCACTCGTCACTCTCCCGCATGCCACTCTCCCGCATGCCGTGGACTCTACCGGGCGCGGGCATCGCGGGCCCCTCCACCGCGGCTCGGCTCACGGGCACATCACATCTCGGCGACCTCGGTTGGGACGTTGCTAGGTTGCGGACATGAGCAGGTCCCAGCCACGCGCGACCCAGCAGCACACGACCCAGCAGCAGACGACCCAGCAGCAGACGGGGAGCAACCCCGCGCCCGCACGCCGCGCGGGCGCCCTGCTCGCGAGCCGCCTGGCACTGGTTGCCGCGGCGACCGTGGTGGCCTGGATGCTCGCGGGTGGGCTTGCGGGCACTGCTTCGTTCCCGCCATCCCCGATGCTTGCATCCCTCAGCCTGCTGCCCGTCAACATCGTCTCGCTTGTGCTGGTCGCGCGATTTCTCAAGACCGAAGGCACATCGCTCCGTGGGCTGTTCAACTTCGAACGACGCCGCCTCCCAGCGGATCTCGCCTGGGCGGTCCTCTGGCTCACCGTCCTCGCGGTGCCGTTCGCCGCGACCATCCTCGGCACCGTCTGGCTGCTGCACGGCGAGCAGACCTTCACGGCGTTCGAGACGATCTTCTTCGCCCCGGATGCCGCCACGATCTCCTCGCCGGGCCTCGCGCTCGCGCTCGGCGTCCTGACGGTGCTCACGTTCGCGCCACTCAACGCCCCGGCCGAGGAAGCCGTGTATCGGGGATACGCGCTCTCCCGACTCTCGGCAGCATGGCCACCCGCGCTCGCCATCGCCGTGACGGCGCTCACCTTCGGGCTCCAGCACGCGTTCTTCGCTCCGTCCTCCGGCGCGATGCTCGTCTACGTGGCGGCCTTCACCGTGTGGGGACTCGGCGCAGCCCTCATCGTTCGCTGGCAGAAGCGCCTCCTGCCGGTCACGATCGCGCACTTCGTCGTCAACCTCATGACAAGCCTGCCCGCCGTGATCTTCCCGGCACTGCAGCTGACCGGCGCGATCCCCGCCTGAGACGCACGACCTGAAGCCCGCGACCTCGGGCCGCGATCCCGGCCTCACCAGTCAGCGCACCGGCACGTCCGCGAGCGCCGCGGCGAGCGCATCCGTGAAGCGCTCGATGTCGTGCTCCTGGAACGACAGCGGCGGCCGCACCTTGAGCACGTTGTTGTTCGGCCCCGCCGTCGACGTGAGCACTCGGTGCTCGCGCAGCGCGTTGACGAGAGCGAGCGCCGTCTGACCGTCAGCAGTCTTGGCTGCAGGATCCGAGACGATCTCGACGCCCGTGAACTGGCCGGCCCCGCGTACGTCGCCGATGCGCGCATCCCCCACCGAGCGGATCGCGGCCCGCAGCTGGTCGCCGACGACTGCTGCACGCTCAGGCAGGCCCTCGTCGCGTAGCACGCCGAGCACGGCCTGCGCCGCCGAGATCGCGACGGGGTTGCCGCCGAAAGTGTTGAAGTACGGGATGCCCGTGGCGAAGGGCTCGAGCACCTCGGGGCGCGCGGCCATGCCGGAGACGGGGATGCCGTTGCCCATGGGCTTCCCCAAGGTGACGATGTCGGGCACGATGTCGTGCCGCGCGAAGCCCCACATGCGCGGGCCGAGGCGGCCGAAGCCGGGCTGCACCTCGTCGGCGATCCACACGCCGCCCGCCTCGTGAACGGCGTCGAATGCTGGCTTGAGGAAACCTGCCGGGTCGGCAGCGACCCCGTCAGACGAGAACACCGAGTCGGCGAGGAACGCCGAGAACTTCACGCCGTACTTGGCCAGGTCTGCGATCGCGGCGCGAATGTCGGCGGCGAGCTTCTCCCCGACCAGCTCCGGCGCGGTGCGGTAGGTGTCCGGCCCCGGCACGGTGCGCACCTCGAGTCCAAGCGTCTGGCCGCTGCCGAGCGCCGGCGAGACGGCCGAGGTGAGCCCGGACGTGCCGTGGTAGGCCTCGCTCGTGACGATGACACCGGTGCCGCCCGTATACGTCGCCGCGACGCGCAGGGCCAGGTCGTTCGCCTCCGAGCCGGTGCACTGGTACATGACCTGACCGATCTCGGCCGGCATGGTCGAGAGGAGGTCCTCCGTGTAGTCGAGGATCGCCTCGTGCAGGTAGCGGGTGTGCGTGTTGAGGGTTCCGGCCTGCGCTGCCATCGCCTCCACGACCCGCGGATGCGCGTGGCCGAGGCTCGCCACGTTGTTGTACATGTCGAGGTACTCGACGCCGTCGCTGTCGTACAGGTACGTGCCGCTCCCACGCACGAGGTGCACGGGGTTCGAGTAGAAGAGCCGGTAGGAGGGCCCGAGGAGCCGCGTCCGCCGCTCGACCATGGCCTCGGTCTCGGCCGCCGCGGGGGACTCCCCCACCCGGTAGCTGTTGCCGTCCATGATCGTGGATCTGCTCACGTGACGTGTCCTCTCCCGCGGGCGCACCTCGCCCGGTCGGCGCTTCGATCCTGTCGACCCGAAGCGAGCGGACTGTTTCCTCCTGGTAAATCATGTGTAACGAGTGCCCCTTGAAGCCGCATTTCCAGCGAATCAGCACCTAGACATGGATCACCCCGCACTCAGCCGGCACACACCAGAGCCGCCGCGATCCGCGCATCCGCTGCCCGGATCGCCCCAGCCCGAGGAGACGACCATGATCGAGGCAACGCTCAAGCAACCCGTTTCGGGGCTCCGCGTCTTCGACGCCCTGGTCAAGGGCGAGGCAGCTCCGGCTTGGCTGCACGACGGGATGCTCGCCGCTTTCGGCGTCTCACCAGATGCTGCGACGAAGCTCATTTCGGTCTCCGAGAACGCGTCGTATCTTGTCGAGCTCGGCGGCCAGCCCATCGGGGTCGTGCGCCTGCAGCAGCCCGGCTACCAGGAGGGTGACGAGCAGCTGCGCTCCGAGATGCTGTGGGTCGAAGCGATCCGCGACTCCGGATGCGCGGAGGTTCCGTCCCCGATCCCCGGTGCGGACGGCAGGGTGACCCAGAGCATCCAGTCGCCGGACGGGCTCACCCTGAAGGCGGTCTACTTCGAGCACGTGACCGGCTCGATCCTGCAGGACATCGACGACGCGGCCCCCTGGTTCACGGAGCTCGGTCAGATCACGGCCCGCCTGCACGACCACGCCCGCAGCTGGCGGCGACCAGCAGGCTTCACGCGCTTCACGTGGGGCCTTCCCGACCTGCTCGGGTCCACCGCGCGGTGGGGCGACTGGCGCCGCGCATCCCTCACCCCGGCGCAGCTCGACCACCTCGAGCGCGCCGAGATGGCAGCCCTGACTCGCGTGCAGACCGCGCCGGCCGGCTGGCAGGACTGGGGGCTCGTGCACTCCGACCTGCGGCCGACCAACGTGATCCGCGACGGCGAACGCCTCATCGTCATCGACTTCGACGACTCCGGCTTCAGCTGGTTCCTCTACGACTTCGCGTCCGCGCTCACCTTCCAGGAGCACAAGCCCGCAGTGCGCACCATGGCGCGCAACTGGATCGATGGATATCGATCCGAGGGGCAGCTGACGGATGCGCAACTCGAGCTCGGCTGCGCCCTCTCGATGGTGCGAACCCTCACGATGCTCGGCTGGAGCACCACGCACCGCGACGAAGCCCTCCCGCCTGACCTGCAGGGCGGCGGCGTCATCGACGCCGCCATCCTCGCCGCCGACCAGTTCAAGGCCTCCCCCACCTGGCTCGTCGACTGACTTCGGGGCGTCCGCGCCCCGACTGCTCCACCCGTGCATCCCGCACGCTTCTCTCCCATGACCCCCACACAAGGAGCCATGTATGCCCGCTGCCGATCTCGCCTGGATGCTCGCCGCCTTCGGCCTCGTCCTCCTGATGTTCCCCGGAATCTCGTTCTTCTACGGAGGAATGCTCAACAGCAAGAACATGCTCAACATGGCCATGATGGTCTTCGGATCCATGGCCGTCGTCGCCGTCATCTACGTGCTGTTCGTGCACGGCATGGTGCTCGGCAACTCGGTTGGCGGTGCCGGAATCATCGGCGACCCGCTCGCGTTCGTCGGCATGGAGTCGTTCATGACCGACACGTCTGAGGGCGACACCATCGCCGTCGACGCCTACTGGGGCGCCTTCTACATCCTGTTCGCCGCCATCAGCATCGCGATCGTCGCATCCGGTGCCGCGGGGCGCATGAAGTACTGGGCCTGGCTCGTCTTCGCCGCCCTGTGGACGATCCTCGTGTACGCACCCCTCGCCCACTGGGTGTTCGCGTTCACGAGCGACGACGGCGAGACGGTCGGCGGGTGGATGCGCAACGTCCTCGGCCTGCATGATTACGCCGGCGGCACGGCGGTGCACATGAACGCCGGCGCTTCGGCTGTTGCCCTCGCTATGGTGCTCGGTCGCCGCAAGAACACCGAGATGCGCCCGCACAATATGCCGCTTGTCCTCCTCGGCGCCGGGCTCCTCTTCTTCGGCTGGATCGGCTTCAACGGCGGCACGGCCGCCGGCGCGAACTTCCTCGCCGGCTACGTCGTGCTCACGACCACCCTCTCCGCCCTCACGGGTGCCATGGGGTACCTGCTCATCGAGCGCATCCGCGACAAGCACGCGACGACCCTCGGCATGGCGACCGGCATGATCTCCGGCCTCGTCGGCATCACCCCGGCAGCGGATGCGGTCACCCCACTCGGCGCCCTCGCGCTCGGCTTCGTCTCGGGTGCCGTCGTGGCGCTCTGCATCGGCTGGAAGAACCGCGCCAAGATCGACGACGCGCTCGACGCCTTCTCGGTGCACGGCATCGGCGGCATCGTCGGGGCCCTGTTCGTGGTGTTCCTCGGTGCCGCCGCGGCACCGGCCGGCGTCACGGGCCTCTTCTTCGGCGGCGACGCGAGCCTCCTGTGGCGCGAGCTCATCGCCATCGTCGTGACCTGCGTGTACGCGTTTGTCGTGACCTACCTCATCGCCTGGGTCATGAACAAGATCGTGCCGATCCGCGTGCCGGACGAGGTTGAGGCCGTTGGACTCGACCGCGGCATCCACGCGGAGAGCGCGTACGAGATGGAGTCGCGCTGACCATGATGGATGCACGCAGCAGGGACACTCGCAGGCCCCAGTTCACCCCGCGCGACCAGAACACGCAGACGACGCGCGTTCCGCACGACCAGAACGCCCAGACAACGCCAGCCCAGAAGAGGAGCGCACGCCGATGAAGCTCGTGACAGCAGTGATCCAGCCGACGAAGGTCGACGACGTGAAGGACGCCCTCGAGGCGGCCGGCTTCACGGGCCTCACCATCACCGAGGTGGAGGGGCACGGCCACCAGAAGGGGCTCACCGAGTACTACCGGGGGCAGGCCGTGAAGGTCTCGTTCCGTGCCAAGACCCGCGTGGAGGTGCTCGTCGCCGACGAGACCCTCGACAAGGCGCTCGAGGTTGTCGTCGCGGCGGCCCGCACCGGCAACGTCGGGGACGGCAAGGTGTGGGTGACCGATGTGAGCCACGTCATCCGAGTCCGCACCGGCGAGTCGGGCCCCGCCGCAGTGTAGGTCACGCCCCGCGTGGTTCGCGCCCCGTGGCGCGCCCCTCCTCGGGTGCCCAGATCGTTGTGGCCCGTTGTTCCTCCCGGCACTGGGAGCGACAACGGGCCACAACTCTGCCTGCGGGCTAGTGCGGATGCGCGAGGCGCTCAGCGCTCCGGATGCTCACGGCGCCGCGCGCGAGCTGCCTCAAAGGGTCGTCACAGAGCGTCCAGAACGACCTTCTGAGGCAACTCGCACGAAGAACGAGACGGCGCGAGGGGTGTCAGCGCTCCGGATGCTCGCGGCGGCGGGCCCGGTACGCCGCGACGGCCGAGCGGTTCGCGCATCGCGTCGAACAGAAGCGCTTCGTGCGGTTGCGGGTGAGGTCAACAACAACCCCGTCGCAGCCGTCGGCGTCGCAGACCCCGAGGCGCGACATCTCGTCGGCGCGGATGAGGTCGACAACCGCGAGCGCCGTCTCGACTGTGATGCGCTCGTCGAGCGGGCGGTCAGAGTCGACGGCGTGCAAGTGCCAGTCGTGCCAGTCTTTGCCGTCGGGAGTGCCGTGGCGCACGAGCTGCGGGGTGGCGTTGTGCTCGACCAGCGCCTGGTTGACGAGCAAGGCCGCAGCGTCACGGTCGGCGGTGAGGAGCTCGCGGAGCCGCGGGCGGATCGCCCGGATGCGCTGGAACTCGGCCTCGTCGCCGTCGAAGCGGCCCGTGTAGCCAAGGTCCCGGAAGAAGTCGGCGAGCTCGCCGCGCGTGCGCAGCGAGAGCGGCTCCACATCGCTGTTCACGATCGCCGCGGCTGCAGCGAGCGCCTCTTCGGTGTCATTGGTGAAAAGCACCTTTGCAGATTACCAAACCGCAGCTAGTGTCATCTTCTATGAGGGCAAACGGCAATGACGCGAGCGGCGCAGCAGCCGCCTCAGCCGCCACTGCGACCGCGGCGGGGCCGCACACGGCACGGCTCGCGACAGGCGCAACCGCGGGGAACCCGGCGACCCCAGCAAACCCGCGCCTCGCATCCGGCCTGCTGTTCGCGCTCATCTCGGCGGGAGCCTTCGCCCTGTCCGGCCCGTTCGCGCGCGGCCTGCTCGACGCCGGCTGGACTCCCGGCGCCGCCGTCACGGCCCGAGTCTCGCTCGCGGCACTCGCCCTGGCGCCCGTTTCCCTCCTCGCGCTACGCGGCCGCTGGCACCTTCTCGCCGACCGCGGCAACCTCGCGAAGCTCGCGGTCTACGGCGCGATCGCCGTCGCGGGCACGCAGCTCGCCTACTTCACCGCCGTCGCAACCCTGCAGGTGGGCGTCGCGCTGCTCATCGAGTACACGGCCCCAGCCATCGTCGTGCTCTGGATGTGGCTGCGGCACCGACAGCGCCCGCACTCACTCACGCTCCTCGGCGCGGTCATCGCCGCCGGCGGGCTCCTGCTTGTCCTGCAGATCTTCGGCGGCGTGCAGCTCGACATCACCGGCGTTTTGTGGGCGCTCGGAGCGATGCTCGGGGTCGCCTTCTACTTCGTCATGTCGGCCGACACCGAGACGGAGCTCCCCGCGACGGTGCTCGCCGGCGGCGGCCTGCTGGTCGGCGCGGTCGTGTTGGGGATCGCCGGGCTCGTCGGCGTGCTCCCCATGACCGTGACGGATGCGCCGGTCGAGCTGGGTGGGGCCTCCATGCCGTGGTGGGTCGCGGTCCTCGTGCTTGGACTCGTGACGGCGGCCGGCGCCTATGTCACCGGCATCGCTGCCGCGCGCCGCCTCGGCCCACGCCTGACCTCCTTCGTCGGACTCTCGGAAGTCGTCGCGGCGGTGCTCTTCGCGTGGCTGCTGCTGGGCGAGCTCCCCAGCCCGGTGCAGCTTGTCGGTGGCGCGCTCATTCTCGTCGGCGTTGTTGTCGTGCGACTCGGCGAGACGCGCATCTCACGGTAGACGGCACCGGACGACCGACACCCGACCCCCTGACCGGCCGCGGGACCCGACCTGGCCTGGCCTGACCTGACCTGACCTGACCTGGCCTGGCCAACTTCAGTGCAGAATCGAGCCAAATTCGACGACAACACCGCCCGGGGCTCGAAATTGCACTGATATTGGTCAGGCTTCGCGGAGCAGTTGGACGGTGCCGCTCCGAGAATCCCAGAGCCGGAGCCCGATGGCCTGAGCCTCGATTGGTGTGAACTCGAGTGCCGACAGCGCACGTTCGAGGTCCAAGAGCCTCAGGCGCCGGGCGAGGGTGACGTGCGGCGTCCAATGCCCTGGCTTCGTATGCGGCAGGTCCGAGGTCGCCGGGAGTGCTCCGGCCAGCGCGTGCACCTCGGCGTGGAGCTCAAGCAAGCCACTCGTCGGGAGCACGCTCCGGGCCAGCACCGCACGGTCGCCATGGCGAAACAGCACAGGCGATCCAAGAGCCAGCGCCAGCGCCAGCGGGAGCCGACCGAATGCTCCGCGCACCGCCGCAGCAACGAGCGGAGGATGAGAAGGCCCGGCGTGGTCCGAAACCAGACCACCCGTGCCCGTGTGGGGCTCAGCCTCAGCGCCGGCGGAGCGCGAGACAGAGCCAGCGGCGGACTCGGAGCCGGATCCGGAAACGGAGCGGGATCGAGAGCGGGAGCGGGAGCGGGAGCCAGAGTCAGAGTCAGAGTCAGAGTCAGAGTCAGAGTCAGAGTGAGAGTCAGATCCAGAGTCAGAGTCAGAGTCAGAGTCAGAGTCAGATCCGGATCCAGAGCCAGATCCAGATCCAGATCCAGAGTCAGATCCGGATCCAGAGTCAGAGTCAGAGCCAGATCCAGATCCAGATCCAGATCCAGAGTCCGATCCAGATCCAGAGTCCGATCCAGATCCAGAGTCCGATCCAGAGTCCGATCCAGATCCAGAGCCAGAGCCAGAGCCAGAGCCAGAGTCAGGGCCAGAGTCAGGGCCGGAGACAGGAACAGGAGCGAGCGCGCTTCGCACGAGCAACGACAGGTGGGGACGGTTACTGGCCCCCATGTGCGCGCCCATGCTCGACACGCCCAGCTCCTGCAGCACCCGCCACTCGTCGCGGATGCGGGCCTCGGTCTCAGCATCGAACAGCAGCTCGAGGCTGACGACGTCACTCATAGGCCACCGCAGTGAGCGGGCTGGGCGCGGCCACGCGTCAGATGGCTCGGAGGGCCGCCGCCACGGCGCGCTGACCGGATGCATCCAGCTCGTGGACGGGTCTCGGCAGGTTGACGGTCGGCACGAGCCCGAGTTGCGCGGCTATCGCGGACGCGACCCGGTAGCTCCCGTGGGCGCGGAACAGCTCCCACAGCGGGTCGAGTTGCGCCGAGAGGCTCAGCGCGAGTTCGGCCTCGCCTCCGATCGCCGCCCGCGTGATCGCCAGGCACTCGGCGGGAAGAACTCCCGCGAGCACCGAGTACCAGACGTCGCATCCGCCGAGCAGCCCGGCAGCCGCGTAAGGATCGCCGCTGATGCCAACGGAGATAGGGCTGCCGACCTCGTCACGGAGAGCCGTGACTCGCTCGCTCACCTGGGCGACATCGAGTGAGGCCGGCGGGATCTTGATCGACTTCACCAGGTCGAGGCCGGCGATGCGCGCATGTAGCGCGTCGCTCACGACGATGCCCGTGGTGGTCGGGTTGTCGTAGACGATGATCGGCACGCTCGAAGTCGCGGCGACCTCTTCGTAGAGCCCGTAGACCTCGTCCTCCGTGAGCGGCTGGTACGACACCGGGGCGAGCAGCACCGCCGAGGCGCCCGCATCTTCTGCCGACCGGAGGTTCTCGAGCACGTCGCGGGTCCGGAGCGCACCGATACCGACGATGACCGGCACCGACCCCGCGTGCTTCACGGTGAGCTTCGCGACGGATGCGCGCTCCCCGAGGTCGAGGTACGCGTAGCTGCCGGTCGAGCCGAGCGCGCTTATCGAATCCACACCCGCGGCTTGGAGTCGCTCGATGAGCGCCGCGTAGCTGGCTGCATCGACGCCCGTCGATGTGATGGGTGTGAGCGGGAAGGCGCTGACGCCTTGGAAAAGCGAGTCAGGCATGAGGCTTTCCTCCTTCGACAGGCCGGGTGCCCTCAGCAGGCGGGGGCTCTGCGGCAGGCCAGGGCAGGTTGAGGGCAGCCCACTGCAGCAGCAGCACGGTCTTCGCATCCTGGATCTCACCGGTCTTGATCATGCGCAGCGCCTCGTCGAAGTCGAGTGCGACCGATTCGATCTCCTCGCCCTCCTCTTCGACGCCTCCTCCACCGGTGACGGGAGCTGCGGCCGCCCACGGGGCGGCGAAGAAGTGGATGCTCTCGGTCACCGAGCCGGGGCTCATGAACAGCTCGAAGACGGGCGTGACGTGTCCCACGACAACCCCGAGCTCCTCCTCGGCCTCGCGACGGATCGCGTCCTCTGGGGAGTCGCCGTCGAGCAACCCGGCTGCCGTCTCGAGGAGCATGCCATCCTCGTGGCCGTTGACGTAGACGGGATAGCGGAACTGGCGGCCGAGCAGGATCTGTCGCGCATCGAGGTCATAGAGCAGGATCGTGGCACCGTTGCCGCGGTCGTAGGTCTCACGCTGCTGGGTCGCCCACTCACCGTCGCGCCCGCGGTACCGGAAGGTCGTACGCCGCAGCACGTGCCAGCCATCGGAGGTGACCTCGACGTGGTCGACCTCGACGTTCGGATTGCGAGTCAGCTCGCGTCCGGCCTGGTCGAGCCCGGTGCGACCGCGGCTGTCGGGCACGTCGACGCCGAGGTGTCCGTGGGTGAGTGGATGCGACATGACCCCAAGATACGCACGGCCACCGACAGGCGCATCCGGAAATACGCCGTAACCCTGACGATCGAACCCAGCTCGCGGGAATAGCTTGCAGGTACAAGTGGTTGTTGCCGTACGAGTGGCTCCGGCCACTTCCCCCACAGACCACGAGCGTAAGCGCTTTGAACGGAGCCACATGACCGAGCAGCTGACCGTCCGCAACGAGACCTCCGTCCCGATCCTGGACGCCCTCTCCGACCGCTGGAGCCCTCGCGGCTTCGACGCCGACCACGCGATCTCCGACGAGGACATCACGGCGATCTTCGAGGCCGGCCGCTGGGCTCCTTCTGCGAGCAACACGCAGCCGACGACCCTCGTCGCGGGCGTGCGCGGCACCGCGACCTTCGACAAGATCTACGGCGCACTCATGGACTTCAACCTCGCGTGGGCTGACCGCGCCTCTCTCCTCATCGCCGTGACCGTCGAGCACAACCGCGACGGCAAGGCCCTCCGTTGGGCCGAGTACGACGCCGGCCAGGTCGCCGCGCACCTCACGATCGAAGGCCAGTCGCGCGGCCTCCACACGCACCAGATGGGCGGCTTCCACGTCGATGCGCTCGCCGAGGCCCTCGAGCTGCCAGTCGGCCGCATCCCGATCACGGTCATCGCCGTCGGCCAGTACGACTCCTCCGACGCGGTGAGCGAGAAGATCCGCGCCCGCGACACCTCGCCCCGCTCGCGCCGCGAGCTCGACGACTTCGCCACGATCGAGCGCTGAGCAACCCACGACACGATGCCGCTTGGCCTCAGCCGGGTGGCGTATACACGTTGACGGCGGCCAAGTCCGCCAGACACGACCCAGGTGCGCGGCGACCAGCTTCGACACCAGAGCAGCAGCTCATGACACGACCGAAGACGTAAGGACAGCACGATGACAGATGTCAGCACCGCCGACCTCGCCAACCGTTTGGCAGATCTTCACCAGGCTCCCGAGATCCTCCGAGTTGTGAACGTCTGGGACGCGATCAGCGCGAAGACCGTCGCAGACCTCCCCGAGACGAAGGCCATCGCAACCGCGGGCCACTCGATCGCCGCGTCCTACGGGTACGCGGATGGCGGCATGCCCCTCGATGTGGCCCTCGCCGGCGCGAAGGTGATCGTGGATGCAGTCGACCTGCCGGTCACGGCCGACCTCGACGACGGCTACGAGGACCCGGCAGAGACGATCCGCCGCGCCATCGGGCTCGGCATCGTCGGCGCGAACGTCGAGGACCGCTTGCGCCCGTTCGACGAGTCCGTCGCGCGAGTTGCCGCGATCATCGCCGCCGCCGAGTCGGAGGGCGTCAACTTCCAGCTCAACGCCCGCACCGACGCCATCGTGCGCGGCGGCGAGCGGCCTATCTCGGAGAGCATCGACGACGCTATCGCCCGCGGGCGCGCGTTCCTCGACGCCGGCGCTTCGCTCGTCTTCGTGCCGGGTGCCGTCAGCCGCGAAGTTGTCGAGCCCCTCGTCGCGGGCCTCGGCGCAGGAAAGCTATCCGTCATCGGCCTGCCAGGCGCGCTCACCGCGGCGGAGTTCCAGGAGCTCGGCGTCGCCCGCGTCTCCTACGGCCCGCTCACGCAACGCGTCGCCCTGCGCGCACTCCGTGACCTCGCGACCGACCTGTACGGCAACGGAGTCATCCCGGCCGACACGCCAGCGCTCAACTAGGCACGAGCATCCGCCCAGGGGGCAAGCCTCTCCAGCGCTTCACGCAGGGCAAGCGCAGAGCGGGCTTGTGGTCGTCAGAACTGAGTTTTGACGACCACAAGTCCGCTCTCGGCGGCTCAGGCCAACGGCCGGGCGGCCCGTCGCGCTAAACCCTCGGGGCGACCGGCGCCGATGCCGGTGCCGCAGCCGCAGCCGCCACCAGGTCGGGGTGCCCGGCCAACCCGCGCTGCCCGTGCATCGAGTAGGTCGCCATGACGATGGCAAGCGGCACATGATCGCCAACGAGCATGAGCGGCTCCCCCTCACCGAACTGCAGGGTCAGCGTCCGGTCGCGCAGGGACGGGTAGCTGGCCACGACCCCCGAATACCAGAATGAGAGCCACCGCCCACCTGCACAGCACACGAGCCGCTGGTTCGAGACGAGCACCCGAGCCGTCTGCCATTCACGCCACTGCTCTGCGGCTTCCCTCTGTGCCTGCGACTTCGCGGATGCGTTGCCCATGGCTGTGACGGCGAGACCGGCGACGACGAACGCCGGGTGCCCGAAGAAGAACCCGGAGCTCGTGGAATACGCAACGTCTCGTCCGTAGTACCTGGCGTAGGTAGCTGGAGCGTCTTGGAAGAACACCTCGCCATCGGCAGGACGGAAATCCCAGACGTCGATGGTCTGCGGGATCCGCTCCTCGAGGAGCTCGTCGCGGAAGCGCAGCGCGGCGGCGAGCCTGTCGTGCGAGTAGCGCTGCGTCTCGAGCTGAGATTTCTCTTTCCGCGTGAACCTGCCGCGGCGGTGCCTGGACTCGCGATGGTTCTCTGCAGCCCCGCGTAGCGTCGCTCGCCCAAGACCTGCGACGAGGATCACGGCGAACAGGATGCACGCCCAGAACAGTGCGGCGAGTGCGAAGCCTCGGAGCGTTCGGGCGACCTCATCCTCCCCAGATGGGCCTTCGACGAGCCTCGTCATCACGACAGCGATCACAACTGCGGCCAGCGCGAGACCCGCGACGAGGAGGATCAGCGGCAGTACCCACCGGCCGCGCCTCCGCCACCGGTCAACGTCCCCGACCTGCGCCCGGGCCGCGGACGCCCAACGACGCTCAAGGGCTTGTAGCAGGTCCACCCGCACCACGTAGCTCGCGAGGATCACAAGCGCCAGGAGCGACGCGGGCACCACCAGAAAATAGCCGAGCGCGCCGAAGCCGAACGCCGTCTCGTTCGCTTCCGATCCGATGTGGAGCCGCTCGAGCATCCCGGGCGCCGGGCCGAGGCCGAACACGACAATGGTGATGAGTATCCCAAGCCAGATGAAGCGACCGACTTGTGGGCCCCGTTTCGTCGTCATCCAACCAAGTTAGGACCGACCACCGACGTTCGACCAGGTCAGCACTCCCCCACCGGCCGTGAAGGCGAAGTGATCTCCTCAATCACGGCAACCGGACAGTGCTCAGGCGGCGACGCCGACCTCGCCCGTCGCCGGTGCGGCATCCACCGCTCGCCTGCTCGCGCGCGCACCGAGTGTCTCGCGCAACCACAGGGCGCCGGCGATGGCGAGGCACACGATGAACGCGCCGAGCGCGCTGACGACGGGCACGAGCGCCTCGCTCGGACCCGAAACGAACGGCATGAACGCGACGACGAAGAAAGTGATGACCGCGACGGCCGGTGAGAAGAGCAACGGCAGCGTCCAGGTCTTGAAGAGGGGCGTCTCGCGGAGCCGGATCCACCCGAATGTCGTGCCGACCGCGTAGACGGCGTAGGCGATCAGGCCGACGATGAAGAGGAGCAGCACGAGCGGAACAAGCGTTCCGAGGAAGAACTGGTACGCGTCGCGGCCGAACAGCACCATGATGTCGTCGCTCGCGACAGGGGCCGACGTGAGTCTCCGCAGTGACAGCGCGATGACGCCGACGATGCCCAGCACGGCGACGACGGGTGCGGCGATGAGTGGCAGTATCCAGCGCAGGTGCTCCATGCCGCTCAAGATAAGCGGGCCAGGGGATGCTCGCCTGTCGCGACGCGCCCGAGTTACCCACCAGAGACGTGCGCGTTGCCCTCTCCTCCTTCTCCTCCTCCTCCTCCCCCACCTTCTCCCCTCCTCCTCAACGCAAAAGAGTGAGCCGGACGCAGGCTCCAGCGAATTGGAGGATGCATCTGGCTCACTCTTCGGCTCGAGGCTCGGCCCCTCTGAAGGCAGCGCCGAAGGCCCCGCTGAAGGCAGCGCCGAATCTGCGCCTACTCCACCGCGGCCGTGTGAGGCGTCGTCGACTGCACGTTCAGTGAGTCGCCGTCGCTTGCGACGACCACCGAGACGGTGTCGCCGTCGCGGACAGTGCCCGCGAGGAGCGCCCGCGCGAGGCGGTCGTCGATCTCGCGTTGCATGAGACGTCGCAGCGGCCGCGCCCCGTAAATCGGGTCGTAGCCGCGCTCGGCCAGCCAGGCGCGAGCGTCGTCGTCGACCTTGATCGTGAGGCGACGCTCGCCGAGCCTGCGCTGCAGGCGGTCGATGTAGAGCGCCACGATCTGCGCGAGCTCGTCCTGAGAGAGCGCACTGAACACGACGATGTCGTCGAGGCGGTTCACGAACTCAGGCTTGAACGACTGCCGAACGGCCGCCATCACGCGGTCCTCGCGCTGCTCCTGCGAGAGGAGCGGGTCGATGAGGAACTGCGAGCCCAAGTTGGAGGTGAGAATGAGGATGACGTTGCGGAAGTCGACTGTTCGACCCTGGCCGTCGGTGAGGCGACCGTCGTCGAGCACCTGCAGGAGGATGTCGAAGACCTCCGGATGCGCCTTCTCGACCTCGTCGAACAGCACAACGGAGTACGGCCTCCGCCGCACGGCTTCGGTGAGCTGCCCGCCCTGCTCGTAGCCGACATATCCGGGAGGGGCACCGACGAGCCTGGCGACGGAGTGCTTCTCTCCGTACTCCGACATGTCGATGCGGATCATCGCCTTCTCGTCGTCGAAGAGCAGCTCGGCGAGCGCCCTCGCGAGCTCCGTCTTGCCGACCCCCGTGGGGCCGAGGAAGAGGAACGAACCGGTGGGGCGGTCGGGGTCAGCGATGCCTGCGCGGGTGCGACGGATCGCATCCGCCACCGTTGCCGCGGCCTTCTCCTGGCCGACGAGTCGTTTGCCGAGTTCGGCCTCGAGGTGCAGGAGCTTCTCCATCTCGCCCTGCAACAACCTGCCGACGGGAATTCCCGTCCACGCGGCGACGACTCCGGCGATGTCCTCCGCCGTGACGTGGTCGTTGACGAGCTTCGGGCCGCCGTCCTCCGTTGCCTCCGCCTCGTGCAGCTGCTTCTGGATGCCAGGCAGCTCGCCGTAGAGGAGACGCGACGCGAGCTCGAGATTGCCCTCGCGCTGCGCCCGGTCGGCGCGCATGCGGATGTTGTCGAGCTGCTCGCGCAACTCGCCGATGCGATTGAGGGATGCACGCTCCACGTTCCAGCGCGCCTTCAGCTCCCCGAGGCGCGCGTTCTTGGTGTCGAGGTCAGCGCGGAGTGCGGCCAGCCGCTGCTTCGACGCATCGTCGTGCTCCTTCTTGAGGGCAAGCTCCTCGAGGCGCAGCCGGTCGACCTGCCGCTGGAGGGTGTCGACCTCGACGGGCGAGGAGTCGATCTCCATCCGGAGGCGCGAGGCGGCCTCGTCGATCAGGTCGATCGCCTTGTCCGGGAGCTTTCGCCCCGTGATGTAGCGGTTCGACAGCGCAGCCGCCGCAACGAGCGCCTGGTCGGCGATCGAGACCTTGTGGTGAGCCTCGTACCGCTCCTTCAAGCCGCGGAGGATCGCGATCGAGTCCTCGACGCTCGGCTCTCCGACGAACACCTGCTGGAAGCGCCGCTCGAGCGCCGCATCCGACTCGATGAACTGGCGGTACTCGTCGAGCGTGGTCGCGCCGA
The DNA here is from genome assembly GCF_002931075.1 of Pseudoclavibacter sp. AY1F1. Taxonomy (GTDB): domain Bacteria; phylum Actinomycetota; class Actinomycetes; order Actinomycetales; family Microbacteriaceae; genus Pseudoclavibacter. The sequence continues at coordinate 416,156 of NZ_PSTQ01000003.1, read as the reverse complement.
TGAGGCGCAGCTCGCCGCGAGCGAGCATGGGCTTGAGCATGTTCGCGGCCGAGATGCTCGACTCGCCGCCGCCTGCACCCATGAGGGTGTGCAGCTCGTCGATGAAGGTGATGATGCGGCCGTCAGACTCGGTGATCTCCTTGAGGACAGCCTTGAGCCGCTCCTCGAAGTCACCTCGGTACTTGGCGCCGGCGATGAGCGCCGACATGTCGAGGCTCACGAGTTCCTTGTCTTTGAGAGACTCGGCGACGTCGCCCGCGACGATGCGCTGCGCGAGCCCCTCGACGACCGATGTCTTCCCGACGCCGGGCTCGCCGATGAGGACGGGGTTGTTCTTGGTGCGCCTCGTCAGGACCTGGCTGACTCGGCGGATCTCGGAGTCACGACCGATGACCGGGTCGAGCTTGCCCGAGCGGGCGATGTCGGTGAGGTTGATTCCGTATTGTTCGAGTGCGCTCTTGGCCTCTTCGTCTGGTGCCTGAGCGCCTTGCATGTTTGCCATGGGGCTCCTTTGAGAAAGTTGCTTCCGACTCAGTGGGATCGAAATTCAGTGGGATCGAAATTCAGTGGGATCGAAATTCAGTGGGATCGAAATTCAGTGGGATCGAAACTCAGTGGGATCGAAACTCAGTGGGATCGAAACTCAGTGGGATCGAAACTCAGTGGGATCGAAACTCAGTGGGATCGATGTGACGTCAAGAGTTGAGTCGGTATGACTCAAGTTTAGAGCCTGGAACGCGCCATTGCCAGCCTATCCGGTGTCGCTCAGTCAACTCCCAGCGATGAGTGCATCCCGGATACCCGGTGCTGACCTGGACTTCTCCGAACGTGGCAGAGTGCAGTCCATGGCTGATGCACCCGACGAGTCCGCGCTCCCCTTCCGGACTCTCCGCTTTGGCAGAGTGGAGCTACTCGGAGAACCCTTCTCGATCGTGAAGGTCGACGATTCGGAGACTGTACGCGCATCCGGATTCGGGAGCCCGAGTTCCCTGGCCTACTCCGTCTTCGGCCGGCAATCGGAACTCCTTGAGGTGCGTCCCCTCGCCGACGCCGATCCGGCGCTCGCTGCAGTCCGCGCCTACGACAACGGCGACCCCGCGCTGCTCGAGACCATCGACATCCACCAGGACGGCACCGAACTGCGCCGCGCGATGTGGAAGGCGGCCAGGCTCGTCGAGCCCGGAACGCTCGCGAGCTACGGCGACGTCGCCGCGATCGCTGGGCATCCACGCGCCGCACGCGCGGCCGCGAGCGCGTGCGGCGCCTGCCTCGTCGGGCTCTTCGTGCCGGTGCATCGCATCGTCCGCTCGAGCGGCAAGCTCGCCGGGCACGCCGACGATATCGCCGTGCGGCAGGCGCTGATCGATCACGAGCAGGCGATGGGGATGGGGACCCGCCACTGACGATCAGGAAAGGGCAGCAGTTGACCGTCGCGCATACAGCACGGGAAGGATACGCGTGCGCTGAACCGGTCGGCTTGGGCCCTCTTCGAGTCGCGACGCCATGGTCTCGACAGCAAGGCGCCCGATGTGCTGCTTCGGGGGACGCAGCGCCGTGATGGGCGGCTCGGCGTTCTGCGCAACCTCATCGTCGTAGGCGATCACGGCGAGGTCGTCGGGGATCGACCAGCCGTGGTCGCGGGCGTATTGCTGCAGGAGCACCGCCTGTGGGTCCGAGTGGATGAGCAGGGCGGTCACCGAAGCCCGGCGACAGTCGGCGAGCACTCGGGCGATGAGCTCTTCCCTCGCCTGCCCGTCCATGGCGTCGAGATTCGCGTCGACGTCGACAGCAGTTTCGAGGCCGAGCTCCCTGACCGCGCTGGTCCACCCCTGCCGGAGCTGCGCTGAGGTCGGGGAGCCCGCCGACGTCAGGATGCCGACCAGACGGTGCCCGAGCGCCGACAGATGCTCGGCGGCGAGGGAACCGCCGAAGGCATGGTCTGTGGTGACCCATTCCAGGCCGGTCAGCGAGGCGACAGAGGAGGCATGGCGCTCGGCGAGCACGACGGGCACCGGAAGCGACTCGAGCCAGTGCAGGAGCGCCCACCCGTCAGGGCCACTGGTCTCCGGTGCGGCGATGATCCCGTGCAGACCCCCCGATTCGACGAGGGAGGAGATCTGACGGCGCTGGTCGTCCACGGAGTAGCTGGCACCGCGGAGCACAAGCTGCACGCCCAGGTCGGTGGCCGCCGCCCGAGCCCCGACGATGACCTGCGGCCAGTAGTAGCTCAGCGACGGGGTGACCATGCCGACCCGGAAGCGGATCGGGGTCGCCCGTGCGGCGACGGTGGGCACCGACGTGTCGAGGCGGCTCCGCAGGGTCGCGCCGCCGTGAACCCTGGTGAGAAGCCCACGGTCGGAGAGGTTCGTGATGTCGCGCCGAATCGTGAGCTCGGACACCTCGAGCTGCCGAGCCAGCGCAGCCACTCGGACGGAGCCCGCGCGCCGGAGTTCGCCGAGGATCCGTTCGCGTCGCGTGAGGCCGAACTGCGGCATGTCTTCCACGGAGCCGAGCGTACAGACATGTTCGCTTCGCGTCGAGCATGAACGATCCTGTTCGTTTCGCTGGTCTTTTCCCCGGGCCCCCTCCAAGATCAGCTCGGAAGCACACAGTCGTGCCCGCCGCGCACTCAACGAACGAGCCCGCGCGGACAGCGCACAGAACGGAGAGCGCACATGCCTCAGGACCAGAGGCTCGATCGAGTCGCCAGCACGCCACGGAGTCGCAGGAGGCGGATGAGTCTGGCACTCATCGCGGCGACGGCTGCGGCGATGCTCGCACCGGTGCTCGTCGCCCCGACACCCGCTTACGCGGCAGGAGCGGACCCTGTCTCGGTGACCATCGACGGCGCAGACGTCGCGAACGCCGCCGAGAACGTGAACGGACTCACGTTCAAGGGCTTCGGCGTCCTCACGGCCAACTCGACGAGCGCCTTGCTCCTCGACTACAAGGCGCAGCATCCCGAGAAGTACTGGGAGCTGATCGAGACGCTGTTCGGGGGCGACCGCCCGATCATGAACACCATCAAGATCGAGATGGGCAACGACCGCAACACCTCCACGGGACCGAACCCGTCGACGATGCGCACGCGCGACGAGTACCCCAACGTGAAGCGCGAGCCAGGCTTCCAGCTCGCAGCCGACGCGCAGCTCGTCGCGCACGGCGACGTGCACGTCAGCATCCTGCGCTGGAACCGGCCGGCCTGGGCCACCGACCACGCCGCGCAGTACATCTGGTTCAAGAACACCGTGCTCGCCGCCTACCGCGAATACGGGATCATGGTCGACTCGATCAACCCAGACGCGAACGAGACGAGGACCCCCGAGATCCAGCTGTACAAGGACTTCTCCGGCTGGCTCCGCGGCGACGAGAAGGGCTACGAGGGCACCAGCTCGGCAGACCCGAACAGCGGCTTCGCCTCGGACGAAGAGCGGGACCTCTACCGATCCATCGAGACGGTCGCCGCCGACACGGTCGGAACCCCTCCCGTGTCCTTCGGCAACGAGATGATGTCCCCCACCGATTCGTCGCTGCGTGACGCAGTGGACGTCGTGGGCTTCCACTACTCGAGCGCCGACGACAGCGCCGGCAACCTCAAGAAGGTGGCCGAGGAGCTCGACAAGGAGGTGTGGAACTCGGAGGGCCAGTCCACGTTCTCCAACTCGGCCGACCGGCCGAACAACACCAACAGTGACGAGCAGGGCAGAACGGGCACCGGATTCGGCGGTCCGAACAGCGCGCTCGAGATGGGCAACTGGGTCACGACCGGGTTCGACGAGTCCCGCCGTACCCTCAACATCTTCCAACCCGCGATCGGCTCGTTCTACGACGGGTTCCAGTACTCCTCGAAGGAGCTCGTGAGCGCCCGCGACCCGTGGTCCGGCTGGCTGTACTACGACGGCGGCCTCGCCATGATCGAGCAGTTCACCAAGTTCGCGAAGCTCGGCTGGGAGAACGACGACAACACCGCCGGCATCTGGCGTGCCATCCCGCAGGCGTCAGACAGCGAGCTCGGGAAGGGCAACCCGCCAGACGGTGCCCGTCTCGGCCGGGCGTCCTACACGACCCTGGCGGCTCCCGATGCCAGCGACTTCTCGACCGTCATCATCAACGACAGCAGCTTCACGAAGAGCTACCGCATCACGGCGAAGGACATGGCCATCGGCGCAGACCGCACGGCCGAGCTCTGGGAGACGCGCGCCGCGGATGCCGGGCAGGCCTACAACGACAACTACCTCAAGCCCATCGGCGAGATCTCGCCGGACGGAGACGGGCTCTATACCGTCGAGGTCAAGCCGTGGTCGTCCCTGACGCTCACGACGCTGGACCAGGCGACGGCAGCGGCCGATGGCACCCTCACCCCCAAGGACGGCTACGCGAGCTCGCTGCCGACGTCCCCCGAATACACCGACCAGGACGGCGGCCGCGACGTCCTCGACACCGACCCGACCGGTTCCCAGAATGGGGTCACCGACGACGAGGTGCTCTATGCCGACGACTTCGACTACGCCAGCGCCGGCAACATCAGCGGCTACGACCCGGCCACCGGAGCGCTCGTCGACTCCGGGGAGTCGTTCCTGGACAGCCGCGGCGCCAAGGGGAAGCCGAACGGAACGCCAGCCTTGCAGCCAGAAGACCAGGGCGTGACCCCCCGCTACACGAACGACACCAACGGCGCATTCGAGTCGGTTGCCACCGCCGATGCTGCACACGGCCGCGTGCTCAGGCAGCAGGTGGGCCCTGGCATGGCGGGCGGCGCCTGGAACAGCGGCGACCCCAAGACGACGATCGGTGACGCCCGCTGGGCGAACTACACGGCATCGACCGACGTGCTGTTCGAGGCCGCGGGAGCGCAGTACGCCACCATCGGTGCCCGAGAGCAGGGCGGCACGGCGAACGGGCAGAACGTCTCGGCAGCCGAGCTCAAGGTCGAGCCCACCGGAGCGTGGACCTTCACCCGCTACGGCACGACACTTGCCACCGGCACGGTGGCGGGCAACGCGGAGGTCGCGTTCAACGCTGGCGCCGGCGTCTGGAACACCATCGCCGTGACCGTCGCCGCCGACACTTACACGGCCTCGATCAACGGCGTGCAGGTCGCGGCGTACACGGACGCCGCACCGCAGGCCACGGGGCGCATCCAACTCGGATCCAGCTTCAACTTCGTGCAGTTCGACAACCTGCAGATCCAGGCCCTGCCCGGATACACGCCCTATTACACGCAGATCATCGACGGGATGCACCAGAGCAGCTGGTCGAACACGTCGACGCCGGTACTCGAGTTCGATGCCAACTGGAGCCACGTCAACGGGCAGGGCATGTTCGAGTGGCAGCGAACAGCGTCCAAGAGCACCGCGAAGGGCGCCGCGCTGAGCTACTCCTTCACCGGAACTGGCCTGGACATCATCGGAGCCAACCCCGGGACTGCGACGCTCGACGTCGAGGTGGATGGGATCCCCGTCGTTCTCGGAGCCCCGACCTGGAACGCGGGCAGCGCCCGAACGACCTTCACGCTCCGCGGACTCGCCAACGGCGCCCACACGGTTGACATCAAGACCGCCAACGACACCGCGATCAACGTCGACTCGGTCGCCACGATCAGTGCAGTCGCCGACTCTGCGCGCGTCGACACGGGGGCACTCACCGAAGCCGTCTCCACAGTCGCGCAGCTCGTCGAGGCCGACTACGCACCCCAGTCATGGGCTCCGTTCGCTGCGGCTCGGACGGCCGCGCAGGCCGCGACCGCCGACCCGGTCGGGTACGGACTCGACGTCGAAGGGGCGACGGCGATCGAGGTGCGACTCGCATCCGCTGCAGACGCACTCACCCCCAAGGATGTCAGCGCCGACGTGACCGACCTGGGCTCCGTTGCCATCACGGCCGCCGAGCGTGCCCTGCCCGGTTCCGTCACGCTCTCGGGGACCGAGGAGGAGGTCATCTGGACTGCAGCTTCGAACGCCAGCGCCAAGACCACCGGTGAGCTTGCGACCTTCACGGCCAGTGGCCGAACCTCGGAGAAGACCGAGGCCGGTGTCTACCAGCGCATCTCAGCAACGGTGCTCGTCGTCCCTGCCGATCTCGACTACTTCATCGACTCCGGTTCGAGCGGTTCGGCAGCGGGCTCCGCCCATGCGGCCGCGGCGGCCGTCTCGCCCAACCTCCGCAACGAGACTGCCGACCAGAAGTGGAACGGCACCTCCCCGGGCAGCACCTGGGGGTACTCGACCGCGGCGACCGCGCTCGCGAGCGGCACCCCGCAGGACTGGGGATCGTCATACGTCGGTGCCGACTTCAACAAGCCGGTGACCTACCATCTGACCCTCCCCGCGGGTTCCTACAACGTCGTCGGGGTTCAGGCCCCGCGTGCCGGACTCACCACGAACCTGTCCGCGAAACTCGCCGCGAACGGTGAGACCGTCTCGAAGACCGCGGTCTCGACAGGATCGGCGACCCCCATCGCGCAGACGCTCACGCTCGACGAGGAAGCCGTCGTCCAGCTGGAGTTCGGCACCAACGGAACGAGCGGCTACAACGCACGACTCGCGCTCGTCTACGTACAGACGCTGCCCCGCGACCTCGGCGTGCAGGGCGTGCTAGGCACCGACGACCCACTCCCCGAAACGGTGATGGTCGCAGACGCCGAACGTGCCGTCACGTGGGAGCCCGCCGCCCACGAGCAGGCCCGCACCGAGTACGAGACGATCACGGCGCACGGACGCCTCGACGAAAGTGACGCCCCAGTTGTCGCGCAGTTCGAGATCGTTCCCACTGGGCTCGTCTACTTCATCGACGCCGGGACGAACGGCGTCGCCTCGCCGCAGTACGCGGCAGTGTCAGCCGCCGTCGACGGACTGCGAAACGACAAGGTCGACCAGGTCTCCACGTCGGCCGAGCAATGGGGACACGTCGCTGACGGCATGAAGCTGAAGACCGGGACCGACATCAAGGACAAGTACTCGACGGGTCTCTACCAGGACACCACCAAGCTGAGCTACCGGCTCCCGCTGGAGGCCGGTACGTACACGCTGACCGGCGGCTTCACCGAGTGGTGGAACCTCAGCAGAACCCTGTACCAGACCGTGTCGGTCAACGGCACGGAACTCGCGAAGGGAAGCATCCCGCTCTCCGGCTCGACGCCCAAGCTCTCCGCGGGTCTGACGTTCACGCTCTCGGAGGCAGCCACGGTCGACTACCTCGTGACCAACGAGGGCGCGGGTGGCGAGAAGCCGGTCATCTCCTGGCTCGCCGTTGCCGACGAGACACTGCCGGGCACACCGCAGAACCCTGTCGCGGCGCAAGCCGACAGCAGCTCCATCACCGTCTCGTGGGACGACCTCACCGACACCGGAGCCGGGTTCACGGGGTACCGGGTCTACGAAGCAGGAGGCTCGGAGCCGGTCTGCGAAGCGGCCGAGACGAGCTGCACCGTCACCGGACTCGCTCCGGGTTCAACGCACTCCTACGAGGTGACCGGCGTCAACGCCTCCGGGGAGGGTCCCCGCTCGGCGGCGACCGCACCTGTCACCCTGGCCGAAGCTCCCGCGGACGACGGCGCGACGAAGGCCCCGGGCAAGGGAGTGCTCTCGTCCAACGATGGCTGGAACACCGGGCTCCGTGACGGCGAGTTCCAACTGACGATGAACCTCTGGTGGGGTGAGAACGGCTCCATCTTCCGGCTCTACCAAGACGGCCAGCTGGTCAGCGCCACACCGCTCACCATGAACTCGCCGGCGGCCCAGTCAGCCGTCGTCGACATCGCCGGTCTGAAGAACGGGACCTACGTCTTCACGGGCGAACTGGTGAACTCGAAGGGAACGACCTCAACCGAGTCGCTCACGGTGACCGTGACGAACGCTGCCCCGGGCGCACCGTCCCTCTCCTCGGACAACTGGGACGGCGACGGCAACTACAGCGTCACTGCGAACCTCTGGTGGGGTACGAATGCCACCGCCTACCGCTTCCTCGAGAACGGCGTCGAGGTCGGCGCCGGCACGCTCACCGCTGCGAGCCCCGCGGCTCAGAAGGCGGCGCTGCAGATAGAGGGCAGGGGTCCGGGGCAGTACTCCTACACGGTCGAGTTCATCAACGCAGCGGGAACCACCGTGAGCACGACGCACACCGTCTCGGTCACGAAGTAGCTGCACGCACTGGGCGGGCGCCGCGTTGAAGGTGAACGCGACGCCCGCCCAGTTGCGCTCGAGGTCAAGCCGAAGGCCTTGGGGCGCCGGAACCGCACCTCGCACACGCGAACTCGAGCCGCCCCGCGCCCAGGAAGCGACTGAGCGCCGTCGGTACGTTGGTCTCTGACCGCAGCAGCCGAAAGGCTGATCAAGCAGGCCAAATCAGGGATGTGGGATGGCAGACAAGCAGAGACGGCGCCCCCTGCTCGCCTTCAGCATCGCGACGGGCGCGTTCTTCGTGGTCGTCACGGTCGCGGGGTTGCTCGGGCTTGAGGGGCGCTGGATGGCGCTCCTGATCTTCGGCGGGATCCCCTTCCTCTTCGCCTTCGCAGCGATCATCGGCCTTCGAGCGACCGACTCGAGGATGGCGAAGTCCGGCCCCGGCGTGTTCACGGCGCTCGGCCCCGGCGAGATCCGGGAGCTGGAGGCACCCACGACATCGACGACCCGGCTCGGCTATCGCGCGGCCTGGGCGAACCTCCCCATCCTTCTCCCGCCACGTCGCCTCGTGATGCTCGTGGTGTTCGCCGCCGCGGGGGCAGCGATTGGCGCTGTCCTGACCGGCATGTTCGTGGACGGCGTCGAGTCGTGGCGTCTGGTCGTCGGCACCGCGCTGTTCGCCCTGTGCGGCGCCCTCGCGTCGGCCGTGGTGCCGCTCGCGATCTGGCTCTGGGTCGCGCACCGCGGCGCACCGCTCCCGCGTGACACGCGCAGGATGATCGAGAACTCCGTCAACCCGGCGAACGAGCGCATCCGCCTCAACCTCTCCAGAGTCGATGAGATCGAGCAGGCGATCGCTCAGCGGCGCATCGTGTTTCCGCTCCTGCTGCCCCTCGCGCTGTGCGTCTCAGCCGCAACTGCAGCGGCCTGCGTCGCTGAACTCATCATCACGAGTGGCGAGAGCTTCCCTGCCCTCGCGTCGTTTGTGTGGACGTCGCTCATGCTCTTGATGCCGCTGACTGCCCTCGGACACACGGAGCAGCTCGCGTTGGCTCTGGAGGAGGTGCGATCGTCCGAAGCTGCAGCGTGACGCGCTGCAACCACGGTCACACCGCGCCTACCTGTAGTCGAGTCGAACCCGCAGGTGCTCGCCGACCTCGAACTGCGCGTCGACGAGCTTCAGCGGGTCGAGCTGCAGGTCGCGAAGGTCGATGGGGTCCTTGAGCTCCTCGCGGATCTGCTTCCGCACGGCGAGCAGCAGCAGCCCGATGAAGGGGTTGTGGCTCGTGAGCGTTGGCTTGAGCAGCTGCAGCTTGAGGTCGTCGCCAAGCTGAGCCTCCGTCGTGAAGAGCAGACTGGCACCCAGCAGCCCCCGCTTGACCTTGCCGGCGACGCGCACGTGCGCCCCGCGGGATCCGGCCTGCGTGAGCTTGATCTCCATGCTCGACACCTTGAAGCCTTGGCTCTCCGCCGACTCCTGGACCATCTTGACCACCGCGTCGGAAACCGCCTGCTGCTGCGCCGAGAGGTCGATCGACAGGTCGTCGACGGGGAAGACCGTCACGGCCTCGCCCCCGGACGTGCCGTGCTTGAGCGCAAGCGCCAGCTGGCCGAGCTCATCCTCCGCCCAGTCGACGTGCACCCCGGTGGCCGTGACCGTCGCGTCGACCTCGACGTCCTGGATGCGGATGGGAAGCGCACGTGCGCGCACCTCGGCCACCTTCGCATCCGCCCTCGACACCTCGGTGCCGAATACCGGGAACTCGGGCGTCGGCGGGGCGTCCATGACCGTCGGATCGAGCGTCACCTCGAGGCCCGAGAAGTCGAGGTCGAGCCCCAGAAGGTCACCCGCGAGCGGATGCGCGGTGACACGCGCCGCATCGAAGCCCCGCACGTCCATGGTCGGGTCGAGCTCGAAGATCGGGGGAACCGTCTCGTGCAGGAACCGCTCGATGACCTGCGCAACCTCACCTGGGGTAGTCGGGCGTGGACCCGATGCGATCACCAGCGCCTCGGGCTCGTCCCCAGAAGATGCAGCGCTATCTGGGGTCTGCGGGGGAGTCTCCATGCCCTCAACCCTACGGGCGTGGGCCCTACCGACCCTGGCCGCGCGCCAACACCAAGTAGGATCGATCCTCGACGCGACCCAAGCGGACGCGACAGTTCACTCCGGCTCGACGAGCCCGAGCACCAATTTCGAGAGAAACGCAGCTATGGACAGCAAATTGATCGCGTGGAACGGCGACGTGCAGCCAGAAGCCGTCGACATCCTCACGGGAGACGGCGGACTCGTCGTCGTCCCGACGAAGGTCGGCTACATCATCATGACCTCCGACAAGGAGGGACTCGAGCGCAAGTTCGAGGCGAAGGAGCGCAACCGCAACAAGCCGGGTGTTGTGCTCTGCGGCTCGCTCGAGCAGCTCCGCGCCCTCGCGCAGCTCACGCCTGAGATCGACGCGTTCTACGAGCGCCACTGGAACGACGACATCCTCCTCGGCTGCATCCTGCCCTGGAAGGAAGAGGCTGTCGCGGCGCTTCCCGATGACGGCACGAAGGAACTCATGATGGACGGCCGCGGCACGAGCTGCTTCGTCATCAAGTTCGGCGTTCCGGGCGAGAAGCTCGCGAAGGAGCTCTACGACAACCACGGACGCTTCGCGTTCGCGAGCTCCGCGAACCCGTCCGGCAAGGGCAACCGTGGACTCGTCGAGGGCATCGGCGAGCGCATCCACGACCGCGCCGACCTCATCATCGAGGCTAACGACTACGTCGCGTCGATCCAGCCTGAAGCGACGACGGAGACGCGTCACGAGCAGGGCGTCATGATCTCGATGGTCGACGCCGAAGGCACGCTCATCCCCGAGCAGGGCGGCCAGCGCTCCATCTCCCCCGCGCCTGTCGTGATCCGCAAGGGCCTCGACATCAACCGCATCATGGCGATCCTCGCTGAGTCCTTCAACAGCTGGGACTTCCGCCAGGGCGAGTACTACTGATTCTCGCCTGACGCGTGGGCTGATTCGCACTTATCGCGTGGGCTGATGGTCGCCCGCCTGACGGGGCGACTCACCACCCGAATTGTCGGACGGGCTCGCTACGCTTCATGCGTGCGAGCCCGTTCTTCTTTTGCTGACCTCACCCGCCTGATCGAGTCGAGGCCTATTTCGCGCGGTCGCCTGCGCCGCGTCCTGAACGCGCCTCCCTCAGCCGCGACGACGCGCGAGTGGTGGGGCTCGTTGCCCGTCTCCGTGCACAAACGGCTCATGAAGCAGGTGCCGCTGCTTGTCGGTAATCTCGACGGCATCCCGTGGTCGGTGCGTGTGCGGGCGAACCGGGAATCTCTCGGACGGGCCATCAGGGCGCTCGAGTCTGGCGCGTCGATTGAGCGTGCGCTTGGCAGCGCGAGCGCGTTCGCGGGCGGTGAGATCAAGAGCATCTTGGCGGATGCGAGCCGTGGCGAGCTGCGCGACCGCGAGCGGCTCCTCCACCAGCTGAAGGAGCTGCACAGCGGGCGCGGTTTTGTCGACCGTGGAGGCCAGCCGAGGTTCGTGCTGGCCTTCGACCCTGAACGAGATTCGATCGTCGAGTACGTGGGGCCCGCGATCTCCGAGTCGGAGGATCCGCTGGCTTCGCCGTTCGCGGAGGGTGTCACGTCGGTTGGCGTGTTCGTGCCGGGCAATGAGGCTCGCCTGCTGGATTTCGAGGGCAAGGCGCACACCATGTCGGAGTTGCTGAAGCTCGCGCCGGCAGGCACGGCTGGGCTTGTGGTGTGGCAGGGCGGCCGGTTCCCGCGAGGCCCGTTGGCGCTGTCGGCGGCGATGGCTGACGGTCTGGCTCGCAAGCTGGGGGCGTTCGTGAACTCGATTCCGCGCGACGGCCGGGTGGCGCTGACGGCGTTCGGCTTCAGCTTCGGTGGTGGGGTGACCGGTCGCGCCATGTCGCTCGGGATGCGGGTTGACCGGGTTGTGCACGTGTCGAGCGCTGGCCTCGGGCACGGCGTGACGTCGCTTGACGACCTGCCGGCGTCGGCGCGTGTTCCGCACTATTCGCTGCTGGCTCCCGTGGATCCATCTGTTGGTCCGATCCTCGGCGTCAACGTGCATCTCCCCTTCCTGGGGTCGGCGGGGCATTTCGGGCATGGCGCTGACCCCGCGAACACGCCTGGCGTGGTGAGGCTCGAGACGGGCGTGCTGGGGGCGGCTCAGGAGAAGCGAGCCGCCGGCGCGCCGCTGTCACTCGGTGACCTGCTGACTGGGCATACGACGATCCTCGAGCAGTGGGGTACCACCGCGAAGCGCAACATGGCGGCCGTCCTCATGGGCGATGGCGCCGAGGTCGAGTTGGCTCCCGATGCGGGGGCTCTTGCCCGCGTCGCGCAGCGCCTCATGTTGCCGTACGCGCCGTTCCTGAAAGTGCGGGAGCCGGAGCTTCGCCGGGTCGGCTGACCCTGGTTGACCCCGTGGGCCCGGGCTGAGCCGGGCTGAGCCCGGCTGACCCCGTGGGCCCGGGCTGAGCTCGGCTGAGGCCGACTGAGCCCGGCCGACGAGAGCTGGCTGGACGCAGCTGGGGTCCTGGTTCAGCGCCTGGATCAGGGCTCTGGGCCAGCGCCCTGGATCAGGGCTCTGGGCCAGCGCGCTGGTTCAGAGCTCTGGTGGGGCGCTGGTTCAGCGATCGTGGTCGAGCGTTGGTTGCTGCGCGCGCGTGGCGGCCGGGGCGGGGCGCTGATTCGAACCGGGGTTGAGGGTCGTCTCGAGCTTGGTGGTGAGTCGCGACCGCACGTCTGTGATGCCCGGCGCGCTCGGCTTGGTGTGCTCTGAACTGTGCTCGAGGGCATCCCGCGCGGCGCTGGTGCGATCGCCGAGATCCGCGAGTTTGGACGCCGCGTCGGCTGCTTCTGGACTGTCGGGTGCGTGGGCGAGGCCGGCGATACGGTCGCCGTCGCGGCGGAGGTCGTCGATGGTGGCGAGCACGTCGCTGCCGATGTCGGCCCGGTCGAGGACGAAGTTCGCGTCGCGGTCGAAGGTGCCAAGCCAGGCTCTCGACGCCTCGCTTCCCAGGGTTTCGATTCGTCGCCCGGCGTCGACGGCGGCGCGGGCTTCGGCGCGGGCTTCTGCGCCGTGTCCGGCGGCGGGCGAGCTCGCAGCGGCCGCGTCGATGTCGGACGCGTAGAGTGCGCGGCCGGCACGATCAACGACGAGGACCCTGTCGACGTGCCCCTCGGCAATCACTCGCTCGAGCGACCTGGGCATCTGCTCTGCGGCGACATCGTGGAATGCCTGCGGTGTCCACCGACCGACGCCCTGGTCGCGCACCTGCTCCGCGTAGCGCGAGAGCACGCCGAGGCGCGAAACGGCTTCGGGCACGGCGAGCGCCCGCACCTCGACTCGGTAGCCGGCGTCGCGGAACTCCTTCGCGGTAGCAACAACCGCATCCGGCTGCCGGAACGTGGTCTCGAACACCACCGACGCCTGCCGATCCCGCAGGTAGTCGCTCGACATGCGCGCCCATGCACCAGCTGCCTGCGCCGTCACCTCCGGCATGCGCAACGGTTCCTCACGCATGAGGCGTGCGTAGTCGGGATGAAACACGCGCAGGTCATCGCCGACGACCGCAAGCGCACCGGCATGATCTTGTTGAGCACGCCCAACAGTTCGAGTCTTGCCAGCTCCCGGCTGGGCTCCGACAAGAATGAGCGTTGGCTCAGCCTCTGGTTCACTGGCCCGGAGCGCTTCGAGTTCTGGCTGAATCGACCGCTGAAAGATTGAGTGGAGCTCCCCCTGGGTCAGCTCAAGCCCCTGGCTCACTGTTCTTCTGCCCTGCATCGTGCGACGAATGAAGCCCTCAGCGCCTGCACGGCCTCCAGCGAGAAGGTGTCGACCGCATCTGCTTCGATGCGAACGCTGATCTGCTTTTCGAGCCAGCGTTGTCTTTCCTCTTCGGTGGTGGCCTCATTCTGCCGAGCCACGTACAACCCTCTAAGCCGATTCGCGGCTTCGCGCATGGCGTCGTAGATCATGGGGTCGTAGTCGTCGACGTGGTCGCTGTTGGCAACGTCGTCCGCGTGGTCCGCGTTGTCAGCTCTGTCAGCTCTGTCAGCTCTGTCAGCTCTGTCGGTCATATTCGTCCTCTCGTCGTTTGGGTCGTCTCGTCGTCTGGGCCTTCCGGGTACCTTTCGCCGCCACTCGCCTCGACGCGGTACCGCTCGAGGAGCTCGTTGCGCTTGCCGACGACGCTCACGTTCGACTGTGCGTCAACGTCAGCAATCTCCTCACGCAGCGCGGCGAGCTTGTTCTGCCAACGGCGGACGTCGGGGGCATTTCGAGCACGCGCGGCTCTCGCGACGTAGAACGCTGCTAGCCGACCACCCGCATCCAACAACAAGTCGTAGACCTCGGGCGAGTACCCTCCGGTACTCGGCACACCACGCGGATTGCCGGGCGAACTGTTGAACGTGTCTTTGCTCGGCACATACATCCTTCCGATTGCGTACTCGCGAAGGTAGTCGCGCGAACGCGCCTCAAACGATGACCGGAAGAATCTGTGGATAACGTCTACCGCGTCGATGCGGGCGTCGAGGCGAGCGCCCGGCAGGCGCCCAGCAGGAGACGGAATCCCGAACCGCAGCGCATCCTCGCCTAGGCGAGGATGCGCTGCACGGCTCGCACGGGGATCCTCAGCCACGCAGGCCGCTGGGACGCCTCGTAGATCACCTCGTACAGGGCCTTGTCGAGTTCGAACACTCTGATGAGCGCGGCAGATTCCGCTGCGCTCAGCGGCCGGTCTTCCTGAGACCCGCCTCGAGCTCCAGTCACGCCCGAGAGTTCGCGGGCGTCTGCGGCGTCGTGCGCGTCCTGGGCCTGCCGGCGGGCGGCGCGCCCCTCGAGCGTGATCGCCCCAGTGTGGCGCCCGGCCCTGGCCTCGCCGCTCACTGCCGCGGCGTAGCCGTTGAGGAACGATTGCCGCGCCCGAGCAGCCCAGTCGCCCGCGACGTTGCGCCCCGTGGTCATCTCGAGAGACCCAGCGACGTAGTCGAACGACCGAAGAATGCCCGCGATATCCCGTTGTGGAGCATCCGCCGTGTTGCGCTGCTCGATGGAACGCAGCGGCTCCCCCTCGAAGTCGAGGAACACCCAGCCGCGATCTTCGACGGCAAGCACCTGCCCGAGGTGCAGGTCGCCGTGCACCCGCTGCAACCGGGGCCAGTGCATGGCCGCGGCGTGCGCGTACACTTCCTCCGCCGCCCCACGCAGGCGCTCCAGCGCGGGCGCGACAGCAATCGCCGCATCCAGCCTCTGACGCATGGCCGCGACCTCGGCCTGCACCCTCGGCGCGGTCGACTCGACACTCGGCAGCACCTCGCGCAGCGTGCGGTGCACCTCCGCGGTCGCCTCACCGAGCGTATAGGCGGCGTCACCGAAGTCGTCGCCCGTCTCTGCCGCACGCAACGCCACGCGCCACGCGTCCTCGACGCCCGGCAGGAACTCCTGCGCGAACACGAAGTTGCCGGAGGCGCGGCCGCCTTGTGCGCGCGGGTCGGGCCAGTAGCCCGACAGGTGCCCGACGGCAGGCGGCACACGCACGGAGCCTGCTGCGGCGAGCGCGGACTGCAGCGTCACCTCCGGGTTCTCGCCATCGTGCAGCATGCGGAAGACCTTGAGGATGAGCGGCGCCGCGTCAGCCCCGTCCGGGAGTCTCATCTCGCAGATGATCGACGTGTTCGACTGCTCGCCAGACAGCACCCGGCTCGTCACGAAGCTCCCGACGACAGCTCCGGGCATCGGCAGCCCGTAGGCGGCGATGTCGCTCCGCCCGCCGGCCCCGGTCGCATGCCCCTCACGCTCGAGCAGGGCCAGGAGCGCCTTCGCGAACGCGATGTCGTGAGGCCCGTCGACGACGGCGCTCACACGCCCCGAGGCGTTGCTGATCGACCCGATGTAGCCGAGGGCCGGGACTCGCGCATCCACCTCTCGGAGCACGATCGGAACCTGGTACACGACCGGCTCATCCCCGGAAGAATCGAGGATGCATGGCACGGTCACCAGATGCACGCCGGCTTCACCATTCGGGTTGGCGAGCACGTAGCTGCCGAGGTGGGTGAGCTGCGGCGCCCGCCCCTCCCCGCCCGAGTACCACCGCTGCTTCGGCATCCAGTCGCGGAGCATGTGGATGAGATCGGTCATAGCGCCTCCGGTTCAGATGATCAGCCTACCGACCGGATGCCCCCGCCCGGCGCGCTTTTCGGTGACGATCAGCCACGTTTGCGGCTGATCACCACGGTGAACTTCGCACCCCGTGCGATCTGCCTGCTTCGGCCGACGATCCGCTCGAGCGCGGCCCGGTGCGCGAGGCCCGAATTGAACACCGTCAGCATGGTCCCGCCCGGCTTCAGCATGCGTGCTGCCTGCTCGAACAGCGGATGCGCCATGTCTTCCACGACCTCGTGACGGTCATGGAACGGCGGGTTGAGCAGCACGATGTCAACCGTGCCGGTCTCTATGCTCGAGCCCGAATCTTCGCGGCGCACCTCGACCCTGTCCCCGACACCAGCGAGGCGAATCGTCTCGCGGGACGAGGCCGCAGCCGCCCAGGAGCGGTCGCTCGCGACGACCTCGAGCCCCGGCCTGAGCTTGGCCAGAGCGACGCCGAGCACACCGGTGCCGCAGCCGAGGTCAACGGCGAGCCCGCTTGCAGGCAACGCGTCCGCGGGGAGCTCGTGCAGGACGGCGAGCAGCTCACGCGTGCCGAGGTCCAGGCGGGGGCCCGCGAACGCGCCCCCGTGGCTCGCGATCGCGAAGCCGAGCTCGTCGGAGTTCTGCACGATCGGATACCCGGTTTCGGCCCCGAGCAACTCGGCCTTCGGCCCGCTCGCGTGCAGCACTCGCGACTTCTGCCTGCCGAGGCTCGCGGAGACTGCACCGAACGAACGCTCCAGCGTCTCGTTCATGCCGCGGCTCATGTGCTTGATTCGGCCGCCGGCGACGACCCGCACGTCCGGATGCGCATGCGCGGCAACAAGACGGGCGACCTCGTCGAGCTCGGCAAGCGACTTCGGGAGCCGCAGCAGCACGAGCCGCGCCCCCTCGAACAGGGCGGGCTCCAGCCCGAAGCGGACAGCCTTCAGCGAACGGAAGCTCGCTCGCACGGCTTCGTCGCTCGCCCGTTCGTCGGTGACGGCGTCGTGGAAGGTGCGGACGGTATCGAGGTCGAACCGCTCCGCGGCAGCGACGGCGAGCGCGCCCGTGGCGTCGCCGACGACGACAAGCGGGGCCGTCGGCCCAGCCAGCTCGGCGGCCTCGTCGAGGATGAGTCGATCGACGGGGTCAGGCTCGGCGCCGGTAGCGGCCCTGCCCAGTGCGGTGTCCGCCACGCCTAGGCGACGGTGTCGATGAGGGGCTCGAGTTCTTCGCCCGTGACATAGCGACGTCCGGAGACCTCCCCCACCTTGATAGCGACGTACTCATTTTTGGGGGTAGCGATGAGCGGGCTCACGTCGAGGTCAGCAGCCCACTCGAGCTCGGCCTCCGTACTCAGCACGCGCGCCTCGCCACGCGCGACGATGCTCGTCGCGAAGCCGTCTCCGAGCGCATCCGCCTGGAACACGACCTCTTTCGCGATAGACGCACCGGCAAGCTTGAAGCCGGGCGCAGATTTGAAGACGATCTCGCCGGCGCTCCCGCTGCCGCTTTCCTCGCTGTACGCGATGTTGAGCGGGTAGATCTCCACACGGCCGTTCAACGCGAACGCGATGCGTCCGAACCTCGTCGCGCTCAGGAGCTCGCGGCTTTCCTCGTCGCTCAGGACGGTGATGAGTTGCTCGTCTTCCATGTCTCCATCATGGCCGTTCGAGGCGCGGCCCGCGCGACTTTTCCCCAGGTGGATGCGCGAGGACCGGCCAGAGGAGCGGGGCGGGATGCCTGGCGCCCTGCCCCGCATCCGCTCACGGACGACTTACGCTGAGACGAAGAAGAGACGCTTGTTGGCGAACTCCCCGATTCCAATGGGGCCCATCTCACGCCCGAAGCCGGAGTTCTTGACCCCGCCGAATGGCAGCTCAGCGGCCTCCGCTGCGATCGTGTTGACGTGCGCCATACCCACCTCGAGACGCTGCGCGACGCGGGTAGCGCGAGCCTCGTCCGTCGAGAAGACCGAACCGCCGAGGCCAAGCGCGCAGTCGTTCGCGAGCTCGAGGGCCTCCTCGTCACTCGAGACCCGGTAGACGGTCGCGACGGGGCCGAAGATCTCGACACCATAGGACTCGGAATCGCGGGGAACCCCGGTAAGCACTGCGGGCGAGTAGTGAGCGCCCGGCCCTTCCGCAAGAACGCCGCCGATCTCGAGGGTCGCGCCCTCCGCGATTGCTTTCTGCACCTGAGCGTCGACCGTCTCCGCGGCCGCGCGGCTCGACATCGGCGCGAACTCACCCTCGGCGAGGTCCAGCTGATCGCCCGGCACGAGACCGGTCGCGAGCTTCTTCAGCTCCGCAACGAACTCGTCGTAGATGTCGTCCATGACGATGAGCCGCTTGTTCGAGTTGCAGACCTGCCCCACGTTGTACACGCGGAAGTCCCACGCCTGCTTCGCGACGTCCGCGACGTCGTCCGAATCGAGCACCACCATCGGGTCGATGCCGCCGAGCTCGAGCACACACTTCTTCAGGTTGCTGCCCGCCTGCGCGCCGATGATGGCACCCGCACGCTCGGAACCCGTCAGCGAGATGCCCTGAACGCGGTCGTCGGCGATGAGCGTCGCGATCTGGTCGTGGGAAGCGAAGACGTTCTGGTAGCCGCCAACCGGAACTCCAGCCTGCTCCATGATCTCCTGGATGGTGAGGGCGGACCGGGCGCAGATATCGGCGTGCTTGAGCAGGATGGTGTTGCCGAGCACCAGGTTCGGCGCGGCGAAGCGAGCCACCTGGTAGTAGGGGAAGTTCCACGGCATGACCCCGAGGAGCGTCCCGACGGGGCGGTGCTCGACAAACGCCTTGCCCGGAATCGTGCTCGGGATCTCGTAGTCGGTGATGAGGCTCGGGCCGTGCACGCCGTAGTAGTCGATGATCGACGCCGCGAACTCGACCTCGTCGATCGACTCCTGCACGGACTTGCCCATCTCGACCGCAATGAGGTTCGCGAGCTCGTCCTTGCGCTCGAGGAAGATCTCGGCGACGCGCCTCACGACGGCCGCGCGGTCCTGCACGCTGCGCTCGCGCCACTCACGGTAAACCGAGTCGGCGCTCGCAACGGCCTGCTCGATCTGCGCATCCGTCGCGTCGTCGAAGGTCTCGACGATCTCGCCAGTGGCTGGATTCTGCACTCGATACTTGGACATCTCGCTCCTCGGCTCGGCCGTCTTGTCGCTGCCAGTCTGACGCAAAACTCGTTGCCAGTTTGGTCGAATACCTCCGTGCGCCTCTACAAAGTCGCCACTCGGGCGTCCGTGGCCGTCCGTAGTCTGACGATGCTTCCGTTCGCGACGCTCAGCCGGTTCGACAAGCACAGCGAGCTCAACGAGCTCAACGACCTCAACCAGCACAGCGAGCTCTACCAGCTCAGCGATCTCTACCAGCTCAGCGACCCCGCCCACCCAGCAATCCCAAGGAGTATCACGTGGACTCTGCCCTTCCCACGATCCAGCACTGGATCGACGGCGCCCTCGCGACAGCGACCCCCGCCCGCACGGCCCCCGTCTTCAACCCAGCGCTCGGCGTGGCCACCGCGCACGTCGCACTGGCGGAACAGCAAGAGATCGACGCGGCCGTCGCCGCGGCGAAAGCGGCCTTCCCGGGCTGGTTGAACGCATCCGTCGCGAAGCGCCAAGGAGTGCTGTTCCGTTTCCGTGAGCTGCTGAACGAGCGGAAGTTCGAGCTCGCGAAGATCATCACCTCCGAGCACGGCAAGGTCGTCTCCGACGCCGCTGGCGAGATCCAGCGCGGCCTCGAGGTCGTGGAACTCGCCACCGGGTTCCCCCACATCATGAAGGGCGACTTCACCGAGAACGCCTCCACCGGTGTGGACGTGTTCTCCATCAAGCAGGCCCTCGGCGTCGTCGGCATCATCTCGCCGTTCAACTTCCCCGCCATGGTCCCCATGTGGTTCTTCCCCATCGCGATCGCCGTCGGCAACACCGTTGTCCTCAAGCCCAGCGAGAAAGACCCCTCCGCCGCCCTCTGGCTCGCGGAACTCTGGAAAGAAGCCGGCCTCCCCGACGGCGTCTTCAACGTCCTCCACGGCGACAAGCAAGCCGTCGACGGCCTCCTGAACCACAACGACGTCGCCGCGATCTCGTTCGTCGGCTCCACCCCCATCGCGCAATACATCTACGAGACCGCATCCAAGAACGGCAAACGAGTCCAGGCGCTCGGCGGCGCGAAGAACCACATGCTGGTCCTCCCCGACGCGGACCTCGACCTCGTCGCCGACCAGGCCATCAACGCCGGCTACGGATCCGCGGGCGAGCGGTGCATGGCCATCAGCGTTGTCCTCGCGATCGAGCCCGTCGCCGACCAGCTCATCGAGAAGGTCACCGAGCGCATCGCGAAGCTCCGCATCGGCGACGGCACCCCCACCGACACCCACAAGGAACCCGACATGGGCCCCATCGTGTCGGAAATGCACCGCGACAAGATCGCCTCCTACATCCAGATCGCGAAAGACGACGGCGCCGACGTGCTCGTCGACGGCCGCGACATCAGCGCGGAAGGCGCCGACGGCGGGTTCTGGCTCGGACCCACCCTCATCGACAACCTCCCCACCACGAGCCGCGCCTACACCGAAGAGATCTTCGGCCCCGTCCTCGGCATCGTCCGCGTCAAGAGCTTCGAGGAAGGTGTCGAGCTCATCAACACCGGCCAGTTCGGCAACGGCACCGCGATCTTCACCAACGACGGCGGCGCTGCCCGCCGCTTCCAGAACGAGATCCAGGTCGGCATGATCGGCATCAACGTGCCCATCCCCGTCCCCGTCGCCTACTACTCCTTCGGCGGCTGGAAAGACTCCGCCTTCGGCGACTCCAAGGCCTACGGCCTGCAGGGCTTCCACTTCTACACCCGCGAGAAAGCCGTCACCAGCCGCTGGCTCGACCCCGCCAAGCACGGCGGCATCAACCTCGGCTTCCCCGAAAACGACTAGCCAGCTAGGAGCATTTCGCCCCAGGGTTGTGGCGTTGTGCGGTTGGCGCGCGAACCAACCGCACAACGCCACAACTGTGTCCGGCTGCTCGCGCAGGTGACTTCCGAGGCGAGCAGGCGAGGATGTGCCCGTGCGCATCCTCCTGAAGCTCGAGCTCGACTGCCCCACCGAACTGCTCGCCGACGCATTGCAGCGCCCCGACGCGTTCCGCGCCGTGGCCGCTCCCCTCGCGGAGGTGCGCTCGCTCGAGCCGGGCGGCTTCCCCGAGCGCTGGTCGCCCGAGCGCCCTCACCGAGTCGAGATCAGCCTGCTCGGGAAGGTGCCGCTGGGCACGCAGGTCATCGACGGTCAGTACCGCGACCTGGGCAACGGGATGCACGAGCTCCGCGACCGCGGGTACCCCGAATCTGGCCTACTCGCCGTCATGACCACGTTCGAGCACCGGATGGTGGTGTCGCCCCTGCCAGGCGCGCGGACCCTCTACCGGGACCAGCTGAAGGTGGGCGCCGGCATTCTGACCCCGTTCGTGTGGTTCGGGATGTGGGCCTTCTGGCAAAAGCGCGCCCTCAGCATGCGGCGGCTCGCGGCGAGGCTCCGCGACGAGCGGTAGCCGCTGGCTCGCTGGCACCACGAAGCGCCTCACGCCTCGTCGAGGAGCCGCATCGCGGACCACACCTCGGCGCGGCCGGCGAAGGTCTGCAGGTCGATGCCCAAGAGCTGCTCCGCAGTCGTGACGCGGCTGCGCAGCGTGTGCCGGTGGATGCCGAGCGACTTCGCGACCGGGTCCCACGCGCAGTTCCCCTCCGTCCAGGCGGCGAGCGTCTCCAGCAAGAGCCGACCCTGTTCACCGTGCTCGAGCAGCGGCTGCAGGACCCGGCGGGCCGTGACCCGACCATCCGCAGCCTCGAGCGCACCGAGCATCCCGGTCGTGGCGAGCTCCTCGAAACGCACCGACGGCCGATTTGGCGTGCTGCGCTCCGCCGCCTTGCGCGCCTCCGAGAGGAGGCGGGCAAGCTCAGGCCAGTCGCCTGGCGCGGAGGCCCCCGCCGAGAACCCGGCTTCGGTCAGCGCCTCGAGCAGCGTCGCACCGCCTGCCGCGGGGACGATCGCGATGAGTTCCTGCTCGCGCGCCGCGAAGAACAGGGGCTCGCTGCCCGCACCTGCCAGCCGTTCGAGCCGGTCGAGGAGCGCCTGCCCCGGCTCCCCGCCTCGCGCCTGCATGACCCTGATCGGGGTGACCGGAAGCTTGCCCCACACCGTCTCCGCGGTGCGCGTCGCCACGTCCATCTCACCAGCGAGCAACAGTTCGAGCAGGCCAACCCGCAGGTGCCCGCGCGCCGCATCCAATTCCCGATTCTGCTCAAGCGCAATCGACGCGTGGCCGATGGCGCTCGCAACGAGGTCGTTGCCCGCGAGGTCGAGAGGCGCTCGGCCCCCGACCGCGAGCACCCCGCGCAGCTGACCGTGTTGGCCCACCGTCTGCAGGGTCACGTCGCCACCGTCGCCGTGCAGGCGGGCCCCAGAGCGTCCGCCGCGCGCGAGCAGGCTCTGCACCATTCGTTCGACCTCGGGAGCTTCGGTTTCCGGCACCTGGATGCGCGTCTGCGCCTCCACACGAAGCCCGGTCGAGTCGTACAGCGCAACCCAGCTCTCCAGCTGCCGCTCGAGCTCGACGAGGATCGCACCAAGCCCTCCCGGCCTGAGCGCCGCCCTGGCGAGCTTGCGCTGCGCCTGCAGCGACCATTCGAGCCGCGCCCGCTGCTCGAGGGCGCGCTGGTCGGCGAGGTAGCGGATGATGCCGATGAACGGGGTGCGCTCGGCGACCTCGACGAGCGTCAGGCCGTGGCGCTGACAGGCGGTGACGAGGTCGGCGGGCACCTCCGCGTGGATGACCTCGGTCGCGAAGCCGAGCACCGCGACGTCAGCCGCACGCAGGCGTGCCACGTAGGCGTCGAAGACTCCCTCGCTGGCGAGCGCCTGGAAGCGAACCGTCGCGGTCGCGGAGACTGGAGAGCGAGACTCCGCCTCCACGAGGCCCGCCGCGCCTCCCCTCGACGGAGCCTCTGGCACCGCGAACTGCATGCCGTCGGTCAGCAGCAACTGGCCGGCCTCCAGCCACGGGGTCGGGTCGACCAGGTCCGAGCTGTGCGCCCAAACGAGCGTGCGGTCCAGCGCATCCCCGTCGGCGGCGTGCAGTACCCGCAACTTGAACTCGGTCTCCTCCACGAGCTCGCGCAGCGTGACGCTCATGACAGCCCCCCGTCCGCGAGACAGCAGTGGCGCTTTTGTCGAGTCATGGCACCCATTCTCACCGATTTGCCCAGCAACTCGGTACATCTGTGGCTTCAAAGTGGATGCATGACCGCTCCAGCCCTCAGCACCTCCCTCAGCAACGCCGACGTCCGCGAGCGAGACCTCGCCTCGGTGTTCCACTCCTGGTCAGCCCAGGGGAAGATCTCGCCGCTGCCCATCGCGCGCGGCGAAGGCGCCAAGCTGTGGGACTTCGATGGCAACGAGTACCTTGATTTCTCAAGCCAGCTCGTGAACGTCACCATCGGCTACCAGCACCCGAAGGTCATCGCGGCCATCCAGGAGCAGGCGGCGCAGCTCGTGACGATCGCCCCGGCCCACGCCAACGAGACGAGGGCCAGGGCCGCCGAGCTCATCCTGTCGCACGCCCCGGAAGGCTTCTCGAAGGTGTTCTTCACGAACGGCGGCGCGGATGCGATCGAGAACGCGATCCGCCTGGCCCGGCTTACGACGGGGCGCGACAAGGTCGTCTCCCTCTACCGCAGCTACCACGGCAACACGGGCTCCGCGATCGTCGCGACCGGCGACTGGCGCCGCATCCCCAACGAATTCGCCCGCGGCCACGTGCACGCCTTCGGGCCGTACCTGTACCGCTCGGAGTTCTGGGCTGGGACGCCCGAGCAGGAGAGCGAACGCGCGCTGCACCACCTCGAGCGCGTCATCCAGGCGGAAGGCCCGGCCTCGGTCGCCGCGATCCTGATCGAGAGCATCCCGGGCACCGCCGGCGTCCTCCTGCCGCCACCCGGGTACCTCGCGGGCGTGCGCGAGATCTGCGATCGCTATGGGGTGCGGCTGATCCTCGACGAGGTCATGGCCGGCT
Source organism: Pseudoclavibacter sp. AY1F1 (assembly GCF_002931075.1). Classification (GTDB taxonomy): domain Bacteria; phylum Actinomycetota; class Actinomycetes; order Actinomycetales; family Microbacteriaceae; genus Pseudoclavibacter. The sequence continues at coordinate 391,785 of NZ_PSTQ01000003.1, read as the reverse complement.
TCGGTCGAACGGGCGAGTGGTTCGCGTTCGACGCCTACGACGTGCGCCCAGACCTCATCACTTTTGCGAAGGGCGTCAACTCCGGGTACGTGCCCGTCGGCGGGGTTGTCATCTCCGAGGAGATCGCCGCGCACTTCGATGACGAGGTTTTCCCCGGCGGCCTCACGTACTCGGGGCACCCACTTGCCGCAGCCTCCATCGTCGCGACGCTCGAGACCATGGAAGAGGAAGGCATCGTCGAGAACGCGGCCCGCCTCGGGCGTGAGGTCATCGGGCCCGCGCTGCACAAGCTCGCGTCCCGCCACGAGGTTGTCGGAGAGGTTCGAGGCAAGGGCGTCTTCTGGGCGGTCGAGCTCGTGAGCGATCCCACGACGCGCGCGCCGCTCGCCGCCGCCGACATGGCGACCATCAAATCGCAGCTCATCGCCCGCGGGCTCCTGCCCTTCATCGCCGACAACCGCATCCACGTCGTCCCGCCGGCCGTGATTACCGACGCGGACGCGCGCCGCGGCATCGCGATCATCGACGAGGTGCTCGCCGGCTTCTAGATCTTTAGCCCGGCGGACGGGCAGCCGGTTCGTCGCCTCGGGCCGGACACGACGCGCTGACCACGCCGCTCGACGCGGATTCGGGATGACTTTCGCGCACGCGGATGGGTTGCAAACCATCTGCGTGCGTGGAAGCCGTCCGGAAACGCGCGACGGCCGCGCTCCTCGACCGCGGGACCCGTGTTACTTGTTCTTGGGCGGCGGGACGAGCGCGAGCAGCGTCGTGAGGCCTCCGATGGCAAGCCCCGTCTTCGTGTGCGCAGCAACGACGCCACGTTCAGCGCGACGCTCGCCGAACCGATAGATCCCTCGCTCGGCGGCCGCGATTCCGGCCGCCGTCGCGATCGCACCCGCGATGCCGAGACCGCTCAAGCCCGCACGCCGTGCAGGTGTGAGCGAGAGCCAGAAGTCAGAGAAGCCCTTTTCCTTCGAGGCAGCGCCGCCTTCGTCACGCAGCCCCTCGGCCGGGTGCGGCTCGTCGTTCCGATCGCTCGGCCCGCCGATGAGCTCACCGGGAGCCTGCGCCGCTGGCTGCACGAGGAGATCCGAGTCCTCGAGCGCGCCCTGCTTCTCGTCGCGGTACTCCAGGACTGCCAGCCCCGTAATGCCCAGCGTGATCGCCGTCTTCACGACACCGCGAGCCACCTTCGAAGGAATGAAGTCGGGGGTCGAGTAGTAGACGGCAGTCAGCACCCCTTGGCTGGTCGAGAGGATCGCGCGCTTGCTGAAGGCCTTGCTCTGAGAAGTCATGACGAGCAGTCTCGCGAGCGCACCTGACCAGACCCTCCGCGCCGGCCCGTCGGCGCTACATCCGCCGCGCCTCCAACATCCCTCCGCCGTGCTTCCACCGACTCGGGATGGCAAAGTTTCCTCGTGGGGGTAACTTCCCCCAACGAAGTGACTCCGCCATCCCGAGAGCCGGGTGAGGCTAGCTCGCGCCGCCGGCCGCCATGCGCATGAGGTCGGAGTTGAGCTCGATGCCGAGCTCGGTCCCGCCCGCGCTGCCGAGCTCGTGCCGATAGCCGCCCCAGTTGTCGCCGCGGATCGTCTGTTCGACGCCAGCTTCCATGAGTGCAAGCAGTTCGACGGATGCGCGTTCGATGCGGGAGCCGAGGCCCGTGTCCTGCCAGTCTTCGGTCGACGCGAACAGCGAAGTGGGCACGGTCATGCTGCGCAGGTACGCGAACATAGACCGCATCTGCTCGTCGACGACCAGCGCGTGGCGCGCGGTGCCTGCGGTTGCGGCGAGCACAACGGGCTTCGCGATGAGGAGGTCGTTGTCGAGGGTCTGGAAGAACGACGTGAAGAGACCGCTCGGCCCGGCCTTGTAGACGGGGGCGGCCGCGATGATGCCGTCTGCGTCGCGGAGCGCGGCAATCGCGCGCTCGAAGTGCGGTCCGAAGCTCTGCGAGCCGAGGGCGGCGGGCAATTCCGGGAGGAGCATCCGCAGATCGATGTGCGTCGATACAACATCGCGGCCGCGCGTCGACGCGAGCTTCACGACGCCGCGTTCGATGCGGTCGGCGAGGAGCTTCGTCGACGACGGATCGCTGATACCCGCGTTGATGACAACAACTCGGTAGGCGCCTTGTGCGTTGGTCATGAGAGTCCTTCTGAACGAGTTCGAGCCGTGAGGCAGAGGAAAGAAAAGGAGCGGGCGGATGCGCGGGGCCGGCGGACGGAGCCGACCCCGCGCATCCGTTTCGGGAGCGAGCTTCGGGAGCTACGCGACGAGCTCGGTGTCCTGGTAAGGCGAGGAGCCGGTGACGTTGTCGCCGCGGTTCTCGTTGGGGCGCGGTTGACGCGGGGCGGCGTCGCCGTACTTCGCGCGGACCAGGGACTCGTGCGTGGGGGCGTCCGGCACCTCGGTGGGGCGCAGCGCCTCGAGCTCACGACGCAGCACGGGGACGACCTCGGAGCCAAGCAGCTCGAGCTGGTCGAGCACCATGCCGAGCGGCAGACCGGCGTGGTCCATGAGGAACAGCTGGCGCTGGTAGTCGCCGAAGTGCTCGCGGAAGGTGAGCGTCTTGTCGATGACTTCCTGCGGGCTGCCGACCGACAGCGGAGTCTGCTGCATGAAGTCCTCCATGCGCGGGCCGTGGCCATAGACGGGCGCTTCGTTGAAGTAGGGCCGGAACTGGTCCTTCGCGTCCTGCGAGTTCTTCGCGATGAACGCCTGCCCCCCGAGTCCGACGATCGCCTGCGACGCCTTGCCGTGGCCGTAGTGCTCGTAGCGCTGGCGGTAGAAGTCGATGAGGCGCATGTAGTGCTCCTTCGGCCAGAAGATGTTGTTCGCAAAGAAGCCGTCGCCATAGAAGGCGGCCTGCTCGGCGATCTCCGGGGTGCGAATGGAGCCGTGCCACACGAACGGCGCCACGTCGTCGAGGGGTCGCGGCGTCGACGTGAATCCCTGCAGCGGCGTGCGGAACTTACCTTCCCAGTCGACGACGTCTTCGCGCCAGAGGCGGTGCAGCAGGTTGTAGTTCTCGAGGGCGAGCGGCAGCCCGGAGCGGATGTCCTTGCCGAACCACGGGTAGACGGGGGCGGTGTTGCCGCGGCCGAGCATGAGGTCCATGCGGCCCTTGGAGAGGTGCTGGAGCATCGCGTACTCCTCGGCGATGCGCACGGGGTCGTTGGTCGTGATGAGGGTCGTCGACGTGGAGACGCGCAGCGTCTTCGTGAGTGCCGCGATATGAGAAAGGAGCACGGCGGGTGACGAGGAGAAGAACGGCGGGTTGTGGTGCTCGCCGATCGCGAAGACGTCGAGGCCAACTTCCTCGGTCTTCTGGGCGATCTTGACGATCGCGTCGATGCGCTCGGCCTCGCTGGGCGTCTCGCCGGTGACCGGGTTGCGTGTGATGTCGCTGACGGAGAAGATTCCGAACTGCATGATCAGCCCTTTCGTTGTCGATGCACGGGACCGGTGGGTCCGAGAACTCCATGCATATGCATACAACGTAGCGCGTGCCGATCTATTCCCGCGTCTTCGGAGCCGCCGGAACAGCGGCCCCTGGCACCTCGATATCAACTCGATTCCGCCGACTCAGCGCGCGCATCCCTGGCATCCGCCCCTGACTTGCGAGCACGCCGAGGACAACGATGAGGCCGCCGAGTGGCTGGTTCCAGTGCACCGTCTCGCCGAGCACCACAACACCCAGGATCACCCCGACCACGGGCGAAAGGTAGGTCACGGTCGACGCACGCGCCGGCCCCCAGTCGCGGATGATGCGGTTGTACCAGATGTACGCGAACCCAGTGCCGAGCACCCCGAGCCCCGCGACGGCGAGGAACACCGGGGGGTCGACGGCAAGACCACCCCGGGCCGTGAACGGAGCGAGAAGCCAAACGATTATCGCGGCGAGGCCGATCTGGATCGCCGACAGCGTAATGGTGTCGTAGCCGGAGTTCGAGAGGAACCGGCGCATGTACAGTCCCGCGAACCCGTACGAGGCCGTGGCCCCGAGGCAGGCGAGCTGCGCCGGGAGCAGTTGGGGCGACTGGCCGACACCGGCGAGCTGCCACGGCGCCGCCAGCACAATGACCCCGCTCAGCCCCACCACGAGCCCGACGACTTGCGTGCGCGTGAGCCGCTCGCCGACCAGTATGAGCGGCATGAGCAGCAGCGTCATGATGGGCGTCGTCGCGTTGTAGATGCTCGACAGACTGCTCGGCATGTACTGCCCCGCCCAGGCGAACAGAGAGAACGGCAGCGCCGCGAGGGTGATCGCGACGACCAGCATGTGCATCCAGACCCGGCCTCGGGGCCACCGACGCCGAGTGACGAGCATGATCGAGATGAGTGCGAGCGCCCCGAGCGTGAGGCGTCCGAGCACCAGCTGCGCGGGACTCAGACCTTCGAGCCCGACCTTGATGAAGAGGAAACTCGAACCCCAGACGAGCGCGAGGGCGACGAAGGCGGCGACGGTGCCGCGGCTGTTGCCGGAAGGACTCATGGGACTTATTGTTGGCCCCACCCCCGCATGAGGCAAATGCATTCGGCTCATTCCCACATGAGGAGAACTCATGAGTGTCACCATCGCCCAGCTCCGCGCCCTTGTCACGGTCATCGACCGCGCATCCTTCACCGACGCAGCCAACGAGCTCGGCGTCGGCCAGTCTGCGATCTCGCATGCGGTGACCGGGCTCGAGAAGGCCGTCGGCGGGCGGGTGCTCCGCCGCGACGGCGGGATCGCCCTCACGGCGCTCGGCCAGGGCGTCATCGAGCACGCGCGGGCGGCCCTCGCGTCGGTCTCGGCCCTCGAAAGCGCAGTGCGCCGCGACGAGACTCTGACGGGCACCGTTCGTCTGGGCGCCGTGGCGACGGTCTGCCAGGGGCTCGTCCCTGACCTGCTGGCCCTGTGGTCTGCACGGCTGCCGGGCATCAGCGTGTCCATCTACGAGGGCGATGACGAGGAGATGCCCGAGTGGCTGGAAGCGGGACTGGTCGACGCGGCGGTCCTCGTCGAGCCTTCCCCGGCGCCACGAGGAGGGCTGCTGGTCGCGACGGATGAGTTTGCCGCGCTGGTGCCCGCCGACCACCCGCTCGCGCGGCAGGATTCCATTCCGCTCGACGAACTCGACGACGACGGCCTCATCGTTTCGACGGGCGGATGCGAGACGCACGTCAAGACGATGCACGACGAGCTCGGGCTGCCCTACGTCTTCTCGCACCGCGTGCGTGAGATGAGCACGATGTTCCGCATGGTGCAGCAGGGCATGGGTGTCGCCGTCATTCCCTCGCTCGGCCGGGGGATGCTCCCGGACGACCTCGTGCTGCGCCCACTTGCCGTCAGGAGACCGCGGCAGCTTGTGCTGGCCGGGCCGAGCACTCGGCCGTGGCATCCACTTGTCGCTGCGCTCGTTGACGCCACGGGCGCCGACTTTGCGAGCACCGTGAAGATCGAGCTCTGACGAGACACCCCTCAGGCTTCGTCGGGTTCGGCACCGTCCAGGTACTCGACGACCGCATTCACGATGTCGGCGGGTGTGCCAACAACGGGAATCACGACGCCCGCCTCCCATGGCGCGAGCGGCTCGAGCACCTCGAACTGACTGTCGAGCAGGGTCGTCGGCATGAACTCGTGGTTCCGTGTCGCCAGTCGGGAGGCGACGAGGTCGCGCCCGCCTGCCAGATGGACGAAGCGCAGCTCCGGCACGCTCGAGCGCAGCAGCTCCCGGTACCAGCGCTTGAGCGCGGAGCATGCGACGACCGTGGTGCGCCCCTCGGCGGCGTTGGCGGCGATGGTCGCGCCGACGACCTTGAGCCACGGCACACGGTCTTCGTCCTCGAGCGGCGTTCCGGCCGCCATCTTCGCCTTGTTGGCGGGCGGATGAAGGTCGTCGCTGTCGATGAACGTCACGTCGAGCCGCTCCGCAAGCGCTGAGCCGATCGTCGTCTTGCCCGTGCCCTGCACGCCCATGACGATCATGGGCGGGTGGATGAGGGTGGGGTGCCCCGCTGCCGCGGCGCGTGCCCGCCGTTCTGCCTGGTCAGAGCTCACGAGGCGCCCCCTTCTTCTGGCGATCCATGGTCCTCGGGGTCAAAAACGAGCAGCACCTTCGACGAGCGGGACGCGTCGCCCGCGACGGCAAACGCATCCAGCGCGTGCTCGACGGGGAACTCGTGCGTGAGCACTGCGTCCACGGCCAGCGAGCCGTCGGCAAGCGCGCCGATGACGGCGTCGATCTCGTCGCCGAAGCGGAACGAGCCGACCAGCGTGAGCTCTCGAGTGATCGCGATGGAAAGGAGCGCCGGCACCTCGCCGCTGCGCTGTAGGCCGAGCATCACGACCCGCCCCCCGCGACCGGCGCCGCGGATGGCGCTGGCGAGGCCCGGCACGGTGCCGGACGACTCGATGACGACGTCGGCGTGGATGGCGGCGATCGCTTCGGCGTCCCGCGCGTCGATGACCCGGTGGGCTCCGAGCTTGGTGGCGACCGCGAGTGGCAGCTCGTGGAGGTCGCTCGCGATGATCTCGGCCGCCCCGTGATGCTTGAGCACGGCGACAACAAGCGCACCGATCGGGCCAGCGCCGATGACGAGCACGCGCTTGCCGCGGACCTCGCCCGCTTGCCCGACGCCGTGCCACGCGACGGCGGCAGGCTCGGCGAGCGAGGCCAGCTTGAGGTCGAGCCCGTCCGGCAGTACGCGGAGCATGCGTGCCGGCAGGGCAACCCGACGCGCGAAGGCCCCCTGCGTGTGCGGGATGCGAGCGGCAGAGCCGAGGTAGGTACCGGCCGGCGAGAGGTTCGGCCGGTCGGCCGGGTACGGGGTCACCCCGTCGTCGCCGGGCGTCGCGGGGTGGACCGCGACCCGCTGGCCGGCCGCCGGGCCGCTGCCGTCGGTGGCTGCGTTGAGCACGGTGCCGACGATCTCGTGGCCCAGGACAAGCGGGTCGCGGAGGATCGACTCCCCCGCAGCCCCGTGCATCCAGTAGTGCAGGTCCGACCCGCACACGCCGCCGTACGCGATCGCGACGACAGCCTGGTCTGCGGCGGGCGCAGGCTCAGGCAGCACGTCGAGCCGGAGGTCGCCCTTCCCGTGGGCGACGACCGCCAGGTTCTCCTGGGTCACAGACGACCTCCCTGTGGGCTCTTTTGGTCCGGATGCACACGCACGGCGTGCACACGCACGACCTTCACACGCACGGCGTGACCAGCGGAACGCCTGCGACGGTGATCTCGATGAGGTCGCCAGGCTCGGCGGCGAACGCCGACTTGGGGGCGCCCGTCATGATGATGTCGCCGGGGCCGAGCGGCACCCAGCTCGTGACGTAGGCGACGCACTCTGCGACCCCAGCGGGAAGCTCGTGGCTGCCTGTGAGCACCTTGCGCTCGCCGTTGATGCGCACCTCGAGCTCGGCGTTGGCGAGGTCGGCGCCCGTCTCGATCCACGGGCCGAGCGGCGTGTAGCCGACGCCGCCCTTGCCCTCGAAGTTGCGAGGGTCGACGCTGGCACGGTCAGGGTTGGAGATGTCGTTCACGGCGGTGAGGCCGAGGATCACGGTGTGCGCGTCTTCGACGGGCACGTCGACCGCGTCACGACCGATGACGATGCACACCTCGCCCTCGATGACGACCTGGCCGACGTTCCGGCGCAGCTCGACGGGCGTCCCGCTCGGCACGACCGTACGTGGGCTCTTCAGCCACGCCTGAATGGGTGAGGGATGCTCCGGCCCGTTCTGCGCGATCCCTACGACGATGCGCGGCTCGCTCGGCGCGAGCAGCGTCGCGTCGGCAAGCGGCTCGCCGTGACTGGTCGGCTCGTCACCGCGCGCGAATGCCTCGTATGGGTCACTGCACGGCACCCACGAGTCGCCCTCGGCAAACGCGTGCGTGACGGTGCCGTCACTGGTCTGGATCCTGGAGATTCGCATTACACAACCGCCGTCATTCCGCCATCGACATAGATCGTCTGGCCGTTCACGAACGCCGAAGCGTCACTGGAGAGGAACACGAGCGTACCGACAAGCTCATCCACGTGACCCCAGCGCCCTGCCGGGGTGCGCTGCGCGACCCAGGCCGAGAACTCGGCGTCGTCGACGAGGGCCTTCGTGAGCTCGGTCGCGAAGTAGCCGGGAGCAAGCGCGTTGACCGTGACACCCGACGGCGCCAGGTCGGCGCAGAGCCCCTTCGTCAGCATGACGATGGCACCCTTCGTCGCGCTGTATGGCGCGATCGAGGGGCGGGCGATCTGCGACTGCACGCTCCCGATGTTCACGATCTTGCCGGAGCCTCGGGCCTGCATGCCGCGGGCCACCCGGCGCGAAAGGAAGAACGCGCTCGTGAGGTTCGTGGCCAGCAGCTCGTGCCAATCGGAGTCGGTGAATTCGGCGATAGGGGCACGACGCTGGATTCCCGCGTTGTTGACGAGAATGTCGACCGTGCCGATACTCGCCTCGAGTTCGCCGATGCCGGCATCCACTGCCGATGCATCCGTGACGTCGAAGGTCGAGACGATCGGCTCGGCCGGCGTGCCCGCGAGGCGGAGAGTCTCGGCGATGGATGCGGCGGTACGCTCGGCCTTGGCACGGTCGCGGCCGTGCACCACGACCCTCGCCCCCGCGGCGGCGAGGCCGCCGGCGAGCGCCCGGCCAATGCCCTGGCTCGATCCCGTGACGAGCGCGGTCCGGCCCGTGAGGTCGAAGGCCTTCAGCCCGACCGGTGAGCTCACGACTTGGCCCCCACGCTGGAGGCGGATGCGGCGCCCGCAGCAGGTGCGGCCTCGTAGATGTCCTGCAGGTCGATCAAACCGGTGTCCTCTTCGTCGGTGGAGACGCGGATGGCGTCCTCCTTGCGGAGCAGGTCGCGCCCCTTCGTCTCTGGGACGAGGAACGTCGCTGCAGTGGTGATGGCGGCGAGGGTCGCGAGGTAGAGGCCCATGACCACCCAGTTGCCGCCCGTGAGCGTGAGCAGCCAGGTGCCGACGACGCCGGCCAGGCCGCCGGCGAGCACCGCGGAGATCTCGCGGGCCATGGCGACACCAAGGTAGCGGTGCTTGTTGCCGAACAGCTCGGGGAGCATCGCGCACTGCGGACCGAGCATCGAGTTGACGGCCACGCCGATACCCACCGCGATGACCGCGATCGTGAGCGGCCCGTTGCCGAGGGAGAGCATCCACCAGGCAGGGAACGCGAACAGCAGCATGAAGACGGCACCGAAGCGGTAGACGGCGCGGCGGCCGAGCTTGTCGGAGAGGTGGCCCGTAAGCGGCACGGAGAAGATGCCGATGAGCGAGCCGATCGTGACGCCCCAGGTCGCGATGCCGCGGTCGACGGGGTTCGCGATGAACGTGCCGGCCACGAACGCGAGCGACACGTTCTGGAAGATGTACGAGCCACCGTTTTCGGCCATGCGCAGGCCGACGCCCGTGATGACTCCTGGCATGCCGCGCGTGAAGATCTCGCGGATCGGGTGGTCGGCGACCTGGTCGCTCTTCTCGAGCTCGACGAACGTCGGCGTCTCCCGGAGGCGCATGCGGATGAAAAGCGCGACCAGGATGAGTGCGAACGACCCGAGGAACGGGATGCGCCAGCCCCAGGACAGGAACGCCTCATCTGGCATGAGTGTCAGCAGGCTGAAGACAACGGCCGCGAGGAGGGTGCCGGCCTGGATGCCCACGAAGGGGAGCGCGGAGAAGAAGCCGCGGCGCTTGACGGGCGCGTATTCGGCCATGAGGACCGTGGCGCCTGCCTGCTCGGCGCCGGCGCCGAAGCCCTGCGCGAGCCGGAGGAGCACGAGCAGCGCCGGGGCCCAGAGCCCGATGGTCTCGTACGTCGGGAGAAGGCCGATCGCCGTGGATGCGCCACCCATGAGGACGATCGTGATGACAAGCACGCCCTTGCGCCCGAGGCGGTCGCCCATGGTGCCGAAGAAGAGGCCACCGAAGGGTCGGGCGACGAAGCCGACACCGTAGATCGCGAAGGCGCCGATGACGGCGACGGCCGGGTCGCTCTGGTCGAAGAAGAGCTTGTTGAAGACCAGCGCGGTCATGAGGCCGTACAACGCGAAGTCGAAGTACTCGAGCGCGGATCCGATGCTCGAGGCCAACGTCGCGCGGCGCAGGTTGTCTGCGTACTCCGGATCGTCGGACGGCACTGGAGGCCTGGTGTTCTCAGTCACGAAACATCTCCTTTGATGTGCGGTGCGCCCCGGCGTCGGTGTGCCCGAGCTTTCAGCGGCGCATGCTTGCTGACCACAAGCTAACACTCCATTGGACGACGTTCAACACTTTGAACGCTGTGGATGTCTCCGCGTTGCTGAGCTAGCGACCTGCGAGCGGGTTCGTGAGCTCTCGCGCGGCCTCGAGAAGCGCCTCGCCGACCCGCACGACGTGCTCCGCATCCGCGATCTCCGTCGGCAGCGCAGCCCCAAGAGCAAAGGGCGGATCGCTGGGCGACCACGAGGCGAGCGGCACCGCGACCCCAGTCACTCCCCCGACCGAGCCATTCGCGTCGATCGAGTAGCCGCGTTCGCGAGCCACAGCGAGACAGTCGAGCAGCTCTCGCGTCGTCCCAATGCTGTCCGAGGTGAGCTTCGGGAAAGGCGCGGAGCCACCCACGAGATCCATGACCTCGTCGTCGTCGAGGCGCATGAGCAGTGCACGACCAGACGCCGTGAGCGCCGCGGGCAGGCGAGACCCGAGCGGCGTGCCGAGCTGATAGCGCCGACGCCCCTCGTGACGGGCGAGGTACACCGTATCCGGACCGTCGAGCATCACCACCTGCACGAGCTCGCTCCGGAGCACGGGCGACGCGTCGCACACCCCGAAGAACTCTCTGATCTGGTTGAACTGCTGCGCAAACGCGCCGCCAAGCTCAGCCGTGCGTCTGCCGAGCTGGTACCCCTGGGGCACGCGCTGCAGCATCCGCCCGTCCTCGAGCACTGCGACGAGGTTCGCGGTCGACGACTTCGCGATGCCAAGCGCGCGGGCGATGTCGCTCAACGTCATCGGCGCACCGTCAGCGTCGGCCAACAGGGTCAGGATGCGCAGAGATCGTGTCACCGCCGGCGCAAGGTCGCGCTCCGACGCGTCCTGCGCGCCCGCCTTCGTTGATGCATCCGTTGCTTCTGGCACGGTGCCGCTCCTCGCCTCGTCGCGCCCGCCTGACCGCCGACATCGCAGCGGACCCGCGGGTGCGGAATCAGTAGAACTCGACGATATCGACAACGTTCTTGAGCGGCTCACCATCAAGAAGCCTGCGCGCGTTCTCGGCGAAGAGCTTCGCGATGCGCGGCTCCTCGGCGCTCGAGAGCGCGGCCGTGTGCGGGCTGACCAGCACGTTCGGGTGCGACCAGAGGGGACTCTCGGCAGGGAGCGGCTCGACCTCGAAGACGTCGAGGGCCGCGAAGCCGACGCGTCCGTCGTCGAGCGCGGCGAGGAGCGCGGATTCGTCGATGACGGTGCCGCGCCCGACGTTGGAGACAATGACGCCTGGCTTCACGTTCGCGAAGACCTCCTTGCCGAGGAGCCCCGTCGTGGCGGCAGTGCCCGGCAGGGTCACAACGATCGCGTCGGCTTCGGACACGGCCGATGCGAGCTGGTCGATGGGCACGAGCCGGTCGACGCCTTCGACGGCCTCGCCGCTGCGAGTCGTACCGAGCACGGTCGCGCCGAGCGCCGAGAACTTGAGGGCGGCAGCCTTGCCGATGCCGCCGAGGCCCACGATGAGCACGGTCATCTCGTCGAGCTGACGCATCTCCCATCGGTCCGTCCACTGCTTCGCCGACTGCTGCTGCTGAAGGCGCGGGAGATCTTTGGCACCCGCGAGCACGCCGAAGAGGGCGAACTCGGCGAGGGTTCCGCCGTGCACCCCAGCGCTCGTCGTGAAGACGATGCGCTCGAGCGCCTCCTGGTCGAGGCCGGCCGCCTTCACCTGACCGCCGCCACCCGCCGCGGTCGCGTGCACCCAGCGGAGGCGCGGGTTTGCCGCGACGGTGCGCGCGAGCGACGCCGGGTCGACATCAGGGAGCCCGAAGAGCACGTCGGCCGAGTCGACAAGCTCGTCGAAGGCGACCTGCTGCTCGGAGGTTCGAGTGACGCCTGGGTCGCCCGACCAGTCGGCCGGACCCCGCATGGGGCGGTAGAACGTGTGGTCGCGAACGACCTCGAGGCGAGGCTCGAGGCGCTCGATGAGCTGGCACAGCTCTTCGCTCAGGTCGACGGCAACGACCGCGCGCAGTTTCTGGGGGCTGTCTGTCATGGGATCCTCTTCGATTCGTGGCGACAGGTGAAGTCTCTCAAGCTTGAGTCTACGGCGATTCAACACTGTGAACACTGTCCTACACAATGTCCATCAGGCTAGGGTGTGCTCATGACCACTGCTGCTCACACTCCCAGCGTCGGCGTTCTTGGCCTCGGCGCCATGGGCCTCCCCATGGCCGGCCACCTGCTCGCCGCACACGGCGCGCTCCAGCTCACGGGCCGACGCCCTGAGCGAGCGGCCGAACTCATCGCGGCGGGCGCCACCTGGCACGAGTCACCGCGCGAACTGGCCGCGGCGAGCGACGCGCTCCTCGTTGTACTCCCCGACCTCCCCGAGCTCGAGTCCGTACTCGCCGGGGAGGACGGCCTTCTCGCGGGCGCGGACGACCTCCTCATCATGGTCAGCTCCACTGTCTCCCCGACCGGCCTCCGCGAGCTCGCCGATCGCCTCGCCACCGAGACCGACGGGCGCGTACGCGTCATCGACTCCCCCGTCTCCGGCGGCGAAGACGGCGCTCGGGCGGGAACGCTCTCCATCATGCTCGGCGGCCCAGCCGACGACGTCGCTACGGCCACAAGCATCCTCAGCCCGTGCGGCCGCCCCGTCCACCTCGGCCCGCTGGGCGCCGGCGAGGTCGCGAAGGCGTGCAACCAGATGATCGTCTCGTCGACGATCCTGGCCCTCGGCGAGGCGAGTGTGCTCGCCGAGCGCAGCGGCATCGACCTCGCCGTGCTGTGGGATCTGCTCGGAGGCGGCTACGCCGGCTCGAACCTGCTCGAGAGCAGGCGCGAGAAGCTCGTCACAGGCGACGACTCCCCTTCTGGCGTCGCGAAGTACATGGTGAAAGACCTGACCTTCGCGGCCGACGTCGCCGACGCGACCGGCACGCATCCGGTGCTCCTCCCCACCCTTCGGGCCGCCTTCGACGAGCTCGTGGATGCTGGCCTCGGCGAGCGAGACATCGCCGTCACGAGGCGATTCGTCGCCGAACGCTGAGCAGCCGCGCACACTCAACCCCGCTTCAGGAGAACGGCACCGCCGCCAGGATCGTGACACGCTGCTGACCGGCGGGCGGCGTGAACGTCACCGTGCTGCCCACACGGCTGCCCAGGATGGCTTCACCGAGCGGCGACTCCAGCGAATACACGTCGATCGCGACGCTCGGATCCAGCCCGGCCAGCGCGCGACTGCCGAGCAGGAACGTCGCCTCGCGCCCCACATCCTCGAAGCGCGCAGTGACCTGCATGCCAGCTTCGACAAGTCCGTCGTCGGGCTTGGCCGCGACCTCCGCGCGTTCGATGAGCCCCCGAATCTCCCTGCCGCGCGACGTCGTGTCGGCGCCGCTCCGCGCTAGTGCCTCGAGTTCGTCCTGCAGGTTGCGCAGGGCAGCCGGCGTCATCCAGACCGTTTCCACATTGGCCTCCTCTTCCGTGTCGCGAAGCGACAAAGGGTAAACACTCACCGTAGCTCAAAAGCCGAAGAAATGCCTTTTCCGCAGGGAGGTGAGAAACTCCAGGAAATGGACTATGGTCATCCGGATACCCGCCAGCTAGAAAAAGGGAAGCGTGTAAGAAAATGGCAGATAGGAAATCCAAGGAAAGCGCGAAGAAGGCGCCCCAACTCAGCCTCAAGGAGCGTCGCGCGCTCAAGCGAGACAAGGCCCAAGCCGAGGACCCGTTCAAGCGCAAGAGCTAGAACAGGCGGCCGCCCGACCCGGCCTGCAAGGACCGGAGCGCGCACGCACCTCCCCGGCAGTCCTGAACGAGGTGTCAACCAATGTTTTCGTCGAAGCCCGGCGCCGATACGGCGCCGGGCGCTCGTCACACACAACCAGTATTCGGGGAACTCTCGACCGCGCTTATTCTCCGAGGCGACGCTTTACCCTGCTTCACCTCGCTGGAAAAGTTATTCCCTTCGGCAAGAAATGCGCCTCCGCGACTCGAGGCAACCAGGGCGAGCCCAATTTCTCTCGTTATCGGCAGAGAAGCTTCCCGAATAACAAGTCGCCGAAGCCTTTCCATTCTCCTGCGCGACGTCACGAACGAGTGCGTTGCCCTCTCCGCGAAGCTGCCGACGCTGCGCCACGCCATCGTGGTGCTCGCGCATCCGGTTCTCGATGCACGGGTCGCGCTCGCCGCCTGCGAGCGGGCCGCCACACGACTTCACGAGCAGGTTGCGAGGGAACACGGCGACCACCTAGTTATCACCTTCCTTCTTCTCACTGACTGCGACGACCCGGATCTGCTCGCCCGGCGCATCCTCGACCGCGCCGCCCAGCCGCAGGCTACCGATTCGGCATGCGCCCTCAGCTGGAGCGATATCAAGACCGTTTCGATCGAGTTCGCGGCTATGAACCAGTTCGTGTGACGCACCCTTGACCTACGGTCGACCGGCCTCATCACGCAGGACCACTCGCGAAAGGCGCTGCCCCCAGCTCCGCAGCGCGTCGACGAGCTCGGGCGGGCCGACGACCTCACACGAGGCATCGAGCCTCGCGAGAAGATAGACCACGTAGTCGAGGTCGTCGGTGCGCATTCGCACTTCGCTCCAGCCACCCTCGCACTCGAGCACCTCGCCCCACTGTCCAACCTCGGCACGGATCTGGTCGGCGGGCACCGCCACTCTCACCACCGCCTCGTAGCGGGCAGGGAGGTTGCGGATGCTTGATTGCACAAACGCGTCGGCGTCGCCTCCCGGAATCGGGCGCGACCCGAAGCTCTTCGCTCGGGACTCGACACTGCGCATCCGGTCGAGGCGGAACGTGCGCCAGTCACCCGCCCCACCATCGAACGCGACGAGGTACCAGCGCCTGGCGACCGGGACAAGCGCGTGCGGTTCGACCAGGCGACTCGACAGAGATCCGCCTCGCTTCTCGTAGTCGAACGCCAGCACGGTCCGATCCCTGCAGGCTGTCGCAACACTCGCGAGCACGGCAACCTCAACCTGCGGGCTCCCCTCGCGGGCCTGCCCGGCGGAGACCGTCGCACCGATACCGGCGGCCAGTTTCCGAACGTGCATGGGCAGCACCGGGACGATCTTCGCGAGCGCGCCAACCGCCGCATCCTGCACACCTTGGACTCCGCTGGCCGTGACAGCCCTCAGGCCGAGCACGATCGCGAGCGCCTCCTCGTCGCTGACCATGAGTGGCGGCAGCGAGCCTCCCGCGCTCAGCCGATAGCCGCCGCCCACCCCGCGCGTGGTCTCCACCGGGTAGCCAAGCTCCCGGAGCTGCTCAACGTCTCTGCGCAGGGTGCGTGGGCTCACTTCGAGCTTGGACGCGAGCTCGTCTCCCGCCCAGAACCGGTGGTTCTGGAGGAGCGTGAGGAGCTGCAGCATTCGGGAGCCGGTGGACACGCATCCATCCTATGGAGATTGTGGCCGGTATCTGACCGGAATGGATGGAAACCTCATTCTTGCAACCATCACCCGAATGGCTTTCGAATGTCGGAGGTCGGGTGAATGATGAGATCACCGATTCACGAGACCAGGAACACGCATGACAGACAAGACGACTCCGCCCGCACTTCCACACCAGGCCGTACCGACGCTCGCAACGCTGCGCAGCTTCTACCAGGTGCTCGTCAACACCCTCATCGCCAACGTCACGACGAGTTACCTCTGGTTCGCGCTCACGTTCTGGGCGTACCTCGAGACCGGGTCGGTGCTGGCGACCTCGATCATCGGCGGCAGCTACATGCTGCTCGTCGCGGTCTTCGGCATGATCTTCGGCGCGATCGTCGACCACATGAAGAAGAAGGCCGTCATGCTCATCTCGAGCGCGGTCACCCTTATCACCTACCTGCTCGCGGGAGTGCTCTACCTGAGCTTCCCGGAGGAGACCCTCGTCGATTGGAACGGCATCTGGTTCTGGCTTTTTGCCGGTGTCATCCTCGTCGGCGGCGTGGTCGAGAACCTCCGCAACATCGCGCTCTCGACGACCGTCACGTTGCTGGTGCCGGCCGACCGGCGCGACAAGGCGAACGGCCTGGTCGGCACGGTGCAGGGCATCGCGTTCATGGTCACGAGCGTCTTCTCGGGCCTCTCGATCGGCCTCCTCGGCATGGGCCCGACCGTGCTCATCGCCATCGTCGCGACCGCCGTGGCGTTTGCGCACCTTCTGTTCGTGTCCATCCCGGAGCGCGGTATCGCGCACGACCCGGAGGGAGGCGCCGCGAAGGTGAACTTCCGGGGCGCCATCCCCGCGGTCATGCTGGTGCCGGGCCTGCTTGCGCTCATCCTTTTCACGACGCTCAACAACCTCGTCGGAGGCGTCTTCATGGCGCTCATGGACCCGTACGGCCTCACCCTGTTCTCGGTGGAGATGTGGGGCGTCTGGCTCGGCGTCACGAGCATCGGCTTCATCGTGGGTGGTGGCCTGGTCGCGAAGTTCGGCCTCGGGAAGAACCCGGTGCGCACCCTGCTGCTCGTGAACATCGGTGTGGCCCTCCTCGGGGCGACGTTCACGATCCGCGAGTACGGCTGGCTGTTCATCGTGGGCATGTTCATCTTCATGGCGATCATGCCCATCGCGGAGGCGGCGGAGCAGACCGTCATCCAACGCGTGGTGCCGTTCGAGAAGCAGGGCCGCGTGTTCGGCTTCGCGGCAACGGTCGAGTCTGCGTCCACCCCCATCAGCGCATTCATGATCGGCCCGATCGCCGAGTTCTGGCTCATTCCCTACATGGAGACGCGCGAAGGCCAGGAGTCCCTCGGGTGGATGCTCGGCGATGGCGACGCACGTGGCATCGCGCTTGTCTTCCTGATCGCGAGCATCCTGCTGCTCGGCCTTGTCATCGTCGCGTTCGCGTCCCCGCAGTACCGACTCTTGTCGAAGTCGTACGCGGAGACGCCAGCGCCGAACTCCGAGGAGGCTGAAGCGGCGGCTGAAGCGGAAGTGCCCTCGGATGCGGCGGAGCAGGCACATGACGAGTCCTCTGTGCTTCCCGAAGCCAGCTCTCGGGCGGGTCGCGGAGAATCGCGGACATGAGCGATCGAGTCTCCCCCAAGGAATTCCGGCAAGCCGAGGGCACCGGCGACTGGCGCGTCGTCGGCGATGGCGCCCGCGCGAACTTCGCGACCGGTGACTTCGCGACAGGGGCCGCGTTTGTCGCGGAGATCGCGCGGGCCGCCGACGAAGCCAACCACCACCCGGACGTGGACCTGCGCTACGGCTGCGTGACGGTGCGCCTCATCAGCCACGACGTGGGCGACGTCAGCGAGCGCGATATCGCCCTGGCCGCGCGGATCTCCCGGATCGCACGCGGGCTGGGCATCGAACCGACCCCGAACACGGTACAGAGCGTCCAAGTCGCGATCGACGTCGTCGACCTCGACGCTGCGCTCCCGTTCTGGGAGGCGGTCCTCGCCTACGAGCGACGCGGCGGGGAAGACCTCGCCGACCCCATCGCCGTGGGCCCAAACGTGTGGCTCCAGCAGATCGACGCACCTCGCACCGAACGGAACACGATGCACATCGATGTGTACGTGCCGCGCGACCAGATCGACGCCCGCCTCGAAGCGGCTCTTCGCGCGGGCGGACGAGTTGTCAACGACGACTGCGCCCCCGAGTACTGGACGCTCGCCGACCCGGAAGGGAACGAGGTTGACCTCGCCCCGTGGCGAGACGACAGTTCCTGGAAGCCCGAGTAGGGCACGAACCAAACGTGTAGGGCACGACTCGCAACTCAAGCGCGTCAAGCCGATGGGCGCCCCTCAAGCTGACCCCGCGCGACGAAAAGTTCAGCTGCGAGACGCCCCGAGACACGAACCGTTTCGCATTCGACGACCCCCGCATACGTTGGCCCGACCGTGCCCCGTACCAGCGATGTGAGGAGTCCAGATGTCCGCGCTACCCAAACCCACCGCACTGATGTCCATGGGAACCCTTCGCCTGGTCGAAGCGAGCGAACAACCTGAACCGAGGCGGCTTCCGCCCGCCAAGACGGATGCGACCAAGAAGGATGCGCAGCTGCTCGCAGAGCTCCGGGCACTCCGGCGAGAGAATGCGAACCTCGCCGACAAACTGCAGGACTCGGAAAACCGGCTCCGCGGGGCGCAGAAGAAGCTCCGCGGCCTCCAGAAGACGCGCGACGAGGTGGCTCCCAACATCGACTTCGCGGACGCCGAAGAGTGGGTGCGCCACCACGTGCACCTCGGCTGGCTCGAGAACTACTCCGCCATCGACCGGGCCGCGCATCCGCTCGGCGAGTACCTCGTCGGTGCGGCGTTCGCAGAATCGGTCAGGTCCCTCGCGCCCCAGCTGCAGGCGAAGGTGTGGCGGGTCACCGTCGACGTCGTCACCCGGCGCGGGCGGCACCTCCACTCCCGGGAGGCGCACCCGCTCCGCAGCGGCACCGGGGCGCGCGCCCCCGAAGTCGTTCGCGCTGAGGATGACGCGAGGTGCTTCCGCTACTCCGTCGGCTTCAAAGCCGCGGGTGCCAGGCGTCTGCATGCCTGGCACCTCCGCGACGGCCGCGTGGAGCTCTGCCGAGTCGTCACTCACGGCGACATGTCACCGTGAGCACCAAGCGCTGGAACCTATGCTGACGCTGAGACCGAAGCAGGCACGTCGAGCACCCAGGTGGCCCCGAAGCGGTCGCGCAGCATCCCGAACCCTGCCGACCATGCGGAGGCGGCGAGCGGCTCGATGACGGTGGCCCCGACTGAGAGCGAGTTCCAGTAGCCGCTGATCTCGTCGAGCGTCTCGCCGCTTACGGCGAGGAAGAACGGCTGGCTCGTGACGGTGGTGCCCTGCTCTCGCCTGGTCTTCCCCGCTTCCCCCGCGAGGCCGTGGGCCGGCTGGCCAGGCGTGTCGTAGGCGAGCACGCGGAAGCCGTTCGGGGCATCCACTCGCCCGAACACGACGTTGGATGCGCCAGGCAGCTCGGCAGGCATCCCGAACTGCGCGTAGGTGGCGATGGAGACCTCTCCGCCGAAGACCTCGGCGTAGAACTCGAGCGCCTCCCGCGCGGTGCCGGCGAAGTTGAGGTGGGTTGTGGTGGTGATGCTCATGGCGTCCTGCTTCCTTAGTGAAGTGCTGACCGCGGCCCGTGCCGCTGGGATGAGCATCACCGCAGTAGCGGACGCTTTCGGTCCTCTACTTGCTGGAGACTGGACCCATGGCTTCGGCAACTTCCTCGCGCATCCTCACCCTGCTGTCGCTGCTGCAGACCCGGCGCGGTTGGTCGGGGCAGGAGCTGGCCGAGCGCCTTGGCGTCACTCCCCGCACCGTGCGCCGGGACATCGACCGGCTGCGCGAACTCGAGTACCGGATCGAGGCGTGGAAGGGGCCGGCCGGCGGCTACCGCCTCGCCGCCGGCTCGGAGCTGCCGCCACTGCGGTTCGACGACGAGCAGGCCGTCGCGATCGCCGTCGCCCTTCGGGGCGCGCGGGCCTTGGGCGTCGACATCGACGAAGCCGCCGCCCGGGCACTCGAGACCGTGCGGCAGGTCATGCCGTCGCGGCTCCGGCACCGGGTTGATGGCATCCGGTTCACCGGTCCAGCGGATGCGAGCTTCGCCGCCCGCGTCGCCCCCTCGGTGCTCGAGTTCGTGAGCCAAGCGGCCCGCGAGCGCCGCGTCGTCAGGTTCGACTACGTGCCAAGCCCGGAGACAACCCCGACCTCGGACGCGGAATCGACACCGCCGCCCCCTCGCCGGGTCGAGCCGCACGCGGTCATCGCGCGGGGCGGGCGCTGGTACCTCGTGGCGTGGAACCTCGACCGCTCCGAGTGGCGTGTCTACCGCCTCGACCGCCTCACACCCCGGTCTCCGCTCGGGGCGAACTTCGACGAACGCGAGATCCCGTCGGGAGACGCCGCCACGTTCCTTGAAGCCCGGTTCAAGGGCGCGCAAGACGTCAACGAATGGCCGTGCGTGGGCGAGGTGCTGCTCCAGGTACCCGCAGGCGAGGCCGCGAGCTGGCTGCCGGATGCGGTGGTTACCGAAGTCGACGACACCACGTGCAGGGTGCGGTTCGGCTCATGGTCGTGGACCGGCATCCTTGCGTCGATCGCCAGGTTCGACGCCGACTTCGAGGTGGTCGGCCCGCCGGAGCTGGCCGAGGCAGCGGCCGCTCTCGCTGCGCGCTTCGCCGCCGCTGCTGGCGAACGCTGAGCGTGGCTCCAAGGTGCGCCACTCAGAATCGTCTGGTGCTTACTCTCATCGTCACCGCGCATCCAGATCAGGACTCCTTGACCCACTCGGCCGCGCAGCTGCTGCGCAAACAGCTCGAAGCCGATGGCGTCGAGGTCGAGATCGCGCACCTCGCCCAGGAGGGCTTCGACCCTCGGTTCTCAGCCAAAGACCGCACCGACTACAAGGGCGGGACCATCATGGGCGTGGACGTGCTCGCCGAGCAGGCCCGTCTCGACCGTGCCACGGATGTCGTGCTCGTATTCCCTGTCTTCTGGTGGTCGATGCCCGCGCTGCTCAAAGGCTGGATCGACCGTGTCTTCATCACGGGGTGGGCGTTCGAACTCGGCGACGACGAGCGCGTGCTGCCCAAGCTCCGGCACCTGACCGCGCACCTGCTGCCCGTGTCCGGCTTCTCGGAGGCTTCGTTCGCGCGCCACGGATACGAGGAGTCGTTCAGCACGCAGATCGAGCACGGCATCTTCGACTACTGCGGGATGCCCCGGGGCGCGAAGGCGTTCATCCGCGAATCGGAGGACGCGGATGCCGCGAAGACCGGCCTCGACGCCGCCGTCAAGCAGGTGGTCGCCGCGGTCACATCACCCCACACGAACTGACCCGTGCGCGCTACGCTCACCCCATGACAGACAAGCTCGTCTTCACCGGCTCGATCGTCAACCCCGAGTGGATGCCCTCGTGGTCCGTCATCGAGGTGCCCGGCTCGAAGGAGTTCTTCGGGAACGGGAAGTCTGTGAAGGCAGCCACGACCGTCGACGGCGTCGTCGTGACGTCGGCGCTCATGCCGACGGGGCAGGGTAACCACTTCATCTCGGTGAGCGCGGCCCTGCGGAAGAAGCTCAAGAAGGATGTCGGCGACAGCGTCGACGTCGTGATCGGTCGACTGAGCGCCTGACGACCGGCCAGCGCTCGGAAACCGCGTCAGCGGTGCCGTGCGAGCAGGACGTCGAGCTGCTGCTGTGCCGCTGACCGCACACCCACGAGCACAAACGCGACCATGAGCGTGGCGAGCCCGACGAGAAACATGACCGTGCCCAGCATGGTGGGCGTCTTCGCGAGGTCGAACGTGAGAAGTGTCGTCCCCATTGCGGTGAGCCCGCCGAACACGATCAGCAGCGGCGACAGGATGAAGAAGGCCACCGCGAGCCAGTGGAGGCGTATGCGAGGGTGGCCGGGAGCGGTCACTTGGTGGAGCTGGTTCGTCATGCCACGACCCTAGCTGCGAGCCTGGTGTCGCAGGGCGCCTCCACGTGGCCCCCCGCTATGAGTCTTGCGGACGCGGGCCGAGCGCTCGCTCAAGCGACTCCCACCCGGCTCGGCACTCGATGGGGTCGTCACCCCACCACAGCGCACGGAGACTGCTGATGCACTGCTCTGCGGCATCCCGACCAAAGTTCGGATGCGCAACGAGCGCGCGGGCGAGCTCGTCGCGCCGCGGCTGCTTCCGGTAGCCGAGCCCATCCGCGACCTTCCTGAGGTCGACGGCGGGCGCGTCGGACAGGGAGACAAGTGCTGATTCCCAATCCTTGTGCTCTTCGTAGTCCATGCTCGCGACCCTACGGCGCTCGGCTGGTCGGCACGAGGCTCGATCACTCTCAGGGCGATGCAGAGACGAACGCCTAGGCTCGACGCTCCGCGCATCACTCCCCTCAGGCCCCCGGCGGGAGCACAACCCTCACACGCAGGAGAACCCATGGCAACATCGAAGAGCAGAACGCGCGAACAGCACATCGCGGTCTTCGGCGGCAGCGGAAGTGGCAAGACCGTCCTCGTCTCCTCGTTCTACGGCCCCACGCAGGAGCCGCAGTTCGCGAAGGACAACCTGTACGAGGTCGTCGCCGACGACACGGGGCAGAGCGACAAGCTCTACCAGAGCTACCTCGGCATGAAGAATGCCGCAAAGGTGCCCGCATCAACGCGCTTCACGCACACGGCCTACTCGTTTCTCGTGCGCCCGAAAGCCTGGTCGGAGGAACGAGCGAAGCAGTCGAAGCCCTTCGACGCCGTGCGGCTCGTCTGGCACGACTACCCGGGCGAGTGGTTCGAGGAATCGGCAGTCGGTGAGGAGGAGACCCGCCGACGCGTGGAGACCTTCCGAGCCCTGCTGAGCTCAGATGTCGCCCTGCTCCTGGTTGACGGCCAGCTGCTCCTCGCGAACGAGGGATCAGAGGAGCTCTATCTGAAGTCGCTGCTCACCAACATCCGCTCCGAGTTGCTGCGATTGAAGCCCAGCCTTCTCGAGGATGGCAAGCCCCTCAGACAGTTCCCGCGCATCTGGGTGCTCGCGCTCTCCAAGTCCGACCTTCTACCGCACCTGGATGCGCACGCGTTCAAGGCGCTCCTCGTCGAGAAGGTGAGTGACGAGCTCGATCAGCTGCGCCAGGAACTGCGAGGCTTCGTGGAGGCCCCCGAGGCGATGTCGTTTGCCGAGGACTTCATCTTGCTCTCGTCCGCGAAATTCGAACCAGGGAAGATCGAGTTCACAGAGCGAGTCGGAGTCGACGCGGTCCTGCCACTCGCGGCTATCCTCCCCTTCGAGCGTCACGTGAAGTGGGCGAAGACGCTGCACGACGGCGGCAAGGTCGCAGAGACGATCTTCGGTAAAGCGGGAGACGTGGCCGGTGTCGCGGCGATGGGCGCGCTCTTCGTGATCAAGAAGGTCAAGCTGCCTGGGCCCCTGGGCCTGCTTGCCGGGCTCGCCGCATCCTTCGTCTCCAAAGACGCCATAGAACGCGGGGCGTCGCTCGCGGGCGAAAAGCTCAAGGCTGTCAACGCCGAAGCTCTCGCGAAGCGCGACTACCTCACCGCGATGCTGACCCGCTTCAAGCTCGATCTCGAAGATGCGGAGCGCAAGGGCATCCTGCTGCGGAGCAAGAAATGAAGCTCATCTGGGCCACGCGCGGCCGCGCATGGGGGAATCGCTTCCTCCTCGACGGGGGCTTCGCCGACCCGTTGCCCGAGTACGACAGGGCATTCTCGAACGCTGGCGACGACGCGGAACTGTGGCTCGCCAGCGTCGACCGCGCCGCTCTCCGTTTTCCCGACCCGGAGGGACGAACCGATCGTGCTGGGCGGCCCATCCGCCACGAGTTCGTGGTCTTCGCGCCCGAGCTTCGGGAGATATCTTCGGTCGCGACGGGCATCTCGTTGATCTGGAATCAGCCGGCAGTGGCGGCCAGCTTCGCAGACATCTGGAACCTGCCGAAGCCCCCGTTGCTCCGCTGAGCTGCACGCACTGACCCGAAGACGAGGAGCATCTATGCCGCATCACGTCCTGGAACCAGAGGCCACGGG
Organism: Pseudoclavibacter sp. AY1F1; assembly: GCF_002931075.1. GTDB lineage: Bacteria > Actinomycetota > Actinomycetes > Actinomycetales > Microbacteriaceae > Pseudoclavibacter. The sequence goes on along the minus strand of NZ_PSTQ01000003.1, from coordinate 368,088 downwards.
AACCGTCGGCCACGGCGCCGAGTGGATGCGCGACGCGTCCGGCTCCCCGATGCAATCGGATCCGCTCAGGTGCGAACTCGCCGGCTGGCTCGGCGACGAGCTTGTCGGCGTTCATCCCGACTTCATCGTCGCGGCTTCGCTCGCGGATACGCTGCGCGTCTCGGAGCTCACGGGGTTCGAGCTGCGCGAGGCGATCGTTACGAAGTCGCCCGAGTTCGTCTCGTACGCCGGTGCGCTCCCGGAGCGCTGGGAGCGGCTCGTGCCCACCGGCCACAACGATTCAGGCGACGACTTCGCCCAGAGCGGTGGTGCGCTACTGGTCAGCGAGCGCGCCCTCGCGCTCCTCAACTCGCACCGCATCGTCGAGGCTGAGCTCACAGTGGAGGCCGGGCACGACGCTGCGGAGGGCAGCGCCGAGTCCGCCCGCTTCGCCCGGCAGCAGGACGAGGCTCGCGTCGCAGCTCGGCGAAGCGAACGCGCCCACGAGGACGCCGAGGCAGACGACGACGCCCGCGAGGCCGCACGGATATCCGCACTCGTCAACGCCCTCAACGGGTCGGATCTGACCCCGCCGATCATGCGCGCCAACGGCGACGCAAAGCGTCGGCTCGCCGGCGACCTGACGATCGCAGCGACCGCCCTCGGCAAGGAGGTCGAGCATCCGGCCGCTCTTGCTCTCCTGCGTCTCATCGACGGACCGATCGAGATCAACAGGTCGGGGGCCTACGAATGCGCCTACCGCAGCGCCGACCGCTCCCTCATCATCGGGATGAAGGGCGGTGCCGTGAAATGCGTCGAGTTCGTCTTCCATCCGCACCGCAACGCCCCGGAAGCCAACTACCCGCGCACGGCACACCTCATCGAGGGAGTCGCCCCGTTCACACGCGCGGGAGTGCTCCAGCACCTCGGCGATCCGAAGGATCTTCTGCCCCCGGACGACGCCGGGCGGAGCCGCGACGAGTACCGCATCGGACGGCAACGCGTGATGCTGTACTGGCAAGGCAAGGACTACTCACCGCGCATGGCGATGGTCGGCCGCAAGGGCTGAAGGCCGAGCCGGACGCAAACAGAGCACTAGCTGGAGCCGAGCGCAGCTGCCTACACGAGTTCTTGTTGAGGAGGCGACCGTGATGAGCGGTAGTCCATCATGTCCCCCAGAAACGAAAATCGGCCCGAGCCGTAAGGCGAGCGGGCCGATCATGATGAAGCCACCGCAGCGCCAGCTATCGACACGACGTAGCCCCGGAACGGGTCCACGACCGCGGCTCACAGACGGAGGTTATCCCCAGCTCGCCAAGAGGTCGGTATCGACCGGAGCGCAGGGTGCAGAGTGGGCTTCTCGGCGCGAGTTGCAGTCCGAGGTAGGCCATACAACCGCCACAGGAGGAACGGCATGTCAGAGATTGCGGTGGATGCGACCCGGAGGCATGACGGTTGGGAGATACGTTTCGGGCAAGACGGAGTCGCCAGAGGAGCAACACTGGCTGAAGCCGGGAGGCAGATCTTCGACTACATCAAGGCATCGCAGCCTGGACTCGACCCCGGAGCGAGCAACTTTCACTTCACGTTAGAACTCGGCCGCGTCGGCGCAACTGTCGCAGCAGCGAAGACCGCCACTGACAAGGCGGATGACGCCAAGCTCGTGGCAGATGCGCGCATCGCCTCCGCTGTCGTGGCGATGAACCGTGAGCGGTACGCCCGCGCCGACATCGCAATGATCCTCGAGATCGATCGCACTCGCGTGGACGAAGTTCTCCGAAGTAGCGACTCTCACTGACGGATTCCCGCCCCAGGACCATCAGCCGCTCGTCCCGGCTACCGCTACGGCATCGACGAGAAGTCGCGGACCGCGGGGTGGTCCGGGATCGTGGCGTCGGTGGCCCTGCGAAACACGCAAGCGGGGAGCACTTTTGAAGCTACTACCCGTTGCCCTCGCCCCTCCGCAACGCGGCACGCACCTGCTCAACGAAGCGCGACGGTGTCGGCCACAGCTGCGCGGTGGTGGCCCGGATCGCGAACCAGTCGATCTCCTGCAACCGGTTGACGCGTCCGATGTCCTTCCGCCACTGCCGCTTGTCGGTGCGGTGATGATCGCCTTCGTACTCGATGGCGATCCTCTGAGCCCGATACGCGAGGTCGATCCGCCCGACGAACTCTGACCCGTCCCAGACCTCGACGCCGACCTCCGGTTCCGGAAGCCCGGCGGCTACGATCACCAACCTGGTCCAGGTCTCCATCGGCGACTCGACGCCAGTGCGGATTCGCGCAAACGCCGCCCGCAGGGACGCCCCACCGACACCGTTGCGCCAGGTTCGCGCGATCTCCTCAAGGTCCTCCAGCGACGCGAGGGGCGGCGCCGTCCGAGCTCCCGCCGGTGGCTGCTCGGACCGCACGATGCCCTCGTAGTTCGTGGACGTGGCGACCAGCGCATCCCCCAGCACGACCAACTCGTTGACGTCGAGGTGCCGGGCACAGGTCGCCCAGGTCAGCGCGGGCGACGCGACCGGTGCGCCGCGCAGTTCGCGAGCATCCCACAGCTGCGCCCTGACGCTTCGCGACGTGACACCCAGACCGGCCGGCCTGTTCCTCCCCGCCGGTACAAGCAGGTACACGGTCGAGTCGCCATCAGATCGGCGAGGCACCGGCAGACCCCAGATTCTCGCGGCAGTCAGTCCGCCCAGCACGCAGCGATCCCTGATCCTCGGCACGAAGGCGCGCGCGATCTCAAGCGGAGACTGCACTACCCCGCGCATCCGCACGCCTCGGTGAGGTTTGGAGAATTCGCGGCCGTTCAGTTGCTGCCGTGTCAGGCCCGCGCGCAGCCCATCCCTGAACGCGAAGGGTTCGTTCCCCACTCCGGAGAGCATCTCCTCAGGCTCAGACATGGGCCAAGGGTAGAGGGATGCAGAGCTTGTCTTCCGAGATATCCACAGCCCGAAGCCGCGTTGAAAGTGACACCGAAGGTCGCGGCAACCCATCCCGGCGGATCATCCTGATGGGTTTCGCCGAGTCGTGATGGGAATCCCCCCATCGCAGTCAGCGAAACCCATCAAGGTGAAGGACCGACGAGACCTGCGCCAACTTCGATGGGTTTCGCCGACCGGTGGTGGGTAACACGCCATCACGAGTCAGAGAAACCCATCGAACTACGCGCTGGGGCCAGGCCCAAGCCCGCGTGCTGCGGACCGGGCCGCAGCCGCCCTAGCTCCCACCCTCCACGAGGTACAGCTTGCGCAGGGGCGCTCCGGTGACGGTCCACCGGGTGCGCATCCCCTCGCCGAGCCGAACGATCGAACCGGGCTCGAGGTCGATCGGCGGCAACTCAGGCTCGAGGAACTCGACCGTCGCGGTGCCACTGATGACGAGGAACACCTCGTCGGCTTCGACATCGAGCATCGCCCCGGCGGACATCTCCCACAGCCCGAACTCCGCGCCCGCGAACGCGCCGAGTTCAAGCGCGGCGGTCGTCGGCTCGCCGCTCACCTTCTGCCATCCCTCGACGGGGTCATGCGACAGGGATGCTCCCCGCGCGTGCACGACCGAACCGGGCTGCATCCCGGTCACCCCGTCGGCCGAGCTGACTCTCGCGGCACCATCAACTTCACTCACGCCGTCTCCGCTCACGAGTCGAACCCCAGCCCGACCGCATCCATCGTCTTGAGCCACAGTCCGCGCTTGCCTTCGTTGCGGTCGGCGCGCGCCATCTCGGCGAGCGACACCTTCGCGCCGATTGTCGCGAAGGGCTCAGGCGGGAACGGCAGCGGCTTCTTCTTCACGAAGTCCATGCGCGTGCGCTCGGTCTCCTCGCCGCTGAGCAGGTCGAGGAGGACGTTAGCCGCGTACCTCGTCGCGCCGACGCCGAGGCCCGTGAAGCCGGCAGCGTGCGCGACCCGACCGTCGTACTCGGTGTCGAAGAACGAGAAGAAGCGCGTGCACGTGTCGATGACGCCGCCCCACTTGTGCGAAAAGCCGAGGCCCTCGAGCTGAGGGTACGTCGCGATGAAGTGCGCGGCGAGCTTCTCGAACGTCTCCGGCCGCTGGTCGTACTCCTTCTTGATGCGTCCGCCGTAGTTGTACACAGCGTCGTAGCCGCCGTAGAGGATGCGCGTGCGGCCGTCCGCATCCTTGACGAGCCGCGAGTAGTGGAAGCGGTTGTTGAGGTCGGTGATGCCCTGCCGCCGCTTCCAGCCGATCGATTCGAGCTGCTCGTCGCTCAGTGGGTTCGTCATGAGCACGTAGTCGTAGACGGGAACCGTGTAGAAGCGGTCGCGCTTGATGAGCGCTGGGAACGCGTTGGTGCCGAGCGCGACCCGCTGCGCGTAGACGCTGCCCTCGTCGGTCGTGACGGTGATACCGCCGCCGTCCGCCTCGAGCGATCTGGCCGGCGTGTTCTCGAAGATCGCGACGCCCATGCCGAGCGCCACGCGACGCAGCTCCCACACGAGCTTCGCAGGGTTGACGAGGGAGGTGCCCTCGCGTTCGTAGTTCGCGCCGAGGAAGAGCGGGGAGGCGACCTCCTCCTGGAGGGTCTTGCGGTCGAGGAACTCAAGCCCCGAGTCGCCCGCCGCCGCCTGTTCGAGCTCTGCCACCTGGTGCGGCTCCGTCGCCACATTGAGGACCCCGGTCTCCTCGTAGTCGCAGTCCATCGAGTAGCGCTTGACGGTCTCGCCGATCTCCCGCAGGTTCTCGAGGCCAAACGCCTCGAGCTTCGCGTACTCGTGGGGAAGCCGGTCCTTGCCGTTCGACTCCCCGTGCGTGAGGCTCGCCTCGCAGAATCCGCCGTTGCGACCGGATGCGGCCCATCCGACACGCTTGCCCTCGAGCAGCACGATCTTCCGCTTCGGGTCGCGCTCCTTCGCGAGCAGCGCGGTCCAGAGCCCCGTGTATCCGCCGCCGACGATGACCAGGTCAGCAGTGAGGTTGCCGCGAAGCGGGGGGAGCACAGCGGGGCGCCCTGGGTCGTCGAGCCAGTAGGTCGTCGCCTTCGCGCCTACGAGCGACGCGGCAACGCGCTCCGGGCTGATCTCGGCTTCTGCTCGATCGAACGTGGTCATGTGATGTCCTCCGGGTGGGGGTCTCGGCCATCTGATGCTTCGTGTCTACCCTGCTTACCTACCGTTTGGGTGGACGCGGTGTCGCTCCGGCGCGGCAACTCTCGACGATGTGTCCGCAAGCTCGACCAAGCTCAGCACGATGTGCGGCGGATGCACCACCCCCAGCGCTACCCTCTTGGTCACGCGGCCCCATGATCGGTGCCGCACCATCGAACAAGGGGAACTCATGACCGACATCTCAGAACTGCTGGGCCTCATCCCGGTCGACGAAATCGCCAGCCAGCTCGGCGTCGACAAGCAGACCGCTCAGCAGGGCATCCAGGCAGCGTTGCCGACCCTCATCGGCGGACTCCAGGCCAACGCGGCAGACCCCGCAGGCGCCGCGTCGCTCGAGCACGCGCTCGAGAAGAAGGACACGTCACTTGTCGACGGCCGCGTCTCGCTCGCCGACATCGACACGTCCGATGGCGAGAAGATCGTCAAAAACGTCTTCGGCGGCAACACCGACCAGGTCGCCGCCGCCCTCGGATCGGCACCAGGCAGCCAGACGTCCGGCCTCGTGCAGAAGCTGCTCCCGATCCTCGCGCCCATCGTGCTCGCGTGGCTCGCGAAGAAGTTCCTCGGTGGCCAGCAGGGCGCCTCCACGACTGCGGGCGCGAGCTCAGGTGGCGGGCTCGAGGATCTCCTCGGCGGAATTCTCGGCGGCTCGGCGGGTGGCAGCACGGCAGGCAGTTCGGCCGGCGGCGGACTCGGCGACATCCTCGGCCAGGTCCTCGGCGGCGCGTCGGGAGGCTCCGGCAGCTCGGCGGGTGGCGGACTCGGTGGCGGGCTCGGCGACATCCTGGGCGGGCTGCTCGGCGGCGGCAAGCGCTAGTCCTGAGCCGAACCGGCCACGCGGCTCGCTGACTGCGGGGCCGCGTATGCGCGCGGGAGGGACGAGACTGGTACAGGTTCGACCCTCCCGCGCTGCTGCGCTCGAGAGCCGTACACCCGCATCAGCACGCCGCCGCGCCGAAACGAGTTCCACATCTCCACCGCTGACTTCACCAGCCTCTGGCATACCGTCGCCCTCGTGGCCTTCGTGCTGGTCACCGCGAGCGCAGTCGCGCTCCTGCTCAGATCCCTGCCGATCTGGCCGTCGTCTCGTCTCCTCCTCACGCCGCTCGCGGCGCAGCACCGGCTGACACGACTCGACAAAGACACCCGGGGCTGGGAGACGACCCTCGCGGGCGAGCTGGTCTGGCTCGCGAGCCGCGGTGTGGTGCGTATCCACGAAGCGCCCGATGCGGGTGCCGCCGCGCGCATCGAGGCGGCCGGCTGGCGCGCGCCACGCGCGACCGGGTGGGAGATCGAGTGGCTCGACGAAGACCCGACGCTCCCGCAGTGGTCGGCCGCTGTCCTCGACGCCTACTTCCCTCGCGGCAGACGCAATCGCGGCAACCGCACGCGAGTCGACCGCACCGGCGCGGATACGCCGCAGAAGCGGGCCGCACTGAAGTCCGTCGTCGTCACCGAGCTGGACCGCGCGCGCGTCGACCGGACCGACCGCGACTCCTGGCTCTCGCAGCTCCTCGCGAGCCCCTACAGTCGCGCCTTCGCTGGCGTGCTGATCGTGCCAATCGCACTGCTGCTGCTCGTCCCGTGGCTCCCGGCCTGGGCGGTGCCGATTTACGTCGTTGCGGCTCTCACCGTCGTCGTGCTCACGTTCATCCGCCCTCCGCTGCAGCGACGGTGGACGAAGCTGTGGGAGCGGTACCGCACCGAGACTCAGCATCTGCACGAGCTACCGCTCGCCGAGCGCGGAATCGGCGCGACCCGCGTCACCTACCTCGATGCCTTCGCCGAGAACCTCGGCTTCGCGGACATCGTCGGATTCGGCTCCTCAGAAGACGTGGCGAGCGGATACGCGCAGCAGGCCGAGGTCATGGTGCAGGAAGGGCTGCTCGACGACATTCGGCCCGACTGGCTGACGCCGCTGCGGGAAAAGCTCACGCCGAAGCAGCTTGTCGACCTCATCGACGGGTTCCTGTACACCGTGCGTTGACGCAGGCAGCCGCCGCCCTAGCGGTGCGATGGAATCCGGAACACCTTCACCTTGTCACCCTCGACCGTCACGAATGCACGGGATGTGCCGTTGAAGCGGTTGCTGCGCCAGTCGAAGAACAGCTCCGTCGTGTCACCCTCGGTGGTCGCGTCCTTAACGACCATCTGAGCGCTCTGTCCGATCGCGTCGCTCTGCGCCCAGCTGCTGACGCCCTCGCGACCCTCAAGCACACGGCCCCAGTCGTCGACCGAGCCGTCTTCAGTGAACGCATCCACGAAAGCTTCCTCGTCCGCGTTGTTGATCGCATCGACAACAGCCTGCACCGGCGCAGGCACTGTGATTTCAGTCATGGAACCCCCATCTCTTCGCGGGCGATGGCCGCCCGAACGGCCACAATGTAGCAAGCCAGCCTCCGGATTCCCGGGCATGGCCGTAAGCTCGGAATCTCGGGATGCGCGGCGACCAGCCCCACGCATCCGCCCTGCGGCTCCATAAAGGCAAGCCCGGCTCGTCAAAAACTGGCCCCGTCAACAAGCAGAAGGTGAACTGAGCATGAGCGACTTCTCGCCCCTTGAAGTATTTGACCGTCGCGAGTCAGAAGTCCGCGGATACATCCGCTCATTCCCCGTGGTCTTCGACCGCGCATCCGGCTCGACCCTCGTGACGGCAGACGGCGACGAGTACCTCGACTTCTTCGCGGGCGCTGGCGTGCTCAACTACGGGCACAACAACCCGCTCTTCACGAAGGCGCTTGTCGAGTACATCGAGCACGGCGGCATCCTGCACGGCCTCGACATGGCGACGTCGGCGAAGCGCGCCTTCATCGAAGCGTTTGAGCAGTACGTGCTCGAGCCGCGCGGCTACGACTACAAGATCCAGTTCACCGGCCCGACCGGCGCGAACGCGGTCGAGGCGGCCCTCAAGGTCGCCAGGCAGGCGACAGGACGCACGAACGTCGTCGCGTTCACGAACGGGTTCCACGGCCTCAGCCTCGGCGCCGTCGCCGTCACCGGCAACAAGAAGTACCGCGACGCCGCAGGCACGACGCTCGGCGACGTCACGCGACTCCCCTTCGAGGGCTACCTTGGCGACAAGCTCGACACACTCGACCTGTTCGAGAAGATGCTCGACGACACCGGCAGCGGCCTCGACCTGCCAGCGGCCGTCATCGTCGAAGCGATCCAGGGTGAGGGCGGCATCAACGTCGCGAGCCCCGAGTGGCTGCGCCGCCTCCGCGCGATCACGGAGGAGCGCGGCATCTTGCTCATCCTCGACGAGATCCAGGCAGGAATCGGCCGCAGCGGCTCGTTTTTCGCGTTCGAGGAATCGGGCATCGTGCCCGACCTCGTCACCGTGTCGAAGTCGATCTCCGCATCCGGCCTGCCCATGTCGCTTGTGCTGCTCCGCCCCGCAGTGGATGTGTGGAAGCCGGGAGCGCACACGGGCACGTTCCGAGGCAACAATCTCGCGTTCGTAACCGCGCGCGTCGCCCTCGAGGAGTATTGGGCCGATGACGCGTTCATGACGACGGTCGCCGAGCGTTCCGCTGAACTGCGCGCGGGCCTCGAGGCGATCGCCGCCGACTACCCGCAGCTCGACTTCACGGTGCGCGGCCGCGGACTCATGTACGGCATCGTCAGCCTGAACGACCGCGACCTGCCGTCGCGCGTCTCCGCCGAGGCGTTCCAGCGTGGCCTCGTCATCGAGACCGCAGGCGCGTTCGAGGAGGTCCTCAAGTTCCTGCCGGCGCTCACGCTCACGAGCGAGGAGCTGCAGACCGGCCTCGGCATCGTGCGCGAGAGCCTCGACGCAGTCCTCACGGGCGACGACTCTGAGGCCGAGCACGCCGTCGAAGACCACGTCGCCTCGCACGCGTAAGACTCCCGCGGCGCCAGCGCCCCGCACAACGCGCCCCTGCCTGACCCACGCGGTCGGCAGGGGCGCGTTCGCGCGTCTGCCCACCCCGCAGCAGGGCCCCACCTGGCCACGCTACGCGACGAAAAGTCACCCAGAAGCACCCTCCACGCGCCGCAAACCTGCATCCTGCTGACTCTTCGGCAGGTGGCGCTGCCAGGTGTTCAGGACGCTCCGGCACACATCCCACACATCCCAACCCCGCACCTCCACGAAAAGTCACCCAGAAGCACCCTCCGCGCGCCGCAAACCTGCATCCTGCTGACTCTTCGGCAGGTGGCGCTGCGAGGTGTGCAGGAGTGCACAGGAGTGCGCGAGAGTGCGCATAAAGCTTGCACTGGAAGCACTAGCACCGGAAGCGCCGCAAGCGCCGCATCCCCGTCTCATGCGCTGTTGTCGAGAGGATCGCGCGGGCTCAGACCAGCGCACCACAGGAGTCAGCCACAAGCAGCCTCAGCTTGCTCGACACCTGCTTCACGCCGACTTATCCGCTTGTGAGGTAACGGGAGAAGCGGGCGCCGCGGATGCAGGGCAAAGGGGTTGGGCGCAGGGCAGACGGGTTGGGCGCAGGCAGAGTGCGCGTCAGCGCTTGTTGTCGCTGCCGCCGGAGAACATCGATCCGTACGCATGCGGTGCCAGCGTGGGATCGGCGGTTGGCACCGACGGTGCCCGTTCCGCCTGCTCTGGAAGAGACTGCGGTGCGGGGTACGCAGTTGCGTCTGGTGCTTGAGGCTGAGGCGCGCGGGACTCGTCAGCGAGCATTCGCTGCGCTTCCAACTCTTCCGCTCGCGCCTGCGGGGCGTGGGCTTGACGGGCTTCCGGATGACGGACTTCCGAATGCGGGGCTTCCGGATGACGGACTTCCGAATGCGGGGCTTCCGGATGACGGGCTTGGAAATACGGGGCGTGGGAATACGGGGCTTGCGGCCGCACCTCCGGTTCCACCCGTCCGGACGCCTGCTGCACCGAAGCCGGCAGCCAAGCGGCTGGCCGTTCTGTTTGCCGGGGAGCTGCCGCCCAAGGCGATGAACGTGGCGGTGCGCTGGGCGACGAATCCGGCACCGCCTGCACGGACAGCCCGAGGAGCGAGATTCCTCCGCTGGTCTCCGTGTCTTCGTGCAGGCCGGCTACTCCGGCTTCTTCCGTCCTCCGCCGTTCTGCCTTGCGCTGCTCCGAGGCGGCTTTCGCTTTCTTCGCGCGCCGGCGTTGCACGAGGATCGCGACGACCAGGCCGAGGCCGAGCACAAGCACAACGAGCAGCGCGAACGCGACGATGGTGAAGATCTGGTTGGTGCCGGCCATGGGGCGTGTCCGATCAGCGCATCGGGCGGATCTTGAGTTCGTCGACCGCCCCGCCTGCCGGGGTATCGACGGCGAGGCGGACGGCCTGCGCGACGGCCTGCGGGGTCAGGTAGCGTTCCCGCTCGTAGTTGCCGTGCTCGAGCTGCCGCAGCTCCCGCTGCATGTCGGTGTCGACTCGACCGGGGTGGATGCTCGACACCCGAACGCCGTGCTGTCGCTCTTCCTCGCGCAGCGCGTCCGTCAGCGCACGCAAGGCGAACTTCGTGCCGCTGTACACGCTGGTTCCGGCGCCGCTCGCGTAGCCGGAACCCGAGTTGATCATGACGATCGTGCCTTCGCTGGTGCGCAGGAGCGGCAGGAGGAGGCGAGTGAGGTCGGCGACCGCGAAAACGTTGAGCTCGAAGGCGCGGCGGAATCGTTCGCGTGAGCTCTCGGCGATGGCGTCGTGCCCGCCGAGCACAGCCGCAGAGTGAACGAGCACGTCGAGGCGGCGGATGCTGCGCGTCGCCTCCGCAAGCTGACGTTCGTCGGTGAGGTCGGCCACAAACGGGGTCGCGCCCGGGATGCGCGCGGCGGCTTCGGCGACGGCGCGAGGTTCTCTGCCACCCACGAGCACGTGGTGAGTGCGGCCCAGCTCCTGCGCGATGGCTTCGCCGATACCCCGCGTGGCTCCCGTGACAAGCGCGACGGGCCGACGACGCTCGCCGTCGCCCTCGCCGGGCGACCCTGAGTGGCCTACTTCAGTCATGGATGTTCCCCCGGGAATCTACGTGCGCGGCCACGGACAGCGGCGGCTCCCACATTCTGCCACCGTCCCACCCTGCGCTCCCTCCGAAGCGAATCACAGAAGCCACTCGGTGAGTGGGTGCAGGAGATACCGCAGCGAGTAGGCCTCCCAGAGCGCCCCGATGACGAGAAGAACGAACGCGAGAAGTCCCAGCATGCCGACGCGACCGAGGCCGCGGAGGTATGCACGACCGCGACTCGTGGTGCCGGCCGTTCGGGGTGACAGCCAGTGTCGACCGAGAAGCCACGCGCCGAGCAGCAGGAGAACATATGCCTGGAGTTCGATCACCACGGTGAACGAATGGGGGATGAACTGCACCCAGGCAGTCGGCGTCGTGGGAGCGAGCGTGATTCCGGTCTCGACGGCCCAATAGCCGAAGAACGCGAAACCGGCGAAGGGAACGATGAGCGACGGCAGCACGATCGTCGCCAAGCTGAGCTTGCCGACGTTCACCGCCAGGATCACCAGCGCAAACAGCGGCGGCGTCATCACCAGCCCCTGGACGAGTGCCGCGGTGCCGTCGTCGACGAGCGACACGGATCGCGCTGCGTTGAGCTCCGGAAACGTCAATCCGACGACGAACCCGATGATGAACAGTCCGTAGGCAAAAACATTCACGAGCAGGTATGCGCGCAGGTTTGTGCGGATGAGATGAAACGGTCGCCGCCACACAGGAACGGGAGACTGAAGATCAGTCATTGCGGGTGTTGAGGAAATACTCCAACCTCACCGGACGTCGCAACCTCGCGCCAGTGACGCGACGTCATGAGAACCCGTGACATGTGTCATACCCTCGCCGACGGTCCACGCCTCAGCGCGTACTCGCGGGGCATCCCCTGTGGCAGTCTTGTCAGCCAGACCCGCTCGAGAAAGCTGACCGTGCATCCCACCGCAACTCATCCGTTTGCCGCCGCGCGCAACTCGGGCCGCCACCTGCGCGCTCTGGCCGCGTGCGCCGCTACCGCGACGCTGCTTGTGGGATGCACGCCCCTCGGCTCGCAGCCAAGCTCATCAACTGCGACTACCAGCTCGCCCGAGGCCAGCCAGCTGGTTGCGCTGTCCGACGAGGTCGAGGTCGCCGTCGGCGAAGGCGACGCGTCGACGTCGTTTGCCGCCGACGCGCTCGACGTGCTCGACAAGCTCGACGTAGCCCCGCGAGATGAGTGGGAGGAGTTCGACCGAGAGGGGTCGTTCGGCGAGGGCTGGCAGGACCCGGACGGCAACGGCTGCGACGCGCGCAATGACGCTCTGGCCGTAGCCATGACGGACGTCGACCTGAACCGCGACGGCTGCCGCGTCGATACGGGCGCCTTCGTCGACCCGTACTCGGGTGACGAGATCGACTTCGAGCGCGGCCCGAACACGAGCCCGCTTGTCCAGATCGACCACGTGGTCGCGCTCGCGAACGCGTGGCGGACGGGAGCGAAGGAGCTGTCGTTCGAGGAGCGGGTCGAGCTCTCGAACGACCCCATGAACCTGCAGGCGACGGCCGGCTGGGTCAATGACGACAAGAAGAGCCAGGATGCGGCGAACTGGCTGCCCCCGCAGGAGTCGTACCACTGCACCTACGTGGCCCGGCAGATCGTCGTGAAAGCCACCTACAACCTGTGGGTCACGCAGGCCGAGCACGATGCGATGCGCGACGTGCTCGAAGACTGCGCGTAGCCGGCAATTCGGGGAGCCGGGAGACGGGGAGCCGAGGGCCGGGGCGCTCGCAGCGCACGGCGACCGCCCGACCGCGACGTCACACGACGAGCAGGGTCGCCACGAGGATCACGAGCACCACGGCGAGGCCAACCCAGCTGAGCCATGCCAACTTCTTGGGCTGGAACCGGAGCGCTGGGGAGCGCAGCACTCCGACCGCGACCGCCGCGAGCGCGGGAGCGAGGGCCAGCCCGAAGGCCCAGCCTCCGACTGCCGCCCAGGGACCGGCGAACCAGAGGCTCACGAGACCAGACGCCGCGAGCAGCAGCCAGTTCACGATGGGCAGCGCGGCCTTCGACCGGAACGCGAAGAGCAGGGCCAGGCCAGAGGCCAGCAGAGCGAAGCCGAACGTCACCCAGAGCAGCAGCGACCCCTGTGCACCGAGGTCCGGCACCTCGGCGTCGGTGAGCAGCGCGATCGCGATGGGGTCGACGATCTGCTGCGTGTTGCCGAGCACCACAACTGCCCTGTCGGACTCTGGGTCGAGCACGACGACGGATGCGAAACCACCGGTTCCTCCGCTGTGCCAGGTGAGCGTGGGGTTGGACGTTGCGGTCGGGTTCGTGACCTGCGTCGTCTGCCAGATCCAGCCGATGTCACTGCCTTCGGCGAACTGCGCCGTCGGTTCGAGCGAGGTGACGCCCGGTGCTGTGCCATCGAGGTTCGCTGCCGCCCACGCCGAGAGGTCGTTGATGTTCGTCGTCGTGGAGGAACCGGTTGGCGCGTAGCCCTCACCCCACCAGTGGTCGGTTGCGGCGCCGTTCGTGAGGAAACCTGGAGTCGTCTCTGCCGGCACCTCGGCTTCGGTGGTCGCTATGCTCGTCGACTCCATGCCGACGGGACCGAGCACGCGTTCCTCGAGCAACGCAGGGTAGCTCTCGGCGCCCGCCGCCTGTGTGAGCGCAGTGCCGAGCAGCGCGACCCCGAGGTTCGAGTAGACGGGCCCCTGCGCGGGGTCGACGGGCGCGGCAGCCGCATCCTGGACCATCACCTCGGTCGTCTGTGGCCCGTACGGGTTGCCGCCGGACAGCGACGACGCGAGCGATTCGATGGCGAACGTCGGGCCGAGGCGCGGGAGCCCGGAGCTGTGCTGCGCGAGGCTCGCGAGCGTCACGTCTCCGGCGGGAGTCCCTTCGAGCTCGGGGATGTGCGCCGAGAGCGGGTCTTCCGCGGCGACCTCGCCGCGATCGATGGCGTCCGCGAAGAGCGACGCGGTGAAGGTCTTCGTGACCGAGCCGAGCTCGTACAGCGTCTCGTCCGTGGGCGCCGGGCCGTCGCGCCCGTCACCCGTCTTGCCGACGCCAGCCCAGGTCGTGCCCTCCGGCGTGACTTCGGCGACGACCACCGAGCGAAACCCGCCGTGGCCGCCGACCGCATCCACGACCCTCGCCGCGAGAGCCTCGTCGCCGGAGACCTGCGCACTCAGCGCCTGGCGTTGCGGTCCCACAAGCATCCCAAGCACGACGGCGACAAGCCCCGCGACGATCGCCGCGATGACCAGGATGCGCTTGGCGGGGCCGCGAGGGGCCTCGGCCGCCTCGATTGGATGCCGCTGCTGCTGGTCGTGTGACATTCGCTCTCCCTTGCCATCAGTGCTGTACGTATTTCCGTACTCCCACGCTACGAGCGACCACCGACAGTGGCCTCGGCCGGAGGCAGGAGATGCCTCCGTCGCTCGCCCGAGATACGCCAGGCTGCGCAGTTCCGTCGCTGGGCGTCGTCCGGGCGCGCGGGAGCGCCGGGCGTGGGAAGATCGAGGGATGAAGATCCTGTCGATTCAGTCGTCGGTCGCCTACGGGCACGTGGGCAACTCGGCTGCGGTGTTCCCGCTGCAGCGTCTCGGACACGAGGTGTGGCCGGTCTCCACGGTCGTGTTCTCGAACCACACGGGCTACGGCGCTTGGCGAGGCCCCCTGCTTCCCGCATCGGACGTGCGCGACGTGATCCTGGGCGTCGAGGAGCGCGGCGCGCTTGCGCAGGTGGACGCTGTTCTTTCCGGGTACCTGGGCGGCGAGGAGATCGTCGACGTCGTCGTCGACGCGGTCAAGCGCACCAAGGAGCTCAACCCCGCGGCGACGTACACGTGCGATCCCGTCATGGGCAACGCGAAGTCCGGCTGCTTCGTGGCCCCCGCGATCCCCGAGCTCATCCGCGAGCGGGTCGTCCCGGTCGCCGACATCCTCACGCCGAACCAGTTCGAGCTTGGCTTCCTCACGCGCACCACGCCGGCGACGATCGACGAGACCCTCGAGTCCGTCGACCTCGCTCGCGAGCTCGGCCCGCGCACGGTGCTCGTCACGAGCGTCGAGCGTCCCGACCGGCCAGAGGGCACCATCGAAATGATGGCCGTCGACGACACCGGCGCGTGGATCGTGCAGACCCCCTACCTCCCGTTCAAGGCGAACGGATCTGGCGACGTCACGTCGGCGCTTTTCACGGCGCACTACCGCACGTCCGGCTCAGCGTCCGAGGCGCTCGCAGCAACGGTCTCGAGCGTTTTCGACCTGCTGCAGGCGACGCTCGACTCCGGTGAGCGCGAACTGCAGATCGTCGCGGCACAGGATGCGTTCGCGAACCCGCGCATGCAGTTCCACGTTCGCCAGATCCGCTAGCCGCTGCGCTGCGCTGGGCTGGGCTGCGCTGGGCTGGGCTGCGCTGGGCTCCGGAGCCCGCGGCTCCGGCTCCGGCCTCCGGCTTCGGCTCCGGCTCCGGCGTGGGCGTGGGCGTCGGCGTGGGGCCAGAGTTGTGGCGAAATGCTGTCCGAGCAAACGCAAACAGCACTTCGCCACAACTCTTGCGCGAGTTCGCTGCGCACATCCACCCCCGTGCGGCGGAGTAACCCCGCCCGAAGAGGTCGGCCCGCGAGCGCTACTTCAGAACATGGGGTGGTCGTGCACGCTCGTCCCGGGCACCGGCTGGAGCACGTCCCAGTGCTCGACGATTCGGCCGTCCTCGAAGCGGTAGATGTCGGCGACGGCCGCATCCGCCGCTCCGGGCCTGGATGCGCGCACGTGCACCATTGCCAGGTCGCCGTCGACGAGGATGCGCTCGGCGCTGAACGTCGCATCCGGCGACCCGTCGAACTTCGGGGTCAGGGCTTCGACGGCCGCCGCCGGCCCATCCGGGATGTTCGGGTTGTGCTGCCGGTAGTTGTCCGCCACCAGGTAGTCGAACGCCTCGGCCACGCGCTTCCGCGTGTAGAAGAGCTCGACGAAGTGCTCGAACGCTGCGCGGTTGTCCGTCATCGGTGGGTCTCGACCTTCAGTCGGCGGGCGGGCGCTGGCATCGCGCCGGTGCCGACGCTGGCGACGCTGGCGCCGGTGCCGACGCTGGCGACTCCAGCTTGCCCGTCGCCGTCCCGAAACACACATCACGAGTGCGGATGCGGGTCATCAGCCAGCGAGGCGAGGAGTCGCCTGTCCGCCCGCTCACCCCTTCGGATGAAAGGAAGGGCCGGATGCACGCTCGCAGCCATCCGTGCACGGAATCGCCCCTAGCTTGGTGAGCATGCTTCGACTGCGTGATCGTCTCTCCACCGCCGCCTCACTGCGCTGGTTCCTCGAACCCGCGGTGGGGGCCATCTTCATCGCGTTGTGGAGCTTCGCCGAGGTTGGCCGGTGGGGCAACTACCTGCCGTTCTACGCGGCCCCGTTGATCTATGGCCTTGCCATCGGCGTCTCGCGGCGCTTCCCGCGGGTAGCGCTCGGCATCGGACTCCTCGTCCCGCTCCTGCAGCTGGTGTGGGCGATTCCGATGGCGGACTCCACGGGGTGGCCCATCCACTTCGGGATGCCCATCGTCGTGTTCTTCGTCGCGCTGAACACCGTTGGGCTGACCCGTTGGATCGCGCTGGGTGCTGGCGTTGTGCACGGCATCGGGATCGCGTTCCTGTTCGTCTATGCGGGGCAGTGGCTCCTCTGGGCGGGGCCGCTCGGCGGCGGCTCGATGGGGTACTTCTCTGGCGTTAACAACTACACCGCGAGCGGCGAGCTCATCTACCAAGAGGGTTGGGACGGACCGACGGAGGGAAACGACGTCGTCCAGGTGTTGTTCGATGACCAGGGCGGCGTGCAGTTCATGGGCGTGCGTGGCCCCATGTCCGAGCTCATGCTCCAGACGGCCGCCCAGCTGGCCTTCATCTTCGCGCTCGTGGCTGCCGCAGCCTGGGTGCTCGGCGTCGCGATCCAGTATGTGATCAAGCGCCGGCGCGACCAGGCGATGCGCCTCGCCCTCGCCGGCGAGCTCTCAGCGTCTTCCGCCGAGGTGCTGGTCTTGCAGGAGCGCTCTCGCATCGCCCGCGAGGTGCACGACGTCCTCGCCCACTCGCTCACGGTGACGATCTCCATGGCGGACGGCTCGCGGCTGCTGCGAGAGTCGCGCGGCGAGGCCGCCGACGACCTGCAGAAGATCGCCGACAACGCCCGCAGCACCCTGCTCGAGTTGCAGGGGCTGCTGGAAGACATCGGCGGCGAGGGGTCCGCGCCACAGCCGAAGCTCGACGAACTGGATGCGCTTGTCGAGCAGGCCTCCGGCGCGGGCCTCGACGTCGAGTTGCGCAACCTCGGCGAGCGGAAGCGCCTCTCGCAGGTGCAGGAGCTGAGCGTGTTCCGGATCGTGCAGGAGAGCCTCACGAACGCGATGAAGCACGCAGGCTCTGCAGCGTCGGCAACCGTTTCGCTCGACTGGCGCGGGGCGGGGCTCTCGCTGAACATCGTGAGCATGGGTGTGGGCGATGACGATCCCAAGGCTGAAGCCTCCGAGCGTTGCGGCCTCGGCCTGACTGGGATGCG
The DNA here is from genome assembly GCF_002931075.1 of Pseudoclavibacter sp. AY1F1. Classification (GTDB taxonomy): domain Bacteria; phylum Actinomycetota; class Actinomycetes; order Actinomycetales; family Microbacteriaceae; genus Pseudoclavibacter. Next base: position 350,493 of record NZ_PSTQ01000003.1, on the reverse strand, counting down.
CGAGCGCGCCCGTCTCGCGGGCGGCTGGCTGACCGCGGGCTCGGAGCCGTCGGAGAACGAGGTCGATGGCCATCAGACGTTTGTGGTGACCGCGTTCATCCCCACGCAGGACATCGAACCCAGGGTGACCGCGTCGGAGGACGCCCATGAGGCAACAGAAGCCCCTGAGGCAACAGAAGCTCCGACCGCGACAGAAGCACAGACCGCGACCGAAGCACAGACCGCGACAGAACCGCAGACCGAGGAGGACAAGCAGTGACTGACGACACCGTTACTCAGCCCGTCGCTGTCGTCTCGGCGCGCCCGGAACCTGCCCCGCGCATCCGCATCGCCCTCGTCGACGACCAGGACCTCTTCGTCTACGGCATGCGGATGCTCGTGGAGTCGCAGTCGGATCTCGAGCTGATCGGCACGGCGGCCGATGGTGAGGGCGCGGTCGAGCTGGTCGTCGCCGCGCGTCCGGACGTGGTGCTCATGGACATCCGCATGCCCGGCCTGAACGGCATCGCCGCGACGAGGCGCATCTTGGAGGCCGCCCCGTATGCCGACGAGACCGGGCCGCGCCCGCGCATCGTGATGCTGACCACGTTCCGGCAGGATGAAGCGGTGCTGCAGGCCATGCACAACGGCGCGAGCGCCTACGTGACGAAGGACGCGACCCCCGAGATGCTGCTCGACACGATCAGAGCCGTGCACGCGGGTGACGCCCCGGCCATGCCTGTCGGACGCATCGCGCGGGGCGCCACCCCGGCTACGGAACCCGTCGAGATCGCGCCCCGGCCGGACCTCGCGATCGCGGCGCTCTCGCCGCGGGAACGCGAGATCTTCCTGCTTGCGGCGAAGGGGCTGCGCAACAGCGAGATCGCGGCCGCCGCGTTCGTGAGCGAGGCGACCGTGAAGACGCACGTGCGCAACGTGCTCGCGAAGCTCGAGCTCACGAGCCGCGCGCAGATCGTCGTGTTCGCCTACGAGCACCGCCTCGTCACGGGCTGACCCGCGCGCGTACGCCGCCGCCCCGACGCCTGCCTGTTTGCCCGCCTGCCTGCCTGCCCGCCCGTCCGCGCCCGCGCCCGCATCCCCTGCGCGCAGGGTTGTGGCGAAGTGCTGTCGGCAATCTCACCGGCAGCGCTTCGCCACAACTCTGTCGAACAGGACCCGTCGACGGAGGCGCCCTGGACGCTCGCTACTTCTCGGCGACCTTCCTGCGGCTCGCGGCGACGACCGCCGCGATGCCAGCGGCGAGCGCGAGCGCTCCGGCAAGCACGCCAAGGCCGAGGGACGCATCCGCACCGGTGGATGCGAGCTGCTTGTCACCTGCGGTCGTTGTCGGTGTCGCCGGCGTCGGAGTCACCACGCCGGGCACTGGAACTCCGGTCGGCGTGACCGGCACAGCCGTCGAGGTGGGAGTCGGAGCAGCAGTCGGCGTCGGCTCGGTGGTCGGCGTCGGCGTCGGCGTCGGCGCGACCCCCGGCAGCGCCGCGAGGAATCCGACCGCATCCACGAGCCCTGCTCCCGCCGAGTCCGCCACCGAGACGGATTCGGCGATGCTGTTGATCGGGATGGCGGTCTCCGTCAGCGCATCCCGCACGTTCTGGGGCGTGAGACCGGGGCTGAGCTGCATCCCGAGCGCGGCCACGGCCGCAGCAGATGGTGCAGCCGCCGAGGTTCCCGTGAACGAGTAGATGCCGACCTGTCCTTCGACTTCCGGCCCGAAGAAGTTCGTCCAGCCGCCGTCGAGCGAGGTCACCGTGGGTGCGCCTGAGATGGGTTCCGGGAGCGCGTTTGTGCTCGGGAACGGCTCGAAGTACAGCGTCATCGGTCCCGTGCCGCTGAACTCCTCGAGCTCGGTCGGCGTCGCCGCGTCGGCGGCGACGATGCTGAGCCCGCTCGGCGTGCCGGCGTGCCCGAAGATGGAGGGTCCGACGATGTCGCCACCGACGCTCTCCGAGTACTCGACGTCCTGCAGGTAGCCGCCGTTGAAGATCGTCTTCACGCGAGGGTTCAACGCGGGCACGCCGTCGCTGGTGTCGCGAACGATGATGTAGTTGTAGTCGCCTCCGGTGGGCTGGAATGCGGCAATCTGCACGGGCGAGCCGGCGGATGCGACCGGGCTGCCCCCGACAAACTCGCCCGAGGCGTCGGTCACGACAACCATCATGCTGTTGGTCGCTGCCCCCACAGGCTCGGCCCACTGCAGCATGAGGAACGCGGTCCGGTCGTGGCGTGCGAGGTCGGGGTACGTCAGCGTGTTCGTCGCGTCGACACCTGCGCCGGGATCGAAGTCCATGCAGTCGGCGCTGGTGATGTCGATCTGAGGGAGGATCTCGCCGACCTCGGCAGGACAGGCGGCGGGGCGGTACTCGGGCGTCTCCCACGAGGAGATCACGCGGCCCTCGCTCTCGCCCCGGCTGCCGATGACGGTGTCATTGCCGGCCGCCGTGAAGAACGGGATACCAAGCGCGACAGCGTCGTTCATCGCGTTCGCTGCGACACCGTCCTGGAACATCGTCTCGTCGTAGTAGCCGAGGTCATCGACGATGATGTCGGCGCCGGCGCCGGAGAGCGTCTCGACGGCGTTCGCGAAGCCCGCCTGTCCGCCCGATCCGGATGCGAACAGCAGCGTCGCGCCTGGCGCGATCGAGTAGACGAGCTGCGCCATTGCACGCCCCTCGTCTGCAGACGGGGTGGGGCTCTCGCGCAGCACCTCAACGGGCTGCGTGTCCCCACAGGGGCTTCCTGGTCCGGGCAGGAGCCCCGCCGCGATGTCGTCCGCGGGAGTCGACGGCAGGGGTTCGGGTGAGAAGTCGAACGAGTCGGAGATGATCCCGATGCGGACGCCCTCGCCGTCGACGCCGTACAGCTCGCGCGCGAGGGGCACGTTGAGCGGCTCAGTGAGGTTGGCGGGGACGGCTCGGCAGGAGTCGGCCACGACGTCCGTGCTGGGCTGAGCAGGTGCATCCGTTTCGGTATCCGTCACCGTCAGCGGCGTCTGCCAGGCAGACCCGCTGGAGGCGGGAGTGAGCGTCTCCTGGACGGATTGCACGTTGCCGAGGGCGGCAACCGCCTCGAGGTTGCCAACCGGAACGGTCGCGCCGATGACGAGGTACTTCGCGGCGACGGAGTCGACGGTGCCGAGTGCCGCGAGCGCGTCGATGTCCGCGGCAAGCGGCGGCGTCGAGTAGTAGACGGTGACCGCCACGCTGCCGCCGTTGAGCTGCAGGCTCGCGGGGCCAGAGTCTGGCAGCGCGAGCTCAGTGGGCGACGCCGTCGCGAGCTGCTGTTCGGCGACAGCCGGGTCGGAGGAGACGTCGACTGCCGCGAGCGCGGTCAGGCGCCCGGACAGCTTCTCGCTGCTGTCGGATGCGGGCGCCGCGGTCGCAGCCCCGACCCCGAAGCCGCCGACAACAAGGCCGACCGTCAGCGCGGCGACTGTGACGCGGGAGAGCTTTCGAACGATTTTCACGTGAACACCTTCGGGGGTAGGTACTGCACTGCTGCGGGTCATCGCTCGCCTGTCCGTCGGCGCAGCGTCAGGATCGTGATGCCTGCCGCGAGGACAAGCGCACCGACGAGTGCGGCAAGCCCAAGAGGGGCGTCTTCTCCAGTGGATGCGAGCTTGTCACCTGCCGAGGGGGCGGGCGTCGAGGTCGCGGGAACCGGTACCAGTGTCTCGACGCCAGGCACGGGGACCCCGGTCGGGCTCACGGGCACAGCTGTCGGCGCCGTGGTCGGCTCGAGCGTCGGCGTGACGGTCGGCTCGACCGTCGGCGTCGGAATGGGGGTCGATGCGGGGAGAGCCGCAAGGAAACCGACCGCATCCACGAGTCCGGCTCCAGCTGAGTCGGCGACGGAGACCGACTCTACGATGCTGTCGATGGGGACGGCCGTGTCGGTGAGCGCGTCCCGCAGTTCTTGCGGCGTTGCACCGGGGTCGAGCTGCAGCCCGAGCCCGGTCACTGCGGCCGCGGCTGGAGCGGCCGCGGAGGTGCCCGTGAACGAGTAGACCCCGGGCTGTCCCGCGACGGGGCTCCCGAAGAAGTTCGTCCATCCGCCATCAAGCGAGGTCAGAGTGGGGGCGCCCGAGATGGGCTCCGGCAACGCGTTCGTGCTGGGGAAGGGCTCGAAGTAGAGCGTGGTCGGCCCGGTCGAGCTGAAGCGTTCGAGCTCCGTGGGTGTGGCTGCGTTCGCGGCCGAGACGCTTACGACGGCGGGCGTGCCGTTGTGCCCGAAGATGGACGGGCCGACGATGTCGCCTCCGGTGCTCTTCGAGTATTCCGCGGCCTGAAGGTAGCTGCCCATGAAGATCATCTTCACGCGCGGGTTCAGCGCGGGGACCCCGTCGCTCGTGTCACGGACGATCACGTAGTCGTAGTCACCAGCGCTCGGCTGGAAACCTGCGATCTGGATCGGGGAGCCCGCGTTGCCGGCGAGGCTCGCCTCGACGACCGTTCCCGAGTCGTCGAGGACGAAGACGGCGAGTTCATTGGTTGCAGCGCCCACCGGCTCAGCCCACTGCAGCATTGTGATCGCGGTGAAACCGCGACTTTCGAGGTCCGGGTACGTCAGCGTGTTCGTCGGGTCCTGCCCGGCACTTGGGTCGAAGTCCATGCAGTCGACGCTCGCGGAGCCAGACTCGGGCAGCAGATCGGTCACCGACGCCGGGCAGGTCGTGGGCCGGTACTCGGGGGCCTCCCACGAGGAGATCACCCGCCCCGCACTTTCACCCTGCGTGCCGATGCTGGTCGTGTTGCCAGCCGAGCTGAAGAAGGGGATGCCAAGCGCGACCGCGTCGTTCACCGCGTTGGAGGGCACCCCGTCCTGGAAGATCGGTTCGTCGTAGTAGCTGACGTCGTCGACGATGATGTCTGCGCCGGCTGCGGTCAGGCGCTCAACGGCCTCCGCGAATCCGGCCTGGCCGTCCCAGCCGGACGCGAACAGCAGCGTGGCGCCCGGTGCGATGGAATGCACCAGTTGCGCCATGCCGCGACCCTCGTCGCTGGCTGGGGCCGTGCTTTCCATGAGCACCTCAACGGGCTGCTCGTACCCACACGGGGTTCCCTCGCCGGGGAGCATGCCAGCAGCGACGTCCTCTGCCGGTGTGCTCGGGAGCAGCTCGGCCGCGTGATCAAACGAGTCGGAGATGATTCCGATGCGGACCCCCTCGCCGTCAAGCCCGTAGAGCTCGCGTGCGAGGGGCACGTTGAGCGGCTCGGCAAGGTTCGCGGGCACTGCCCGGCAGGCGTCGGCGTCGGCCGATGCCTCGGACGGCGCATCCGTTTCAGTATCGGTCTCTGTCACCGTTGGCGCGATGGCGCCGTTCCAGGCGGTCCCGCTCGAGCCGGGGGTGAGCGTCTCCTGCACCGACTGCACGTGCTCGAGCGCGGCGACCGCTTCGAGGTTGCTCGTGGGGATCGTGGCGCCGATCACAAGGTACTTCGCGGCCACGGAGTCAACGGTTCCCAGCGCTGCGAGCGCCTCGATGTCGGCCGCGACGGGCGGCGTCGAGTAGTACACGGTGACGGCGACGCTGTCGCCGCTCACGCGCATGCTCGCCGGGCCGGAGTCTGGGAGGGCGAGCTGCTCGGTCGTCGTCGACTTGAGCTGCTCTTCGGCGACTGCCGGGTCGGATGAGACGTCGACGTCGGCGAGGGCGGCGAGTCGGCCCGAGAGCCTGTCGACGTCCTCGGGCGTTGGCGCCGCGGAAGCGACTCCGACGCCGAAGCTGCCGACGACGACGCTTGCGGCGAGGGCGGCCACCGTGATGCGGGAAAGGGTACGAACGAGTTTCACCAGAACACCTCAGGGGTAGGTACTGAAACAGGAGCGGGGGCTGGAGCAGGAGCGGGGGGCTGGAGCAGGAACCGGTGGAGCAAGTGGAGCGGGGAATGCGGGGAATGCGGGGAGCAGCGCGTTCGGGCCGCGCAGAACGCGCGGTTGAACCTGTGGTTAGGAGTGGGGTGGGGAAGTCAGGAGGAGAAGGTCAGTCGAGGACGACGCGAACGGCATCGAACGCGCGTGTGATGTCGTCGTCGCTGACTTCGAGATCGCCGAGATTCGAGGCTGCGTCGACCATGATGGAGCTGAACGCGGAGTGGCAGAGGCCGGCGGCGATGACGGCTTCTCGCCCGGGGTCACCGGGCAGGCGCGCGTGCTCGGGGCGACGCATGATCCAGCTGACGCCGACTTCCAGGAGCTGCCCGCCGATCGCGAGGAGCGATCCGGTCGAGCTGCTGATCGTCTCCGGCTGCTCTGCGCTGAGCTGGGCGCGCTTGCGAGCCACATCGCTGTTGATGTGGGCGTGCCCGATGGAGGCGAGGACGAGGGCGAGCATGCCGTGCGCAAGGTCCGGTGCATGCTCGTCGAGGATGCGGTCGGCGTCGTCACCGCGCAGCAGCTGCACCATTCGCCCGGTGATGGCCGTCTCTCGACTGGGGAAGTAGTTGAAGAACGTCGACCTCGAGATGCCGGCGCGCTCGCAGATCGCTTCGACCGTCGTGGCGTCGAAGCCCACCTCGAGGGCCAGGTCGACGGCGGCGTTCTCGATGGCATTCTCGGTCTCTCGCTTCTTCCGGGCACGGAGGCCACCAGAAGGCGAGTTGGGTGCATTCATGGTGTGCTTCCGAGAGTAGTGAGAAGTTTGGACTCTGGTCAAGTTTGGACTTCGTCCAATGTTTTACCCGGGTCGAGGCCCGGGGATACGCCGCCACATCGGTCGACGAGTCCGGGACGCCCCGACGAGCGTAATCGAAGCGCCAGAGCGCGAGCCGCCGCCCACCACATCCGACTTGACACAGAAGCACGCACGAGCAAAAGTACAACTGGTACAGACCAGTGAGCCGAACCTCGAAAAGACGGAGTTAGCAGAATGATCGTCAGCGCTGCGAACGTCATCACTCCGAGGCGTCACCTCTCGCCCGGCTGGGTAGAGATCGACGGCCCCTTCCTACTGAGCGTCAACGCGGGGCAACCCCCGTCTGGGCGGGACGACGTTGTTGACCTCGGGGAAACGACGATCGCCCCCGGCTTCGTGGATGCGCACGTGCACGGCGGCGGCGGCACCTCCTTCGACGGAGGCGCCAGAGAGACAGCGGAGACTGCGGCGCGCACGCACCTCGAGAGCGGCACGACCTCGATCGTGGCGAGCCTCGTCACGGACGAGCTGACGGCGTTGTGCGATTCGATCTCCGGACTCGCGACGCTTGCCGAGGAGGGAACCCTCGCGGGCATCCACCTCGAGGGTCCGTGGCTCAGCCCCGCGCATCCCGGCGCACACGCACAGCAGCACCTCATCGAGCCGAACAGCGAGGACCTCGCCGCGCTCCTCTCCGCCGGACGCGGCCAGGTGCGCATGGTCACACTCGCACCGGAGCTCCCAGGCGGGCTCGAGGCCATCAAGGCGCTCACCGAGGCCGGAGTTGTCGCGGCGATCGGGCACACGGATGCGAGCTACGACATCGCACGTGACGCGCTGGACCACGGCGCAACCGTCGGCACGCACCTCTTCAATGCCATGCGCGGACTGCATCACCGCGAGCCCGGCCCCATCGCCGCGCTACTCGAACACCCGGATGCGGTGATCGAGCTCATCGCGGACGGCACGCACGTGCATCCGGCGGCCCTCCGACTCGCGGCGGTCACGAAGCCGCAGCAGTTCATGCTTGTCACCGACGCCATGTCGGCGGCGTGCATGCACGACGGCGACTACACGCTCGGATCCCTCGACGTCGAGGTGCGGGGTGGCGTCGCCCGCCTCACGGAGGGTGGAGCCATCGCGGGGTCAACGCTCACGATGGCGCAGGCCGTGCAGTACGCGGTTGGCGTCGTGGGCCTACCGCTCGCCGACGTCGTGCGCGCCGCGACCACGACCCCCGCCGAGACTCTCGGGCTCGACAGGGTCGGCGCGCTTGCACCCGGAAACCACGCGGACCTCGTCGTGCTGGATGCATCCCTCGGGGTCCAGCGCGTCATGCGGCGCGGCGAGTGGGTGCGCTGAGCGCGACCCGCTCACGTTCAGGCTTTGCGGGTTACACAGCAACCGCGGTCAGTCCGCTCGCCGAGATCTTCGTTGTGAGTACTCCTCGAGCCAGCCGGCAACGTCGCTGACGTCGACTTCGTTTCGTCGTCGCTCATGCAAGACGACGCATGAGCTCCTCATTGCGGCCAGCGATGCGTGTGGCCACGGCGAGAGCATCCTCGCGAGATACGTGCCTCCCACCTTGAGAAGAGGTGCTCCCACCGCTGGGACGGACTTTTTCGAGGAGCCAGCACCGCTTTCAAGCGCGACGTTGCGACCGTTGCTCGCGCTGCGAGCAAGGTCGCTTCGTGTGGGTTCTTGAGCGCTGTGACATACCGCGGATTCTAGTTAACCTGCGCTTGGGAACGCAGAGCCGAAAAGGACGACCACCAGTCAAGGATCTCCGGAACAGACCCTGAGAAGGACGATCACTCAGGCCCGCGGCTGCACGCCTGCTCGGTGCTCGACCGTGTACCGGTAGTAGTCGGCCATGGTGAGCTCGGCGGCGGCGGCCTCGTCGATGACGATGGTCGCCCGGCGGTGCAGCTGCAGCACCGAGCCAGGCCACATCGAGGAGACGGGCCCCTCGACCATCGCGGCAACAGCTCGCGCCTTCGAGGCGCCCTGCGCGACGAGCACAACGCTTCTCGCGTCGAGGATGGTGCCGAGTCCCTGCGTGAGGCAGTGCACCGGCACGTCGTCTGCGTTGTCGAAGAAGCGCGCGTTGTCGGTGCGCGTCTTCGGAGCGAGCGTCTTCACACGGGTGCGTGAGGAGAGCGAGGAGGTGGGCTCGTTGAACCCGATGTGCCCGTTCGCACCGATGCCGAGCAGCTGCACGTCGACGCCGCCAGCGGCGAGGATCTTGGCCTCGTAGTCGGCGCAGGCTGCGTCCAGGTCGGATGCGAGACCGTCGGGCACGTGCACACGCGCGGGGTCGAGACCGAGGGGCTCGACCACCTCGCGTCCGACCACTGCGTGGTACGACTCCGGATGCGATCGGGCGATGCCGACGTACTCGTCGAGCGCGAAGGCGGTCGCGCGGCTGAAGTCGAGCCCCGCATCCCGGTGAGCGGCGAGCGCCCGGTACGTCTCGAGGGGGCTCGAACCGGTGGCGACACCGAGGACCGCTTCCGGATTCGCCTCGACGACATCAGCGATGCGCGCTCCTGCGAAGGCGCCGACTTCTGCCGGCCCGGCCATGATGACAACTTCCATGTGCTGCTCCTAGAGATCGACGACGATCGGGGTGCCTCAGCCCAGTCTCATGGAGTTCCAGCCTGATCGGCGAGGCGTGTTGCGCATCACATTACCGGGAAACCAGCAAGTGGTCTAGTCCACGACGCACAAAGGGTGAAAGGGGTGAGCCGCCGAGTTAGACAGCTCACCCCTTGACCCCTGCGAGAGGTCAGACCTCGCGCAGCTTCAGCTCGACATCGGTGCCCCCGAGCACGATGACCGGGGTCACGGTCGGATGCCCGGCCGCGCGAATCGCGGCGAGGTCGAAGCGCAGGAGCGGGGACCCCTCGACAACCTCATCGCCGACGGCGACGAGGGTCTCGAAGCCCGCGCCCTTCATCTCCACGGTGTCCACACCGACGTGGACGAGGAGCTCGGTGCCATCGTTCAACTTCAGGGCAACCGCGTGGCTCGTCGGGAAGATGTGCGCCACAGTGCCGTCGGCCGGAGCCCACACCGTGTCACCCGTGGGCTCGACTGCGACACCTGGGCCCATGATGCCCTCGGAGAACGTCGCATCCGGAACCTCGGAGAGCGGCACAACACGACCCGCGAGCGGCTGACGAAGCGTGAGTACGGTCTTCGTGGCAACGCTGCCCGGCGAGACCGAACCCGCATCGGCGGCAGCTGCACCAGCATCAGCCGCAGCGACAGGCGCTTCGACACGACCCGCAATGAGGTCCTCCATCGCATCCTTCACGAACTGCACCTCGAGGCCGTAGATGACCTGCACGGACTTCCCGCCCGGCTTCATGATGCCAGCGGCGCCAGCGCGACGGATTGCCGCGTCGTCCACCTTCGAGACGTCGGCGATCTCCATGCGGAGCCGCGTGGCGCAGTTGTCGAGCTCGAGCACGTTGTCCTTGCCACCGAGCCCCTTGAGGATCGCCGCAGCCTGGCTGAGGAACTTCGACGACCCTGTCGATGTCTCGTCCACTTCCACCTCTTCATCTTCGCGACCCGGCGTCTTCAGGTCAAAGCGCTTGATGATGAAGTAGAAGGCCACGAAGTAGATGACGAACCAGACGGCGCCGGCCAGGAAGATCGCCCACGGATTCTGCGCCAGCGGGTTGACCCAGCCGAGCATGAGGTCGATGAACCCGCCCGAGAATCCGAAGCCCATGCGAACCGGCAGCAGCGCCATGATGAACATCGAGATGCCGGTGAAGATCGCGTGGACCACGTACAGGGCAGGCGCGAGGAACATGAAGGCGAATTCGAGCGGCTCGGTGACGCCGACGAAGAACGACGCAAAGGCACCGGACAGCAGGATGCCGGCGGTGACCTTGCGGCGGTGAGTCTTGGCCGTGAGGTACATGGCGAGTGCGGCGCCCGGCAGGCCGAACATCATGATCGGGAAGTAGCCGGTCATGTACTGGCCGGTGACGCCCGCCGTGCCCGTGCCGTTCAGGAAGTTGCCGAGGTCGTTGATGCCGGCGACGTCGAACCAGAACACCGCGTTGAGCGCGTGGTGCAGGCCAAGCGGGATGAGGAGGCGGTTGAAGAAGCCGTACAGACCGGCGCCGACCGGGCCGAGCCCGACCATCCACTCACCGAACGACACGAGCCCGCCGAAGAGGACCGGCCACACGAAGTAGAGCACGAGGGCGACCACGAGGGATGCGCCCGTCGTGACGATCGCGACGGAGCGCTTGCCGGAGAAGAACGAAAGCGCCGATGGGAGCTTCACGTCCTTGAACTTGTCGTAGCAGTAGGCGCCGATGAGGCCACAGATGATTCCGACGAAGGCGTTCTCGATGCGGCCGAAGCCGATGTTGACATCCTCGACAGCGATGCCCTGCAGGGTCGCGACCGTTTCAGGACTGAGGAGGCGCGTGACGACGAGCCAGGACACCAGCCCTGCGAGTGCGGCGGTACCGTCTGGCTTCGATGCCATACCGATCGCCACACCGAGCGCGAAGAGCAGCGGCAGGTTGTCGAGCAGCGCGCCGCCGGCCGCGGTGAAGAAGGCCTGGACGAAGTTCTCGCCTGCCGTGTTGAGGATCCAGTACCCGATACCGGACAGGATCGCCGCTACCGGCAGGACAGCCACCGGCAGCATGAGCGACTTGCCGAGTTTCTGGAGATATTTCATGGCGTGACTCCATGGTCAAAGGAAAAGTTAGGGGGACTCTACTTGGAAAATCCCCCCTGGTATAGACCAGAGTTCGCCGGTGGCTCGTTTGGCGTCAGGAGAACGGCAGCGTGAGGCGCTCCTGGAGCGGGAAAGTGAGCTCGAAACGGTCGGCCGGGAACGTCGCCCGCGAGTAGGACATCGGGAGGCCGCGGGCGATCGCCGCTCGGGTGAGGCGCAGGACCGGGTAGCTTGCGGCGATGCCGAGCACCTCGATCTCCTCGGGGCTCGGCAGTGTGGCGGTGACGACCTCGACGCCCTCCGTCGGCAGGAGGTCAAGGGTCTCGAGCATCTCGTAGAGGCTCCCCTTGGCCGTCTCCTCGTTGAGCTGCGGCACCAGCGCCGCGGGAATCCACTCGTCCTCGAGCGCGAGCGGGCGGTCGTCCCCGAGACGCAGCCGACGCAGGTGGATGGTCTCAGCATCCGGTGGGAGCTGCAGGTGCTCCTCCACTTCGGGCGGGCGCTCCGTGCTCCGAACAAACGACAGCACCTGAGTCTCGGCGCGCATCCCGTGCTCACGGACGGCGCTCGCGAACGACCGAAGCCGAACCTGCAGGGAGACGGGTGGTGCGAGCTTCTCCGTGCCGACGCCTCGCTTGGTGCGGACGAGACCCTCGCGCTCGAGGATGTCGATCGCCGCTCGCACGGTCATGCGCGCCACCCCGAGATCGGCGGCAAGCGTGCGCTCTGACGGCAGCAACTCCCCGGGAGAGAGAGACGAGGCGAGAGCACGAACGCCCTCGAGAGCTGTTGATCCGCTGAGCCGTGCCATGTCGCAAGTATCCCATCGCCTCCGGAGCGCGGCCGCGAGACCAGTGAGCCGTTGTCTCGTGCCGCGGGGGTCGGGTAGCTTCTCACCATGAGGATCAGCGGCGCTCCACGACGGGCCTCGGCCGCATTTGCGGCGATCCTTGCCCTCTTCGCACTCTCGGGATGCGCACCGCAGCTCGACCCCGTCGACCTGCCTCCCACGTTCACCTACGAGGAGTCCGCGTCCCCGGCAGCAACTGAGCCGGAGCTCTTCTGGACAGCCGACAGAACCGGCGTTGTGGTGAGCTTCGAGAGCACCCTCGTGGCGGGCTGCTCCGCCGTCCAGTCGGCCACGGTCGAGCAGGTGGATGAGCACAATCTGACGGTCGAGATCGTGAGCTCAGCATCGCGGACCGGCTTCTGCTTGGCGACAGCTGAACCCCTGCGTGTGACAGCGAACTTCCCAGACGGAGAAACCCCGAAGACGCCGGCCTTCGTCAACTTGGGGTTCCCCGACTCGGGGCAGCACTTTGAGCTCACGCTCAGTGGCGGTGTGACCGCAGAGCCATCATCGACCCCCGCCGATCTGCCTCCGTCGTTCACGTTCGGGGAAGACCCCTACCCGCCAGAAGTGGGCCCAGAGGTGTTGTGGGCGGCAGACCAGACGGGCGTCGTGGTGAAGTTCGCCAGTCACCAGCTCGCGCCGTGTTCGGTCGAGCACTCGAGCACGATCGAACAGGTCGACGACCGGAACTTCACGGTCGTCATCAGGAGCACGGGGGAAGCGGGTGGCGCCGATTGCCCGCTCGACGACCCGCTCAACTACGAGACGATCAACTTCCCCGCGGGTGAAGCGCCTGGCGCGCCGGTGTTCATCGACCTGAGCTTCCCCGACACGAACACCGGCTACGAACTCACGCTGAGCTGAGGCGCCTGCCTCAGCCGAGGCTGACCTGCGCCTTGTCGAAGGCGACGTAGCCGGCGAAGTCGTGGCCGACCCGTTCGGTCGATCCATCGAACGGTTCGGGGTAGCTCCAGGCGGCGTCGCGATGCGTCTCACCGTCGACGACGACGTCCCAGTACTGGGCGTGCCCCTTCCACGGGCAGGTGTATTGCGTGTCGCTCTTCGTGAAGGACGAGGCGTTCAGCGACGACGGCGGGAAGTAATGGTTGCCCTCGATGCCGACGAGCTCCGACTCGGGGGCTTCGGCGATGACGCTTCCGTTGACAGTTGCCTTCATGGTGGTTCCTCCGGTTGGTCGACAGACCCGAAGCCTGACCCTGTCTGCTGGGAGAAGGATGATGCCCGTGGATGAGGCGGCCGCCGTACCTGGGAGAACGTCGGTGGGTCAGCAACATGCCTGGCTTACTGTCATCGGCGGGGACCTCGACCCAGGCCCCGTCTCCCCCCTGTAACTGGAAGGTCCCTCGATGCCAACCCCCGCATCCTCGCTGCCCTATCCGCTCGGCTTCAGCACCGTCGACGGCCGATCGAACTTCGCCGTCTACTCGGAGACCGCCGACGCAGTGTACGTGTGCACGTTCGACGAGTCCGGGGCTGAGACGCGCACACTCCTCGAGGAGCGCACTGGCCACGTCTTCCACGGCTTCGTCGACGAGCTGCAGCTCGGTTCGCGATACGGACTCCGGGTCGATGGCCCGTGGGAGCCGGAGCAGGGCCTCCGCCACAATGTCAACAAGCTCCTCCTCGACCCGCACGCCACCGCGATCGAGGGCCAGTACAACTGGTCGCAGGCAGTGTTCGGCCACGACATGAACGAGCCGGAGCAGCGCGACGACACTGACTCGGCGGGGTCCGTGCCGCTCAGCGTCATCACCGACCCCAGCTTCGACTGGGGCGACGACGTGGCTCCGCGCATCCCGCTCGACCAGACCGTGGTTTACGAAGTGCACGTCAAGGGCTTCACGCAGCTGCACCCCGACGTGCCGGAGGAGATCCGCGGAACGTACGCCGGCCTCGCGCATCCCGCCGCCATCCAGCACCTCGTCGATCTGGGCATCACCTCCGTCGAGCTGCTCCCCGTGCAGCAGTTCGTGCAGGACAGCCACCTCGAGGAGAAGGGCCTCCGCAACTACTGGGGCTACAACTCCATCGGATTCTTCGCACCGCACGGCGACTACGCGGCGGCCGGCGACGGCGGTGGGCAGGTCGCCGAGTTCAAGGAACTCGTGAAGGCCCTGCATGCCGCGGGCCTCGAGGTGATCCTCGACGTCGTCTACAACCACACTGCCGAGGGCAATCACCTGGGCCCGACACTGTCATTCAAAGGCCTCGACAACGCCGCCTACTACCGGCTGGTGGAGGGCGACGAGAGCCACTACTTCGACACGACGGGAACCGGCAACAGCGTCAACGTTGGCCACCCGGCGGCGCTCGGCCTCATCATGGACTCCCTGCGCTACTGGGTGACCGAGATGCACGTCGACGGCTTCCGCTTCGACCTCGCCACGACTCTCACCAGGCAGGGCGGCGACGCGGAGCTGCACAGCGCCTTCCTCACGCTCATCCAGCAGGACCCGGTGCTCGCGCCCGTGAAGATGATCGCCGAACCATGGGATACCGCCGGGTACCAGGTGGGTGGGTTCCCCGCCGACTGGTCTGAGTGGAACGGCAAGTTCCGCGACGACGCCCGCGACTACTGGAACGGCAGCGACGCGACGCTCGGCACGACGGCGCAACGCATCCTCGGCTCCCCCGACGTGTACGAGGCGAGCCGGCGGTCGCCGCTGTCGAGCGTGAACTTCATCACCGCCCACGACGGCTTCACGCTCGCCGACCTCACGTCCTACAACGACAAGCACAACACCGCGAACGGCGAAGACAACCAGGACGGCGAGAGCGACAACCGCTCAGCTAACGGCGGCGCTGAGGGGCCGACCGACGACGAGGCCGTCAACGAGCGCCGTGCGCGCAAGCGCCGCAACCTGCTCGCGACGCTGCTCCTCTCCGCCGGCGTGCCCATGATCCTCGGCGGCGACGAACTCGGCCGCACGCAGGGCGGCAACAACAACGCCTACTGCCAGGACAACAACATCTCCTGGTTCGACTGGGAGGCCGTGGATGCCGACCTGCTCGAGTTCACGCGCAGGCTCATCTCGCTACGCGCCGCGAATCCGGCGCTGCGGCCCGTCTGGTTCCGACAGGCACCGGATACGGGCGCGGACGCCACCGTGGACGTCCTGCGATCGGATGCGCTGGGCTTCGACGACGCCGACTGGGACAACCCGGAGGCGCGCTCCATCGCGTTCGTGTTCTCGCACACGGGTGCCGACTCGTTCGCGCTGCTGTTGAACGCGGCCGAGAACGCCGTCGAGTTCACCGTCCCGGATGCGCCGCACGGCACCTGGGAGCTGGCGATCTCCAGCGACGACGAGCAGCGGGTCAGCGACCCCGTAACGACACTCATGGTCAAAGAGGGCTCGTTCACGCTGCTCCGTTCGCCCGCCGAGAGCTGAGCTTCGCCTCGCCCGCGCCGCGAATGTTCGCGCGCAGTCATGCCACGTGCACGCAGCGGCAAGACCGATCCTCGCCCCGAAAGCACCATGGAGGGAGTGCCCGCTGACGGAGTCGGGCCCGACCACACGGAGGCATCGTGACCAAGAACGCACAGCTCGCCACGGAGCTCGCCACGGACGAGTTCTCGCTCATCGCGGGAGTTCAGGCGCCTGAGGGCCAGGGCCGCGTGGCCGTGGATGCGGCGACGCGGGAGCCCATCGGCCGGGTTCCGCAGCACACGGTCGCGGACCTCGAGGCCGCGATCGAGCGCGCCACTGCTGCCCAGCCGGCGTGGGAGGCGCTCGGCCACGGGGAGCGCTCCCGCCTGCTGCACGCCGCCGCCGATGCCATCGAGGCGAACAGCGAACCGCTCGCGAGGCTCCTCTCCCGCGAGCAGGGGAAGCCGCTCAACGGCCCGAACGCGCGCTTCGAAGTCGGGGCCTGCGCAACCTGGCTGCGCTCCGCGGCCGACACGGTCCTCGAGGCGGAGACGGTCGTGGACGACGCGTCGGGTCACGCCACGCTCCACTACCGTGCCATCGGGCTCGTGGGTGCCATCGGCCCCTGGAACTGGCCCCTCATGATCACGATCTGGCAGATCGCTCCGTCGCTCCGAATGGGCAACTCGGTCATCGTGAAGCCAAGCGGCAACACGGCCCTGAGCGTGCTCACGATGCTGTCGATCCTGAACGAGGTGCTGCCGGCGGATGTGCTCATCGGCATCTGCGGCGAGCGCGGGGTCTCGTCGACGCTGGCCGCGCATCCCGCCGTCGGCAAGGTCATGTTCACGGGCTCGACCCCCACCGGCCGCAAGATCGTGGAGAGCTCCGCGTCGAACCTCGCCCGGCTCACCTTGGAGCTCGGCGGCAACGACGCCGGCATCGTCTTGCCGAGCGCCGACCCCGCCGCAATCGCCGAGGGCCTCTTCTGGGGGGCCTTCATCAACACGGGGCAGACCTGCGCCGCCCTCAAGCGCCTGTACGTGCACGATTCGCTGTACGACGCGGTCGTCGACGCGCTTGCCGACGTGACAGCGCGGATGCCGATGGGCAATGGGCTCGACGAGCAGAATGTCCTCGGCCCGCTGCAGAACAAGGACCAGTTCGACATCGTCGCGAGGCTTGTCGAGGACGCTCGCGCTGGCGGCGCACGAATCGTCACGGGCGGCGCACCGGCGAGCGAGCTCGGTGAGCTCTTCTACCCCGTCACGCTCGTCGCCGACGTCAAAGACGGCGCGGCCATCGTCGACGAGGAGCAGTTCGGGCCCACGCTCCCGATCATCCGCTACAGCGACCTCGACGAGGCCGTGCGGAACGCGAACCGACTCGACGTCGGACTTGGCGCATCCGTCTGGGGAGACCGAGACGAGGCACTTGCCGTCGCGGGTCGGCTGCAGGCCGGAACGGTCTGGATCAACGGGCACGGGGGGTTGCATCCGCAGATACCGTTCGGTGGCGTGAAGTCTTCAGGCTACGGCCTGGAGTTCGGCGTCGAGGGGCTCAAGCACGTGTCCGTCCCCCAGGTCATCAGCGGCTAGGGCAGCACATGACCGATTTCACTCCGCGGATCGACTTTCGCTTCCTCTCCGAGCCGGACATGATCGCGGCCGGAGTCACCGACATGCCAGCCTGCGTCGACGCGATGGAGGAGACCCTCCGACTCGTCGACGCCGGCGACTACCGGATGGCCGGCCCCGACGCGAACTCGCACGGCGCCATGGTGACCTTCCCCCGGGAGTCGCCGCACGACGGCATGCCGCTCGATGGCGCGCACCGACGCTTCATGGCGATGCCGGCCTACCTCGGCGGGTCCTTCCAGACCGCCGGCTGCAAGTTCTACGGCTCCAACCTCGCCAACCGTGAGCGCGGACTCCCCCGCTCCGTGCTCATGTTCACGCTGTGCGATAAGGACACCGGGGCGCCTCTCGCGTACATGTCGGCGAACCTGCTCAGCGCGTACCGCACCGGCGCGATCCCCGGGGTCGGCGCACGCCATCTTGCGAGAGCGGATGCGCGCAGTGTCGGAATCGTCGCCCCCGGCGTCATGAACCGCACAACCCTCGAGGCGTTCGCGGCTGTGCGTCCGGGCCTCGACACCCTCAAGATCGCCGGGCGGAGTCGCGGCAGCATGGATGCGTACGCCGACTGGGTTCGGACGGAACTGCCGCAGTTCACGAACATCCAACTCGTCGACTCCATCGAGGAGGCAGTGCGTGACAGCGACCTCGTCTCCATCGCGCCGACGACGCCCGCCGGGTCCGAGAACTACGTCAGGCTCGAACGTGAGTGGCTCAAGCCGGGCGCGTTCGTGAGCCTGCCGGCGGACATCATGATCGGGGACGGGCTGCTCGACGCCGCCCGCCATATCGCCGACTACCGGGGGCTCTACGAGGCCTGGCACGCGGAAGTGCCCAGCCCCGCGCACGAGCGCATCGGTCTGCACGGCATGTACCTGCTCGATCGGATCGCGGAAGGCACGGTCGACGATGCGGTGCTCGAGAACCTCCCGAGCATCATGGCCGGACGAGCGGCGGGGCGCCGCGACGACGAGGAGGTGATCCTCTTCTCGGTCGGCGGGATGCCGGTCGAAGACGTCGCCTGGGGCACGGTCGTCTACCGCAACGCGGTCGAGCGTGGCATCGGGCAGACCCTCAACCTCTGGGAGACGCCGGCGCTCGCATAGCTGCACACCGCGTCGACTCCAGCCCAAGCCTCACTTCGGAAGAATAGGAACGAACCTCATGTCATCTCCCCCAACGGTTGTCATCGTCGGTCTCGGAGCCGTCGGCGCGATGGCGGCCTGGCAGCTCTCCAAGCGCGACGACGTGCGCATCATCGGTATCGAGCAGTACGGGAGGGTGCACCAGCACGGCTCCTACGCCGGGGAGTCGAGGGTCTTCCGCACCGCCTACCACGAGGGTGGCCTCTACGTGCCGATGCTGCTCGAGTCGCGCGAGCTGTGGCGCGAGCTGGAGCGGGAAGCTGGCCGTGAGCTCTACCTCGAGGTCGGTGCGCTCTCGATCGCGCAGGCGGACCGCATCGAGATGCGGACCACGCTCGAGACCATCGACGAGTTCGACCTGCCGCACCGACGCTACGACACCGATGAGCTGCGTGCGGCGTTCCCGCAGCACCGCATCCACGACGGCGACATCGGCGTGCTCGACGAGTACGGCGGAGGCATCCGGTCGGAGGTGAGCGTCCTGTCCGCGCTCCGCCTGGCGGAGGAGCGGGGCGCCGAGCTGCGGTTCAACACGCGCGTGCTGGCCATCGAGGAAGAGCGCGGTGCCGTTGTTGTGCGCACGCCGGGCGAGGCCATCCGCGCGGACCGCGTGATCGTCGCATCCGGGTCGTGGTCTGGCCGCATCCACCCTGACCTCGACCGTCTCCTCCGCCTGCAGGTGCTCGGTCTCACCTGGTTCATGCCGGACAGCATCGACGCGTTCCTGCCCGACCGCTTCCCCGCGTTCCTGCGTGACATCGGCCCTGTGCACTTCTTCGGCGCCCCGAGCCTCGATGGGTACAGCGTGAAGGCGTGCTCGAACCCGACCTGGCCGGTGTTCCGTGACGTGTCCGAGGTTCCGACGGCGTACACGCGCGACGAGCTCGTGAAGATCGGGCAGCAGGCGAAGGAGTTCTTCCCAGCCCTCAACCCGGAGCCGGTGCGATCGAGCGTGCACCACTGCGCGTACACGCCCGACCGTTTGCCGGTCGTCGACCTGAGCGACTCCGGCCGCCTGGCCGTGCTCGCGGGGCTCTCCGGTCACGGGTTCAAGTTCGCCCCGGTGCTTGGCAAGTGGGCGGCGCAGCTCGCCGTGGATGGCACACGCGACGGGATCGACGAGAGATTCGCCTTGGCGAGCCACCTCGAGCGCCTGGACGCACTCGGCCCGTACACGGGCGGCGGACACTGACGGCGACCGGATGCTGAGCCCGGCTGGGCTCAGCTCCTCGCGCGCTCCGCTCGGAAGGCGCTCGGCGAGATGCCGAACCGCGCCTTGAACGCTCGACTGAAGTGGGCGGCGTTGACGAAGCCCCAGCGCATGGAGATGTCGCTCACCGAGTGCGCGGCCAAGCCGGTGTCGGCGAGGTCCCGGCGACAGCGCTCGAGCCTTCGCGCCCGTATCCACGTCGACACCGTCGTCTCCTGCTCGTGGAAGAGTCCGTGCAGGTGGCGGGTCGAGATGAAGTGGGCGGCCGCGATTCCGGCCGGGTCGAGGGCTGCGTCGTCGAGCCTGTCGTCGATGAACGCCATGATGCGCTGGACGAGGTCCGTGTGCGCGTCGGGGCGGGATACGGAAGTTCCGAGCTCCTGCGCGTAGAGCGCGGAGACGAGGTCGACCGCGCTCTGCGCGAGACGGGTGCCGCTCGACCCGGCCAGCGGCACGTGCTGCGCCGCCAACTGGGTGAAGAACGCCGAGGCGACCGGGGTCAGGCCCTTGTCGGGGTCGAGTCGTACCGCGGTGAGGTCGGCGATCTGACCGACGGGGATGCTCATGAGCTCGCGCGGGAACATCACGACCAGAGTCTGGAAGCGTTCCTCGAACAGCAGCGTGTACGGGCGTCCCGTGTCGTAGATGGCGAGGTCGCCCGGCCGGAGCACGGTCTCGCGGCCGTCCTGCGCGAGGAGCGCGGACCCTGCGACCATCATGCTGAGCTTGAAGTAGGAGCGCGACGCGGCGCTGATCAGCTCGGGAGTGCGCTCGACGGCGTGGCTACCGGCCTGCACCCTGGTGAGGTGGAGGTCGCCGAACCGCTCTTCGTCGAGGGCGCCCACGAAGTCATCCGCGTGGTCGCTCGTGACTCGGAGCGGAACGAAGGACTCGTTCACGGCAGTCCGAAAGCCCGTGATGTCGAGATGTTGCATGGGAGCCTCAATGGTCGAATCGGCACAGCATTGTATACGATTACTCTCGAACTATACCCGACGGAGCCCCGGGTTCCAAGGGATGCGCGCTCTGCGCAGGGCGACAAGCATCGTTCCCGGTCGGTCAAGAGCCCCGCCCGCGGGCCGCGCACGATTGGCTCATGACTCAACTCTCCTCAGCAACGCTCGAGCAGCCGGGACAACGTCGTCTCGGCGTGCTGTCTGTGGCGTTCCTCATCATCGCGGCGTCAGCGCCGCTCACGGTCGTGGCCGGTGGCGCGACGAGCGCCTTCTCCGTCACCCAGGTCCTCGGCATCCCCCTGGGCTACGTCGTCCTGGCGGCGATCCTCGCCATCTTCGCGATCGGGTACTCGGCCATGAGCCGCTTCATCTCGAACGCGGGAGCCTTCTACGCCTACATTGCCCAGGGACTCGGCCGCCCCGTCGGGGTCGGCGGGTCGATCGTCGCGCTCATCTCCTATAACGCCATGCAGATCGGCATCTACGGGATGTTCGGTTTCCAGGTGTCGGCGTTTGTCGCCGAGAAGACCGGCGCCGACATCCCCTGGTGGGTGTGGGTGCTCGTCTGCATCGCCCTCATCGCGGTGCTTGGCGTGAACCGCGTGGACTTCTCGGCGAAGGTCATCGCCGTGCTGGTTGTGCTCGAGTTCCTCGTCGTGATCGTCTTCGACGTCGTTGCGTTCGCCCAGGCCCCGGAAGGCGTCAGCTCCGCCCCGCTCGAGCCCTCGTCACTGTTCGTTCCTGGCATCGGCGCAGTGCTCGCGTTCGGCATCGCGGCGTTCATGGGCTTCGAGTCCGCGGCGATCTACAGCGAGGAATCG
Source organism: Pseudoclavibacter sp. AY1F1 (assembly GCF_002931075.1). Lineage (GTDB taxonomy): Bacteria > Actinomycetota > Actinomycetes > Actinomycetales > Microbacteriaceae > Pseudoclavibacter. The sequence continues at coordinate 329,134 of NZ_PSTQ01000003.1, read as the reverse complement.
AAGGACCCGAAGCGCACGATCCCTCGCGCGACGTTCCTCGCGGTCGCCGTCATCGGCATCTTCTACGCGTTCTCGACCTGGGCACTCGCCCTCGCGATCGGCCCGGATCGGCTCGTCTCCCCCGGAGGCATCAGCCCGGAGGAGGCAGGCCCTCCCCTGTTCTTCACGTTCGTCGCCGAGCATCTCGGCACGCTGTGGGTCGACATCATGTCGCTGCTGTTCATCACGAGCCTCTTCGCGGCACTCATCAGCTTCCACAACGCCGTCGCCCGGTATAGCTTCGCGCTCGCCCGCGAGAGCATCCTGCCCGCGCCGCTCGCACGCGTGCGCGACGGCGTGACGCCCTGGGTCGCGTCGATCGCGCAGACCGTCACCGCCGTCGTCGTGATCGCGGCGTTCGCGATCGGCGAGCTCGGCTGGGATCCCGCCAACGGACCGTTCGCCGTCCTCACCCTTTTCACATGGCTCACCAACCTCGGCGCATTCGGGCTCGTACTGCTGATGCTCCTCACCTCGCTCGCGGTCATCGGCTACTTCCGAAAGGACCCGCGTGACGTCGGTGTCATCTCCCGGCTCGTGGCGCCAGCACTGGCGCTCCTCGGTCTCGGGACCGTGTGGGTGCTCATCCTCCTGAACTGGGATGTGCTGCTCGGGCAGACCGAATCGACTCCGACGACGTTCATCCTGCCCGCCGTCGTGCTTGTCCCCGCGATCGCCGCCACCCTCTGGGCCGTAGGCCTGCGCCGCAAGAACCCCGGCGTCTACGAACGCATCGGCACGGGCACGGTGGCCGTCGTACTGCCAGACGGGGCCGCCGTTCCAGGCGAGCGCGTCCTCTGAGCCCGCACGCCGCTCTCGGGATGGGTTCCTCGTCTCCGCATGGGTTGCTCCCCATCCCGAGATGAGGAACCCATCCCGAATTCATGCAGACGGGAAGGCGAGAGCACGCGGCAACCCGATTGGAAAATCAATACGCACGAGCACTGCGCGCTATACTATAGTATGATCAGATCTGGCGCCCGCCCCGAGGCGTCTCAGATCTTGAGGACGATCCTCCGGGAAAGTTGAGCAAAGGAGCTCCATGAGCGCACAAGACGTCGCAGCGCCCGAGTCAACACAGTTGACGGGCAAAGCCAACAAAACAGAGCGTAAGAACCTTCGCGCGCTCAGCTGGGGCCACGCCCTCGAATGGTACGACTGGGCCATCTTCGGCCTCCTCTCGTCCTACCTGGGAGCCCACTTCTTCCCTGCCGACAGCGAACTCGCATCGACACTGAATGCGCTTGCCGTCTTCGCCGTTGGTTTCGTTGCTCGCCCACTGGGCGGCGTCATCTTCGGATCGATCGCTGACCGCCTGGGCCGCCGCAAGATCATGATCTTCGCCATCGCAGCCGTTGCGTTCGGGAGTCTCGTCATCGGCATCCTGCCGGGTTACGAGACGATTGGTGTTGCCGCACCGATCCTTGTTGTCGCCATGCGCCTGCTGCAGGGACTGTCCGCCGGTGTCGAAGCGCCCCTCGGAACCGCCTATGCGCTTGAGCTGGTTCCGAACCGCCCGGGTTATGTCTCCGGCTTCTTCGGGTTCTTCAACAACCTCGGAAACCTCTTGGCGCCGTTGTCGATCTTCTTCCTCACACAGCTGCTCACGGGTGACAACCTCGCCGAATGGGGCTGGCGCATCCCGTTTATTATCGGCGGCTTGTTTGGTCTCATCGTGTTGCGGCTGCGCTCTACACTTCCCGAGACCCTCGACGTCGCTGCGGCACGCGACGCAAAGGATGAGAAGAAGCAGCTTCCCTCGGTATGGGGCGACGTACGCAAATACTGGCTGAGTGTTCTCGCCACCGTCTTCATCGTCGGTGCAATTCAGGCGTACAACTACACGTGGATCGCCGGCCTCCCCAACCTTGCGCGCGCTGCCTTCCAGGAAGACCCAGCTGCAGTGTTCGGCATCACCACCGGCTTCGGCATCTTCATGACGCTCGGTGCACTGTTCCTCAGCAAGGTTCTTGACCGGTTCGCGTTGTCGAGAGTCTTCGTCGTTGCTCGCGTCTTGGCAATTCCAACGATCTTCTTGTCGCTGCTGTACACCGAGCCCGGCATCGGAACCTTCGCCGGCGTTATGTTCGGTGGCGCAATTGTCCTGCTCCTCAACATGACGATCTTCGTCACGATCTCCAACTCGCTGTTGCCCCAGCACATCCGCGGCACAGGCCTCGGCCTCGGCTACGGCTTCGGGGTTGCGCTCTTCGGCGGCACCGCTTCGTATCTGCTGCTGTGGCTGCAGGGCGAGGGAATGTTCTGGATGTTCCCGGTCTACATCGCCATCCTGTGCGCAATTAGCGTGCTCCTCTACCTTGCGGCCAAGAAGCGCAACGGCATCTTCGTCGGTAAGTAATTCGACACTCTGCGCGGCACCGTCGGCTGCGTCGGTGGTGCCGCAGAGGCTTCCCCACAGATACAGGCACCACACAAAGAACGGAATCATGGAACGTTTCATCATCGACACTGACCCCGGCATCGACGACGCCGGAGCGCTGTTCTGGGCGCTCGCAACGGACAAGTTCCACGTCGAGGCACTCACAACCGTCTTCGGAAACGTCAACGTCCAGAAGGCAACCGCCAACGCACGAAAGATCACGCACCTGTCGGGTCGCGTCGAGCTACCGATCTGGGTGGGCGCTCCCCGCCCGCTCGTTGGAGAGCCGAACTTCGCCGAGCATATTCACCGTCCGAGCGGTGTTGGGTACTGGGAATACCCCGATCCGGCCCCCGGCACCGACGGCCCTACCGAGGCCGTGCAGAACATGATCGACCTCGTCATGTCAAAACCGGGCGAGATCAGCATCATGGCGCTCGCGCCTCTCACAAACGTTGCTCTCGCGATCTCGCTAGAGCCGAAGTTCGCTGAGAACGTTCGCCGCATCATCTACATGGGTGGGGCAGCGCTCACGTGGGGCAACGCCTCGCCCGTGGCCAGCGCGAACATCTTCAACGATCCTGAAGCTGCCGAAATCGTCGTGCAGTCGGGTGCGAAGCTCACACAAGTTGGTCTTGACGTGTGCCGCAAGTTCTCGGTCACCCCCGACCGGGTCGAGAAGCTGTGGGCGTCAGGTTCACCTATGGGCCGCGCACTGTGCGAAATGATCGGGTACCCCGACCGTCACCAAGACACCACTGAGATGCCCGAGTGGAAGAGCGAGGGCATGCACCTCAACGATGTCCCATGCATCGCTTACGCCATCAACCCGAGCTGGTTTGAGGCGCGTCACCTGCGCGTCGACGTTGAGCTGGACGGCAAGCACACCCGCGGCCAGACCGTCGTCCAGATGGTTGACCGCTGGGGTGGCGTTCCCAACGTTGACGTGCTGATGGACATCGACGCGGCGGCCGTCGCGGATGCGCTCGTCGAGGCCGTCACCGCATTCGGAACCAGCAACGAGTAAAACGGACCGCTGCACCCCCGAGTGTGGCCAGCTGCGAAAGCCTTCGGCCGTGGATCTTCTCCACAGTCGAAGGCTTTCGCTCTTGTCCCGTGTAACTAAGAAAGGTACGGAATGACTCACGAACTCCTTCCCTCAGATGCGGAACTCATCGAGGCCGCGTCCGCCCTCCTCTCGCGCGTGCACGATCCGAGCACCGTGCGGGTTGCCGCCGCCGCACGCGGCGTCTCGGGCGCCGTGTATCTCGGCGTGAGCCTCGCCACCCCGCGCGTCAAGGTGTGTGCAGAGAGCAGCGCGGTCGCCAATGCGAAAATCGGCGGCGAGGAAGCCATCACCACAATCGTTTCCGTCGGACTCGGAGTTGACGATGTTCCCCACGTCATCAACCCGTGTGGCGTGTGCCGTGAACTGATCCCGAAGTTTGGTCACGACCTTCGTACGCTCATCGACACGGGTGACGGTGTTGTTGCCGCAGCGGCGCCCGTGGAACTGCTGCCCATGCCGTGGATCCGCGCGCGCTCGTACGAGGACTAGGACAAGCACCAGGACCAGGACCAGGACCAGGACCAGGACCAGGACACAGAGAAATGCCCCTGAACTCGCGTGAGTTCAGGGGCATCCTTGTTCCGCGTCAACGCCAGGGCAGTGGGCGGCGCAGGGTTTCGCCGATCATCTCCAGTACGCCGTCAAAGTCCATATCCACCACGACGCGGTGCCGCGGACGGGGGTCATCCTTCACGGCATGCACGCCGGCCAGGTAGCGATCACCCGTCGCCGGATCCTGGAACGTCTGCAATGGGCGCTGCACAGAAGCCGTGATCAGATCAGGGCGCAGGAGTGCCGCGACGGCCATGCTGTCGTTGATCCCCATGACGCGCTCATCGTCCGGCTGCGGGTAGGAGCGACTGTAGAAGCCTGCGTAATCCGCACTGATCTTGGTGATCAGGCCGGCGGGTGCGTGCCCCGTTGACTCCGCGATCTCGAGGAAGAAGTTCTCCGGAACGAGCGCCTGGCGAGTCACGTACGGGCCGCACCAGGTCACATCGCCCTCGTGTGCGGCGACTGCTTCAGCCGCGTCGATGTCGAACGTCACATTGGGGTCGCGCGAGACGCGGAAGCGGCGATCAGCCCACGGTTCCGTGTCACGGTAAAGCGCAGGCCCCAGCGTGCCAACGATCGTCGTGCTGCGCAGCTTCTGCACCAGATCCGGTTCACTCTCCAAGGCCCGAGCAAGGTTCGTCTGCGGGCCGATGGCGAGGTAGTCGATCTCTCCCGGGTACTCGCGCACAAGATCGAGCACAACTTCGACGCCGTTCGGCTCAGTCGCAACCGAAACCTCGGGGCTCAATCCAGTATTCCCGAATCCGTCTTCGCCGTGGATGCCCGGGTTCAGACGCAGCTCCTGCTTCACCGGAACATCGCTGCCGCGGTACACCGGAACATCGCTGCGCCCGCACGTGTCGAGCACGTATCGAGCGTTGTCTGCTGCGCGTTCGCCCGTGCAGTTTCCGAAAACGCTGACCACCGCAAGGATTTCCACCTCAGGGTCTGCGGCGAGCAACATGATCGCCAGCGCGTCGTCAACACCCGTGTCAGTGTCGATAATCACTTTTCTCTTCGTCATGATCCCTAACTTTCCGCTGCGTCGGCGCAGCAGGTTGTGAGTGTGAGGCCTTATGGCGCGCTGAGTCCAACACTTGCGAATGCCGCTTGCGCACGCGCTTCAGTGAGCGTCGCCGAGAATGCCCGAGCGGATGCAGGGGCAGACACGCCCACACCGATCGCGAAGGCACCGTACGACTGCAGCGCGTGCGGAATCGGAGCCACCACATGCTCACCTTCCACAGAACGCAACTCAGCTATCTGCTGGATCGCGACGTCTGCGCGACCGTCAATCACGGCTTCTACGGTGAGGCCTGCGGGGAAACGCACGGCACGCTCGTCGACAGCATCGAGCAGGTTCCGCTCACGCAGCACATTCATGAAATGGATGCCGCTGGCGCCCGAGAGCGTGTACGCCACTCGAGACTCACGGAGGTATTGGAGAAACGCCTCTTCGGTGTCTTCCGAGGGTGCGGGTGTCTGCGCCAGTCGTGCGAATCCGACGGCCGACACGGCGATGTCTGCAACGGTGTCGGCATCAAGAATCCCCTGAGCCGCGAGCTCATGCGCGGAGGACGAGACACCCAAAAAGAGGTCAGGGCGGTCCCCGCCGGCGATCTTCTCGAGCAGCACGGTCGTTGGTTCAAACGTAGCCACGATGCGCTCGCCGGTCGCGGCCTCGAACGCCGGGATCAGTTCGTCAACGAGCGCCTGTCGAACGACGAGTCCGCTGTACAGGGTGATCATGCGTTGGGCTCCTGAGGGGTCGGGGACTGCAGTGCAGCGAGGTTTTGCGCCGTCAAGGGAGCCGTGCGCATCCCGGACGTGAGGAAGAAGATCTGGGCGGTGTGTTCGAGTTCTTCGAGCGCATCCAGCGCGGAGTCCAGATCTACGCCAGCTATCACGGGCCCATGATTACGCAATAGCAGTGCGTGCGAGAGCGTGGCAGCCTGCTCAACGGCAGAAGTCGCCGCCTCATCTCCCGGCGCAAAGTAGGGCAACAGCTGTAGCGGCGCAACACGCATCCCGTAGTACGCCGTCAGCGGTGGGAGTGGCTCATCGTGATCAAGATCTGCCAGGCAGGCGAGCGCTGCGGCATGTACCGAGTGCGTGTGCACAATGGCTTGGGCCGCCGGACGAGCCCGGAACACGGCAAGGTGCAAGAAGGCCTCTTTGGTCGGTCGAGGGCCGTCGAGATGGCGTCCATCGGCATCGAGCACAGACAGATCATTGGCCGAGACATCGGCCAGGCTCACACCGGTCGGCGTGACCAGAATGCGGGCGCCTTCGCGCACGGCCAGATTCCCCGTGCGACCGTGGGTGAGACCGCGCCGGTGGATCGAGTGCGCAACTCGTTCGACGGTCTTACGGAGCTCGATCATGATTGGCGCCGTCCAGCTACATCGGTAAACATGTCGACGTCGCCAAAGTTCCCTGACTTCAGTACGAGGTGCACGTCTCGGGCAACGTCGTGAACCCAGGGAGCCCCTACGGCGGCTTCCTCCCCGACGACAGCAACGGTTGTTCCCAGTTTGCGAATCACAGCACCCGACGTTTCGCCGCCGGCGATGAGCATTCGCTGAACGCCGCGCTGAGCCAGGCCGTCGGCGACGATTCCGGCCACCTGTTCGTACAGTTCACCGGCCCCTGGGAGCTCGTTCTTGCGTTCTTCGGCCGATCCGGAGGAGTAGATCAGCGCAGAGGTGTCTGCGGGCTGGTTGTCCCACCACGTCAACGCCGCCTCAGCCAGCTCTGCTGCGCTCTGGCCCCGTTCTGCGATGACACGATGCGAGGATCCACCCGCTTTCTTGAAGGCGGCGATCTGCTCGAGCGTCCGCCCTGAACAGCTTCCCGCGATGATCGCGGTGCGTCCCACTGGCGGCGCAGAAACGGTGCGTCCTGACGCGACTTGTCGCCCCGCAATGGCTCCGATCAGACCGGCGGATCCGGCCGTCAGTACGGCGCTGTCTACCGCCTCAGCGATGACGGCAAGATCGGCGTCGGTAACCGCGTCTGCGATCGTGTGCGCCACGCCTGTCCTTTCGGCGTCGGCGATCGTGGCGCGCACCGCGGCCACTCCATCTCGAACGGCAGAAAGCGGCAGGGTCGAGACCGAGCCCTGAACCTGCGGGGTGAGCAAGCACACGAGGTTTGAGTCACGCATCGGCGTGATCGGGTGGTGCGCCATGTGCGTCTCGTGCAGCGGAACATCGAAGACATACAGATTGCCGTCATCCACGGTACGCCCGTGGATCGGGGCCGCCGGGGTCGTCACCACTGTCGACACTCCCAGAGCCTGCGCGACGGCCTCCGTGATGGGACCGATGTTGCCCTCGTCCGTTGAATCGAAGGTCGAACAGTACTTGACGTAAAAGCTCGTGGCACCAGCGTTTTGCAGTGTGCGCAACGCCACCAGGCTCGCCGCTACAGCGTCGGCCACCGGGATCGACCGGGTCTTCAGACCGATCACGATCGCGTCAGCATCTCCCGTGACAGGAGCCTCTGCGTTCAGCGCAAGCAGTGTTCGCAGGCCCTCGCGACTGAACGCTGCAGCCACATCGGTTGCGCCCGTCACATCATCAGCAATCACGCCGATCATCGTGGTGATCCGTCGATCACGTCGCGCAGACGCGCTGCAGCAACACTCGGGCCGTCAAGCACGGGCACGGTGGTGTTCTCGCGGAGCGCTTCTGCAGCGGGGGCAAGCGAATACTGGGCGAGTACGACGACGTCGTAGGCCTCCGAGACCTCGGCGATAGCCGCAGCCAGGTGAGCAGCCAACTCAGGGGTGGCGAGCGGTTCAGACGCGGCGGGAACCACGACGGAGTGGATGTTCGTCGTGGTGCCTGCCGCGGCGAAGACGGCGCGCAGGCGCACGGTGCTGTCTGCAGCCGCCGAATCTAGAGACGCCACAAGAAGAACATTGGCGGGCGCGAGCGACACGGTCTTTTCGAACAGCGGGCCGTCCGCAGAGAACACGCCAACACCGTCGATTGCGGGGTCGCGATGGTCGGCGCGCACGCCGTACTGAGAGCACGTCAGCAAGACACCGTCAGCGCCGCCGGCGAGGGCGGACTCGATGAGGATGTCCATGCGGGCCGCGAGCGGCTCCGTCATCTCCCCCTGCTGCTTCAGATCGGCGAGCAGACGGTCATCGAGAAGATTCCACACCGTGCTGTTCGGAATTGCCGCGCTCACGGCGGCTGCAGCCGGAGCAATTGCCAGCGGTGTTGCACTGATCAGGGCGATCTTCACGTCGTTCACCGGCGTATCCCTTCGATCCACTTGAGGCCTTCTCCGGTGTCGCCGACGGGACCGTACTCGCAACCAATCCATCCGGAGTAGCCGCTGGCAGCGATCCGCGCGAGCACGCGCTCGTACGCGATTTCGCCCGTTCCTGGCTCACCACGGCCAGGGTTGTCTGCAATCTGCACGTGCCTGACCAGTGGGGCAAGCCGTTCGAACCGCTCGATGACGTTTCCGCGATCGGTCTGCGCGTGGTACACATCGAACAGCACGCCGACGGTGTCAGGGCCAACGGCTTGCGCTACCGCTCCCGCCGTTTCCATCGAAGCCAAACCGTATGCAGGCTGCTCGCGCTTGTTGATCGCTTCGAGCACGATGCGAACCCCAGCGGCGCGCGCCTGAGAGGCGGCCCATCCAATGTTCGTGACGTAGGTCGCAAACGCAAGCTCTGGGTCCGCATCCGCAGGGCATAGTCCAGCCATCACGTGAACGATGGGGTTGCCGAGCGCATCGGCATAGTGCAATGCCCGCTCGACGCCCTCACGGAAGACGTCCTGAGCGCCAGGCACGTAGGCCGCGCCCATGACGGTAGCGGAACCGGCAGCGCCGCCAGGAGTGTTGATGAGCACCTGTGTGAGGCCCGCGTTATTCAGCAAGTCTCGCACGCGTGCGGCGGGCAGGCCGTACGGGGATGCAAATTCGACTCCGGTGAATCCCGCGGCCGCAGCTGCGTCGAATCGTGCGTCGAAGGGCAATTCGGTGAACATCCACTTGAGGTTGGCTGCCAGCCGAAGCTGCCCCCCCGATGTCTGAACGATCATGCGACGTCTTCTTTATAGGCTGGGTTGACCACGAATTGCGCATCGCCGCCCGTGAGCACGCTGATGACGTTGGCGGCCGCCATACGGCCAGACTCGCCACGAGCTTCGCGGGTTGCACCCGCGACGTGAGTGGTGGCCAGAATGCCAGGTGTGTGGAGCAGCGCGCTGTCTGCCGGCAGAGGCTCCTTCTCGAAGACATCCAAAGCTGCACCGCCAATCACTCCGGTGCGAACAGCCTCGACGAGGGCTACCTCATCGACGATGCCGCCACGAGCCGTGTTCACCAAGATCGCGTCGTTCTTCATGTGGCGCAGGCGATCTGTGTTGATCAGGTTGCGCGTCGATTCATCGAGAAACAGGTGCAAGGTCACAAAATCGGCCTGCGCCAGCACATCGTCAAGTTCGGCACGAGCAATGTTGTGTGCCGACGCGAATGCGTTGTCGAAGTACGGGTCGTAGGCGATGACATTCATTCCGAAACCTGCGGCAATCTTGGCGACGGCCTTTCCGATGGATCCAAGGCCCAGCACACCCAACGTCGCGCCGCGGAGTTCCCGGCCGGTGAGCTGCTGCCAGCTCCCAGACGCCAGGTTCGTGATGTTCTCCGGAACGCGACGGGCCACCCCCAGCATGAGGGCGAACACGTGTTCGGCGACGGCCTGGCGGTTGGCGCCCGCCGTGACGCACACGGGAATGCCGTGGTTCGTCGCTGCGGCAACGTCAACACTGTCGTACCCGACGCCCGTCCGAACAACGATCTGCAGGTTCGGGGCGCTGGCGAAATCGCTCGATGTCAGCGGTTGTGTTCCCGCGATGATGGCGCGTGTCGAGGCGAGGAGCGCACGACGCTCTGCAGCCGGGAGGGCCGCAAGGTTGGGTTCGTGGTGCGTCGCCAGACCGGAACCACGCAGCAGGGCGTCGACGTCGTCGCCGGGGTTCAGAAAGGCAGTCGTGATCAGTACATCGTGGGACGTGGTGTTTTGGCTCACCAGATTCCTCCTTGATACTCGGAAGCGGTGAATGCTCCGCCGTGATATTTCGGTGCGGGAACACTGTGATCAACGTTCTGCGCGTGTTCCGCCGCATTGTCCTGCGGGGTGAATCCGATGGCGGCCCAACCTGCCTGCGCGTTCCACCAGCCGTCGGCATTTGCCGAAACGCCGTAGACAACCTGGCATCGCACTGGGCCGTTTTCGATCGCGCAGCGGGTCAGCTCGATGCCATCTCGCCAGCTCAGCCAGAGCGCAAGCTGGCGCACATCCTCAGGGGCAGGTCGAAAGGTTCCGATGCGCAGCAGGACCGACTCAACCCCCCACTTGTCGGAGTAGAGGCTCGCCAACGCCTCGCCAAAGGCTTTCGAAACGCCGTAATAGGTATCTGGACGAATCGAAGCGGTTTCGTCGAGACGTTCGGAGGCTGGATGGAAACCAATGATGTGGTTCGAGCTGGCAAAGACCACGCGGCGCACCCCAGCGAGGCGTGCTGCCTCGTAGACGTTGTAGGTGCCGTCGATATTGGCTTCGCGGATGCGCTCAAACGACTCTTCGTCGGCGATAGCTCCGAGGTGCACGATAACGTCGATGCCCTTGACCGCCGTCTTCAGAGTTTCGAGGTCGCTGAGGTCACCTACGACGACCACTTCGTTGGCGAAGAGGGGTTCGACGGGTTCCTTGCGCACGTAGAGGACGACGCGTTCGTAGCGTCCAGCGAGTCCTTCACGAATCACGCGGCCCATGCGGCCAGCGCCTCCGGTATAGAGGACAGAAGTCATCATTGTCCTTTCATGCAGCATCGACTCAGCCGATGCTGCGGTCGCTCTCGGGGCTCAGTGCGTCGGCAAAGAAGCTGATCTGTGCGCGCTGTTCTCGGAGGCGTTGCACCTCGCCGTTGATGAGGTTGAGACCGACATCGTGACCAGGCAGCAGCGTCGCGCTGGTCTCGGTCAGGAGAGAGCGCAAGCGATGGATCGTGCGCGTGCTTGCGTCTGCGTCCATGGTCGAGTCGACGCGCGCAGTTGCCAGCTCGTGAATGTTCTTCACCGAGTCCCCGGCGAAGAGGAGCGGTCGCGCAGCGCGCTCAGTGAAGAATGCCAAATGATGGGGCGTGTGACCAGGGGCCGCAATCGCATGGATTCCTGGCAGTATCTCTTGCCCAGGGCTCATCCGTTCGACGCGCTCCTTGCGGCGAATAAGTTCCTGCACATGCAAGTCAGGGATGAATTGGGTTCCGGCTGGCCGCTCTGCGGCCCACTTGAGTTCGTGCTCGCCCACCCAGGTGACAGCGTTGGGGAACATCGTGAAGTTTGCGACGTGGTCCCAGTGCATGTGAGTCAGCACGATATCTGTAACGTCGGCCGTTGTGAGGCCGAGCCGTTCGAGTGACTCGTGGATCAGCGGAATGTAGGCCGGCTGACCCGCATCGATGAGGACACGGCGCGCGCCATCGTCGAGCAGCCAAAGACTGCTCCAGCCAAACGCACCGTGTGTGGTGGACTTGCCGGGGAATCCCTCAACGAGTGGGTGAGCGGTGTAGTGCCCCGCAGTCTCGTATGCCTGTGCCATGAACCCTCCAATCCAATACTATTCACTATAGTATTGGATTGTCTCTCCATTTGTCCAGGGTCTCGCCACTGAATTAGCTACCCAGGAGTCGCTCCGTCGCACCGAGAACGTGCAGACGCATCGCCTCGGCGGCAGCATCCGCATCACTTGCCGCCAGCGCATCGAAGACCGCGCTGTGCTCAGGTGCAGCCTGACGTGCGCCCGTGCGACCAAACTTGGAAAAGAGCCGGAACCGCTGAATCTGGCCGCTGAGCGCCGCATACGCGAGCGCCAAGAACTGGTTGCCTGACTGTTCCGCGATCAGGGTGTGGAAGCGGTTGTCCGAGCGCCAGTACATGTCAAAACCCTCGGTCTCCATGTCTGCTGCATCCGCCGAGCGCTCAAACTCGTTCATGGTCTCGCGCAACGCGGCAAGAAACTCGGGCGTGCTGTGCAGCGCGGCGTCATGCGCGAGTTGGGGCTCCAGGACAAGTCGCGCTTCCTTCAGCTGCTCGACTTCGGCGCGCGTCATCATGGGTGCGACGCGATATCCGCGAAGCGCCTCACGTTGCACAAGGCCGGTGAATTCCAACCTCGCGAGGGCCTCACGCAGCGGCGTCTGGCTGACGTCGAACTCACGCGAGAGTGCACCGATGTTCAGACTCTCACCCGCGCCGCGCTCACCCGACATGAACTGGTGCAGCAACACGTCGTGCATCTGATCGGCGATCGGTCGCCTCGTCGACTTACGCTCGGCCACTAGCTCTCCCCTGCGTCAATACCCTCAATCAGGTTTGAGCCTACCGCCCGCGCCCTGTACCGCCTGACCGGCTGTCTATCGCGACGCGATGTGTCGCATGCAGTAAGAGTGGCGACGACGGGTGAGGTCGAAACCGCCCTCCGTCCACCCGGGGCATTCTCGTGCGATTGATCAGTAGGAGCTACGGTGTTCCGCGTCGTCGGAGATGAACGTCGCGGCGAGGTGCTCAGAGGCGCGCGCCACGAGGGCGACGTCGGCGCCCACCAAGACGAAGCTCACACCGGCCGCGACGTAGTCGCGAGCGGTCTGCTCATGGAACGCATTCACGCCGACGGGCTTGCCCGCATGCACAACACCCTCGAACGCACGACGAACCGCCGCGACGACCTCGGGATGCGTCTGCTGGCCGAGCAGCCCCATCGAGGCCGCGAGGTCGCTCGGCCCGACGAACACGCCCGCAATCCCTGGCGTAGCCGCGATCTCGCGCGCGTTGTCGACGCCTTCAGAAGTCTCGATCTGCACGAACACCGCGACGTGCGCGGCCGCGTCCTGCAAGTAGTTGTCGACCCGGTTCCAGCGGGCCGAGCGGGCAAGCGCGCTGCCGACGCCGCGTCGCCCGGCCGGCGGGTAGTGCGCCGCCTCCGCGACAGCCTGCGCTTCTTCGCTCGTCGACACCATCGGCACGAGGATGCTCTGCGCGCCGAGATCAAGCACCTGCTTGATGATCACGGGATCAGCGGACGGCACGCGCACGACGGGCGTCACCGGGTAACCGGAGACGGCGTGCAGCTGCGACAGCACCGACTCGAGGCCGTTCGGCGCGTGCTCCATGTCGATGAGCACCCAGTCGAGGCCGGAACCCGCCATGATCTCGGCCATGACGGGTGAGCCGGAGCACACCCACCCGCCGTACAGCGCCCGCGGCGAGGCCTCGATGCGCTCGCGCAGCGTCTGGTTCAGATGAAGCGACATTCGATGACTCCCATCGGCCCGAAGTCGCAGCGCACCTCGTCGCCCTTGGACACCCACATCGGACGAGTGAAGGAACCCGCGAGGATCGTCTCCCCCGCCTCCAACCGCGCCTCGTGCTGGTGGAACTTGCGTGCGAGCCAGGCGACACCAGTCGCCGGGTGGCCCATGACCCCGGCGGCGACGCCGGTCTCCTCAATCTCGCCGTTGCGGGAGAGCACACCTGGCACCCACCGCAGGTCGATCTCGTCCGGCCGCTTGTGGACGTCGCCGAGCACCATGGCGCCGTAGGCAGCGTTGTCGCTGATCGTGTCGACGATCGTGCGCCCCTCCAACTCGATGTGCGAGTTCAGCACCTCGAGTGCCGGGACGGCGTAGTCGATCGCGTCGAGCGCATCCTCGAGCGTGCAGTCGGCGCCCTCGAGCGGCTTCTTCAGCACAAACGCGAGCTCGACCTCGATGCGCACGTTCGAGAAATCGTCGAACGGGATCTCAGCCCCCGACGTATACACGGTGTCGTCGAACATGACCCCGTAGTCGGGCTCGGTGATGCCCGTCGCCTGCTGCATGGCCTTCGAGGTGAGCCCGATCTTGCGCCCCACGAGGGTGCGGCCGGCCGCCAGGTTCTGGTCGCGCCACACCCCCTGGATCGCGTACGAGTCCTCGATGGTCGCGTCCGGGTAGCGCGCCGTGATGCGAGGGATCACGCCGCGCGTGCGGGACGCCTCAGACAGCTCGGTCGCGATCTCGGTGATCTTGTCTTGCGGGAGCATTCGGATTCTCCGATCCTTCGAAACTGCGGATACGCGGGGATGCGCGGGGATGCGCGGGACGGCGACCTACAGCTGGTTGCCGAGCTTGTACTCGCCCTGCTTCCAGGCGGGCATCGCTTCCTCGTCGTCTGCGCGCGTGTAGGAGAACCCGTCTGCACCGATCGTGACAGCCATCTCGGAGTCGTCGCTGCGGGCGACGACCGGCTGCGGGTTCCCGTCAAGGTCGAGCACAAGCGAGCCGTCCGTGTACCAGGAGGGCACGACGGGGTTGCCCCACCAGTCGCGGCGCTGGTTGTCGTGGACATCCCACGTGACGACGGGGTTGTCGGGGTCGCCCGTGTAGTAGTCCTGCGTGTAAACCTCGACGCGGTGCCCGTCCGGGTCGCGCAGGTACAAGTAGAAGGCGTTGCTCACGCCGTGCCGGCCCGGGCCTCGCTCGATCGCATCAGAGCGGCGCAGCGCACCGAGCTTGTCGCAGATGGCGAGGATGTTGTGCTTCTCGTGGGTCGCGAAGCACACGTGGTGCATGCGCGGGCCGTCCCCACCGGTCATGGCGGTGTCGTGCACGGTGGGCTTGCGGCGCATCCACGCCGCGTACACGGTGCCTTCCTCGTCTTGGATGTCCTCGGTCACGCGGAACCCGAGATCCTGCATGAATTTGACGGCGCGGGGAACGTCGGGGGTGATCTGGTTGAAGTGGTCGAGCCGCACGAGCTCGCCGGGGATGTGCAGGTCGTAGCGCCACGACATCCGCTCGACGTGATCCGACTGGTAGAAGAACTCGTATGGGAAGCCGAGCGGGTCGACGACCCGCACCGAGTCGCCGATGCCCTTCACGAAGCCCGTCTCCGAGCGGCGGACGTCGCAGCCGAGCTCGGTGTAGAACTCGACGGCCCGGTCGAGCTCCTCGGGGCTGCGCACGCGGTAGGAGAACGCGGCCACCGCGGCGACGGGCCCGAGGCGTAGCACGAGGTTGTGGTGGATGAACTCCTCCGTCGAGCGGAGGTAGATCGCCTCATCGTCTTCCTCGGTGACGTAGAGCCCAAGGATGTCGACGTAGAACTCGCGCGACGCGGCGAGGTCCGTGACGATCAATTCCATGTAGGCGCACCGGAGGATGTCGGGAGCCGGCGTCGACGGCGTAGCGATCGCGTTCGCGGTTTCGATGGGTGCTTCCTGCGAGACGAAGAAGCCCGAGGAGGTCTTCGTGCCCCGTGGGTCGACGGTGTCTGTAGTCATTTCAGCGTCCTTGCGTGAGATGCGTGTGGGTGAAGTGTGGCGTGCGGCGAGGGCAGCGCGCTCGGCGGCTACTGCTTGCCGAACGTGGGGTTGTGGGGTGCGCCGAGCGTGATGTGCACGCTCTGCTGGTCGGTGTAGAAGTCGATCGAGCGGTAGCCGCCCTCGTGGCCGAGGCCCGACGCCTTGACGCCACCGAAGGGGGTGCGCAGGTCGCGCACGTTGTTGCTGTTGAGCCAGACCATGCCGGCCTCGACGGACTGCGAGAAGTTGTGCGCGCGCTTGAGGTCGTTGGTCCAGATGTAGGCGGCGAGCCCGTACTTCGTGTTGTTGGCGAGGGCCAGCGCCTCGTCGTCGGAGTCGAACGGCGTGATCGAGACGACGGGGCCGAAGATCTCCTCCTGGAAGATGCGGGCATCCGGCGAGACGTCGGCGAAGACCGTCGGCGAGACGAAGTTGCCGGTCGGGAAGCCCTCCGGGCGTCCACCGCCGGCGACAAGGCGCCCCTCGGTCTTGCCGAGCTCGACGTAGCTCATGACCTTCTCGAAGTGCTCCGGGTGCACCAGCGCGCCGACCTCGGTCGACTTCTCGTGCGGGTTGCCGACCTTGACACGCGTCGCCTGCGCCGCGTACTTCTCGACGAACTCGTCGTAGACCGACCGCTCGACGAGGATGCGGGAGCCTGCCGTGCAGCGCTCGCCGTTGAGGGAGAAGACGCCGAAGATGCAGGCGTCGATCGCGGTGTCGAGGTCGGCGTCGGCGAACACGACCGCGGGGCTTTTCCCGCCGAGCTCCATCGAGAGCCCCTTCAGGAAGGGGGCGGCGTTGGCGAAGATCAGCTGGCCCGTGCGGCTCTCGCCCGTGAAGGAGATGAGGGGCACGTCTGGGTGCTTGACCAGCGCGTCTCCGGCCTCCTCGCCGAGCCCGTTGACGAGGTTGAAGACGCCCTTCGGCAGGCCGGCTTCCTCGAAGATGCCAGCCCACAGCGACGCGGAGAGTGGCGTGAACTCGGCCGGCTTCAGCACCACGGTGTTGCCGGTGGCAAGCGCGGGGCCGAGCTTCCACGACTCGAGCATGAACGGCGTGTTCCAGGGTGTGATGAGGCCCGCGACGCCGATCGGCTTGCGGTTGACGTAGTTCATCTGGCGGCCTGGCACCTTGTAGGCGTCGTCAGCCTGCGCGACGATGAGGTCCGCGAAGAAGCGGAAGTTCTCGGCGGCACGTCTCGCCTGCCCGAGCGCCTGGGTGATCGGCAGACCGGAGTCGAACGACTCGAGCTCGGCGAGCCGCGCATCCCGCGACTCGACGATGTCGGCGATGCGGTGCAGGATGCGCGCGCGGTCGCGCGGAATCATGCGCGGCCACGGGCCTTCCTCGAAGGCGGTCTTCGCGGCGGCCACGGCGCGCTCGATGTCCTCGCGCTTGCCCGCCGCGGCGTGCACGTAGGTCTCGTTCGTGACTGGGTTGAGCACTTCGAACGTGTCGCCGTCGATGGAGTCGACGAACTCACCGTCGATGTAGTGCTGGATCTTCGCTGGCAGGTCTGCGGGGGCGTACGTGTCGGTCATCATCGTCCTTACTCTCCGGGTCTGAATGGTGTGTCGTGGCTACGCGTGCGTGGCCGGCGCGGTGCGCCGAGCCTCGAGGAACGCGTCCCTCGTACGAAGTCGGTGGTTTCGTGCCGTGGTCTCGAGCTCGAGCGCGTCGGCACCCTCGCGGATGAGCCGCAGGATCTGCGTGTGCTCCTCGACGGAGCGCTTCGCCCGGTCGGGAACAAACGCGAAGGTCGAGTCGCGCATCGAGGAGAGGCGTGACCAACCGCGCTGCACGAGGTCGAGCACGTGGGGGTTGGGGCAGGGCTCGAAGAGCACCGAGTGGAACTGCCGGTTGAGCTCCGTGAAGGCGTGCGGGTCGAAGTCGTCGAGGAGGCTGATCATGCGGTTGTTGATCTCCTCCGCCCGCTGCAGGTCTTCCGGGCCGAGCAGCGGGGCGGAGAGCGCCGTCGCGAATCCCTCGACGAGCCCGAGCGTCTCCATCGTGTGGGCGTACTCGGAGGCGTCAACCAGCGCGACGCTCGCGCCGACGTTCCGCTCGAAGGTCACGAGCCCCTCGGCTTCGAGCCTGCGGACCGCCTCGCGCACCGGGACCACGCTCATCCCGAGCTCGTAGGCGATCGGCGAGAGCACCAGGCGGAAGCCGGGGCTGTAGGCGCCAGAGCTGATGCGCTCACGCAGCCAGGCGTACGCCTGCTCCGACTTACTTCCCTGGTCGGGCGCGGTCGCCGTGCCCGATGCTGTCTGCTGGGCTGTGCCGCTCATCGCCGTGCCTCCTCGTTGCTCTGATCTGCGACGTGCTGCTCAGTCTGTGCCTGCTCATATCTGGCTCGCCACTCGGCGTTCATGGGGAAGAGCCCGTCGACCGGATGCCCCTCCGCCACTCGTTCCGCGATCCAGGCGTCTTCCGCCTCCTGCGTGAAGGCCGCGTCTGCGACCTCCTGCGCGAGGGCGGGCGGGATCACGATGACGCCGTCTCCGTCGCCGACGATGATGTCGCCCGGCTGCACGGTCGCGCCGCCACAGGCGATCGTCACGTCGAAATCCCACGGCACGTGGCGCCGCCCAAGGACGGAGGGATGCGCGCCGCGCGAGAAGACGGGGAGCCCGATCTCTACGACCGCGTCGTAGTCGCGCACGCCGCCGTCGGTGACGACGCCAGCCGCTCCGCGGGCCTTGGCGCGCAGGGCGAGGATGTCGCCGAGCGTGCCAGATCCCGTCTCTCCCCTGGCCTCGATGACGATGACCTCACCCTCGCCGACCGCGTCGAACGCCTGCTTCTGCGCGTTGTAACCGTTGCCGTGGCTCTTGAAGAGATCCTCGCGGCCCGGCACGAAGCGGAGGGTCTTGGCGACCCCCACGAGCGAGAGGCCTGGGCGGTTGGCGGCGACGCCGTCGATGACGCACGCGTTGATGCCGCGCTTGCGGAGCTGCGCGGAGAGGCCGGCGGTCGGGATGGTGGCGAGCTTGGCGCGCAGCTCCGGGGAGAGCGCTGGGCCTGCCGGCTCGTCCGCGTCCTCGGGCGGCCCGGCCGCTTCGCGTGACCCCCAGGCCTCGGCCCGCTGATGGTCATCGACGGCGGGAAGCGAACCGAGGGCGTCGTCGAACGGGGCCTCGCCCTGCGTGACGGTCGTGACGAGACGGCCACTGGAGGGCACGCCGTCGATGGTGGGTGCATCCACTTCGACTTCGACGACGTCGCCGGGCACGATGACCGACGAGCCTGCGGGGGTTCCCGTGAGGATGACGTCGCCCGTCTCGAGCGTGAAGTGCTGGGAGAGGTCGGCGACGATCTGCGCGAGCGGGAAGAGGAGGCCCGCGGTTGTGTCGTCCTGGCGCAGCTCCCCGTTGACCCAGGTGCGAACACGCAGCGCCGCGGGGTTGATTGATCGGGCATCAAGCAGCTCAGGGCCGAGCGGCGTGTAGCCGTCGCCGCCCTTGGAGCGCACGTTCGAGCCCTTGTCGTTGGCGCGCAGGTCGTAGAGCCCGAGGTCGTTCGCCGCGGTGACGGATGCGATGTGCTGCCAGGCGTCCGCTGCGCTCACTCGGCGCGCTGGAGTCCCGACGATCAGGGCGATCTCGCCTTCGAAGGCGAGCAGCTCACCTCCCGCGGGCCGCTCGACTGTGGCGCCGGAGGCAGCGATGGAGCTCGAGGGCTTGAAGAAGTACGAGGGATGCGCGGGGCGGCGACCCCGCTGGTCAGCGCGAGACGCGTAGCTGAGGTGGATGGCGATGATCTTCCCCGGCTGGGCGATCGATTCCGTCATTGCTGGCCTCCTTGCGAGCGGACGCCGCAAGATCACGACGTATTTGAAATCGTATAATATCTAATCCTGGTCAGCAACCCCCACCAGAAAACGACTCCACTCGCGCGGGCGCCTGGGGCGCTCAGCCGTCGAGCGCCCGCCGCAACGCCTGCGCCGCGAGCAGCAGCCGGGCCGCGATCACGGACTCGTCGGCGTCGGACACCACATGGACCACGGCAAGCGCGGCTGGCTGCCGGCCGCGGAGCGCGAGCGGAACGGCCACGGAGCGCAGCGTGGGGACAACCTCGTCGTGGCTCGTTGCGTAGCCCGCAGCCCGCACCGCATCGACCGCAGCGAGGAGCTCGTCATCCGCCAGCTCCGAGAGCTCATCGCGCCCGAGCTGCGAGAGGATCGCCTTTCCGGGCGCCCCGGCCGTGACGCGGTGGCGAACACCGGGGCGCTGCGCGACGCGCGCCAGCGCCCGCGTCGGCTCGACGCTCACGAGGGTCACGCAGTCCGCGTCGTCGCGCACCGCGAGGAACGCCGTCATCGCCAGCTCGTTCGCGACCGCGGTGAGCTCCGGCAGCGCGGCACCCTGCAGGTCGCGCGAGACTCCCGCCGCGAGCGCCGCCATCTTGGCACCGAGCACGACGCTGCCCGCGGGCGTCCGCGTCACCAGCCGGTGGTCCTCGAGCGTGCGCAGGAGTCGGTACGCAACCGAGCGGTGGACCTCGAGTCGTGAGGCGAGCTGGTCGATCGTGAGGGGAGCATCCACCTCGGCCAAGATCTCGAGGATTCGGATGCCGCGGCTCAGCGTCTGTGAGGCGGGTGGTGGGGTTGCCATGAAGCTCCGTCCGGATGTGATCGCACCGCGATCCTTGCACGACGTGCGACTTGTGCTTACGATCAGTTCGCAAGCAGAACAGCGTGTTCTATATTAGAACGTGCGGCCCGGCCTTGCCACCGACAATGACGTCCGGAAGGAACCGACCACGATGCAGTTTCACCACCACGGGTACGTCTCCGGAGACCCGCGCACGCTCCCGGCCGCCGGAACCGGCCTCGACCGCCCAGCTGATCTCCCCGACCAGGTCGACGTCCTCATCGTGGGTTCCGGCCCCGCCGGCATGCTGCTGGCCGCGCAGATGTCGCAGTACCCAGGCATCACGACGCGGATCATCGAGCGCCGGGAAGGTCGCCTCCCCCTCGGCCAGGCCGACGGCATCCAGCCCCGCAGCGTCGAGACGTTCCAGGCGTTCGGGTTCGCTGAGCGCATCCTCGCCGAGGCCTACAACATCGCGTACATGAACTTCTGGAGCCCCGACCCCCAGAACCCGGGGAACATCGTGCGCACCGCCCGCACGGAGGACTACGCGCTGCAGATCAGCGAGTTCCCGCACCTCATCGTCAACCAGGCGCGCGTGCTCGACTACTTCGCGGAGGCCGCCCAGCGGGGCCCCGGGCGCATCGCGCCCGACTACGGCGTCGCGTTCGACGGCCTCACGGTGCACGAGGACGGCGACTACCCGGTCGAGGTGCGGCTGCGCTCCGAGACGGATGCGCGCGAGTGGACGGAGCGCACGATCACGGCGAAGTACGTGGTCGGCTGCGACGGCGCCCGCAGCCGGGTCCGCGCTGCGATCGGACGCAAGCACGTGGGCGAGCACGCTGCGCACGCGTGGGGCGTCATGGACGTACTCGTGAACACGGACTTCCCCGATTGGCGAACCAAGTGCGCCATCAACTCGGCCGCTGGCAACATCCTCCACATCCCGCGCGAGGGCGGCTACCTCAGCCGCGTGTACGTCGACCTCGGCGAGGTCCCGGAGGACGACAACCACAACGTCAGGCAGACGACGATCGAGGCCACCATCGGGAAGGCCAACCAGATCCTGCACCCGTACACGCTCGACGTGAAGGAAGTCGCCTGGCACAGCGTCTACGAGGTCGGCCACCGCGTCACCGACCGCTTCGACGACAGCGAGGACGACTCCGAGCTCACGCCCCGCGTCTTCCTCACGGGCGACGCCTGCCACACGCACAGCGCCAAGGCCGGCCAGGGCATGAACGTCTCCATGCAGGACGGTTTCAACCTCGGCTGGAAGCTCGGCTCGGTGCTCACCGGCCGCAGCCCGGAGACACTGCTGCGCACCTACTCGGCCGAGCGACAGCCGGTCGCACAGCAGCTCATCGACTTCGACCGCGAGTGGTCCTCGCTCATGGCGCGCAAGCCAGAGGAGATCTCCGACCCGCGCGAGCTCGCCAACTACTACCTCGCGACCGCCGAGTTCCCGTCCGGGTTCATGACGACCTACGGCGCATCCGCTCTTGTGCAGGACCCCACCCACCAAGCCCTCGCCCCGGGGTTCCCGCTCGGCAAGCGCTTCAAGTCGGTCGAGGTCGTGCGCACCTGCGACGGCAACGTCGTCCACCTCGGACACCACGCCAAAGCCGACGGGCGCTGGCGCATCTACGTCTTCGCGGATGAAGAAGGCTCCGCCGTCGAGGCCTGGACCCAGGCGGCGACGCCCGTGCTCGCGAGCTACACCCCAGCGTCCGCAGACAGCGACTCCGTCTTCGACACCAAGGTCATCTACCAGCAGGGGTACGAAGCGATGGAGGTCACGGCGGCCCCGGCACTGTTCCTCCCCCAGACGGGGCCCCTCGGGCTCACCGACTGGGAGAAGGTGTACGCCGCCGGCGCGAGCGCTTGGAGCGACTCCGACATCTTCGCGGAGCGCGAGATCTCCCGCGACGGCGCCGTCGTGGTCGTACGGCCAGACCAGTACGTCGCGGCGATCCTCCCCCTCGATGCCGTCGATGAACTGGACGAGTTCCTCAGCGGCTCGCTCCTCAAGCCGCACAGCTGACCCCTCTCCCCCTGCCCCTCCCCTGCGACATCGCCGCCGCGCCAACGCGCATCCCCCATCCACGCCACAACGGAGTGACACATGCCAAAGCAACCCCCGACGCCCCACCTCACCCAGACGGGCACCATCGCCCTCACCACCGACCGCAGGCGCGTCGCCTTCGCCACGATCGTCGGCACCACCGTCGAGTGGTACGACTTCTTCCTCTACGCCTCCGCCGCCGGGCTCGTCTTCGGGCAGCTCTTCTTCGCGCCGGCAGGCCAGGAGTTCGCCCAGATCATCGCGTTCGTGAGCGTCGGCATCAGCTTCCTGTTCCGACCACTCGGCGCCTTCATCGCAGGCCACCTCGGCGACAAGTACGGGCGCCGGCTGGTGCTCATGCTGACCCTCATCCTCATGGGCGTCGCGACAACGCTCGTGGGACTCCTCCCGACATACGAGAGCATCGGCCTGGCAGCGCCGGTCCTGCTGATCCTCCTGCGCATCCTGCAGGGCATCTCCGCCGGTGGCGAGTGGGGCGGCGCGGTGCTCATGGCCGTGGAACACGCCCCCAAGACGCGGCGCGGGCTCTTCGGCGCGGCGCCGCAGATCGGCGTGCCCCTCGGCCTGCTCCTCGCCTCCGGCGTGCTCGCCCTCATGACCGTGATCGCACCAGGCGACGCGTTCCTCGAGTGGGGCTGGCGTATCCCGTTCCTCTTCAGCGTCGTCCTCATCGTGGTCCGCTACTACGTGCGCCGCAAGGTCGAGGAGAGCCCCGTCTTCACCGAGATCGCGGCGCGCAAGGAGCAGACGACGGCCCCCATCGTGCAGCTCTTCAAGAAGCACACGCCGCTTGTGCTTGTCGCGGCTCTTGTCCTCGCCGGCAACAACGCGGTCGGCTACATGACCACAGGCGGGTACATCCAGAACTACGCGACCGACCCGAGCGGTGCCGTCGGCCTCGAGCGCGGTGAGGTCCTGTGGGCTGTGACGGGGTCGGCGGTGACGTGGCTCATCTTCACCGGGCTCTCCGGCTGGGTCTCCGACTTCTGGGGCAGGCGCAACACCTACATCGTCGGCTGGATCGCGCAGCTTGTCGGCGTTGCCGCCCTGTTCCCCCTCGTGAACACCGGCAACCCGTGGCTGCTCTTCCTCGGCCTCGCGGTGCTCACAGTTGGCACCGGATTCACCTACGGCCCGCAGGCCGCGCTCTACACGGAGCTGTTCCCCGCATCCATCCGCTTCTCTGGCGTCTCCATCACGTATGCGATCGGCGCGATCCTCGGCGGGGCGTTCGCTCCCACGATCGCCTCGGCCCTCGTGCAGGCGACGGGAGGGACCACGGCGGTCGCCTTCTACCTCGGCGGAATGACGCTCATCGGCCTCGTCGCGACCCTCCTGCTGCGCGACCGCAAGGGCATCCCGCTCGGCCCCGACCACGAGGAGGAGCAGGCCAAGAGCCCCTTCGTGCTCTCGAGCAAGTAGCCGCACGCCGCAGACCCCGTCAAGACGCCGATCGCCCGTCCACCGCTGAGGTGGGCGGGCGATCGTCGTCTGCTCCGGATGAAGGGCAGCTGCGAGCTACGCGCGGATGGCCTCGCGCAGGCCCATGGCCTCGACGTCGAGGCCGAAGACCTCGTCGAGGATCTCAACCTGGTACGGCGCGACGATTTCTCGCGAGATGCGGCAGTCGAGCAGGAACGTGCCGTGTGCGCCGGCGCGCAGCCAGTCCTCGAAGGGGGCAAGATCGGCCCAGCTGCGGATGATGCTCGAGGCTGCGCCCACGCCCTTAGCGATCTGCGAGAAGTCGACCTCGTCGATGAGCATCGGAGCCTGGTCGAGGCCCTGGCGCCCGTACTGCTGCACCTCGGCGTTGTAGGCGGCGTCGTTGTAGACGACCACAACAGCGCTTCGGGCGGCACGCACGAGCGAGTCCAGGTCGGCGATGCCCATGAGCCCGCCGCCGTCGCCCGTCGGCACCACCAGGAGGCTCTCCGGGCGCGCCCTCGCCGCCCCCGGCGCGCTCGGGAAGCCGAGTCCGATCGATTGGAACGCCGTGCCCACCATGGTCACGCTGTCCGGGCGCGGCACGGAGAAGTGGGTGGACGCCCAGCCGATGAAGTGGCCGCCGTCGCTCGCGAAGTGGCGGTCAGCGGGGAGCATCCCGTTGAGGGTTGTCGCGAGGCCACGCGGGTCAAGCCGTCCGTCGTCCGCGAATTCCGCGCCGAGCGGCCGGTCGAAGTGCGCGCCCGCGATCTCGTCGCGGTTGATGCCAGCCCAGCGGTCGCCGGCAACCGATGAGGAGCGACCCGAGACGGCGCCGAGCAGCGCCTGCACTGCGTCGACCGCGTCGGCACGGACATACTCGTCAACACGAGCGTGTGTCGCCTCGTCAAGCACGTCGATCTGCACGACGTGCGCTTCCGCCCCGAGCAGGTTCCCGAACGCCATCGTGAACTGGTTCAGGGATGCCCCCACAACCAGCACCACGTCGGCCGAGCGCGTGTGCGCGAGCGTCGTCTCGCTGGAGAACCCGCCAGCCACACCGAGGTCCAGGGGCAGCGCTCGGCCCTCGAAGAAGCCGCGGGTGGGGGCGGACGCGACGCTCAATGCGCCGAGCTCGTCGGCCAGGTCTCGCAGTTCGGCGCGAGCCTGCAGAGCGCCGCGGCCGGCAAGAATCAGCGGTCGCCGAGCGCTTCGCAGGCGTTCCGCAACGCGCTCGACAGCTTGAGCATCCGCCTGCAGCCGCTCGACGGCGAGTGTGGGCGCCCACACTTCCGGCTCGTCGGTGGATGCGGTGGGCAGGTCGTACGGCAGCGCCAGCACCACGGGTGTCCGGTCCGCGACGGCGAGCCGCATCGCGGCCAGCGTCGCCGCCCCCGGCGCTTCCGCCGTGACCTCGATCGTCGGCACGCCGAGGGCCGCGGCAAGCGCGGTCTGATCGACATCCCACGGCTTCCGGCCCGTCGTGCGGGGAGCCCCGGCGACGACCAGCATCGGGGTCCGCTGCATGCGGGCATCCGCGAGGGCCGTAAGCGTGTTGGTGAATCCGGCGCCGTACGTGACGCTCGCGAGCGCCAACTGCCGGGTGATGCGCGTATACGCGTCGGCGGAGGCGACCGTCGCGACCTCGTGCCTCACGGTCGTCAGGTGGACGTCGGTGAGCCGCGAGATGGCGTCGAGAAGATAGGCGTTGCCGTTGCCCATGAGGGCGAAGGCTTCAGAGATGTGGGGGGCGATTGTCGTGGCGATGCGTTCGACAACAGAGGTCATGAGGGTGCTCCTGAGTCATACCGGTGGGATTCCGTGTATGTCTCACAGCGTGTGAACCGAGCGCTGCGACGATGCCACGCTGGTAGCGCCCCTTTTCCGGGCGCGAGCACTGGATCAGTGCCTGACCATTCGAGTGTAGGCATCCCGCGGAGCAAGCACAACGTCGGGCGCTCGCGTGGCCCCGGATGCGCCTCCCAGCGCGGATCACGCCCCGAACCTGAGCGCTACCTGTGAGCACCAAACGGGTTTGTGACACATCGGGGGTCGGCTGCGTCTCACCTGTACAAGCCCACACGGTGCACCGGCACCGGGGCAGAGACCAGAAAGAAGAGCATCATGGCGAACACGACACCCAACACCGCTTCCGCCCCCAAGACGGTTCAGACCTCGAGCAGCGTTGTCCCCACGAACACCGCAGGCGGACGCGGAACGACGACGATCGTCGACAGTGTTGTGGCCCGCGTTGCCGGCATCGCAGCACGCGACGCTCGCGGCGTCTACGACCTGGGTGGCGGCGCGGCTCGTGCCATCGGTGCCATCCGCAACGCCATCAACCAGGCCGACCAGAGCCAGGGCGTGAACGTCGAGGTCGGCGAGAAGCAGGTCGCAGTCGACGTCACCATCGTCGCCGAGTACCCCGTCTCGCTGCAGGATGTCGCGGACGGCGTGCGCGCCGACGTGATCCGCGCCATCGAGACCATCGTCGGCCTCGAAGTCACCGAGGTCAACGTCACCGTCAACGACGTGCACCTCCCCTCCGAGGACGACAACAATGACAAGACGGAAGAAGCGCGAGTCCAGTGAACACCGCATCCCTCACACGAACCGGCATCCTGATCGGCGCGGTCCTCGCGCTCACCTGGATCATCCTGGGCTTCTGGGCATTCTTCTTCGTGGCGATCGCAATGATCGTCGGCGGCATCATCGGACGCATCCTCGAAGGAAAGCTCGACGCCACCGCGCTCGTTGACGTCATTCGTGGACGGAACACCTCCTCATGAGCGCAGCCGCGACCACACTCAGCGGCGCGGCGCAGCGAGGCACTACACGACTCACCGCGAAGGCCCTGACCCGTCTCGTGTCAGCTGTCGCCGGTGACGCGCTCGGGGTCGACGCTGGCAGCGTCAGCGTCGACCTCGACGACCACAACGGCAAGCTCGCACTCCGCCTGCGGACCCCCATCCGGGTTCCATCGCTCGCCCGCATCCGCGAGCAGCCAGGCGCACTCGAGCGCAGCGGCGGTCCACTCCTCGAGCGGGTCGACACCGCGAAAACCACCATCCGCGACCAAGTGCAGGCCCTCACCGGCTCGCACGTCGGCCTCGTCACCATCCGGGTGACCGGGCTCAACATCAAAGCCGAGGAGCGAGTCAGATGAGCACCCCCACGTCGCTCTACGCACGCATCTCCCGACGGGAGACGCACTCCCCCCGGTCGGTGCTCGCGATCATCCTCGCGGTGCTGCTCATCATCGTGGCGGCCTGGATCGGCACGGAGATCGTACTGTCGCTCCTCGCCCTCCCGGCGCTGCTCGTCGCGCCAGCTGACATGTTCAGCTCCGCGCTGGGCGTGCTGGAGCAGCCGGCGCAGTACGTCGGGATCGCCGGCGTGATCGTCGCCGTCGTCGGCCTGATCCTGCTCATCGCGGGTCTCGCCCCAGGACGACGCGCACGCCACACCCTGAACTCCACTCGCACCGCGACGATCGCCGACAACGCGGTCATCGCATCAGCCCTCGCCCGCCATGCGGCTCGCGCCGGCCACGTCAGCCCAGACAACGTGACCGTCTCGGTCTCGCATCGACGCGCGGACGTGCACCTCATCCCTGCTTCGGGCGTGCCCGTCGACGCAGCCGCCATCGCGGCGGCCGTGAACGAGCAGCTCGAGCAGTACAAGCTGCAGCCGAGCGTCACCGCGAAGGTGCGCATCGCAGAGAACGGGAAGGTCGGCGCATGAACAGCACGAACCGAGGCCTGAACCGCCTCCTCATCGTCGCCACGGGCCTCCTCCTCCTCCTCGTCGGCGCGGCCGCGGCAGTCGGAGCGTGGCTTCCCGGAGCGAAGGACACCTGGACGCCCATCGCAGACAGCGTGAACACGCAGGTCACGGGCTGGCTCCAGCAGACCCCGCTCGCGGACAGCGGATCAAGCTGGCTCCTGATCGCCCTTGTCGCGGTCATCGTTATCGGCATCGTCCTGTTGCTCGTGTTCAGCCTCCGCCAGGGGCAGGGACGCACGGGAACGATCATCCGCGACCGCACGGCCGACACCGGCCGCACCATCGTCGATGTCACGGTCGCCAAGGACGCACTCTCGGAGGCGCTCGGTGCCCGTGACGAGTTCCTCACGACCAGTGTCTCCGCCTACGACGTGAAGCGCACGCCCGTGCTCAAGGTCTCGGCAACCTGCCGACGTGGCGTCTCCCCAAGAGACGCGACGGCGATCGTCGAGCAGAACCTCGAGGCCCTGGATGCGCTCCTCGGCCGGGAGGTCCCGGTCCTGCTTCAGCTGAGCGGCGGGTTCCGCGCTCGCGTCCAGCAGTCGACGCGGCTCCAGTAGGAACCGCCACCACAACTCACCACCGCGGTTCCGCACTTCGACGGCACCGCATCCCGCAACAGAAAGGAACTGCCATGAGCGCAGGAGACAAGATCAAGAACGCAGCCGAAGAGTTCGGCGGCAAGGCCAAGGAAGCACTCGGCAAGGTCACCGACAACGACAAGCTCGTCGCCGAGGGCAAGGCCGACCAGGCCAAGGCCAACGTGAAGCAGGCCGGCGAAGACGTCAAGGACGCCTTCAAGAACTAGCTCTCACGAGCACACGCTTCAGCACCGGGATGCGGCAGTCGACTCAGTCGGCTGCCGCTTCTCTGCATCCCTGATCAGCTCAGCGCTGGCTCTCCCCCTCTTCCTCCGAGCAGACTCTCCAGCCGTTCCAGCACCTGACGGACGGTCTGATCGAGGATCTCGTCCGGCTCCCCGTCGAAGTCGTGACGTTCGCTGCCCACGACGCCGTCCACACACCAGCCGACGTAGACGGTGCCTTCCGGCTCCCCCTCTTCCGGCCCTGGACCGCCTGCACCCGTCGTCGCGATCGAGACGTCGGATTCGAGCAGCCTCGCCACTCCGACCGCGAGCTCTTCCGCGCATCGCGCTGAGACGACCGGGCCGGGCGTCACCCCGAGGACGCGCTGCTTGACCTCCGTCTGGTAAGCGACGACTCCGCCACGCAGCCACGTCTTCGTGTCAGAGCCGCCACCGAGCGTGGAGGCGACCCTCCCGCAAGTGAGGGACTCCGCCACGCTCAGAGTGCGGCCCGTCTCCACGAGTCGTTCGGCGATGGACTCGATGAGGTTCTCGATGAGGTTCTCGTCACTGAGCTGTGCCATTGCAGCATCGTAGGAACGCACGCTGAACGGCGGCGGAGTTCAAGGTGAGCGTGTCCGCAGAGCGACGCGCTGGACTCCACCGTGTTGCCTCAGACGACTCGGGGGTCCCGACCGTACTGGGCCGGCGCACCGAGGTGATTCCGAAGCGTCGAACCCTCGTAGTCGTCGTGGTAGATGCCACGCTCCTGCAGGATCGGGATCACCTCGTCGACAAACGCGTCGATGCCATCCTCGTTGACGTCGACCGACACCCAGAAGCCGTCGCACGCCCCGGCCTCGAACCACTCCTGCATGTGGTCGGCGACCACGCTCGCCGGGCCGACAGGGGTGGGGTGGTAGTCGTTGACTCCGTGCGCGAGGATGTCGCGGATCGTCCACCCCTCGCGAGCGATCTCGAGGGCGCGGGCGGAGCGCGGGTCGTACGGGTTCGGGCTCGCGGCGACCAGCTGGCCGGCGGTGAGGGGCTTGTCGAGCTGGGAGGGGTCGAGAGCCGACGGCAGATTCAACATCTGGCCGAGGTACCCGACACGGGCCGGCGCAGAGAACTCACCGAGGGCCACCCGACGGTCGAGTGCCTCACGCTTCGTGGCGCCGAGGGCGGGCATGAGACCGGCGAAGAACTTCACGTCGTCCGGGTCGCGGCCAGCCGCCCGCGCGGCTTCCCGCAACGCCTCCCGCTGCTCCCGCGCATCCTCGATCGTGAACACGGCCCCGATGACGCCGCTCGCGTGACGGCCGGCGATCTCGGCCCCGTTCGCTCCGCCTCCGGCCGAGAAGATCACGGGCTGCCCCTGCTCCGACGGCGGGATGTTCAACGGTCCGCGGGAGGCGACGTGCTCACCCTGCAGGTTGATGGGCCTGATCTTGTCCCGGTCAGCGAAGCGACCCGTAGACCTGTCCCTCACCCACGCATCCTCTTGCCAGCTCCCCCAGAGCGCCTCGACGATCTGGATCGTCTCGTGGGCGCGCTGGTATCGCTCGGGTCTCGGCGCGACGGTGCGGCCGAAGTTAGCAGCCGCTCCCGGGTCGCTTGTCGTGACGGCGTTCCAGCCAGCTCGGCCGTGGCTCATGATGTCGAGCGCCTTGAACTGACGGGCGATCGTGAACGGCTCGTTGAAGGTCGTGGATGCGGTCGCGACGAGGCCGATCCTGTCGGTCTCGCGTGCGATCGCCGCGAGCGTCATCAGCGGATCGATGGAGATCATGAACGACTCTCGGGAGAGGTCCACCTGCTCGCCCGGGAAGTCCGGGAAGAACAGGAACGCGAACTTCCCGCGCTCGGCGGCCTGCGCGTACCGGACCTGCGCGTCGAAGCTCGTGTAGTTGGCCGGGTCGACGCCGGGGGCCCGCCAGGCTGAGCTCTGCGAGCCGTATCCGCTGCCGGTGTGCAGCCCGAGGATCATCTTGTTCTTGCCGGTCATTGTGCCCGCTTCCTGTTGCTGTCGGGAGCACTGGCACTCGCGACGAAATGGAGATACTCTCCTCTTTGAGAGGACGATACGGAGACGCTCTCCACTTTGTCAACCGAGGGGCATCATGATCGAATCCACCGCGAGCGCACGCCGAGCGCCACGTGCCGACGCACGGCGCAACCGTGACCACATCCTCGACACCGCCGAGCAGTACTTCTCGGAACACGGCGTCACCGGATCACTGGATGCGATCGCGAAACGTGCCGGCATCGGCGCCGGCACGCTCTACCGCCACTTCCCCAACCGCGAGGCACTGCTTGCCTCCCTCCTCGCCGCGCGCGACGAACAGCTCGTGGCCCGACGGGATGAGCTCCGCACCTCGGCGAAGAACGCCGCCGAGGCACTCGACGGCTGGCTCAGGGCAGTCACCGACTGGGCCTGCGCCTTCGACGGCCTCCCCGAGCCGCTGCGCGTCGCCACCACAACCGACCATTCCCCGCTCGCGCTGACCTGCCAGGGCTTCATCACAACCACCGATGAATTCCTCCGTACCGCCCAGGAGGAGGGAAGCGCGCGCACCGACATTCGCGCCCTCGACCTCTTCCTCGCAGCCCTCGCAACGAGCTGGGTGCGAGGGGCCGCGATGGCGGACGAGGCCTCCGGTGCTGCACTGTCGGAGCTGACGAGAAGCGGATGGGAACAGGCCACCAATCACTCGAACCCAAGGAGAACAGCATGAAGCGCATCGGAATCATCGGCAGCGGATCCATCGGAGCAGCGGTCGCCCGCCTGGCGGTCGCGGCAGACTTGGAAGTCCTGGTCGCGAACTCGCGCGGGCCAGCATCCCTCTCGGAACTCATCGAGGAGCTCGGCCCGCTGGCACGGGCCGGCAGCGTCCGCGAAGCCGTCGAATTCGGCGAGATTCCAGTCCTCGCCGTGCCGCTGGGGGCCTACCCGAACCTCCCCCAGGAAGCCTTCGCGGGGAAGACCGTCCTCTCTACCGGCAACTACTACCCGCACCGCGACGGCCGAATCGAACAGCTCGACAGCCTCGCCGTCACGACCGCCGAGTACGAGCAGTCGCTGCTGCCGGACACGCGCATCGTGAAGGCGTTCAACAACATCCTCTTCACGCACATCCCCAACCTCGCCGGTTCGACGCCGCGCACCGCGCTACCGATCGCCGGCGATGACAGCGACGCCAAGGCCCGCGTCTCGGAGCTCGTCGACACGCTCGGCTTCGACACCGTCGACGCAGGCACCCTCGCCGAGTCGTGGAGCTTCGAACCCGAGTCCGGCGGGTACACGCAGATCTACGCAGCCGACCTGGACGCGTTCCGCGCCGACTACCTGAGCGACCCGGGCGCCCCGCTCCCCGCGGACCGCCTCGTCGAGATCCTGGCCACCGCCCATCGCGCGGACGTTGGCGCGCGACAGTTCTGAGTCCGCAGCGCCTCGGACTCAGTCCGCGGCAGCGCTCACTGAGCCACAGCCGACAGCCACCGCGTGAGCTCCGCCGCGAGCGCGGCAGGCGCATCCAGCTGGATCAGGTGGCCGGCGCCGTCGATGAGGGTGACCGTGGCGTGCGGGATGCAGTCGCTGAGCCGTTGCGCACGGTCGCTCGGGATCCAGGTGTCCTCGTTCCCCCAGATGATGTGCACGGGTTCGGTGATCGTGCCGTAGAGCGGTTCGACCTCATCGGTGAAGCGCTCGTCGGCCTGCGCGATCTGCCGGTAGAACGCCGCCTGTCCTTCCGCATCCGCCCACGGCTCGACGAGCAGGGCAAGGTGATCCGCGCGCAGGCCCGCGTGGCTGGCCCCGCGGATGTATGCCTCGATGGCGCCTCGATGCACGGCGGCTGGCAGTTGCTCGAAGACAGCGGCGTGCTCTTTGACGAGGGTGAAGAACGGCGACCCCCACGGTGACAGGGCGACGACGTCGACGAGGCACAGCGACGCGTACGCCGCACCGTGGAGCAGGCGCGCACGCAAGGCCACCGCGCCGCCGAAGTCGTGCGCGACGACGTGTGGTCGTTCGAGGGCCCAGAAGTCGAGCAGCTCCGCGAACAGCTCGCCCTGCAGCCCCAGGTCGACCGCATGTGACGGGTCTTTCGAAGATGCACCGTACCCGGGCATGTCCCACAAGTAGACGGTGAACTGCTTCGACAGCGCCTCCGCGATCGGCCGCCACAGCGCCGAAGACCAGGGTGTGCCGTGCAGGAGCACGAGGGCGGGCCCCTCACCGAAGCTCCACCAGTGGACGGACCGGCCACGCCAGGCGAGCACATGCGTCAAGGACTCGTCGATCTGCATCCGACGATTGTGGCATCCGTCGTCGGTGCGCCAGCCGGGCGCAGTGCGATCACGAAGACGAGACCGGTGCACTGCCCGCAGGCAGGGCACCGGTCTCAGGAGGCCAAGACGCGCCTCAGTCCTTCGCGGCGAGCCTCGTCCACGTCTCCACGACCGTGTCGGGATTGAGCGACAGCGAGGAGATACCGCGGTCGAAGAGGTACTGCGCGAGCTCCGGGTGGTCGCTCGGCGCCTGCCCGCAGATGCCGACGTACCGGCCGTGCTTCACACAGGCCTCGATCGCGAGGTCGATCAGCCGCAGGACGGCCGGGTTGCGCTCGTCGAAGCTGTCCGCGATGAGCGCAGAGTCGCGGTCGATGCCGAGGGTGAGCTGGGTGAGATCGTTCGAGCCGATCGAGAAGCCGTCGACGACCTCGAGGAACTGCTCGGCGAGGAGCGCGTTCGAGGGGACCTCGCACATCATGATCACCTCGAGGCCGTTCTGCCCGCGCCCGAGTCCGTTCTCCGCGAGACGCTCGACAACGGCGCGTGCCTCCTCGACCGTGCGCACAAACGGGATCATGACCTTCACGTTCGTGAGCCCCATGTCATCCCGTACGAACCTGATCGCCTCGCACTCGAGCGCAAACGCCTCCGCGAATTCGGCGGAGATGTACCTGGACGCCCCGCGGAAGCCGAGCATCGGGTTCTCCTCGACGGGCTCGTAGCGTGCACCGCCCAGCAGCCCCGCGTACTCGTTCGACTTGAAATCGGAGAGGCGCACGATGACGGGCTTCCCGTCGAAGGCCGCCGCGAGCGTCGCGACCCCCTCGGCGAGACGCCGCACGAAGAGGTCCGCGGGAGAGTCGTAGGCCGCGATGCGCTCTTCGACCTCGGCGCGGATGCTCGGCTCCTGGTCGCCGAGCTCGAGCAGGGTGCGGGGGTGCACGCTGATCTGGCGCGAGATGACGAACTCCATGCGGGCGAGGCCCACGCCGTCGTTGGGCAGCGCGGCGAGCGTGAACGCGGCGTCGGGATTCCCGACGTTGAGCATGATCTTGCCCGGCAGCTCGGGGAAGGAATTGAGCTCGATGCGCTCCACCTCGATGGGCAGGATGCCCTCAAGCACTGCCCCCGTCTCTCCGTCGGCGCAGGTCACGGTGACCTCGTCGCCGTCCATGAGGCGCTCGGTCGCATCCCCCGCGCCGACAACGGCGGGCACTCCGAGCTCGCGGGCGATGATCGCGGCGTGGCAGGTGCGCCCGCCCCGGTTCGTGACGATCGCGGATGCGCGCTTCATGATCGGCTCCCAGTCGGGGTCGGTCATGTCGGCGACCAGCACGTCGCCCTGCTGGAACTCGCTCATCTGCGAGGGCGAGGTGAGCAGACGCACGATGCCGGCGCCGATGCGCTGCCCGATGGCCCGACCCTCGATGAGCGTCGCGCTGCGCTCTCGCAGGGTGTGCCGCTCGAGGGTGCCGGCGGCCCGCTGGGAGATCACGGTCTCGGGGCGCGCCTGCAGGATGTAGATGCGCCCGTCGATGCCGTCCTTGCCCCACTCGATATCCATGGGGCGGCCGTAGTGCTCCTCGATCGCGAGGGCCGCGAGCGCCAGCTCGGTGACCTCGGCGTCGGTCACAGAGAACCGCCGTTGCGCATCCACCGGCGTCTCGACGAACTCGGTGGTGCGGCCGACGCGGGTGTCGTCCGTGAAGACCATGCGGGTCGCCTTGCTGCCGACACGACGAGAGAGCACCGCAGGCCGCCCCTCGCGGAGGGTGCGCTTGTGCACCGTGAACTCGTCTGGGTTCACCGCGCCCTGCACCACCCCTTCGCCGAGCCCGTAGGCGCTGGTCACGAACACGGCGCCGTCGTAGCCCGACTCGGTGTCGACGCTGAACATGACTCCGGCCGCGCCCTCGTCGGAGCGCACCATGCGCTGCACGCCCACCGAGATCGCGACCCCGGTGTGCGCGTAGCCCTGGTGCACGCGGTAGGCGATGGCCCGGTCGGTGAAGAGCGACGCGAAGACCTTGCGGGTGGCGGCGAGCAAGTTCTCGATGCCGGCGATGTTGAGGAACGTCTCCTGCTGCCCCGCGAAGGACGCATCCGGCAGATCCTCGGCGGTGGCACTCGAGCGCACCGCGACGAGGAGCTCACCGTCGGTCTCGGCCTCGAGATCGGCGAAGGCCTCTCGAATCGCGGCCTCGAGCTCGGGGGCGAGGGGCGCTGACTCGATGCGGGAGCGGATGCGAGCGCCGACGATCGCGAGGCGCGCCACGTCGTCGACGTCGAGGCCCACGATCTCTCCGCGGATCCACGAGTCGATACCCGTCTCGCGGAGGTGCTGGTTGAAGGCGCTCGCCGTCGTCGCGAAGCCGTTCGGGACGCGCACCCCGGCGTCCTGCAGGTTGGCGATGAGCTCGCCGAGTGAGGCGTTCTTGCCGCCCACCTCCGGAATATCGCCGAGCCGCACGGCACTGAAGGGGAGCACGTAGGCCTCGCTGCCCGCAGATGCGTCAGTGTCGACACCTTCGCCGGTGTCTGCGTCTGCGTCTGCGGAGGTCGGGGGTTCATGGAGCAGGGTCATGGTGAGTCCTCGTGGGTTGTCGTCGTTGACGGTTGTTGCGGGGTGAACCCAGTATTTGATGCAGTTCCGGAGCTCTTTCGAAGAAACATGCGTAAAGAAGTTCAGTTCTTGCGCTAGCGTCATGTCATGCCCGCCGACGTGTATACCGCCTCCGTGCTCGGAGCCCGCATCCGCCATTACCGCTCGCTCGCAAAGCTCACGCTCGACGACCTCGCTGCACTGGTCGAGACGAGCCCCAGCCGCATCTCCCTGATAGAGAACGGGCGTCGCGAGCCGAAGCCCTCCGAGCTGCCCTCCTTCGCGAGGGCCCTCGGGGTGACCGTCGAGGACCTTGTGCGCGCTGAGGCGCCGAACAGCCGGGCAGCACTCGAGCTCGAGCTGAAGCGAGCCCAGGCCTCCCCGCTGTTCGCCGGCCTTGGACTTCCCAAACTGCGCGGGGGCAAGGGCATGCCAGACGACACCCTCGAGACGCTTGTCGGCCTCCACCGTGAACTCGAGCGTCGCGCACAGACCGCCTCTGCGACACCAGAGGAAGCGCGCATCCGGAACACGCAGCAGCGGGCGTGGATGCGGGAGCGGAACAACTACCTGCCCGAGATCGAGGCGGTCGCCGAAGAGCGCCTGCGCCAGGTGGGGCACGTCGCCGGGGCGCTCACGCACCGTGAGGTGCACCTCATGGTCGAGCAGCTCGGCCTCGAGATCGTCTACGCCGACGATCTTCCCCGCTCGACGCGCAGCATCACCGACCTCGAGAATGGCCGCATCTACCTGCCGCCGGAGTCCATCCCGGGCGGCCACGGACTGCGCTCGATCGCCCTGCAGGCCGTCGCCCACCGCATCCTGGGCCACACACCACCAGACTCGTACGCCGACTTTCTGCGGCAGCGGCTCGAGATCAACTACTTCGCCGCGGCCTGCCTCATCCCTCGCACGCAGGCCGTCGACTTCCTGAGCGCCCGCAAGAAAGACCGAGACCTCGCCGTCGAGGACTTCCGCGATGCCTTCGGCGTCACTCACGAAGCGGCCGCCCTACGCATGACGAACCTCATGACCGAGCACCTCGGGATGCGCGTGCACTTCCTGCGCGTCGGCTCGGTCGGCGAGGTCTACAAGGCGTACGAAAACGACGACTTGCCGCTGCCGCTCGACGTGACCGGCGCCGTTGAAGGGCAGATCGTCTGTCGCAAGTGGGGCGCACGACGCGCGACGGAGATCGAGCACCGCACGACAGAGTTCTGGCAGTACACGGACACCCCGGCCGGCACCTTCTGGAGCACCATCCAGACCGGCAAGTCAGCCGAGGGCACGTTCTCGATCACCTTCGGGGTGCCCTTCGACGACGCGAAGTACTTCCGCGGTCGCGACACCGAGAACCGACAGGTGTCCCGCTGCCCGGACGAGACCTGCTGCCGGCGGCCCGACCCCGCGCTCGCAGCCCGCTGGGCCGGACGCGCGTGGCCCAGCGCGCGACTGCACGCGCAGATCCTCGCATCCCTCCCCGCAGGCCGCTTCCCAGGCGTCGACGACAGTGAGATCTACAGCTACCTGGAACGGCACGCGCCTCAGCAGTGATCGACACCGAGCCAGTACGGTCTAGGAGGCAGCTGGGCCCGTCGAATCACGCACGATCAGCTCGGTCGAGAGCTGGTCCGTTGTGACTTGCGCGCTTCCGGCAATCTGCAACTGCAGGAGCTTGACCGCCGACTCACCCAGCTGCGCGAGCGGGCTCCTCACCGTCGTCAGCGATGGAGTGAGCAATTCTGACCCGAAGATGTCATCGAATCCAACGACACTCACATCCGCCGGTACGTGGGCGCCCGTGCCTCGCAGGCCATGGATGACGCCGAAGGCAAGAAGATCGTTGTAGGCGACTACCGCGGTGGCGCCTGTCTCGAGGATGCCCGGAACGGCGAAACGGCCACCGTCGACTGTCGGCCCCGACGAGGCGACTGAACGAACGACGATGCCCAGCTCGGCCGCCGCACTGATGATCGCTTCAGATCGCCGCGCATTCATCCACGACGCCGCAGGCCCCGGCACGTAGGCGATGTGGCGGTGCCCGAGTGAATGAAGGTGCTGCACGATCGCGCGCGCACCAGCACTTGTCTCAACCGTCACCCCCGCGACACCTTCCACAACACGATTCACCACAACGACCGGCTTGATGTTCGACAGCGCAACGATCTCCTCGTCAGCAAGCCGAGAACCGACGAGAATCAGGCCATCAGCAACACGCAGAAGCCTGTCCGCCGCTTCCGCCTCCACGGCCCCGTCTTCCTGGGAGTCCGCGAAGAGCAACATCGATCTTGCTTCCGCCGTGACTCTTTCTGCTCCGCGCACCAGGTTGAAGTAGACAGGGTTGGTGAGGTCGGAGACCACTAGGGCAAGGTTGCCCGTGAGCCCCGTCTGCAAGGAACGAGCCATGGGGTTGGTGCGGTAGCCGAGCTGATCCGCGGCCTGCTGAATCCGGCTCGCAGTCTCGGCGTTGATGCGGCCCGGCTTATTCAGCGCCCTGGACACGGTCGAAGCGGAGACCCCGGCAAGCGACGCGATGTCGTAGATCGTTGGCGCCGATGCTCTCGCCTTTTCGCGATCCGCCATCGTCACAGCCTCCGTTCGTGCGTTCGCGGGCGACCTCGCCCGGTGTTCGGCCTCAGGGGCAGGCGCATCCGCGCACCCGCTTCTTCAAGGCTATACGACGAATTGGCAATCGATTGTGGCAATCGATTGCAATCGGTCGCGAATCGTCCTACAGTGATCGCAAGGCAGCAGCAGCCGACCGCTCCGTCAGAACAGGGCCGGGCGCCGCGAGCTCCCTCTCCTGTATCGACGACGAACAAGGAATCTGACAATGAAGTTGGCAAAGAAACGACTTGTAGCAGTTGCCGCCACTCTCGCGGCGACGGCACTCCTCGCCGGTTGTGCCGGTGGCGGCGCACAAAACGGGGGCCCAGCTGCCGGAGGCGCGCAGACCCTCACGCTCGGCATCCTCGGAGAGCCCACCTCGTGGGATCCCTCGCAGGCTCACGTCGGGCACTCCCTGCAGCCGTACCAAATCGCCTACGACACACTCATCCTCCGCGAGCCGGACGGCACGCTGTCGCCGATGCTGGCGGAAGAGTGGAGCTACAACGAAGACCGCACTGTACTGACCCTCGAGCTGCGAGACGACGTGACGTTCAGCGACGGCGCCGCCTTCGACGCGGAGGCGGTCAAAGCCAACATCGAGAACCTCAAGAACAACAACGGTCGCCAAGCCGCACAGGTCGCGGCCGTATCCGTGGTCGAACCCGTAGACGCGGACACCGTGACGATCACGCTGAGCCAGCCGGACCCCGCCTTCGAGTACTACCTCTCGCAGGCAGCCGGCCTCATGGGCAGCCCCGCCTCACTCGCCACTGACGGGATCATCGCGACACCGGTCGGCAGCGGACCGTACGTCATGGATACGGCGCAGTCCGTGACAGGGTCTCAGCTCGTCTTCACCGCGCGGGAAGACTACTGGAACCCAGAACTTCAGAAGTTCGGCTCCGTAGTCCTCAAACCATACGAAGAGCTCACCGCCCGGTTGAATGCGCTCCTCTCCAACCAGGTTGACGCCACCATCCTGGACGCGTCCACCGCAGAGCAGGCAACCGCAGGCGATCTCGCCACGATCGAGGACTACCAGGTCGACTGGCAGGGCCTCCTCCTCTTCGACCGCGCAGGGGAGACAGTGCCCGCCCTCGGCGACGTGAAAGTCCGTCAGGCAATCAACTTCGCCATTGATCGCGACACCATGCTCACCTCCATCCTTCGCGGGTACGGAGACCCGACTCAGCAGGTCTTCGGACCTGACAGCGGGGCATTCGTCGACGACCTCGACAGTGCGTACAACTTCGACCCTGACCGCGCTCGCAAGCTCCTCGCCGAAGCCGGCTACGCAGACGGATTCGAACTTCCGATCGCAGCCGGGCCCGGCTTCGAGTCAGCGCTCGCTGCTCTGTCCCAGCAACTCGCCGATGTCGGCATCACTGTGAAGATCGAGACGGTCAACGTGCAGACGTTCCTCGATGACCTCACGGCTGGTAAGTACCCAGTGCTCTACCAGAACCTCTTCCAGGGAGAGCCGTGGGTCGCGATTAACCAGATCATCTCGACTGAGGCGATCTACAACCCCTTCGACTCGACCGACCCAGAGCTGCAGGCGCTCATCGCCGAGGTGCAGGCGGGCGGTGACGAATCCGCGGATCGCGCGCAGGCCGTCAACAAGTGGATCTCGGACAACGCCTGGTTTGCGCCTGTGTACCGGATCGATCAGGTCTACACCTACCACTCCGACCTCATCACGGTTGAGAAGCAGGTTCAGCAGGCCGTCCCGTCCATCTACAACTACGCGCCAGCCGCCTAACCCGATTCGAGTGGGGAGGGAGTTCAGCTCCCTCCCCACCCCGAACGGGCGAGCATCGGAGTCACCTGTGATCCCATTTCTTCTCAAGCGCATCGCATCAGGAGTTGTCCTCCTGATCGCCGTCTGCGCCGTCGCCTACACGCTCCTCTTCGCGAACGGCAGCAGCATCGCCCGCAACATCGTCGGTGATCAGGCAAGCGAAGCCCAGGTCGTCGCCAAGGAGGTCGAGCTCGGTCTCGATCAGCCGTTGCCGATCCGTTTCGCAAATTGGGTCGGATCCGCGGTGACCGGCGATCTCGGGCGCAGCTGGTTCGGCCCCGTCACAGTGGCGGACTCGCTCACCACCCGCCTCCCGGTGACACTCGCCCTGATCGGGACTGCCATGATCCTCGTGACGATACTCGCGACCGTCATCGGCACGACAGCGGCAGTCAAGCGTGGCTGGGTCGACCGCGCAGTCCAGATCGGTGCCGTCATCGGCGACGCCATCCCTGGATTCGTTCTCGCCATCGTCCTGGCGACAGTCTTCGCGGTACAACTTGGACTCTTCCCTGCTGTGAGCACCATCGCCCCAGGCGCCGGACCAGAAGCATGGATAGCGTCTCTCACCCTCCCGGTGATTGCGATCGTGCTCAATTACGTCACGGCCAGCGCCCAGCAGATCCGCTCCGCGGTCATCCAGCAGCGAGACCGGGACTTCGTTCGCACGCTTCGCAGCCGTGGCCTCGGCGAAGGCGAGATCCTCGTCCGTCACGTTCTCCGCGGTGCTGCTCCGGCCGGACTCACCGTCCTCAGCTTGCAGTTCGTCGGACTGCTCGGAGGAGCGGTCATCCTCGAGCGGATCTTCGCTCTCCCCGGAATCGGGCAACTGGCAGTGACCTCCACCGTCAGCGGCGACATCCCGATCGTGATGGGTGTCGTCCTCTACACCGTGCTCATCGTCGTCATCGTCAACCTGCTCGTCGACCTCATCAACGGCTGGCTCAACCCCAAGGTGCGTGTGTCATGACCAGCAAGACCGCTCAGCCTCAGAAGGAGCGGGGCCGCGGCAGCGTCTTCGCCCGATTCATCCGCAACCCGCTCGGTGCCATCGGCGTCGTCGTCCTTCTCGTCGCGATCACCGGCGCGGCTCTCGCTCCCGTCCTCGCCCCCGGTGGCCCGAATGCGGCCGAGATCGCCAACACCTTCGCCTCCCCGGACGCCACTCACCTGCTGGGAACGGACAGCGCAGGCCGCGACACTTTCGGCCGCCTGCTGTGGGGCGGGCAACTCACGCTGCTCTCAGCCCTGCTCTGCGCAGTCGTCGCCATCTCCATCGGGCTGCCCTCCGGACTCATCGCCGGCTTCTACGGAGGACCATTCGACGGCGTGTCCTCCTGGTCAGCCAACGCGCTCATGAGCCTCCCCGCGATCATCGTGCTGCTCTCCGTCCGATCCGCGGTCGGCCCGTCCGTCTGGATCACGATGATCGTCTTCGGCATCCTGTTGAGCCCCGGGTACTACCGACTCACCCGAACAGCAGTGCAATCTGTGCGCAACGAGCTGTACGTCGACGCGGCACGAGTCTCGGGCTTAAGCGACTGGCGCATCATCAGCCGCCACATCATGTCGGTCGTTCGGGCACCGATCATCATCCAGACGGCGCTGATCGCCGGAGTCGCCATCGCGATCCAATCCGGACTCGAGTTCCTAGGACTCGGCGACCCTCAGGAGGCGACCTGGGGCGCGATGCTCAGCGAGGGCTTCCGGAACATCTACATCGCACCGCTCCTCATGCTCTGGCCAGCGCTGGCAATCGGTCTCACCGTCGGCGCCTTCGTGCTCATCGGGAACGCGCTCCGCGACGCTCTCGAAGACCTGCCGAGCATCCGAGTGAATAGGAAGGCCGCGGCAGCGCTCGCAGCGAGCGGCGTGAGCTCTTCCGCGAACGCGGAGCCGATCACGGCCGGCATCGCAACTGGCACCGCCCTTGAGGAGCCACCCACCGTGTCGATCCGCACGGACTCCGATCCCCTCCCGGGCACGGACGAGCTGCCGGACGGCGATCACCTCCTCGCGGTCCGCGATCTCGAAATCGCCTACGCCAACACGGAGGGCGGCCTCACCCGCGTCGTGCAAGGAGTGACCTTCCACATCGACCGAGGCGAAGTCCTCAGCATCGTCGGCGAGTCCGGGTCAGGGAAGAGCCAGACCGCGTTCTCCGTCCTCGGGCTTCTCCCGAGCTCCGCCCACGTTGTCGGCGGCACCATCACCATCGATGAACTCCAGACGGTGGATACGCAGTCCGAGCGCATCGATCAGAGCAAGATCCGCGCGATCCGCGGCCGCCGAATCTCCTACATCCCGCAGGAGCCGATGGCGAACCTCGACCCGAACTACACGATCGGGCATCAACTCAGCCGTCCCATGGTCAAGCTGCTTGGTGTCCCTCGCAGCGAAGCGCGCAACCGTGCCTTGGCCCTCCTGGAGCGGGTCGGGATCGCAGATCCGAAACGAACCTTCGACTCGTACCCCCACGAGATCTCAGGCGGCATGGCCCAGCGTGTGCTCATCGCGGGAGCCGTGAGCTGCGAGCCCGACCTCATCATCGCGGACGAGCCGACCACAGCCCTTGACGTGACCGTCCAAGCAGAGGTGCTCGACCTGCTCCGCGGGATGCGCGACGAGCTTGGAGTAGCGATCCTCCTGGTCACCCACAACTTCGGAGTCGTCGCCGACATCGCAGACCGGGTCGCTGTCATGCAGCGTGGCCGGCTTGTGGAAGAAGGCCCCGTACGCGACGTCCTCCGACACCCCGTTCACCCGTACACCCGCGCTCTGCTCGCATCCACACTCACCGGACGAGAACCACTCACCATGCTGACCAAGGAGGCGAACTGATGACCGAGACAATTCTCGAGGTCAACGATCTCGTAGTGGCCTACCCGCGTCCCGGCATCGGCAAGGCGCCCATCGAGATCCTCCACGGTGTCTCCGCCAAAATCGAAGCGGGTAAGACACTCGGAGTCGTCGGCGAATCCGGGTCAGGAAAGACCACACTGGGGCGCGCGATCCTCGGACTCGCCCCGATCGTCTCCGGCACGGTGAGCTTCGACGGTGAAGACATCTCGACTGCCAGCCGAAAGCGACGAGCGGCTCTCGCCAAAGACCTCCAGGTCGTTTTCCAGGACCCGTTCACGTCGCTGAATCCGGCCATGGAAGTTGGTCAGATCCTCTCCGAGCCGCTGCAGATCCAGCGGCTTGGTGCCAAAGAGAGCAGGGCGCGGGTGGCTGAGTTGCTCGACCGCGTCGGCCTACCCTCCCAGGCAGTCACGCGCCTGCCGCGCGAGTTCTCCGGCGGGCAACGCCAGCGCATCGCCATCGCCAGGGCACTCGCACTGCGTCCGCGGCTCATCGTCTGCGACGAACCCGTGAGTGCGCTCGATCTCACCACACAGGCCCGAGTCCTCGACCTGTTCCTCGAGATCCAACAGGACCTCGGCGTCTCCTACCTCTTCATCTCCCACGACCTCGACGTGATTCGCCACATCAGCCACGAAGTGGCGGTCCTCTACCGCGGGGACATCGTCGAGCAGGGGCCAGCGGGCCAGGTGACGGAGGCTCCCCAACACCCGTACACACAAAAGCTGCTGCTCGCGTCACCCCTGGCCGATCCAGATCAGCAGGCCGAACGCCGAGCGCTGCGCGCCCAGATGGCACGAGACAGCGGTGCGGGGGTTGCCAAGTGACCGCGCAGACCACCACCGAACTTCTCGACTCGCAGGTTCAGGACAACGCGCAACGCCTCATGCCGTCGGACGCGCGGACCCGTGGCATCGCAGAGGAGCTCTACGCTTCTGTCGCCGATTCCCCGATCATCTCCCCGCACGGACACGTGTCGGCCGAGCTCTTCCGCCTCGATGTCCCGTTCGAGGATCCAACGGAGCTTCTCGTCACTTCCGACCACTACGTCACGAGGCTCCTCCACGCGAACGGCGTCGACTACGAGGATCTCCATCCGTCTGACGGGTCGCCCGCAGGAAAGCGCGCGTGGCACCTCCTTGCATCTCACTGGCACGAGTTCGCAGGCACAGCATCCGGCTACTGGCTCGACCAGACCTTCCGCGAGGTCTTCGGCATCGAAGAGGAACTCACGGAGGAGAGCGCCGACCGCATCTATTCGGCCATCGACAGTCAGCTCCGCGGTCCCGCCTTCCGCCCGCGAGCATTGTTCGATTCCTTTGGTGTTGAGGTCCTCGCCACCACCAACGACCCGCTGGACGACCTCGACGACCACGCGGTCCTGCGAGACGACGCAACGTTCACCGGTCGTGTGCTCCCCACGTTCCGTCCCGATGCCTACCTCGATCCGAGCGATCCGAGCTTCGTGGAACGAATCGATCAGCTCCACCAGCGCACCGGACGAAAGGACACGTTCGCCGGCTACCTCCTGGCGCTCGAAGATCGCCGAGCACACTTCCTTCAGCACGGCGCCGTGTCAGCTGATCACGGTGTCGGCGAACTGCGGATCCGCGACCTTGGAGCCGAGCGAGCAGCCGAGCTCTACACCAGAGCCAGGAGAGGCCAGCTCACCGCGGCCGAATCGTCGGCGTTCCAAGGGCACATGCTCTTGGAGATGGGCCGGATGAGCGCCAGAGACGGATTGGTCATGACGATCCACCCGGGTGTCCGCCGCAACCACAGCTCCGCGACCTTCCAACGCTATGGCTCGGACACCGGCCACGACATTCCGTTCGCTACGCACTTCACTGACGAGATCAGGCCCCTTCTCGAAGAGGTCGGCCTCACGCCAGGTATGCACATCGTCCTGTTCGCGGTCGACGAAACCGTCTACTCGCGCGAGATAGCACCGCTCGCTGGCTTCTACCCCTCCGTGTTCATCGGCGCTCCATGGTGGTTCCTCGACGCACCGGACGCCGGGCTGCGCTTCCGTGAGGCTGTGACCGAAACCGCCGGCTTCTACCGAC
Source organism: Pseudoclavibacter sp. AY1F1 (assembly GCF_002931075.1). Lineage (GTDB taxonomy): Bacteria > Actinomycetota > Actinomycetes > Actinomycetales > Microbacteriaceae > Pseudoclavibacter. The sequence goes on along the minus strand of NZ_PSTQ01000003.1, from coordinate 284,786 downwards.
ACTCCGGATTCATCGACGACACACGGGCCTTCCTCTCCATCCCAACTCGGCATGACATGGCCCGCCGGCTCGATGCCGCCTTCCTCGCTCGTCTCGTCGTCGAGGGTCGAGTTCGACCGACCTCGGCCAAGCGCATCATCAAGGACCTCGTCGAGACACTCCCCCGAAAGGTGTTCAAGCTGTGAGCAAGAACCTGAATCGATCCACGCACGCAGCGCCAGCTGCCCCTCGCGATCGAAGAATCGTGCACCTTGGACTCGGTGCGTTCCATCGCGCACATCAGGCTTGGTACACGAGCCGCGCATCTGACGGAGACCGCTGGGGCATCACGGCCTACACGGGAACCCGGCCTGACGCAGCCACTGCGCTCCAGGCGCAAGACGGGCTCTACACGCTCATCGAACGCAGCGTCGTCTCCGACCGAGCAGAGATCATCGATGTCATCACCGAGGCGGTGGACGGCGCAGACGTCGCGCACCTCGAGCGCACTCTCGCTGATTCGGCCACGGCGCTCGTGACCCTGACCATCACTGAAGCCGGCTACCAGCCGTCCACTGAACCGTTGCGAAGCACGCTCCATCGGCTCGCGCTCGGACTCGAGGCCCGCCGCCTCGCCGACGCGGGCCCGATAGCCCTGGTCAGCTGCGACAACCTCCCCGACAACGGGTCCGTCTTGCGAGCGGCACTCGCGCCTCACCTCGAAGCGATCGGCCGGGAGACGGCGGAGTGGGTCGCGTCGAACGCCAGCTTCGTTTCGACTTCGGTCGACCGGATCACCCCGCGGACGACGGCCGCGGATCTCGAGCTAGCTGAGAGCCTGACGGGACTGCACGATAGTTGCGCGGTGACAACCGAACCCTTCAGCGACTGGATCCTGCAGGGCGAATTCCCGGCGGGGCGACCAGCCTGGGAGACGGCAGGCGCTCGCTTCGTGCAGGATTTGGAGCCATACGAACGGCGGAAGCTGTGGCTCCTGAATGGGGCGCACACGCTCCTGGCTGCAGCCGGACCGCTTCGAGGACACGCGTTTGTGGACGAAGCCTTCGGTGACCCACTCCTTCGCCAGTGGGTTGAGGACTTCTGGGACGCCGCAGCGCGGCACCTGCCTTCGACGCTCAACACCAGCGAGTATCGCCGCGCGCTCACCGATCGATTCGCCAATCTCTCCATCAGGCACGAACTGGCACAGATCGCCACCGGAGTCGAAACGAAGCTGCGCGTACGTGTTGTCCCCGTGCTGAACGCAGAGCTTGCTGCGGGACGCGACGGGGTCTCCGCGGCGCGCCCCATCGCTGCTCACCTACTCGCAACCGAACAGCTCGACGACACGGTGACCGGCATCCACAAGCTGGAACCCAACGCCTCGGAGACCGTCTTGACGAGCGTTTCATCTGCCCTCGACGAGCTCCGAACCGCGCTCGACCGCGGTTCGCTGACACCGTTGACCACACACCACGAGAAGGGTTGAAGCATGCTGAAACCTCAGGCATCACGCTCCAGGGAAACACAATCGCTCAACGGCCTATGGTCGTTTGCGCTCGACAGCGAAGCGGGTGAGGCACCGTGGTCTCGTCGCCTGGCGACATCCCGTCAGGTTCCTGTCCCGTCGAGCTACAACGATGTGTTTGTCGACGCCGAGATTCGAGACCACGTCGGCATCGTCTGGTATCAGCGAAACCTCATCGTCCCGGCCTCCTGGACTAACCGCCGCATTGTGCTCCGTTTCGACGCCGTCACGCACGCGGGCACCGTCTACGTCGGTGACCAGCGTGTGGCACACCATGAGGGTGGCTACACGCCGTTCGAAGTGGATGTTTCCGAGCTGCTCACCCCGGGTGAAGAGGTGCTCGTGACCGTCGCGGTCGACAACCGGCTCTCCACCGCCACGATTCCGCCGGGGGAGGTCAGCGAAGGCCCCGACGGCAAGCAGCACCAGCTCTACCGCCACGATTTCTTCAACTACAGCGGACTCCATCGCTCCGTGCATCTCTACGCCACCCCACGCAGCCACGTCTCCGACATCACGGTCACCACCTCGTTGAACGACGACGGCTCAGCAGCCGTTGCGTACGATGTCGCCGTCGCCGGGGAGGGGAACGTCAGGGTCACCCTTCGCGACGAGGAGCGCCGTGAAGTCGCCGGTGGGATCGCCTCGACCGGGACGCTGCATGTCGAGCGCCCCACTCTGTGGCAACCGGGGGCTGCATACCTCTACGAACTCGTCGTGCGCCTCGAGGCACCTGACGGAGAACACGACGAGTACACGCTGCCCGTCGGTATCCGAACGATCGAGGTGAAAGGCCAGGAGTTCCTCATCAACGGAAAGCCCTTCTACTTCACGGGCTTTGGCAAGCACGAGGATGCGCCCTTCAGGGGGAAGGGACACGACGACGTCCTCCTCGTCCACGACTTCGCGCTCCTCGACTGGATCGGCGCGAACTCCTTCAGAACCGCGCACTACCCGTACGCGGAAGAGGTCCTCGACTACGCGGACAGGCACGGCATCGTCGTCATCGACGAGACCGCAGCAGTCGGGCTGAACATCAACATGGTCGCTGGCCTCACCGGCGGCGAACTGACGCCGACGTTCTCACCGAAGACGATGAACGACACAACGAGAGAAGCCCACGCGCAGGGGATCAGGGAGCTTGTCGCTCGCGACAAGAATCACCCATCGGTAGTTCTCTGGTGCATCGCCAACGAGCCGGCCTCGTCAGAGGCAGGAGCAAGGGACTACTTCGAGCCTCTTGTCGAGCTCACCCGTGAGCTGGACGCGACCAGGCCCGTGACCTTCGCCAACCAGGGGGCCGCACGCTTCGACAACGACCAGATCGTCGATCTCTTCGACGTCATCTGCCTCAACCGATACTTCGGTTGGTACGAGCAGACCGGTGACCTGGCAAGTGCGGAACGAGCCCTCGAGGCGGAACTCACGGGATGGGCCGCAACCCACGATATGCCCATCATCATGGCCGAATACGGCGTGGACACCTACGCGGGGCTCCACCAGGCAGTCGCTTCTCCGTGGAGCGAGGAGTACCAGATCGACTTCCTCGCGATGTACCACCGCGTCTTTGATCGCATCCCGGCCGTCGTCGGAGAGCAGATCTGGAACTTCGCCGACTTCCAAACCAAGAGCGCCATTTTCCGGGTCGACGGAAACAAGAAGGGGGTCTTCACGCGGGACCGGCGGCCGAAGTCCGTCGCACGTGAGCTCCGAAACCGCTGGACCGCCATTCGTGCAGCAGCACGCCGAGAAGGAGAGACCCCATGAGAATCGACCGCGCAGAGGTCATCGTCACGAGCCCGGACCGCAACTTCGTCACCCTGAAGCTGACGACGGATGACGGTCTGACCGGCCTCGGAGACGCCACGCTCAACGGTCGCGAACTCGCCGTCGTGTCCTACCTTCGTGATCATGTCGTACCGCTGCTCATCGGGCGCGACGCTTCAGCAATCGAAGACGCCTGGCAGTTCCTCTACCGCTCGGCGTACTGGCGCCGGGGCCCGGTGACGATGGCGGCGATTGCGGCAGTCGACATGGCGCTCTGGGACATCAAGGGCAAGGCGGCAGGCATGCCCGTCTACCAGTTGCTCGGAGGCGCGTCGCGTACCGGGTTGCTGGCGTACGGGCACGCCTCCGGCCGAACGAACGAAGAGCTGTTCGACAGCATCCGCGCCCACCAAGCCCAGGGGTACAAGGCGATCCGCGTGCAAACCGCGGTTCCCGGCCTGAAATCGATCTACGGCATCGCGTCGAATGCGACGCTCGAGGGCAACACCGGTGTTCGCTACGACCACGAGCCCGCGCAACGGGGCGGCCTGCCGAACGAGGAAGACTGGGACACTCGCTCATATCTGCGCCACTTGCCGAGTGTGTTCGAGGCTGTCCGAAACGAATTCGGTCCCGAGCTGCCGCTCCTCCACGACGGCCATCACCGGATGACGCCGATTCAGGCCGCCAAGCTCGGCAAGTCGCTTGAGCCGTACGACCTCTTCTGGCTCGAAGACTGCACCCCGGCGGAGAACCAGGAGGCGCTGCGTCTGGTGCGGCAACACACGACCACGCCTCTCGCCATCGGGGAGATCTTCAACACCGTCTGGGACTTCAAGGACCTGATCCGCGACCAGCTTATCGACTACGTCCGCGGTGCGGTCACGCACATGGGTGGGATCTCCGCGCTCAAGAAGACACTCGAGTACGCGGCGCAATACCAGATCAAGTCGGGTATGCACGGTCCCACCGACATCTCCCCCGTCGGCATGGCCGCCGCCATGCATCTCGGGCTGTCGATCCACAACTTCGGCATCCAGGAGTACATGAAGCACGGCGCCAAGACGGACGCCGTGTTCCAGCAGTCCTTCACCTGGAACGATGGAATGCTGCACCCCGGCGACAAGCCGGGCCTCGGTGTCGATCTGGAGCTCGATGAGGCAGGCAAGTATCCCTACATCGCCGCCTACCTTCCGTACAATCGTCTCGCTGACGGGACGGTGCACGATTGGTAGAGCATGCCTCCAAAGCCAGGGCAGTCGTGGTTATGGGCGTCTCTGGTTGCGGTAAAACCACGATCGGTTCAGCACTTGCGGCAGCGCTCGGTTCCACCTTCGTCGACGCCGATGCGTTGCACCCGGCCGGCAACCTCGCCAAGATGGCCGAAGGGACACCCCTTACTGATGAGGACCGCTGGCCGTGGCTCGACGCCGTCGGATCTGCGCTCTCGGCCGGCGAAGTTGTTGTCGCCTGTTCTGCGCTGAGGTGGAGCTACCGCGAACGGCTATGTGCCGCGGCTCCGGACGTCTCTTTCGTGCACTTGCACGGGCCGGTTGAACTTCTGCGAGAGCGCATGTCGGCCCGCAGGGACCATTTCATGCCCACTTTGCTCCTCGATTCCCAGCTCGCCACCCTTGAGCCCCTCCTCCGCTCCGAACGTGGAACGGTGGTCAGCCTGGAACCCCCAATAGATGAGATCGTCAGCACAACCCTCGCATTCTTGCGTGGGAACGATGGCAGCACCCCGTTGCCCCAAACACCGATCGGAGCATCACGATGACCCACGCCGAGCACCTGGACGACCTGACCCTCGAAGAGAAGGCGTCCCTGACGAGTGGTGGCAGCTTCTGGTCGACGAAAGCGGTCGAGCGTGCCGAGATCCCAGCGGTCGTCCTGACGGATGGGCCGCACGGGGTGCGCCTGCAGCGGCAGGGTGGCGACCACCTCGGGCTCGCCGACAGCGTCCCAGCCACCTGCTTCCCGCCCGCCGTCGCGCTCGGGGCGAGCTGGGACGCGGACCTGGCTCGTCGCGTCGGAGTGGCGCTCGGAGAGGAGGCCAAGGCGGAGGGCGTCGGCGTGCTGCTCGGGCCGGGCATCAACATCAAGCGCTCCCCGCTGTGCGGCCGCAACTTCGAGTACTTCTCCGAGGACCCGCTCGTGAGCGGCGTCATGGGCTCGGCGCTCGTCGGTGGCCTGCAGAGCCAGGGCGTCGGGTCGTCGCTCAAGCACTTCGCCGCGAACAACCAGGAGACCGACCGGCTGCGGATCAGCGCGGACGTCGACGAGCGCCCGCTCCGCGAGATCTACCTGCGGGCGTTCCAGCGCGTCGTCACCGAGCAGCAGCCGTGGACGATCATGTGCTCGTACAACAAGATCAACGGGGTCTACGCCTCCGAGAACCACTGGCTGCTCACCACGGTGCTCCGCGAGGAGTGGGGGTACGAGGGCCTCGTGGTCTCCGACTGGGGAGCCGTCGATGACCGAGTCAAGGGCGTCGCCGCCGGGCTCGACCTCGAGATGCCGGCGAGCGGCGGACGCACGGATGCCGAACTCGTGGCAGCCGTGCGCGCCGGTGACCTCGACGAGCAGCACGTGACCACGGCAGCCCGCCGCGCCCTGGAGCTCGTCGACAAGATCGTGGCGGGCGCCGACGCATCCGCGAGCTACGACGTCGACGAGCACCACGCACTCGCGCGGGAAGCTGCCGGACGCAGCATCGTGCTGCTGAAGAACGACGGCGACCTGCTGCCACTCGACCCCAGCGCCGACAAAACCATCGCGGTCATCGGCGAGTTCGCGCGCACGCCCCGCTACCAGGGGGCAGGCAGCTCGCTCATCAACCCGACCCGCCTCGACGACGCCCTCACTGAGCTGACCAAGATCGCCGGAGACCGGGTGCGATTCGCGCCAGGCTTCACGCTCGACGGCTCCGGCGACGCTGCATCGATGCGTGCGGATGCAGCCAGCACCGCCGCAGACGCATCCGTCGTCGTACTCTTCCTCGGCCTCCCCGCCCAGGAGGAGTCCGAGGGCTTCGACCGTGAACACATCGACCTGCCGGCCGAGCAGCTCGAGCTGCTCGCCGCGGTGCGGGCGGCGAACGAGAACGTCGTCGTCGTACTCTCGAACGGCGGCATCGTGCGCACCTCGACCTGGCAGCACCTCGCGCCGTCGATCGTCGAGGGCTGGCTGCTCGGCCAGGCCGGCGGTGGCGCGACCGCCGACGTGCTCTTCGGTGTCGTCAACCCGTCCGGGCGCCTCGCGGAGACCATCCCGGTGCGCCTCGAGGACTCGCCGGCTCACCTCGGGTTCCCCGGCGCTTTCGGCCACGTCCGCTACGGCGAGGACATCTTCGTCGGCTACCGCGGCTACGACGCACGGACCACGGAGGTCTCGTTCCCGTTCGGCCACGGCCTGTCGTACACGAGCTTCTCCTACGACAACCTTGTCGTCGAGGCCCGGGATGGCGGTCTGCGCATCCACGTGGATGTCACCAACACGGGCAGCAGGGACGGGCGCGAGGTCGTGCAGGTCTACACAGGACTCCCGGGCTCCGCCGTGCCGCGCGCGATCCGCTCGCTGGCCGCGTTCTCGGTTGTGGAAGTTGCGGCCGGTTCGACGGCAACCGTCACCATCGAGGTCCCGCGTTCCGAGCTCGCCTACTTCCACCCCGTCGCCGGGCAGTGGACAGTCGAAGGCGGCGAGCACCGCGTCGAGGTCGGCGCCTCGAGCCGAGACATCCGCGTCTCCACGCAGGTGGCGGTCGCAGGTGACGATCTCGCGCTGACGCTCGACGAGACCTCGACCATCGCGGAATGGCTGGACGACGAACGTGGTGGGCCACGGCTCCGCTCCGCCCTGCTCGAAGGCGATAGCGGCCTGTCCGGGATGCTGGCCGACGCGGAGATGCTGAAGATGCTCGGCTCGATGCCGCTCGGCCGGGTGGCCGCGTTCCCGGGAAGCCCCCTCGACGAGGCGGCGCTTGGCGAGCTCGTGCGGAGCGCCAAGCGTTAGACGCTGACGGCCCCGAGCCCGGTCCGGTTCGATGCCGCCGGACCGGCGCGGGGTCAGGCGGGCAGGATCGCGGCGACCTGCGTTCGGACCTGCTCGACGATCTCGTCGACCGAGAGCTCGGCGTTGATCGATGCGGCCATGGTGGTGAACATGATGGCGGAGATGACCTGGGCGAGGGTTGTGGCGGTCTCACTCGACGTCGCCGTCTCGCGCTCGATGACGTCGATGACGAGTTCCTGCGTCTGCGCCGTCAGCGTCAGCGCCTCGGCGTGCCGCGGCTCCTGCGGGTCGCCGAAGACCATTTCGCGCAAGTAGGTGCGGCCGTTCTCGACCTGCTTGCGATTGCAGGCCACGACGGGGCGAAGCACGGCGAGCACGCCGTCGAGCGCGCCAGTCGCCTCAGCTGAGGCTGCGCGGCCCTCTTCGAGCGCGGTCTCGTACATCGAGTTCTGCACGAGCAGCAGCAGCTCGCCTTTGGTCTTGGCGTAGAGAAACAGCGTTCCGGTTCCGATGTCGGCCCGATCCGCGATCTCCTGCGTCGTGACGAAATCGACCCCGCGCTGCGCGAAGAGCTCGCCAGCTGCGGCGGTGATGCGCTCGAGCTTGTCGAGCTTGTTCCGTTCGCGGCGACCCAGCGGGCGGGCTTCGGTGGCCATCGGATCTCCTCCGGGAATAGATCTTGAGCAGACTCAGTTATGAGTTTAGTCGCTATCGACTGGGGATCAGCACTCAAGCCGATTCTTCCACGCCACCCCAGGGCCCCGCCGTCCCAACAGACCGGGAGCCCGCGCAACGAAAGACCACACCATGCCTTCACTCAACGGAGCAGTTGTCCTCGTCACCGGCGCGAACGGGGGCATCGGCACGAACTTCGTCCGCGAGGCCCTCGCCCGCGGCGCAGCCAAGGTCTACGCCACGGCCCGCACGCCACGCACCTGGGACGACGAACGGGTCGTCCCCCTCGCCCTCGACGTCACCGACTCCGCGTCCATCGCAGCGGTTGTCGAGGCGGCGCCCGACGTGACCGTGCTCATCAACAACGCCGGGGCCTCAGTCTCGTCCCCGGGCATCCTCTCGCACAGCGACGAGGAGATCCGCGCCAACATTGAGGTCAATTTCCTCGGCCCGCTCTTCCTCGCGCGCGCCTACGCGCCGCTCCTCGCCAAGCAGGACGGAGCTGCCATCATCGACGTGCACTCGGCACTCAGCTGGTACGCGGTCGCTGGCATTTACAGCGCGACGAAGGCGGCCCTTTGGTCGGCGACGAACTCACTGCGCGTGGAGCTCCAGCCAGCGGGCGTGCATGTCGTAGGGGTTCACGTGGCCTACGTCGACACCGCCATGGCAGCAGGCGCCGACGGCCCGAAGCTCGACCCTGCCGTGCTGGTGTCGAAGGTCTACGACGCGACAGAAGCTGGCGAGTACGAGGTGCTTGCCGACGAAACTTCCGTGCAGCTGAGGGCCGGGCTCAGCGCCCCGCTCGAGGCCGTCTACCCGCAGCTCGGCCGCCCGACCAGCTAGCAGCTCGCAGCACGCACGACCGGGGAGGGGCGCCGCCACCAAGCGGCGCCCCTCCCTCCCTGCGACGCGCCTGCAGACTTCGCGCTCGCGCATCCCTGCTCCGTCAGATGGATGCGCAACCCCCAGGTCTGCGCCGGACGGACGGAGTGCGGCCCCTTCCAGTAGTCCATCCCGGCCTGTCGCGGCTGGTCGTTCCGCACCCAGAGGAGGATCGAGGTGCTGAAGTGCTTCTGCACTGCGGTCTCGGAGTTCAATGACTTCGGCACGATGTCTGCGCTCTTCTCTCAGCTGGCCGATGAGCGCGTGAGGAACTCGACGGCCACCGGCGCGAACTGGTGGTGGTACTGGAAGATGCCACCATGGCCCGAGTCGGAGTAGATGACGAGCTCGGAGCCGGAGATGCGCCTGTGGAGGTCGTTGGAGAGCACCGATGGCACCATGCGGTCGTTGTCGCCGTTGGCGATGAGGGTCGGCTGCGTGAGTTTCGAGAGGTCGGAGGGCGCGGAGCGGCCGTAGCGCTGGATCGCCCGCAGCTGCGTCTGGAACGCCTTCAAGCTGATCGACGTGTCGCGGTCGACCGTGCGCTCCGACAACCGGGCGACGAACGCCTTCGCGGCCCGCTTGCCGCGGTCGTCGCGGTTGAAGAAGAGGAACTCCTTGATGTCCGACCGGGTGAAGATGGATCGCACGAGGTCGAGGTAGGTGACACCGACGACCTTGTCCATGTCCTTCCCGCCCCGCGGACCGGTGCCCGTGAGCACGAGCCGGCGCACGAGGTCGGGGTGCTTGACGACGAGGTCCTGCGCGATCATCCCGCCCATGGAGAACGAGAAGACGTCGACCTTGTCGTAGCCGAGCGCGGTGATGAACTCGTACGCGTGGTCGGCCGCTTCCTCGATGGTTCTCGGGACGACGCCCGTTGAGGCACCGACGCCGCGTTGGTCGAAGGTGATGACGTGGCGCTTCTCGGCAATGGGGTCGACGATGCGGGGGTCCCAGTTGTCGAGCGTGGCCGCGAGGTGCAGGAAGAAGATGACGGGGATGTCCTCCTTCGGGCCCAGCTCGCGGTAGGCGTAGCTGATGCCGCCCACGGTGATGCTCTTCGCCGGGGCGAGCGCGTAGGAGGTGACGTCGGGCTCATTGGATGCACTGCTCATGATGTTCTCTCTTGGAACCTGGAGGGAGTGGGTTGGGGTGTGACCGCCGATGGTCAGCGGTTGCTGATGACGGCCTTGCCGCGGATACCGCCACGGCCCAGCGTCTCGAGCGCCTCCACGGTCTGGTCGAACGGGTACACGCGTCCGACTACCGGCCGAATCGTTCCGTCTTCGACGAGCGCGGTGATTTCGCGCAGCTGCTCACCGCTCGCTCGCATGAAGAGGAAGCGGTAGTCGACGCCGAGCCGCTTCGCCTGCTTGCGGACCTTCCCGCTGAGCCCGGTGATCGCGAGACGCAGCAGGGGATTCAGGCCGGCACTCCGCGCGAAGTCAGGGGTGGGCGGCCCTGAGATGCCGACGGCGGTTCCACCGGGCTTCAGAATGCGCAGGGATTTCTCAAGGTTCTCGCCGCCCAGGCTGTCGAGCACGAAGTCGTAGCCGCTGAGCAGCCGCTCGAAGTCGTCGGCTCGGTAGTCGATCGCGTGGTCGGCGCCGAGCCCACGGACGAACTCGGCGTTGGCCGCGCTCGCCGTGGTGGCTACCTCGGCACCGAGGTGCTTGGCGAGCTGGATCGCGATGGACCCGACGCCGCCCGCACCGGCGTGGATGAGGACTTTCTGCCCGCGGTGCACCTGACCGATCTCGACGAGTGCCTGCCACGCGGTGAGGGCGACGAGCGGAAGCGAGCCCGCCTCATCCATGGAGATGGACGAAGGCTTGGGCGCCACATCCGCCTCATCGATGGCGATGCGCTCGGCGAACGTGCCGATGCGGTGGTCGCGGGGACGTGCGTACACCTCGTCTCCCGGGCGGAACCCGCGAACCGCGGCGCCAACCCGGAGCACCGTACCGGCGACGTCGTGCCCGAGGGTGAGCGGCAGCTTGTACGGCAGGATCTGCTTGAACTCGCCGATGCGGATCTTCTCGTCGAGCTGATTGAGGCCGGCTGCCTGCACTTGAACGAGCACGTCGTGGTCGCCCACGATCGGCTCGGCAACCTCTGCCTCGTGCAGAGGTGTCTTGTACTTCGAGAAGACGAGTGCCTTCATGGTTCATGCTCCTAGTGGTCTGGGTGGGGGTCGCGGACGGGTGGTGGGGTCAGCGTCGCAAGAGGGTTCCGGCGGCGGCGATGACTTCGTCGTGGTGTTGGAAGACAACGCCGTGACCGGCTTCGGGGAAGACGGTGAGGGATGCATTCGGGAAGACTTCGGTGAGCACCGCCGCGTTGGCGGGCGGCACCAGAAGGTCGTCGGCTCCGTGCAGCAGGAGGACTGGTCCAGGGAGACTGGAGCGATCGGGCAACGGGAGCTGCCCGAACGCATGGACCGCGGCGAGCTGAGCTCGGAGCACCGCTGGGCCCACGCTGCCGTCCCGGTCGCTTGTGCGCTCCTTGAGTCGCGCGGAGTAGGCCCGCGCTGCGGCGCGACCAGCTGAGCTCCGGGTGAAGAAGAGGCTGGATTTCGGGTCTCGGAAGGCCAGGGCCGCTCGAAGCGAGCCACCCACCATGACCCGTGTCATGTCTACGAGTCCCGGGCCGCCTGCCGGACCGGTGCTGATGAGGATCAGGCGGTCGACGAAGTCCGGTGCCAGGGCGAGGAGCCGCTGCGCGACCATGCCGCCCATGGAGAGGCCGAACAGGTCCACCCGGTTGAGTCCGAGGGCCCGGATGGCCGCGATCGCATCGAGCGCCATCTCGTCGGTCGAAGCGCGCACACGGCCTTCGGATCGGCCGACACCTCGGTACCCGAGCAAGATGACGCGTCGGTCTTCGGCAAGACCATCGACGACGCGAGGGTCCCAGTCATCGAGGTTGGCGCCCAAGTGATTCAGCGCCACAATCGGCATCCCGTGGGCCGGGCCGATCTCTCGGTACACGATGCCGTGTCCGTCGACCATGACCGTCCTGGTGCTCGCCCCCTGTGCGAGGCCTTTGCCTGCGGGGATTGCCATGTTCGTATCCTTCAGTCGCTTTTCCTAACCTACCGAGTAAGCTCAATCATGAGTTCACTCATTTATTTTGTCAAGGAGATGCCGTGGATACGCAGGATCGGCCGGTGGGACGCAGGGGGCGGGCGAAGCAGGACAAGCACGAGCGCATCATGCGAGCAGCGAAGGCGCTCTTCACCCACCACGGCATCAGCGGCGTGACGACGCAGCAGGTCGCGGACGAGGCGGACGTGGCGATCGGCACGCTCTTCCTCTACGCGGCAACGAAGGCGGAGCTGCTCATCATGGTGCAGAACATGAGTCAGGGGCGCGCGAGCTGCGTGTAGAGCGCCTCGATCGGTGCCGCGAGGCCGGCCTTGACCTGGGTACTCAGCTCGTCGGCGACGACCTCGAAGGCATCCGCCTCGACCCCGTCGAAGACGGCGGTGACCAGGTCTTCCGGGCGCATCTTGGCGCCCTGGCTGTGCGCGGCCATCGCCGTGTCGACGTAGCCGACGTGCACACCCGTGACGAGCACGCCGCTCGGCGCGAGCTCGAGCCTGAGGGCGTTCGTGGCCGACCAGAGCGCGGCTTTCGACGCGCTGTACACACCTCCGAAGGCGGCCCAGCTCGCGACGGAGTGCATGTCGATCAGCGTCGCGCCCGTCGCTCGGCGGAGCGTCGGTGCGAAGGCCCGGGCCACGGCGAGGGGCGCGAAGAAGTTGATCTCCATGTTCCGGCGGATGTCGTCCTCGCTGATGTCGAGGAGGCTGGCCGTTGGGGGAAGCCCTCCCGCGTTGTTGATGAGCATCGTGACGTCGCCGGCAGTCTCGACAGCAGCCTCGATTGAGGCAGTGTCGGTGACGTCGAGGGTGAGGGGGACGATTCGCTCATCGCCCCACTCGCGCGGGGTGCGGGCAGACGCATAGACCTTCGCGGCTCCGCGGTTGAGGGCTTCGGCGACGAAGGCGGAGCCGATGCCGCCGTTCGCTCCGGTGATGAGGACAACGGCGTCGGTGAGTGCAGGCATGAGGTGACTTTCTGTGGTGATGCAACGGAGGTTGGAGGTGAAGTGGGAGTGGGACTCAGCTGGTCTTCGGGTAGAGCGGGCGCAGCGCGGAGGCGAGCACCCGGTCGAGCGCCCGGTCGGGGAGGATGCGCGCGAGGCGAGTCAGGATCGCGGCGTCGCGCCCGATCGTGTAGCGGGTCTTGGGCCTGAGAGTCGTGGCCGCCGTCGCGATGATCCTCCCAGCCACTGCTGCGTCGACGCCGTCCTTGAGGAACCCCTCGGACTGCGCGAGGATCGCGCGCATGAGGCCGCCGTAGCGCCGCGCCTGGTCGGGCGTCATGTTGGCGATGAGGGTCTTGGCGGTTGCGCCGCCCCGTCCGACCATCTCGGTGCGAACCGCGCCTGGCTCGACGATGACAACCTTCACACCGTGGGGCGCGAGCTCGCGTCGCAGGGAGTCGCTGACTGCTTCGAGTGCGTACTTCGAACCGGAGTACGCGCCGTAGGTGGGCTGCGCGAGCCGACCGCCGACCGAGCTCATCATGACCACGCGGCCGCGACTGCGGAGAAGCGCCGGCAGGAGCGCTTGTGTGACTTCGATGTGTCCGAAGAAGTTCACATCGAACTGGCGTCGCCATTCCGTCATGGGGAGCGCTTCAACCGGTGCGTTGACCGCGATACCCGCGTTGTTGACGAGGGCACGCAGGGGGCGCCCGTCGGCCTCGACGACGGACGCGAGATCGGTGATCTGCTCGGGGCGCGTGATGTCGAGGAGCACGGGCTGCACGTTCGCGCTCTTCAGAGCACGGCCGTCACTGTCCTTGCGCACGCCGGCCAGGACGAAGTGCCCCTGGGCGGCAAGCGCGCGAGTTGTCGCCGCGCCCATACCGGTGGATGCGCCGGTGACGACGAAGAGGGATGATTTTTCAGGTGACGTTGTCATCTCAGTAGGCTAGCACTCCGGTTGACACTGTCAACTGTAAGATGGATGCATGGTCAGTCGTCAGGAATCCTCCGCCGCCACGCGCCGCTCCCTCCTCGGAGCCGCTCGAGCCCTCCTCAATGAGGGAGGCCCACAGCGGGTCACCCTCCGCGAGGTCGGGGCTAGAGCCGACGTCTCACGCGGGGCCGCCTACCGCCACTTCGCAGACAAGGAGAGCCTGCTCGCCGCCGTCGGCGCCGAGAGCTGGGATCGCATCTCCGAGCAGCTGAGGCGATTTCGCGACGACGAGCATGCGAACCCACGGGCGCGCATCCAGTCGGCCCTGGAAGCACTCCTCACCGTGGGCCGAGACGAGCCCGAGGTGTTCAGGCGAATGTTCACGGTTCCCGCGGCCGATCCGGAACTCTCCATCGAGTCCGCCAGCCGCGCCCAGGCCGAATTCCTCGGAATCGTGGGAGACGCAGTCGGACCCGAACGCGCACACCTGTACGGTGCCCTCCTCCTCACGGGAGCCCACGGCATCGCGAGCATGGACGCCAGCGGCCACCTCTCGCCCCAGATGTGGGAAACGACGCCGGAACAGCTCGTGAGCACCCTCGTGGAGCTAGTTACCCCCGCCGCCTAGACGGAGAGAGCAGGGACACAACGCTCTGGCTCGCTACAGGCTTCCTCTCCTACCGGCCACTGCGACCAGCACGCCGACTGCGACGCACATCCCACCGAGCACGACCGCAGCGACCAGCACCGCATCGGCCAGCGACCCACCGGTGGCAATAGCGCCGACTCCGATCGCGGTTCCTGCCTGGAGGGCGTACGCGATGACATACAGCAGCGACAGACTCGCGCCCCGATGCTGCGCGGGAGCGAGCCGATTGATGAGCCCCAGCCCACCCGTGAACGCCAGCGCGTAGGCGACGCCGCCGACGAGACACCACCCGAAGAACAGCGGGAGAGATCCGAACACGCTGGCCGCGGCCATCAGTACAAGGCTGAGGAGCGTGACGAGCGCTCCGGCCAAGACCGAAGCGTGTGCCGAGATCCGAGAGAGCAGCAGCCCGGTGACCCCGATCGTCGCCGAAGAACAGGCCAGGATGACACCGATCAGCGCACTGTTCTCCGTGTCAGCGAATTCCCGGATCATGTGCGCGCCGAGGGAGAGGAAGATCGCCCCGACGCAGTACGCGAGCGCAACCGACAGGGTCGAGGCCGTGAACCCGAGCCGGATGCCCGCCGGCACCCTTGGCCGCTGGGGGCGCCAGCGGCGGCGTTCCGTCGGCCGGTCGTCCGGCGAGAGCGCGAGCAGCCAGATATTCATCGCCGCCAGCCCCAGCAGCACGACATAGCTCCAGACGAGCGGCATGGCGATGAACTCGGCGAAGAGTCCACTGAGCGCCAGCGCGGCGGTCAGGCCTATGGCGGTGGACACGGTTGCCGCGGAACTCGCGAAGCGCGGGCTCGCACTCGTGTTGTTCTCGACGAGCGAGGCGGTCGCGGCGCCCATGGCGAGGCCCGCGCCCACACCCTGCAGCACCCTCCCCGCGAAGAGGAACCCCACGTTCGGAGCGACAGCGAAGACGAGGGCGGACACCCCGACGAGCGCGACGCCCCCGATCATCACGAGGCGCCTGCCGAAGAGGTCGGAGAGGTTGCCGAAGAGCGGGAGCGTGATCACGAGTGCAACCTGGTAGGTCGCGAAGACGCTCGTCACGACGACCGGCGAGAGGTCCCACTGCTCCGCGTAGAGCGGGTAGAGGACGCTCGGCGCCCCGGACGACCAGAGCGCGAGGGCGAGCACGAACGCTGCCGCCCAGAAGGCTCGGCGCGCGCCCGCCTTCGACGGCGCGAGACCAGAGGGCGCCGCAGCGGGGTGCGAGGCCAGGTCAGGCAACGGGGACAGCCCGTGCGTGGAGGAATGCGGAAGCGCCACCCTGCGAGACGCTGAGCCTGGCCCGGCGGGCGAGTGTGATGTGGCACATGCAGGGCCTCCTCGAATGCGGCGTCGAAATTTGCCGCCTGGCATGACCCTAGGAAGCTGACTCTGTTTTAGCAACTCAGAGGGTCGATCTCGGTCACACACGGCGGCTCTGCCCGACTCCAGTGCACATCCGGGGCCGGGCCCACCTGGCTCCGAAAAAGGGAGTCAGGTTAGAGTCGCAGCATGCCCCGCCAGTCGCCAGCACTCACAGAGGCTCTGAACGGCTCGTGCGCCATCGCCCGCTGCCTCGGCGTCCTCGATGACCCGTGGAGCTTCCTCCTCGTCCGGGAGGCGCTGCTCGGTCGAAGAACCTTCGCGGAGTACCGTGACAGCCTCGGCATCGCCAGCGACGTGCTCAGCGCCAGGCTCGCGAAGCTCGTGGACGCCGAGGTGATGACCAAGACCTCGTACCAACAACCGGGGCAACGCACGCGCGAGGCCTACGACCTCACGCCGGCCGGCCGCGAACTGAGCGCAGTGCTCATCGCGATGAAGCAATGGGCCGAGACTCACCTCCCCAGAGAAACGCCGCCGAAGGTGGATGCGCGCGGCCGCGAAGGCCAGACGCCCATCACCTCGCACCTCGTGGATGCACACGGCAACACCGTGCGGTCCGACGAGGTCTCGTTCGTGCGACGCTGAGCTTCCACCGAGCTCGGTTCAGCCGCGCATCACGAACGGGTCCCCCACCGGCTCCTCGTTCGTGTTGACCCACACGCTCTTCAGGCGCGTGTACTCATGCATCGACTCGATCCCGTGCTCGATTCCCACGCCAGAGTTCTTGAACCCCTGCCGCGGCGACATCGGTGACATCGCACGGTAGGTGTTGATCCAGATCGTGCCAGCGTCCAACCGCCGCGACATCCGATGCGCGCAGGCAAGATTCTGCGTCCAGACGCCAGCAGCCAAGCCGAACTCCGTGTCGTTGGCCAGGCGCACCACCTCGTCCTCGTCGTCGAACGGCATGATCGCCGCGACGGGCCCGAAAATCTCCTCACGCACGACGCGCATCTGGTTCGTCACGTCGGTGAGCACGGTCGGTTCGAAGAAGTACCCGGGCAGCGCAACGTCCGGGCTGCCGCCGCCAGAATGAACCCGTGCGCCCTCATCCACGCCGATCCCGACGTACGATCGCACCTTCTCGAGCTGGGCCTCGAAAGCCAACGGGCCGAGCTCGGTCGCGGCATCCATCGGGTCGCCGATGACGATCGACTTCGCCCTCGCAGAGACACGCTCGAGCAGCTCGTCATACACCGAACGGTGCGCGAAGACACGACTGCCGGCGATGCACGTCTGCCCTGCCGCCGCGAAGATCCCCGCGATGACCCCCATCGCCGCGTTGCCGACGTCAGCGTCACCGAACACGATATTCGGGCTCTTTCCGCCGAGTTCGAGCGTGCAGCCGATGAACCGGGCGGCCGCGCTCGAAGCAATGGCCGAGCCGGTGCGCGTCGAGCCGGTGAAGGAGATCTTCGCGATGCCCGGATGCTCGACCAACGCAGCACCGGCCTCGTTCCCGAGTCCGGTCACGACGTTGACGACCCCGTCCGGGAAACCGGCTTGGGCGGCGAGCTCAGCGAAGCGCAGCACCGTTCGCGAGGTGTACTCACTGGGCTTGATGACCACGGTGTTGCCCGCAGCGAGGGCCGGCGCGATCTTCGACGTCGTCAACGTCAGCGGCGAGTTCCACGGGGTGATCGCGGCCACCACGCCGAGAGGTTCATGCTGCGTGTAGTTCAGGATGCGCAGGTCGTTCGTGGGGATCTGCGAGCCCTGGATCTTGTCCGCGAGTCCCCCGTAGTAGTAGAGGTACTCGGGGAGCGACGCGAGCTGGCCGCGCATCTCTCTCAGGAGCTTGCCGTTGTCGAGGCTCTCGAGCGTCGCGAGCTCCTCGGCGTGCTCACCGACGAGGTCACCGAGTCTGCGCAGGAGACGCCCGCGCTGCGTGGCAGTGAGCCCGCGCCAGGTAGGGGCGTCGAACGCTCGCGCTGCGGACGCGACGGCGACCTCGACGTCAGCTCCGTCGCCGCGCGCCGCCTCGTACAACGTCTCCAGCGTGGCCGGGTTGGTGCTGGCGAAGTACGCACCGCCCGCCGGGTCGCGCCAGGTTCCGTCGATGAAGTGCCCGAATCGTTCAGTCACTGGATGCTCCTTCTGCGTCGTTGATGAGGTGGTCGATCTCTTGGGCGAGCTGCCGAGGGGCCTGCACGGGAAGCATGTGGCGCACACCTGGAAGGACTCGAGACTCGGCGCCCGGGATGCGCGCGGCAAGTCGCTCGGTCATCTCCGGGGTCGACCCCGGGTCGAGCTCGCCGGTGATCGCCAGCGTGCGTTGCCGGATGCCCGAGAGGAACGGCGCGATCGCAGGGTCGCCCATGGCGAAGACCTCGTAGGCGCGGACGAACGACTCGACGTCGTTCGATTCGAGCGTGCGCTTGGTCTCGGCGACAAGCTGCGCGCTCACGGTCGTGCCCGCATACCAGCGCTTGATCGAGCGTTCGACGGTCGCCGTGAAGTCGTTCTGCGCCGTCGCCAGGCGCCCGAGTACGGCCGCGGACTCCGCATCCGTTCGCTCGCAGACCGAGCTCACGCAGCCGAGCGTGCGCACCCGGTGCGGTGCGGCGACGGCGAGCTGCTGGGCGATGAGTGCCCCCAACGAGAAGCCGACGAGGTGGCATTCACCGTCAGGCAACCGCGCCTCGACATCCCCGGCGAGCTCGCCGAGTGACGTCCGGGACCTCAGCGGTGGCCTCGACCCGTGGCCTGGAAGGTCGAGGGCGACCACCCGATACCCCATCTCTTCGAGCATGGTCGAGGTCTCACCCCACATGAGTCGGTCGAGGCCGACTCCGTGCAGCAGCACGATCGGGGCCGCGAGAGCGCGATCCAGCATCCGCCGACAACCGCTACTGCTCGGACGCGAGCGGCGCGAGGCGCTGCTGAGGGCGCCCCTGCGTTGCTCCCGCGAGCGCGATCAGGATCTCGTCGGCGTGCGGCGCATCCGCGACCCGCACCTCGAACGACTGGTGGTGTGACCTGATGGTGGCGTCCGTGAAGTGCTTGAGGGGGATGTCGAAGGCGACGCCCGCCGGGCCACGCTTCTCCACGGCGGGCAGCAAGGTGCTGGCGTTCGCCGCCCGACGGAAATGGTCGCCGAACTTCAGCGTGTGGATGAGCGCGGACCCGTGCTCGATCTCCCCGCGCAGCCCCACGATGGCAGCTTTCCCGTAGGCCTGGAGCGGCGCCCCGAGGGCCTCCATGACACGAGGCGCCAGCAGGGCACCGACTTCGGACGCAGTCGAATCGATCCCAGAGCTGAGGTCCTCCACGAAGCCCTGCCCAGCCCATGGGTTCTCGATGATGGCGGCCACGACCGCGATGCGGGCGACGGGTTCGACCGGGCGTCCACCCTCGGTCAGCGTCTCGTCGACGATGGTGATGATCTTGCGAACGTTCATGAGGCGATGCCTTTCAGGATCTCGGAGGACACGGGCAGGTCAGTGCGCCTGTCTCCGATTCTTGGGTGGGGGCGGGAACCCGACGATGCAGCTGCGATGACCGCGATCTCGTCGGCGTGGGGGGCGTCCGCCAGGTGCACGTCGAGCGTCTGGTAGTGGCTCCGAGTTGCCGCGTGTGTCTTGTGCCACAGCGGTACCCGGATGTCCCCGCTCGCGTCGGCTCGTGCATCCGCGAAGCAGATGATCGAGGTTCCTTCGAGGAACTCGCGAACCAGATTGCCGAAATACGGGGTGTGGATGAGCGCGCCCGCGTGTTCGATCTCACCCGCGACGCCGACAACCGCGGCCTTGCCGAAAGCTTCGATTCCGTCGGCACCGCCGAGCACCGACAGGAGCCGGTCTGTCAGCAGCTTCGCCACGACGGGAGCGAGTCGCTCCGTGTGCGCGTTCAGATCGTGGAGCGGAGCCTCGTCGGTCCACGGATTGCGGATGACGGCGACGGCGCTCGCCCGACGGATGGGGGCGGGCGCGTCGACGCCGCCGTCGGAGACGAGGTCTTCGTGTGCGGTGAGGATGCGTCGAACACCGAGCGAGACAGCGAGTTCCGTCAGCGCGACGGTCGGCGACTCGGCACCCGTCAGCAGGGCGCTCAAGCGGCCACCTCCACCGCAAACGCCGACCCTCGATCGCGCTGAGGCAGGATCACGGCCTTCGTGTCACGCATCGTCCTCATGTTCTCCATCGCCTCATTCATCTGCGACAGTCCGTAGCGATTCGACACGATCGCCGAGAAATCGAAGTGCTCCGCCTGCTGCGCGAGGAAGAGCAGCGCCTCGCGGTAGTGCGTGATGTCGCCCGAGAACGCACCTCGAACATCGAGGTTCTTCATGGTGATGCGGCCAGGCGGCACGGGCGTGTCCCAGCCAGCGACCTGCCCCATGAGCACGTACCGTGCGCCCTTGCCCGCGAGCTGCAAGCCTTCAGCGAAGGCCGTTCTCCCGCCGGACATCTCCAGCATCTTCGTGGGACGACGGCCATCCGTTGCGACCAGTACCGCCGCCTCCCTCGCTTCCGGAGTCGTGTGCTCCTCGACGGAGACCGTGGCGGTCGCCCCGTAGGAGGTGGCCAGCGCGAGTCGGTCTGCCGGCCCGCCCACGACGACGAGCTCCCGATACGAGCCGAGCGAGAGCATCGCAGTGGCGAACAGTCCGATGGGGCCGCTGCCCTGCACAAGCACCGTGTCGCTCGGCTTGGTGCGCCCGAGCGTCTCGACCGCGTTGGCGGCAGAGCGCACGGCGCAGGCGGCGACACTCGCGAGCTCGTCGCTCACCGCATCCGGCACTCGGACCCGCCCGGCGCGGGGCAGGACGACGGAGTGCTCCGCGAATCCTCCAGCGCCGTACGGCACCTGCTCGCAGTTCAGGTAGCCGTACATCTGCGGTCGCGAGCACAGCGCCGAGTCTCGCGCAGACGCGCAGCCCTCGCACGCACCGCAGGGGGCGTGCGACCAGATCACGCGATCACCCGTCGCCAGCGGTTCACCGAACGAGTCGAGCTCAGCACCCTCACCGAAGGCGAGGATGCGCCCGACCATCTCGTGCCCCGGGACCGACGGCAGCGCGGCGGGAATGGTCAGGTGTCCGAGCCAGCCGTGCACGTCGGTGCCGCAGACCGAGCACGCGAGCACCTCCACGAGCAGCGACCCAGGAGCGAGCCGCTCCGGCAGGGGCACCTGTTCGATCGTCAGTGGCTCACCGTGCGCTCGGACGACAGCCGCCCTGGTGCTGGTGGGGAGACCGCCCGTCACGACGTCGCCTCGACGTACTCGTTCGTGAAGGTCTCGGTCGGACGCAGATCGGACAGCCCTTGCGAAGACTCGAGCAGACGGACGTTCGCCTCGTAGCCGCCCTCCGGCATCTTGCCGTCGGTCGTGAAGATGCCGAGGCTCTGCTCGAGCACCTCGGTGTAGGCGGCCGGGTCCTCTCCGATGAGGTTCGCCGGCATGACCTCGGTGATCTCGGCCGCCGTGTGCTCCTGCATCCACTCGAGTGCACGCACTGTGGCCTGAGCGATGCCAGCTGCCGCGTCAGGGTTCGCCTCGAGCCACTCGTTCTTCGTGTAGAGCGTCTCTGCCGCGTAGCCACCGTCGCCGAAGAGCGCCGTGGCGCCGTCGACCGTGCGTGTGTCGATGAGGATCCCCGTGCCGCTGTTGCGGGCTTCGAACTGCGAGAACGCCGGCTCGAACATCCACCCAGCCACGACCTGGCCGCCTTCCATAGCAGCAACCGCGCTCGCGCCGGTTCCAGTCGTGACGAGGCTCACGTCCTGGATGTCCAGACCGTCGCCCTGCAAGGCCTCAGCGAAGTACGCCTCCTCCGCGGATCCGGGAGCCGCGATGCCGACCGGCTGACCGGCAAGGTCGCCGATCGTCGTCACCTCGGCCGCACTGCTCGGGGGAACCGCGAGCACGGCGCCTGGGCTCCGGGACAGGACGATGAACGAGGTGTAGTCCTGGCCTTTCGACTGCATCCGCAGCGTGTGGTCGTAGAAGCTCGCCGCGACCTGCGCGGAACCCGAGGCGACCGCCTCGAGGGCTTTCGTTCCCGACTGCAGGTCGGTCAGTTCGACCTCAACACCGGCTTCCTCGAAGTACCCGAGTTCGTCGGCAAGGACAAGGGGGATGTTGTGCAGGTTCGTGAGCCCCGCAACGGCGATCGTCGTCGGACCGTCGCTCGAACCCGCGCCCTGGGCGTCCGCACAACCGGCGAGGCCGAGACCGAGTCCGATGATGGATGCGCCTGCGAGCAGGCGGGTGATTCGTTGCTGCATGATGTCGCTCCTGGAGATTCGAGGGAAAGGAGTTGCGCTGAAAGGAGTTGCGCTGAAAGAAGGGGATGTGGTGAGGACTTGGCCAGGGGGAAAGCCGAGTCAGTGGGTGCCGGCTGCACGCCAGCGCAGGAGGTGCTTCTCGGCGCGAGTGATGAAGAACTCGATGACGAGCACGAAGACCATGAGCGTGATCATTCCCGCGAAGACGCTGGTGGTGTCGAAGGTGCCCTGCGCCTGCGCGATCACGTAGCCGATACCGCGGAAGGCGCCGAGGTACTCACCGATCACGGCCCCGATGATCGCGAAGCCGACGCTCGTGTGCAGGCTCGAGAAGATCCAGCTGAGCGCGCTCGGGATGTAGACGGTCTTCAAGAGCTGCGCCTCGGATGCGCCGAGCATCCTCGAGTTGTTCGTCAGCACTCGCGGGACGCTGCGGATGCCCTCGAGCGTGTTGAAGAACACGACGAAGAACACGAGCGTGAAGCCGAGCGCGACCTTCGACCAGATGCCGATGCCGAACCACAGGAGGAAGATCGGCGCGAGGACCAGCCTCGGCATGGCGTTGAACATCTTGATGAACGGGTCGAACAGGTCCGCGAGGAACTGCACGCGACCGAACAGGACGCCCAACAGGAGGCCGCCACCGACGCCGATGACAAACGCCAGAAGCGTGGCCTGTGTCGTAGCGAGGAGGTGAGGATAGATGAAGCCGGAAGTGAACCACTCGACGATGCGAGCGAAGACTGCCGTCGGCTCGCTGAAGAAGAACGGATCGAGTGCCCCGGTCGTCGCCCCGAGCTGCCACAGCGCGATGAATGCGACACCGAGCGCAACCTGGTAGCCGAGCATCCGCAGCTTCCGGTTGCGATTCGCGCTCGCGAGCTTCCGCCCCTGCGTGGCCTCGCTTGCCTGCACGGTGGCCCTCGCCGCGACTGCCGCGCTCACGCTGCCACCTCCGACTCGACGTTGAGCTGGTAGGTCTTCATGACTTCTTCCTTGAGGCAGTCCCACACCTCGCTGTAGATGCGTTGGAACACGGGGTCGCGCTTGATTTCGAGGAGGTCCCTCGGACGTGCGATGGGAACCTCGAACCGCCCGACGATGGTGCTCGCGGGTCCGGCGCTGAGGACGATGATCTCGTCGGACAGCGAGACCGCCTCGTCGAGGTCGTGCGTGACGAAGAGTGTCGCTGCTCCGCTCGCGCCCCAGATGTTGAGGAGCTCGCCCTCCATCACGAGTCGTGTCTGCACGTCGAGCGCGGAAAACGGCTCGTCCATCAGAATGAGGCTGGGGTTCGTGATCCACATCTGTGCCATGGCAACGCGACGGCGCTGTCCGCCGCTCAACTGCGCCGGGTATCGCCCCTCGAAGCCCTTCAACCCCACCCGCTGGAGCCAGTCCGCTGCCACCTTCCGGGATTCGGCTGCACGCTCGCCCCGGTAGTCGAGCGCGAGCGCCACGTTGTCGATCGCCGTCCTCCACGGCAGGAGCGCGTCCTGCTGGAAGAGATAGCCGGCGTCCCTGTTGAGCCCCTTGAGGGCGTGCCCCTGCGCTGTGACCGTGCCCTCCGTTGGCGTCAGCAGGCCAGCCGACATGTTCAGGATGGTCGACTTGCCGCACCCGGTCGGGCCCACCACCGAGGTGAATCGGCCGGGTTGAGCTGTGAGGGAGATATCCCTCACCGCTGTGTACGCGCCTGAGCCCTGATCAGGGAACGTGATCGCGCATTCAGCCAGTTCCACAATCGGCTCTGGTCGTCGCTCGCTTGCTTCTCGTATGGTCACCGCTGTCCAATCGTCGAGGCCTTCTCGAACACGCCACTACGGACATCAGCCGCTGTTGCATGCATGGTGTGGTCGACGCTAATCACCCATCCCAGGTGGTGTCAACACCCTTCTCCCCTGGAAACACAGTCTTCACACGCGGAAAGCTCCGAGAAACAGGAATCTCAGACAACGATCTGTGGCATACATCGGTGTATGGTGATGTACAAGTAAGCCGACGCCTCACGCGGAGAAAGCCGAGCTGCAATGACACAGATGAAAAACGAGACCAGCCCAGTCATCGAGCAGATCCGATCTGGCATCGTCACCGGCAGGTTCGAACCAGGCGAACTCCTCGCGGAGATCCGTCTCGCAGAGGAATTCCAGGTCAGCCGAACCCCTATTCGCGAGGCGCTCAAGCAATTGCAGATCGAGGGCCTCGTCGAGATCAGGCCTCGCGTCGGGTCATTCGTCCGCAAGCCCACGCGACGGGAAGTCGTAGAACTCTTCCAGATGAAAGAGGCCCTGGAAGGCCTCGCCGCGGGCCTCCTCGCCCAACGCGGCGAGGTGCCGGAGCTGCGCCGTCTCGAACAGAACATCGCCGACGAGCGCGAAGCCGTCCGCCGTGGTGACGCCGGGGCGTATGCCGCTCTTGTCCACGACTTCCACCAGACGCTCGTCGACGGAGCCGACAACCAGAAGCTCACCGAACACTACGAGCTGCTCATGAACCAGCTTGCCTACCACCGCCTCGTTCAGCAGACCCTCGAGGTGCCAGGTCGTCTCGCGAGCTCGCTCAACGAGCACGCCGTCATCCTGGAGGCGATTCGCACGCGCGACCCGCTCACCGCGGAGCTCTCCGCGCGTCGTCACGTAGCGGCGGCACGCCAAACCGTCGCCATCGCCGCGTTCACCGACCTGGAGCAGCACTCCAGTTAGACCTTCGACGGCCTGAACCGCGACGAGACAGGGACTGGGAATCCCTGGATGAGTGAGTCCTGAATCGAAGAACATGTGAGCAGCACACTGGTTCCACCGGCCAGGCTGCGCATTCACTTCAGCGGCACCATCTGGCGCTCGCCCGCACAACTCAGGAGACTCCCGTGCCCAAGAACATCGACATCCAGGTCCCGTCCCTCACCGGCAAGCTCGCGCTCGTGACGGGCGCGAGCGACGGCATCGGCTTCCACATCGCCAGTCGCCTCGCCCGCGCTGGCGCCGAGGTGATCATGCCCGTGCGCAACCGCGAGAAGGGCGAGAAGGCCGCCGAGCGCATCCGCAACTCGAACCCGAGCGCAAAGCTCGAGCTGCGCGACCTGGACCTGTCGTCGCTGGCCTCGGTCGCCGCCCTCACGGGGGAGCTGGCCACCGAGGGACGCCCCATCAACATCCTCATCAACAACGCCGGCGTCATGACGCCGCCAGAGCGCCGCGCGACAAGCGACGGCTTCGAGCTGCAGTTCGGCACCAACCACCTCGGCCACTTCGCGCTCACGACCGGCCTCCTCCCGCTCCTCAAGGAGGGCAAGGCACACGTCACCACGCAGATCAGCGTCGCGGCGAACCAGGGCGCCGTGAACTGGGACGACCTCAACTGGGAGCGCAGCTACAGCAACATGGGCTCGTACAGCTCGTCGAAGATCGCCACGGGCCTGCTCGGCATGCACCTGCACCGCCTCAGCGAGACGAACGGCTGGGGCATCCAGAGCAACCTCTCGCACCCCGGCGTCTCCCCCACGAACCTGCTCTCCGCGCAGCCGGGCATGGGCCGCACGAGCGACACGACCGAGGTGAAGGTCATCCGCGTGCTCTCCCGCATCGGCATCGCCGGTACCCCGCAAAGCGCGGCCCTCCCCGCGATCCTCGCGGCCACCAGCCCGGACGCGAAGGGCGGGCGCCTGTACGGGCCGAAGGGGCCCGGTCACATCGGCGGCCGACCCGGCGAGCAGAAGCTCTACTCGCGGGTCACGAGTGAAGCGGATGCGCGCCGCCTGTGGGAGCTGTCCGAGCAGCTCGTCGCCGAGCACGTCGCCCGCTAACCTCGCCTCATGGACAGAGCCCAACTTGCCGACTTCCTTCGCAGCCGCCGCGAGGCGCTGCAGCCGGAAGACGTCGGCCTGACAAAGGGGCCGCGCCGCCGGACGGCGGGCCTGCGGCGTGAGGAGGTCGCGGCGCTCAGCGACATGTCGGTCGACTACTACAGCCGACTCGAGCAGAGCCGTGGCCCGCAGCCGTCCGAGCAGATGCTCGCCGCCATCGCGCGCGGCCTGCGCCTCACCGTCGCGGAGCGCGACCACCTCTTCCACCTCGCCGGCCACCAGCCGCCGAAGCGCACGATCAGCGGCGAGCACGTCGCGCCCGGACTCATGCGCATCCTCGACAGGCTCGCCGATACCCCGGCGCAGGTCATGACCGCCATGGGCGAGACGCTTGTGCAGACGCCCGCGGCACGGGCGCTGTTCGGCGACGAGACCAGGTTCACCGGCAACGCCCGCAGCGTCGTCTACCGCTGGTTCACCGACCCGGGCGCCCGCGACGTCTACCCAGATGACGACCACAAGAAGCTGGGCCGGGCGTTCGCGGCGGATGCGCGCAGCTTCGCGGCCCAACAGGGTCCGGGCTCCCGCGCGCAGCGGGTCGTGGACGCGCTCCTCCTCGAGAGCCCGGAGTTCGCCGAGATCTGGGCCGACCACGAGATCAACGCGACGCACGAACTCGAGAAGCGGGTGCAGCATCCCGAGACCGGGGTGATCACCGTGCAGTGCCAGTTCCTCGTCGACCCCATGCAGGGCCAGACGCTCTTGGTGCTCACGGCGACACCAGGCACCGAGAACTACGACAAGCTGCAGCTGCTCTCCGTGCTCGGCACGCAACGCCTGACCGCGGGCGCCTGAAGCCGCGAGCACCCGCCCGCGCCAGCCCCGGGAGCGCGGCACGACAGCAACCGCGACCGCCCGCCCCAGCGAGCGCAACCGCGACCGCCCCGCATCCACCACCGCGACCGTCCCCAGAAGTTGTGGTTTTGTGCTGTTGCGCCACTTCACAGCGGCATCTCGCCACAACTCTGCGCTGCCTCGGATGCACGCGAAGCACACCCGCCAGGGATGCCAATGACGCCGCCGACGCCGCCCGGCGCCCTGCACCTGAGGCCACAGCCCCATCCCCCCAGGGGACACCCCATCCCGCAGGGGACACCCCATCCCGCAGGAGACAGAGTTGTGGCCCGGTGTTGTTTCCGCGAACGGGAACGACATCGGGCCACAACTTTCTGGAGTTCGGCGGCGGTAGCGGCAGCAACCGCAGAGTCAGCAGCAGCAGCAGCAGCGGCAGCAGCCGCCGCCGCCGCAGAGTCAGCAGCAGCGGCAGCAGCGGTAGCGGCGGCAGCAGCAGCGGTAGAGCCGCAGCCGCAGCCTCGACGCGCGTTAGTCGCTCGCGGGCTTCTTCGCGGTGGGCCGGCGCCTGCGAACCGTGCGCGGGCGGTCCGCCTCGACGTCAGACTCCGCCTCGTGGACTCGGGCCGGCCGCCACACGACGACCTCCGTGCGACGGGCCATGCGGCGCCCGTGCGCGAGTGGCACGACGTCGCCGCGCTCGCCAGCCGCGAAGACGCGACCGCCAAGCCTCGTGAGTCGCTCGTCGGCAAGCTCCGCCTCGAGCGCGCGTACGCGGCGGCGCAGCCCGAGCACCTCGCGCTGCAACTCGAGCACGCGGGCTATGCCCTCCAAGCTCACGCCCTCGTTCGAGAGCACCGCGATCTCGCGGAGCTGCGCCACGTCGCGGAGCGAGTAGCGCCGCACGCGGCCGGCCGTGCGCTGGGGCGTGACCAGGCCCATCCGGTCGTACTGTCGCAGGGTCTGCGGGTGCATGTTCGCGAGCTCGGCCGCCATGGCAATCGCGAAGATCGGGGCGTCCTCGTCGAGGTCGGAGGGGAAAGCCATGGGCGTCCCTACCTGCCCTGGCGGGCGAGGCGGAGGAGGTCCTCGCGCGGGCTCTCGTCACCGGATGCGGCGACGAAGTCGGCGAGCGCCTTCTCCTGCGCGCTCGAGAGGTGGTTGGGGACAGCGACCTCGAGGTGGACGAGCAGGTCGCCCTTGCCCTTCTTCGACTCGATGCCGCGGCCCTTGACACGCAGCGTCTTGCCGTTCGGCGTGCCGGGCGCGACCTTGACGCGCACGGTGCCGCCGTCGACGGTCGGCACCTCGATCGTGGCACCGAGCACTGCCTCCGCGAAGGAGACGGGCACGGTCACCTCGAGGTTGAGGCCGGAGCGCGTGAACACAGGGTCCGGGCGCACGGTCACGGTGAGGATGAGGTCTCCAGGCTCGCCGCCGTTGGGGCTCTGCCCGCCCTTGCCGCGAAGCCGGATCTTCTGCCCGTCTTCAACACCGGCCGGGACACGCACCTTGACGACGCGTCCATCCTGCCCCTGCAGTTCCACAGTGTCGCCCTTGATGGCGGTCATGAACCCGAGAGTCGTGGATGCGCTCTGGTCGCGACCCTTCTGCGGTCCCGTCTGGAACCCGGCAGGCCCGCCGGCCCCTCCACCGAAGCTGCCGGCACCGAACCCGCCGCCACCTCCGCCGAACATGGAGCCGAGGAGGTCCTCGAAGTCGGCGTTGGATGCCCCGCGGCGCCCACCGCCGCCACCGTTGAACATTCCGCCGAACACGTCCTCGAAGCCAGCGCCGCCTGGGCCACCTGGCCCCTGCTGGAAGCGGGCGCCTGAGCCCATAGCGCGCATCTGGTCGTACTCTGCGCGGTGCTCGGGGTCGGAGATGACCGAGTACGCCTCGGAGATCTCCTTGAACTTTGCCTCAGCAGCGTCGTCTCCCGGGTGCGAGTCAGGGTGATACTGGCGCGCGAGCTTCCGGTACTGCTTCTTGAGGTCTTTTTCGTCTACGTCCTTCGATACGCCGAGCACCGCGTAGAAGTCCTTGTCGAACCAATCTTGACTGGCCATATGGTCCTTCTGTTCCTAGGGATGAGCATGAACACAAGAGGGGGCCCGCAGCAGCGGCGCCCCCTCCCGTGTTCGATCGGTGCGGGTGCTCCGATCGCGGTGCTTATGAAGCGGGTACGAAGACCGCCGCCTTCGCGACGCGGACAACGCGGTCACCGACCGTGTAGCCGCGCTCGACGACGTCAGCAACTGTGTCGGTCGTGACGCTCGGGTTGGGCAGCTGGGCGATCGCCTCGTACCGCTGCGGATCGAAGGCCTCGCCGGCCTCACCGTATGCGGTGAGGCCGAGGCGCTCGACTGCCGTGCGGAGCTTGTTGGCGATGACGGCCATGGGCGTGTCCTCGACGAGGTCGCCGTGCTTCTGGGCACGGTCGAAGTCGTCGAGCACCGGGAGGAGGGAGCGGAGCACTTCAGCCTTGGTGGCGTCGTATGCTTCGGTCTTCTCGCGGTCGGTGCGACGGCGGTAGTTGGCGTACTCCGCCTGGACGCGCTGCAGGTCCTGCAGGCGCTCCTGCGCGAGATCGCTCTCGCCAGGGGTGCCCTCGGTCGGTGCGTCCGCTGCGCCTTCGCCGCTGAGGAGCTTCTCGAGATCCTCGACGCTCAGGCCGTCCGCCGCGGCTTCAGCAGCCTCGCCGGCGGCCGGGTCGGCGTCGTCCGTGTTGGACTCAGCCGACTCGGCGCCAGCAGCCTTGCCGAGGTCGCGAACTTCGCCAGTCTCCGGGTCGATCCGACGCTTGTCGTTGATGATCGGCTCGTTTGCTTCTCCCGAGTTCTCGGGACCGCGTGCTTCTGACTCGTTTCGCTCTTCAGCCATGACTACTTGTTGTCCTTGTCGTCCTCGTCGTCCACGACCTCAGCGTCGACGATGTCATCGTCGGCTGCCTGGTCTCCGGCGGGTGCGTCAGCCGTGGGGGCTTCCGCTGCCTGCTCAGCCTGGGCTGCGGCGTAGATGGCCTCGCCGAGCTTCGTCTGGCTGGTGTTGAGCTTGTCGAGCGCCGTCTTCACAGCCGCGTCGTCGTCACCAGCGAGGGCCGTCTTGAGAGCATCAACGTCGCCCTGGACCTCGTTCTTGACGTCGGCGGGCAGCTTGTCGTCGTTCTCGGTGAGCACCTTCTCGACCTGGTAGACCGTGGTCTCGGCGATGTTGCGCTGCTCGGCGCCTTCTCGACGCTTCTTGTCCTCTTCCGCGTGCTCTTCAGCTTCGCGGACCATGCGCTCGATGTCTTCCTTGCCAAGGCTGGAACCACCGGTGATCGTCATCGACTGCTCCTTGCCCGTGCCCTTGTCCTTTGCGGAGACGTGCACGATGCCGTTGGCGTCGATGTCGAACGTGACCTCGATCTGCGGCATGCCGCGCGGGGCGGGTGCGATGCCGGTGAGCTCGAAGGTTCCGAGGTTCTTGTTGTCGCGGGTGAACTCGCGCTCACCCTGGAAGACCTGGATCTGCACGGAAGGCTGGTTGTCGTCAGCCGTCGTGAAGGTCTCGCTTCGCTTGGTCGGGATGGCCGTGTTGCGCTCGATGAGCTTGGTCATGATGCCGCCCTTGGTCTCGATGCCGAGGGAGAGGGGCGTGACGTCGATGAGGAGGACGTCCTTGCGCTCACCCTTCAGCACACCGGCCTGAAGAGCGGCGCCGACGGCGACGACCTCGTCAGGGTTGACGCCCTTGTTGGCGTCCTTGCCGCTGAGCTTCTTGACGAGCTCGGCGACTGCCGGCATACGGGTGGAGCCACCGACGAGCACGACGTGGTCGATCTCGTTGACCTTGATGCCTGCTTCGCGGATGACATCTTCGAACGGCTTGCGGGTGCGCTCGAGGAGGTCCTTGGTGAGGTCCTCGAACTTCGCGCGAGTGATGCTCGTGTCGAGGTTCGCGGGTCCGTTCTCCGTGAGGGAGAGGTAGGGCAGCTGGATGCTGGCGCTCGTGGAGCTGGAGAGCTCCTTCTTTGCCTGCTCAGCGGCTTCCTTCAGACGCTGGAGCGCGATCTTGTCGTTTGCGACATCGACGCCGGTCTGCGACTTGAACTCCGTGATGAGGTACTTGACGAGACGGTCGTCCCAGTCGTCGCCACCGAGGCGGTTGTCGCCAGCGGTGGAGCGAACCTGAATGGTGGAGAAGTCGTCGTCCTTGCCCACCTCGAGGAGGGAGACGTCGAACGTTCCGCCACCGAGGTCGAAGACGAGGATGAGCTCGTCTTCCTTGCCCTTGTCGAGGCCGTACGCGAGTGCGGCTGCGGTGGGCTCGTTGATGATGCGGAGCACGTTGAGGCCGGCGATCTCACCGGCTTCCTTCGTGGCCTGACGCTCGGCGTCGTTGAAGTAGGCGGGGACGGTGATGACCGCGTCGGTCACCTTGTCGCCCAGGTACTGCTCGGCGTCGCGCTTGAGCTTGCCGAGGATGCGCGCGGAGATCTCCTGCGCGGTGTACTTCTTCTCGTCGATGCCCTGGGTCCAGGTGGTGCCCATGTGGCGCTTGACGGAGCCGATGGTGCGGTCGACGTTCGTGACGGCCTGGCGCTTCGCGGTCTCGCCGACGAGGACGTCGCCGTCCTTCGTGAAGGCGACGATCGACGGGGTGGTGCGGAAGCCTTCGGCGTTTGCGATGACCTTCGGCTCGCCACCTTCGAGGACTGCGACGCAGGAGTTCGTGGTTCCGAGGTCGATTCCAACAGCACGTGACATGTGTGGTTCTCCTTTTGTAGAGCTGCTTGTGTGAGTCTGAGTCGGCTCGGGTTGCTGCTCGAGGGTCGTGATGCGTCGAGGTGGATGCAGACCTGAGCCGGATGCACTCAAGTTTACTCAGCGAGTCGATGTCGTCAAGCTCAGCGACTGTGAGTTGAGTGTGAGCGGCTCAAGTCTGAGCCCTCAAGCGACTCGAATGATCAGGCGCTGGATGAGGCCGTCGGCTCCGAGATCGAAGGTGCTCGTCAGATCGACTCGTCCGCCGGGGAAATCCCCCTCCAGCCGTTCCGTCACGGATACGCGCGGCCCATTCGACGAGGCATCGAGGAGTGTCGCGGTGAACGTGAACGCCGTCGAAACCTCTCGACGCCAGCGTGCGATCTCCGTTCTTCCGCGGAGCCCCTCCCCGTTGTCGTCGACGAACGCGGCTTCTGTGAACAGTCGTGCGAGGGCCTCCGGGTCAGTGTTCGATTTCGCCGCCAGATAGGCGGACACAGCGTCGGGGAGCTCGGACGACTCGGGTTCTGTGGCGTTCATGGGGTTCCTTCCGTTGGGGCGTGCAGGTCTTCGAACGCTCCCGCTTCCCCTTAGGGGAAGGTCAAGCCAGGATGAGCGTGTGCCCGCATCCATGACCATCGGCGATTTCAGCAGGGCCACCAGGCTCAGCGCGAAGGCCCTCCGCTTCTACCACCGGGTGGGGCTGCTCGAGCCCGCCACGGTCGATCCGGCAACGAGCTACCGACGCTACGACCCGACGCAGATCGAGGAAGCGCGGATGATCCACCAGCTCCGCGCGCTCGACATGCCCATCGACGACATCAGAAGAACTCTCGAGGCACAGGAACTCACCTCGCGTCGGGCCGCCCTCTCCGACCATCTCACCCGACTCGAGCAGCGCCTCGCCGAGACTCGGACTGCAGTTGCCTCCCTGCGTGCGCTCCTGGAATCGCCGACGACGAACCCCATCGAGATCCACGAAACTCCTGCCCAGGACGTGGTGATCATCCGCGACACCATCCCGCTTCGAGACCTGGGCGACTGGTTCACGGCGACGCGGCTGCACCTCGATGAAGCGGTCGCCGCGGCCGGGGTCGAGCGAGCCGGAGCCCTCGGCGGCCTGTGGTCGACGGAGCTCTTCCTCGACGAGGTCGGTGAAGGTGCGCTCTTCTACCCGGTCGGCGGCGGTCGAGCTGGTTCATGGTCCAGCCCGGCCGGGTCCAACCTGGCCGCCTTCGAGACACTCCCCGCGGCGCGGCTCGCGGTGATCGTGCACGAGGGCGGGGACGAGACGATCGGCAATGCCTACGCCGCGCTCGGCGCCTACGTCGCCGAGTTGGGCGGTGGAGCACCAGGGCCAGTCCGCGAATCCTATGGCGGAGCCGCCCCCGCAGGACCGGGATCGACCGAGATCGGCTGGCCGATGTCCGACATCACCTGAAGCATGGCGCGCGCGAGGACGTCGAGCTGCGCCTCGTTGTAGAGCGCGCGCATGGACTCGATGAGGACACTCTGCGCAAGCGGCTGCGACTGCAGCGTGCGCGGCTCGGTGAGCAGCCAAGGGTAGCGGTCGAGGTTCTCGCGGAGTGCAGGCAGCATCTGCTCCACGAGGGCCAGCCGCTCCGGCTCCCCGGCATCGGCGGGCAGCGCCTCGAAGGCCGCGTCGAGTGCCTGATACCCCCGCTGGCCGTCCTCGAACATCTCCTTCACGTCGGCCATCGCCGCGTCGTCGTAGACCTGCGCGAAGATCGAGGCGAGCGAGCGATCTGTGGGCGTCATGCCCTCGGCGATGCCCTCG
Organism: Pseudoclavibacter sp. AY1F1; assembly: GCF_002931075.1. GTDB lineage: Bacteria > Actinomycetota > Actinomycetes > Actinomycetales > Microbacteriaceae > Pseudoclavibacter. The sequence goes on along the minus strand of NZ_PSTQ01000003.1, from coordinate 251,480 downwards.
AACCCCGTGGGCGTATCCAGCGGCGCCCCGTGGGCGAGCAGAGATCTCACCTCATCTCGGACGCGCTCCAGCCGTTGGATGCTCGCTTCGAGTTCCGAATGCAGGTCTCGCAGCAGTGCGTGCGGGTCACCGTCGGCAACCGCATCCGGGATCTTCGAGAGCGGCACCCCGAGGTCGCTCAGTCGGCGCACCTGCAGCACCCGGACCAGGTGCTGCACGCCGTACCGTTTGTAGCCGTTCGCCTGCCGTTCGGGCTCGGCGAGGAGGCCGAGCGCGTGATAGTGGCGAACAGCATTCACCGTGGTGCCCGCCAACTGCGCGAGCTGACTTGTGCTCCAGACCATGGGTTTCCTCCCTGCGCCGAGTATCACAGCGGCCACCGACAATCCGTGGCGAGCGCCCAGCCGAACAGGCCTCGCCACGGACGTCACGTGCGCTTGCGCAGCGTGCGGTAGCTGAGCTTGCGCAGCACGACCTCCGCCGGACCGCGGATGTTCCGACGGTCCAGCAGGTAGGCGACGGCGAGCGTGAGCATCCACGCGCCGATCGCGACCGCCATTGCCGACCAGCTGGACAGGTGCGCGCCAAGTCCGAGCCCCCAGGCGGCGAGCAGCGGGACGAACAGCAGTGATTGGGCGAGGTAGCCACTCAGCGACCTGCGTCCCAGCGCGAGCAGCGCCCGGCCGGGGAGGCGCAGGCCTGACCCTCGGGTCTGCACGCGGTGGGCGATGAGGCCGAAGGCCGCCGCGTACCCGACGCCGCCGAAGATGCCGGTGAAGAAGTGCACGGAACCGAACCCGGCCGGGTTGGGAACCTCGAGCATCCCGAAGTGCGCGAACACCTGCACAACACCGGCCGACCAGGCGATCGCGATACCGCCGAAGGCCGCCGTCCGCAGCAGCGGGAGGTGCTTTCCGGGCTCCTCGAGGACTCGATGCCTGGCAGCCAGCAGGCCGAACAGGAATGCCGTCGGAAGGGCCAGCGATGCGACGCCGCTCAGCAGGCCGGGGAACCAGGCCGCGACGCGCATCGTCAGGGCCGCGACGTAGTCGGTCTCGGCGAGGATCGGCTGCTGCGAGTTGGGGACGGCGGGCATGGCGGGTAGGACCTGCAACGCAAGGAACGAGCCGACCGCGAAGACCAACCCGACACCGAGGAAGATGCAGATCCAGATCTTCAGCGTCCGGTCGCTGCGGTTGAAGAAGAGGGGCACCATGATCAACCCGATGAGACCGTAGGTCCCCAGGATGTCCCCCTGCCAGAGAAGGGCCGCGTGCACGAGTCCGAACGCCAGCAGGCACCAGTGGCGTGTGCGCAGCAGGCGACGCGCATCCTTCACCGACAGCCCCTTCGCGACCTGCCGTGAGAAGAGCTGCCAGATGCCGTAGGCGAAGAGGAAGCCGAACATCGTGTGCGTGCGCGTGTCGACGACGACGATCGTGAACGCCTGCGCGATCCGATCCGCGAGGCTCCCGTCAGCGGGATGCATGAGGGTAACGCCGATCTCCGAGGTGAACAGGAACCAGGGGGTGTGGGCGAGCGCGATGAGCAGCAGCATCATCCCGCGCGCGAGGTCAGGGGCGATCGCTCGCTCGGAGACAGGGGTCGGGGTGGCGGCCCCGTCGGGCGCCGACACCGGGCGCGGCTCGGGGCCCTTGTCGATGCTGGTGGTCACGGTGGATGCTCCTTCGTCGGGTTGCATGCATCCATCGGACACCGTGTGGTCACCACAGGGTCAAGCGGGAATCCCCGTAACCCCGCGTCAGGTTCTTGCGCAGGGCGTCACCGAGCGACAGCCCGGAGGCCTCTGTTACACGATTCCTGGACGCCGCCTTGGCTTCCTGCCACGCTCGCGCCAGCCCGCTCTTGCGAGCGTGCCGCCTCAGCCCCCAGCCCCAGCCCTCAGCCCTCAGCCCTCAATGCATCCACCCCCAGTGCATCCACCCCACGCAGCCACTCACGACAGGACCGTCATGATCAGACGCCGCTCCACCTTCTCCGCCGCCGTCATCGGCGCGACTCTCACCTCCCTCCTCCTCAGCGGATGCGCGACCGGGCAGAGCACCGCGAGCGCGGGTTCAGACACCCCCGCGCAGGGCGGCGACCTCGTGCACGCCGTCACCGCCATCGCCGATGGCTGGCAGCAGCAGCAGTCGAACAACTGGCACAAGAGCCAAGTGTGGACGCAGCTCGTCGAGACGCTCGTCTACGTCGACAGCACCGGCGAGGTGCACCCGTGGCTTGCCGAATCGTGGGAGGAGAGCGAAGACGGCCTCCAGTACACGCTGAAGCTGCGCGACGACGTGAGCTTCTCAGACGGCACCCAGCTCAACGCCGACATCGTCGCGAAGAACCTCGAAGTGCTCGGCCTCGGCGACGAGAGCAAGGGCATCCCCCGCTCGCCCATCGTGCCAGGCGAGTTCGCGAGCGCCGAGGCCGTCGACGACTCGACCGTGCTCGTGACCCTCAGCTCCCCCAACCGCGGGTTCATCCCGAGCCTCGGCTTCTTCGCCGCAGGCATCCTGGGCGAGAGCACGATCGACCTGCCGCTCGAGGAGCAGGCGAAGCTCGAGAACGTCGTCGGCACGGGCCCCTTCGTCTTCGAGTCGCAGGTGCCGGAGCGCGAGATCGTCGTCACGAAGCGCGACGACTACAACTGGGCGAGTGAGGCGTTCGACCACGAGGGCCCCGCCTACCTCGACTCCATCACCTTCAACGTGCTCGAAGAGGACTCCGCCCGCCAGGGCGCCCTCGAGGCCGGCCAGGTCGACTCGGTGCACTTCGTGCAGCCGAGCGAGGAGCAGCGCCTCACCGACGAGGGCTTCAACGTCATCTACGGCGAGTACCTCGGCACGCCCATCAACTTCGTGCTGCGCCCCAACGCGGAGATCACGGACGACGTGAAGGTGCGCCAGGCTATCCAGCACGGCGTGAACCGCGAGGAGATCGTCGACACCGTCTACAACTCCAACTGGAAGCCGGCCACCTCGTCGGTGCAGGCCGCGACGCCGGGCTGGGTCGACCTGAGCGAGAACCTCGCCTTCGACCAGGAGCTCTCGAACACGCTGCTCGACGAGTCCGGCTGGACGGAGACGGATGGCGACGGCTACCGCGTCAAGGACGGCACGCGCCTCACGATCCCCGCCTACACCTCGCCGTTCGTGAACGGCTCGGCCCAGATCCTCGAGCTCGCCGCGCAGCAGCTCAAGGCCGTCGGCATCGAGCTCGAAATTCGCCAGTCGGATGCGAGCACCTACAGCGATATCTTCGCCGCCGGTGGCACGCCGATCTTCCCGGTCGCGAACTCGTTCCTCGACGCGACCACGCTCCGCCAGTACTGGGGCCAGGACTACACGAACCAGTTCCAGTTGACGAACGGCGAGCTCGAGGAGCAGCTGCTCGGCGTCTCCGAGACCGCGAACGGCAGCGACGAGCGCGCCGCCAACCTCGCCGAGCTGCAGGAGACAGTGCTCGAGGAGGCCTACACGGTGCCGATCGTCGACAACTACCAGGTGTTCGTGACGGCGCCGGACGTGCACGGCATCGAGACCAACGCCGTCGGCCGCCCGTACTTCTACGACGCCTGGCTCGACCGGTAGGCGCCGCCCACCTCGTCAAACTTCGGTGACAACTCGGCCCTTTCTGCTCGTTTCGAGCGCGCTGCGCCACAGTTGTCACCGAAGTTCGTCGGCTGCCTTCACCACTGCCCTCACCACTGTTCCCCTCCGCGCCGCCTCACGCGCATAGAATCCGCGCATGGCACTCCCAGGCCGCGCCGACGACGGTGCACCCTCCCCCAGCGACCCGACTCCGAGCGGGCGGGTCGAGACCGTCGACGGCGGTGTGGCGGTCACGCCGAAGGAGCTGAAGAAGCGGGCGACCGCCTGGGCGCTCTGGGATGTCGGCAACTCCGCCTTCCAGGCTGTCGTCGTCACGTTCGTCTTCGCGACCTACCTGGCAAGCGACCTCTTCATCGACCCGCAGGTCGCAGCTCTCGGCGACGCGAACCCCCTCGACCCGCAATACCTGGCCGCGCAAGCCGCATCCACCAACGTCATCGCGAACCTGAGCACCGTCGCCGGCCTGCTCGTCGCGCTCATCGCGCCCGTGCTCGGGCAGCGCTCGGACGGCTCTGGCAGGCGCAAGCTGTGGCTCGGCATCTTCACGGGCATCACGGTGCTCATCATGCTGGCCATGTTCTTCATCCAGCCGGGCGAGGAGTATCTGTTCTGGGGCGCGTTGCTGCTCGCGGTCGGCACGATCTTCGCCGAGCTGAGCGGCGTCAACTACAACGCCATGCTCTCGCAGGTGTCGACACCCAAGAACGTTGGCCGCATATCGGGCATCGGCTGGGGCCTTGGCTACCTCGGCAGCATCGTGCTGCTTGTGCTCCTGCTGGTGCTGTTCATCCAATCCTTCGGCACCGAGGGCCGGAACGGCGTACTCGGGGTGCCGAGCGGGATGGATGGGGGCGCGCTCGACATCCGCTTCGCCATCGTGCTCGCGGCAGTCTGGTACGTCGTGTTCGCGTTGCCCGTCATGTTCAAGGTTCCGGAGATCCCGAAGGACACGAACCGACCGAAGGTGGGCTTCTTCGCTTCCTACGGCGTCCTCTTCCGGGTGATCGGGAAGCTCGCGAAGACCGACCCGAAGCTCCTGCTCTTCCTCGCCGCGAGCGCCGTCTTCCGTGACGGCTTGCAGGCGATCTTCGCGTTCGGGGCGATCCTCGCCGCGCAGGTGTACGGCTTCGCGCCCAGCGAGGTCATCTACTTCGCGGTCGCCGCGAATCTCGTCGCGGGCCTCGGCACCCTCGCGGCCGGCTGGTTCGACGACCGCTTCGGGCCGAAGCTCGTCATCATGGCGTCGCTCGTCTCGCTCACCGTGTTCTCCGTGGTGCTCATCTTCCTGCCCTCAGAGCAGACCGTCTTCTGGATCTTCGGCCTCGCCCTCTGCCTCTTCGTGGGACCTGCGCAGGCCGCGAGCCGCTCCTATCTGTCGCGAGCGACGCCTCCCGGCCGCGAGGGCGAGCTGTTCGGCCTCTACGCGACCACGAACCGGGTTGCGAGCTTCATCACCCCCGCCCTCTTCAGCCTCTTCGTGTTCCTCTCCGGCAACCCGAAGATGGGCATCATCGGCATCGGCATCGTGCTCGCCGTCGGCTTCCTGATGATGCTCCCCGTGCCGGCCAAGGTGAAGCAGGCGAGCGCGTAGCGCGAACTGGGGCGACTGTTACCCCCGGGACTGTGGCCGCTGGCGGAATGTCGGTGGTGCGCACAACACTTGATGCATGACGCACGAGACGAACGGCCCCGCAGCGCAGCTCCCCACGACCCTCCTCGGCGACGGCCTCGTCACGACTGTGCAGGGCTACGGCGCGATGAGCCTCAGCGACGCCTACGGCCCCATCGACGACGAGCAGGCGTTGCGCACGCTGCAGCATGCGGTGGATGCGGGCATCACGTTCATCGACACGGCCAACATCTACGGCGACGGCCGCAGCGAAAGCACCATCTCGAAGATCTTCCCGGCACAGCGGGAGCGCATCCAGCTCGCCACGAAGTTCGGCATCACGAAGGGCGACGGCGTCGGCAAACGAGGCGTGCGCGGCGACCGCGAGCACGTCCGTGAGCAGGTCGAGCTCTCCCTCAAACGCCTCGGCACCGACTACATCGACCTCTACTACCAGCACCGTGTCGACCCGAACGTGCCCATCGAGGACACTGTCGGGTTCGTTTCCGAGCTCGTCTCCGAGGGCAAGGTGCGGCACATCGGGCTGAGCGAGCCGACGGGGGCCGAGATCATCCGCGCTGCAGCCGTGCATCCCATCGCGGCTGTCCAGAGCGAGTACAGCATCTTCAGCCGCGACCTCGAAGACCACGTCATCCCCGCCATCCGCGAGGTGGGGGCCGGATTCGTGCCCTACTCCCCCGTCAGCCGCGGCCTGCTGACCGACTCGTGGGCGGAGCTCGACGCCGTCGCCCCCAACGTGCGCGCCAACTTCCCCCGCTTCTTCCCCGAGAACCTGCTCGTGAACCGCGCACTCGCCGGTGAGGTCGCGGCCGTCGCGCAGGAGCTCGGCGAACGGCACGGCAACCACGTCTCCGTCGCCGAGGTCGCCATCGCCTGGGTCTACGCGAAGTCGGCCGAGTTCGGCGTCCGCGTCTCCCCGATCCCCGGAACCCGAAGCCCCAAGCGCGTCGAGCAGAACCTGCGCGCCGTTGGCCTCGGGCTGAGCGGCGACCAGCTGCAGCGGCTGGACGGGCTCGCCGAACGCGTTGTCGGCCACCGCTCCGCAGACCCGGCCTGGACTTCGCAGGGGCGGGAAGAGGCGGCACTCGCCAGCTCCTGAGGCCCTGCGCCCGGCGGTACCGAGAGGTCACGCCGGGCGGATCCCCAGCTTTCCGACTTGCGGGCAAACAAAGCCCAACTAGAATCTCCCCTCATGGAAGACCCTCCTAGTCATAGTCCCAAGCCTCTCGACGTTCCGGCCGCACTCGCGTCCGCCACAGTCTGGAGGCACCACGCATGAACGAATGGGTGATGCTCGGCATCGGCCTCGTTCTCACTGTCGGAACCGGGTTGTTCGTCGCGAGTGAATTCGCGCTCGTCAACCTCGACCGAAACGAACTCGAAAAACGGCAAAGCCGCGGAGAGAAGCGACTCGGGCCCACCATCAAGGCCCTGAAGATCACGTCGACGCACCTCTCCAGCGCGCAGCTCGGAATCACGCTCACGACTCTGCTCACGGGATACACGTTCGAGCCGGCCGTCAGCTCTCTCCTTGAGGAGCCCCTCACGGGCCTCGGGATCCCCGCGGGCGTCGTCCCCGTCGTGGGAGCCATCGTCGGCATCGTCCTCGCGACGCTGTTCTCGATGATCATCGGCGAGCTCGTACCCAAGAACTTCGCGCTCGCCCTTCCCCGGGCGACGGCGAAAGTCGTCATCCCGTTCCAGGCGCTCTTCACGACGGTGTTCAAGCCCGTGATCCTGCTCCTGAACAACACGGCGAACGCAATCATCCGCTCCATGGGTATCGAACCTAAGGAGGAGCTCTCCGGCGCCAGAAGCGCCGACGAGCTCTCGTACCTGATCCGACACTCGGCGCTCTCCGGCCTCCTCGAGGAAGACGACGCGACCCTGCTCCGACGGACCCTCAAGTTCGCCGAGCACGACGCATCCGACGTCATGACACCCCGCGTGCGCATGGCAAGCGTCGAGGTCGACGACACGGCGCAGGCGATCATCGCCCTCGCCATCGAGACGGGGTACTCCCGGTTCCCGGTCGTCGACGGCACGCCCGACAACATCACCGGGTTCGTGCACGCCAAGCAGGCCTTCGCGGTTGCCGTCGACCAGCAGACGCAGGTCACGGCCCGCGACCTGCAGACCGAAGCACTCCGCGTGCCGGAGTCGATGGGCGCATCCGCCCTTCTCACCCTGCTGCGCGCCGAACGGCACCAGGTGGCCGTCGTCGTGGATGAACACGGCGGCACGGCGGGCATCGTCACGCTCGAGGACCTCGTCGAGGAGATCGTCGGGGAGCTCGAGGACGAACACGATCGCCACCAGACCGGGTTCATCCGGCGCGGCCGCTCGGTCACGTTCGACGCGTCCTGGCGCCCCGACGAGGTGCTCGACCGCCTCGCCATCGAGGTGCCGGAGGACGGCGACTACGACACCGTCGGCGGCTTCATCACGGACACCCTCGAGCGGCTGCCCGAGCTCGGCGACGAGGTCGCCATCGAGGCTGGCACGCTGCGCGTCGAGCGCATCGACGGCACCCGCATCGTGCGGGTCCGCTACCTGCCAAACGAGCCAGACGGAGATCAGAGCCTCATGAGCAATCGGGAGCTCGCTCACGACAGAGCGCACGAACGAGTCAAGGAGGTGATGACCAATGAGTGAGTACCTGCCCGGAATCCTGTGGCTGTTTGTCCTCCTCATCGGCAACGCCTTCTTCGTCGGCGCCGAGTTCGCAGTCATCTCCGCGAAGCGATCCCAGATCGAGCCCCTCGCCGAGCGGGGCAGCCGCGCCGCGAAGACGACCCTGTGGGCGATGGAGCACGCGACGCTCATGCTGGCGACCAGCCAGCTGGGCATCACCGTCTGCTCGCTGCTCATCCTGAACGTCTCAGAGCCGGCCATCCACCACCTCCTCGAGATTCCGCTTGGGCTCACCGCGCTGTCGGCCGAAGTCATCAGCGTGATCGCGTTTGCCGTGGCGCTTGTACTGGTCACGTTCCTGCACGTGGTGTTCGGCGAGATGATCCCGAAGAACCTCGCGTTCTCGGTACCTGACCGAGCATCCCTCCTCCTCGCCCCGCCCCTCGTTGTCGTCTCCAAGATCTTCAACCCGATCATCTGGAGCCTCAACACGATCGCGAACGGCGTGCTGCGCCTATTCAAGGTCGAACCGAAAGACGAGGCGACAAGCACGTACACGCTCGAGGAGGTGGCCGGAATCGTCGAGCAGTCGACCCGCGAGGGAACGCTGAGCGACACGTCCGGCACGCTCGCGGGCGCGTTCGAGTTCACGGAGAAGAAGGTCAGCGACGTGGATGTGCCGATCGCCGAGATGGTGCTCCTGCCGGCCGGCGCGCGGCCCATCGACGTGCAGAAGGCCGTCGCCGAGCACGGCTTCTCCCGCTACGTCGTCACCGACGAGCGCGGCGAACCGACGAGCTACATCCACATGAAGGACGTCATGGACCTCATGGGCGCTGACGCGTTCACCGCCCCGATCCCGCAGAAGCGCCTGCGGAACCTCGTCTCCGTGTCACGGGATGCGGAGCTCGAGGACGCCATGGCGGTGCTCCGCGACCGCGGCGCGCACGTCGCGAAGGCCCTCGATTCCGAGGGCAACGTGACGGGGCTCCTGTTCCTCGAGGACGTCCTCGAAGTGCTGGTCGGAGAGGTCAACGCGACCGCCGCAGCCGCGTAACCGCACGTTCGAAACCCACTCGGGATGCCCCGTTCGGAAACGGGCGGGGCATCCTTGTTTCTCTGGCGTATCCGCACCCCCGACTCACGTTGACAGCGCGCGTGCTGGGACGAGAGGCTGACGTGGTGCAGCAGATCTCGCAGACCGCATCCCCCGCCCGCTCTGTGACCACCCGAGAGAAGTTGTCCGTCGGCGTCTTCCTCATCCTTGCCTTCGGGCTGGCGTGGCTCGTGACGATGCCCCTGTGGCTCGGCGAGGGCCTTGCGCACCCCTGGTTCACGGTCATCTCCATCGCGATGATGCTGACGCCCGCCATTGCGGCGCTGGTCGCGGTGTTCGTCGTCGAGCGACCGACGAGGCCGTGGCGCGCGCTCGGCGTCGTCCCGCTCAAGCCGGCGCGCAGACTCATCTCCTACCTCGCCCTCGCCCTTGTCGTCCCCGTCGCGCTTGTCCTCGTCGCGCTCCCCATCGGCGCGCTCTTCGGCGTGTACTCGATGGACCTCGTGAGCTTCTCCGGATACCAGGCGATCCTCGACCAGCAGCTGGCCGCAGCGAGCGCGTCGACCGGCACGGAGATTCCCCAGATCGACGTGCCGATCGCGCTCCTCGTGCTGGCGCAGCTCGCGAGCATCCCGCTTGGCGCCGTCATGAACGTCATCCCCGCCCTCGGCGAGGAGCTCGGCTGGCGCGGCTGGCTTCTCCCGAAGCTTCTGCGGCTCGGCACCGTCCCCGCACTGCTGATCTCCGGTGTGATCTGGGGGCTCTGGCACGCCCCGCTGATCCTGCTCGGCTACAACTACCTGGATGCGCCCGGCTGGCTCGGGCTGGCCATGATGACGGGGATGTGCATCCTGGTCGGGGCGGTGTTCGCGTGGCTTCGCATCCGTTCTGCATCGGTGTGGCCGGCGGCGCTCGCGCACGGCGCATTCAACGCGGCAGCCGCCTCGTACCTGCTGTTCGCGGCGGCGGGCGAGCGCGTCGACACGACGCAGGCGACGATCCTCGGCTGGACCGGCTGGATCGTGCCGCTCATCTTCGTCGGCGTGCTGATCGCGACGAAGCAGTTCGCGCCGCCGCAGCCCGCCGCGCAGACGCTCTCGCGCCGCTGACCCCGGCAAGAATGAGCGAGACGCATGCTCGCCGGCTCGCGAGCCTGTTGCTGGCTCACACTTGCGGCCGGAATCCTGCAGCGCAGACAGCTGCGCCCCCTGGCCAGGACTCATCGGTCAGGGTGAGGGCACAGACTTGGCGGATGCCGTCCCCCACACCATCAGAACACTCACCAGAACGCTCGCAGGCCAATCCCTCCGCCTCCGGAGCGCCGCGCACGCCCCGCACCACGCTGCCTCGGACCATCGCACGCGTGGTCCTCGGCGCCTTCCTGCTGTTCGCGGGCACCGCGCACGTGACGTTCGCCCGCGCGGAGTTCCAGGCGCAGGTGCCGACGTGGCTGCCGCTCGACGCCGACTTCGTGGTGCTCGCCTCCGGGGTCGTGGAGGTGCTGCTCGGGCTGGCCCTCATCGTTGCCTGGCGCTGGCGGGTTGCAGTGGGCTTCACCGTCGCAGCCTTCTTCGTCGCAGTGTTCCCCGGCAACATCTCGCAGTACGTGACGGGAACAGATGCGTTCGGGCTGGACACCGACGCGGCGCGGCTCATCCGCCTGCCGTTCCAGGTGCTGCTCATCGGGCTCGCGCTCTGGTCGACAGCTGCCTGGCGCGACCGCCGCTCGCTGCTCACGCCGTTCCAGCGCCGAGGCGCCTAGCGCCCAGCCCCCAGTGCCTAGCGCCCAGCGCCCAGCGCCCAGCGCCTAGGCGGGGAGCACCCACTCGAAGGCCTGCGCCTTCGACCTCGCTCCCTGTCGGGCCTTCGAGCGGTTCGGCTCGCCGAGTTCGGAGAGCAGGCCCTCGGATGTGCGCACGATGCGCGCGAACCGGTCTGGGGTGAGCCAGTCGGGCCGCATCGCGAAGAGCAGGTCCTCCGTGGCCGTGTTCCCGCTCGCACCCGGCGCAAACGGGCATCCGCCGAGCCCACCGAGGGCGCCGTCGACGACGCTCGCGCCAGCGAGCACCGCGGCCAGCCCGTTCGAGACGCCGGCGCCCCAGGTGTCGTGGCCGTGAAAGACAATCTCGCGCTTCGGTGTCTCCGCAACCACCCTCGAAATGAGCGAGGACACCTGAGCCGGGTGCGCCTGCCCGAGGGTGTCGCAGATCACGATGTCCGCCGCACCCTTTGCCCTTGGGTCGTTCGCGATCTCGATGACCCGGCCTGGGGCGACTTGCCCGTCAAACGGGCACGTGAACGACGTCGCGATACACAGCTGGATGCGCCCGCCGGCCTGCTGCGAGAGGGCGACCGCGTCAGGCATGGCCGCGAGGCTCGCCTCAGCGGTGCGTCCGATGTTGGCCTGGTTGTGGGCGTCGGACGCCGAGAAGCAGTACTGGAAGTTCTTGGCGCCCGCCGCGGCAGCCTTCTCGACGTGCCTCGGGGTGGCGACCCACACCCAGCTCCGTTCCAGTTCGGCCGGGCTGAGCGCCTCGATCACCTCGATCGTGTTTGCCATGGGAGGCACGAGATCACCCCGCGCCATGGAGCCGATCTCGAGCTCGGGGACACCCGCTGAGAAGAGTTCACGCGCGAGCTCGATCTTGCGCTCGGTCGAGAGCATCCGCCCGGTGAGCTGCAGCCCATCGCGCAGGGTCACGTCGCGCAGTCGCGCGGCGGCACGTGGAGCCAGGTTCATCGTGTTCCAACTCCTTCATCGTCGTTGTCATCGCCGGAGGCGTTCGAGGCACTCGAGGCGCTCGACGCACTCGCGTGGGAAGCCTGACCGAGGTACGCGGCGAGCACGGCGGCCGTGTCCTGGCCGAGCTCCGGCGCAAGCGAGCGGATCGGGAGAGAGGAGGCGCCAAGTACGGGCACGATGCCGGGGAAGCCGACGCCTTCGATGGTCTGTTCTCCGTCGGTGACGTCGAACTTCTGGATCATGTCGCGGGCCGCGTACTGAGGGCTCTCGCTGATGTCGGCGGCCGTGTAGATGGGGCCGGATGGGACTCCGGCCTCGTCGAGGACGTCGAGCACCTCGTCGGCGGAGAGTGTCGCCGTCCACGCGCCGATCGCCGCGTCGAGTTCGTCGCGCCGCTCCCAGCGGAGGTTGTTCGTCGCGAGACCCGCATCGTCCGCGAGGTCCGACCGGCCGATGATGACCATGAGCCGATGGAAGATGGCATCCGCGTTGCCGGCGATCACCACGCTCTTCCCGTTGGCGCACACGTACGCGTTGGTGGGGGCTATGCCCTCCATGCGGCCGCCGACGCGCTCGCGCACGACGCCGTGAGCCTGGTAGTCGGGGATGAGCGACTCCATCATCGAGAACATGGCCTCGTTGAGGGCGACGTCGATGACTCGTTCCTCGAGCGGCGACGGCTCGACGCCAGCACCTCGGCGCTGCTCGCGCTGGAACATCGCCATCATGACGCCGTAGGCGGCGTACACGCCGGCGATGGAGTCGCCGATCGAGACGCCGACACGCACGGGAGCGCGGTCAGGATCACCGACCAGGTTCCTGAATCCGCCCATCGCTTCGGCCACGGCGGCAAACCCCGGTCTGCTCGAGAGCGGACCCGTCTGGCCGAACGCGGAGATGCGTCCGATCACGATCTCCGGGTTGATCGAGTTGAGCACGTCCGGCCCGATGCCCCAGCGCTCGATCGTGCCTGGTCTGAAGTTCTCGAGGATCACGTCGCAGTCCGCCGCGAGCGCTCGCACCGCGTCCCTCCCCTCCTCCGTGCGGAGGTCGAGGGTGATCGACTTCTTGTTGCGGTTGATCGTGTGGAAGAGCATCGACGTCGTCGAGCCAGGATGCAGGCGCCAGGAACGCAGCTCGTCTCCTGTTCCCGGTCGCTCGACTTTGATGACCTCAGCGCCGAAGTCGGCGAGCATCCGCCCGGCAGTTGGCGCCGCGATGAAGTTGCCGAGCTCAAGCACTCGGACCCCATCGAGCGGGGCGATTCGACCTGCCGGACTCATGGTGCCCTACCGCCAGCGCGGCTCGAGGAAGCCGAGCGCGACGAGCTCTCGCACGTCAGGGACGAGGCTCTTGCGCAGCGCCTCTTCTTCGACGTCGACGAGCGAGGCGATGGCGGTGACGATCTGAGAGCCGACGAGCTCGCCGTCGCACACCGACACGAAGCCCGTGAGCTCGGTCGACATCGACATCGTGCGACGGAACCCGGCGCCCTGGCGGAGCATGATGATGCTCGGGTCTTCGTCGCCCGGGCGCGAGTGGCGCTCCTCGGTGACGTCGCCGGCGACGACAAGCGGTTCGTCGAAGAGCTCGGCGTCGTCGACACCGCGCAGCCAGGTGATGGCCTCGAAGCCATCGCGGATGTGCTCGGCGAGCGGGTGCCCGAGCGCGTGCGTGAGGTGCTCGAAGCGGCGAAGCGGACCGCCGACCGCGCCCTCGTGGGTGCGGCGGAGGAAGAACATGCCCATGCCGATGCGCTCGACGTCGCGGCTCGCGAAGTCCTGCAGATAGCGGCGGAACGCGTGCTGCCAGCTCGAGAGCTCAGCGTTCTCGGCCGCATCCTTCAACCACATGTCGGCGTACTCGACGGGCGTCGCGTCCTCGCGTTGCACGACCCACAGGTCGACGTCGCTCGCCGGCCACGTCTCGAGGCGCGCGTGCCAGTTGGCGTCGCCCTCGCGCACCTCCCAGTTGCCGAGCATGCACGCGACGCCGCCCGGGGCGAGCACTGTGCCGAGCTCGCGCACAAGGCCTTCGACGATGCTGTCGCCTGGCTTGCCGCCGTCGCGGTACGTGTACTGGTCGCTGCCTTCCTCACCCTCGCGGCGGGGTGTGATGACAAACGGCGGGTTGGAGACGAACAGGTCGAACTGCTCGCCGGCCACCGGCTCGAGCATGTTGCCGAGGCGCAGGCTCACGCGGTCATCGAGGCCGCCGGGCGCGATGCCGAGGGCCGCGGCATTGAGCAGCAGGTTGAACTTCGCGAACGCGAGGGCGCGCTCCGAGATGTCGGTTGCGACGACGTGGCGCGTGTGCGCGAGCAGGTGCATGGTTTGCACGCCCATGCCGACGCCGAGGTCGAGGGCACGCGCGACGGGCTCGCGGGGCGTGAGTTGCGCGAGCAGGGTCGTCGCTGGCCCGATGCCGACGACGTGGTCGCGGCGCAGCGGCTGGTCTCGCCCGAGCTGGACGCCGCCCAGGTCGGAGGCGACCCACATCTCGACGCTGCCGTTCACCCCTTCGCTTGCGTACGGGCGCACGTCGACAAGCGCCGTCACAAGCTCGTCAGCGAGCTGCTCGGTCCTGCTGTCGCCAGTGGCCTCCGCCGCCGTACGTGGGCGGCGCTCGACGAGCCGGGCCGCGAGCAGTTCCTCGAGGGCGGGCACGTCGCCGGCCTCGACCGGCTCGGCCAGCACGAACAGGCGGATGAGCGCGGCAAGGGCATCGTCAGGCTCACGCGACAGAGCGAACGATGCCGGCTCGAGCAGGTCTCGGTGCAGCGCATCCGCGGCCTCAGCACCCAGGCGCGATTCGACGCCGTCGACCGTGAAGCCGACCTCGGCGAAGGTCACAGCGAGCGCGCGGAGGAGCGCCTCGTCGGTGCTGTCTGGGGCGTCGCTCGGGTCGTCGAACGTGAAGCCGTCCGGAGCGGAGGCATTTTCTGCTGGGGTGGAGCTGGCATGGCGCGCGTGGGAAGTCACTCGTCAATTATGCGGATGCGCACCGACACTCGGGTGCGGCTCTCAGATAGCTGAGTCGTGCGGCTCCCGGCTCGCCGTGTCACGCGGCTGCCAGGCTGCGGGGTCGCGCAGCTCTGCGAGCGCCTCGATCGTTCGAACGCGCACCTCGACGTCGTGCGTCGTCGCGGCGAGGAGCACCTCGTCGGCGCCCGTCCGCGCGACGAGCCGGTCGATGCCATCCGCCACCATCTCAGGGGTTCCAACGAGCTGCGTGCCGGTTGTCGCGTCGTACAGCGAGCGGTCCTGCATGCGCGCGGCGTACGCGGCGGCCCCGTCTGGGGTGAAGACACGCGTGGGCCTCCCGAAGCGGATCTGGTGCATCGCGGCGCGGCTCGGGAGCGCGAGGCGCGTGGCTTCCTCGACGGTGTCAGCGGAGATCGCGGAAACCGACACCATGAAGTGCGGCTCTGCCAGCACCGGAGACGGCACGAAGTGCTCGCGGTAGTGGTCGGCGGCGGCCTTCGGGTCGGCGTGCATCGCGAAGTGGTGCGCAAACGTGTAGGGCAGGCCGAAGGCCGCCGCGAGCTCGGCCCCGTAGAGGCTCGAGCCGAGCAGCCAGATCTGCGGGTGCGTCGCCGCGTGGGGTGTCGCCCGCAGGCGAGCAAGCACCTCCCGGTCGTGCTCGGCACGCACGTCGCCGAGGAAGCCCATGAGCTCGAGCACGTCGTTCGGGAACTCGTCGACGCGGTCTCGTGACAGGTCGCGGCGCAGCGCGGCGGAAGTGAAGGGGTCGGTGCCCGGGGCGCGCCCGAGCCCGAGGTCGATGCGCCCGGGATACAGGGCTTCGAGCGCCGCGAACTGCTCGGCCACGACAAATGGCGCGTGGTTCGGGAGCATCACGCCCCCAGAGCCGAGGCGGATGCGCTTCGTCCCGGCCCCGAGCGCTGCGAGCAGCACGGGCGGTGTTGTCGACGCGACCAGCTCAGTGTTGTGATGCTCGGCGACCCAGTACCGGTGGAACCCGAGCTCGTCTGCGCGCTGCACCAATAGTCGCGAGGCGGCGACAGCATCGGCACTCGATTGCCCCTCGGCGACCGGGATGAGGTCGAGCACGGAGAGCTTGGGCGTTCCTGACATGGCAGAGGCAACGCGCACCCGAGCATCCCTATTCCTCTGCCCCTTGCCGTCCCTGGGCTGTCCCTTGACGCCCCGGGGCCTCCCGGGACTCCCGGGGCCTCCTCGTCGACGACCAGGGGAGAACTCCCCTTCACCTGGGTTTTCGGCCAGTTCGCGGCTGGACTGTCGGTGGCCCTGCGTAGCATGACAACACACGGCATACCCAGCGTGCCGAAGGAGAACCCATGACTCGACACCGCCGCCGACCGCGGGCTCTGCTCGCGAGCATCGGAGCGCTTGCCGCAGTTGTTCTGCTTGCCGGATGCTCGGTGAGCGCGACGGCCGTCCCGTCGGCCAACGGGTACGACGCCGTCGACGCGCCCATCGAGGGCGGCACGGTCAGCCTGCGCGACTCGTTCGAGTCCTCCCCGCAGGAATCTCACGACTTCTGGTCAGACCCCGACATGTTCAAGAACGCCGAGGGCTTCGACTACACCTCGCCAGACAACGGGATCACCGTCGGCGTCGGCGACCCCGCGACGGGCGCGTTTGTCGCCCCGACCACCGCAGTCCCTGCGGCCGAGTCGGCCAACGGGTACGGAGACGTCTCTGAGGCGGTGCCGTTCGACCGGGCTGGTCTCGGCGCATCCACGTTCGGCCGCCTCTACATGTCGTTCGCGAGTGGACTCGCCGTCTGCTCGGCCACTGTCGTGAACTCGGGCGAGCGGAACATCGTCGTCACGGCAGCGCACTGCCTCGTCGATTTTGAGAGCAATAAGGCCGTCGCGACCAACGTCGTCTTCATCCCGGGTGAC
The DNA here is from genome assembly GCF_002931075.1 of Pseudoclavibacter sp. AY1F1. GTDB lineage: Bacteria > Actinomycetota > Actinomycetes > Actinomycetales > Microbacteriaceae > Pseudoclavibacter. Next base: position 234,905 of record NZ_PSTQ01000003.1, on the reverse strand, counting down.
CGAGGAGACGGGGCCGAACAGCCCTACGGGCGCTGGGCGGCGACCGACTACAGCATCCCTCAGCACTTCCTCGACAACGCCAACTACGGCGACCAGGGCGTGTACGGCGACGGCTGGAACAACGACTTCGCGTTCCTCGTCATGGAAGAGAAAGACGGGCAGCGCATCCAAGATGTGACGGGCGGTCAAGGCATCGCATTCGGGGTCCCTGCGAAGGCGATCACGCAGGTCGGCTACCCGAGCGCCAGCCCGTACGACGGCTCGGAGGAGTACATGTGCGCCTCCAGTCAGTGGAAGGAAGGCTCCGCGGGCGGGTACACGCACATGTGCAGCATGACTCCAGGCGGATCGGGCGGGGCATGGCTGGTCTACTACGACAAGGGGGTCGGCGCCGGCTACGTCGCCGCCACCTCGTCGACGGTCCTCTCTTCGGCGAACCCGCCGTTCCGATGGGAGGGTTCGGTGCTCGGGCAGACCGCGCTCTCGCTGTACAACGAGCTCGGGGGGTCCTGATGCGCACTCGGCGACTGATCGCGGGAGCGACAGCCCTGCTCGTCGGCCTTGTGCTCACGGGATGCGCGGCGACCACTCCGACGGCCGTCGCCAACCACGAGGCGAAGCTCGAGTACCACGCAGACACAGGCGCGGAGCTGCTCGGCGACTCCCTCGTCGAGGGCCTCGCCGGGGTGGAGAACTTCTCGGCGACCGCCTACACGCATGGCAAGGCCTCGACCGGGGCAACCCTGAGCACGCAGCACGAGACAACCGTGGTCGGCGCTTCCTACGTCACGAAGGAGTCGACTGCCGAGCCAGGCATGTCGATCGACGAAGTGCACATGGCGGGCAGCGGCTACACGTACTACCTCTTTGGCAGCGCCTACACGACGGTCGTCTCGACACCGTGGGCCCGACTCCCGATGGGCGACCTCGACCGGTCTGGCGACCCGCAGCGCACGTGCATCCTCGGCACGGTCGTCTTCATGTGCAACCTCGTCGAGGCGTGGAAGCTGTCGAAGGAGACGAAGGGCGAGGAGCTGCCCGAGAAGCTCGAGGTCTCGGCCGACGGCAGCAAGCACTTCACGTCGGCCGTCACCTTCGATTCGCTCGAGGAAGCGGGCCTGTACACGCTCGGCGACGACCTGCGATCGCAGCTCACCGAGGACGAGCTCGGCACGCTCCTCCCCCTGCACGTGTGGGTTGGCACCGACGGCATCATCCAGAAGATCGAGGTCAACGGCACGATGGATGCGGCCTCGCTCGATGTCGAGGTGCAGTTCGGCTTCGAGATCACCGGCACGCCGACGGCAGACGACCTGCCGGACGACCCTGCGTCGCTCGCGCCGCAGTACGTGACGAACGTCACCTCAGACCAGGCGAGCGCGTTCTGGGATGCCATCGGGAACGCGAGGACCGGCTAGGCGCCGGCCCGAGCTCATGAACGCAGCAGCAAGCAAGCTGGAGGCAGCACGATGACCTTCCCACCGCAGGGTGGCCCGCAGAGGCCGTACGACCCACGCAACCCGAACGACCCTCGGAACCAGCAGGACCCGCGCACCCAGCAGGACCCCCGCACCCAGCAGGGCCCCAGCAACCAACAGGGCCCTCGCGCCCAGGAGCCTCGGGCCCAGGAGCCTCGGCAGGGTCGGCCGAACGGGCAGGACGCCGCAACCGGGCACGGGGCGCCCAACGCCCAAAACCCACAGCAGGGTCAGAACCCACAGCAGGGGCAGCACGGGCAGCAGGGTCAGAACCAACAGCAGGGTCAGAACCAGCAGCAGGGGCAGTACGGGCAGCAGCCGCAACAGAATCAGCACGACTCGTACGGTCCAGGACAGCACGGCCAATTCGGCGCCCCCAGCGCGGTGCGGCCGGGCCAGCTTGGCCACGCCGCCGAGGACAGCCGGCAGGGCCGGCCAGGTCAGCAGTATCCGCCGGCCGGTCAGCAGTATCCACAAACCGGCCAGCAGTATTCACAGCCCGGGTTCTCGAGCGCTTCGGCCACGCCTCCCGGCGGTGCGGGCACGGGCGCTCCCACCGGCGCGGGCTCCGGGACCGGCTACGGCGTGCCCTCGGCGACCAACACCGGCTACGGCGTGCCTTCGGCGACGAGCACCGGCTATGCAACTCCGAGCACGGGCTACGGCGTACCTGGAGCCGGATACGGCCCAACAACCGGGGCTCCATCAACCGGGGTTCCGCCGACGCAGGGCTTCGGGTACCAGCAGCAGCCGACCGGCTACCCCACGCCCGGCGCTCCCGGCTCCGAGTTCGGCGCGGCGCCCGGCATGGCCGGCGCCGGCGGCGGGAAACCAAAGCGCAATTCGCGTCTGCTCCTGATCCTCGCGATCCCCGCCGCGGCACTCATCGCGGGTCTCGGCGGATACTTCATCGGCGAGAGCAATGGGAGTGTGCTCGCGGCGGAGCCGCTCCAGGCGGAGGTCACTCGCGTGCTGCAAGACGACTTCGGGCTCGTCGAGGTGAGCGACGTCGTCTGCCCCGAGCAGGTCAAGGTTGACCAGGGGTCCGAGTTCCAGTGCACGTTCACCTACGCGGAACAGGACCAGTCGGTGACCGTCACGGTCTCCTCCGCAGACGGCCAGGTAGTGGTCGGCGCTCCCGAGTAGCCCGGCCTGGTCAGGCGTCCCAGTATGCGCGAAGCGCACTGGCGACGTCCTCGCGCGGAATTCCATGCCGCTTCGCACTCGCCACAGCCGCCCGAACTTGCGCAGCGACGTCTCCCGGAAGCAGGGCACCCGATTCGGCGACTCGCGTTCCCGCCCTCCCGCGTGAGACCACGAGCCCTTCCTGCTCGAGCAGCTTGTACGCCTTCGCGGCCGTCCCGAGCGCCACCTCGAGGTCGATGACCGTTTGGCGCACCGTGGGCAACTTGTCTCCTGCGCCCAGTCGGCCCGAAACGATGAGCCCTTTGAAGTAGGTGTAGATCTGCTCGGCCGAACGAATCTCATCCGCGGACGGGTTCACCGCCGAGTCCTTTGGGTCCGAGGTCCCGGTCACCTGCTGGCCCCTGCAACCGACTCAATGGAGCTGCGTGCTGCACGCCGCCGACCCGCGACCAGCTCTGGCAGCCACCCGATGCTGCCTCCGAGCAGAACAAGCGTCACAGCGATCGGCCGCAGGAGGGCGGAAACGACGAGCAGCACTTGGCTCAGGGCCTCGAACTCGCCCCCGATCGGCAGAACGAAGCCTTCCTCCATGAGGATTCCTCCGTGGGGAATCCCTGCGTAGCCCATGTCTCGGAGAACGATCGCGGTCGTCACGAGCACGGTTCCTATGAAGAGAAGCAACACCGAACGACCGAGTACAACGCGCAGCCGGGCCTCTGCGTCGACCGTCGATGGGTTGCGATACGGACGCAACGCATTCTCGCGGAGGAAGCACCAACACGCGAGGGCTGCCAACCCGGCTGTTGCCAGGGTCGGCCCGCTGTACGACCAGCCAAAGTAGTCGGTCCCCTCGCTCATCCATCCGACCGAGTTCCCGTGCAGCGCGTTGCCGGACAGGATGAGCAGCCGGAAGTGTCCATCTGCCGCCTGCGACGAATTTGCCCCCGCGAAAAGTGCGACCAGGATCAGCAGGGACAGGCCTGCGCAGGCCCAAACGAGCAGTGCGCGGCCGGTGAAGCTGGCCCAGCCACGCGCAGCGAAGGGTGGCACTCGGACCTCGACGTCTCGGCGCGCACCCCGGAGCAGCAGCGCGCCAACGATCAGGACAAGCACGAGGGCCGCCGCCGGCCCCACGTATTTCCACCAGATGAATCTGGTCGTCCAATCCGAGCTCACAAGCAGCAGCTCGGCTTGATCACGAACAATCTCCTGTGCGGCAAAGACCACGGCGGACCCAACGCTGAGCACGACGAGCACAGAGCGCTCCCGCGGCGAAGTCGACCCGATCGCCGCTCGACTGGCGTTCCGTGTTGCCAGGATCAGGACACCAGCAGCGATGACCACCGCCACGATCCACCCGTGCGCATAGAGCAGGCCCAGAATCTCAAACGGGTAGTTTCCAGACCAATCCGACACGGGACCCCCTCGTTTGTTCCTCTGAGATATAACGAATTACGTTTCGTTAACTTAGAACAAAGCTCGACGACTCGCAACGCCTGTCCAACATGAGTGCAAAATTGGCTCTGAGTGCCCCGCCCGGGTCATCACGGCTTGTTATCGCACTGAAGTTGGACAGAAGTCGCGCAGATCACCAGTGCAGCAACCCTCGAACCGGCCGGCCGACTTGCTTACCTGAGGCCGCCGGGCCCGACGATCGGCAGCGCGACCCCGTCAACCAGCAGCTCGCACTCGGGCTTGTCCGCGACGGCGACCGCGACGCGTGAGGCGAGGTGCTCTGGCACGTCGGGCAGCGCATCCACAGGGAACCAGGCCACATCTACCGACTCATCGTCACCGACGGCCGCCTCGCCCGAGACCCACGAGCAGCGGAACACGAGGTCGCAGTACTGGGCACGATCACCCGTCGCGTGCACGATCTTCGGCGAGACGCTGAGGCGCACAAGCCGGTCGACGCGCACCTCGACCATCGCCTCCTCGAGACTTTCGCGCACAGCGGCAGTCGCGGGATGCTCGCCAGGGTCGACGATTCCCGTCACGGGGCTCCACACGCCGTTGTCGGAGCGCCGCACCAGCAGCACCTCATCGCCGGGGCCGCTCACGCGCGGGCGGATGATGACGGCCGTCGAACCCGCCAACCACAGCGGATGCTCGGGCCCGATCTTGGCTCGAAGGTCGGCGACGAATTCAGGAATCGGCATAGGCCCTATCCAATCGCAACGCCGAAGCCGAGGCCAAGCACGTACGTGACAGCGGCCGCCCCGTAGCCGATGAGCAGCTGGCGTCCGGCCCGACGCCAGGGCGGGCCGCCGGACAGCACGCCGACGATCGCCCCGGTAGTGAGCAGCGCAATGCCGACGACAACCGCGGAGACGAGAACGGCGGCCAGGCCGCTCATGCCGAAGATGTAGGGCAGCACAGGCAGGAGCGCGCCGCCGGCGAAGAAGCAGAAGCTCGAGAGCGCCGCCGTCCACGCCGTGCCGAGCTCCTCGTGCTCGTCGTCGCCCGAGTGCAACGCGATGGGCCCCGACTCTGGGTCGGCGCCCTGCAGCGCGAAGACCCGGTGAGCGTACCGGCGGGCTTCGCCTTCGTCCATTCCTCGGGCTCGGTACACGAGCTCGAGCTCGTTGGCGTTGACGTCGAGCTTCTGGATGGTCTGAGGAGTATCCGGGCTCGGCGTGGAGGCTTGCAGCAGCTCACGCTGCGACCTCACCGAGACGTACTCGCCTGCGGCCATCGAGAGCGCACCGGCGAGCAGGCCGGAGAGACCGGTGGCGAGGATGATGACGGTCGGCGCGCCCGTCGCGCCGATCCCGAGCACAAGGGCGAGGTTCGAGACGAGCCCGTCGTTTGCGCCGAACACGGCGGCCCGGAACATGCCGGACATGCGCGAGCGGCTTCGCATCGCGAGCCCCCGGACAACCTCCTCGTGGATGCGCTCATCCGCGGCCATCTCGGGCGTCGCATCCGCTTCCCTCTCGTATGGGGAACGCGACTCTGCTCGCTGGATGAGCGCGAGCACGAAGAGAGAGCCGAAGCGGCGGGCGAACCATCCGAACAGGCGCGTGCTGGGCTGGGCACGCACGCCGCCATCGCCGGCGGCTCCGAGGAGGCGCAACCAGTGCTCTTCGTGGCGAACTTCCGCGTTGGCGAGGCCGAGGAGAATCTCCCGCTCTTCGCCTTCACGCTTCGCGGCGAGGTCCCGGTATACGGACCCTTCGGCGCGCTCATCTGCGAGGTAGCGGCGCCAGCGCTTGATGTCTCCGGGGCTCGGTTCCCGAGTGAGGTCCCCTGTTCCGGGAACCTGGGGCGGCGTCTGTGGCATGACCGTGCATCCTTCGTGCGGATGCCTCGAGCCCGGTGGAGCACGGGCATCGTTGACAACGTTTCCTCAACGCTACGGGCGGGCCACCCGGTTTCCGCAACCTCTCGCAGATGTTCGGCGCACCTCACCGCGGGCACCCGACCGGCCTGCGTGGTGCAGAGGGCTCAGTTTCCGGGCGCCCCCGCCTCGGTGACGGAGACATCTGCGCGAGTGAAGTTCATGAACGACCGGGATGCGGTCGGGCCTCGCTGACCGAGGTACCTGGAGCTGTAGATCGACGAGCCGTACGGATGCTCAGCTGGGCTGGACAGCTGGAAGAAGCAGAGCTGACCGATCTTCATGCCGGGCCACAGCTTGATCGGCAGCGTCGCGACGTTCGAGAGTTCGAGAGTGACGTGGCCGGTGAAGCCGGGGTCGATGAACCCCGCCGTCGAGTGTGTGAGGAGCCCAAGTCGACCGAGCGAGCTTTTGCCTTCGAGTCGCGCGGCGACGTCATCGCCGAGGGTGACGCGTTCGAACGTGGAAGCGAGCACGAACTCGCCTGGGTGCAGCACAAACGGCTCGTCCGGCTTCGACGTGACGAGGCGTGTCAGCTCCGGTTGCTCTTCCGCGGGATCGATGAACGGGTAGCGGTGGTTGTCGAACAGGCGAAAGTACCTGTCGAGGCGCACGTCGATGCTCGACGGCTGAATGAGTCCAGGCTCGTACGGTTCGAGGCCGATGCGGCCCGACTTGACGCCCTGCTTGATGTCCCGATCGCTGAGAAGCACGTCGTCAGCCTAGTTGCTTGGTGGATGCGCGCGGCTAGGCTGATTCCGTGAGCAGAAACGTGTGGACAGTCATCGGCGTCATCGTGGCCGTCGTCATCGCGTGGTGGCTCGTCGACGTGCTGTTCCACCTGGCTTGGATGGTCGCCCGACTCAGCATCGTCGCGGTTGTCGCCGTCATCGTCTTCTTCGTGATCCGAGCGTTCGTCACCAAACGCGACTGAACCCGACCGGCACGAAGCCGATCGGGTCCAGGATGCTGCGGGTCAGTCGAATGTCAGCCGAGCGCTGCGTTCTCGCCGACTGCTTCGAACTCTTCCGCAGCCGAAGACGAACGACGCCCACCGGGGACGGTCGGTGTGTTCGGCATGTTCGGCGGAGTGTTCGTGTTCAGCGGCGTGTAGATGTTCGTGCCGACCCTGCGACGGAACGCCAGCTCCACTCCATCCACAGTCACGTAGCGGTCGATGTAGATCGACGGTGCGCTTCCGCCGACGCGGGCAGCGCCCGTGAACCGGAGGTCGTTCACGAGGTTGGTGACCCCATCAGCGGGCGTGACGGGCCCGGTATAGGTCATCTGGTAGCTCTGATGCGTCCCCTCAGGGAACGTGTGCGTCCCGATTGGGCTGAGGTTGCTCCACGCGGACGAGGAGCTTGGCGACCATGAGCTCGGTGCCGGGAGATAGTGCAGGACGATTCTGATGTCCTCGATCACGGAAGAGCTGGTCGTGTTTGTCACCCAGAGCCCGTATGCGCCGTACTGGTGTGACTCGCCTGCGCGGCCGTCGACGACGTAGTTTCTGCTGTCGTTGCGTTCTGGCCAGCTGAACTGGATCCAGCCGTTCAGCCCAGGAGGCTGTTGGGCGGGCCCGGAGCTAGCCTGGGCCGGCGCGGCCACGGCAAGCGCGATCGTAGGTACAACCCAGGCAGCTGCTGATGCAACAGCCCGACGGCTTGGCAGTTGATTTTCGGCGCACGAAATATCGCCCATTGGATCCCCCTGGAAGTTCGGAGCGGTGAACCGGCATTTCCCCTGACCTGGCCCACAGCTATGTGGGTCCACACTCCCAGATCGGAGATTGGACCGCAACATTAGGGGGAGTTCGACGGGCACCCGGGGAAGAGGCCGCGAAATGAGTGTTTCTGACCCCGGGGCCGCTTCGTTGTACGATGGTCGAGTTCACGGGCGCCGCCAGTGGATGCGCGGATGTAGTTCAATGGCAGAACTTCAGCTTCCCAAGCTGATAGCGCGGGTTCGATTCCCGTCATCCGCTCCAGTTGAGCACTTTGGCAACGCCACTCCGGCTGGCCAACAAAAAACGCCCCTCAGCGAGGGGCGTTTCCTGTGTGTGATCGTGCTGCGCTCAGAAGTCGGCGATGACGAGCTTCTTCATCTGCATCATGTGCTCATACCCGTCGGGCCTCGCCATGAGCTCTCCCATGTTCTGGGGGACGATCTGCCAGCTCACACCGAACTTGTCGACGAGCCAGCCGCACTGCTCAGCCTCGGGTACGGCGCTCATCGCATCCCAGAAGTGGTCGATCTCCGCCTGGTCGGCGCAGGCCACCTCAAGTGAGACGCCGCAGCCGAAGCCGAACTGCTGGTCGGCACCGTTGTCCATAGCAGCGAACCACTGGCCGGCAAGCTGGAAGTCGGCGTACATGATCGCACCTGCGGGCGCTGGGCCTGACTGGGCCGGATACTCGGCGACGGTGCCGATGCGCGCATCCGGGAACAGGGAGACGTAGAAGTCGATTGCCTCGCGCGCCCGGTTCTGCGCCTCCCGGCCGAACATGAGGCTCGGCACGATGAACGGACGCGCCTCGTCAGCCGTGCTCAGCCCCTCAGGGTCGGCGAGCATGAGCTGCCAGCTCACGCCGTAGCGGTCTTCCACCCAGCCATAGTGCGGGCTGAACGGGTACTCCTGGAGCGGCATGAGCGCTTTGCCGCCGTCACTGAGCCCGGCCCACACCTTGTCGAGCGCTTCCCGCGCGGACACCGCGTCTCCCCCGAGGACGCGCGGGTCGAAGTTGAGCATGAATGAGATGGACGGGTTCGGCCTGAACTGGTCACCGGCGTTGATGAGAGTGAACCGGTAGTCGCCGACCTCGACGCCCACGACGAGCGGGAGCCCAGCGAAATCCTTCTGGAAGTCGAGGAGGTCGGTTTCGGGATAGCGCGCGTCCACCGACGTCGTCGTCTTCGGGAAGATGGAAGCGTAGAACTCGCCGGCTTCTTCGGCGTTCTTGTTGAACCAGAGGTTCGGAATGATTTTCTGCATGACTCGTTACTCCTGCACGCGTCGATAGTTCTGGGCCCGATCGAGCCCACTCGCTAAGTTACTCTCGACTACCGACATCGGCGGCGTGCCTTGCGCCTTGGTCGGAGCGAACACTCAGGCAGTTGCTACTGCAGCCCAGCAGTGAGCCTCGCGAGGTTGTCGAGCACCGTGGAGCGAAGCGGCTGTTTCCGCCACTCGAACATGGTGAGCTCCCGCGAGTTCTCGCGGTAGTCCTGCTGGACCTCGCGGAGGTCCTCGACGAAGTCCGCGCTGCGCACCATCAGGGACACCTCGAAGTTCAGCGAGAAGGAGCGCATGTCCATGTTCGACGAGCCGATGACGGCGACCTCGTCGTCGATCGTGAAGTGCTTGGCGTGGAGGATCGTCGGCGACTTGTACATCCAGATCCGAACCCCCGCGAGCAGCAGCGCCTCGTAGTACGAGCGCTGCGCGTGGTAGACCATCGCCTGGTCGCCGATCTCGGAGACGAACAGTTCGACGACGACGCCGCGCGCCGTCGCGGTGGTGATGGCGTAGAGCATCGACTCGTCCGGCACGAAGTAGGGGCTCGTGATGATGATGGACTTCTGCGCGACGTAGAGCAGGTTGAGGAAGAGGCGGAGGTTGTTCTCGCTCGGGTAGCCGGGTCCGCTCGGCACGATCTGGCAGTCCATGCGCGCTTCCTGCGGCATGGTCTCGATGTCGGTGAGGTCTTCGGGGATGATCGTGCCCGACTCGGAATACCAGTCGGTGATGAAGACGGCGCTGACGGCGTGCACGGCCGGCCCTTCGAGGCGCACCATGAGGTCGTGCCAGTGGAGGCCGCGGCGGATGTTGCCCCGCTTGTTGTAGGTCGAGTCGACGACGTTCTGCGAGCCGAGGTAGGCGGATTTCCCATCGACGATGAGGAGCTTCCGGTGGTTGCGCAGGTCAGGCCGCTGGTACTCGCCGCGCCACGGCCGGACGGGAAGCATGTAGTGCCACTCGGCACCCGTGTTCGCGAGGTGCTTGAGTCGGGACAGCGTGTGCTTGCGGTAGCCGGGCACGCGAATGGATGCGATGTGGTCGAGCAGGATTCGCACGCTCACCCCGCGCGCGACAGCCCGATCGAGGGCGTCGAAGATGGGCCTGGTCGTGTGGTCGCAGGCGAGGATGTAGAACTCGATGTGCACCCACTTCTCGGCGGAGTCGATCTCTGCGGCCATCGCGAGGATCGTCTCCTCGTAACTGCCCTGCAGGACAACCTCGTTGTCACTGATGAGGGGCATAGCCGTGTAGGTGCGGTTGAGGGCGACGACGGAGTCGAACCACGCAGGGTCGCTGTGCTTCGTCGGCTCGACCTCGACGCTCGTGACCGCCATGTTGATGAAGGTCGTGACCTCCTGCTGACGCTCCATGCGCTTCGCGGGCAGACGGAAGCTGCCGAGCAGCAGGAAGGCGATGACGCCCACGTAGGGAATGAGGAAGATGGCCATGAGCCAGGCGATGCCGACGCTCGGCTTCCGATTCCTGGGCACGACGATGATCGCGATGACACGGATGATCAGGTCGATGATCGCGAAGATGAAGCCAGCGCTGATCGTGATGTGCGGAATCTCGGCCATCGGGTCTCCTCAGGGTGCTAGGGGACAGCGTAGGCCAACGGATGCGCGTGGGGCCGCCCCGCATCCACCCTCTGAATCAACGCTCTGAACTGGTTGCACTTTGCTTGAATAGTGCAATACTGCACTAGTGACAGATAGTGCAACGAACCTTCGCGCTCGCAAGATGGCGCAGACGAGCCACGATCTCGCGGCGGCCGCTCGCCGGCGAGCCCTCGACGTCGGCCTCGGCGGATTCACCGTCGAGGAGCTCTGCGAGCAGGTCGGGATCTCCCGACGCACCTTCTTCAACTACTTTGCGTCGAAGGAAGACGCCGTGCTTGGCATCTCCTCGCGGAGAGAGACGGCGCACCTCGACGAGGGGTTCGTTGCGGGAGGCGACCCGAAAAGCGGAGCCCTGAGCCCAGACCTGCTCGAGGCGCTGACGCGGCTCGCGCTCGACCGCTGGCGGGAGGCCGACCCCGAACCGAACCCTGACCAGGTGCGCGAGGTGATGGCCGTGATCGACCAGGAACCAAGGCTCTTCAAGCGGGTCCTCGAACACATGTCGAGCGACGAGAAGCGAGACGTTGCGCTCGTCGAACGCCGCGAGGGGCTTCGACCCGGCGACCTCCGTGCCGCCGCCGCCGTGCAGATCCTCATGTCCGCGATGCGGGCGAGCGCCTTCGAGTTCTTCACCACCGACAACACCGACGACATGGAAACGGTCGTCGCGAGACGTGTGGCCGCCATGCGGGCCGTACTCAGCAGCTGACCGCGCCCTCCACTCGGCCGCCCACCGCATCCGGTCCACCCTCTCGATTCTCACCCTCCGCGCTCCTCGCGGAAAACCCTCTGACCCCTTTTCTTCGAACGGACCTCCGCATGACCACCACTGCACAGTCGCCAGCCGCGCCGCAGTTCCTGCTCACGAAACGCAGGATCTGGACGATCTTCGGCGCCCTCATCGCCGGGATGCTCCTCTCGAGTCTCGACCAGACGATCGTCTCGACCGCCATGCCCACCATCGTGGGCGAGCTCGGTGGCGTCGACCACCAGGTGTGGATCACTACCGCCTACCTGCTCGCGACGACCATCGTCATGCCGATCTACGGCAAGTTCGGTGACGTGCTCGGAAGAAGGAACCTGTTCCTCATCGCGATAGCGATCTTCACGCTCGCCTCGGTTGGCTGCGCCTTCGCGGACAGCTTCTGGGCGTTTGTGGTGTTCCGCGCCATCCAGGGCCTCGGCGGCGGCGGTCTCATGATCCTGTCGCAGGCGATCATCGCCGACATCGTGCCGGCCAGCGAACGCGGCAAGTACCTCGGACCGCTCGGCGCGGTCTTCGGGCTCTCCGCCGTCGGCGGCCCCCTCCTCGGCGGCTACTTCGTCGACCACCTGACGTGGCAGTGGGCGTTCTACATCAATATCCCCGTGGGAATCGCGGCGTTCATCATCGCGGTCGTCGCGCTGAAGCTGCCGAGCAAGAAGGCGACGAAGCGCATCGACTACCTCGGTGTGCTGTTCCTGTCGGCCGCCACGACGAGCCTCATCTTCTTCACCGACTTCGGCGCGGACGCTGAGCACGGCTGGGGTTCGATGGTCACGTGGGCGTGGGGGCTTGGCCTGCTCGTCTCGGCCGCGATCTTCATCTTCGTCGAGTCGCGGGCCGAGGACCCGATCATTCCGCTCGGCCTCTTCAAGAACCCGATCTTCGTGAACGCGACTGCAATCGGCCTCACGCTGGGCATCGGCATGTTCGCGGCGATCGGCTTCGTGCCGACGTTCCTGCAGATGTCGTCTGGCACGTCGGCGGCGGCTTCCGGTCTGCTCATGCTGCCGATGATGGCGGGCCTGATGGGCACGTCCATCGCATCCGGAATCCTGATCTCGAAGACCGGCCGCTACCGCATCTACCCGATCGTGGGCACCGTGCTGACGGGCCTCGCCATGGTGGCCATGACAACGCTGACGGCGGATACGCCGATCTGGCTCATCTGCGTGTTCCTGTTCTTCTTCGGTGCCGGACTCGGCCTGATCATGCAGGTTGTGGTGCTGGTCGTGCAGAACGCGGTGCCAGCGGCCGAGATCGGCACTGCGACGAGCACCAACAACTACTTCCGTGAGGTCGGTGCCGCGCTTGGCACGGCTGTGTTCGGTGCGATCTTCACGACCCGCCTCACCGAGAACCTCACGTCGGTGTTCACGGCGAGTGGCGCGAGTGCGGCCGACGCCGCGGCGGCGACATCCACGATCGACCCGCAGACGCTGTCGCAGCTGCCGGACGAGGTGCGGGACGGCATCGTGACGGCGTACGCGGACGCTCTGGCGCCCGTGTTCTGGTACCTCGTGCCGTTCATCGCGCTGGCCTTCCTGCTTTCGCTCTTCCTCAAGCAGATCCCGCTTTCGGACGTTGCGGGCCTGGTGGCCCGCGGCGAGGCCGTCAGTGGCGAGGAGGCCGAGGAGCTGGATGCGGCGAGTCGCGCTTCGCAGACCGTGCACGCTGGTGGCGCTGCCTCGACTCAGGCCCGCGCGGCCTCAGCTGAAGGCGCGGGCGTCGGTGCAGGTGCAGGCACGAACACAGGTGGGATCACGGACACAGGTGGGATCAGGGATACAGGTGGGATCAGGGACGCGGCGACGCCACCGCAAGCACCGGCACCCCGGGACTAACTGGGCATTCCTTCGGTGACGCATCTGGCTGAGATGTCTCAGTCAGTCTCAGTCAGCTGTGTCGCTCGAGAACGATTACGAGAGCCGCCATGGGGCCCAGAGGGACAGGTGACAGAGCGACAGGCGACGGGTGAACGGCGAACGGCGAACGGCGAACGGCGACACTGCCTGAGCCGTGCCCGAACGACCTGAGCAGTGCCCGAACGACCTGAGCAGTGCCCGAACCGCTGTGCCCAACTGCCTGGGCCGTACCCGAACGACCTCACTACCTGAGCGGTGTCGGCGGTGGCTCTGGCCGCGTCGCTCGAAACTCCACTGCACTCGGCGATCCGCCAGACCGGCCTGACGCGCCAGAAGCCCCGGACCCGTCGGCTACTCGGAGCGGGTCACGACTGGTTCTTGGTCCGGTTGCTGGCTCCACCTTCCACACTCGGTCGACTGAGGGCACGATGACGAGCCTCTCGAGGTGGACTTCGTGGTGGTGGAACGTGCACAGCGCGATGCCGTTGCAGGTGTCGGTGAGACCACCCATCGACCACGGGGTGACGTGATGAATCTCGACCGTGTCGAGGGCGAGGTCGCATCCGGGTGCTCTGCATCCTCGGTCTCTCGCGAAGATCGCCCTCCGTTGTGCCGGGCTGAAGAGCCTGCGTTTTCGGCCCAGCTTCAGGACTTCGCCGTCGGTGCCGACAAGCGCGGCCCGGATGATGCCGTCGCAGAGGATGCGCCTTGCGACCTCGATCGACGCCGGTTCGCCTGAGTGCTCGTAGCGAGGCACATCCGCGAGGCTCTCGATGGAGTCGTGCAGCCCGGCGCGCGTGACCGAAACGACCAAGGTTGGAGCCTCGCCGCCCGTGCGGGGCGTGGCCGGAGACTCGGCATGCTGCGCGAAGACCGACACGAGGGCATCGATGCGCCGCTGGGACGTGCTGCGTTCGTCGCTGATCGGCGGCGCTTCCTGGGGCTCCGCCGAGACGCCGTCGAGTGCGGCGTCTTCTTCATCGCAGGCCTGCTCGCGACGCGGAGAGAGGTAGGCGTCGAGGACGCGCTGCAGAACTTCCCCCTGTTCGGGCGTCGCGAGGAGCCGCCCCTGCACCATGCCGTCGGATCGTCGAGTAAACGAGAGGCCGCGCTTCTCGGCCTGGCGCTCAGCGTTCGGCTCTGCACCGTCTGGGTCGAGGAACGCGACCCACACCGCCGCCTGCTTGGCGAGACTCTCCGGCGAAGCGGGCTCGTCGTCTTCCGGCGTGAGTCCACATGCTGCTTGCACAAGCTCGTACTCGGCGCGCTCGAGGTCGGCAACATCGGCCCGGCGATCGGCCTCTCGCAGCCCGTTGGCGATGGCTGAGGCCTGCGAGAGCGTCACTCGCCCCTCGGCAACTGCGACCGCGACGTGACCCCTCGCCGGCGGCAACGGCTCGCCGGTCATACTTATCGTCTCGCGGGTCGCCTCCGCGAGCGCGCGCATGGCCCCCGCTTCGGCCCGCCTGAGCCCGAGCGTCTGCTGCACCGCCTCGTGCACAGACCGGAACCCGCCGCGACGCACGAGTGAGCCGGAGAATGCGACGGGCGTCGCCTCATCCCGCCCGAGGAGCTCGGCCGTCATCTCGAGAATCGTCGCGTCGAGCATCCGCTTGCGCGCGGCCAGCTCTTCGAACGCGGCGAAGAACTCCAAGTCGAGCAGGGAGGCAACGGGTCGACGCCCATCGATAAGTGCCTCGACCTCAGGAGTAGCGGCAACTGCACTCTCGCGTGTAAACGCGGCAACGTCCGACGGAAGCCCGGGCGGAGCCGTCCAGCCCGATCGAGGGCCATCCGAGTCAGCACTCATCGACTCAGATCTCAGCGACTCAGAGTTCATCGACTCAGCACTCATCGACTCACAGCTCATCGGCTCAGAGTTCATCGAGCTAGAGCTCATCGAGCTAGAGCTCATCGAGCTAGAACTCATCGACTCAGTACTCGCCGGCTCAGGATCGCGGAAGAATGCGGTTCGCGCGGCTTTATTGCCTCGCGGCTTCTGCGCCTCGTTCTGCATCCTGACCTCCCCCAAGATCGCCTTCAACATACCACGGAATAGTATGTATGTACTAGTTTCTTACTGATTCTCAGACTAGACCGAGCCACCGACATTCGGGCGATGACCATCGGAAACGACATCGAACGCCACCGAAATGCCCGCGATGATCACGTCACGGGCGCTCGTTCCGACGCGAACTCAGACCTGGTCGACGCCTGCAAATCAGCTCGTCAGCGATGGGTTCCGCTGATGCGGCTTCCAGCGCCGGGCAACCGCACCAGCGACGCCTCCCGCCGTCGTGGCGAGACACGCACCGTGTTGGCTCTGCGCATCGTCGACTTGGAGCTCGGCGCGTCGCCTTCCGCCGAAGGGTTCACGATCGTGATCGTGATCGGAGTTTCACCCCATCCGTAGGGGATACCCTTCGTTCACCTCAAGAATTCTGCGACTGGATGCATCTTCCGTGGTTCCCACACTCTTCCCCTGGCTCGACCCTGAAACGATCATTCACGGTGCGGGCCCCTGGGCGTTGCTCGTCGTCTGCCTCATCGTGTTCTCGGAGACCGGCCTGCTCGTCGGCTTCCTACTGCCGGGCGACACGCTGCTGCTCATCACGGGGCTCCTCGCCTTCTACCCGGGCATTGGCTTCGACATCTGGTGGGTGTGCCTCGCCATCGGCCTGGCAGCGTTCCTGGGAGGCGAAGTCGGCTACCTGATCGGCCGGAAGGCGGGGCCGAGGATCTTCGAACGCAAGGAGAGCGGGCTCTTCAGCATGAAGAACGTCGAGCGCACCAATTCGTTCTTCGAACGCTTCGGCGGCCTCGCGGTCATCGTTGCCCGCTTCGTGCCGATCGTCCGCACGTTCGCGCCCGTCGCGGCCGGCGTCGGCAAGATGGATTACCGCAAGTACACGATCTACAACCTCATCGGCGCGCTCATCTGGGGTTCGGGACTCACGTTCGCCGGCTACCTGCTCGGCTACGTCCCGGTGCTCGGGGACTTCATCCGCGAGTACATCGACGTGATCCTGATTCTCGCCGTGCTCGCGACCGTCGTGCCGACGAGCATCCACTACCTCCTCAACATGAGGAAGTCGCGCCGCGAGGCGGAGCGCGTGAGCCGCGAGGAGGCCGCGGCCCTGGCCCTCGCGCCGAAAGACTTCGACCAGAAGCTCGGCGACTGAGCCGAGCTCAACCGGGAGGCCGGTTCGCGAGAACTGCCCATAACAAGCGTGTTTGCGCCGGTTGCGGCAGGTTTCTCGATGCCGTCCGGCGGGTTCGCGTGCGACGTAGGCTGGCATTCGCGGTAGCGTCTGCCGCGGCTTGCGACGGCCTTGCGGTGAGGAGTTCTGTTCTCGGATGAGCGGCATCTGGCGGTACCAGTCGACTTCGATTCCCCTCAGACTGGCGAACGCCGGAGCAGTCGTTGCGCTGCCGCTTCTCGCCGTCGAACAGCTCGGCGACGTCGCCGTCGGCGGATTCCTGGTCGCCGTCGCCCTGTTCCCCAGCGTCATCGCCGCGCCACTTGTCGGCGCGCTCCTCGACCGGATGCGCCGCCCGAGGCTGCTCCTCATCATCGGCGGGTCGATCACGGCCGCCGCGTACCTCTTCGCGTCACAGCTCGGCTCGCTGCCTATCGGGGTCATCGCGCTCATCCTCGCGGTTGCCGGCTTCGTGACCCCCGCCTACATGGGCGGCCTCTCGAGTTTCGCGCCGGACAACATCGCGCCCGTTCGGAAGGCGTATGCGCAGGACGCACTGTCGTACACGATCGCATCCGTCGGCGGGCCGGCGCTGGCCGCGCTCGCGATCCCGCTCGCCGGCTCCGCGCGCCTCGCCATGGTGCTCCTCGCCGCACTCGCGTTCATCGGGGCGATGGCCGGAATCGGCATCCGGATGCACCCCAAGGAGGGTGCCGTCGAGGGGCTCGGCCGAACGATCGCTCGCGGCATGACGTACCTCGTGAGGCACAAGCCGATCGCCATCGTCACCACGGCGGGCACCATCAGCCAGGTAGCGGGCGGAGCGCTCGGCATCGCAGCCATCGCCATCTCCCTGGAGCGCACCGGCTCAGAAGCATCCGCCGCCTGGATCGTCACGGCCTACGCCATCGGTGGGCTCGCCGGGGCGCTCTTCATGGCCGTCAGGACCTGGACGACGCGCGGCCCCGTCTGGGTCATGGGTATGGGCTTCGTCGCGACGGGCGCCTTCCTCCTCGTCGCTGTCCCAGCACTCCCGGTCGGTTTCACGTTCGCCGCCGTCTTCATCTCCGGCTTGTTCGCCGCGCCCGCAAACGCCGCCATGATGCTGCTGCGAGACAAGGAGAGCAAGCCGAACGTGCGCTCGCAGGTCTTCACCATCGGAGCGGGCCTCCGCGTCACGGCGGCCGCCGTCGGCGCAGCCGTCGCGGGGCTCATCGCGGGCTTCGACGCGGGCTGGCTCGTCGCCGGCATGGCCATCATCTGGATCCTCTCCGGCGCCATCCTCTGGTTCTTCCCGAACCCGCCTGCCCGCACCGGCATCATCCCCGTGCAGAAGGGCCCGCGGGCGCCGTAGGGGTGCGCGGCGCGGCCGGCGCTCGCGAGCGCGAGCGCGAGCGCGATCACTGCCAGCCAAATGGCCGTCCAGGGCCCCTTCCAGAGGGCCAATCGACTGGCAGTGATTGCGGCCGGGACGGCGCGGATGCGGATGCGGATGCGGATGCGGATGCGGCGAGACTCCCCCGGGCTGGCATGCGAGACTCCCCGGAAGACGCGCGTACAGCGCCCGAGCGAGCGGAGCATCCCGTGGCCCACAACCCCATGCTGGTGGTCGCCGTGATCGTTCTCGGCTTCGCGGCGGTCACGTTCCTCGTTGTGTGGATGCTGCGCGCAGCACCCCGCCCGCCTCTTGACTCCGAACTCTCCCCCGACGAGCGCCGGCGCCGGGCCGAGAACCCGGCCCCGCCGCCGACCCGCACACGCTTCGACCAGGGCAACAATTCGGGACTCTGAGCGGCCTGCCACTGGGGTATGAACGAGAACAGTGAAGGCAGCTGAAACGGTGACGCACAGGATGCACAACCCAACCAAGATCGCACTAGCGGTCATCACGACGGTGACGACGGCAATACTCGTCGCGGGCTGCGCCGCAGGCCCAGACAACTTGACGCAGCGCGCCGGCGGGCACGTCCTCTGGACACCAGCGCACGAACCTCGCTTCCACATGGAGGCGTTGATCGAGGGAGAGCTGGGCGTGACTGAGACCGGGTGCTTCACCATCGTGCCCGTGCCGCTCGAACTGGCACCAGAGGCCCTCGCGAATCTGTCCGACGAGGATCGCAAGCTGTTCCTTGAAGAACCCGAACTACGGCCGGTGCAGTTCCCGCACGGGACAGCGCTCTCGGACGACGGTCAATCCGTCAACATTCCAGGGGTCGGCGAAGTCGCGATTGGCGAATTGATATCTGGCGGTGGAGGCGAGATCCACACGAACGAAGAAGGCGTGAAAGACGTGGCTCCGGAGTGCGTGGCCGGCACGGTGCTGATCTTCTCGTCGGCGCCGTAGCCGTTCGCCCACCAGAATCCGCGGCGTGCACGCACCGCGAGACAAAGATCGCCGCCAGCCGATGCGCCCTTCAACGACGCTCGTGGAGGGCAAATCGGCTGGCAGCGATTGAAGGTGCTGGCGACTTCCGCCGAGGCTACGGCTACGGCTACGGCCGTTACGCGACGCCCGCGATCAGCCAGATGACGTAGCAGAGCAGGAAGCCGACGAGGCCGAGCACCGTCGTGAGGACAGTCCACGTGCGAAGGCCGTCCGCGACGCTCAGGCCGAGGTAGCGGGTCACGACCCAGAAGCCGGAGTCGTTGACGTGCGACAGGCCGAGGGCGCCGAAGGACATCGCGAGTGCGAGGAGCGCCACCTGAATCGTGGAGTAGTCGCCACCGAGGACCGACGCGCTGAGCAGCCCGGCCGTCGTGAGGATCGCCACGGTTGCCGATCCTTGGGCGGCTCGCAGCGCGAGCGAGATCAGGAACGCCAGGAGCATGAGGGGCATTCCCGTAGCCAGGAGCGTCTCGCTGAGCGCCGTTCCGATGCCGCTCTCCGTGAGCACGCGGGCGAACGACCCGCCGGCTCCGGATACGAGAATGACGATCGCAACGGGCGGCAGCGCCGATTCGATGACCTCGCCCAGCTGGGTTGCGCTCCATCCTCGGCGGAATCCGAGGAAGAAGCTCGCGAGCAGCACCGTCACGAGCAGAGCGAACAGTGGTGCGCCGATGAAGCCGAGCACGTTGCGGACGGGGTCGCCCGCCGGGAGCAGCGTCGCGCCGACAGTGCCGAGCGCGATCATGACCAGTGGGGTCAGGATGAGCGCCATGATCATTCCCGAGCTCGGGGGCGCTACGGTTCCAGTCTTCGTCGAGGTCCCGACAGCCGACGTCCCTGCGCCTGATCCGTCGACGAGCGACTCCGTGTCTTTGTTGGTCCCGAACGCTGCGAAGGACGCCGCAGTGCTTGGCAGCATCGTGATGTCGCGACGGGTGAGCCACTTCGAGACGAAGTGCGCCACCACTGCGAGGGGCAGGCACACCGCGAGGCCCAGGATGGTCACCCAGCCGAGGTCAGCCCCGAGGATGCCCGAGCCGCCGACGATTCCCGGATGCGGCGGAACCGACACGTGCACGGCGAGCATGATGCCGCCGATGGGGAGGCCGAACTTCACAGGGTTGACACCTGCTGCCTTGCAGAACCCGTAGATGATCGGCACGAGGATGATGAAGCCGACGTCGAAGAACACTGGAATGGCGAGGACAAGAGCCGCCGCGGTGAGCGCACCGGCGACGCGCTTCGGGCCCAGGATCTTCGTGAATCGTCCGGCCAGACTGGACGCCCCGCCGGAGATCTCGATGATCTTGCCGAGCATCGCGCCGAGTGCGACGAGGATGGCGACCGATCCGAGCACTCCGCCCATGCCGGCGATGATCGACTCGATGATGCCGAGCCTCGCCGGTTCCAGGTCGGTTTCGGGGATCGTGACGAGCGGCAGCCCCGTCGCGAGACCGACAAGGATGCTCACGATGAGCAGGGCCAGGAAGGCATGGACCTTGAGTTTGATGATCAACAGCAGGAGGAATGCGATTCCTCCGACGCCGATCGTGAGTAGCAGCAGGGTGGACAAGTTCGTCTCCTTTGACGAGAGCGATGACGGGACGAGAGCGTGATGGGGCGGGAGCGATGATGGGGCGTGAACGAGGGTCGGGCGGGAGCGGGGGCTCTCGCCTAAGGGGATGGCGCCCGAGGGGCTGGCGCCGGAGGGGCTGGCGCCGGGACCTAGTCGGTGACCTTCGGAGCGAGAGCGAGGATCACGGCCGAGTCGTCGTGGGCACCGAGGCCCTGCGCCTGGCCGAGAAGGTACAGCTGCTCGGCGGCGGCGGCGACCGGCGTGGGGAGTCCGACGGCGCGGCTCGCCTTGCCGACGATGCCCATGTCCTTCACGAAGATATCGAGGCGACTGAGCACTTCGGCGCCGTCCTCGTCGTAGGCCTCGAGGATGCGTGGGCCGCGGTTCGCGAGCATGAACGAACCGGCGGCTCCCGCCCCGAGGGTCTCGAGGGTCTTCTCGGGGTCGAGGCCGAGGCGCTCGGCGAGGGCAAGCGCCTCCGCGGCGGCCGCGATGTGCACACCGCACAGCAGCTGGTTGACAGTTTTGAGCGCCTGGCCGTCGCCCGGGCGGTCGCCGACGACGGTGAGGGTGGATGCGAGCAGTTCGAGCACCGGCTGCGCCTTCTCGCGAGCGGCCGGCGTCGCGCCGACGACGATGAGGAGGTCGCCCTCGCCCGCGCGGACGGGGCCGCCAGACAGGGGTGCATCCACGAGCTCGACCGAGTGCTGCTCGAGGCGCGCGACGACCTCGGCGATGCCCTCGGTGCCGACCGTGCTCGTGAGGATCACAACAGCGCCTTCGTCGAGCTTGTCGGCGATGCCGTTCGCGCCGAAGAGCACGTCGTGCAGCTGCTCTCCGTTGCGGACGGCGAGGAGGACCGCGTCGACGCCCGTGACGGCGCTGGCCGCCGAGGCGTGCGGCACGATGCCGGCGGCGGCCGCGAGGTCGAGGCGCGGCTGCGCGATGTCGAAGCCGTTGACGGTGAGCTGGCTGCTGAGGCGTGTCGCCATGGGCAGGCCCATGGCGCCGAGCCCGAGGACGGCGACGGAGTAAGGGGATGAGGAGGAGGTCATGGTTGCTCGTTTCTCAGTGCGTGTACGAATCACTGCGTGTACGGGTCTCAGCGCTGTTGCTGATCAGTTGGATGCGGGAACGGATGCGGGTGCTGCGGCGTCGCGTGCTACCGCGTCGGGTACTACCGCGTCGACGCCGGTCGCTGCGCTCGCGTGGAACTTCTCGACAACCCGCGCGAGCGAGTCCTCGTCGCCGACGTTGCCGGCGAACACGACGTAGGGGATGCCGTCGGCCGGTCCCCCGACCGCCTGCCAGAGGGAGACGATGCCCGGCAGCATGGGGCCGCGGACAACCGCGTGGCGGATCTCGAGGCCGTTGGTGGCGACGTCGCTCGAGGTGATGCCGCCCTTGGCGATGACGAAGCGCGGCGGCGTCTCGCGAAGTGCGTGGGCGACGACCTCGCAGACGGCGGCCGAGACGTCCCTCGAGATCGCGAGCGACGCATCCGCATCGTCGGTCTTCACGAGCTCGCGGCTCGTGTGGAGGATGACATCGCCGACCGCGAGCGCCTCGACGACGCGCGCCTTGGCTTCGTCGAGGTGGGCGTCGCGGCGGTCGGCGTCGATGATCGCCAAGACGGAGAGCTCGACGGTCGGGAGGTCCGGGTGCTCCCGGTGCAAGGCAGCGAGCTGGCGGGTTGTGAGGTCGACGTGCGAGCCGACGACGATGAGGCCGCCTGCGGCGGATCCGGCTGTATCGTCGCGGGCCAGCTCGGCGGGTTCCAGGGGCGAGGCGATCTCCTGCCCGATGCGGGCCCGCACGAACGGCGGCCCGACGCGGTACAGGAACTGCTTGCCGTCGGCCTCTGCGAGCTCGAGCCCGAGCGCGACGATCCGGATGTCATCCTCGACGACCACGTCGACGACGATCGGCTGGCCGCCGCGCGCCTCCTGCAGCACGGCGGCAACCGCCTCCGGCCCGCGGCGGATGATGTCGAGCGAGAGCACCGTGACGTCGGCGGTCGCCCAGCGGCCCTTTGTCTTCTCCTCGACCCACTCGGGCAGGGCGGAGCTGCGGAAGCCGAAGGTCGCATCCTTCGCGAACTCGGTCTCGGCGACGGGCACGAGCTCACCGTTCTGGCGGTAGTAGTGGATGCCCCCGATCGTGACCCTGCCCGCGTCGGGGAAGGCGGGGACGATGAGGACGCCGTCGGGAACCGGGCCGCCGAGTTCCTCGAGGGTCGCCGCGATGACGTCGGTCTCGAGCGGGTAGTGGCCACGCAGCGTGCTGTCGCCGCGGCTCACGAAGGCGACGCGCCGCTCGAGGCGCTCGGCGGCGGCAAGGGCTGCGGTGACGATCTCGCGGTTGCGCGCGGCCGCCGACTCGGCGTCGAGGCTGCGCGTGTTCGTCAGCACGTAGACGGCGTCGCGGCCCTGCTCGAGCGCCCAGACGAGGTCGTCCTGCTCCCAGCGGGTGAGCACGGGAAGGTCAGCGACCGATTGCGTTCCCGTCGGGTCGTCGTCGAGCACGATGAGGGTCGCCCCGGACTCGCGGACCCGGTCGGCGACTTCCGCAGCGTCGACGCGCACTGGGGCGGGGTACTGCTCGAGCAGTCGGGTTTCATCCATCAGAGAACTCCCTTGTAATCGGATATCAGATATCCTGCGCCCGACGAAGAGTGATGTCAAGGAGATATCTGATATCTCGCCTCAAGTGGCTCAGCCTTGCCCGAGGAGAGGCTGGCGCTGGACCAGGCACTGGACCAGGCGCGGGGTCAGGCCTGAGGCTTGAGCACGTACTGCTGGAGGTCGTCGGCGGTCTGCTGCATGTGCGATTCCATCGCGACGCGGGCGGCGGCGGGTTCGCCGGAGCGGAGCGCCTCGAGGATCCCCGCATGCTCGCGGATCGCGTTGACCTGCACCTGCGGCACCGCCGAGGTCTCGTAGCGGCGCTCGTACAGGAAGCGGCCAAGCGGCTCGAGCAGCACACGCAGGAACGGGTTGCCGCTGGCGCGCAGCACCACGTCGTGGAACGCGATGTCGGCCGTCACGAACGTGTGCACATCGTCGGCGGCGGATGCGGCGCGCATCTCCTCGAGATACGCCTCGAGCTGCCCGAGGTCAGCGTCCGTTCGGAGCGGAGCCGCGAGCTCGCACGCACCGGTTTCGATCATCCGCCGCAGCTGGACAAGCTGCACCGAGGCCTGCGCCTTGCCCCCGGTCGACGTCGCAGCGCGGAGGAGCGGCTCGATGCCCGTCCAGTCCTCCATGGGCAGCACGCGGCCGCGCGTGCCGGGGACCGGCTGCACAACCCCCTGCGCCTGCAGGGTCTTGAGCGCCTCCCGAAGCGTCAGGCGGTTCACGCCGAGCCGCTCGGCGAGGTCGATCTCACGCGGCAACGGCGCGCCCTGGGGCAGCTCGCCCGAGATGATGTCATCGAGGAGCCGGTCGCTGACCGACTGAACAAGCGACGCTCTCGCCATGGTGACCTCCGAACTCGCAATGCTAGTCGGCGGGACGGCGCCCGCACCGCACCGAAGCGCCCGCCTGGCATTCACTGCCCGTCAAGTGACTTCGAGAGCACCAGTCGGCTCGATCGCTGCCAGTCGAATCGCCCTCTGGCAGGTGCGCCAGAGGGCGATTTGGCTGGCAGCGATTGGGGTAGTGCGCAGCGACGGGGAGGCGAGTCCGCGATCCGCGAGCACGGCGAAGAGGGCAACAACGGCCGGATGCACGGAGCCCTCGGTCAGCTCGGTACCGTGCGACGGCCACGAGACCACGAGCTCGGTTCGCGGCGGCAGCTCATCCGCGAGAGTGCGCTCGTCGCGCCGGAACGCGTCGTCGAGGTCCGGAACGCGTCGTCGAGGTCCGGAACGCGTCGTCGAGGTCCGGGATGCGCCGGCCGGCCAGCAGAGCAGCATCTGCTGCTTGGAGGCTCTCGCCGTACCGCCGGGGGCCTCACGGAATCGTGTCCAGACCCTGGGCCCCGGTTCGAGCCCAGAATCGACACTGCGCCGATACAGTTCGGCGACTTCAGCCTGCCGCCTCCCGTAATGGGAAGGTCAGGGGCGGGAATACACGGGAACGCTGCTTGGTTGCATCAGATACCCCCAAGGGGTATACGTGGCACCACACCACGTCGCCAAGCCGAGGAGAAGCCCATGAGCACGCACCACGAAGCGCACACCCACGAGCCAGGCCAGGCGTCCACGCACGGCCAGCCTTCCGAGCGCGAGCACGAGCACGAGCACGGTGGCCACGGAGAGCACGGTGGCCACGGTGGCCACGCGGGACGCGGCGCCGATCACGTCGCCCAGTTCCGGCGCCTCTTCTGGATCAACCTCATCATCGCCGTGCCCGTCATCGGCTTCTCGAGCATGTTCGCGATGCTCCTCGGCTACGAGATCCCCGACTTCCCCGGCGCCGCCTTCATCGCGCCCATCCTCGGCACCGTCATGTACGTCTGGGGTGGTCGCCCGTTCTTGACCGGCGCGGTCAGTGAGCTCAGCGCACGCAAGCCCGGCATGATGCTGCTCATCGCGCTCGCGATCACCGTCGCGTTCGCAGCTTCCTGGGGTGCGAGCCTCGGCCTCCTGCACCACGACCTCGAGTTCTGGTGGGAGCTCGCGCTGCTGATCGTCATCATGCTGCTCGGCCACTGGATCGAGATGCGTTCGCTCGCGCAGACCACGTCGGCGCTCGACTCGCTGGCGGCCCTGCTGCCGGATAGCGCCGAACGCGTCGAGGGAGGTCGCCTCGTGCAGGTCTCCCCCGCCGAGCTGGCGGTCGGCGACGTCGTCGTCGTTCGCCCGGGCGGAAGCGTGCCGGCGGACGGCAGGATCACGGAGGGCCGGGCCGAGATCGACGAGGCGATGGTCACTGGCGAGTCGCGCCCGGTGTCCCGCGGCGTCGGCGACACGGTCACGGCCGGGACTGTCGCGACCGACTCCGGTCTGCGCATCCAGGTGACCGCGACGGGCGACAACACAACCCTCGCCGGCATCCAGCGGCTCGTCACTGATGCACAGAACTCGACGTCGCGAGCGCAGCGGATCGCCGACCGAGCGGCCGCTTGGCTGTTCTGGTTTGCCCTCGGTGCCGCAGCCATCACGGCAATCGTCTGGACGCTCGTCGGCAACCCCGACGCCGCCGTCATGCGAACCGTCACCGTCCTCGTCATCGCCTGCCCGCACGCACTGGGCCTCGCGATCCCGCTCGTCGTGTCGATCGCCACAGAGAAGGCGGCGCGCAGCGGCGTCCTCATCAAGGACCGCCTCGCGCTCGAAAGCACTCGCACCGTCGACGCCGTCCTCTTCGACAAGACCGGCACCCTCACGAAGGGCGAACCCACACTCACCGAGATCGCCGTAGCGGGCGGCCCCGCACGCGCACTCACGGCCGACGAGGTACTCGCGGCCGCGGCTGCCGCGGAAACCGACAGCGAGCATCCGCTTGCCAAGGCCATCGTCCGCGCGGCGACCGAGCGCGGACTCACCGTGCCGGCGGCGTCGAACTTCAGCTCATCACCGGCAGTCGGCGTCACGGCGACCGTCGACGGTCGCGAGGTGCGTGTTGGCGGGCCACGCCTCCTCGAGGCGCTTGGTGCATCCGAAATCAGCGAAGCGGATGCGTGGCGCGCAGACGGGGCGATCATTCTGCACGTCGTGCGGGACGGCGCGGTTGTGGGTGGCCTCAAGCTCGCCGACGAGATCCGTCCAGAGTCGCGCGAGGCAGTGGATGCACTCCACCACCTCGGCATCGAGGTCGTCCTGATCACGGGTGACGCCGAAGCCGTGGCTCGCGCGGTCGGCGAGGACCTCGGCGTCGACCGCATCTACGCCGGTGTTCGGCCCGAGGAC
This sequence comes from Pseudoclavibacter sp. AY1F1, assembly GCF_002931075.1. GTDB lineage: Bacteria > Actinomycetota > Actinomycetes > Actinomycetales > Microbacteriaceae > Pseudoclavibacter. Next base: position 208,656 of record NZ_PSTQ01000003.1, on the reverse strand, counting down.
AAGTCGGCGAAGGTCGCCGAGCTGCAGGCTGAGGGCAAGAAGGTCGCGATGGTGGGCGACGGCGTCAACGACGCCCCGGCCCTCGCCCGGGCCGACGTCGGAATCGCCATCGGCGCTGGCACGGACGTGGCGATCGCGTCCGCCGGGGTGATCCTCGCGAGCGACGACCCCCGCTCCGTGCTCTCCGTCATCAAGCTGTCGCGAGCGAGCTACCGCAAGATGAAGCAGAACCTCTGGTGGGCGGCCGGCTATAACCTGCTCTCGGTGCCGCTTGCGGCTGGCATCCTCGCACCCGTCGGGTTCATCCTGCCCATGTCGATCGGCGCCGTGCTCATGTCGCTCTCGACGATCGTCGTCGCCCTCAACGCGCAGCTGCTGCGCCGCGTCGACCTCTCACCGGGCGCCAGTGCTCGTGTGAAGACGGTGCGCGTGTGAAGGCAGTGCGCGTGTAAAGACGGTGCACGCGTGAAGGCAGTGCACGTATGAACGCAACACGAACGCCCTGCCGCACATCTCTGCGGCAGGGCGTTCGTGTCGCCGGACCGGCGGCGGCACATGCAGTCTCCGTTCAGGCCGCCGCGATCTCGAGCGCTTCCTCCGCCCGCTCGGCGCTGCCTTCCGCGAGGCCGCGCTTGAGCGCGGGGGCCAGCGCGACGCACAGGACGACTCCGACAGTGAGCACCGCAACCTCGGTGACCGTGAGCGCCCAGATGATCCCGGCCAAGCCGAACCAGATGCTTCCTGCGATCACGACCGGGATGAACAGCACCCCCTGAGCGGCCGACATGATGGTCGCGGGAAGAGCACGGCCCGTCGCCTGGAACAGCGACGTGATGAGGCCCGTGAAGCCGTTCGCGATCATCGCGATGAGTTGCGCCGCGAGCACCACGACGCCGATCGCGAGCACCGACTCGTCGGCGACGAAGAGCGTGAACACCTGGTCGCGGAAGCACAGCACCAGAGTGGCTGCGAGCAGGGCGACGGCACCGACCGTGATCGCGGATGCTCGCAGGGCGGATCCGAAGCGTGCGCCGTCGCCCTTGCCGTACGAGTAGGCCAGCAGCGGCAGCACGCCGAGCGTGACCCCCATGAGGAGGAACTCCGGCACCTGCGCGATGCGGACGGCGACGCCCATCGCAGCGAGTGGCCCTTCACCGCAGGCGGCGGCGAGGTTGTTGAGCACAAGCGCCGTGACGATGAGGAAAGCCGACTGCAGCAGCGTGCCCACGCCGACGCCGAGGACCGGCTTCTGCACGGAGCTCGCGAGCGTGAACCAGCGGGGCGAGAGGCTCACGTGCTCACTGTTGCGCGTCAGCCAGACCACGAAGTACGTGACGACGACGAGGTTCGCGAGGCCGGTGGCCAGTGCGGCCCCCGCCACTCCCCAGTTGAGCACCAGGATGAACAGGGCGTCGAGGGCCAGGTTCGCGACGGCGGAAAGGATGAGCGCGACCATGACCTGCTTCGCCGCCCCCTCCGCCCGGACAAGCTGCTCGAGGCAGACCGCCGCCGCAAGCACAGGCACAAAGCCGAGCAGCACGCCGACGAACGCGCTCGTCGGTGCGGCGACAGACGTATCCGCGCCCAGCAGCGAGACGAGCGGCGACAGGAACACGAGCCCGATGACGCCGACAACAGCCCCCACGACCACCGAGCCCCAGAGCGAGTAGGAAGCGACCCGCTTGATGGTCGCCGCCTGCGACGGGTCGCGCTCCGCCCCGCCGAGGAGGCGCGAGACGAGCGCGCCTCCACCAACTCCGAAGACATTGCCGACGCCCATGACGAGGACGAGGATCGGCGAGCCCAGGGTGACCGCGGCGAGGAGCGCCGTGTTGCCGAGCGAGCCGATGAACCCGGCATTGATGAGGTTGTAGATCGCCCCGACGATCATGGCCGCCGCCATCGGCATGCAGAGGTGCAGGAGCGCACTGACGATCGGCGCCGACGAGAGGTACCAGCGGTTCGTGCGTGCCGCATCCGCTGGAGATCCAGGACCTGAGGACAGCTCGGCCTTGGTTTCGGTTTGGGGTGATGTGCTCATGCGTTGACTTCTTTCTGGGCAGGACGGAGCGCGCGCCGACCAACGCCGGCACGTGAAGTGAGGTGGATGCGCGGCCTCGCCGCGTCGGGACTAGTCGCGGGGTGAGTCGCGCACTGGCTGCGGAAGCTGCGCCGTGATCTTGGCGAGCAGCGCCTGGAGCCCTGCCCGCTCCTCAGCGTCGAGCGGCGCGAGGATCGTCTCGTCTGCGGCGATCATGGCGTCCTCAAAGCCCGCGATGAGCTCGGCTCCGGCTGGCGTGGCGTAGACGCGCTTGGTGCGCTCGTCGCCGCCTTCGGTACGGCGCTCGATGAGACCTCGCCCTTCGAGGCCGCGGAGCAGGCTCGAGACGCTGGCGGGCGTCGTGCGACTCATGCGCGCGAGTTCCGACTGGCTGGCCCCTGGGCTCTGCACGAGGTAGCCGAGCACGAAGCTCTGCGGCCGGGTGAGCTCGCGCTCGCGGGTCCAGTCTTCCCCGGCCTTCATCTGGGCCCAGCTGATCCACCGAACGAACTCGAGGGGCGTGCGAGGGGCTGGTGCTGATTCCGACATAGTTAGAACTATGACAGTTAGAGATCTAACTGTCAACGCGGATCAGCATCCAGCGCACACCTCACGCGTAGACTGAACGGATTCCCCGGGAGGAGCAACGATGCCCGAACCGAAGCATCCAGAGAAGCACGCGAAGCCGGTCGACGGCGTGACGCGCATCGTACAGAACATCGATGAGACCGCCGCGATGTTCTCCGAGCCGAAGATCACAGCCGTCGGCATCCCCGCAGTCCTCAACTCGCTCAAGGTGACCACCGAGCAGATGGGCCCGACCCGCACGGCCCGCACCCTGCTGCGCATCAACCAGAAGGACGGCTTCGACTGCCCCGGATGCGCCTGGCCGGAGGGCAAGCACCGCAGCCCCGCCGAGTTCTGCGAGAACGGAGCGAAAGCCGTCGCCGAGGAGGCCACGAAGCGGCGCATCCCGCCGAGCTTCTTCGCCGAGCATTCCGTCGATGAGCTGCGCACGTGGGACGACTACTCGCTTGGCCAGCAGGGCCGCCTCACACACCCCATGCTCCTCGACGAGGGCGGCACCCACTACCGCGCCGTCAGCTGGGACGAGGCGTTCGAGATCATCGCCGACGAGTTCGCGCAGATGTCGAGCCCCGACGAGGCGATCTTTTACACCTCGGGCCGCACCTCCAACGAGGCCGCGTTCGTCTATCAGCTGTTCGTGCGCGGACTCGGCACCAACAACCTTCCCGACTGCTCGAACATGTGCCACGAGTCGAGCGGCTCGGCCCTCGGCGAGACCCTCGGCATCGGCAAGGGATCGGTGAGCCTCGAGGACATCCACGAGGCCGACCTCATCATCATCGCCGGACAGAACCCCGGCACCAACCACCCCCGCATGCTCACGGCGCTCGAGAAGGCGAAGATCAACGGCGGCAAGATCATCGCCGTGAACCCGCTGCCAGAGGCGGCGCTCATGCGCTACGAGAACCCGCAGACCGTGCGGGGCATGGTGCTCGGCGGCACCGCGCTGAACGACCTGTTCCTGCAGATCAAGCTCGGCGGCGACCAGGCACTCTTCCAGGCGCTCGGGCGCATCCTGCTCGACGCCGAGGACGCGAACCCCGGCACAGTGTTTGACGCCGAATTCATCGCCGCCAAGACAACGGGCGTGGATGCGTACCTCGAGTCGCTCCGGCAGCTCGATTGGCCGGAGATCGAGACGGCGACGGGCCTCACCGAGGCGGAGATCCGCGAGGCCGGCGACATGCTGCTCGCGTCGAAGTCGACGATCGTCTGCTGGGCCATGGGCCTTACGCAGCACAAGCACTCGGTGCCGACCCTCCGCGACTGCGTCAACCTGCTGCTCCTCCAGGGCAACGTTGGCAAGCCGGGCGCGGGCGTCTGCCCTGTGCGCGGACACTCCAACGTGCAGGGCGACCGCACTATGGGCATCTTCGAACGCATGCCGGAGTCGTTCCACGACAAGCTCGACGCCGAGTTTTCCTTCGCTTCTCCCCGCAAGCACGGCTACGACACCGTCGAGGCGATCCGCGCCATGCGCGACGGCAAGGCCCGCGTCTTCATGGCCATGGGCGGCAACTTCTCCCGCGCGACCCCCGACACGGCAGTGACCGAGGCGGCCATGGAGTCGCTTGCCCTCACCGTGCAGGTATCGACGAAGCTCAACCGCTCACACGTGGCGACGGGCCGCCGCGCTCTCATCCTTCCCACCCTCGGACGCACCGAGCGCGACCGGCAGGCAGGCGGCACGCAGCGCGTGACCGTCGAGGACTCGATGAGCGCGGTCCACGCCTCGCGCGGCCGACTTGAGCCCGCGAGCGATGAGCTGATGAGCGAGGTCGCGATCGTCACGAGGCTCGCCGAGCGGGTCCTCACCCGCTCACGACCGAACGTCCCGCAGGTGAACTGGGCAGAGCTGCGCGCCGACTACGCGAACGTGCGCGCATCCATCTCCCGCGTCATCCCCGGGTTCGAGGACTTCGAGGCGAAGATCGACGAGCCGGGCGGGTTCATCCTGCCGAACGGTCCGCGCGACGGCCGCGACTTCTCGAACATCGGCGGCACGGCGAAGTTCACGGCAAACGAGCTTGAGTACCCGAAGGTGCCGGAGGGGCGCCTCCTGTTGCAGACGCTGCGCTCGCACGACCAGTTCAACACGACCATCTACGGCAAAGACGACCGGTACCGAGGTGTGAAGAGCGCCAGGCGGGTCGTGTTCGTCAACGAAGCGGATGCGCGCGACCGAGGCCTCGCGGACGGCGACCACGTCGACATCGTCTCGGAATGGCCCGGCCGCGACGGATCGCTCGAGGAGCGCCGGAGCGAGCGCCACCGCATCGTCTACTACTCGACGCCGCGAGGCTGCGTCGCCGCGTACTACCCCGAGACGAACGTGCTCGTACCGTTGGATTCCACGGCAGACGTGAGCAACACACCAACCTCGAAGTCGATCGTCGTGCGCCTGGAGAAGCTCGACTCGTAGGCGTCTCTGATGACTCCTCCGACACCGACGTTTTCGACCCCGACGGCTCGATCGACGGTGCCACGAGTGCCGCCGAGACGTTCTTCACCGCCGCGGACGCTGAGCGACACCTTCGCCGCGATCGACGACACGTACGCGTGCACTCGCGTTGACGTGGAGCCGCTCGAGGCCCATTCCTGGGCGTTCCCGACGCTCTTCATCTCGGCCGACCCGGCAGGCGAGATGATGATCGTCTACCGCACGGTCACCCACTGGGATTGATGCCAGGGCCGGGGCTGATGCCAGGGCGAACCGCCCTGACCCGAGAGGCCCGGTTCTGAGACGGGGCGGCTACCGGGCGGGGAGCCCTCAACGGCCGCCCTCTCGGCCCAGCCACGCCAACGTCAGCGCCAACGTCAACGTCAACGTCGACGGATGCGGATTGGGCCTTTGGCCTCCGCGCCGTCAACGACCTCACCGCCCTGCGTGATGTCGACCTCGCCAACTTCGACGAGTCGCAGCGCGGCCGCCCTCGCGGCATCCATCTCACCTCGCCACTCGTCGCCGCCGACGGCACGCGCCGCCTCGGACGGGCAGATTGTTGCCCCCTCGGCACGCTTGTCCAAAAGTTCGAGAATCACGCGCTCGAACTTCCCGCCTGCGTGATCGCGGCCACCCTCAGGCTCGCCCGCCGCGCTCACAGAAGCCGCTCCGCCAGCACCTTGGCCGTGGCCTCCGGATGCACGCGGTGGCCGACCGACTCAGCGACCTCGACGAGCTCAGACCCCGGGATGGTCTCGGCAAGGCGTTTCGCTGCGCTTGCGAGAAACGGGAACGTGTCGCCGCCGACGACGATCGTCACGGGCGCCCGGACGCCGATCATCGCCTCCGTCGGCGTCGACACCTGTCGCACAAGCTGCGCGTCGTAGACAGTCGACTGGGCGAGCGGGAGGAGGCCGGGGAAGATCGGGCTCTGCCGGATCTGCTCGACAAGGGCCGGGTCGAGCCCAACGCCCTCAAGTTGGAAGGTCGAGACCGCCGTCGCCTCGTCACCCTCGTCGACGAGCTGCTGCAGCCGCTCGGCGAGGTCTGCGGCTGGCTCGTGCTGGCCGAAGCGGAAAGGAGGCTCCGACAGGAACAGGTGACCTATCGGGACACCAATCGATGCCGCGAAGAGCGCCAGCACCGCACCGGACGAGTGCCCGACGACACTCACCCCACCCCCGACCGCGCCGATGACGGCCGCCAGATCTTCCGCCTCGCGCTCCGGCGCCGACGGCTTCGTGTCACCACTATCTCCGCGAGCGCGTCGGTCGTACGCCACAGCCGCGAAACCGACCCTGACCAAGGCCATCGCGAACTCCGTGACGTCGCGCGCCGTCGAGAACGCTCCGTTGACGATGACCACCACCGGTCCCGCACCGCGGATCCCGTAGGCGATGCGCGTCCCGTCGGCGGAGGTCACCACCTCGCGGTCGACTCGCGCGCCGCCGAAGTCATCCTGCCCAGCTGTTTCAACCATGTCTACTCCCCTAGTGCCAACGAGCGCCGGCGCCGATGCCGCACTCGAATACGAGGACAGTCTGCACCCGACGTCCGACATTGCGCCCATCGAGCGACGCCGGACCCGACGAACGACAAAACGCGTCACATCAATGTCGAGCCTCGCAGTGCAGTCCATCCCTGCACTGCGAGGCTCGACTCCGTCCACGCTCTGTCGCGGTTTATCGCCTCCCGACCGAGCCCCGGAGGGGCGCGCGAAAAGCTACTTCACGTAGCCGTTCGGGTTGAGCACGTACTTCTTCGGCGCTCCCGCGTCGAAGTCGGCGTAGCCCTTCGGCGCCTCGTCGAGGGTGATGGCCGTCGCCTGCACGGCGTCGGCGATCTTCACCTTGTCGAAGAGGATCGCCTGCATGAGCTGGCGGTTGTACTTCATGACGGGGCACTGGCCGGTCGTGAACGAGAGCGACTTCGCCCAGCCGAGGCCGAGGCGGATCGACAGCGAGCCGACCTTGGCGGCGTCGTCGACTCCACCCGGGTCGCCCGTCACGTACAGCCCCGGAATGCCGAGCGCTCCACCGGCTTCCGTCACCGTCATGAGCGAGTTGAGCACGGTGGCCGGCGCCTCGTGCCCCGCGTCCGAGCCGTGCCCGCGGGCCTCGAAGCCCACAGCATCCACACCGCACTCGACCTCTGGCACGCCGAGGATCTGCTCGATCTGCTCTCCCGGGTCACCCTTCGAGACGTCGACCGTCTCGCACCCGAACGACCTGGCCTGCGCGAGGCGCTCCTCGTTGAGATCTCCGACGATGACGCACGCGGCACCGAGAAGTTGTGCGCTCACGGCCGCAGCAAGGCCAACAGGGCCCGCGCCGGCGATGTAGACCGTCGACCCCGGGCCGACGCCCGCCGTGTAAGCCCCGTGGAACCCCGTCGGGAAGATGTCAGAGAGCATCGTCAGGTCGAGGATCTTCTCGAGCGCCTGGTCGCGGTCCGGGAACTTGAGGAGGTTCCAGTCGGCGTAGGGCACAAGCACGTACTCGGCCTGCCCGCCGACCCATCCGCCCATGTCGACGTACCCGTAGGCACTGCCGGGACGGTCCGGGTTGACGTTCAGGCAGATGCCCGTCTTGCCCGCCTTGCAGTTACGGCAGCGGCCGCAGGCGATGTTGAACGGCACCGACACGATGTCACCGACTTTAATGAACTCGACATCTGGCCCGACCTCGATGACCTCACCCGTGATCTCGTGACCGAGCACGAGGTCGACCGGGGCCGTGGTGCGGCCTCGCACCATGTGCTGGTCGGAACCGCAGATGTTCGTCGTCACCGTGCGCAGAATCGCGCCGTGCCGCACCTGCCGCCCCACGTTCGCCGGGTTCACGCCCGGCCCATCCTTCAGCTCGAACTCGGGGTACGGGATGTCGATGACCTCGACCTCGTTCGGCCCCTTGTACGCGACGGCTCTGTTACTCGCCATGATCTCTCCTTTGAGTTGAGCGGGTAGTGCGTGTGGTGCGCTCGCGCGCCCACCCCTGCGAACGTCTCTGTTACGCAGTATTTCGAGGCTATTGGGCGCCCACCTGGCGCACCAGGATTCGGAGCAGATGACCAGTGGATGCACAGACTGGGGCCCGGGTGATACGGCATGTTTCGTCCGGCACGCTTAGCAGGAATAGCCCGAGCAGACCCCGGGTTGTTGTAGCTGCAAGCATCCACTCTCGGAAGGACAGCACAGCATGGCAATCGTCATCACCGGAGCAACCGGACAGCTCGGAACCCTCGTCATCGACAGCCTCATCGAGCGCGGCGCCGCTCCTACCGAGATCGTGGCCGGCGGCCGAAACGCCGAACGCCTCGAGCTGCTCGCAGCGAAGGGCGTGCGCACCGCCACCATCGACTACTCACGGCCGGAGACGGCGGCAGCGGCGATCAACGCAGGCGACACCGTTGTCCTCATCTCCGGCAGCGAAGTCGGAACGCGCGTCGCCCAGCACGAGACCGTCATCAACGCCGCCAAGGATGCCGGTGCAGCCCGCATCGTCTACACGAGTGTGCTCGGCGGCGACCCGGATGCGCTCATCCTGGCCCCCGAACACGTCGCGACCGAGTCCCTCATCCGCGAGTCCGGCCTGCCCGCCACCATCGCGCGCAACGGCTGGTACACGGAGAACTACGTCGCCGACATCGCCCAGGGCGAGACGACGGGCGTCATCGCGAACAGCGCAGGCAAGGGACGCGTCGCGAGCGCCTCCCGCTCCGACTACGCAGCGGGCCTCGCGGCGATCGCCCTCGAAGACGGCCACGAAGGCAAGGTCTACGAGTTCTCCGGCGACAAAGCCTGGGACTTCGACGAGTTCGCCGCAGCCCTCGCCGAGGCCATCGGACGCGACGTCGAGTACCGCGCCCTGACCACGCAAGAGCACGCGGCAGCGCTCACCTCGAACGGCCTCGACGAAGGCACGATCGGCTTCATCACGGGCCTCGACGCGAACATCCGCGACGGAGCCCTCTCACTCACGACCGGTGACCTCTCCCGCGTGTCGGGCCGCCCGACGACCCCGCTCGCGGAGACGCTGCGCACCCTGACCGCGTAGGCGCCCCGCGCGAGCCCTCTCCGCTCTCCGCTCTCTCCCCCCTCTCCGCTCTCCGCTCTCCGCTCTCCGCTCCGCTCTCAACCTGCCACTTTCCAGGGCGGGCGGTGGCGGATGCGCGCAGGCCGGCGGCGGACGCCCGAGTCGCGCAGGCGCTACCGCAGGGGCTCGCCGGCGATCGACCTCGGGCGACTGATTGAGAAGAGCTCTGGCGCGACGCCGGGGCCGTTCTCGGCAAGGTCGGCACCAAGACGGCCGATCGAGGGCACGAACTTGAACCCCTCCCCGGCGAACCCGGCGAGCACGACGATTCGGCCCACCCTGTCGATCACGAACCTGGCGTCATCGGTGGTCGTGTAGGTGCAGCTGATGGGCTCCGCACTTTCGGCGTCGACACCCGGCAGCCAGTCGCGCGCGTACTGGATGATCGCGTCGAGCTGCGCGCGCACGGGCAGGAAGTCGCGCGCATCCGGATCGACGACAGGACCGACCCCGTGCCAGCCGGCCTTGATGCCCTCACCGGGCGTGAGCATCCCGTAGACAGGGGACAGCCAGCCCTCGTAACCGGGGCGGCCGAGCGCGGGCAGGTGGTTGAAGCTGGGCCAGTCGACGTAGCCGTTGAACTCGCGGAAGTGCACCGGAGCTTCTTGGGTGACACGCATGCGCGGCAGCCCGACGGCGCTTCCGAGCAGCGTCCGGGTCCACGCGTTGACCGCCGAGACGACAACCTTCGCCGTGATCGTCTCGCGGGCGTGGCCACGGTGCTCAGGCGCTTCACCCCAGGAGTGCGCCTCGACAACAACACGGTCGTCGTGCTCCGAAACGCTCACGGCACGTCTGCCCCAGCTCAGCTCGGCCCCGCTCGCCGCGGCCAGCTCGGCCATGCTCGTGAGCGCATCCGCCGCCCGCACCCGCCCGGCCCTCGGCAGGTGCAGCACCTCGGTGTCGAAGCGGATGCCGGGCCACCGTTCGCCCGCATCCTTCGTCGAGAGCAGCTCGGCGGACTCGCCGCCTGCGGAGATTGCGGCGTGCACGTCGGGGCTCGCGGCGCCCGTCCCGTGGTTCACGAGTCCGACGAGGTCGAGGATCTGCCTGCCGGAGTCGAGCTCGAGCTCGTTCCAGAGGGAACGCGACTCGTGGAGCATCGCCACAAGATCGGGCTGCGTGTACGAGGTGTTGAAGTTGCGGGTGGCCCCGTGGGATGCCCCCATGTGGTGGCCGGGCTGGAACTGCTCGAGGAGCCGCACTCGCCTGCCGCGCCGTGCGAGCTGCCACGCGGTTGACAGCCCCATCGCTCCGCCGCCGATGATGAGCACGTCAACGTCAGTCATGACCTCACGCTACTCGCACTCACCCGGGTCACTTCATCGGTACCATTGCGGAATGCTCACCGTCTCCGGTCAGCGGGAGAAGATTCTCACCGCGTACATGAACCTGCTCGTCGACTCCGGCGTGCGCGGGACGACCCTCGAAGCCGTGGGCACGACCTGCAAGCTCTCGAAGGCCGGCGTCCTGCACCACTTCGCGTCGAAGCAGGCGCTCGGCGAGGCGCTCCTCACCGAACTCCAGGCGCAGGCGCGTGTCGATGCCGACAACATGCTCGCCGACCTCGACAACGCCGTCTCGTACTACATCGTCTCCTCGCAGGATCGCGACAGTCTCCTCGAGCGCCTCGTCGAAGCCGTCTACCGTCTCGCGCAAACCGGCGACAGGGACGCGCTCGACGTGCTCCGTCAGTGCCGCGAAGGCTGGTACGACGCGCTCGTGCGGGCTATCGGCAATGCCGCCGTCGCCCGCCTCGTGCTGTTCGTCGGTGACGGCATGAACCACAACGCCCTCCTGAGCGTGTCGGCTGGCAGCGAGAAGTTCATCAATGCGGAGTCGACCGCCGAGATCATGAGCGCGATCGAGCAGCTCCGCGCGTAGCTGGCTGTCTTGTCGTCGCGGGGCCCGTCTCCGCGCATCCGCTCGAGTCCGGAAACACAACCGTTACGGCGGGATGCCGGAAAACACTCGGCGAGTCACCGACCAAATGGTAAGTTCATGCTCACTCCGCGAACGCGGCAGGCCCTTTGATGCGGGAGACAACGATGACCAACGCACAACCCGGCCCCATTACCGAGGCCCTCGCCACCCAGACACCGATCGGCAAGGGGCTCGCCCCCGCGCGACTCGGGATCTGGGGATCGACCGTCATCGGCCTCGCCTCGACCGCCCCCCTCTTCTCGCTCGCCGCGACCCTCGGCTTCGTGGTCATCGCCGTCGGCGAGCAGGCACCGATCGCGTTCATCCTCGCGTTCATCCCGATGATGTTCACCGCCTTCGCGTACCGCGAGCTCAACAACGAACTCAACGACTGCGGCACCGTCTTCACGTGGGCGGCCAAGGCCTTCGGCCCTCGCACCGGGTGGATGTCCGGCTGGGCCCTCGCGGTCGCCGGAATCCTGGTCATGGCGAACCTCGCCGAGATCGCCTCCGTCTACATCCTGCTGCTCATCGGCGACGGCTCGCTCGCCGAGAACCGCGTCGTGGTCACCCTCTTCGGCGCCGTCATCATCGCCGTCATGACGTGGATCTCGATGCGCGGCATCGAGCTCGGCGAGAAGATGCAGGTCGTGCTGCTCATCATCCAGTACGCCGCCATGGCCGCGTTCGTCGTCGGCTGCCTCGTCGGCTACGCCAACGGCACGGCCCCTGACCCGACTCCCGTCAGCATCGACTGGTTCAACCCGCTGCTCGCCGACGGGCACGGCATGGTGCAGGCCATCATCCTCGCCCTCTTCATCTACTGGGGCTGGGACACCTGCCTCGCCCTGACCGAGGAGACCAAGGACCCGAAGAAGACCCCGGGCCGCGCGGCCGTGCTCTCCACGGTGCTGCTCCTCGTCACGTACGTCGGCATCACGATCGTCGTCATGATGTACGCCGGCCTCGGCGACTCCGGCACCGGACTCGCCAACGAGGAGAACGCCGACGACGTCTTCTCCGTGCTCACCGACCTGGCGATGGGCCCATGGGGCTGGTTCCTCGTGCTCGCCGTCGCCGTCTCGTCACTCTCGTCCTCGCAGACGACGATCCTTCCCACTGCCCGCGGCACTTTCGCGATGGGCGTCTACAAGGCCCTGCCTGCGCGCTTCGCCGTCGTCAGCGAGAAGTCGAAGACCCCGACATTCTCGACACTCCTCATGGGCATCGTCGCCATCGTCTACTACGTCGGCATGAGCTTCGTGTCCAACAGCGTGCTGCAGGACTCGATCCTCTCCATCGGCCTCGCCATCGCGTTCTTCTACGGCATCGCGAGCTTCGCCTGCATCTGGTACTTCCGGACGAGCCTCTTCTCCTCGGCGCGGAACTTCTTCTACAGGTTCCTGTTCCCGCTGCTCGGCGGCATCTTCATGGTGTGGGCGTTCATCCAGTCGGCGATCGACATGGCGAACCCCGAGTACGGCTACACGACGTTCTTCGGTCTCGGCAGCGCGTTCGTGATCGGCATCGGCTCGTTTGTCATCGGCTTCATCCTCATGTTCATCTGGGCCGCGATGCCCGGCTCGAAGGACTACTTCGAGAAGCGCACCATCAACCGCCACTCGGCACTCCTCGCCCCGGAAGACTGATCCGCCGGATGCTCGCCCCGCCTCCGTGCGGGGCGAACTTCTTTTCACCCCGTGACCTACCAACCGCACGGTTCACCCCCGTGAGCCGAGCACAACATCCACCAGCACGTAATCAACGAAAGGCCATTCGTGCACATCCTCATCATCGGTGCCGGAGGCGTCGGCGCAGCTGCAGCCCGCATCGCGAAGCGACGCAGCTTCTTCGGCTCCTGCCTCATCGCTGACTACGACCCTTCCCGCCCCGCAGACCTCGTCGCCGAGCTTGGCGACCCCCGATTCCGAGCGGCACAGGTGGATGCGTCCGACCCGGCGGCCGTCGAAGCCCTCGTCCGTGACAACAGCATCACGCACGTGCTCAACGCCGTCGACCCTCGCTTCGTGATGCCCATCTTCACGGGCGTCACCGCAGCCGGGGCCACCTACCTCGACATGGCGATGAGCCTCTCGAAGCCGCACCCCGAGCATCCGCACGAGCAAACCGGCGTAAAGCTCGGCGACGAGCAGTTCGAGCACGACGCCGCCCTCAAAGAGCGCGGCGTGCTCGCCCTCTGCGGCATCGGCGTCGAACCCGGCCTCTCCGACGTGTTCGCCCGCTACGCGGAAGACGAGCTCTTCTCCGAGATCGACGAGCTCGGCGTGCGCGACGGCGCGAACCTGACCGTCGAGGGCTACGACTTCGCCCCTTCGTTCTCGATCTGGACGACCATCGAGGAATGCCTCAACCCGCCCGTCATCTACGAGCGCGAGCGCGGCTGGTACACGACACCGCCGTTCAGTGAGGCCGAGGTGTTCGACTTCCCCGAGGGCATCGGCCCCGTCGAATGCGTGAACGTCGAACACGAGGAGGTGCTCCTCATGCCGCGATGGACCAACGCGAAGCGCGTCACCTTCAAGTACGGGCTCGGCCAGGAGTTCATCGACGTGCTCAAGACGCTGCACACGCTTGGCCTCGACAGCACCGAGCCTGTCAGCGTCAAGGGTCAGATGGTGTCGCCACGCGACGTCGTCGCCGCGGTCCTCCCGGATCCGGCGAAGCTCGGCGACCGGATGCGCGGCAAGACGTGCGCCGGCCTCCTCGTCACCGGCAAGGGCAAGGACGGCGAGCCCAAGCAGGTGTACCTGTACCACGTCGCCGACAACGAGGAGACGATGGCGAAGGACAACTCGCAGGCCGTCGTCTGGCAGACCGCCATCAACCCCGTCATCGCGCTCGAACTGCTCGCGACGGGCGTCTGGTCTGGCGCGGGAGTGCTCGCGCCTGAGGCGTTCGACGCGAGGCCGTTCCTCGAGCTGCTCGGCTCGGCCGAACCGGCCGGCTACGGCTCTCCGTGGCATGTGCAGGACCGCAGCGCGGAGCTGGCGAACTAGTCAGCCGGGTTGCCTGTCCAACTTCAGTGCAATATTGGCCCGAAAGGGCCGTTTGGGCGCCACTGGCCTCGATATTGCACTGAAGTTGGGCAGCGCCTTCGCAGCAAGTCACCGCCGCGCGCCCCGACCGGTGGCCAGCTTCCGTGATGAGTGAGCCCCGGGCGCCGCGATCCACGCTGCAACGGCCGATTCATCACGCAAGTTGGTCGCGTCAGCGCGCGAGGAGCTCCTCGATCTCGGCGGCGGTCGGGATGCTCGGCGAGGCGCCGCGCTTCGAGACGGCGAGTGCGCCGGCTGCGGCTCCGTAGCGGATCGCCGACTCGAGCGAACGTCCTCCGGCGAGTGCCGCCCCGAGCGCACCCGCAAAGGCATCCCCGGCCGCGGTCGTGTCGACGGCCTCGACCTCGAGCACGGGGAAGGTCTCCACGCGCTCGGCGGTCACGAGCGTCGTCCCGGCCCCGCCGCGCGTAATGAGGACGGCGCCGACCCCACGCTCGAGGAACCACCGGGCAGCATCGACCGCGCTCTCCTCGGAATCGACGACGGTGCCCGTGAGCATGCGCGCCTCGGTCTCGTTTGGGGTGACCACGTCGACCAGCGACCAGACCTCATCGTTGAGGGCCGCGGCGGGAGCCGGGTCGAGGATCGTCGTGAGCCCGGCATCGCGTGCAGTGCGCAGGATGCTCGCGGTCAGCCGCGCAGGAGTCTCGAGCTGGGTGAGCAGCACGGAACTCGAAGCTGCCGCGTCGCGGATACCCTGCAGCACCACGGCCTCGTCGAGGGCGTCATTGGCGCCCGGAACGATGACGATGGAATTCTCGCCCGTTGAATCCACGCGGATGTGCGCGATCCCGGTCTCTCCCGCCACGGTTCGTACACCCTCGACCTTGACCCCGGCGGCTGTCAGCTCGCCCACGACCATGGCCCCGAACGTGTCATCGCCGACACACGCGATGAATGCGGTGGGGGCGCCAGCCCGGGCAGCTGCGACGGCCTGGTTCGCGCCCTTACCGCCGAGCGCGAGGCTGAAGCTCTCTCCGCGCAGCGTCTCGCCGGGTTCGGGAGCACGCGATGAGAACGCGGTGAGGTCGGCGGAGACGCTGCCGACGACGAGGACCCCGGTGCGAGAGCTGGTCGTCATGCGCGCTTCGAGCGCATCGCCTTGAGCTGCTTGAGCGACTCGTCGCCCGCTTTCTCCTCGTACTCGTCAGTGCCAAGCGGGACAAGCGCGATGCGCGACTCCTCGTCGGAGTGGATTCCCCAGCCCCAGCGTTTGCCGAGCGGCGACGCTCGCAGGCACGCCTGGTCTTTGGCGAAGAACGCTGCCCGGGCTGCTTCCCGCTCCCCGTCAGGGATCGCGTTGCGTGCGGCGTACGTCTCGAAGAGCACATCGTCTGACGTGTACTCGTAGGGATGCTCGCTGATGAGCTTGTGCTGGAGGCTCGCGATCGTCGGCCCCTTCGCCGACTCCGGTGGCGCCTCAGCCTCGTCGACCGGGCAGTCGTCGGCGATCTGGATGAACGTGCTGGTGTAATTCGTCGTCCCCATGCGCAGAGCCTACGGGTGAGGGGGCCAGACACGCAGACAGCGAGCAGCATCGTCGGCGTGACAAAAGCGTGACCTGGCGGGGCCGCACGTGCACTGAACCGTTATCCGGAGGGTCGTCTGAGGGCATGACGCGTCACATAGGGTTCAGACTCGACTTTCGGAAGGAACCCTGCATTGCGCGAACTCTCGAGCCTGAAGCTCACTCTCAGTCTCACGACGACGGCCGTCGCTCTCCTGCTCACGGGTTGCGCTCCGGCGACCCCCGCCGATACAGCTCGTGCGGGACCCGCCGCCGCGCCGACGGCACCGCTCACGGCCACGCCTTCAGCCGCCGCGACGATGATCGCGACGCCCGAGGCGAGTGTCGAAACAGACGCCTACGGGGTGCGGTTCTGGGATTCTGAGTCAGACCGGGGCGCGGTCACGTACCAAGAAGGCGCGCTGGGGATGACCGTCGCCGACCAGGAGCTGTACGTCGAGGAGAAGTTCCTCATCTCGCAATGCATGCGCGAGCAAGGCATCGATTACCGCTTCCGACTGCCCTGGCAGCTGCATCCCGAGGACAAAAGCGAAGCGAACGAGCAGTACGGCGAGGCCGAGCTGCTCGCCCTCTACGGCGAGCCCTCGACGTCAGAGACCGCGGCACCAGCGCCGTATGACTGGACGCAGCACGGATGCACGGGCTTCGCGGAGCACGAGATGGGCCAGGACGGCACGGTGTAGAAGCCGATTCGCCCGCACCCCTGGTGCAGCGACCGAAACGATGAAAGGCGACGTCTGCGAAGCGGCCGCGCTCACCCACGCTGCGGTGGCACGAACACCTGCGCGGCGCGCTCCTCCCGCTCGACGGCGACCGGCCGCGAACCGGCCATCCACTGCCCGAGTCCACGGTGCTCTTCGCTGCGGAAAGCGAACACCAGGGCGGCAACGCCGAGCAGGAATTGCAGGATCGGGCCGAACTGCCACAGCCCGAGGAGCATGAACCCGCCGATCCCGAACAGCAGGCGCGCAGTGCGGCGGGCGAAGCGGGCTCCCGCGGCGACTGCATCCGCTTCGCGGACCCGGATGAGCACGGCCCGCTCGCCGAGCGTCACCCCGCCCGCATAGACCGAGATCGCCTGCAGTAGGAAGGCGACGATCGTCGGTGGGATCCACGCCAAGGGCGCTGTCACATGGACATCGAAGACGCCCCGCAGCACGAGCGTCACAAGACCAGCACCGATCAGCAGGAGCCCGAGGATCGTCAGGTCGGCGACCATCGCGAAGAGGCGGCGGCCGAGTGTCATCCCGACAGGGACTTCGACCATGTCGCCCGGCAATCGGTCCGCCGCGCCACGATGCACCCGGCGCATGACCAGCAGGCCCACGATCGCGCCGAGCAGGGCGCCCGTCGTATTCGTGACGAGGTCCCCGGTATCGAAGAAACGGTACGCGCACGGGAACACACCGAAGGCGCCCGTGAGCTGGGTCACCTCGATGAGCAGCGAGAGCGAGAACCCGACCGCTGTCGCGGCAAGCACGCCGAGGCCGAGGAGCGCCCGCATCAGGAACCCGAGCGGGAGGAACAGCACAACATTGAGGGCGAGCTGCAAGAACGCCCGGTTCGCGAGCAGCGACGAGCCCTCCCCCTGCAAGCGGATGACATCCGCTACCGAGTCCAGCGGGTTCCAGATCGGCGCGTGGCAGCTGTACGCACCGTCGGGCAGTGGGAACAGCGTGTACGCCCAGATCGCGACGAAGAAGAAGCCGGCGGCGGCCCAGCCAAAGAAGCGCGCACGCGAGAAGCCGCCGCTGCGGCGGTAGCTCAGGACGATGAGCGGCACGAGGGCAAGGAAGTTCAGCAGCAGGCCGGAGCCGAGAGCCAGTGCGGTGGAGAAGGCGATGTTCATGACTCAGCAAGTCTCCGCTGGTGGCGCGATTGGCGCGTCACCCGGCAGACCCACCACGCGTCATCCGCTGGATGCACACCCCAGGCAATCCCCGACACGTCACCCGTGATTCCCTCGCGCCTGCCAATTCGAGGGCGAAGTGCCTCTCGGCCACGCTTCTCGCCGCGCCGTTGCAGGGGCGACGGCGGACAAAGCGCGCACTTCGCCCTCGAATTGGCAAGAGCAGCAGGTAACCCAGTGGTGACGGCGGCGAGCGGCGCGACTGAGTCCACACGCGAAGAAGGCCGGACACGTGGCGTCCGGCCTTCTCGTGCGCATTTACTGGAAATACGCGACACGATCGGGGGAAATCGTGCCTTGGTCGCCGAAGCGACCAGGTTCTGCCTGTCCCGAAGGAACTTACTGAGCGAGCGTTGCCTGCACGTCGAGGTTGATCGTGACGGTGTCGCCGAGCGTGAGGCCACCGGCCTCGGTCGGTGCGTTCCAGTTGACGCCGAAGTCCTTGCGGTTGATCTTCGTGACAGCCTCGAAGCCGAGCTTCTTCTGGCCGTAGCCGTCGGTGGTGATGCCACCGAACTCGACGTCGAACGTGACGGGCTTGGTGACGCCGCGCAGCGTGAGCTCGCCGTCGACCTTGACCGAGTCGCCCTCGACGCGCGTTGCGGAGGAGGCGAAGGTGAAGGTGGGGAACTCTTCGGCGAGGAAGAAGTCGGAGGTCGCGAGGTGCTGGTCGCGCGCCGGCTGCTTGGTGTTGACGGATGCGACCTCGACCACGGCGTTGACCGTGGACTCCTCGATCGTCTCACCGGTCGTGATGACGCCCGAGAAGGTCTCGAAGCCGCCACGGACCTTGCTGATCGCGAGGTGGCGGACGACGAAGCCGACCTCCGTGTGCGTGGGGTCGATGTTCCAGGTGCCGGCGGTCCAGCCGTTGATGTCTGCTGCGCTGATGCTCATGTCTTCTCCTGAAGGCTCGTGGGGTGTTGTCTCGGTCAAGTCCTGGACAACGTAACACATTGTTGCGGATACAAGTTATTCAAACGCATGGAAATGTGACGGTATTCCGACGAGAAGGAAAATCTTCGGGAAACTGGTCGACGGGCCCACCGACCGCCGGCAGGAATTAAGCCTGCTGCTGCTGCTTCGCGGCGTCGCTGACCGACTTCATGAAGCGCAGCACGTTGTCGTCGACGAAGATGTCGTTCGGCTGCAGGGGCCGAGACAGGTGCAGCCCCTCGAGGGCGCGGATGCGCGAGAGTGCCACGTAGGTCTGGCCAGGCGAGAAGGCCCTCGCGCCGAGGTCGACAACCGCGCGGTCGTAGGTCTTCCCCTGCGACTTGTGGATCGTGACGGCCCACGCGAGGCGTAGCGGGAACTGCGTGAACTCCCCGACCACGTCTCTCGACAGCTCGCGCGTATCCGGCGAGTACGAGTACTTCAGCTTCTCCCACACGAGCGGCTCGACCTCGTGCTCGTCGCCGTCGATCTCGACGTACACCGTCTTGTCGATGCGCGTGACCTCACCGATGGAGCCGTTGACCCAGCGCCCGTCGGAGTCGTTGCGGAGGAACATGACCTGCGCGCCGACCTTCAGGTCGAGGCGCTCGTCTGCCGGGAAGTTGCGGCCGCCGAACTCGCCGGAGATGTCGGCGTTGGCAGTCATCGACGCGCCAGGCAGTCGCTCGAGGTTCTGCGCGTTGATGCGCGACACCTGCGCGTTGCGCGACGCGAGCGTGATGGTGCCGTCGAGCGGGGCCGGGCGTGCGCCGACCGTGTTGAGGCGGTTCGCCATGTCGGCGGTGACCTGCCCGTACCGCACGGCCGTGAGGATGCTCTTGAACTCGTCCTCGTGCTGCCGGTGGATCTCGCGGAGGGCGTGGATGCGTAGCTCCGCTTCCTGCCACACCTTCGCGTCGAAGAACCACAGCGAGCGGTAGTGGTCGCGGAAGTAGGCGCGCTCGTCCGGGTCGGAAGGCGGCACGGGGGCAAGCTGGAACGGGTCGCCGAACATGACGAGCTGCACGCCGCCGAACGCCTCGTTCTTGCGCTGCCGCGCCTGCCGCAGCGAGCGGTCGATGGCGTCCATGAGGTCGGCGCTCACCATCGACACCTCGTCGATGACCAGCGTGTCGATCTTGTTGAGCAGCTTGCGCACGTCGCCGTTCTGCTCGATGGGCGCATCCCCGATGACGCCGATCGGCAGCTTGAACAGCGAGTGGATGGTCTGCCCGCCCACGTTGAGGGCGGCGACGCCCGTCGGCGCCGCGATGACGAGCTGCTTCGACGTGTGCCACGCGAGATGGTTGAGCAGCGTCGACTTGCCGGTTCCGGCGCGGCCCGTCACGAAGAGGTGGTCGCGCGTGTGCTCGATGGCGTCGAAGACGCCCTGCTGCTCGGGGGTGAGGACGATCGTCACTGCTTCGCCCCCTGCTCCTGATCGCGCTCACGTTGAGCCTGGTGCTCGTGCCGCTCCTGCTTGCGCTTCTCGATGGCCTCTGTGCGCTCGGCCATGGCCTTGAGCTGCGCGTTGTACGCCTCCAACTCCGCGTCGCCGTCGCGGTCGGCCTTGCGGTCGCGTCGCTTCGCCTCCCGGTCGTCGGAGCGGGACCACGAGAACGCGACGAGCATCGCGAGGATGACCGTCGGCACCTCGCCGACGCCCCACGCTATAGCGCCGCCGATCTGCTGGTCGGTGATCGCATCCGCGCCCCACGGCCTGCCCATAGCCCCGTACCAGTCGGCGAGCAGCAGGCCGGTGCCACTCATGATGCTGAGCCCGAAGAACGCGTGGAACGTCATGACAAGCACGAGCGCGATGAGCCGCATCGGGTATGGCGCGCGGGTGCCGATGGGGTCGATGCCGATGAGCGCGTTCGCGAAGAGGTAGCCGACGATGAGGAAGTCGGCGATCATCCACATGTGCCCGACGTGGTCGGTCACCGCCCAACGGAACAGCGGCGTGTAGTAGAAGACGAGCAGCGACCCCGCGAACACCACGGCGGACACGATGGGGTGCGAGAAGAACTTCGCCCACCTCGAATGCACGAACTTCAACGCCCACTCGCGAGTGCCGAGGCTGCCGTCGTGACGCGCGTGCACGGCGCGCAGCAGCAGCGTCATGGGCGCGGACAGCACAAACATGATCGGCACCAGCATGGTGAGGAACATGTGCTGGGTCATGTGGAAGCTGAAGACGAACTTGCCGTAGACGATGAGCGAGCCGTTGACGAGGTACAGCAGGATCAGCACGCCGAGGACAAACGAGATCGTGCGACCGAGCGGCCACTCGTCGCCGCGACGGCGGAGGCGCATGACCCCTGCGATGTAGAAGAACAGGCCGAAGAGGCACAGGGTTGTCCACATGGGGTCGAGACGCCACTCGGTGAGCAGGCGGAACGGCTCGAACTCCGGCGGCAGCGGGTCTCCCGTGAGCAGCTGCGCTGGTGTCGGCGACGCGAGCTGGTCGGCCGTCAGCTCGGTGACCGGCGATGGCGTGCGACCGAGCGCCGCCGCGGCACCAGACGCGATCCCCATGAAGGCCAGCTCGAGTGAGATGAGCCACACCAGGGGCTTGCGAGTGGATGCTCCCTGCTCGACCGCGGTGCGCATCCGGTTGATGAGACCCCGCCGCTGGGCCCAGCCGATGAAGCCGAGCAGGAGGAGCACAACGGCCTTGACGATGACGATGACGCCGTACGGCGTCGCGAGCTCGGCGAACGAGCCGATGTTGGCGACGCTCGCGACGACTCCGGACGCCGCAACGACGATGAAAGCGACGAGCGCGAGCGTCGAGTAGCGCTCAAGCACGGCGAGGCGGCGGACGTCTGGCATGCGCGGAGCGAGGATCGCGACGACAAGCAGGCCGCCGAGCCACAGCGCCGCTCCCATGTAGTGCAGCGTGATGCCACCGACGACCGTCTCGTGGTTCGCGGCGCCCGCTGCGTGCCCTTGCGCGCCGAGCGGCCACAGGCAGAACAGCGAGAATGCCGCGGAGAGCCCGATCATCCACGGGCTGCGACTCGCGAACACGACAACCGACAGCAGCAGGACCATGCCGATTGCCAGCACCCAGGCCTGGCCGAGCTCGAGTGACGTGAAGAAGAAGAGCAGACCCTGCCCGAAGGCGGCATCGAACGAGAACGCCGCGTTGGATATCTGCAGATAGGTGAGGAACGCGGCAGCCGCAGTCGAGATCACCCAAGCGGCGGCACCCGACGACGCGATCGTCATGGCACGCTCGAACTCGGGCTGCTTCCGGCTCGCCGCCCACGCTGCGAGCACCAGCGCGCCGATCGTGACCGACGCAGAGAGGTTCAGCGCCAGGCGCGCGATGGGCACGCCCCACATGACGACGGGCCCAGGGTCGGAGACGATGAGCGGCGTCGCGCCCCCGCCGTACGCGAGACCCCAGATGACCGCCGCGAGGGCAGCCAGGAGGAAGAACGCCGGGCCGAGCACGATCATCCGTTTCGTGTGCAGCGACCAGGAGTCGGCACTCGCGCGGTTGCGCTCAGCCTTGCTGGCGGGCTTGCCCGCCTCGGCTGCCGCCGCCTCGTCTGTGGAACCGGAGACGAGGGGCGTAGGCATGATCATCAAGTGTAGATCGTCGACGACGGGCGGGCTCCTCATCCACAGGCGGACGCGGTCAGCTGTGCGCCCCGCACCCCCGCCACCTGCCGCACCGGTCAGACGGCCGCCTCGAGTGCACACACGAACGCGGGGCCGCTTCCAGATGGAAGCGACCCCGCGTGCATTCAGGCGCGAAGACTACTTAGCTGCGGCCTTGAGCTTCGAGCCAGCCGAGATCTTGACGCCCTTCGAGGCGGCGATCTGGATGGCTTCACCCGTCTGAGGGTTGCGGCCGGTGCGCGCGGCACGAGCGGTCTGCTCAACGGAGAGCCAGCCCGGGATCGTGACCTTGGTGCCCTTGGCAACGTTCGAGGCGAGCTCGCTGAAGAGTGCGTCGAGGACGCTTCCAACAACAGCCTGGCTCTGGCCGGTCTCAGTCGCGATCGCGGCAACGAGTTCGGTCTTGTTCACAGTCTTGTCTGCCATATGTCCTCCTTAGGACGCAGCCCCGCCCTTGCGAGTGCAGCATGTTGGGTTCAGAAGTCCTGCAGTTCCGCGGGATTCCGCGGCAGGACGTTCGTCAACCTACCAAAAGCGGGGCGTTCGGCATGCAGATTCGCCTGACACGCCGCGTCTTGCCACCTAATTCACCGGTTTGGGGGCCTTCTGGACCGGACCGATGCCCGAATCGGCGCTGAATGGATGGATCCTCGGCGCCCGCGCACGGCGTCTTCGACGCCGGTCAGCGTCGCTTAATCTCCGGGAAGTCGTCATCGCGCCACTCACCGTCGAGCCGCGCGCCTTCGGCCTCGATCTCGCGGTTTCGGAGTTCGACGCGGCGGATCTTGCCAGACGCGGTCTTCGGCAGCTCGAAGAACTCCAGGCGCCTCACGCGCATGTACGGGGGCATGACGGCGCGTGCGTGCCTGAGCACTTCGAGGGCCGTTTGCCGGTTCGCCTCCCACCCCGACGCGAGCGTGACGTACGCCTTCGTGATGTTGAGCTTCGTCGCATCCGGTGCCCCGACGACGCCGGCCTCGGCGACGGCGTCGTGTTCGAGCAGGAGGCTCTCCACCTCGAACGGCGTCACCTTGAAGTCTGAGGACTTGAACACGTCGTCGGTGCGGCCGACGAAGGTGATGCATCCGTTCTCGTCGCGCACAGCGACGTCGCCAGTGTGGAAGAAGCCGTCGCGCACGGCGTTGTCGGTGGCCGCGGGTGATCCGAGGTACTCGGTCATGAGGTTCACGGGCCGCTGGGCGCGCATGTCGAGGCAGATCTCGCCCTCGTCGCCCGCTGCTCCCGTGACGGGGTCGAGGAGCACGACGTTCATACCTGGCAGCGGATGCCCCATGGCGCCCGGCTTGATGGTCGCGCCAGGCGCGTTTGCGATGAGCGCCGTCGTCTCGGTCTGGCCGTAGCCGTCGCGGATCTCGAGTCCCCACCAGTCTTTGATGCGTGCGATGACTTCCGGGTTGAGCGGCTCACCGGCCGAGAGCAGTTCGCGCATGGCGCGCGGCCTTTCCGTTCGGCCGTGCTGCACCAGGATGCGCCACACGGTCGGCGGGGCACAGAACGATGTCGCCCCCGCTTTGTCGAGCTGCTCGAGGAGCAGTGCCGCGTCGAACCGCTGGTAGTTCACGACGAAGACGGTTGCCTCGGCGTTCCAGGGCGCGAAGAAGCTGCTCCAGGCATGCTTACCCCAGCCGGCCGCGCTGATGGCGAGGTGCACGCCGCCCGGCTCAACGCCGATCCAGTACATCGTCGAGAGGTGGCCGACGGGATAGGAGCGGTGCGAGTGGACAACGATCTTGGGGTGGCTGGTCGTGCCGGAGGTGAAGTAGATGAGGGCGGCGTCATCGCTTGCCGTCTGCTTCGTGACGGGCGCATCCGAAGCGTCGTAGATGTCGTTGAAGTCGAGCCACGCCTCACGCGCAGCACCGTCGAGTCCAGCGCCCACCTGAGCGATGCGGTAGCTCCCGAGCACGTTGTCGAACTTGGCCGCGTCAGCTTCTTCGGCGATGACCAGCCGCACCCTGGCCCGTTCGACCCGGTCGTCGAGGTCGTGCGGGCCGAGGACAACCGAGGTGGGGAGGATGACGGCGCCGAGCTTGAGCGCGCCGAGCATCGCCTCCCAGAGCTCACGACGATTGCCGAGCATGAGCATGATGACGTCACCGCGGCGGATGCCCTGCGCTTCCAGCCAGTTCGCGACCCGGCTCGAACGCCGTCGCAGGTCATCGAAGCTGTACTTCGCCTCGCTGCCGTCGTCTTCCACGATCCACAGCGCGATCCGGTCGTTGCCTTCGGCGATCTGATCGAACCAGTCGAGCGCCCAGTTGAAGCTGTCACCCACGTCTGGCCACTCGAACTCGCGGCTCGCGCGCTCCGCATCGGTACGGAGGGCGAGCAGCTGGTCACGTGCGCTGCGGAAGGCGTCTGCGCCTCGAACATCTGACATGCGTGCCATTCTCACCCACGCCGCCGACATTGCGCCGCCGATGGGGATGCTCGCGCGCAGGTCAGCGCGACGATCAGCGCGGCGGCAGGTAGTCGAGCAACTCGCCCGGCTTGCACTCGAGCACGGCGCAGAGCCTCGCGAGCGTCTCGAAGCGCACGGCCTTGGCGCGGTTGTTCTTCAGTACAGACAGGTTGACGACGCTGATGCCGACCCGCTCCGACAGGTCGACGAGCGTGATGCCGCGACGTGCCATGATCTCGCCGAGGTGGCACACGATGTAGTGCGGCTCCTCGAGCGGGTCCGGCACCATCAGACGAGCCCTTCCTGGTCGAGCTGCAGGCGCGCACCACGGCGCATGATGAGGTTCACGACGAGCAGGATCACGAGGATGAGCAGGAACGCCCACGTCTGGTCGAGGATCGTCGGTTCGGGCGCATCCGACCCGCTCCACCCGAGCTTTGCGATGGTCCAGTTCGTGCCGAGCAGCTCGAAGAATCCGGGGGCGGCGAGGGCCGCGACCACGAGGCCGGACGACCAGTCGAGCAGGCGAATGCTCTTGCGACCGAAGAAGTCACCCTTCGCGAGGTTCCTGGCGAACAGCAGGAGCATCCAAACGGCGGCGACACTCAGCACGGCGCCGATGATCTGACCGATCAGGAGGAGCACAAGCGCGCCCGTGGGGATGAGGTCGGCGGCGACCAGGATCGTCGAGGCTCCGTCGAGGGGAACATCGGCTCCGACGGGAGTCGGCAGGGAGACGGACGCGCCCTCGAACGACGCATTGACGCGCACGCTCCCGTCGACGAAGTAGCCGACGACGTTCTCGAGGGGCTTCAGGACAACAAGCCCGGCGGCGACGATGCCGAGGGGCCAGAGGTAGCCGAGCTCTTTCGCTTCGCGGTCCGTGCCTGCGGCGTTCTGACGTGCGTTCATGATCTTCCTCCATATCGTTTCTCGATATGCATAACGATAAACGATATGGCTGGATGCGCAACCCCGGACGCACGAAACCCCCGAGCGAAGACGCTCGGGGGTTTCGGGAAAGCACTACGCCACTACTGGCGGGCTGGTGGTTACCAGCTCGACTTCGTGATTCCTGGAAGCTCACCGCGGTGAGCCATGTCGCGGAAGCGGACACGCGAGATGCCGAACTTCGAGACGTGGCCGCGGGGGCGTCCGTCGATGCTGTCGCGGTTGCGGACGCGAACCGGCGAAGCGTTGCGGGGAAGCTTCTGCAGGCCGACGCGAGCTGCCTCGCGCGACTCGTCGGTGCCGTTCGGGTCGACAAGAGCCTTCTTCAGCTCTGCGCGGCGTTCCGCGTAGCGCTCGACGATGACCTTGCGCTGCTCGTTCTTGGCGATCTTGCTCTTCTTGGCCATGTTTAGCGCTCCTCTCGGAATTCGACGTGCTTGCGGATGACCGGGTCGTACTTCTTGAGCACGAGGCGGTCAGGCGTGTTGCGACGGTTCTTCTTCGTCACGTAGGTGTAGCCCGTTCCAGCGGTGGAGCGGAGCTTGATGATCGGACGTACGTCCTGGCTCTTCTTCGCCATTAGAACTTGACTCCCTTCGCACGAAGCTCAGCGACGACGGACTCGATGCCGCGTGCGTCGATGACCTTGATGCCCTTAGCCGAAAGCGTCAGCGTGATCGTGCGCTTCATGGAAGGCACGAAGTACTTCTTCTTCTGGATGTTCGGGTCGAACCGACGGTTGGTCCGTCGGTGCGAGTGCGAGATGTTGTGACCGAATCCGGGAACCGCCCCGGTCACCTGGCACACTGCTGCCATTGTTTCCTCCGTAGATACCGCGGGAACCAGAAGGCCCCGCCCAAGATCTCTTGTCTGCGTCGATGGCGGATGCACACCAACACGGTCGCGCCAGAGGGGAACCCCGGCGCACCAAGGGTCGAGCTTAGGCGACACGCCCGGGAGAGCGCAAGCCTGTGTCGAGAATCGGCGGCGAGCGGGATGCAAGACTCGAGCATGGCTTCCTCCCCCACCTTCTCTCCTCCGTGCGGCCCTGTCACCGGATGGACGGACTGGCCGGGCGGAGGGCGGATCGTGCGCGCCACGGGCATCCGCTATGCGGAGGCCGCCAGGTTCGAGGCACCGCGGCCCGCGGCCGACCGCATCAAGGTGTAGAGGCGACGAGCTGGTCGCCGGCCTGCCCTCAGGCGCCCATGCCGGTACTCGAGGAAGTGCTTGGCAGCGGCATCTCGGAGCTCGGCGTCGACGAGGACTGCCAGCGGCTCTCCATCACGCTGCCCGCCGACCTCGCGCCGGGCGAGCAGCTGCCGGTGATGGTGTGGATTCACGGCGGCTCCTACGTCTCCGCCGCCGGCGACGCCGCGGTCATGGACCCTGCCCCTCTTGTCGACGAGCAGCGCGTGGTCGCCGTGAACGTGACATTCCGGCTCGGCCTGTTCGGGTTCCTCGGGGGCACGGATGCGCGCCCCGCGAACCTGGGGCTGCTCGACATCGTCGAGGCGTTCCGCTGGGTGCAGCGCAACATCGCGGCGTTTGGCGGCGACCCCAGGCAGGTCACGGCGTACGGGCAGTCGGCCGGTGCCCACGCCATCGCTCAACTCATGGCGTTGCCGGAGGCACCGGGCCTGTTCCGGCGCGCGATCATCCAGAGCGCACCGCTGAACGTCGAGGGCGGGCGCGAGGAGATGCAAAGCAAGATGCTTGAGGCGACCGCCGGCCTCAATCCGGAGACGCCCGTCGCAGACGTCGTGCGCGCGCAGGCCGCCGCGCTCCGCGCATCCGCCGAGTACGGCCTGCAGGGTGCGATGTCGTTCAGCCCGCAGCACGGGCTCGCCCCGCTGCCCGACACCGCCGGTGTCCTCGAGGGGCGCGACGCGAACGCCCCCAAGATCGACCTGCTCATCGGGCACACGTCGGAAGAAGCCCTCCTGTTTGTGCCGCGCATCCCGCAGACGAAGCGCCTGAGCGCGCTACCGGTCGTCGGGAAGCCGCTCACTGCGGCGGTCGTCGCCGCGCTCACCTGGCTCGTCTACCGGCGAGACGCAACCAGGTTCGCGAGGCGGCACGTGAGGGCAGGTGGGCGCGCATCCACGTATGTCGTGAGCTGGAAAGCGCCGCACAACGTGTGGGGCGCGTGCCACATGATCGACCTCCCACTGCTGTTCGGGAACCAGGCGACGTGGGGCAAGGCTCCCCTCGCCCGCGGCGCGAGCTGGTCAGAGATCGACCGGGAGGGCAAGCGGATGCGCGCAATCTGGGGCGACTTCGCGCGCGGAAGTCTGCCGAACGGGGCCGACAGCGTCCCCGGCGTCGTGCGGTTCGAGAGGCGCGCCTGACCGCGCCACCTACGAAGACACGCCGGCGCGAGGGGCAGTCACGAACCCCCACTCCCCAACCGACTCACTCAAAATCGGTCAAAACACCACACAGGGGAACTACTTCTACTTATATGCGTCGTAGGTTTGGTGAAACCGCACGGAGGACAAGTGAGCCCCGATCCCAAGGGGGCGCGCGTAGCAGGCGCCGTCACTGCACTTCGCGCGTTCATGGACGACAACTTGGCCGCCAGCAAGATCGAGCTCGAGGCGAAGCTCATTGAGGTACACCACGGGCACCCTCCGTTCGAACCCGCGCACCTCCACGACGCTCGCAACGTCCTGCGTGACCGTGGTGAACTGACAATCGAACTCAAAGAAACCCGAGGAGGAAGCCAACCGCCGATCCTTGTAACGACGGACCGCGCTAGGCGTTCGCGCCGAGTGGACGATGCTGCAGCTCGCAAGCGACTGTTGATGAGCCGCTACTACTCCTACGTCCAAGGAAATCAGCAGAACACAGCCAGCTTGACAGGCGACGCGGGGGAGGTTGCTTTCCACGAGGCCTTTCTTCGAGCCAGCGTGGGATCTTCCCTCGCCGAAGTCACGCGCGGCATACCTGCCGTTCCGCGAATAATGGGCATGCAAGTAGATCTTGACAATGCTTTCGTACTGAACCCACTCGATAGTGAAACCCGCGCGCCAATTCCTCCATTCGGCGTGCAAGCCCTAGTCGAGGTAAAGAACATCCGTGAGTGGATCTACCCCCGAACTCAAGAACTCTACCAAGTTCTCCATAAGGCAGCACAACTTCAATGCGCATTCCCTGACAACTCGTTCCTCCCCGTTCTCGTCTGCAGGCGCACGCAAATTACCACTGTCTTTATGGCGAAGTCGCTTGGCTTTTACGTCATTGATGCCCGCCAGCACTACTTTCCGGAGCACTCTCACATCGACCCAGCAAACTTGCAGGAGTTGGTGTCCGAGCTGGCATTGACCGACATCACACAGGGGAACGGAGCAGAGCAGACGCGACACACCCAGAACAGACTAGTCACCTTACAGCGCCACTTCGATGTGCTAGAAGCCATTGAAAAGTGGAAGCGACATGCTCAGAATCATGCGTTTCGTGAACTCCTCAAGACGCTCAACAACGACAGAATCACCAACGTCCATCGTGACGCTTCCCTGAATCAACTTCGCCGCGTCATGCAGCAAGATTTCGGCGCGAAAGGTGGCTGGTAGGCAGGATCGCAACCCCGCTCGACGCACCGTCTCACTTCGAGTTCAGCCCTCGTCGGACTCGCTTGCAATCGCCATGTGCGCAGTGAGATCCGAAGTCGAGAGATGATCGATCCTCGTAACCGACGGAAGCACTGAAGGACACCACCTGCACCCTGCTCCGAAGCCAGCACGAGCTCATGCGCGCTACAGACACCAGAGCGACTCCCTGCCGCGAGTGAGCCTAGACGTGGACAGGCACACCGCTACGACAGGAACGCGAGCGCGACCGGCGCGATGACCAGCGCGGGCAGCAGGTCCCCCACCGGGATCGCCCTGAGCGGGATCAGGCGCACCCCGAGAGCGATCAGGATGAGTCCGCCAACGGCCGAGAGCCCGTCGATCTGGGCGTCGCTGAAGACGTCGCCTGCGAGGAAACCGACCAGCGTGAAGACGCCTTGGATGACCCCGACCGGGACCGCGGCGAACAGCACACCCTTGCCGAAGGTTGAGGCGAAGGCCATCGCTGCGAAGCCGTCGAGCACCGCCTTAACGTAGAGCTGGTCGGCACCGAGGCCCAGACCGTCGGAGATGGGTCCGAGGATGGCGAGGGGCCCGACGCAGAAGAGGAGCGTAGCGGTCACCATGCCGTCGACGAAGCGGCCGTCACCGTCGGACTCGGATTTAAGCCGCCCGCGCACCCAGACTGCAAGCCCCTCGAGCCGGTCCTCGATGCGCAGCCCCGAACCGAGCAGCGCACCGAACACGAGCGACAAGAGGATGACGATCATCGCGAAGGGGCCTGCGGCCTCCGCGAGCGCGTCGGAACCCATGTCGACGACACTCATGCCGCCGAGGACGATGACAAACAGGCCAAGGACCGCAGTGACGGTGGCCTTGGTCCGCTCCTCGAGCCGGTCGCCGAGGAGGATGCCGAGCAAGCCGCCGACGAGGATGAGCGCGACGTTCACTAGCGTCCCTAACCCGATGATCACCGTCCGATTATCGTGACGCCAGGCGTCGATTCCGAATCGTGATGCTCGGGATGAGCGTCGGTATCGTTCTGTGACCGGATAAGGGCAGTCGCGTTCGTAAGGTCGGGGCATGACGAATAGCCGCCTCGCTCACGCATCGATCCTCGGCGCTGCTCTCCTGTTGCTGGTCGGATGCGCAGACGCCAACCAGGCGAGTCCTCCGGACTCGACTGCAAGCGCCACACCAGTCGAGAGCTCGAGTGTGGTCGCGACCGACGAGACACCGTCGCAGACGTCGATCGAGGGCATACCGGTCGAGGAGATGGTCGACCAGCCCGTCTCAGTGCAGCTGACGCAGTGCCTCACCCAGAATGCGCAGTGGATCGACCTGCCGGAGGGGAAGGGGTCACCGGATCTCCACACGCGCGTTGCGGCGAGCGAGCAGGAGCTGCTGTTCCTGCTCCCGCAAGAGCTCGGCGGCTTCGACAACGCTGAGGTCTCCGACAATGCCGGGCCGAGCGCCCGGGTCACCGTCTTCGTGGTCGGCTCTGCAGATAGCGGGGACGACGCCGCGGCGCAATGGCAATCGATGCGGGATGCATCGCCCGAGGTGGATGCCGCCGCAGCCAGGATTGAAGCGGAGGGCGCATCCTTCACCCCGCAGCTCGTCGAGTTCTCGTACGCCGACCTCTGCTCGACACAACTCAGTGCCTTCGCGATGCCAATGTGGACCAGCTCAGACTCGGGCCTGCAGTCGGTCAGGATGGATGTCGAGGCCAACCGCCTCATCGCCGTCGTCGTCTCCGGCGTGATCACGAGTGCCGACATCGACGAGATCGTAGCGACGGGCCCGGCTGGCATCTACGACTTCGAGGAAGTCCAGTAGTCGGTCAGGAGTCGAGGTCGCGCTCCCGGCGATCTCCGGCGAGGTAGGCGCGGCAGTCTGCGGCGGATGCGGGGCCGAAGACCGACACCCAGCCATCGGGGAAGTCGGCGAAGTCCGGCCAGAGCGAATACTGCCGATGCTTGTCTCTGAGGACGTACAGCTCTGCGCCGGTCTCCTCCCAGGGCGTCATCTCGCCCTGCTTCGGAGACGGTCGTCACTGGCCGTGGATGGAACTGGCAATCTAGACCTCGCTCAGCGTTCGCTCGGCTCCGGGTTGGAGCCAGGCACTGTGCCGCGGCGGGGGTCTGGGCAGATAAGCGCAATCGTACGTTCGACTTCAATGAATGACGTGTGAACTCCGAGGGTGGACGCTCTCACGCGATGCCCCGGCAACCCGCCTACTGTGGCGCGCATGACTGAGATGACGCACGCGGGAGTCACCTTCCAGAACCGCTTCGCGGGAGACCTCCCCGAGCTTGCTTCGCCGTGGGAGGCGGAGACGGCACCAGCCCCGCGGCTCGTCCTCCTCAACGACGCACTCGCAGCGGACCTCGGCTTCGATCCGGACTTCCTTCGCTCAGCGGACGGAATCTCGGTGCTCCTCGGCACGGCAATTCCGGACGGCGCCACCCCGGTCGCGCAGGCCTACGCGGGGCACCAGTTCGGGCAGTACTCACCGCGGCTCGGCGACGGACGTGCCCTCCTCCTCGGGGAAGTGACGGATTCGCTGGGACAACTCCGAGATATCCACCTCAAAGGTTCGGGCCGGACAGCCTTCTCCCGCGGCGGGGACGGACGCGCCGCGCTCGGCCCGATGCTCCGCGAGTTCATCGTGAGCGAGGCGATGCACTCCCTCGGCATCCGCACCACCGCTCGCTGAGCGTCGTCGCGACCGGGCGAATGGTCCAGCGAGACGATGTGCTGCCCGGGGCTGTGCTCACACGGGTCGCGAGCAGTCATTTGCGCGTCGGGTCGTTCCAGTACGCGCGGGCAACCGGCGACCTCGGGCTGCTGCGCCGCCTCGCCGATCACGCCATCGCGCGCCACTACCCGTCTGTCGCCGGCGAAGACAACCCGTATCTCGCGTTCTTCGAACAGGTCGTCGCCGCCCAGGCGGACCTCGTCGCGCAGTGGATGCTCGTGGGGTTCGTGCACGGGGTCATGAACACCGACAACATGACTATCTCTGGCGAGACGATCGACTACGGGCCGTGCGCGTTCCTGGATGCGTTCGACCCGGATGCGGTCTTCAGCTCGATCGACCACCAGGGCCGCTACTCGTACCGAAACCAGCCGCACGCCGCTGGCTGGAACCTCACGAGGTTCGCGGAGGCGCTGCTTCCGCTCATCCACGAGAACGAGGACGAGGCGGTCAGGCTCGTCGAGCGAACGCTGTCGTCGTTCGGCCCGACGTATCAGGGTGCCTGGGGTGATGGGATGCGACGAAAGCTCGGGCTGCCCGATGACGTCGACCCTGGCGAGACCGAGCGCGTACTCGGCGAGCTGTTGGCGCTCATGCAGCGGAGCCGCGCCGACTACACCTCCACCTTCAGGGCGCTGGGCGACTACGCACGCGGCGAGCGACAGCCCGCGCTCGACGCATTCGGGGAGTCGGCCCTGGCGTTTCGCACGTGGGCTCGATCCTGGCTCGAGCTCCAGCCGAACGCTGCGGCGATGGATGCGGTGAACCCCGTCTACATCCCGCGAAATCACCTCGTCGAGGAGGCGCTCGACGCAGCCGGCGCCGACGATCTGCAGCCTCTCTCGGATCTGCTCAGCGCGGTGACTGCTCCCTACGACGAGCGGCCTGGCCTGGACCGATACGCGGCCGGGGCGCCGCCGGAGTTCGGGGCGTACGTGACGTTCTGCGGCACCTGAAGCGTTCCTCGGCGGGACACGAGCCCGACCTCCGGTACAGCCAGCCGGCAGTGGATCTCGCTGTCGAGCATGGAGTTCTGCTTCTGACGCAGTTCAGCCAAACGGCTGATCCGAATGTCGGTGGGTCTTCCTAGACTCGTGCCATGACCGTCCCGCACCCGTTGGCCCCTCCCCTGGTGGATGAGCTGACACTCGACGGCGGGCTTGCCGGAAGCCAGCTGACCGAGGCCGACCTCCGATCAGCAGAGTCGCCGGCCGAGCACCGTCGGTGGCGGCCGTGGATGCGGGCGGCCGCGATCTCGCTCGGCTCCCTGCTTGCGGGGGCAATCGTCTTCACGCTGACGCTGGCCGTCACGCTGGACGACCCGGCGTCGGACTCCGAGTCCGGCGCGTTCTACGGGTTCCTCATCATCAATCTGGTGGTCGGCCTCGCGGCCTGCATCGCCATCGGCCCCGTGCGCGGATCCCGCGCCGGGAACCTGTGGATCGTCGCGATCGGCATGACCAGCACGTTGGCGTTCGCCGCGTGGCTCATCGCCGTGATGCGGCTCGGTGCCCGTCGTTCGCTGCCCATGGATGCGTCTGTTGTGGCACTTGTTGTCGGCGGCGGGATCCTCTGGGATTGGTTCGAGTCCAGCATCACGGGCCGCGCGCCCATGGAAGCGCCGATCTTCTACATCATCGTCGTGGCACTCTCGACGGTCATCGCCCTGCTGTTCGGCCGTTCTCGGGGCACGCGGGCCGCGCTCATCACGTCGCTGAGGGCGCAGGCCGCGTCCGCCGAGCGCGAGCGCGCCGCGCTCGCGCACAGTCGCGCCTCCGACCTCGAGCGTGCACGTGCGGAGGAGCGCGCGGCGATCGCTCGCGACATGCACGATTCGATATCCCACGATCTCGCCGTCGTGGCCACACAGGCGGGTGCGCTCGCGTACCGCAGCGACCTGTCTCCCGAACTTGTCAGGGAGACGGCGGCCACAGTGCGGGAGTCGGCGGCGCGCGCCAACACCCGTCTACGCGAAGTGCTCCAGGGAATGCGCGAGCCAAGCGAATCGGGCCGGGGCGACGCACCGCTCCCCGACCTCGACGCCCTCGAGTCGATCCTCGCCCACGGCACGCCCCCGCAGAACCCTCCACT
Source organism: Pseudoclavibacter sp. AY1F1 (assembly GCF_002931075.1). Taxonomy (GTDB): domain Bacteria; phylum Actinomycetota; class Actinomycetes; order Actinomycetales; family Microbacteriaceae; genus Pseudoclavibacter. The sequence goes on along the minus strand of NZ_PSTQ01000003.1, from coordinate 174,687 downwards.
GGTGACCTGGCAGGCGATAGGCCCCGCCGACCTCTCCAGGCTGTCCGACGAGCGCATCCGCGCCCTCCACCGCACACTCTCCGAGCTGTTCGTCAACGCAGGCAAGCATGCGCCTGGAGCTGACGTGCTCGTCGCTCTCTCGGGTGGCGACACCGGCATGACGGTCACGGTCGCGAACTCCGTGCAGCGCGGCGACTCGCCCGCCCTCGGTACCGGGTACGGGCTCATCGGAGCCCGCGAGCGCATCCACCTCGTCGGTGGGTCACTCGAAGCAGGGGCCAGGGCACGCGGCGACTTCGTTGTGGAGGTGAAACTCCCGTGGTGACCGAAGACAGCATCAGCGTGCTGATCGTCGACGACGAGTCCGGCATCCGCATGGGGCTCCGCCTGCTGATCGACGGTGCCGAACGGATCTGCGTCGTCGGCGAGGGGACCAACGGCCACGAGGCCCTCGCGCTGGCCGACGAGCACGACCCTGACGTCATCCTCATGGACGTTCGCATGCCGGGCCTCGCGGGCATCGACGCCGTCGAGCAGCTCACCGCCAAGGGAGCCAGGGCGAAGGTCGTCATGCTCACCGCCTTCGACACCGAGGAGTTCCTGCTGGACGCCCTGCGCGCAGGTGCCGTCTCGTTCCTGCTGAAGGACGCCCCACCGGAAGACATCGTCGGGGCCGTCCTCGACGCGGCGCAGGGCAAGGCCGTCTTCTCGCCGAGCGCCCTCGACCGTCTCGTGCGTGCCGCTGCCACGGGCGCCTCGGCCGACGCTCGGACTTCCGGTGACGCTCGGACTTCCGGTGGCGCTCGGGCATCCGGTGTCACTCCGGTATCCGGCCGAGTCGGCGAACTCCAGCGGAGGCCACCTGCCGGGCAGGGCGAGTCGTTGCTCGCGAAAGTGACCAGCAGAGAGCGGGAGATTGCCAGGTACGTGGCGCAGGGCATGACGAACGCGGAGATCGCTTCGGCCCTCTACGTCAGCCAGGCCACCGTGAAGACGCACCTGGCGAGTCTCTTCTCGAAACTGCACGTCACCAACCGCGTGCAACTCGCACTGCTCGCGCTCGAGTGGGACGCGGTCGAACGAGGCTGACCGGGGCCTGACCGGCCGAGACCCTACCGAAGCCCTGCGTGTACTCTGGGCGGCACCACGGAGATCGAGGGGAGCGCTGCCATGACGAGCACCCCCTCAGCCGATCGCCCGGATCGCCCGGGCCGGGCGGGTCGGGCGGATCAGCCCGGTCTCACCCCCACGGTCCAGCCGACACCCGCGACGCGACTCAGCGATGCACTCACCGCCTTCGCCGAAGCACGCCAGTCGTCACAGAACGAGGCCAGGCGTTCGCTTGGCATCGGCGAGATGGACGCACGCGCGCTCGCCTACCTCGAGCAGAACCCCGGCGCCAGGCCGAGCGCCCTGCGCGCGCACCTGGGCCTCACCTCCGCCGGAGTCTCAACGCTGTGCGACCGGCTCCTCGAGCGGGGTGCCATCCACCGCGATACTGACCCGACGGACCGGCGCGCGAGCTTGCTCACGGTCACCGTCGACCTCTCGGCGGAGCCGTGGAACCGCCTCAGCGAATTCGACACGTCACTCGAGTCGGCGGTCGCCCACGAGGCGGACGCCGAGACACTTGAGCGTCTCGCGGAGTTGCTCACGCACGCGCTCGGTATGACCACGGGGCACAACGGCCAAGCCGGCTGAGCTCAGCCGAGCTAGGAGTTCGCTTCGGCTGGCACAGCCTGCGACACCGACCGCACCTCGGGCTGGGCCTCGGGATGCGCCTGCGAGTGGAGCTCTGCGAGCAGCACGATCGACTTCGCCTGCAGGAACGTGCAGAGGGCGGAGACGACCGCCAGTTCTTGTGAGAGGGCGTGCACGTGCGCGGCCGAGAGGTGCAGGATGTCCTCGCGCGGCTCGAGCGTGACCGACCATTTCGGGCTGTCGCGTGTGCCCGGCTGCAGGTACAGCTCGGTGGGCGCGTGCGAGAGCTGCACGCGTACGAGCCCCGTGTCTTGCCCTTCGTCGCCGTCCTGGACGATGACGTTGACAACCCCGGGTTCGACGTAGCCGAGGCTCTCGAACTCGCGAGCCCAAGACTCGAGCACTTCTTTGCTGCGATACGGCATTCTGAACCTCCGACCGGGGGTGACGGCTTCTTGCACCCAGCATCCCCTATCCGGGGCGCTTTACTGAACACCCTTTGCATGGCGGGAACGGTTTGCCGTATCTCCGCACCCATCACCTAGGTTTGTCTGGTGTCAGACGCAGAAACCACCCAGCCGGCGCAGGATCCCTCGCATCGTCCGATCTTCTCGTTCTCTCGCAGAAGTGGCCGCCTCACCGATGGCCAGCAGACCTCGTGGGAGACGCTCGGCCCGAAGTACCTGGTCGACGTGGAGCGGGCCGAGCTCGACTTCTCGGTGAACCCGGCGTTTCGGGTCGACCCCGCCGAGCTGTTCGGGCGGGATGCACCGCTTGTTGTCGAGATCGGCTCGGGAACGGGCGAGGCCGTGGTGGCGGCCGCGGCCGAGCATCCGGAGTGGAACTTCCTTGCCGTCGAGGTGTTCGTCGCTGGCCTCGCGCGCACCCTGCGGCGCATTGAGGACGCCGGGCTCTCGAACGTGCGCCTCGCCGAAGCGAACGCCGTCGAGGTGCTCGAGCACATGCTTCCTGCCGGCAGCGTCGAAGAGCTCTGGATCTTCTTCCCCGACCCGTGGCACAAGGCGAAGCACACGAAGCGACGGCTCGTGCGCGACGGCTTCGGTGCCGTCGCGGCGAGCGCCCTCCGCCCGGGCGGTCGCATGCGGCTCGCGACCGACTGGGAGGACTACGCCTTCCAGATGCGAGAAGTACTGGATGCTGCACCTGAGTTCACGAGCGAGCACCCGGGCGCCTGGGCTCCGCGCTTCGACGGCAGAACCCTGACCGTCTTCGAACGGAAGGCGGCGAAGGCCGGGAGGCACATCCACGACCTCAGCTATGTGACGGCGGACTAGCACCTCAGCCGAGGTCAGTCGGCGTCCTCCTGGGCCGCGTTCTGCTCCAGCATGCGCTCCATCGCGGCCACGGCGGCGTCCAGGGCGAACTCGAACGCGAGCATGCCGCGAGTGCCCGGTGCCACGGAACCGAGGGCCTCGGTCAGCGCGACGTGGCGCTCCGGGTCCCCCGCCCACGGGACTTCAGGTGCAGCCTCGTCGAGCGCCGTCCCGATCGCGAGGTTCTCGACGAACGTCATGACGATGATGGCCTGCTGGCTCGTGAAGCCCGTCGCGGCGAAGATCTGCGCGGCGCTCTCGTAGATGTCGAGCGCTGTCTCGTCGTTGACGGCCTCCCTCACCATGAGGGGCACGGCAAGCGGATGCACTGACATCGCAGCGACGTAGGCCCGCGCCCAGTGCCGCAGCATGACCCGCCAGTCCGACTGGTCCAGGCAGTCGGCCGCACCGGCGATCTCGGAGGGCTCCGTCTCGACGAGGAGCGCCCCCGCGTTGCCCGAGCTGAGGTGCTGACGGACGGCTTCGATGATGCCGGCGCGCCCATCGACGTGGTGGTAAAGGGACGATGCACCGACCTCGAGGCGATCCGCGAGGAGGGGAATCGAGAAGTCGCCAGTCGCATCGATCTGCTCGAGCGCGGCCAGCGCGATCTTCTCCACGGAGAGCATCGGGGCGCGGGGACGGACCATGACTGCACCCCTTTCGCTGAACGAAAGCGAAAACGTCAGTGTACGCAGTGCATCGCGAGGGGGATCTATCCGGAGGACTTGGACGAGGCGGGTTCTTCACCTTCGGCCTCGTCTCCTTCTTCGCGCTTCCCGGATCCGAGCCTGAGCGTCGCAGCGAGCCCGAGTGCCAGGAAGGCGGCGGCCGTGAAGGCCGAAGCGCGAGTGCCGTCGGAGAGTGCGGCCTTCGCGTCGTCGGCGAAGTCCGCGGTGGCAGGGTTCTCGCCGAGGCCGGCGATGGCACCTCCGGCGGAGTCGACCACGGCCGAGACGACCTGGTCTCGCTGCTCGGCGGGCACCTGGGCGTCATCGAGGGATGCGCCGAGGGATGCGCCGGTCGTCGTGAACAGGATCGTGCCGAGGATGGCGACGCCGAGCGCCGAACCCACCTGCCTCGACGTGGACTGCGTGCCGGAGCCCTGACCGGAGAGCTCGACGGGCACATCCTGCAGCACAACACCGGTCAGCTGAGCCGTCGCGAGGCCAACCCCGAAGCCGTAGACGAACAGGGCCGGGATGAGCCACCCCCACTGCGCATCCGGGGCGATGATGAGACCGGCCCAGGCGATGCCGACGATCTCCGCGAGGATACCGACGCGCACGATCATGACGGCACTGACCTTGCCGCTGCTGGCGCCCGCGAAGCCGCTCGCCACGAACGAGCCGGCAGCCAGCGCCAGGAGCACGAACCCCGTCTGCAGGGCGTCGAAGCCGAGCACAAACTGCAGCCAGAGCGGGAGCGACAAGATGATGCCGAACTCGCCGAGGGCAACGACCAGCGCCGCGATGTTGCCGTTGCGGAACGAGGAGATGCGGAAGAGGGAGAACTCGAGGAGCGACGACTGGCCCCGGCGGGTCCTGGTCACGCCTCTCACGATGAACGCGACGAGCGCGAGGGCCGCGATCGCGAAGGCGAGCGGAACGGGTGAGATCGGCAGCGGCCACTCGAACGACCCGACCGTGAAGGTCTCGTTGACCGCCCACCAGCCGTAGGTGCGTCCCTCGATGAGGCCGAAGACGAGCGCGCCGAACGTGACCACCGAAAGGGCGGCGCCGACAAGATCGAGGCGCTGCCGCGCGGGCTCGCGCGACTCGTTGACGAAGGCGAGCACTCCGATGACGATGATGATGCCGAGTGGCACGTTGATGCCAAACGCCCAGCGCCACGAGAACTCAGTGGTGAGCCATCCGCCGAGCAGTGGCCCGACGGCCGCCATTCCGCCGATCGTCGAGCCCCACACGGCGAATGCGATGCCCCGCTCGCGCCCTCGGAAGTTCGCGTTGATGAGCGAGAGGGTGGTGGGGAGGATCATGGCGCCGCCGACGCCCTGCACGAGGCGAGCCAGGATCAGCAGCCCGCCGGTCGGGGCGAGCGCCGCCGCCACGGACGCGAGCGCGAAGATCACGACGCCGATGAGCATCAGGCGGCGCCGGCCGACGCGGTCGGCGAGGCTGCCGAAGAGGAGCAGCAGCGACGCGAAGACAAGCGTGTACGCCTCCTGCACCCACTGCACCTCGGTCGAGGTGATGCCGAGCTCTGTCACGATCGACGGCACAGCGACGTTCACGATCGTGGAGTCAACGATGATCAGCGCCACCGCGACGCTGATGAAGACCAGCCCAACCCACCGACGACGCGCCGACTCAGCCATGATGCTCCACCTTCTCGTGTGAGGGGTTCGAAGAGAACGAGGCGACAGTACGCCTCCTTTTCTGCGATTTCCCTAAATTGTTTAATTACTTTCGCGGCGAAGCGGACGAACGCCCTGGTGCCGTTTCATTCCCCGCCTGACCGCTCGTGACATCCCGGAGCGAACAATTTGTTGCGCGTCATGAACCGTCACACCCGTGACACTCCCTCGGCTCAGGCGTAGCCTCGCTCAGTTCGCGGAAAATCCCGCGAAATGAGAAATCGCATCGGGAGATCTTCCATGTCGGCCAACACCCCAGGCACCCCCACCTCCAAGGTGGCCACCGAAGCATCCGAAGCCGAGGTGACGCCGCGCACCAAAAGCCGCGCGCGCAAGCTCCTCACGTCGTTCGGATTCCAGATCCTTGCCGCCCTCGTCCTGGGCGTCGTGCTCGGACTCGTTGCGCGAGGCCTTGGTGACGACGCGGAGGGCAACCCCAACGGGCTCGCCGCGACGCTTGCCACCATCGGCAGCTCGTACGTCACGATCCTGACGGCCGCCGTTGTTCCCCTCATCCTCACCGCCGTCATCTCCAGCATCGCCCAGCTGCGCCTCGTGACGAACGCCGCCCGCCTCGCGGGCCAGACGCTCCTGTGGTTCGGCATCACCGCGCTCATCGCGGTGACGATCGGCATCGTGCTCGGCGTCACCATCCAGCCGGGCAGCCGCGTCGACCAGTCGCAGCTCGAGACCGGCGAGCCCTCTTCGGTTGGCACCTGGTGGAACTTCCTCACGGGTCTCGTCCCGCAGAACTTCCTCGGCATGGGCGTGCGTTCGCGCGTGGACGCTGAGACCGGCGACGTCAACTCGACGATCGCGTTCAACGTGCTGCAGGTCATCGTCATCGCCGTGGTCATCGGTATCGCGGCGCTGCGCCTCGGCAAGCGCGCCGAGCCGTTCCTCGAGTTCACGGCGTCTGCCCTCGCGGTCATCCAGAAGGTGCTGTGGTGGATCATCCGCATTGCCCCGCTTGGCACGCTCGGCCTCATCGCCAGCGCGGTTGTCAACTACGGCTGGGAGAAGCTGACGGGGCTCGCGTGGTTCGCGATCGCCATCTACATCGGTCTCGCGCTTGTGCTGTTCGTCGTCTACCCGATCCTCGTGAAGGCGCACGGCCTGTCGGTCGGCCGCTTCTTCTCCGGTGTATGGCCTGCCGTGCAGCTCGCGTTCGTGAGCCGCTCCTCCATCGGCACGCTCCCCCTCACGCAGCGCGTCACCGAGCGCAACCTCGGCGTGCCCCGCGAGTACGCATCCTTCGCCGTGCCGTTCGGCGCGACCACGAAGATGGATGGATGCGCCGCGATCTACCCGGCCATCTCGGCGATCTTCGTCGCCCAGTTCTTCGGCATCGAGCTGTCGATCATGCAGTACATCCTCATCGTCATCGTCTCGGTTGTCGGCTCGGCCGCGACCGCCGGCACGACCGGCGCGACGGTCATGCTCACGCTGACCCTGTCGACGCTCGGCCTCCCGCTCGAGGGCGTCGGCCTGCTGCTCGCCATCGACCCGATCCTCGACATGGGACGCACCGCGACCAACGTCGCCGGCCAGGCGCTTGTGCCGATGATCGTCGCGAAGCGCGAAGGCATCCTCAACGAGAAGCTCTACAACGCGCCCCGCGGCGACGTCGCCTTCTCCGACGAGACCGACGAGGAAGTGGAGGAGAGCATCCAGCGCTCCACCGGCTCCGAGTCCGACCGTGAGCAGGACGAGTTCGAAGGCACGACGCTGCAGGAAGCGGAACGCCGCAGCTAGCTTCTGCTCAAGCAGTCAACGGGCGCTTGCCCTCGGAACCCACCGCGGGGATTCCGGGAGCGGGCGCCCGTTCTGGTTTCTGCATGTGGATGCGCGGGGCCGGGCGTGCGACCCTTGCCGCATGCGCGCATCCACCTGGACTCCCCTCGCGATCTTCTACCTCGTATTCGCCGTGGTGGGTGGCGCCGCGACGTGGACGTTCAATGTCATCGCCGGCATGGAGGGAAGCGCCTTCATCGGCGACTACTTCGGTAGCGGACCGGCCGTCACGTCGATCGTCATCGACGTGCTGGTCGCGGCCACCGTGGGCGCGGTGTTCATCATCGTCGAGGGGCGCCGCCAGGGCATGCGGCGGCTGTGGGTCTACATCGTCTGCTTCGGCGTCGCCTTCGCGTTCGCCCTACCGCTGTTCCTCGCGATGCGCGAGCGGCACCTCGCGGCGGGACGAGGACGCCCGCGCAGCTCGACTGAGCAAGCCAAGTAACGGATCAAGCAGCCGCGCACTGCTCCGCAAGCCAGTCATGGGCCGCCGCGGGGACATCCGCCGTCAACACGGAGACGTCGGGCTGGATGGGCTCTGGCATGACTGCGCCGGTTCGGTCCGTGTAGCGAGAGGTCGTGAGCAGGATCTCCGACCCGTCGGCGAGCATGAAGCCGTCGACGCCCGTCGCAAGTCCGTTGCTCTTCTCCCCGAACGTCATCACGTTGCTCTGCCCGGTGAACGCGGTGAGCACCATCTCCGCGGCCGAGGCCGTGTAGAAGTCCTGCAGGACAGCGATCGGCCTGCCGGCGAAGACGCTCTTGTCGATGTCCACTTCTGAGTCGAAGTGCAGCTCGTACCCGTCAGCTGAAGTCGCGCTCTCCGTGGTCACGGTGATGGTGCCGTGTGTGCCGTCGCGGTCTACGAATCCCGCGACGTCGCTTGTATCGAAGAGCGGCGAGACGGCCCCGAGCATCGGGAACGCGTTGCCACCCCAGTTGCCCCGCAGGTCAACAACGAAGCCGCACGTCTCCGCGTCCGCGAGCGCGACCAGCCCCTCGACTCCGGCGCGCGCATACTCGGCGGCGAGCTGACCGTCGTGTCCGATCGCCGACACCGTGATCGTGACCGTACCGCCCTGCGTCGCTTCGACCGTGGGCGGGTCGCTCGGCGCTTCCGCGTAGCTTGCCTCACGCTCTTCGGCGGGGAGGAACCTGGAGTGCCTGCCCCCGGCGTCACTGGTTGCCGCCGCAATGAGTTCGTGCGCCTCCTCGAGCGACTCCGCCGCCGCACCTGCCTCAATGAGTGCATCTCGCTGGGCCGACCAGTCACGGCCCGAGTAGAGGCCGTTCGCTTCGAGGATGCGTGCGGCCTCTTCGACAAGCGCGGCGGGGCCGACCGTCACGGTCGGGCTGGGCGTCGGCTCCGGAGAGGCGCTGCACGCGGAGAGCCCCAGGGCGAGCGCCGCAGCCACCGCCAGCGAGACTCTTGCTCGCACACTCCGCCCGCCTTGCGGTTGAAGGGCGACGTTGCTCATGCATCCACCCTACGATCTCGTGGACAAGCTACAGCGGGGCCGCGGCAAGCCAAGTACGTCGGGCTTTTCGCGACCCCGAGCCTCACCGCGAACCACTCACCGGTCGATGGAGGCCATGTTCGCGTCGTCGTGCCGAGCGCCGGCCGCTGGCTCGAGTGCGTCGAGGCGGGCGATCTGCGACTCGGTGAGCACAATCGCGTCAGCGGCAGTGTTCTCTTCGACGCGGCTCACGCGGCGGGTGCCCGGGATGGGGGCGATGTCGTCGCCGCGCGTGAGGATCCAGGCGAGCGCCGTCTGGGCCGGCGTCGCGCCGATCTCCTCGCCGATCGCACGAACCTCGTCGACGATGCGCAGGTTGCGCTCGAAGTTCTCGCCCGTGAACCGCGGGTTCGTCTTGCGCCAGTCGTCGTCCGCGAAGTCGGCGACCGAGCGGATCTCCCCAGTCAGGAGCCCGTGGCCCAGCGGCGAATAAGGCACGAATCCGATGCCCAGTTCACGCAGCAGCGGCAGAATGTCCGCCTCGACGTCGCGCGTCCACAGCGAGTACTCGGTCTGCAACGCGGAGACGGGATGCACGGCGTGCGCCCGGCGGATCGTCTCGGGAGACGCCTCGGACAGCCCGAAGTACAGCACCTTGCCCTCGGCCACGAGCTCGGAGATGGCCCCCGCCGTGTCCTCGATGGGCGTGTTCCGGTCGACGCGGTGCTGGTAGTAGAGGTCGATGTGGTCGGTGCCGAGGCGGCGCAGCGAACCCTCGACGGCGGCGCGGATGTTCGCTGGGCTGCTATTCGCGTTCCGCCCTTGCTCGACGTGCGAGTAGAGGCCGAACTTCGTCGCGATCTTGACCTCGTCGCGGCGCCCCTTGATCGCCTCGCCGACAATCTCCTCGCTGAGGAAGGGGCCGTAGATCTCGGCGGTGTCGACGTGGGTCACGCCAAGGTCGAGCGCTCGGTTGATCGTCGCGATCGACTCGGAGTGATCGAGCGCGCCCTCGCTTGTGTAGGTGCCCGCCATGGTCATGGCGCCGAGTCCGATGCGGGAGACCTCGAGGCCTCCAAGAGTGATGTGCTTCATGGAAGCGAGTCAACGCGCATCCGCTCGACACAGCGCGGCCCTGGTGTGAGGTGCACTGACAGGGCCCCTCTGGGCAGTGAGCTGCGGCGTAGGGTCGCTGGCATGGACATCCATGACGACCTGAGCGCGTTCCTCACCTCTCGGCGAGCGAAGCTCACGCCGTCGCAGGCGGGGCTGCCCGACTTTGGTGGTCGACGCCGCGTCCCTGGGCTGCGCCGCGAGGAAGTCGCGCTGCTCGCGGGGATGAGCGCCGAGTACTACAAGCGACTCGAGCGAGGCAACGCGGGCGGCGTCTCCGAGGCCGTGCTCGACGGAGTGAGCCGCGCCCTGCGCCTCGACGAGGCCGAGCATGCGCACCTGCACGAACTCGTGAGGACAGCCAACGAGGGCACGCACCCGCAGCGACAGCGCCGCACCAAGAAGCAGCAGCTCAGCGCAGCCATGCAGCAGACCATCGACGCCATGTCGACGGTGCCCGTGTTCATCCAGAACGGCAGACTCGACGCGATCGCGACCAACACACTTGGTCGGGCGTTGTTCGCCCCGATGTTCGAGGATGACCGCCCACCCGTCAACGCGGCCCGTTTCCTGTTCCTCGACGGGCGCTCGCAGAACTTCTACCGCGACTGGGAGGCCAACACGCGGCAGATCGTGGCGCTCCTCCGCTCCGAAGCTGGCCGATCCCCGCACGACCGCAACCTCAGCAACCTCGTCGGCGAGCTCTCCACTCGCAGCGAACTCTTCCGCAGGCTCTGGGGCGCTCATGACGTGCGCGAGCACCGGGACGGGCTGAAGCGCGTGCACCACCCCGTCGTGGGCGACCTCGACCTCACCTACCAGAGCATGGATCTCGCCTCCGACCGCGGACTGCTCATGCTCGTGTTCTCCGCAGAACCGGGGAGCGCATCCCACGAGCGCCTGCAGTTGCTGTCGAACTGGGCGTCGACGCGTTCGGATGCCGCGAGCGCGGAGGCCGTCGACCGTACGGGTTGAACGCACCACCCAGCCAGCTACGCCACCCCAGCTTCTGAGGTCACAATCGGTACGGCCGATGCATGCGTGCTTACTCTCAGCTCGTGGACTCCCCCCGAACTCCCGCAGAATCGCCGCGGCGCGCGCTACTCCATGCCGCCTGGGCTGCACCACTCATTGCCGTGACAGTCGCGGCCCCCGCGAGCGCTTCGAGCACCACCACCGGCAGCCTGACCTGGACGTGGGTGCCCATCGCGAGCCCATTCCCGGGTGATCTTGTCGCCGCACGCTTCACGGTGAACAGCACCCTGACGGGCAACGCGCCGGTGACTTTTCGAGCAGCACGCCAGCAGGGTGATGCCTTCCTGTCCTCGCTGACGAATGCTGGCGGTTGGACTCCGGGCTCCGTGCCAGCTGGGATCTTCGAGCGCAGCACTACCGTGCCCGCTGGCGAGAGCAGAGGGATGACGCTCGGATTCGAGATGCCATCTGGCGCTTCGGTGGTGTTCGCCGCGACCCTCACCCAGGCACCGGGCCCTGAGCTCGAGCCGTTCGTCACCGTCTCCCGCCCCTAGGGGACGCATGGCCCCAGGCGCTTCCGACGGAAATGTCGGCGGCCATGGGTAGCTTCGCACCATGCACATCATCCTCATCCCTGGCTTCTGGCTCACCGGCGACTCGTGGGCACCGGTGACACGCGCGCTCGAGGCGGCTGGCCACACTGCGCATCCGCTGACCTTGCCTGGCAAGGGCCCGGGCGAGAACCCGGTCGGCATCGGCCTTCGCACGCACATCGATGCCGTGACGGCGCTTGTCGACTCCCTCGACGGCGACGTCGTACTGGTCGGTCACAGCGGCGGCGGCGCCGTGGCTTACGGAGCAGTCGATGCGCGTCCAGACCGCACTGTGAAGGTCGTGTACGTCGATTCGGGGCCGCTCGCCGATGGCGGCGTGATCAACGATGGCTTCGAATCGTCAGGCGGCGCGCTGCCCCTCCCCGACCGCGGCGTCTTCGAGGAACCCGAGCTCGTCGACATGACAGGCGACGTCTGGCGGCAGCTCGAGAGCATCGCCGTGCCGGAGCCTGTCGGCGTCGCGACCGAACAGCAGCAGCTGAGCGACGAGCGCCGCTACGACGTTCCAGCCGTCGTCATCACGAGCACCATGCCAGAGCCGTTGCTTCGCCAGTTCATGGAGGGCGGCCACCCCTACGTCGCGGAGCTCGCCCGTGCACGAAACGTCCGCATCGTCGAGCTCCCCACCGGCCACTGGCCGCAGCTCACCAAACCAGACGAACTCGCAGCGGCTGTGGTCGACGCCGTCTCCAACTAGAGGAACACCTGCAGCACAGCGAGGAGTGCAACCCCGCCCACGACCGTCGCGAGCACCGTGAGGCCGATGCGCATTTGCGGTCGACGGCGCGAACTGAGACTCCCGGAAGCCTGGGCGAGCTGCGTCGCGGCGATCAGCTCGGGCGACCCGGCAGGCGGAAGCGGCTCGTTCGAGGCCTCAGGGCCCGAAGCGGGCACATCCATCGAGTAGTCTCTCGGGTCAACGCGCTCAGGGAGGCGCTCGAAGCGGCCCTCACTCGAATCGTCCATGGTCGCCTCCTCGCTCCGCCCTCGGTACCAGGCAACGGTACCGAGAGGAGGTCCGAGAGTCCCGGGAGCACCCGCCCGCGCGTCAACTCCGCGTCGAAGTAGCCACCCCGACTGCTTCGACCGTGAGCGGAGGCCCGTCATGCGTTCGACGCTCGACGATCGGGAACGCGGCCCCGTTCAGCACAATCACGGGGGTAGCGAGCGAGCGAGCCTTGCCGCGTATGGCCTCGAGATCCACGGCGACGACCACGTCGCCAGCTTCGACGACTTCGCCCTCGGCCCGCTTGAGGTCAAACCCCTCCCCGTGCAGGTCGACCGTCCCGAGGCCGATATGCACGAGCACCTCAAGCCCCTCAGGCGTCGTGACTCCGAAGGCGTGACCGGTCGGGAACATCGCCGTGATGGTGCCGGATACGGGGCTCCGGAAGTCGCCGGAAGTCGGCTCGACGGCGAAGCCGTCACCCATGGTTCCCGCGGAGAACGCCTCGTCCTGCACATCCGACAGGCCAATGATCGACCCCTCGACCGGAGCGAGGATATCGATGCGCTGTCCCATGACCGCCTGTGCCCCGGAGGCGGCCGCCGACGCTGGCGCCGCTGCGCTCGGAGCATCCGCACCCTCACCCTTCGACACGCCGTACTCGTCCTGTTCCGCGTTGTGCTCGGCGAGGAGAGCCGGCGAGAACCCCCAGAAGTACGTGATGAGGAATCCGGAGATATACCCGGCAAGCAGCCCGACAACGTACGCGAGGATCGCGTACCCCTGGCCATTCTCGCTCTGCAGCAAAGGCAGCAGCGCCCAACCGGAAGGCCCGATCGCCGTCGCTCCGAAAGCACCCGCGAACTGATTGAACGCACCCGCGACCGCACCTCCAACCGCGCCGCCGAGGCAGGCCGTCAGGAAGGGGCGACCGAGCGGCAGCGTGACGGCGTAGATCAGCGGCTCCCCGACGCCCAGGATGCCAACCGGGAGGGCGCCCTTGATGGTGGTTCGAAGGGACTTGTTTCGGTTCAGCTTGAAGTAGATCGCCAGCGCGGCGCCGACCTGGCCCGCTCCCGCCATCGCGAGGATCGTGAGCAGCGGCGTGAAGCCCACCTGTTCGATCAGGGTCGCGTGGATGGGGATGAGCGCCTGGTGGAGGCCGAGCATCACGAGGGGCAGGAAGAGCCCACCGAGCACGAAGCCTGCGAGGAGACCAGAATTGTCGAGTAGCCAGATCGCTCCCGTACCGATCGCGGTCGCGATGTTCCCAGCAACGAACATGAACACGAAGATCGTGGCGAGGCCGGAGATGAGGAGGGCAAGTGTCGGCGTGACGAGGATGTCGATGGCATCCGGGATCTTCCCGCGCAGACTGCGCTCGATCCAGGCGCAGAGGCCGGCGGCGAAGATCGCACCGATGACACCGCCCTGCCCCGGCGCGAGGACGATGTCCCCCAAGACCGGGAGGCTGTACTGCACGTCGCTGATGCCTGCGAAGACGATGATCGCGGCGACGGCACCGCCCAGTGCGGGTGTGCCCCCGAACTCCTTGGCGGCGTTGATGCCAGCGAAGATCGGTAGGAAGGCGAAGAACGCTGAGCCGATGACCGTCAGGGCCGGCACCACCGCTCCTACGAATTCCGGCGCTGTCCCGACGGCGTCCCAGTTCACCAGGAGGCCGCGAACGGCCGCGACAATGCCGGCTCCGATGAGCGCCGGGATGAGCGGCACGAAGATGTTGGCGATCTTACGGATGAAGTTCTTGAACGGCGTGTTGTTGCGCTGCTTCTGGCCGGCCTTGATGGCCGCACCGCGAGCCGCGAGCGCATCCGCGTCGGCACCGGCAGCACCAAGCTGCTGGCGGAAGGCGTCGGTCACCTTGGTGACCTTGCCGGGGCCGAGCACGACCTGGTACGTGTCGTCGTCGACGACGCCGAGCACACCCGGGAGTGACTTGATCGCGGTCTCGTCGATCAGGTCGCGGTCGACAGGGCTGACGCGCATCCGCGTCATGCAGTTCTCAACTCCGGCAACATTGCCGGGGCCACCGAGCAACCGCAGCAGCTCGCCGGCGAGTTCGTCGTTTGCGCTCATGGGCATCCTCTTCTCGCAACATTGCTCGAATTTTGAAGAACAGTACCAGGATGCAGTCCGAAAAGGTAAAAAAGTTCCGCAGTGGATCGAGGTCCGGGCGAGTCCCGCCTGGACTCGAGAGCGCGCCTCCGCCTGCCGGCCGAGACTGAACCCTTCAGCCCCGCAGGACCGCTTGGTGCGTCTTCTCGATAGCGGCGACAGATCCCTCGTAGTCGACCTGCGCGACACCGGTGAAGAGGCAGTCCACGACCATGAGCTGCGCGATCCGGCTGCCGAGCGCTGCTGAACGCAGGGGTGTCTCGCGCGCCGCAGTGCGAAGAACGATATCCGCGAGCTCGGCAAGCGGTGACCGCTCGTGGTTCGTGATCGCGATGGTTGCCGCCCCGGTCGCCTTGGCGATGCGGAGGAACTCGACCACCCCGGCGGTCGCGCCGGAGTGCGAGATGGCGATCGCGACAGCCCGCTCGTCGAGGACTGCGGCGGCAGTCCACGCGGCATGAGCCTCGGGCCATTCGAGGGCGATGCGCCCGATCCGCGACAGCTTGCGCTGCAGGTCGACACCGACGACGGAACTCGCACCGATCCCGTGGATGTCGACGCGAGCAGCGCCGGCAACGGCCTTGACGGCGGCCGCCAGGGCATCGATGTCCAGAACCTCTGCGGTATCTGCGATCGAGAGCGTCTCGTTCATCGCGATCTTGGCCACCACCTCAGACAGCGAGTCACCCGGAGAGATGTCTGCCGCCGGGGCAACCCCCGCGCTTGAGGCGAGGCGCTCCCGGAGGTTCTGCTCGGTGAGGTCATGCCGTAGGTCGCGGAACCTGCTGTACCCGGCGCGCCTCGTGAAGCGCACAACCGTGGTCGTCGAGGTGCCGGCGAGGTCCGCGATCTCCGCCATCGACCTCGTCGCGAACCCCTCTGGGTCGGAGAGAAGCGCCTCCGCGATGCGGCGCTCCGACGGTCGCAGCGAGGGCATCAGCGCCCGAAGCTCGACCAGTACAGTGCGAGAACTCGTCTCTGCGTCACGTGTGCTCACAGTCCACCTGCTTTCCGGACACAGCGTAGCGAGGGGTGACACCCGGTTGTTGACGAAGTTTATTTACTTACAGAGATCTGATCGTGTACTTTTATAACGCAGGTTCGCACGGTAGCGAGCCGAGGATCGGAGATGCGCATGCCCAACGACGAGATCTCGACGCTCGCGGCCCTCTCGACCGAGGCGCGGAACCCTCGGACCGAAGACCTCGACACCCTCGGCACCGAGCAGATCCTGCGCCTCATGAACGACGAGGATGCGACGGTCGCCGGCGCTGTACGCTCGGCGCTCCCCACTATCGCGCGCGCCGCTGACCGCATCGCGGAGGCCAGGCGTGCCGGCGGTCGACTGATCTACCTCGGCGCTGGCACGAGCGGACGCATCGGGCTCCTGGATGCCGTCGAATGCCCCCCGACCTTCGGAACCCCACCCGAAGACGTACTCGGCGTCATGGCGGGTGGAAACCAGGCGTTTGTCCGCGCCGTGGAAGGCGCCGAGGACGACCCGGAGCTCGCGGCTCGCGAACTGGACGCGGTTGGCCTGCGTGCGAACGACGTCGTCGTCGGGCTGGCGGCGAGCGGACGCACCCCGTATGTCATCGGTGGCCTCAGGGCTGCTCGAGAGCGCGGCGCCGCCACCATCTCGATCGCCTGCAACGCGAACGCACCGATCAGCGCGGAAGCAGACATCGCCATCGAGGTCGTGACCGGCCCAGAAGTGCTCACCGGGTCGACGCGCCTCAAGGCGGGCACCGCCCAGAAACTCGTGTGCAACATGCTCACGACGGCGAGCATGGTTCGCGGCGGCAAGGCCTACAGCAACCTCATGGTCGATGTGCGCCCCTCGAATGCGAAGCTGGTTGACCGTGCGCAGCGCATCGTCGCCGAGGCCACCGGGGCCGCACGCCCTGACGCCGACGCGGCACTCGCATCCGCAGGCGATCACGCGAAGACCGCGGTGGTCATGCTGCTCGCGGACTGCGACGCAGAACAGGCCGCCGCCCTCTTGCGTGAGGCCCACGGCAACGTGCGCCTCGCCGTCGAGCTCGCAGCGGGCTGAACCGCGGCGGGGTATTCCCCCGCAGCGCTGGGCTCGCGTCACTTGGTGTCGAGTCCCACCAGCTCGGCGCTGCGCTTCCACAGCCCCTCGATGAGGTCCTCGTCGAAGATCTGCGGGTTCACGTTCGTCGCGTGGTGCCGTTCGTCGTAGTACTCCCCCGCCTGCCAGGTCACGCCCGGCTGGCCCGCGATGAACCACTCGAGCGTCTCCCCTCCCTTGGCGGCGCTGATCGTGAAGAGCTTCGCGAGCGGCGTCCGGTACAGGAGCCGCATGAGGCTCGTGGAGTCGGAGGAGAAGTTCGTGCCGACGACCCCGGGGTGGAACGCGACGCTCGCAACCGGCCGCCCCGCGAAGCCGCGGTGGAGGCCCTTCGTGAAGAGGATGTTCGCGAGCTTCGCGTCGCCGTACGCTTTATTCGCGCTGAAGCGGGCGTCGTTGTTGAGGTCGTCGAGGTCGTCGAGGTCGATGCGCCCCATCAGCCGCGCCGCGATGCTGGCCGTGTTCACAACCGCACCGACACTCACCTGCTCGAGGAGGAGGTTCGTGAGCAGGAACGGCGCGAGGTGGTTGACCTGCAGGGTCAGCTCGTTGCCGTCGACGGTTCGCGCCTTGTCGCCGAAGATGCCGCCCGCGTTGTTCGCGAGCACGTCGATCGGTCCGATCTGCGCGACGAGCGACGCCGCGAGCTCACGCACCTCGTCGAGGCGCGAAAAGTCGGCGACGTACGACTCAGCGTTGATCTCGCGAGCAACGACGGCCGTCTTGTCGGCGTTGCGGCCGACGACGACAACCCGCCAGCCCTTGGCAGCAAGGGAACGCGCTGCCGCAGCCCCGATCCCGTCGGAGCCTCCCGTGACGACAACCGTGCGCGCCTCAGCCACGAGCGTTCGCCTCTAGCACGCCCTCGAGGCTCGCGATGATCGCCTCGAGGCCGAACTCGAAAGCGAGCTCGAGGCGACGAGACGGCTCGAGCGACGTCGTCACCGCGTAGAGGGACGGGTGCCGATCAGGGTCCGCAGCCCACGGGATCGGCGGGGAAGCCGCATCCACCACCCGCCCGAAGGTGAGCCCTTCGAGCACGGCGATCGCGACGAGCGCCTGCTCGTCAGTGAACCCCACAGTCCGGAACGTGATCGCGATCGCCTCGTACACCTCGAGCGTCTGCTCGTCACTGACGGGCTCCTGCACCATGATCGGCAAGGCAAGCGGATGCTTCGCGAGTGCTCGCGTGTAGTCCTTCGACCACCGGCGCACCTGGTCCTGCCAGCTCATGGCGGCGAGCGCCGCGAGGTCCTCGTCGCTCGCGTCCTCGAGCCCGATCGCGAGCGACAGCTCCGTGCTGATGAGCGCGCGGATGCCGTTCACGATGCCAGCCCGCCCGTGCACGTGGTGGTACATCGAGGATGCACTGACCCCGAGTTCCTTCGCGAGCACCGGGATCGAGAAGTCGCCCTTGCGGTCGATCTGGTCCAGCGCAGCCAGGCAGATCTTCTCAGGAGACAGGATCGGGATCCTCGGTCGTGCCATGATCAGACTCCTTTGTTCTCAGTGCACAGCAACCCGCGCCGGCATCAGTCTCAAAAGACTATGACGCTTCTGGCCCGCTCGCCTCGCCTCATGGCCTCGAACGCCTCATTCACCTCGCTGAGCTGGATGCGCTCGCTGATGAGCTTGTCAACGGGCAGGCGACCGGCGAGGTAGAGCGCGGCGAGCTTCGGGAAGTCACGGCCAGGCACGGTCGAGCCGTAGTTGGTGCCGATGAGACGTTTCCCGGTCTCTGCGAGCGCGAGGGCATCGAACGACACTGGAGCGTCAGCCGGCGGGAGTCCGACGATGACGGCGGTGCCGCCCGGAGCGATGAGACCGGGCAGCGATTCGATGGTCTGCACTCGCCCGATGGCCTCGAACGCGTACTCGGCGCCGCCGCCCGTGATCTCGGCGACCTGGGCGGCGAGATCCTGCCCTGGCACGATCGTGTGGGTCGCGCCGAGCTCGCGCGCGGCCGCGAGCTTGTCCTCGTTGAGGTCGATCGCGATGATCGGGTTCGCACCGACGAGCTGCAGCCCCATGATGATGCTGAGTCCGACGCCTCCGGCCCCGACGACAACCGCCGACTCACCGGCACCGACCGCGGCGTCATTGACGACCGTCCCGACGCCCGTCGCGATCGAGCATCCGATGAGGCTCGCCACGTCGAACGGCAGCTCCTTCGGCACCTTGATGGCGGCCGACTCCGGCACCACCGCGTACTCGCTCATCGTGCCGGCGGTGAGGTACGGGTACACGGGCTCGCCGTCGAGGGAGAGCGGGGTTGTGCCGTCCGGCAGGAGGCACTCCTCGCTGCGGCTTCCCGTGCACACGTAGGCGCGTCCGCTGAGGCAGGCCGTGCACCGACGGCAGGGGTAGAACCAGCTGAGGATGACGTGATCGCCCGGCTCGACGTCGATGACGCCTGCCCCGGCTGCCACCACTTCTCCGGCCCCCTCGTGGCCCATAACGGTGGGCGAGGGCAGCTGCCAGTCGCCGTCGAGCACGTGACGGTCGGAGCCGCAGACGCCGGACGCGCCGAGCTTCACGAGCACGGTGCCGGGCCCCGGCTCAGCGACCTCGATCTCGCGGATCTCGAGCTCGCTGCTTCCCTCGAAATGAACTGCCGCCTGTGCGCGCATGCTTAGACCCCTTTCCGGGTGGTTGTGTGGTGAGTGGTCGTGGTCGCCGTGTCCGTGAAGGCCCCGATGCCGCGGCGCCGGTAGAGAAGCTGGGCCAGTAGCAGGTAGACGCCTCCCGAGAGCACCGTGGCGGGTGCGGATGCGGTGAGCAGCAGGAACAGCGGATGCGTCTCGAGGGTCACCGGGTTGTAGATCCACAGGTAGAAGGCCGCGCCGACGATGACCGAGACGATGCCGGCCCAGTTCACGCCGCCCGTGAAGTGGTACACGCTCTCGCCGCGAAGTTTGTACAGGTCGGGGAGGCGAACCCACTGACGCCGGAGCACGAAGTAGTCGGCGAGGATCGCCCCGCACATGGCGGCGAGGAAGGCGCCGGAGATCGTGACGAACACCATGAACTGCTGGTACATGAAGTCGGGGAAGAACGTCAGGATCGCGGGGAGCACGAAGAACGCGCCACACAGCAGGGGCCAGGGCACGCGTCCGAGGAGGTTGCCGCTCGCCTGCCTGATGGCGAGCACCGTCGAGTAGACGATCGACGACATGCTCGTGATGTTCGCGAAGGAGATGAAGAGCAGCATGAACGCGCCGAGGATCGGACCACCGAGGGGCAGCATCCACACTGTGGGGTCGGAGTCGCCGAGCGTGAGCGCCGCCGCCATGCCGACGATCTGCGCCACGAGCGTGCCGACGATGAGGCCCGTGAACGCGGGCCAGAGGGCGGCCTTCGGGGAGCGGGTCATGCGGGCCATCGACCCCATGACGGGGTACCAGGAGAAGCCGACCGCCACGTTGAACTCGACGGCGAGCATGAAGTTCAACTGCGGCTCGTCGAAGGGCGCGAGCGGCTCGGCGGCGAACAGTGCCTCCCAGGACGTGTTGGCGACGAGGAAGAACAGCATGAAGACGGTGACGAGCACGAGCCCCGGCGCCACGAAGCGGTTGAGCTTGCCGATCGTGACGGGTCCGCGCGACAGGATGAGCCACGCGATGAGGATCGCGACGAGGCCTACGACGGTCACGAGGAAGCTGCCAGAGCCGAAGTCGGTGCCCGCGGCCCCGTTGGCGACCTGCGTGACGGCCCGCCCCACCATGATCGCCAGCAGCGACGACCAGCCCATCTCGGTGACGAGGATGACCGTGAACACCAGCACTCCGACGCCGATGAGCCCGAACACGGGCCGCAGGATCGTGTACTGCTCGACGCCGAAGCGTGCGCTCGCGGCGGTCGCGGCAGGCACCATGATGCCGAGGCCGATCGCGTTGCCGATGACCATCGCGGCGATGCCGTCCTGGAACCCGACGAGCAGCGCCGTCGAGCCGCCGACGAGGAACGCCCACGTCGCGATCGCCAGGCTGAGGTTGACCCAGCTGTAGTCCCAGCCTGACCAGATGCGCTCCTTCTTGAGGAGCGGAAGCGAGCCGAAGGTCGCGGCCTGGTCGAGTTCGGCGGATGCGCCTTCGACCTTTCGCGCGGCTCCTCCGCGCTTCTCGGCGCCGCTCACAGGATCACCACGAGCGCGCCGACGGCCACGAGGGCGACGCAGGTGAGCGTGAAGAGTCCGATGTCACGGCCGCTCAAGGGGTCGTGCGCGACGTCGCCTGCTTCGGCGTTCGCGATAGTGTCGAGTCGTCTCGCGAGATCTGCGGTGATCTCCGGGTCGCGCATGTCCATGGGGGTCCTGCCTTCGCTGTCGAAACCAGATCAACCGAATTCATTTCGGTTTCGGCTATCCTGAAGCTGTTCCCCGACCGTGTCAAGAGATACTTCTCGAAGGGCACCCGAACGGGCGCACTTCGAGTGACAACCCCAACGATGTGAGGCTGGCAATGGCGCTGATTTCCGTACTGCAGGCACAGGGCGCCGTTGGCGCGGTCGACGACAACCTCAAGGTCCTGCGCTCGTTCGCGGAGCGGGCGGCCGCCGCCGGTTCCGACATCCTCGTCACGCCCGAACTCTTCGCCACCGGGTACGCCCCCGCGAAGGTCGCCGGCGAGGACGGCTCGGCCATCCGCGAGCGCATCGCGCAGATCGCCGCCGACCTGCGGATCGCGATCGTCGCATCCACCGTCGAGCACACGATCGAGCGCTCAGCTGGGTTCGCCGCCAACGCCACCACGGAGCGCCGCTTCATCTCGGCGTCGCTCTTCGCGAGCGACGGCAACGAGCTCACCCGCTACCGCAAGTCGAACCTCTTCGGCGGGGAAGAGCAGGAGGTCTTCGACCTCGGCGATGCGCCCGCCGAGGTCGTCGAGATCGCCGGCCTGAGGGTCGCGCTCGCCATCTGCTACGACATCGAGTTTCCCGAGATCGCACGCCGCGCGGCCGTCGCGGGCGCCGAGGCGCTGCTCATCCCGACGGCCGTCCCCTCGACGGGCGACGTCGCGGGCGGCGAGCCCGGCCACACCTACAACGCCGAGGTCATCTCCACCCACATGGTGCCGGTACGAGCCCTCGAGAACGGCCTGTACATCGCGTACGCGAACCACTCTGGCCCGGGATTCACGGGGCTGAGCACCATCGCGAGCCCCTACGGCAACACCCTCGCCATCGCCGGCCGCGAGGAGACCGAGCTGCTGAACGCTGAATTCTTGTCCTCTGAAGTGGCCAACGCCCGCGAGGTCAACACCTACCTGAAGGACCTGCGCCCGTAGCGCCAAGCTTGGAGCGCCCAAACCGCCTGCACAACCCCAAGGCCCCTCGGCACGAACCACAGACCTGGGCCTCGTGCATCCCTCGCGCGGGAACTGCCTGCGAAGGCCCCAGGTCTGTCGCGGGATCGCGAGGAGGCAGTGGTTTTCAAGCACCGGTTCCGGCAGGGACGGTGCACGGACTGCGCGGGGCGCGGCGTGCGCGCCGGAGAACTGTTACGCCTGCGCTTCCGCGAGCGCCGAGCACTTCGGGCAGAGGCCGAAGATGTCGACGACGTGCCTCGCTTGCGTGTAGCCGTGCTCAGCGGCGACGCTCGATGCCCACTGCTCGACCGGGTCGGCCGTGATCTCGACGGCGGCCCCGCAGTTTCGGCAGATGAGGTGATGGTGGTGTTCGCCCATCTCGCAGGCCCGATAGACGACTTCGCCCTCGGCGTTCTGCAGCGAATCGGCCTCTTCGCTCTCACTGAGCGCGCCGAGCGTGCGGTACACGGTCGCGAGCCCGATGCGCTCCCCCGCAGCAGAGAGCCGCTGGTGCAGCACCTGGGCGCTCACGAACTCCGGCGACTCCGCCAGGGCTCGGCGCACAGCCTCCCGCTGCCGAGTGTTCCGCTTGACGGGGGCCGCGGGTGCCGCGGGTGCCGCGGCGGTAGCGCCGCCCTCGCCGTTCGTCTCGTCACTCATATCAGCCGACCATACCGGGGGCGGATGCGCGGTGCGAGACGCCCTGCGCGAACCGCTGCGTGATCCCCTTCATGCACAACGCGATCACGAAGATCGCGACCGCGGTGAGGGCCATCGACCCGCCGGCCGCGAACGACAGCGACCGTGAGACCTGCAGGCCGACCACCGCGGCCGTGACGCCGAACACGCAAGAGAGGGTGAGCATCCACCCGATGCGCTTCGTGAGCAGCCTGGCCGCTGCCGCCGGCGCGGCGATCATGGCGATCGCGAGGATCGACCCGATAGCCGGCATCGCGACGACAACCGTGAGCGTGATGAGGGCCAGGGCCACGAGGTCCCATGTGCCCTCGCGGAACCCGGCCGCGCGGAAGCCACGAGCGTCGAAGCTCGAGAACAGCAGCTCCTTGCCGAACAGCGCGTACACGGCGACGACCACCGCCAGAGCTGCGCCCAGCAGCCATACATTGGTGGGATTCATGGCGAGGATCGAACCCGTCAGGTACGAATCGACGCGCACCGACTGGCCCCGGTTGAGGGATGCAAACAGCATGCCGAGCGCGTACCCGAAGCTCAGGATGATGCCAGCAGCGACCTGCTTGCCCTGCCTCGGCAGGCGAGACAGCGCCGCCATGAGCGCCACAAGCAGCAGGCTGAAGATCGATGCGCCCACGACGATGTTGATTCCCGCGACGGCCGCGAAGACGCCGCCGGGGAACGTCGCGTGCGTGAGGGCGACCGTGTAGAACGCTCGCTGGCGCAGCAGCACAAGCACGCCGACGAGGCCACTGAGGAGGCCGACAAGGGCGCCAGTGAGGAGGGCGAGGGAGAAGTAGTCCACGGTTACGAGACCACCTCCGGAATGACCGCGTCACCCGAGGGCGCGGCAACCCGGGTCGCCTCGGAGCGCCGCCGACTCGAGGAGCCGAGGGCCACGAGCCTCGTCACCGCGACGACAACGAGGTAGAGCGCAACGAGCACCAGCACGAGCACGGCGCTCGGGGACGCCTGGATGCCCGCATCCAGCGACAGCCAGAGCCCGGCCCACAGGCCGAGGAGTCCGCAGCCGACCGAGACGAGCAGCGAGACCGCGACGATCGTCCACACGCGGCGCACGAGGAGGCGCGCGACCGCGACGGGCACGATCAGCAGCGCGAGCACCAAGAGGTTGCCAACAGCCCGCGCGGCCGCGACGACCACCAGCGCGATGGCGACGTTAAGGACCAGCTCGTAGGCGAGCACCCGCATGCCGGAGGCCTGCGCCTGCTTGCGGTCGAAGGACACGAGCAGCTGCTCTTTCCAAGTGCCGACGACAAGAAGGACCGCGGCACCGCCAAGCACGCAGATAGCGACGATGTCGGCGCTCGACACGGTGAGGAGCTGCCCGAACAACAGATGCTCGAGGCCGGACGCGTAGTCGTCGACGCTGCGCGAGACGATGACGATACCGAGCGAGAACGCACCGGCGAGCACCACCGCGATGGTGGCATCCGAGCCGATGCCGCGCGCCGACGCGATGGTCAGCGCGACCGTCGCGACAAGCGCCGCGATGCCAGCGCCGACGTAGACGCCGTCGGTGCCGGCCGCAATGAAGCCGATCACCACGCCGGGGAACACGGAGTGCACAAGCCCGTCGCTGAGGAACTCGAGGCCACGCAGCGCGAGCGCCGTGCCGACGACTGCACTCGCCACGGCGAGCACGATGATGGCGATGGCCGCGCTCTGCACAAACGGCAGCTGCAGCAGGACAGAGAGGTCGGTCACACCCGCGCCCGCTCGTGCTCTTCGGCGTCCTCGCCACCCGGCGCGCAAAGCGTGCCGTGGGCGCCGCCATGCGCTTCCGTGTCGGCGGACGTACCGGAGAAGGCGGCCGCGAGCGCAACATCCGTCAGCGCATCCGAGATGGGGCCACCCGCGATCTGCCGTCCGTTGAGCAGCAGCACGTGCGAGCACACCTCGTGGGCGAGCTCCAGGTCGTGCGTCGAGACGACGATGCCGACCCCCGTCTCGCGGAGACGAAGCAGGGTCGCGATGAGCGCATCCCGGTTCGCGCGGTCGAGGCCGTTGAAGGGCTCGTCGAGCAGGATGAGCTTCGGCTCGGTCGCGAGGGCACGCGCCAGCAGTCCACGCTGACGCTGCCCGCCGGAAAGCTCGCCGAAGGTCGTGTTCGCCAGCTCGGTCAGACCAACCGTCTCGATCGAGCCGCGCACGACCTCACGGTCGGCGGCGCTCGGCCAGCGGAAAAGGCCCATGCGGCGGTAGCGCCCCATCATGACGACCTGGCGCAGCGAAACGGGGAAGTCTGGGTCGATGTGCGTCGACTGCGGCAAGTAGCCCACGTCGGAGGCACGCGCCCCGGGCGTCGCGCCAAGCACCTCGGCCATGCCGGTGGTGGGCAGCAGGCCGAGGAGCGACTGCAGCAGCGTCGACTTGCCGGCACCGTTCGGGCCGAGCAGCGCAACCGCGTCGCCCTCCCCCACCTCGAACGACACACCGGTCAGCGCGGGCGCCTCCCTGCCATAGGCAATGGAGGCGTCGCGGTACGAGACGAGGGGGCTTGGATGCGTCACTGCTGCGCAAGCACCTCAGGCACGTCGGTCGCGGTAGCGCCCCAGGATTCGATGATCATCTGAGTATTGTGCACCGTCGCACCGACATACGTGCCGGTCGGGGTACCCGGCTCGCCGAGTGCATCCGTCGCCAAGGCCTGGTCGCCCGAGAAGACCTTCGCGCCAGTCTGCGCGGCGATGGTCTCCGCGTTCTGGGGAGAGAGCTGCGTCTCCGTGAAGATCGCTTTCACGTTGTGCTCCTTGATCTCGGCGATGAGGGCGTCGATCTCGGCCGCGCTCGGCTCGGCGCTGTCGTCGAAGCTCGGCATGATCGAACCGACGAACGTGATGCCGTACTGCTCTAGGTAGTAGTGGAGCGCGTCGTGGTTGGTGACAACAACCCGCTCGGCCTCCGGCACGGCCTCGACGTTCGCGGCGATCCACGTGTCGAGCTCGGTCAGCTCTCCGTCGTACGCGTCGGCGTTCGCCTGCACCGCGGCGGCGTCGATGCCGGGCAGCTCCTCGAGGTGCGCCGCGATCTCGGCTGCCATGAGCTTGGCGTTGGCGGGCGAGGTCCACGTGTGCGGGTTGCCTTCGCCGTGGGCCTCTTCGTCGGCGTGGGCTTCCTCGGCGTGTGCTTCCTCGGCGTGGGTCTCTTCTTCGTGGCTGTGCTCTTCGCCCTCGGCGTGGTCGTGGCCTTCCTCGGCATGCGCTTCCTCGCCGTGGTCGTGCTCGTGGCTGCCCGAGAGGGTGACGTTGGCGGATGCATCCACTACCTCGCCCGCGTATCCGCTCGACGAAACGGCCGCGTCGAGCCACTCCTCGAGGCCAGCGCCGCTCGAGACGACAAGGTCGGCCGAGCCGAGCGCGACGAGATCAGCGGGGGTCGGCTCGAAGCTGTGTGCGCTCATCCCTGGCTGGAGGAGCTGCGTGACCTCGACGTTCAGGCCGTCGGTGAGCTCGCGCGTGAAGTCGGCGACCTGCGTTGTCGTCGCGACGACCGTGAACGCCTCACCATCCGCGGTGGGGGCAGCGGATGCATCGGTGCCGGCCGCGGGGCCAGAGCAGGCAGCGAGGGCAAGCGTCGAGAGTCCGGCGAGGGCGATGAGGGCGGGGGCGCGAAGGTTCACCAGTGGAGTGTAATTCGTACTGAGAATCAATGTCAATTGCGCTCGGTGGACACACCGTTCAGCCGCGTGCGCCTCCGACAAAGTTGTGGGTCTCTGCGGTTCAAGCCCGCCCCAACGACATCCCGCCACAACTCTCTCGCGCAGCCGCCGCCGCCGCCGCAGCCGCAGCCGCCGCCGCCGCCCGCCAGCGGCCGCACGGGCCAAGAGCACCACCCGCCAAAGTTGTGGCGAAGCGCGCTTCAAGGAAACCTGAAGTGCATCCAGCCACAACTCTGGCCAGCAATTTCGCGCGGCCCGCCCCGACGGTGCCGCCCGGGTTGCAACGCCCGGGTTGCAGCGCCTGGGTTGCAGCCTCGCGGGCGCACCTCGGTCAGAGTTGTGGGTGGATGCAGTTGAAGCCCGCCCCGATGACATACAGCCACAACCTTGTCGCACGAGGCAGCCCCGCAGACCGCTCCTACGGCGTCGGCGTCGCCTGGCTTGCCGCCTCGGTGAGCGCCTCCCGGAACGCGCGGATCGCAGGATGCTTGGCCCGCCCGTCGCGCACGGCCGTGAACAGCACCCGGTGCGGGTCGCCAGGCAACGCGACAAGGCGCATCCCAGCCAGATGCTGGGCGGCGATGATCTCCGACATGAACGACACCGCGTGGCCCGTGCGCACGAGGTGCGCGTGCAGCAGCGGGTCGGTCGTCTCGAAGCGGACAATCGCCTCGAACCCAGCCGCGCGGCACGTAGCCCGCTCCCAGCGCCCGGTCGTGCTGCTCTCCGGGTCGACGGCCCAGGATGCGCCCGACAGGGCCGTGATGTCGCTGTCGAGTGCAGAGAACGGACCCGTCGTCGGCATGGCAAGGCGCAGCGCATCCGTCGTGAAGTCTTCACGGTGGACGCCCGCGCGATGCGGCTCGGGCACTCCCGGGTACTCCTCCCCGAGAATCAGGTCGAAATCGTGCGCAAGCAACCCCTCGTAAGCGCTGGTCACCTCACGTTGCGTGATCTCCACCTGCAGCTCGGGGTGCCGCTCGGCCAGGAGCGTGAGTGCGATCGGGCCGATCGAGAGCAGCACGCTCTGGAACGAGGCGACACGCAGTGTGCCGCGTACCTCGGTCTGCGCCGCCGCGAGCTCGGCCTCCGCACGCTCGAGGCGCGCGAGCACAACTTCCGTGTGCTCGACGAGCGCGATCGCATCCGCGGTGAGCAGCACGCGCCGCCCCGAGCGCTCAAGCAACGGCACGCCGACCTCTCGCTCGAGCACCGCGAGCTGCTGCGAGATCGCGGACGGCGTGTACGAAAGCGAGCGAGCGACCTCGGTCAGCGTGCCGAGGCGACGAAGTTCGCGAAGCATGCGCAGGCGGGAGAGGTTGAGCACGCGCTGCACCCCTTCTTTGTTAGCTGCGCTACACGATATGCGTGAGTGACGTTCACTAGACTAAACGAGCGCTGCGGCTCGAGAGTTGGTCCATGACCCCACCAGCGACGCGACCGACCGCGCCGGCCACAGCCGGCCTCGGAACCGGCACCGGAACGCGCCCCGGCATCCGCCCAAGCGGCACCATGCCGGCCGTGGCGATGATCCTCGCCTCGTGCGTCTCCCTGCAATTCGGAGCGGCCCTCGCCATGCAGCTCTTCCCCGAGCTCGGCAGCTGGGGAGTCACCACACTGCGACTCCTGCTGGCGGCCGGGGTGCTGCTGCTCGTGGCCCGCCCCCGCGCCCTCAGCTGGTCGAGACGACAGTGGATGCACGTGCTGCTGTTCGGGGTCGCGATCGCGGGCATGAACGGCTTCTTTTTCGCGTCGATCGCGCTCATCCCGCTTGGGCCGGCCGTGGCGATCGAGTTCATCGGCCCGCTGACACTCGCCGCCGTTCTCTCACGCAAGCCTCGCCACCTGGTCTGGGTGGGACTCGCGCTTGCCGGCATGGCGCTCCTCGGCGTCGAGAGCCTCGACTCGGGCGAGCCCCTCAACCCGCTCGGCGTGCTCTTCACGCTCATCGCGGGGGCGTTCTGGGCCGGCTACATCCTCATGGGCGCGCGGGTCGGCGCCTCGGTACCCGGCACGGGTGGCCTCGCGGTCGCGTTCCTCGCTGCGGGCATGCTGACGCTGCCGCTCGGGTTCGGCGGCGTTGCAACCGCGATTGCGACGCCCTGGCTCCTGCTGCTGGCGTTTGGCACGGCGATGCTGTCGTCGGTCGTGCCGTACTCGCTGGAGTTCGCGGCGCTCCGGCGCGTGCCGAAGCACGTCTTCGGGGTGCTGCTCAGCCTCGAGCCCGTCATGGCGGCGCTCTCCGGCTGGATGCTCCTCGGCCAACAGGTTGGCCCGCTCGTCGTCCTGGCTATCTTCCTCGTTGTGACCGCGAGCGCCGGGTCTACGCTCGGCTCAGCAAGGGATCAGGAAACCTAATTCAGGCGCCAGAGCGACGGCACGCGACCAGGGTCGGCTTGACGTACCAGTCGTCGTTGTTGCCGGAGTTCGTGCCCACAACCATGTTGAAGCGCATGCGCAGCTCAACCGTGCCAGTGGACGGAGCAGTGTAGGTGACCGTCGTGGTGTAGACAGCACCCGCGACTCCGGCGTACCCGGGCGCGTTCGCCCGTGCGCCACCGACTGTGCAGCTCGCTGGCGGGTTCATGAAGATACTCGGGTTCGTATCTGCTGCAGTCTGTGTGTGTCCGCGGAACAGCACCTGGCGGGTGGTACCCGTGCCGATGTCGAAGATCGCGGTCGAGTTGATGGTTGTGCACGTTGCTCCCCCGCCGGCCGCGACGTATCCCTTCCCTGCCTGGACGTTGAACTGGATCGTGTACTGGGTGTTGGCGACGACGCTCATCTGGACCGTACTCGTGACGAGGGTCGCACCCGACGCGACTGCGGCGGAGTCGGTGTAGGCGCGGAAAAACGGCGTGCCAACGTTCGGACTCGGCGTGGCCGAACTGGTCCACGCCGAGGGCGCGGCGTTCGGGTTCGAGCCGAGGGTCGTCACCCAGCCCGTCGTACCGGTTCCGTTTGCCTGTGGGATCTGCGTAGGGGTGCACGGCACCACGCGCGAAGCGGCGGCGGCGGGCGTCATCGCGGCGGCGGCCACGACTGGCGCGGCCCACGCACCCGCGGTGAGAATGCTGCGTCGGGAGGATTGCTGATTTTCAGGCATGACTAAGTTTCTCCGGGGTGGGGGCACAAGGAGGGGAGGAGCTTCGGAGAGCTTACCGAACGATCAGTCCGAAGGACTAGCGAAGATTGGGGAGAAGTTTCAGCACAGACACAGTGCTGTCAGCGCCGGGCACTCCCCCGTAACGCGCGCCGGAGAGCGATCCCCGGCGCGCACGGTTAATCTGAGCGCTCAGTCGAGGAGCAGCGCCGGCTCTTCCACGATCGTCGCCACGTCGGCGAGGAAGCGGCTCGCGACGTCACCGTCGACGAGGCGGTGGTCGAACGAGGCGCCAAGCGTCGTCACCATGCGCGGGCGAACCTCGTCTTCGAACACCCACGGCTTCAACTTGATCGTGCCGAGAGCCAGGATTCCTACTTCGCCCGGGTTGATGACGGGGGTGCCCGTGTCCATCCCGAAGACGCCGATGTTGGTGATCGTGAACGTGCCGTCACGCATCTCAGTCGGCGGCGTCTTGCCGTCGCGGGCACGGTACGTGAGCTGCTCGATCGCCTGCGCCAGCTGGTGCAGGGTCATGGCGTGCGCGTCCTTAATGTTCGGCACGATGAGCCCACGCGGGGTCGCCGCGGCGAGGCCGAGGTTCACGTAGTGCTTGACCGTGTACTCCTCGTCGGTCCACGCGGCGTTGACCATCGGGTTGCGACGGATCGCCCACATCACGGCGCGCGCCACGATGAGCAGCGGCGAGACTTTGACGCCCGCGAAGTCTGGCGACGCCTTGAGGCGTTTCACGAACTCCATCGTGCGGGTCGCGTCGACGTCGGTGAAGAGCGTCACGTGCGGGGCCGTGAACATCGACGACACCATGGCGTTGGCCGTCGCCTTGCGCACACCCTTGACGGGGTGCTTCTCCTCGCGCACCTCACCCCAGATGGGAGTCTCGAGGTTCTTGAAGACGCTCGCCTGCTGCGCATGACGGATCACGTCGTCCCGCGTCGTCTCACCAGCGAGACCCGTCGGCTCGACCTGCGAGAGGTCGACTCCGAGGTCTTTCGCCAGCTTGCGGATCGGTGGCTTCGCGATGACCACCGAAGCGGATGCGGCTGGCACCGACCCAGGGCGGGCCTGCGTCTGCGCTCCCCCGGAAACGGCGGCCGGAACCTGCGCGGGTGGACGGTGCGACGGCTGAGCCGGGGCCGGGATCTGCGCGGGACGCGTCCGCTGGGCTGGCGCCGCCGCGGCAGACTTCTTCCGGCGACGCGTTGTTGGCGCATCGCCCAGGCCGTAGCCGACGAGGACCGAGTTGGCTCCGGACTCTGCTCCCTCGGTGGAGACTGTCGAAGCCGCATCCGCCTGCGCCGCGTCGAACTCGAGGTCGGCCGCGGGGGCTTCTGGAGCTGCGGCGGGCACCTCGGCCGCACCGGCGGCCCCCGCCGTCTCGATGGACAGGATGTGCTTGCCGACGTCAACCGTCTGGCCCTCGCTCGCGAAGAGCTCGACGACGCGGCCCTCGAAGGGGCTCGGCAGTTCGACGATCGACTTTGCGGTCTCGATCTCGCACAGCGTCTGGTTCAGCTCGACGGTGTCGCCAGCTTTGACGTGCCAGGAGACGATCTCGGCCTCGGTGAGTCCTTCCCCGACGTCGGGAAGTTCGAAGTTCTCGGTGCTCATTGTGTGCTTGTCTCTATCTGTGCTGGCTTGGTTCAGTACTCGAGTGAGCGGTCGACGGCTTCGAGGATGCGGTCTGCGTCCGGCAGGTAGCTCGCCTCGAGCTTGGCGGGCGGGAAGGGCACGTTGAAGCCCGACACGCGAAGCACCGGAGCCTCGAGCGAGAAGAACACCCGCTCCTGCACGGTCGCCGCGATCTCCGAGCCGATGCTCGAGTTCGACGGCGCCTCCTGCGCCACGACGAGGTGGCCGGTCTTACGGACGGACTCCACGATGGGCGCGTAGTCGATGGGGCTCAGCGAGCGCAGGTCGATGACCTCGATGCTGATGCCCTCCGCCTCGGCGACCGCTGCGGCCTGCAGCGCGACGGCCGTCATGGCGCCGTGCGCGACAACCGTCACGTCTGTGCCGATGCGGGCGACGCGGCTCGCGTGCATCCCGGCGGCGGGCCCGCCGAGGCTGACCTCGCCCTTCTGCCAGTACTTGCTTTTCGGCTCGAAGAACATGACGGGGTCGTTGCTCTTGATCGCCTGTTGAATCATCCAGTAGGCGTCGTTGGGCGTCGACGGGGAGATGAGGCGAAGGCCGGCCGTGTGGGCGAAGTACGCCTCTGGGCTCTCCTGGTGGTGCTCGACGGCGCCGATGTGCCCGCCGTACGGCACGCGGATGACAACCGGCATCTGCAGGCGACCCTCGTTGCGGTTCGTGAGCTTCGCCAACTGGGTGGTGATCTGGTCGAAGCCGGGGAAGATGAAGCCGTCGAACTGGATCTCGCACACGGGCCGGTAGCCGCGCATCGCGAGACCGATGGCGGTGCCGATGATGCCGGACTCCGCGAGGGGGGTGTCGAGCACGCGGTTCGCGCCGAAGTCGCGCTTCAGGTGCTCGGTGACGCGGAAGACGCCGCCGAGCGTGCCGATGTCCTCGCCAAGCTGGATGACCTTGTCGTCGTCCTCCATGGCGCGGCGCAGGCCGGCGTTGATGGCCTTGGCGAGCGGCATCGTGACCGTCTCTGGCGCATCCGCCTCAGGCCCCTGCGCTCCACTGTTCGTGCTTGAGGATGGGGTGCTCGTGGCGAGGTCGGTCATCGGGTTGCCTCCTGGTTCGCTGCATCGTCGAAGGACGCCTCGTATCGGCGCAGCCACTGCTTCTCTTCCTCGAGCTGCGGATGCGCATCGCTGTACACGTTGTCGAACATCGAGTCGTTGTCTGGCTCTTCGATCTCGAACACGCCGCGGCGCACGTCGGCCGCGTAGTCCTTTGCAGCCTCGTCGACCCCGGCAAAGAAGTCCTCGCCGACGCCCTGGCCGCGCAGGTACGCGCCGAGGCGGGCGATGGGGTCGCGGCGGCGCCACGACTCCTCCTCGTCCTTCGTGCGGTACTTCGTGGGGTCATCGGTCGTGGTGTGGGCGCCCATCCGGTACGTCTCTGCCTCGATGAAGCCTGGCCCACCGCCCGCACGCGCCCGTTCGAGGTGCGAGCGAGTCACGGCGAAGCTCGCCATGACGTCGTTGCCGTCGATGTGCGTCGAGGGCATGCCGAAGCCGCCCGCGCGCTTGTAGAGCGGGTTGTTGGCCTGCACGGAGACGGGCACGGAGATCGCCCACTGGTTGTTCTGCAGGAAGAAGACGAGCGGCACCTGGTAGCTCGTCGCGAAGATGTACGCCTCGTTCGTGTCACCCTGGCTCGTCGCGCCGTCGCCGAAGTAGACGACGGTCGCCTCGTCCTTCTCGAGGTCACCCGTGCCGGTGGCCCCGTCGAACTTCTGGCCGAGCGCGTAGCCCGTCGCGTGGAGCGTCTGGGAGCCGATGACCAGCGTGTATGGACGCACGCCGTGGCCTTCCGGTGACCATCCGCTGTGCGTCACGCCGCGCAGCAGGCGCAGCACGTCGACGAGGTCGACGCCACGCACGAAGGCGACTCCGTGCTCGCGGTAGGAGGGGAACACCGCGTCCTGCGGGCGCATGGCGTAGGCGGAGCCGATCTGCGCCGCCTCCTGACCCTCGGCTGGCACGTAGAGCGACAGCTGGCCTTGGCGCTGCAGCATCGTCGACTCGCGGTCGAAGGCTCGCACGTAGCTCATGTCGCGGTACGCGCGCAGGTAGTCCTCCGTCTTGAGCAGCTCAAGCTGCTCGAGGAAGGGTTCGGCGGCCTTCGTCGGCTTCACCTCTCCCTCTGGAGTGAGGATCTGCACGGTCTCGTCGCCTGGAGTCACGTCGTGTGGCGCCTTCCTGCTGTTCCGATCCCGATGCGGTTGCCCGAGATTTCGCCAGTCTAGTTCTCCGCCCCATCGCCATTCAGGAGAAATCCTCCAACACTTCAGGCAGACACTGCACGGGATAGACGAGGATAGGGGCCATGCGAGCCCTCTTGAGCATCATCATCAACGCCGTCGCCCTCTGGGTTGTGACCCTCATCCTGCAGTCACACGTTCAGGTGATTCCGTTCGAGGACTCGACGTGGGGCCTCATCGGAACCCTTGCACTGTTCGGCCTCATCTGGGGTGTCGTGAATGCCGTGGTCGGTGGGTTCGTGCGCGTCGTCGCGTTCCCGCTCTACATCCTCACGCTCGGCCTCATCTCGTTCATCGTGAACGGCTTCCTCTTCTGGCTGGTGGGCGTCATCAGCGATGGCATCGGCTTCGGCATCGAGGTCTCCGGCTTCTGGTGGGCGGTGCTCGCCGCGCTCATCATGTCCGTCATCACCTCGATCCTCGGTGGCTGGGCACGTGGCGCGGACTCGAAGCTCAAGAGCGACCAGCGCCGCCGCGAGGAATAGCTAGTACACAATCGTGAACACCCATACGGCGAGCGTCATGGTGGTGGCGCTGATGAGCACGATGCTGACGAGGTTGAGGCACAATCCCGCCTTGGCCATCTGACCGATCGTGACATAGCCGGTTCCGAAGACCACAGCATTCGGCGGGGTCGCGACGGGCAGCATGAACGCGCACGTTGCCGCGAGCGCCACCGGAATCGTGAGCAGGAGCGGGTCAACGCCGATTCCGCCGGCGATACCGCCGACGAGCGGGAGGAACGTGGCCGCTGTAGCCGTGTTCGAGGTGATCTCCGTGAGGAAGAGAATCGCCGCGGCCAGGATGACGACCATGAGCACGACCGGCAGGCCACCGATGGCCTGGGAAGCGTCACCGATCCACTCGGTGAGGCCCGAAGAGGAGAACTGGGCGGAGAGCGCGAGACCGCCACCGAAGAGAAGCAGGACGCCCCACGGGAGCTTGACCGCTGACTCCCAGTCGAGCAGGCGCACACCTCGCTCGGCACCTGCGGGGATGAGGAACAGGAGGAGACCGGCCGCGAGCGCAATGCCGGCATCGGTGATGGGTGGATCCTCGAACAGCAGAGGAATCGCGATCCAGCTGACCGCTGCCAGGACGAAGATGCCCAGCACGAGCTTCTCCCCCGTCGACACCGGGCCGAGCTTGTCGATCTCATGCCCGATGACCTCGCGGCCGCCCGGGATCCGCTCGACTTCTGGCTTGAAGAGCACCTTGACCAGGAGCCACCAGGCGATCGCCAGCAGCACTATGGAGAGCGGCAGGCCGACTAGCATCCATTCTCCGAAACCGATCTGCACGTCGTGCTCTTGACTCATGTAGGCGACGAGCAACGCGTTCGGTGGAGTACCGATGATGGTGCCGAGCGATCCGATGGAAGCCGAGTAGGCGATGCTCAGCATGAGCCCGACGCCGAACTTTGTCTTGAGTGCGCCCTTCGCGCCTGCGCCCTTCTCGATGACGCCCTTGCGTTCCATGGTGTCGCTCACGAGTTCGAGGACGGAGAGGCCGATGGGCAGCATCATCACGGCTGTGGCCGTGTTGGACACCCACATGGAGAGGAAGCCCGTAGCGATCATGAACCCAGCGATGATCGCGCCGGTGCGCTCACCCATGAGCTTCAGGACCATCAGCGCGATTCGCCGGTGGAGGTTCCAGCGCTGCATGGACAGCGCGATGAGGAACCCGCCCATGAACAAGAAGATGATGTCGTTCCCGTAGCTCGCGCCCACTGAGGAGACGTCGACCGGCGATTCCTCGCTGCCTTCGGCGAGGAGGGGGAAGGCGACAAGCGGAACGAGTGCAGTGGCGGGAATCGGGAGCGCTTCGCTCATCCACCAGACGGCCATGAGCCCGGCGACGGCCGCCGTCAGTCGCGCATCGTGGCTGGCTTCGGCTGGGATGGCCCAGTACAGGAGGCCCGCGAGGGCGATACCGCCGACGAAACCCAGCCAGCGATTGCGTGTCGTCTTGCCAGAAAAGGCTTCGGCTCGTTCGCCCGGGGATCGCATCTGCGTCTCTGTACTGGCGGTGGGCAGGGGCGAGAAGTGCTCGGCGTGCTCGCCGGCTCGGCGTTGTGGCATTGCATACTCCCTTGTATGTGTCAGCGCGCGTGTCGTGTGCTCAACGCTAGGAAACCGTTCTTGGGACGGCCTCAGGAGTCTCGGTGAGGTCACTGGTATCGAGCGGGGTCACGAACGACGGCTCCGCGCGTCGAGTTCGAGCGGCCCGTTCTCAATCTCCTCGGTGACCGCCCCGAACTGCTGTTCGAGGCGTTCGACGAGTTCTTGCGCTCCCTCATCCGCGCCGGGAAGCGGGTCGAGCCGCTCGACCGTGTAGAGGTTCGTCTCGGCAACCTCCAACCCCTCATAGGCGCCAAGGAGGTCGGCCCGGGCCGAGTCGAGCGTGTGGTCGCCGCTCGCATCGGCCAGGCCCGCGGTCTCGAGGTACCTGGCCTGCGAATGCGCGGCGAGCGGGTCGTCGTCGAGCGGGGTCACGGCGTCGGCGTCTGCGAAGACGATCGTTGAGTCCGAGCCGTCGGGCGCGAGACCCTGCAACCCCACGATCGGGTCTTCCCTGTGCTGGATCTCGATGATCGGAGCTTCTCTCCCGCGGCGCCCCTCCTGCTTCTGCAGGTCACCGCGGAGTTTCTCGGCATCGATGGGGCCGCCGATGGAGACGAGGCCTTTCGTGTCGAACTTCCCCGTGCCGGCGATCGCCGCCGCCACGAGCGCCCCCTGCGAGTAGCCAGCGAACACCACCGCATCTCCCGAGTCGATACCGGCCTCCTCCATGGCGGCGAGGACCGCCGAGACTGACTGCGAGTCGATACCGGCGTAGGCAGCGAGGTTGCCGGCCAGGTCGAACGGGTTCTCCGTCGACCCGTACGCCTGGTTCGAGGTTCCCGTGATAGCGACCTCGTAGAGCTCCTCGCCGTGAGCGCCGACGTAGCTCGTGATGCGCAGCTGCGGCCCGCCGTCGACGGAGGGAGGGATCGCGGCGACCAGCTCCCGCAGGCCGGACGGAGGCGCATCCCGGCCAGGAAGCGGAATCGCGGCGGTCGCGACCCGGAACCGATCGCTCGGGATAAGCCCGGCCAGGCCTGCTCCCGCAAGCGCCCAAGAGACTAGGCTGCTGCCATCCGCGCCAGGCACTGGTGGCAGGCCGAGGAGACCCAGCGCGAAGTCGTCGGCGTTCTCGACGGTGACACGGATGAGCTCCTGGATGCGCGGGTCACTCAGCGTGGGCGCGTCACCGGCCAGAGCCACGAGCGCGGCTATCCCCGCGGCCGGACCCAAGAGGGCCACGGTGAGCGGGATCGAGCGGCCGAGCGAGGTGGCGACGCTTGCCCCCGCGGCGTCCACAACGGCCCTCGAAAGCGCCTCGGCCTGTTCGTAGAGCTCGGCGGCAAGCAGGATGCGCTGGCTCAGCGACGAGAGCTGCAGCTCGAGCGGCGCTCCGCCGAAGAACGCGACCTCGGCCTGCGCCGCCGACGCCGCGAACGAGAGCCCGGACGAGCTGAGCCACGCGGAGGCCGGCATCCACTCCTGTGCAGCGAGGATCGAGCGAAGCGCCGTGAAGTCGACCGCGAACAGCCCGGCCCTGGCTGCGATGGCGCGGACGTCGCTCGCGCCGACAACAACGAGCTCGCCGCTCACCGCGCGCCCAGCCCCGCGAGTTCGAGGTCGAGGCTGCCGTGCACGGAGCGGTAGTCCTCCTCGGCTAGGGCAGCGGCGGCGGCCACCAGCGAGATCGCGTCGGCGAGCAGCTCCGCCTCGATCGCGAGGCACCGCTGCGCTGGTGAGCTCCACGCGTCCGAAGTCGCGAGCAAGCGCAGGCCCGTGCAGGTATCGCGGGCACCCGAATCGAACGCCTGCAGGGCACGCGCGTTGTCGAGGGCGATGAGCTGCAGCTCGCGGAGGATCTGCACCCTCGCGGCGTCCACGATCGGCAGCGTCGGGCCGATGACTGGGGCAGCTATGGGAACGGATGGCATGGTCTCTGGCATTCGCTGCCGTCCTCTCGTACGTCGAATGCATCGATCCTCCGGCGCGAAGCGAGGTCGCGACGGATGGGCTCAAGACGCTGTGGACAGGTCGCCGTCCACAGGCGAAACGTCTGCAGAGTGAGTCGTCGTTCAGAAACGCCGGAAAAGAACGAGTGAACCGGCGCACGAACGCGTCCCGAATGCGAGACAATGAGCGTCATGGCGAAAAACAGCAAGGACGCGGTCTTTCGCATCATCTTCGTCTGCACGGGAAACATCTGCCGCTCCCCGATGGCCGAGGTCATCTTCCGCGACATGGTCGAGCAGATCGGCCTCGGCAGCGCCGTGAACATCGCGTCAGCCGGCACCGGCGAGTGGCACGTGGGCGAGAAGGCGGACCCCCGCACGCAGTCGGCGCTCGAGCGGGCAGGTTTCACCGCCGAGAATCATCGCGCGAAGCAGTTCGAGGTCGACTGGTTCGACACGTTCGACCTCATCATCACCTTCGACCGCGGCCAGCGGCGCATCCTCAAGGCCTGGGCGTCCGACGACGAGCAGCGCTCGCTTGTGCAGCCGCTCCTCACCTTCCACCCCGCGCCTCCGGGCGGGATCTCGGAAGTCCCCGACCCGTACTATGGCAACGACCAGCTCTTCGACCACGTGCGCGACATGATCACGAGCGCATGCGAGGAGCTTCTTCGCCAGATCGAGCCCGTCGTCCGGTCGGCCCTCACGGCGCGCGCCGGATCGTCCACATCCCAAGGAGCACAATGAGCCCCCTCCCTCCCCAGATGCTGAGCCCCCTCGACTCGCGCTACCGCAAGAGCGTCGAAGGGCTTGGCGAGCACCTCTCCGAAGCCGCGCTCAACCGGGCCCGCGTGCACGTCGAGGTCGAGTGGCTGCTGTTCCTCACTGACCGCGAGATGTTCGGGTCGCACAAGATCGACGCTGACAAGGCCGCCGCGCTGCGTGCCGTCGTCACCGACTTCGGCCAGAAGGATATCGACGAGCTCGCCGAGGTCGAGGCGCGCACCCGCCACGACGTGAAGGCCGTCGAGTACTACGTGCGGGCCCGCCTCGAGGAGCTTGGCCTCTCCGAGCTCGCCGAGCTCACGCACTTCGCCTGCACCAGCGAGGACATCAACAACCTCTCGTACGCGGTCACGATCCGTGACGCCGTCAACGACGTCTGGCTGCCAGCAGCTTCCGGTCTCGCCGACCGCATCGCCGAGCTCGCGGTCGAGCTCCGGGATGTGCCCCTGCTGTCGCTCACGCACGGCCAGCCCGCGACGCCGACCACGCTGGGCAAGGAGCTCGCCGTGTTCACGCACCGCCTGCGCCGCCAGCTGAAGCGGGTCGAGGCGACCGAGTACCTGGGCAAGTTCGCGGGCGCGACCGGCAACTTCGCGGCGCACCAGGCCGCGAGCGCCACGACGAACTGGGAGCAGCTCGCCGACGAGTTCGTCACGGGCCTCGGGCTGAGCTGGAACCCGCTGACGACGCAGATCGAGTCGCACGACTGGCAGGCGGAACTGTACGCAGACGTGTCGCGGTTCAACCGCATCCTGCACAACTTCTGCACCGATGTGTGGACCTACATCTCGCGTGGAGTCTTCCGTCAGATCCCGCAGGCAGGGTCGACGGGTTCGTCGACGATGCCGCACAAGATCAACCCGATCCGCTTCGAGAACGCGGAGGCGAACCTCGAGATCTCGAGCGCACTCCTCGACTCGCTCGGTTCGACGCTCGTCACCTCGCGCCTGCAGCGCGACCTCACCGACTCGAGCGCGCAGCGCAACATCGGCGTCGCGTTCGGCCACTCGCTGCTCGCGCTCGACAACGTGACGCGTGGCCTGCGCGAGATCGCGGTCGACGAGGCGCTGCTCGCGACCGAGCTCGACGGCAACTGGGAGGTGCTCGGCGAGGCGATCCAGACGGTCATCCGCGCCGAGATCGTCGCGGGTCGTTCATCCATCGCGGATCCGTACGCCGTGCTCAAGGACCTGACGCGCGGCCGCCGCATCGGCAAGGCCGAGCTCGTCGAGTTCGTGACTGGCCTCGATATCGGGCAGGACGCGAAGGACTCGCTCCTCGCACTCACGCCCGGCAGCTACACGGGCGCTTCATCCCGCCTCGTCGACCACCTGAGCTAGTCGCGAAGGGCTAGCGGCTACTTGCTGGTGGGGGCCTCGTCCGACGTCGTTTCGTCGAGCGGGGCCTCTTCTGCGTCTGCGGGCACGGCGGCGGATACAGGTGCGGTCGGGGCGGCGGATGCAGGTACATCGGATGCGTGTGCATCCGGCGCCGGTGCTGGCTTCTGCTCTGCGACGGGCTCGGCAGTTTCAGCGTGCGCGACCACCGGCTCGTTGTTCGCGGCCGACTCGGCGGTTGCCTGGTTCGCCGAGCGGCTCTGCTCCCCTTCGTCGCTGCGCGCGACACCCGTCTCGGCGTTCTCGAAACGGTCGAGGTAGATCTCGGTGTCGGGGTTCGGCGAGTAGGAGAGGACAAGCATCGCGAGCACGAGGATCGCGACGATGAACGCGACGCCGGCGAAGATGAGGCCGAGCACGAAGTCCTGCGTGGTGAGCAGCAGGATGAGGAGCACGAAGCCCGCCATCACGGCGGAGATGCCGAGCAGTTCGAAGGGCTTCAGAACCGCGCGGCGCTTGGGTTGTGTCACTGGGGAATCAGGCTTTCTTGGTGAGTTCTGGCTTGACGGCCGGCGCATCCGCGAGGATGCCGCGAAGGGTGATGCCTTCGATGACCAGCAGCACGCCGAGCACTGCGAGGTAGGCGCCGACGTAGCCGACGGTCTGCACGGATGCGGTGAGGGTGCCCTCGACCTGCTCGAGTCCGCCGTAGTCGACGCGGAGGTCCGGCGGGATGATCGCGACGAGGAGTCCGAGCAGGACCGTGATGGCCCCCGTGATGAGCACCTCGCGCGAGAAGAACTTGGTGGCGCGACCGACGCGGGCGCTGACGAGCTCCAGGGCACCGGTGACCAGCGCCCAGGTCGCGACCGTCGCGATGAACGCGGCTGCCGTCGCGTGCTCGGTCTCGGCGGTGCCCATGAAGAGAGCGAAGCCGCCGGCGAGCGCGGAGACGATTGCGCGCACGAAGGTGAGGGCACGTGCCGGGTGGTCCTTGAAGCCGACGGCCTCGAACCCGATGAGCACACCGGACGCGAGTGCGAACGCCCCGAAGGTCACGAACCCGAACGAGGCCGAGTGGTCCTGCGAGAAGGTGATGACGGCTGCGATGATCAGCGCGGGCACGGCGCGAGCGATCATCGACATCCACAGGCGTTCCGGTACCGCTGTCGGCCCCACTTGCATCGTCATCGTTCGCTCCTCACGATCTGCCGCCAGTCTACCCAGTGGGCAGATGCGGAGTTCCCGGCGGGGAACGACGTCACCGTGTTGCAACGTTGGTCTCGCCCGTGTCGAGCCATGCGGTGTCCACCGTCTTCAGCGACGGAGGCCCGGACCACCGTCGACGTCTTGCCCGAAGAAGTACTTGACGCCGGCCCGCCACGCGATCTCGAGCTGAGGAGCGGCGTGTAGCGCAGGCCCGCACATGCGATCAGGCTACTGGGCGGGTTTTTGAGCGCACACCAGCTCCAACACCTTCCGTGCGACCAGCCCGGGTTCGGAGGCGGTGATGACGTGGCCCGATTGCTCGGCGCGAACGTGCACGGCCCCCGGATGCGCGGCGACAGTCTCGAGGTGCGCCGCGATGAGCGGGCCGCGGGTGCGATCGCTGGGGATCGCCTTCATGCCTGAGATCACCCGCATCGGCAGATCGCCGAGCCTCGGTGGGCGCGACCGCAACCCGGCGAGCTCACTCCCCACGAGGCGCTGCTCGGCGGACGCCGCCCGCGCCGCACCCTGGTTCGTGGATGCATCCAGAGCCTGCGCCGCCGCGACCGGGTCCATCCCCTCGACGAGGCTGCGCAGCTGCACGCGCAGCAGGCCGAGT
Organism: Pseudoclavibacter sp. AY1F1; assembly: GCF_002931075.1. GTDB lineage: Bacteria > Actinomycetota > Actinomycetes > Actinomycetales > Microbacteriaceae > Pseudoclavibacter. The sequence goes on along the minus strand of NZ_PSTQ01000003.1, from coordinate 133,473 downwards.
CGGGCGGACGGTTCCAACACGGCAGCCGAGAACGCGAAGAGGCGCCGAGTCGACGGCCGGAAGTACAGCGACGCGTGCTCGTCGCTCTGGTCGACGAGCACCAGCCCATCAATCGCCTCCCCTGCCGCGAGCCGGCGAGCCGCCAGCCGCCGCACGATGGGCCCGCCCCAGCTGTGGCCGACGAGCACCAGCCGTGACGGCTCCTGCGCGTTCACGACCACGTCGAGGTCGTCGGCCAGGCGCTCCAGCGTGCGAGGCGACGGATCCGGCGTGCTCTCCCCGTAGCCAGCTCGCTCGTAGGCGACGACCCGCACGCGCTCCGCGAGCATCCGGTGCACGAGCCCCCAGTACAGGCCGCTCGCACCCAGGCCCGCCTCAAGCACGACCACGGCACCCGAGTCGCGCGGCCCGCTCGCGAACGTGCGCAGGCGACGACCGTCTGGGGTGGTCACGAAGGCGGCGGAGTCGATCATCCCGGCATGCTCTCACGCCCCGACGACCACCCGCCAGGCGCCGCCGGCAGCCTCCGGTGCGAGGATGGCTCCAATGGATATCGAATTCTCGGCCATCGACGGCGGCACCGTCGAACTGCACGACGCGCGCCGCAAGCTCCGCCGCCGCGTGGAGCTTGAACCGTTCGAGATCGGCGTGTACGCGGTCACCCAGTCGCAGCTCGGCGAACTCCTCGGGGAGGCGACCGACGACGGGACAAGCCACCCCGACCGGCCTGCAACCGATGTCAGCTGGCTCCGAGCCATCCGCTTCTGCAACGCCGCCTCCGAATGGGAGGGCCTCGACCACGCCTACTCGTACGACGGCGAGCAGGTGACGTGGCACGTCGACTCGGATGGCATCCGCCTCCCCACCGAGTCCGAGTGGGAGTTCGCGTGCCGCGCCGGATCGACGGCCGCGCAGTACGGCCCGCTCGCCGACGTCGCCTGGACGAGCCTCGACGGCGTGACCAGCCCGCAACCGGTTGGCGGCAAGCATCCCAACCTCAACGGGCTCTTCGACACCCTCGGCAACACGTGGGAGTGGTGCTGGGACTTACTCGACCCGGCCCGGTACGACGACTACCGCGTGTTCAGGGGCGGCGGCTACGCCGACGACACCTGGTCCGTGCGCGCATCCGTCCGCCGCGGCGGGGCGCCCCGCATGCACCACGAGGACGTCGGCTTTCGCGTCGCTCGCGGCGGCTTCGACGCCGAGGATGCGGCCCAGGGCTGGTCCGCGGCCGCCGACCGCGAGCGCGCGACGATCGAGGGGCCCACCCCGTTCGGGTGGACCCCTCTGCGCTGACGCATCCGCTCACCTGAAGGGCGGCTGGCCGATTTCGAGAGCCCGGATCACACCGCGAACGCGATGACTCCGGTGATGACGAGGGTCAGCAGCGTCGTCCACAGCACGATCGCGACCGCCTGCCAGACGAGCACGCGCCCCTTCGAGATGCCGCTGCCCGCGAGCGCCGCTGCCGTGAAGTGCGTCGGGAGGAGCAGCGGGCCGAGAAGGCTCACGCCGGCGACCCCGTAGCGGTTGAAGGCACGCTGGAACTTCTCGCGGTTCGCGGTCTTGGGCTTGGCATCCGCCGGCGACTTCGCGAAGCGGGCCCGGATGCCCGCGCCGAGGTACACGACAAGCGCCACGGCGACGAAGTTGCCGATCGCGCCGGCAACTGCCGCGATGATCGGGTTGATGCCGCCGATGATGCCGATGGACGCGGCCCCCTCACCCTCGATGAAGGGAACGGCGCCGGCGAGGGCGACGATGAGCGGCTGCAGCCATTCGGGCAGGCCGGCCATGAGGTTCTGGAAGCCGAGGATGAGCTCTGCGATGGGGTTCATGGTGTGCCTTTCGGGGCGGTCAGGTTGGCGAGTCGGACGGCAGCTCGGGGGTGCTGCTGTGATGACTCCATTCCACCCGGGATGCACGCCAGGCGGCAGTGCCGCCGCGTCACCTGTCCTCGTGAGGATGCACGCGCGGGTTCGTGACAAATGTCAGGGGTGCACGGCTGCGCCCTGGCCTACCGTGGAGGGATGAGCACTCCACGCATCGGCGAGATCGCGCTGGCCCGCGGCGTCACAGCCACCTGGTGGTACACGGCGGTCGGCGTGCTCGTCTTCGCCGGCTTCGCGGTCGTGTTCTGGGTGCTCTGGGCGTGGGTGTCACCCGACCTCGAGACCCCCTGGCACCTCCCGCTCACCTCCGCTGGCGGCATCGCGTGGCTCGCGGCGGGCGTCCTGCTGCTCCTCGACTACCGGCCGAGCGTGTATGCGGCCCGCGACGGCGAGGTGCATCGCCCCTCGCGCCTGCATCTCATCGGCCTCGGACTCGCCGCACTCAGCGCGGCTTTGCTGGGCATCGGCACATCATCGTTCCTCGCGGCGGTCGCCGTGGTCGGGTTCGTGCTGGCCGTGCGCCCGTGGACCCCAGGGGTCAGGTGGCGAGTCGTCGTCGGCGCCACGATCGCGATCGGCATCGTGATGTTCCTCGAAGCCCGCAAGTTCGGCGAGCAGGGCATTCCGGTCGATGCCTTCGCAGCCCCCGGCTTCTTCGTGGTGATGACCCCACTCATGACGGCCTTCTCCCTCTGGTGGTGGGAGATCGTGCTCGAGCTCGACCGCGCACGCGCAGCAGAGAGCCAGCTCGCCGCTACCCGCGAGCGTCTGCGCCTCGCGAACGACGTCCACGACCTGCAGGGTCACCACTTGCAGGTCATCGCGCTCCAGCTCGAGCTCGCCGAACGCCTTCTCGCGAGGGACCCAACGGCAGCGGCCGAGCAGATCCGCGCGGCCCAGGGCGCCGTCAACGAGGCTCGCGCCGGCACCCGAGCCCTCGCGACGAGCTTCCGCGGGGTTCCCCTGCCTGACGAGCTCGAGAACGCGGCAGACCTGCTCCGCGCCGCGGGGCACGACGTGCGGATGCACGTGGGAGTCGGCGCTGCATCCGCCCCCGCAGACCTGCTCGGCCCGATCGTGCGCGAAAGCGTCACCAACGTGCTCAAGCACGGCGACGGCGCCCACGCCCGGATCGAACTCGCCAACGACGGTGGAGCGTGGGTGTACCGCATGGTCAACGACGCCGCCAAACACCGAGAGCGAACCGGGACCGAAGCCAATATCGCCTGGGGCAGCGGCCTCACCGGCATGGGTGAGCGCCTCAAAGCGAGCGGCGGCGAAGTTGAGGCGTGGAACGACGGCACCAGCTTCACCGTGCAGGTTCGCCTGCCCATCACGGCAAGCAATGCCGCAGCACCCTTGGGGGAACACGCATGATCCGAGTACTGCTCGCCGACGACGAAGACATGATCCGCACGGCCCTCGCCTCACTGCTGCGGCTCGAGGACGACCTCGAGGTGATCGCCGAATGCAGCAACGGCACCGCCGCGGTCGAAGAGGCACTGCGGCTGAAACCCGACATCTGCCTCCTCGACCTCGAGATGCCGGGCCTCGACGGGGTCGAAGTCGCCGAGCGCCTGCAGAGCCTGCCCGAAGTGCGGTGCATCGTCGTCACCAGGCACGCGAGGCCCGGGGTGCTGCGGCGCGCACTCTCTGCGGGAGTTGAGGGGTTCATCCCCAAATCTCGCCGAGCTGAGGAGGTGGCCGACATCATCCGACGGGTCGCGGCTGGCCGACGCTACGTCGACCCCGAGATCGCAGCAGATGCGCTCGCCGACGAACGCAGCCCCCTCACCGACCGCGAACTCGACGTGCTCCGCGCCGGTCAGCGCGGCGAGACGATCGCGCAGATCGCGCGCACCCTGCACCTCTCCCCCGGTACCGTGCGCAACCACGTGTCCTCAGTGCTTGGCAAGCTCTCCGTCGCGACGAGGCAGCAAGCGACGGTCGTCGCCCGCGAGCGCGGCTGGATCTAGCGCGCCGCCGCATCCGCTCGCGCCGCCCGGCGATGCTGCCGCCGCCGCCCCCGCCGCTTCGTTTCGGGATGGCTTCCTCACTTCGGGATGGCTTGCAACCCATCCCGAAGCGTGGAACCCATCCCGAGACTGGCCGTCAGCGAGCGGTCAGCGCGTCAGTCAGCGGTCAGCGTCAGCGTCAGCGGGCGGCCACGCCGATGGCCGGCTGCACGCGGCTCGCGGCTCGCATGGGGGCGACCGCGGCGAACACCGAGGTGGCGATCACGCCCACCCCGAGCACCGCGAGCGTGCCGAACGGCGGCACACCGCCTGACATACCGAGGACGTGCAGGGCGAGCAGCCCGTATCCGCAGCCCACGGTGACGCCGATCGTCGAGCCGACCATGGCGGCGAGCGCGGCCTCGGCTGCGACGGACCGGCGAGTCCCCGACCGGCTGACGCCCAGGGCCCGCAGCAGCGCGATCTCCTGCCGTCGTTCGGCGACCGAGAGCGCGAGGGTCACGGTCACGCCGATCATCGCGACGAGCAGCGTCACGCCGATCATCGCCGCCCCGATGAGCTGCCCGACGCGGATGGTCTGCTCGATGCCCGCCTGGACATCGGCGGCCCAGTATACGGGGACGCCCGGGCCCAGGCGGTCGAGCACGGCTGAGCGCAGCGCCTCGGGCGCCACCCCGGGCGCCGGGTCGATGAGGATGTCGGCCGCGCTGAGGCGTGCCTCCACGGACGGGTCCGCCGACAGGCGTTCGACGACCGCATCGGGATCGTCGACGAGATCGACGGGGATGATGGCCGCGGTCGGGAAGTTGCGGGCCACGCTCTCCTGGGCGTCGGCGGTCGCACCGGCGACGCCGACGGTGAGCGCCGCCGTGAGGCCGACGCCCAGCGTCAGCACGGTGGTCATGGCGGCGGTGCGACGCGATGCGCGACGCGCGTTGGACATCGTCAGTCGCAGCGCGACCGACCTGGATGCGAGAGGCCGCAGCAGGAGCGCCGACCAGCGGATGAGGAAGGGCCCGACGGCGACGAGCGCCGCGAAGACGAGCGTGCCGCTCAGCGCGGCGAGCGCGAGACCGAGGAACTCGTCGGTCGCCGCGACAGCCACCCCCGCGAACGCGGCGACGGCCGCGACGGCGATCGCTGCGACAGCGAAGAGCAGGCGAGGCGCACCTCGCAGCGGGCGGGCATCCGAGGAGCGAGCCTCGCCGAGCGCGGCGACCGGTGAGGTCCTACCCGCCGCCCGCGCAGCTGGCAGTGCGGCGACGATGGAGCAGCACACGGCGAGGACGAGGCACGCGATGAGTCCCGCCGGCGCGGCGTCGAAGGGCGCATCGAGCAGCCCGGCGCCTCTGGCCGCCGCGACGAGCGCCGCGGCGGCCGCGAGCCCGACCGCGACGCCCGCGGCTCCGCCGACGAGGCCGATGAACGCCGCCTCGACGAGCACCGAGCGGCGCACCTGGGCGCGGGATGCTCCGACGCAGCGCAGCAGCGCGAGCTCGGCGGCCCGGCGGGCGAGCAGGATGCGGAAGGTCGAGCTCACGATCACGACGGCCGACAGCACGGCGAGGCCGACGAAAACGGTGAGGGCACCGAAGACGCCCACGAGCGTGTCGGTCACCGAGCGGGCCTCCTCCGCGCGGCGCTCCTCCCCGCCCACGACGGTGCTCTCCCCCGCGACCGCGTTCAGCACATCGAGGTCGGGGTCACCCGTGATGAAGATCTGAACCGGGGCCATCGACCCGCCGAGCGCCACCGCATCCTTTTCTCGGATGAGGGCGACGTCCTGCCCGAACTCGTGCACCTGGCCGATCCCCGCGACCGTGAGTTCACGACCGCCCGCAACGAAGACGTCACCGACGGTCGCCCCGGAGCGCTCGGCTGTGCTCGTGCCGATGACCACCTCGCCGACTTCCGGCGCGGTGCCGGCGGACAACTCGCCGATGCCGCTCAGGGGGCCGGAGCCGGGGTCGCTCGTCAGCTTCCAGACGGCGGTGGTGCCGCCGAGCTGCACCTCGACGTCGCCGAGGTACTCGACGGCGACCTCATCCACGCCGGCGAGCGTGCGCGCTCGCTCGGCGATCTCCGTGGCCGCCTCCGACGTCAGATCGCTCGGCGGGATGACCACGGCACCCGCCGCAGCGGGCGTGCTCATGCCGAACGCGACGAGCGCGGTCCTCGCGTTGAGGGCGATGAGCAGCGACGCCGCCGCGAAGGCCGTCGCCGCGACGATCGCGATGCCGATGAGCACCCCCTGGCCGGGCCGCCGGAGGACGCTTCTCGCGGCCGCGCGGATGACGATCATGCGGGCACCCCGGCTCCGGCCGCGAGCGCCGCGACGTGCTCGAGCACCCGACCGCGGGTGGGCGAGCTCAGGCTGCCGGCCGCCCTGCCGTCCTTGAGCAGCACAACCTCGTCGGTGACGGCGGCGGCCACCGGGTCGTGGGTGACCATCACCACGGTCTGCCCGTATTCGTCGACGCACGCGCGCAGGAGTGCGAGCAGCGAGCTGCCCGACTCGCTGTCGAGGGCGCCCGTCGGCTCGTCTGCGACGATGAGGTCGGGGCGCCCGAGCAGGGCCCTCGCGACGGCGACCCGCTGGCGCTGGCCGCCGGAGAGTTGCGCCGGCAGGTGCCGGAGCCGGTCGGAGATGCCGAGGCGTTCGACGAGCTCAGCCCGCCAGCCGCGCTCGGGGCGACGCCTCGCGAGCGACGCGCCCAGGTCGATGTTCTCGCCCGCGGTGAGGTGCGGGAGCAGGTTGCCGTCCTGGAACACGAACCCGACCCGGTCGCGCCGCGCAGCCGTCAGGGCCGCGTCGTCGAGCCGCCCGAGATCGGTATCGCCGAGCAGGATGCGGCCGGAGGTCGGCTGGTCGAGCCCCGCGAGGCAGTGCAGCAGGGTCGACTTGCCAGAACCGGATGCGCCCATGATGGCCGTGAACCGCCTCGCGGGCAGGTCGAGGCTCAGCCCGTCGAGGGCGCGGACGCGGTTGCCGGTGTCGCCGTACTCGCGCACGACGTCGATGGCTCGAGCGGCCAACGGAACCGGCGGGGCGGAGGGCGGGGAACGGAAGTCGCCGAGGTCTGAAGTCATGCATCCACCCTCTGAGCTGAGAACGGCTGCCCGCGTCGACCGAGGGGACGGTCATGCCCGCCGCGCTCGTTCCTTCGAACGATTTGCCCGCGAAACGGAGTCCAGCTTGCGGCGAGTCCGCGAAGATGGAGGCGTGACGACAAGCAGCGATGGCGGACGAGGGCGGCTCGGGTCGCTTGCAGCCCGCCTCAAGGCCGCGCCGAAGATCGCCGAGTTCGCGGCGCTCGCGCTGCTGCTCGTGGTGGACTTCGAGCTCGCCGCCCGGCTTGCGGTCGTCCCGGAGACCGGCCCCGCCGACGGTCTCATCGCCGGTGCCCTGGCGACCGCGTTCGTCACCCTCGTCGTGGCTGCACTCGCGCTCGCCCGCGGCCGGCTGCCCGTCGTCGTGACCGTGGCCTCCGCCTTCGCGGTCTCGCTCCTCGGCTCCGGGGTCGCCGCATCCGCCGGCTTCCCCTGGCTCTCGCTGACCGAGTCGGCAGCCCTCGTCGTGCTCACGGTGTTCGGCGTGCGAGCGGCTTCCCTCCGAGGCGCGATCGCCGTCGGCGCCAGCGCACTGGTCGTCGCACTCGCCATCACGCTGCTGCGCATCGGTGTCGACGAGACCGCGATCCTCCTCGCCGTCCTGGTGTGGGGGTGCGCCGTCATCGGCGGCGTCGCCGGCCGGTTCGTGCGCCTGCGCCGCGAATCCGCGCTCGAGGCCGCCCGGCGAGCGGAGCGGCTGGAGCTGGCGCGGGAGCTCCACGACGTGGTCGCGCACCAGGTCACCGGAATCGTCGTGCAGGCGCAGGCGGCGCTCGCGGTCGCCCGCGCCGACCCCGAGCGCACCACCGAGGCCCTGACCGCCATCGAGGCGGCCGGCACCGAGGCGCTCGCCGGCATGCGTCGCATGGTCGGCGCGATCCGCGATGAGCGCACCGATGGGGAGCCCGCTCCCGTGACCGTGCCTTACGGCCTCGTCGACATCCCGACGCTCGTCGACCGGTTCGACCCCGGCCACGAGCGCACGACCCTGCACCTTGAGGATGCGGATGCTCCCCTGCCGCCCGGCGTCGGCGAGTCGGCATACCGCGTGGTCAGGGAGGCGCTCACGAACGCGCGCAAGCACGCGCCCGAGGGGACCACCGCCGTGTCGGTGCGCGTGGTCGACGCCGAGCTGCTGCTCGAGATCGAGAACGACGGGGTGCGCGCGGGCGCCCGCGAGGAGGGCCCGGCCGGGTTCGGGCTCATTGGCCTGTCCGAGCGGGTCACGGCGCTCGGCGGGGCCATGCGCGCGGGCGCCGACACCCCAGACACGTGGACCGTCTCGGCCACCCTGCCCCTGGAGCCGCAGCGATGATCACCGTCGTCCTCGCCGACGACCAGGAGATGGTGCGCGCCGGCTTCCACATGATCCTCGAAGCGGAAAGCGACATCCGCGTGGTCGGTGTCGCCGGTTCGGGTGACGAGGCGGTCGCCGCAGCCACGCGGCTCCTGCCAGACGTTGTGCTCATGGACATCCGCATGCCCGGGATGAACGGGCTCGACGCCACACGGATCATCACCGCCCGGCCGGACGCGCCGCGAGTGGTCATGGTCACGACCTTCGATACCGACGAGTACCTGCGCTCGGCGCTGCAGGCCGGCGCATCCGGGTTCATGCTCAAGGATGCGGGGCCCCGGCTGCTCGTCGAAGCGGTTCGCGCCGCGGCAGACGGGGACGCGCTCGTCTCGCCCTCGATCACGGTGCGGCTGCTCGGCGAGCTCGCCGGGAGCGCGGCCAGGCAGCTTCCATCCGGTGCTGAGCACGAGCTGTCCGACCGCGAGGTAGAAATCGCGACCGCGGTCGCGCGCGGCGGAACCAACGAGGAGATCGCGGCCGACCTCTTCGTCTCCGTCTCGACCGTGAAGACCCACGCGCGCAACATCAGCGTGAAGCTCGGTGCCCGCAACCGCGTCGAGATCGCGGCATGGGCGTGGCGGATGGGCCTCGTCAGGTGACCGAGCGATGAGGGAGGCGGGAGCCGCTGCGCGCGACCCCCGCCTCCGTTGTCAGACCTGCGAGCGAGCTCAGCTCTGGTGGCGGCGGCGCGTCAGCCCGTAGGCTCCGAGCCCCAGCAGCAGTGCGCCGATGCCGGCGATCCAACCGAAGGTCGCGGCGCCGTCGAAGCCCGTGTTGGCGAGCGCGTCAGGGGTATGGGTTCCGCCCGCTGGCGGGGTCGTGCTCGTCGACCCAGGGCCGGCAGTCGCGGTCGGCGACGCGGAGGCCGTCGGTGTCTCGCCGCTCGTGGAGGTCGGCGAGGTGGTCGGGGCCGTGGTCGGCGTTACGGTCGGGGTCGGAGCGGCCGTCGGTGCTGGCGTGGATGCGCCCGGCACGATCTCGATGGCGTCCCAGCCGATCACGGCGTCGGTGGCGTCGGAGACCGCGAGGGTCCGGGCTCCGGGCTCCAGCTCGGCCGGCAGGGTCACGGTGATGCTCCCGGCGTCGTCGACAAGCACCGAGCCGAGCAGGATCGGCTCCGGGGTCTGCAGCCAGACATTGACCGTCGCGCCCGCGTAGTCGGCGCCCACGCCGAGGGCGATCGTTCCGCCGACCTCAGCGGATGCCGGCACGGAGATGCCGCCGCGGAGTTCATCCGTCAGGTCCTCCGCACCGATGGGTGCCGGGGCGGGAGTCGGGGTGGCTGTGGGGGTCGGGGTGCCCGTCGGCGTTGGGGTCGGGGTTGGCGTCGCGGTTGCCGTGGGCGTCGCAGTGGCAGTCGGCGTGGGGGTCGCGGTCGCGGTCGCCGTCGGCGTGGGCGTCGCAGTTGCCGTGGGCGTCGGCGTGGGCGTCGCAGTTGCCGTGGGCGTCGGCGTCGCGGTCGCGGTCGGCGTCGGCGTCGGCTGCGGCGCCACGCCGCCGATCGCGGCGGTCCACTCGAAGGGCGAGGCGACACAGGGCAGGACGGGCAGGTCCATCTGCGCCAGTCCTTCCCCGGTGAAGGTGCCATCCGCATCCAGTACCCCGGAGAGCTCGTAGGTGGTGGTGCCGCTGCCGCCGCTCAGCTCCCATTCGACGTCGAAGGGCACGCCGACCTCGACGTCGACGGCCGGGTTGTCGCCGGGCCACACGATGAAGATTGTCTGCGGGAACATGCCGAAGATCGTGCAGGTGCTGGTGGTCGAGAAGCCGGTGAGCGCGCCGGTGCCGTCGACGTCGAACTCGACGTCGCGACCGCTGTCGGTGGTGCCCGAGTAGCTGCCGGCGGTCGCGGGTGCAGCCGAGGCTGGGAGTGCCGCTGCCGCAGCGAGGAACCCGCCGAGCGCGAGCGAGGCTCCAGTGAACAGGGCCGCGCGCCGCCGCGTCCGTCGTCGTGTGGTCATAGGGGAGGTCACCTTTCATCGAGCACCGGCACTGGCCGCGCCACCTCGTTGCAGGGCGCAGCCACACCAGCCTCGCGGCGTGCATCCGAGCACGGCAAGGCCGCACCCCGAGCCCGTACGAACCCGTACGGGGTCGACGCGTGATGGCCCGCCGGCCCTCGTGCCGGCCAGCGGAGGCGACAATCCGCTCTCTGCTACCTTCGTCGGCATGAGCGCGCCGGTCTCGACCCTCGACGATCCCGACCTCCCGCCCGAGACGTTCGACAACCTCGTCGGGCGCCTCCGGGAGCTGCGGCAGCGCGCCGGTTCGCCGTCGTTCTCGGAGCTCACGGAGCGAGTGCGCGCCGTTCGAGTCGGCCGCGGGGCTCACGCGAGGGAGTCGACGGTCGGCCGCATGACCGTCTACGACTGCTTCAGGCTCGGTCGCCGTCGCCTCGACGTGCCCCTGGTGCTCGACATCGTTCGGGCCCTCGGCGTCGACGATCTCGGCGTGCAGCTGTGGTCAGACTGGTGCGGACACGTGCTGAGCGGCGGCACGGCGCTGCGGGTCGCGCGGCTCGGCCTCGAAGCGTCCGCCAGCCCCGAGCCTTCCCTGGTCGGGCGGGCGGACGAGTTGCGTCTGCTGACGGTGATCGAAGGACCGGCCGTGATCACGGGGATGCCCGGGGTCGGCAAGACGGAGCTCGCGATCCAGGCGCTGCGAACCCTGCTGGATACCGACATGATGAGCGACGTGGTCGTCGTCGACCTGCGCGAGCAGCTGAGCCAGGGCGGGGCTGCGGATGCGCGCTCGCTCGCGGATGCGCTGGCCCGCGCGCTCGACGTGCCCGCGGAGGCCCGCGACGCCGAGGCGTCGGTGATCGCCGCAGTCGCCGATGCCACCGCCGAGCGCCGGATCGGGGTCTTCGTCGACGACGTCAGCGAGCTCGCTCCCCTCGAGCCGCTCCTCCGTGCGCTGCGCACCCCCACCATCGTCGTGTCGCGGAACGAGGCCGAGCAAGCGCCGTGGCTGCGGCTCGTCGAGCTCGCGCCCTGGCGTGACGAGGAGACCATGGACTACCTGCGGGCCAGCATCGGGGCGGATCGCGCCGACTCGGAGCCGGAGGCGCTGCAGGGGCTCGCGGCCGCAACCGGCGGACTGCCGCTCGCCGCGCGCCTGCTGGCAACGCGCATCCTGCAGCGACCGCAGTGGCGGCTCGCCGACCACCTCGATGAGCTCGATGAGCGCGATACGGCGCCGGATGGGCCGCTGCGGGCGTCGATCGAGCTGAGCTACGCGGCGCTCGACGCGCGGGCCCAGCGCTTGCTGCGGCTTCTCGCGACGGTTCCCAGCGACGGCCTCGACACGGCGGCCGTCGGGGTTGTGGCGGATGCACGCGCCGAGGTGCGCGGATCCACGGACTCTTCGACACTCTCGCAGGCGTCGATCCTGAATGCCCTGCAGGAGGCGCAGCTCGTGCAGCGCTCGACCAGGGCGACGCTGCACCCGGTTGTCCGATCGTTCGCGGTGTCGCGCAGCCTCGAGGAGGACACCCCGGCTGAGCGCCGGGCCGCGCTCGACCGAGTGCTTGACCTTTACCTCCGACGCGGCTGGGCGGCACTCGAGAACAGCTACCCCGACGCGTTCGAGCGCACACGTTCGGGTGCAGGACCGGCGGCCGGTGTGGCGGACTCGGACGGCTCGGCGGCCTCGGACGGCTCGGGGGACTCGGACGGCTCGGGGAGGCCCGAGGACTCCGACGCCTCGAACGACTCGTCGGGGAACCCCGGGCTCAAGCCACCGCTCGGCGACGGCGGGGCGGCGGAGTTCTGGCGGACCCAACTGCCAGTGCTCATCGAGCTCTCCGCGGCAGTCGGGGGCAGACGACCCGAGGTGCCCGTCGAGGTCAGCGAGCTCGTCGCGCACCACCTCGACGTCGACGGCCGGCACCGCACCGCCGAGCGGGTGCACCGCGAGGCCCTCCGCCACGCGGAAGCGCTCGGAAGCGCGAACGCCATCGCGGTGGCGGCGCACCGCGTCGGTCAGTCGCTCGTGCGGATGGGCAGCCCGTATGCGCGTGCCGAGCTGCTGCGTGCGCAGCAGCTCGCGGAGCACGCTGGCAACGACGAGCTTGTGCTCAAGGCGTCGAATACCCTCGCCATCCTCGCGGCGCAGGGCGGCGACCTCGACGAGGCGGCCCTCCGGTTCGAGCAGGCCGTCACCGCTGCCGAGCACGGCGGACTCGACCACTTCGCGGCGTCGCTCAACGACAACCTGGGCATCGTGCTGCGACGCCTGGGCGACGTGGAGGGCGCCCGCACTCGGCACGGCGCAGCCCATCGGATCGCGCGCGACCGGGGCGACGAGGTCGCCGCGGGTGTAGCGCTGGTCAACCTGAGCGACGTCGAGGTGGAGCTCGGCGACTTCTCGAGCGCGGCGGACTCCGCGCGCGAAGCGGTTCGCCTGACCGAGCACCAGGCCGGACTGCCGCACGCCTACGCGCTCACGAATCTCGCCCTCGCGCTTGCCGGCCTCGGTGACCCGGACGCCGCGGCTGAACAGCACGGTGCCGCGCTCAACTTGGCCGAGTCCATGGGCAACTCGTCGCTCGTCGCGTCGGTGAGGAACAACCTGGGGGAACTGCACGGACAGGCGGGCCGGGTCGCGGATGCGGCCGGGCACCACGCCGTCGCTCTCGAGGTCGCCGAGGGCTCCGCGAACGCGCACGAACGCGCCAGGGCGCTGCTCGGACTCGCGGAAGGCGAGATCCAAACTGGACAGCGGCACCTGGCCCGAGAGCACCTCGAGTCCCTCGTGACCGGCAGCAGTTCGGCTGCGCCCGAGACGGCGACGGCGACGCCGCAGCTCGAGCGCGCCCGCGCGCTGCTCGCCGAGCTCGACTCCGTCTGAGACCGCCCGGACCTCGCCAATCACAGCGCACACCCGCTCTCCGGATGGAGAACTCACCTCGTTGCGGGAAATTTCCCCGAACGAAGCGAACTTGCCATCCCGAGACCGCCATCGGCACCCGCGGGCTGTGGCCAGGATGCCACCCGCGGTTTCGGGATGGCTTCCACGCACGCAGATGGCTTGCAACCATCCCGAAGTTCGTCTGCAGTCGGTCGGCGGCGAGTCAGGATGCGGTGAGCCGGTCGAGCACGTGGCGCAGCAGCGGCCACTCCGCGGTGCCGCGGAGGTACGCGGCGGATGCGCGCAGCATGGGCGGGTGCTGCATCCGCACGATCTGCACGTTGTCGCGCGGTTCGCGGGTGAGGGGAAGCATCCCGACCCCGAACTCGGCGGCGATGAGGTCTTCCACGAGGGCGAGGTCGTCGGACTGGTGGGTGACGTTCGGCTCGTAGTCGGCGAGCGACGCGAGCACGCCGATGGCGATCTCGTCGGCGTTGTTTCTGGAGTTGCCGATCCACTCGCGCTTGCGGAGCGCGAGCATGAGGTCTCGGTTCGGCAGCGGCTCGAGGCCGCCGCCGGGGAGGTCCGTCGCGACGCTGTCCGGCACGCCGATGCCCCACTCCCCATCCCACAGACGCTTGCTCTCGTAGCCGGGCGGGATGCGCAGGGGCGCAAGCGTGTAGTCGTAGACCAGCGCAAGGTCGATGCGGCCGGCGTCGACCAGCGCAAACGCCTCGTCGGGTTCCTGCTCCTCGAGCACGAGCCGCACGCCGGGGTGCGACGCGGCGAGCTCGCGCATGATCGGGAACAGTGCCCGAGCGGCGGTCGCGAAGCCCGCGACGCGCAGCGTTCCCTGCGGTTCAGCTTCGGGGTCGAAGTCGCGCCTCGCCTCGTCGAGGCTCGCGAGGATGCCGGATGCGCGCGCGGCGAGCCGCGAGCCGGCGGCAGTCAACCGCACCCCACGTCCCACCCGCTCGAGGAGGTGCGCGCCCAGTTCCTGCTGGAGGAGGGCAAGCTGCTGCGACACGACGGAGGTCGTCGTGAGGTGCTGATCGGCGACGGCGCGCATGGAACCGAGGCGCTCGAGGTCGACGAGGTACTCGAGCCGTCGCGTCTCCATGTGGACTCCCGCCGATCATCCGGACCGCGGGCCTGGCGCCCACGGAACCATTGTGCGCGAATCACGAACGATGCGTTCGCATTTCTCGCGTGGACACGGATGCACGCGCGGGCCATCCTGAGTTCATGACCACGTCCCCGCTCGCGCCAGCTCCACGGGGCAGTGCCCGCTCCGGCACGCTCATGACGATCAGCGCCATGCTGTTCGTGCAGCTCGGCCTGGCGCTCAGCACGGGCCTCTTCGAGCAGCTCGGGCCGCTCGGCACTGGCTGGATCCGCCTCGTGTTCGCGGCGGCACTCGTGCTGGTGATCGTGCGCCCGCGCCGCTCCTGGTTCACACGCAGCAGCTTCCTCGCGTGCGTTGTGCTCGGTGCAGCGACCTCGGGCATGACCTTGCTCTTCACGCTCGCGATCGACCGCATCCCGCTCGGCACGGCCGCGGCCCTTGAGTTCCTCGGCCCCCTCGCCGTCGCCGTGCTGCGCAGCCGAGGCAAGGCACTGCTGTGGCCGCTGCTCGCCGCAGTCGGCGTCGTGCTGCTCACCGAGCCGTGGACCGGCAACATCGACCCCATCGGCGTGCTCTATGCGCTCGCCGCGGCCGCCTGTTGGGCCGTCTACATTCTCTGCACGCAGCGCGTGGGCGACGAGCTCAGCGGGGTGCGCGGCCTGGCCGTCTCGATTCCCGTCGCCGCCGTCATCGCGAGCCTCATCGCGGCGCCGAGCACCATCCCGCTCCTCACGTGGGAGGCGGCCCTGGCCGGCCTCGGCCTCGCCGTGCTGCTACCGACTGTGCCGTTCATGCTCGAGATCCAGGCGCTTCGGCGCATCACCGCCGCCGCCTACGGAACCCTCACGAGTCTCGAGCCCGCCGTCGCCCTTGTCATCGGGCTGCTGCTGCTGCACCAGGTGCCAGGACTGCTGCCGGTCGCGGGCCTCGTGCTGGTCATCGTCGCAGGTATCGGCGTCGAGCGCTCGGCGGGACGCGCAGCTCCGTCTTCCGCCGCGACGCTCGCTGTCGGGTCTCCGGCTGCCGAGAACTCAAGCGCCGGCGAGGCGCCCCTTGAGCGCGACGAGCTCCGCACCGGTGAGCCCGCCTGACTGCAGATACGCGGCCGAACCGCCTTGCGCATCCACCCACTCGAGCGCGTGCTCGAGAGCTGACGCAGGTGTGGCGGCGACGAGGTCCTTGATCTGAGCGGTCAGGGGCAGGCCGTACTGCGCCACCATGCCGTACATCCGCTCGGCCCACTCGCCCGAGAGGTTCGCGCCGGACGAGGCGTAGTCCGCGACGATCGCGGGGCGCTCGACCCCCACCGCATCGAGCAACAGCGCCGAGCCGATGCCCGTCCGGTCCTTGCCGGCGGTGCAGTGCACAAGCACCGCGGTCGGCGGGTTCTCCGTGGCGTCGGCGACGAGGCGCGCGAGCTCGGCAAACGTCGTCGCGCCGTGCTTCATCATGCCGATGTACAACTCCCCGAGCGACGGGATCTGCGCGAGCACCGCATCCATCGCCTTCGCCTTTTCGGCAGGGTCGCCGCCCCGCGCAGCTGACTGCAGCCCCTGCTGTACCAGGCCGGAGACGGCCCCTTCGAGCAGCGGCAGCTCGACGACGTGAAACGGTCGACTCACGGGGAGACGATCCGGCGCCATCTGGCGCTCAGACGGCGTGCGGAAGTCGACGACCGTGCCGATGTCGCTCGCGGCGAGCTGCTCGAGCCCCTTCGGAGTGAGCGAGCTCAGCGCATCCGACCTGTAGAAGATGCCGGAGGCAGTCGTGCCGCCCCCAGCAAGCGGCATGCCGCCCGTGTCGCGGAAGTTGAAGGTGCCCTCGAGTGATGTCGCCGTCGTCATGCGATCAGCCTAGGCGGGGGTACCGACATTCACTCGAGCCGGGGTGGGTGTGCGGCGCACGACGATCGAGAGCACGGCGGCAACAGCACACAGGGCGGCGCCTCCCCACCACGCGTACGTATAGGTGCCGAGGGTGTCGCGGATGAGCCCGGCACCAAGCGCCGCGACGGCGGCTCCGAGCTGGTGGGCCGCGAAGACCCAGCCGAAGACGATTGTGCCCCGCTCGCCGAAGATCTCCCGACAGAGCGCAGAGGTCGGCGGCACGGTTGCAACCCAGTCCAGCCCGTAGACGACGATGAAGATGATCATGCTCGGATGCACGGTGTCGGCGAGCAGCCACGGCAGCACGAGCAGTCCAACGCCTCGGAACCCGTAGTAGGCGACGAGCAGGAAGCGCGGGTCGATCTTGTCGGTCAGCCAGCCGGAGGCGACGGTGCCGAGGATGTCGAACACGCCGACAACGGCGAGGAGACCGGCCGCGACCGTTGTGGCCATGCCGTGGTCGTGCGCCGATGGGATGAAGTGCACGCCGATGAGACCGTTGGTCGTCGCCCCGCAGATCGCGAAGGCGAGCGCGAGCGCCCAGAAGGAGCGATGCTTCGACGCGAACACCAGTCCGTCGATCGCACGCTTCGCGGCGGACAACGCAGACCCCTTCGCTGGCCGCGCCGGGGCCACGTAGGTCTCAGGATCGGCGCCGTACGGCAGCACGCCACGATCGCTCGGGTAGTCGCGCATGACGGCCCACACGATGGGCACGGCGAGCAGGGCCGCGGCCGCGACGAGCAGGGAGGCCCACCGCCAGCCAGCGGTCTCCGCGAGCGCGGCGACGGGTGGGAGGAAGATGAGTTGGCCCGTCGCGGAACCCGCCGTGAGCATCCCCATGATGAGCCCTCGGCGCTGCACGAACCATCGGTTTGCGATGGTCGCGGCGAAGACCAGCGCCATCGATCCGGTGCCGATCCCGATGAGCAGCCCCCAGAAGATCAGCAGCTGCCACGACGCGGTCATGAGCACGCTGCCGCCAGCCCCGAGGGCGACGAGCGTGAGCGCGACGGCGACGACCTGGCGCACGCCGAAGCGATCCATGAGGGCGGCCGCGAATGGGGCGATGAGGCCGTACAGCACGAGATTGATGCTCACGGCGAGCGACATGACGCTCGTCGACCAGCCGAACTCCTCGCCGAGCGGCACCATGAGCGCGCCAGGCGCGGCGCGGAAGCCCGCGGCGGCGAGCAGTGCGACAAACGCGACGGCGGCAACCCAC
Source organism: Pseudoclavibacter sp. AY1F1 (assembly GCF_002931075.1). Classification (GTDB taxonomy): domain Bacteria; phylum Actinomycetota; class Actinomycetes; order Actinomycetales; family Microbacteriaceae; genus Pseudoclavibacter. The sequence continues at coordinate 116,046 of NZ_PSTQ01000003.1, read as the reverse complement.
CAGGCCGGGTGCACGCGGAACGCGCGCTGCGGCGACATTCCTGCCACCTCGCTCGACGCACCCATGCGCTGAGCCTAGCGAGCGCGCGCTCGTCTAGGGCGGCGACAGCTCAGTCATCGCGGTGCAGGTCCTGCGCGCTCCAGGGGTCGAACAGGGAGAGGCCCACATCATCGAAATCGCGGATGTTCCTGGTCGCCAGGGCGTAGCCCCGAGAACGGCAGATCGCGGCGATCATGGTGTCTTCAACAGAGATCGAGCGACCTCGAGCTTCGCGCATGGAACGAATCGCGGCATATGCGTGAGCGGCTTCAACGTCGAATGGTACCGCTCGGTCGCCGGCTTCGTCGACGAGTCGGTCCACAGCCAGCAGCAGGGCCGTTCGCCTGGTGCCCTCCGGCAGCCGCATGGCCCCGTATCGCAGTTCGGCGATCGTGATCGTCGTCAGGACGAGCTGCCCGGCGTTCCGCGCGAGCCACTCCAGAACTCGCCGATCGGGTTCACGGCGCAGGGGTTCGGAGAGGACGTTCGTATCGACGACGATCACGAGAGATCCACCTCACGTGGCTTCGACCGCGGCGGCAGATGGAAATCACCCTCGAGATCGACGACGACGTTCACCCAGTTCGTCACGAAGTCCGGCGCAGACACCAGGGACTCTTCGAGAATCGCGCGCACCTCGGCCTCCATGGACCTGTTGTGCTCGGCCGCACGTGCTTTGAGGGCACGCCTCGTCTCTTCGGGCAGATTCCGGATAGTGAGCGTCGCCATGAGACCTCCAAGAGTGCTAGCAATGCTAGCACTGTCCAAGTTCAGTCCATCAGCTCAGCTGATCTTGCGCCGGTAGACCACGTTCGCCGCGAGGTAGGAAGCAAGCAGGATGCCGACGCACCACGCGAGCGCCAGCCAGAGGTCACCGCTCACCTGTTGCCCCTCCAGGAGTTGGCGGATGCTGTTCACGATCGACGTCACGGGCTGGTTCTCCGCGAACCAACGCACGGGGCCTGGCATGGTCCCGGTCGGCACAAACGCCGAGCTGACGAACGGCAAGAAGATGAGCGGATAGGAGAAGGCGCTCGCGCCCTCGACGGTCTTCGCGGAGAGCCCCGCGAGCACTGCGATCCAGGTGAGGGCGAGCGTGAAGAGCACGAGGATGCCCGCGACTGCCAGCCATTCGAGCACTCCGGCTCCGGACCGGAACCCCATGATGAGCGCGACCCCCACGACGACCGCGACGGAGACGAGGTTCGCGACCAGCGACGTGAGGACGTGCGCCCACAGTGCGGACGACCTCGCGATCGGCATCGACTGGAACCGCTCGAAGATGCCGCCCTTCAGGTCGAGGAAGAGCCGGTATGCGGTGTACGCAACCCCGGAGGCGACCGTGATGAGCAGTATCCCTGGCAGCAGGTAGTCGACGTATGCGCCGGCGCCGATGTCGATCGCCCCGCCGAACACGTAGACGAACATGAGCATGAACGCGATCGGCATGACGGCCGTCGTCACGATCGTGTCAGGACTGCGGAGCACGTGGCGCAACGAGCGGCCAGTGAGGACGGCGGTGTCGCCGAGGAAGTGCGTGGTCATGACGCCACCTTCCGTTCCTTGTTCCGGTCGCCGACAACGGCGAGGAAGATCTCCTCGAGGGTGGGCTGTCTCTCCACGTACTCAACCTTCGCCGGCGGCAGCAGTCGTTTGAGCTCTGCAAGCGTGCCGTTCGCGATGATGCGACCTTCGTGGAGGATCGCGATGCGGTCAGCGAGCTGCTCCGCCTCGTCGAGGTACTGGGTGGTGAGGAGCACGGTGGTGCCCGCAGCGGCGAGCCCCCGCACGGCCGCCCACACCTCGAGCCTGGCCTGCGGGTCGAGGCCGGTCGTCGGTTCATCGAGGAACACGACGAGTGGGTCCCCAATGAGGCTCATCGCGATGTCGAGCCGACGCCGCATGCCGCCCGAGTAGGTGGCCGCCCGCCGCCCGCCGGCATCGGCGAGCGAGAACCGCTCAAGCAGCTCGTCGGCGATTCGATCGGGCCGCGGGACGTGTCGCAACCGCGCGACGAGGGCGAGGTTCTCCCGGCCCGTGAGCACCTCATCCACGGCCGCGAATTGTCCGGTGAGGCTGATCGCGCCCCGCACTTCGGCGCCCTGAGCGGAGACGTCGAAGCCGTTGACGGATGCTGCACCACCATCGGCGCGAAGGAGGGTCGAGAGGATGCGCACCAGGGTCGTCTTGCCGGCCCCGTTCGAGCCGAGGAGAGCGAAGATGCTGCCCTTTCCGACCGTGAGGTCGACTCCGGTCAGTACAGCGAGGTCGCCGTACGACTTCGTGATGCCATCGACGACGATGGCCGGACGTGTGCTCATGGCTACTGTCCTCGCTCCGCTTCCTCGACGGCCTTCACCAGTCGAGCGCGTTCCTTGTCGATCCACTGCTTGCCTGAGTACGACTGGCCGAAGGTCTCGGCGAAGTCGACCGGGTCGGCGCCCACGATGTCGTGCACGGGTGTGCCGTCTGCGGCCGCGCGCTCCCACAGATCAGCGAGGTCGACGTTCATCCGCACCATCGACTCCCCGTCGGTGATGCCGCTGTAGTACATGAGGTAGCGCTGGATGGCCTGCGCCACCTTGGCGTAGGGCGCCGGCAGCGCGTCCAGTCGGGCCTGCGCGTCCTTGAACTGCTTCTTCTCTTCGAACGAGCCGGTGAGCGCTTCGATCCACTTGGCGGCCATGTCAGTTGCCTCTTTCTTCGTCTGTGCTGGTCTTGTCTGTGCTGGTTTCGTCTGCGACAGTTCCAGCGGATGGTGTGGTGCTGGTGTCGCGGAGCTGCTCGAGGCGTTCCGCGAGGAACTCCCACGTGCGCCAGAACTCCCCGAGGTACTCAGTGCCCTCTGCGTTGATCGTGTAGACCTTCCGCGGCGGACCCTTCTCGGATGGCACCTTCTCGACGTCGACGAGCCCCTTCTGCTCGATGCGCACGAGGAGCGCGTAGACCGTGCCCTCTGCGATGTCGGCGAAGCCCTGCTCGCGTAGCCAGGTCGTGATCTCGTACCCGTACGCGGGACGCCTGGCTAGGACGGCGAGCACGATGCCCTCGAGCGTGCCCTTGAGCATCTCTGTCGCTTGCTTGCCCATCGATCACCCTCTCTACTCAGTAGTGATGACTACCAGTACAAAGTAACACTGAGTACCAGTATCTAGCAACAAAGAGTTGTTCGGGTGGAGGGAACACCCAGACAGGCGGAATGCACAGCTTCGCCGACATTCACCGATGTATCGTCGGGTGTCGTCAGGTATCGCGAGTACCTCGCATCCCTCGCGCCGATTTTTCCGGCAACGGATGCCTGCCACACGAAAGGGAATGAACATGGTCACTCAGCACACCCCAGGCGGACTCGGCTTCGGCCTCCGCGAAGCCGTCGACGAGATCCGCGAGAGCTTCGCATCCCGCCCCACGAACCCCCGTGCTGGCCGCGGCGATGTCCGCACCGCGCTGCTCGTTGCCCTACTCGAAGGTCCTCAGCACGGCTACCAGCTCATCCAGGCCATCGAGGAGCGCACGAGCGGTGCCTGGAAGCCGAGCCCCGGCTCCGTCTACCCGACACTGCAGCTGCTTTCCGACGAAGGACTTGTTGTCCCCGAGGTCACTGGCGAGCGCAAGGTCTACGCGCTCACCGAAGAAGGACGAGCCGTCGCAGTCGATGCTTCGACTGGCGACCTGCCGTGGGAGTCTCCCGCAGCACGCCGCGCTGAGCGCGCCGCGACACTTCCGAAGGCCGGCGCACGACTCGCCCAGGCCGTCGTGCAGGTGCAGAGCAGCGCAACCCCCGACCAGGCCGAGCGCGCAGCAGCGCTCCTCGACGAGACTCGGCGCAAGCTGTACTCGATCCTCGCCGAGGACTGAGCGTGACAGATGGCCTTGGCCTGACCGAGCAGCGGGCGGGTGCAAGCAGGCCGACGGCCACGAGCAGGCTAACGACCGCAGCGGCGCAGGCGCAGGCCGTCACCCGAGGCAGCACACCCCAGGAGAACACGACCAAGCTCTCTGCGGATGGGCGCGCCAGGTATCGCAGGATCGTCCGGTTCGCACAGCGCGCGATGGTGCAGATCTGGTGGTTCGAGATCTTCCTGCCGCGCATCCGTCTCGGCAAGCTCTCGGAGCGAGGGCGTACTGCGCGCATGCAGCGGCTCGCCCGGCGCTTCCACGCCCTCGCGGTCGAGCTCGGCGGGCTCATGATCAAGGTCGGCCAGTTCATGTCGTCGCGCCTCGACGTGCTCCCACCCGAGATCACGGCCGAGCTCGAGGGGCTTCAAGACGAGGTCCCCGCTGTGGCCTTCCCCGCGATCCGCGCGCAGGCCGAGTCGGAGCTCGGCATGGCGCTCGAGCAGGCGTACGCGAGCTTCGAGGAAACCCCTATCGCGGCCGCCTCGTTCGGGCAGGCCCACCGAGCGACCCTCACCCCCAACCTCGCTGAGGAGACGGGATACACGACGGTTGTCGTGAAGGTGCAGCGGCCTGGCATCGAAGACCTCGTCGAGACCGACCTGCGCGCGCTTCGCCGCGTCGGGCAGCTCCTCAAGCGCGTCGAGCTCGTGTCGAAGCGCGCCGACGCTCCCGCGCTCGTCGAGGAGTTCGCGGCAACCAGCCTCGAGGAGATCGACTACATCCACGAGGGCTCGAGCGCCGAGCGCTTCGCGTCCGACTTCGAGACCGATCCCCGAGTGGGGGCCGCGCAGGTCGTGTGGGAGCGCACAGCGTCGCGCATCCTGACCCTGTCGGACGTCACCGCGATCAAGATCACGGACGTGGATGCCCTCCGCGCCGCGGGCATCGACCCCGTCGAGGTCGCCAACGAACTCGCACGGGCGACGTTCCAGCAGCTCTTCGTCGCGGGGTTCTTCCACGCGGACCCGCACCCTGGCAACATCTTCGTCACTCCCCTTGCGACGCCAAGACTCCCGGCTCCGTCAGACGGCGAGGGTGAGGCCGCGGCTGACACCCCGACGCCCGTCACGTGGGAGCTGACTTACATCGACTTCGGCATGATGGGTGTCATCTCCGACACCCTGCGCGCGAGCCTGCGCCAGCTCATCTTCGCCATCGTGTCGCGCGACGGGCCAGGCCTGGTCAGGTCGATGCGCAGCGTCGGCGTGCTGCTGCCTGCCGGCGACACGATCGAGCTCGAGCAGGCGATGACCGAGCTCTTCGGACGCTTCGGCGGCATGGGTGTCGCCGAGCTGCAACGAGTCGACCCCGCCGAGCTCGGCGATTTCGCCGACCGTTTCCGGGACACGATCCGGGAGATGCCGTTCCAGCTGCCCGAGAACTTCCTGCTCATCATCCGCGCTGTCTCGCTGGTCTCCGGCGTGACCTCGGCACTCGACAAGGACTTCAACATGTGGGAGGCGGTCGACCCGTTCGCCCGCACCCTCACGCGCGACGAGGGCGGCAACACTATCCAGGCCGTCGCGAAGCAGGCAGTCTCGGCACTCGCGACCGCCGTCACGCTGCCGGGGCGACTCGACGCGCTCACCACGCGACTGGAGGCGGGGCAGCTCAAGGTGCAGACGCCAAGTGTCGACCGGCACATGCGCTCACTTGAGCGGATGCTGCGCGGAGTCGTGTCGGCGATCGTCTTCGCGGCGCTGCTCATCGCAGGTGTCATACTGCTGCCGCAGCTCGCGCCGCTCGGCATCGTTCTCATGAGCGTCTCCGTCGTGCCGTTGCTCCACGCGATTGCCGTCACGTTCGGCCGACGCCGACGCTGACGCAGACTCGCGCGCATCCACAGACTCGCGCATCCACAGGCTCGCGCATCCACCACCTCCCGTTTCGGGATGGGTTACACGCTTCGGGATGGGTTGCAACCCATCTGCAAGCGCGAAACCCATCTCGAAATCACGACTCCGAGGTGGTCACGACTCCGAGGTGGTCACGACTCCGAGGTGGTCACGACTCCGAGAGATGCAGACTGAGAGGCTCAGACGGCGAGCTTGCCGCTCTTCGACAGTTCAGGGTCGGTGCACGACGAGAGATCGAAGCAGCACGGGCGTCGCTTTCCGGCCTCGAGCTTCGACAGGCCGACCTCGATTCGACGCTCCCGGGTCTTCACAACTCGCGTCGAGTTGATCCACCGCACCCACTCCCACCTCGCCATCGGCGTGATGTCGTTCCAGGTCTCGGTGGAGTCCGGTGCTTCCGCGAGCGCCACGGCGAAGTCTGCCGGCACCTTCGGCTCGGGCCACTCGCCGCTCGGCCGCAGCTCGACACTGACAGTGCCACCGTCGGCCGCGTCGGAACCGACCGCAGCAGCGACGTCGAGCCAGTGCCCACGCAGGCCGTCTGGCTCGATGACGGTTTCGAAGGTTCGCGAGGCGTCGCCGTCACGTGCACCCGAGCCAGCACGAGCGCGGATCGAGCCGACAACGGCGACCTGCCCGCGCGAGGGCAGCATCCGGCTCGCGTCATCCGGAAGGCGCACGATGAGCCGTTCCCCGTCGTCCCCCACGATGGGCACGGCGATGACCTGCGCCTCGAACCTGACGGCAGTGGTGTCGGGTGCGGCCTCCTCGCCGAGCGCGCCGCGTGCGTCAGCCATGAGCCTGATCGTCTTCCATGACAGGAAGCGTACGCCCGACCGACGCGTGAACCACCGTTCTTGCACTTCCGACAGAATCGCGCATCCGTCAGTACGCTGATTCCATGACTGACCAGCCCATCATCCTCATCGCCGCTGATGAGCACCTCTCGCAGATCGAAGCAGAATTCCGGGCAAGATACGACCGCGACTACCAGATCGTCACGTCCGGCGACGTCCAGGGTGCCTTGGAGGTCCTCAAAGAGCTCGTCGACTCCCGAGCCCCCATCGCGATGATCGTCGCCGGCGTCTCCCTTGGGGAGACCTCGGGGGCCGCGTTCCTTCGCCGCACGCAGGCCTTCTCGTCGACTGCGAGGCGACTCATCCTGGCAATGCCGGGGGCCACGTACGCCGCGAACCTCGACGACCTCCGCGAGGCCACCATTCGTCGCGACATCGACACCTTCACGGGCATCCCGATGGGCCCGCGCGATGAAGAGTTCCACACGATCGTGACGGAGCTGCTCTCCGAGTGGGGCTGGTCGGTGGCTCGCCCCGCGGTCAGCCTCATCGATGTCGTCGCCGAGCCGCACGACCGCGAAGCCGGCGCCATCAGGGACCTGCTCGAGCGCCTCGGCTTCCCGAACCGCATCCTCACCCCGGACAGCATCGAAGGCGCAGCACTCCTCGCGCAGGCCTCGGCGGACTCCTCGTCCCCAGTGGTCTTGCCGCTCGCGAGAGCTTATGACGGACGACTCTTTCCCGCAGCAACGGCGAGGGGCCTCAACGAGCTGCTTTCGACGCAGTTCGATGCGGTCCCCGAGGGTGAGGTGGCGGATGTCCTGGTCGTCGGCGCCGGCCCCGCCGGCCTCGCCGCGGCCGTCTACGCCGCCTCCGAGGGACTCAGCACGGCCGTGCTGGAACGGGATGCGATTGGCGGGCAAGCAGGGTCAAGCTCGATGATCCGCAACTACCTCGGCTTCCCGCGAGGCATCTCAGGCATGCGCCTCGCGCAGCGATCCCGCATCCAGGCCGGACGCTTCGGCGCGAAGTTCTACACGGGACGCTCAGTCACCGGCCTCGAGCCCTGCACGCTCGACGGCGTGCCCAGTTACCGGGTGCACCTCGGCGACACCGAGCTGCGTGCGCGGACCGTGCTCATCGCGACGGGTGTCGCGTATCGGCGCCTTGGCATCGAATCGGTCGACGAGCACACCGGTGCAGGCGTCTACTACGGAGCCGCCACCTCCATCGCTCGCGAGATGCAGGACAAGAACGTCATCGTCGTCGGCGGAGGCAATTCAGCCGGTCAGGCGGCCGTACACCTCGCGAAGTTCGCGAAGCACGTGACCATCCTCATCCGCCGTGCTTCGCTGAGCGAGTCGATGTCCGAGTACCTGATCCGCGAACTCGACTCGACCCCGAACGTCTCAGTCGCCGGCAACAGTGAGATCGCGGACGGCGGAGGGGAAGCGGCCCTCGAGTGGGTGACCGTTCGCGACCGAACCTCGGGAGATGAGCACCGCTTCGACATCGGCGGGCTCTTCTGCATGCTTGGCGCCCAACCGGACTGCACGTGGCTGCCGGAGGGAATCGCGCTCGACAAGGCCGGCTTTGTGCTCACGGGACGAGACGTTCCCAAGGATGCGTGGACCGACGGCATGCCTCCCGCCGACCTCGAAACCACTCTCCCTGGTGTCTTCGTCGCCGGTGACGTTCGCTCCGGATCGATGAAGCGCGTCGCCTCCGCCAGCGGTGAGGGCGCTTCCTCGCTGCCCCTCATCCACACCCACCTCGCCGCCCTGCGCGCTCGCGAGTTCGGCGCCGAGTAGGCAAGCTGCCCCGCCGACGGCGCATCGACACGGAAAATGCCGCTTCGCCTCGAAACGAAGCGGCATTTCTCGTGTGCCTGCGGGCGGATGCGTGGGCCGGGCAGGGTCAGGAACGCCGGCGGATCGCGAGCTCCTTGCGTTGCGCCTCGATCGTCGCGATGAGGGTGCGCGCGTCGTGCGCACCGCTGTGGCGCGTCTCGCCGATGAAGAACGTGGGCGTGCCGCGCGCACCGCTGTCGAGTGCGCTCTGCATGTCGTCGCGGATGCGCTGCGGCAGCGCCTCGTCGAGCATGTCGACGTCGAAACGGTCGAGGTCGAGGCCGATCTCCTCCGCGTAGCCGCGCAGGTACTGCACGTCGAGGCGCTCCTGGTTGGCGAAGAGCACGTTGTGCATCTCCCAGAACTTGCCCTGGTTTGCGGCCGCCTCCGCCGCGATCGCAGCCTGGAAGGCGTGGGGGTGGTAGTCCTCGAGCGGCAGGTGCCGCACGATGTACCGTGCACCGCCGTCTTTGAAGTGCTCGCCCAGGTCCTGCCACATGCCGGTCGCTCGCGCACAGAACGGGCACTCGAAGTCGAGGTACTCGACGATCGTGACCTGCGCATCCGGATCGCCCAGCATGTGGTCGTTCTCGGGGTCGACCGGGCGCGAGAGCGTCGTCGGCAGGTCGGCGCTCGTCTCGTTCATCTTCACGCGAGCGAAGGTGAAGGTGAGCCAGCCGATGACCCAGGAGAGGACCATGGCGATGAAGACGCCGACGATCGCCTGGCTCGCGACTTGACCCTCGAGGGCAAGCGAGATGATGAGCAGCGACATCGTGAAGCCGATGCCGCTGAGCGCAGCGCCGCCGAAGACGCTGCCCATGCCAACCCCCTGCGGGAGCGTGCCGAGGCCAGCCCGAACGGCGATCCAGCTGCCGAGTGCGATGCCGCCGAACTTCCCGATGACGAGTCCCGCCACAACACCCCAGGTGATGGGCGATGTCAGCGCGTCGCCGAGCATCCCGCCGCGCAGGTCCACGCCCGCATTCGCGAGCGCGAAGATCGGCACGATGAACAGCGCCACGGGGCTGAGCAACACCTCGTGGAGGCGCTCGTTGACGGAAATCGACTTGGCGAGGCCCAGTCGCACGTTGCGGGCTGCGTCTGCGCGGGGCGACTGCGTGAAGTCACGGAACAGGCGCTTTGCTCGCACCACATCGTCGCGTTCGGGGTCGGAGGCAGGAATGAGCAGGCCGGCCGCCATGCCCGCGAGCGACGGATGCACACCAGAGGCGAGGGTCGCCGCCCATAGCACGACGATGAGCACGATGTAGGGCGTGCTGCGCCACTCGTTGGCCCGGGCGAGGAGGAAGAGCAGTACCAGGCAGACAACAGCGATGGCCAGGGGCATCCACTGCACCGACTCGGTGTAGACGATGCCGATGATCGACACCGCGAGGAAGTCGTCGACAACGGTGAGCGTCAGCAGGAACACGCGCAGCTGGCTTGACAGCTTCGGTCCGACGAGCGCGAGCGCTCCGAGCAGGAACGCGGTGTCGGTGCCGATGACGGCACCCCACGCCTCTGGTGCGTCTCGGCCGGCGATGGCCAGGTAGATCAGGGCGGGCAGCACGACGCCGGCGATCCCGGCGACGATCGGGACCAGCGCCTGGCGACGGTCGCGGAGCGAGCCGACCGCGAACTCTTGGCGAACCTCGAGGCCGATGAGGAAGAAGAAGATGACCATGAAGCCGTCGTTCACCCAGTGGTGAAGGCTCATGTCGATGCGGAAGTCGCCGACACCGATGGCCGCGTGCATCTCCCAGAGGTGCACATACGACTCAGACCAGGGCGAGTTCGCCCAGAGGAGTGCGAAGACCGCGACTCCCACGAGCAGGAGCGCGCTCCCCGATTCGGTCCGTAGCCGGTCCGCGACGAGGCGCACCCAGTCCTGTTTCTGCTTCCCCAATGGATCCCCCTCCACCTCGGCGCTGGTCTGTGCTCAGACCCCTCGCACCGGATGGAAAGCATACGTCCCAGCGGAGGCGCTTGGGGGTGTCAGGCAGGCCCTGCTGATCCCTCCCTGGCGTCAGACCGCCTCAGCTGTGGCGAGCGAATGCGGATGCGGAGGCGGATGCGGATGCGGATGCGGATGCGGATGCGTCGAGCCAGGCATGCACGTCTGGCCAGTGCGGCGCATCCGGTGCGATCGCGGCGCGGTGCTCAAGGCTCGCGGGCTCGATGAGTTCGACCTCGGCGCCCGCCTGCCTGGCGGCGGCGACGTAGGCCCGGGTGTGCTCGACCGGGACACGCGCGTCGTCGGCGCCGTGCACAAGCAGTGCTCGCGCCTGCAGAGGCAGGTGCTCGATCGGTGACGCAGACGCATAGAGCTCCGGGGCTTGGGCGGGCGCCACGCGGAAGAATTCCGATACGGCTCCTTCTCCGTTGCCTTCTTCGTAGCCGCGCGCGAGATCGGTGACCGGCGCGAGCGCTATAACCGCGTCGCCTGGCTCTGCGCCGAGCAGCGCGAGTTGCCCGCCAACCGAGTGCCCGACGATCACGAGCCGAGCATCCGACGTCAACTGGAACGCCTCGCTGCGCGCCACCGAGAGACCATGCGAGAGGTCCCCTCGCGTCGCTGACCACCCATCGTCGCCCCGCCGGTACTCGAGATTCGCCACGGCCCAGCCGCGTCGGGTGAACTCTGGCACCAGCGGCAGCATGAGTTCGGCGGTGAACTGCGACCGCCAGTATCCACCGTGGATGAGCACAGTGAGCCCGCGCACGGGCCCGGAAGGTGCCCAGAACGTCAGATTCTGGTCTCCGTCCGAGCCGTATCTCTCGCGCCGCGCCCCCGGGTCGCCCGGCACGCTCCGGACGCTCGCATCCATCACGTGCGCCGCCTCACGCGCCTTCCACGGCACCCTCTGGCAGGAAGTCGACGCCGTTCAGGGCTGAGAGACGCACGACTTCGGCCGGGTCGGTCACGTTGTGAAGCAGGCTGAAGAGGTTCGCCAGCTTGCCGCCTGGGCTTACCCAGAACAGCGACTTCGCTGCCTCGTCCTGCTTGTTGTAGTAGGCGTGCGGGATGCCTTTCGGCATCTGCACAAGGTCGCCCGGGCCGGCCGTGGTCCATTGGCCGTCGAGGTAGAGGGTGTAGACCCCCTCGAACACGTAGATGAACTCGTCCTGGGTGGGGTGCACGTGCGGCGGCACCCCGGTTCCGGCTGGGTCGAGCGAGAGCCATGAGTAGGTCGAGGCGCTCTCTGATTTCGTGATGTAGGTGTGGCCGAGCACATTCCAGACACGGCCGGCAACGGCCTCGTCTGCTCGGACGATACATGCGGGCAGGTCGCCCAGGACGATCTCTTCAGAACTCACCATTGGGTTCCTCCAGTCGGGTCGGTGCGCTCAGTCTGGCAGATGCCGCGCAGCCTCGACGACCGCCTTCGGGCTATTTGCTGGCCCGCTGGCGAATCCCGACGACGCGCGGGGTCGTCAGGAAGGCCCTGCTCATCCCTCCCCGGCGGGGCGCTCTCGAGGAGTCGGCCGCGGACTCGGCGTGACTGCGGAAGTTCGGCTCAGGCGAGGGCGCGTGTCTTCGCGCGGATGCCGACGTAGGCGGCCACCCAGGCGGCTCCGACCACCGCCGCGCTGGCGCTGGCCGCGACCATCATCGGTGCAGAACCAGTCACGACGCCGGCGACGAAGAGCACAATGAGGCTCAGGATTCCGACGCTCATCCCGATCGTGAGGACCCGCATCGCGATGCGCTGCTTGTCCGCGTCGCGCTGAACGGTGGTGCTGGTGTTCGTGCCGTTGGCGTTCATGGTCCCACTCCTCTGTCGCTGTGTTCACGTGGCCCGAGCCTCGGGTCGAGTGCCTCGGTTCATCTGACTACGACGTTACGGATGCGTGGGCGTGCGCCGCTTCCACCGTGAGGGGGAAGTGCGCCGCCGTGCGGAGGAACTCTGCAGACACGGCAGTAGTCGCGAGGATGAGCTGGCCGCCGTGTAAACCTTTGTTGACGAACGGGCCACGAAGAGGGTCGGCGGAGCTCCAGATGAAAGTGGCGTGAATCACCACTGGTGTGCACTCAGGGGTCGATCGGCAAGTGCACGGCACATGAGGCCAAACTTCGAGCCTCTTTCGTTACCGCCGCGTGCCTTGGACAGAGCCGGCGTGCTAGCCACTGAAGTAGCTGCGCGCCGGTCAACCAGGTCGTTGACGCTGCCCCTTTTGGTGTCTCACGAATGCGCTTCGATCAGTTCGGCTAACCCACCAATTTTTCCCAGGCCGGACGTTGAGCGATGGTTTGGCTTGCCATCGAACGCGTGCTCTCCGGATGCCCGGGAACCCGTCTACAGGTGTTGCCCCGTCCGGGAACGCCACTAGCCGATCGACAAGCTGGTCGACCTGGTCGAGGAATCTGAGTTCCAGTTGGTCGTAGATCTCTCGGAAATGTTCACGCGCCTCTAGGAGATCTGCAACTGCGAGTTCAGTAAACCGAAGGGTCACTGCTCTTCTCGCAGGACCGACCGAACCTCGTCCCAGCTTCGAGTGCGGTCCGGATGCTGAGTCTCCTCGTCGAGCGCAGCTTTCAGGAGCAGTTTTTCCTGCTCACCGGGCACATACACCGGTTCACCGAAATGGCTACGCAGAGCCTCCTGGATCACTTCTGAGCGAGTGCGATGCTCGACAATCCGTGCGCGCTCGAGGATCTCGTAGATCTCGTCTGGCAGGCTGATCGCCACCTTGTGAGAACCCATGTTTTCTCCGAACCTCACCGGTATGACCGAATCACACCGAGCATCCACGAGAAAACTACTGGCCCGTGGCGTACCCGGGGGCCATGTCCATGAAGCGCGAGAAGTGCCCTTGGAAGGTGACGGTGATGGTGTCGGTCGGGCCGTTACGGTGCTTCGCGAGGATGAAGTCGGCCTCACCGCCTCGCGGGCTCTCGCGGTCGTACGCACCCTCGCGGTGGAGCAGGATGATCATGTCGGCGTCCTGCTCAAGCGATCCGGACTCACGGAGGTCGCTGGCTGCTGGCCGCTTGTCGGCACGCTGCTCGGGACCACGGTTCAGCTGGGACAGTGCGATGACCGGAACGTCGAGTTCCTTCGCGAGCAGCTTGAGCGCACGCGAGAACTCGGAGACTTCCTGCTGGCGGCTCTCGACGCGCTTGCCGCTTGTCATCAGCTGCAGGTAGTCGATGACGACGAGGTTGAGACCAACCTTCTGCTTGAGCCTGCGGCACTTGGCGCGGATCTCGACGAGCGTCATGTTTGGGCTGTCGTCGATGTAGAGCGGGGCGTCGGAGATGTCGCCCTGCGTGCGCGCGATCTGCGTGAGGTCTTCTTGCGTGAGGCCTCCCGCGCGCATGTGCTGCAGGCGCACACTCGCCTCGGCGGAGATGAGACGCATGGCGATCTCGCTCTTGCCCATTTCCAGGCTGAAGAAGATCGAGGGCTTGCCGTGCGTGATGGATGCGGAGCGCGCGAAGTCGAGGGCCACCGTCGACTTTCCGAGACCCGGGCGGGCTGCCACGATGATGAGCTGGCCGCCGTGGAAGCCGTTCGTGATGCGGTCGAGGTCGCTGAACCCCGTCGGCACACCCGTCATGCCGCCTGACTTGTTCTGCGCGGCGTCGATGTCGTTCTGCGCCTCGAGGATCGCCTCGGCGAGGACTACGTAGTCTTCCTTCTCGACGGCACCCGTGACCCCGTAGATCTCAGCCTGCGCCTGATTGACGAGGTCGACGACCTCACCTTCCGCGAGATAGCCCATCTGCACGATGCGCGTGCCGGCCTCAACGAGGCGTCGCAGCACTGCCCGCTCGGAGACGATGGCCGCGTAGTAGCCGGCGTTGGCTGCGGTCGGAACGATTCCCGCGAGCGTGTGCAGATACTCGGCGCCACCTGCGCGCGAGAGCTCACCCGACTTCGTGAGGTGGTCGGTGACCGTGATGACGTCGGTCGGCTCGCCCGCCGCGTAGAGCGCGTGCACTGCGTCGAAGATGATCTCGTGCTTCGGGACGTAGAAGTCGATGCCGCGCACGCCCTCGACGACATCGGCGACCGCATCCTTCGAGAGCAGCATGCCACCGAGCGCGGACTGCTCTGCGAGCAGGTCGTGTGGAGGAGTGCGTACCCCGTCGTGCGTTTCGCGTTCACCCTGAGGCGGGGAACCGAGGTGCGCGATCGACACGGATGCTCCTGACTTCGCTCGAATGCCGGTGAGAGATTTCCCCACAGTAGCCCCCACCTCCCCCGCCGAGCGAACACGAAGCGGCGTGCCTGTGGATAACCCTGTGTGAAACTGTGGAGACGCGCCGTAGGGGTTGTGGAAACTGTGTGGAGAACGTAACTACCAATTGGTCGGTCTAGTGTTAAAAACTAGTCCTGACCTGGCTTTTACTGCTTCGCAAGCATTGTGTATAAGAGGTGTGAAGCATCCATTGAAGGTTGAATGTGCAGAGCCGCACTGTGCATAACATCCGGCACGGACCCCGCGCAAACCGGGGATATCCGGCGTTTTCCACAGACCAGAGGCGCAACGCCGCGCTCAGTGAGACGTGTCTGCCCGCAGCTGCTGCCTGCGCTCGCGCCTCGCAGCCAGGCGGTCGACCAGCACCTGGCCGAATGGGACCGCGACAAGCAGCGCACGCCCTGAGACGTTTCTCGAGCGCCACCACCACACGAGTACCGACAGTGCGAAGAGGACCGTGATGAGCGCTACGACGAGCCTCGTGTACGGACCCTCAAAGAATGAGTCAGTCGGTTCGGCGAGCGTCACCGTCGTGAAGAAGATCGTCGCAAGCACCGCCAGGTCCTCCTGCCCCTTCCGCCACGGCCCCGCGACGGCCGCGAACGGAAGTATCCACATGACGTACCAGGGGTGGATGGCCGTGGACGCGGCGACGATGACGGCCGTGCACAGCACAAGGCGGAGCACAGGGTCGATGGGTCGCTTGGTGATCACAACCCACGACGCGACGAGGCCAGCTATCGAGAAGGCGATGACCTTGAGGATGATCTCGAACACGAACGGGTCAAGTGAGACGAGCTCTGCGAGGCCGCGGACCGTGCCGACCATGAGGGTGAGCGGCGAGTACCAGTGCTGGATCGCCCCTGGCACGGTGAGAGCCGTCACCCACCCGAAGCCGAGGCCGAGCGCAAGACCGAGCGCCCCGACGAAGCCGATGGCGATCGCCCCGTGCAGTGCCCAGCTCTTCACCCTGTCCCACAGGGGAAGCGTGCTCGGGCGGCCGACAAGCGCCACGATGGGCAGGGCGATGAGCGCGATCGGCTTGATGGCGATCGCAAGGGCGATCAAGACCACTGCAAGGATTCGGCGCCCCTTGAGAGCCGCCAGGAGTCCGAACCCCATGCCCGCGAGCATGAGCCCGTCGTTGTGCCCTGAGGCGATGAACAGGAGGAGCGTGAGGGGGTTCGCCGCGATCATCCACGCGACGAAGGCGCGATTGCGGCCACGGAGTGCGGCGATCTTGAGGAACGCGACCACCATGAGCACGGCCCCAGCGGTCGCGGCCAGCCGGTTCAGGAAGAGGGCGTACTCGGGGATCTCGGAACCGAGCCAGGAGAAGACGGCAGCTAGCGCGATGAAGAGCGGCCCATAGGGCGATTCGGTGCTCGACCAGAACGGGTCTACTCCAAGCGAGTACCAGCCTGCGATCTCGTTGACGCCGTGCTGGTACGGGTCGATGCCAGCCGCCATGAGACGACCGACGGCCACGTACGAGAACATGTCGCGACTGAAGACGGGCACGCAGATCAGCAGGGGAACGGCCCAGATGACGGAGGTTCTGATGACCCGCCGCAACGAGGCGTCGTCATCTCGGATGCTCGGACGGAAGCGCAGCCACGCGATGACGAGGAGAAAGCCCCCGACGATGAGCAGCATCGTGCAGAGGCGCGTCAGGTCGGGCGAACTCCGAAAGAACGCGATGGGAAACCACTCACGCAACCCGAGGCCGTCGCCGATCCAGCCGGCACCGAACGAGCCGACGAGGATGCACAGCGACCCGATGAGACCCAGGAACGTCGGGCTCACCGTCGCCGCAAAGCGGCGCGGCTCGCGCGCGATCGCGGTTCGGTGAGTGTGGTGCGGCATGTTCTTGAATCAATCAGGGGAAGGGTCCGGCCGGATGCTGGACTCCGCTGACCTTATAGCGTTCCGACGCACATCCGCCCGGGAGTGGTGCTTGCACGCCGGAGGGTGTAGCGCGGCGCAGGACCAAAACGACGACGGCCCAGGACATCGAAATGTCCTGAGCCGTCGTCGTGTCACTGCCGCAGGACGGCAGCTGCTGGTTATCGCTGGGCGATGACCTGGAGCTTGACGGTCGCAACGAGGTCGTCACGGAGGCGAACAGTCGCCTCGTGGTTGCCCGTGTACTTGATCGGGTTGGGGAACTCGACCTTGCGCTTGTCGATCTGGCCGAGGCCAGCTGCTTCGACAGCGGTCGCAACGTCGGCGCCGCGAACGGAACCGAAGAGGCGGCCTTCAGCGCCCGACTTGACGTGAAGCTTGACGAGGGCGGCCTCGATCTTGTCCTTGAGCGCCTTCGCCTCTTCGAGGGTTGCGAGTTCGCGTGCGGCACGAGCTGAACGAATCTGCTCGACCTGCTTCTCGCTGCCACGGGACCAGCTGACTGCATAGCCCTTGGGGACGAGGTAGTTGCGGGCGTAGCCGCTCTTGACCTCGATGACGTCACCGGCTGCACCGAGGCCGGAGACCTCGTGCGTAAGAATTACCTTTGCCATGTCGACTACTCCTTAGCGGCCAGAGCCGGCGTAGGGCAGGAGCGCCATTTCACGTGCGTTCTTGACTGCACGCGCGATGAGGCGCTGCTCCTGAACGGAGACGCCGGTGATGCGACGTGCGCGAATCTTTCCGCGCTCCGAGATGAACTTGCGGAGGGTGTTGACATCCTTGTAGTCGATGACTCCGACCCGGATCTGCTTCGCGGGAGCAGCGGGCTTGCCGCCCTTCCCGCGTACACCCTTGCGGCGGTCGCCGCTTGACTTTCCAGCCATTGGGATCTTCTTTCGTTGAGTGTGCTTGCGAGCGCCCTTTAGAAGGGGGGCTCGTCAAAATCGTTCGATGCGCCGGGCGTCGCCCAGCCGGATGCGCCGTTGTCGCGAGGCTGGCCCGCGGGCTGTCCCCACGGCTCGTCCGCAGGAGCGGACTGGCGTCCACCGGCGTTGCCGCCGCTGTTGCCGCCACCGAAGGAGCGCTGCTGGCCTCCACCGAAGCCGCCCTGGCCGCCACCCTGCTGTCCGCCGGCGCCGCCGGAGGACGTACGGGTGAGCTGAGCCGTGGCGTAGCGGAGGCTAGGTCCGATCTCTTCGATCTCGAGCTCGATGGAAGTGCGCTTTTCGCCTTCCTTCGTCTCGTAGGAACGCTGCTTCAGGCGACCCTGCGCGATGACTCGCGAGCCCTTTGCAAGGCTCGAGGCGACATGCTCTGCGAATTCACGCCAGACACTCGCCCGAAGGAAGAGTGCCTCGCCGTCCTTCCACTCGTTCGCCTGACGGTCGAACACGCGGGGGGTGGATGCGATGGTGAAGTTCGCGACTGCGAGCCCGTTCTGCGTGTAACGGAGTTCGGGGTCAGCCGTGAGGTTGCCCACCACGGTGATGATCGTGTCGCCGGCCATGACTAAGCCTCGGTGGTCGCCGCAGGCTTCGCTGCAGCAGCAGCGGCCTTGGCAGCCTTGCGAGCCTCGTCGCGCTTCGCCTCGGAGGCAACGCGAGCGATGGCCTCTTCTGCGCGGAGCACCTTGGTGCGCATGACAGCTTCGGACAGGTTCAGCTGGCGGTCGAGCTCGTTCGCCGTTGCCGAGGTCGACGTGAAGTCAACGACGGCGTAGATGCCTTCGCTCTTCTTGTTGATCTCGTAGGCGAGGCGACGACGGCCCCAGATGTCGGTCTTCTCGATGGTTCCACCGTCGTTACGAATGACGTTGAGGAACTTATCGAGGCTTGGAGCTACGGTGCGCTCGTCGATCTCTGGATCGAGGATCACCATCAACTCATACTGATGCACGATAAACCCACCTCCTTCGGTCTAGAACGGCTGCAGACGATCTGCAGCAGGAGGGTTATTGCGCGTGTCTGGGCAGTTGATCGCACAGACAACCTCGCCAGCATAGTCGCTTCTGCCTCCCAAATGCCAGCCAATTGGAAGAACTCCCCTTCGCGCGAACGAATATGCTCGTTCCAGCACAACCGGCGGCCCCCGTGGTCCGCTGAACCGCACCACTACCTAGGGGAATCATGAGCGATCCAACAGGCGGCGCGGGCGAACGCGACCCGAACGCCCCCGTGCCACAGAACCCAGCACCGCAGAACGGCGACCCTGCAGCACCGCAGGCTCCTCAGGCGTCCTTCGGCGACCAGCCCGCCAGCGGCGAGCAGGGCGGTTATGGCGTCGGCAGCAGCTACGGCTCGAACGGCGACAACTACCAGGCTCCGAGCAACTACACGGCTCCGGGCGGTTCGTACGAGGCTCCAGGTTCCGCATCCGGCTACCAGAGCGGCCAGTCCTCTTACTCTGGCTCCGCCGAGCCCAGCGTGCCAAGCGCCTCGTCGAACTCCGGCTACTCGACTCCGGGTTACGGCTCGTCGAGCGACTCCTCGTACTCGGCACCGAGCGCAGGCTCCTACACGGGAGACACGTCGTACACGGCACCTTCCGCATCCGGTAGCGACTACTCGGCACCCGCGTACGGCAGCACGCCCGACTACTCGGCAGCTGGCGGATACGGCAACAGCAACGAACCTGGTTCGTACGGCTCCGCACCTGCCCCTGACGCGTACGGCGCACCCACGCAGAACGCGTATGGCTCGGCACCCGCCGACCCGAACGCGTACGGCGCGCCTGGACAGAACGCCTACGGTTCGGCGCCTCAGGACCCGAACGCGGCGCCCGGCTACGGTGCCGCGTACGGTGTCGCCGGTGGTGCTGGCGGTGGACAGCAGCAGTACGGCAACTACGCACCGCAGGGCCAGGGCGGTATGAACACGCTCGGGCTCATCGCGCTCATCGCCGGTGTCCTGAGCATCGCGATCTCGTTCATTCCCTTCTTCGGGTACTTCGGCATCGTGCTCGCGCTTGCAGCCATCGGACTCGGCATCGCCGGATTGGTCGTCAAGCGCTTCAACGCGAAGAAGCTCCTCGCGATCATCGGGCTCGTGCTCGGTGGCCTCGGACTCATCGTGGGCCCGTTCATCACGACGGCGACGACGGTCGCAGCCGTCGCGAGCCAGCTTCCTGAGGTCGACGACTACGAGACGCTCCTCGATGAGGAGTACTCGACGCTCGACAACGGCTTCCCGGCCGAAGGCGAGATCGAGGTCGAGCTCACTGTGACCAGCACGTCGACCACGCCGGTCGACATCACGTACAGCTACGACAACGCACTCACGGGCGCCGATCGCCAGCAGGTCGACACCGAGGCGCTTGCAAGCGCAGTGCCGTGGTCGGAGTCGGTGACGATGAAGTACAAGGCTGAGTACGGCTACGACAGCTCGTCCGCATCCGTGTACGCGACGACGAGCGACTACTCGGACACGTCGCAGCTCACGTGCACGCTGACGGTCAACGGCAACGTGGTCGAGGAGGCGACGAGCTCGAGCTACGTCTCCTGCTCGGGCTACAGCCTCGCCGACTACCTGAGCGAGTAACGCCAAGTCCCAGCACACGCGAATGGCCCCGTCTTCGGACGGGGCCATTCGTGTTCAACGGGCGCGCAGGATGCTCGACCTAGGGTCGGTTCGTTTCCCACCATTCGAGGAGTCGCTGCTTCGCGTCGTCGTGATCGAGCGGTCCCTCATCGAGGCGAACCTCGAGCATGTGCTTGTACGCCTTCCCGACGAGGGGCCCTGGCGCGATCTCGAGGATCGCCATGATCTGCTCCCCGTCGAGGCTCGGGCGCACGGAGTCCAGCTCTTCCTTCTCCTGCAGTTCCAGGATGCGCCGCTCGAGGTCGTCGATCGCGAAGAGGAGCCGGTCAGACTTCCGCTGGTTGCGGGTCGTGATGTCCGCGCGGATGAGGATGAGGAGCCGCTGCAGCTCCGGTCCCGCGTCGCGCGCGAAGCGTCGCACCGCGGAGTCCGTCCAGCCGGCGCCCTCGTAGTTGAAGACGCGCATGTGCAGCTCGACGAGTCGCGAGACCGACTTGATGGTGTCGTTGTCGAAGCGCAGCGCGGTGAGGCGTTTGCGTGCGAGCTTCGCACCGACGACGTCGTGGTTGTAGAAGGTGACCTTCTTGTTGTCTCCGAAGCGCCGCGTCTTGGGCTTGCCGATGTCGTGCAGCAGCGCGGCGAGGCGCAGGACGAGGTCGGAGTCGGCACCGGGGTTGCGCTCGCGCTCGAGGCTGATCGCCTGTTCGAGCACCGTGATGGAGTGCTCGTAGACGTCCTTGTGGCGGTGCGCGTCGTCGCGCTCGAGCTGGAGTGCGGGCAGCTCGGGGAGCACGAGCTCTGCGAGGCCCGTCTCGACGAACAGCTCAAGGCCTGCGCGTGGAGTGTCGGTCTTGAGCAGCTTCACGAGCTCGTCGCGCACACGCTCGGCGGAGATGTCGAGGATGCGGCGCCTCAGCTCGACGATGGCGTCGAACGAATCGACGTCGAGCTGGAAGCCCAGCTGCGACGTGAAGCGCACTGCCCTGAGCATGCGCAGCGGGTCGTCGCCGAATGAGACGGCTGCCTCGATTGGCGTGCGGAGCGTCGCGTCGATGAGGTCCTTCGTGCCGTCCGAGGGATCCACGAGTGTCATCCCGGGCAGCTGCAGCGCGAGCGCGTTGACCGTGAAGTCGCGCCGGTGCAGGTCGCCATCGATCGTGTCCCCGAACGCGACGACTGGCTTCCGAGAAGTTCCGTCGTAGCTATCGGCGCGGTACGTCGTTATCTCGACCGTCTCACCCGAGAACCTCGCCCCGATTGTTCCGAACTCGCGGCCGATGTCCCAGTGCGCATCCGCGATGGGGGCGACGATGCGGAGGATCTCGTCCGGTCGCGCGTTCGTCGTGAAGTCGAGGTCGGTGACGTCCCTGCCGAGGAAGGCGTCACGGACGGGACCGCCGACGAGCGCAAGCTCGAAGCCGGCCGATTCGAAGGCGGAGGCGAGCTCTGCGACAGGCGAGGCGGTCGCGAGTCCGCGAAGGCGTTCCATGGCGGACTGCACGTTTTGCATCCGCTCATTCTACGAGGCGAGGCGGATGCTCGCCGAGCCGCCCCGGGCGCGTACAGCTCCCCACCTCCCCGTCCGTACTTACTATGGAGGTCATGGACCACGCACCGCGCGCAGCTGTGCCACGGTTCCTGCGTGCCGCTGCACGCCGGGTTGTCCCTGCGACGCTCCTGGCGTCGCTGCTGGCACTCGGGGTCGCCGGTGGCGCGTCAGCAGCACCCACGAGCCAAGCGAACCCGGCCACGATCGTTGCCTCAGCGGCCGAGCCGCGAGCGATCGCCGACGCCCCTGACGGGCAGGTCTCGGTCTACGCAGCACCTGCCGATGGCGGGCTCGTGCAGCCCGGCGGGGCCCTGGTCGTCGAACTGGTCGTCGTGAACAAGACCGAAGCTGACCTCGAACCCGCCCAGCTCGAGCTCGCTGTTGGGTCGTCGACCATCGACACGCGGTTCGCCCTTGACGCGTGGAGCGCATCCAGCGACGAGGCTGCGGTCGAGCGACTGGACGTCGTCGCAAGCCTCGCGACGGCGGCCGTCGCTGCCGGGGAGACCACTCAGGTCAGCGTCTCCGTGCCAGCTGAGGGGCTTCCCTTCGCGGCCACCGATGACTTCGGCCCGCGTGCCATGGCGGCAACATTCACGGATGACGACACGAAGCTCGCGCAGGCCCGCTCCACGATCGTGCTCAACGGGCCAGTCGCGGCTCAGCCGACGCTCGTCTCAACCGTGGTCCCGATCACGTCCGGACTCGTCGCGAACGCGGACGAGGCGCTCCTCAGCAGCCAGCACCTGACCGAGGAGACCGCTCCGGAGGGGCGCCTCACGCAGGTGCTCGCTGCAGTAGAAGCCAGCCCGAGCACAACCGTGGCAATCGACCCGCGCATCCTCGTGTCGATTCGCGTGCTCGGCTCGGCTGCACCCCGCTCCGCGACCGACTGGCTCACGAGGCTCGAAGCGCTCGAGAATCCGACGTTCGAGCTGCCGTTCGCAGACGCGAGCCTCACCCTGCAGTCGCAGTGGGGTGCCGCAGAACCCCTGCAGATCCCGAACTTCGACTTCGCCATCGATCAGGCCAACTTCGCAGAGCCCTCGGCGACCACGACAGCCACCCCCACGCCGACGCAGAGCACCGGCTCAGCGATGCAGCCACCAGCCGAGGAAGCCGTTGATGGTGAATCGCCAGCGACGACCGAGGAAACGACGGCTGCACCCACGCCGACCGAGTCACCAGAGCCGTCGGCACCGCCGCTGCCCACGACCGAGAGCCTGGTGAGCTTCGACTACACGATGACCGGGGTTGTCTGGCCGCAGGCAGGCACCGTGCAGTCCACTGACCTCGCCCGCTTCGAGACCTGGGGCGGATCGTCGATCATCCTCGACGACACCAACGCGAGCACAAGCGCGGAGGCCAACTTCACCGAGAGCGCGCAGGCCGTCGTCTCCGGTTGGAACGCGGTCATCGCGGAGCGGATCCTCGACAACGCCATCGACAACGCGGTGCACGCATCGACGGACGAGGAGTGGAATGAAGCGGCCGCTCGCGTGGCGACGCTCCTCGCCGTCGTCACACGCGAGCTCCCGAATGAACCCCGCACCCTTGTCGGCACCGTGACGCGCGACGAGTTCGACGGCGAACGACTCGCACAGACGCTCCAGTTCATCGACGGGCTCAGCTGGGCGACACCGACACCGCTCACGTTCCCGAGCGACGACGACCAGGACCGCCGTGAAGCGACACTCATCGACGGCACCGTGGGCGAGCAAGCGCTCAGCCGCATGACATCCGCCATGCAGGCGATCGAGCGCGCGCAGACGATCTCGACGATCTTCGACGACCCCACCGACTACAGCGATTCCGTGCGCACCGCGAGCATCGGGTCCCTCTCGACGGGCTGGGCGAAGTATCCGGTTGAAGCGCAGACGGCGGTCAAGAACATCCGCGACTACGTCACCGTCACCGAGTCGTACGTGCAGCTCGGTGACACGAGCGAGGCGCTCATCGTCGGCCGCGACACTGAGCTCCCACTGTTCGTGTCGAACGCCGTGCCGAATCGTAAGGTGACCGTGCTGGTCGAACTCCAGCCCACCACCGGAGCCGTGGAGACAGGTGACGCCGTTGCGCTCACGATCGAGACCGGCTCCATGGCCCGAGTGGGCATTCCCATCACCGCCATCGCGAACGGCGCGACCTACGTGAACGTCAAGATCATGACGCCGGAGGGCGAGCCGCTCGCCTCGACGAAGCAGATCCGACTGGATGTGCGCGCCGAGTGGGAGGGCATCGCCATCCTCATCGCGAGCATCGGCCTCGCCGTGCTCTTCGTCGCCGGCCTCGTGCGCACGATCCGTCGCCGACGCGCGGCGGTCGCCGGAACATCCGGTGACGTGACCGACACCGTCAACGCGACCGAGAGCACCAAGGAGTAAGCATGGCTCAGGGCATCGCGCGGGCGAGCGCGCTCCTGGCATCGGGCACCATGGTGTCGCGCGTGCTGGGCTTCGTGAAGGCCATCGTCATCGCTCAGACCATCGGCGTGATCGGCGTCTCCGCCGACGCGTTCGCCGGCGCGAACCAGCTACCGAGCAACATCTACTCGATCATCTCGGTGGGCCTCCTCAACGCCGTCATCGTCCCTCAGGTCGTCAAGGCGGCCAGGCACGAGGACGGCGGGCAGCTCTACGTCAACCGTCTCGTCACGCTTGCCATGGTGCTCCTCGGCGGGTTGACGATCCTCGCGACGGTCGGGGCGCCCATCATCGGCGCCCTCTACGGTGCGAGCCTCAGCTCGGAGCAACTCGGTCTGCTCGTGGCATTCGCCTACTGGTGCATGCCGCAGATCTTCTTCTACGGCATGTACGCCGTGCTCGGAGAGATCCTCAACGCACGCGGGCTGTTCGGCCCGTTCGCGTGGGCACCCGTCATCAACAACGTGGTCGGTATCGCGGGGCTGTTGCTCTTCAGCTCTGTCTTCGGCGCCGACCCGACGGGCGATGGACGCAACATCGACTCGTGGGACCCCACGATGATCGCGATGCTCGGTGGCACGGCGACAATCGGCGTCGCGATGCAGACGATCGTGCTGCTGTTCTTCTGGCGGCGCGCCGGGCTCCGCTTCGGCCTCGACTTCCAGTTCCGAGGCACCGGCCTCGGCCAGGTGGGAAGACTGGCAGGCTGGACTCTCGGGATGCTGCTCATCATGCAGCTCGCGGGCCTCGTCGAGACGATCGTCGCGAACGTCGCCTTCGGTCGGGCGGCATCGATCGCTGCCATGCAGAACGCCTTCCTCATCTTCGCCTTACCGCACGCTGTCATCGCAGTGTCCATCGCTACTGCCTTCTTCACACGCATGAGCGCGGCAGTGAGTGACGGCAGACCCAAGGACTTCATCCGCGATCTCTCCGAGGGATCACGCCTCATCGGCATGTTCCTCGTCTTCTCTGGATTCGGCCTGGCGCTCGTCTCCGTCCCTTTCGCGCGCATCTTCGCGTCGACGGATGCCGGCATCAACTCCATCGCGATGACGCTTGTCGCCTTCCTCATCGGCCTCATCCCCTTCAGTGGTCTGTTCCTCGTGCAGCGCGCGTTCTACGCGCTCGAGGACACCAGGACCATGTTCTTCGTCTTTCTCTTCACCGTGCCGCTGCACATCTTCGGCATGGCACTCGCCGCGATCGGCCCGTTCGAGCTGATCGTCGTGGGGCTCGCCCTCATGCAGTCGATCATGTCGACGCTGCGGCTCGCGATCCTGCTCTTCATCCTCCGGAAGCGGATGGGGCAACTCGACTTCGCGAACATCGCCCGCTCATACCTGCGCTTCACGATCGCCGCCGTCGCCGCCGCCGTTCCCGCCCTGCTGGTCATGTTCCTGCTCGGCACATTCCAGGAAGACGGTTTCCCGCGCTCCGGCATCTTCCAGGCTCTCATCTCCTGCGCGATCGGCGCCGGCGTCATGGCGCTCTTCTACTTCCCGCTGCTCTGGCTCCTCAAGTCGACTGAGTTCCGCGGCTTCGCCGGCCCGGTGCTGGCGCGCTTCGGCATCAAGAGCGGTGGCCCATCGGATGCGGCGCGCAGGGAAGAGGAAGCGCTCGACGAGGACATGCTGGCGAACTTCCCCGACAGCGCCGCCGTCTCCGGCAACGACTCCGCACCCACTCCTTGGAATCTCGCGTCAGAAGATGCCGATGCTGAGGTCAGCGAAGACCGCAGGCAGGCCGAGGAACAAGAGAAGCGCGAAGAGCGCGTCAATGCTGCGTCGTGGGCATTCGGGGGCGCGACCGAGGACCTCTCGACGGCCGGCATCATCCTGCCCATGCACACTCGCACGACCGAGATTCCGAAGGTCGGACGGCAGGAGCCCCCGCGCACGCGTCGGGAGCGTCGCGAAGAGGAACGCCGGGCTGTGATCGAGCTGGCCGCCCGCCGTGAAGAGGAGGCTCGCCTCGCCCGAGAAGCCCGCGGCGAGACGGATGAGCTCAACGGGCGCGGTTCAACACCTCGTCCGAAGGAATAGTCGCTAGTCTCAACGCGTTTGCCTGTATGTCGAGCCGCGATTCCCGCGACTCGGAGAAG
This sequence comes from Pseudoclavibacter sp. AY1F1, assembly GCF_002931075.1. GTDB lineage: Bacteria > Actinomycetota > Actinomycetes > Actinomycetales > Microbacteriaceae > Pseudoclavibacter. The sequence goes on along the minus strand of NZ_PSTQ01000003.1, from coordinate 89,874 downwards.
TGCGGAGGACTCATGCGGAACGTCATCATCATCGGCTCAGGCCCCGCCGGCTACACCGCTGCCATCTATGCGGCACGTGCTGGCTTGAAGCCGGTTGTCATCACCTCGAGCGTCGAAGTCGGCGGCGAGCTCATGAACACGACCGACGTCGAGAACTTCCCCGGTTTCCCCGAGGGCATCCTCGGTCCAGACCTCATGGAGCGCATGCAGGCGCAGGCCGAGCGTTTCGGCGCGGAGCTCGTCTACGACGACGTCGTTTCTGTCGACCTCGACGGCGACGTCAAGAAGGTCTCCACGTCGTACAGCGGTGACTTCGAGGCGCGCACCATCATCATCTCGACGGGTTCCGCGTACCGGAAGCTCGGCCTTGACGCGGAAGCTCGCCTCTCGGGCCGTGGAGTCTCCTGGTGTGCGACCTGCGACGGCGCGTTCTTCAAGGACCAGCACATCGCGGTTGTCGGCGGCGGCGACTCGGCCATGGAAGAGGCGACCTTCCTGACGCGTTTCGCGAGCAAGGTCACGATCATCCACCGCTCAGAGAATCTGCGCGCATCCGTCATCATGCGGGAGCGCGCCGAGCAGAACCCGAAGATCGACTGGATGCTCAACTCGCGCATCGACGACATCACGGGTGAGACGAGCGTCGAGTCGGCAAGCGTCCTCAACACGGACACCGACGAGCGCACCGAACTGCCCGTCACGGGCGTGTTCGTCGCGATCGGCAACGACCCGCGCATCGACCTCTTCAAGGATGTCCTCGACATCACCGAGGAGGGCACCATCTGGGTGGACGGCCGTTCGTCACGCACGAGCATCCCTGGTGTCTTCGCGGCCGGCGACGTCATCGACCCCCACTACCGGCAGGCCATCACGGCCGCAGGGTCCGGCACCGTAGCGGCGCTTGACGCCGAGGCGTTCCTCGCGGCGCTGCCGGAGCCGATCGCTCAGGAGTCCGAAGACCAGGCTGCTGCTGCGGTGACGGAGAGCGAAACCGTCATCGTCTGACCGTCGGGGCGTTTCGCCAGCCGAAGTGGGTCATCCGCTCAATCCGGGCAGGCACTCGGCACCGAACACCATTCACCACGAAGCACGACAACTCCCACGGAGGTACAAATGTCAGAACCGATCGTCGCCACCACGGCGAACTTCGACCAGATCGTGGCAGACGCCCAGGGTCCCGTCATCGTCGACTTCTGGGCGCCCTGGTGCGGCCCGTGCCGTCAGGTCGCGCCTGTGCTCGACCAGATGAGCGAAGCGCACGAGAACCTCTCCATCGTCAAGGTCAACGTCGATGACGAGCCAGACCTGGCCATGAAGTTCCGCATCACGAGCATCCCCGCCCTCAAGCTGTTCTCGAACGGCGAGGTCGTCAAGGAGGTCGTCGGCGCCTACCCGCGTGCTGCCCTCGAGAAGCAGTTCGCCGACTACCTGGGCTAAGCCGCTGGGCTGAGGCTCAGAGTCAGGTTCAGCAGTCATGGCGAGAGCGCCGATCACCCCCGCGACGAAGGCGCTCGACGCGGCCGGGGTCGTGCACGTGGTTCACAGCTACGTGCACGACCCCGGCGTCTCTGCGTTCGGGGCCGAGGCGGCCGAGAAGCTCGGCATCGACGAGGCTCGCGTCTTCAAGACGCTCGTGGTGCAGCTCGACGAGAAGCAGTTGGCCGTCGCAGTTGTGCCCGTCAGCGGGTCGCTCGACCTGCGCTCCCTCGCCCAGGCGGCGGGCTGCAAGCGCGCGGCCCTTGCCGACACCGCGCTCGCTGAGAAGCGAACCGGCTACGTGCGGGGCGGCATCAGTCCGTTCGGGCAGCGGATGCGCTTGCCCACCTACCTCGACGAGTCGGCCTTCGCGCATCCCACGATCTTCGTGTCCGGCGGGCGTCGAGGCCTCGATATCGAGGTCGCCCCGGACGCGTTCCTCTCGATCACCGAGGCCGTTCGGGCCGTAATCGCGCGCGACTGACCCCGCACGCCACAGGGTCGGGCAGTCCACTTCCTGCATGCGGTTCGCGAGCGAACTGTTCGCGCGGGCGTATCCTGGGATTTCGACTCTCGCGAAGGAACCCCGTGACGCATCCAGGCGACGTCGGCCCGCAGACAGGCCGAAACCTTGACCCGTGGTACACCAGCTACGCCGACCGCACCGCCGGTCTGGCCGCCAGCGAGGTCCGAGCCCTCTTCGCCGTCGCCTCCCGCCCCGAGGTCGTCTCCCTCGCCGGCGGAATGCCGTTTGTGCAGGCACTCCCGGAAGAGCTCATCCACTCTGCCTTCACGACGATGATGCGCGAGCACGGATCCGAGGCGCTGCAGTACGGCGGAGGCCAGGGCATCCCCGAGGTGCGCGAGCAGATCCTGCAGGTCATGAGCCTCGAAGGCATCAACGATGCCTCGGCCGACGACGTGGTCACGACTACCGGGTCGCAGCACGCGCTCGATCTCGTCTCGAAGCTCTTCCTCAACCCCGGCGACGTCGTCCTGGCCGAAGCCCCCAGTTATGTCGGCGCGCTCGGAACGTTCAAGTCCTACCAGGCTGACGTCGCCCACGTCTCGATCGACGAGAACGGCCTCATCCCGGAGGCGCTCGAGGAGACCATCGCGCGTCTGCGCGTCGAGGGCAGGACCATCAAGTTCCTGTACACCGTCGCGAACTACAACAACCCGGCCGGCGTGACCATGAGCCTCGAGCGGCGCGTCCGCGTGCTCGAGATCTGTCGGCGCGAGCACATCCTGATCCTCGAGGACAACCCGTACGGGCTCCTGTACTTCGACAAGCCGGGTCTCCCCGCGCTGCGCTCGATGGACGCCGAGAACGTCATCTACCTTGGCTCGTTCTCGAAGATCCTGTCGCCCGGCCTGCGCGTGGGTTGGGCGCTCGCCCCGCACGCCATCCGCGAGAAGCTGATCCTCGCGGTCGAGGCTTCTATCCTGTCGCCGTCGACGTTCAACCAGTGGGTGGTGACCGAGTACCTGCGGCAGAGCGACTGGCAGCAGCAGATCGAGGGGTACCGGGCTGTGTACCGCGAGCGTCGAGATGCCATGGATCAGGCGCTCAATGAGTACCTGCCGCAGCTCAGCTGGACAAAACCGGACGGTGGCTTCTTCGTCTGGGTGCGCCTCACCGAGCAGCTCGACTCGAAGCAGATGCTGCCCCGCGCCGTGAAGGAGCTTGTTGCCTACACGCCGGGCACCGCGTTCTTCGCCGATGGGCGTGGTCGCCACGAGATGCGCCTCTCGTTCTGCTACCCCACCCCCGAGCGCATCAAGCTCGGCGTGCGGCGCCTCGCGAACGTCATCAACGGCGAACTCGATCTCGTCGAGACGTTCGGCACGTCCACGCGCCGCGGGCGGGACGAAGACCGCGTCACCACACCCCCGCCGAACATCTCCTGACCGCGGCACCTGACTCTCCTACGAAGGGAACTCCATTGAGCATCGAGGGCCTGCACGTCGTCATCCTTTCCGGCGGCATCTCGCACGAGCGGGACGTTTCCCTGCGCTCCGGCAGACGGGTCGCGGATGCGCTCGGCCGCGCGGGTGCGGAGGTCACCATTCGCGAGCCTGACGCGTCGCTGCTCGGTTTCCTCGAGGAGACCAAGCCTGATGTTGTGTGGCCGCTGCTGCACGGCTCGAGTGGCGAGAACGGTGCCCTGTACTCGCTGCTGCGCGCCGGACGTTTCCCGTATGTCGGCTCCCGTCCGACTTCGGCGCGGCTCGCGTGGAACAAGGCGACCGCGAAGGCGCTCGCGAAGCGCTCCGGCTTGTCGACACCCCCGTCGATAGTGCTTGAGAACAGCACCTTCCGCGAACTGGGAGCCGAGGCCGTGATGCGGCTCATCGCGCGCGGCATCGAGCTGCCTGCGGTCGTGAAGCCCGTTGAGGGCGGCTCCGCCCAAGGCGTGACGTCGGTGGCGAGCTTCGAGGAACTCCCGCAGGCGCTGGTCACCGCATTCACCTATGACGACACCGTCATCATCGAGAAGCGCATCGAGGGGCGTGAAGTGATGGTTGGCGTGCTCGACCTCGACGGAGAACCTCTTGCGCTCCCCGCAGTCGAGGTCGTGCCGAACAACGGCGTCTACGACTACGAGGCGCGCTACAACGCCGGTGAGACGACGTACTACGCGCCGGCGAGGCTCTCCGAGGACGAAGCTGCGCGCGTCAGCGAGGCGGCACTTCACGCCGTGGCGTCCATCGGTCTCTCCGACGTGGCCCGTGTCGACTTCATCGTCGACGAGGCCGGAGTGGTGTGGTTCCTCGAAGCTGACCCCATCCCGGGTCTCACGGAGACTTCTATCGTTCCCCTCGGCATCGAGGCTGACGACTCGGAGCTGAGCGCCATCTACGCCCAGCTCGCTGCGGCCGCAGCCGCGCGCGGTCCGCTCGAGTAGCAACGGCCGTTCGACCCGCAGGACCTGAACACGACTGAAGCGGGTGGATGTGCCTCTCGGCGCATCCACCCGCTTTTGTTGTCCTGGGTGCCACCCAGCAGCTATTTGCCGGGTGCTGACTCGCCGAGTTCCTCGAGGATGCGGTTGAGGTCGGCGATCGACGCGAAGTCGACGACGATCTGGCCCTTGGTGCGCCGCAGGGTCACCTTGACGCGTGTGTTGAGGCGGTCGCCGAGCTGCTCGCCGATCTCGTCGAGGTAGCCGGTGAGGCCGCTGCGTGGCTCCTTGTGGATGGGTGCCTGAGTGTCCGCTTTGGCACTGCTCGACTTGGCGGCTGCCGCTTCCGCGGAACGGACGCTGAGGTCCTCGTTCACGATCTTGTCGGCAAGCTGCTGCATAGCTGCCGGCTCGCCTGCGCTGAGGATCGCGCGAGCGTGGCCGGCGGAGAGCACACCGGCAGCCACGCGACGCTGCACCTCAAGCGGCAGGCGCAGGAGGCGGAGCGTGTTGCTGATCTGCGGACGCGAACGGCCGATACGTTCGGCGAGCACTTCCTGCGTGATGCCGAAGTCGTTGAGCAGCTGCTGGTACGCGGATGCCTCTTCGAGGGGGTTCAGCTGACTGCGGTGCAGGTTCTCGAGGAGCGCGTCACGAAGCATGACGTCGTCTTCGGTGTTCCGGATGACGGCCGGGATGCTCGGCAGCCCCGCTGCTTTCGTCGCACGGAGGCGGCGCTCACCCATAATGAGCTCGAAGTCAGCTTCGTCGCGCAGCGGGTGGTCGTCTGGGATGGGGCGCACGACGATCGGCTGCAGAACGCCGAACTCTCGGACGGAGATGATGAGTTCCTGCAGCGCGCTCTCATCGAACTCGGTGCGGGGCTGGTGCGCGTTGGGGACGATGCGGCTTGGGTCGAGAGCTCGCAGGGTGGCACCGGGGATCTCGATGAGTCCGTCCGAGTTGTCGTCACTACTGTCGGGGGCGGTGTCTCCACCGCGCGTAGCTGCGGAAGCGTCAACATCAGTTACCGTGCTCGCGGCCAGTTCTGACGTGTCCTCAACCATGCTTACTGAATCGATGTTCTTCGATTCAGTGTCCTCCTTGGCCCCTGTTGCCGTGTCTTTTGCCGTGTCTTTTGCCGTGTCGTTTGCCGTGTCGTTTGCCGTGTCGTTGGCGGTCGCGGCGGCCGTTGTTGCTCGTGTCTTCGCGGCAGCTGCTGCGCCTGCCCTGGGCTTAGTTGCCGTCGTTTTTGCCGTGCCTGACTTGGCCGCGGCTGGTGTGGCCGTTGGAGTCTTGGCGCGCGTGGTCCGAGTCGCGGGCGTCTTTCGCTTTGGTTCCTCGGCTGCTGATTCAGCGGCGGTCGTCGTCGAGGGAGCCGCCTCGACCGCGTCGCTGGCGGCGTCTGGAACCTTCGTGGCTGCATTGGTACGCGTCGATGCAGTCGTGGGGTAGGCAGGCGTTTCACTGTCGAAGAAGACGTCTGAGGGGCGTGATGCGCCTCTGTCCGAGGTGGGGATGAGGGAGCCGATGCCTCGTCCTAGTCCAGTGCGTTTTTTGGTTGCCATGGTTGTTATGCTCCTCGCTGGGCGATTTCGACGGCCGCTTCGAGATACGCGATCGCGCCGGTCGAGGTTGGTTCGTGCGAAATGATGGTCTTGCCGAAGCTTGGCGCCTCGGAGATGCGGACGGTGCGCGGGATCGCAACCTTGAGCGTCTCTTGGGGGAAGTGTTCGCGCACGTCTGCGGCGACTTCCTGTGACAGGTTGGTTCGTCCGTCGTACATGGTTAGCAGGATCGTTGTGAGTCGAAGCTGTGGGTTGAGGTCCTGCGACAGGAGGTTGAGGTTGGCGATCAACTGGCCGAGACCCTCGAGCGCGTAGTACTCGCACTGGATGGGGATGAGCACCTCGCGGGCAGCCACGAAGGCGTTGATTGTCAGCAGCCCGAGGGAGGGAGGACAGTCAATGAAGATGTAGTGAAACTCTTCTTCAGTACCTGTTGTCTCGTCGAGGAGGGCAGCGATGGCCTGACGCAGTCGGTAGTCGCGCTTATCGAGGTTGACGAGTTCGATTTCGGCACCGGCGAGGTCCAGCGTCGCCGGGACGCACCACAACGTGTCGATGTCGGGGCATTGCTGCATCAGCTCGCTCAGCGGTTCGCCGTCGAGCAGCGCCTCGTAAGTGCCGGCCGTTTCACCGCGGTGCTCGATGCCAAGCGCCGTCGACGCGTTGCCCTGTGGGTCCAGGTCGATGACCAGAACGCGTGCGCCGAGCGTCGCGAGTGCGGCTGCCAAGTTGACCGCTGTAGTGGTCTTACCAACGCCACCCTTTTGGTTGGAGACAGTGAAGATGCGCGTGTGGTCGGGGAGGGGAACTTCCTTCTTGACCAGGCTTTTCCTCCGCTGGTTCAGCTCGGACAGAGCTGTCGCGAGCGGTGAATCGTCGAGCCCTGACGCGGGTGGCGTCGCGGCATCGCCGGCAGATGAAGCTTTCAAGAATGCTCTCCCTCAAGTAGACGTCTCAATTGTGCCCCACATCCTCGCGGGAAACGCGGTGACGCTCAGAGTTGTGGAATCGCGCACGTTCCACCCGGCCTGTTTCACGTGGAACAGACGTGGTGGTTTCAACTTCAACTACAGGGTTCGGCACGCGGCAGTGAGACGAGAACGCTTGTCCGACACCCTGAAGCTGGGTTCTCGACGCGCGTCACAAACGAGGAGGTGCGAATGACTCTTGGTCGGACGCCGACCGTTCCACGTGAAACGCGACCGTTTCACGTGAAGCCGACGCAGTTCAGCTCGCCGACGCGGTTCAGCTCGTGCTGCAAGCTGTTCCACTGAGCAGCCTTGTCCATGGTTGATAGATCAGTAGGGGACGTCGGCCGTCTGTGAGTGCAGGTAGCGTGCCGTATCGGGCCCGAGGCGAGCTTAGGAGGCGTCCCACCCTTGACAGTCGAATGATCCCCAAGACATCGAACACCCAGCACGCTGTATGAGCCCGAATACGACACAGCCACACTAAGCAGCTCGGCTACCGAGTGGAGCAGGTAGTGGTGTGTGTTGGGGTTGGGGTTGGGGTTGGGGTTCTCGGGCTTCCCGGCCACAACCACCATCCCAATGAGTTCCAGAGACTGGTCATTGCGAGCACAGAGTCCGCAGCGAGATGCGGAGTGGGATAACAAGCAGTGAAGACAAATCAAGCAGTGATGACGGGGGCGGCGGAGCGATCAGTCTTTGATCGGGTAGCAGAACAGACCTTGCCGGGGACCAATTGACCGAACTCGGTTGCCAGCCGTGCGCTGCATCGCACAGTCTCTGTGATCTCGTCCATCGCCGACGTTTTCTAAAGCCGAACGAAGCAAACCTGGAAACCTGTGTAGCAACTGCATCTTCAGCAAAACCAACGCGCGCCAAACAAACGTGTTTCACGTGGAACAGCCGCAGATTGTGCACATCCCGGATACGGGACCAGTGTCGGCCGGACCGACCGAGTCTGCCTCTCCGACTCGGCATTCGTCCGTGCCGCGTGTTGACCGCGCTTAGCAATCAGCCGAGCAGTCACGCACTCAACTCGGGATGTGCTCGTATGCGCTCATGGCCGCGCTCACCAGGATCGCCGCTGGAAGACAGGGATCTCACCCGCGCCGGCCGGCGTTCATGGTGAAGATCATAAGGGGAATCAGTCGGTCGTGGCCCGACTCCAGGGTGAAACGAAGCAGACGACGAAGCTTCCCGATTCAGGTTCTGATAGGCGCGCATTCGCGACAGACATGCGTGAACGCACCCCAAACTTGGAGTCGTAGCCGTCGTGGTGGGAGTCCCCAAGCTTCTACTGCGAAGCGGAGCACGGACTGCTCAACGACGAGAAGCACCTAGTATCGAGCTCGTAGTGAGGAGCTCACAGCTCACAGCTCACAGTACTGAGCTCGCGGTTCTCCAGAGCTCTCTCTCCCAGCGCGGGCAAGACTATGCGGCTGCAACCTGACCCAATAGGCTGCCGCCCTCCGAATCCACGAGACGCGTCACCAAATGCTCCCTATTGTGAAGGAGGTCGATTTCGGTGATTCACACGCTCAGCATCTCGACACCCTCCGCGCGTCCGAGAATTCCCTTCGCAATGTTCGTCGCGACATGCAACTCATTGAGCGCGAGCGCGGCCCGCCACGTGTCCGCCGGGACCACTTCGTTGAGTCGGATCGCTACACTCTTGATCTGAGGTCCAGGCGCCCGACTTCGAGGCCCAGTTCCTGCGGTTGAGTTCCACGTGAAACATCGCTTCTTGCAAACACTTCTGACATCTACCGCGGCACGGCCTAGCTTGTCCCTCACTCTCAGCCATCAGCCAGAGCCTGTAGGTGTCACTTCGTCCAGTCCCAAGCGCCCTCCTTCCCTCACACATCCTTGCCTAGGGCGGCGAGTCTCGAACGTGCAACTGAGCGCGAAGACTTGTGGTGCGCCTGGCGACAGCCAATCGTCAAGACCAACGAAATTGCGCACACCTCAGCAGGAACTATCTCACCCCGGCAGCGAGCAGCGAGAGCCTGCCGAAAAACCGAGAACTAGACCACCCTCGCCGCATGCCAAAGCGTAGATAGCTATTCAGTGAAGCGTGTCCCGCTCGTCCAGACGGCAGGAGGGGATGTGTTCACTCACAACTCGGGAGAGAGAAGCCAATTGGCTCCGCGACACATTGCGAGCTCTGTTTCGTTTCACGTGGAACACTTCTCGCCTCCATGCGTTTGCGCTCAATCGGGCACTATGTATTCGTTTCATGCAAAACACTTCTTAGGTTGAAACTCAAAAGAACACGGCAAGGCATGGGATCCAAGACAGAGCGGCCGGGAGTGTTTCACGTGAAACACCCGATCGGCTCACGCAAACTGCCCAACTTGGATTCATTCCTTGTCGCTGCTGTAGAGCGGCTGGCAAGCGTAAGAACCACCACACCCAGTCCGTGCGCGGACTCACTCCAGCCGCACTGGCACTCGAGCTCAATTCGCGCCCAATACCGCTCCGAGAGAGACCCACATCGCCCTCGGAAGCGGCTCAATCTCGCGATCATCGCGCCCAGGCGAACCGAGGATTTCCACGAACGGAGGAAGGTGGACGTCCTGCCCACCCTCGAGATACATACCCGTGAAACACAGATCATCGTCGTTAGGACGACTCTTTGCCCTCCATTGCGCCCCGACTGAGACCGTCTGTCTGAGCATCAGCAAGGAGCGCACTGCACAGGCGGCCACACAGCACAGGCCGCCACAGAGCGCAGAGCGCAGAGCGCAGAGCGCGAGCGCAGAGCGCAGGCAAGCAGCGCGGAGGGAGTACCGACTGCTGAACACCAGACACGAGACCAAAGGACAAAGGACAACATGTCGAAGACAGACAGTGAAACCTCGACTCCACGAAACAACGCACAAACTATTGTGTTGCCGGCCACACCAATCCGCTGTTGAAGGCCCGACCCAAAACGTTCGGTCTTCTGGGGCCCAGCGATCCAGCGGCGCGTTTCACGTGGAACGCATCACCAAGCGGTCCAGCGGTGCGTTCCACGTGGAACGCTGAAGAGGCCCTACCTTTCACTTGATCACGGAGTCTCCGAAGAGCCGGCTAAGCCGACCGTCGGCTGTTGGGAACTTGGGCTCATCCACCGAAAAGCACCCCCAGTGAAGCCGAGGCGATCCGATGGGAAAGGGCACATTCACCTCTGCTCGACACTCGACAGCACAACCACGATGCGATCGACGAGCAGTTGCTGGCGTCTCTGGCATGAGACCGGCTGCATGAAGCCACGGCCACCAGGCGGAAGGCATCAGGCATAGGCCAGATGCAGGGCAGGGCACGCAGGGCACTAAGCACTGAGCACGGGGCACGGGGCACGGGGCATGGGGAGCTGCTGAACACGAGTGGCCCCGGGCACTGGGTACTGCGCGGCCGCTGGGCACGAGAGGGCCGGAAGAACCCGGCACGAGGCCGATAGGCACGAGCCACAAGCCACAAGCCACAGAGTATGTAGTACTTCCAGCACACCAGAAGACGGGCACCCGAGCAGAATCCTGAGAGACGCGACGCTGAGTACAGCACTGCGAACCCAGAGCCACACCGATCGGTCACGAGAAGTCCGACACAAGCGAGCACTGGACTGCACCGAGCAAGGCAGCTGGGTTCGGCACGGAAACTCCTCTCCGTTGGGCGTCTGACCTCCAGCACTCGGGCGCTGTATGCCCCGCTGCCGAACGACCTCGAAGGCCTTGTCTGGGGCATTCTGATAGTCGGTCTACGGAGCTCGCGCGTGCTCACTTGGGGCTGCAGTATCGTGCTCGGCAGGGGGCTGGGTAGGTAGCTGGACGGTACATCGACACCGTGCAGGAGGTGGCCTTGCAGTCCGACAGGGAAGCTCAGACTGCTCTTGCATTGTCCCTCCACGACCGCGAGTAGCGCGCGGCTCAACACCCGTCTAAGAAAAGCCAGCGAGGGCCCCCCCGCACCAGATCTACCGGGCTGGTCACCGGGATCGACCGGCATCCAATTGCGATAGACCCGCGCCGGTGCATTCTGGCTGTCCTGATGGCCTCCCTCCTCGTTCCACGTGAAACAACAGCTAGCGTCCGACATCTCGAACGAACATTTCCGATACCTAGTTCCTGAAACTCAGATGGTCTGGGTCGGGCCTACTCACGATGTGGGCGCGAGTTGTGTTGCCTGCGGATCGTAGATCGGCGTCAGATTTCGCCAATGTGCCCCTGGGCTCGCGACCTCGTTCCGTGGTTAGTGGCGTGAGAGCGATTGACCCCCGTCCTATGAAGTCACTAGCCATATGACGAGGGGACGGGACGGGACGTGACGGACCCGTCGGTGCTCGGAACCAGCACTTGTGGTTGTCACCAACGCAAGCGGCACCGATACTCACATCGACGCCGTCAGTGGCAGTGCACGCGCCAGTAGCACTGACAATGGCGGCAGCAACAAGAGCGACAGCGGGAGAGACTGGTGGCGCTGCGCTCCGTGTCGCGTTTCTTGGAAGGTAAGTCCACTTCGGACTCTCGTTTCCCTGAGCATCGCACGTCCACTTCCAGGGCCAGCGCGACTCTCATCGCTCAACACACAGGCAAGGGTGCTCATGGTGTCCCGCGGTAGATGGATGGCATGCACAAAGCGCGCAGGACCAAGAACTGGACCGAACAAGAACAAGAACAAGGGCCAGAACCAGAACAGGAGCAAGAGCAAGAGCAACAGCAAGAGCAAGAGCAAGAGCAAGAGCACTGCACTAACTAACCTCGGACCGCTCACTGCTACGCAGAAGCACAGGTGGGTTGGCTTGACACTCTTGACCGAGCTCACGTCGAGCCAGAGCGCACGCAGACAGCTGTCGCCGCACGTGGGCGGGTGTGTTGTCTCGGCAAAGCCGTTCCACGTGAAACGTAATGAGCCGCCTGCGCACTAACTACGCGGCGACAGTTGCAAGGTCGTCGAACTCTAGCGAGAAGTGCTGGCGTCGACGGGTTCGGACTTCGGACCGACAAATCTCGGATAGGGACCTCCGCCGGCCTCACATGTTCCACGTGAAACTTGATCAGTTCGGCTTTTTCACCCGTCGTATGCCCACATCATCGGCCTTCACAGTATCGGGCTCTGAACAGCCGACTGGAGAACCCCTGCCGCCTGGCACCAACACCGGCCGCGCAACCTGAGCGACATCTAGACCCCTGGAATAGACGCATACTCTTGCGTCCATTTTCGGAGGCTACCGTCGTTGTTGCGGATGGGGCCCGCTTGAAGTGATAAGACCCACGGAGGACTCGGCGGTCTCGACGGACGGAGGGACCGTGGCTCAGCGCCGATACGACAGTGGACCGAGTTGTGCCACCGGATGAGCTCACCTGAAAGCGCTGACTTCTCCGGCTGCAGCATGAAGCGTCCCGGATTGCTGCAGCTCGAAGAAACTAAAGCCCGCATTTCAGCCCACGCCAATTTCGCTCGGCAACCCTGCCTGCCTTGCCATCCCCGCCCTGCCCTCCCGTTCCCTGCCACCCTCACCCTGCCCTGCCGTTCCTGTCGTTCCCTGTTTATGCCCTGCCCTGTCGTTCCTTGTCATGCCTGTCCTGTCCTGCGTGCCTTAGCTCAGGAACAGTAAGTTCTGAAGAATCAACGATGGGCCTTGGCTTTGAGATACGCGCTAGTGGCAGTAGCAATAGTCAGCGCGTATGAGGTAGTCGCACCGCGATGACCAGTCGCCAGACTTCGTTCCACGTGAAACCACCGCGAAAACGATTGAAAACTTTCAAACCGCGATTGCTGCTCCCAACCACAGAGCCGTTGCGGTGTACTACCTTCGGTTCGCCGATGCGTTCCACAGTTCTGACTGTCTATTGAAGTACCGTCTCTGCCGACGTCAAAGGGCCTCATGTTGGTCGAGCGCGGGACCAGCAGCGTGTGCACCCCCCTGCTGCTACACTCGCGTGTTCGAGTGTGTGCCCTGCTCAACACTGCCCTTCGAATCGACCGAGAGACGGCGAGCGGGTCCAGTGACAGAAATTGTCGCCTGTCACGCCACCGACCCCGGCCCCAACGCGCGGCCACCAGTCACGAAGGATCGCAGGTCCTGCGAGTAGCGAACGTGTAGTTGACTACCGGCAAGCGAGCAACACTGCACCTGCCGACGAGAGGGTGACTACGCGAGCGAGGGTCACTCGGCGCAGAGGAGTACACACCTGCCGAACGACGCTAGCCCGGAGAGAGTGCGGGTGAACCTCTATGCCGCAAGGCAGCACAGGACTGCGCCGCACACTGCGCCGCAGACTGGCACTGCACTGCACTGCACTGCACTGCACTGCACTGCACTGCACTGCACGTAGCTTCATCCGTGTCAGACAGACACGGATCCACGTACTGTACGAGAGCAACCCCAACCCCACCACAGCCAGCTGAATCATCAACAGTCTTCGAGCCGCTGCTCGACCTAGACACCTGACGTTCCATGTCTGCACCGGCTCAAATCTTCAAAGTTTCACGTGAAACAGTGCCCGAAATCGTCTCTGCACGGACGCATCTACAAAAGTTGCCATAACGAGCTCGAATCGCGAGCAGAATTGCGCGCTCAGCCCCGTGGGCACAGTACTCGCGTCTTCAGCGAGGAGAACCGCACGAGATGCAGAATTGCATTAAATATCCGCGGCGACGAGCGTGTACGAGGCTCAACCGAGGGAATTTCGAATGACTGCGTTGAATCGGCGTAACTCGATCCAAGACTCACGCTCTCAGCAAGCGGGCTCGCAACTAAACCTTCTATTCGACCGTCGCCCGGATGACGCGCGTGGTCTCAGTGTCGAGCCCTTCGCCAAGCTCCTCGACGCGCACGTCGGTGAGTCCGAACTTTCGGATCGCCTTGCTTGCCTTCTCGATCTCGGCCTCGGCAGAGCGTCCCTTGAGGAAAACCAGTTCACCACCAGAACGAACGAGAGGAACCGTGATCGGAATTAGCTTGCTGAGAGCTGACACCGCGCGCGCCGTTAGCTGATCAAAGGTGAACTCATCGTGCACCTCTTCCGCACGAGCGCGACGCACCTGCACGTTTGAAATGGCCAGAGCATCCACCTCACGTTGCAGCCACTCCGTGCGACGCTCCATCGGCTCGATCAGCACGAAGTTCACGTCAGGCCGGGCGATCGCCAGCACGAGTCCGGGGAGACCGGCACCCGATCCGATGTCACCCACGAGCCCCGGACGCAGAAGCGGCGCCATGAGCACGGAGTTCACGACGTGACGAGTCCACAGCCGCGGGTACTCCAGCGGCCCCACCAGCCCGAGCTGCTCCCCATACTTCGCGAGGTCAGCCGTAAAAGCCCGAGCAAGATCGATTCGCTCCCCGAACAGCTGCGCGGCGATGGCCGGCTCAACCTCGAGTTCAGTTGGCTGCTCAGTCATAGAGAAAATCCTCTCGCAACAAAAATGTATCGACAAGAACGCACTGCAGTCCCGTGGCCAGCTGCAGCCAGTCTGACACGACGTTGACGCCTCGGACATCGCCGCCGAGATATGCACGTTCGTCATCCTGTGGATAACTATGTGGAGAACTCACGAGCAAACAAAATCACGACGAAGATCAAGGAATACACTCGCTGACCAGGTCTTTTAGTGCAAAGCACTACTCAACAACGAATCAGCGGGATTGGGACTGTGGAAAGTCCTGTGGATAAGTCTGTGGATCAGGCCGAGGCCCCGGGGCGAATGACCGTATGACGCTCACGCGCCTCACCCTCCGACTCAGAAACGTAGCCACGCTCGGAGACGATGTCGTGCACGATTTTCCGCTCGTACGAAGACATGGGTGGCAGCGCCGCAGACGAGGCCCCCTCTTCGATACGCGTGATGGCGCGGTCTACGAGGCCTGCGAGCTCTCCACGGCGCGCCTCACGCGACCCGCCGATGTCGAGAATGAGCCTCGAGAACTCACCTGTCTCCGCCTGCACAGCGAGACGGGTCAGATGCTGCAAAGCATCGACAGTCTCACCGTCAGCAAGCTTCGAGAGGTTCGACTCTCCATCCGAATTGACCGAGATGTACGTACGTGCCTCGCGAACCTCGATGTCGAGGTCACCGTCAACGTCACTGATGTCGAGGAGCTCTTCGAGGTAATCAGCAGCGATGTCGCCGTCGTCACGGGAATCCGGTGCGCTCTTCCCGGCGGGGATGGCCTCGGAGGTTGCTTCAGTCATTCGTGTTCCTTATAAAGACAGTGGGGCGACGAGAGTGGGAAACTACTTCTTCGCGGGAGGAGTGCTCTTCCCCGACGTACCACCCGTGTTGGGCTTGCCGCCGGTTGCCTTCTTCTTCGCGCGGTTCTTCGAAACCGGCTGAGCACGCTGCGCTGGCTGCTGCATGGGGGCCTCAACGATGACATTCCCCTTCGAGTCCTTGCGTTCAGGCTCGACCCACTTGCCGCGAGCCTTGAGACGGTCCTCGCGAGCCTTAGCGGCCTCGGAGCCGGGCGTCGGCATGTTGCGGATGATGATGTACTGCTGGCCCATGGTCCAGAAGTTGGAGATAAGCCAGTACGTCATGACGCCGAGCGGGAACATCACGCCGGATACGAGGAATGTGAGGGGCAGGATGTACAGCAGCATCTGCTGCTGGCGGTACATCGGCGACTCCTTGGTCGCCTGCGACACGTTCTTGGAAGTGATCTGCTTCTGTGTGATGAACTGCGAAACCGTCATCACAACGACCATGACGCCGGCAAGGATCTGCACGCCCACGTTGCCATCGTTGTTCAGGAACGTCGCGCTGAGCGGTGCTCCCCAGATGTCAGCCTGAGAGAAGGAAGTCGCAAGCTCTTGGTTGAGCGCGCCAACACCCACCGTGTTGTGCTGCGCGCCGTTCAGCACAGAGAACAGACCGAAGAAGATCGGCATCTGCACGAGGAGGGGCCAACAGCCGGCCATCGGGTTCGACCCGGTGCGCTGGTAGACGGCCATGGTTTCGCGACGCATGGCCTCCATCGAGAACTGGTCGCGCTTGCCCTTGTATTTGTCCTGGATCTTCTTGATCTCAGGAGCGACGTCCATCATGGCGCGCTGGGACTTCACCTGCTTGACCATGAGGGGGATCATGGCGGAGCGAACCACGAGCACGAGGCCGAGGATCGCGAGGATCCAGGTCCAACCATCAGTGCCGTTGAGACCGAGCGTCGTCCACAGCGTGTGGAAACCGACCAAGATGAGCTCGATGACCCATTTGATCGGCCACAAGATGGTTCCGAGGATATCCATGAGTGCGGTGACGTCTTTCTCTTAAGTTCCGCTACTGCCCTGGACAACGAATCCATGAGCGGTAGTGGTGGTGGTTCGGTGTTCAGGCTCAGGCACGTCGTCAATGCCTCCAGCAGCCCAAGGGTGGCAACGAACGAGTCGTCGCCCGGTGAGGAAGCCGCCCCGGAGGACGCCATGAACCTGCACAGCCCTTAAAGAGTACGCGGAGCAGCTGGGGTGATACCGGCAGACGTCTCCGTACAGCGGTGAGATCACCAGGCGGTACGCGTTCAGGACTGCTATCACCACGTTGCGGGGAAGCAGAGCAAGTCGGCGCAGGGCACGCATCTCAGCCGCCCGACTTCGATCTGTCGCGGGCATCCGCATCACTGGGGGCAGCGATGCGACGCACGCCTCGGATCGAACCGAACCTGGCACGCTCACGGAGATCATCGAACCCGAGCGCGGCCGCTTCCGGATGCACTCGGTACACGATGTCGAAGCCAGAGCCGACTTCAGGGAGAAGCTCCCTTGAGACTGCCTTGAGGCGTCGACGGATGCGGTTGCGCACAACGGCCACACCTACCCGCTTCGAGACAATGAAGCCGAAGCGGGTAGGTGTGTCGTTGTTTTCGCGCTCGCGCACGCTGACCGTGATTCCCCGAGCACCTACGCGAACGCCGCGCCGAACGATGGCCTGATAGTCATCGCCCTTCGTGACGCGGTTCGCGTAGGGAAGCAAGAAGCTACGCGGAAAGCTCGGTGCGACCCTTGCGGCGACGAGCCGAGAGGATGGCGCGACCCGCACGGGTGCGCATGCGCAGGCGGAAGCCGTGGGTCTTCGCGCGGCGGCGGTTGTTTGGCTGGAAAGTACGCTTCGACATGAGAACTCCGGAAGATACGACCCGATCGGCGGACGCCGTACGGATTTTCACAAGTGCCCTACCGAAGGGCACAACTGCCTTAACCTACGTGACCTGCGGCCGGCAGTCAACTGGCGCCAGAGGGCCAGCATTATGCTCAGGACACCGACGGCCGCGCGCACGACATGCCGAATCCTTCAAAAGCGATTGGCGCGCGTCCCGATCCGGCGTAGGCTAGCCCCCTACCCCCGCGAGTTATGCACAGGCACCCGCCTGTTTGTCCACAGAAGTTGTGGATATCTCTCCGGGTAGATCACAATGACTTGCGCACCAGTGCCACACGGCCGGTGCGTTGACCATGCTGCGGGTGCGTAGCCAAGAAGAATCGCCAGTCCGCAGAGATGCGGTCTCGTGAAGTACAGAGGGACGGGGGGAGTGCTTCGGTGACCGACCCGGTTTCAGAGACGTGGCAGACGCTGCTCTCCACACTTCGAGAAGATGATCGCGTCCCAGCTTCCCTGCTTGGATTCCTTGGACTGGTCGAGGCCAAGGGCGTCATGAGTGGCGCGCTGCTCCTCGAAGTCCCCAACGACATGACCCGAACGATGATCGAGACTCGCGCTCGCGTGCCAATGCTCGCTGCGATCGCCGAACTCGGCGAGCCTGAGATCAAGACCTTCGCGGTTCTCGTCAATCCGGATGCCGCTCCGCGCGCATCCGTGAGCGAGCCTCTCGACTCGCACGACTACATCGAAGTGGCTCCGCCGCGCTCCGCCCCTGCGCCGACCAGCTCGGTGACCGTGGTCGAAGCAGACTCGGTTGGCCTCCACTCTTCCTCGGACCAGAGCGCTCGCACACAACCCGACCCCGAATCGCGACTCAACCCGCGGTACACCTTCGACAACTACATCATCGGCGGGTCGAACCGATTTGCGCATGCCGCTGCGGTTGCTGTCGCCGAGGCACCCGCCCGCTCCTACAACCCGTTGTTCGTCTACGGCGGCTCCGGACTCGGCAAGACCCACATGCTCCACGCGATCGGCAACTATGCAGAGTCGATCTACCCGGGCATCCAGGTCAGGTACGTCTCGAGCGAAGAGTTCACGAACGACTTCATCAATTCGATCGCGAACAACCGGACGCAGTCGTTCCAGGCGCGCTACCGCGACAACGACATCCTCTTGATCGATGACATTCAGTTCCTCCAGGGCAAGGACTCGACGCAGGAAGCGTTCTTCCACACGTTCAACACCCTGCACGAGCACAACAAGCAGGTCGTGATCACCAGCGACCTCCCCCCGAAGCAGCTGACCGGCTTCGAAGACCGAATGCGGTCGCGCTTCGAGTGGGGGCTCATCACCGATGTGCAGTCCCCAGACCTTGAAACGCGAATCGCGATCCTCAGGAAGAAGTCGCAGGTCGACAACCTTCTGATCCCCGATGACGCGCTCGAGTTCATCGCGGCGAGGGTCTCCTCGAGCATCCGCGAGCTGGAGGGCACGCTCATTCGCGTCACGGCCTACGCGAACCTCAACGGTGAGAAGGTCGATCTGGCACTCGTCTCGACGGTGCTGAAGGATCTCGTGTCCGACCAGGACACGGGAATCGTGTCGCCGGTCGACATCATCAACAGGACAGCTGCGTACTTCCAACTGACCGTCGATGACCTGTACGGCTCCTCACGGTCACAGGCAATAGCGACGAGCCGACAGATCGCGATGTACATCTGCAGGGAGATGACCAACCTCTCCCTCCCGAAGATCGGGCAGCTGTTCGGCGGGCGCGACCACACCACGGTCATGTACGCGCATCGCAAGATCACAAAGCTCATGACCGAGCGCCGGGACGTCTACAACCAGGTCACCGAGCTCACCGCGCGCATCCGCCAGAACGGAAACGGCCGCTCCTGAACCCACTTCAGCTCCGCATCACAGGCTCTCGAGGTCGGATGCGGGGTTTTTCTTGGCCTCAAGCCCTGTGGATAACTTGTGGAACTCTGGAACAACACGCGGAGACGGACTGTGGAAAACGCCCTCGACGCTGTGGAGTCCGGAAAGTTGTGCACGCCAGTGCTCGTCAGCGTGCACAGGGCGTCCACCGCCCCGCCACAACTTACATTTTTGTAGTTCCCATACGGACGCTGGTCAGAACAGAGTTATCCACAGTGTGCACAGCTGTTAATACGATGATGACAAGTAATCTATAGATATTGGGAGAGTCGATGACATCGATGAGCGGTGGTCGGCCGAGCCTCGATGGGCTGGTATGTTCACGGGCGCGAAGCGGCGAGGGAGTCGCTCAGGACATCACAGGATGCTCTGACGATCGGGGACAACACACCGAATCGAGGCGGCTACCATTGGGGCATTCCAACGAGAGGAACGCCTAGTGAAGTTTGTGGTCAACCGTGACGTCTTCAGCGATGCGGTGTCGTTTGTCGTCAAGCTTCTGCCTCAGCGCCCGACTCTTCCCATCCTCAGCGGTGTTGTTGTCGAGGTCGGGGAAGCAGGGGTCACGCTCTCGTCATTCGACTACGAGGTCTCGAGCCGCACCAGCATCGACGCTGATGTGCAGGAGCCAGGGGCTGTGCTCGTCCAGGGACGTCTGCTCGCAGACATCGCGAACCGGCTTCCTCAGGCACCCGTGGAGCTCAGCCGCGACGACTCTGGGGTTGTCATTCGCTGTGGAAGCGCTTCGTTCCACCTGCCGACGATGCCCATCGAGGAGTTCCCGAGCCTTCCCGTCGTTGAGGGCGCAAGCGGCTCCATCGCCGGTGACGTGTTCTCGGAAGCTATCTCGCAGGTTGCAGTTGCAGCTTCTCGCGAAGACGTCGCGCCAGTGATCACGGGTGTGAACCTCTCGCTGCAGGCAGATTCCATGAGCCTCGTCGCGACCGACCGCTACCGCGTCGCGGTCCGCACCATCGAGTGGCAGAGCTCTCTCACGGAGACCGAGACGGCCCTGGTTCCCGCCAAGACGCTCGCTGAGGTCGGCAAGTCGCTCGGCAGCTCCGGCGAGATAACGATCACGCTCGTCAAGGACGACATTCGCGAACTGATCGCTTTCTCCGCAGGCAACAAGACCGTCACGTCGCTCCTCATCAAGGGAAACTTCCCTGCCGTCGAGCGCCTCTTCCCGGCAGAGACGCCGCACTACGCCGTGCTCACCGTGAGCGACATCGTCGACGCGGTTCGCCGCGTGCAGCTTGTGCTCGAGCGTGAGGCTGCTCTCCGGTTCACCTTCACAACCGAGGGGCTTCACCTCGAGGCGCTCGGCAGCGAGCAGGCGCAGGCAAGCGAGAACCTCGACGCCGTGCTGCACGGCAACGACATGGTTGTCTCGCTCAAGCCGCAGTTCTTGCTCGACGGAGTTGGCGCCATCCACTCGCCGTTCGTGCGTATCGCGTTCACGAACTCCGAGAACCCGAACAAGCCGGGCCCTGTGCTGCTCACGAGCCAGACCTCGCGCGACGAGGGTGAGTCGACGAACTACCGCTACCTGCTGCAGCCGAATCTGCTCATGCGGTAACCGGTGCACGTCACCCGTCTGCAACTGCACGACTTCAGGAACTACGAGTCGGCCGACCTCACGCTCGGGCCAGGAGCTCACTTGTTTGTCGGCTCCAACGGCCAGGGCAAAACGAACCTGGTCGAGGCGATCGGCTACTTGGCCACGCTCGGTTCCCATCGAGTCTCGAGCGACCAGGCGCTTGTGCGCTTCGGCCAGGAGTTCGCCGTCGTCAAGATGGAACTCGCCCATGAGACCCGCTCGCTGCACCTCGACGTGCAGATCGCGAGTTCCGGTGCCAACAAGGCGCGTGTCGGTGGCCAGAACGTTCGATCTCGAGACCTCGCTCGGTACTTCGCGAGTGTGCTGTTCGCGCCAGAGGATCTGACCCTCGTGCGTGGTGAGCCCGGCGCTCGCCGGCGTTTCCTCGACTCCCTGCTCGTGACGCATTCGCCGAAGCTCGGTGGAGTGATCGCCGACTATGAGCGGGTCCTTCGGCAGCGGAACTCCCTGCTTCGCTCGATGCGCGGACCGAGATCGTCGGAAGCGATGGTCGCGACGCTGGATGTGTGGGATGAGCGGATGCTGGAGCTCGGCTCGCAGATCATCGCCGAGCGGCTCCTTCTCTGCGACCGTCTGCTGCCGCACCTCGCGGGCTCGTACCGGCGATTGGTCGGTGCTGACCACCGGCCGACCCTGTCCATGCGTGTATCGGCGTTCGGCCACGCCGCTTCCGTCATGGGCGATGCCGATGGTGAGGGCGCGGAGGTCGATGGCGGCGAAGTCACGACCGAGGAGATCAGAGAGCGGTTCACGGCGCAGCTCGCTGCGATGCGACCACGAGAGCTCGAGCGCGGCGTGAGCCTGGTCGGCCCGCACCGCGACGACGCGGTGTTCTGGCTGAACGGCCTCCCCGCTCGCGTCACTGCCAGCCACGGGGAATCCTGGTCGTTTGCGCTTGCACTCAAGCTGGCTGCTGCGGAGCTTGTGCGCAGCGAATCTCGCGCCGGCGACCCCGTGCTGATCCTGGACGACGTGTTCGCTGAGCTCGACGCATCGCGCAGATCTCGTCTTGCTGAGGCGATCGGCGACTTCGAGCAGGTGCTCATCACAGCGGCCGTGCTTGAGGACGTTCCTGAAGGCCTTCGATCGCAGGTCATACGCATCAGCGCAGGCACGATCCAGACAGGCACGATCCAGACAGGGGCGATCCAGACAGGGGCGGCCGATGAGTGAGGGTGCTGAGGTCTACGCGCGTTTCAAAGAGGTCTTCGGCGGAAAGACGACGTCGTTGCGGCGCCGGCTGGCAGCGAAGGCCAAGGATTCAGCGGGAGCCGACCTCTCCGAACCGTTCGGTTTCGGACGCGATCCGGTCGCGGCCGGCTCAGCTCTCGCTGCTCTCACCAGGCAGTTCGGCTGGAACGGCCCCATCAAACAGGCTGAGTTGATGGATGCGTGGCCCGAGATCGTCGGCAAGGAGACCGCGGCGCATTCGACTCCCCTGCACATCGAAGACGGGGTGCTGCTGATCCAATGCGACTCGACGGCGTGGGCGACACAGCTGCGCGGGATGCAGTCGCTGCTGCTCACCAACCTCACGGAGAGGTACTCGGAAGCCAAGGTCGAGCGCATCCGCTTTCTGAACCCGGGTGCCCCCTCTTGGAAACGCGGTCCCAGATCGGTTCCAGGGCGTGGCCCACGCGATACCTACGGTTGACAAGGCAAATACGGTACGCGCCCTTGTTTTCGTCGCTTCACGCGCCATTTTCGGGCTGCGTGTCGCGTTCCTTGGTAGACTGAACAGTCGCTAGATCCGCGTCGTGCGAGTTTGCTCGCAACGCGGATCTTGCATGTCGCCACACAGCAAGGAGACGCCCGAGTTATGGCATCAGAAACTTCCGACCCCGAGAACACGACTGAGACGCCGGACGAGGCGCGCAAGTCGGACGGTCCAGGAACGTCGGAAGGCCTGACAGCGTCTCAGGAACAGGCTGCGCTGGGAGACCAGACAGCGGCGCCCGCCGAAGTCGTCGAGGCCCGCTCGCAGAACGACCGCGTCGAGAACGACTACGGCGCAGGTCAGATCCAGGTGCTCGAGGGACTCGAAGCGGTCCGCAAGCGCCCGGGTATGTACATCGGCTCCACTGGTCCTGAGGGCCTGCACCACCTGGTGTACGAAATTGTGGATAACTCTGTGGATGAATCTCTCGCGGGGTACTGCGATGACATCCAGGTGTTCCTGCAGGACGACGGCGCTGTGCGCGTGAGCGACAACGGTCGCGGCATTCCGGTCGAGCTCCACCCCGTGGAGGGAATCTCCACGTTGGAAGTTGTGCTCACCAAGCTGCACGCCGGAGGAAAGTTCGGCGGCGGCGGTTACGCGGTCTCCGGTGGGCTTCACGGTGTGGGTTCCTCCGTCGTGAACGCGCTCTCCTACCGCCTCATCGCTCAGGTCAAGCGTGACGGCTATGAGTGGGAGATGGACTTCGAGAACGGCGTGCCGACCGGGAACATCCGCAAGGGAGAGCCCACGGAGGACACCGGGACGACGATCACGTTCTACGCGAACTCCGAGATCTTCGAGACCGTCGAGTACGACTTCGAGGTACTCCGCACGCGCTTCCAGCAGATGGCCTTCCTCAACAAGGGCCTCCGCATCTCGCTCGCAGACGACCGTGATCAGGCGAGCCTCCAGGGCGACGGCCTCGCGGCCCAGATCACGGAACTGCAGGACGAGACCGCAGCCGAGATCGACGACGCCGAGCGCACCGAGACCGGCGAGCCGAAGGCTGTCACCGAGTCCATCGAGATTCCGCAGAAGCGCGCGCAGACGTATCTCTTCGAGCGCGGTCTCGTCGACTACGTGCAGCACCTCGTGAGCCGCCGCAAGAAGCAGCCGGTCCATGAGGAGATCATCGAGGTCAACGCGGAGGACACCGAGCGGAAGATCTCGCTCGAGCTCGCGATGCAGTGGATCGACTCATACTCGGAGTCCATCCACTCGTTCGCGAACACGATCAACACCAAGGAGGGCGGCACGCACCTCGAGGGGTTCCGAGCGGCGCTCACGACCGTCGTGAACCGGTACGCGCGAGAGAAGAACCTCGTCAAGGAGAAGGACGAGAACTTCTCAGGCGAAGACGTGCGCGAAGGGCTCGCAGCTGTCATCTCCATCAAGCTGGGCGAGCCTCAGTTCGAGGGGCAGACGAAGACCAAGCTCGGCAACACCGAGGCGAAGTCGTACGTGCAGCGCATCGTCGGCCAAGCCCTGCAGGACTGGTTCGACCGGAACCCGTCGCAGGCCAGGGACATCATCCGCAAGGCAGGGCAGGCATCCGCCGCTCGCCTCGCGGCCCGTCGTGCCCGCGAGCAGACCCGACGCAAGGGCCTCCTCGAGACCGGCGGCATGCCAGGCAAGCTCAAGGACTGCCAGTCGAAGGACCCGACCCGGTCCGAGGTGTTCATCGTCGAGGGCGACTCGGCAGGCGGCTCCGCCGTGCAGGGGCGCGACCCGGAGACGCAGGCGATCCTCCCGCTGCGCGGCAAGATCCTGAACGTGGAGAAGGCGCGCCTCGACCGGGCGCTCCAAAACAACGAAGTGCAGTCGATGATCACGGCCTTCGGCGCCGGTCTCGGCGATGACTTCGACCCTGACAAAGTCAGGTACCACAAGATCATCCTCATGGCAGACGCCGACGTCGACGGCCAGCACATCACGACGCTGCTGCTGACGCTCCTCTTCCGCTACATGCGTCCGCTCGTCGAGCTCGGCTACGTGTTCCTCGCGCAGCCGCCGCTCTACCGCATCAAGTGGTCCAACGCGGCTCACGACTTCGCGTACTCCGACCGGGAGCGCGACGCGATGCTCGCAGACGGCAAGGCAGCCGGCCGCCGCATTCCGAAGGACAACGCCATCCAGCGCTACAAGGGTCTCGGCGAGATGAGCTACCAGGAACTCTGGGAGACGACGATGGACCCCGCTGTCCGCACGCTCCTGCAAGTCAAGGTGAGCGACGCGGAAGCGGCTGACGCCGTGTTCAGCACGCTCATGGGCGAGGACGTCGAATCGCGCCGGACCTTCATTCAGCAGAACGCGCACGATGTGCGCTTCCTCGATATCTAAGGCACACAGGCACATCTATGGCTGAAGAACGCGTCACAACCACCAACGCCGACGGAGAAGACCGCATCGGGCAAGTCGACCTGCAGCTCGAGATGCAGCGCTCGTACCTCGACTACGCGATGAGCGTCATCGTCGGGCGAGCGCTCCCCGAAGTTCGGGATGGGCTCAAGCCCGTGCACCGCCGTGTCATCTACGCGATGTACGACGGGGGCTACCGCCCAGACAAGGCATTCTCCAAGTGCGCCCGCGTCGTCGGCGACGTCATGGGGCAGTTCCACCCCCACGGCGACTCAGCGATCTACGACGCGCTCGTCCGTCTCGTGCAGCCATGGTCGCTGCGCTACCCGCTTGCCCTCGGCCAGGGGAACTTCGGTTCCGCCGGAAACGACGGCGCTGCTGCTCCTCGATACACCGAGACCAAGATGGCGCCGCTCGCGCTCGAGATGGTCAGGGACATCGACGAAGACACTGTCGACTTCCAGGACAACTACGACGGCCGCACGCGCGAGCCCGCCGTGCTGCCTGCGCGATTCCCGAACCTCCTGGTCAACGGCTCCGTCGGCATCGCTGTCGGAATGGCCACGAACATCCCGCCGCACAACCTCCGAGAGGTCGCGGCCGGTGCACTCTGGCACCTCGAGCACCCGGATGCAACCCGTGAGGAGCTCATGGACGCGCTCATGTCGCGCATCCACGGGCCCGACTTCCCGACCGGTGCCCAGATACTCGGAACCAAGGGCATCCAGGAGGCGTACCGCACTGGTCGCGGCTCCATCACGATGCGCGCCGTCGTCGCAATCGAAGAGATCCACGGCCGCACGTGCCTCGTCATCACCGAGCTGCCGTACCAGGTGAACCCAGACAACCTCGCGCTCAAGGTGGCCGAGCTCGTCAAGGATCAGCGTCTCTCCGGCATCGCCGACATCCGCGACGAGTCCTCTGGTCGTACCGGTCAGCGCCTCGTCATCGTGCTCAAGCGCGACGCCGTTGCCAAGGTCGTGCTGAACAACCTCTACAAGCACACGCAGCTGCAGGAGAACTTCGGCGCGAACATGCTCGCGATCGTCGACGGCGTGCCCCGCACGCTCGCGGTCGACGGCTTCATCACCGCGTGGGTGCAGCACCAGGTCGAGGTCATCGTGCGCCGCACGAAGTTCCGCCTCAAGAAGGCCGAGGACGAGGTTCACATCCTCCGCGGCTACCTCAAGGCCCTCGACATGCTCGACGAGGTCATCGCGCTCATCCGCCGGTCGCCGACGGTTGAAGAAGCTCGCACCGGCCTCATGGAGCTGCTCGACGTCGACGAACTGCAGGCCAGCGCCATCCTGAACCTTCAGCTCCGTCGCCTCGCGGCGCTCGAACGCCAGAAGATCATGGAAGACGCAGCCCGGCTCGAAGCCATGATCGCCGAGTACAAGGAGATCCTCGCCGACCCCGTGCGCCAGCGCACCATCATCGGCGAAGAGCTGCAGGAAGTCGTCGACAAGTTCGGCGACGACCGCCGCACCGAGATCCTGCGCGGCTCCGGCGGCGACATGACCGACGAAGACCTCATCCCAGAGGAAGAGATGGTCGTCACCGTCACGCGCGGCGGCTACATCAAGCGCACGCGCAGCGATAACTACCGTTCACAGCACCGCGGTGGCAAGGGCATCAAGGGCGCCCAGCTCCGCGCGGACGACGTGGTCGAGCAGTTCTTCGTCACGACGACCCACCACTGGCTCCTGTTCTTCACGAACCTCGGCCGCGTGTACCGGGCCAAGGCGTACGAGCTCATTGAAGCTGGTCGCGACGCGAAGGGGCAGCACATCGCGAACCTCCTGCCGCTTCAGCCGGACGAGAAGGTCGCGCAGATCCTCGACATCAGCGACTACCGCCAGGCCCAGTACCTCGTGCTCGCAACCCGCGAGGGTCTCGTCAAGAAGACGGCGCTCACGGAATACGACACGAACCGCCAGGCCGGCATCATCGCTGTCAACCTGCGGGAAGGCGACGAACTCGTCTCCGCCATGCTGGCCGACGAGTCCGACCACGTGTTCTGCGTGTCCCACCTCGGAATGTCGCTTCGCTTCGAGGCGAACGACGAGGCGCTCCGGCCCATGGGCCGATCAACGTCGGGCGTCAAGGGCATGTCGTTCCGCGACGGCGACTACCTGCTCACGGCGGCCGTCACCTCGAGCGATGACGCGTACGTCTTCATCGTCACCGAGGGTGGATACGCGAAGCGCACCTCGGTGTCGCAGTACCGCATCCAGAAGCGCGGCGGCCTCGGCATCAAGGTCGCGAAGCTGAACGAAGAGCGTGGCGGCCTCGCTGGCGCGCTGCTCGTCCACGACGAAGAAGAGGTGCTGGTCATCCTCGGCTCCGGCAAGGTCGTGCGCTCCAACGTCGCCGAGGTCTCTGTGACCGGACGCGACTCCATGGGCGTCACGTTCGCGAGGCTGGACAACAGCGACTACGTGATCGCTATCGCCCAGAACGCGGACCGCGAACTCGAGAAGGAAGACGAAGACGCCGAAGGCGACGAGACTGCCGACTCCGGGTCCGAAGCGACGCCCCAGGCCTCGACCGACGGGGAGAGTACCCCAGCCGAGAGTGCCGCGAGTGAGACTGTGGCAGACTCGGTCACGTCGTTCGAGCAGGACGAGACCGAAGACTGAGGTACTGATCTATGACGAGCGTTGCTGACAAGCTGGCCCAGAAGTCCAGCAAGAAGACTGCGAGCAAGCAGGTGCGCCTCCGTTTGGTGCATATCGACTTCTGGTCTGTCGTGAAGTTCTCCTTCCTGCTGTCCATCTGCTTCGGCATCATCACGATCGTTGCGACGTTCCTGATGTGGACGGTCATCGAGAACACAGGTGTGCTCAACAGCGTCAACAGCCTGCTCAACGATGTCTCCGGCTCGGCCGGTGTCGGAGTCGACGACTTCGTCACACTGCCGCAGCTCATGCTCTTCTCGCTTGTTGTAGCGCTGCTGAACCTCGTCGCGGGCACCGCCCTCGGCGCGGTTGCGGCGTTCCTCTACAACCTCGCGGTGAAGGTCACGGGAGGCCTCGTGTTCGGTTTCACGAACAGTTAGCGGCTCGATTTCCCCTACGGTGCACTTTTCGTGTATGTTGGGGCAGTCGCTTCGGGGGCTATAGCTCAGGCGGTTAGAGCGCTTCGCTGATAACGAAGAGGTCCCAGGTTCAAGTCCTGGTAGCCCCACGGTTCGATACTGAAACTGGTATCGTATCCACCCGAACGGGGCCTTAACTCAGTTGGTAGAGTGCCTGCTTTGCAAGCAGGATGTCAGGAGTTCGAATCTCCTAGGCTCCACGGTGACAAAGAACCCCGGTCAGAGAAATCTGACCGGGGTTCTTTTGCGTTGATCCGCTGACCCCCTGCAGATCCGTTCTCCCGCCTACAGAGTTGTGTCCAAGTGTCGAGACACCCGAAACGAAGAGCACTGCGCCACAACTCCGGGGCGTTGCCAGCGGCTCGCGGGCTTCGCGGGCGAGCGGCTCGGCGGGCGGGCTTCTTCGCCGGGAGAGCGCGCGGAACCGTCAGTCGACGAAGGCGTCGGGGAAGAGCTCGGATGGGTCCACGCCTGGCGAGTAGGCGCTCAGGTCGCTCACGCCGGCATCTGCGAGCACGTCTTCGCAGAGCAGGGTCTCTCCCTGGTATCGGCCGTGTGGAGCGGTGAGCACGGCGTGTGCGGCGTCGGCGTACAGCTCTGGGGTGCGGCTGCGGCGCATGAGCTCTTCCCCGCCGATGATGTTGGCGACGGCGGCAGTCTGAATGGTCGTGCGGGGCCAGAGCGTGTTCGCGTCGATGCCCTTGTTCGCGAACTCAGCACCGATGCCGAGCGTCGCGAGCGTCATGCCGTACTTCGCGGTCATATAGGCCGGGTAGGCGCCAAGCCACTTCGGTGACAGGTTCAGGGGCGGCGACAGCGACAGGATGCGAGCATCCGGCGACGCGAGGAGGTGCGGTAGGGCAGCCCTCGACAGCATGAACGTTCCGCGCTGATTGATCTGGTGCATGAGGTCATAGCGCTTCTCGTCGATGTCGAGCGTGGATCGCAGGTCGATGGCGCTCGCATTGTTGACCACGATGTCGATGCCACCGAACTCGGTCGCGGCGCTGTCGACGGCCCGCTGCAGGTCTGAGTCGTCACGGACGTCGCCGACGACGGGAAGCGCGCGACCTCCGGCTTCCCGGATCTCCTCAGCTGCCGTGTAGACCGTCCCTGCCAGCTTCGGGTGCGGCTCACCGGTCTTCGCGAGCAACACGACGTTCGCGCCGTCACGAGCGGCGCGTTTGGCGATCGCGAGCCCGATGCCGCGGCTTCCACCCGACATGATGATGGTCTTCCCCTCGAGGGAACCGGTCTGCGCTGACTGCGTCAATCTGCACCTCCATGTGCATCGTGGACATGTTCACGCTACCCACGTGCATCCAGAACCCCATGTGCGTTGTGGCACCGTGACAACGGGAACGCCGAAATGGTCGCACTGAGCGAGTCAGTGCGACCATTCCAGGAGTTCCGCGGTGAGGGCCGCGCGAGTTGCAGGAGCCGCTAGTGCTCGACGGCCTCCTCGGCGCCGTACCCCGTGAGGGACCGCACATCCATCTCGGCCGCGACTCTCGGGTCTTCCTTCTTTTGCGGAAGGACCGAGCCAAGCCAGCCCAGGAAGAATCCGACCGGGATAGAGACGATGCCTGGGTTATTGAGGGGGAACCAGGCGAAGTTGATCTCTTCGCCGAGCATCGCGGTCTCAGCCCCCGAGACGACCTTCGAAAAGAAGATCAGGACGATGGCCGTGGCGAGGCCTCCGTACATGCTCCACAGTGCGCCGCGGGTCGTGAACTTTCTCCAGTACAGCGAGTACAGGATCGTCGGCAGGTTGGCACTGGCAGCCACCGCGAAGGCGAGCGCTACGAGGAAGGCGATGTTCTGGCCTTGAACGCCGATGCCGCCGACAATGGCGACGACACCGAGGACAACAACGGTGTACTTGCCGACCTTCACCTCCTGCTCCGGAGTCGCCGTGCCGTGCTTCACGACGCTGTTGTAGATGTCGTGAGCGAAGGATGCGGCCGCCGTGATGGCAAGACCGGCGACGACAGCGAGGATGGTGGCGAAGGCGACGGCCGAGATGAAGCCCATGAGGATCGGCCCGCCGAGCTCGAGGGCGAGGAGCGGGGCCGCCGAGTTCACGCCACCTGGCGCGTCCTTGATGGCGGGAGCCCCGACAAGCGCAGCCGCGCCGTAACCGAGGACAAGCGTGAAGACATAGAAGCCGCCGATGAGCCAGATGGCCCAGACCACGGACTTGCGAGCCTCTTTGGCGGTTGGCACCGTGTAGAAGCGCATCAGCACGTGCGGCAGGCCGGCGGTGCCCAAGACAAGAGCGAGCCCGAGCGATACGAAGTCGATGGGGTTCTTGCCGTACTGAAGGCCCGGCGCAAGGATCGCCGCGGGATCCTCGGCTCCGTCGAGCGCCGCCTTGTCCACTGCCGCCTGCAGGAGCGCGGAGAGATCGAAACCGTTGATGACAAGCACCCAGATGGTCATCGCTCCTGCCCCACCGATCAGCAGGAAGGCCTTGATGATCTGCACCCAGGTGGTGCCCTTCATGCCGCCGATGAGGACGTAGATGATCATGAGCACGCCGACGACGGCGACGACGATCGCGACCCCGATGTCATCGGTGATCCCGAGCAAGAGCGCGACGAGTCCGCCGGCGCCAGCCATCTGCGCGAGCAGGTAGAAGAAGCACACCGCGAGTGTCGTGAGGGCGGCCGCAACCCGCACGGGGCGCTGCTTGAGGCGGAACGACAGCACATCCGCCATCGTGAACTTGCCCGTGTTGCGCATGAGCTCGGCGACGAGCAGAAGCGCAACAAGCCAGGCGACAAGGAATCCGATCGAGTACAGGAACCCGTCGTAGCCGTTGACCGCAATGGCCCCGACGATTCCGAGGAACGACGCGGCGGAGAGGTAGTCACCGGAAATGGCGAAGCCATTCTGCGTGCCGGTGAATGAGCGTCCACCCGCATAATAATCGGCCGCGCTCTTATTGTTCCTGCTCGCCCTAATGACAATGAACAGCGTGACCGCCACGAAAGCGGCGAAGATGGCGATATTCAGGACCGGATCGTTGTCCGCCACCGCGCTTGCCCGCGGGGCGATGAGCTGGACGCTCATGCCTGGTCCTCCTTGGTGAGCTGGACTCGCAGGTCATTCGCGAGCGGATCGAGCCTCCGGTTGGCGTAGGAGACGTACCACATAGTGATCGCGAAAGTGGTCACGAACTGGCCGATGCCGAGCAGGAGACCGACGTTGATGTTCCCGAAGACGGGGGTAGCCATGAAGTCGTGCGCGTAGGCGGCGACCACGATGTAGGTCCCGTACCAGATGAGGAAGAAGAGGGAGAGGGGGAAGACGAAGGAGCGCTGCCGCTTCTTCAGCTCCTTGAAGTCAGCCGATTCTTCGAATGCGACATAGTCGATTCCTCCGGGCGGCTGCGATGACGGTTCGTTCTGCATGGGGCCTCCTTGCCTCAGTGCATTGCTGCGTTCGTCAGATATGGATGTGCATTCCGTGACGGCAAAAGGCGGCGTTTCTTCGCATCATTGCGAACACGAAAGCCTCATTGCCTGCGTGATAGCATCCACGCTACGCATACGACGAAGTATCGAACTACCCCCGGAAGTTGGTAGTGACGCACATGATGTTTCCAGAGGCAGCCACCGAAGCGGACGTCTTCGCCCAGGCCGTCGCGCGCCTCCGCGACTCCACGGGGTGCCCCCTCTCATTCGGCGGACAGACTCACCGCGACACGACGGACGTCCACACGATCTGCGGCAACCAGGGCCGTGGGCTCGTCGGGCTGAGGGTGCAGCTCGGTCGCGGACTCGGCGGTCGCGCCATGCTTGAACGCCGGGCCAAGGTCACGACCAACTACCGCGGAAGCAGCCGCATCACACACGACTACGACGTGCAGGTGCTCTCCGAGCACGTGCAGAGCCTGCTGGCGGTGCCGGTCATCGTCGACAAGCACGTGCGGGGTGTCCTCTACGGCGGTTTCAGGGCGGCTCAGGACTCCCAATCGATGTCACTCGGCCAGGCTGTCGCTCTCGGCAAGAAGGTGGAGGACGAGCTTCGCTTGCGGGACGAGCTCAGTCGGCGGATGAGGGTAGGGTCCGCGAGCATCTCTGAACTCGGCTCCGGTGGCCTCACCGCAACCCAATTGGAGGAGCTGAGGGGCACGTTCTCGGAACTGCGGGAGGTGTCGTCGATGCTCAGTGACGTCCAGGCCCGGGCGAGGCTTCGGAGTATCGAGGAAAGGCTCGTTCGGTTCGCCGGCGATCATGGAGACCCACGTGATCGCGAGGCTGCTGCCGTGGCTGAACTGGCCGAGGCCCCGGTCAAGCTCTCCCCGCGCGAACTGGACGTGCTCGGCCAGATCGCCCTGGGTCTCTCCAACAAGGACATCGCCGGAAAGCTGATTCTCACCGAAAGCACCGTCAAGAGCTACCTCGGTACGGCAATGACGAAGCTGGATGCAAGCTCTCGCTACCAGGCTCTTGCGAAGGCCAGGCAGTTGGGGCTCCTGCCCTGACCTGAACGGCGATCCGAACGCAACATTCTTGCGTCAGTGACCCAGTCGGTGGACTGTTACGCAACGTGTCAGGATGTATCGGCGCGGAGACGCGCTGTTCTCTTATTCTTGCGAGGCCCTCTAGACCCTTAGAGGATGGCTGGCGTTTGCGCGCCGCACTGAAAGGACCCTCCTCCATGTCACGTTTCACCAAGATCGCCGCAGCTGTCGGTGCGATCGCCCTCGTTGGAGGCCTCTCCGCGTGCTCCACCGGCGCATCTGATGACAGCACCATCAAGCTCGGCGTCGTGGGCGCATCCGACCCGTACTGGGAGGTGCTCGTAGAGGAAGCAGCAGCTCAGGACCTCACGGTCGAGCTCGTCGACTTCTCGGACTACAACCAGCCGAACCCCGCGACGAGCGAGGGTGAGCTCGACGTCAACGCGTTCCAGCACATCATCTACCTCGCGCAGCACAACGCAGCGAGCGGCGACGACCTCGTGCCGATCGGCTCGACGGCCATCTACCCCCTCGGCTTCTACTCCTCGCAGTACGACTCCGTCGACGCGATCCCGGACGGCGCAGAAGTTGCAGTTCCCAACGACGCGTCGAACCGCGCACGCGGTCTCCTCGTGCTCCAGGAAGCCGGCCTCATCGAGCTCAAGGACGGCGGCTCGCCGTTCTCGACGCTCGACGACGTACTCCCCGAGTCGCGCGTCAAGGTGACGGAGCTCGAAGCATCAGTCACGGCGACCTCGCTGCCTGACCTCGCTGGCGCGATCATCAACAACGACTTCGTCGAGAACGCCGGCCTCACGACGGAAGACGCGCTCACGCGCGACGACCCCCAGAACGCGTCGGCCTTCCCGTACATCAACATCTTCGTGACGACGGCCGAGAACGCCGACAACGAGAACTATCTCAAGCTTGTCGAGATCTACCAGAACTCCGAGGCAGTCGCTGCCGCGGTCAAGGAGACGTTCGGCGACACCGCCGTCCTCACCAAGACCCCCGTGGAGGAGCTGCAGACGACGCTCGATGAGCTCGTCGCAGAGATCGAAGCCCAGGGCTAGGACTCACCCCTAGCGCGCTCGCCGTCCGAGACCCGATGATGATCATCAGGCCTCGGGCGGCGATCTCGCTTGCACCGACGATTGGCGTCTCGGCGCCGCTCACCAGCACCACCACACGGTTCCACCGTGAAGAAGGCGAGAGCGAACATATGGCCCTCATCACACTCACCGACGTCGTCAAGGAGTATCCGTCGCCGAAGCGCGGAGCCCCCGCGATCAGAGCCGTCGACGGCGTCTCGCTCACCATCGAGGCCGGCGACATCTACGGCGTCATCGGCTACTCGGGGGCTGGCAAGTCGACCATGGTGCGCCTCATCAACGCCCTCGAACCCACCACCTCCGGCAGCATCCATGTGGATGGCGTCGACATCACGCAGCTCCCGGAGTCCAAGCTTCGTTCCGTGCGTGCCGGAATCGGCATGATCTTCCAGCAGTTCAACCTCTTCAACTCTCGCAATGTTGCTGGCAACGTCGCGTATCCGCTGCGCGTCGCGAAGACGCCGAAAGCGGAGCGAGAGAAGCGCATCGCCGAGCTGCTCGAGTTCGTCGGGCTCTCCGAGAAGGCGCGCGCCTTCCCCGACCAGCTCTCCGGTGGGCAGAAGCAGCGCGTCGGGATCGCTCGCGCGCTCGCGACGAACCCGAGCATCCTGCTCGCCGACGAGTCGACGAGCGCTCTCGACCCACAGACCACCGCTGACGTGCTGCAGCTCCTGAAGAAAGCCAACCAGGAGCTCGGCGTGACGATCATCGTCATCACGCACGAGATGGATGTTGTCAAGGAGATCGCGAGCCACGTCGCGGTCATGGAGCACGGCAAGATCGTCGAGCAGGGCGAGGTATTCGACATCTTCGCGAACCCTGAGGCTCCTGCGACTCAGCGCTTCGTCTCGACTGTCGTGCAGGGCATCCCGGACGCCGAGCTGCGCGCCGACCTGAGCGCCCGCCATCCCGGAACCCTCGTCACGCTGAGCTTCCGCGACGGACGCACGAACCAGGGCCAGGCGCTGCGCATCCTGCACGAGGCCGGCATCACCGTCGAGCTCGTGTATGGCGGAATGAACGAGATCCGTGGGAAGTCGTTTGGCGACTTGACCTTCGCCCTGCAGGGCGACGCGGATGCACGACGTCGGGCCCTCGACGAGATCGGCGGTCTCGCGGTCGTCACGGAATTCGAGAACGTCACTGCGGGAGGTGCGGCATGAACGAGGTCATCGAACTCCTCCCGAAGCTGTTCGAGGCGACCGGTGAGACACTTCTCCTCGTCTCTTTCAGCCTGCTCTTTGGTGGTGTCGGCGGACTGCTCGTCGGACTGGTGCTCTACCTGACGCGACGCGACAATCTCTACGAGCAGCGCTTCGCGAACGCGGTCATGAACGTGATCGTGAACTTCTTCCGTCCTATCCCGTTCATCATCTTCATCGCCGCCGTGCAGCCGCTTTCGCGACTTGTCGTCGGCTCCGGTATCGGGACCAACGCGGCGATCGTCGCGCTCTCGCTGGCGGCGACCTTCGGCATCTCACGCCTTGTGGAGCAGAACCTGCTCACCGTGTCCCCTGGTGTCATCGAGGCGGCACGCGCGGCGGGCGCTGGCCGCTTCCAGATCGTGTGGACCGTCATCGTGCCAGAGGCACTCGGGCCGCTCATCCTGGGCTACACGTTCGCCGTGGTCTCGCTTGTCGACATGTCGGCGG
This sequence comes from Pseudoclavibacter sp. AY1F1, assembly GCF_002931075.1. Classification (GTDB taxonomy): domain Bacteria; phylum Actinomycetota; class Actinomycetes; order Actinomycetales; family Microbacteriaceae; genus Pseudoclavibacter. The sequence goes on along the minus strand of NZ_PSTQ01000003.1, from coordinate 54,901 downwards.
TCGCAGGATTCATCGGTGGCGGAGGGCTCGGTGACTTCGCGATCCAGTACGGCTACCGGCAGTTCCAGCCCGAGGTCACCTGGGCAGCGGTCATCGTCATCGTCATCCTCGTGCAGGGGCTCCAGTTCCTCGGAAACTTCCTGGCACGCAAGACGTTGCGGCGCTGACCCCGTCCCTCACCAGCTCTATCGATCGCGCGTCGGCGCCCCTGTGTGGGGGCCCGGCGCGCGTCGGCGTACGATAGCGTGCGCCCGTGGTTCGGGTCGGCCCAGGCACCGGGCCGCTGACCTCGAGACCTCGGCGGAGATCTTTGGGGGTTCCGTGCATCGACGACTCGCTTCCTACGGTGTCATCGTGCGCGACGGGCAGATCCTCCTCGCGCACTGGCACGACCGCGGCCGCTCAGGGTGGACGCTGCCTGGTGGCGGCACCGACCCGGGCGAAGACCCGATTGACGGCGTTGTCCGCGAGATCTGGGAAGAGACCGGCTACCACGCGTCCATAGACCGCCTCCTCGGCATCGACTCGCACATCATCGCGGGCCGAGACCGGCTGGAGCCTGGCAAGACGCCCATGCAGTCCGTGCGCATCGTCTACGAGGCGAGCATCGTGAGCGGCGAGCTTCGCAACGAGCGGGGTGGCTCTACTGACGAGGCGCGCTGGTTCGAGCTCGACGAGATAGCGGCGCTTCGCACCGTGTCGCTTGTGGATGTTGGGCTCAGACTCCACGCGGAACGCCCCGCCAACGGCCACCTGCGATCCGTGCGAGCGGCGCGCTAGGGCACCGTCCGTTCCTGACATACTCTGCGCTCCTTGCAGCCTCAGGCGCTGCGTGACCTTTTCAGACCCCGGGAGACTGCGATCGCGTTGACGCCCACGATGATCGCCATGCCTATCCACTCGTGTGCGACCGGGACCTCGCCGAGGACAACAACTCCGGCGAGCGCCGCGAACATGGGGTTGATGCTCATGAAGACGCCGAAGAACCGCGTGGTCACCCAGCGGAGGGCGATGACGTCGATCGAGTACGGAATGACCGAGCACAGTAAGCCCGAGAGCGCGGCCAGCAGCAGTGGCCAGCCGAGGAACCTGCCATCCGCGATCAGGTGCACCGTGATGGGCAGCGTCAGCAGGCTCGAGACGAGAGTCGCCGTCGCAGGGGCCTGGAGGCCGCTCAGGCGCCCGCCGAGCATCCGGTTGAGCAGGATGTAGCTCGCCCAGCAGCAGGCTGCGAGGAGCCCCAGAGCGTAGCCGAGGACGTCGCTCGACGCATCGGGGAGCAACAGCACGTACACGCCGAGCGCGGCGCCGGCCGCGAGGAGCAGGTCCGCTCGCGTGCGCGATGAGCAGAGGGCCACAGCGAGCGGACCAAGGAACTCGAGAGTGACGGCAAGTCCAAGCCCGATTCGGTCGACGGCTCCGTACAGGGACAGGTTCATGGTCGCCAAGACGACGCCGAGCAGCAGTGCCGGCCACCACTGGGCCCACGTGAAGCTGCGGAACTTGGGGCGGGCGACTGGAAGCAGTATGGCGGCCGACACGAGCTGCCGCACGGCCACGACGCCAGAGGTGCCGAGCGCGTCGAAGGCCAGTGCGCCGAACGCGGCACCGAGCTGGTTGGAGAGGCCGCTGCCGGTGAGCAGCGCGGAGCCCGTCAGCACGCCGCGCGGCGCATCTGCGCTTGCGCTTGCGATGCTGGTGTCCGCTGCGCCTGTCATGCGCTCATCGTGACCCCGATTCGAGGCACAGAGAAATGCGTGACACGCGTGAGTTATACGCTGGGCGCATGAGTCTGGAGCTCCGTCACCTCAGCGCCCTCGCTGCAGTCGTCGACGCGGGAACGTTCACCGACGCCGCCATCCAGCTGCAGTGCTCGCAGGCCGCCGTCTCGCGCGCGATCCTGGCCCTCGAGACGCAGCTCGGTGCCCAGCTGCTCTCCCGCTCCACAAGGCACGTCGCGCTCACACCCCTCGGCGAGCGAATCCTGACTCGCGCCCGCAGAGTCCTGCTCGAGGTGAGCCTCATCGGCGACGAGGCGAACGAGTCGACCAGAGAACTGCGGGTGGGATACGCCTGGTCAACCCTCGGCGGGCACACGAGCGCCGTTCAGCGCAGCTGGCGGGCCGCGCATCCCGAATCGCACCTCGTCTTCCGGCAGAGCAACACTGCGACGGCAGGTCTCCTCGACGGGGAAATCGAGCTCGCCGTGTTCCGCACCGCTCCGCGTGACCCTCGCATCGAGACAGTGCGCCTCGGCGAAGAACGACGCGTCGCCACCCTCGCGAAAGACGACCCGCTCGCCCGAAAACGAACGCTCGCCCTCGATGACTTCGCCGGCAAAACCATGGCAGTGGATGCACGCACGGGCACAACGGTCGGCTCGCTCTGGCCCGCAGACCGATCCCCCGTCTTCATCCCGACGAGCACGCTCGACGAGTGGCTCACTCTCATCGCGGACGGCGACGTCTACGGGGTCACGAGCGAAGCCACGGCCGCGCAGCATCCGCGACCCGGAATCGTCTACAGGCCACTCCGCGACGCACCAGCCATCGAGGTCAGGCTCGCCTGGTGGCGCGGAGCGAGACCCGCCCTGGCCGACGAGCTCGCGCACCTCATCCGAGCCGCCTACGACGAAGCCCCGCAGCTCACGAGGTGAGTGCGGGGCTCGTCAGACGCCTGGTTGCGCGAACTACTTCGCTGCCGAAGCGGGCGAGACCGTGGTGACGGGAGCGTCGAGCTCCTCGTCGGCAATCCACAGGTCGTCGTCTGCGCGGAAGGTCTGCCACAGGGCGTAGCCAACAGCGGCGACTGCGGCGACGCCAGCACCGATGAGCAGCCAGCCGCCGACACCGACGCCGGAGCTGTTGTACTTCTTGTCGTACGCCTTCGATGCCTGCTTGGCGCGAGAGTTGAGCTCCTTGGAGACCTTCTTCGCGGAGCCAGCAACGTCCTTGAAGTCGTGGTTCTTCGAAGCGAGGTTGCTGACCGTGCCGGCGAGCGAGCCCGAGAGGCCTGCGACGACGGGGAGAACCTTGCCGTTGAAGCGGACGCTCGCGTCTTCGTACTTCTCGCGGGCCACGTTGTAGCCGCGGTCGAAGCTCGGACGGACGTTGTTGTCGTAGCTCTTCTGCAGAGCGGGAACAAGCTCGGACTCAGCCAAGCCCTTTGCGCTCACTCCTGCGGACTGCAGGATGCCGCGAGCGTGCTCGATGACAGACTGCTGCTCGCTCCACAAGTTGTTTGCGTCCTTGCGGAGACGCTTGAGTTCACGCGACTGCTTCCGTGAAAGGGCCATTGGTACCTCCGGACGTTGACAAGTAGGTACTGCATATCTTGGCACGCTTCTGCCACACGAAACCTGAATCACCGCACGCTGTCGGCGGACAGGCAGGAGAGAAGTGGGAGGGCTATGGAAAGATGACCAACATGTCAATCGCCACTGCACTTGCAACGATCAACACGAACCACGGCCCCATCAAGGTGGAGCTCTTCGGCAACCACGCGCCGAACACGGTTAAGACCATCGTGGGCCTCGCCACTGGTGAGCTGGAATGGACCGACCCTCGTGACGGCCAGACCAAGAACACGCCCCTCTATGACGGCGTGATCTTCCACCGCATCATCCCCAACTTCATGATCCAGGGCGGCGACCCCACGGGCACCGGCACTGGCGGCCCCGGATTCGCGTTCGACGACGAGATCCACCCGGAGCTCAACTTCAACGAGCCCTACATTTTCGCTATGGCGAACGCCGGCAAGCAGATGGGGCGTGGCACGAACGGCTCACAGTTCTTCATCACGACGGACCCCACTCCCTGGCTTCAGGGAAAGCACACGATCTTCGGCCGCGTTGCCGACGATGAGTCGCGCACCGTCGTGGACGCGATCGCGAAGGTCCCCACCGACGGCCGTGACAAGCCGCTCAAGGACGTCGTCATCGAGAGCGTCACCGTCGAGCAGCTCTAAGCTCCAGGTTCCTCTTCACGAATGACATCACCCGAGCTGTCGCAGCAGCGTGAGAACTTCTGCTACCGACACCCAGACCGGCAGAGCTTCGTACTCTGCCAGCGCTGCGGTCGCACTGTGTGCCCCGAATGCCAGACTCTCGCGCCCGTTGGCGTGATCTGTCCCGAGTGCATCCGGGAATCGAATGCGAAGGCCAAGGCCGCTCAGCGACCTTCGGCCCGCACACGGCTGCGACGGCTCGGGCAAGACCAGCGGCCCCTCGTCACCTACGCCATCATCGCCGTGTCGGCCGTTCTCTGGCTGGTCCAGCAGGTGACCGGTGACTGGCTGACCGGCATCCTGGTCTACCACGGCATCTACTCGCACGCTGGCGGCGGGGCCTTCGAGCCGTGGCGCATGCTCACGTCAGCGTTTGCGCACTCGACTGTCTTCCACCTCGCGTTCAACATGCTGACGCTCTGGATCTTCGGGCGAACGCTGGAACAGGTCTACGGGCACTTGAGGTTCGCGGCGCTCTACGTGGTCAGCGCTCTCGGTGGCTCTCTGGCGATCGCGCTCGTCGCGCCGAACACGACGGTGCTCGGTGCATCAGGTGCGGTCTTCGGGCTGTTCGGCGCCTACTTCGTGGTTATGCGCCAGGCGCGCATGAACACGATGTCGCTCATCGTCCTCATCGGCATCAACGTCGTCATGGGGTTTGTCATCCCCGGCATCGCGTGGCAGGCGCACCTTGGCGGTCTGGTCACCGGCGCGCTCTGCTCGTGGCTTTTCCTCTGGGAATCGAAGTCGGCGAAGCCCTCTCGGAAGGGTCTCTGGCTCGTGGCGACTCTCGGAGTGCTCATCATCGTCGGAGCCACCGTGAGCGTCTCGCAACTGCCGTTGGCCATCGCGGGTTAGTCCCCGACCCCGCGGGAGCAGACCCTCAGACACAGGCTCTCAGACACGAAGAAGCCGCGCATCCGTTGGGATGCGCGGCTTCTTCGTGTGCGGAGCGAGGCTATGCCGAAAGTTATCCACAGGGTTATGCACACCTGGGGATGAATTACACAGGTGTAACTCGCTGTCCTGTGGAGAACGTCACCCTGTGGATAAGTGGGGCCGCTAGCGCCAGTTCGTTGTCATGATGAAGCCGATGAAGGCGATACCGAAGCCGACGAGGATGTTCCACGAGCCGAGCTCGGCGATGGGCAGGGCCCCGCTCGTCAGGTAGAACAAGATGATCCAGAGGAACCCGACGATCAGAAAGCCGAACATGAGCGGCTTGAACCAGACAGGGTTCGGATTGCGCTCGTCGCTGTCGCTCACGCCCGCGGCGCGCTTCTGCCTACGCTGCTTCTCCGTCGCCGCGAGAGCGGCCGCTGCTGCGGACGCTTCCGAGGAACGGTGCTTCTTCGTACCGGCCGGAGTCTTCTTCTCCGGCTCGTCGGACTTGGAGCCGCTGGACTTCTCACGAGACATGCGGGCCATCCTATCTATGATTGCTCTTATGCCATCTGCTGAACGGCCTGGACGAGACGACGGGACAACCTCGATCGAGTCACTCCTCGCCGAAGACGACGGCTACCAGACTCGTGCCGAGCGGCGGGCCCAGGAGGGCCAGGCTCGCCGGCGAACGTCCTCAGGCGGACGTGGCTCCCGTTCGTCGAAGTCATCGGGCTCGAGGCCGAGGCGCAAGCTCAGCGTCGTCGGCGTCTCCGGCGAAGTGCTCATGACGCTCGGAGTGGTCATGCTCCTCTTCGTCGGCTGGAAGTACTGGCTCAACGATCTCATCGTGGGAGACGAGCAGAACCAGGCAGGGCAGGAGCTCAGTCAGGTACTCGCCGAGGGCGGCGAGGAAGCCACGACGGTGACAACCACGGATCCCGCCATCGGCATCCCGATCTCCTCGGCGCCGACGGTCACGAATGAGCGGTTCGCGATTCTGTACGTGCCGACCTGGGGCGCCGACTACGCACGCCCGATCGCGCAGGGCATCGAGCAGCATGAGGTCCTCGACCACAACATCGGGCACTACCCCGACTCCCAGATGCCCGGCGAGGTCGGCAACTTCGCGATTGCGGGCCACCGTCTCGCCTATGGCGCTTCCATGCAGAAGATCCACGAGCTCCAGCTCGGCGACGAGCTTGTCGTGGAGACGGCCGACGGTTGGTACACCTACTCCTACCGCTCCGGCGAGTACGTCGCACCGACCCAGGTCGACGTGCTCGGTTCCGTGCCGCGCTACCCCGAGCAGGCTGGCACCGATCGACTCATGATGATCATGAGCTGCAACCCGTTCTGGTCGACCGCTGAGCGCATCATCGGGTACGCGGTCTTCGACACCTTCACGCCGCGGGCGGACGGCCCACCCGAGTCCATTGCCGCCTCCGTGGCGAGCCAGGGAGGTCTCTGATGTACGGCGCCCTCTGGCGGATCCTCCCGGGGCCCTGGCCCGTGAAGCTCCTCATCACGCTTGTTGTTGTCGCGGGTGCGCTCTACGGCCTCGTCTTCTACGCGTTTCCGTGGGTGGATGCGCTCATCACGCCACAGAACGACGTCACCGTCGGTCTCGGGGCCGCCGGGCAGTCACCAGCCTGGCTCTGACCTGGCTGAAGCCCTCTGTCTCCTCAGCGGCGCGAGCTGAAAGATCAGCGCCACAGGCTGTTCGTCGCAGACTCTGAGCAAGAAGGAGGCCCCTTCCGGTTGAACGGAAGGGGCCAGAGTTCTTGCGCTCTCGCTGGAGCCTCGAGTCAGTCGCCGGGGGTCGCCGACGGGTCAGTGCTCGGCGTCGCATCTGGAGCCGGTGTTGTCGGTGTCGGGGCTGGCTCCGACGTGCAGTACGTGACCTCGACCTGCGAGTGCTGGGCGACCGGTCCTGGCGGCACAGACATGTTGACGATCGGGTTGCCCTCAACCACGAGGCAGCCTGGGTCCTGCTTCACGACTGCGAGCAGTCCGAGCTCACGCAAGGTGGCCGTCGCGGACTCGAGCGGCTGACCGATCAGGTCGGGCAGCGCCACGTTGCCCGTAGACGTCACGAGGTTGACACTGGAGCCCGCAGCGACGCTGGAGCCGCCCGCAGGGTCACTGCGGACGATCGTGCCCGCAGTGACGGTAGGAGAGTCCTCTGACGTGATCTGGCCGACGCTCAGGCCCGCACCTTGAAGCGCGACGGTCGCCTGCTCGACGGTCATGCCGTTGATGTCCGGCATCGCAACGGCTGAAGGGCCGGTGGAGACGACGACGGTGATCTGCTGTCCGGGTGCGACGCTGAGCCCGGAACCGGGGGTCGTGCTGATGACCTGGTTCTCGGGCACTTCGTCGCTGGTCTGTGCCTCGCGGACGGGCGTGAGTCCCACCTCTTCGAGCGTCGTGCGAGCTGCATCCCACTGCTCGCCGACGACGTCAGGAACGTCGACGCTCGTATCAGGGACCTGGCCGCTCTGGGGAAGCTGGGACACCCAGATGCTGACGGCGACGATCACAACGACGAGGAGTGCCGCGGCGCCCCAGATCCACATAGCCGGAGGTCGACGCTGCACCTGTGGGGCGCGGTCGTCGGTCTCGGAGAGGGAGTTGAAGGCCGACTCCGTGGCGCTCACGCCAGAGGGCGCCGGGCCGAAGAGCTGGGTGCGGTCGTCGTCTTCGACTTTCGTCGCGAAGGCGGGCATGATGCCTTGCGCCGCGAGGTCGAGGTCGCGGCGGAACTCGGAAGCCGACTGGTAGCGGTCTTCTCGGCTCTTCGCGAGCGAGCGCTTCACAACCGCGTTCATGGCCTTCGAGACCTTCGGGTTGATCTCGTTCGCGTCGATGGGGCGCTCGGTGACGTGCTGGTAGGCGACGGCCACGGCGGAGTCACCCTGGAAGGGGACCTTGCCCGTGAGCATCTCGTAGAGCACGATGCCGGCGGAGTAGAGGTCGCTCCGACCGTCGACGTTTTCGCCCTTCGCCTGCTCTGGCGAGAAGTACGAGGCGGTGCCGAGGATGGCGGTGGTCTGCGCGATCGTGCCAGCGGTGTCGGAGATGGCGCGGGCGATGCCGAAGTCCATGACCTTGACCGTGTCTTCCGGCGTGATCATGATGTTTCCAGGCTTGATGTCGCGGTGCACGACCCCGGCGCGGTGCGAGTACTCGAGCGCCGTGAGGATGCCCGTCATGTACTCGTGGATCTGGGTGTCGGCGAGCGGGGCGCCCGCCATGACGTCGCGGAGCTGCTGCCCCTCGATGTACTCCATGACGATGTACGGGACAACAAGCTCGTGGCCGTCGGCGCGAACGAAGGTGTCCTCACCGGCGTCGAAGACGCGCACGATCGTGGGGTGCGTCATACGAGCGGCGGCCTGCGCCTCCTGGCGGAAGCGCGAACGGAAGTCGGGCTCACCAGAGAGCTGCGTGTTGAGGAGCTTGACGGCGACGCGGCGGCCGAGGCGCTCATCGGTCCCGAGATAGACCTCAGCCATACCTCCACGACCAATTCGCCGACCGATGTCGTATCGGCCAGCGAGCGTGCGTTCGCCCTGCATCACGGAAGCAAGCTCCTCTCCCCTTGGCAGTGTTCGCCAAGCTCAAGCCTCGTTAGTCTGCCGATCTTATCTCGCCCCGAATGAGTGATCGGTGCCATCCAGGCTGTGAACCGCGCGTTCCATGTGGATGCATGGAGTTGAGGCGTTTTGTTGCCTCCTGCATCCGCTGGCCGGCGGTCCTTGGTGCTATTCCCCGGGAGGAGTGGATGTCGATGGAGACGGGGGCGTTGAAGGTGGCTGCGGCACGGTCGCGGACCCGGTCGGGGAATCCGCGCTCGTGTTGCCAGAGCCGCACGTCGCACTGTAGGAAGCCTCGACGATGGTCGATCCCTCGTTGACCGTGACATTTACAGAGGTCCCGGTCACGCTGCCAGGCGACTCAGCACCTGACACGTTGACGTTGTAGCTCGAGAGGCTCTGACCCGGAGGGCACTGGAACGACGGCCAGCTGATGCTTGCCTGCGTGCCTGCAGCATTGACCGTCACGGTCGGAGCTGTCGTCGGGGTGTTCGGAGTCTCCACGTTGGCGTAGACCGTGAGGGTCACGGTTGAGCCGAGGTCGACCGTGCCGGTCGGGCTGACGGCCGTGACCGTGTTGACGTCATCCTGGTTGGTCGCGACCGGACCCTCCACACGGTTCGGCGTGAGGCCGAGCTCGGAGATGCGGTTGGCAGCAGTGTCGTAGTCGAGGCCGATGTAGTCGCCCTGCGCGATCGAGACCGTCGTCGGCGTGCTCGCGGTTGGCGTCGGATTCTGCGAAGGCGTCTCAGCCGCCGTGGTCTCGACGGAGGTCGTCGGGGGTGGCGTCGTCTCGGCGGGGGCGTTGCTGTTTACGAGCGCCAGAGCGAACCAGGCGAGGGCGGCAGCGAAGAGCACGATGGCGCCGATCAGCACCCAGACCCAAGCGGCCGGCTTCTTGCGCTCGTCCTCGGCGGGTGTCGCGAGAGCAGTCGACTCCTCCTCGCCCTCGACGGGCGTGCCGCCGATGAGCGTGTCGAAGTCGTCCTTCATGACCTCGGTCGTGCCAGCTGCCGTGCCGAGCACAGTCGTGCGCGCGCCGTCATCCATGATCGCCGTGCGGTCGAGCGGCGCCGTGGCGTCGCCGATCTCGTCCGCGGCGGTGAGTCCGAGGACAGCTGGAACGGCCTGGGCCGCACGGGTGACGTTGCCGTCGCGGAGGGCGCGAGCGGCACGGGCGAAGACCTCCGCAGAGACCGGGCGGTCTTCTGGCTTCTTGGCGATGGCTGCGAGTACGAGGTTGCGGACGGGCTCTGGCACGGTGACGGGCAGAGCTGGCGGCTCATCGTTGATGTGCGCCATCGCGATCGCGACCTGCGACTCGCCCGTGAAGGGGCGCCTGCCGGCGAGAGCCTCGTAGGCGACGATGCCGAGCGAGTAGATGTCGGTTGCCGGGTTCGCAGCGTGGCCTGACGCCTGCTCGGGCGAGAGGTACTGCACGGTGCCCATGACCTGGCCAGTAGCGGTCAACGGAACCTGGTCGGCGATGCGTGCGATGCCGAAGTCTGTGATCTTGACGCGGCGGTCGGGAGTGATGAGCAGGTTGCCTGGCTTGATGTCACGGTGAACGAGGCCGGCCTTGTGTGCGGCGTGCAGGGCAAGAGCCGTCTGCGACACGATGTCCATGACCTGGTCTGGAGGCAGAACGCGCTCGCGCTCGAGCACAGTCGAGAGCGCCTCACCTGGCACGAGCTCCATGACGAGGTAGGCGGAGCCGTTCTCCTCGCCGTAGTCGTAGACGTTGGCGATGCCCTCGTGGTTGACGAGAGCTGCGTGCCTCGCCTCGGCGCGGAAGCGCTCGAGGAAGCCGGGGTCGCCCATGTACTCGTCTTTGAGGATCTTGATCGCCACGGTGCGGCCGATCACCTGATCGGTCGCCTCCCAGACCTCGCCCATGCCGCCGATGGCAATGCGCGAGCTCAGCTTGTATCGGTCTCCGAACGAAACACCTGCAGCTGGTCTCATCTGCTCAGCACCGCCTTCATCACTTGCTGCCCAATCGTCGCCGCCAGGCCGTTGCCCGTCCCAGACTGTCCCATTCCGCCACCGTCTTCGAGCACTACCGCGACCGCGATCTGCGTATCGCCTGATTCGGCGAATCCTGTGAACCACAGCGAATACGGCTCGCCCTCACCGTTCTCCGCGGTCCCTGTCTTCCCAGCCACGTTGATCCCGTCAATTCTTGCATTACTGGCAACACCAGAGTTCACGCTGCCCTCCATCATCGACTGGAGTGACGCCGCAGTCTCTTCGCTGATGGCTCTCCCAAAGCTAGAGATCTCCGGCCCCTGGATCTCCTGGAACGTCGGAGTCTGGATGCTCTCGACAAGTGAGGGGTTCATGACCTCGCCGCCGTTGGCGATTGCGGCAGAGATCATCGCGAACTGGAGGGGCGTGGCGCGAACGTCGAACTGGCCGAAACCGGTGAGCGCGAGCTGCGCGTCGTCCTCGAGCGCCGTCGGATAGGTGCTGGCGCTTGCCGTCATGGGGATCTCGAACTCGTGGTTGAAGCCGAAGGCCTCGGCCATTTCGCGCACGCGCTCGGCTCCCAGGTCCATCGCCAGTTGGGCGAAGGGGACGTTGCACGACTGCTCGAGCGCGATGCGCAGGTTGGTCGTGTCGCCGTTGCCGCATTTGGCGCCAGCCGAGGGGTTGTTCACGGCCACGCTTGTCCCCGGGAGGGTCAGCGTCGCCGGGTTCGGGAGCGGCGACTCGGGGGTGGCGAGACCATCCTCGAGCGCGGCGGCCGCGACGACGAGCTTGAACACCGAGCCTGGTGGGTTCATGTTGCCGCCGATGGCGCGGTTGCTGAGCGGATCGTTGGGGTCGGCCAGCAGCGCGTTGTACGCCTCGAGCACGCTCGTCTGGTCGTGGCTGGCCATCGACGTCGGGTCGTAGGTCGGGGTCGAGTACATGGCCAGGATCGCGCCAGTTGCCGGGTTGAGCGCGATGGCCGCGCCCTTGAACTCGCCGAGCGCATCCGCTGCCGTCTGCTGAGCGAGAGGGTCGATCGTGGTCTCGACGGCTGCACCGGCCGGGTCCTGGCCGGTGAAGAGCCGCTCGAGTCCCTGGAAGAACTGCGTGTCGCTGTTGCCAGAGAGCTCGGGGTTGAGGGCGCCCTCGAGTCCCGTCGACGCGCCGTCGATCGAGTAGTAGCCGGTCACAGCCGCGTAGAGCGGCCCATTCTCGTAGAGACGCTGGTACTTATATGCCGTGTCGATCGGAGTCGAGCTCGCGATCGGGGTGCCGTCGACGAGGATCGGACCGCGCTGGATCTCGAAGCTCTCCTCGCGAGTCCGGCTATTGTTCGGGTCGTCGCGCAAGGTCTCGGCCTGGAAGACCTGGATGCTCGTCGACGCAACGAACAGCGACATGAACATGATGATGACGAGGACGCCAACGAGGCGGATGTTCTTGCTCATTCGTCGATCGCCTCCGTCGGAACGTTACGCACGGTGTCGCTCAGCCTCAGCAGGATCGCGACGATGATCCAGTTGGCGAGCAGGCTCGAGCCGCCCGCCGCCATGAACGGCATCGTGAGGCCGGTCAGCGGGATGACGCGCATGACGCCACCTGCGACAACAAACACCTGCAGGGCGATCGTGAACGCGAGCCCCGTCGCGAGCAGGCGGCCGAAGTCGTCAACGCCCTGCTGGCCGATCCGGAAACCGCGGGCCACGAAGATGACGAAGAGCAGCAGCACCACGAAGATACCGGCCATGCCGAGCTCCTCGCCGATTGCCGCGATGATGAAGTCGCTCGACGCGAGCGGCGTGGTGCCCGGGCTGCCCGAACCGAGTCCCTTGCCGATGAGGCCACCGGCGCCGAGGCCGAAGAGGCCCGTCACGAGCTGATAGCTGCCGCCGTCGGCCTCGTACATCTCCTGGTCGAACGGGTCGAGCCAGGCGTGGACGCGGAACTCGACGTAGCCGAGCGTGTTCGCCGCGATGAGCGCGCCACCGATGAACAGACCCAGGCCGATGAGCACCCACGAGAGTCGGCCGGTCGACACGAAGACCATGACGAGGAACAGGCCGAAGTAGAGCAGGGACGTTCCGAGGTCGCGCTGGAAGACGAGCACGCCCATGCAGACGGCCCAGACGACGAGGATCGGTCCCAGGTCCCTGATGCGGGGGAAGCGCATCCACAGGAACTTCTTGCCGACGACTGAGAGCGAATCTCGGGCCGTGACGAGGTAACCGGCGAAGAAGATCGCCAGCGCGATCTTCGCGATCTCGCCCGGTTGGAAGGAGAAGCCGGCGATGCTGATCCACACGCGTGCGGCGACGTCGGTGCGTCCGAGGCCCGGGATGAGCGGGAGCAGCAGGAGCACGATGGCGATCGCCATGAACACGTACGTGTACCGCTGCAGCACACGATGGTTCTTGAGCAGGATCAGCACGACCATGGCGACGCCGACGGCGAGCATCGTCAGCACGATCTGCTGCGTCGACGGGGTCCAGAAGACACCCTCGAGGTCGGAGTTGCTCAGGTCGATGCGGTAGATCATCGCGATGCCGAGGCCGTTGAGCACCGCCGCGATGGGCAGGATGAACGGGTCGGCGCCTGGCGCCCGGAACCGGAGCACGATGTTCACGCCGAGCGTGAGGGCACCGATGATGGCTGAGAGTGTGACGACGTTGAAATCGAAGGTGCCTCGCACGCCGAGCTGCACCAGCAGCAACGCGGAGAAGTTGATGATGAACGCGAAGACCAGCAGGCCGAGCTCCATGTTGCGGAGCCCCTGCCCCATCTTCCGGGGAGCACCGGGCACAACAGGCGCCTGCTCGCGTGTCCTAGTCAGGAATGGCATCTCGGAGCCGTTCCACGATCTCGTCGGCGGCCTCGCGGTCGCCAGCGCTGATCGTCTTGTCGACCTGCGACTGCTGGTATTCGGGCAGGGCGCTGATCTTGATATCGGTCGTCTCGGTGAGCTCGTGCAGCGTGATGGGGCCGATTCCCTGCTGCACGCCCTGGTAGATGGCGACGTAGCCGACGTTCTCGCCGACGTAATACTGCTGCTGCGTCCAGTTGTAGGCCAAGAGGCCAGCACCGGCCACGGCCGCGAGGAAGACGATGGATGCGGCGAGCCACGAGAACTGTCGAACGCGCTTGCGGCGCTTGTCCTCGGCAACCAGCTCTTGCAGGGCCTCGTCGCTGAACGGGACGAACTCCTCGTCCTGCGGGCGAGGAGCGGGACGCCGCAACGGGTGCAGGATCGAGGGGATGATCTGGTTGCTGCGTTTTTGCAGATTCGCCGAGTAGCGCAGCGGGTTCGCCGCTGATCCGACGACGCGAGTCTTCATGGGCTCGAGGGCAGTGGTGCCGATCTCGAGCATGACGACCGTCACGTTGTCCGGTGCGCCGTTGTCGAGCGCCAGCTGGACGAGATCGTCGCTGATCTCGCGGCTCGACTCGTCCATGCGCGCGAGGGTGCGCTCGATCTGCGGCTCGTCGACGTAGCTGGAGAGGCCATCGGAGCAGAGCAGCCAGCGGTCGCCCTCCTGGATATCGAAAACCTCGGTGTCGACGTCCGGGCGTGTCTCGACGTCGCCGAGCACCCGCATGAGCACCGAGCGCCTCGGGTGCGTGAGCGCTTCCTCAGGCGTGATGCGACCAGCATCCACGAGCCGCTGCACGAAGGTGTGGTCCACGGTCATCTGCACGAGGGAGCCCTCGCGGAAGCGGTACACACGCGAGTCGCCGATGTGGGCGAGCACGAGCGACTCGCCGACGAGGCTGAGCGCGCTCACCGTGGTGCCCATGCCGCGGAGCTCGCTGTGCTCCTCGACGGCACCCGTGATGAGCGAGTTCGCGTCGAGCAGCATCTCCGTCATGGAATGCTCGGCGTCATCGGTGCTCGAGTACTGCTCGTCGTTCTCGGCGAAGTGCTTGACGGCGATCGCGCTCGCGACGTCACCACCGGCGTGCCCGCCCATGCCGTCGGCAACGACAAACAGGTGGGTTCCGACGAACCCGGAGTCCTGGTTGTTGCTCCTGACCTTGCCGACGTGCGAAACGGCGCCGGCGCGCGCGATGACCAGCATGCCTATCGCAGCTCGAACGTCGTTGTCCCGATGCGGACGGGGGTGCCGACGGGAACGTGGGTCGGCTGCGAGACGCGCTTGCCGTCGACGTACGTGCCGTTCGTGGAGTCGAGGTCCTGCACCATCCAGGCGTCGTTCCAGAGCAGGAGGCGCGCGTGGTGGGTCGAGCTGTAGTCGTCCTGGATGACCAGGTCGGAGTCGCCGGAGCGGCCTATGGAAAGCGGCTCACTGCGGAGACTGAGTTCAGTGCCGCGCTTCGGGCCCGACGTGATGACCAGCTTGCTCGGCCGCTCGGAGCGTGCGGACGCGCTCGGCACCGGGGTCGACGGGCGCTGGACTGCCTCCGTGGGGTCGCTGGGCGTCTGGGCTCGGACGGGAGACGCTGCCGGAGCTGCCGGTGCTGGCGCGCTGTCGTCGTCTGCCGATGCGAAAACCTGCTGGCGCGACTTCTCCATCGCCTGCTTGTAGGCGGAAGAGCGTGTACCGAAGAGGTCGCTGCGAAGCGAGTAGATGACCGAGAAGACGAAGATCCACAGCGCCGCCAGAAAGGCGAGGCGAAGGACGAGGAGCGTCAGTTCGCTTGTCATGTTCTGCCTCCCTGTCGAGGCAGGTAGCCAGTGTCGTCGCTCGGGTCGGCCTGGGGGATCACCCGGAACACAATACGATGACGACCGATCTGAATCGTGGAATCGGGTTCGAGACCCGCCTGGGAGATGGACCGGCCGTTGACCTTCGTGCCGTTCGTGGAGCCGAGGTCGCGGATGCCGGCGCGCTTCCCGTCCCAGACGACCTCCGCATGCTTGCGCGACGCGCCCGTGTCGGCGATCGTGATGTCGGCTTCGGAACCGCGCCCGATGACGGTCGAGCCGATGCCGACGTGGATTCGCTCCCCGTCGACGTCGAGAATGGGCGCCCAGGCGACCTGGCCCTGCACGCTGCGCGAGTCGACCTCGATGCGCCCCTCGGAGAGCGAGTCGTTCTCGAGGAACTTGATGCTGAGGCCGCCGGAGAACTGGTAGCCCTGCTTGGCCGCGTGCTGCTCGACGACTCGCATGAGTTCGTCCTGGATGCCGGCGATCTGCGAGATGCGCGTGTAGTCGACCTGCGACATCTGCACGTTGAAGCGGTTGGGGACAAGCACACGGTCGCGGGTGACAACCGACGCCCTGGTGTCCATCTCGCGTTTCAGCGCAGCGCTGATCTCGACGGGCTGGAGCCCAGAGCGGAAGGTCTTCGCGAACGCGCCGTTGAAGACACGCTCGAGCCCACGCTCAAATCTGTCGAGGATTCCCACATGACTCCTGGTTCTAGAGGGCACGCCGCAGCCCGCACCGGGTGGCGCGAATCTGTTTCATGCTAACGGCACTGGGCTGGATGTCCGACTTCTCTCCCTTTCCTGTGGCCTTGCTATGGGATCCCGCTGCCGGTTCTCGGCACGTGAAGGGCGCCCGGATCGGGCGAATCCGGCCGGTCGCGAGCACCGCATCCGCTCTTCGGTTTCGCACTCGAGGAAAGTGTCTGGTAATCTCTCGGAGGTTGGCGCGAGTGGCGGAATTGGCAGACGCGCACGGTTCAGGTCCGTGTGCCTTCGGGTGTGGGGGTTCAAGTCCCCCCTCGCGCACCAGCGTTCCAGAGCAGCTCACCTGCGTACAGGTGAAGAGCTGGAGCACAGAACCCCCGGAACTTCGGTTCCGGGGGTTCTTTCGTTTCTCGCCGATTTGATGCATTCGACTGGCGCGCTCGTCTGGCGCACTCGGACTTATGTGGACACCCGATGTGTTGCTAAGGTTGCCGATCTGTCGAGCGTCGCCGCTCGGGTAGGTCGAGGCGGCGACGTCCTCGGTCCGAGGCTTGAAACCTCCAGCACTCGATTTCTGAGAACCTGGAGGGTTTTCTTGTCTACTGACGTGTCTTCCGTCAAGCGTGCATCCGCGCCACGCACCATCTCGAAGTGGTGGGCACTTGCCGTGCTCGCTCTCACTCAGCTGGTTGTTGTGCTCGACGGCACGATCGTCACGATCGCCCTGCCGCAAGCGCAGATCGACCTCGGGCTCACGGATGTGCAGCGCCAGTGGGTCGTCACGGCCTACGCGCTGGTGTTCGGTGCATTGCTTCTTCTCGGCGGTCGCATCGCCGACTACTGGGGCCGGAAGCGCGCCTTCCTCGTCGGCATGATCGGCTTCGGGGCCGCCTCCGTGTACGGCGGCTTCGCTCAGAACGCCTTCGACCTGATCCTCGCTCGAGGCCTGCAGGGGCTCTTCGCGGCGCTCCTCGCGCCCGCCGCGCTTGCGCTGCTCACGGTGAGCTTCCCGTCCGGCAAGGAGCGCACAACTGCGTTCGCCGTCTTCGGCGCCATCGGTGGAAGCGGAGCCGCGGTCGGACTCGTGCTCGGCGGGGCGCTCACCGAGTTCGCCAGCTGGCGCTGGTGCCTGCTCGTGAACGTCTTCTTTGTCATCGCCGGCGTCATCGGGGCGCTCGTCGTGCTCAAGGAGAGCAAGGCAGAGGGCGACAACAAGTACGACCTCTGGGGCACGCTCACGGTGTCCCTCGGCCTCGGCTCGCTCGTCTACGGCTTCAGCCTCGCCGAGGAGGGCTGGGGTTCGCTCGGCACCATCGGCTTCCTCGCGCTCGGTGTCGTGCTGCTCGCCGCGTTCGTGTGGATCGAGACTCGTGTGGCCCAGCCGCTCCTGCCGCTGCGCGTCGTGCTCGACCGGGTCCGCGGAGGTGCGTTCCTCATCCAGGCGGTCATCGGCAGCGTGCTCATCGGCGCGACCATGTACCTGGCGCTGCATCTGCAGATCGTCATGGGCATGGAGCCGCTCGTCGCGGGCCTAGCGAACGTCGCCATGACGGTGGTCATCCTCGCGTGTGTCCCCGTCTGCGCGCGACTGCTCCCCAAGTTCGGACCTCGCCCCTTCATGATCCTCGGCCCGGTCATCGTCGCAGGCGGACTCCTTCTCCTCTCGGGTGTGACCGTCGACGGCAGCTACCTCACGCACATCCTGCCGGGCCTCGTGCTGCTCGGCATCGGCCTCTCCATGATCTTCGTGCCCCTGCAGAACCTTGCGCTGACGGGCGTCGAGCCGCACGACGCGGGCGCCGCGGCGGCGACCGTGAACTCGTCAATGCAGATCGGCGGCTCGATCGGCCTGTCCGTCTTCACCGTGTTCTACGCGAACGCCGTCGCCTCCGGTCTCGAGGCGGGCGAACCGCAGCTCGAGGCCTTCACCAACGGCTACTCGGCAGTGTTCCTGGCCGCGGCGGGCGCCATGCTCATCGCAGCCCTCATCACCGGCTTCATGATCAGAGGCACGAAGGATCGCCCGCTCGTGCAGCCGGAATCAGCGGAGCAGGACGCGGTCGTCTCGATGCACTGACGCCGGGTGTCCCGAGGCCGGGACTCCTGAGGTTGGCTGTCCAACTTCAGTGCGATATGCCTCGTTTCGAGGCGTTCTGAGCGCCTGAGCGTCGTTTGAGCACTGAAGTTGGACAGTCGTCACTGAGAGTCGTCACTGACAGTCGTCACCGAGAGTCGTCACTGGGAACCGTCACTGCGAGTCGCCCGACCTTGGAACGCGGTCCGATGGAACGCAAGTCGTTAGTCGCTGTCTGCCCAGCGCACGAAGGTGTGGGGGCCAACCTCGCGGCCGCCGAGCTGCACGGCGGCATCGTCGAGGTTCACCGCGAGGTGGGCGCGCTCATCGCCGCTTCCCTCGGCGATGAAGAGCGCCGCGGTGTTTGCCAGCTCCTCCGTGCGGATGCGCGCGGTCGTGAGCCACGGGTGTTGGCGTCTGAAGGCGATCGCATCACGGTGGGCCTGCGAGTAGGCGTTCTCCGGCCACTCTCCGGGGCTGGCCGGGAATTCCGGGCGGATGGCGTCGTCGCCGCCCGCCCGCTCCTCCTTGACGGCCTCGAGTCCTCGCTCGTCGCCCGCGTAGATGCTCGGGGCGCCTGAGAAGAAGAGGAGCATGGCGGTGGCGGCCGCATGGTTTCGCTCGTCGTCGATGGCGCTCGCGATGCGGGTCACGTCGTGGTTGCCGAGGAACGTCATCGGCAGGAAGCGCTCGACGAATGCGTTGTGCCGCTGCAGCGACCAGTCGAGCTCGAACAGGTTCTGCTCCTGCACGGAAGAGCGCAGCGCCTTCCAGAGTTCGTACTGGGTCACGGAGTCGAGGCCCGATTCCTCGACGTACTGCTCGTAGTCGCCGTGGATGACCTCTCCCACAAACCACGCATCCGGGAATCGCGTGCGCACAGGGTCGATCGTGGCGCGCCAGAAGAGCGGCGGCACCGCGTAGGCGGCGTCGAGGCGCCAGCCGTCCACTCCCCGCTCCAGCCAGTGCTGCATCGTGCGAGAGACATACTCGATGACCTCCGGATGCTGGTGGTTCAGCACCACAAGCGCGTCGTGACCCTCGAACACGTCGACGGCGAGCCCATCCACCTCACGTGCATCCTGGCCCCTGGCGAACCTCGCGGCGGCGGCGGAGTCCGGGCCGTCCTCGATAGCCTCACGCCACCACGGGTGGTCGCGGCCGACGTGGTTGAAGACGCCGTCCAGGAGAACTCGGATACCGCGCTCGCGGCACGCGGCTATGAGGGTGTCGAAGTCGTCGTCGTCGCCGAGCCGCGGGTCGATGCGGCGGTGGTCCACGGTGTCGTAACCGTGCGTCTGGGATGCGAACACAGGGCCGAGGAGCAGCCCGTTGAGGCCAAGCGCGACAAGCTCATCCAGCCATGCCGTGATCCGGTCGAGGCGATGCTCGACCGGCCCGGACAGTGCGCTGCGCGTCGTGTCAGCACCCACGAAGCCGAGCGGGTATACGTGCCACCAGAGCGCGGTCTGTGGCCAGGACTGGGGGGCTGTGGTCATCCCCCAAGGCTAGTGATGCGGGCTGGGAGGGGTGACGGGCTGCGACTGCTAAACGAGCGGCTCGGGCTGGTCTCTGCGACTTGCGGGTGCTGCCCTGTGGACGGCGCCGTTCGTACACGCGTCGGCATGAAAGACTGCCTTGGCCCTTCCCCCGACAGCACCTAGGAGTCTCCACAGATGTCGACCACACCGCGCTCAGGCTCCTCCTACTTTCTCTCGCACGGCGCCTACGAAGCTTCGATTTCCAGCATCGGGGCAACGTTGCGCGAGCTGACATTCCACGACAGGCACCTCGTGCATACCTTCGACATGGACGAAGTACGACCCGCCTATAAAGGGGCGACGCTCGCGCCGTGGCCGAACCGAATCATCGACGGTCGCTACCGCATCGATGGCCAGGAGCTGCAGCTTCCGCTTTCCGAGCCCAAGCGCGGGCACGCCCTGCACGGGCTCGCGCTCTGGCTCGACTTCGCTCCGGAAGACGTGGGTCCCGACTTCGTGCTCCTGACCGCGACGATCGAGCCGCAGACGGGGTACCCGTTCCGCATCGAAGTTCGCACCAGGTACGAGCTTGGCGATGATGGCCTCACCACAACGATCGAGCTGCGGAACGTGGGCGTGGGAACCGCGCCGGCTGGGGCATCCACGCACTCGTATCTTGTTGCGGGTGGCGGACAGATCGACGAGTGGACGCTCACGTCTCCGGCCCAGAAGCTCATGCACGCGCACGGTGCGAGGCTGCTGCCCGGCTCAGTCGTCTCTGTCGAGGAGGTCGCGGGGGCTTTCGACTTCCGTGAGGCTCGGCGCATCGGCGAGATGGAGATTGACCACGCCTTCACGGACGTCTTCGGCGACGGCGAGTCGGCGACGGTGACTCTCACGACGCCCGACGGTACTGGTGTCGGCATGACCTGGGGTACGGACGCGCCTTGGGTGCAGATCTTCACGAGTGATCAGCCCGGCATCGACTGGGACCGTCAGGCCGTCGCGGTTGAACCCATGACGTGCGCGCCGGATGCTTTCAATTCAGGGCTCGACCTGGCCTGGCTCGAGCCGGGGGAGAAGCTCGAGACGTCGCAGCGCATCTTCGGGATCTAACGTTCGTAACTAGATTCGATCTTTACAGGTAAATGCCAGGTCGTAAGCTGATCTCGCGGGAATCTCTGTTATGCTGGTGGTGATCTTGGGGGAGGTTACCGTGGCATCGGAGCCGGGGCAGGAAGCGCGTTGTTCGTCGTCGATGGAGACGGCTGTGGTTGATGCGCTCCTCGAGGCTCGAACCCAACTTTCCGGAGTTCCTGACGCGGAGATCGTGGTCGTGCTGCACGAGTTGGCGGCTCGTCGGCGGGTGTTGGATGCGGCGTTGGTGGAAGTGGCTGCCGAGATGCTCCGGCGGGAGGATGAGTCGCCGCGGTCGGAGACGGTCGCACGCAAGGCGGGGTTTCGGGATTTGGCCGGCATGGTTGAGCAGGTGCTCGGCGTGAAGCTGTTCGAGGCGAACACGCTCGTCAAGGTGGCTTCCGTGACGCGGGAGCGGATGGGGATGACGGGGGAGCCGATCCCCGCGAAGTTCGCAGCGGTGTCCCGGGCGGTTTCGTCGGGGGTGATGTCGGTGGCGCAGGCGGCCGCGATCACGAAGGGTCTTGAGCACACGCGTGACCGCGTCGACGTCGATGATCTCGCGTTGGCCGAGGCGGAGCTGGTGGCGTCGGCGTGTGGGGTGAACCCGGAGGATGAGCAGCCGGCGGTGCCGAAGGTGCTGGAGGTGCAGGCCGCGATGTGGGTGTCGTACCTGGATCCGGATGGTGACGAGCCGCGGTCGGAGAAGATCGCGGCGGAGCGGGGTTTGTGGTGGTCGCGGCGCGATGATGGGGCGATCACGGGCAAGTTCGTCGCGACGCCGGAGCAGGGTGAGCAGCTGATCTTGGATATTGACGCGCTCCTCTCGCCTCGCCGGGCGGTGGAGTTCCCCGCGGCGACGAGTTGCGGGGAGCCGCACGCCGCGGCCCTCGGCACGGACGGCGCGCCCCTCGACAGCGACGATGCCGGCGCTGACGCGGGCGCTGACGCGGGCTTTGACTCCGACGGCGTCGCCGCCAACGACGGCGACGGCGACGACCCTCGCAGCGACGACGACAACCACGAGCGCGGTGACGCCGAGGCTCCATTGGAGGATCTGCGCACGCAGCCGCAGCGGCGCATGGACGCGCTCGCCGCGATTCTGACGTCCTACGCCGAATCGACCGACGCGCCCCGCATCGGCGGGGAAGCGCCCACGCTCGTCGTCGTGACCACCGAAGCTGGAATCGAAGGGAACGCTGCGCGTCCCGAGGATGTGCCCCACTTCGAGCACACCGGCGAACCCGTCCCGGCGTCATTCGCCGCGAAAGTCATGTGCGACGGGTTCATCCGCGTTGCAGTCCGGGGCTCGAATGGGGAGATCCTCGACCTCGGCAGGCGCCGCCGGCTCTTCACAACAGGCCAGCGGCGGGCGATCTTCGTCAGAGACCGACACTGCCGAGCACCCGGATGCCGAGCGCCAGCACGCTGGTGCGAAACACACCACGCCGTGCCCTGGAGCGAAGGCGGACCAACCGACGTGAAAGACGGCATCCTGCTGTGCTCCTTCCACCACCACGAAGTCCACCGCGGCAGACTCACGCTCATCCTGGGCGCCGATGGCAGGTGGAGAGTCGTCGCGACCGTCGGCCACCACGTCCGACGCCGGACCCCACGGCGCCGCGTCTCCCAACGCACCGACGCGCCCCGACCCGACTGGAACCGCAGAACCTGAAGCCGCGGGATCTGAAGCCGCGGGATCTGAAGCCGCGGGATCTGAAGCCGCGGGACCTGATACCGCAGAACCTGAAGCCGCGGGATCTGAAGCCGCGGGATCTGAAGCTGCGGGATCTGAAGTCGCGGGATCTGAAGCCGCAGGACTAGAAACCGCAGGCTTAGAACCGCCGAACCGCCGACCGCCGAGTCGAGCACTTTCGAGTGTGCAGCTTGAGAGCAGCCAAACATCCCGCCAACCAACGAACACCAGCCGAATACCAGCCGAATACCAGCCGAATAAAGACCCAATAGCGACCGAATAGCAGACAGGCGAAGACACTCACGGGATACTCAGGCGCCGAATGGCCCGCAGATCATCCCTCTAGGAAGCCGTCTAGAGCGTCACGAACCCGATCGAGGCGATCAGAGCGTGGTCCTTCTCGAGGTGGGGGAGCATCGCCGCCCCATCGAGCGGGTGGCTCTCACCGACCGCCACCCGCGCCTCGGGGACCCGCTCGAGCAGCGAACTCCGGAAAGCTGCTGCGACGTGCGGAGACGAGAACACGTTGCCGATCGCTCGCACCTGCACCTCGGAGCGCCCACCGGGGAGTCCGACGCGGGCGAGTCCCGCCGCGACAGAGGCAGCGAGTTGGAACCCCGCAGATGCCAGGATCCCCGCCGCAACCGCATCCGTCTCCGCCAAGTCACCTACCGACCTCGCGAACGACGCGATGTGCCGCACCTTGCCCTCGTTCGTCTGCAGCGAAACGTACATGCTCGGCAGATCAGGGTGGTGCGCGAGCACAACCTCCGTGAGGGCCGTCTCGGGGCCACGACCGTCGAAGGCGCGCATCACCGCATCCAGGGCCGCCCGGCCGATCCAATAGCCGGAACCGGCGTCGCCGACGAGGTAACCCCACCCGTCAACCTGAGCGAGCCGCTCCTCACCGACCGCGAGCGTCACGACGCCCGTGCCCGCGGCGACAACCGCGCCGAGCTCCGAACCGAGCGCCCCGAGGAACGCCGAGATCGAGTCGTGCGCGACGAACACCCTCGCCACGCCGAACGGCTCGACCAGCAGGGCCAGCTCATCCGCGACCGTCTGCGCGTGCGTCACGCCGGAGACCCCGCCAGACACCGTGACCCCCGTCAGCCCAGAACCCCTCAACGACTGCTCGACGACGCTCGCGAGCTGCGGTGCCAACGGCAGATCAGTGCGGATGGCAGCAAAAGAGCGCACCTCACCGGAATCGATCTGCGAGCGGATGCCGCTCTGACCAGCGTCGATGGCAAGAACGGGCGCAGGGGGGAACGTCGTCGTCATGCACCGAATCGTATTGCAGTCCGGCATCGGGCAGAGGTACCCATGCCCGGAACCCGGCATCAGTTCTAGGGTGATCGCATGACAACACCCAACCAGTGGAACGGACAGCAGGGCCACGAACCCCGGCAGAACTCGCCCCAACAGGGCGCGTCCAGCTACGGCACTCCACCCACCGGTCAACCCGCGGCCTACAACGGGTACGGCCAAGCGGCCCCGGCATCCCAGGGATACGGGCAAGGTCAGGGATACGGGCAAGGTCAGGGACAGGAGCAGGGATACGCGCAGAACCCGTACGCCGGGGGATACGCGGCCAGCGACGGCAACTCGGGGCCAGCACAGCAGGTTCAGCCACCACAGCAGGTTCAGCCACCACAGCAGCCCACGGGCTACCAGCCCCCGACCGCCAACGGTTACGAGCAGCCCGGCGCCTACCCGCAGGCACGCCCATCGGCGCCGCGACAGCTCCTCACCTTCCCGACACTCCGCGAGGAGCTCTCCTTCTCGACCAACCGCTTCGGCATGATCTCGCTGGCGAGCGCGCTCGGCGGATGGATCCTCGCGACGCTGCTCTCCTTCATCATGAGCATCGTCGCGCGGTCTGGGAGCTTCGAGGTCTACGGGGTCCTGAATCCGGTGCAGACGATCCTTCAGATCCTGGCCGCGGCCGCCGCCGTCGTCTTCGGAGTGCTTGCACTGCGGGCCAGCGGATGGCGCAACATGCCCGCTGCCGTCGGCGCCGTTCTCGGGGTCGTCATGCTTGTCCCCGCGATCTTCTACTTCTTCCTCGGCCTCATTCCGTACTCCTACTGATCACCTTCCGCGGTCGTTCTTGTAGAGGTCCGCAAAAGGACGCAGCGTTTCGTCGTACTAAGCTCACACCTTGGCTGCGGAAAACGCGGCCGTGCGTGGTCGAGCCGGCCCGTGCAACACGTCGATGAATGAGGCGAGAGTTCTGAACGTTCCAGCGAGCCCCCACCCCAAGTCAACAGCCGGTCACGTTGTGCCGCCGGCAGACGCCAGGTCCTGGTTGCTCGTTCCGGCGTCCAGGCCGGAAGCGTTCGACGCCGCTGCGGAGTCCCGCGCCGACGTCGTGATTCTCGACATCGAGGACGCCGTCGACCCGAAGCACAAGGCGGCCGCGCGAGCCGACGTCATCTCTTGGCTCCAGGCGGGCAACTCCGCCTGGGTGCGCATCAACGACACCCTCTCCGACTTCTGGGCCGACGACGTCGACAAGCTCGCCGGTGTCCCCGGCCTCCTCGGCGTGGTACTCGCGAAGACCGAGCAGGCCGAGCAGGTCGTCAACACGTACCAGCGTCTCGGCGCGCGCATCCCAGTGGTGCCGCTCATCGAGTCCGCTCTCGGCCTCGAGGAAGCGACCAACATCGCTCGCGCAGACGGGGCCTTCCGTCTCGCCTTCGGCAGCGGTGACTTCCGCCGCGACACCGGCATGTGGGCAACGCGAGAGGCCATGGCCTACGCGCGCTCGCGCCTCACGGTCTCCTCGAAGGCGGCCGGCCTCCCGGGCCCCGTCGACGGGCCGACCACGGACGAGAGCCTCCGCGTGCTGCGCAACGAGTCCGAGTGGACCCTCGAGCACGGCATGACCGGCAAGCTCTGCCTCCGCCTCGAGCAGACCGCCGTCGTCAACGAGGTCATCTGCCCCCAGACGAGCGACATCCTCTGGGCGCGCGAGTTCCTCGCCGACTTCGACGCCTCCGGCGGCGTGGTCCGCGACGGCAGCGACCTGCCCCGTCTCGGCCGTGCCCGCAAGATCCTTCGCCTCGCGGAGGCCTTCGGCATCACCGTCGAGGTCTAGTCGCACCCGACAGGCAGCTCGACTGAAGGCCTGCGGGCCGCCTGCCACGGCTCACCCGCCGGGGACGTGACCCGCAGGCCGTTCTCAGGGGACCGTGGATGCACGCTCGCTAGAGTCGGCCAGGTCAGATTCCCGAGCGAGGAGCAATCTTGGTCACCACTCTCAGCGTCGGCGATAGCGCCCCAGATTTTGCGCTCACCGACCAGCACGGCGAGATCATCCGACTCAGCGACCTCGCCGGCTCGCCGGTTGTCGTCTACTTCTACCCGAAGGCCGGCACCCCGAAGTGCACGCAGCAGGCGTGCGACTTCCGCGACAATTTCGGAGCGCTGAGCGATGCCGCCGTCACGGTGCTCGGCATCTCGCTGGACCAGCCGCGAGAGCTCCTGAAGTTCGGTGAGGAGCAGCAGGTGCCGTACTCGCTGCTCAGCGACTCCGGGGCGACCGCCATGGAGTGGGGTGCGTGGGGGGAGCGGCCCGTCGCGGGAATCGCCGGCACCGGCGTCATCCGCTCGAGCTTCATCGTGGATGCGAACGGTGCTCTGTCGTACGTCGCCTACGACATCGACCCCAACGGCCACGTGCAGGAGTTGCGCGCGCAGCTTGGCGTCTAGGGATACCGCGAGCCCGGGACGCAATGTCGGGGGCCGCTGTTGGAGGCAACTGACCGTAACCGTCGGTCACGGCGCCCACCGTCGATGCCGGTGTGCGTGACAATCAGAGACACATCCACTGTCTCGAGGACCACATGACCGACACCACCACCGCCCCCACCTCCGCGCTCGATAACTCCGTGCTCGACAACCCCGCGTGGCATTCGCTGACCGGTGCGCACGCGCACCTCGCGATCGGCGGAGACCTCGTGAAGCGGTACCCGGCGGACGTTTCGCCGTTTCTCGGCGTGCGCTCCTGGGATGAGCCAGGCGTCTGGGATGCGATCGCCGAGCTCCTCGGTTCCGGAGCAGAACTCGCGATCTCCCACGCAGACCCCGTTGTGCCTGCAGGGTGGGCGCAGACCTGGCGGGGCGAGGGCGTGCAGCTGATCCAGACGCCGCGACTGCAGACCAGGCCGGACGACGAGGTCGTCGAGCTCGGTGCCGACGACGCCGCCGACATGCTGGCGCTCGTCGAGCGGAACCAGCCAGGGCCTTTCCTGCCGCGCACCTACGTGATGGGTCGCTACATCGGCATCCGCCGTGATGGCAAGCTCGTCGCCATGGCGGGGGAGCGCCTCCACCCCGCGGGGTGGACGGAGATCAGCGCCGTCGCCACCGACGCCGACTACCGACGCCAGGGCCTCGCCTCTCGCCTCGTGCTCGACGTCGCCTTCCACATCCAGGAGCGCGGCGACAAGGCCCTCATGCACGCCGCCGCAACCAACACTGGCGCTATCGCGGCCTACGAGAAGCTCGGCTTCGAGCTGCGCCGCGCAACGCCGTTCACCGGCGTGCGCGTTCCGTGACCGGTTCCCCGCAGCGCTGAGGTGTCTGCCTGAGTTGTCTGCCTGAGTCGTCTGCCTGAGCTGTCCACCCGACCCGCCGCCCTGACCCGGTCTCCGGCAGGCCTGACGGGCCCCCAGAGCGGGCCCCTGGGGCGTCGCTACTCGTCGTCGGCAGGGGGCGGCGGGAACGCGCGACCCTGCGGCAGCGCGATGGCCTCGCTTACGACGTGCTCCCTGAGGTACTCGCGCAGGTACGGGGTCGTGAACTGCACGCTGCCGTAGCCCGCCGGCTCGATGATGCCGGCGTTGATGAGCCGCTGCCGGTACACACCCACATAGCCCGCCTTGGCGCGCATCCGTAGCCTGATGTCGCTCGAGAGGGAGGGCCCCTCGTCGCTTGCCATCGCGGCCAGGTAGGTGCGGTCGCCGACGGACAGCGCCGCCATCGTCGGCTCGTAGATGTACTGGCCCATCGCCTGTCTCGCGAGTCGAACAGCCCGGCGCGCGTGCGCGAGCTGCATGCGCTCGGCGTCGCCGGCTTCCTGCCACGACTTCGAGCCGATGAACTGCACAAGGAACGGGTAGCCCTGCGTGCCACGGACCGCATAGTCGAGGGCGTCGTCGTCGATGGTGCGCCCACCTTCGGTAATCGGCGCCGAAAGGGCCCTCACCGACGCCTCGAAACTGAGCTGACCGAGCTCCTGTACATGCGCGCGGCGAAGGAACGTCAGCATTCGGTCGCTGCGCAGCTCGTTGATGTTCGGCTTGAGACCGGCGCCCACGAACGCGACGTCGAGGCCCTCACGAAACGCGTGCTGCACGACTGTGGTGATCTCGCGGAGGTCGTCGATCGCGCCCCGATGGATCTCATCCACCGTGATGAGCACCCCCGTGCCGTTCGGCGCGAGCAGACCCGTGAGCGCCGTCAACTGCGACCGCATGTTCGCGACTGGCCTGTGTCGGTCCTCGACCGTTGAGACGAACCCGCCGGAGCTCATCGGCAGGGTGACACCCGTGATGCGGCGCTTGCTGGCCTTCGGGTCGTGCTCGGCGAGCAGTTTTGGGAGTGCTTCCGTCGTGATGCGCTCCGCGAGTCCCTTCGTGGCCGTCTCCGAGATCACCAGCCAGCCACGCGACACGGCGATGTCCTCGAGCGCGTTGAGCATGACCGTCTTTCCGACGCCGCGAAGCCCGGTGACCAGTGTCGCCCGCCCCACCTCACCGGGGGTGCCGTCGATCGCCGCTTCGAAGGAAGCCAGCATGGTCGACCGCCCGACCAGCAACGGAGGCGTGACCCCGAAGGACGGGGTGAACGGGTTCGGGCGTGCGGATGCGGCTCCCGCTTTTGCTGGCACGGCCTACCGGTTTCCGATCAGCCCTCGGACTTCGGCGTACCCGCCTCGACCTCGCCCGCGAACACCTCGCCGTCGATCTCGACCTCATCGGCGTCGTCGAACTCGATCTCGAGCACAAGCGTGTGGTCGTCGCCTCGGGCGATGATCTCTCCGGTGCCGCTCACACCAGTCAGCTCTGCCGTGCCGGAGTCGGGCACGATGTGCAGCAGTCCGCCCCCAGCAGCTGGCCGGCCCCGAGCGACCGTATTCGCGTGCCAGAACGCGAGTGTGCCCGTCTTGCCCGCGATCGTGCCCTCGAACGCGTCGATTGCGACGTACGTGCCAGAACCGTGCTTCTCGTTGAAGGCACCCGCGAAGAGCACTTCGCTTCGCCCCTCAATATCGCCGCCCGAGATGGCACGGACGATGAACGCCCCGCCGAGCGGGGCTGCGGTCTCGATGCCGACAGCACGGCCGTTTGAGTCCCAGGCTTCGATGGTGAAAGAGCTTTCTACGCGCATGCCCCGAGGATACGACGGGCCACCGACAAAGCGACTGGAAGGAGGGAACTCGGTGTCCATGACTGGCCGAGTCGGTCCGGAGACAGGGCGGTCAGACCATCCTGAGACTGATTCAGCCCAGCGACAGGAAGGTACGGAGTCGCTCAGCCGAATCCGCGACGCCCACCGAGCCCTCTTCTTCGCCAAGGCGGCCGTAGCCCCACGAGACGTAGACGGCGGGGACCGCGTGCGCGGCGGAACCCTGCACGTCGTAGAAGCGGTCGCCGATCATGAGCACGTTGCTGAGGTCGACCCCGGCCACCTCAAGGCGACGGAGCGCCTCCTCGATGACGTCGGCCTTCGCCGAACGAACCTCATCGTCTGAGGCGCCGGTAATCGTCAGGAACTGGTCGGCGACGCCGTAGCTCTGGAGGATGACCGCAGCTGAGCTCTCCGGCTTGCTTGTCGCCGTCGACTGAGGGATACCGGCTGCGTGGACATCGCGGATGACCTGCAGGACACCTGGGTACGGGTCCCCGATGAACGAGTCGGACTCGCGGTAGATGGTCCGGTACCGTTCCGTCGCCTCGATGGGATCGAGCCCGTAGGCGGCGAACGTCTCGTGGATGGGCGGGCCGACGTGCTTGAGCAGCTCGGCGTCGCTTGGGATCGGCAGGCCATAGCTGGAGAGCGTGGCGCGCAAGCTGTTCAGGATGCCGGGCGCCGAGTCGCTGATGGTGCCGTCGAGGTCCCAGAGGATCGCCGTGAACGGGGCCACGCCCGTGCCGCGCTTGAGGTCAACGCGTCGCGTATCGCGAGTCGCCGCTGGCTGGACGACCGGGGTCGGCTGAGGCTCGACGGGGATCGGGCCGGTCATTTCAGTGGAACGTGTGTGCGTCATGTTCGAGCCAGTGTAGTGAGCGGTGGCCGAGCAGAAGGCGACAGCTCCCTGAACGGTTGGGGTGGCCTGCTAAAACAGGCGCATGTGGCGCGGGTCGACGCCGCGCATCTCGTCGTAGTCGAGGATGACGCAGCGGATGCCACGGTCCTCCGCCAGCGTGCGCGCCTGCGGCGCGATTTCCTGCGCCGCGAAGACACCGGAGACGGGGGCGAGCAGGGGATCGCGGTTCATGAGCTCGAGGTAGCGCGTGAGCTGCTCGACGCCGTCGATGCCACCTCGCCGCTTGATCTCGACGGCGACGGAAGCTCCGTTCCCGTCGCGCGCGAGGATGTCGACGGGGCCGATGGCCGTCATGTACTCGCGACGCACGAGCGCGTGCCCGTCTCCCAGGAGATCGATCTGGTCGGCGAGGAGCTTCTGCAGGTGTGCCTCGACGCCATCCTTCTCGAGGCCAGGGTCCTTGCCAAGCTCGTGGGAGTGGTCGCTGAAGACCTCACCGATCGTGACGAGCAGCTGGTCACCGGTCTTCGTCTGCGTGACCCGCCAGAGGGCCGTGATGCCAGCCTCGGCTTGTGTCGCATCCGGTGCCTCTTCCACGATCGAGCACGGGGCGCTCATCCAGTTGAGCGGCTTGTAGCTGCCGCCGTCCGAGTGCACAAGAAGGCTGCCGTCGGCCTTTCGCATGAGCACCCGAGGGGCCATGGGCAGGTGGGCGGTGAGACGGCCGATGTAATCGACGCTGCAGTTCGCAATAACAAGACGCACCTCACGAGGGTAATCGCTTGGGATGCGCCGAGCGGTCGTGCGCGCCGGTGCGGCTTCCGACGCTGCCGCCCTCTCGTTGCTCGCTGGCTCTTCGTCCCGGGTTGGCTCTTCGTCCCGGGTTAGCTCTTCGCACCCGAGAGGGCGAGCACGCCTCCGAGGCCGATCATCATGGCGCCGCCCGTGGCAGACATGCCTGAGATGCGTTTGGGGGACCTGGCGAACCACTCGCGGGCGGTCCCGGCCGTGAGTGCCCAGATCCCGTCGAAGATGAGGGCGAGCAGGAGGAAGCAGACGCCGAGCTCAAGCAGCTGCGACCAGGCTGGCCCCGCCGTCGGCGACACGAACTGCGGCAGCACCGCGACGAAGAACGCGATCGTCTTCGGGTTGGTGCTACCGACGATGAACCCCTGCGTGAGAAGCTTGAAGGCGCTCGCGGGCTGCGGCGCCTCCTCGGTGAGGTGCGCGTTCCGGTTGCGGATCGCTTGCACGCCGAGCCAGACGAGGTAGATGGCGCCGAGGATCTTGATGATCGTGAATGCCACGATCGACGACGCGACCAGCGCGCCGACGCCGAGTGCCACGGCGAGCACGGCGGGGATCATCCCGATCGCATTGCCGACGACGCTGAGGACTCCCGCCCGACGGCCGAGCGCGATCGACCGCCCGATGACAAACAGCACACTCGGCCCCGGGATGAGGATGAGCAACACCGACGCGATGGCGAACGCGAGCAGGCTTTCGAGCGGGACCATGACGAGAACGTACCCCGCGGGGGTTCCGAACGCGAGGACTTCTCACGATACGGTTACGCCCGCCGCCTGGAAGCCGAAGAGGCGACTCTCGCGCTGATATCTTGAGAATCGGCCAGCCTGTCTGGGCGAGACAGGTGGGCGACAACGTGGCGGACGCCGAGGGGCGAGAGACCTGCGACTCCGTCGTCGCGGATCTTCGTCGCCTGCGCGCCGCATCTGGCGGGGTGACCTTCGCGGAGATCGCGCTCCGCATCCAGGAGAATCGCCGCCGCAAGGGCGGCCCCGATGTGCCGCCAGGGCCCGCCAGAACCACGGTCTACGATGCCTTCCGACCGGGTCGCGCTCGGCTCGACTCCCGTCTGGTCGGCGAGATCGTGGAGGCACTCGAAGTACCTGTGGAGTCCGTTCCGAGGTGGGTCGAGCGTGCGAGTGCCGCTCGCCCGTCAAGTTCCGACCTCGGTCTCGACGAAGCGAAGCCGGCTCTGGAGAGCGCTCCCGCCGTTCGTGCTGAGCACATCGAGTCGGTGCCAGATCGGCCGGTGGTCCCTCGAGGACCAAATTTGGATGTCACCGGGCAGACCGAGCTGCCCGGTCAGGCAGACGAGCACACCCAGGGAGCGAAGCGTCCATTCACCTGGGGCCTTGTCCTCGGCGTGATGGCCCTCAGCATCCTGATCAACCTGTTCGGGCACTTCGTCGTCGCGGCCTTCCGGCTGCCCCTCTTCTTCGACATGGTCGGCACCGCCATCACTGCCATCGCCATCGGCCCGTGGGCGGGGGTCATCGTCGCCGTCGCGAGCAATACCGGCGGGGTCTGGCTGAGCGGCCCGCAGTCGCTCTTCTTCTCGCTCGTCAACATCACGGGCGCGCTCGTATGGGGGTATGGGGCGCGACGGTTCCGGATGGCGTCCAGCATTCCGCGCTTCTTCCTGCTCAACATCATCGTCGCGGTCTGCTGCTCGGCCGTCGCGGTCCCGATCATCCTCATCCTCTTCCACGGAGGTACCGGCCACGCCGCCGAGAACGTCGTGTGGACGCTGCAGATGCTCGGGCAGCCGCAGGGCCTCGCCGTACTCTCCTCGAACCTCGTCGCGTCGGTCACCGACAAGCTCATCTGCGGCTTCGTCGCGCTCGCGGTGATCGCCTTCATCGCGCAGCGCTGGACGATTCCGTGGCTGAACGGGGGAGGCGGCGAGGGTGCGGATCTCGTCGATCTCTCGAAGGGGCCCTTCGAGTCACGCGCCGACGAGACGCACCGAACGCCGCACTGACCGTCCCTCAGGCAGGGATCACCCCGTAGACGTAGGCGAACTCGGTTGTGCGCTGGTCGCGGTCGTTGTTGTCGGCCGGGGTGAAGCCGACGTGCCCTGCCGTCGAGGGCACGTCGTATCCGCCGAGCGACGGAGCGTCGTAGACGACGTCGAACTCGAGGGCGTCGCCGGCGTTCAGCGGCGCGCCGAGCTCGGCGAGCAGCTCCTGCACGCTCGACCATGCCTGGCGCTCCGGCGCGGTGACGGTCTGCAGGAAGGCTGATGTCGGGGCGCCGTTGAGCCGAACGTTGGCGATGGAAAAGGCGGTCGTCGAGCGGTAGTCGAACCTGACGACGGCTGACCCGGAAGCTGGGAGCGGTCGGGGTCCGATGGAGGTGATCTTCACAGAAGTGGGTCGGCTCGTGCGGGCCGGTCCAGTCCCGAGCGGTGCCGTCTCGAAGGTCGCCTCGGTCTGGGCCGCGTAGGGAGACGCAGGCTCGAGATCGCTCTTGCCGACGCCCTGGAGGACGTTGTTGTCCGTCTTCGTCTCGGCCGCGAGCGAGGTCGCGCTCACGCGAGACCCGATGAGCTTCTCGGGGTCGTACGCGTCGTTCGGGTACCGGAGGAGCACCGTCGACTCGACGACCAGCGCGACGGCTCCCGTCGGGAACATCGGATCCTCCGACTCGTTCACGGGGACGGAGACGGGCACGAGCCACCGGTACTCGGTGCGAGTCCCCGTGACGATCGTTTCGACGTCGTCGACGTAGGTGGGCTCCGTCGAACCGGCAACGCGATATCCGACGCGGTCAAGGACGGCGAGCTCGTTGTCGACCGTGTAGCTGGCGCGGAATCCTTCGACGGGGGATGGCTGGTCGCCGAAGTTCGCGACGGCGAAATTGCTCAGCGGCGTGTACGACGAGTAGCGCTGCGTGTAGTCGGGTGTGAAGAGCGGAAGCGTCTCGCCGAACTGCAGGCCGACGATCGCGAGATCGAACCCTGCGGTTGTTGTGCTCGCCGACGCCATCGGCACTCCGACCGCCAACGAGACGAGGGGGATGCTCCACGCCCCCGCCGTGACGACCGAGCGGCGAGTGGGGAGGTTGCTCTCGGTCACACCGATATTCGAAGGAAGGGATGCACGCATTGTGGAACTCCAAAGGGAATCTGTTCGCGCCGGCGTCAGATGTGCACAGCGACGGCGAGCCCGGGGTCGGCTCGATTCCCCCACATTTGCAGGAAAATCCCCGGGTGGCGATGGGGAGAACTCCCCGGTTTCCCGTTTCGAATCCCGGAATTCGGCCTGCGTGCGGACCGCCGACTACCTCGAAGCGCCGGGCACGAGCCACTTCGCGCCGCGCTCGCGGGCCCCGAGCACCAGCGCCCGCGCACCCATCGTGCCGATGGTGAAGGAGGCCCAGAGGAGCCCGAGTCCCACCGCGCCCTGCATCCCGAGAGGCAGCACGACAGCCACCCCTATGACCAGCACCAGCAACGGCGGGATGCCCGCGAGGGCGAGGTAGCGCACGTCGCCGGCGCCGATGAGGATGCCGTCGAGCACGTACACGAATCCGGCTATCGGGGTGCCGGCCGCGAGGATGAGGAAGCCGAGAGGCAGGAGCGCGAGCACGGCGGGGTCGCTCGTGAAGACGTAGCCGAGCACCCAGGCGAGCGCCGCGAAGACAACCGCGAGAATGACGCCGAACCGGAAGCCCCACTGCTTGAGGCGGCGAGAGATGGCCGTCACCTTCTTGGTGTCGCCAGCGCCAAGGGCGTGCCCGACCATCGCTTGCCCTGCGATCGCCAGCGCGTCGAGCGTGAACGCGATGAGGCTGTTGACGGAGAGCAGGATCTGCAGTGAGGCCAGTTCGGCGACTCCCTGCTGCCCGGCCGCCCACACGAGCACCACGAGGGAGGCGCGCAGCGTGAGCGTGCGGAGCACCATGAAGGCGTTTGCCGAGAACACGATGCGGGGGTCGCCGATGCCCGGCCGAAGCGAGACACCGACCTCACGACCAGCCCGTATCGCGATGACGATGTAGACGACCGCCATGCCCCACTGCGCGATGACGGTGCCTATCGCGGAGCCGGCGATGCCCCAGCCGAGCCCGTAGATGAACACCGCGTTGAGGGCGGCATTGACGGCGAAGCCTGCGATGGCGACGACAAGCGGGACCTTCGTGTTCTGCAGGCCACGAAGCAGACCCATCGCGGCGATCACCAGCAGCATCGCCGGCAAGCCCCACAGGCTCAGGGAGAGGTACGTGTTCGCGGCGTCGATTGCGCCGGGGTCGCTCGTGAAGACGCCGACGAGCGGGGCGCTCAGCGGTAGGCCGACAACAAGCAGCACGACGCCGCAGAACGCGGCCAGCCACATGCCCTCGATGCCGGCGCGAATCGCCCCGGGCCGGTCTCCGGAGCCGAGAAGCCTGGCTACGACGGGGGTTGTCGTGTACGCCAGGAACACCATGATGCCGACAACCGTGTGAAGGATTGTCGCAGCGACCCCGAGGCCAGCGAGAGCGGTATCGCCGAGGTGCCCGACGAGCGCCGTGTCGGTGAGCAGGAAGAGTGGCTCTGCGACAAGGGCGCCGAAGGCGGGAACCGCGAGTGTCAGGATGCTGCGGTCGAGCGCGCGTGCGTCGGTGCGGCTTTGAGAGGAAGGGTTCCCGGATGCGCGCACTCGGCCATTGTTGCAGGGCACGGGTGCTGTCACACGCGGGCGAGATCCACGTGACTCAGCGTGTTCGCCCTGAGGTGATCTCAGCGCCAGTGTCGGCGGGGTGTTCTAGCCTGAGGGACATGTCACAGACGGACGACCTCGCCTCCACCGCTCCCGCAACCGAGCAGCTCTCCTCGGGCATCGACCTCGAGGCGCTCGACGCCTCGGTTCGCCCCGCCGACGACCTGTTCAGGCACACCAACGGCAAGTGGATCGCCGCCACCGAGGTGCCCGCGTATCTGCCGGCCTACGGCAGCTTCATCCAGTTGCGGGAAGACGCCGAGAAGGCGGTCCTCGACATCCTCGAGAGCGGCAAGGACGCCGAACCGGGCACGGAACTCCGCAAGGCGGCCGACGCCTACGCCGCCTTTATGGACGAAGAGAAGCTCGAGGCGCTCGGCTTCGACCCTGTCCGCCCAGACATCGACCGCGTGCTGGCTGCGTCAACGATCAACGAGTTCCTGCACGTGCTCGGCGACCTCGAGCGCACCGGCCTCGGCTCGTTCGTGTCGGCCTACGTCTACCCCGACCTCAAGTCGCCCGCCGAGTACGCCTTGTACTTCGAGCAGTCCGGCCTCGGGTTGCCAGACGAGAGCTATTACCGCGAGGAGCAGTACGCGGAGATCCGCGAGCAGTACACGGCGCACATCGCGCGCATGCTCGGCCTCGCCGGTCTGCCAGACGCTGGAGAGCGAGCAGCCCGAGTGTTCGCGCTCGAGACCGAGATCGCCAAGCTGCACTGGGACGTCGTCAAGTCCCGCGAGGCTGAGCTCGCCTACAACCCGCGCACCTTCGAGGAGCTCAACTCGGCCTACTCGAACGTCGACTTCGTCGGCTGGACCTCCCGTTGGGGCGCCCCCGCCGGCGCTCTGGATCGTGTCATCGTGCGTCAGCCGGACTTCTTCGAGGGCGTCGCTGGCCTCCTCACGGAAGAGCACCTCGAGGCGTGGCGGGACTGGCTCGTCTGGGGTATCGCCTCCCAGTACTCGGGCATCCTCGCCCCGTCGGCCTCTGCCGCCAACTTCGAGTTCTACGGCAAGACCCTCCAGGGCACTCCAGAGCAGCGCGAGCGGTGGAAGCGCGGCACCGGCCACGCGGAGGGCAAGCTGCCGGAAGCCATCGGCAAGGCCTACGTCGAGCGGCACTTCTCGCCGACTGCCAAGGCCAAGATGCTCGAGCTCGTCGGCTACCTGACGGGCGCCTACCGCGCATCCATCACCGAACTCGAGTGGATGAGCCCCGAGACGCGTGAACGCGCCCTCGACAAGC
Organism: Pseudoclavibacter sp. AY1F1; assembly: GCF_002931075.1. Lineage (GTDB taxonomy): Bacteria > Actinomycetota > Actinomycetes > Actinomycetales > Microbacteriaceae > Pseudoclavibacter. The sequence goes on along the minus strand of NZ_PSTQ01000003.1, from coordinate 18,643 downwards.
TCGAGAAGTTCGTCACCAAGATCGGCTACCCCGACCGCTGGCGTGACTACTCCGACCTCGAGATCAAGGACGACGACGTCGTCGGCAACTCGCGTCGTGCATCCGTCTACGAAGCAGGCTACGAGTTCGCGAAGCTCGGCACCCCCGTGCGGCGCGACGAGTGGATGATGCCGCCGCAGACTGTCAACGCCTACTACTCGCCGGGCGAGAACGAGATCGTCTTCCCCGCCGCGATCCTCCAGCTGCCGTTCTTCGACGAGCACCGTGACCCGGCCGCGAACTTCGGAGCGATCGGCGCCGTCATCGGCCACGAGATCGGGCACGGCTTCGACGACCAGGGTTCCAAGTACGACGGAGACGGACGCCTGGAAGACTGGTGGACCTCTGACGATCGCACCGCCTTCGAGCAGCGCACGCGAGCTCTCATCGACCAGTACAACGAGCTCTCACCGGAAGGCACCGAAGGCCAGAAGGTCAATGGAGAACTCACGATCGGCGAGAACATCGGCGACCTCGGCGGACTCGGCATCGCCTGGAAGGCGTACCGCGCCTACCGGGCAGACGCCGGCTTCAGCCCCGACGACGAGAACATCATCGACGGGCTGACGGCAGCTCAGCGCTTCTTCCTCAGCTGGGCACAGGCCTGGCAGCAGAAGGCGCGCCCCGAGTACGCCAAGCTGCTCCTCGCGGTCGACCCGCACTCGCCGGCCGAGTTCCGCTGCAACCAGATCGTCCGCAACGTCGACGCTTTCTACGACGCGTTCGACGTCACCGAGAATGACGCCCTCTGGCTGGCACCGGAAGCCCGCGTGACGATCTGGTAGCCAGCCCAATCGTCCGCAACAGGGTAACGCCCTCCGCGATGGACATCCATCTCGAAGGGCGTTCTGTTGCTGTCGTGGCCTCACCCCTCCGACTCCGGATGAGTTCGGCGACTCCGGTGGTGTGCGACTACTCGACGCCGGTCGGCGTCCAGACTTCGCCCTCCTTGGAGAGCATGACAAACGCGCCAGCGCCAAGATAGGTGGAAGCGACAGCTCCGCTTGAGCAGAGGTCCACCGATTCGCTCGTGTACAGCGTTGACGTCGTGATCTTGTCGTCTGCATCGCCGAAAAGCAGCGCAAACGAGCCGTCTGCTACGGGCAACGTGCCCTCTGCGACGTCGAAGTTACCTGTGTCGATGCCCGTGCTCTCGGCGAGTGACTCGACAGTGTCTCCGGGGCAGGCGATGACAGCGCCGGTCGCCCCGCTGGGCAGGAGCGCACCGAAGTCGAGCGTGCCGCCCATCTCGCTCTCGGTCAACGCGTCCGAGATCGACGTGCCGGGTGCCTGCATGCCCTCATCGGGGACGGCGTCGTCGGTCTGACCGTCGCCCGCGCATCCGCTCAGCGCGAGGAGCGCGGTCAGGGCGGCGGCGCCGGCAGTCAGCTTGAAGCGGTGTTCGCGGAGCATTCGGAAGGATTCCCATCGACGGTGCGTGCGCCCGGCGGCCGGCTCGGTATGTTCGCCGCTGGTTCGCGCGGGGTTCGGTGCCCGAGCTTGCCGGCGCGCGTCGATTCTCCCTCGCGAGTTCGAAGATGCGGGTGAGCCAAACCGCGTGGCCCCGCATTCGCGGTCGATCCTGCGCATCAGTGCGCCGCGCCGGCTTCTCGGGGTGGGCAAGCCGCGTGTTCGGGGAAACTTCCCGCAGGAGAAGGAGATCTCCAGCGGCAAGTGTGCGATGAGGGCTAGGAGGTGTGCACGGGGCACTCGAGAGCCCCGTCACCTTCGACCTCGGTGATGCTCGGGAGCGGAGCGGGGACGGCCTGCATGGCGGGCGGCGTCGGCTCAGATGCTGAGCGTTCGACGGTGATGCCGAAGAGCAATTCGATGGCGTCGAGGTACTCGTCGCCACGTCCAGCGCGCGCAAGCTCTTTCGCTCGCACGGATGGGCTGTGCAGGAGCGTGTTCGCGAGGCGACGCAGTGCCGCCTCGGCCACGCCGGCGTCGTCCTTATTCGCGACGCGCTCAGTCTCCGCGCGGGCGATGTCGGTGATGTGCGAGCGGAGCGCGGCGATGCCCTCGGCGACGCTCGTTTCGGCCTGCTGCTCCACGAACTCGCTCGCCGCGCGCGACACGATGCAGCGGGCCTCGTCGGCGGCCCCGAGCTCCTCGAGGGGTGCGTGGATGCGGATGGTCTCGAGGTCGAGCACCGAGACACCGTTCAGGCGCCCGACGGCGGGGTCGACGTTGCGTGGCATGCCGAGGTCGATGAACAGCGTGGACTCTGCGCAGCCTGGTGCGAGGCGAGCGCCGAGAACGAGGTCGTAGTCGATGACCACCGTGTCTGCCGTCGAGCAGGTCACGACGAGGTCTGCGTTCGAGAGGTGCTCCGGCAGATTCCTGCGCTCGATGACGAAGACGCCTTCACGCTCCGCGAACTTATGGGCGCGACCTGAGGGCGAGTAGACGCCGACGCGGGTCACCCCGCGGTCCTGGAGGGCCTTGAGCGACGCGGCTGCGTAGGATCCGGTGCCGACGAGCACAACCTGCGCGGTGCTCCAGTCGGCGATCTGTGAGGCGGCGAGCTCCAGCGAGAGGCGCACCAGCGAACGGCCTGCGCTCTGCAACTTCGTGCCCGACTTGATGCCACGCGACGTCGTGGACGCCGACTGGAAGAGGCGCTCGAGCTGCGACGTGGACATTCCGGCCGCGCGCGATTCCTCGAGCGCTCGGCGTACCTGGCCGGAGATCTCTCCCTCGCCGACGACAACAGACTCGAGGCCGCTCGAGACCGCAAAGAGGTACTCGGGCACCTGGGTGTCGTGGATGACTGCCATGTTGGCGCGAAGCGTCTCGACTGAGACGTCGAGCGCTGAAGCGATCGTCGGCATGAGCTCTGGGGCGACAGGCTGAGCCGTGTCGATGTCGAGGTAGATCTCGAAGCGGTTGCATGTGGCCAGCACGATAGCTCCGTCGACGCCGGGGGCGCCGCGGAGCGCGGACTCTAGTTCGCCGTCCTCGCGGGCCGCGAGCTTTTCAAGTACTGGGAAGCTCGCGGTGCGGTGATTGGCACTCAGACACAGCAACACGATTACTTATTGTAGAAGTTCTCCGGACATCCGCTTAAGAGCCATACCTTCCCTTAAACCTGTTGCCATCGGGCGTCGGCTCGGAAGCGGCCCCGAAGACCAGACGGAGTGGTCTCGCGCGCACCTAATGGGACAATGGACAGGTGACACAGACAGCTCCTGCACTCCTGCCGCTCAGCGACTCGCACCCCCTCTCCTCAGGCCTCACGGCGGACGCTGCGCTCATCCGCGCTGCCCGCGGCGAGCGTCCCGAGACGCTGCCCGTATGGTTCATGCGGCAGGCTGGCCGTTCGCTCCCGGAGTACCGCGAGCTGCGGAAGGGCATCGAGATGCTTGACTCCTGCCTGCGACCGGAGCTGGCTGCCGAGATCACGCTGCAGCCGGTTCGCCGCCACGGCGTCGACGCTGCCGTGTTCTTCAGCGACATCGTCGTGCCCCTGAAGCTCATCGGCGAGGCTGTCGACATCGTTCCTGGCACTGGCCCCGTCTTCGAGAACCCGGTGCGCACGTCGCGCGAAGCTCACGAGTTCGCGGCGCGCATTCGAGAGCGCATCAGCCCAGAGCTTTTCGACCCCATCACTGAGGCGGTCTCGCTCACGGTCGCAGAGCTCGGGTCGACGCCGCTCATCGGCTTCGCAGGTGCGCCGTTCACGGTCGCCGCCTACGTCGTCGAGGGCGGTCCGTCGAAGGATCACCTCCGCACGCGCACGCTCATGCAGGCCGACCCGGAGGCTTGGTCCGACCTTTCCGGCGCCATCGCCGAGCTGTCCGCGGCGTTCCTCGAAGCGCAGGTACGTGCCGGCGCGAGCATCGTGCAGCTGTTCGACTCGTGGGCCGGTTCGCTCAGCCGCGACCGGTACCAGAAGTCGATCGCCGCCTCGAGCGGCCTCGCGCTTGAGCGAGTGCGTGCCCTGCGCACGCCAGGCGGCGAGCGGGTCCGCACGATCCACTTCGGCGTCGGCACGGCGGAACTCCTGCCGGACATGCACGCGATCGGCGCCGATGTCATGGGCGTCGACGACCGCATCACGCTCGATGAGGCATCGCGTCGTCTCGGCGGCAACGTGCCGCTGCAGGGCAACGTCGACCCCGCGGTGCTCGGCGCCGGGGACGATGTGCTGCAGGCGCATGTGCGCGACGTCGTGCGTCGGGGCAACTCGGCGCCAGCCCACATCCTGAACCTCGGCCACGGCGTGCCCCCGTCCGCCGACCCCGCCGTCTTGACGGGCCTCGTCGAGTTCGCGCACTCCCTGCCAGACGGCGGTCGGGTCGAGTGACAAGGCGGCCCTCGGGGCAGCCTGAGTTCCTCGTCATCGGTGGCGGCATCGCCGGCATGCTCGCTGCCAGGCGCGCCGCGCGCCGCGGCGTCAGGGTTCTGCTTGTGGAGGCCACAGACCAGCTCGGGGGGATGATCCGCTCGGCTCAGCTGGGCGGACTCACGATCGACATCGGCGCCGAGGCATTCGCGACCAGAGGTGGTGCCTTCGCGGCACTGCTCGAGGAGCTCGGGATGCTCGACGGCGTCGTCGAGCCGCGTGCGCTCGGCTCCTGGGTTGTGACCGACGAGACGGCCGCCCCCATGCCTGCCGGTGGGATGCTCGGGATACCGGGCGAGGCCGCTCTGCTCGACGACGAGGCCCGCGCGGCCGTGCACGCGGCTATCGGCGATGAGGGCATCGCCGAACTCGAGCGCGATCGGGAACTCGCCCCGGAGATCGGCGCAGACGCAGTTGACCTCGAAGCGCTTGTCCTCGCGCGTATGGGGCCGGTGGTGCTCGGCCGCCTCGTGGCGCCCGTGACCAGGGGCGTGTACTCACTCGATCCCGCAGAGCTCGACCATCGGGTGCTCCTCCCGGCGCTCGCCGAGCGCATCCGCGAGCACGGCTCGCTGGCCGGCGCCGTGGCGGCGCTCCGCCGGAACGCCCCCCCTGGGGCCGCCGTTCGCACGGTCGATGGCGGCATGCATCTGGTCGTGGCGCGTTTGGGGCACGATCTCGAGGAACTCGGTGTCGAGATCCGTCTCGGCACGCGCGTCGTTTCGGCAGCCGAGGTGTCGGTATCCGACCTGCCGGCACCCGACGGGTCGACGGCGGGTGGTGCAACCGCGGGCCGCGAGTACTGGCGTGTGGTGCTCGAGCACGGCGAGCCGCTTGTCGTGCCGCGCATCCTCTCGACGATCGAACTCCCGGCACCGGGCCTGGCGGGCGCGTCGGCACCCGGGGGTGCGGCCCCCGTGCCGGCCGAGGTCGTCGCGCTTCTTGTGCGCGCCCCCCAGCTCGATCAGTACCCTCGAGGCACCGGAGTGCTCGTCGGGGAGCCGAGCACGAGCATCCGCGCCAAGGCCCTCACGCACGTCACTGCGAAATGGGCATGGCAGCAGGCGGCTGCAGGCGAGGGAATGCACGTGCTCCGCCTCTCATACGGTCCGGAAAGGCCCGGGGGAGCGGAGCCCCTCACGCATGGCCTCGACGATGACCAGCTGAAGGCGCTCGCCTGCACGGACGCAGGGCGCCTGCTCGGCACTGCGATCTCCGACGACGACGACGTCGTGGCGGTGGCCCGCCACGTCTGGCGCATCCCAGCGCCGGCAGCCCGACTCGGCCGCGCAGAGGCGCTCAAGGAGGCGCGCGATGGGGCGAAGTCAGCGGAAGGATTCGCGCTCGCCGGTACCTGGATCGACGGCACGGGGCTCGCGAGCGTCGTGCCCGGGGTGCTCCGCGCGGTCGACGAGCTGTTCCCCGAGGACGCACAGGCTTAGCGCGAGTTGAGATGCCTAGCGGGGCTAGGCTTGATCCGTGGCTTCACGGCGCCCGATTGACCGATCGATGGCGCACCGGCGAACGATAGGAGTTTCCATGAAGAAGTTCGTGTTTGTGCTTGGCCTCGGCGCCGGGTACGTTCTTGGCGCTCGCGCTGGGCGCAAGCGGTATGAGCAGATCTCCTCCGTCGCGCAGACGGTCTGGGACACGAAGCTCGTCCGCTCCAAGCGCGCCGAGGTCGACGAGTTCTCTCGCAAGCTCGCCCCGAAGGTCGCCGAGGTCGCCGTGAGCGGCGCGAAGCTCGTGACCGCTCAGGTCACGAAGGCCGTCAAGGACAACGGCAAGAAGGGGTCCTCCTCGAAGTCGAAGCCGCCGGCCCCCACCGGGACCGTCGGCAACCCGAGCAGCGACGCGTCCTAACCAGCACTCCCAGCAGAGAGCGACACACCCATGTCTGAGTCGTCAGAAAAGAAGCCGATCCGCGGGCCCTTCCCCGGCATCGGCCGCACGAGGGCGAACCCGAAGTCGAGGGCCAGCCTCGGCACGCTCGTGACCGACATCCCCAAGCTCCTCACGAAGCTCGTGCGCGACGAGGTCGAGCAGGGCAAGCGCGAGCTCATCTCGACGGGCACCAAGTACGGCATCGCGGTTGGCTTGTTCGCCGCCGCGGCGTTCTTCGCGCTCACACTGTGGGCTGTGCTCGTCACCGCCGCCGTCCTCGGGCTCAACACGGTCTTCGCGCCGTGGCTCTCCGCGCTCATCGTGGCAGGCGCGTTCCTGCTGCTCGTGATCGTGCTCGGCCTGGCTGGCTACCTCGCGCTCAAGCGCGCAGGTTCGCTCGCGCCAGAGCGCACAATTGCCAGCGTCAAGCAGGATGTCAACGCAGTGAAGGGGCTCGGACAGTATGAGTGAGCAGAACGGCGAGGCGACCCTCGCGAAGAAAGAAGACAAGCGCAATGACGGCCAGCTGAAGGCCGACATCGAGCGCACGCGCCGCGAGCTCGCCGCGACGCTCGACGCGATCGAGGTGAAGGTCGACCCGCGAATTCGTGGACGCGAGCTCCTCAACTCCACTCGCCACAGCATCCAGCGCCTGAAGGAAGACAACCCCCTGCTGCTCGCGGGCCTCGCGACAGGTGCCGCGGTGGTCGTGGCAGGCGGCATCACGGCCGCCATCACGCTGTACCGACGCTCGCGCTGAGCTCGCGAGCGGCCGTCGGCCGTACCCTCACACTTTCCTCGACATTTCGTAGAATAGGACCATGACCCACTCGAACGAGGTCCCGGCATACGCCGCCGAGCCCAACGCAACGTCAGCAGCGCCCGCCGAGCAGGGAGCTCCAGCAGCCCACCAGGGCAATGAGGAGCAGGGGGGAGGCGGAGCGCTCACCGAGTACACGATGATCTCGGTGTTCCGACGCGAGACCCTCAACGAGCTGGTGCTCTCCGGCCGCGACGCCATCAAGGCCGTCGACGAGCTCGACGGCATCGTCGCGGAGCTCGCCCAGAACGGCGTCAAGGTCCGCGGTTTCTACGACGTCTCCGGCTTCCGCCATGACGGTGAGCTCATGGTGTGGCTGCACGGCGAAGCGCCGGAGAGCCTCCAGTGGGGGCTTCGCCAGATTCGTCGCAGCGAGCTCATCGCGCCGCTTACCCCGTCGTGGCAGATCGTCGGCGTGCACCGCGCAGCCGAGTTCAGCGCGCGTCACATGCCGGCATACATGCTCGGCAAGGAGCCGCGCCAGTGGGTCACCGTGTACCCATTCGTTCGCTCGTACGAGTGGTACTTGTTGCCTGAGGCCGAGCGTCGGCAGATGCTCGCCGACCACGGTCGCGCGGGTGCCGCGTACACCTCGACGCTCACCAACACGGTCGCGGCCTTCGGCATCAGCGACTACGAGTGGCTGCTTGCCCTCGAAGACGACAACCTCCTCAACCTCGTCGACATGATGCGCGACCTGCGCCAGACGGAAGCTCGCCGCCACGTGCGCGAGGAGGTGCCGTTCTACACGGGTCGATTCGTGCAGACCTCCGAGATCATCGAGGTGCTGCAGTGACCGACGTCGCCTCGCAGCAGACGGGCCAGCGATCCGCCGCACGAAAGCCCAACCCGGCCACGTTCACGCGCGTCGAGGTCAACGCGGCCGTGAGCGCAGCATCCGACGCCGCCAAGTTCGGTCCGGAACACACGACGGAGCCCGTCGCGTACGACGGCATCCTCCTGGCCTCGTTCGGCGGGCCGGAAGGCCAGGACGAGGTCATCCCGTTCCTGCGCAACGTCACGGCAGGCCGCGGCATCCCGGACGAGCGCCTCGAAGAAGTTGCCCACCATTACCGCCACTACGGCGGGGTGAGCCCCATCAACGAACAGAATCGCCAACTGAAAGCCTCCATCGAGCGCGAGCTCGAGCGCCGCGGCATCGACCTGCCCGTCTTCTGGGGCAATCGCAACTCGGAGCCGTACTTCAACGACGTCCTGCTCGGGGCCCGTGAGGCTGGCTGCTCGACCCTCATCGCGATCGCGACAAGCGCGTACTCGTCGTTCTCGAGCTGCCGCCAATACCGTGAGGACTTCGCCGACGCGCTTGAAGACACAGGTCTCGGCGGGCAGATGACGATCGACAAGGTGCGCGCGTTCTTCGACCACCCCGGATTCGTCGCCCCGTTCATCGAGGGTGTGCGCGACGCCGTGCTCAGCCTCGCGCAGGAAGACGCCGAGCTCGACCTCGCCACCGAGATCGAGGTGCTGTTCACCACGCACTCCGTCCCGATGGCCGACGCCGCAAATTCCGGCCCTCCCGGCGCCGGCTTCGGCGAGAGCGGCGCCTACGCCGCCCAGCACCTCGCGGTTGCCGAGGTTGTGGCTCTCGCAGCCCTGCAAGAGCTCGCAGAGGACACGACCATCGCCGGCCGCGTGCCTGAGCAGCTCTCGTGGCAGCTCGTCTACCAGTCGCGCTCCGGCCCGCCCTCGCAGCCGTGGCTCGAGCCAGACATCAACGACGTCATCCAGGAGCTCCCCTCCAAGGGGGCCAAGGCGGTCGTCGTCGTGCCCATCGGCTTCGTGTCCGACCACATGGAGGTGCTCTGGGACCTCGACAACGAGGCGAAAGACTCAGCCGCAGATGCGGGACTCGCGTTCCGCAGAACCCCCACGCCCGGCATCCACGCCAAGTACGTTGAGGGCCTTGTTGACCTTGTGCTCGAGCGACGCGACGCGACCCCGGTGGGGGAACGCCCAGCGATGACCTCCATCGGGCCCTGGTTCGACGTGTGCCGCCCCGGCTGCTGCGCGAACAAGCGCCTCGGCTTCAAGCCGGCGGTCTCCGGACTCCTGCCGTGACGCTGCGGATCGGCACGCGAGGCAGCGCGCTCGCGGTCGCGCAGACCTCGACGATGGCTCGCGAGCTCGAGCGCATCACGGGAGAGCCGACGGAGCTCGTTCGGGTGACGACGCACGGCGACGTGACGCGCGCCGCGCTCTCGTCGCTCGGTGGCACGGGTGTGTTCGCGAGTGAACTCCGAGACGCGCTCCTCGCGGGCGAGTGCGACCTGGTGGTGCATTCGCTCAAGGACCTCCCGACGGCCAAGGCTCCTGGCCTCACGGTTGCCGCCTACCCGGTTCGGGAGGACCCGCGTGACGCACTCTGCTCACTCGGTGGCGAGTCCGGGCTGACGCTCGAGCAGCTTCCGCACGGCGCGAAGGTCGGTACCGGTTCGCCGCGTCGGGTCGCGCAACTCCTCACGTTGCGGCCCGACCTCGAGATCCGCGACATACGTGGCAACGTCGAGCGCCGCCTCCGCTTCGTGACCGACGGTGAACTCGATGCCGTCGTGCTCGCCGCGGCGGGCCTCGAGCGGCTCGGCTTCGCAGACGCCATCACGGAACGCTTCGACCTGAACGACTTCCCGAACGCGCCAGGGCAGGGGTGCCTCGGCATCGAGGTGCGCGACGGCGATGCCCCCGAGGGTGTCGCCCAGCTCGACGACCCTGCGGCGCGTGCGGCAGTGCTCGTTGAACGCGGCATTCTCGCGACACTCGAGGCCGGATGCGCGGCGCCCGTCGGCGCATCCGCACGCTACGCCGACGGAATGCTCGAGGCGTGGGCTACCGTGTATGCAGTAGACGGATCTTCGCGGGTCTCCAGCAGGCGTGCCGTGGAGGTCTCCGACCCCCGCGCACTCGACGCCGCCCAGGCTGAACTGGTCACGCTCATCTCGACGGACCTCTTCGATCAGGGTGCCGTTGCGCTGATGGCCTGATGGCCTGAACGGAGGGTCCTGACGTGAACGGAGGAGCCGCGATGGATGCACCGCTGAAGGGCTGGAAGATCCTCGTCCCACGTGGTGGCGTCTGGGGCGGCGACGTCGCAGAGGCGGTGCGTGCGCGCTCCGCCTTCCCGATCACTGCGCCGCTCATCAACTTCGCGAGCCCGAACGAAGCCGACTCGCGCCTGCTCTCCGAGAAGATTCGCCTGCTCGAGAGCGGGCACTACAACTGGATCGCGGTGACGAGTGCCACCGCGGCCGACGTCATGCACTCGCTCGGCGTGAAGGTGCCTGACCACACGCTCATCGCGGCGGTCGGTGAGACCACCGCCGCCTCGCTGACGACCGCGGGCTACCGGGTCGACTTCGTGCCCACACACGACAACTCGGCTAAGGGGCTCCTCCTCGAGTGGGCGGAAGCGGCACGGCATCAGCCGGCGATCTCTGTCCTGTGGCTGCGCTCGGAGGTCGCACGACCGACGCTCGCGGAAGGTCTCGCGCGTCGCGGCCACCTCGTCGATTCCGTCGTCGCGTACCGGACCGTCGGCGTGCCAGCGGCGGAGAGCATCCAGTACGACATCCGCAACAGCAGGATCCGCGCGATCCTCGTGACGAGCGGCTCCGTGGCGGAGCAGGTGCACAAGCAGTTCTCGCCGATCCCGGACGAGATCTACATCGCCGCGATCGGCCCCCGAACGGCCAAGGACGCCAGGCAGCTTGGGCTGCGGGTCGACGTCGTGGCGAAGCAGCGTTCGGTCGCTTCGCTGCTCGACGGTCTCGAGTGGCTCGCGAGCGGCAGTGATATGCCGGTGACGGAGGCCATCGACCTCAAAGCGCTTCGTGCGTTCGAGGCGCTTGAACTGCAGGCTGAGCAGGACAATCAGCCTGTCCCGAAGGAAGACATCCCCGCGCTCGACGAGGGGCGCGGTCAGACTCCCGGCGACCGCTGAGCTCCCACTTGTGGCGCTGCACAGGTAACGGACCGAACGCAGAACCGGAACGCGGATGCGACTCCGACGCTGAACTTTGAGGAAGGACACGATCGCATGATCTCCCCGAGCCGCAGGCCCCGCCGTCTGCGCCAGAGCGACGCCGTGCGCCGCCAGGTACGCGAGGTGCGCGTGCACCCGAACGACCTCATCCTGCCCCTCTTCGTTCGGGAGGGAGCCAGCGAGCCGATCGCCATCACGTCGATGCCCGGTGTGCAGCAGCATTCGCTGGACTCGCTTCGCCGCGCGGTCGACGAGGCGGCGACGCTGGGCGTCGGCGGGGTCATGCTCTTCGGAGTCCCGGAGACGCGCGACGCGATCGGCTCTGGCGCTACCGACCCGAATGGCATCCTGAACGTCGCCGCGCGTGTGCTCGCGGAGGAGTTCGGCGACGCGATCGTCGTGCAGACAGACCTCTGCCTCGACGAGTTCACGGACCACGGCCACTGCGGGGTGCTGGATGCGGTTGGCCGGGTCGACAACGACGCGACCCTCGAGCGGTACGACGCCATGGCCGTCGCCCAGGCCGAAGCAGGCGCCACGATGCTCGGAATGTCGGGGATGATGGACGGCCAGGTCGCCAGCGCGCGGGCCGCCCTCGACTCCGCCGGGCACACCGACGTCGCGATCGTCGCGTACTCGGCGAAGTACGCCTCCGCGTTCTACGGCCCCTTCCGCGAGGCCGTCGACTCGCAGCTGCAGGGGGACCGTCGCTCGTACCAGCTCGACCCGGCGAACCGCCGCGAGGGGATGCGCGAAGCGCTCATCGACATCGAGGAGGGAGCCGACGTCGTCATGGTGAAGCCGGCTGGTTCGTACCTCGACGTCCTCGCCGATGTCGCCGCCGAGTCGATCGTCCCCGTGTGGGCCTACCAGGTCAGCGGCGAGTACGCCATGATCGAGGCCGCCGCCGCTCACGGCTGGATCGACCGCGAGCGTGCGATCGCCGAGTCCATCACGTCGATTCGCCGCGCAGGCGCCGACGCCGTGCTCACCTACTACGCGAGCGAGCTTGCGCGCACCCTCGCCACACACTCTGGCGCACCACTGTCGGCGGCCCATGGCAGAGTGGATGCACGATGAATCATGAAGCCTCAGCATCGCTCTTCGCCCGCTCTCTCGAGGTCACCCCAGGGGGCGTGAACTCGCCGGTCCGCGCCTACGGCTCCGTCGGCGGCACGCCTCCGTTCGCCGCCTCGGCGAAGGGCCCGTACCTCACTGACGTGGACGGCAACGAGTACGTCGACCTTGTCAGCGGATGGGGGCCAATGCTGCTCGGGCACGCGCATCCGGCCGTCGTCGCCGCCGTGCAGGACTCCGCAGCGCGAGGCCTCTCGTTCGGCGCCCCGACTCAGGCGGAGACGCAGCTCGCCGAGCTCGTCGTGGAGCGCATCTCGCCCATCGAGCAGGCGCGACTCGTCTCGACCGGCACAGAGGCGACCATGACGGCGCTGCGCCTCGCACGCGGGTACACGGGTCGCGACCTCATCGTGAAATTCGCCGGGTGCTACCACGGGCATTCCGACGGCCTTCTCGCGGCGGCCGGGTCCGGCCTCGCGACTCTCGCGCTTCCAGGCTCGGCCGGAGTGCCGGAAGCGATCACCTCCCAGACCATCGTCGTGCCCTTCAACGACCTCGACGCCGTGCGTGCGGCATTCGCTGAGCACCCTGGCGAGATCGCCGCCGTCATCACGGAGGCGTCGCCGGCCAACATGGGGGTCGTGCCTCCGGAGCCCGGCTTCAACCGTGCGCTTGCAGAGCTCTGCTCGGCCGAGGGCGCACTGCTCGTGTGCGACGAAGTGCTCACTGGCTTCCGGACGGGCCCCGCGGGGTGGTGGGGCGAAGAGCAGAAGAGCGAAGCCTCCGGCGGGTGGCAGGCAGACCTGTACACATTCGGCAAGGTCATCGGCGGCGGCATGCCCGTCGCAGCGCTTGGCGGGCCGCGCGAGATCATGAGCCACCTGGCGCCCCAGGGCCCCGTCTACCAGGCTGGAACTCTCTCTGGTAACCCCGTGGCTGTCGCTGCGGGAATCGCGACGCTCTCGCTCGCCGATGATGCCGTGTACGCGCGAGTCGACTCGGCCGCAGAGCGCATCCGCACCGCCACCTCGGAGGCGCTCTCAGCCGCCGGAGTTGCCCACTCGGTGCAGAACGTCGGCAACCTCTTCAGCTTCACCTTCGGTGACGGCGCCGCCCTCGGCTGGACCGGCACCGGCGGCGGGCCGCGTAACGAGGATGAGGTCAAGCGCCAGGAAGCCTGGCGCTACCCGCCGTTCTTCGCGGTGATGCTCGACGCGGGCGTCAACCTCCCGCCGAGCGTCTTCGAGGCGTGGTTCGTGTCGGCCGCCCACGACGACGCGGCCATCGAGCGAGTCCTGGCGGCACTGCCGGCCGCAGCCAGGGCCGCGGCCGACGCCGTGGCACCCGGGTAGGGGCGCGTGGAAGAGCTCTCGGAGTGGGTACTCGGCTTTCGCGGGTCCGGTTGGAGCTTCGCGGTGGCCGCGCTCGTGCTCCTCGTCGGCGGCATCGTGACCTTCCTGCCGAGTCAGTCGCTCGTCGTGGCGCTCTCCGCGCTCACTGCCGGCGACCAGGGCTCGACGGCGCTCATCAACCTGTTTGGTCTCTTCGCCTTCTGCGTCGTCGGCATGGTGCTCGGTGACATCGGCACCTACTGGCTGGCACGCGGCATCGGCTTTGGAAAGTGGAGTTGGATGAACGGGCGACGGCTCACGGCTGTTCGCAAGCGGGTCAGCGATCAGCTCAAGACGAGACCGAAGTGGGTCATGGTGACCGTCAGGCTCCTGCCGATGGGGCGCATCGCGACGGTGCTCGCCGCATCCGACGCTCGCATGCCGATGCCTCGATTCCTGCCGCTGTCGGCTCTGGCGAGCGCCGTCTGGGTCGCGTATGCCGTGCTCATCGGCGCGGTCTTCGGCTCTTTCAGCGAGGAAAACCCGCTGCTCATGATGGTGCTCGCCGTCGTCACGGCCATTGCCCTCGGGGTGCTCGCGCAGTTCGTGAACGGCTGGCTCGAGAAGCTCGCTGAGCGCCGCAAGGCGAATCACGCCGCGGGCTGAACCGCACAGCCGGCCGAGTCAGCTCCCGAGCCCCGCCGAGCATCCCCTCGCCGAGCATCCCCTGATGCACGGAAGAGTGGGCAGTGGGCTCAGTGACGCGCGCCCTGAGCGCGAGGTTGCTGCACGGCCCGGCTGAACGGGTGCGGTGCCTACGCGGCGTCGGCCTTGCCGCGACGCTCGGCGAGCTCGCGGCCAGACTTCGTCGCCTTGCTCTCGGCGTCTGCCTTCAGGTCAGCGGCGAGGTCGGCGAACTGGTCAAGTGCCGGGTTCACGCCGACAAGAGTGAAGGGGCGCTCGACGACGCGCAGGTCGAGTCCCCAGACATCGCCGAGCACGCGAGCGAGCCACGGCGTTGAGTGGTCCCAGCCTGCCTTCGGCGTGCCCTCGGCGTAGTTGCCGCCGAGCACGGTCGCGAGGGTTGCGGGCTTGCCGGCCAGGGTCGTGCTCGTGTTGTTCGTCCGGGGATCGGTGTACGCCAGGTCGAACCAGAGCTTGAAGTGCTGGGAGACGCCGAAGTTGTAGAGCGGCACCGTGAAGAGCAGGGCGTCGGCCTCGATGAGTTCGTCGGCCAGCTGCGCGGCCAGAGCGACGGCCGCGCGCTGCTCCTCGGTGCGGTCTTCTTCTGGCGTGAAGCCCGCGTAGACGGCGTTCTGCCAGGCGTCGGCCGGGATCGGCGACTCGATGAGGTTGCGGCGCGTGACGACGGAGTCGGGGTGGGCTGCAGTCCACTCGGCCTCGACGAGGTCACCAAGCGCGCGGCTGGCGGACGTGGCGGGGAGGAGGCTTGCATCGATACGCAGAAGGGACATACGGGGGCTCCTTGCAAATTCTCGGAGTCGCTATGAAAACCAGAGCGACTCTGTGCAGGTTAGCACGGGTACACTGGCGGCATGGCAGAGAAAGCGCAGGAGCACGTCAAGGCAGAGTGTGACGGCGCCATCTCGCTCGCCTTCACCCTGCTCGGCAAGCGCTGGAACGGCATGATCATCGACGTGCTCGGCTCACAGCCGCTCACCTTCGTGACTTTGCGTCGGGCCGTGACCGGCATCAGCGACGCGGTCCTCTCCGACCGCCTGAGCGAACTCGCTGCGGCCGGCCTCGTGGCACGCACCGTCAAGGACGGGCCACCCGTCTCCGTCAGCTACGAGCTCACTGCAGCAGGCCAGCGCCTCATCCCGGTGCTCAAGCAGCTCGGCACGTGGGCGTCAGAGAACCTCGAGCACGCGCCGCAAGCCTGACGTGGTCGCCGCTCGGTGGGCTTAGGCGTCCCCACGCACTCGAACAACCGTCCTGCCTCGCACCTCGCCGCTGAGGAGCGGCTCCGCGAAGCCACGCGCCTCCTCGAGCGCGATGACCTTCGTCATCGATTCCAGCAGCTCGCTGTCGAGTTCGAGGAGCCTGTTCCACGCCTCCGCGCGCACTTCCACGCTCTGCACAACCGAATTGATCCCGCGCAGCGTCACGCCGCGGAGGATGAAGGGCAGAACGGTGGTCGAAAGGTCGGTGCCCTGCGCGAGTCCGCACGAGGCGACGAGACCCTCTCGCCTCGTCTGCGAAAGGACGTTCGCGAGCGTCGTCGAGCCGACTGAATCCACGGCTCCGGCCCACCTCTCGCCCTGGAGGGGCTTGCCCGCCGCATCCGAGAGCTCGTGGCGGTCAATGATCTCCGCAGCGCCAAGCCCACGGAGGTAGTCGCCCTCCTGCTCACCGCGGCCAGTGGATGCGACAACCCGGTACCCGAGACCGGCGAGCAGGGCGATCGCAACGCTGCCCACTCCGCCAGCTGCCCCGGTCACGAGCACATCGCCGTCGCCAGGCTCAACCTGCTTCTCAAGCGCAAGCACCGACAGCATCGCCGTGTAACCGGCCGTACCGATCGCTGCACCCTCGACGAGGGACATCGCCTCTGGTAGGTGGATGAGGGATTCCTCGTCGACGAGGCACAGCTCCGCGAGCCCGCCGTGCCGGGTCTCGCCAAGGCCAGCCCCGTTCAGCACCACGCGGTCGCCCGGCACGAAGTTCTCGGTGCGAGACTCCCGCACAACCCCAACCACGTCGATGCCGGGCACAAGCACATCCGCCCGGCTCACGCCCGGCCTGCCCGCAAGGAGGAGCGCATCCTTGTAGTTCAGGCTCGTGTAAGCCACGTCGAGGAGGACCTGCCCCCGGCCGAGGTGGCCATCGCCGAAGAACTCCTCCCCGAGCTCATCGAAAGTGACATCGATGCGAGGCTTCCCAGCGT
Source organism: Pseudoclavibacter sp. AY1F1 (assembly GCF_002931075.1). Lineage (GTDB taxonomy): Bacteria > Actinomycetota > Actinomycetes > Actinomycetales > Microbacteriaceae > Pseudoclavibacter. Next base: position 2,239 of record NZ_PSTQ01000003.1, on the reverse strand, counting down.
CATCAGTGGACTTCGTCGTCAGGTATCCGCGAACCATGGCGCCATCGTAGGGGGCCAGCCTCCGAGCTCTCCAGCCTCTGCGACACTGGCTGGCATGATCACGCTTCGCACCTTCACAGAACTCAGCGCGGCGGAGCTGTGGGGCATCCTGCACCTGCGCTCGAGCATTTTCGTCGTTGAGCAGGACTGCGTCTACCTCGACCCCGACACGGCCGACTTCGCAGAAGGAACGCTCCACGCGTTCATCGGCGATGATCCCCTCTACCCGCACAGCTACGCGCGCCTCCTCCCACTCGGCTGGCCGGATGAGCATCTCCCGACCGACGTGTCGCGCCCTATCGGCAGAGTCGTCACCGCCGACAACTCCAGAGGCCTCGGATACTCAGCCCAGATCATCCGCCACCTCATCAAGATCGCGGATGGTGAGGGCGTCGCAACTTCCCTCAACGGGCAGGCGCACCTCGAATCCTGGTACGCGAGATTCGGGTACCAGCGCTGCGGAGACAACTTCATCGAGGACGACATTCCCCACGTACCGATGGTGAAATACACATCAGGCCCTGACTCATGATTTACTCGCTCGTAACAAGCATGAATCAGTGAGTCGCAGTGCCGCGGCTAGCTTGAGATCCGGGCGCCGCTGCGCGGCGCTCGCTCTCTGCTTACGTATAAAGGAGCACCATGAGTAACTTTGCCAAGTCGTCTCCCTCCAGGAAGTTGCGCATCACCACAGGAATCGCCGCCATGAGCGTCGGCGTCTTCATGCTGGCTGCATGTTCATCGTCAGGCGACAGCGCTGGCGACCCAGCCGCAGAAGGCGACGCCGCTGCCGCGGTCTGTGGCCCCGACACGGCTGAGACCGTAACCGAGGTCACGCCCGTCGAAGCACCAACCGCTCAGGAGCGCTCCGAAGCGCTCAAGATCGGCTCGCTGCTGCCGCAGACCGGTACCCTCGCGTTCCTCGGCCCACCCGAGATCGCCGGTGTCGACCTCGCGGTCGCCGAGATCAACGCATCGCCATCCGGTGTGCTCGGCGGCAACATCAGCGTCGTCCACCGTGACTCGGGCGACACGTCGACCGACATCGCGACGCAGTCGGTCACCGACCTGCTCAGCCAGAACGTGTCCGCCATCGTCGGCGCGGCATCGTCCGGCGTCTCGATGACGGTCATCGACCAGATCACCGGCGCAGGCGTCGTGCAGATCTCCCCGGCCAACACGTCCGCCGAGTTCTCCACGTACGACGACAAGGGCTTCTACTTCCGCACCGCCCCCTCCGACATCCTCCAGGGACGCGTCAACGGAAACACGATCGTCAACGACGGCAACGCATCCGTCGGCATCATCTACCTGAACGACGCTTACGGTTCGGGCCTCTCCGAGAGCATCACCACGGCAGTCGAGGCAGCAGGCGGCGAAGTCGTAGCGTCTGAAGCCTTCAACGAAGGTGACAGCCAGTTCTCCGCACAGATCGACGCCGTCACGGCAGCCGACCCCGACGCGATCGCGCTCGTCGCGTTCGACCAGACGGCAACCATCGTTCCGCAGCTCATCGGCACCAAGGGCTTCCCCGCCGACAAGCTCTACATGGTTGACGGCAACATGGCCGACTACTCCGCTGACTTCGAAGAGGGCACGCTGAACTGCGCCAAGGGCACCATCCCCGGCGTCGTCGCCTCCGACGACTTCCGCGCGCAGCTGCTCGGCATCGACCCAGAGCTGAAGGACTACACGTACGGCGCTGAGTCGTACGACGCTGTCATCCTCGCTGCACTCGCAGCGCAGGCAGGCGGCGCAGCCGACTCGGCCACCATCAAGGACAACATGCAGAAGGTCTCCGCAGATGGTGAGAAGTGCACCACCTACTCCGACTGCGTAGCGCTCCTCGAAGCAGGCACCGACATCGACTACGACGGCGTCTCCGGCCCCATCTCGTTCGACGAGAACGGCGACCCGTCCGAAGCCACCATCGGCATCTACCAGTACGGCAACGGCAACACCTACTCCAACATCGGAGAAGAGGCCGGCCAGCTCTAAGCTGACTCGCTGAAGAAGGGCCCGGGATGCACGCACCCCGGGCCCTTCTGCGTGCCCGGGCGGAGCATCCGCTCGCCCCCGCTGTCGTCTCTCTCCGCACCGCTGTCGCCGAACAGCCAGATGCCGCTCGTGTGCACGAATTGCGTGGGGGAGTGCACGAGTTCGTTGAGCACGTGGGGCACGAAGATCGGGTCGAGGTCGG
>NZ_PSTQ01000028.1 GCF_002931075.1 Pseudoclavibacter sp. AY1F1 | reverse complement strand
GACCTCATCGCGCGGTCGTACCACCGCACGCATGGCCTGAACGTGTCGATCACGCGCTGCTCGAACAACTACGGCCCGTACCACTTCCCGGAGAAGGTCATCCCGCTGTTCGTCACGAACCTCATCGATGACAAGCACGTTCCTCTCTATGGTGAGGGCAACAACATCCGCGACTGGCTGCACGTGGACGACCACTGCCGCGGTATCGCGATGGTGCTCGTGGGTGGCAAGCCCGGCGAGATCTACAACATCGGTGGCGGCACGGAGCTGACGAACAAGGAGCTCACGCAGCTGCTGCTCGACGCGACGGGCAAGGACTGGTCCTACGTGGACCGCGTGCAGGACCGCCTCGGCCACGACCTGCGTTACTCGGTGGACATCTCGAAGATCCAGCGCGAGCTGGGGTACGAGCCGAAGGTTCCGTTCGAGCAGGGCCTGGCTGACGTGGTGCAGTGGTACCGCGACAACCGCACCTGGTGGGAGCCGCTGAAGGAGCGCGCTGCCCTGTGACCGAATCGACGTCTGTCCCCGCTGCGCGGGTTCTGATCACGGGTGCGTCCGGGATGCTCGGGCGCGATCTTCAGCGCGCCTTCGCGGGCCGGGAAGTCACCGCCCTTGGTCGAGCCGCGCTCGATATCACTGACGCTGCCGCGGTGGATGCCGCCGTGGCGGGGATGGACGTCGTTGTCAACGCCGCCGCGTACACGAACGTGGACGGTGCGGAGACCGACGAAGACACTGCGTACGCGGTGAACGCGACGGGTCCAGGAGTGCTCGCCGCGGCGGCCGCGAGGCACGGCGCGAGGCTTGTGCACGTGTCCACCGACTACGTTTTCCGCGGTGACGCGACGAAACCGTACGCGGAAGATGCGGGGCACGACCCGATCTCGGCGTACGGGCGCACCAAGGCTGCCGGAGAGACGGCGGTGCGTGAGGCGCTGCCCGACGCGTCGTACATCGTGCGCACCGCGTGGCTGTACGGGGCGGACGGCCCGAACTTCGCGAAGACCATGGCGCGCCTCGCGGCGAGCAAGCCGGAAGTGTCCGTCGTGTCCGACCAGCTCGGCCAGCCCACGTACTCGGCGGATCTCGCCGCCCAGATAGTGGCGCTTGTCGACACGAACGCGCCCGCGGGCACATACCACGGCACCAACGCTGGTGTCGCGTCCTGGTACGACTTCGCTCGAGAGATCTTCCGCCTCGCAGGCTTCGATCCCGGGAACGTGAAGAAGACGGACAGCACCGCGTTTGTGCGTCCGGCCCCTCGCCCCGCGTACTCCGTCCTCGGCCACGACGCCTGGACGAACGCGGGGGTTCCACCCATGCGGCCCTGGCTCGATGCACTCGAAGACGCCGCCGCGCAAGGAGTCCTCAACACCTGATGG
>NZ_PSTQ01000027.1 GCF_002931075.1 Pseudoclavibacter sp. AY1F1 | reverse complement strand
CCAGGTCTGTGGCGGCGCTGGCTGAGAACTCGGGGTTGCGCGTGTGGAGTGTGACGGATTCACCGTGCGCGGTGAATCACGTCTCGCCGAGCAGACGTAGCCGCCGCTCTCGCAGAGCGTGCGCGTGTCTGATGAACTCGCTGGGGTCCGGCCAGAGGTCTGAGAGGGTGAGGCGCTCGCCGTGCCACCCGAGGTTGGTGACCAACCGTGCACGCTTCACGTCTCTTCGCCATTGGCTTGGGCTCACCAAATGACCGAGGCCCTCGAAGTCGTAGGCGATCTTGGCTTTGAGGTCGGCGCAATCGGGCCGGGCCAGCTCCACGCCGCCAACTTTCAGCGAGTGCTGCACCGCCAGCTCCGGATACCCAGAATCGTGGAGCACGAAGCGCATGAGGCTCTCATACGGAGACTCCACCTCCGCGCGAATCTGCGGTGTCATCTCGCGGAGCAGGGAGGAGCCGTAGCCGGGTGACCACTCAGCGACTGCGCTGGCGAGGGCCGCGCGGGTCGTGAGGCTACCGTTCCAGACACGGTTCGGGTAGTTCGGTGCGACGGTCACGAGCGCGTCGCCGAGGCTCAGCAGGTCCGACCGCGCAGCGGAGGCATTCGACCTCAGCAGGTCTCGGCTCATCAGGCAGTACAACAGCGTCGGGTGCGGCAACAGGGCTCCCTCGAACATAAATGTGCGCCAGAGTCGCAGCGGCACGATTCGTGTGACGACGCCGGGTCGCCTCGGGAGATTCCTGCCTTCCGGCACGATGAGATGCACGCGTGTGTCGTTGAGCAGCAGCCATGGCAGCGGGAGACCGAGCACGCGAGCCGCCGAGATGGCCCCGTAGGCCTGAGAGTCTCTCAAGAGCGGTGCGTACTGCAGGTCGTGAGCTCGCAACTTTCGGCGGATGGAAGCGCCCTTGGTCTCACGCTCAATCGTCGTCTCCGGGGCTATGGCATCGACGCGCACCCCGCGAAAGGGGCGCTCAAGGCTGCGGTTCTGCAGCCGGCCCCTGCCCACTCCGAGCGCTTGCGCATCCGCGACCGTGAAGCTCTGCCCACGGAGCTTGGCCGGGAGCTCTCTCCGAAATTGCGGGGGTCTCTCGCCGGAAGTCACACGCCGACGGTAGACGCGGTGCAGCATCCACTGCCTCTTTGAGGTACCGGCTGTGGAGAGACGACGGCGGGACGGGCCTGTGACAACGCAGTCAAGCCGGACGCCGGCGGCGTCACGCGCGGCGAGACCTGGGGCTTGCGCATGCGGTTGGGGTGGGCTGGATGCGTGAGCCCGAGGTTTGCGCTGGCGGGGTGGGTGGTCCCGGCGAGACCTGGGGCTTGCGCACGCCGGTGGAGCACGACGGATGCGCAAGCCCCAGGTCTACGCCGGGGCGGGCCAGACAGGCCGGGGCGGGCCAGACGGGCCGCGGGGCAGGCC
>NZ_PSTQ01000026.1:1846-4346 GCF_002931075.1 Pseudoclavibacter sp. AY1F1 | reverse complement strand
TCTCCCACCTATCCTACACAAGCCACACCGAACACCAATACCAAGCTGTAGTAAAGGTCACGGGGTCTTTTCGTCCTGCTGCGCGTAACGAGCATCTTTACTCGTAATGCAATTTCGCCGAGTTCGCGGTTGAGACAGCTGGGAAGTCGTTACGCCATTCGTGCAGGTCGGAACTTACCCGACAAGGAATTTCGCTACCTTAGGATGGTTATAGTTACCACCGCCGTTTACTGGGGCTTAAATTCAGAGCTTCGCCGAAGCTAACCCTTCCTCTTAACCTTCCAGCACCGGGCAGGCGTCAGTCCGTATACATCGTCTTGCGACTTCGCACGGACCTGTGTTTTTGATAAACAGTCGCTTCCCACTGGTCTCTGCGGCCATCAATGCGCTTTCAGGAGTAAATCCCTATACGCCTCAGGCCCCCCTTCTCCCGAAGTTACGGGGGCATTTTGCCGAGTTCCTTAACCACGATTCTCTCGATCTCCTTGGTATTCTCTACCTGATCACCTGTGTCGGTTTGGGGTACGGGCGACTAAAACCTCGCGTCGATGCTTTTCTTGGCAGCAGAGGATCACCGACTACCTCACTAAAGTGAGTTCCGCGTCAGATCTCAGGCTTCACGAGTGACGGATTTGCCTATCACTCACCCTACGTCCTTGCCCGGATTCAACCAATCACCCGGTTCGGCTACCTTTCTGCGTCACACCTGTTAATACGCTAACCGCACCAGAACGGGGTCGAGCGCTAGGCTCCCCACCCACCCGAAGGCGGACGAAGAGATTCAGACTCTTAGCACTACTGGATTAGCTTGGGCGGTTTTTCGCCGGCCACGGGAATATCAACCCGTTGTCCATCGACTACGCCTGTCGGCCTCGCCTTAGGTCCCGGCTTACCCAGGGAAGATTAGCTTGACCCTGGAACCCTTGATCATTCGGAGGACGGGTTTCTCACCCGTCTTTCGCTACTCATGCCTGCATTCTCACTCGTGTAGCGTCCACGGCTGGTTTCCACCGCCGCTTCACTCGCCACACGACGCTCTCCTACCCATCCACACGACTGGACCACGAAGGCCTGTCTATAAATATGAATGCCACAACTTCGGTGGCGTGCTTGAGCCCCGTTACATTGTCGGCGCGGAATCACTTGACCAGTGAGCTATTACGCACTCTTTCAAGGGTGGCTGCTTCTAAGCCAACCTCCTGGTTGTCTGTGCAACTCCACATCCTTTTCCACTTAGCACGCGCTTTGGGACCTTAGTTGGTGGTCTGGGTTGTTTCCCTCTCGACTATGAAGCTTATCCCCCACAGTCTCACTGCTGCGCTCTCACTTACCGGCATTCGGAGTTTGGCTGACGTCAGTAAGCTTTTGGGCCCCATCGGCCATCCAGTAGCTCTACCTCCGGTAAGAAACACGCAACGCTGCACCTAAATGCATTTCGGAGAGAACCAGCTATCACGAAGTTTGATTGGCCTTTCACCCCTAACCACAGCTCATCCCCCCAGTTTTCAACCTAGGTGGGTTCGGTCCTCCACGAAGTCTTACCTTCGCTTCAACCTGGCCATGGATAGATCACTTCGCTTCGGGTCTAGGACATGCGACTGAATCGCCCTATTCAGACTCGCTTTCGCTACGGCTGCCCCACACGGGTTAACCTCGCCACATATCACTAACTCGCAGGCTCATTCTTCAAAAGGCACGCCGTCACAGCTACAAGGCTGCTCCGACGGATTGTAAGCAAACGGTTTCAGGTACTATTTCACTCCCCTCCCGGGGTACTTTTCACCTTTCCCTCACGGTACTTGTCCGCTATCGGTCATCTGGGAGTATTTAGGCTTATCAGGTGGTCCTGACAGATTCACACGGGATTTCTCGGGCCCCGTGCTACTTGGGATACTCTTCAACGTCAATACACGCATTTCGACTACGGGACTCGCACCCCCTCTGGTCAGCCATTCAAAGCTGTTCGTCTATACGCTATTGTCACGCCCACTGCCTGGTAGAGCAGCATGAAAAGTCCCACAACCCCGACCGTGCAACCCCTACCAGGTATCACACACGACCGGTTTAGCCTGATCCGCGTTCGCTCGCCACTACTAACGGAATCACTGTTGTTTTCTCTTCCTGTGGGTACTGAGATGTTTCACTTCCCCACGTTCCCTCTACCCGCCCTATATATTCAGGCGGGAGTCACCAGGTCACCACAAGGGGCCTGGCGGGGTTTCCCCATTCGGAAATCCTCGGATCAAAGTTCGATTATCAACTCCCCGAGGCTTATCGCAGATTTCTACGTCCTTCTTCGGCTCCAGATGCCAAGGCATCCACCGTTTGCTCTTAAAGATTTGATTTACACATGAGTAGCCAATCATTTCATTCTCAGAAACTCTTGACTAAAATTGCTGAACACCACAAACCCAACCATCCGAAGACGATCAACATTTGCGGCATTCAAGATGCTCGCGTCCACTGTGTAGTTCTCAACATACGATCGGTACCAACCCTG
>NZ_PSTQ01000026.1:0-1749 GCF_002931075.1 Pseudoclavibacter sp. AY1F1 | reverse complement strand
ACGAAGCAGCAGGCCCGGTCCCTCAGGACCCAACAGCGTGCACACCAGAACCCATCACCACCCACATGTTTCCAACCCCGAAAGGCGTACTCCACACGAACAACAACAAGCACTGCATAGTCAAATGTTCCACCCATGAGCGCCACCGGTCGACGTTTGCGACCGAAATGACTTCAGCTCCACACCCCAAAGAGTGCGTGCTAAGTGCTCCTTAGAAAGGAGGTGATCCAGCCGCACCTTCCGGTACGGCTACCTTGTTACGACTTAGTCCTAATTACCGATCCCACCTTCGACGGCTCCCTCCAAAAGGTTAGGCCACCGGCTTCGGGTGTTACCGACTTTCATGACTTGACGGGCGGTGTGTACAAGGCCCGGGAACGTATTCACCGCAGCGTTGCTGATCTGCGATTACTAGCGACTCCGACTTCATGGGGTCGAGTTGCAGACCCCAATCCGAACTGAGACTGGCTTTTTGGGATTCGCTCCACCTCGCGGTATTGCAGCCCATTGTACCAGCCATTGTAGCATGCGTGAAGCCCAAGACATAAGGGGCATGATGATTTGACGTCATCCCCACCTTCCTCCGAGTTGACCCCGGCAGTCTCATATGAGTTCCCACCATTACGTGCTGGCAACATACGACGAGGGTTGCGCTCGTTGCGGGACTTAACCCAACATCTCACGACACGAGCTGACGACAACCATGCACCACCTGTATACCGACCTTGCGGGGCGAACATTTCTGAACGTTTCCGGTATATGTCAAGCCTTGGTAAGGTTCTTCGCGTTGCATCGAATTAATCCGCATGCTCCGCCGCTTGTGCGGGCCCCCGTCAATTCCTTTGAGTTTTAGCCTTGCGGCCGTACTCCCCAGGCGGGGCGCTTAATGCGTTAGCTACGACACGGAAACCGTGGAATGGTCCCCACATCTAGCGCCCAACGTTTACGGCATGGACTACCAGGGTATCTAATCCTGTTCGCTCCCCATGCTTTCGCTCCTCAGCGTCAGTAATGGCCCAGAGATCTGCCTTCGCCATCGGTGTTCCTCCTGATATCTGCGCATTCCACCGCTACACCAGGAATTCCAATCTCCCCTACCACACTCTAGTCTGCCCGTACCCACTGCAGACCCGAGGTTGAGCCTCGGGATTTCACAGCAGACGCGACAAACCGCCTACGAGCTCTTTACGCCCAATAATTCCGGACAACGCTTGCACCCTACGTATTACCGCGGCTGCTGGCACGTAGTTAGCCGGTGCTTTTTCTGCAGGTACCGTCACTTTCGCTTCTTCCCTACTAAAAGAGGTTTACAACCCGAAGGCCGTCATCCCTCACGCGGCGTTGCTGCATCAGGCTTTCGCCCATTGTGCAATATTCCCCACTGCTGCCTCCCGTAGGAGTCTGGGCCGTGTCTCAGTCCCAGTGTGGCCGGTCACCCTCTCAGGCCGGCTACCCGTCGTCGCCTTGGTGAGCCATTACCTCACCAACAAGCTGATAGGCCGTGAGCCGATCCATAACCAAAAAATCTTTCCAAACACAGACCATGCGATCGTGTTAGATATCCAGTATTAGCCACCGTTTCCGGTGGTTATCCCAGAGTTATGGGCACGTTGCTCACGTGTTACTCACCCGTTCGCCACTAATCCACCCAGCAAGCTGGGCTTCATCGTTCGACTTGCATGTGTTAAGCACGCCGCCAGCGTTCGTCCTGAGCCAGGATCAAACTCTCCGTAAATGAATAACAACCAA
>NZ_PSTQ01000025.1 GCF_002931075.1 Pseudoclavibacter sp. AY1F1 | reverse complement strand
CCCTCTCCCCCTGGCACTCTCGTTCCCCCCTCTCAAGGCACTCACCCGCCGCCCCGGGCCTCAGCGCTTCGCCATCGGGGAGGGCAGCAGACGCAAGAGCTCAGCGGTAAGAGCTCAGCGGCAAGGGATCAGCTGAGAGAGCTCCTGCGCGACGCGCCCGCCCGAAACGTGGCGGTGGGAGAATGCCTGCATGACGGATGGCACCCTCGGCACCCCGCTCACCCCCGCTTCGACGCGCGCGCTGCTGCTCGGCGCTGGCGAACTCGGCAAGGAGGTCGCGCTCGAGCTGCAGCGTCTCGGCGTCGAGGTGATCGCCGTCGACCGTTACGCGAACGCCCCCGCGATGCAGGTTGCGCACCGCAGCCACGTCGTGGACATGCTCGACCCCGTGGCGCTGCGTGCGGTGCTGGCGCTCGAGCATCCGGACATCGTGATCCCTGAGGTGGAGGCGATCGCGACCCAGGTGCTCGCCGAGATCGAAGCGGAGGGGCGCACGCGCGTCGTACCGACGGCCCGGGCGACGCAGCTCACGATGGACCGTGAGGGCATCCGGCGCCTGGCTGCCGAGGAACTGAACCTCGCGACGTCGCCGTACCGCTTCGCGGACACGTTCACTGAGTTCGGCGCGGCCATCGAGGCCGTCGGGTTGCCGTGCGTCGTGAAGCCCGTCATGTCTTCGTCGGGGAAGGGCCAGTCGGTGATCCGCGAGCCCGACGACATCCAGGCGTCCTGGGACTACGCGCAGGAGGGCGGGCGCACGGGTCGCGGTCGGGTCATCGTCGAGGGCTTCGTGCCGTTCGATTCGGAGATCACGCTGCTCACGGTGCGCCACGTCGACGGCACGGTCTTCTGCGAGCCGGTGGGGCACACGCAGGTCGACGGCGACTACCGCGAGTCGTGGCAGCCGGCGGCGCTCCCCGAGGCTGCGCTCGAGAAGGCGAAGACCGTCGCGAAGAGGGTGACGGATGCGCTGGGCGGCTACGGTCTGTTCGGCGTCGAGTTGTTCATCGTCGGCGATGAGGTGCTCTTCTCGGAGGTGTCGCCGCGGCCGCACGACACGGGACTTGTGACGCTCGTCTCGCAGGATGTGTCGGAGTTCGCGCTGCACGCCCGCGCGGTCCTCGGCTTGCCAGTGTCGGAGCCGCTGCGCATCGGCGCGGGTTCAGGGGAACCGGCGGCCGCGTCCTGCGCCGTGCTCGCCGAGGGCACCGGCGTGCCGGTCGTCGCGGGCGTGGATGCTGCACTCGCGGTCCCGACGTCGCAGTTGCGGCTCTTCGGGAAGCCGAACGTCGCGGGTAAGCGCCGGGTGGCTGTGTCCCTCGCGCGCGGCGCCGACGTCGACGAGGCCCGGGCGCGGGCACGTGAAGTCGCCGCAGCGCTGAGGATCACGCTGGGCTGAGCACCCGACTGAGCGCCTGACTAAGCGCCTGACTAAGCACCCTGCCGAGCTCAGCTGTGCCGTGCGGAGCCGCACCGCGGGGCCGAGTCCCGCCGAGCCCATCAGCACCACGCCGGCAGCTCTTACGGGTGACCCGAACGCTCCTGCGGACACCCCGAACGCTCAGGCACGCGCTTCGCTTCACGGCCAAGCAGCAGGGCCTGGGCCAAGACTGCGGCGGCGATGACCAGGATCTGCACGCCGGCCCACAGCACATAGCCGGTCGGGATGCCGACGAGCGATGTCCACGCGGTCGAGCAACCACCGAGTTGCACGCCGAAGCCGACGTACCAGCCGAGATCGAAGCCGCCAGCGGGCTCGGAGTCGGAGAACATGCACATGCCCCAGCCTTCATGCGGCACGAGCAGCACCGTGGTCACCACTAGCAGTGCAACTGCCGCGCCGATAACCGTGGCCGCTTGACGCGCACTGGCCCTCTCCCCCAAGTTCTGCATCCGCTAACTCTGGCAGAACAGGTCACACCAGGCGACGCCGCCGCACAGACCTACGGGACACGCATGTTCATCGCGGAACGAGCCTGCATTTCTCGCATGTCTGTGCCTGCTGGAGAGCAAGACAGCCCGCGCGGCTTAGCCGTCCAGGCCGAGCTCGCGCACGCATGCGCGTAGGAACGCGGCGCCCGCCTCGTCGTGGATGAGGTCCCCGAAGGTGAGGACTTCGTAGTCCTTCTCGAGGATCCCGTCGGCGGGGCGGACGTCGACGTGAGCGGCGTCGTAGCCGGTGGCGTGCAGCTCGTCGGCCATCTTGTAGTCGCTGCGGGAGTCGCCGACGGAGCGCCAGCGCCTCGGGAGCGGACCGGCCTCGGCGAACTCCGCGAGGGCGCGCCGCGCGCCGTGGTCCTTGTCGAGCTTCACCGATTCGATGTCGGTGGAGATGATCGTCGGGTCGATGCGGTACGGGACGAGGCCTTGTGCATCCGGTGCCTCGCGGTCGCCGTGGCGCATGCCGAGCCCCTGCTGCGCGGCGAGCTCGAATGCGGCGTCGTCGAAGGCTTTCTGCCGTTCGAGGTACGCCCCCGAGCTAACGTCGGTGCGCTGCTCGACGGAGATCATGGCCTTCTTCGTCTCGTCGAAGAAGAGGACGTCGCTGAACTCGCCCTCACCGAGTTCACGGATCGCGGCGACGTACGCAGTCGGCGGCACGACGGATTCGTCGATCTGCAGCTCGCTCATCCCTTCGGGTGAAATCGCCGACCAGGTTCCGCCTTTCTCGTACACGCCGAACATGCGGGCGCCCGGCTGCCGCAGCGCCTCGGCGAGTCCGTTCTCGAAGAGCGGCTCGATGACTCGCTCGCGGATGAACTCTTCGGAGCGTCCCGTGATGAACGCGATGGGGACTCCCGCCGCTGCAAGCGTGACGAGGTCGTCGAGGATGCTCGGGATCGCGATCGTGCGGGTCACTGGGCTCGCGATGGGGCCGTCGACGTCGAGGAGCAGGCCGAGGTCAGGAGGTGAAGTGGTCACGTCTCATTGTCGCAGGGGTGACTCCCCCGGGTCCAGGATGCGCCCGCCCAGTGTCGTTGGCCCCTGCTACCTTGTGCCCGGGGTCGATGGCCGGATCGGGCTGCCGTAACCCGCGGATCTCGTCGCGCTACCGCGACGCGGACAGATTGGAGCTCGGCGTGCGCGTGTGGAAGTCCTGGATCTGGCCTGGAATCAAGATTCTCCTGGTGGCCGTCATCGCGGTTGCCCTGGTCAAGATCGCGTTCTTCAGCTCGACGCCCGAGGAGTCGGCGGCCATCCCGACTGGGGAGATCGTCGAGCCGACCATCAGCCCCGTGCTTGGCACGATCACCAACGACGTCACGTTGACGGCGAACGTGCAGGAGTCGGCCGCGGTCGACGCGAAAGTCCCCATGATGGGCACGATCGACGCGGTGTACGCGACGCAGGGCGCTCGCGTCGAGGCGGGCGACGTGCTCGCGTCGATCCGCAACGAGAAGACGCCGCCTGCCGCAGCCCCCACGGCGCCGGATGCGAACGGCGAAACCCAGACTGCTCCCGCCGCAGAACCGGAGTACGAGTGGAACGAGATCGTGGCCCCGACAGCCGGCACGATCACGAAGCTGAACCTCATCGCTGAGCAGCAGGTGTCTGTGGGCGAGGCCCCCGTGTCGATCACGCCGGCGAGCTTCATCGTCAAGGGCACCATCCCGCCCGCTCAGCTGTACCGTCTCGCGACGACGCCGACGGATGCGCAGGTCACGATCACGGCGGGCCCCGCTCCGTTCACGTGCACGGAGCTGCGGATCGCGTCTGGTGCCGCAGCGAAGAGCAGCAGCGCCGCCCAGGATCCGAGCGGCGCATCCGGTGCCGCCGAGACGACGGACACGACGACGGTGACGTGCCGGGTTCCCGCCGAGGTGACCGTCTTCCCCGGTCTCGAAGCGAACGTCGTGCTGCACGGCGGGGTCGCCGAGAACGTGCTCACGCTGCCCATCACGGCAGTGAAGGGGCAGGCCGAGACGGGCATCGTGTTCGTGCAGGGAGCCGACGGCGCCATCGAGGAGCGGGATGTGAAGCTCGGCCTCACCGACGGCACGCTCGTGCAGATCACCGAGGGGGTCTCCGAGACCGACATCGTGCTGGAGTTCGTGCCGGGTGCCGACCAGGCGAGCCCAGAGGACTGCTTCATCGATCCGATGAGCGGCACCGAGGTGTGCGGAATGCTGGGCGGCTGACATGGCGTTCATCGAGCTCCGCGATATCTCGAAGTCGGTGCGGGCGGCCGACGACAGCGAGCTGCACATCCTGCGCGGCGTGAACCTGCAGATCGAGGAGGGCGAGCATCTCTCGATCGTCGGCCGTTCCGGCTCGGGCAAGTCGACGCTGCTCAACATCCTCGGGCTCCTGGACGCGCCGACGAGCGGCGAACTGCTCTTCGATGGCAAGCCCACTGCTGCACTGCGCCTGCGAGCACGAGACCGGATGCGCGGTGCTCAGATCGGCTTCGTTTTCCAGCAGTTCAACCTGCTCGAGGGGCGCACGGCAACGGAGAACGTCGCGATGCCGCTGCTCTACGCGCGCGACCGCTCCTTCTGGCGGCGAGACGCGCTCGCCCGGGAGGCCCTCACTGACGTGGGGCTCGACCACCGACTCGATTCCCTCCCGACGAGGCTCTCGGGCGGCGAGCAGCAGCGCGTCGCGATCGCGCGCGCCATCGTGCGGCGCCCGCGGGTGATCCTCGCAGACGAGCCGACCGGCGCGCTCGACGTCGAGACCGGCGCGCGCGTCATGACGCTGCTTGCCGACATCTCCAAGGAGACAGGGGCCGCGCTTGTCACGATCACGCACGACGAGAGCGTCGCGGCCCGCGCCGACCGGATGCTCCGACTCGACGCGGGTGTGCTGGTTCCGTCGGATTCGAGCACGCTTCCCGCGGGAAACGAGAGCGGCCCCGAGGGCATATCGCTCGCGAAAGGCAGAACCGCATGAACTGGTTCACGCAGGTCGCCGGCGCCTTCATCGAAGCCTGGGATGAACTTCGGGTGCACCGCGTTCGGGTCACGCTCGCGCTTGTCGGCATCGGCATCGCGGTGTTCGCGATCGTTGCCGTGACCGGGCTCGGGTCGATCACGAGGCAGTCGTCGATCGAGGTCTCCGAGCGCTCGAGTGGGCGACCGGCGAGCTACCAGCTCATGGTTTCGAGTGAGGCCACCGACGAGAAGGTGGCGATCTACGAGGCCGCGTATGCCGCCGCGATAGAGCGGTACGGCATCACCTACCAGTCGACGTCCGGGTACGGGTCGACGCGCATCCAGTTCATCGACGGGGTCGCCGATGTCGAATCGATGATCGTCGACCCGCCGTTCGGTGAGATGCACCGGGTGAAGCTGCTGGAGGGTGCCTGGCTGACCGCCGCCGACACGGATCGCCTCGCGCCGGCCGTGGTCATCAACGAAACCATGTGGAACCGGCTGGGGAATCCCTCGATGGGCGAGCATCCGACGCTTCAGGTCGCCGGGTCAGCGCCGACGACGGCCGTCGTGGTGGGCGTCTCCGCCAACATCTACCCCGACTACCCGGAGCAGTTGTACGTGCTGAGCGACGCGCAGCACCTCATCGGCGCCAGCTCGGGAGGCGGAATGATGGGCGGCGGAATGATGGGCGGGTTCTACGCCGACCCGTCCATGGGCGGCGACGAGAGCTCCTCGGCGACCTTCCCGACCTACGAGCTGTGGCTGCCGCTCGAGAACCATGAGGAGTTGTCGAGCCAGATCGTTCGCGACCTGAAGGCGGCTCTCGGGGAGGGCGGCGCGGTCGAGGCGCAGCGCACCGACTACCTGTCGTGGGGCGACGACCCGTTCCTCGCGGTCCAGATCCTCGTGACTGCGGTCGGCGGCATCGTGCTGCTCGTCGGCACGATCGGTTTCGTGAACCTGTCGATCGTGACGGTGAAGCAGCGGGTGCGGGAGATCGGCATCCGGCGTTCGTTCGGAGCAACGGGCGGGCGCGTGTTCTTTTCGATCCTGCTCGAGAGCGTTGTCGGCACGTTGCTCGCGGGCATCGTCGGCATCGGCTGCGCGATCGTCACGCTTCAGAATCCGCTGGTCCAGCAGGCGATCACTGGCGGGCTCGGACTCACCGACTCGGTGCCGTTCCCGGTGGATGCGGCGGTGCTCGGCATCGTGGTGAGCGTCGGGGTCGGGCTGCTCGCAGGGTTCATCCCCGCCGTCATAGCGACGCGCAGCAACGTGATCGATGCGATCCGGTCGTAGGAGGAAGCCAGGCCGACGGGGGCTCGAGTAGACACCGCCGAGCCTGTGCGAGGTGCGAGGCTCGGGGTGCAGGGCTCGAGGTGCAGGGCTCGTGGTGCAGGGCTCGTGGTGCGGGGGTCGAGGTGCGGGGGTCGTGTCGCGACCGCCGGGCAGGTTCGGGCTGCGGGGTTCGTTGGGGTGGTGGATGCACTCGCGGCAGTCGTGCGGCGGCTGCGCGGACTGCATCAGCGGCTGCGTGGACTGCATCAGCGGTTCGCACCCACGCGTCTCGGCGCTGGTCAAGCCCACTCGGGCTTGGGCGGCGCGGCTCTCCGGCGCTGTTGATTTGTGCAGGCGGTCAGCTGGCCTGCGTGATTTCTGGCGCGGTGATCGGTGTGCCGAAGCGCAGTGCGGCGACGACGGCCCAGATCAGGAGCAGCGGCAACGCGACGTAGGCGGCGGTCATGAGGGGCGCGATCAGCGTCAGGTGGCCGGCGGCCGAAACGAGGAGCGCGAGGACGGTCGCGCCGCTGACAAGTGTCGCCCAGAGCACGCGCCGGGCCTGACCGAAGAGGACGAACAGCACGAGTGCAGCGAGCGCCAGCATCTTCACACCGTCGACGACCTGGATAGCCGCCCAGATCTGTCCGGAGTCGAGACCGATCACGCCCGCTGCTCCGTCGGATGCGAGCCCGAAGGTGAGGAGCGCCTCGCCGCTGAGCTGCACAAGCGAGAGCACGAGGGTTGCCAGGCCGGCACCGCGGGTGGCTTTGCGCATCCGCTCGCTACCGAGCAGGGTCGACAGTCCGTAGAGGGCGACGGCGGCGAGGCCGTGCACGAGGGCCGCGTTGACGAGCACGCTCGGCGAGGTGGCGTAGGCCGAAGCGATGGTGGCTGAGCTGTCGCTGGGGGCGACGTCGGGGGCGCCGACCAGTAGCCCGCTCACCCAGGCCGACACGTAGACGCCGCACCACACCCAGAGCGTCCGCTGGATCTCAAGCGTCGGGGCGAGTGGTGTTGTCATGCTGCAACGGTAGCCGGGGCGCGCGCGGAGAGGCTGTGCTCGCACAAGAGCGCTGCTTGGCGAGGCCGGACTGGCGGGCTGGGCGGGCGGACTGGGCG
>NZ_PSTQ01000024.1:17643-18758 GCF_002931075.1 Pseudoclavibacter sp. AY1F1 | reverse complement strand
TCCTCCATGACTGCCCACTCCTGTGGCGTCGCCCGCTGCAGGTAGCCCCGCACGTTCGACTCGTACCTGTGGCTCATCGTCCATCCCTCCCGTTTTGGCTGCGGCTACCTTCGCATCAGCCACCGACTCCGGCAGACCGAAGATGTCGAACGACATCTGGTTCCAGTCCGAACTGCGCTGCTTTCCCTTGCGGGCCATGAATCCTTCGTTTCTCGTGAAGAAGACACCGCAGCACAGATTTCACCATAGTGTATAATGCCCGGCTCTTCGGATGTGATTCGGCGGGCGCGCCGAACCGTGAGGTGGGTCAGAGCGACCGGCTTACTCCTGCGGTACTGGCGCTTGCGCGCACCCGGTCGAGGGCTCCTCGTGCGTCGTCGGCGTGCACGTCGGCGGCACGCTCTCCGCGCTGTTGTCCGGGCACTCCGCGCGTCTCTGCTTCCCGAGCGGAGGCGGCGAGAATGCGGACGTTGTCGGGCCGGAACCCGCCCCAGTGCGTGACGAGCTGCCCGCCGATCTTCACAAGCACCACGGGTGCGCTGAAGTAGCCGAGCTGCTTCACCTCGTCCGCCGCCGAGGCGTCCACGGTGGCGTCGCGTTCCTCGTACGCGATGCCCGCGCTCTTGAACGCGAGCTTGGTGGCCGTGCACTGCCCGCAGTTCGGGGTGGAGATGACTTCGATGCTGCGTTCCATGACCCGGGCCTACGCCATTCCCGAGCCAGGCGTCTTGGTCGCCCACGTCGTCGTGGGCGTCACCACCGGCCCCGTCTCAGGTGCTGGACGGCGCTCTCGGTCGATGGCCACCGCGGTGAACCGAGGGGATGGACCGATGAGCTTCACCGTGAGCTGGTTGTCCGGGACCAGCACGCCCTCCTTGTTCCTACGCGTGCCCATCCGGAAACGGCCAGCAGCTACGGCCAGGTCGCCCCTCTCAAAGGTGCGGCAGATCATCTCCGCCTCCTGCCCGAACGCCACGCACGGCACCGACGTCCGCTCGCCGTCCACCCACTTCCCCTCGACCTTGTTCCGGTCGGTGGTCGCGAGCAAGAACCTCGTGTACGACTGCCCACCGCCCGTCTTCAGCTGCGGGGTCGACGTGAAGTTCCCCTCAAAC
>NZ_PSTQ01000024.1:0-17548 GCF_002931075.1 Pseudoclavibacter sp. AY1F1 | reverse complement strand
CGCGAATAGCGCACGAATCAGGAACTCCCGAGGCAATCCCCACCCGGCAAAAATCGCGGCTCCTACGATGTGCGAGTGCGCAGCTACCCCAGGAGAAACCGGCGCGTTCGCCCCCTCCGCGAAGCCGTCTCTCCCGTGACTGTGCGCCTCGCCGCCCAGGCGGACCCCCACGCCACGCTTCCCTGCACCGTCCGAGCCGCAGCACCCCCTGCAGGCAGCTCGTACACCGCACTCGGGAAGCTCGGGATCCGCCTGGGCGACCACGAGCACTTCACGCCCGTCGACTCAGACGCCGCGCTCCGCCTGCACACAGCACTGCGCGGCCGCAGCCCAGCGCCAGGCGAACTCACCTGGCTCGACGCCACCACCGCGATCCTGTGCGTGCGAGTGCTTCCTCGACCGCATCTCGCGTAGACACAGCAAGGCCTGTCAAGAACTCGTAGGACTACGCGGCGCGCCCCGACGCCCGGTCACCGCCACGTCACATTTCAGCGGCGCGGCTTACGAGGCCGTTTCACCCCGTCGACGACGAGCGCACCCAAGAGCAACAGCCCGCCAGCGAGACCAGGTATCACTGGGAAGCGCGGGCGCAAAAACCAATCATCGACCGCCACCATCGCCCATAGGCACGTGACAACGAGCGCGAGTCCGAGCACCAGAAACAAGATGCGCGCCCACAGGTCCATCGGCGTTCGCCGTTTACTCATCGTTCAACCCCCATCGAGTAGTTGCTCTGAGTACGTGAGCAGCACCCGGCTGCCCCATCAAATCGCAAAAAGCTTCGCCACGACACATCCCCACTGGGACCACCCACGCCGCTCACCCGAACGCACCAGCCAGCCCGTCGATATCTCACATATTCGCAAGCCGTACCAGGAGGGCCACCACCCGAAAAATTCGCTCCAGCCGATCGACCAAAACAACCGCCGCGAATCTGCGACGGCGAAGGCCCCGTCCGATGTTCGGACGGGGCCTTCGCTGGTCGCATGAGGTCGCTGAGAACGAGACCACTGTGAATCAGCGGTCGTCGGGACCACGATTCAACGTCACGGCGGGGTCGATCAGCTCTCGCCAACCGCCGTCCGTCCAGGTCACCCATTCGTCCGCCCCGAGTTCCGCCCAGGTCTTGCGGCTGGGTTCGTGGCCGTCGCGGCAGTCGCCCCGGTACCACTCCTTGATGCGCCCTTGCGCGAGATGGAACCGTTCGTGCCAGCCGATCGGCCCGATGCCCGAGTCGGCGGCGTCGAAGGACGAGTCGTGCGCGGACTTCAACGCGGACAGTTCCTCCACGAGAGCGCCGTGCAGGTGCCAGCACTCAGGGATGATGTCGAGCTCGTACCGGACGACGATCCATCGCACGAACAGCGCCAGCTCGTCCCATTCCCCGTCGACGTCCGCCTTCTCGATCGCGAAGCGACGCCAGGCCAGCACCGTCGGATACATGCCCGGAACGACCGCTTGCCGGTCGCCGGGGTCGACGTCGGTTGGGAATAGGCTCTCATCGAACTCGAAATCGGGATCCTCGAAGTCCGGGTCTGCGTTGTCGTCGCTGGTGTTCGTGGTGTCGGTCATCGGGCTCCAATCAGGCTGCGCAGGCGAGCGCGGACCTTCGCGATCGCCTGCAGTGTTGCTCCCTTGCGGCTGCGCATGTACCGGAGCGCGCCGTCGTTGTCCATCAGCTCGTGCACCAGGCGGTGGCAGAGCGGATGCATCGGCAGCAGATCCTCGTCCCGCTCGTTCGCCATCCACCCTCCGTTGAGGAGCTGCGTGACACCGCGGTAGTCGATGTGGTGCAGCTCGAGGCGACGCTTCGCCTGCGACTCTTCCCGCTTGCAAACGCAGCACCTGTGCTGGTCCGGATTCTGGTCGAACCAGCGAGCACGTCGCGCGTGCCACTGCTTCGACTTCAGGTACTGCAGGCGATACGCGCGTGACGCGATCCCCGCTCTCCCATTCGACATAACTACGACGCCTCCAGCTGCAACGGCTGCGGCATCAGCCGGCCTTGCCGGCGGAACTCGTCCGCCTGCTCCGCTTCCGTCTGCTTCTTACCCGCCGAGATCTCGTCCGCGTCGGCACGCTTCGTCCAACCCGGCATCTCGAGCAGCACGCCGCGCTTGTTTTTGTACGCCAGCACCCCATACCCGGTCGGGATGCGGTGGAGCTCGTCGACGCTCAGCACGGGAAGCCGTTCGATGCCCAGCTGCGTGGAGTTGCCCTGCAGCGACAGCGACTTCGACTTCGTCGCGACCTCGCGAGTGCCGAGGATCGACTCGAGCCCCTTCAAGTGCGACTCGTCGCTACCGCCTCCGTAGAGGATCTTCGCGATCGCAGACGTCCAGATCGTGTCCGCCTCGTCCGCGCTCCACGCCGTGCGCGCCTGCGAAAACCCCTGCAACACCGCGAGCGTCCAGATACCGATACCGCCACCGTCAGAGAGCACCGTCGGCAGGGCTTTCCACGAGAACATGTTCGCGATTTCGTCCAACACCAACCCCAGCGGCGGATCCAGACGACTCCCAGGCGACGTGAGCGCCTTCCGGCGTGCCTGCTCCACGATGTCGTCCAGCAACGCGCCCAGGAACCCACCAGCAGCTCCCGCACCGCTCTTCGTACCAATCAGATACAACGTGTTGCGTCCGGACAAGAATGCCTGCACGTCAAACTCGTCATCGTCGCCTGCAGAGCACATTGCGGCCGCAACACTCGGGAGCTGCAGCGGGGCGGTCGCCGCCGCGACGCCCATCCACTTGGAGCTCAACAGCTTCGAGTCGCTCTCCAGCACCGCCTTGAGCGCGGACGCCCACCCGGGAGGGCCCTGGTTCTCAAGGATCTTGACCGCGGGGCGAGCAAGATCCGGGGACGCACCCCAGTCCCGCAGGGTGGTCACGTCCTTCTTGCCCAGCGCGCACGCCATCAGCAACCGGGAGAGCAAAACTTCCGCTTCCTGCGCCCACTCGCCATTGGTCGTGGATTTCCCCAGTTCCGTGCCACCGAGAAGCGCAGCCGCGCGCTGCATCGCGACGAACGGATCCTCGCAGCCACGGATGGGGTTGATCTTCATCGAGTTCGCGATACCGGACAGCCCTTGCGGGTCGAACACGGTCACCGTGCCGAGCTTGGCGCGTCGCTTCATGGTCGCGGCCAGGTTGTCGTTGCGCGTCGACGTCGTGATCAGCGGCCCAGGGAAGTCAATGATGACGCCGATCAGCAGACGGAACCCCTTGCCTGAACGCGGCGATCCCTCAACAACTACCGAGTCCTCGATAGACAAGTACACGCGTCGACCATGACCCAGGCCAATGTAGATCCCCACATCCTCCGGACGCGGAGCCTGAAGCGCCGGGCGCACGGTGACCGCCGACTTCAAGCGGGTCTTCGCGCCAAACGTGATGCGCACCTCCCGGCCCCGCGCGAGCCCGTCACGCATCCGCAGCTGACGCACGAAGTGCGAGTCGGACTGCTTCCACGACTCCCACGACGACCACGCAAAGATCGCCGCGGCCGCGACCAGCACGAGCGTCGCGATCGCGACCGCACGCCCCCATCCGACGGCTGGCCCGACGCACTCGTCTGCGATTTCGAGCGCGGATCCGTCACCGTGGAACAGGAACCCCAGCCCGTGCCACATCGACGCGAAGACCGGTGGCTGCCCGCACGCGAGGCTCGCCGCGACGAACACTGATCCGAGGCCGACCACGGCGGTGAACCCGGCCGCGCAGATCGCGGCCATGACTGCGCGCACCCAGTGCTCCGTCCCCGACCCGCTCACGCGTCGACCTCCCCGACAGCCGAGGCCGACACCGTCCGCGCTTCCTGCTCCGCGAACGCGGCCTTCAAGCAGTTGCCGCGCATCCGCTGGTAGGTGGCGAGGTCTCGCTGGTACTTCTCGGTGTAGTCGTTGAACCCCTCCTGCAGCTGGGCGGAGGTCTCGGCCTTTGCCTCAGCTCGGAACGCCGCGTACCGATCAGCCCGAGCTGCCTCAGCCCGCCCCTCCGCCGAAGCCCAATGCTCGAGCACTGCCTCTAGCTCGGCTTCTTCTGCCGGGGTCAGCTCCTCGCGCCCGTCGTCCGCCCGCTTGTGGCTCTCGCCGCCAACGAGTTCGATGGGGCCTGGGTGGTTGTCCAGGAGGAGCGCGCCGAGTTCTCGATAGCAGGCTGGGATGGGGCCGATGAGGTGTCCATCGAGGTGGTCCTCGGCGTCCAAGAGGTCGTTGACGGTGGTGAGCGGAAGGCTGATGGTGACGAACAGTGGCTCGGTCATGTGGGGATCTCCTGGGTCGCTTGGTGCTGTGGCGTTGGCGGGCGGACGTCCGTCGTTCATGCGCGTCCTTCCTTTGCTTTGAAGGCCGCACGCAGCGCGTCCGTGCGGTCCTGGTGGTGCTGTTCGCGGGCATGCCAGAACGCCGCCGCGTATTCCTCGAGCCAGTTGTGGAAGAGCTGGTCGGTTTCCGGTTGCGCTTGCTCGCGGAACGCGACGAAGCGTTCGAAGCGGGCACGTTCGAGCGCGCCGTCTTCAGCGAAGAGTTCCTCGTAGGCGGCGGTCAGTTCGGCGTCCTGTTCCGGCGTCATCACGGGAGCGGTGGCCTGAATTTGGTTCCCGTTTGCGTCGAACAGATGCGGATAGCGTCGCTCGTGCTCAAGGAGCTTGCTCTCGAGGTCGTAGATCACTTCGGGGAGATGGCCGATGTAGCGTGCGTGCAGGTCCTCGATGACATCGGTGAGTGCCCTCGTGATGCTGCGCGGCACGGTGATGGTGACGTGTTGCTCGGTCATGCGTGGACCTCCTGAGCATCGGTGGGTGTTGGATCTCCCGTTGGGGTTTCGTCGGGGTTGGTTTCGCGCATGGAGCTGGATGTGTCGAACAGGTCCCACTCCCACTGGGTCTGCAGGGGCCGCAGGTCGAGGACGACGGTGTGTTTGCCGGTCGCGACGACGCACTGCATGACGTCGAGCGAGGCGACCGCTTGCTGCTGCTCGAGGCTCAGCCCGACAGCGCGCGCGGAGGCGGCGAGCTGCCCGGTCTCCTGAGCGAAGCTGATCTTCACCGCGAACCCTTTCGCGAGCTGCTGCGCCAGTTCCCGCTCTTTCGATCCGACGGGGCCAACCGCGTCGAAGTCGCCGCCCTCGTGCACGACGAGCAGCTGGCAGATGCCGAGCTCGCCCGCGAGCTTCTGCTGCGCGAGCTGCGCCTCCAGCCCCGCGATGGTCTTCATGTCCCGCCAGCCCTCCTCGCGCGCGACGACGAACTTGCGGCCAGAGCGCTTGTCGGACAGCACGGACATGACCCAGGACTGGTTGACGGCCTGCGCGATCGCCAACGCGTCATCCCCGCGAGCGGCCACGGCCTCCGTGTCGAACACCGTGTACGGGCTGTCCGCGTCGAACTGCACCGTCGACTCGTCCTCGAACATGCCGGACAAGTTGCCCTCGGTCAGGCGATGCAACGCAGCTCGCAGCTCGCGACCGGCTGCCTGCATGTCACCCATCTCGGGATCAGTGACGTCTCCGCGGGCGATGGCCGCGAGCTCACGCCAGACGAGCCGGATCGTGGGCTTGTCTCCGCTCGCGGCCACGACGTTGCTCAGTGCGTAGTCGAGGACGCTGCGCTCAAACGAGGACGGGGTGCTGTTCGAGTTCAGGATCGTCACGATCTGCTGCAGCACCAGACTGCGGCGTGTCCGCACCGCGTCGGCCCACTCCTGCGCTGTCCACCCACTGGGCCGGTGCCCACCATCGAGAGGGTTGATGCGAAGCGACGAGCCCGGAGCTCCTACCTGGATGACTGTGCCACCGATCGCAATTGCGACGCGCACGTGCTCACCCTTCGAGTCGCTGGTGTTGATCGCCTGACGCCCGAAGAGCACGAGCAGCACGATGAAGCGCTTGAGGAACCAGGATTTCCCCTGCCGGTAGCCGCCCATGAGCAGCACACCGGTCGAGGAAATGAGGTGGTGGTTGTACGCCTCCCACGGGTCGAAGCACCACTCGCGTTCCGTTTCCAGGTCGATACCCATCATCGGCCCGATGGCCGGCCACGGGTTGCCGGTCACGTACGGCCAGAACGCGGCCACTTCCTCCGACGTGAGCCGGTGCGACGGTGGGCGGACCCGCAGCGTTGACCGGAACCCACCAGAGGCTGGATTGGTCGTCTGGGGGCCGTGCTTCGCCTGTCCGGACACGACCGGCAGCTCCTGGACTGCGGTGCCGTGTCCTTCGAGCTGCACGGGCTGGCGCAGCTGCTCCCGGATCTGCTTGCGCGTCTGGCGCTGCACCTTGGCTGTGCCGTCGACGTGCGCGATGACCTCGCGCCGCGCGTGCTGGTCGCGGATGCTCATGCCAGTCCTTCCCCGGTCGGGATGGCGCACATCATGAGCGCCTCCCCCTGCTGCGCGTTGAGGACGTGCGCCTCCATACCTGCGTTCGAGATGTGGGTGCGGAACGCGGACGACGCCTGGTCGAGCTCGTCAAGATCCGCTGCCGACACGGCCACGTACGCGGACATCTCGAACTCGCCCTGGCCGTGCATGAGCGACTGTTCCTGCTCGATGAGCAGCTCCCACTCGTGCTTGTCTGCCTCCGAGGTGATCTGGCTGCGCTTCTGCCGCATCCGCTCGGAAGCCACCCACGACTTCTTCTTCTGGTTGATGCGCTTCATCGCCCGCCCCAGCGGCACGGGTGCGGACGTGATGCTGATGACGTGCCGCACCGGGCGTCCATCCGGCATCTCCCCGAAGATGATCGAGGAGAACAGGCCAGGGCGGACCGTGTGCGAGGGGAGCTGCCCGATCCAGAACACGCGGTGCACAGCACTGTCCGTGCGCACGAAGTCGCGGTGCTCCTCGAAGAACATGGCCGCTTCCCCGCCCGCCGCAACACCCGCGTCGGGATCCTGCGACGCGCGTTCGAGCAGATCCGGCTGCGCGACCGGATCGAGCAGGCTGCGGAGGCTCATGCGGATGTGGGCTGCGCTCTGCCAATCGACAAGCACGAACCCCGCCCCGCGCAGTGCCGCATGGATCGCGTCGGCTTCAAGAGCGGCCACACGCCGCAGCCCGTCCGTGCCACCGCCGAAGCCGGTGATCTGCGAGGCGAGAGCTCGCAGATCGAGTGAGATCGCAATCTCGGTGGTGTGCGAGCGAACGATGTTCCCCGCCAAGGTCAGCATCTCCTCGTACGACTCCTGCACCTCCTCGAGCCCTGGGCGGGTGGAGATGCGCCGACGCGCGAGAGCGCGGGACGCGGACACCGACCCCATCGACGTGCGAGCGATCTGCGTGAACCGCTTGATGCCCGGGCGCAGCGTCCACCCGCGCATCACCGACGCGACACCTTCGACCATCGCGTCCTGCCGGTGCGCAGGCGAGTACTCGAACGAGGGAGCGACGACCGTGGCGATGAGCGTCGCGGTCTGCTGCGCGGTGTCGTGCACGATCGCGAACCCGTCCGTGTCCAGCAGCCGCACGTTGCGCAGCCGACCGGGAAGCAGCAGCACGCTCTCACGGCGCAGCTCTGACAGCTCTGGCGCGTCCGGGCGATGCCGGTAGGTGGTGCGCCCGCGGCGCTTCCGAGTGATGAACATGATTTCCCTCCACACGATGACCGGCAACGGTGTTGACCGGACGTTGATCGCCCCGGTGACCGCCAGCGATACCCAGATGGGGCTCGTCAGCAGCAGTCCGAGTGGTCCGCCAGCAGTTGTTGCGATGAGCGCGATGATGATGCCCGCGCCGATGACCAGCAGGTTGATGCCGGTGAGGTGCAGGATCGTGCCCTGCACCGAGAGGCGCGGGAACGTGAAGACCCGCGGCTCGTAGTCGTCAGCCAATGTGATGCCCCCTCAGAGCTCGTGACTTACTTCTTGCCCGGTGTGGGCGGTGTACTCGGCGGTGCTGCAGGCGGGCGTTGTCCGCCACCACCTGGTCCACGTCTGCCTCCGCCGCCGGACGGCGCGGGATTCCCCGGTTGGGCGGGTTTCGAGCCTGGGCCGGGGTTGGACGTGGAACCATTCGTGTTCCGCTTCCCGCCGCCGCCCCCGGTGCTGCTGGCGGTGGTCATGCGGCTGAGCGTCGACTTCGTTTTCGAGGCCGCACTCTTGGCCCCCTGACCGATGACCTTGCCCGCCTTCGCCGCTCCACGCCCCGCGGCGGGGACGATGACCTTGCCCGCGGCCGCGGCCCCGCGCGCAGCACCACGGCCCACGCGTTCGGTGGCACGCATGGTCGTGTGTCCGCCCGCGTCGCGGTCAGCGCCCGCCCACGCGAACATGCCCAGGAACGCCATCGGCGCGAGCCCCAGCAGCGCGAGCCCGACCGTGACGGTCAGCCCGTTCGGGCTCCACGGGTCTTCCAACAGCACCGCGGTGCGGGTCAGGAGCCACAGCGTGCCCAGCAGCACCGGATCGGTGATGAGCAGCCCGACGAGCAGGATCGCGTAGTTGCGGCGCACGTCCGCGCCCTCGCGCAGCGGCGACATCGTGAACACGAACGGCGCGAACGCGACCATGGTCATGATGCCCAGAGCGCGGACGATGCGCATGGCCCCGAGGGTGAAGAAGCCGAAGAACAGGAACACGCAGTTCAGGAACGCGGCGAGCATGTTGCCGCCGAGGAGCTCCATCAGCATGTCCGAGTCCTCGTTCAGACCGTAGATCGCGATCAGCATCTCGACGGGCGTCTTGTCGCCGTTGAGCGAGTTGAGCATGCCGGGGATGTAGTCCAGGAGCGGCAGGATCTTGCCGACGCCCCAGATCGTGAGCAGCGTCGCGGGGACTGCGAACGCCACCCCGAGGATCGCCCGCCACACGTCCTCGTACTGGCTCGTGAGCATTCCGCGCGCGATGCCAACCGCTCCGAGTGCGACCGTGACCAGGAACGCGGTGAGTCCGATCCAGAACGACGCGAGCTCGATGGACGCCGCCCACGACGCGGTGCCCGGTCCCACGTTTCCCCACTCCATGGTCCAACCCATGAGGTCGCGGACGCCATTGAGCATCTCTTTGAGGACGTTCTCGGGACTGAACGCATCGAACGGGTTCATGCGTGACCCCCTTCCGGGGTTGTATCTGGGCGAGGGTTAGAAGATCTTGAAGCCGATGAAGAACCCCGCGATGCCCGTCAGCGAGCCAAGACCGATGAGGGCACCGACGACGTAGACCACCGAGCTGCCCGCCTTGTCCAGGAGGGTCGAGTTCCCGAACCCCTTGAAGCCCAGGATCGTGAAGACCCCGGCGAGCGCCAGGAGCGCGGCGATAAAGCAGATGCCGAGGATGATCGCGACGAGCCGGAGACCAGCGAGCGCAAACGGGCTGCTGGTGTCTGGGGTGACGTCCGGGACGGAAGCCGGGGCGATGCTGAGGGCGAGGTCGGTGGAAGCGGTGATGAGGTCGAACATGGTGGTGCCTTTCATGGCGGGTAGTGGTGAGTGAGAGGTGAAGTTAGAGGCGGAGGCCGTCAGTGACGGAGCGTCCGACGTCGACGTGCAAGTGGTTGTGGGCGTCGTCAATCTGCGAGACGCCGGGGATGTCGAAGTAGGTGCCATTCGCGATCCGGGCGTTGATCTGCCCGATCTGCGACCCGGCCGGGAGAATCCCTGCGACCGCGTTGACGTACTGCACGCTGAAGGTGTCTGCCCCGGTGAGAGCGACACCGTTGAAGGAGTAGAAGTCGATCGCGCGTCCGACCCAGTGGGCCGAGTACCCGGAGGACCCCGGGAGATCCCCGGTGCAGGCGCGGTTGAGGTCGCTGATGCCTACGGAGTCGAACATGTTGAGCGCGATCTGGATGAGCTGGAGGGCGGGGAGTTGGATGTGGCAGGTTCCGGTCCCGTCGGCCATGCCGAGGATCTGCTGCCCGTACGCGTCGCCTGCACCGTTCAGGAAGACGAGGCGTCCCGCTGCCATCGCTGCGGCGAGCTGCTGGGCCGCTTCTTTCTCCGAAGGCGACACCACTCCAGTCCCAGCTCCCCCGCCCCCTGCCGGAGCGCCTGGAGCCGGGAGGACAGGCAGCGCTGCCGCGACCGCGTGCGTGAGCATGGTGCCGGTCCCAAGAACCCCGACGATGCCCACGAACCCTGCTGCGAGCACCGCGCGTCGGGACGCGGGCGAGTTGAGGGCCTGCGCGACTTTGACCGCCGCGAGGACTTTCACTGCACGACCTCGTTCGCGAGAACCACCACTCCGCATTGGGTGCGCTGACCGGCATCGTCCGTGTCGCAGTCGATCTCGAACGACACCCATTGGGTGCCTTCCGTGGTCAGCCCGGAGGCGTTGCCGACGAGCGTTGCTACTTCTACGGTGACGAGGGAGTAGCCGTCGTCCGCGTCGCGGTAGGCGGGCTCCCAGGTCGGCCAGGACACATGCTGGCCGTCGACCTTCACAGATCGCACCTCGGAGGTCATCCAGCCACTGTTCTGCCACATCGTCTGGAACGCGGACTCTGCGGGCAGGAAGCGTCCAGCGCGATTCGTTGCCGCTGTCGCGCGGAAGCTCGCGTCCACGAAGCTCTCGCCGCCACCCGCTGCGGTGGGGCCCACGTACGAGTCGGAGGGCTGGGTGAAGGCCACGAAGTTCTCAATGACCCGTTCCCGGGAGACGAGCGCGGTGTCGTAGTTCGTCAAGGCGAGTGCTGCGGCAGCTCCGAGCTCGCCAGCATCCGCGGTGACGGGAGGTGTCACCAGACCGTCGACGGTGCGACCCAGCGGGGCGAGGGGGATCCCGGTCTGCGCGTCCGGCGTGGCCCGAACGCTCGAGGAGGGCACCACGGCGGGCGCCGCAACGGATGCGCTCGGCGTGGCCGAGCCGGCGGGCTCCGCACGTCCGGTGGCGCACGAGGCGAGGCCGACGGCAAGGCCGATCACGGCGGTCGAGGCAGCCGCGACGACGAGAAGCTTGGCGTTGCGGTCGTGGCGGAGCCCCTGCACGCGGTCGCGGAACGAGGTGGGTGTGGTCATGAGGTGAACTCCTGAGTCAGTGAGCGTTGGTCGAGGACGGTGGTGGCAATGTCCAGAAGCTCCCGGACCTGTCGCAGCACGCGGTAGGCGTTTGAGGCGGAAACTCCGAGCTCCGCGCCGAGTTCCGTCGTGGTGCGCAGCTCGAGGTCATCGCGCAGCAGCATCGGCAGTACTCGGTCCGCGTCGAACACGTCGAGCGGGACGCACGCTGCGGCCATGTCCCGCAACCCTCGAGTCGTTGTCGGCAGGGGTACGGTTTGCGCGGCGCGCACGACACGTGCGATGGCTTCGCAGCGCTGCCGCACGACCTGGATTTTCCGCACCGACATGCTGTGGCGGGCCGCGACGTCGCGCGGGTGCTCCGCGGTGAGCGCGAGATCCAGGATCACGTCCCAGTCCTCGTCGCCCACGAACGAGGCGACGCGCTGCATCCAGTCGACCTGATCGAAGCGTTCCGTGAGGACGTCGAGCGGATCCGCGCTGAGCTGGACTCGCTGCACCCGCATGCCCTCCGCGGCGTCGGAGATGCGCTTGGCTCGTCCGGCTTCGGTGAGCTGCTTGCGAATCATGTTGTGGCAGATACCCCACACCCACGCCTCGACCTGACCGCGGGCCGCGTCGAACGTGGAGAGCTTCTTCCACGCCTCGATCAGCGTCAGAGACAGCACATCATCGACCATGTGATCCGGGACACGGGCACCGACGCGTCCCCGGCACTCCTCCACAGCCCGCTGGAGGCTCTCCACGCTAGGCGCTGCCACGGTTGGCCGGTCAGGTGCGAGCGTCATCAGGACACCGCCTGACGGTCCGCGGCCCTAGCCACGTCGCAGCGGCGGCACAGGACCGTGCCAGCGGGGATGGGGCCGACCCGCATCGGCGTCGCCTGAGCCCACTCGTGGCCGGACACCTCGCAGACCCGTGACGCCTCAGCGCGGGCCGCAGCGCGTGCCTCCTGCAGCTGGAGCTCGCGGATCCCGCACCGGTCGCAGGACCGGTCGTGCGCGGCTCCGACAACGAACCGGTGGCCCCGCTCCTCGCAGGTCCGCACCGCCGCGTTCGCGGTCGTGCCGAACCCCGTCTGCGCTGGACGTGCCATGGGGGCCGCGGTCGGTGTCGCGGTGATCGGGAAGTTGCGGACGAACATGGCGAGGTCAGCGGACAGCGCCGAGGCCACGTAGCCGTCGCGGTGCTTGATCGGCGTTCCCGAGCCACGTGCTCGGCTGAGGACTTCCACGATCGCTGCGGCCAGGTCGAAGCTCGGGACGCTGACGTGCTGGCGAGCGATTCGCTCGAGCACGGCCCTCGCGTCGACGCGAACCCCGGCCAGCTGCGAGAGGCCAGCTCCGAGATCCACGAACCACGAACTCAGATCCGAATCATCATCATCCGGCGAAGCCGCGACGGCTCCTGGGGTTACGTCGTTAACTGATGATGATTGATCTTGGTTTTCTTTATCTTGATCTTCTTTAAGCGGCCGGAAACCCGACGTCGGGTTTCCGGCTTTGGCTTGTCCACAGGCTGCTGCAACCCTCGGCAGAATTTCTGCGGAGGCTTGTTCGCTGTCCTGGTGCGGATCAAGCCATGGCAGAAATTCTGCGTTGGCTTCCCCGAACTCTTCGCCGTGAACCCTCGGCAGAATTTCTGCGTTGGCTTGTCCACAGGCTGCTGCAACCCTCGGCAGAATTTCTGCCTTGGGTTTCTGCTCGCCCGTCGCGGCCCCAAACGTGGTCGGCATGAGCGGGTCGAGAAGGCGGAACTGCACTAGACGGTGGCCACCGATGGCACGCCCTTCCGCGTCACGGCTTCCTGCCGGATACACGAACTGAACGACTTCGAGGAACCCATGCTCCTCGAGGGTGCGGCGGGCCTTGAGGAACGCGTGACGGCCCAGCTCCATGCTCTCGCGCACGCTCTCTTGGGTGAGTCGGTAGCCGACGCTGTGGGAGCGGATGAACAGGTAGATCGACAGCGGGTTCCCGACGATCTTCGGGTACCGCACCCACCAGTTGCGCACCTGAGAGAACTCGCGGTCGATCGCGAGCTCTTCACGCAGAAACTCACCCTGCAGCGGTTCTTCGGTCACTATCTGTCCTTGCACGTTGAGGAATTGGGGGTGGATCGGAGACGTGGTTAGAGGCGGCTCAGGAGGTCGGTCACGGCGTCCCAGTTGGCGGCGACCTTCGCGAGCTGTTCGCGATGCGCTTTCTGCTGCCAGGCGCGCGACCCGTACGAGTGGGCGTCGATGTGCTCGTCCACGGCGTCAGCGATGAGCTTGTGCAGCGTGTCCGGGTTGAGCGCGTCGAGCTCCCACGAGGACGCACCGAAGGAGCGGATGTAGCCCTTGGCGCGCGAATCGGTGAGTTTCGCTGGGTTGGGCGGCGGCTCGTACTGCACGATCTGGTCGAGGTTGAGCGCGATGCGGCGCACCAGCGTGCGAGCGCCAAACAGGCGGAGGCGTTCCTGCATGTCCCGGGTCATGTCGATGCCGGACGGGTCGTGGTCCCCGAGATGGATCACCACGACGCTCTGGCCAGCTCGCTCGTACTGACGGTGGCGGAGCGCTGCGGAATGCAGCTCGCTCTGGGACACGTACCCGCGGCACGAGAAGTAATCCACTCCCCTGGAGTTCGCTGCCCGGGACACGACGCCCGCCAGGGCCTCCTTCTCCACCCACACTTCGACGCGGAACTCTTGCCCGACCCACAAGTCCATGTGGAAGCTGTCCTCGAGCTCATCGATCAGCGCGGCCGGGGAGTCGTAGACGGGCAGGCCCATGAGGTTGCGGGTGCGATCCACGATGTAGGCCCAGTCGATGAGCCCCGCTTTACGGGCACGGTCGATGGTGGAGCCGAGCTGCTTGTACGTGCGCTGACTGTTGGGGAGGTAGTCGCGAGCGACGAACTGGTAGTAGAGCTGGCGCAGCGTGAGGTCGTACCCCTGAGCCGCGTACTCCGCACAGATCGAGTTCGCGAGCTGCACGATCGCAAGCGACCGCGGCGACGGCTTCCACACCTCATAGGCGATGTGGGCCATGACTACTCCCCCACCCACACGACGTAGATGCCGCTGTTGTGGAGTTGGTGCGACCGGATCGAGACGCCTTCGCTCGTCACCGCGGCCCCAGACCAGCACGCATCAGCCAGCACGGCGTAGCTCGCCCTCACGCCAAGCGCATCACTTACTGCCCGCGCAGACGCGGCCCACGAGCGTGCGCACAGGAGCCGGATCATGCTCGCGACGAAGCGCGCGCTGATCGCAGCCGCAGACCAGGACGGAGAAGCCTCGCGGAGCTGGGCCTCCTCCCGAAGCATGCGGCTCGGTCTGAACTCGACCCGAGGCGTCGCGATCGCTTCCGTGATCGTCGGCGGATCCCAGCGCGGCGCACGTGAGCGTGCGGGCGACGGCTCAACCACGGGATGCCTGCGCTGCAGCCTCGATGCGAACCGCTGCCGTGTTGCCGTGCGGAGCGATCTCGCGCTCCCGAGCACTTACCAGGCCAAGCAGCAACGAGAGCTGCTGCAGCTCGTCGTAGCTGAGCTCGACCGTCACGCCCGCAGGCTGCGGGGTCGCGTTGGGGACTGCCATGTGGGCCTCCTGATGCGTGGTCTGGGGTTTCATCGCGCGGGTCGCGCGGGAGAGGTAGTCGAGGCCGTCGAGCGCCAGCATCGCTGCGGGTGAGCCCATGGAGTAGTCCGGGAGCGCACCAGTCATAGGCAGCGGCGTGCGGTCGAGCGCGAGCTCAGCCAAGGTGCGGATGAACGCGTTCTCGTATCGGTAGACGCCGCCCGTGATGCCACTGATGTCCACCACGCTCAACGCTGCTGTGACGCCGTGATCCCGAAACAGGACCGTGGCCGCGGCGAGATACGCGTGGAGGTAGGCGAGCGTGTCTTCCTGGTGGCTGCGGTGGATCTGGGCATCGAGCCACTCGAGCTCGGCCATGTCGACCGCTGGCGTGCTCACGTCGTTCATGGCCTCGCGGAGCTCGAGGCTCTGTGCACGCAGTTGCGCGTTGATGCCGAACCGCTCGAATCGGCCCTGCACGTTAAGGCCCAACGTGATGGGCTCCGTGCGTGTGCGGAGCTGCGCGAAGAGCGGCACCTCGATGGGTGCGGTGGCGAGCGAAAGTGGTGTGGTCATGCGCGTTCCCCCTCAAGGGATGAGCCGGACACGGAGAGTCCGGTCAGCGAGCTACGAGGCGTGCGCCTCGCGGTACTGCGAGAGCTTCCGGCGACCGGTCCGCTCCGAGACGTTCAGCAAGGCAGCGATCGACTTCGCGGTGAGCTCCCCGCCCTCGGCGTGGTGCGCGCGAATCGCGTCCAGATCCGGCGATGGGGCCGTTTCGGTACGCGTCTGCGGAGAGCTCGCGCTGGCCTGCGCCAACACCTGAGCACGCTCCTCCACGACCGGAACAACCGGGACCGAAATCAGAGACGATGCGGGAGCTGGAGCATCGACGCGGGCGCCCGTCGATGCGGAGAACCGCTCGGGAACCTGCAGGAAGTCAGCCAGGTCGGGCACTGGAGCCTCGACGGAACCGGTCTCATACTCGGCCTCGTGGCTGATCTGCTGTTCGCTGGGCACGACGGGCGGATCCACGTGGGGAACGCTCACGCGTGGCTGCTCGTCGGGCACGCGCACCGGCTCCACTGGAGCGGCCTGACTGGGTGGGAGGGTGCGAACGGTGCGAGGGATCTTGCCCTCGAGCGGCTGCTCGACGGGCGCGGTCTCGTTGATTGGCGCAGGTTCGGGCTGTGCGGCGGGAACAGGGGCGTCGCTGCCTTGTCCCGAGATCATCACGACGAGCAAGTGCGACGCGATCAAAAGCGCCACTGGCGGGACCGAGGCGACCGTGACCGCGATCCATTCCGTGACCGTCACGACCCCAGGGGCAAGCGTCTGCACATGCAGCGCGTTTCCGGCGACCGAGACGATCGCGAACAGCCCCAGCGCGAGCCACGGGTACAGCTGCACCCGCCCCGGCCTCGAGCTAAACGAGAACGCCGCCAGCGTGGCAACGACGATGAAGCCGTCAACGATGACCGGCCAGAGGAACGCCAGGTGCTCGGGAACCCCCGAAGCAACCGCCAGCTCCGCGAGAGCGTTGAACGAAAGCGCGAAGCTCGAACCAGCAAGCACGAACACCCCGACTGCGACCGTCCACGCCAGCACGGGAGACGTGGAGCGCACTGAGACGCCGCTCACGAGAGCACCGGGAGCATCGTCAGTAGAGCGTCGCCTGCGGCGCTGCCCAAGATGACGCCAACGACGACAGCGGCCAGAACTCCGAGAACGCCGAAAGAGACCAGGAAGATCTTGAGCATGGCCTCGAGGCCGTCAGCGAAGTTGTCGCTCAGCTCACGCCT
This sequence comes from Pseudoclavibacter sp. AY1F1, assembly GCF_002931075.1. Classification (GTDB taxonomy): domain Bacteria; phylum Actinomycetota; class Actinomycetes; order Actinomycetales; family Microbacteriaceae; genus Pseudoclavibacter. Next base: position 1,233 of record NZ_PSTQ01000024.1, on the reverse strand, counting down.
CGCGCTCATAGGAAGTCCTCCGCGTCGACCACGAACTGGCCAGCACCGATCTCGATCAGTCCGAAGATGCCTTCCCCGGGCAGAGCGTCGTGGGAGCGAACCTCGAGCGGGAGCCAGCGACGAGACCAGCAGTCCTGGCACGCCATGCCATGGGCGAGCTGCTCGATCGCAACCCAGAGCAGACGACCGTCCTCTTCAACGCGCGTCGCCCACTTCCCCGTCACCGGGTGCTTCGCGACGGGCAGGTTCCCCGCAGCATCGAGCGTCAACGCAACATATCCGTGAGCGAGCGGGCTCTCAGCGGGGTGGTGACCGAACTTGAGGAACGGCACGAACAACTGATCGCCATCGAAGAGGTGGTTCGTGAGCTCAACGAGCTCCGGGGCAACGTCCACGACGTGCGTGCCGGTCACGATGCGTCCTCCGACAGGACACACTTGTCGCGCCACGAGAGAACGATCACAACAGCATTGGACAGAACCCCGACCAGCAGCAGACCGACCGAAGTCGTGAGCGGCGCGATGAATCGCTCAGCAGACTCCACCGGGCTCGGAGACGCCCAGATTCCGATCGTGAACACCGCGAGGGCAACTAGTCCAACCAGGGCAACGGTGAGCGTGACCGCGTACGCCGACCGCATCACAGCGCCTTCACCGCCGCGATCTGCTCGTCAGTGAATTCCAGCTCGGAGGCGGCCTCAAGATCGGCTCGAGCAATTCGCCAGGGCCCCCCAAAGAGTTGCTTAGCCGGGAGCTTCTTGTCGTTGATCCAACGACGCACCGTGATGGGTGTGACTTCGAGCAGTGCCGCTACCTGGGCGACGGTCAAGTTCTGAGGCATGGCGTCAAGTTAGCACTATTTCGTCTAACCAAGTCAATCCGGACTACCTGGCCCTCAGTGCGCCATTCCGCGCTATGATGGGCACATGAGCACAGCTGAAAGCATGCAGCAGCAAGAGGATTTGACGGGCGAGCGCATCATCACCCTGCTCTTTCGCAGGCGCATGAATCAGGGCCACATCGCGAGGGCGCTGGATACGACGCAGTCGAACATCAGCGCCAAGATTCGAGGACGGCGACGCTGGTACTACGACGAGGTAGTTCAAGTGGCCAGAGTCCTGGAGACATCTGTTGCGTACCTGACCGGCGAGGTCGACGATGATGCGCCGTTGCGTACGGTCGAGCAGGGAGAAGAGTGGGCCCGGTGGGGCTCGAACCCACGACCCGCGGATTA
>NZ_PSTQ01000023.1 GCF_002931075.1 Pseudoclavibacter sp. AY1F1 | reverse complement strand
GGGGCAGGGGGCGGGGCGAGGGCGGAGGGCAGCTAGCTGAACTGGATACCACCGTCGACGAGGATCGTCTGGCCGGTGACGTAGTCGGAGTCCTCCGAGGACAAGTAGGAGACAAGCTGCGCTACGTCGTTCGGCACGGACACTCGGCCGAGGAGGATTGACTTCGCGTTCTCCGCGAGCGCCTCTCCCTTCGCGAGGCCCTGCTTCGCTCCGAGCTTCTCGTCGATGAGATCCCACATGGCGGTGCCCACGATGCCTGGCCCGTACGCGTTGACCGTGATCTTGTGTTCCGCCCACTCCATGGCGGCGGCCTGCGTGAGTCCGCGCACGGCCCACTTCGACGCCGAGTACGGGCCGAGCAACGCAAACGGGCGGAACGCGACGATCGAGGCCGCCCCGATGATCTTGCCCCCACCGCCCTGCTTGATGAACTGCCTCGCCGCGGAACGGTACTGGTAGAACACGCCGGTGACGTTCACGTCGAGCACCCGCTGGAAGTCGGCGCTCGAGTAGTCGAGCAGCGACTCGACCTGCGCGATACCGGCGTTCGCGATGAACACATCCAGCTTCCCCGCTTTCTCGGCCGTGAACTCGACGAGGGCATCGACCGATGCTTCGTCCGTGACGTCAACGACGGCGCCCGTCGCGCGACCTCCCGCGTGCTCGATGGCGGTGACCGTCTCCTCGACGCCGGCCTGGGCACCCTCGAGGTCGGCGACGATGACATGCAGGCCGTCCCGGCCCAGGCGTTCTGCGATTCCCTTGCCGATGCCCCGTGCTGCTCCCGTGACGATGGCGACGCGCTGTTCGGTGCTCATGAATCCTCCTTGACTCGAGCGGCGCCTGCGCTCCGATGCGCGGCGCTCACTGCGAGGCTACGAAGCCCCTACCGCGCGGCGAAAGGACCCCTCTCGCTGAGCGAGAACGCGCCGGATGCTCGCCACACAGAAATACGTACGCGGTGACAAACGCGCGGGGATCGCAGGTTCGTTCCGGAACGAACCTGCGATCCCCGAGTGGATGCGGCTGGGGCCGGCCGAGCTAGCGCGACTGGCCGGGGAGATGGGATCGCAGAGGCTCTCAGTCGTCCGTGTTGGCTGACGCCGTCGCGACGATGCGTGTGGCCATCGTCGCGAAGATGAAGCCGTGGAAGGGGAACACGGCGGCCCAGTAGAGGCGTCCGAGGAGCCCCTGCGGGAAGTACACGGCGCGCTGCTCGTAGCGGGAGCGGATGCGCTCCCCGTTCTTCACATCGTCGCCACGCGCATCCGACTCGCCCTCGCCGTCGCCGACAGGCACCGCCCGCATCTCGAGCCAGGCGAGCCCCGGCACGCGCATCTCGGCGCGCAGGCGGAGCAGGGAGCCGTGCTCGCCGCCGCGCTCGATGGTCTCGACGCGCCAGAAGTCGAGCGCGTCGCCCTCTGCGAGGCGGTCGGGGTGCGTGCGCCCGCGCCGCAGGCCAACACCGCCGACAAGCTTGTCCATGACGCCGCGCGCGCCCCAGAGGAGCTTTGACGAGTACCAGCCGTTGTCGCCGCCGATGCCCTCGATGACGCGGAACAGCTGCTCGGGTGGCACCGTGCTCTCTTTCGACTGCTCGTCCGTGAAGACCGTCTGCCCAGCCCAGTCGGGGTCGGCGGGCAGCGGATCGCTCGGCGAGTTGTGCACGTTCGCGTCGCGCCAACTCGTCTCGGTTGCGCGTTGCTTCTCCCGGCCGAGGGCGAGCTCAACGGCCCGCAGGTACGTCGTGAGCCCCTCTTCTGGCGGCGGGATGAGCGCATCCACGTCTCGGTTCTTGACGACGCACTCGTTCTGCAGCGACTCGACGAGCGGGCGGGCGATGGACTTGGGAATCGGGGTGACGAGGTTCACCCACCTCGAAGCGAGGCCGGGCGTGAAGACGGGGAGCGACGCGATGGCGCGCTGCGGCAGCCCGGCTTTCACGGCGTACCCGTTCATCATCTGCCCGTACCTGAGCACGTCGGGCCCGCCGATGTCGAGCGGTCGGTTCTCGTCGCCCTCGATGCGGGCGGCTCCGAGCAGGTAGTGGAGCACGTCGCGCACGGCGATGGGCTGGATGCGGTTGCGCACCCACTGCGGGGCCGGCATGTACGGCAGGACCTCGGTGAGGTGCCGCACCATCTCGAACGACGCCGACCCTGAGCCGATGACGATGCCGGCCTGCAGCACGATCGTCGGCACCGGTGAGTTCAGGAAGACCTCGCCGACCTCTTTGCGGGAGCGGAGGTGCTTCGAGAGCTTCGCGTCGTCGGGGTGCAGGCCGCCGAGGTAGACGACACGGGAGACGTTCGCGTTCGCGGCCTGCTCGGCAACGTTCTCGGCAAGGTTCAGGTCGGTGCGTTCGAAGTCGGAGCCAGAGCCCATGGCGTGCACGAGGTAGTAGACGACGTCGACGTCCTGCATGGCCTCGCCGACCGCCTTCGGGTCGTCGGCGTCTCCCACGACCACGTCGACTCGCTCGCCCCAGTCGTAGGCGGCGACACGGCCGGCGTTGCGCGCCAGGACGCGCACGCGGTAGCCGGCGGTGAGGAGACGAGGCACGAGACGCCCGCCGAGGTACCCCGTCGAGCCGAAGACCAGCACTCGCGGCGGCGAGCCGTCGGAGCGCGGCACGGCCTTGAGCGCGGGCTCGTTGCCGGTGGGCGCCGGGGTTGCGGGGGTGGTGTTGTTGGCGGGGGCGTCGCCAGTCGTGAAGTCGTTGCCGGGGTGGGCGGATGGGGGCGTTCCTGGGGATGCCATGCCCGCGAGGCTATGACGCCAGACTGATCGCAAGGTGATGGGTTGACAAAGCCGTGCGACCGCGACGGTTCTGTGGGACGACGAAGCCCCCGGGCGGTCTCGCGCTCGGGGGCATCGTGGTGTATTGAACCGCTGGTCAGCTCTGCACGACGGCGACCGGGTCGGTGGTCGGGAGGCCCGTCTCGGAGCCGCCCTTCGACTCGACGGTGACGCCGACGGCCATGCCGGGCGCGAACGTGCCGTCGAGCACACGCACCGCAGGGGAGCCTTCGGCCATGGTCAGGATGCCGGCTGGCGCTGGCCCCTCACCGTCGATGTACCAGAGCTCGTAGTCGTTCTCGGCGGGCAGCTGGGCCATGCCGTGCGCGACGACTGCGGACTGGCCGAGTTCCTCCGACCAGTAGACGGTGACCGTCCCGCCGCCGGCTACCTCGGTGCGGGCGCTGTCGACGTCCGGGGCCGCGAGAATCATCGCGACGTTGCCGTCGGCCTGTGGCCCATCCTGCGCATCCTGCCCGAACCCGCCGAAGGCGAAGCCTCCGCCGATGAACAGGCCGACTGCCACGACTACGGCCGCGGTGGCGGCGAGCATCGCCTGCGCGCCGTTGCGGAACCAACGGCCGCGAGCACGGGTCTCGACCGGGCCGAAGTCATCCTCGCTGTTCCCTGAGCTGGATGCTCCCCCGCCAACCGAGACGAGGCGTCGGTCCTCGTCGATGTCGTCGGACTCCTGAGCTTCCGGCTCGGGGACGATCGACAGCGTGCGCTGCGTCTCGCCCTCGGAACCGTCTGCGGCTGAACCGTCGCTGAGCGGTGCATCCGCTGCCGCGGACGAGGTATCCGAAGCGGCGGTCTCACGTTCTCCGCCGACCGGGTTCTGCTGCGGGAAGCTGTCGAGCTTCGCGAAGAGCGAGTCCTTCATGGATGCGGGCGGCTGGACGGGCTGAGTGGCGAGCGCAAGCTGCGCGGCCGCCTCCTGGTAGCTCTCGAATTCCTCGCTGAGCTCACCATCTTCCAGGAGCTTGTTCAGAAGCGCCCGGTCGGCAGCGTCGTCGAAATCGTTGGCGGAGAGCGCCTCGGCAGCCAGCAGCTGCTCGAGCTCTTCGCGTTCGCGATCCTGTTCGTTGCTCATGACTCCACCCCCAACTCTCGTCGCAACCGATTCATTCCGTCTCTGATTCTCGTCTTCACCGTGCCGAGCGGCACCTCGAGCCGTTCCGCGATCTCACTCTGCGTGAGACCCCCGTAGTAGGCAAGCGTGACCGCTTCACGTTGTTGATCGCTGAGCTTGCTGAGGGCCTGCTGGGCCCGCTTGTGCTCGATGCTGATCTCCGCGGACTCGGCGACATCGTCGCGTTCGCCCTCGAAGTCGCGCACCCCGATCTTCAGGTCACGGTCCTTCGACGCTTGGGATGCACGCACCCGGTCGATGGCTCTGCGGTGCGCGACAGTCAGCATCCACGTAGTCGCCTTGCCCTTGCTCGGCGAGTACGACGCGGCGGTCTGCCAGATCTCAAGCAGCACCTCCTGTGCGACCTCTTCCGACTGCGCCTGGTCGACAAGCACTCGCCGGATCAGCCCGAGCACACGCGGGGCCATGAGGTCGTAGAGGCTGGAGAAGGCTTCCTTGCTTCCTGTAGCGGTGCGCACGAGAAGGTCCTCTATCTCTCCGATGGCTTCGCTCACAAGTTCAGCTTGCCATCTCGCGAAGGTTTCACGAATTCGGTTGACTTCGGTCTGGGTTTCAGCGAGGGACGTGTTTCCGGAGAAGAGCGTGGCTGGGGCGTTCGGCCGAGCCTCAACCGAAGGTGAATGAGTAAGCATCCACGCCACCTCCCAAGGTCACGGTCAGTTCGCCCTGCTTGCTCTGGTCTCCTTCGAAGAGGAGGTACGAGCCCGGGTTGCCTTCGACCTGGATCTCGCGGGGGCCCGTGCCGTCATCGACGGTCACGGTTCCTGATCCGCCGAGGACCATTCGGATGGTCGAGGCTGTGTAGGCGAGTTTGATCTTGCCCTCGTCGTCGCTCCGGATGCCCTGCGAGTCGAGGTTGAAGTCGCCCTCGAGGGAGAACGTGTCCTGCTGCTGCTCTGCGGGGAACGTGAAGCTGCGGTCGCCCTGCCCGTAATCGCCTTCACCGTTGTAGTTCACGACCTTGGTCGGCATGAGGTACGTCTCTGGTGTTGTGCTGCCGAGCTCGGGCGTTGTGTCGGAGGTGTCGGTCTCGTTCGGGAGCTGCACGTCCGGGTTGGCTTCCTTGAGGAGGTCGCGGATCTGCGCCTCCGTCTCTGCGTATCCGCCCTCACCGAAGTGGATGGCGCGTACGGTGCCACTCGCGTCGATCAGGTAGTGGGCTGGCCAGTAGCGGTTGCGGTAGTTGGTCCACGTGCCGAGGTTGTTGTCGAGCGCGACCGGGTATTCGATGCCGAACTCGTCGATCGCGTTCGAGACGTTGGAGGCTTCCTTCTCGAAGGCGTACTCCGGAGAGTGCACGCCGATGACCTGAAGGCCGGCGTCCTTGTAGGCCTGGTCCCAAGCGGTGACGTGAGGGATCGAGCGGATGCAGTTGATGCAGGAGTAGGCCCAGAAGTCGATCAGCACGACCTTGCCCTCAGCGGCCTGGGCAGCAAGCTGCACCTCTTCGCCGTTCGGGGTGTTCATCCACTCCTGGATGTCCAGGATCTCGGGGGCTGGTCCGCAGTCGCCGAGCTCCGGGTCGCCTGGTGTGCAGTTCGTGAGCTGCTCGTTCTGCTCGTTGACGAGTCCGCCGAACGCGAGGGCCTCTTCGACCTGCTCGTTCGAGTTGAACTGCTCCTGCAGGCCGGCCGTGTAGTCGGGGACGAGACGCTGGAGCAGCTGCGGGAGGTTGAAGACGAGGCCGATCGCGAGAGCGATCATGACGATGCCAGCCGTGATGCGGATGCCTCGCTGGTGCTTGCGGAACGCCTTGACGCGCTCGCCGACGCGGCGGCCTGCGAGGGCGAAGATGAGGAGCGGGATCGCGGCGCCGATACCGAAGGTCACCGTGAGGATGACAGTCTCGATGCCGATCTGGCCCGTCGAGCCCGCGACCGTGATGGCGGCGAGCACGGGGCCGGCGCACGGCACGTAGACGGCGCCGAGCGCGATACCAAGGAGGAAGCCGCCGCGGTCGGTGTTGACCGCCTTCTGCGGAATCCAGGAGAACGGCTTCTCGAGGAGGTGCTCGAACTTCGGCACGATGAGGCCGATTCCGATCAGCACCAGCACGATGATGCCGGCCCAGCGCAGCACATCCTGGGGGAGGCCGAGGAGGCTCAGCAGCAGCGAACCGAGCAGCGTGAAGACGCTGAAGCTTGTAACGAGGCCCAGGATGACGAGGTACGGACGGGCGGATGCGCGCCGCTTCGTCTTCTGCTCGCTCTTGACTCTCGTCTTGAGCGCGCCCTCGTCGGGCCCATCGGCCCCGGGATCCTGGGCCTCGGCCTGCATCTCCTCGTCGCTTCGTGCTCCCTGCACGCCGCCCGAGAAGAAGATGACGGGCAGCACGGGGAGGATGCACGGCGATATGCCGGTGATGAGGCCTCCAAGGAAGCCGATGAGTCCTAGCGAGATCATGTTGCGCTCCCTGCAGCGTGGCTGTCAGGCGGTCATTTATGCCTGTGCACTGAGTTCGGAGCGGGCTCCTTTTCGGTTTGGTCTGAGCCCATCCGATTGGCTGGATCGGTCCGGACTGGCCGCCCGCAGGACCCCCAATATGAGAGGACTCGAAACACGAGATTCAGGGCCTCGAGAATTTATTCCAAACTTTTCCAATCCATCCCATGAGGGCCTCCGAATGTCTCAGTGAACCGCAACGGATGCGGCTCCGGCCCTCCGGCCGAGAAATGAGGAGTGAAGTTATGCGCACTATCACCAGGAAGGGCTCACTCGCCCTCCTCTCGCTGGCGGCCATCTCGACCTTCGGCCTGGCAGCCTGCTCGAACTCGGCCCCCATGGCTGAGACCGACGCCTCCACGGAAGCCTCCCCAATGGAGACTGCAATGGAGTCGCCTATGGAAACCACCATGGAGACTATGGACCCCGCAGCCAACCTCGTTGGCCCCGGCTGCGCCGACTACGCGGCACAGGTACCGGATGGCGCTGGCTCGGTTCAGGGCATGTCCCAGGACCCGGTCGCGGTCGCGGCTTCCAACAACCCGCTGCTCACGCAGCTCACGGCAGCTGTCTCCGGCCAGCTCAACCCTGATGTCGACCTCGTTTCGACGCTGAACGGTGGCGAGTTCACGGTGTTCGCACCAGTGGATGAGGCCTTCGGCAAGATCGACGCAGGCACCATCGAGACGCTCAAGACCGACGCGGACCTGCTCTCGGGCATCCTGACCTACCACGTCGTCGAGGGACAGATCCTGCCTGACGAGATCGCTGGAGACCACACCACGGTCCAGGGCGAAACCGTCACGGTTGCCGGATCTGGTGACGACCTGACCGTCGGTGCCGGCGGCGCCAAGGTCATCTGCGGTGGAGTCCAGACCGCGAACGCAACCGTCTACCTGATCGACTCGGTGCTCATGCCGCCGTCGAAGATGTAAGACAGCTTGCAATAGCACGGACAACAGATAAGGCCCCGGATCTTGCATCCGGGGCCTTTCTCTGATTTGTTTTCGCATTCACGGCGGACCTGCGCGCGAATATCACAAGTCGGGCACGGCTTTCCGAAAATTCCCACACAGGATTTCATTCTTCGCATATCCGGGGGACACAATGGGTTGTCCGGTGAAGTACGCGGTTCAACCAACTGAGCGCCACAAGCGCAACAGGGGCGACCAGCGTCCGACATCGGCGACTACAGTCAACATCGAACTTTGGAGCTCTCATGGGATTCCTCGCATTCCTCCTTCTCGGACTCATCGCCGGGGCCATCGCGAAGCTCATCCTGCCCGGCAAGCAGGGCGGCGGATGGATCGCAACCCTCATCCTCGGCGTCATCGGAGCACTGCTCGGCGGATGGATCGGCACCGCACTCTTCGGCGCGGACGTCGACTCGTTCTTCTCGCTGAGCAGCTGGCTCCTCGCTATCGGTGGCTCGCTCATCGTGCTCCTCATCTGGGGCTTCATCACGAGCCGCGGCAGCAAGAACAAGGCGTAACCCGTACGACCTCAACAGCGGACCTCGACTTCGGCCGGGGTCCGCTGTTGTTTGCGCTCGCGCTCTCGTGGCTAGCTGTGGTTCGCTCGATGCATGACCCCGAGCGCGACCATCCCCCACCCCGACCGTGCAGCGGCCCGCTGGCGCGCACTCGAACGCTGGGAGCAGTTGACGGCGCTGCCGATGTTCTTTGTGGCCGTCGCCTTCTTCGCGGCGTCGTCCATCCTGCTCATCGACGTGCAGCTGCCGACGGATGCGCAGGGCCAGCTCACGACGGTCGTGTCGGTCAGCTGGATGCTCTTCATCGCCGAGTTCGTCGTGCGTCTCCTGATCAGCCCCGCCAAGCTCACCTTCGTCAGATCCCGATGGTTCGACCTGCTGTCGCTGTTCGTCGTGATCCTGCGGCCGTTCCTCATCGTCACGTACCTCTGGCGGCTGCCGTTCTTCCGAGGCGGCGGCGCGAGGGCCAAGCGCACCCGCAACGTCCTCGCCGTCTCGATCGCGTCGCTCCTGTACGTATACACGGCCTCGCTCGGCGTGTACCTCGTCGAACACAACACCTCAGGCGCGAACATCCTGAGCATGGGCGACGCCCTCTGGTGGGGGTTCACGACCATCACGACGGTCGGCTACGGCGACTTCACACCCGTCACGATCGCGGGGCGCGCGCTCGCCGTCTCCCTCATGGTCTCCGGCGTGCTCATCGTGGGCTTCGTGAGCGCGACGATCATGTCGGCTATCCGCGAAGACGCGCACACGATCGCCGCGAAGCTGACAGCGAAGGTGCCGGGCGAAGCCGAGGCGACGGCCCAGGGCCAGGGCCAGGGCCAGGCGGGTCGCTGACGCCTTGAGCCCAGCCCGACCGGGCCGACGCCAAAGACCCGGCCGCCAGAAGGCAACCGGGTCTTTGTTTGTAGCTGGAGAGAGATTCGAACTCTCGACCTCACGATTATGAGTCGTGCGCTCTCACCAACTGAGCTACCCAGCCAAGGGTTTCTGCAACAGACACCTGCTCCAGAATGGAGCCCCGAGTCGGGTTTGAACCGACGACCCCTTCCTTACCATGGAAGTGCTCTACCACTGAGCTATCGGGGCGAGATGCCAATCGAGCTTGTGGCTCCGAATGGCACCAGATGAGGATAGCACCTCACGGAACTCCGTGAGAACACCACCCTCGTGGTGTGCCGCGTGTTACGCGCCAGAGCTTTCACCCGGCATCGTGACGACCGTGGAGACGACGTTGAACTGCGTGAGGAACGCGATCGGGTCGATCTTGTTGCCGTCAGCCGTGTGCACCTCGAGGTGCAGGTGGGGGCCAGTGGATGCGCCCGTGTTGCCGACCTTGCCGAGCTCGTCGCCGACCTTGACGACGTCGCCGACCTTGACCGAGATGGAGCCCGTGAGCATGTGCCCGTAGACGCTCTCGTAGCTCTGGCCGTTGATGACGTGCTGCACGATGACGTGGACGCCGAGTCCGCCATTGTCGGTCGGCGTGACGCTCTTGACGGTGCCGCCGGCGATCGAGCCGATCGGGGTGCCCTGAGCGGGTGCGAAGTCGATGCCCATGTGGTTCGTGCTGCCGATGCCGCCTGGCGAGACGCGAGGACCGAAGTCGTCGGTGATCGCAACGCCGACCGGGAACGGCCACTGGACCGTCGAGGATAGGTCGTTCTTGTAGGTGCCGCGGTCGACGAGGCTCATGAGGTTTGCGGCCGTGGCCGACCCCATGGTGGTGACGGCGTAGGCGTCTTCGCGCTCGACCGTCGTGCCTTCGCCACCCGAGACCGTGAGGGTCTGGCCGGGAACCGAGGAGACGGCGTCTGCGAGCGCTGCTGCGCTGTCGCCTGCGACCTGGTCTTCCTGGGTGGAGGTTGCGTTCGCGGGCATCGTCGAGACGACGGCGATCGTCGCGGCAAAGCCGAGGGCCGTGACGCCTGCTGCGCCGCGGAGGAGCGCGCCGCGCTTCTTGTGCGACTTCTCAGAGTTCTTGACGCGGACGAGGCCGCGTCGACCGGTCTTGCTGTCGACCTCGGGGCGGAGGGCCTCTTCGTTGCGAGCAAAGCTCAGCGGAACTTCGAGGACTGCGACGGATGCGCGCTCGATGCGTGCCGTCGACTCGGTCGCGTCGGAGCGAATCTGCGCGACCTCGGCGATGCTCGGCGTGACGATCGAAGCGGGGGCTGGAGCCGGGGCCGAGACAACCGGTGCAGTCTTCGCGACGGGGGCCGCCTCGACGACGGACACGATCTTCGGGGCGAGCGCCGCGGTGATGACGGGAGCGGTCTGGGCCGGGGCCGTTGCACGCTCTGCTTCGCGACGGGCACGACGGGAGCTGAATGCCTCCGGCGTTGCCTCTGGTGCGCTAGCTGCGAGCGATGCGAGACGCTCTGCTTCGCGGAGTTCTCGACGGGTCATGGGCGCCGGCTGAGCCTGCTCCTGGCCCGATGTGAGAAGGGAAGTCAACGATTCAAATCCTTACCGCGGTTTATAACGAACTGGTAAATAGTAACGCGCAGGTCACGGAAACTTCAAGGTCTCCGGGGAATCGACGCCCACGTTAGTCCATCACGACGGCCGATCCACCGCTCTCCTGGCCAGTAATCACAAGGGCTGAAGCTGCGCTCACGCACAGTTCGAGATCGGCGTTTTTCACCCTGGCTTGAGCGCGTCGGGCGGGTCGACGGTCCGGATTCAGAGGCCAGCCCCAGGAAGTACCGTCACCAGATCGGCCAGCTCGAGCTCGAGTCCCGGCTTCGCGGCGATGATCAGTCGTCGCCCTTCACGCCCGAGCCCCTCGCCGATCACAACCGCACCGGCTTCCCTGGCCACCAGCGCCGCCCCCGCGTGATCCCACGGGTTCAAACCCGACTCGTAGTACGCATCAAGTCGGTTGATCGCGATGTTGCAGAGATCAAGGGATGCGGCCCCCACGCGGCGCAGGTCGCGCACGCGGCCCGCGAGCGTCTTCCACTGCTCTGCCTGCTGCACACGACGCTCCGCCGAGTAGCTGAACCCGGTACCGACAAGGGCGAGCTCGAGTGGCGGGGCTGCATCGACGTGCAGCCGCTCGCCGTTGCACCACGACCCCTGCCCGCGCATGGCAGTGAAGGACTCTCGCCCCTCTGGGTTGACCACAGCTGAGGCGAGCGTGGTGAAGTTCGATGGCTCCGAGCCGGGGTCGCCGACAACAACAGCGACACTGACCGCGTAGTTGGGGTAGCCGTAGAGATAGTTGACGGTGCCGTCGATGGGGTCGACGACCCAGGTCAGCCCCGTCTCACTCGCCGTGGCGTCGGACTCTTCGCCGTAGAAGCCGTCTCCAGGCCGCAATCCCTCGAGTCGACGACGAATGTGCGCCTCAGACTCGCGGTCGGATGCCGTGACGATGTCGACCGAGGACGACTTCGTGTCCGCGACCGCCACCCCTTCCTTGCGCCGCGTGGCGACGAGCTCGCCGGCTTCGGTGGCAAGTGTGAGCGCGATGTCGAGGAGCCCTCGCAACTGTTCCGGAGTGAACTGGTCAGCATCTGGCTTGGGCGCGGAGGCGTCGTGGTGAGTCACTGCTGGAGCGTAGCAAGACCGTACCTTCCGCCACTTTCTGTGTTTATCTTTGTTTCTCTTGTTTTGATTCCGTTTGACGCGTACGCTCTCCACAAGAACCAACACTCGGATTGCACAGGAGCATCCATGTACGCAACGGAGCGGCACGCGCTCATCCTCGAACGCATCGCGCAGCACGGGAAAGTCGCCGTGCGCGAACTCGCGGGCGACCTCGACGTCACACCGGAGACCATCCGCCGCGACCTCGACCAGCTCGAACTCGAGAGCCTCGTCAGGCGAGTCCACGGCGGCGCCGTCGGCAACGCCCTCGGCAGCCTCGCCGAGACTGCCGTCGCCGAACGCCAGCCCCTCAACCACGACGCCAAGGTGCGCATCGGCGAGACCGCCGAGGGCCTCATCCCCCGCGGCTTCACCGGGTCCATCCTCATCGACGCCGGCACGACCACCGCCGAGATCGCCGCAGCCCTCGTGCGACGCCCCTCAGACGAGCTCGCGAGACTGCAGGTCATCAGCAACTCGCTGCCTATCCTCGCGCTCCTCGCGGCGCACAGCGAGCTCACGACGATCGCCATCGGCGGACGAGTGCGCGGCCTCACGAGCGCCGCCGTCGGCCCGAGCGCCCTCGCTCAGCTCGCGGCGCTCCGCCCCGACCTCGCCTTCATCGGCACCAACGGCATCAGCGCCGAGTTCGGACTCAGCACACCAGACCCCGACGAGGCGGCAGTGAAGTCGGCCATGTGCCGAGGCGCACGCCGCGTCGTCGTCGCCGTCGACGCCTCCAAGTTCGACCAAGACGCCCTCACCCACATCGCACCGCTCTCCAGCGTCGATGCCCTGGTCACCGACCAGCCCCCGCGTGCGGCACTCGCCGACGCGCTCACCGAGAACGACGTGGAAGCAGTGCTCGCATGATCGTCACCGTCACCGCCAACCCGGCCATCGACCGAACCCTCGCCCTCCCGCACGAGCTCGCCCGCGGCGAGGTCCAACGGCTCACCGGCAGCGAATCGCAGGCAGGCGGCAAAGGCATCAACGTGTCCCGCGCCCTCCGCGCCTCGAAGCTCGACAACCTCGCCGTCTTCCCAGCATCCGCTGACGACGACTTCACACACCTCGTCGAAGCCGAAGGGCTCCGGATGCTCCCCGTGCGCATCGACGGGAAGGTGCGCACCAACTTCGCCGTCACCGAGACCGACGGCACTACGACGAAGCTCAACGAGCCGGGCCCGCACCTCAGCGCCGACGAAGCGACGGCCCTCGTCGCCGCCGTCGTCACCGCGTCCCGCGACGCCGACTGGCTCGTGCTCGCGGGATCGCTCCCGCGCGGACTCGACTCCTCCTTCTATGCTGCGCTTATCGACGCGGTCCGCGCCGAACTCGGCGAGGCCGCCCCGCGGGTCGCAGTCGACAGCTCAGACGCCCCCCTCGAAGCGCTCCTCGCATCCGGAACCCGCGTGCAGCTCATCAAGCCCAACGCGTTCGAGCTCGCAGAGCTGAGCGGCGTCGCCGACGGAGACGCCCTCGAAGCCGACCCACAGCTCGCCGCCGACGCCGCGGGCTGGGCCCTCGAGAACGGCGCAGACGCAGTCCTCGCCACCCTCGGCGGCGCAGGCGCGATCTACCGAGACGCCGACACCAGCCTCTTCGCCACCCCGCCACCCACTCGCGTGCGCAGCACCGTCGGAGCAGGCGACTCGTCGCTCGCCGGCTTCCTGCTCGCGAGCGTCACCGGGGCCAGCCCCGAACGCGCCCTCGCCCAAGCCGTCGCCCACGGAAGCGCCGCCGCTTCCCTCCCGGGCAGCGGAGTCCCCTCCCCAGAGCAGACACAGCCGGACCTCGTCAGCATCACCCACCTCGCCCTCACCGGCGACCACAGCAACAGCACCGCAACCAGCACCAAGGAGAACGCATCATGACCACCTACATCACGCCAGGGCTCGTCGCCCTCGACGTCGACCTGGGTGCGGACAAGACCGATGTCATCCGCAACCTCGCCGAACGCGTCGTCTCGCAGGGCCGCGCGACCGACGCCGCAGGGCTCGCCGCAGACGCCCTCGCCCGCGAAGAACAGGGCTCCACCGGTGTCCCCGGCGGCATCGCCATCCCCCACTGCCGCTCCGGTGCCGTCACCGAAGCCACCCTCGCCATGTCACGCCTCACCCCGGGCGTCGACTTCGGCGCGCACGACGGCCCAAGCGACCTCGTCTTCTTCATCGCGGCCCCGGATGGCGCCCACGACGAGCACCTCCAGATGCTCTCCAAGCTCGCCCGCTCGCTCATGGTTCCCGAGTTCAACGACTCGCTCCGGGCCGCGAAGACGCCGGAAGAGATCGTCGCGATCGTCGAGAAGGCGCTCGAGCCCGAGGAAGAGAAGCCGGCAGCGGCAGCAGCACCCGCGGCGCCTGCCGCGAGCGGAGCATCCACCGGCCCCGTCATCGTCGCCGTCACGTCCTGCGCGACCGGCATCGCCCACACCTTCATGTCAGCGGATGCGCTCACCGCGAAGGCCAAGGAGATGGGCATCGAGTTCCACGTCGAGCCGCAGGGCTCCTCGAAGGTCACCCCCCTCGACCCCGCCATCATCAAGCGCGCCGATGCCGTCATCTTCGCCAACGACGTCGACGTACGCGACCGTGGCCGCTTCGCCGGCAAGCCGGTTGTGCAGTCCCCCGTGAAGCGCGGCATCGACCACCCCGACGAGCTGCTCAACGAGGCCGTCGCCGCAGCCAAGGACCCGAACGCCAAGCGCGTCCCGGCCGCCGACTCCAGCGAGGCCTCCGAGAACACCGCAAACGAGAGCGTCGGCGCCCGCATCAAGCGCTGGCTGCTCACCGGCGTCAGCTACATGATCCCGTTCGTCGCAGGTGGTGGCCTCCTCATCGCCCTCGGTTTCCTCCTCGGCGGCTACGACATCGTCAGCGACGGCCGCAACACCGACATCATCCTGCAGAACTCCCTCTTCAACCTGCCGCCAGACGAAGCGACCCGCTCGGGCCTCCTCGTCTACCTCGGCGCCGTCGCATCCGCCATCGGGCAGGCCTCCATGGGCTTCCTCGTGCCAGCCCTCGCCGGCTACATCGCCTACGCCATCGCCGACCGGCCAGGCATCGCGCCCGGCTTCGTCGCCGGTGCCGTCGCAGGCATCATGGGCGCCGGCTTCATCGGCGGCATCGTCGGTGGCCTCATCGCAGGTGGCGCCGCCTACTGGATCGGCTCGTGGAACGTGCCCCGCTGGATGCGCGGCCTCATGCCGGTTGTCATCATCCCGCTCGTCGGCTCCATCATCGCCTCCGGCCTCATGGTCATCCTCCTCGGCGGGCCCATCGCGGCCCTCACCAACGGCCTCAACACCTGGCTCACCGGCCTCACCGGAGCCAGCGCCGTGCTCCTCGGCATCATCCTCGGCACCATGATGTGCTTCGACCTCGGAGGCCCCGTCAACAAGGTCGCCTACGCGTTCGCAGTTGCAGGCCTCGGCGCCGGATCCTTCGACAACCAGGCTCCCTGGATGATCATGGCAACCGTCATGGCAGCCGGAATGGTTCCTCCCCTCGCCATGGCACTCGCCACGACGATCGCACCCCGCCTCTTCTCCCCAGTGGAGAAGGAGAACGGCCGCGCGGCCTGGCTCCTCGGTGCGGCCTTCATCTCCGAAGGTGCCATCCCCTTCGCCGCGGCCGACCCGCTGCGCGTGATCCCCGCGAGCATCCTCGGCGGTGCCGCAACCGGTGCCATCACCATGGCGACAGGCGTCACCTCGCAGGCGCCCCACGGCGGAATCTTCGTGTTCTTCGCCATCGGCAACCTGCTCTGGTTCGTGCTCGCGATCCTCATCGGAACCGTCATCTCCGGCCTCACCGTCATCGCCCTCAAGAAGTGGGTGCGCAAGGCGCCGGTCGACGCCGACGTTCCGGTCGCAGCCTCGCTGCAGGGCGAGCTCGCGCACTAAGTCGCTCGCTCGGTCGGACGCTCGCGTCGCGGACGCCCTCTCGGTCTCGGGATGGGTTCCTCACTTCGGGATGGGTTGCAACCCATCCCGAAGTGAGGAACCCATCCCGAGGCTCGTTAACGTGCGGCCGTGTCCGCACACTCGTCCATCGAGGTAGTCCGCATCGTTACTCCAGCGAAACTTTCCTGCGGGCATACTCACACTATGGACTTCATCAACGAACTCATACTCGCCGGCGGTGACTTGCTGTGGACGTGGGCAGTGCTGCCCATCCTCGCCCTGCTCGGCGTGTACTTCACCATCCGCTCCGGAGTGGTCCAGTTCCGTCTCATCCCGGAGATGTTCCGCACGCTGACCGACAAGACGCCCCTCAACGATGCGGGCGAGCCGCAGTCGGTTTCCGCGTTCCAGGCGTTCACGATCTCAGCCGCCTCGCGCGTCGGAGTCGGCAACATCGCCGGCGTCGGCACCGCGATCGCCATCGGCGGGCCAGGCGCAGTGTTCTGGATGTGGGCGATGGCCTTCATCGGCGGCGCATCGAGCTTCGTGGAGTCCACGCTCGGGCAGCTCTACAAGGTGCGCGACAAGGACAGCTTCCGCGGTGGCCCCGCCTACTACATGCAGTACGGGCTGAAATCGCGCTGGATGGGCATCCTCTTCGCCGTCATCCTCGTCATCTGCTTCCCGTTCGCCTTCAGCTCCCTGCAGGCGAACACCATCTCGGCCACCGTCTCGGCGAGCTTCGACGGCGACGTCAGCTGGATCCCCTGGGTCGTCGGCATCGTCCTCGCTGTGCTCACGGCGCTCGTGATCTTCGGCGGCGTGCACCGCATCGCCTCGATCACGCAGGCTGTCGTACCGCTCATGGCCCTCATGTACCTGCTCATGGGCATCGTCATCGTCGGAATGAACATCGACCAGCTCCCGGTCGTCTTCGGGCAGATCTTCACGCAGGCCTTCGGCTTCAACGAAGTGCTCGGCGCCACCGTGGGCACCATCATCATGACCGGCGTCAAGCGAGGCATGTTCTCGAACGAGGCAGGCCTCGGATCAGCCCCGAACGCCGGCGCGAGCGCCGCGGTCACGCACCCCGTCAAGCAGGGCCTCGTGCAGACCCTCGGCGTCTACTTCGACACGTTCCTGGTCTGCTCGATCACAGCCTTCATCGTGCTCGTCTCCACGCCGGATCTCGCGGGAGCCGAGCGAGGGATCGCACTCACCCAGGCGGCCGTCGTCGGGGCACTGGGGCCGTGGTCCAACATATTGCTGAGCATCATCATCTTCCTGCTCGCGTTCAGCTCGATCATCGGCAACTACTACTACGGCGAATCGAATATCGAGTTCATCAACCCCAACAAGACCGTGCTCACCGTGTACCGCTTCGCCGTCGTGGCTGTCGTGCTCCTCGGCTCCGTCGCCTCGGCGGACCTGATCTGGAACACTGCCGACGGAATCATGGGGCTCATGGCTCTTGTGAACCTCGTTGCCATCGGCCTGCTCTCCGGCGTGGCCTTCAAGCTGCTGAAGGACTACACCGATCAGCGCAGACAGGGCCGCAACCCGGTGTTCACGCGCTCACGCCTCCCGGAGCTCCAGGGTGTCCACTGCTGGGAGAACGAGCTCAGCGTCACCGGTCCGCTCACCGTCATCGACGAAACAAAAGCTCGCGCCTGACGCCAGCCACCTGACGCTCAGAACCGGGCCGGGCCCGCATCCACATGAGAAGTGGATGCGGGCCCGGTTCGTTCGTTCCCCTCCGGCCGAGCATGCGCCTGGCGAGTTCGGCTTCAGCCGGTTCAGCGCGACTTCAGCCGGTTCAGCGCGACTCCAGCCGGTTCAGCGCGACTTCAGCCGGTTCAGCGCGACTCCAGCCGGTTCAGCGCGACTCCAGCCGGTTCAGCGCGACTCCAGCCGGTTCGAGGGCGGGGCGGTTTCTGAGCCCCGAGTCAGCTTTCCTTGGTGTGAGGCTGGGCGTCGCGGCCGTCGAGTTGCGCGTCGATGGCAGATTCGTCGGCGTCGCTCCCGATCGGCGTCCTGTCGATGTCGGGGATGCCGTCCTCGTTCATGTCGTCGCTGCGGGCCCGCTTCGCATCGTGGCGCAGGGTGAAGGCCGCGAGGACAGCCGCGAGGAGGCTGCCGCCGAGCACGGCGAGCTTCGCCGCTGCCGTGTGCTCCGAGTCGGGGAAGGACAGTTCTGCGATGAGGAGCGAGACGGTGAAGCCGATGCCGGTGAGGAAGCCCACCGGAAGCAGGTCCCGCACGCCAATCGCATCGGGCAGTCGCAGCGGTGTGAGCTTCACGACAAGCGCTGTCATGCCGAGCACGCCGATGAGCTTGCCGAGCACAAGCGCCGCCGCAATCGCGACGAACACCGGCTGGGAGAGCACGGCTCCCAGACCGTCGCCGTCGACGATGTTCACGCCAGCGGCGAAGAAGGCGAAAACGGGCAGCGCGAAACCGGACGAGAACGGCCCAATCTTGTCGCCGAAGCGGTGCGTGCGGGAATCCGTTTCGCCGTGGACCTTCTTCGAGGGCACGCAGAAGCCGAGGAGCACACCCGCGATGGTGGCGTGCACGCCGGACTCGTGCATGAGCACCCAGGCGACGATGGCGATCGGGATGAGCAGCCACCAGGAAGGACGCTTTGAGCGCACGACAAGCAGGAACACGCCGACTGCGACGAGCGAGCCGAGGAGTGCGAGCACGTTGATGCCGGCCGTGTAGAAGATAGCGATGATGACGATCGCGAGGAGGTCGTCGACGACCGCGAGCGTCAGCAGGAACGTGCGGATGCCGCGCGGGAGACCGCGCCCGAAGATCGCGAGGACACCGAGCGCGAAGGCGATATCGGTGGCCGTCGGGATCGCCCATCCGTGGAGTGCGGAGCTATCCCCGAGCACCGAGACGGCGATGACGTAGAGGATCGCTGGCATCGCCATTCCGGCGATCGCGCCGAGCACCGGGACGGCGGCTTCCTTCGGCTTCCGGAGGCTCCCCGAGACGAATTCGTGTTTGAGTTCCACTCCCACGGTGAAGAAGAAGACCGCGAGGAGCCCGTCCGCGGCCCAGGTCGCGAGCGACAGGTCGAGGTGGATGGCTGCTGGTCCGATGGTGATCGCGCTGAGCGCCTCGTAGCCTCCGCGCCACGGCGAGTTCGCCCAGATGAGCGCGATGGCTGCGGCGAAGAGGAGGAGTGCTCCTCCGGTGGTCTCGCGCATGATCCACGCGTTGAGGCGCGCGAAGCCTGTCGGTCGAGTGGCGGGTGCTGTCATGGTTCTCCTGACGTCTGAGACCGGCCAGCGCAGTGCGGCTCGGCCGCCGACCAGACTTCCCGGCACACCGGGAGACGAGTCTACCGCTCGCCGGACACCCACCGCATCCGCGCACGCGGGCTCGGTCCGGGAGCTGGGCGGGGCGGGAGGAGCTGCGCGGCGGGAGCTGCGTGGGGC
>NZ_PSTQ01000022.1:4430-25654 GCF_002931075.1 Pseudoclavibacter sp. AY1F1 | reverse complement strand
CCTTACCCCTCAAAAAGAGAGGCTACCCCTCCAAAAAGAAGAGGCACGGGATCAAATTGGCATTTGACATAGTGCACGCTGTTGAGTTCTCAAGAATCGGACGCTTCTCGTTTCCGGCCTAGTAGACCATCTCCCGAGAGCAACCTCTCTAACCTACATCAGGTTCGGAACCTTGTCAACTTGAGCTGTGCGAGATTCGCAATTGCTACTGGACATTCCTGGCCGTGATGTTGAGTTATGCGCTCTTCCTCCTGGCCGGTTTCCCTGCCGCTCGGAAGCAACCTGTGTAACTTACCCGCGTTTCGATCCGGAGGTCAAACTATCCAGCAACCCGGGCGTGTCGCGATCACCGAGAGCCTCGGTGTCCGTAGCCGCACGAGCCGAAACCTTGACCAGCTCGGCCTACGTGACCAGGCCGTGGCGAGCGAAAGCGTTGTAGATGCCATCCTCCAGCACCGGTGTGGTGACCTCGTCGGCAAGCTTCTGCAGTTCGGGGTCGGCATTTCCCATCGCGATCCCGACGCCGCAGACGTCGAACATCTCGACATCGTTCCAGCTGTCGCCGATACCGATGGCGTCAGCACGGTCCAGCCCAAGATGATCGAGGACTTTCTCGATGGCTGCCCCCTTCGTGGTGCCGGGGAGCCCAACCTCTCCGTCGGAACCGCCGGGAAGCGGCATGCTCCCGCGCACAATGTGGAATCGATCACCGAATTCGGCCTTCGCCCGCTCAACGGCACCCGCCTCCTCGGTGAAGAACACCGCCTTCGCGATCTCAGCAAGCGGAGCTTCTTCGATCGGCTCAGCGGAGAAGCCACCCTGCGGCGACGTCTGCGGTTCGACCTTGCCGACCTGAGCCGCCGCCAAGTGCTGCTTGATCGCCGCCCGAGTTGTGGCAGGCGCATAGACCCGCTTGTCGCTCTGCAGCATGTAGTGGAGGTCGTGCTTCTTGAAGTGAGCGATGAGGGCATCGAGCTCGGTCGAGGGCATCGTCTCCTCATGCACGCGGACGCCCCCCGCATCCGCGAAGGCTCCCCCGTTCGTCACCGCACCGTCGAACCCGATGTCGAGGACCGCCTCAGGAATGTGCCCTGCAGCTCGACCAGTGCACAGGTAGACCAGGTGCCCAGCAGCTCGAGCCTCATGGACTGCCCGCACCGTTGAGGGAGCGATCTGCCGCCCGTGGTCGAGGATCGTGCCGTCGACGTCAAGGAAAGCGATCTTGGGACTGGACAAGCGATCTGGCATGTGACCTCACGTTGAATCGGCAGTGCGGGGGCACTGATCCGTCAAGCCTATGCCGTGCGCCTTTCAGCGAGATTGCCGGTGATGGTCGCTGTCGCAGGTGCCGACGGATGCACGAAACCCCGGCCGCGAGCTTGGCTCGAACCGGGGTTTCATGTTGCGGACCCGAAGGGCCGGCTCCAAAGGCCCGAAGGGCCATCTTGGCGGACCCCGGAGGGCCATCTTGGCGGACCCCGGAGGGCCATCTTGGCGGACCCCGAAGGGCCATCTTGGCGGAGACGAGGGGATTTGAACCCCTGGTCCCCTCAAAGGGGACTCCACCTTAGCAGGGTGGTGCACTCGGCCGGACTATGCGACGTCTCCAAGACTCACCTATCGTAGCGGGTCGCGAGCAAAGTTCCGAACCGAGCGTGCAAAATCGCGGGAGACGTCCACATCGACGCCGCGCACGCCCGCTACGGGCGCCGCTTCTGCGACTTCAGGTTGAAAGATCCACCACGTGCAACTCAGCTCCAGCCTCGGTCCTCGGACCAGAATCCTCTCGACGTTGAGGCAGCTCTCCAGCATCGTCATCGAGCTCCTCATCGTGGTGCTCGCCGCTTCGTTCATCGGCAACTTCGTGGCGGGTGGCGAGAACTTCCTGTTCCTTCTGCCCGCCTGGGCTCTGCTGAGCACGATCTACATCGTCGGCGGTGGCGTCACGCTCTTCCTTGCTTCGCGTCGCGACACACGTCGGCCAGCGGCCCTCCTTCCACGTGGGCTCGCCTCCGTTTCCCGAGCGTTGTCATGGGTCATGCCGATCTGCGCGGCACTCGTGGGCATCTTCGCCGCGGCGCTGCTCGTGCTGAGCCGCGGTTTCGATGTCCACGAGCTGATGTCTGAGGTGGAGACCCCCGGCCCCGTCGACGAGGAAGCCCTCCGAATGGTGTTCACGCAGCTGCTCATCGTGCTGCCCGGAGTGGCGATTGTCATCTCCTGGTTCATGCTGCAGATCGCCTACGCGAACATCTATCGGCACGTCGACGAGGCGCACTCCGACGAGCAAGGGCTCGATTTCCCACGCGCGTCTAGCGAGGACCGCGCTCCAACGCCGCTCGACTACCTGTACTTCTCGTTTACCGTGGGCTCTTCGTTCGCGGCATCGGACGTGACGGTGCAGTCGCAGCGCATCCGATGGCTGGTGCTTGTCCACAACGTGCTCAGCTACTTCTACAACGCAGGTGTCGTCGCCATCGCGATCACGACACTCACAAGCCTGACGGTGTAGGCGAAGGTTCCGGTCAGCTATCCGAACAGGGTCGTCGGGTTCGAGCACGATTCCTGATCCGCGGCCTGACCAGCGAACGTCGGTGCGGGTGTCGCCGCTGGAGCATTCGGGTCGACCGGCGCATCCGTCGCCGCATCCTCGCCAGCTCCTCCATCGCCGGTGCCGTCCTCGCCAACCGCGCCGTCCTCGCCAGTCGGAGCCCCAGCCACCGTGAGCGGCTGGTCGGCCGCGAGCAGGTCCCACATCCGGGTCGCCTCAGGCTCGAGCGGCATGACCCGCGCACCGTCGTAGTCGGCCGTCGGAAGCTGCACAAACGAGATCTTCGCCAAGTCGACCTGGTTGAGCGCAGAGGCCATCCCCATCAGCGTGGGAATCTCGGCGAGCGACTTCGTCATGGTCATGTTGCGCGTCGCCGCCTGCCCAAGACCGTAGAGCTTGCCCGCGTCGGTGAGCGTTCCCGCGCTCTTCACCTCGCGGATGAGCGACGAGAGGAACACCTGCTGGTTCGCGATGCGCTGCAGGTCGCTGCCACCGACGCCGTGACGGGTGCGGAGGAACTTCAGCGCATCCTCGCCCTGCAACGAGTAGTTGCCCGGCTGCAGATAGAGCCCGACGTAGTCGTCGCTGATCTCGTTGGCGACGCACACGTCCACGCCGCCAACGGCGTTCGACATCTCGATGACGCCGAGGAACTTCACCATCGCCGCGTACGGAATGTCGAGCCCGCTCATCGCCTCGACGGTCTCCACCACGCAGCCCATGCCGCCCTCGCCGAGGATGCTGTTCATCGGCACCTCGAAGCGCTCCTCCATCTGCACCCCCTGGTCGTTGGTGCAGGCCGGCTGATCCACCATCGTGTCTCGCGGAATGCTGACGACGGATGCGTGCGTGCGGTCCGCCGAAACGTGCAGCAGCATGTTGACGTCGTTGAGGACGCCGGACGCGTCCTCGTCGCCCTCGCCGAACGCGGCGCCCTGGCCCGTGCGGTCGTCGCTGCCGACCAGCAGCACATTGAAACCGCCCTCGATCTCGTCGAACGCGATGGGAGGGTTGTCCCCACCCGGGTCTGGCAGCACATCGAGGTTGCCGATGAGGCCGGCAAGCGCGATACCGCCGACCGAGAGCACGCTGACGAGCACGACCGAAAGCGCAACCAGCGCGCCCTTGCCGAGCGAACCCGCCGCTGTGGTGACCGGCAGCCGCCCGTGCTGGGCGACACCGCCGCGTGCATCCGGGTGCAGAATGCCATCGTCACCGGCTCGGTCGAAGCGCTGAGCGCTGCTTCCCCCTCGTCGAGAAGTCGTCACAGGTGCGGGCCTCCCCCGGAGCGTACGTCGAGTTCGTCAGCATAGGCCGCGCGAACCTGGATCACCTGACCATGCACCGGCAGCACCTGGTGCTGACGCTTCACACTCAGAACAGCGAGGTGCTCGCGTTGGAGCAGGACTCTTCATCGGCGCGCTGGCCGGCGAGCGTCGGCTGCGGCGCTGCCGACGTCGGCAGCGTTTCAACGGGGAGCCCCGTGGCGGGGTCGACGGGGATCCCGGTTGCGGGGTCGATCGGGAAGCCCGTGGCCGGGTCGATCTGCCAGCCAGTTGCCGGGTCAATGTTTACCGTCGCGTTCGGATCGGCGGGAGTCTCGGTCGGTTCGGGAGCGCCCGCAACCTCCAGCGACTGGTCGGTGCGCAGCAGCTCCCACATGGCCGTCGCGTCCGGCTCGAGCGGCTGCACGCGCGCAGAGTCGTACGCCGCGGTTGGCAGCTGCACGAACGTGATCTTGTCGAGCGGCACCTGCGAGAGCGCCATCGCCATGCTGACGAGCGTGTTCGGGTCGGTGAGCGAGCTCGACATGGTCATGTTCTGCGTCGCCGCGACGCCGAGACCGTAGAGCTTGACAGGGTTCGTGAGCGTGCCAGCGCTCTTCACCTCTCGGATGAGAGACGACAGGAACACCTGCTGGTTCGCGATGCGGGTCAGGTCGCTGCCGTCTCCGACGCCGTGGCGGGTGCGGAGGAACTTCAGCGCATCCTCACCCTGCAGCGTGTAGTTGCCTGGCTGCAGGTACAGGCCGACGTAGTCGTCGCTGATCTCGTTCGCGACGCAGACCTCGACGCCGCCGACGGCGTTCGACATTTCGATGACGCCGCGGAACTTCACCATCGCCGCGTACGGGATCTCGATTCCGCTCATCGCCTCGACCGTCGACACGACGCAGTTCATGCCGCCCTCGCCGAGGATGCTGTTCATGGGGACCTCGAAGGCCTCATCCATGGCGACGCCCTGGTCGTTGGTGCAAGCGGGCTGGTTCACGATCGTGTCGCGCGGGATGCTGACGACGGATGCGCTCGAGCGATCCTCGGCGATGTGCAGGAGCATGTTGACGTCGTTGAGCACACCGTCCGCGTCCGCTTCGCCCTCACCGAACTCGGCGCCCTGGCCCGTTCGGTCGTCGCTGCCGACCAGCAGCACATTGATGCCGCCTTCGATCTCAGCGAAGCTCGCGGGCTCCTCGGTACCCGACGGGTCGGCGATGTCGAAGGTCGTGACCTTCGCCTGCAGGTTGATCCAGGCGAGCGCCCCCACGAACATGACGCTGACAAGAGCGACGCACAGGGCGATCGTTCCCGTCTTCACGACGGAGTTCGTCGGCGTCATGACGTGCAGCTTGCCGTGGCGGGCCGATGTGGCCTTCGGCGCCTCGTCTCTGACACCCTGGCCCGGGACGAAGCCGCGACGTGCGCGGGAAGGTCCGGAGTGCGTCACAGGCGGGGTTCCTCACGTCAGGGGCTTGGTGGCGGAGGGCGTGGGATTCGAACCCACGAGACATTGCTGCCCACTGGTTTTCAAGACCAGCTCCATCGGCCGCTCGGACAGCCCTCCAGATTTGCTCACAACGATTCAGTATCGTTTTCGAGCTTGTCGCGTGTCCATGGTAACCGAAAGTGAAATGTCTGGTTACCGGGGTACGCGTTGCGGCCTTACGGCCATCGCCCCGACCTCACGAACGCTGACGTGAGTACTGACGAGCCGGCTTCCCTGACAGAGCCAGCAAGGACAGGATATCCAGAGCCGTGAACGCGAGGGTAGTGCTGAACCTGATTTCCTCGTCGCCAGCCCACCAACCCCCGAACTGCACGGCGATGGACGCGGTCGCGTAGAGGAGCAGCGTGATGCGCGCCCAATTCACTCCGCGGAGCACCAGCACCCCAAAGAGGAAGGACGTCAGCACGATGACCCCACCGACGACCATGGTCGCGATCCACACGGGCTCGGAGAGGGCCGCCGCGTCCGCCTCCGCGACGTCGAACTCCTTGAGCACCTCGTGCATCCCGTCTGGTCCGACCAGCGCCAGGACACCGAAGAACAGCAGTGCGAGCAACCCGCGCCCGAAGACGACGAGCGCTCCGAAGGTCGTCGTGATCGGCCGGCCATGCCTGCGAACCTCCTCGCCAACCGAGACCTCGATCGGGTTCGAGGTGCTCATCGCCTCGAAGGCGGCGCGCTTCCTCGTCGAACGCTCATGCGGCTCGTGCGGCTCGTGCTCAGCCTGGACTGCGCCCGGGGCACCCGCTGCGCCGCCGTCCCGTGTTGCGCCGCCGTCCCGTGTTGCGACGCCGTCCCTTGCTGCGACGCCGAGCGGCTGCAGCACGGGAGCGGAGACACTCACCGGCGCATCCGCTGTGCTCGGCAGCTGCAGCACCGGCAGGTTGCCGTCGGTGCGAATCGAGTCGCCGCCGCCGTTGCGCGAGTGGTAGCCGGTCGAGAAGTCCTTGAGCACGGAGACCGACGCCGCCGGGGTGCCCTCGAGCACCGTCGCGACGATGTGGTCACGCTCGATGTCGGTGTCCGCGTCGATCTTGTGCGTCACCTGCAGCGTGAAGAGCGAGAAGCCGACGGCCCGATCGAAGGTGCCGGCCGCGAGCCAGTCGACCCTCGTGCCACCGGGCAGCAGCCAGTCTTCCGGGCACTTCCAGAAGCGCACGTGGTGCCGCTTCGCGGGGTTCCCCTCGACCTCCTGCTGGTAGGCGAAGTCCTGCTGCCTGCCGAACAGGAACAGCGGGCTCACCGGCGCCTCGTGGTAGCTGCGGCGGGTGACCGTCGAGGAGATGATGCCGAGGCTCGTGCGCAGGGAGATGTCGTCGGCGCGCGTCCATCCGGCAGCCAGCATGGCCTCGTGCAGCTCGGCCTCGTGCCCGAGCAGCCCGAGGTTGATGGGGTCGCCCAGCAAGCCATCGCTGGTGCGCGCCCTGCCGATGAAGTAGTCGGGAACGTACACGGTCGTCAGAATGCGGTGGATGCGCGGCAGCACCAGGTAGGCCAGCAGCCCCCAGAAGAAGACGAGCAGCAGGATGCCCCACCAGCCGACCTGCAGCGAGTCGTCGGCCACCAGCACAGCAAGCCAGATCGCGGCCAGGCCCGCGAACACGAAGAAGAAGCCGTCGAGCGACTGCCCGAGCGCCGCAAGCGGTCGCCGCCTCCGAGGCACGTCAACGGTCATGACCGTACCTAAGAGAGCCTGCTGAGCGCCGCGCCGAGGCCGTCGTGCGCGAAGTCCGGCGCGAGCACCGTACCCGCGTCGATGACCTCCTGCGGAGCGTCGCCCATCGCGATCGCTGTGCCGCCCTTTGACGCCCACTGCAGCATCTCGATGTCGTTGCGGCCGTCGCCCGCGACGACAACCCGCTCCATTGGGATCCCGAGCTCGCGTCGCACGCGCTCGAGGGCCGTGCCCTTGTTGACCCCGTCTGGGGCGATGTCCAGCCAAGCGGTCCAGCCGACCGAATAGCTCACCTCGTGCAGACCAAGACGCTCGATAACCGCCGTGAACTCCTCGATCGAGTGGTCGGGGGAGATGACAACCAGTCGCGTCGCCTCGGCGTTCAGCAGCTGCTCGAAGGGAACCTCCTGGCCGCGCGCCTCGAAGCTGCCGTCGGGGAAGCGGCCGCTGTACTTGAACACGCCCTGCGGGTCCTCGACCGCGAACATGGCGTTCTCGAGCGCACCCCGGAGGCTGACCAGCACCTCTGTGGGGTCGAACGTCTCAATCCAACGCGTCGCGTAGCCACCCTGCGCGACGGCGTCGCGCTCGAGCGTCATCGCGCCGTTCGCCGAGACATGGAACTGCGAGTCGAGGCCGAGCCGCTCCGCGATGGGTCGCGTGTCCGCCCAGCTGCGCCCCGTTGCGAGCATGACCTCGTGCCCCTCGGACTGCAGGCGACGAACCTGCTCGAACGTCGCATCTGGAATCGTGCCGTCGATGCCGAGGATCGTGCCGTCGATGTCGAGCGCGACGAGCATCCGCTCGCCCGCAGGGCCAGCCTCGGTCAGGCGCTCCCCGCTCACGCGACGGACTCCATGACCTCGAGCCCACCCAGGTACGGGCGAAGCGGCTCGGGAATGAGCACCGAGCCATCCGCGCGCTGGTGCGTTTCGAGCAGAGCAACCAGCCAGCGAGTTGTCGCCAGCGTGCCGTTGAGGGTCGCGACCGGTGTCGTCTTGCCAGACTCGGTGCGGTGACGGGTCGACAGGCGACGCGCCTGGTAGGTCGTGCAGTTCGAGGTCGACGTGAGCTCGCGGTACGCGTCCTGGGTCGGCACCCACGCCTCCACGTCGAACTTGCGAGCGGCCGACGAGCCCAGGTCACCCGCGGCCGTGTCGATGACGCGGTAGCTCAGGCCGAGCGACTGCAGCACTTCTTCCTGCCAGCCGAGGAGGCGCTTGTGTTCTGCCTCCGCGTCCTCCGGCTTCGCGTAGACGAACATCTCGAGCTTGTTGAACTGATGCACGCGGATGATGCCGCGGGTGTCCTTGCCGTGCGAACCAGCCTCGCGGCGGTAGCAGGTCGACCACCCTGCGTAGCGCAGCGGCGCAGCCTCGAGGTCGAGGATCTCGTCGGAGTGGTAGCCCGCGAGCGCCACCTCGCTTGTGCCGGTCAGGTACAGGTCGTCGTCCTGCAGGTGGTAGACCTCGTCGGCGTGCTCACCGAGGAAGCCCGTCCCGCGCATGATCTCGGGCTTCACGAGCGTCGGCGTCGTGAGCATGACAAAGCCATTGCGAATCGCGACGTCGAGCGCGTACATCATGAGGGCAAGCTCCAGGCGGGCCCCGATGCCGCGGAGGAAATAGAAGCGCGCGCCGGAGACCTTCGCCCCGCGCTGCATGTCGATCGCGCCGAGCAGCTCACCGAGCTCGAGGTGGTCGCGTGGTTCGAAATCGAACGCCGGGCGCTCGCCGACCGTCTTGAGCACCTCGAAGTTCTCTTCGCCACCGGCGGGCACCCCGTCGATGACCAGATTCTGGATGCGCCCGATCGCCGCGTCAGCGGCTGCGCTCGCCTCATTCGCCGCCTGGCTTGCCGCCTTCACGGTTGCGGCGAGCTCCTTGACCGACGCGAGGATCGCCGGCTTCTCCTCCTTGCTGGCCTTCGCGACCAGCTTCGAAGCGGCGTTCTGCTCAGCACGCAGGCGCTCGAACTCGGAGATCGCCGCCCTGCGCGCCGCATCCGCCTCGAGGGCCACGTCGACCGTCGCCGGGTCGTTGCCGCGCGAGATCTGCGAGCGCTTGAGGAGGTCGGGCTGGTCACGGAGAAGCTGGGCGTCGATCACAGTCCAAGCCTAGCTGGCAAGGGTGACGCGGGCGGGGGCAGAGTTCGTCGCGGACGTTCACCAGGACTGACCTAGGCTCACTCCATGCCGCAAACCGCCCGACAGGGATCAGACAAGCTCGCCGCCATCGTCGTCAATCCAGTGAAGGTCGACACGGAAGCGCTGCGCACAGCCGTCACCGAGAGCGCCGAACGGTACGGCTGGCCTGAACCCCTCTGGTTCGAGACGACCGTCGAGGACCCTGGCGCGGGCCAGACAAAGGAAGCGATCGCGCAGGGCGCGACCATGGTCATCGCCGCCGGGGGCGATGGCACGGTCAGGCTCGTCGCCGAGACCCTCGCAGGCAGCGACGTCGCGCTCGGAGTCGTCCCTGGGGGCACCGGCAACCTCCTCGCCCGCAACATCGGCATCGAAGTCGCGGGAGGCATGACGGACACGGTCTCGGAGATGATGCAGAACGCATCCACACTCCTGCCGGGCGCGAAGCCTTCCACCCTGCCCATGACAACCCTCGCCCGCGCCGTGGAAGTCGCCTTCGGCGGGGTGGATGCGCGCATCGACCTCGGCTGGGCTTCCGTGGAGCGCGAGGACAAGACCCGCGAGCGCATGGCCTTCACCGTATTGGGCGGTGTGGGCGTCGACGCCGGCATGATCGCCAACACGTCAGAGGACCTGAAGAAGAAAGTCGGCTGGGTCGCCTACCTCGGCGGCATCGCCCGGTCCGTGGCTAACGGCCCCAACTTCCATCTGCGCCTGCGCATCGACGGCAAGACGCACGCGCGCTCGCTGCGGGCCGCCACCGTCATGGTCGGCAACTGCGGGCTCATGCCCGGTGGCCTGCACCTCCTGCCAGACGCGGAGATCGACGACGGCCGACTCGACCTCGCCATCATGCGTCCCAACGGGCTCATCGGCTGGCTGCAGATCTACGGACGCATCGTCGTGCAGTCCGGGATCATGCGACGCACCGACGTCGGCAGGCGCATCCTGCTGCAGGGCCGCAAGCGCGTGCGCGCGCTCACGTACGCGCAGGTCGAGGAGGTCACGTTCAGGCTCGACTCCGGCCCCGAGGAGTTCGAGGTCGACGGCGACGCGGCCGGGCAGATCACTGCGGCCCGCATCTGGATCGAGCCCGCCAGCCTCACGGTGCGCACACCCAAGCCGATGCCCGAGAACGAGGGACTCCGCACGCTCGCACGACGGCTGGGGCTCACGCCGAACGAGACCGCACCGAAACCGCTCGACGCCTCCTGAAAGCGACACGCCGAAGGCACACACCGGGACAACCTTGGCAATGAGCGGATAACTTCATCGACTCCAGGCCGCGTCAGCCTTGACCGTGAGCCGTTGCGTGGATCAGAATGCTACTTATCACTCTGTAGACTCATGAGTAGCAGCAATCCAGTATTTGGGGCATGGTCGGTGAACTCCAGCGAAGCGTGGGCAACAACATCCGTCGAATTCGACTCTCACGAGGCATCAGTCAAGAGGCCCTCGGCGCAGTGGTCGGGCTGCATCGCACCTACGTCGGCGGCGTGGAGCGAGGCGAGCGGAACATCACGCTGCAGACGCTCGAAGGCATGGCCGAGTTGCTCGGAGTGCCAGCCATGGACCTCCTCGTCGGCACCGCGCCGGCAACCCCAGCTCCGCAATCCAGCCCATAACGCGGCGGCTCAGCGGCTCCAATGTCGGCGGTCGGCGGTACCTTGCTCTCGCAGGGCAACACACATCGATCTGTGCCGGATCGCGTTGCCTCGCAACCGCTGACTCGCGAGGACCTGGAGCAACATGATGCAACCCACCGGCACAAGCCCCTGCCCGAACTGGTGCATCTCACTGCACCTCGACGGAGACACGTTGCATCACGGGGAGACTCTCGCACTGCAACTCACCCGACGTCCGACTCAGGGGGAGCGGCGATTCCGGCCCGACTTGCCCGCCATGCCCATAACCCTCGAACTCGTCACGCACCAGGATGCAGGTGAGACCACCCCGTGGATCGCGGTACTGCACGAGGGCACACCGGTGCTCGACCTCGCGGCGGGAAGCGCCTCGAGCCTTGGCGATGCCTTGCAGGGGTTCGCGGCCGACACTGCCATTTGACACATGCCCGTGAACTCACACGAGCGGGCCAGAGCACGACCAAGCACAGCACCGCGAAGCCAGAGGCAGCACCCCTGGCTCAGGGCGTCCTCAGGCTTGAGGGTGACAGGCCACCCGAATCGCTCAAGAGCCGCTCGGGCCAGTCCCCCCGGGACGTTCCTCGTCTTCCGCCGCCTCCGCGTGAGCGCGCCTGCGCATCCACACGACGAACGCTATGAGCAGGGCGACGATGAGCGCAGACAGCACCGCGATCGTGACAACCGCCGCCCTCGGGACCGACTGATCGATCGCCTCCTGCGCGTCGACCCGATCGGACGTCTGCCCTGGCGAAACGGACTCCTGCCCTGGCGAAGCGGTTGTCAGCGGCACCACCGTGACGCCGAGCATCAAACCAGCGAGCGCGCATCCCTCGGCGAGATCGAGGGTGGCACAGCTTTGTGCATCAGGCGCCACCTCTTCGAGGTTGAGCGACAGCAGATGCGTGTACTCGCGCACCATCGCCTGCTCGAGTTCGAGGCCACCCGCGCTCGCCGCGTTCACCTCAAGCGTCCAGGATGCTGGGTGGGAGTCGTCCGCCTCTCTCGCCTCGATCGCGTGGGCGTGCGCCTGCTCCCACGGAAGGAGTGGCACGACGAGAACGGCCACGAGGAAGAGACCCGCGGAACGCGCGTGCGAGTAGAGACGGTGGCGAGTGGCAGACGTCACGACTGTCGGTTCTCCAGACATGGCTGGCACGTTCCGTGCACAGAAGAGCGGCCCACCCCTGTTCGAGGTAGGCCGCTCAGTCTCTCAGACCGGGGTATGCCGGACCTGAGCCTGCGTGTGGTTAGGCGTCCTGCTTGCGCTTCTTCTGCGCCAGGAGCAGCACGGTGCCGGCGAGCAGCACCGAGCCTGCGATGCCGAACGCAAGCGTCGCGTCGAACTCTCCACCGGTGGTCGCGAGCGTGTCGTCGCCAACAGCAACCGCGGTCTCAGTCGGCGTGGCCGACGTCGACGCGGAGGCAGATGCGGAAGGCGTGACCGTGATGGTTGTACCCGGCGTGGATGTTGCGGTCGCCGTGGGCTCGGCCGTTGCCGTTGACGTTGGCTCAGCGGTTGCGGTCGGCTCCGTCGTCGCAGTCGCAGTCGGCTCCGTCGTTGCGGTCGCAGTCGGCTCGGTCGTTGCGGTTGCGGTCGGCTCGGTTGTTGCAGTCGCAGTCGGCTCCGTCGTTGCAGTCGCAGTGGGCTCCGTCGTCGCGGTGGCCGTCGGCTCCGTCGTCGCAGTCGCAGTCGGCTCCGTCGTTGCAGTTGGGGTCGCCGTGGCGGTCGGCGTTGCCGTGGCAGTCGGCGTCGCGGTCGGCGCAACATCGAACCCGAGAGCGATGCGAATGTTCTTGCGCAGCTCGAGCTGCTCCGCGTCGGTCCACAGGAACTCGAACTTGTCGGCGAGCACCGTGTCACCGGTGGGCTGCACGTCCGTGACGACAAACGCCGCCCATGTCTCCGCGTAGTCCTCGACGATGTTCATCGCTGCGTAATTGCTCACGTAGTCGGACTCGTGGGTCGCGTACCAGGCATCGGCGACATCCCAGTCGTAGTTGTCCTGCGGAGGTGCCGCGTCGCCGTATGGCTCCCAGAAGTTCTCGTAGAAGCCGAGGATCTGCGAGTCAGGCTGCGGGCAGCCCTCCCAGAGCTCAAGCTTCAGGCACGAGGCGTACGTGAGGTCGACCTCTTCCGTGTTCAGCGACAGCACGTGAGCGAACTCATGGATGAGCGTCTCGGTGAGCAGGTCCTTGTCGGACCCCCAAGCCAGGTTCACCTTGAGCTGCCACTTCGACGGGTCGGAGACGTCCTGATTGACCGAAGCGGCGACGTTGCTGCTGGAGTCCGTGTACGTCTCGTAAGTCGACATGTGCTGGTTGATGAACTCAGGTGTCGCGATCTTGACGTAGATCTCCCAGACGGCGGCCTCTTCAGCTGTGACTCCCGCCGGAAGCTCAGCTCCCGGCTGGATGACGTAGTCGCGAACCGGCATCGTGGAGCGAGAGAGATGCGAGCGGCTGTCGTCGCCGTGACGCGAGGGGGCCGCAACAGGCTCCGTGCGCGTCCCGGTGAGGTCCTCGCTCGGAGTGTCTGCGAGCGCAGGCGCCGAGCCGAGACCGGTGGAGATGGCGACGAGTCCACCGACGATGCCGATGGATGCAAGCGTCTTGCGGATACCGCCACGAGCGGACTGCGAGCGCGAGCCCGTCTCCGACTCAAGCTGTTCGAGCTGCTTCTTCAAGCGTGGGCCCCTTCGTTGGTTACAGGTCGTCTCAGTACTGCGAGGCGCTGCTTCGCGAGGGCCAGCCAGGGAAACGGGCGGGCATCCTCGCACCGCGACGCCGAGGCGGATTCCCGCCACCCCACCAGAAGTGCTCCACTGAAGCCGGGGGCTCAGTAGCACGAACAGGTGGGAATCAGCAAAGTGCTCGTCCAACGTAACAGGACCGTGACCTTTTTCAACAGGTAAATTCCGGGTACTTCTCCCCTGGCGCAGAGGCAGATGTTGCGGTACGCCGACGGGCGCGACGCGACAATGATGGCCTCAGGTCGACGTCAACCAGGAATGTCGTCGGTCAGTTCCCCTGTGTCCAGACAGACAACAACCGCCACGCGCGGTCGTCGCCCCGTCTGCGCCGGACCGGCGCCAGACCAGACGCCGACAGCGCCAGGCGCCTCGGCGAGAGCCTGCTCGAGGTGCTCAAACGTTGAGCGGCGAAGCCA
Organism: Pseudoclavibacter sp. AY1F1; assembly: GCF_002931075.1. Lineage (GTDB taxonomy): Bacteria > Actinomycetota > Actinomycetes > Actinomycetales > Microbacteriaceae > Pseudoclavibacter. Next base: position 11,689 of record NZ_PSTQ01000022.1, on the reverse strand, counting down.
GCGGAGACCGACGATCAGCTGCGAAGCGAGCTCAGCCAGTTGACGGCCTCGCCGAAGTGCTCATCACCCCACCGAGCGTCGACGACAACCGGCTTCCGGTCGGCCCGCGGGTACGAGCCGAGGAAGATCACGTGCGGGCTGAACCTGCGAAGCCCGAGCAGCGCATCCGCCACACGCGCGTCATCGATGTGCCCGTCGAGGTCGAGCACAAAGCGATACGAGCCGATGCGGTCGGGCAGGGGGCGCGAGGTGATCATCGAGAGGTTCACGCCACGCGTCGCGAACTGCTCGAGCATGACCATGAGTGAGCCGGGGAACTCCTCAGGCAGTTCAACGATGAGGCTCGTCTTGTCAGCCCCCGTCCTGGCAGGCAGCTCGCGGCTGAGGCTCACGAGGGCGAACCGCGTGCGCGCAGTCTGATTGTCCTGGATGCTCTCGCCAAGCACCGAAACATCGAAACGATCCTGCACTCCGTGCGGAGCAATTGCGGCGTCGATGTCGCCGCGCTCGTCGAACAGCGCGTTGACGCTCGAGATATTCGAGTTCGCCGCGACGTGCTCATGCCCAGGAATGTTGAGGTGAAGCCACCTGCGGCACTGCCCGTACGCCACGGGATGCGCCGAGACGGTGCGCACATCCTCGAGCCGTGTGCCGGGCCGCACGACCAGACTGAACGAGATCGATACCTCGTACTCGCCCGCGATACGCAGCCCCGGAATCGTGGCGAGCGCATCCTGAGACGCCGTAACGCCGCCCTCGATGCTGTTCTCGATCGCGATCATGGCCGCCACGCTGCGCCCCGACGTGACGTCCGCGAGCGCCTCGCCGACATTGCTCACCGGGCGCCAGATCTGCCCACGCGCGGCCGCAACCTGACTGAGCGCCGCTTCCGTGAAGGTGCCAGCCGGCCCGAGGTAGGAGTAGGTCTCTTGCTCATCTGGCACGGCGCTGGCTTCGGTCATGGAGATCAGCCTATGCCGATGCATGAGTTCCTCCCCACGAGACACCTCACGGTGCCAGACTGTGGACATGCACGATCGCGCTGGCAGCCTCGCCCTTGAATCTGACCTCATCGATCTCGACGCACTCATTGCTGCGTACGCCGAGAAGATCCCCGACCCCGCCGTATCGACGCAGCGCGTCGCGTTCGGCACGAGCGGCCACCGCGGCTCGAGTCTCAACTCCTCGTTCAACGAGACGCACATCCTCGCCATCACGCAGGCCATCGTCGAGTACCGGGCGGAGCAGGGCATCACCGGACCGCTGTTCATCGGCCGCGACACGCACGGCCTCAGCGAGCCGGCAGAGCGCAGCGCCCTCGAGGTGCTCGTCGGGAACGGGGTCACCGTCCTCGCCGACCTCGACGACGAGTGGGTCCCCACCCCGGCGCTCTCGCACGCGATCATCCGCTACAACGCCGACCCTGCCCACACCGAGCAGGCAGACGGCATTGTCGTGACCCCCAGCCACAACCCGCCCCAGGACGGTGGCTTCAAGTACAACCCCCCTCACGGCGGGCCGGCCGACAGCGATGCGACGGGCTGGATCGCGAACCGCGCGAACGAGCTCATCGAGGCTGGCCTCGAGGGCGTGAAGCGCGGCACCCCGGACGAGACGAACGTGGGCCGCCACGACTTCAAGGGCGACTATGTGCGCGACCTGAAGAACATCATCGACGTCGACGCCATCAAGCGCGAGGGCGTGCGCATCGGCGCAGACCCCCTCGGCGGCGCGAGCGTGCGCTACTGGCAGGCCATCGCAGACGAATACGACCTCGACCTGACCGTCGTCAACCCAGACGTGGACGCCCGCTGGCCGTTCATGACGCTCGACTGGGACGGCAAAATCCGCATGGACCCGTCGTCGCAGTCCGCCATGGCCTCAGTGCTCGCACGCCGACACGACTACGACATCCTCACGGGCAACGACGCCGACGCCGACCGCCACGGCATCGTCACCCCAGACGCTGGGCTCATGAATCCCAACCACTACCTGGCCGTCGCCATCGACTACCTGTGCGCGAACCGTCCCGAGTGGTCGGAGACCGCGGGCATCGGGAAGACGCTCGTGTCGAGCACGATGATCGACTTCGTCGCCGCCTCGCTCGGACGCACGCTCGTCGAGGTGCCCGTCGGGTTCAAGTGGTTCGTGCCAGGCCTCATCGACGGGTCCATCGTCTTCGGCGGAGAAGAGTCTGCCGGGGCGTCGTTCCTCCGCAAGGACGGCACCGTCTGGACCACCGACAAGGACGGCATCCTGCTTGCTCTCCTCGCCGCCGAGATCATCGCCGTCACCGGCAAGACGCCGTCGCAACGCTACGAGGAGCTCGTCGCCGAATTCGGTCGCCCCGCGTACGAGCGCGTCGACGCGCCAGCGTCGCCGGCCCAGAAGGCCGTGCTCGGCAAGCTCGACGGCGACGCCATCTCCGCCGTGGAGGTCGCTGGCGACCCCATCACGGCACGCCTCAGCCACGCGCCTGGCAACGGAGCGGCTATCGGCGGGGTGAAGGTCACGACCGAGAACGCGTGGTTCGCTGCCCGCCCATCCGGCACCGAGGACGTCTACAAGATCTACGCAGAGTCGTTCAAGGGCCCAGAGCACCTGAAGCTCGTGCAGGCGGAGGCCAAGGCCATCGTCGACGCGGCGCTCGGCTCCTAGCCGGCGTCTGCGCCGAAACGTCAGAGAGGGCTGCGCGGCCCGGAACGCAGCCGCTGCCAGTCAGATGGCCCCTACGGCAGTGCCGGAGGGGCCATCTGACTGGCAGCGTTGGCCGCGGAGAGCCGCGGGAAGCTACTGGCCTTCCGCGGGGGTCGGGTTGGTCGCGCTGAGTCGACCAGCCTGGCCGATTCCCGCCGAGTACTCGACACTCACGATGTCGCCTGAGGCGTTGAAGCACGTCAGACCAGTCTCGAAGGTGATCTCGCACACGAACTCGCCGAGCGCCACCGGCGAGTTATAGGGCTGCACGACAGCGCCCTCAAGCGGGATGTCTTCCGTCAGGCAGGGGAACGTGTAGCCGTTGGAGTCGAGGCCGACCACGACTCCCGTCGCACCCGCCTCGCACACCTGATCCGGGACTGCGAAGTCCACCGTGTACTGCTGGCAGGCGACACCGGTCTCCGGGGTGATCTGGCAGCGGATATTGCCCGTCTCGCTCGTGAAGGAGACGGGGGCGAAGTTGGGGTCGGCGACCGCGGCAGGCGCGGCCGGTTCCGCTGGGGTGGTCTGCTCCGCCGCGGTCTCGCTTGCGGACGGCTCGCCGCCAGCGACCGGGTCGTCCCGGTTCGCTCCGACGACGTTGCCGATCATGATCGCCGAGAGAATGAGCAGGATCGATCCGACCACCGAGAGCGCGATGACGCCAAGGCGGCGGCGGTTTCGGTTGTCGAGGCCACGAACGGCCGCGCCCACGCGTCCCCCACCGCCCCCGCTTCCTCCGCCAAGTGCCGCGCCGACCCGGTCGAACGGGTTACTCCCGGACGGCTGCAGGTCGGGCTCGGCGCTGACCGGCCCCGACGCCGCCGGTGCTGTTGTCCTCGATGGGGCACCAGCTAGCGCGTCTGGCGCTTCGGAGGCCGGCGCCGGTCGGCGGGGTGCACGAGGCGCACGAGTTCCGGCGGAAGCTGGCACCGAAGGCTGCTGGACTGAGTCCTCTTCGTCGAACCAGCTGGAGAGCAGCTCCCTCGCAGGGTCCTGCTCGGCCTGGCCATCCTGAGCCGCGGCCTGGCCGCCCGGAGCTGCAGCTGGTTCACCCTGCGACCTCGCCGGTGCGGCGAAGTCCGGGGCAGAAGATACGGCGGCACCAGACGCCGCGCCCGCAACTCCAGCACCAACCCCGCGTCCGCGGTTGGCGGCGAAGCCCTGATCTTGGCTGAATTCCTCGCCGAGGGCCGGCCCAGTGTCCTGCCTCGGCAGGGCGCGGGTCGCAGGCTCGGCCTCGGGCGCGCTTGGTGCCTGAGGTGCCTGTGCGGCGGGATTTTGAGCGCCTGCCTGAGCGCCCGCGGGCTGAGCAGGAGACACGCCGGGGGCAGAGGTGGCCGAGGCGTCGCCGGCTGCGCCGAACAGATCGGCCGCATCCCGTCTCTCGGAATCGCGCGCTTGCCCGAAGCTCTCACGCTTGCGGGGCGGGAGGGGGACGATGCCTGTCTGCTCGAAATCGCGCGACACGATAGGGCGGTCGGAATCGTCGAGGACGCTGCCGTCGCTGCGCTCGCCAGCAAGAAGCTCGTCGAAGGCGCTGCTCGCGGCAGGTGCCGCTCGGGGCGGTTCGCCAGGCACAACCGCCGGTCCACTGGGGAAGACAGGAGCCGCGGATGCGCCACGGAACGGGTCGCCAGTCGCGGGCATGGGCGGCGGCGACGGGACGACTCGGGGCGTTGGCGCCACGGGCGGTTCCGCACGGAACGAGGGAATCCTGGGTGCCCCTTGCTCCGGTGCCTGCGGTTGCACGGCGGGATTCGCCTCGACCGATCCGTCTGCTTCCGCGCGCGCGTTCGCTGCGGGTGCGGCGTCGGTCCGCTCAGGCGGCCGTCCAAACTGCGGTGCCGCTGCCGCGTTGGCGTCCGGGGCCTGGTTCGAAGAGCTGGATGCGACGGGCGCAGGGGCCGCGGGAGCCTCCGGCGAGGGGTCTCCCGTGCCCTCGAGCTCGGAGAACCAGTTCGGCACCTGCCCTCGGGTCTCGTCCTCGCTGCCAGACGGCATCCCGGCTGGGGCAGCTGACCGGCTCGGCGGGGTGTTCATGGGGAGCACATCGAACTCGGTCGTCGGCGGCTCGAACGCAAACGCGTCTCGCACAGGGCCTGTCGCGTTCGGAGAGACCGGCGCGTCCGCCTGCTGAGCAGAGGTCCCTGCGGCTGGCTGCTCGACAGGTGCTTCCGGCTCGGCGGGAGCAACGGGGGTGCGCGGCCGCGCGGGAGCTGGCGGGATGACGGCCTCTGGGGTGACGACGTTGCGTTCGCCTGTCGCGCGGAGGTCTGGGTTGAAGCGGCGACGCGAGCGGAGGAACGACTGCGGCTCCGGGGCCGCCCCTTCAGCTTCGCCGTCGCCGTCGACGTCGTCAGCTTCAGGGGCGCTCGGCGACGCAGCCTTCGGCCGGTAGCGCGCGAAGAAGTCATCGCCATCGCTGGGGGGCGCTACCTGCTGCGCCTCCTCGCGTGCGCGCCCGACGACCTCGGACGGAGGAGTGGGCGCTGAGGCGTTCCAGCGGAACCCGCCCGCACCGATGTCAGCGGGGCGGCGCGGGGCGGCGTTGCTGCCGTCACCCTCCGAGGCGCGAGGGCGCCCGGCCGTCAGCTTGGTACCGCACTCGGCGCAGAATCTCTGTCCGACCTGCGCTTCGGCACCACACGTTGGGCACGTTGCCATCTCGACCTCCTGGTCTTGGAGTTCTTCTGCGTTCAAAGCTCTGGCAGAACTCTACCGAGCCTCACCGTTTCAGTAGCCTGGCGCCGCGGGAGCGCCGAGGAATTCCTCGTACGTGGTGACGCCTGCCGCCTGCATCGCGGCCGACGTGTCCGTGCCGACGTAGCGGTAGTGCCACGGCTCGAACTCGTATCCGGTGGTAGCTGTCGCACCGTCCGGGAAGCGCAGGATGAACCCGAAGCGGTGCGCGTTCGCAGCCAGCCATTGGCCTCCAGCTGTCGCCGCGAAGCACTGCTCGAGCACGCATCCCTCGCCCTGCGAGGAGATGTCGGCGGCGAGCCCCGTCTGGTGCTCGCTGTAGCCGGGGCGCGCGGAGGTCAGATCGGCCGCTTCCTGCCCGAGGTCGGCGACGTAGCCGTTGTAGAGCTCGGTCTGCAGACCGTAGTCGCGGTACCCGCTTGTCATGTCGAGGGTCAGTCCGGCCTCGGCGCTCGCTGCGGCGAACATCGTCTGCACGGCGGTCGCCGCCTCGGAGCGGAGCGAGTGCCCGTTCGCCGAGGGGACCCCGATGTCCGACATCGCGACGAGATCAGCGGGCGCGTAGTCGGCTGGTGCGAGCGGCGTCTTCTTGTTCACGAGCACGGTCACGCTGTTGGGGTCCGTGATATTGAGCGCGCTTGCCGGCGGCTGCGTCTCAGTCGGCGTCGGCTCGGCCGTCTGCGTTGGCTCAGGCGTCTGCGTTGGCGTGGGCGTGCTGGTGGGAGTCGCAGGCGTGGATGTGGATGCGATGGTCGGCACGTTCGCGTCGCCGTTCGACGCCGCCGTCACGGCCCAGTAGATGAAGCCACCGCCGAGGAGGACCACAACCGCGAGGGCTGCCGCCGCGATCTTGCGGTTGCGGCGCACGCGCGGCGAGGCTCGGCGTTTGGTGCGCCCGTCGCGCTCAGCACGACGTCCCTCGTCATCCGGCGTTTGGGCCTGCTGCTCCTCAGTCACCGGTCAACCCTTGCACAGGCTCGGGCGGGGCTCTCCGGGGCTGGCCGAGTAGGGCGCACACTGAGACTGGCTCGAACGCGGCGAATGCTGAGCTGTTTGCCCGCGGCGCGGCGTACCCTCTGCCCATGTCAAACTCCGTTCAGCATCAGCAGGACCGTTCTCGCTTCGCCCTCAACGACGGCGACGGCACCGAGCTCGGCTACCTGAGCTACGTCACGACGGCCGACGCGATCGTCATCGACCACACGGTTGTCGACCCCGCCTACCAGGGGCAGGGCCTCGCGGCCGTGCTGACGGATGCGGCGCTCACGACCCTCGGCGAGCAGTCGGCCCTCACGATCGTCCCGCAGTGCCCGTACGTCGCCGCGTTCATCCGCAAGCACCCAGAGTTCCAGCCGCTCACCACCCGCTGACCGCGCGCTGCGCCGGTCCCGCCGCCCCGCATCCGCGAAGGAACGAGACGCGGGGGACTGCCCGCCAGCCGCTCAGCCAAGCCCAGCCCAGCCAGGCGGCGGCGGCGGCGGCGGCGGCAAGAGTCAGCCAGAAGCAGGCTCCCGCACGCCGCAACCTGCATCTGGCCCACTTATCCGCGTCGGCAAGCGGACATGAGGGCGAGCAGGCAGGACCGGAGACCCGGCGCCAGCGCATCCCCACCCCCGGCGCCAGCCAGACAGCCAGCTCAGGCAGCCCAGCCAGCTCAGCCAGCTCAGCCAGCTCAGCCGGCAGCCACAAACAAGAGTCAGCCAGTTACAGGCTCCCGCACGCCGCAACCTGCATCTGGCCCACTTATCCGCGTCGGCAAACGGACATGAGGGCGAGCAGGCAGGACCGGAGACCCGGCGCCAGCGCATCCCCACCCCCGGCGCCAGCCAGACAGCCAGCTCAGGCAGCCCAGCCAGCTC
>NZ_PSTQ01000022.1:0-4420 GCF_002931075.1 Pseudoclavibacter sp. AY1F1 | reverse complement strand
CGGACATGAGGGCGAGCAGGCAGGACCGGAGACCCGGCGCCAGCGCATCCCCACCCCCGGCGCCAGCCAGACAGCCAGCTCAGGCAGCCCAGCCAGCTCAGCCAGCTCAGCCAGCTCAGCCGGCAGCCACAAACAAGAGTCAGCCAGTTACAGGCTCCCGCACGCCGCAACCTGCATCTGGCCCACTTATCCGGCCGGGGCAGGGCCGGCAGGGCAGGGAGGGCCGGCAGGACAGGCAGGGTAGGGCCGGCAGCAGGGCAGGGCAGGGCAGCGCAGCGCAGCGCAGCGGGACGAGCGTGCTCAGGGGCGCTCAGGAACCTTCCGGCAGGTTCGCAAGCTGCACGACCGCAGGGGCCTCACCGCGCCGCACGTACTTGCCGCGGCCAGCGGGCATCCGCTCGGCGTAGAGGCGGGGCGCGATCTGCCCCTCGCTGCGGTCCCCGGAGAGCAGGAGCAGCGCGCCACCGGTGTCTCTCGTGCTCTGCAGGAACGGCGCGTACATGGCGCGGGTCGAACCGGCGACGGGCCTCGTGACGACGATGTGGATGCCCAAGTCGCGCGCCGCGGGCAGGTGCGGCACAAGCGCCCCGAGCGGATCAGTGCCGCCGGCCGCGACGATGTCGTAGTCGTCGACGAGAAGCACCACTCGCGGCGTCTTGCGCAGCTGCTCCGCGGTGCGAGATGGCCGCTCGGCGAGCTCACTCGCGATAGAGGCGGCGAGTCCGCTCGCCTGCGCCGCAGACTTGGCGTGCGCCGCGAGGTACTCGTCCGGGATGACGCTCGGCACCTTGCCGCGCGGGTCGACGACGGCGATCGCGAGCTCGTCCGGCGTGAACCGCGCGATGAGCCCCCTCGCGATCACGCGCAGGGCCGTCGACTTCCCGCTCTTCGCGTCGCCGAGCACAACAAGGTGCTGGTCGGAGTCGAGGAAGTCCCAGAGCGCCGTGTCCATCGTGTCCTGGCGGAGTCCGAGGGGCACTGCCGTCGGCTCGTCTGCCGCATCCGGGAGGCTCGACGGGTCGATGGTGCCCGGCAGGAGGCGGATGGGCGCTGCGGCCGGCCCGCTCCACGACTCAGCGACGCGGGCCGCGAGCTCCTCGAGAGCCTCCCCGACCTGGTCGGGGTCGACAGCTTCGAGCGTCGGCAGCGCGAACTGGGCGAGCGTCTTGGCGTCCGTGAGGGCGCGCCCGCGCGCATCCGGAGGCACGGACTTCGCGAGCTTGCGGTCGATGGCGGAGTCGGCTGGGTCGTTGAGGCGCAGCTCGATGCGCGTCCCGAAGAGCGACTGGTGGGCCATGCGCAATTCGCTCCACCGGCCGAGGGTCACAACGAGGTGGATGCCGTAGCTCGACGCCTGCAGCATGAGCTTCGTGAACGGGCCGTCAAGGTGCTCGAAATCCTGTCGCAGCGCGCCGTAGCCGTCGACGAGCAGCACGATATCCGCCGTCGGCAGCTCCGGCAGCTCGCCGGCGGCATGCATGGCGCGCAGCTGGGCCGTGCTGTCGATGCTGTGACGCTTGAAGAGCTCCTCGCGCATCCGGAGCATCGCCGTGAGCTCCTCGACGAGGCGCACCAGCCTCGAGTCGTCGCCTCGAGCCGCGACACCTCCCACGTGCGGGAACGCCTCGAGCCTGCGCAGGCCGCCTCCCGTGAGGTCCATGCCGTAGATGCCGACGGCTCCGGGCGAGCCGCTCAGCGCGAGCGACGCGGCGATCGTCCGCAGGGCCGTGCTCCGGCCGGACTGTGGGCCGCCGATGATCGCGACGTGACCACCCGACTTCGTGAGGTCGAGCATCCACGGCTCCTGCCGTTGGTTCGCGGGCTCGTCCTCGACGCCGACGACGATGCGCAGCGGATGCCCGCCCCCGTGAACGGCCGTGCCGTGCGCCTCATCCGTCCCGCTTCCGGCGTTCGCAGCCGCGTCGGTCTCGGTCTCAGAGCCGGCGGCGAACGCTTCGCCGAGGGAGATGCGTTCGCCGAGCGGCGGCAGCCAGACCGGCCTGACCTTCTTCGGCCTGTCGAGCTGCGCGACGAGGTCGTCGACGAGCGTGCGGCGCGTCTCGGGGGCGCGCAGCACAAGCGGCGCGTCCGGGTCTCCCCCGCTCTCGATGCCGTTGTACACGGGGATCTCGACGACGGCGGGATGCTCGTCCTCGGTCGCAGGGCGTGCGTCCGCCAGCTCGTCGACGGGACCTGAAACGTAGCCGGCGTGGAAGCGCTGGTAGACGCTCGTGTCGACCTTCAGGTAGCCGTAGCCGGGGATGGGCGGCAGGTGGAACGCGTCGCCGGATCCGAGCACCACCTGCGACTCGGCCTCGCTGAAGGTGCGCAGGCCAAGCCGGTAGGACAGGTACGTGTCGAGTCCGCGAAGCTTGCCGCCCTCGATGCGCTGGCTCGAGAGCAGCAGGTGCACGCCGATGGAGCGCCCGATGCGGCCGATCTGCAGGAAGAGGTCGATGAAGTCGGGCTCGGCGGTGAGCAGCTCTCCGAACTCGTCGATGACGACGAACAGGTGCGGCATGGGCGCCAGCTCGGGTCGGGTTCGGCGCAGCTCCCGGTAGTGCGAAATGGACGGCGAGGAGTCGGCGGCCTTCAGCAGCTGCTGCCGCCGCACGACCTCCCCTTGGAGTGAGGCCTTGGCGCGCACCGTGAGCTGCGGATCGTCGGCGAGGTTGTCGATGAGGCCAGCCAGATGCGGGAGGCCCTCGAACGGAGCAAACGCGGCGCCGCCCTTGTAGTCGACGAGGATCATCGCGAGGTCTTCTGGCGGGTGCGAGACTGCAAGCGACAGGATGAGCGTTCGCAGCATTTCGGACTTGCCGGAACCCGTCGCGCCGATGCAGATGCCGTGCGGCCCCATTCCCTGCTGCGCGCTCTCCTTGAGGTCGAGGTGCACGGGGCGGCCCTGGTCGTTGACGCCGAACGCGACGCGCAGGAACTCGGAGGGCTGCCGCGGCGCCCAGGCAAGGTCGAGCGCAACCGGCTTGTCGAGGCGCACGCCGAGGATCTCCGCGATATCAGCGGCGGGCCCTTCGTCGTCGCGCGCTCCCGCGGCCGCGAAGGTGCGTTTCGCGGCGAGGGTGCGGGCGAGCGCGTCAAATCCGGTCGAGGTCAGTTCGTCCGCGTCGAACGTGAGGGTGCGCTGCTCGCTGCCGCCCGCGTGGTGGGTGAGGGTGGCGCCGCCCTCCGGACTGAGCTCGATGCGCACGTCGACGTCGTCCGGCTCGTGCAGCCGCTCGTCGATGAGGTGGATGACGGTCACGCCGATTTCGCTCGGCGTGTAGCTGCGGTCCGGCAGTTGCAGCGGCCTGGCGGGCTCGCCGTGGCGGTCGTCGATGACGACGAGGCTCGACAGCGCGGCCGCCTTGCCGCCACGACGCCTCGCGGCAGCTGCCGTCTGGGTCCGGTCGAGGAGTTCGCTGCCGATCACGGCGGCAAGCTGACGGAGGTCCGACGCGACGCGACGCGCCGGCACGGGGCCGTCGAACAGGCGCGGGTTGATGGCGTGCGGCAGCAGATCGAATCCGCGCCAGTCGGCGCCGCGATCAGAGGTGAAGGCAGCCGCGAGCTGCACGTCGTCCGGAAGCTGGTGGCTTGCAAGTTGGGCCACGAGCCCCCGCGCGAGGGGCACGGTGCGTTCGCGCGGGCCGATGATGGCGACGACGGACGCACCCCGCAGGTCCGCGATAGCGGGCATGCCAGGGATCTCGCCGTGTGTCTCGGCGAGTAGCTGCGCCTCCCGCAGGAGGATGGGGTCGGCCGGTTCGGTGGGCGTGTCCTCAGCTGCGACTCCGAGCTGGAACCACGGCACAGTAGCCGTGCCGACGCGGGCCTGCAGGTGGTCGGGGTCACCTCGCCGCCGGTCCCAGAGGCGGGCCGGGTCGTGCACCAGCGAAACGAGACCGGTGCGGTCGGGATGCACGAGCCTGGCCGCGTGCGCGGCCGCCGTCGCCTCCTCGCGCAGCTCGATGCGCTGGCGTTCGAGGTAGTCGAGGTAGCGCTTGCGACGGATGCGCAGCGCTCGTCCGGCCCTGCCCCGCGCCGAGATGGCGAAGCCGACGCCGGAGACGATCGCGACGACGAACACGATTCCGGCGATGAAGAGGAACAGCGGCTGCCCGTTGCGCATGACGACCATCATCGTGACGGACGTCAGCGCACCGACGACCGGCAGCAGGAACTGGAACGGCGTTGCGGTCGCCTCGTCGCTCAAGGTCGGCGGTGAGGCGAGCTGCCGTGGCTCCGGCGGCGAGGCCGGAAAGACGGTGCGGGTGGGCCGGTGGGCGTCGCGGATGCTCATGACCGTCTCCCCTCTCGTCTGGAATCCGGGGCGGCCGGGTCTCGTCTGGCCTCCGACGCGGCCGGGCTGGAGATCGGTTGGCTCGGCAGCGGCCGACAGAAGGCCGCCGGGCACACGGGC
>NZ_PSTQ01000021.1 GCF_002931075.1 Pseudoclavibacter sp. AY1F1 | reverse complement strand
TCGTACTGGTCCTGGAGCGCGCGGCGCACGAAGTTCGAGCCGATGAAGCCGGCCCCGCCGGTCACGAGAAGTTTCATACCTGTCCTGTTCAATCGTCGGCCGGGCTGTGCCGATGGAAATTTGCCGATGGTTGTGTGGTTCGAGCGGCGCGGGGTGACCCGCGCGCGGTCGGAGCTACTCTAGCGCGGCCCTCCGCCGCGCTACCACAGTCGCGCGGTGATGAGCGTGGCGAGGGCGGCGCGATCGCGGGGCCGGCGCCGGAGCTGGCGCCAGCGACGCACGAGCCGCAGCGCATCCCGATAAGTGAATTCCGCGAGGACCTCGTGCAGCCACTGCAGTCGCGGCAGCTCCTCCGGGGAGGCGACGTGGATGCACGCCTCGACGGTCAGCTGCACCTGCCCACGGTGCCAGCGGTTGGAGGTGAGCCTGAGGCGCTTCCAAGCCTGGGTGAGGCCGGTGTTGGCGCCGACCGCGTTGGCCACGTGCTGGCGGTAGTCGACGGTTGACTCGCCGTCGATGGTCCAGCGCAGACCGGCGGAGCGGGCGAGTGCGTAGATCAGCCAGTCGTGCGCGAAGGCCTCGCGGGCGGGGGAGTCGGGGTTGTCGAGCTGCTCGGCGACGAGGCGAGCGAAGCGCTGGGTCAGGAGGAACGTCGAGCCAGGGCCAGGCGTCTCGAAGAGGTGATCGGCGAGGCGCTGCGGGTAGTCCTTCTTGATGAGGATGCGCGTGCCGTCCTCGGAGAACGCGGTCACGTTCGAGGAGATGCCGTCTGCGCGGCCCTCCGTGAGCATCCGGATGTGGCGCTCGAGCTTGGCCGGCATCCACACGTCGTCCTGGTCGGCGAAGCCAATGAAGTCGTACTCAGCGATGGGGATCGTCGTGAGCAGGCGGAAGAAGTTCGGTGCCGGGGCGCCGAACGTCTCAGGTGGCAGGATCGTGATGCGCGCGTCGGCTTCCGCTCGCTTGGCGAGGAGCTCGAGGGTGCCGTCGGTCGATCCGTCGTCGGAGACGTACACGTGGAGGTCGGCGCCAGCCTGATTGAGAATCGAGTCGATCTGCTCGTCGAGGTAGGTCCTGCCCATGTGCGTCGCGAGGAGGACGGCGACGCGCGGCAGCATGCGCGGCTCTGCCTGTGTGTGCATCCCGTCGTTCCTTACTCTCTGTGCGAGGACTCTCGGTGCGAGCCGCTCGCGGCGAGGCTTCGCCAGCCATCAAGTATGGCTGAGTGGGTCGGAGAGCGTTCGCATTCCTCGCCGCACTAGACTCCTCGGCATGGAGATTCGCGAACTCAGCATCCCAGACAGTTACGAGATCACGCCGAAGCAGTTCGGCGATGACCGTGGCGTGTTCCTGGAGTGGTACCGCTTCGATAAGCTCGCAGAAGCTGTCGGACACTCGATCGACCTCAAGCAGGCGAACACCTCGGTGTCGACGCGCGGCGTCGTCCGTGGCATCCACTTCGCGGACATTCCGCCGAGCCAGTCCAAGTACGTGACGTGCACGCACGGCGCTGTCCTCGACTTCGTCATCGACATCCGCACGGGCTCGCCGAAGTTCGGCGAGTGGGACTCGGTGCGTCTTGATGACGTCGACCGCAAGGCCATCTACCTGTCGGAGGGCCTCGGGCACGCGTTCGTCGCGCTGACTGACGACGCGACGGTGAGCTACCTGGTCACCGACACTTATCACGCAGAGCGTGAGCACGGCATCAACCCGCTCGACAAGGACGTCGACCTGCGCTTCCCGGAGGAAGCCGGCGAACTGCTGCTCTCCCCGAAGGACACGGATGCTCCCTCGCTGGCCGAGGCGGCCGCATCCGGTCTCCTCCCCAGCTGGGAAGAGGCCCGCGCCTACTACGCGGAGCTCAGCGCGAAGGCGGGTGCGTAGCCGTGAAGGGAATCATTCTCGCTGGCGGGTCTGGCACGCGTCTGTGGCCGATCACCAAGGGCATCTCGAAGCAGCTCATGCCCATCTACGACAAGCCGATGATCTACTACCCGCTGTCGACGCTCATGATGGCGGACATCCGCGAGGTGCTGATCATCACGACCCCCGAGTACAACGACCAGTTCCGGGCCTTGCTCGGCGACGGCTCGCAGTTCGGGATGCGCATCGAGTACGCCGTGCAGCCCTCCCCGGACGGGCTCGCTCAGGCGTTCATCATCGGTGAGGAGTTCATCGGGGACGACTCGGTCGCGTTGGTGCTCGGCGACAACATCTTCCACGGATCGGGCCTCGGCTCGTCGCTGCGCGGCAACAACGTGCTCGACGGTGGCCTGATCTTCGCGTACCACGTGTCGAACCCGGTCGCGTATGGCGTCGTTGAGTTCGACGAGGACAACAAGGCCGTGTCGATCGAGGAGAAGCCGGAGGTGCCGAAGTCGAACTACGCGGTGCCCGGCCTCTACTTCTACGACAACGACGTTGTCGAGATCGCGAAGAGCGTCGAGCCTTCAGCTCGCGGCGAGCTGGAGATCTCGAGCGTCAACTCGGCGTACCTGGACGCGGGCAAGCTCCAGGTGCAGGTCCTCGACCGTGGCACGGCGTGGCTCGACACGGGCACGTTCGAGTCGATGATGCAGGCGAGCGAGTACGTGCGCGTCATCGAGGACCGTCAGGGCTTCAAGATCGGCTGCATCGAGGAGATCGCCTGGCGTGCCGGGTGGATCAACGACCTCGAGTTCGCGAACCTCGCGAAGCCGCTCCAGAAGAGCGGATACGGACGCTACATGCAGGGACTCCTCGCGTAGCGAGCCCCCCAAGCTGCGACGAAGGCCGTGACTCGATCGAGTCACGGCCTTCGTCGTTTGGTCTGTGTGGCCGGACGTTTGGGCTGCCCGGCCTCAGCCCTTGTCGCGTTCCTCGAGCGACTGGAAGAGGTCGCGCGCGATGTCGTAGCTGCCCCGCGAGTAGGTTCCGTAGCGTCCGCGCAGCGTCCACTTGATGACACGGGGGATGCGGCGGATGCGTGAGGTCGGTAGCTGGAGCCGCTGTCGTTCGTGGGCGACCTTCCGCCGAACGTGCGCCTCCTGCTCCGGTGTGCCGCCGAGCTCGCTGACCCGCTTGAGGAGGGCTACCGCGCGGCGATAGCGGCGCAGCTGGTCGGCGGAGCCGTCCTTGGTCGCCTGCGCGATCTTGACCTGCAGGGTGGGTGCGGTCTGCCCGATCTGGTTGCCGCCGTGCTGGCGGTAGTCGATGAGGGGCTCCCGAACGACTCGCAGCCCGTTGACGAGGGCGGCGGTCGTCGCGAGCCACTCGTCGTGGATCCACGGGGCTGGCGCGTTGCCTGCCCGGAAGACGAGGGATGCGCGCAGCATCATGGTCGCGCCGGTCACGAAGTTGCGGGCGGTGAGGGCCTCGAGCTGCCGCCCGTTGTTGTAGTCGCGCCACTCGGTCTCCGTGATCTCGAGCGAGTCGAGGAGGGTGCCGCCGATGGGTTCGCCGTCTTCGTCGACGAGGAGCGCGTCGGAATGGGCGAGGAGGGCCTGGTCGTCGCCGACGAGGGCTGCGAGGAGGTGCTCGACCTTCTTGGGGTGCCAGACGTCGTCCTGGTCGCTCGTCGCGAGGTAGTCGGTTCGAGCCTCGCCGAGCGCGAATTCGAAGTTCCCGCTCACGCGGAGCGGCTCGTCTCGCGTGTAGATGCGATAGGCCCGGTCTGAGGCTTCGAGCACGCGGCGTGCGAGCTCGACGGTCCCGTCCTGCGAGGCGTCGTCGGAGACGATGACCTCAGCGACCGGGTGGCTCTGCGACAGAATGCTGAGCAGCTGCTGCTCGAGGAACCTCTCGCCGTTGTAGGTGCACACGACGGCGGTCACGGCGGCGTCTCCGAGCTGCTGCTCGCGGGCATCCTCTGGTCGGCGTTCGGCGACGAGTCGCGAAGCTGGCATCTGCTCTCCTGGGTCTGGTGCGCTGTGGTGCTAGCTTGGCACGAGTCTGCACGCGATCAGGGGAGGAGTCGGCCGCTTCGGCCGCCCGGCACTATGAATCGACTTGTCATCTTCCTCGTCTTCGACAGGGCGGGCCGCGCCGACTCCGGCGTGCTGCGTGCGCTGCGGGGGCTGCGCCCGCACGCGAGCGAGCTCTTCGTCGTGGTGAACGGCTCGGTCACCGTGGACTCGCGCAACTCGCTCGAGGCTGTCGCTGATTCGGTCTTCGAACGCCCGAACGAGGGCTTCGACGTTGGCGGCTACCGAGCCGCGCTCGAGGAGATCGGCGCCGAACGGCTGGCGAGCTTCGACGAGGTTGTGCTCGCCAACTACACCTTCTTCGGACCAGTCGGCGACTTCGCTGAGACCTTCACGTGGGCTGATGCGTCCGGTCACGACGTGTGGGGCGTCACCGAGCACGGCGAGCTCACCCCGGACCCGTACACCCGGCGCGGCACCCTGCCCGCCCACCTGCAGTCGCACTGGATCGCGGTCAGGCGAGCCGTGGTGACAAGCGAGGCCTGGGCCGAGTACTGGTCGTCGATGCCGGAGATCCGGTCGTACGACGGTTCGGTGCGCCACCACGAGGCGCGCTTCTCGCCGTTCTTCGCGGAGCGTGGCTTCTCGGTCGGCGCGCAGTTCCCTGCCGGCAACTTCCGAGTCGACGGGGTGCCCGTCGCCAACGCGAGCCTTGAGACTCCATTGCTGCTGCTCGAAGCCGGGGCCCCTCTTGTCAAGCGTCGCCTCTTCTTCCACGACCCCGTCGAGCTCGATCATCGGGGCGTGTCGGCCCGCGACGTGGCGCTCGAGTTGGAGCGCCGCGGGTTCCCCGTCGATGTGCTCGTCGATGGCACTGCCAGGTTCGCGCCGAGCCGCGTGCTCGCTGGCGGGGTTGGTGCCGGGCCTCGGGTGCTGCGACGCGCATCCACTGCCGTCACGCACGAGTGGGTTCGCGACAAGGTGAGCGGCGACGAGTCTGCGACGATCTCGGGCCTTCACGTCCGCATCGTCCGCGGCGATTTCTGGCGCAGGCTGGTCGACGGTGACGCACGCATCCTCGAAGCCGACCTCGTGCTCGTGGAGTCGACGGCATTCGACGCGCTGAACTCGATGCCGGCCAGCGCGTCCCTGCTCGCCGGCCAGCGCGGCAGACGTGTGATCTTCGAGCGCGCCGAGCCCCTCGCGTGGGAGTTCGCCGACCATCCCAGGCTCGGCATGGTCGTGCCCGTCACACCGCCGATCGGCACCGGGCTGCTTGCCGATGGCTGGCGCGGTGCTCGCGCCGGGGCTGCGTCGCTCGCCGCCTTGCTTGGCGTCGACGCGCCCCTCGACGTCAACGCGCCCGTCGCGCCGTACGCGGGCTTCGCGGCGTATCGAGTGGATGCGCTCCGCCCGCTTGCCACGGCGCTGGACGTTGCTGGGTTCTCGGCCCTCCAGGCCCGCTACCCAGACGGCGAGCTGCCGAGGCTGCTCGACCTGCTCGCGAGCAGGCTCGTCTTCGACGCAGGGTTCGCCGTCTCGGAGGCGGAGACCGCTGACGGGCTCGCGAGCGACTACGCACTGCTGGCCGCCAAGTTCGAAGATCTCGTCGCGGAGTTCGGCCCCGACGTGCGCGCGCCGCACCGGCTCGCCCGTGCCCGACGTCCCGGCGGAAGCGCCATCGAACGCGTCGCGGCGTGGGTCTTCCGGCGGGCGCCAGCGCTCGAGGAGCCGCTGCGCCGCCTCGCCGCGGATGCGAAAGGGCTGCTGGCCCGCATCCGCTGACCTGCATCCGTGACCCAGCTTCGCGGCGCGGCACAGGGCTTCGCGGCGCGGCACAGGTCGGCGCCAACCTGCGCCGGGTACCGTGTCTGCGACTGGAGGTGGCAGATGAGCAACGGCGAGACGCCGCTCGGCGGGCAGTACGACCCTGACGAGCTCGAGGAGCTGGAAAGCCAGGCCGAGCGCCGTGGCACCGGCCGGGGGCTGATCATCGGCCTCCTCATCGCCGCGGCCGTCGCGATCGCGGCGATCGTGTTCGTGCTCATGAACCCGCTCGGGCAGCAGGCCCCGCCGGACAACACGGTTCCCGTCACGACCCTGCCGCAGGCGACCGAGGTCGCCGTGCCGGAGACGCTCATCGTGACGGCAACGCCGGTGCCGACCGTCACCGTGACGGAGACCGCAACCGCGCAGCCCAGCGAGCCAGCTGAGGGCGGCGCAGTGCAGGTCTCCCTGAGTCGCGCCTACTGGGTCCCCGATCAGGGCGTCATCTCCGCGGCGGCGCTCGTGTCGACGACCGAGCCTGGCGGCACCTGCACCCTCGTCCTAAAGAACGGACCGGAGACGTTCGTCGCGACGGCGGCGGCGTCCGCACCCACGTCTGCAGACGGCGCCTCGAGCTGCATCGTCAACCTGCGCGACCCCGCCATCAAGGCGGGCGACTGGGAAGCCGTCATGCAGTACGAGGGGCCAGCCGGCAGTGGCACCAGCGCCCCGATGACGGTCACCGTCACCTGATCCGACCTGCACGGTGCGGCGAGTTCAGGGTGACCATCGGAGCCGGGAGCGCCAGCTAGTCTGAGAGATGGTCGCAACCGAAGGGGAACCATCATGACAGCTCGCGTCACCGTCGCCACGCGCACGAAGAACCGCCCGCTTCTCCTTCGTCGCGCCCTTGAGAGCGTGCTCTCGCAGACCTTCGAGGACTTCGACCTCGTGGTTGTCAACGACGCTGGAGACCAGGCGGCGTTGGACGCGCTGCTCGAGCCCTACCTGGAGCGAGCCGCCGGCCGCCTGCGCGTCGTGACGAACGAGGTGTCGAACGGCCGCGAAGCCGCCATGAACGACGGATTCCGAGACTCGAACGCCGACTACCTCGTTCTCCACGACGACGACGACACCTGGGCGCCGGACTTCCTTGAGAAGACCGTTGCCTACCTCGACGAGCACGCCGACGATGCTGGGGTCGCGACGAGGACAGAGGTCGTCTTCGAGCGCATCGAGGGAGACTCCGTCGTCGAGGAGTCGCGCGAGGTCCTCGCGGACGACAGCCACGCGGTCACGCTCATCGGCACGATGCGTCGCAGCACGGTGCCGCCGATCTCCTTCCTCTTCCGCCGGAGCGCCTACCTCGAGGTCGGCGAGTTCGACGGGTCCCTGCCGGTGCTGGCCGACTGGGACTTCCTGCTCAGGCTCCTGGCCAAGCACACGGTCGGCTTCATCGGGGGTCGGTCGCTCGCGTTCTGGCACCAGCGCCTCGCCTCCCTCGGCCCAGACGGGAACAGCGTCGTCATCGCGGCCGATGAGCACTCCGACTACGGCACGATCATCCGGGACAGGTACCTACGCAAAGCGTGCCAGGGCGAGGGCGAGGGCGGTCTCGGTCAGTCGCTCCTCGTCACGAGCCTCTTCGATGACATGGAGCGCAGCTCCGCCGAATCCAGGCGCCAGGCGAGCGAGTTCTCGCAGGTCGCGCAGCTCAAGCAGGCTGAGGCGCTCGAAGTGACGAAGGTCGCGCTCCTCCAGGAGGTCGCTCGCCTCGAGCAGCAGCAGGTCGAAGTGCTCCGCTCGCTGGATGCGCTGCACGGCATCGCCGCCGTCGCGCTGCCCGTTGTCAACGGTGCACGGCGAATCGGTCGTCCCGTGGCGAAGACGTTCCGCGCAGGCAAGAAACTGGTTTCCGGCGTCGGCACGCTCGCGCGGGCGGGGACGCGCATCGCGCTGAGCAAGCGGCAGGTCACCAAGGCGCCGGACGGCGGGGGCGCGCAGCACAGCGAAGGTGCGCTCGCCGTCAGGGCTGAGACCGTCACCACACCGATGCCGCCCATCGCCGCCGGTCGGCCGCGGGCCGACGCGCGACTCAACGGCAAGAAGCCGAAGCGTGTCGCCTTCTACCTGTTCTTCGACCCAGAGGGTCAGGTTGACGACTACGTGGTGCACAAGCTCTCGGCGCTGCGCGAGCACGTCGAGCACGTTCTGGTCGTCTCCAACTCGCCGATCTCCG
Source organism: Pseudoclavibacter sp. AY1F1 (assembly GCF_002931075.1). GTDB lineage: Bacteria > Actinomycetota > Actinomycetes > Actinomycetales > Microbacteriaceae > Pseudoclavibacter. The sequence continues at coordinate 31,007 of NZ_PSTQ01000021.1, read as the reverse complement.
ACGAGGGCAAGAGGCGTCTGGCCACGGTCGCCGACACGGTCCTCGAGCGCGAGAACAAGGGCTTCGACGTGTGGGGCTACAAGGAGGCGCAGGAGCACTTCGGCTGGGAGCGTCTCGCCGAGTTCGACGAGCTCATCCTGCTCAACTACACCTTCTTCGGGCCGATCTTCCCGTTCAGCGAGCTGTTCGACCGCATGGACGCACAGGACGTCGATTTCTGGGGCATCACGAGCCACGAGGCCGTCACGCCGCATCCGCATCACGGTGTCGGCAGCATGGCCGGCCACATCCAGTCGCACTGGATCGCCGTGCGACGCGAGATGTTCCTGTCGGACGAGTACCGCTCGTACTGGACGGACATGCCGATGATCACGTCCTACTTCGACTCCATTGATCGCCACGAGGGTCGGTTCACGAGCCACTTCGCGAGCCTGGGCTTCGTCTACGAGCTGGCGTTCCCGTCGGGTGACTACCCGTCGCAGCACCCCATCTTCGACAACATCTCGCTCATGCTCGACGACCGCCTGCCGATTCTGAAGCGACGCATCTTCTTCCACGATCCCGACTACCTCGACAGGCAGGCCATCATCGGCCGCGATGTGACCGATCGGCTCGAGGAGGCGGGGTTCCCGCTCGATCTCATCTGGTCGAACGTGGTGCGGAGCGCGAAGCCGCGCGTGCTGCACACGAACTTCTCGCTCCTCGAGATCCTGCCCGACCTGGAGGAACGCGACGAGAACGGACGGGAGATCCTCGATCGCGATCAGCTCGGGCGAACGGCCGTCGTCGTGCACCTCTACTACGACGAGCTCATCGACGAGATCATCGATCACGCCGCACGGGTGCCCGGCGAGGTCGACCTCTTCATCACGACGACCGACGAGACCAAGCGGGCGGCGATCCGTGCCGCTGTCGACCGCCGCGGCTGGACGGAGCGCACCGAGGTTCGCCTCGTCGAATCGAATCGCGGACGCGACATCTCCGCCTTCTTCGTGGGATGCGCGGATGTGCTCACTGACGAGCGCTACGAGTTCATCGTCAAGATCCACGGCAAGAAGAGCGTGCAGGACGGGTGGAACGCGGGCCAGTGGTTCAAGCGCCATCTGCTCGAAAACCTCCTCCCGAACGAGGGCTATGCCGCGAACCTGTTCGCGCTGTTCCAGAAACACGGCACGCTCGGCATGGTCTTCCCGCCCGTCGTCCACATGGGCTACCCGACACTCGGCCATGCCTGGTTCCTCAACAAGGGACCAGCGGGCAAGCTGCTCAGGCAGCTGGGCGTCTCGACGCCGCTCGACGACTCCACTCCGGTCTCGCCGTACGGTTCCATGTTTATCGCCCGCCGGGAGGTGCTGCGGCCGATCGTGGACGCTGGCTTCACGTGGGACGACTTCCCGGGTGAGAGCGGGTACCAGGACGGCACCCTCGCGCACGTGCTCGAACGCATCGTGAGCTATGCGGCACACGGCGAGGGCTTCCACACCCGCACGGTGATGAACGCGCGCATGGCCGCGATCAGCCACACGTTCCTCGAGTACAAGCTGCAGGAGCTGGCGTCGTTTGTCCCGTACGGGCACGCCATCGAGCAGGTTCCGTACCTCACGGACGTTCTCGGCGGGGGACCCGGCGCGGCACCGTCGCCGCTCGGCGCGCTCAAGCGGTACGTGCAGGATCGGAATCCGGCTTCCGCCCAGGCTCTGCGACCGGCGTACGCGGTTGCGCGGAAGGTGTACGGACAGGTGCGCGCGGCGGGGAACGGGCGCCCCGTCTAGGTGGTGGCGAGCTGGCGGCGTCCAGATGCGTCGCCAGTTACTATCGATCTCATCATCCGTAGCGCCCGAATCGGGAGCTGACCTCGAAAGCACACATGCCGCTTACGCTTCAACAGGCGTTCAACCCGCGCGCGAACAGCATCGGCTTCCTGCGCTGGTTGCTCGCCTTCGCCGTGATCTTCGCCCACGCAGGGCCGCTTGCCGGCTTCTACGGCGGTCACGACCTTGGGTCGCAGCTCTCCACCGAGCAGTCCCTCGGTGGCGTCGCCGTCGCCGGCTTCTTCTTCTTCTCCGGGTTCCTGATCACGAAGAGCCGCCAAGGCAAGTCGACGATCTTCCGCTTCTTCTGGCGCCGCGTGCTGCGGATCTTCCCTGCCTTCTGGCTGGCCCTGCTGACGACAGCGTTCATCCTGGCCCCCATCGCCTGGCAGCGCGAGACGGGGAGCATGGCGGGCTTCTGGGATGCGTCGACGGATTCGCCGTTCACGTACTTCATCAACAACATGTGGCTGAACCTCGGCCAGCGCAACATCGCGGAGATGGGCGGCACTCTCCCGTTCGCGACGATCGGCGGCTACGACTGGAACGGGTCAGCGTGGACCCTCATGTACGAGTTCCGCGCGTACATCATGATCGGCTTCCTCGGGCTCTTCGGAGTGCTCTCGAACCGTCTCGTCGGCGGCCTCATCGCGGTCGGGATCATCGTCGTGAACGCGCTGACGTGGAGCGGCTGGGTCGACATGCTGTCGATCAGCCCCTTCCTGACGAACCCGTTCAACGCGATGTTCTTCGCTCCGTTCGCGTTCGGGATGCTCTTCTCCTTCTTCGGGGACAAGATCCTGATCGACGACAGGCTCGCGGTCTTGGCCATCGGCGTCGCGTTCTTCGCGTACAACTACGGCGGCTGGAACATGTGGGGGCAGTACTTCCTCATGTACTTCCTCATGTGGTTCGCCATCCGCACGCCGAAGCTGAACAACTGGGAGAAGCACGGCGACTTCTCCTACGGCATCTACATCTTCGCGTGGCCGCTCATGCAGTTCGGCGCCTACTTCGGGCTCCAGAACGCGGGCTGGCTCGTCTACCACCTGGTCATCGCGATCGCCGCTCACATTTGCGCGTACATCTCATGGCACGTCATCGAGAGTCCGGCCATGAGCCTGAAGAACTGGACTCCTCGGTGGTTGACGTGGGTGATGGACAAGTGTCGACCACCGCTCGACCGTGTGAAGGGGCGTCTCGTGAACGTCGACTACTCGTCGAGCAATTTCGCCAAGCGGGTTCGGGCCGAGCGGGCTGAGCAGGCCAAGCAGGTCGGGAGCGACGCATGACAAGCACGGGGCCCGGAAGCCTGAGGCCTGAGAGCGGCTTCGAGGAGCCGAAGGCAAAGGATGGCGGCACGACGTGGGCTCAGCGCTGGCACCGCGTTCGGCTGATACCGCTCATCCTGCTTGTCATCTGCGCACTCGTCGCCGTGATCTTCGGTCGTGTCACCGAGCAGCGGCAGGCGGCGGCGGATGCGCTGCCACCCGAGCAGGAAGCGGTCTCGGGGGAGTACCTCCTCCCGCAGGATGTGTGTGCCCCCACGCTCACGGACCCCGCCCCGGGTGAGCCATGGTCGGCCGAGAACGTCGAGGCCAGCGAGGCCGCCTACCTCGAGAACATGGACCTGCTGCCAGCAGGCGGGTACTCCTACGTCGACGGAGACGATGAGTGGGCGTTCTGGGGTGACCAGCAGGCGAACAACTTCTCGCAGGCCGTCGGCCGCAGCTACCTCGGGCAGGACGAGGCGGAAGCCTGGGCGAGCTACTACCGGACCGTGCAGTCGGAGCTCGCGAAACAGGGGATCGACCTGATCATCCAGGTGGTCCCAGCAGACTGGTCCGTCGTTCCAGAGCAGATGCCCGACTGGACCGAGGAGCTCCGCGGCCCGACGAACCTGGACTACCTGCACGACGCGTATCCCGACCTGCCCATCATGGACACGAGGCAGCCGCTCCGGGACGCGGCGGTCGACGGCGATGTCTACGCGAAGCGCAACAGCCACTGGACCGCATTCGGCGGCTCGGTCGGCTGGGCGACACTCGCCGACTGCCTCGGCGCGCTCGACACCAAATACGAGCCGCTTGGCCCGCTCGACTACACCGAGCTCGAGCCCATCGTCATGCCGAGCGAGTTCGAGGCCTTCGGGCTGCCGACCATCGACGAGCCGACGATGATCCCCTCGCTCGAGGCCACGGCGTCACCCATGGAGGTGACGTTCGAGGACGGAACCACCAAGACCACAACCACGGCCGAGGGGCTCGACATGATCGTGCTCCCTGCGGTGACGGTGACAGAGCGTCCGCAGAGCGAGCTCACGGCGCTGATCCTGCGCGACAGCCAGGGGAGCAACATCGCGGCTGGCTGGCAGGCGGGTTTCGCGAGCACCAAGCAGATCCGCCACTCGGTTGATACGCCGGGCGCTCGGGCGGATGTCCTCGGCGAGGCGGCGGCGTTCAAGCCGGACGTGGTGATCTTCGAGGTCACGGAACGCCACCTCAACTTCGTCCCCGTCCTGCCCCAGTAGTGCGGCGCGCTCAGGGCCGCGAGTTGCCCTGTCGTTATCCTTGGACCCGGACTGCGGCCAGCTAGGCTGGCGTGTCAGCGATAGAAAGAGACGTGGAAATGGGCATTTGCCTGGTCACGGGGGGTGCGGGCTTCATAGGCACGGCACTCTCCGCGCTCCTGCCGGAGCACTTCGACCGCGTCATCGCGGTCGACAACCTCCACCCTCAGGTGCATCCGGCTTCGGGGCGACCTGCTGCCCTCGATGAGCGCGTCGAGTTCGTGCGCGGCGACGTGACCGATGCCGGCATGTGGGACACCCTGCTCGCCAGTGTCGCTCCAGACGTGGTCATCCACCTGGCAGCCGAGACGGGCACGGGGCAGTCTCTCACCGAGGCGACACGGCACGCGGCGACGAATGTCGTCGGTACGACGGAGATGCTCGACGCCTTCGTCAGGGCCGACGCGCTTCCAGAGCGCATCATCCTCACGTCGAGCCGCGCGGTCTACGGCGAAGGTGCGTGGCAGGACGAGGACGGCGACGTCTCCTATCCGGGGCAGCGCAGTGACGCGATGCTCTCGTCCGGCGTCTGGGACTTCCCGGGGCTCACGCCCCTACCCTTCGCGTCCACGCGCACCAAGCCGACCCCGACAAGCGTGTACGGAGCCACGAAGCTGGCCCAGGAGCACATCCTCACGTCGTGGTGCCTGGCCTTGGGTGTGACGCCGGTGCTGTTCCGACTGCAGAACGTCTACGGCCCTGGCCAGTCGCTCATCAACCCGTACACGGGCATTGTCTCGTTCTTCGCGCAGCGCGCGAAGGCCGGTGAGGTCATCCCGGTCTACGAGGACGGCGAGATCGTCCGCGACTTCGTGTTCATCGATGACGTCGCGCGCGCGCTCATCGCCGGGGCGCTCATGGCCCCGGACGCGGCTGCGGGCTCAGCGGCGGCGCCGTACGACATCGGATCGGGGGAGGGCACGTCGATCCTCCGCCTCGCTGAACTCATCGCCGCGCACTACGGGGCGCCGGCGCCCGCCATCAACGGCCTCTACCGCAACGGAGACGTGCGGCACGCGTCGTGCGAGATCGACGAGGCCCGTGCGGGGCTCGCCTGGTCGCCCCAGACGATGGTGGATGCGGGCATCGTCGAGTTGTGTACGTGGATCGATCAAGAGGTGCAGAAATAGCAGAGACCCAGCTCAGAGAGCGGCCGAACCTGGTCGCTCGATTCGGCGCAAGGTACCCCACGATGGGGCTGCTGCTGAACTTGACCCTGCGCGAGATCCGCTCGCAGTACAACCGGACCGCGCTCGGGCGCATCTGGTCTCTCGTGAACCCGCTCGCGCAGATCGCGATCTTCTCGGTCGTCTTCGGACTGCTCTTCACGGCCTCGCCGGATCCCGGGACCAACTCGGGCCTGCAGAACTACGCGCTCTGGGTGGCCTGCGGCATCATCCCGTGGACCTTCATCTCCGGCGGAGTCATGGGAGCCATGGGGGCGCTCATGGCCAACATCGGGCTGCTCACGAAGGTGTACTTCCCGAGACACGTACTTGTCACCTCGAGCGTGTTCGCCCTCACCTCGACCTTCGCGATCGAGCTGCTGGTGGTCGCCGCGATCATGGGTATCGCGGGTGGCCCGAAGATCCTCATCTACGTGCTCCTGCTCATCCCGATCGTGGCGCTCACGGCCATGTTCGTGCTCGGCCTGGGCCTCATGCTCTCGGTTGCCGTCGTCTACTTCCGCGACGTGCAGTACCTGTGGACGATCTTCAACCAGGTGTGGTTCTACGCAAGTGGTGTGGTCTTCCCCGCGTCGCTTGTGCAGAAAGCGCAGGACGATTTGACCGAGAAAGGCTGGAACCTGTTCGGTCAGCCGATCCCGCTCATGACGATCTTCGAGCTCAACCCGGCCCACCAGTTCCTTGAGGCGTACCGTTCCGTGCTCTACGACTTCGCGGTCCCATCTCTCGGCACCTGGCTGACCATCACGGCGTGGGCGGCAGTCATGCTCGTCGCCGGCATCCTCGTCTTCCGGGCGAAGCAGAACCGAATCGTGGAGGAACTCTGATGGCAGCACTGCCAGCCGTGCGCGTCGACAACGTCTCGAAGACGTTCCGCGTGCACCATGACAGGAACCAGTCGCTCAAGGCCACCGTGCTGCAGGGGTACCGCTCCAAGTACGAGGACTTCTGGGCGCTGCGCGACGTGTCGCTCGAGATCCCGGAGGGCAAGACCTTCGGCCTTCTCGGTAACAACGGCTCAGGCAAGTCGACGCTGCTGAAGTGCATCGCCAAGATCCTCGCCCCCAACCAGGGGAAGATCGAGACACGTGGCCGCCTCGCTGCCATGCTCGAGGTGGGCTCCGGCTTCCACCCCGAGCTCTCCGGCCGCGAGAACGTCTACCTCAACGGCTCCATCCTCGGCATGAACAAGCAGGAGATCGACCGCAAGTTCGACTCCATCGTCGACTTCTCGGGCGTCGAGCAGTTCATCGATCAGCCCGTCAAGAACTACTCGTCCGGAATGTACGTCCGACTCGGCTTCGCCGTCTCGATCCACGTGGAGCCCGATGTGCTCCTCGTCGACGAGGTCCTTGCCGTCGGTGACATGCAGTTCCAAGAGAAGTGCATGGAGAAGTTCGCGGACCTGAAGCGCGAGGGCCGCACCGTCGTCGTCGTCTCGCACGGCCTCGAGCAGATGCGCACCTTCTGCGACGAGGCCGCCTGGCTCAGCCACGGTGAGCTCCAGGCCGTCGGGGTCGCACGAGACATCATCGACGAGTACTCGAATCGCGAGCACGGCGCCGTCGAGGTCGAGCAAGGCGGCACGCGCTTCGGCACGGGGGAGGCGCAGATCACGAAGATGGAGCTGCTCTCCGACGATCGCGGCGACACCCGGAGCTTCCGCACGGGAGACCGTGCGGTCATCCGCCTGCACTACAAGGCCGACGAACGCATCCCGCGTCCGGTCTTCGGCGCCTCCATCGACCACGTCGAGGGTGTCTTCGTCTGGGGGAACCACGGGCTTGATGGTGGCTTCGTGCCTGAATCCATCGGGCCGGGGACCGGGTCCATCGACATCGAGATTCCGCGCATCACGATGCGCCCTGGAGCTTTCCAGCTGAGCGCATCCATTCAGGACTACGACTGCGTGCAGACTATCGACGCGTGGCAGCGTGCCGTCACGTTCAACGTCGGACCTGGTACCCCCTTCGAGTCCGGGGGGCTCATGACACTCGACTCGAAGTTCGGGGGACACGTCGTCGACAACGGCGAGGTCTCCGGTCCTCCTGAGCCGCAGTACGCCGAGCGTCGCGCCGACGACGCGGTGTAGTTACCGCGTACCGCTGACCTCGCGGCCCCGCTCCCGCGTCGATTCGTCGACGGAGGAGCGGGGCCGCTTTCTTGTCTTTAGTGCATGAAGCGGGAAAAGCTTGGATTTCTTTGGCGGCGTGTCGCGAGCCGCGTTCGTGTCTTGGCCCGAGTGGGTTCCCTGGAATGACGGGCATCTGGGCCGTGGTGGGTGTGTCAGGTGTGACATATGTGACTCATGTGAAAGGTGCGACGCCTGTGGCCTTTTGTTGCCCATGTGTGCATACTTGGAAACTGCTGAGCGTGTCGTTTCCGTACGACCCGACCGGCTCCTCGGTTTTCGACGCGTAGGGAACTCATGTTTCGCAGAACAATTGCCATAGTGGCCACGGCGGCAGCTGCCGCTGCGGGCTTGCTCGCCTTTCAGGCGGTAGCACCTCAGGAGTTCGGCGCAGAAACGGCGTCCGCTGCCGGCTCGTCGTTTGATCCCGGCAACATCATCAGTGACGAGAACTTCTACGACGGCTCGGCGATGACCGCGGCCGAAGTCCAGCAGTTCCTCGTCTCGAAGAACGGGTCGAGTTCCTCGACCGCCCTCCGCAACTACACGCAGTCGACGCCATCGATGCCGGCGACTTCGTACTGCTCCGCCTACCCGGGAGCTCCTGGAGGCGAATCGGCCGCGAACATCATCGCGAAGGTCGGACAGGCCTGCAACTTCAGCGCCAAGGCGATGCTCGTGCTCCTCGAGAAAGAGCAGAGCCTCGTCTCGATGTCGAGCCCGACGCTCGGCCGCCTCGCAGCCGCGACCGGCTTCGGCTGCCCTGACACGGCCCCGTGCGACGCCAGCTACGGCGGCTTCTTCTACCAGGTCTACAACGCCGCGCGTCAGTTCCAGTACTACAAGGCGAACCCCTACAGCTTCAACCACATCCCGTTCGCCACGAACAACGTGCTGTACAACCCCAACTTCTCCTGCGGGTCCTCCGCCGTCTACATCTCGAACTACGCAACGGCGGGCCTGTACAACTACACGCCGTACCAGCCCAACAACGCCGCGCTCTCGAACATGTATGGCGAGGGTGACGGATGCTCGGCCTACGGCAACCGCAACTTCTGGCGCATGTACACCGACTGGTTCGGTGACGCCCAGGGAACGGCAGCGCGCCCGGCGCTCATCCAGGCCGAGGGGTCAAGCGATGTCTACTTCCTCTCCGACGGTGTCCGCTACCACGTGACGGCTGATCGCGTTGCGAGCTTCACGGCCGCACTCGGCGCAGTCGAGACCATCCCTGCTCAGGAGATGTCCTGGATTCCTTGGGGCCCATGGGTCAGCGAGATCCTCGAGGGGCCGGACGGTCCCGTCTATGTCAGCGACGGCAAGTGGTGGAAGCTACGCGGTTGGACGACGGCTGCGAGCTACGGCTTCACGCAGGGCAACATCGCGAAGATCACGAAGGAGCAGCTCGAGAAGTTCGAGGGCGGCTGGACGCTCGAATCGTTCGTCCAGACCGACAACGGCCAGGTCTTCCTTGTGCAGAACCAGACCAAGCGCGAGGTCTCGAGCCTGAGCGCGCTACGCGACTTCGGGTTGTTCACTGCAGTCACGAAACTGAAGGACGGCGCACTCGACTTCCTCCCGGCGGGTGAGCCCGTACTCTCGCGGGGCGCAGTTGTGACACCCCTCGATGGGTCACGGACGCTGGTCCTCGGCGACGAGGCACGCGGCTACGAGGTATCGCCCGAGCTGCAGAAGCTCAGCGAGTTCGCTGTGACGGCGAAGCTCGGTGATGCGTTCGGACAGATCACGCCGTCAGGCTCGCTCGATTCATCGCTCATCTCCGACGGCAGCGCCTCCTACCTGATCACCGACGCAGGCCTGCTCCAGGTCTCGCCGTCGGCGTACGGGATCGGGCGCTTCACGCCAGTCCCCGCTGACGCGCTCTCCGGACTCAGCAAGCTCGGCTCTACTCCAGGCGCGCACCTGGTCAAGGAACGAGACGGCGACAAGATCTCGCTCGTCGTCGGCGGTGAGCGGGTGGAGTTCGGCAGCGAGGACGACGCCAAGAAGGAAGCGTCTCGTCGCGGCATCGACGAAGTTGTGTACACCGTCGCGAACGGCACGCTGTCCGAGGTTCCGACCGGCAACGGCATCACGAACGGTGCCCTCCTCAAGACCCCGAGCAGCGACGACCTCTACGTCCTCGACGGCGCGCACCTCGTCAAGATCTCCAACAAGGAGCTCGCAGCGGCCTACGGCTTCGGCAGCACTCCCGCGACCATGACGCAGGCCTCGTTCGACAACATCCCGAAGCGGGACTTCACGATCGACAGCGCGCAGTTCGTGTGCAACGGTCAGACGCTGCTCGCAGCCGAGGGCCAGGGGCACCCGTACCTGAGTGCAGAGCTCCAGGCCGCGTACGGTCTCGAGAGCGAGACGCTGAGCGCACAGCTGTGCGGCGTCATCGGTGTGTCGCAGGACCCGGCAACGGAGTTCATCACCACCGCGAGCGGTGGCTGGTACGCCATCATCGAGGGCGAGAAGCGTCTCATCGGCTGGCCGGCAATCGGCGAAGCGATGGGCATGCCGGAGCGCGGTTCGCTCCAGGTCGTCGACAGTGTCGCGGATGCGATCCCGAGCGGGGCGACGCTCCTCGGAGCCCCGGCGGGCTGGCCGTTGCCAGACTCGACCTCGACGCCTGAGCCCACGGCGACGCCCGAGCCAACGGCGACGCCTGAGCCCACAGCGACACCGGAACCGACGGCAACGGTGACACCGGAACCCACGGCAACGGTGACGCCTGAGCCCACGGCGACGGCGACACCGGAACCGACGGCAACGGTGACGCCTGAGCCGACCTCGACCGAATCAGCGACACCGACGCCGACCGAGACGGCAACGCCGACTCCGACTGAGACGGCTGAGCCTGCAGTTCCGCTCGAGTCTGGCGACATCATCACGGACAAGGCCGGCTCTGGCGTGTGGATCGTCAACGGCGAGAAGCTGCTTCAGCTCGGGTCCCCAGATGTCGCGGCGCAGCTCGGAATCGACGTCGCGGGCGTCCAGGTTGTTCCTGCGGCGAACTTCGAAGCCTTCGCTGGAAACACGGCGCCGCTCTACACCTCCGCTGTCATGGTTGGTGACGTTCCGTACATCGGAGTCGATGGCCAGCTGGTTCCGTTCTCGAGCCAGGCGGATGCCGAGGCGTTCGGGCTCGTCTTCACGCCTCTTGCTCCCGAAGTGGGCGTCAAGCTCACCGTGGCGAGCGATGCTGAGCCGATCGGCAACGTCGTCCAGGGGCCGGATGACAACTTCTACCGCGTGATCGACGGCAAGCTGTCGCTCATCGACCCGACGCTGGCTGAGCCGACGGCGACAGCGACGCCGACCGAGACGACCGTTCCGGAGACTCCATCTCCGGAGGCGACGACCACTCCGGACGAGTCGAGGCCGGAATCGTCTGCGCCCGAGGCGACACCAGGCGACCAGGCGACTCCCACCGCGTCTCCGACCGCGGCCGCTGATGCGGAGACTCCGGCGCCCACCGCCGACGAGGAGCCGGTGACCGAGAACACGCCTGAGGCGACACCTCCGACGACGTTCCGCCTCTCGCTCGAGCTCTTCTCGATCATGGGGCTCGGAGCACCGGTAGCCGAGTAGGTATCAGCAGGTTCCGAGGGCCCGCCTCTTCACTCCGTGTAGGAGTGAAGAGGCGGGCCCTTCTCGATGCGCGCCTCCGCCGCGCCCTGGAGGCGTCGCGCATCCCCTCGGCTAGACTGGCGATTCTTGTGAAGGGACGAAGATGACGCAAAGCGAACAGGTGCTCGTGACCGGGGCCGGCGGCTACATCGGCAGGCACGTCGTCGACGCGCTGGTCGCGCGGGGGGCCGAGGTGACCGCCGTTGTCCGTCCAGGCAGTGCCGCTCGGATCAACAGCGAAGCTCGAGTCGTCGAGTTCGATCTGCTTGCCCCTGGGGCTGATTTCGCCGAGCTGCTCAGCCCGGCACCCGCCTCAGTTGTGCACCTCGCCTGGGAGGCCGGCTTCGCACACAACGCCCCCGTGCACATGCTCAAGCTCTCGGACCACTTCAGGTTCCTCTCCTCAGCGGTGGATGCGGGTGTGCAGCGCCTCGCCGTGCTCGGCTCGATGCACGAGATCGGCTTCTACGAAGGGGCCGTCACCGATGAGACGGCGACGAACCCGCTTTCCCTCTACGGCATCGCCAAGGACGCGCTGCGGAAATCCTCGCTCCTCGCGTTCGGCGATCGGGTTGCCCTGCAGTGGCTGCGTGCCTACTACATCTACGGCGACGACCGGAACAACAAGTCGATCTTCACGAAGCTGCTCGAAGCGGCAGACCAAGGCAAGACGGAATTTCCGTTCACGTCGGGTGCTGCTCGCTTCGACTTCATCCACGTCGCCGAGTTGGGCCGACAGATCGCCGCGGTCGCGCTCCAGAGCGATGTGACCGGTGTCATCAACGTCGGCTCCGGAACATCGGTGTCGCTGGGTGAGCACGTCGAACGGTTCATCATGGAGAACGGGCTCGACATCACCCTGAAGTACGGGGCGTTCCCGGACCGTCCGTACGACTCGCGCGAGATCTACGGTGACGCCACGGCCATCCGCCAGCTCATGGCGACCGTCGACGGTGCCCCCGAGGTCGGGGACTAGCGCTCCGAGAGGAAACGCAGGCGCACGCTCGAACGCAATCGGCGCGGCTGCTTGCTCACACGCGCGAGGCCCCCAGCCAACGATTTGCCGCCGGGCATCGGCACGTCCTCTCGGGTCGAGGGGGCGGCGAGCAGTAGGCTCGGAGCTCGTGCGCGCCCGGCGTCGCATGGTCTCGTACGAACGCTTGGGGGGGCCTTGGGTCAGAACGCAGTGAAACAGAGCAGGGTCGAGAGAGCGCTCGCCGGTCTCCCCTCGTGGACCCGCAACGAGGTCTTCTGGCTCGTCGCTGTCTTCGTCCTCGTCGCAGTGACCAGCTGGCTCAGGATCGCCCCGACGGACCAGCAGGCCATCTGGGCAGAAGACGGGCCGATCTTCCTCAAGCAGCAGCTCGAGAACGGAACCCTCGCATCCCTGCTGCAGCCGTACGCGGGCTACCAGCATTTCCTTCCGCGCCTCTTCACGGCCGGTCTCGTGCAGACCATTCCCCTCGAGCACTTCGACCGCGGGGTCTTCATCGTGTGCGTGCTCTTCGCCGGGTTCGTCGGCGCCGCCACATTCCGACTCACCCGCGGCATCCTGACGTGGCTGCCCGCTCGGTTCTTCATGGCCATCGTCCCGGTCATGGTCCCGCTCCTGAGCCGCGAGATCATCGGCGACCTCGCGAACATTCACACCTACTGCCTCTGGTTGACCGCCTGGATCGCCGTGGCGCGGATAGGCACACGCGGCGAGGGGATTTTCTGGGCCGTTGTGGTGCTCGCCTGCACGCTCACCGAGTTCCAGGCCGTCGTCATCGTGCCCTTCATCCTGCTCAAACTCATTTGGGACCGCAGCTTCGCCCACATCGCCGTCGCTCTCGGGGCAATCATCGGTGCGGGTACGCAGGTGTACACCTGGCTGAACTTCCCGCGCGGCACAGAGTCCGACGAGGTCGTCGTGCTGGCCGACGTGGTGGTCGGGTGGCTCGCCAACGCCATCCTCCCGATCTGGAACGGTGACGTGAAGGCCAACGCCGTCTACCTCGCCGAGAACGGCACCTCGTTCCTGTGGCTTGGGCTCATCCCGTTCGTGCTGGCGGCGGCCATCACGCTGATCTGCGGCAGGAACCCGGAGCGCTTTGCGATCTCGACCCTGCTGCTCGTGTCCGCGTTGACGTTCGGCGGGTCCCTCTTCGTCAACCCGTTCTGGTTCTTCCAGTTCTCGGAGATCGAGGGACAGGAGTGGCTGCTTGTGCTGCTGGACCTCCGGTACGGGGCATCCGCGGGAATGTTCGCGCTCGCCTGCCTGCCGTTCGCCGCCTCGGCGTTCGTCTCCAGAGTGAGTCCACGACTCCCGGTGCTGAGCCGCATCGCCGCAGCTGGGACCATCATCGTGCTGTTCGCCTACGTGGCCATGCAGTGGCCAGAGGTGCGCACCGCGCGAGCGACCAGTGAAGCGTGGACACCCCAGTGGCGGGAGGCCGTGGTGGCCTGCGAAGCGGACCCCGAGTCGGTGCACCAGTTCGAGACTGCTCCCGACTACCGGAAGTTCGAGATCACCTGCGCCGGCGTCCTCGGGGCGCCAGGCTCCTAGAGCGGTAGGGTCCGCTCGGCCCCGACCAGGTCAACCCCTCTCGGTCAGGTCGGCTCAGCCGGATACCGTTGGTGCGCTCTGTTTTGTCGTCTGCGTGCCCCTCAGCTTCGGGAAGACGAAGAACGCGTCGAAGAACCGGAATCGGCGCAGCCAGCAGGCGAGGTAGCTCATCGCGAGCGCCCCGAGGGTGCACGCCCAGAAGGTGGTGTTCGAGTCGACGACGCCAGCCTCACCGAGGCGGAAGGTGATCCAGATCTGCGTCGGGTAGTGGACGACGTAGAACACCACGGAGTTGCGGCCGATGTACTGGAGCCACTTCGCGGCGTCCGCGCCGCGCCCCTCGAGGACGCCCGTGACACGGCGGACCCACATGATGATGCCAGCGATGCCCGCGAGCACAACAGGGATCCACAGCACGGACAGCCGGTCGATCACGGTGCCGTTGTCGGCGCCGGCTACCTCACCGGTCGGGTTGTCGATCGTGGCGCCGTCGAGCGCGTCGACGAGACCGTCAGGGCCCCCGTGCGAGACGCCGAGATGGCTGCCGAGACCGAAGTAGTAGGCGTGGTCCTGAGCCACGAGCAACAGGCTGAAGGTCACCGCGATGGCCAGGAGCCCGAGCATCCACGGAATCGTCTCGAAGCGCGAGAAGACCGAACGCCAGGTCGCGACGAAGTGCCCTGCGAAGAAGAAGCCGCCGTAGTAGACGAGGTTGGTGAGATCCCCGTCAGGCAGCACGACGCTCGACGCCCACAGCACGACCGGGACGATCGCAAACCAGGGGCCTCGAATGCGCGCAAGCAGCGGCGCCGCCGCGTAGTAGATGGCGAGGAAGAACAGGAACCAGAGCCAGCTCGTCGCGAGCCAGGCCGACGGGTCCGTCCACTCCTCCTGCCCGGAGACGAGCCAGTAGATGAGCGCCCAGAGCAGGTAGGGCCAGACGATCGTCCTGACCTTGCTCGTGTAGTAGATGCCGGCCGGCTTCGCGAGGGAGCGGCCGAGCAGCATCCCGGAGAGCACGAGGAGCATGCTCATCCGGTACGGCCCGAAGAAGGTGTTGAGGTCAGCCATGAACTCCGTCGGGGGTACGAAGATCAGGATGACGGGCAGTGCAGACGCGTGGAACAGGATCACGAGCAGGATGGCCCCGCCTCGGAGGAGGTCCATCCAGGTCTTGCGACCGCTCATGGGCTCGGAGGTGCTCTGGCGGGATGCTGCTGTCACGATGCTCTGTCGCTCCTTGGGGGTGGGAGGGATGCAGATGCGTCATCTGCGGTGCGGTGCGGGCACGGGGTGCCCGGCGGGAAGTTGAGTCAGAGCCCTTCGAGCTTGTTGCGCTCGATGATGGGAAGCGGGCCGGTCTTGGTGGAGATGGTGCGCCTCGGGAGCGCCGGGAGGTCCTGGATGCGCAGCTTCGAGTAGATCGCCAGGTAGCAGAGCAGGAGCCAGTTGCCCTCGACGAGCAGGCGGGATTCGGTCAGCGACTGCACGCTGAGCGCGACCATGAGCAGGAACGCGAGCATGGCGGTCGGTGGGAAGTCGCGCGGGCCGCTTGCGTCGGTCTGCGGTCGGTCGACCGCGAGCCACCACGTGCGGATGAGCGTGGACAGCACGATGCCGACGAAGAAGAAGGCACCGATGAGGCCGGTCTGCATCCACACATCGAGGTAGGCGTTGTGGGCCTGGAGGAAGTGCACTCCGTCCACGACCAGCAGCCCCTTGAAGGGCTCCACCCACGGCGCCCAGTAGCTGATCCACCCCATGCCGGTGAGCCAGTGCTCGCTGCCGAGGCGGCCGACCTCCGCCCAGATGTCACCGCGGCCCGACATGTCGCTCGAGCGGTTGATGAGCCCGAAGAGCTGCGTGTTGAACTGCAGGACGACCCAGCCGGCGACGAGCATGACCGCGAAGACGGCCCCGTACATCCCCCACCGTTGGGCGTTGCTGAGCGGTCTTGCGATGAACACGAGTGCGACGGCGAGCAGCACAACCGCGCAGCCCACGAAGACCGTGGCGGACTTGCACAGGAGGATCGCGACGAGGCCGAGCACGATCCAGGTGATGGCCGGCCAGCGTTTCATCTGCTTGGCGTACCACTGAACGGCGACTGCGATGACGCAGAGGAGCGCGGCCATCGCCAGTAGGTTGCGGTTGCCGAGGATGCCCTGGATCGCACTGCCGGCGAAGATGTGCCCCTGGCTCCAGAGGAACGCGGCCGGCACCGTCTCAGCGGTGGCGCCCGGAATGCCGGTGACGCGCTCGAGCTGGCCCGGGATGAGCAGCGCGAGCGGCAGCACTCCGCCTGGGAAGAAGATGGCGACCAGGACCTCGAACGCCAGCGAGAGGCCGAGAATCCAGCGCATCGCGGCGCTGAAGGCGCGCAGGAACTGCGGCTTGGTGAGGGAGACCGCGAGGGCGAGCGCCACAAGTGCGGTCACAAGTTGGATGCCGAAGCCGAGGAGCGATTCGGGCCGGTACGCGGACCAGATGATCGAGAGCGCGCACCAGGCGACGAACGCGATCAGCGCGGACGGCAGATGCATGATCTTCGGCAGCGGCTTCTTGCTGGCGAGGAGCCAGACGGCCCCGGCGACGATGATCGCGACGATGACGCCGAAGCCGTACCACGTCAGGAGGTTCCGCCAGAAGTCGCCCGCAAACGCAGTGAAGAACGTGAAGGTCGCGAAGGCGGTGAGGCCCGGGCTCCCTGGGACCCGAGCGGCGAGACGGCGCCAGGGGGCGCGTGCGGTCGCGGCGGGATCTGCGGGGATTCGGGTGGAGCTCACCGGCCTATTCTCGCTCACTCGCGCAAGTCCCCGGTTCTTCCACCCGGAATCCGGGGTCCGCGTGAGCCAAGAGGAGGGTCACACGAAGGCCGCGTGACCCGTGATCGACCGGCCGACGATGAGGGTGTTCATTTCCCTGGTCCCCTCATACGAGTAGATGGCCTCCGCATCCGCAAAGAACCGGCCGACCCCGGAGTCGACGACGATGCCGTTCCCTCCGCAGACCTCGCGCGCGAGCGCGACGACCTGACGCATGTTGCTCGTGGCCACTGCCTTTGCGAGCGCGGAGTGCTCGTCCCTCTGCACGTCGGCGTCGCCGAGCTGCGAGATGCGAACGCAGAGCGTAATGCTCGACGTGATGAGCCCGAGCGCGTCGACGAGACGCTCCTGAATGAGCTGACGCGCGGCGATGGGGGCTCCGAACTGCACTCGCTCCTTGGCATAGGCGAGTGCGGCCTCGTAGGCGCCGACAGCGATGCCCGTCGCGAGCCAGGCCACCTCGGCTCTGGTCTGGCGGAGCACGCGAGCAGTGTCTTTGAAGGAATTGGCGTGCTCGAGCTTCGCGTCGGCGGGGACGCGCACGTTGTCGAGGGTGATGTCGGCGTTCTGCACGATGCGCAAGGACACCTTGCGCTCGATCTTCGTCGCGGTGAAGCCCGGCAGCGAGGTGTCCACGACAAACCCCTTGACCTGTCCGTCCGCGACGTCCTTCGCCCAGATCACGACGATGTGGGCGAAGGTCGCGTTGCCGATCCACCGCTTCGCGCCATTCAGCACCCACTCATCGCCGACGAGCTCGGCGGTCGTCGTGAGGCCCCTCGCCGAGTCGCTGCCAGAGCCGGGCTCGGTGAGGCCGAAGGCGCCGACGATCTCGCCGGAGGCCAGGGCAGGAAGCCACCGCTCGCGCTGGGCCGCCGAGCCGCACAGCCCGATGGCGCCGAGGGCCAGTCCGTTCTGCACGCCGACGTAGGTGGCCACGCTTGCATCCACCCGAGCGAGCTCGAGGGCGGTCCACCCCCGGAAGACGGCGGAGTTCGCGAAGGGGCGGGTTTCCTCGAAAGCAAGGCCGACCACCTTGGCGGAGGCGAGGCCCGCGACGATCTCGCGCGGGAAGGTCGCCGCCTCCCAGTGCTCGTCGATGACGGGGCGCACGTCACGCTCGAGATAGCTGCGGAGGTCGGTGATCAGGCCCTTCTCCTCGGGGGTGAGGTCTGCCTCGAGCCCCGTGAAGTCGCCTGGCAGCAGCTGAAACTCGTTGTGGTCCATGACCGTCCTGTTCCGATTCGCGCGGGTGATGGGCGCTCCGTGATCGTCAGGCCGGCGACATTGCCTCTGGCGACGATGAGGGCGCTCCGCGAGCCTACGAACTCGCGACCGGGATGCGCCAGCGGCTTGGCAGAATCCGTGAATTCGGGCCCCCACTCCGGGCGGGCCGTTGTATCTGCCCTGCAGTTCCGCCAGCCACTCCCACAGTCGCACCGAGATTCGGTAGCCTTCGCGTGATGTTTCTGCCACTGAAGAATGCGCCCCGTGACTACGCCTGGGGTGCCCCCGGTTCGATCTCGCAGTTGCTCGGCACCACGGGCGCCTGCACCCTCGACGACGCCGATTGGGACGGGGTGCCGCAGGCCGAGCTCTGGCTTGGCGCGCACCCTGGCGCCCCGAGCCGCATCGTCGACCCTGAAGCCGCCGGTGGTGCGACGACCCTCGACGCCTGGATCGCGCAGGAGCCAGTGGCCACGCTCGGGCGATACGCCATGGGGCTGCGCGAGGGTGACGGGCCGAGGCTGCCGTACCTCCTCAAGGTGCTCTCCGCCGCGGCTCCCCTGTCGCTCCAGGTGCATCCGACGCTGACGGATGCGCGTCTCGGGTTCGACCGCGAGAACGCGGCGGGCGTCCCGCTCGGTGCGCCCGAGCGCAATTACAAGGACCCGCTCCACAAGCCCGAGATGCTCTTGGCGCTCAGCGAGACGATGGATGCGCTTGCGGGTTTCCGGGACTTCGCCGAGGTCGCGGCCGTGGTCGGCGACTTCGCACTGCGCGCATCCGCGGACGAGGCGCACCCGGAGTCAGGCCGCGCGGCGCTCGCGGACTTCACGGCACGAGTCGCTGCGCTCTCCACTGGGGAAGACCTGCGTGCGCTCGTCACCTTGCTCCTCGAGGGCGGCGAGTCCGTCGATGAACTCGTCGTGGCTGTGTCGAGGGTTGCGCTTGCGGGCGGTGAGCCCGGCGACCCGGCCGAGCGCTTCGCCCGAGAACGCGGCATCATCGCGACGCTGGCGCGCATGTATCCGGGAGACCCCGGGATCGCGCTTGCGCTCCTGCTCAACCACATCACCATCCGCAGGGGCGAGGCGATCTTCCTCCCTGCGGGGAACATGCACGCCTACGTGCGCGGGCTCGGCATCGAGATCATGGCGGCATCGGACAACGTGCTCCGCGGGGGTCTCACGCCGAAGCACATCGACATCCCCGAGCTTCTGGCGCGGCTCGACTTCGCGCCCGTGCCGCCGCCGTACATCGCGGCCACGCGCATCCAGGAGGGCGTGGAGGAGTACCGGCCGGAGATCCCGGACTTCCGCCTCGTGAGGGTCGTTCCCGGCGAGGAGGAGACAGTCAAGACCATCCACCTCGACGGCCCGACGATGTTGCTGTGCCTTCAGGGGGAAGCCCAGCTCGAGGGTGCCAAGTCGACGGCGACCATCACGGCGGGTGAGTCCGTCTTCGTGACCCCGGACGAACTGCCGGTGCGGGTCATCGGCTCGGTCGACCTCTTCGCTGCTGGCCCGGGTCTCGACAGGCGCGACACGGTGCCGATGCGACACGCCGACTAGCTGGGAATTTCTGTCGCGCCGGATTCGAGGGGCTCCACCCCGGCCCGGCGGGGGATCCTCTGCGACACGCCGCCGCGAATCGCGCGCGGCTTCTCCGAAAAGTCTCAAGACCGGGCTTAGTGTTGAGGGCTTCCGACTTGACGCGGGGTGAATTACAACGATGTAATGATTCCGACGCGCGGGCAGGTGCCCGCAAGCAACGTGGGGAGAACGTGATATGGCAATTCCAGGGAGGAACCCCTCGGTTCCCGAAGACTGGTATGTCGACCCGGTCAACCTCGGCGTCCCAGGAGTTCGAAGGAATGTCGGTGACGACAACCCGCTCGCGTGGCAGGCTGACGCGCTGTGCGCGCAGGTTGATCCCGAGGCCTTCTTCCCGGAGAAGGGCGGATCGACGCGCGATGCGAAGCGCATCTGCGATTCCTGCGAGGTTCGGAGCGACTGCCTCGAGTATGCGCTTTCGAACGACGAGCGCTTCGGCATCTGGGGCGGACTGAGCGAGCGAGAGCGGCGCAAACTGCGCAAGCTGGCGTAGCTCGCACGACGCCTGGTCGGCAGGCCGGACACAACAAGCAGACGGGGCCCCGTGCCGACTTCGGTCGGTCGGGGCCCTTCGTGCATCCACCCGCTTCAGTGAAGCGCGCGCAGCGCCGCGCGGGCTGCATCCGCACGGGAGATACACGCTCCTGGCACCAGGAACATGTACCTCCCGTGTGCTTCCTCTGAGCTTTCGTGTCCTTACCTCTGAGCTTGTGCGGGCTCACCTGCCAACTTCGAACTTGCTGCACCTGCCAACTTCGAACTTGCTGCACCTGCCAACTTCGAACTTGCTGCACCTGCCAACTTCGAACTTGCTGCACCTGCCAATTTGAGGGTGAGTTGTTGTTGAGGAGCGGCGGGACCCCCGGGGTTCTGGCCAACAATCGGCGCGGTGGTGGAGTGGCGCGTCAACTCGCCCTCAAATTGACGAACTGCCGGCCCGGAAGCGTCGGCTCGCGGGCGCGCTTGTTCCGCGCGGGCATGCTTGTGCAGGGATGATCGGGGTTGCGGACCGCGGCAGGTGCAGGTGCAGGTGCGGGTTCGCGGCTTGCCGCCCGCAATGCGACAACGCCCGGGGGAGCCGAATACCATTCGTTCAATGCGTCCCGGAGTCACCGCAATCCTTGTCGCGCGAGATGCGTCGCGCGCGCTCGAGCGCACCATCGCCGCGCTCGAGGGCTCCTCGCGTCTGCCAGACCGTGTCGTGATGGTGAATCTGGCGTCGAAGGATTCGACGCTCGACGTCATGCGCGCGGCAGAGCCGGACATCCTGCTGACGCTCGAGACGGACACGACCTTCGGTGGGGCCGTCGCCGAGGCGGTGGCTGTGCTCGAGGAGCAGGGGCTCCAGGCTGAGGGGGACTGGCTCTGGCTGCTCGCGGCCGATAACGCGCCTGAGTACGACGCACTCGAGCAGCTCCTCGCGACGGCCGAACGGAATCCATCGCTCGAGGTGACGGGCCCGAAGCTTGTTCGCAGCGACGACGCTGCGACGCTCGTGGAATTCGGGCAGTCGATGCTGCAGAACGGCGAGAGCCTTCGCCTCCGCGAGGATGAGCTCGACCAGGGACAGTTCGACCAGGACTCCGACGTGCTTGGTGTCGCGGCTGGCGGCATGCTCGTCCGCCGCGAGCCGTGGCTGGCACTCGACGGCTTCGACCCGGGCCTTCCCGCGGTGGATGATGCGCTCGACTTCTGCACGCGAGTGTGGCTGGCAGGCGGCCGCGTACTGCTGACGCCCTCCGCTCGGGTCGCCTGTGATCCGGAGGCTCCGGGAACCGCGGCGATGAACCCGGGGATGAGTGCGTCCGCACTCGAGGCCGCGCGAGACACCGCGCGGGTCCATCGCAGCCTCACGAAGACTCCCGCGGCGGCGTTCGGCGTGCTCCGGGTGCTCCTCATCCCGATCGCGCTCCTGAAGGGCATCTGGCACCTCGTCAGGAAGCGCCCTCGCCGCATCCTCGCTGAGCTCCGTTCCGCGTCGCGCGTGACCTTCGGCAAGACGGGAGCTGCCCGTTCGCGGGCGCAGTTCGCGAAGACGAGGACGGAGCCGTGGACTGTCATCGAGCCGCTGCTCGTCAGCGCCGAGGAGAACCAGAAGACGCTTGGCCTGCAGCGCGAGGAGCTGCGCGCGCTCACCCACGAGGAGCGCGAACGCTATTCGCTCGTCGGCTCCGGCGGACTGTGGGTGCTGCTCGTCTCCACGCTCCTTGGCCTCGGACTTGCCCTGCCCCTCATCGGTCAGTCGACGCTCTCCGGAGGTGGCCTGCTGCCCCTCGCCGACTCGATCGGAACGCTCTGGGGGAGAACCGGCTACGGCGTCCGCGATGTGGGCGACGGCGCCTTCGGCGTCGCGGATCCCTTCACCTACGTGCTCGCGGTGCTCGGCACCCTCACCTTCTGGCACCACAGCCTGAGCATCGTCCTCGTCTGGCTGTTCGCGCTCCCGCTCGCCGCGATGGGCGCTTGGCTCCTCACCGCGCGCCTCACCAACAGGGCCGGGCTTCGCGCCTTCGCCGCCTTCGCGTGGATGCTCGCACCCCCGCTGCTCGTGGCACTCGCGGAAGGCCGGGTTGCGGCGGTCATCGCGCACCTCGTGCTGCCCTGGCTGATCTTCTCCGCCCTGAGCGCGTCGAGGAACTGGTCGCGCGCGGCCGCCACGGGCTTGCTCGCAGCTGTCGCCATCGCATCCGCCCCGCTCCTCGCCGTGCCCCTGGCGGTCGTCTGGCTCGTGTGGCTTGTCATCGGCGGCTCGGGTTTCGCGCAACGGCTCCTGACGGCAGCGCCGACGCTGGTGCTCTTCGCGCCGCTCGCTGTCGCGCAGTGGAACCGTGGGAGACCACTCGCGCTGTTCGCGGACCCTGGCGTTCCGCTGGCGAGCACGGCGCCGGACGCCTGGCAGCTGCTCCTCGGGTTCCCCGGTTCGCTCGTCGCGGATCCCAGCTGGGCAGGGGGCCTCCTGGATGCGTACCCCGCTGCCCCCTTCGTCGCGGCCGCTCTGCTGGTGCCACTCTTCCTGCTGGCAGTTCTCGCTCCGGGGTCGCGGAATTGGCGACCGGCGCTCTTCGGACTCCAGCTCCTCCTGCTCGGCTTCGTGACGGCCGCGGCAGTGATCCGATTCGGCTTTGCGCACGTTGGGGTCGAGAGCATCACGCTGTGGCCGGGCAGCGCTCAGTCGCTCATGTGGCTCGGCGCGGTCATCGCGGCGGCCGCGACGCTCGCCGCGCTGCGCCCGAGAGCCTCGCACATTTCGGCCGGGGTTGCGCTCGCCGGTGTCGTTCTGCTGGCCGCGCTGCCGGCAACCGCAATGCTGCGCGGCGATGCGCTTGTCGGCGCGGGCGACGGCCGCTCGCTCCCCGCCATCGTGGATGCCCAGGGTCGGGCTTCCGACGAAGTCGGCACTCTGGTCATCGTGCCGCTCGCGAGCGGCGCCGTCGAGGTCAGGCTCGAGCGAGGAACCGGTGACAGCCTCGACTCGCAGTCCACGCTGCGCACGACGAGCGTCGGCTTCTCGGCAGGCGACCAGCGATTGGCAGAGCTTGCCGTGAACTTCGCGTCCGACTCGCTGTTCCGCCCCACGGAAGAGCTGCACGCGCTGGGCATCTCCTACCTGCTTGTCCCGGAGGGCGCCAGCGATGCCGCCACGATGGAAGGCCGGGTCGTCTCCACCCTGTCCGCCAACTCCGGTCTGCGGCCGGCGGGCTCGACGGAGTTCGGAACGCTCTGGCAGGTTGTCGGCCCGACGCTCGAGCCGACGGACCCGAGTGTTGCCGGTCCCCTCGACACCGCGAACACGGGCACGACGCTCGGGCGCTCGATGCTCATCGTCCAGGGAGCCCTCCTCGCGCTGACACTCCTCACTGCGCTCCCGACCGGCGGCCTCAACGCCAGGGCAGCGGATGTGCGGCGCCGCGAGAAGACGATTGGACGCCCCTGGTACGACCTCGACGGCGACGGTGCCGACGGTGACGAGCGCGTGCTGCGGCGCGACGTGACGTCGCTCACGGTCGACGACTTCGAAACAGACGACGATGACGTGCTCGGCACGGGTGCACGAGGAGGCGACCATGACGCTCGATGAGTCCAAGGTCATCGCCGAGGCACGCGCAGCAGACGACGCGGCTCGCGAGACGCCGAGCAAGAGGCGCGGCAGGCGGCCAGTCTGGCGCGTCCTGAGCGTCGGGGTGGCGGTCCTCGCCGTCGGCGGAGTCGTCGCCGCCGTGCAGCTGGCCCCAGAGGGGGCTGTCTCGAGCTCGGCGAATTCTGTGCTCGTGAGTCCCGTCGCGAGCGCGCAGGACCGCGTGTGCCCTGGCCCGCTGACGCTGCTGGGGCTCGCGACCGACGACCCGACTCTTCCCGCGACGCTCGGCACCACGAGCATCCGCCTCGCTGGTGACCAGGAAGATCTGGAGGTCGCGCCCGTCGTGGCGTCGACCCCGGCGGCCGACGCGCAACAGGCACTCGCCCCCGTGCGCTTCGCCGTGCCAGGCCTCACGGGGGACGGCGCGCCGACCGAGTTCGCCGCCGCGCAGACACTCGAGCTTTCCCAGCCCTCCGCCGCTGGCTTCGCGGCGACAGCCTGCCGCATGCCTTCAGCCGAGCAGTGGCTGGTCGGCGGCAGTACCGCCGAGGGCAGCAGCACGCAGCTCGTCATCGTGAATCCCGCCGAACGCCAGGCGGAAGTTCGCGTCACGGTCACCACGGCTGATGGCACCGTGCAGGCTCCGACGATCCGGGAGATCGTCGTGCCAGGGAGCAGCCGTGAGGTCGTGAGCCTCGAGGGCGTCGCACCGGAGCGCGGAGACCTCGTCGTCCAGGTCGAGGCCGTCTCCGGCAGCGTCATCTCGACGCTGCACCAGACTCGCACTTCGGGTGCCACTCCGAGCGGCATCGAGATCATCGGTGCGCAGGATGCTCCGAGCACTTCGCTCTCGATCGTCGGAGTCCCGTCGACAAGCACTGCCTCCGAGGCTGAGGGCACCCTCGTGCTCGAGCGAGGTGCGATGCTTCGAGTCCTCGCCCCCGGCGACGAGGAGACTGAGCTGACCGTCGAGGTTCGCGACGCGGCTGGCACCGCGCTCGAGCCCATCTCGCTGACGATCCAGGGCGGCCGAACCACCGAGATCCCGCTCACCGGCTACCCGATCGGCCAGTACACGCTGCAGATCGAGGCGAGCCACCCCGTCGTCGCGGCAGTGCAGACGACGGCGACGGCAACGTCGTCAGACCTGGCGTGGTACCTGCCGGTCCCCGCACTGAGCGGCAGCCAGGTCGTCGCGGTGCCGAATGGTCCGTCGCCGAAGCTGCAGCTCGCCGACGCTGACGGTGTCGAGAAGACTGTGACGCTCGTGGCGGATGACGACACTGTGACGGTCGTCACGATCCCCGCACATGGCACGGCGTCCGTCGACGTCGGGGCGTCACGCGAATACAGGCTCGAAGGGCTTGACCGAGTCTCGGTCCAGCTCGCCTACGCGGGCGACGGGCAGCTCGCGGCCATCCCCAGCTACGCGAGCAACCCGCTTGCCGAGGTCATCACCGTCTACAGATAGGCGCGCGCCCGGCGGCCGTCATTCGTCGCCGAAGCGCTCGGGTGCTATGTCCCATGGGTCTGAGCCGAGCAGCTCGGCGACAGCTTGCAGCACGCACCGCTCCACCAGCATCCGGTAATGCACGGGGTCCTCGCAGTGCAGCCGCGCAAGACGGTCGATCGCGACGCGGTACAGGATGATGCGATTGGGTGCCTCGACGTGGAAGCGGTCCATGCCATCCGAGTGCTGCAGGGTCTTCGGGACGTTCGCGATGTCGACCTGCACGTTCGCAAGTCGCTCCGGGTTCGCGGCGCGCAGGTAGTTCATGGCATCGGCGACGTGGTTCTCGAACCTGACGACGCGGCCGGTCAGCATGGGCAGGTAAGGACCCGCGACGCTCGAGCGGATGCCCCTGCCGTGTCTTCCGCGGGCGAGGCCGCGTTCAGGACGCGCCTGCCTCCTGGCATTCTCGGACTTTTTCTCCCGGCGGCGACGTGGCATGCCTGCGAGTTTACGCCCGGCGTAGACTTGCGCCGATGTCACATCGACCATGCTCACGAGTCGCGTGCACCCGCAAGGCGGAGTACACGCTGACGTTCGACTACGAGGACAAGCTCGCCGTCATCGGCCCGCTTGCGATCGCGGCCGAACCGCACAGCTACGACCTGTGCGCCCGCCACGCAGAACGCTCGACGCCACCGCAGGGGTGGAGCATGATGCGTCCGGTAGTTTTGGGTTCATGACTTCTGTGGCTATCGCACCCGCGTCGACTGACGAGCGGGGTTCTCTCTCTGGTGTCGTGAAGAGCTACGACGTTCGGGGGCTCGTGGGCAGCGAGCTCACCGAGACGCTCGTGACGGCGCTCGGCGCCGGCTTCGTCGACGAATTCGAGCTCTCAGGGCAGACGGTCGTCGTCGGCCACGACATGCGGGATTCCTCGCCGGGCTTCGCTGCTGCCTTTGCTCGGGGTGCAACGGCTCGGGGTGCGAACGTCACCCACATCGGCCTCTGCTCGACCGACGAGGACTACTTCGCGTCTGGCCGCTACGACGCGGCGGCCGCGATGTTCACGGCGAGCCACAACCCGGCCGCCTACAACGGCATCAAGCTCTCGCTCGCGGGTGCGAAGGCGCTGAGCTTCGACACGGGGCTCTCCGCCATCCGCGATCGCGCTGCAGCGTTCCTCGACGAGGGAATCGCCGCCGTCGAGCAGCCGGGTGACGAACAGCGCATCGACGTGCTCGCCGACTACGCCGCCTATCTGCGCGAGCTTGTCGACCTCTCGAGCATCCGCCCGCTGAAGATTGTCGTCGACGCCGGCAACGGGATGGGCGGGCTCACGGTTCCGGCCGTGCTCGGCGAGGCGGCCGGTCTCGGAGCGCTGCCGCTCGAGATCGTCCCTATGTACTTCGAGCTCGACGGAACGTTCCCCAACCACGAGGCGAACCCGCTCGATCCCAAGAACCTCGTCGACCTGCAGGCGGCCGTCATCGAGCACGGCGCCGACCTCGGCCTCGCTTTCGACGGGGACGCAGACCGTTGCTTCCTGATCGACGAGCTCGGCGAGCCTGTCTCGCCGAGCGCCGTGACCGCGATCGTCGCCCGTCGCGAGATCGCACGCGTCCGCGCAGCTGGTGAGACCGAGCCCACGATCCTCCACAACCTCATCGTCTCCCGTCACGTGCCTGAGGCCATCAGCGCCGAAGGTGCCAAGGCTGTCCGCACCAAGGTCGGCCACTCGCTCATCAAGGCACAGATGGCGACGACTGACGCGGTGTTCGGCGGCGAGCACTCGGCGCACTACTACTTCCGTGATTTCTGGAGCGCAGACAACGGCATGCTCGCGGCGATGCACGTGCTCGCGGCGGTTGGCGGGTCTGATAAGCGGCTGTCCGAGATCGGCAGCCTCGAGAATCCGTACTTCGCATCAGGCGAGATCAACTCGACGGTCGCGGATGTGCCTGCCGCGCTTGCGCGCATCGTCGACGCCTTCGCTGGCACCGCGGAATTCGACGAATTCGACGGGCTCACGGTCCGAGGCGCCGACGAGACCGGCTTCTGGTGGTTCAACGTGCGCGCGTCCAATACGGAGCCGCTCCTTCGTCTGAACGCCGAAGCGAAGGACGAAGCTCGCCTGCAGTCGCTCCGCGACGAGGTGCTTGCGCTCATCCGAGCCCAGTAGTCGCCGGTGGGCGGCCTGTTCCTGCGGGCCGCCGCCGCAGCATCCACCAACCCCCGTAGCAAGGAAGCAGCAGTCATGGCCCCAACGTCAGGTATCGAGCTCTCCACCGAGCGTCCGTTTGTCGTCGCCGACCTGGCGCTCGCGCCCGCGGGCCGACACCAGATCCGTCTGGCCGAGATCGAGATGCCAGGTCTTATGGCGCTTCGCGCGCAGTACGCCGGGCAGAACCCGCTAGCGGGTGCGCGCATCGCAGGCTCGCTGCACATGACCGTGCAGACGGCTGTGCTCATCGAAACGCTCACCGACCTCGGCGCGGAGGTTCGCTGGGCGAGCTGCAACATCTTCTCCACTCAAGATGAGGCCGCTGCGGCGGTCGCCGTGGGCCCGGAAGGCACGGTCGAGGACCCGATGGGTGTCCCCGTCTTCGCCTGGAAGGGCGAGACGCTCGAGGAGTACTGGTGGTGCACCTCGCGCATCTTCGACTGGAGCGCCGAGGGGGCTGTCGGACCCAACCTCATCCTGGATGATGGGGGAGACGCGACCATGCTGGTGCACCTCGGGCGGGAAGCGGAGATCGCGGGCGCCGTTCGGGAGGCGAACGACGACGACAGCACCGAGATGCGCGTTGTCCTCGAGACCATTCGCACGTCGCTTGCCCAGGACACGGACCACTTCACGCGCATCGCCGAGGAAGTGCGAGGCGTCACCGAGGAGACCACGACCGGTGTCCACCGGCTCTATGAGCTTGCCGAGCGTGGCGAGCTGCAGTTCACGGCGATCAACGTCAACGACTCCGTGACGAAGTCGAAATTCGACAACACTTACGGCATCCGCCACTCGCTGCCGGACGGGCTGAACCGTGCTACGGACGTGCTGATCGGCGGGAAGACCGCGTTTGTCGTCGGCTACGGCGACGTCGGCAAGGGGGCAGCCGAGGCGCTGCGTGGCCAAGGCGCTCGCGTCATCGTGAGCGAAGTCGACCCGATCTGCGCGTGGCAGGCAGCGATGGATGGCTTCCAGGTGGCGAAGGTCGAGGATGTCCTCGATCAGGTCGACATCTGGATCACCTGCACCGGCAACAAGAGCGTTCTGACGCTCGAGCACATGCTTGGCATGAAGCACATGGCGATCGTCGGCAACGTCGGTCACTTCGACAACGAGATCGACATGGCCGCGCTCGAGGAACTCGAAGGTGCGACGCGCGTCGAGATCAAGCCGCAGGTGCACGAGTGGCGACTCCCGAACTCCCGGTCGCTGCTGGTTCTCTCGGAGGGGCGCCTGCTCAACCTCGGCAACGCGACCGGCCACCCCTCGTTTGTCATGAGCAGCTCGTTCACGAACCAGGTGCTGGCGCAGCTCGAGCTCTGGCAGCGACTCGACGCCTACCCGCTCGGCGTGCACGTCCTCCCCAAGCATCTCGACGAGCAGGTCGCGCGCCTCCATCTCGATGCGCTCGGCGTCAAGTTGACCGAACTCACGCCAGAACAGGCCGACTACATCGGCGTCGCCGTCGACGGGCCGTACAAGGTTGGCCATTACCGCTACTGATCAGCGCGCGCCGAGTTTCCGTTCGGCGCTGAGCTCGACGCAGCCCGCCAGACCCTGTCTGGCGGGCTGCGTCGTGTTCGGGGGAGAGTCGAGATCGCGTGCATCAGGCGCGGATCACCAGTCGTTAGCCCGTCTGTTCACCCGCGGTCCGGGAAAGAATGGGGCATGCCGGTGAGCGTCGGAGCGAGGGCAGCTTCGCGACGCGCGATGGCTGAGAGCGCCGAGAGTTCGCGGTCGCGGCGCAGCACGGCGAGGCCGCGAAGGTAGGTGTCAGCGTCGACGTCGGGGATGGGATGCACGTGGGGGAGGGTCTCGCGCGCGATCTCTCCCGCCGCTCGATCCCGATGGGACGGGGTGAGCTGTGCGGCTTGATCGAGGTAGTCCAGGATGCGGCGTGACGTGCGGTCGGGGAGTCTGCCGGCATCTGCGATGGCCGCCCAGCCGAGGAGTTGAGGGGGCATCGGCCCGAGGTGGCGGCGAAGCTTCGGCGCCCGCTCGCGTTGACAGGTGGTGCCCGCCAGGATGTCGCCAAGTCGTTTGGCCCTGGAGTTGACGAGGCCCGTGATGATCGCGATGCCGCCTGCTGAGCCGTAGAGCTCGATGAAGCCGAGCAATGCGCGGATGAGCGCCTGCCGGAATCCGGACGCGCCGCCATCGTCGCGCACGATCCTCAGTCCGGTCGCGAACTTCCCCACCGATCTGCCGTGCGTGAGCGTCTCGACGACGCAGGGCGCGATGACGAGGCAGACGACCACGAGCGCGATGGCGATGGCGCTCAGCAGCGCTTCATCGATCGCGATCGGGAATCCATCGCTCGAGAGGACCGTCATCGTGAGGATGAGGAGGCCGACGTACCCGGCCATGTAGACGAGCGCGTCGAGAGCTGTGGAGGCGGCCCGAAGCGCGAAGCCGGCGGGCCGCACATCGAGGTGGACGCCCTCACCCACGACAAGCTGCTCGTCGGTGACGCTCAGCCGTTCCCTGGGTCGCGTCTGAGTGGCCATGGCAGTATTGAAACAGATGGATCTTGAAGCTCTCACAACCGCCCGATCGGCGGATTGGCGGCGCCTGGGGGCGCTTGCTCGGCGCCGCAATCTCACCGGCGCCGAGATCGACGAGCTCATCACGAGATACCAGGACTCGTCGACGGAGCTGTCGGATCTGCGGACCAGCTACGGCGAGACCCGCGAGGGGGAGTTCCTCTCCGTGCAGTTGTCGCGTGCGCGTGGAAGATTCACCGGAGCCGGGCGAAACATCCTGGTTGTTCTCGGGTCGTTCTTCTCGCTGGCGCTGCCAGCTGCCTTGTACCGAGTGCGGTGGTGGACGCTCGGCGCAGCCGTTTTCACGCTGGTCGTGGCACTGCTCAGCTACTGGTGGATCACGTCGAATCCTGAGATCCTCGGGTTCCTCGGATCGGAAGCGGCCCTCGAGCAGTACGCAGAGGAAGACTTCGTCGGCTACTACTCGGAGTTCTCTGAATCCAGCTTCGCAGCGAGGGTCTTCACGAACAACGCGTGGATAGCAGCCCAGTGCATCGCCTTCGGAATCACCGGACTTTGGGTCCCCGTGGTCCTCGTCCAGAACGCGCTTGGCCTTGGCCAGAGCGCAGCGGTCCTCGGTGCGCACGGTCACCTCGACGTGTTCTTCCTCTGGATCGCGCCGCACGGACTCCTCGAGCTGACCATGGTCTTCGTCGCTGCAGGTGCTGGGCTTCGCATCTTCTGGTCGTGGGTTGCACCGGGACCCAAGACGCGGATGCAGTCGCTCGCCGACGACGGGCGTGCTCTGATCGTCGTGGCTATCGGGACCACGATCTTCCTGTTCATCTCGGGGCTTGTGGAGGGATTCGTCACTCGTCAGGACTGGCCGTGGCCGGTGAAGATCGGGATCGGGGCCGCCGCTCTTGCGCTCTACCTGGTCTACGCGCTCTGGCTCGGCGGCCGGGCCGTTCGCTCTGGCGAGACGGGCGCGCTGGACAAGTTCGACGGTGGGGCACAGCGGCTCTATGCCGGCTGAACTCCCAGCGCTCAGGCGGCGGATCGTTCCTCCATCGCTGGTTCGACACGCCCGGGATATGGGTCGAGTTGTGCGTCGCTGGGTCTCTGCGTAATGTAATCACTCGTCAGGCCAACGGAGCGAAACGCGAGAGCGGGTCGCACGGGTCGGACAGTTCTGAAAGAAAGATCAGCATCTGCCACTTGT
>NZ_PSTQ01000020.1 GCF_002931075.1 Pseudoclavibacter sp. AY1F1 | reverse complement strand
GCCAAAACGGGAGGGATGGACGATGAGCCACAGGTACGAGTCGAACGTGCGGGGCTACCTGCAGCGGGCGACGCCACAGGAGTGGGCAGTCATGGAGGACCGGGAGCAGACGGTCGTGGAGCTCGCGTCGCAGATCCGCGAGATGGTCGAGCAGACAGAGAACCAGTTGCTTGGGCAGACGTCTTCGAACCCGGACTACTTGCAGGAAGTGGGGCGGCGGAACCAGGCCAAGCGGACCGCGGAGGAGATCGCGCTGAACCAGGTGCTGTACGAGGCGTACCCCGCGAAAGTGGACCCGGAGGACGACGGGGACGAGCCACCGGAGGAGCCACCGCTGCGGCCGCTGTGGGAGGACTCCCGGCAGCTCCCGCGGTCGCTGGGCCAGGTGCCGACGCCGGAGCTGCTGGCGCGGTTGCTGCAGACGGAGCGGAAGTTCTGGGGGACCGAGCAAGCGGTGATCGTTCCGCCGATGGATCTGGAGCGCGTGCCGATGCCGCCGACGCTGCTCGACTCGAGTCGACCCGCGGAGACGTGGGCGGAAGTGGAGGCATACTTCGCGGAGCAGGCACCGATCGCGGCGTTCGTGCGGTCGCTGACCTGGGAGCAGTGGGCAGCGATCGAGCCGGTGCTCTTCTGGGCGACGGACTCGGATCCGGATCAACTCGACTGGAGCGAACTGTTCAGCGCGGTGCGGCAGGAGCTGCACCGAGGGACGCTGCAGGCAGCGCTCCAGCAGTAGCGTTCCGCGCCGAGTCGTCGGCACAGCTCGCCCCGTCCGGCCCGAAGGCCCGGTATGCGGCGAACGTCGCCGCGATCCGCCTCGCGTTCCAGCTGCGGGACGAAGAGCGGGTAGCGACCGCAGATGAGCAGCAGGTTCTGGCACGGTACTCCAGTTGGGGTGCCGTGCCAGGCGTGTTTAACCCCGTCGACCAGGTGTGGGCGAACGAGTACGCGGAGCTGCGCGAGCTCCTGGACGAGGATGCCTGGACGCAAGCGCGCCGGACCGTGCTGAACGCGCACTACACCTCGCCAGAGTTCACCACCGCGATGTGGGAGGGCCTGTGCGAGCTCGGGTTCGATAGTGGGCGCGTGCTCGAGCCCGGATCCGGGCTAGGTACGTTCATCGGAACCGCGCCGGACGGTGCGCGCATGACGGGCGTGGAGCTCGATGCGACCACCGCGCTCATCAGCCGTCTCCTGCAGCCACAGGCCGAGATCCGCACGGGCAGCTTCGCGGACGTGCGCTTCCCCGACGGGTACTTCGACGCGACGATCGGCAACGTCCCCTTCGGCCAGGTGAAGCTGCGCGACGCGCTCCACAACCCGGGCCGCGCGCTGTCGCTGCACAACCACTTCCTCGCAAAGTCCCTGCACCTGACCCGTCCGGGCAGCATGGTCGTGGCGCTCACGAGCCGCCACACGCTCGACGCCGCCGACGATTCCGCCAGGCGTCGCCTCTACGAGCTCGGAGACCTGGTGGGCGCGGTCCGCCTGCCAGAGCGGGCACACAAGGAGCTGGCCGGCACGGACGTCATCACCGACGTACTCGTGTTCCGCCGCCGTGAGGAGGGCGCCGAACGCGGCGACGCGCGTTGGCTGACCGTGGCCGACATCGACAGCGATGCGGACATGCCTGTGGCGATGAATCGGTACTTCCACGCGCACCCCGAGCACATCCTCGGTCACGTGTCCGCGGACATCGGCCGCTTCGGGCCTGAGCTGAGGGTCGTGGCCGAGAACGCGTGGGACGCGGCCCCGCTGCGGGAGGCGCTGTCCAGCATCGCCCAGTCAGCGGTCATGGCCGGTCACGGCATGACCGCCCGGACACCGGACGCGGACACCGCTGCGGACACGGCCATGACCGACGATCTGACCGCAGCCCCAGAAGGAACGTGGGAGGGAACCCTCCTCGAGCAGGACGGCGGCTTCTTCGAGGTGACCGGTGGCAACCTCGCCCCGGTCAAGGTGGCCAAGACCGCGCTGGCCGAGGTGCGCAGCCTCGTGGCCATGCGGGACTTGTCTCGCGATCTGGTCACGCTCGAGGCGGAGACATTGGAGGACACGGCGGAGCTGGCCGAGCTCCGTGCCGAACTGCGCACCACGTACGAGGCGCACCTGGCCGCGTACGGTCCGGTCAACCGCATCAAGCTCATCGAGCTCAAGAGCGTCGACCCGGACACGGGAGAGCCGCGCGTACAGCGCCGGACACCCCCAGCAACGCGCGCCTTCCGGCAAGACCCGGGAGCGGCGCTCGTGTTCGCGCTGGAGAACTACGACGAGCAGGAACAACGCGCGACCCCCGCGAGCCTGTTGCTTGGCCGTGTCCGCGCCCCGCGGCCAGTGGTCACGAGCGTGGACACGCCCGCGGACGCGGTCGCGGTCAGCCTTGACCGGCATGGCCGCATCGACGTGGAGACCATAGCCGGCCTTTTGGGTGTCGACGCGGAATCAGCGCGCTCGCAGCTCGACGGGCTCGCGTTCGAGGATCCAGCGACCAACGTCCTGCAGCCTCGCGCCGAGTACCTGTCCGGGAATGTCCGCGTCAAGCTGCGCGAGGCGAGAGCTGCCGCGTTAGAGGATCCGCGCTTGCAGGTCAACGTCGCGGCGCTCGAGAGCGTGCAACCAGCGCCGCTCGGCGTTGAGGACGTCTACCCGCAGGTCGGGGCGTCATGGATCGACTCCGAAACGTTCCAGGAGTTCCTGCAGGCACACTCCAATGACCGGAACGCGCGCGTGGAACGATTGGGAGCCTCCGAGTGGCGCGTCACGGGAGCCACCTTCGGTGTCGCCAACACTGACGAGTACGGCACGGCCCGTCGCCCGTTCGGCAAGCTCTTCGGCTCGCTCCTCAACATGAGCGAAATCAAAGTCACGGATCGAGACCCAGACGGTCGCGAGATCCCGAACCCAGAAGAGACCGCAGCCGCACTGGAAAAGGCGGACGAGATCCGCGAGAAGTTCCAGGACTGGGTCTTCGACGACCCAGAACGCGCGTCCCGCCTGCTGGGTATCTACAACGAGCGGTTCAACGCGATCGCGCTGCGGGATTACTCCACGGAGGGGCAGGCGCTGCAGCTGCCGGGCTTGGCCGAGACATTCACCCCGCACCCACATCAGCGGGCGGCGGTCGCTCGCATGATCGCGGAGCCCACGGTCGGGCTCTTCCACGAAGTCGGGGCGGGCAAGACCGCCGAGATGGTGATCGGCACGATGGAGCTGCGCCGCCTCGGGTTTGTCACCAAGCCCGTCGTGGTGGTGCCGAACCACATGCTCGAGCAGTTCTCCCGGGAATGGCTCCAGCTCTACCCATCCGCCAGAGTTCTCGCTGCCGATTCGGGAGATGTGACGAAGGAGAATCGTCGCAAGTTCGTGGCGCGAGCGGTCACGAATCCGTGGGACGCAATCATCATGACCCGCACCGCGTTCAAAGGCATCCCCGTCTCGCCCGAGTGGGAGGACACCTACAGCCGCCGCGAGCTCACGGTCCAGTCCTCGTACCTCGACCGGGCTGTTGAGTCCGGCGCTATGACCGTCAAGGAAGCCGAGGACGCGCGCAGCAAGCTCGAACAGACGATCGCGAAGCAGGATCCGTTCGTGCGAGACCACGGTGTCGCGACGTTCGAGCAGATGGGCATCGACTACCTCGTCGTTGACGAGATGCATGACTTCAAGGGCCTCGCGATCGGCAGCAAGCTCTCGGGCGCGAACATTCCTCAAGTTGCCGGTCGTGCGACCGATCTGCACATGAAGATGGAGCTGCTGCGCGCCACGAGCGAAACGGGTCGCATCGCGACCGTTGCTACGGCTACACCGCTCTCGAACTCGCTGGTCGAGGCGTACACGATGCAGCGCTACCTGCGCCCCGACCTCTTGGAGGAGGCGGGCGTGCACGACTTCGAGGCGTGGGCGGCGACCTTCGGGGAGCTGCACACGGAGATGGAAGTCGACGTCGCGGGTGGCATGAAGACGAAAACGCGTCTGAGTCGGTTCAAGAACCTGCCCGAAATGCTGCGCCTCTGGCGAGTCGCTGGCGACGTCAAGACCGCCGCGGACCTGAACCTCCCCACTCCCGAGCTCGCGCTCAACAGCAAGGGGCAGGCCCGCCCCGAGATGGTGATCGTCCCGGCCTCTCCCGCCGTGCGGGAGTACATCGGGGAGCTGCGCGTCCGCATCGACAAGCTCACCCGTGCAGATAAGAGCGACAACATGCTCCGCATCAGCTCCGACGGCCGCAAGGCCGCGCTGGACGCGGAACTCGTGGGCCTCTCCGACGACGGGGCCGAGACGAAGATCGACCGCGCCGTGGAGAACATCGCCCGCATCTACCGGGACAACGCCGGGAACTCGTACGCGGATCCCGACACCGGGAACGAGGCAGCGCACAAGGGTGCGCTGCAGATCGTGTTCCTGGACCTCGGCACTCCGAACAAAGACCGCGGATGGTCCGTGTACGAGAAGATGCGCGACCGGCTCGCGGCCGCGGGCGTGCCCCGGTCTGAGATCGCGTTCGTGCAGGACGCGAAAGGCAGCGCCAAGAAGGCGGCGCTCTTTAAAGCAGCCCGGGACGGGCAGGTGTCGGTGTTGTTCGGGTCGACGGAGACGATGGGCGTCGGCACGAACGTGCAACGCCGCGCGATCGCGCTCCACGACATCGACTGCCCCTGGCGCCCATCCGACCTGCAGCAGCGGGCCGGACGCATCATGCGCCAGGGCAACCAGAACGACGTCGTGCAGCACTACCGGTACGCGACGTCGCACTCCTTCGACGCATTCATGTGGCAAAAGCAGGAGCAGAAAGGTCGCTTCATCGCGCAAGCCATGCGCGGCGACGCCCGCGTGCGCGACCTCGAAGACATCGGCACCGCCGAACTCGAAGCGGGTGAAGCGAAGGCGCTGGCGACGGGCAATCCGAAGCTTGTGCAGCACGCGCAGCTGCGCACCGACGTCACGAAACTGCGCCGCCTCGAGCGAGCACACGCCCAGTCCCAGGCCACGCTGCGCATGACCGTCGACAACGCGCGAGCACGCGTCTCACGGCTCGAGCGGGAGATTGAACAGCTCGAGGCAGCACTGCCCCACGTACGTGAACTCGACGGCGATCGCTTCACGATGACGATCGGGCGAGGCACCTTCTCGAAGCGCACCGAAGCGGGCCAGCAGCTCGTGCGGCTCTTCCACCGCGGTGGGATCCCGCAGGGGCGTGGCGGGTACAGCACGTCGTCAGCGCGCGCGGCCGTGGGAGAGCTCAGCGGCATGACTGTGCTCGCGTCGCGCGGGCGCGAGTACGGCAAGCAGCTCGTGTACCTGGAGCTGCAGGACGTCCCAGGCAGCGAGATCAACGCCGACGCGGAGCGGTTCCTGCAGAGCCCGGAAGGCGCGGTCACCCGTCTCGCCAACCGCGTTGCAGCGATCCCTGCAGGGCTGGCCGAGCGCCGCCTCGACCGCGACGAGAAGCACCGAGTCGCCAACGAAGCGGAGGAGCGCATCGGTCTGCCGTTCCGGAGAGCTGACGAGCTGCGCGACAAGTGGGCCGAGTTCCAGGCCCTCAACAAGGAGCTGGCCCGTGAAGCAGCCAGGCCAAAGACCCCCGCAGAGCGTCCCGCTCGCCCGGTCGACATCCACGCCGACCACACCCACACCCGACCCGTCAGCGGCCCCGCTGGCGCGTCCATCTGAAAGGAATCCTCATGAGCCGTCGATGCCGCAAAGCGGTCGAACAGTACCTCACCACCCACGCGCCGACAGTCCTCAAGCGCACGAACGATCCGAAACGGCTCATCAACGAGTACGCCGCGGAGATCGCCAAGGTCGTGAAAGGCGACGTGGAGTTCATAGCCGTCAATGACCTCGCTCGGCCCACCCGGGAGCTGCGCACACGCGTCGAGCGAGTGGTGTTTCCGGAGGTGATGACGCGCGTTGCTCCTCCCGAGCTCGAGAAGGCCAAGGGCGTCGTAGAGGCCGAAACGTTCTTCATCCCGCTCTCGGACACGATCACGGCCGCTCCCACTCCGATGCGGTTGCGTGCCTTGGAGGCGTACGACAACTTTCAGTGGGAGACCAACCAACCCGTGTTTCTCGTGACCGGCGACATCGCCACGTCGCGGGAACAGCTCAACGACGACCACCAGCAGCAGCGAGCGGCGATGGAGCAGCTGCGGAAACTCGACGGGCAGAGCCTTGCCTATACGGAGGACTTGATCGTCGCGGCCCTCGGCCCCGACGGAGCGAAACATGCGTGGGGCTCGCCCATGTGGGACGGAACAGTGCGTGTCATGACCCAGGAGATCGCGGCTGGAACCTTCGAGACGCCATCCACACCGCCGCAGCTCGATCGCTCGGACCTTGAGGAGGCCGGAGAGTCCGAGATGTACGCCGGTCGCAACGAAGTGGGCGACCGTTTCCGGCTCCGCACCCACCTGTACAACCGCGCGAACCCGGGCCACGAGATAGCCGAGCGGATGCCGGATGCGCTGCGGGCCACGACCACAGCGACGCTGGACCACGGCTTCGTACAGCACACCGTGCAGACCTTCCAGCGCGACGCGGATCCCGCAACGCGAGCGGCGGTTGCAGCGCTGCGATCCATCCGTCCGGAACGCATCGACCAACTCCGCGATCTGTTGACGTACGTGCACGTCGCGCCCGGAGCCGACCAGCAGCGCCTCACTCCCGCCGAGCTCCTGGACGCGATTAGGGAGGAAGTCGATCTTGGCACTTTCACCGCGCCCGCGCTGCGTCCGGACCTCGAAGATTTCTGGAGTGTCGAATCCGGTGCACCGGATGCGTTCGATTCGAACTGGGAAAGCCACAAACTCGAGTACGCGCGCGAAGTGTTCCGTACCGAGGCGTTCGACCGGCGCTTCACGAGGCCTGCCGACGTCCATGCCGCTTCCGCCAATAGGGCGACAACTTGGACGTCGGGCGCGGACGCCGCCGTGGCGAGTCTCTGAGAGAACCGCTGATGATCACGAAAGCCAACGCCGCCGTCGAACGCACGGTGCGCAGCTACTTCACCGACGGACCTGCCGTCGAGGGCTTCGACCACGTCGAGGACCAAGATCGCTTTCTGCACCACGTCGCGTGGAGCGCGACCCGCGAGATGCGAGCGCACGCCGTCGAGTACGTTGCGCGCAGAGGTCAGACGGGAGACCTCACGGACGTGAAGCGCAGCGCCGGACGCCGCGCACTGCGCCTCGCAGTTCCCATCTGGCTCGAGTCCCGCTACCCCAGGCACGACCCTTCACGAAAAGCGCTCCCTGTTCAGCTTCGGCAGTCGGTGCGGGAAGGCGGCATGCCCACAGAGCAACTGCTGCATCTGCGCCACGAGCTCCGCATCGAGCAATTCACGCACGGCGAACGGACCCTGCACACCCTGCCACCCACCAACCCCGCACGGCCCCGCCCCGGGGCATACGCGATCGCCAAGCGAGAGACGCAGGCACTCATGCTCACTGACCTCGACTTTGAGTACCAGGCGGAGCTGCAGAGCGTGCGGTTCCTGCGCCAACTCGACACGTATCAGTGCTCGGACCTCGACGGGCTCGTCCGCTTCTCGAGCGGCCGCGACCACCCCGAGGGAACACCCTGGTCGACCTACGCGCACGTGATGCAGGAGGAACGCGCTCGAGGAGGACTCGCGGCCTACCTTGTCTCTCGGGTGCCGGAAGTCGCACCTGTGACCGCCACCATGAGAGCCCTGTCGCAGGAGTTCCGCGCGTACGCGCACAAGACCAGCATTTCGCGGCTCGCGCTGGTCCAGAACAACGATCGCATCGAGCGGCGAGAAGCATCTCAGCAGGAAACGCTGCGCAACGCGCGCGGGTACGGGATCCTCCAGTTCGAGCTGAACATGCCCGCGCGTGGCATCGCCATGGGAAACAAGCTGCTACGTCAGGACGAGGCCGAATCAGACCGCCTCCGCGAGGTGCTCCGTGCACCGTTTGCGCGCGCCGAGGATCTGTACCGAGCGACGCGACTCCTCGACCTCGACAAGCTGGCCCAGGCGTCGAAGGGAATCCGCTTCACGAACGACGTGCGGACCCAGGCCGTCGCGCCGGTCCCTGAGCAGGCG
Source organism: Pseudoclavibacter sp. AY1F1 (assembly GCF_002931075.1). Classification (GTDB taxonomy): domain Bacteria; phylum Actinomycetota; class Actinomycetes; order Actinomycetales; family Microbacteriaceae; genus Pseudoclavibacter. The sequence continues at coordinate 31,379 of NZ_PSTQ01000020.1, read as the reverse complement.
GGAGCGTCCATGTAGAGGTTGTGCGCGCCCACGCGCCGGCTGCGCGATCGCTGGTGCAGTCGCACAACCACACGCGGCCCCCAAACCACCCCGGTTTCGGGGCCGCGTTGTCGGTTGGCTGCGAATGTCGGTGCTGACTCCTACAGTGTCGTCATGGACACTCAGGGGGAACCGTTGATCACATGGTCTTCGCTGCGATGGGCGAGCGGACGCGCCACCGTCGTGGCAGGCACGCTGCTCGCTGCCCTGGCCCTGCTGGCGTGGCTGGTCGGCGGGACCGTGGTCGACGTGCTGCGAGACACACTTGGATGGTGGCTCGCCGGATTCGGCGCGGCCGCGCTCGTGTGCGCGGTCGTCAGCGAGGTCGCCATCTGGTGGATGCGCGGCGGATCCCGGTGGGGGTACTTCGCGAGCGACGAAGCCAAACTCGACTACCTCGAGTCCGTCACGCGTCTCTGCCCCTCGGACGCCAGGCTTGTGCGGGTGGGACGCCTCGAAGGGGCGTACCCAACCGGCTCGCGCTACTCCGTGAAGGACGTGCACGGGGACGACTCGTCATCGTGGTTTGCGGAGGCATGGCCCACGCGGGGAGACGTGCTCCTGGTGCGAGGCGAGTACGGTCGCGGACGCCACTGGGGAGACTCCAACGTGCTCTACGTGAACGAAGTCCTCACGCGCCTCCCGTTCTGGGTCTGGGGAGCGCTCCGGCGCAGCGCGCGCCGGGAGGCCCGGGAGGACCGGCAATGGCAGCGCGCCGAACGGCGGGAGCAGAAAGAACGTGCCCGCGACGCGAAGTACGCCGTCCAGATCCCGGAGGCCGCACCCGCACCGGGTGCGGACTTGCCGGAGAGGGACGCACCGCGAGTGGAGTTCGCCCCGACCGAGCACGATGAAACCAGGCCTTGGCCTGCCGTGCAGTTCTATCCGACGCTCGAAGCGGCACTTCAGGACTCACAGCCCTCGGAGGTGCGTGAGAAGAGAGCGGGGTCAGTCAGCTCATGAGTCGTGGCGGCGTCCTGGGCCTATCCGTGTCGGTTGGATACGATCAGCGCGTGAACGCCGATCAGCAGGTACACGTCAGGGACTTCCGCCCATACGCGGTGGTCGATGACCTGCGCGAGCTCCGCGGGCCAGCATCAGGAGTCCTGACGCTCTCGCACGCCCTCTACTGGGGGCCGAACCGCGACTTCGAAATCACTGACGACAACCAAGCCGCTGACGCCTACACGGCAATCTTGAACGAGGGCACGCAGGCGGATGTCGTCGAGCTGATCAACGCGCAGCGACTCGAGCGCGTGTGGCCAACGCTGACACTGCCATGGCAAGTGCTCCGCGAATGGGAGTCCCAGCATCGCGTGCTCCATCAGGGGCAGGAATCATGCCGAGCCCGGGGTGGCCAACGCCTCCGAGGATCACTCCTCAACCGGTAGGAAGAAGATAGTGGGGCTCCGTCAACGGCAGGAAGCTCTCGCGCAGCTGCTAGGACGGAATCGGTATCTCGCCTCTGTGTGGTGCACGACCCCGACGATCTAAGTTCGCCTCTTTGACGCAATTGCCGATTAAGAACTTTTGAATCCAGTGTCAGGAATCGGCCCGGCAGGCGACAAACGATGCGAGGGGTGGGGCACGTTGGCTTGTGTGACGTGTCGGTCGGCTGCAGGGAGCAGTCTGGTTTGCGCGAGTCAACACGCGCGAGCACCACGAACGGCCCTCAGGGATAAGGGAATGATGAAGACTCTTCGAGGATTACTCGTCGTCGCGGCCACGGTGACACTCGTAGGCGGCATGGCGACGACAGCGAGTGCAGAGACGCTGGGGTGGAGTGAGGTCGATGGGAATGTTGCCTCGTCGTCCGTGGAGCCGGGCGCACGCGCTGCCCAGGTCAACCACCGCGGCACTGCGGAGCAGAAGTCCATCAACGGGACCACGAACAAGCGCTCGCACGGGTGGACGACGTGGTCGGGGGTCTACCACTACACTCGCGCCCAGTTGAAGTCGGGCAGCTCTATCAACGCCGATTCCAACAGGGTCTACGGTCGAGGCGGCACAGAGGCCGTGACGGCGTGGAAGCCGTTCCGGGTCGTCGGTGGGGACCTGGTAAGCCCAGGAACCGCGTACACCTTCTACGGTCAGTAAATGGTGCGCACGGAGACGCAACCTGATGCGTCTCCGTGCCCCGACTGCCTGCTCGATCTTCTTCCGAAAGCGTTCCGTATGCGTCTCAGATCCACCGTGTCGCTTGTAGTCATGACGTTGTGTCTCACCTTGCTTTCCTTGGCGGCGTTGTCTTTCCAGGCTGCACAAGCTGCTGTGCTGCGCGAATCGAACGCGCTGTACTCCGGGCGGGCGATGGTGATGACGGGCGATGTTGCAGCGACGTTAACCGACGCACGAGCTTCCGGCCTGGACGTGCAGATCTACATCGAGCTCGCCGACGACCCGCATCTCCGAGGCGTGGTTTCGACCGGAGAGCCCATTTCCGACCTTCTCCCGATCCATGACCTGCGATGGACTGTCAGTGACGAGCGGCCCGGGGCCATGATCGGCGCTGCGCACGCTGAGAGTGCTGTGATGCTGGACGCTGGAGCGTTCGCTGAGCGGTACGAAGTTGCGGGGCGTCTCGGTACGTCCGATCGCAGCCTCGTTGCCGATGACATCCTCATCTACGACCCTGCGCTGTTCGAGGCGCATGATCCGCGGTCATTCGTGGTGGACGGACGCGATGCAGAGTTGGTCGGTGCCACCATCGAAGGCGCGAGGTATGTCGACGCAGGACTCTCGCGGAGGACGAACGTCGACTACGTGACTCCTATCGTGCTTGGACTCGCGGCAGCACTCCTGATCCTCGGAGCCGCGTTGACGGGATACCTCTCTGCGCAGTGGAGCCAAGGTCGGGACCAAGTGCTTCGTCTCTGGGGTCAAAGTCACCCTGGCCGGCTCACGCGTCGTGTCGCGTCCGTGTCCTTGGTGTGGTGCGCCGCGGTGATGGTGACGGCTGTGGCGGCCATTGCGGTGGTGGGGGCTCCTTCTTGGCGTCTACTAGGGCCTTTCAGTGCCGCGGTGGGAACGCTCTATCTGGTGGCGTTGGTCTCCTTGATTGTGACGGTCCTTCGCGTTGGGCGGGTCCGCGTATGAGTGAGAACGTGTTTGATGTTCGCCGGAACTGGCTCCTCATCGCAGTCAAATGTGCCATTGTCGTCCTGTTCCTGACGGGCGTATACAGCACGATGAGTTTCCTCGAATCGACGGACAACGCGATGAGTTCGAGCTTTCCCGCGGATGCTGAGCAGAATCTCTACAGCATCACGGACACCTTTCTCGACGATGGGGCTTTCGAACGCGTCCGGGCAGATCCCGAGGAGATGGCGAAGGTCGCTGACTTCTACAACACGCTCAACACCTCGGAAGAGCTCACGCTAATCTCCGCATTCGCGCAGCCGATCGTTGTGGCAGATTTCCGTGGGGGAGACGAATTCGATGCATGGCTGGGTGCGGAAACGCTGGCGCCGGGGGAGTACGTTGACGAAGTGAGCCGGAAAACCGTGCGAGATGTGCGCGCCGTGCAGATGAACAAGCACGCGTTCGAATTTGCGGGGCTCGACGTCGAACAGGGTACTGTCCCCAATTGGGAAGCCATCGACTACGACAGTGGGGTCATCCCAGTCCTGTTGGGTGCTGGGTACGCTGGTGTGTACGAGGTCGGTGATGTACTCGACGCTCAGTTCTACTCTCGCGATTTCACCTTCCAGGTTTCCGGCCTTCTCCCCGCGGGCTCGTCCATGTATTACAAGGGCGACATCAACACATTCCTCGACGACACAATGCTCGTTCCGTACCCGCCGGAGATGGACTCACAGGACCGCGACTCGCCGTTCTTTGATGGAGTGCTGGCGTTCGCGATGTTGAACAGCGACGTCGCCGCGCCCAAGACAGACAGCCCAGACCAGGTCCTCAACACGATCGACCGTGCAGCACGAGACACCGGCTTCACTGACTACGCAATGATCGACGTCCCTCAGTACCTCACGCAGTTCTCCATGACTCGAGAATTGCTGCAACGCAATGCAGGCCTCATGGGGATGCTTCAAGTGCTGGTCGGCATCGTGGCGACCGTGCTGGTGTTCGCGATCAGCGCGTTCGCTTTGCGGCGACGACTCGTGGCGCTGCGCCTGCGTTGGACTCTCGGTCAATCCCGCGGAACACTGCAGCTGTCCCTCGCCTCAATGGTGCTGGTCGAGTGGGCATGCATCGCCGTGTCGTTGCATCTCCTCTACAACGCACTCCCAACGTACGACTCCGTCGCCTCTTCCAGCATTCCGTGGATCCTGGCTGCGCTCGCAGCGATTGATCTCGGCTGCACGACCGCGCTCGGCACATCCCGATTCACACAGGTAGGAGCCTCAGCATGACCTCGGTCACTCTTCGCGGCGTCGAGAAGAACATCACAGAAGCAGACGGACAGTCGCGCCCCATCTTTGCAGATCTCAGCCTGACCCTTCCCGACGACATCCGCTCCGCGGCCATCCTCGGTCGTAGCGGGTCCGGGAAGAGCACACTGTTGCGCATCCTCTCCGGTCTCGACGTCCGGTACGGGGGGACTTACAGCTTTGCGGGCGAAGAACTGCGCCGAAACGAGCTCGCGATGTCGGAGTTCCGACGAACCCATGTCGGCATCATTACTCAGAGCTACGACCTCCTGAGAGAGCGCACCGTGCTCCAAAACGTCATGCTGGGGCTTGGCTCCACCAAGTCTGCCTATCGCGCGCCCGCGCTCGACGCGCTGCGTGTGGTTGGCATCGAGGCACTCGCGGCGCGGCGTGTGGGGAGGCTCTCCGGAGGCGAAGCGCAACGCGTGGCCATCGCCCGCGCCGTCGTCAAGAAGCCAGCCCTCATTTTGGCTGACGAACCGACTGGGGCGCTTGATGAAGACACCGAAGATCGCATCCTCGACGTTTTCGACACCCTGCAGCAGCAAGGGGCCGTCCTGATCGTTGCTACACACAGCGAACGCGTTGCAGAGAGATGCCAACGCCGGTTCCGCATCCAGGGACTGGGCCTCGTGGATGAAGAGACGCTGAGGCCGCATGTTGACAGCTGACCCCGACACCTTCGAGGCACTCTTCACGATCAACCACCCCAAGATCCTCAAGTATGCGCAACGCCGGCTCCCCACACTCGCACTCGCCGAAGACATCGCAGCAGAGGTCTTCACGGCAGCCTGGCAGAGCTGGTCCGAAGGCCAACGCCCCCAGCTGCCATGGCTGTACCGGGTGGCCGCCAACAAGATCGCCGACCGTTACCGCAGTGACGAGCGAAAAGAGGCGGTTCAAATCGCATTGACGCGTCTCCATGAGGAGCCGGGCCACACCGCCGACCCCCTCGACCTGCTCTCGCTGCGCGATGCCTTACTCCTCCTCGGCGACCGCGATCGAGAGGCCATAACCCTTCACTACTGGGAAGGGCTGAACGCGTCTGAGATCGCAGAAGTCCTGGGGTGCAGCACACCCAACGCGTGGACGACATTGAGTCGCGCACGGAAACGTCTGCGTCACGCACTCTCCGACACCACTGACCAAGCACCTTTGCAACGATCCGCGATGAAGAAGGCCCGCTGATGACCGACCAGGAACGCCGCCTCGAGACGATGATGGGAGAACTCGATCCGGTCAGAGGCGCTGAAGACGGCGAACTCGCCCCGCGGCACCAAGCGCTCCTCGCTCGCATCATCGCCACACCCGCAACGCGACGCGCTGCAGAGACACCATCCACTCCGTCGCGAACGCGTTCCGGGAGTTGGGTACTTCTGCAGCGCACAGCGACGCCGATCTTCACCCGGGTCGCGGTAAGCGTCGTTGTACTGCTCGTCATAGTCGGTCTCATGATGACGCCGACCAACACCGCCGCAGCGCGTACCCCACCGCCGCTGGAGTTCCAGCCCACTGAGCTCACGCACCAGGAAGTCCGGACCATGCTCTTTGAAAAGCTCACGGCAAACCCGGCAGTCACCGAAGCGCAGCGATATGCACGCTCCGTTGGCTGGTACTTGCAGTACACCGAGGGGGACGAGGACACGAGTACTGCTATCAGCCCGCAGGTCGCCGAGTTGAGCTGGGGGGAAGACCGGTCTGGCCGATTTACACTCACGGCGGGCGTCCCCTATAAGAGTGTGGAAGCACCGCAGCTCGTCCCAGAAGATGCCCCGGCCCCGGGCACCGTGATTGTCGATGAGATCTACGCTGCGGGGGAGTACGACGTCCCAACGAGCACCACCCTCCCAGGCGACTCACCTGCCCAGCTGCGGGAAGCGCTTGAGGAATACGGCGGAACTCCACAGGCGTCAGGGTTCGAGGTCATCGAAGCCATCTCGGGACTTCTAGCCGTGTGGACACTCACTGACCGTCAACACGGGGCACTCCTCGAGATCCTGCTCAGCCAGCCCGACGTCAGGGTGTACGGCACCACAACTGACCGTGCCGGACGGCCCGTGATCGGGATCGCCGCGGACTCGACGAGCGGCAACCGCGACGTCCTGCTGATCTCTACCGAAACCGGGCGAGTCGTAGGTCTCGAAACCCTCCGAACTACCGACTGGGGAGATATTCCAGCCGGCGCCACAACCGCCTACACCATCTGGGAGACGACACCATGACAGCACGACACACCGCGACACTCGCAGGCAGCCTTGCACTGCTCATGTTGTTCGTTGGCGCTCCAGCAGCGCAGGCAGAAACGACTGTTGTCGATGTGGACGAGATCGTGACCTACGCGCTGGATGCGGTACCGGGAGGGCACGCGACCGGGGAGCACACCGCCTACTGGCCAGATCTTGGTATGACGCTCCTCTCCGAGGAAGCTAGCGCCTCCCCGTCGCGGGACCGACAGCGAGCTGTGGGCTCCTGCGCCAGCGGCAACGTGTGCGCATACAGTGGGTCAAGTCTGAGTGGATCGAAGCTCTCCTGGTCGTCCTGCGGCACGCACTCCACCGCCGCGCTCGGGTCCGTGCGCTCGATCGCAAACGGGCGGACATCTGAAACCCTGCGCGCGCGGAACGGGAGCACCGTGCTTGCCACCGCTACCCCCGGAACGCAGAAAAACGTCTCTGGAACCGCAAGGACCGTCAACTGCTAGCTGAGTGCTTCCCCGTCGGCCGGTGCTGGCGAGAGGAAAGGGATAAGTGTGCTCCGGCGAATGGGGCGCGTCGAGGGCCCCCACTGCGCTCCGCGCAAGCGCGAGCATGGCATCCTCGAGCGCCCGACCGAGGACGTTGGACAGTTCTATGAGTGGGAGGAACGACACTGACTTCGCGACATGAACCGGGTCGTGAAGCACCAAACAGCGCATAGACTCCGAGCTGACAGGCGAGTTTTCGTGGGGGCGTGAGTTTTTGATTTTGATAAGCGCATGGAGCGCCACTTCGCCAGACAGCGAGCGTCAAATGCGGGATGTGCTTGTTCTTCACAAGAAGCACAAGCGAACGTTGGGTTTCCTCCCGGACTCTGCGTTCAGAGAGCGAGCTGAACGCGGGTGGCTGGTGCTCGCGTACCAAGGGCTGGAACTCGCCGGTTACCTGCTCTACAACCGCAAGCGTGCACATATCAAGCTCTTGCACGTCTGCGTGGCGGACTCGCATCGAGGGCAGTCGCTGGCCCTCCGGATGCTCGATGAAGTCATATTGGCTAATCCGAACAGCGCTGGAGTTGAGGCGCATTGTCGGAGAAGCTACGGGCTTCACGGGTTCTGGGAATCGATGGGCATGAGCCCACGCAATGAACGCCCAGGGCGTGGCCTGTTGGGCGAACCCCTGGATATCTGGTGGCGGCCGCTCGGCGGCCCGGATCTTTTCGAGAACCTAGCGTTCGAGTCGGCTCGTCCACTTGCAGTCCTGGATGCCAACGTCGTTATCGACCTGGTCGCCACGTCATCGGTGCAACGACCAAATCGGGAAGCTTCGCAGGCGCTGATGGCCGACTGGCTCCAGGAGTATCTGGCGGTCGCGATCTCACCCGCCGTCGACCTTGAACTCAACGCTCTCGAAGAAGCAGCAGAGCGCGCCGCGCAGCGTGTCGGCGCAGCTCACCTCGCCCGGGTGGGGACGCGACGCCCGCGATCCATAGAGATCGAAACCGAGCTTCGGGCGCGGATCGGAGAAACGGAGTGGCAGGCAGACCCGAGTTTGGCGGTCGATGTTCGACATCTTGCCGACGCCGTAAACGCGGACGCGACCTACTTCGTCACCAACGATGTGAACCTCATACGCCTTCTGAAGGACTATCTAAAGACGGCACACGAGCTTCACGTGATGAAACCCCATGAAGTGGTTCTGCATGTTCACGCGCCGGAACCCGCTTCCTGGTACCAACCAGAGCACCTCTCGCGAGTCTTGCGCTTGGGTAGCGGAGCCGCGTCATCGATCGACGGTCTGGAGCGGCTGTTCGTCAACGCGAGCACGGGAGAACGTGCTAAGGACTTTCGACGCGAGCTGGAGGCCTCGCTCGCAAGCCGTGATTATGAAGTCAGAGTGTTGCAGTCTCGGAAAAACGAGGACGTCGGGCTCTTGGTTTTCAGCGAGTCACCGGACCGTATCAACTTCCACAAGGTTCGAGTAAAGCGCGGCGCCCGCTCCGCTGACCTTGCTCTGCAACTGACGAGACAGATCCGAGAATCGGCAGTCGCCGCTGCAATCTCGTCCGTGGCTGTCACCGACCAGCATCTGTCTCGTGAGGTCAGGGAAGCTCTCGAAGCGGACGGGTTCCGTGACGTGGATGGTGCGATCGGCGCAGCTGTCGTTGTCGCGGAGATCGACCTCCTGATTGATGACGATCGAGCCAAGCTTGCGTCTCTCCTTGGCAATGAACGTGCGGAGTCACTGCGGATGCTAACCCCGGGCGCGGTCGCTGAGCTGGAGCGTGCTCACTGGCCGCTCAAAATTTGGGATGACACGAGTGTCTTCCTCGTGCCCATCAAGCCCGAGTTCTCGATGAACTTGTTCGGGTTTCCCGAGAACTTGCTCGAGCAGCGGGAATCGCTCGGTTTTGCACGCCGGCACGTGTACTTCAGGTCGCCCCGGAACAATCCGATTCAAGATGTACCGGCGCGGCTCCTCTGGTACTGCTCCAGCGATGGGCGTGCGCAAGTGTCGCGGGTGTTCGCTCTCTCGAGGCTCGTCGCGTCCCGCGACATGGCGGTGGACCAGGCGCACGAGCGTTTTTCTCACATGGGCACCTACAAACGGAGCGATCTCGACAGAGCGTCACATGACGGGGTCGTGCATGTGCTCGAGTTTGAAGACACTGAAGTGTTCAGACGCCCAGTGTCGCTGGCGGACTTTAGGATGGTCACTGTTCGTCACGGTGTAAGCGGAAACCCGCCCCAGTCGCCGCGTCGAGTCCTTCGGTCCGTATTCCTCGACCTCATCGAACTCTCGAACGGAGCATCTTGACCAGACCTGTCTTGTTGTCGATCCGACCGAAGTTCGCTGAGAGCATCCTCAACGGGACGAAGACCTACGAGCTCCGCCGGAGATTCCCGGACCTCGAGCGGGGCACGGTCGTGTACCTCTACGCAAGCAGCCCCGTGAAAGCTGTTTTGGGCAGTTTCGAGTCGGACGAGGTTCGCTACGATTCCGTGAAAGAGCTCTGGAAGACTCTCCAGCCTCAACTCGGGATCGAGACAGTGGAGTACGACACGTACTTCCACAACTTGACCCACGGTGTCGCAATCAAGACCAGCCGTGTCACCCGCTTCACCGAGCCGGTGAACCTACAACAGCTCCGCGAGGAAGTCGGCATTGAGCCGTCGCAGAGCTTCCGATACCTGCCCGCAGAGGCAGAAATCGAGTTGTCCCGGCTGGCTGGTGCCAAGGCACCCATCGAGTAGGTATCGCGTCTCTGCGCTGAGCGGTGTGACGACACCGGTGGTCCAGAGGCGCGTTTGCGCATCCGCAAGACGGGGCAGCGTCCCAGGTAAATATTGTCCTCAGCTACGCAGGTGAGCGTGCTCTCAGAGCGGAGAGCGCGCCGCTTATCGTGTAGCAGGTCCCTCAACGTCACAACGCTGGCCCAGCGGTCTCGCCGAGTCTCTTTGAGATACCGACTGACTGGGTAGCGTGCACGTCAACCGGTCGCTGAACGCGGCCGTGCCGCGCAGTCAGCAATCGTTCGTGATGCTCTCGCGTTGCGGTGGACGCGTCGAGGATCCGTTCGCGGGTGGTGCGCTCGGCCTGGATCGCGTCGAGCTTGCGCAGCTCTGGCATGGACGCCTTCGTTGCTTCTCGCTCGAGCACGCGCGCGGCATTCGCCTGGATCTGGAGAGCGTCAATCTCCTCGACCGCTGGCCCTTCGCCTCGGCGTGGGTCTGCGTTGACGTCGTTTCGGGCCTGGCGGAGTTTTCGCAGTTCGTCCTCGAGTCGGTCGGCGTCGTCCTTGATGATCTGTAGCTCGTCGTGTGTGTGCTTGGGGGAGATCTGCGCTTCGGCGGCGTCGAGGTCGAGGAGGTGCCCGGCTGGGCGTTGCTGCCAGGCGGCTGGTGCGAATACGCCTTCGCGTGCGGAGATTCCGAGCTCGCGGTGCAGCGCCCGGTAGTTGTCCTGCAGGCTGGCTTCGAGGTCACCGCGGCGCAGCGACTCCACGAGCTGCCGTTCCGCGGTGGCATCGTCGGTCGCGACGAGGAACGCTTCGTTGACGCGCTTGCCGCGGGTGAGGCCGACGTAGAGGCCGGCGGCGTCGACGCCGGGGCCGACGATGGAGCCGTGCACGGTTTCACCTTGGATGCCGTGGATCGTGGACGCGTAGGCGAGCGCGAGCTTGTCCGCCGCGTAGTCCGCGTCGATCGAGGTCGTGAGCCCCTTCTGGTCGACGGACTCGAGGAGCAGCTTCCCGGTCAGTGTCTTTTTGCGGACGGTCCACACCTGTCGGTTCTCCACGTTCTGGTCGCTGTCGTTTTGCCTGGTCTGCACGACGTCGCCCGCGTAGATGACCGACCCGTCCGTGGCGCTGGCCAGCACCTTGCCGGTCACCTGTCCGCGGACGATGCGCTCTTCTTGGATGAGGTCGTTGAGGGTGACCGCTTCCTCGTTCGTGGCCACGCACAAAGCGGCGCGGTCTTTGTGTCCGGCCAGCTCCAGGTAGCGGTCACGCATGGCCGCGTGCAGCTCGGTCATGGTGGCCGCTGTCCGGACGTGACCGGTGGTCACGAGCTCGTGTGCCACCTCGTCCGGGGCGTCGCCCGCGCGCATGCGCAGCGTGAGGTTCGCGTAGGCCGTGTCCGTCTTGCCCTCTTCGGTGCGGAACCGGTGCACGGACTCCAGATCAACGTGCGTGTCCGCGTAGCGCTGGCCGAGTGCCATGGCCCCGGTGTGGCCGACGGGGTTGACCTGGGCGGGGTCTCCGACGAGTGCGATCCCGGCGCCCGTCTCGGCGGTCACCTGGAGCAGCGCGTGCATGGTGTGGAGGTCGACCATGCCCGCCTCGTCGACGACGATGCGCGTCTTCCGGTCAACGACGGCGCTCTCCTTCGGTCCCCGGTACACGTGGCCGTCCTTGGACATGGGGTCTTTTTGGCCGATGGCCAAGCGCTGCCAGACTGGCCGTCCTGTGTCCTTGTCCGCGCTCCACCGGAACCCGTACTGGTAGAGCAGCGCGTGCAGGCTGGTCGCGTCCGCTCCGGTTTCGCGTCCGGCCACGGACGAAGCCTTCTTTGTCGGCGCGACGATGAGCACCTTCCGGCCTTGGCCGGACAAGGAGGCCCTGGCCACTTTCAGCATGGTTGTCTTGCCCGCTCCCGCGGGCCCGATGACCGTGACCAGCCGCGAGGAGCCAGCGATCGCGCACGCTGCCGCGGTCTGCTGCTCGTCCAGGCCGTGCTCGCCGCCGATCTTCGTGTTGCTGGCGAGCTGGTCGATGAGGTGCGTCGCCACGTTCTTCCCGCGCTTGGCCTGCGCCTTCATCCCTTCGTCGACGTCGCGCTTGAGGGTGGCGGTTTCGGTCAGCATGTACCGGCCAACCCCACCCGGCACATCGATGCTGTCCGCGGCCAGGTCGATCAGGTAGTGGCCGCGCGCCCGGTCGAGGGCAGCGTCCACGGCTGCGGCGAGGACGTCGCGGTCGCCGGTTGCCACGACGCGAGCGACCGCGCGGACCGCGCCCGCGCGCAGCGTGAAGTCCGAGAACCGGCCACTGGAAGACGTCGACCGGGAGTCGGCGTCCGCGATGGCCAGCCTGGCCACGCGGTCAATATCCGACGCGAACACGCGGACTGCTCGGTCGGTGACCGGGGGAGTGACCGGCTTCCGCTGCTTCAGCAGGGCCGAGTCGAGGTCGGTCAGCTCGCGGCGGACACTGTCCGCCCAGTCCTCTTCGGACACCATGTCCGGCTTCTCGGGACGTCCGACAGCCCATGCGCGCCGGTCAATGGCCATCTGGTCATTGACCGTTGGCTCCTGTCCAGGGTGGTCAGCCCGCCACTCGGCCAGGAAGCGGGTCTTGGCCGCTTCGATCTGGTTTGCCCGCTTCGAGAACGCCCGGACAAGATGCTGCAGCTGCTCGACCTCACCCGTGGCCGGGTCGATCGTGAAGCCCTTGGCCGCGAGCGTGGCCACCCATTCGGTGTCCGTGACCGCGGCCAGCTGCCCTTCCGCGTTGACCAACGTCTGGAAGCGCAGCATTGTCCGGGAGTCGAGGTTCGACCAGCGGCCGTCCTGTCCGAGGACACGAGCGTTCAACCACATGTGCGTGTGGGCGTGCGGGTCGAGGGAACGGGAGCGGGCGTGTTTCAGCTCGACGACCTCGATCTGCGCGAGGTCCATGCTGATGCGGCCTTGCGCGCCGCGGCGCGCGTTCAGCTCGGTGCGCCACATGTCGATGGTGCGATCGCGGATCCGCTCCTGCAGCGCGTCGAATGCGGCCGCGATCTCCGGGTCGAGCATCGCGGCGAGCGACAGCGTTTTCGGGGCGTTCACGGTCGCATCGAACAGGAGATCCGCGTCGGGCCCCTGCATTTGGTAGCCGCGATGCATGCCCGTCACAGGGTCGCTGCCCGCGACCCAGGCCTTGAGCTGCTCCACGCCGAGTTCATCGGCGGCGATGCCCGCTTCGGTGGCGGTGAAGCGGGTCACGGTCGACCCGGCGTGTGCGTACCCGATTGCGGCGTCGACGGACGCGAGCCGATCGGCCCTGGCGCCGTCGCAGACGCCATCGAAGGCGTAGTGGACCGCGGCCCGCAGGCCATGGCCTGCGACGCCCCGCTTCCATCTCGCTACTCCGCCGCGCACGGAATGAGCGTAGCTCACACTAGAAGTGCCTGCGTGCCTTACATCCCTTACATCCTTTCTCTCCTCGTGTCCGTCACCTTTCCTCTCTCCATTTCCCTCGTCCTCTTCACTCATCTCTCCCTGATTCCGTCATTCCTCGTTCTCTCTCCTCGCCCTCATTCGTTCGCTGCTCTTGGTCGCTGGTGTCCTCTCCGCGTGACGTTGACCGTTCGTCTCTCGACGCGAATCGAGGCGCTTCAGCCGTCGGTGACGCGTTCCGGCCGGGCTCACGCACAGGAGGGATAGGGAAAGCACACGGCTTGCCCTCTGGGAACGCCCATTGCCGACCCGGGAACACCGTCGGGCGCGGCAGCGCGGCCCGGCGAGGTGAGGTCAGTCATGACACGCACGAACCGCATCGCAGCGATCCAGCTCCGCAAGCTCGACCAGCAGTGGGCAGCCGAAGACCACCAGGCGCTCGTCGCCTGGTTCACGAGACACCCAGAGATGGCCGCACGGGAGCTTCCCGAGCTCGAGGAACTCGTGACCGCGGCCACCGACGCTGGACACCCACCAGCGGACGCGCTCCTCGGCATGGCCGTGCTCGTCACGGACACCACGATCCGTCTCGCGGACCCGGCCACGCTCGACCCGGTGACAGGCCGTCTCGATCGCGCCGCAGTCGAGGGATACCTGGCCGCTCTCGACCTCTGGGTCGGCCCGCCGCTGGACGGCGCTGACCGCAAACCGGTGAAGCGGACACGTGACCTCTTCGGCAACGAGATCGGGCGCGCGCACCGAATCGAAGCGTGACCGCAACACAGGGCGGCCAGTGACCGGCCGCTGTCCAGGCTGAGGGCTGGCGCCGGACAGCGGACAGCGGGCACGGTGGCCCGTGACCGCTGTCCGCCCACAGTGACCAGAGCCGGACAACGATCGCACCGTGCCCAAGAACGCCACAGCCCCGAGAGTTCTGAGCTCTCGGGGCTGTGGCGTTGGGAAGGCAGACAGCTAATCCGCGTAGAGCTGCACGCCGGTGACCTTCCAGGCACCCGAGCTGTCCTGGCCCACGTAGACGCCTGGCATCCAGTGGACTTCGCCGATGATCTGGCTGCTGGATGTGCAGTAGAAACTCGCACCCATCGCCTGCATTTGCTGTGCGCCGTACTCGCCCACTTCCTCGTGTTCTGGTGGCAGACAGATCGCTCGCTTCTCTGACGACCAGTCGAGCGTGAGAACGAGCTGCGGCTGCTCGTTGTTCTGGATACCGGACGAGACCTGCGGGTCCGTAGTCATTGACTGGACCGTCGCCCAGTCCTGGTTCTGGATGGCCGTGAAGTACTCACCGGCTAGCGCCGTGGCCTCGAAGATCGGCGGCGTCTCGATGACGAGCTCGCGCGTCGCTGTGTCGAACGACACGGTTCCGGTGGTGCGCAGCGAGCCCCGAGCACTGGGCTCCGGGTAGTAGTGGCTCGCCCAGTCGAAGGTGACGCGCTGTGCTGTTTCATCGCTGGTGTCGTCCCAGACAAGGTTCCATGCGTAGTCCTTTGGGCCCTTGCTGAGGTCCGATGGGTTCACCGAGCCGAGGACATTCATGTCAGCGTCGTAGCCGACGAGCTGTGCCGGCCACTCCACGCCGCCCTTGTCGCACCGGAACGCCGCCAGCCCAGCGAGCTCGCTGGCCATCGGGGTGGGGTTGATCGCGACGAGCGTGAGCGGGTCGCGATCGGTGCCATCGGTCATCGCAGTCTTGGCCTGCAGCACGACGATGCCGTTGGCCCGATCTATGCCCGGCAGCTGCCCGTCGACGAGGGCGCCGGCTGGCTGCTCGCAGAGCGAGGGCACCTCAGCCGTCATGAACTGCTCGAGCGTGAGGGCAGGCAGCACCGTGGGCGTCGAGGTTGGTGTAGCGCTGGCCTCGGATGACGTAGCTGCTGTCGAGGAAGGGTCGGTGCTGACGCTTGAATCAGCCGTGCAGCCGGCGAGAGCGAGTGTTGTCACGACTGTGAGTGCGACGAGGTGTGTCAGGGTTGGTGCACCGCGAAGCTGTTGAGAACTACTGCGGATCGGACGTGCTGTGATGGGCATAGAGAGTCCCTACTTCTGTGTCGTGGTGGATGAGAACGAAGCGTCGTACTGGTGGCCCACGTCCAAGAAGTGTGGCGATCACGACACAGATTGTCCGGGTTGAATGCGACGAGATGCCGAGCAATTCGAGGCACCTCCTTTCCTACTCCTAGTCGGTGCGGTTCACCCCATGGGCATCCGACCCGGCCGAGGAAATCATGGTGCCGGGCCACGGGCTTCAGCCCGCGGCGGTGCTTGTCGATGGGGACCGCCCGTTGCAAGTCGATTCAACTACCTCCAGATTCCGAACGGCGCGAGCCTGTCTCAGGGCGGATGGCTGGCCAGTGAAGAGAACTTCTGCTCAACGTCATCCTGATCGCCGTAGCCGCTCTCCGCTCAACCATGCTCACTCCTACACCACCTCGAAACGCGAGCCTGCGGTGACTGCCATTCCGGGAACATCACCGCCTCGAACAGTCAGGCAACCTGCCTCGGAGGCGTGGGATCGATCGGAGCGCAGCGGAGAGCGATCGCGCGGCAACCACAGCCGCAGGCTGGCTGTCGAGAGTCGAACTGGCCGCATGAAGTCTCTCAATATTGAGTCGCTCAACGCAGGGCTGGTCCCGCGAGGGGGGCCAGCGGATCGAGTGTGTGCACAGACTGAGAGCGAAGAACTCGTGACGCGGCTGATTGGGAGCAGATCGCCGGATTAGGTTGGAGTAGACGGTGCCCGACTCCCCGCATTTGGGAGGCTTGAGTGGGTGTGGACTCCTCCGCTCCAAGCCGTCTTCGTTGCAGCGGGTGCGGAGAGGTAGTCTTCCGTCCGTGCGGAAGGCCTCACAGAGTCAGTCAAGCTGTGTTGGTCCGCCCTCCGCATAGTCTTCGGCGGTAGCAGCACACGGCCGCGAGTCGCTTATGGAGGTCCAGTTATCGTCTGGCGTGAGCGTTAGGAGTGTGCGGGCCAGGCGTGAGATCTGCTCGAGGACCGAGAGGGTTTCCGCCTCGTCGCGTGTGGACAGTGACAGCCTCAGCCCGTCGGCGAGTGCGCTGATTGTGGCAAGTGACTCGCCTATGGTCGCGTCTGATGCCCTTGAAGGTGCTTTAGTCAATTTCCAACCTATGGGTCGATGCGTTCGGGGAGACCGGGCCTAGCCTGAAGGTTTCTGAGGGGTCCGCGACGAGAAGCTGCAAGCGTTGGCGTCCGAGCCTACGTGCGAAGGGGAGATTTTTGTGTCACGAATTAGTACATCGTGGGCACGCTCCCGCGGTCGGACCGGGGTGCGATCCGCGCGCAGAACATCCGCCCGGAGTCATACGTCACGCTTCTAAGTGTTACGGACCGCGAGGTGAGTTCGAGTCTTCACCCCGGCAGTCGGGAGCTCCCGGATGCCCCATCTACCGCCTCGTGCGTTCTGGTTCAGCACCCCTACGTGGCATGATGCCCTCTGTTGGTGACAGGTCTCCCGAGCTGCTGGTGGACTATCGCGCGGAACTTCTGCGGAGGTCGCGCAATTCTGATGGACTAGTCATCCCATGAGGTGGACTACTCCACAGGACTAAATCTGTCGTTCATGGTCTGTCGCGAGTCCCAATCTTCGAATCTGCACTAACATCGTGCTGGACGGACTACGTCGCGAAGATGCCCGAGAATCCGGGTCAATTTAGGGGGAAGCATGCTGAGAACCAAGAAGACTCTCGCGATCGTGGCTGTGGCTGCGGCAGGGATCGCCGGTGCCGTTGTTTCCGCAGCACCCGCGTCAGCTGGGACTGGTGACTGTGGGGTGCGTGCCCAGTGCGGCTGGGAGCACGCAGACTATAACGGCGAGGTGGGCTACTTCCTTCAGGCGACAACCGTCGGCTCGTACTGGAACGACAGGGTTTCGAGCATTTCGAACACTGCCGGACGCAGCTTCCGCAACCACAACGACATTAACTACCTCGGAGACTACTGGACCTCCACGCCGAAGAACGCCGCGTCGTCAGGCAAGTACGGCAACCTGAGCTACATCGGATACAACGACAAGCTGTCGAGCCTGCGTTGACCTCAGCGCAAATCCGCAAGGGCGGCGCTCTCCTGGGCGTCGCCCTTGCGGCGATTCTCACCGGGTGCAGCCAGACGAACAATCAGCCCGGGGCTGCGCCCGACATCGAGAGTATCGACTTGAGTGCGTACGCTGATGTCAAGGCGACGGTCAGCTATGAGAATTACACGGTCGTTTACCCCATCGATGCCTACTACATGTCGGTGGAGGATGGCGATGTAATAGCGACGGCCTACTACTTGCAGTTCGAAGCCTGCATGAAGGAACACGGCGCCAATTACACGATCCCTTCCTACCTCCCATCGAACGCTGAGATTGGGTTTCGGCGATACGGGATCTGGAATTCAGAAGAAGCCGCCTCATTCGGCTATGGCCTTCCCCCGGCTGCCCCCGAAGACGATGGGCCTCTCGCGCAGCTGAGCGAGAAGGATCTTTTGGTTGCCGACCAGGACTGCGCTGGAATTGAGTACCTCACGTACGTGGAGGCTGGTGCTGTCCCTAGCGATGGTAGTGATGCGGCTTTGTTCATAGCTCCTGGAATCGGTCGCACCGCGTACGAAATGGCGCAGAAAGACCCTCGCTGGGCGTCGGTCGACTCTGAGTACTACGAATGTGTGGAAGATGCTGGCTACACAATCGATGAGTCAGCAATGGGTCCCACCATCCCAGAAGATCAGGAAGGGGCAATTCGTGCCGCCTTGCTGGCTGCGAGCTGCAGCAAGGATGTTGATCGCGTGCAGCGACTTGCGGACATAGAGGCGCAATTCCAAGCCGCGCTGATTGACCAGCAACAGGCTGCTTTGAATGAGTCACTTGAACAGCAGAAGCTTATTGTGGAGAAGGCTCGTGGCATCGTCGAGAGTTACTCGTGATACGGTCGCGATTAGGCTTCCGCGTATAGCTCGGTCGCGACTCGCGCTCGCCTTCTTGGTGGCAGTGGTGATCACGGGCGCCGCGGGCTTGGTCGCTGGCCTTCTCATCCCGCGCTCCAATGCTGCCGATGGGTTGGCGGATACGGAACCTGCTGTCGTTACGGCAGCAGCTGAACAGCGGGTTGTGGAAGAGAATGTATCGTTGCAGGGCACTGTTCAGGCTGGTCGGGAAGTCAGAGTAGAATTCAGCGCGACTGAGGATCCAGATACGGTGCCGTACGTCACCGCATCCAATAAGAAGTCCGGAGATCAGATCGCTAGCGGATCTGTACTTCTCGCAGTGGCGGGTAGGCCGAGGCTAGTTCTGGCTCTGGACTACCCTCTCTATCGTTCGCTCCGTGTCGGTGACTCCGGAGCAGACGTCCGCGCTTTCGAATCGGCTCTTGCGGAACAGATAGGTGGAGACTTCGACGTCGACGATGAGTTCACCGAGAATACGATGGCAGCGGCCTCGGCGCTCTGGGAACGCTCAGGGTACGCGCTACCCACGGAGGAAGCCGAAACGACAGTTCCCGTTCCCGCCCCCATACCTACTGCGTCGGCAAGCCCCGCGCCGCAGGCCGTGCCGATCAGAGTGAGTTACGTAGACGTGCACGAAATCCTGCAGGTGCCTATCGGGGAGACGAAAGTCATGAGCATTGCTGACCTCGGGGAGTTGGCAACGCCTGACGAGCCATTGGCGGTCCTAGCCAGCGGCGTCAGCGCTGTGGAGTTGAGGGTATCGCTCCTCCACGAAGCAGCCTTCTCCGTCGGCACCAAGGTGGACCTCCGAGCTGAAGGGCGTGAGGTCGTTCAATCCACTGTCGTCTCATTGGGTGAGTTCGACATTCCTAACGAAGGGGACGAAGCTCAGGGAGAAGGTGCCGGCCGTGACGCGGTTGTCGAGATCCCAGCGAGTTGGGAGAGTGTCGAGAAGGGTTTGGTAGTGCAAATCTCACCCTCAAGTTCTGCCGAACCCGTTCTTGCGCTGCCGCTCACCTCAATTCGTGACGCGTCCACCGATCCCTTTGTGATCCTTCAGGATTCTGGACTTGGGAGGCCCGGCGACCGACTGTCGGTCGATGTTTTGAGTACCGGCGACGGGTGGGTTGAAATTGACCCCAAGTGCGGTCTTGTCGTCGGCGATACGGTGCGCATCGCCCCATGAGCGGACCACTGCTCTCCTTGGTCGATGTATCGCGATCGTTCCCGACTGGCACGACGTTAGCCCTAGATGAGGTGTCCCTTGACATATCCGAAGGCGAATTTGTTGCGATTGTCGGTCAATCAGGGGCCGGCAAGTCCACGCTTCTAAATGTTCTCGGTCTCCTGGACAGTCCAACCTCGGGTCAGTATCTTATAAACGGCGAGAATCCCAAGGCGCTGTCCGACAGTGAACGCGACCGCCTTCGTGCAGTTACGTTCGGCTTCGTTTTTCAGGACTCGTTCATCTTGCCTCAAGAGTCAGTGGCAAGGAATGTTGCGTTGCCGTTGAGGATGGAAGGTGTAGAGCGCCTCAATCAGATTTCTATGGTGGAACTCGCGCTGGACGAGTTCGTTCTCCTCGAAAAGGCGAACCAATCCGCTGGAACCTTGTCCGGCGGAGAGCGCCAGCGAGTGGCTTTCGCCCGTGCAATTGTGGGGAAACCCCTCGTGCTTCTCGCGGATGAACCCACGGGAAATCTGGACTCTGCGAACTCGCGGCGAGTCATGGATCACCTGGGTCGCTTGCATCGGCACGGCGTCACGGTTATCGTGATTACCCATTCCGACGAGGTCGCGGCCGCAGCCGAGCGTCAGATTAGGGTCTCGGATGGCCGCATCGTTGCAGATTCTTTGTCAGTGTCATCATCCTCAAATAGCCGACGTAGCTCTCAAAAGAGGACATTCTCGATCGCTCCTCAGGAGGATTCGGCTTGGCGAGGGACAGGTAAAGGTAGAACTTGGCATGCTGCGGAGGCGTTGACGGCACTACTGCTGTCCCCAATACGCTCCATGACGATCCTACTTGCGTTCATAGTGGCTGTCGCAGGTTTAGTCTCCGCTGTGAACTTGACCGCGACGGCAGCGAGTCAGGTGTCCAGCAAACTCTCGGCCGCTGCCCTGGACCAAGTTGTCGTGCATTTCGAATCACCAGAGGAACTTCAACTCGGCGCTGATCGAGTTCGGTCTCTGGAAGGTGTGGTTGCGGTAGCGAGCGATTTGCAGATTGAGCCAAGCGATGCTGACCTTGGGAGGAACGTAGGCAGCCAGAGTTTCGACCTACCATCCCGTGTGAGGGTCGTAGATCCAGCGTTTTTGGCCCTAAATGAGATTGTGGTTGGGCCGTCGAATGCGCCGGGTCTGTTCGCAGCGGAGGATGGCTCTCCAACAGCGCTGCTGGGCCCGGACGTCGCTGCCGAGCTCGGCCTGGATACAAGCCGCGTCGGCGAAATCATCAGGGTGAACGAACAAGATGTAGTAGTCGTTGGATACATTGAGTCCTCGATACGCGACGTGACTTTGGCACGCGGAGTGCTCCTCTCCCAGGCGGACTTCATCCTCCCGGAAAGCGGCACCTGGCAGCTGCTGGTGAGAACCGAACCGGGCCTTCCAGCAAAGATCGCCGAGGCCTTGCCTCTGACCATAGACCCTGTGCACCCCGAAGATGTCCGTATCGAGACCGTCGCGGATCTCAGGGAACTTACTGCCGGCGTGAATGGTGATCTTGCCGTAAATGTCTTCGTGATTTCATCGGTACTTCTTCTTCTCGTGTGTCTCACGAGCTCTATTTCAATGTTTCTTACGGTTCTAGCTCGGACGCGGGAGATTGCCCTCAGGCGTGCCGTCGGAGCTAGCAAGGCCGACGTTCGCACGCTCTTCTTGATGGAGGGCGCGATACTGGGGCTGGCGGGGGGTGTGGCCGGGTGTTCTGTGGGAATCGTGGCGACAAGCGCCGTCTGCCTCGCATTGGGTTGGGCACCGACCTTCGACCCAGCTGGCGCCTTGGCGGCAGTTGCTGCCAGCCTGTTCGCGGGTTCAGTCTCCGCGATTGTTCCGGCGCGCAGAGCTGCAGGTATTGAAGCGGCGTTGGCGCTGCGGGCCAATTGACACGATTTCGTGTGTTGTGTCAAGTGTTCGAGCTGTGAACGACTTTTTCTCCCGCTGGAGGTTGAAGCTCACCCCGCACGGCTAGGCGGCGTGTAGTCAGTAAGTTAGGGCCCAGTCCTTCGATTCCCAAGGCTCGGGCCGACGGTATCGCCCTATGGTCGAGCGCATGATCGCCTGAGACGCTGCGAGTGGTCGCCGGCGAAACGGCGCCTTGGCGTGCTTGTGCAGCTTCCAGCATGTGCGCACACGGACCTCGGCGCGCCGCGACGACGACCGTGGCGTTGTTTGGCGATACTCAGCAATCAATTCTCGCCTCGGACCGAAGAGTCCAGCAGTTTCCTCGAAGCGCAGGTGAGCGAGACCGCGCCTGGCGCACCTTCGAAATCACACAACGCGGGTCAGGTGCGCTGCTCCCGCGCAAGCTCAGCCCAGCGAGTTTCTGGTCTGGCGATCGGCATGCTGCGACGCCACCGACGGCGGATCCTGGCCGAGCCATCATGTCGACGCAGGAGCCAAGCGAACAGCAGCACCCAATTGAGGGTAATGATCCCCGTCCACCACCACAGGCTCTCCGAGAACGTCATCGTTCCTGGGTTCTGTATGTATTCGTTCGCCCAGAACCGTGACAAGACGAACGTCGCGATGAGGGACTGGCCGAGCCAGAAGGTGCACAGCCACAGGGCTGTGATGAGGATGGCGGGCATCCATGCGAACGGGTTGAACAGGACGGCGCTGATGCTGAACGGGTAGCGGATCCAAGGCATGTCTGCACGCTAGTGGCGACCACGGACATTCGTGAATGGAACTTCCTGAATTCGTGCGCGTTTCGTGCGCGAACGGTCGGCTTCTCGTCAATGGGTGGTGAACATGTTCGCTAATCGAGAGGACGCACATGCCGTCTACACGAGGGCTGGCCGCGGCCGCGGCCGCCGTCTGTGGGGCGGGTCTGCTCATGCTGACCGCCCCCGTGGCACACGCCACCGCATCGGAGCCACCACCTGAATCCAGCATCACCATCGACGCACCCGATCTGGGCACAGACAACCCGCAACCCATCGAGACCACCGACCCAGGCGAGACCACCGACCCTGAGCCATCCACGGGCCCGGTCGAGACCACGGATCCAGTTGAGACGACAGATCCCGTCGAGCCGGTGACGCCCAGCGTGCCGGGAGGCAGCGGGACCGGGTCATCGCCCATCCTCGCGGTTCCTGAGCAGGCTGCTCCTGCAGGACACTCCGAGGAGAGCGCCTGGAGCGAGGACGCGGATTCTTCGTCCAGCTCCGAAACCGCGGACACGTCGGGATCGGCGTCGCTCGCAAAGACCGGCAGCGACGACACCTTCATCGGTGTCGGTCTTGCCGGATTGCTCGCGGTTGCCGCGGGCGTCACTACCAAACTTGTTCGTTCAGCTCGGAGGGCAGCATGACAGTCAACATCGGGGCACGTATGCGTGCCATTCTCGCGGGGACAGGAGCCGTCGCGATCGCGGCCGGTCTCCTCGTCGCATCCGCACCTGCCGCCCAGGCGGCAACTCACGGCCACGGCATCCGCGCCGGGGACCGCGGTCACATCGGCTCCTACCTGACCGAGAGCGGCGAGTACGTGCTCTGTGGTGAGGAAGAGAACGAGGTCTGGCCAGGCGTTGGCGAGAGCGTGCAGGAAGAGACCGTCTCGACCTGGAAGCAGGCATCCGGCGACACGCTCGCTCAGGTGAACTGGGCCATCGACCAGTTCGCGAACACCGACGACTACTCCGCAGCTGCCGCGCAGCTGTTCATCTGGTCGGCCATCGACCCCGGAACGTTCGCCTCCAAGGGCGGCGTGACCGGGTACACCTCCCTCATGGGTGACGCCGGAACCACGGTCGAGCAATACTTCAACAACATCACTGACGCATCCGCAGCGGTCACCGCGGCGACCGCACCCGTCGAAGGATCAGTCGAGTTCGTTGAGGGTTCGACGCCCGCGACCGGCACTGTCACCGCCAAGGCGACCGGCGCTTCCTCCGGAACGCTCACCCTCACCGGGGCGACGTTCGAGGACGGCAGCTCGAGCAAGACGGTCAACCTGGGCGAGTCGTACACCTACACGGCACCTGTCGCCGCTCCAGGCGCATCCACGTCGTTCTCCGGAACCGTCGCAGGCACGGTCAAGGGCTACCCGGCAGAGGTTTCCGTCTGGGGCGTCGCTGACCGCGGCGACGCACAGAAGACGCTCCTCGGTGCAGGCCCCAAGGAGTTTCCATGGGAGTTCTCGGGTCAGGCGCGCGTTGACGTGCCGCTGCCTCCGGTCCCGACGATCACGACCAAGGCACTCGCCTCGGTCACGGTCGGTGACGACGCGCACGACGTCGCGATCGTGAAGGGCGAAGTCCAGGCTGGCTCGAAGATCACGTTCGAAGCGTTCATCCAGAAGAACGGCGAAAAGCTCGTCTGCGACGACACCAACAAGGTCTTCGACACGAAGAACTCGCCAATCGAGATCTCCAAGGCCGGCGAGTACACGTCCGGCAAGTACACGACCAAGGACGTCGGCAACCTCAACTGGATCGAGACGCTGCGCGACCCGTCCGGCAAGGTCATCGGCAAGGGCGAGTGCGGAGCTCCGAACGAAACCACCGTCGTCAAGCCCCTCCCGACCATCACCACCAAGGCCATCCCGTCCGTGACCGTGGGCGACAAGGCGCACGACGTCGCAATCGTGACCGGCGAGGTGAAGAAGGGCTCGACCATCACGTTCGAGGCCTTCATCCAGAAGACCGGCGAAAAGCTCGTCTGCGAGGACGCCAACAAGGTCTTCGACACCAAGGGCTCGCCCATCGAGATCTCCAAGGCTGGCGAGTACACCTCGGAGGAGTACGTGACGGCAACGGTCGGTAACCTCAACTGGATCGAGACGCTGCGCGACCCGTCCGGCAAGGTCATCGGCAAGGGCGACTGTGGAGCTCCGAACGAGACCACCGTCGTGAACCCGCTCCCGCCCGTACCGACCACGCCGCCAGCAGCGACGACGCCTCCCGCGCCGTCGACTCCTCCGGTAGCAACGCCTCCGCTGGCAACGACGGGTGCTGACGGCATGCTCCCGCTCGGACTCGGCACCGCAGGCGTGCTCCTCGCAGCCGCCGTGGCCCTCCTGATCACGCAGCGCGTCCGCGCAAAGCGTGAGCTGGGGAACGCCGAGCAGATCGCGGAGTAGCCCACACCAGGTAGCAGCCGCTGCCTGAGCTGCGCGATGGCCCGTACCCACTACTGGGTGCGGGCCATTGCGCACTGCCACCGCATCACCACCAGCAGATGAAGGAGCCGCATGCCAACGTCCACTGCATCCCCAGATCCACTGCCCACGCGCCGGACGCTCCGCCTCGCGCGTCGCCGTCGACAGCGCCGCACGAACGTCGCCTCGCTGACCTTGATCGCTATGGGCGCCGCAGCGCTCGCCGTGTCCGTCCTCGCCCCAGACCTCACCCAGCAGGCCGTCGGCCAGGTCAGACACGTGGCGCAGGCCGTGGAGCTCTACGCCGAGAGCACCGATCCGGTGGCCGGTCCCGCGCTGCCGACCGTGCGCCTGGGCGAGCTTGGCCCCGAAGCGCTCCTGGACGTGTGTGACGGCAGCTTCCCCGAGCTCGAGCAGTACCGGGTGGAAGCCACCCTGCAGCCGGTCTACGCCGCACACAACAACTGTGGCGGCGACATCATCCTTGCCTGGCAGGTTGGCACGAACGTCACGATCCAGCAGCACGACGGAAGTACCGCGACGTATGTCGTCACCGACTCGCGTGACGTCGGCAAGCACGGCAGCACCACAGGCGACCTCCTCGGCCTTGACGGCACCCTCTTGGTCCAGTCCTGCTACTGGGGGAGAGACACCATGCGCTTCGTCGCGTTGAACCCTGTGACCTCAAGCTGACCAGGCCAACGTCAACGAGAAAATTACGGCCCCTTGCAAGTCCTTGAGAAAGACCCCCGACGTTCTTTTGGGCGAAGCTACTGACGACAGATGAGTCGGATCACCGCCACGGTGCGAACCCCAAGCCAATACCCGCAGGAGAAGCCTCCATGTCGTCAACAGCGCGCTGGGGCAGATCTGGCAAACCAAGCGGCCCTCCCTGTGGTTTGATCTAGGGGTGACGAGCGCAGAAGCTGTACGAGAGACGTGGGTGCCCTCGCACGTCCTGCCGGTCGGTTCATTGCCACTCGGCGGGATGAAAGAAGAGCTGAGCGTCGCTTACCTCCACATGCTGGCCAGCGCGACAGGCCTCACGACGGGGCGATGGTCGCAGGACTACGACGTCAGGGACGTCACCTTGAAATCCAGTGTCGAATACCCCGATCTTGCGGACGCGGGGATCGACGTGCAGCTCAAATGTACGGGCCAGGAGTCTGTGGACCGCCCTGACACCATTGCGTGGTCGGTTTCAGCGCGAACTCTCAACAAGCTACGTAAGACGAATCGTGCAACTCCCTATCTCCTGTGTGTACTGGTGACCCAGTCAGAACCGGACGTGTGGCTTCATCCAAATATGGATGGGTTACTTGCACGGAGTCATATGTACTACGAATGGGGACACAAGTTCCCCGCCCTGAAGGTCGGTAATGCCACGCAGATTGTGCATTTGCCGAAGAGTAATCTCTTGACTCCTGCGTCCCTGCTTGAACTTATGGAAGAAGCGAGCACATGGCGGCCTCACTAAACGGCGACGCAGGTAGCTATGAGGCGGTACTCGACGGTGCGCGGGTCGCCCAATTCCTCGCCACCCAAAACTGGACGATTCAGTCGGACTTAGGTTATGCCCAAGTTTGGTCCGAACCAGGCGCGGTAGACAAGCTCATACGGCGAATACTTATCCCAAAGGACCCCACGCTTGACGATTACAAGGTCCGCCTTTCGCAGGCACTTTCAAGAATTAGTGAGACTTATGCGTGGTCGTTAGCGGACCTAGCAGAGCAGATCGCCGCTGTAAGTGCCGATCTATTCTTCGTTCGCGTTGATCAACACATGACAGACGGAACCATCCCTCTTCGTCAAGCCAGCGCTTTGTTGGAGAGCATCGACGATATGATTCGGTCTGCCGCTCTGACCACGGCGAACCCGTTGTCGACCGGCCGCGGTCGCATGCCTACGCTTGTCAACGACTTTCTCAACGACGACGTTCGGATGGGGCACACGAAGCGCGGAAGCTTCATCATCACAGTCGCTGCGCGCCTAGATTCACCAGCTGACGCGGCCTCATCTGCGGAACCTGGGTCTGTAGCGGTGAAAGCCACAACGCAGAGAGCTGCCAGTTTCACTCGTCAGGTTATGACAACCCTTGCTCGCACTCTCGAAGTCACGAAGCAAGTTGCCGAGAGTAGTGCACATGCGCCTGACTTTGACCAGGCCATGGAGACAGGAATGCGTCTGCCGATGGTGAAAGCACTCCAGTCTATGGGGTCAAGCGAAGGGCTCCGCTCGCTCGACATGTCCTTTGAGTGGGCGCCTATCGAACCGCAAAGAGAGGCTGTTGAAGATAAGATCGACATGAGCCGGGAAACTGTTTTGCTACTAGACCGCATCTCTGAACGTCTAGTGAGGAAGGACCCTCCGAAGGACCTCACGATCACCGGGCCGGTGGTAGAACTACGTCGAGGCGCGGAGTCTGAATCCGTCAGCGATGGGAGAGGCGCGGGAGAAGTCGTTCTGCGAGCTGACATCGACGGCTCATGGCGCAAGGTTGGAATCACCCTGTCTGGCACGGACTATGACTGGGCCATCGAAGCTCACCGGAAGAAACTCCCGCTAACAGCTGGTGGAGTGCTGGAGAAAGTTGGCCGCAGCTGGGTCCTCAGTGAACCAGTCTTAGATACCGCGTTCTTAGAATTCCAAGCTGCGCAGGCAGCAGGCATGCCGTAGCGCGACGCCACTTCGTTCCTTACCCGGAGGAAACTGTCAAGCGTCCCCGTATTCGATGTAGTGCTTTGTGCGCCAGAGTTACGCAAGGACCAGAGGTTCGCGCGAACATCTCTGTCCGCCCAGTGAAGCAGATCAATCTACGACGGATGATCTCGCGGCGACGCGTCGGAAGAAAGGATCTATGCTCTCACCATGAGTCCTGTAACCGTTGTAATCCAGCCCGGCAAACGAACCGAGATCCGAGGGTTACCTTTCGAGGGCAAGGGGGCGGGCTATTGGATACTAGGAGACATGTTCGGCGCGTCGCGTCAGGGGCAAGTGGCCTACTTAGGTGGAGTCTGGTCGGTGGGTCGAACTCACACGGACGCGGTCGTGGAGGGGCTTGCGACGCGCTACGGGAGCGTCAGAGTCGTTCAACACGGAGGCGTGGATAAGTGCGTCGAGGCCTGTTGGAAGAGGGGCAGCCCAGCGAGAGTGCTTTTCTGCGAGTGTTCCTGCGCAGGAAGAAACCATGGTTCGGGCGCGCCCTACGAAGTGGCCGTAGGAGGAGATGGCCCGGGTGGGGCCCTCTCGGTACAGGCCAGCGCACCACACGAGTTCTACGTGACTCGGTGAGGTGTCACCGCACCCCTGTTTTGGTGTCGGCTCGTTTGCTACGTTCCCTAACATGTGATTGGCTCACTTGATGACTACGAAACGCTCTGAGACCGTGGATTACGATTCGCTGTGCACCGTGTGCATCATCTATGTTGAGGATGACACCGAGGATCGTCTCGTGTACGAACGCCCCCAAATGCAGATCCCGAAAGGGCGATTGTCTGCGTTCGATCGCATTCGCATTTCTCAGTTTCCAGATGACGATGCCCTCACTGATGAGGCGAAAAGAATCTTCATTGACATGAAGCGTCAACGCCGAATCGGAGCGAGCGCAGCGGTCCGCGCAGTTTTTATTGCTCGCACCGCTGGCGCCGCACTCGAGATGAACTTATAGCTGGGCGGCTCTCTAGCCAAGCAACGTCGACATGTGAGTGCCAGCGAATCACCTCAGCCGCCTCGTTACCACGGCGTCAAGCACCTGCGATGGCCATTTCGCCCACGAACGTGGCTCGCCACCGCACACAGCCCAGTCGTGGGCAGGGTAAAGATCTGCAATAGGAGGCGACCCGAGCCCGAGCCACGCTGCTTCGTGTCCGGGAAACTGGTGCTGGGTCGCGTCGACAGAATAGATGACGTCGCCAGCGTCGACGTATTCAAGCCAGTCGTGGTGGCCGTTCGCGGCAATCCTCCACACGCCCAGCCCCCGGCGGCGCAGGAGCCGTCCAACCGCGTAAGACATCGCGGAGCACCAGCCGAGCGGATAACTGGGCATCGCGTTGAGATTTTCACTCGGCCAGTCAGTGGTCCTCACGATACGCACCACATCGTCGTGCGCAACTTGCACGTCTTCGGGCGTGAACGGAATACCCGGCATGGTCAGAATCACGCCTGACATGCCGACTCGGGCCTAAAATGCGCCATGCTCTCCAATTTCGTCAACAATCACTGCCCGGGAAATCGTCATCGAGCTCCGACACTTCTTCGTCGGTACCCACATGCACGCGGGTTGTTCCGGCGATGTCCACGACAAGAGACTAACCCCAGCAGTGTTCGGTTCGGGGAGGGTCAGAGCTTCGGGGGGTTGCGCCGGCGCGGCGCGGGTTTCGCATCGCGCAGCCTCCAACTTGAAGCGGGGTAGAACCCAGACGGCCACACCACGTCGCGGATCGCGACGCCAAGAGGCGAGACCGTCTCATAGATGAGTGCGATCGGCACCTCCCGATGGGCCGCTCGATCGTTCACCCACACTCTAGGGATCAGCTGCGGAGAATCGATCACGTCCTTCAGCAGCTCGGCGCGCTCCGCCTCATCGACCTGTTCCCAACCAGCCGTCAGCGCGTCCAGGGCGGCGAGCACTTCAGCACGCTCGAGCGCTTCGACCGGAGCCAGAACAGCCTGGTGCGCCTCACGGATCTTCGCGGCCGCGTCCAACGTCAGCTCGGCGCGCTCCTGCGCGGATCCCGCAGCGTCCAAACGGGCCAACTGCTCCCCGACGTGCTCCGCGATCGCATGCAAACGCCCAGCGACCTCCCGTGTCCCCGCTTCCAACTCATTCGGCGTGCCGAAGCGATGCTGCACTCCGCGTGCATCGATCCCCTCGTTATCCAGGGGCGAGCGGGTCGCCTGGTGCATGCCGGCGTAAAAGGCCGGTGCTGGTGCGTGGGTCATGGTCGTTGTCCTTCCGTCGTGAGGGTGTAGATCTCGAACGCTTGCCTGCCACCACTTGCCCCCGGGTACACATCCGTGAATTGATCGCCCTGCCGAACGTCCAACGCCTCGAACGCCCAACGCCAGAACTGAGCAGGCTTGTGCATCGTGGGCTGTTGACGGTCGAGGTGACGCGTATGTAGCCGCAGCGAAGGCACCTCGGTTGTTGCCTCCAGGTGGCCGCCGAACAGCACTGCGTCCACTGGGCGGACGCTGCCGGGGCGGTAGATGAAACCGATGCGAGCTTGAGGCCGCTCGTACAAAGCACCGTCGACATACCGAACGGGGAGAGCGATCGCCCAAGACTCGAATGTTCCGAGCTCACCAAGCAACGCGGCCACGCCAGGCGCGCCGACGTGCAACGCACGAACAGTAGTCGTGCCCTGATGTCTGCGCTCATCAGCAAGCTCCGCGAACGCGAACGAACGCGCACTCACGTCGTTATGAGGCGGAGCCGACCCAATGGTCTTCCTGAACCGAGAAAGCGGCTTCCTGCAAGCAACCGAACAGGCCTTGGCATCAGCTCGTGCTGCTTCAGGTATCGGATTGCGACACCATGCGCACAGCCGCCCCTGTAGGAGAGCGACATCGGGGATGCTGCGGGCTCGTTCGAACGTTCTCATTGGCTGCCTACTGTCGCGTTGGGGGTCACAGCGCTGGATTTGATTATGTTGATGGTCCAGCCGTGCGGCTCCAGCTCGGTGCCGATGGCCGCGGCCGCGGCGAGTAGAGCGTCGAGTCCTGAGAGCTGAGCCTGAGTCGGTTGACGGATCCGGGCGATGCTTGTGGCCCGCGTTAATGCAGCGACATCGCGCCGGTCGGACTCCACGTAGATCTCGGTCGTTGCCAGCGAGGCATGTCCAAGAAATTCCTGGGTGGCTCGGATGTCCTTCGTCTCACGGAACCCGACAGTCGCGGCCCGGTAGCGAAGTGAGTGCGGGAACTGTTTGGGCATGAGGCGCTTGATGTACTCGTACACGGTGTGGTGGTGAAGGTGCGTTCCTGGAAAGCGGCCCGGGAGGTAGTAGCGTTCGCCGGGTAAGGCTTGCGCTTCGAGGGCAAGCAGGACGCGGTAAGACTCGTCGTCCAGGGGGAGTGTGCGTTCGTGACCGCCCTTGCCAAGGACTCTCAACTCTCGACCCTCTCTGGCGTCAAGTGGGAGTCCGGCTATCTCTTGGCGGCGAAGGCCCATGGAAGCGGCTAGAGTAACGATTGCCTGCTCCACGAGTGTCCCGGCCTCGAACGCGGCCAAGACTTGGTCATCTGGTGCCGGGCGGCGTGCGCGGCGTTTCGGTACTTTGATGGGCGGCAGCTTCGAACTCGGGTCGGTTGTCGCCAGTCCCTCCGCCACTCTCCACTGGTAGAAGCTCCGGAGAGTCCCTCGGATGCGCTTGCTGTAGGACGGGCTCCATCGGGCGTACCCACTAGCCATGTAGGACAGGAGCTGCTGTGCGGTCGCATCGTTGGGGGCGATCTTCGTTGAGGTCTGAAACCGCTTCAAGTCACCGAGTCTTTGCTCTATCGTTCCCGGGGCCTTCTTGCCTGCGTAGAGGAAGTGGCTGTAATCCCTGTACTCGTCGTTCACGATACTCATCTAGCAGAACCCACCTGCGAGGGCCGGGCTGTAGTCTTATCGGCTAGTCCGTCTCGGAAAGCTGCCCCTTCATGAGGGCGAGCATGGCGAGCGGCAACTGCCAGAACGCGTCTCCGGCACGGGCCGAAACTTCATAATCCGCGGGTCGTGGGTTCGAGCCCCACCGGGCCCACTCTTCTCCCTGCTCGACCGTACGCAACGGCGCATCATCGTCGACCTCGCCGGTCAGGTAC
>NZ_PSTQ01000002.1 GCF_002931075.1 Pseudoclavibacter sp. AY1F1 | reverse complement strand
GCGGAGGGCAGGCAGGCGGCGGCGCAGACGCGCGCGCATGCCGACGGGCGGGTGGGCGCGCCCCCCGCGCATCCACCCGCCCGTCGCGGCGCATCCCCCGCGCCGACCGGCTACCCGGCGTCTTCTCTCGCGGCGGCCTGCACCGCGACGGCTTCAGTCTTGGCTTTCTGGATCTGCTTCTCTCGAGTGCGAGTGCGCAAGTGCTGGACGGCGCTGATGACGATCGCGCCGACCATCAGCACGTAGATCGCGATCGTGATGGGCGAGTCGACCAGGATGCCCATGTCGCCTTCGCTGACGGCGAGCGCACGGCGAAGCTCGGTCTCGGCGAGCGGCCCGAGAATGGCGGCGATGAGCACGGGGGCAAGCGGGATCGCGTAGCGACGCATCACGAACCCGAAGACGCCGATGGCGAGCGCAAGCCACAGGTCGACAGTCGAGGAGGCGATGGCGTAGACGCCGAGCATCGCGAAGCCCGTGATCCCCGCGTACAAGTAGTGGCGCGGGATGAGGAGCAGCTTCGCCCAGACCGCCGCGAACGGCAGGTTGATGGCGAGGAGGATGACAAGCCCGATGAAGAGGCTCGCGAGGAGCGGCCAGACGAGGTCACCGCTGCGTTCGAACAGGAGCGGGCCCGGCTGCATGCCGTACTGCTGGAACGCGGCGAGCATCATGGCAGCGGTGGCCGAGGTCGGGAGGCCGAGCGCGAGCAGGGCACCCATCGCCGTGCCAGCCGTCGCGTTGCCTGCGGCCTCGGGGCCCGCGACACCCTGGATGGAGCCGCGCGTGCCGAAGTCCGGGTCATTGCGGCGCTTCGCGAGGCGCTTCTCCGTGCCGTAGGCGAGGAACGTCGGAACTTCGGAGCCGCCGACGGGGATCGCGCCGAACGGGACACCGTACGCGGTGCCGCGCAGCCAGGCGGGCAGCGCCTGCTTGAACTCGCGCCAGTTCAGGTACGGGGAGCCGGACGCGGGGATCTTCGTGAGCCCGCCCTCTCGGTGGATGCGGCTGGCGACGTGGAGTACCTCGCCGATCGCGAGAAGGCCGACCGTGACGACGATGATCGAGATGCCGTCGAAGAACTGCGGGAGGTCCATCGTGAAGCGCGACGCGCCGGACGGTCCGTCGACGCCGACAAGCGCGATCGCGAGGCCGATTCCGAGTGCGATGAGGCCGCGGATGACGGAGTCGGCGACCACCGACGAGATCGCGACGAACGCGAACGCCGCCAGCGCGAAGTACTCGGCCGGGCCGAACTGGGTCGCGAGCTGCACGAGGAAGGGCGAGAAGAACACGACAAGGGCCGTCGCGATCGTGCCGCCGACGAAGGCGCCGATGGCCGAGGTGCCGAGGGCCTTCGCGGCGCGGCCGTCCTTGGCCATCCTGTGGCCTTCGAACGTCGTCGCGATTGCCGACGAGTTTCCGGGAGTGTTGAGCAGGATGCCCGAGGTCGAGTCTCCGAAGAGACCGCCGAAGTAGATGCTCGCGAACATGATGAACGCGCCGGTGGGGTCGAGGCTGAAGGTGACGGGCAGGAGCAGCGCGACGGCCATGGCGGAACCGAGGCCGGGCAGGACGCCGACGGCGGTGCCGAGGACGGCGCCGATGAGGAGCCAGAGGAGGTTGATCGGGGTGAGGGCGACCGAGAAGCCCTCGAGGAGGTGGGTCAGCTGATCCATGGGAGGACTCCGCTCAGGATTCCGGACGGCAGCGTCAGGCCGAGGCCCGCCGAGAACGACAGCTGCACGAGTGACGAGAAGAGGAACGCGACTCCGATGTCGAAGAGGTGGCGCTTGCTGCCGAGGGCGTAGGCGACGACCCAGAACAGCGCGGCGGCGGTGATGATCCAGCCGAGGGGCTCAAGGAGCAGGGCGGTGCCCGCGAGCGCAGCGAAGACGATGCCGAGGGTCTTCCAGTCGGTGCCGTCGCGCTTCTTGCGCTCCTCCCCCGCCGCCGCGGTGACAACGCGGATCTCGGAGGTCGTGTCGATCTGCCCGATGTCCTCGAGCAGCTCTGGAGAGATCTCCAGCATCTGGTCGGCTTCGTCCTCGTCGTCGCGGGCTGGCTTGCGGATGACAGTGATCGCGAGCGCTATCGAGACGATGAAGAGGAGGACGACGACGATCGTGGGGAAGAACTGCGGTCCTGGAACGCCTGCCGTGGCGGGGACCTCCATGGTGGCCGTGCCGATCGCGAAGACGACCGCGAGGAGGAAGACGAACGCGGCGACGCCGAGCTCGCTCCTGCCGTGCCACCAGGAGCGCGGCTCCGTCTGGATGCTGTCGGTCGCGGGGCCCCGCGACTCGCGAGCGCTGCGCGCCTCGCGTGGGTTTTGCAGCTGACTCATAGTCCGAGCTCCTTCACGAGTGCGGTGACCTGGTCGGTCTCGGTCACGAGGAATTGTTCGAAATCGGTGCCTGGCTGGAAGCTGTCCGTCCAGTTGTTGCGGTCAAGTGCTTCCGCCCACTCCGGGCTGTTCTCGAGCTCCGTGACGATGTCGACGAGCTCGTCGCGAGTCGCGTCATCGATGCCGGGAGGTGCGACCACGCCACGCCAGTTGACCATTGCAACGTCGACTCCCTCTTGCTCGAAAGTGGGGATGTCGATGCCGTCGACGGGCTCTGGCGCCGAGATCGCGAGCGCCTTGAGCGTGCCGGCCTCGATCTGGTCCCTGAACTCGTTGTAGCCGGACAGGCCCGCCGCAGTGGTGCTGGAGAGCAGCGAGGAGAGGACCTCGCCTCCGCCCGAGTAGGCGACGTAGTTGACGTCCTTCGGGTCGACCCCGATGGCTTTGCCGAGCATGCCGCTCAGGAGGTGGTCGATGCCGCCGAGCGAGCCGCCGGCGATCGAGTGGCCGCCCGGGTCGTTCTTCATTCCCTCGACGAATTCATCGAGGGTGTTGTACGGCGACGACCCGGGCACGACAAGCGCGTTGTAGTCGTCGGCGAGGCGCGCGATCGGCACCGTGTCGGCGAGGGACTCGCCTGTGTTGGAGAGGACGGTCGCGCCGACCATGACGCCTCCCGTGACCATGAGCATGTCGTCGCGGCCCTGCATCTGCAGGAGCTGGCTGAGGCCGATGGTCCCGCCGGCGCCCGGCACGTTCACGACCTGGGCGTTGTTGACGATGCCGTTCGCTCTGAGCGCCTGCTGCGCCTCACGCGCGAACGCGTCCCAGCCGCCGCCCGGTGCCGCTGGGGCCATGATCGTGAGCTTGCTTCTCGCCGACGCTCCGGCACCCGCACTGCTCGCATCCACGACCGCGAAGCCGAGAACAACAACCGTGACGATGGCAAAGAGAGAGGCGAGCAGCTTGTTCGGGAGTCTTGTTCTACTCACTGGAGTATTCCTTCCGTTGGCAACGACTCTGTCGCCGCGCTGGTCTGCGCTGCTGTCTACGATTGCACCGGAGCTGAGCGTCGACGCCTTCTGGCCTTTGTGGTCTTTGTGGACACGTAGGGTCGTCCCGAGGGCACACGTCTTCGAAGAGGTGGCACACGAAGAGTCGGCACACGAGGAGGTGGCCACATGAGCAGGGAGCTGAGCGCCCTTCGCGGTCCCCGCGTGCTCACACTCGTGGCCGTGCAGTTCTCCATCGTCTTGGTCTGCATGCTGACGACGCTGCTGGTCGCACTCCAGGTGCAGCACACCTCCATTCGGGAGGAGACCGGAGAGCGCGCGCTCGACGTCGCCACGAGCCTCGCCGAACTGCCCGCAGTCGTCGACGCAGTCGGCACACCCGACGCTGGAGCCACGTTGCAGCCGATCGCCGACCTCGTTGCCAAGTCCGCCGGCGTCGACTACGTCGTCATCACCGACGAGGAAGGCATCCGCATCACGCATCCGGTGCCGGAACGACGCGGCGAGATGGTGTCCACCGACCCCAGCGTCGCCTTGGGCGGAGAGACTTTCGTCGGCACCGAGGTCGGCACTGTGGGAGCGACACTCCGCGCCAAGGTGCCCGTGTGGCGCGACGGCGTCGTCATCGGGACGGCGTCGGTCGGCATTCTCGAGTCGTCGATCTCCGAGCAGCTCGAGGACAGGGTCTGGCAGGTCGTGCCCTGGGTACTCGGAGCGGCGCTCTTCGGGCTCGCCGCCGCGGCCGGCGTCTCCATGGTGCTCGGGCGACGGTTCGAGCGGCTCGCCGTCGCCGCCCAGGAGCTCGAGACGCAGCGCCGCCTCGCCTCCGCCCTCCGCGAGCAGACACACGAGTTCTCGAACCGCTTGCATGTGCTGTTCGGGCTCATCGAAGTCGACGAGCGTGCCGAGGCGCTTGACTACATCCGCACGTTGACGCCGGTTGATTCGCTCGCCGCTGACCCCGACCTCGAGGAGTCACTCGCGGAAGCGCCGGTGCGCATCCGAGCGATCCTCGCTGCTGCCGGCACCCGGCTCTGCGAGCACGGTGGTGTGCTGCAGGCCGACATCGAGAGCGAAGACCGCGCGTTCCTCGAGCTCGCCTTCGACGACGCCGCCGCCACCGTGCTCAGCAACCTCGTCGGCAACGCGATCGACGCCGTCGAAGCGCAGGGCTCACTCGGGATCGTCCGGGTCGCAGTGGAGGCCGAACGATCGGGGGTGCGGATGCAGGTGGACGACACCGGGCCAGGGGTCGCAGCGGAGATCCGCGACCAGGTCACCGAGACGGGATTCTCGACCAAGGCGACGGAGTCGCGAGACGGCCTCGAGATCCCGCGCGGCGTCGGCCTCGGGCTCGTGCTGCGCATCGCCGGCGAGCGCGGCGGCGGCCTCGTGATCACGGAGAGCGAACTCGGAGGAGCACGATTCGTCGCGACGCTGCCGAACCAGCACACGCCGTCAGCTCCGGACGCGCATCCAGGAGCAGCGGGCCCTGAGAGAATCACACCGTGACCGCCATCCGAACCCTCATCGTCGACGATGAGACCGCCGTCAGGCGCCTGCACGAGCGCATGCTCGCGGGCGTCGACGGCTTCGAGGTCGTCGCCACCGCCGGCACGGGTGAAGAGGCTCTCGAGGTCGCCGCGAGCATGGACATCGACCTCGTGCTGCTCGACGTGCACCTGCCAGACTTCAGCGGCGTCGAGGTGCTGCGCCGCCTGCGACTGCTGCTTGACGACGCCTTCGACGCCATCATCATCTCCTCCGCCAACGACCGGCTCTCGGTCGCGCAGCTCGCGACGGCCAGCATCTCCGACTACCTCGTGAAGCCCTTCTCTCGGGCGAACTTCGAGGCCAGGCTCGCCAACTACCGCGACACGCGCGTCGCGTCTCCGAGGAAGACCGCCGAGGGAACGCCAACGTCACCGCTTCGGCAGCAGGACATCGACGGGCTGCTGGCCCGTCGCGGTGCCGGTACCCCGTCGCAGACGCTGGATCGCTCGGGAACATCATCGATCCAGGTGCCGGCCGGCCGGGGAAGGCCACTGCCCAAGGGGCTCTCGGAGCCGACGATCAAGCTTGTCGCCTCCCGACTGGTGTCGGAGTGGCAGTCCGCCCTCGAGATCGCCGAGGTGTGCGGCCTCTCCCGCGTCACCGCTCGCCGCTACCTCGACCACCTCTGCGCTCGCGGCCTCGCCGAGGTCGAGCCGGTGTACGGCAAGCGCGGCCGTCCCGAGCTCCGCTACCGCCGCTCGACCTGACCCGACTCGCGG
The DNA here is from genome assembly GCF_002931075.1 of Pseudoclavibacter sp. AY1F1. Classification (GTDB taxonomy): domain Bacteria; phylum Actinomycetota; class Actinomycetes; order Actinomycetales; family Microbacteriaceae; genus Pseudoclavibacter. Next base: position 439,950 of record NZ_PSTQ01000002.1, on the reverse strand, counting down.
TCAGCTGGTCGGAGTCGGCGCTGTCCCGTCGAAGCGGATGCTCCACGCCGTCTCGTCATACAGCTCGACCCGGATGATCGTGGGGCCCGCTTGGAACGGGCGAGTGAGCGACGTGACCTCGCTGGTGCTCTCGTACCAGCTGTCCGCGCCGAACGTGTCGATCCCGATGCTCTGGTCAGGCTCGAACGCGAAAGTCGCGTCGCCGCCGTTGCCCGTGTAGAGAACGACCTCCGACCCAGAACCCGAGTACTCGGCGTCGAACGACGGAAGCGTCTCGAGTGAGACGAGCGTCACCGTCCAGTCCCCCTCGGCCTCGATGTCGATGGCCCGGAACTCGTCGTCGGTCCACTCGTTGATGATGGCAAGGCCCGAATAGTCGTCGTAGGCGGAGAGGGACGACCCGCCCATCTGCTCGCCCTCCACGTCGACGTCGTAGATGCGGAGCCGCTCGCCCTCGAACTCGACCCGCAGCAGGCCGATGTCGTCCGAGCCTCCAGGCAGGACCACATCGAACCTCGCATTGCCCGTACCAGAGACGCTGGCCGTTGCGGTGAGGTCGAGCGTCCCCGTGCCGCCAGACAGCTCCGTCACGGCTCCGCGGATCGAACCGCCGGTCGAACCGATCAGCTGGATGACAAGCGCCACGACCGTCATGATCAGCGTGATGACACCAACCGCCCGTCGTCCGCCACCGGCACGTATGAGGGCGATGCTCGAGATGAGCGAGACGACGATGACCACCCAGGCGATGAAGGTGATCCCGGAGATCGCGAACGTGATGGCGAGGATCGCGGCGATGAAGCCGAACCAGCCACCACCGCCCTTCTTCGTCGTCTTGGTGTCCGTCTTGGGCGTGGAGGCTGCGGCAGCCGGCGGCGTCGGGAGCTGGTTGGGCGGAGTCCGCTTAGGGCGCCCGACGCTTCCCTTGCCGTTCCCGGGTCGGCCGCCGGCGACCGCGCTCTGCACATCCCGCACACGCTTCCCGAGGAGGGCGCTGCTGTCGCTCGCGACGCGGGTCAGCAGCTCCTGGCGCTCGAGGGTCGCGTCGAGGGGCTGTGTGACCTCCTCGCCAGGACCGGCCCCCGGAAGCACGAAGCCGGGTGACTGCGAGGCCGCGTCGCGGTCGACCAGCGCATCAAGCTCCTCGAGTGTGCGCGGCGCGTCGGGCAGGCCCGTCGGCGTGCTGCCTTCGTCCCAATTGCTGTCCGTCTCGCGGGCATCCTCCGCCGCCTCCTGGGCCTCGCGCTCCGCTTCGCGCTGCTCGTCAGCGAGCCGCTGGGCGTCGCCCCTGCTGTCCTGCGCCGCCCACTTCGACACGAAGTCCGGGGCCCGATAGCCCGTCGGTGCCTGGTAGTCGCGCTGCGAGTAGTCGACCGCGCCGTCGTCCGTCTCGGAGTCTTCTGGCGTCGAGTTGTCTGGCACGTGAGCTCCCTGGGCGATGAACGGGGTGATGATCGCGCCTCCATTGAACTACATGCACTCGGTCCCCCCTCCGAGCGAGTAGATTCTCGAGACCGCCGCAAGAGAGGGAGGAGCCACATGTCGCAGCTCGCAGACTTCAACCAGGACACGTCCGACTTCAGTCGTCAGGAGTTCGACGTCAGGCTCGCGAATACGAGGGTGCGCATGGAAGACGAGGGCCTCGACGCGCTCCTCGTCACCGACCCGGCCAACCTCTACTACCTGACGGGCTATAACGCCTGGTCCTTCTACATGCCGCAGTTCCTCTACGTGCCGGCCGAGGGCGACCTCCTGCTGGTCATGCGGGCGATGGACGCGCACGGCGCGCACCACACGACGTGGCTGCCGAGCGATCAGGTCGCCGGATACCCAGAGAACCTCGTGCACCGCGCCGAGGTGCACCCCATGGACTGGGCGGCGACCGAGCTGCGTGAGCGCGGCCAGGCGGCCAGGCGGATGCGGGTCGGCTACGAGTCGGAAGCGCACTTCTTCTCGGTCCGCTCGTTCCTGACTCTGCAGCGTCGGCTCCCGGAGTGGGATCTCGTGGACAGCCGCGAGCTCGTCAACTGGGTGCGCCTCGTAAAGTCCCAGGCGGAGCTCTCCCTCATGAGGACCGCGGCCGCCGTGAGCTCGAACGCCATGGCGGTCGGTATCAAGGCGCTGCGAGGAGGCAGGCGGCAGAGCGATGTCGCCGCAGAGATCCAAGCGGCGCAGGCAGCGGGAGTCGGAGACGCAGAGGGCGACTACCCGTCGATCGTTCCGATGATGCTGGCCGGCGAGGGCGCCGACACGCCTCACCTCACGTGGTCGAGCGCGCAGATCGTCGCCGGAGAGGCCGTCTCCCTCGAGCTCGCGGGCGCCCACCGCCGCTACCACGCGCCGCTCGCGCGCACCGTGAGCCTCGGCCAGCCGAGCGCCGAACTGCAGCGGGTTGCCGCGACGACCCTCGACGGCTTCGAGGCCGCGCTCGAGCTTCTCCGCCCTGGCCAGACCCCCGATGCTGCCGTCGCAGCCTGGGATGCGGTGCTCGCGAAGCAGGGACTCAGCAAGGCCTCGCGCCTGGGCTACTCGATCGGCATCGGCTACCCGCCGGACTGGGGCGAGCACACCGTGAGCATCCGCGCCGGCGAGGAGACGGTGCTGGCCCCCAACATGACCTTCCACCTCATCGCGGGCATGTGGATGACGGGCTTCGGCTTCGAAGTCTCCGAGTCGATCCGCATCACCGAGACCGGCGTCGAGGTGCTGACAAGCGCGCCGCGCGAGCTCATCGTGAAGGGTGACGCGTGAGCGGGCCCAGCGCGGCAGAGACTGCCGTGCTCGAGCGCCTCGACCTCGAGGGGATCGTCGCTGACGCTGCCGAGCTCATCCGCGCGCGGGGCGAGAACCCCGGCGAGACGGAAGCCGCGACCGTCGAGGTCCTCGCATCTCTCTGCGAGCGGGCCGGGGCCCAGGTCACGCTGACCGAGGTCGCCCCCGGACGGCACAATCTCCTCGCGCAGATGGGCGACGGAGACGGACCCGCTCTCCTGTTCCTCGGCCACAGCGACGTCGTCCCCGCCGGTGCCGGCTGGCTCGGCGACCCCTTCGAGCCGCGCCTGGTCGATGGGATGCTCATCGGCCGCGGCGCCGTGGACATGAAGGGCGGCCTCGCCGCGGTCGTCGCGGCGATGTCGGCCGTCCACGCTCAGCGACCGGAGCTTCGCCTCGCCCTGCTCTGCACGGTCGACGAGGAAGACACCGCCACCGGCGCGCTCCGCCACATCGCGGATGCGCCGACCGCGCGCGAAGTGCGCGCCGCGGGAGATGCTCTGCCGTACTCTGCCTGCGTCGTCGCCGAGCCGACCGGCCTCGACACCGTGGTCGCCTGCCGGGGCGCCACGAACTTCATCATCACCCTCCGCGGTGCCGCCGCCCATGCAGGCAACCCGGCGGACGGCGCAAGCGCGATCGTCGCGGCGGCCATCGCCGTGCAGGCCATCGAGGACGACGCCGCACGTATCGCCCAGCACTCCGCGGCGGTCCCCGGCCTCATCGGCACCGGCAGCTGGAACGTCGGCATGATCGCCGGAGGCCACGGCACCTCGATCGTCGCGGAGGAGTGCACACTCTACGTCGACCGCCGGGTGCTGCCCGACGAGGAGCCGGAGGAGATCCTCGAGGACGTGCTCGCGCGCATCCGCTCGGCGATCTCGCGGAGCGGGATGCTGAACGGCGAGCGCATCACCGTCACCGGCCACCTCGACATGGCCATGCCCGGGTTCCTCACACCTCCCGACTCCGTCCTGCCCGCCACCGCCGTGCGCGCCGTCGCCGACGCGGGCGGCACGTCGAGCATCGGCGGGTGGAGCGCTGCCTGCGAAGGCGGCTTCATCGCGCGCCACCACGAGGTGCCCGTCGTGATCCTCGGTCCAGGCGACGTCAAGGCACAGGCCCACCAGCCGGAGGAGCGGGTGGAGGTCGCCGACCTCCTGCTCGCCGCGCGCGCCTACGCGCTTATAGCGCTCCGCCTCGCGGAGGCGTCCCGGTAATACCCAGGTCCGCGCGCTGGACTGGGCCATTACCCGTGTGGAACTGCCGCTAGGAGCACCTATGTCCTCGAATCAGTCCAGTCCAGGCGGGCAGGGTTCGACCCTGCCGCCGCTCACCCGCGAGATCGACCTGACGCCCATCCAGCGCAAGACGGCACGCAGATCCGTCGCGGGCTCCGCGATCGGCAATGCCATCGAGTGGTTCGACTACGGCATCTACGGCTACTTGGCGATCTACGTCTCGCAACTGTTCTTCACCTTCGACGGCGACTCGGACAGCGCACTTCCGCTCATCCTGACCTTCGCGACCTTCGCCGTCTCCTTCCTCGTGCGCCCCCTCGGCGGCGTGGTCCTCGGGCCTCTCGGCGACCGCATCGGGCGCCAGAAGGTTCTGATCTTCACGATCATCATGATCAGCCTCTCCACGGCCGCGATCGGGCTCCTCCCCTCCTTCGACTCGATCGGCTTCGCGGCACCCATCCTCCTCATCCTGCTCCGCATGCTGCAGGGCTTCTCGGCAGGTGGCGAGTACGCAGGCGCTGCCATCTTCATGTCCGAGCACGCGCCGGACGACAAGCGCGGCTTCTTCGGCTCGTTCCTCGAGTTCGGCACCCTTGCCGGTGCAAGCGCGGCTGCAATCCTCTGCACGACCCTTGCATTCATCGTGGGCGACGACGGGATGCTCGAGGGCTGGTGGCGCCTGCCGTTCCTGCTCACGCTCCCGCTTGGTCTCGTCGCACTCTGGATGCGCCGCCACCTCAGCGAGTCGGAGACGTTTGTCGACGACGTCAAGGAGCCGGGCGAGAAGCAGACCGCGATCGGCGCGCTCGTCTCGCTCCTCAAGAACTACCCGCTGCAGGTGCTCAAGCTCTTCGGCTTCGTGATCCTCATCAACGTGGCCTTCTACCTCGTGCTCACCTACATGCCCACGTACCTCTCGACGACGCTCGACCAGAGCACCGCCGAATCGACGTTCTCGCTGGTGATCATCCAGCTCCTGATGATGGCGGTCATCGTGCCGTTTGGGGCGCTCTCGGACCGCATCGGCCGAAAACCCCAGCTCATCGCCGCGAGCATCGGCTTCACTGTGTTCTCGGTCCCCGCCGTCATGCTGATCCAGACCGGGTCCGTCATCGCGCAGATCACCGGACTCGGGATCCTCGGGTTGTTCCTCGTGATGATCATCTCGACGATCTCCTCGACGCTGCCCGCCCTGTTCCCGACCGCCGTCCGCTACTCGGGCTTCGCGATCGGCTACAACATCTCGACGGCGATCTTCGGTGGCACTGCGGCATCCGCCAACACGTGGCTGATCGACCAGACCGGCAACGTGCTGATCCCCGGCTTCTACCTGGCCGGCGCTGGCCTCATCGGGCTCATCTCCGTGCTCAGCTTCAAGGAGACCGCCGGGCGCTCGCTGCGGGGCAACGTCATCCCGGGCAGCGACGACTCCAAGCGCATCGCCGCGGGCGAGCACCTGGTCGGCAAGATCAACAAGTAGTCGGAGACGACACGCAGTGGCGCTCAGCGCAACGGGCTAGCCGTTGCATTGAGCGCCATCGTGTCTCTGCGACGTCTCAACTCGCGAGGACGCCGTCGATCTGGCCCATGGCCTCGGTCATTCCCTCAGCCATGCCCATCTCCATGACGCTGTCGAAGTCGGCGGGCGAGGAGAAGACGGAGACGGTGGTCATGCGGGTGACGTCGCCGACGGCTTCGATCGTGACGGTGCAACGGGTGACGGGGAGCTCGAGGTTTCGCGAGCCGTCGTCGTGCGCGAAGCCGTTGTCGAACGACAGCGTGTGGTGCGGCTCGATGGTGACGAACTCCCACCACTCCCCCGCCTTGGTGCCGTCTGGGCCGGTCATGTGGGAGGCAACGTGGCCGCCCGGCTCGAACTCGAATGAGTCGACCGTCGATGGCCAGGTCGGCGGGCCCCACCAGCGCTCAAGCTGCCGCGGGTCTTCCCACAGCCGCCAGACGCGCTCCGGCGTGGCCGCGTGCTCGGTGACGACGGTCAGCGTGAGCTGTTCCGCGTCTTTCTGCGTTGAGATGACAGGCATTGTCTCTTCCTCTCGATCACTGCTCGCCGGCGTCGGCGCGCGTGGTTGGTGTTGTGGTGTTGTCGTCGTCGGCGAGCAGGTCGTCGATTCGCGCGGTGCGTTCTCGCCAGAGCTGCTCGTAGGACTCGAGGAGCCGGGTCGCTCGTTGGATCGTGGCGTTGTCGGCCTGCACGAGCTGCTCCCTCCCCTGCCGTCGCTTCTGCGTGAGACCCGCCCGCGTGAGCACGGCGACGTGCTTCTGTACGGCGGCGAAGCTCATGGCGTAAGCCTCCGCGAGGCTTGTCACCGACTGCTCCTCGCGGAGCACGCGCGCGAGGATGTCTCGCCGTGTCGCATCCGCAAGTGCCTGGAAGATGCGGCTGACCTCGTCCTCGCTAAGCTGTCGTGTAACCATTTGGTTGTACGTTACGCCTCGCGTGCGGCGACCGCAAGGGCGCAAGCCTGTGGAGCCCCCGTGCGCGAGGCCGCATCCGCGAGACTGGCCTCATGACTTCGGACCTCTCGCGCCCAGAGCTGCTCGGGCTGCGCCAACGAGCGCAAGCACTCACCGGCGATCGGCCGAGCGTCATGGGCGCCGCCGATCGACTCCTGGCTCTCCAGGGGCAGGACCTGCCGGGCGCACTCTGGGCGCTTGGAATCCGCTCGGGTGCGCCCATCAACGAGGTGCGAGCGAGCTTCGACCGCGGCGAGCTCGTTCGCTGCTGGCCGTTGCGAGGCACACTGCACGTCGTGCCTGCACGCGATCTGCACTGGGTGCAGCAGCTGACCGCCGAGCGCGCACGCGCCTCCATGCGCAAGCGCCACCAAGACTTGAAGATCGACGCGGAAGCCGAGCAGGCCGCTCGGGTATCTCTCTCCCGCGAGATGGATGCACGCGGCGAGTCCAGGCGCCTCACTCGCGCCGAGCTCTTCGCGGCCTGGGAGCGCGACGGCATCGCGACGGGGGCCCAGCGAGGCGCGCACCTGCTGTGGCTGCTCTCGCTCGACGAGACGCTGGTCTACGGCCCGTTCTCCGGCACTGAGCAGCAACTGGTCATCGGCGCGGAGTGGATCACGGACTCGGTGACGCTGGACCACGATGCGGCCGTACGTGAGCTCGTCAGGCGCTACCTGCGCGGGCACGGCCCGGCGACGCTCGCGGACCTGCAGTACTGGTGCAAGCTGCCGCTGGCCGAGCTCAGGGCCGCGGTCACCGAGCTGGGCGATGCGGTGGCTGAGGTGCGCTTCAACGGCGCGAGCTACCTCGTCGAGGCGGCGGCGCTGGATTCGAGGGAACTGCCGAAATGGGCGCCCACGCTGCTCCTGCCCGGCTTCGACGAGTGGGTCCTCGGGTACCAGGACCGCTCGGCGAGCGTGCATCCGGATCATGCCGAACTGATCGTGCCCGGCGGCAACGGGATGTTCCGGGCGACGGTCATCCGCGGCGGGCGGTGCGTGGGGCTCTGGTCGAAGACGAGCACCGCGAAACGGACACGCGTGGTCGCGAGCCCGATCTCCGGAGTGTTCTCGGCGACCGCCGAGCGTGAGATCGGCGCGCAGGCTGACCGCTACTCCGCCTTCCTCGGCGTGGAGGGCACACTCGCCATGGGTGAGCAGCTCCTGGCGTAACCCTCGAGAGCGCGATTGGGGGTGGTGGTTCGTAGACTGCACCGGTGACCCCTCCGAGTGATCCCCAAGCGCCAGCGTCCTGGCGGAGCGCACTCGGACGGCTCCTCGAGCAGCCGGGCGCGGCCGAGGCACCGACCCCACAAGAGCGAGTTGTGCCGCTGGCGCTGCAGTTCGAGGTGCGGGAGCTCATCCCCCGCACCATGTACCGCTGGAATGGCCCGACGTCCCGGCGGGCGTTCACGGGCGAAGAGGGCGCCGGCGTCGGGCTCGACGAGCTGCGCCTTGGGGTGAGGCCCGTCATGCAGGGCGTCCGCGGCAAGTGGGTCAAAGGAGACCTCACGTGGGCGAAGCTGCAGCACCTCCGCGGACGTCGAGACATCGACCCGCGGCACCAGGCGTGGTTCGCGCAGTTCTTCGCGTTGCACCGGGCCGCGCGGCCGCCGGAGCCCGGCCAGGACAGCGAGTGGGTGTTCCTCGACGAGGCGCCGAGCCCCGTGATGTGGACGATGCTCGAGGAGGCCATCGGTCTCGAGATCGCCTTCGTCGGTACGGGGAAGCGCGCGAGCGTGACCCTGGAGCCGACGTCGAGCCTCTCGCTCGACGCTCGGAGGGCCGAGGACGGGCTGGTTGTCGCGCCACTCCTGCTGCTCGGCGAAACCGCGGCCGGCTTCGACACGGCCCGGCCCGTCGGTGACCACGGCGTCTACGTCTTCGACGCCGACGAGCCCGACCGCATCCGCCTGGCCCCGAGCGACACGAGACTCAGCGTGGCCCAGCTCGGGCTGCTCAAACCAGGCAAGGCTCAACGGGCTGCGTTCACCGTGCCAAGCGGCGACGCCGAGGAGTTCGAGCGAGCCCACCTGCCCGAGCTCGCTGCTCGCATGCGACTCGGGAGCGCAGACGCCTCTGTCCGCATCCCCGACCCGACTCCTCCCGAACTTGTCCTCACCACCACATTCGGCGCGCGGCACAGCCTCGAGCTGCGCTGGAAATGGGCGGGCCCGAGAGCGCGAGCGGCACCACCTGCACTCTCGACCGTGCTCGACGAGGGCCTGCTGCCGCGCGACTGGATGCCGGAGGACGCCGATGCGGCCGGCTCCCTCCCCGTCCGGGTCACGCTCACGCAGATCGACGCGGCCCGCTTCGCTGCCGAGACCCTCCCACTGCTCGAGCGCCTCCCCGGCGTCCGCGTCGAGACCGTCGGCACGCCCCCCGCCTACCGGGAGCTTCGCGGCGCCCCGAACCTGACGGTCACGACTGTGCCCACCGAGCGCCACGACTGGTTCGACCTCGGCGTCACAGTCACGGTCGACGGCAAGGTGATCCCCTTCACGAAGCTGTTCAAGGCGCTTGCGCTCGGCCGGCCGAGGCTGCTGCTCATCGACGGCAGCTACCTCTCTCTCAAGCACCCGGCGTTCGAGCCGCTGCGCGAGCTCATCAGTGAAGCGCAGGGCCTCAACGAGTGGGAACCGAACCGGATTCAGATCAGTCGAAGGCACGCGAGCCTGTGGTCGGACTTCGAAGACCTCGCAGACGAGGCCAAGCCGGCGGTCGAGTGGCGCGAGCTCCTGAGGGAGCTGCGGGAGGACGCGCCGTCGCCCGTCGACCCTCCACGCGGGCTCAAGGCGTCCCTGCGCCCGTACCAGCAGGAGGGCCTCAACTGGCTCGCATTCCTGTGGCGCAACAAGCTCGGCGGCATCCTCGCCGACGACATGGGACTCGGGAAGACCCTGCAGACGCTTGCGCTCGCACAGCACGCGCGTGAGCAGGCACCTCCAGGCAGCGTGCCGGCACCCTTGCTGGTTGTCGCCCCGACCTCGGTCGTTGCGAACTGGGCGTCCGAGGCGGCCAGGTTCACCCCTGAGCTCACGACACACGTCGTCGACGCGACGCAGGCCGCATCCGGGCGCCGGATCGCCGACCTCGCCTCCCGGGCGAGCATCGTCGTCACCAGCTACGCGCTCTTCCGCCTCGACTTCGAGGCCTACCGCGCAGTGGCGGAAGACACCGGATGGTCGGGCCTTGTCCTCGACGAAGCCCAGTTCGTGAAGAACGCGAACTCGCTCGTGAGCGAATGCGCGCGCGAGCTCGAGGTGCCGTTCAAACTGGCCATCACGGGCACCCCGCTCGAGAACTCACTCACCGAGCTGCACTCGCTCCTCGCGATCACGGCACCTGGCCTGTTCCCCTCGGCGCGGCGCTTCGGCGAGGAGTACGTGCGCACGATCGAGGGGAAGCGGCAGGGCGTGAGCGACGGCGTCGGCGCGGGTCTCAGCGAGCCCGCGAGCGCGGAGGTGCGTGCCAAGCGGCTCGCGAGGCTGAGGGCACGCATCCGCCCCTTTCTGCTGCGACGCACCAAGCAGCGGGTCGCCCCGGAACTCCCGGAGAAGCAGGAGCAGACGCTGTTCATCGAGTTGAGCGAAGAGCACCGCGAGCTCTACGACCTCTACCTGCAGCGTGAGCGACAGAAGCTCTTCGGCCTGCTCGAGGACCTCGACAAGAACCGCTTCACCGTGTTCCGCTCGCTGACGCTGCTGCGCCTCCTGGCCCTCGACCCTGCGCTCATCCAGGCGGGTCTCGACGGAATGCCGCCTGGCAGCGTGCCATCACGAAAACTGGATGCGTTGCTCGAGCACCTGACCGACGTCGCCGCCGAGGGACACCGGGCGCTTGTCTTCAGCCAGTTCACCTCGTACCTCAAGCTCGTCGCAGCTCGGCTCGAAGCCGAGGGCATCCCGTTCGTGTACCTCGACGGGGCGACGACACGGCGCGCTGACGTCATCGCGTCTTTCAAGGAGGGCACGGCTCCGGTCTTCCTCATCAGCCTGAAGGCCGGCGGATTCGGGCTGAACCTCACGGAAGCCGACTACGTCTTCTTGCTCGACCCCTGGTGGAACCCGGCGAGCGAAGAGCAGGCCATCGACCGCACGCACCGCATCGGGCAGGAGCGACGTGTCATGGTCTACCGGATGATCGCCGAGGGCACGATCGAGGAGAAGGTCATGGCACTCAAGGAGCGCAAGTCGAAGCTCTTCGACGCGGTCATCGACGATGACGAGCTCTTCAGCGCCGAACTCTCGGCTGACGACATCAGAGGGCTGCTGCTGTAGGAGCTCGGCCGCGACGTCGCTCTTGACTGAAAAACCCGGCCGGAGCTTCTCGCTCTGACCGGGCTTTTCCTTGGAGGGGCTGACGAGAATCGAACTCGCATCATCTGTTTGGAAGACAGAGGCTTTACCACTAAGCTACAGCCCCGAATCGGGACGAAGAGAATGCTACCGCATCTTGGCGAGGTGCGTGAACTCGCCGCCGACCCCGCGCGTCAGACCAGCGGATGTGGTCTGAACGACCCCGTGAGTCCGGTAGCATTACCTGCGGTTCGCCGAGTGATCGGCACCGGGGTGTAGCTCAGCTTGGTAGAGCGCCCGCTTTGGGAGCGGGAAGTCGCAGGTTCGAATCCTGTCACCCCGACCAAAGACCTGACAGCGCGTATGACACCGCTCAGGTCCCGCCGAAGGCCCCCTCTCGAGGGGGCCTTTCGCGTTCCCTCATGCGAGATACATAGACGGCTCACACGTTCGCCACGTGATCCACATAGAAGCCGTCGTTATCTTCTTGTTACCTGCACGTTGGCGTGACTGAGTCCCGTCGCCCCGGCGTCGGGCCGACGCGTTGCAGTGAAGGCTATCCGCGGCGCCCGAGCGCACTCCGAGAGGACCACCATTGCAGTCAGACCTGGCACGCCCCAACAGCCCGCACACTGTTCCCCTCGCTACTGTCGCCGACGCGACCGGTGGCACGACGTCTCCTGCCAGCGCGCACGTGCAGGTGACGGGCGTCTCGAGCGACTCGCGGCGCATCCGCCCGGGTGATCTGTACGTCGCGATCCCCGGTGCCAGGCAGCACGGGGCAGACTTCCTCCCCTCCGCTGTTCGAGCCGGCGCCGTCGCCGTGCTCTCCGATGAGGCGGGGGCTGCACAAGCCGCCGAGCACGAGCTGCCCGCCATCGTCGTCGACAATCCCCGAGCCGTGATGAGCGTCGCCGCCTCAACCATCTTCGGGACCGGGGCGGCAACACCGCCGCTGTTCGCCGTGACCGGCACCAACGGCAAGACGACCACGAGCTACCTGCTGCACGCGCTGTTCCTCTCCCTCGGACTCAAAGCCGGGCTATCGGGAACCGTCGAGCGCATCGTGGGCGACGCGAAGCTCGAGACGCGACTCTCGGGCCGCCTCACGACCCCCGAGTCCGACTACCTGCACGGGCTTGTCGCCCGCATGACCGAGGACGGTGTCCAGGTCGCGGCCATCGAAGTCTCCTCCCACGGACTCGACGGCGGACGCGTCGACGGACTGCCGTTCGAGAGCGCCATCTTCACGAACCTCTCGCAGGACCACCTCGACGTCTACGGCACCCTCGAGAACTACTTCGCGTCGAAGCTCACGCTCTTCACGCCGAAGCACGCGAAGCGCGGAGTCATCGCCATCGAAGACGACTGGGGCCGCCGCGCGGCGCGCGAGTCCCAGATCCCGGTCGTGACCGTCGCTCGGGACACGACGGAGGGCGCCGATGACGCCGACTGGGTGCTGCACATCGACGCCGAGGGCATCGAGCGCACCGACTTCACCCTGCGCGGGCCGAGCGGTGAGGAACTCCGCTCCAGCATCGGGCTCCCCGGCGCCTTCACCGCGCTCGACCTGTCGCTCGCCATCGTCTCGGTTGTCGGCACAGGCCTCGCGTCGCTCGACGAGATCCGGGCTGCCCTCGACGCCACCGATGGGCTGCACCCTGTTGTTCCTGGCCGCCTCGACCTCGTCTCGGGCGAGTCCGAACTCCGCGTCTACGTCGACTACGGTCACACGGCGGCGTCGTTCCGCGCCGTGCTGCACGCTCTCCGCCCCTTCACGCCGGGTCGCCTCTTCATGATCTTCGGCGCCGACGGCGATCGCGACAAAGGCAAGCGCCCCGAGATGGCGCGCGCCGCGAGCGAGGAGTCCGACGTCGTCATCGTGACCGACTACAACCCTCGCACGGAGGACCCCGACGGCATCCGCCGCACCCTCGTCGACACCATCCGCACGGAGTTCCCGGAGCGGGAGCTCTACGAGATCGCCGACTCGGCGACCGGTATCGACCACGCCGTCGCGATGGCCAAGCCCGGCGACCTGATCTTCGTCGGCGGGCACGGACACCGCGCGGACGTCGAGGTGGACGGACGCATCGTGCCGTACTCCGCGCGCGAGGCGGCCGCGACCGCACTGCGCGAGCACGGCTGGCTCGCGCAGCACGCACCATCCGCGTTCGGGTCGGCGGATGCGATCAGCGGGACCCAGGAGCGGCGCGCCTCCTAGCCTGAAATCGGGAGCGGCTCGCTTCCCAGGCGGACGTCGGGAGCGGCTCGACCACGGGATTCCCTTCGGTCGCCCCGGGCCCGCCCGGGCCTACCGAACGTCCGCGGGGACGGGCCGCCGCCTCGGCAGAACCACGGGCGTGCCCGTGTCAGGATCTGGGATGACCCGGCAGGGCAGATCGAAGACGCGCCCCACCAGCTCCTCCGTGACGACTTCGCTCGGGCGCCCCTCCGCGACGATCCTGCCGTCCCGCATCGCGATCAGGTGCGAGGCATACCTGGCGGCGAGGTTGATCTCGTGGAGCACGGCGACAACAGTCTTGCCCTCGCCGCGCAGCCGCTCGATCAGGTCGAGCAGTTCCACCTGATGTGCGATGTCGAGGAAGGTCGTCGGCTCGTCCAGAAGCAGCATGGGCGTCTCCTGCGCGAGCACCATCGACACCCAGACGCGTTGCCGCTGCCCGCCGGAGAGTTCGTCGAGGAGGCGGTTTCTGAGGTCGGTGACGCCGGTCGCCGCCATGGCCTCCGCAACGACCCGTTCATCTTCGCGTGACCAGCGAGAGAGCAGCGATTGATGCGGGAAGCGTCCGCGCGATACGAGGTCCTGCACGGTGATGCCGTCAGGAGCGAGCGACGACTGCGGCAGGAGGCCCAGCCTCCGGGCGAGCTCCTTCGATGGCAGCTCGTGGATGGCCTTGCCGTCGAGCGTCACCTGCCCCGAGCTCACGGGGATGAGCCTCGCGAGGGCTTTGAGGAGCGTCGACTTGCCGCAGGCGTTGGGCCCGACGATCACCGTGAAGGAGCCTGCGGGTATCGACACGTCGACGCCTTCGATCACCACCCGATCGCCGTAGCCGACCACGAGCCCAGCGCCAGTGAGCTGCGTCACGCCGCCACCGCCTTTCGTCCGTGTGCTTGTCTGATTGTTCATCAGCCTGTCCGCCTGTCTGTCCTGGAAGTCCTCACCTGGTCTTCGTCTCCCTTGCGAGGAGCCAGACGAGGTAGAGGCCGCCGATGCTCACGGTGACCGCGCCCACCGGGAGCGAGACGCCGGGGAGCGCGTGCTGCGCGATGAGGTCGGCGATGCTCAAGAGCGCGGCGCCGACAAGGGCCGAGGCGACCAGATCGATGGATGCGCCCGCCCTGGTGAGGCGTCGCGCGAGTTGCGGCGCCGCAAGAGCGATGAACGAGATGGGTCCTGCGGCGGCCGTCACGAGCGCCGTGAAGCCGACGCCGAGCACGATCATCCGCACCTTCGAGCGCTCGACCTTGAGCCCCTGGAGCTTGGCGTTCTCGTCGCCGAGCTCCAGCTGGCGGATACCGGGGGCCAGCACCGCGAGCGCAACGGCGAAGACGACGAAGAGCGCGATGGACGGCCACACCTCGACCCAGGTGACACCGTTGAGCGTTCCTGCTCCCCACACCGCGGCCTGCATCGCGAAGGCGACGTCGGCCTTCACCATGATCCAGGTGTTGAGCGACCCGAGCATGGCACTCAGGGCGATGCCGATGATGATGAGACGGAAGCCCTGGACTCCGCGCTTGTACGCGAAGAGGTAGACCAGGAACGCCGTGACGAGGCCGCCGATGACGGCCCCGCTCGCGATGAGCAGAAAGCCGCTGCCGCCCGCCAGCATGACGACGAGCACCCCGGAGTATGAGCCCATGTTGAAGCCGATGACGTCCGGACTGCCGAGGGCGTTCCGGGTCAGCGACTGGAAGATGGCACCGCTGAGCCCGAGTGCCGCCCCGAAGAGCGCTGAGAGGAGCGCCCGCGGCAGACGCCAGTCGACGACAACGAGGCGGACCTGCTCGCTTCCCGTGCCGGCGAGGGCCGCGATGACGTCGGGCACTGCGACCGTGTACTTCCCGAGCGCGAGCGAGACGAGGAAGCACGCCGCGATGAGGAGCAGGAGCGAGCCGGCGACAACGAGACCGCGCGGACGCACCGTGAACGAGACGCGGTCGCCGCGGCTCCGGATGGCAACCTGCTCTGCCGCCCTCGTCACAGCGCACTTCCCCTCGTGCGGCGGACCAGGAAGATGAGCACTGGTGCGCCGAGGAAGGCCGCGACGATACCGACCTGCAGCTCGCCCGGGTAGACGACGAGGCGCCCGAGCATGTCGGAGATCAGGAGCAAGACGGGCGCGAGCACGAGGGAGAAGGGCAGAATCCACCGCTGGTCTGGGCCCGTGAGCCATCGGACGGCGTGCGGGACCATGAGTCCGATGAAGGCGATGGGGCCAGCTGCCGCCGTCGCGGCACCGCACAGCAGCGTCACGGCCACGATCGTCAGGATCCGCACCGTGTTCACGCGCGCCCCGAGCGACTGCGCGAGCTCGTCACCGAGAGCGAAGACGTTGAGCGACCTCGCCAGGAGGAGGGCCATGACGAGCCCCGCCACGATGAAGGGCGCCACCGCCTGGATCGTCCCGTCGGGTCGATCGGCGATGGTTCCGGCACCCCAGTAACGGAGGCGGTCGAAGGTGTCTGGGTCCATGAGCGCCAGTGTCGAGGAGATGCCGTTCAGAACGGCCGCGAGCGCGATGCCCACGAGCGTGAGCCGCAGCGGTGTCGCTCCCCCGCCCCCGCGGCGTGCGATGCCGTAGACCACGAGGGTCGTCGCGATCGCGCCGGCGAAGGCGAACGGCAGGTACAGCGCGACGCTCGTGACGCCGAAGACCGCGGAGCCGAGCACTATCGCGAACCCGGCTCCGGCGTTGACGCCGAGGATGCCGGGGTCGGCCAACGGGTTCCGGGTGAAGGCCTGGATGAGCGCCCCGCCAACTCCCAAAGCCGCACCGACGAGCACCCCGAGCGCGGTTCGAGGGATTCGGAGGTTCTGGATCACGACGTGCTCGGGAGAGCCGTCAGGGTGCAGCAGCGCGGCCATCACCACCGCGGGGTCCAGCCCGCGCGAGCCCACGAAGAGGCTGCAGAAGGCTGTGGCCGCCAGGACCACGATGGCTGCGACCAGCAGAGCGAAGCGGGCCCCGTCGGATAGGGCACGCGACTTCGACTTCTGCTCCCCGTCGCGGAGGACCGTCTCGGTTGCGGAGGCGGTCACGTCAGGCCGCCTCGTCAAGAAGCTCCACGGTGCGCTGCGGGGCGCTGAGTAGTTCCTCGAGCGGTAGGCCGCACTCGCGGCTCACGGCCTTCAGCAGCCCGTGCTTCGTCGTGTACCCGGACTCGAGCATGGCGGTGCGCATCCCCTGGCCCGCCCGCAGGTTCACGATCGCGACGTTGAGGCGAGCTCGGGTGCGCCAACGGGCGAAGGGCAGCCCGGTCTCGTCGAGGAAGAGGCGCTGCACATGGCGGACGCTCGTGAAATGCCGCTGCGCGAGCTCGCTGAGCGTGCCGTCGAAGTACGGCGCCTCGAGTGCGATCGCGTGCGCGACGGGATGCTCGGGAAGCGTCAGCGGGAACTGCTCGCGGGTGACGGCGCGGAGCACCTGCTCGATCGCGCTGCGGAACGGGTTTCGCTCCTCGTCGCTCTCGGGTGCAACGCACAGGAGCACCAGCATGAGGTCGTCGAGGTCCCGCATCTGGCCAAGGATGCGCGTGCGACCGCCTGGCGGGACGGCGCCTGGGTCGAGGAACGGGCCAAGGGCCATGCCGTCGTCGGAGAGCTCGAGCGAGTGCTCGACGTCGGCGGCGAGCCAGGCCGACTGGTGTGCGCGAAGCAGCACGGTACGGCCGTCGACATCGAGCTTCCCCGTCCCGCTGACGAGGTAGACGAGGTGCGGAACGTCGTGGCTGTGCGGCTCGTGGCCGTGGAAGCGGATGGCGTTGGCGCGCGCGACCGCGCGGCCCAGCTCAGCGAAGTTCACGGCTCTCCTGTAGTCGTCGCCCTGGTGAACGAGATGTCATGCTGGTGAGGTCCGACATGACACAGGCAAGGCTAGCCTAATGATTTGTGCCGCGGGGACGGATCGAGTCGATCCGGGACCCACGCCCGCCGGCCCCAGAAGTCCCACCAGCCCAGATGCCCCACCAGCCCCTCAAGGAATCATGACGACTCTCCGCCGCCCCATCGCCCTGCTCGCCGCACTCGTGGCGGTCGGGTCCCTCGCCGCCTGCACCACGACCGTGCCCGACTCGACCGCGACAACCGAAGCCGCCCCAGCCGAGCGCGTGGTCACCACCGACCAGGGCGACGTCACGATCCCGGGCGATGCCGAGCGCATCGTGGTCCTCAACGCGAACCTCTCCGGCTACCTCTACGCACTCGACGTGCCGGTGCTCGCGACGATCCCGGAGACCCCGGGCCCAGGTGGTGGCGACTACCCGGAGGCCTACGCCGACGAGGCGGCGGCGGACGAAACGGTTGTCCTCCCATGGGGTGAGGACGGTTTCGACTACGAGGCGATCCTCGCGCAGGACCCGGACCTCATCATCGCCGGCGGCCAGGGCTTCCCGTCGATGCAGGCAGTCGAGAGCTACGACCGCCTCACGGAGATCGCACCGACCGTCATCGTCTCGAACACGCTCCTCACCTGGCAGGAGCAGCTCGGCTTCATCGCCGACGACGTGCTCGGCCAGTCCGAGAAGGAGCAGGAGCTGCTGACGGCCTACGACGACAAGGTGGCTGAGGTCGCCGAGGCGATCACAGTGCCAGCGACACCCGTCAACTACCTCGTGCTCACGGCCGACGGCACACCGTACTCGCTTCCCGAGAGCTCCGCCCTGCCCCAGACGCTCGCGGCGGTCGGCTTCGAGCCCGCGCCGGTCATCGCGGACAACCCCGACTTCGAGGTGTACGGCACGGGCGACTCCTTCGAGTTGTCGACCGAGCAGGTGAGCCAGGTCTTCACCGCGCCGATGATCTTCGCGTTCGGTTTCGTCGATGGAGGTGCCGACCCAGCGACGCTCGCTGGCGACCCCGTCTACGCAGGTCTCCCCGCGTTCCAGAGCAACCAGGTCTACGAGCTGCCCTACTGGGCCTACCGCGCCGACTACATCCGCACGATGGACCTGCTCGACAACATCCAGCAGCAATTCGCCTAAACGGACTGCAGCACCCCCGAGAGTTCCACCGCACGCCCCAACGAGAAAGCCCATGCCGCAGCGCAACTTCGTCACCCATCCCCTTGTCCTCCGCGAGCTCACCGTGAGCCGGGTTGTCGACGTGACTCCGCGAATGCGTCGCGTCACACTCACCGGCCCGCAGCTCGAGGGGTTCACGGGCTCCGGCTTCGACCTGCCGGAGTTCGTCAGCACGGGGTTCGACGACCACATCAAACTGGTCTTCGCCGATGGCGGCCCGATCGCTGACGCGTTGCCCGTCCAGCGTGCGCACTCGATCGACTGGACCGACAGCGAGGTGACACTGACCCGCGACTACACCCCACGTCGCTTCGACCCGGTGGCAGGCGAGCTCGAGCTCGACTTCGTGCGCCACGGCGACGGGCCGGCGGCGAGCTGGGCGGAAGCAGCTGTCGTCGGCGACTCGCTGCACGTCGTCGGCCCGAAATCTTCGCTGGTGCTTCCCCCTGACGTCGACTGGATGCTGCTCGCAGGAGACGAGACCGCACTCCCGGCCATCGGCCGCTTCCTCGATGAACGCCACGACGACGCACCAGCGATCGTGATCGTCGAGGTGCAGGATGAGGACGCCATCCAAGAGCTGAGCATCCGCGACGGCGACGAGCTGCAGTGGGTCGTTGCTGGCACGGATCAGGAGGCGAACCTGGTCTCCGCAGTCCGAGCGCTGGAGCTGCCCGCCGGCAGCGGCTACGTGTGGGCGGCCGCCGAGAGCCGCTCGCTCCTTCCGCTGAGGCGCTGGTGCGCGCGAGACCTCGGCATGCCGAAGACCCACGTGAACATCACCGGCTACTGGCACGCGACAGAGCAGTCGGCCCAGCAGGCGGCCGAGCAGGCGGCCGAGGTGGTCCCGGCTGTCGAGACGACGGATGCGACCAAGCCGCAGCAGCTCGAACTGGACGTTGTCCTCTCGCCCGTTCCATGGTTCGCCGCGCGGGCGGCGCTGTCGACTGGCCTCCTGGACGCCATCGCGAGTGCGCCGCGCTCGGTCGAGGCGCTCGCAGCAGAGCTGGAACTTGCACCTGGCGGCGTTCGCGTCCTCGTGCAGGTGCTCGGCTCATTCGACGCCGTGCGGATCTCCGATGGCCTCGTGGCCCTCGGGCCTACCGGCGATGAGATCCTCGAAGACGAGCACCTCCGTGAAAGCCTTGACGACACGGCCGAGACCGAGCTCCTGCTTTCGCTGTCCGCACTGGACACCGCGCTGCGAACGGGTGCGTCGCCATACGCAGCCGCCAACGGGTCGACGTTGCGGGAGCTCTCCGTCAACCGATCCGCTCGATTGCAGGAGCAGGTCGAGGCGGCCATCGGCTTCGACTTCGTCGCCAGGGGCGTCAAGGACCTGCGGACCCTGAACTCCGCTCGCCGGGTCGCAGTGACGGGGCCGGGAAGCGTCGCCTTCGCGAACGCCCTTGCGGGCACAGCGGAAGTCACGGTCGTCGGTACGCTCCTCGAACTGGATGCGGCGCGGCGGGCTCAGCCTGGCAGCGACTTCGTGGCAGTCGAGAGCTTCCGTGCGGCCGATGCGCAGGTCGCTTCCGCGGCGCTTGCGCTTGCGCAGCGCACCGACGAGGAGGCCGTCGCGTTCCTCGCGGGGCTCGCCGAGTGGGCGGCCTCCGCCGTCGTCGTCGAGCTTGTGCCACCGGAGGGCCAAGCTCCCTCCCCCCACGAAGCCGAGCACGCGCTCCTCACGTACGCCGCCACCGGGGCCGCGCCGAGAAGCCTGCGGGACCTCGAGGCGCTCGCAGGGCGAGCCGGCTGGGAACTCGTTCGCTCGACGCCCCTCGGCTGGGACCACGAGGCGCTCGAGCTTCGGCGCAAGCCCGAGAGTTCGCAAGCCCGAGAGTTCGCAAGCCCGAGAGCTCGCAACCCTTAGAGCTCGCGACCGCTAGAGCTTCGGCCGCCTAGCGGTCCGAGACAGCTTCGAAGTCCCCTCGGTCTCGGGCGGCCAGCAGCTCCGCGTAGTCGAGCGCCGACTGCTCGGCGTAGCCGATCGCCCATTCCGCCATAGCGCCGTCGAACGAGCCGCTCTTGCCGAGGTACCCCGCGATCATCGGCGCGATAGGGCTCTGCGCGTGGGCGCGCGCGAGCAGGGTCCCGCATGCCTCCCCGTACTTGGAGAACTCCGACGGGGTGAGCTGCTCGAGCTCCACGGATCCCTTCATGTCCCTGAACTGCCGCACGTAGAAGTCGCGCACGATGCCATCCTCGCCCGCGAATCGCAGGTAGCCGAGGAAGGGGTCGGAGACGGCTTGCAGGATGCGCTGGCAGCTGACGACACGGTACCCCTCGCCGAGCTCGTCGTACTCCTGGCGCGAGCGAGCCTGCAGGAGTCGCCTGGGATCGACGTCGCCGTAGGTCTCGAGGACCGATGCCGGCGCCTCCTTCACCTGCAGCACCAGCGCCTCGCCGGCCGGCCCCGTCAAGATCAGGATGAAGCACCTCGTGCCGACGCTGCCGACCCCGACGGCCCGCCGGGCGACATCCGTGAGCGTGAAGTTGCCGAGCAGGAACGCGACGTCGGTGCTCACGGTGGCGCGGTACTTCTCAAACAACTCCTCGACGCGCGCCTCGGACTCCGGCGAGACATGTGTCATGACCGGCGGGTTCTCGACGATGAGCCGAGTCCCGTCCGCAGCGCGCTCCGTGAGCTTGTCGACGAACCGCTGCGAGGTGCGCTTCCTCGCGCTCCTCGTCGCCTTCGCCAGCACGTCCTGCGCATCCGTCGTGAACGACGGATGCGCGAGGTCGGTATCGAGCCGCAAGTAGTAGCGGTCGAGACTCGAGTGGCCGACCATTTCACGCATCCCCTCGCGATAGGCGGCCGCCGCCTTCCGAGCCGCCTTGCGCGTTTTCTCCTCGGTCAGCCCGAGGTCGCGCGCTCCGATGACGACGCTCGCCACGAGCCGCTTCAGGTCCCACTCCCATGGTGCTGAGGCTGCCTCGTCGAAGTCGTTGAGGTCGAACACGAGCGTGCGCTGCGGCGATGCGAAGAGCCCGAAGTTGCTGAGGTGCGCGTCGCCGCACGCCACGACCTGGATACCCGTGCTGACTCCCTGGGCCAGGTCGTGCGCCATGATCGCCGCGGTCCCGCGGTAGAACGTGAACGGGCTCGCGAGCATCCTGCCCATACGAAGCGACACGAGCTCGGGCAGCCTCGCGGCGTTCTGCTCGGCAAGGATCGCCGCTGGGTCCCGCTCACCCGCGACGAAGATCGCATGCTCGACGTGCGGCTGCGTCTTCCGGAGCGCCTTACCCGCGGCGTAGAGCTCGTCTCGGGTCGGCCGGGGCGCGCGATCGCGCTGCAGCCGGCTGAGGTGTGTCGGCATCGGGGATGGCCTTCCTCGTCAGAGTGTCGGGCTCAGGCCCGATCCGGCCAAGTCTCCCCCGAAACGGTGAACGCCGGTAGACGCAGACGCCTCTTCGCGCAGGAACTACGACACGATGTCGTAGGTCACCCAGGCCGTCTGCTTCGCGACCACGTCATAGAGACGCCTCGCCGCCGTGTTGTCCTCGGCGGTGATCCAGCGCACCACGCTGAGTCCGGACTCGCGCGCGTAGTCACCGAGGTGCAGCAGCAGCGCTTTCCCCGCCCCGCCTCCACGCACGGCCGGGGAGGTGAAGAGGTCATCGAGGTAGAGCCCGGTCGTCGCAGACAGGGGCCGTGCGAAGCGACGCACGTGCGCGATCCCGCCCAGATGGCCCTCACCATCGACGGCGACGAAGCCGTGCGTCTCATGGGCGTCGTCGCCCAGCCACGACCAGACGACGTCGAGCTTCGCCTCATCGGCCGGGACGCCGTAGAACTCGCGGTAGCCGCGATACAGCTCGCGCCACTCGGGCTCGTCCGACGAGGTCACAGAGCGCACGTTCCATTCAGCCATGCCCTCAGTCTCCACCCGCCGGACCGTCATCCGGAAGTCAGCCGCGCATGAAGGCGACCCTGAACAGCTCGCAGTTGGACGTACCAGGCGTGGAGACGTAGAGTCTCCGCCGTGGATCTGTTCAAGTACCTCCGCCCAGCCTCGACCACACCCCAGGCCGAGCACCAGCCGCACGGCGTTCACAACCCGCGGGAGACTCTCCGGGCGAAGACCGTCGAACTCATCAGGCCAGGCTTCGTCTCGCTCGACGAAGCCCTCGAGACCGCGGGCTCGTTCGCCGAGGACGAGGCCCTGCCCGTCCGCGCCGACGAAATCGAGCGCATCGTGACCGCGACGTGGGACGACCTCGCCGACTGCCAGCGCGACTGGTCGAGCGAAGGCGACTACGAGAAGCTCCGTGCCGCGTTCGCCGACCTCGAGCAGGCCGGCGTCGTCGCCCGCATGAACTTCGCGTGCTGCCAGAACTGCGGGCATACCGAGATCGAAGCCGAGAAGACCGCAGACGGGCAGACCGGCTACGTCTTCTTCCACCAGCAGGATGCCGAGCGCCTGTCGGGCGACGAAGCGCAGCTGTACCTGGCGTTCGGTCTGTTCACGACGGACGCCACGAGGAAGCCGGACGAGCGTGCGAGTGACGAGCGCCAGCTCGGCCTCCTCATCGCGACGACGATGCGCAGCAACGGGCTCGCCGTCGACTGGGATGAGCAGGCCGCGAGCCGCATCGCCATCTCGATCGGCAACTGGCGGAAGCGGCTCCCGCTCGTCAGCGCCTGAGCTCAGCGCCTGAGCTCAGCGCCTGAGCTCAGCGCCTGAGCTCAGCGTCTGAGCCCACCGCCTGGACTCCCGCCTGAACTCCTTTGTGGCTCGACCTCTGCGGCTCGATCTCGACGTGACTGCAGCCCCGCCTGCGGGGCAGTCCTCCCCAACTCCTGGCTGAAAACCGGCATCTTCGCGGCACGCTCGCTAGGCTGACGGCCAGACAACCCCAGGGGGATACGCAGAGTGACTGACGCAGGAGCGGGCAGACAAGCCCAGAGGCCACGGTTCCCGAAGACGCTGGGCGATCTCACCGACCCGAGCAAGTGCCCGTCGTGCTTCGAGACCTACGGAGCGCCCGGAACCTCCTGCGTGCACTGCGGCTTCACACGTGATCAGGCCGTCATCGGCCGTCTCCTCGAGCTCGGAGCGCAAGCCCGAGACCCGCTGCTCGCCCGCGGCGAGTTCATCGTCGCGGCCAACGAACAGGCGCGCGCCGCGGCCGCCGCCGCGCTCCGCGCCGAGCAGGCACACGCCGAGCAGGCACGCCGCCAGCACGCGCTTCTGGAGCAGAAGCAGGGCAGCGAGGCGCTGCTGGCCGCCGACCACGCACGGCTCCTCGGTGGGGCGGCCGGCCATCTGGGGGCGGATGCAGCTGCCAGTGCGGCGCAGGCCGCCGCGGTGACGCCAGCTCCGGGTCGCCAGGCGCCGCAGCATCTCCCGCACGCGAATGTCCAGCATCCCCAGGTTGCGCAGCCCGCGCATCCGTCTGGCTCCGCACATACGTCTGACTCCGCACATCCGCCGGCCCCCGCACAGTCACCGGTCGACCGCTGGGCGGCACAGCGCGCCCCAGCAGCGCGTCAGGTTCCGCCCGCGCAGCCCCTGTTCCCTGCGCAGTCCCCTCAGCCGGCGCGGCCACGTCGCTCGAGCGTGCAGCTCCTGCTGCTTGTGCTCGGCATCGGGCTCCTCAGCATCGCCGCGATCGTCTTCCTCACCTTCGCGTGGGTCGTGTTCGGTGTCGAGGTCAAGGCCGCCATCACCGCAGGCGTGACGCTCGCGGTCATCGCAACCGCGAGCATCCTGAAGCGCCGAAGGCTCGCGGCCACGGCCGAGGGCATCGCAGCTCTTGGCATCGTCCTCGTGATCCTCGACGTGTGGGCCGTTCAGGCCACCGGCCTGTTCGGTGCTGACCGGGTTCCAGGGACGCTCTACTGGGGCGTCGGCCTGCTCGTCGCAACCGCAGCCTTCGAGGCGTGGCATCGCCTCGCCCACCTTCGAGCCCCTGGCATCGCCGCGAGCCTCACGGTGCTGCCCGCCATCGCCCTCACGGCCGCCGGGGCGACTCCGGGGATCCTCACCCCCGTCCAGCGACTTGTGCTCGCCCTTGTCCTCGCGGGGGCGGCGTCCGGTCTGCACGTGCTGCTGCGCGTCAGGCAGCCACCGCAGCTCAGCCAGGGGGCTCCGGCGAGCACCGCGGACTCGTTCAGCGACGCCACGCCGCGCTCACTCGAGCGCTGGATCCTCGCCGTCACTGGCGTCGTCGCCCTGAGCGCGGGCGTACTCGCCGGCGCGGCGGCCTCGACGGGCGACGAACCGTGGCTCGGCTACGGCCTGCTCTTCGCCCTTGCAGCGGCCTCCGCGGCTCTGCTCGCCTGGCTGATCAGCCGGGAGCGGGGAGCGCTCGGCGGCCGCAGCCTGCTCATCTCCTTCGGAATCCTCACCGCCCTCGCGCTCGGTGCCGTGCCGCTTGGCTTCGTCGGGCCGATTCGCCTTGCGCTCTCGCTTGCCCTCATTCCTGTGGCGCTCGCCGCGGTACAGGTGCTCCGGGCGCGCCTCTTCTCCTCGACGCACGCACAGGTCTCCTCGGCGCAAGCACAAGCCGCGTCGCTGCAGCTCGCCGTCACCGCCTGGACCTGGACGACCATCGCCGCCGCCGCCGTCCCGGTCATGTCCCTTGCCATCGACGTCGTGCACGTCGACTATCTCCGTGCGCTTGTCCGCGCCGACCAGGCGGGCATGGCAGAAGCCTTCGCGGGTGCAGAAAGCGGCACCTGGTGGGCCATAGCAACCGGCACGGTGGGCCTCGCGCTCGCCGCCGGCATCCTCCAGCTGGTTCCTGGGCGGATGCGGCAGCTCACTCCCGCGCTCACGGCAGCAGGATCGTTCCTCGCCTTGTGCGCCGCCGCCAGCGCACCCGACTCGTCGGGCGTCACCATCGCGAACCTGGCGATCGCCGCAGCGGCCGTCCTCGTCGCCATCAGGCTCGCGAGGGGCCCCGCCGCCACCGGCGCCGAGAACGCGCCGCCCAAGACCGCGTTGCGTGTTGTCGCCAAGTGCGTCGCCGCCGTCGCCATCCTCGCCATCATCGGCTCGGGGCTTGCGGTGCCCCCGCTCGAGATCGTCGCGCTTGTCGCCGCCGCCGCGCTCACCTTCTGCCTGCGCTTCTCGACGAGGGCCCCGGCAGCAGCGCTCCGGCCGGTCCTCACCGCGCTCACGGCAGTGCAGCTGCTCGCCGTTCCGCTCCTCGTCGCCTTCGTGCGCGACGCATGGAGCACGTCGAGCGCCTCCGGCACCAACCTCGCCATAACCTGCGCCTACCTCGGCATCGTGCTGCTCCTCACCGCGACGCTCCTACTCCCGCGGCCGTGGCTCGCCGCTGCGGAGCGCACCCTGCTGGCCTACACGGCAGCGCTCCCCGCCGCCGTGGCGTCGTTCGCTCTACTCGCCCTGGTCAGGTCGACGGCCAGCCGCAGCGACGATGGCGCCGCGCTGACTGCCGCCGCGTGGCCGCTCGGCGCGCTCTGGTTCGCGGGTGCCGCATTCGGCGGTCTGCTCTGCATCGCGATCGTCGTCGTGGCCCTGCGGCGAACCGAGGAGCGCGACGTGCCAGCGATCGCACCGCTCCTGGCAGTCCTCGCCCCGTCGCTCTGGGCAACCCTCGCAGCCGCGGTCACGTCGTCGGTGACTGCCCAGTACCTTCCAGCCGTCGCGGCATCGCTCGGCGTCGCAGCAGCCGCCCTGACCGCAGGTGGGATGCTCGCTGCCAGACTTCGCGGCGCGCCAGCGGCACGCGCCCTCCCCGCCGAGCTCGCGGCCGGCGCGGTAGCCGTCGTCTCACTCGCGAGCACCCCGGTCTTCACGAGCGCGTTCGGCCAGCCGGCGGGCGCCCAGTACTTCGCTGCGACAACCGCGGTCTCCGCTGCCGTGCCCATCCTGCTCGCGCTCTCCCCCTCCGGCCTGTTCCAGGCGCGAGGCCGAGCGTTTCTGGCATGGATCGGTGTCGGCCTCCTCACAGCCGCCTGGTACGTGTTCGCACTCGCGACGCCGGGCATCAGCACGCCAGAGGCCTTCCACCTTCCTGCAGGGATACCGCTTGTCGCGGCTGCACTGCTGCTCTGGTGGTTCGGCAGGGCCCGCAAAGCAGGCGAACCGGCCCGCGCGGCCGCCATCGTGCTCGCGAGTGGCCTCGCGCTGGCGTGTGTTGTCCCCGCGGTCGCTTCGGCCGACACTCCCACTGGCGCGCTGCTGTACTTCCTCATCGGCGCGGCCGTCGCTCTGGCTGTCGCGGGAGCGGTCAGCCTGCGCAGGCTCCCGTCCCATGCGCGACCGGTGCTCGTCTCGCTGAGCGCTTCGGCGGGCGGCGTCGCCTTGCTGGCGGCGCTCGCACACGTCGCAGCGAACCTCACCGGGGATGTGAACCGAAACGGGATGTTCTCCGCACTGCTCACGAGCGTGGAGGTGCTGATCTGGCTCACGGCCTGCGTGCTGCTGGTCGGCACGGTCACGTGGCTGCTGCTCCGCCCCGTCTGGGCAGCAGACGAGGCCAAGGCACGCCGGAGCTTCCTTGTCGCGCTGCTCGGCGCACTCGGCGCCGCCGTCCTGATCGGCCTCTTCCTCACCGTGCGCTTCGAGGGCAGCCTCCTGCTGCTGGGACTCGCGCTGCTCGCCTCGCTGATCGCAGCAGGCCTTCCCGTCAGGCTCCTCAGCCCGGCCGGACGCGCGGGAGTCGCCGTCGTCGGCTTCCTGTCCCTCGCATCGCAGAGCCTCTCCGTCGTGCGCTGGACCCCGACCGCGCCCGAGAACATCTGGATCGCGCAGCAGACCGGCATCACGGTGCTCCTGGTCGGCGTCGTCGCGGCTGCAATTCTCCTCGTCGTCCGTCTCATCTCCGAGGCAAGCCTCCTCACGAGGCTCCCGAGCTACACCGCCGGCGTCCTGGCGAGCTGGATGCTCGTCCACCACGCCCAGCTCATCCACCTCGGGACCACGAACCCGGTTCAGCTCGTCGCGACCGCCGGCGTGATCGGAGCGCTCACCGCGCTGCTCGGCGTGCTCCTGGCGCCGCACGGGGCCCGCCGAGGCGACGGCATCGCGCTCCGCACGCTCGGGCTCGGTACAGCGTTCCTCGGCACCGCGCTCGCACCGGCGGCGGCCTCGGCCGGGCTCGGCGACGGTCTCGACGACTGGACGCCGCTTCCGCTGGCGATCGCGCTCCTCGCAGCGACAGCGATCGTGTCGAGCGTGCAGCTCGGCGCTCGGTCGCCCTACGCCGCGCTTCGCTACCTCGGCGTGCCGGTGCTGGCACTCGCGTGGGTGTGGGAGGTGCTCGCGAACTGGGACGAAGCTTCCATCTTCGTCGCCTTCGGCGGCGCCTTCCTCGTGCTCTTCGCGGCCGGTGTCACGACGGCAAACCTCCACCCGCGCAGGGGCGAGCCGCGCGCATCCAGCGTCGAGAGCCTGCTGTGGCTCGCCGCGGCTCCCGGTATCTGGCTCAGTGCAGGAGCCATCGCAGCCGTGGCGCAGCCGCTCGATGCCGCAGGTCCGCGCATCCTGTCGCTGTCGGTGCCTGAGTTCGCACTTGCCCTCCTCACGCTCGCGATCGTCGTCGTGTGCACCGTCGTCCCCGTCGCTGCGTCGCTCCGAGCATCCGTCAACGCCCTCGGCGTCGGCGCCGCGATCTCGGCGGCCGTGCTCGGCCCCGCCCTCGTCCTCGCAGCCCAAGGGCCGCTGACTGCAATCGCACTGCCGCTCTGGGGTGTCCTCCCCGCCTGCCTCGTGCTGCTCTTCGCAAGCGCACTCTGGCGCCACCAGCACCAGCTCGAGAACCCACGCCTCGCATCCCTCGCATCGACCGTGCTCGTTCCAGTGGCGGTCGCAGCTCTTGTGGTGTCGTCTCTCCCGAGCATCCTGCGCGGCGAGGTCGCGAACACTCAGACGCTCGCGCTCACCTGGGTCGTCGCGCTGTGCGCGCTTGCGCTCACTGCGCTGCTCCGTCCTGAGCTCCTGCCGACGCTGGCCCGAGACAAGCAAGACGGCATGATGACACCAGGGGGGCCGCTAGCGCTGCGCCTGCCCGTCATGGCCTTCGCCTCGGCGACCCTGGTCGCGTTCATCGGCGTCGTGCAGAGCGAGAGCCCCGTCCGGTGGCTCGAACTCGCGACGGTCCCGCTCGCCGCGACCCTGCTCGCGGGTGGTGCGCATCTCCTCGCCAAGCGGCCAGCGCTGCGCAGCTGGCCAGCACTGGCCCCCGGGCTGACACTGCTCCTCGTGCCCAGCTACCTGGCGCAGTTCGCGGACCCCGCACCGTGGCGTCTCATCGCGGTTGGCCTCGTCGCCGTCGCAGTGACGATCTGGGGTGCCGTCGGGCGGCTTCAGGCACCGCTTGTCCTCGGCGCGATCATCACCGTGCTCCACGCTGTGACCGCATTCCGGCAGCAGCTTGCCGTGGTCGCAGGTGTTGTGCCCTGGTGGGTGTGGCTCGCGCTGGCGGGCACGGTGCTCGTGGTCATCGCCACCACGTACGAGGCGCGACTGCGCGACGCGAAGCGTGCCGCAGCATCCATCCGATCCCTGCGGTGAAGCCGCCGGAAGGTCAGAGCTGGCAGCCGGGGCACCAGTAGAGCTTGCGCGCCTGCATCTCCTCGAGCGCGATCGGGGTGCCGCAGACGCGGCACGGCTCCCCCGCGCGGCCATACACCCAATGCCGGTCCTCTCGGTTCTCGAGCGCGGCAGCCTTGGCCTTCCCGCGGAGCCCGTCGATCGTCATCATCTGGCCGACCTCGACGCCGATCTTGAGGAGCTTCGTCCAGTCGCGCCACAGCTCGCTGAGCTGCTCGTCGGTAAGTCGCGACGTCGGCGTGTGCGGGTTGATGCCGGCCCGGTAGAGCATCTCCGCCCGATACACGTTGCCGATCCCGCTGACGACCTGCTGATCCATGAGCACGATCCCGATCGGCGTGCGCTTCCCCCTGGCGCGCTCGAGGAACCGCGCCTCGGCCTTCGCGCCGCGGTCGACAAGCGGGTCAGGTCCGAGCTTGTTGATGCGCGCGGCGACCTCGTCGCCCGTCATGAGCTCGCACGCCGTCGGCCCACGCAGGTCGGCACACGTCTCGGAGGTGAGGAGGCGAAGACGCACAGCACCGACGGGCTCAGGGGGCCACTGCGAGAGCTCCTGCTCGCGCTCGGCCTCCGCCATCTTCAGGCGCGTGCGACGCGGAGCGCCGATGCTCGCCAGAGAGGTCTCGCCCCGCGAGTCCTCGATCGTCACACCGGGACGCTTCCGCGAGTACTCCCCCGTCTGCCCGAGCGTCGTCGACACCTGGCCCGAGAAGTCCCAGGCACCGTAGATGCCGAGGTGCACGCGGAGCCAGACGCCACCGTCGAAGCGCGAGAACATGTGCTTGCCGACGGCAAACGTCTCAATCATCTCGCGGCCGTCGATCTCCCCGGCACCCTCAGCGAAGCGGCCCTGGGGGGACGATGCGGCGACCGCTCGCCCGGCGAAGTTCGCCGTGAACTGCCGAGCGATGCGGTGGACGGAGTGGCCCTCAGGCATTCCCCGCCGGCGTCTCCGACTCCACCATCGGCGGCACGACCGTACCAACGGCACCGAGCACGGACTTGCCGGCGATCTTGCCGGTCTGCTCGTACTCGGCCAGCTGCGAGATGCGACGCAGGTGCCGCTCCTCGCCCGGGAACGGCTCAGCGATGAAGACGTCGATGAAACGCAGCACGTCGACGATCTCGTGCTGCCTCGCGCCGATCGAGATCACATTGGCGTTGTTGTGCTCGCGGGCGAGCTGCGCCGTGGCGTCGCTCCAGGCCAGCGCGGCGCGCACGCCCGTGACCTTGTTGGCCGCGATCTGCTCGCCGTTGCCCGAGCCGCCGAAGACCACGCCGAGCGACTTGGAGCCGTTGGCCCAGTCGTTGGCGACGGCCTGGGCGGCGTTGATGCAAAACGACGGGTAGTCGTCGAGGGGGTCGTACTCGGCGGGCCCGTGGTCGACGACCTCGTGGCCCTGGTCGCTCAGATGCTGCTGCAGCTGCTGCGAGAACTCGAGTCCGGCGTGGTCCGTAGCGACGTGGATGCGCATCAGTCGAACACCGGTCCGCGGGTGCGGCTGCGCTTGAGCTCGAAGAAGCCGTCGACGGACGCCGCCATGACAACGCCGTCGAAGAGACGAAGCGCCTCCTCGCCCTTCGGAGCCGGGGAGATGACTGGGCCGAAGAACGCCACGCCGTCGATCGCGATGATCGGCGTGCCGACCTCATCTCCGACGCGCTCCATGCCGGAGAGGTGGCTCGCGCGGTAGCGCTCGTCGAACTCGCCTGCATCGGCACGCTCGACGATCGACTGCGGGATCTCGAGCTCGGCGATGGCCTCCTGCAGCACCACGTCGCGGTCCTTGCGTCCGCCCGGGTGGATGCGCGTGCCGAGCGCGTCATAGAGCGCTTTGACCTTGTCGTTCCCAAGGTCCTGCTCGACGCCAGCGACGACGCGGCCGAGGCGGGACGTTCCCTGCAGCATGTCGCGGTACGACTGCGGGATGTCCTTCTCCTCGTTCAGGAGCTCCAAGCTCATGATGTGCCAGGTGACATCAAGGTCACGCTGACTGGCGACCTCGTCGATCCACCGCGAGGTCATCCAAGCGAATGGGCAGATCGGGTCGAACCAGAAATCTACTTTGATCGGTGCGGGCATACGCATAAGCCTACTCGGCAGGACTAGGCTGGCCGCGCCGCAGGCCCGGAACACCCGGGCCCCCTGACACCAAAGGAGCTGGAATGCCCGGAGAGAACCTGACTCGCGCTGAGTCGGTCGAGCGTCGAGGAGTTGTGCTCGGTGTCGAGCACTACGACGTCGCCCTCGACCTCACGACGGGTCCTGAGACGTTCCGCTCGATCACGACGGTGACGTTCTCGGCAGTTCCGGGCGCGTCCACCTTCATCGACGCCATCACCCGCCAGGTGCACAGTGTTGTGCTCAACGGCGAGGCGCTCGACGTCTCGGCCGTGAACGACGGTGTGCGCATCCAGTTGCCGAACCTGGCCGAGCACAACACGCTGACCGTCGACGCCGATGCGATCTACATGCACACGGGTGAGGGCCTTCACCGCTTCGTCGACCCCGCCGACGGCGAGGTCTACCTCTACTCGCAGTTCGAGGTGCCGGACTCCCGCCGCATGTTCACGGTGTTCGAGCAGCCCGACCTGAAGGCGAACTTCTCCTTCCACGTCACGGCCCCCGCCTCCTGGCAGGTCATCTCCAACGAGCCGTCGCAGGCGCCTCAGCCCATCGACGATGAGCGCGCCGTCTGGCACTTCGCGACCACGCCGCGCATCTCGAGCTACATCACGGCGCTCGTCGCGGGTCCCTACACGGTCGTGCGCGACGAGCTCACGTCCATCGACGGCCGCACGATCCCGCTCGCCGTCTACTGCCGCACATCCCTCGCGCCGAACCTCGACGCCGACAACATCTTCCGCACCACGAAGCAAGGCTTCGAGTACTACGAGAAGGCCTTTGGGGTTCCGTACCCGTTCACGAAGTACGACCAGCTCTTCGTGCCCGAGTTCAACGCTGGCGCTATGGAGAACGCGGGCTGCGTCACGTTCACCGAGTCCTACGTCTTCCGCTCGAAGGTCGCGGATGCGGTGCGTGAGCGCCGCGTCGTCACGATCCTGCACGAGCTGGCCCACATGTGGTTCGGCGACCTCGTCACCATGAAGTGGTGGAACGACCTGTGGCTCAACGAGTCATTCGCTGAGTTCATCTCGACCCTTGCGACAGCTGAGGCGACGGAGTGGACCGAGAACTGGGTCACCTTCAACGCCAGCGAGAAGTCCTGGGCCTACCGCCAGGATCAGCTGCCCTCCACGCACCCGATCGTCGCCGAGATCCGCGACCTCGACGACGTGCAGGTCAACTTCGACGGCATCACGTACGCCAAGGGCGGCTCCGTCCTCAAGCAGCTCTTCGCCTGGGTCGGCCGCGACGCCTTCTTCGCCGGCATCAACGCGTACTTCACCAAGCACGCCTGGGGCAACACGGAGCTGCGCGACCTGCTCGCCGAGCTCGAGGTCACGAGTGGCCGCGACCTCACCGAGTGGAGCGCCAAGTGGCTCGAGACGGCCGGCGTCAACACGCTGCGCCCCGTGTACGAGCTCGACGAGCAGGGCAACTTCGCGTCGTTCGCAATCGAGCAGACGGCAACCGCAGAGCACCCCACGATCCGTCCGCACCGCCTCGCGATTGGCCTCTACAACGTGCAGGGCGACGAGCTCGTCCGCATCCACCGCTTCGAACTCGACGTCGACGGCGAGCGCACCGAGGTCCCGAGCTTCATCGGCGGGGCCCTCCCCGACCTCATCATCGTGAACGACGACGACCTCGCGTACACGAAGATCCGCCTCGACGCGCATTCGGTCGCGACGGTGCAGCAGCACCTGCCCAAGCTCCGCGCACCCCTCTCCCGCTCGCTCGTGGTCAGCTCGCTCTGGGACGCGACTCGGGATGCGGAGCTGCGCGCGCGCGACTTCATTCGCGCCGTCCTTGGCGTCATCGGCACCGAAACCGAGTCGACGACGCGCCGCACGGTGCTTGGCCAGCTCACCTCGGCGGCGAAGTTCTACACGGCGCCGGAAGACCGCGCCGAGATCGTCGAGGTCGTCACCGATGAGCTGTTCGAGCTCGCGAAGCAGGCCGAGGCGGGTTCAGACGCGCAGTTCAGCTTCGTGAAGGCGTTCGCCTCCCTCGCGGCAACCGACCCGCAGCTCGACGCCGTCGCGGCGCTCTTCGATGGCACCTTCAAGCTCGAGGGCCTCGAGATCGACACCGACCTCGGCTGG
Source organism: Pseudoclavibacter sp. AY1F1 (assembly GCF_002931075.1). Lineage (GTDB taxonomy): Bacteria > Actinomycetota > Actinomycetes > Actinomycetales > Microbacteriaceae > Pseudoclavibacter. Next base: position 407,122 of record NZ_PSTQ01000002.1, on the reverse strand, counting down.
GAGCTGCTCTACGCGCTTGTCGCCGGCGGCCGCGCTGGCGAGGCGGAGATCGCTGCACGGCTCGAGAGCGACCGCACTGCGGACGGCGAGCGCAGCGCTGCTCACGCACGCGCGGCGCTCCCGACGCCCGACGGCAAGGAAGCAGCCTGGACATCCGTCATGGATCGCTCGGACGCGACCAACGCCATCGTGCGGGCCACTGTCGCCGGCTTCGACAGGGTCAACGACGAAACGCTCCTCGAGCCGTTCGTCGACCGCTACTTCGGTCACATCTCGACGATCTGGGCTGACCGCAGCTTCCAGATCGCTGAGACGCTCATCGAGGGCTTCTTCCCGGCCGGCCTTGCGACCGAGCGCATCCGAGACGCCGCAGATGCGTGGCTCGCGAACAACGAGGGCGCGGCCCCCGCGTTCCGCCGCATGATCATCGAGGGTCGCGCAGGAGTTGTGCGCGCCCTGGCAGCTCAGGAGCGTGACGCGCAGTCCGAGTAGTTCTGCTGCAACACGAAGAGGTCGCTTCCCTGCCGGGAGGCGACCTTTTCGCGTTGCGGTTGTCTTCTCCGCCAGCCCGTGCAGTTACTGGGCGAGTGCGGCCTCGATGGCCGAGACGACCTCTGGCGCGTCGGGTTCGGTCGTCGGGCGGAAGCGAGTGACGGTCCCGTCCCGGCCGATGAGGAACTTCTCGAAGTTCCAGCTCACGCGCCCCGCCTTGCCGTTCGCATCCGGAGTCTTCGTCAGCTCCGCGTAGAGCGGGTGCGCCGACCGCCCATTGACCTTGACCTTCTCGAACATCGGGAAGCTGACGCCCCACGTGAGCGAGCAGTACTCCTTGATCTTGTCGGTGTCGGAGTACTCCTGCAGGAACTGGTTGCTCGGGAAGCCGAGCACCGTGAATCCCTGCGCGCCGTACTGGCGCTGCAGCTCCTCCAGCTTCTCGTACTGCCCGGAGAGCCCACACTTCGAGGCGACGTTCACCACAAGCTTCACCGGCTCGTAGGCTGCGAGCTTCTTGGCCTCGCCGTCGATGGTGGTGACTTCGATGTCGTTCACATTCAGGCTCATACGGAGGGCAACCGGATGCGAGGCTCACCTATTCCTCGCACGCCGCTCACACGAGACGGATAGGCGCATCCGCCTACACTCGTTGCGCTATGGCAGAATTCTGGACTTCCCTCACGACCGCGCTCACCCCCTTCGACATCCCCATCACGATCGTCTTCTACATCCTCGGAGCATTCGTCTTCCGCTGGATCCTGCTGAAGCTCATCGACCGTTCGGTGAAGCAGATCGTGAGCGGCGTCAAGAAGAAGCGCGGGGTTACAGATACGCAGGCGCTGTCGGTGCGCTCACCGCTGGCAGCGGTGCGCACCGTGCAGCGCACCCGCACCATCGGGTCCGTACTGACGAACATCGTGAACGTCGTCGTGGTCGTGATCCTCGTCGTCATGATCATCGCCAAGATCGACCCTGGCATCCTCGCGTCGCTGTCCATCCTGAGCGCTGCGGTCGGTGCCGGTCTCGGTTTCGGCGCGCAGCGTATCGTCGGCGACGTCCTCAACGGCCTGTTCATGGTGATGGAAGACCAGCTCGGCGTCGGAGACGTCATCGACATGGGCGAGGCGACGGGTGTCGTCGAGAAGGTCGGAGTGCGCATCACGCAGATCCGCGACGTCGAGGGGACGCTGTGGTTCGTCCGCAATGGCGAGATCCAACGCGTCGGCAGCTTCTCACAGGGCTGGAACCGGGTCGTCTTCGACCTCGCGGTACCGTACGAGACCTCACGCGCGCACGTCGAGCGCGTCATGCTGCACGCCGCAAAGGAGCTCACGGAGGACCCGGAATGGCTCGACTACTTCATCGACACCCCGGAAATGTGGGGCATGGAGTCGATCTCCTCTGACGCCGTGGTCCTTCGTCTCACCATTCGCGTCCGCCCCGGCACGCGTTGGGAAGTGGAGCGCGAGCTCCGTGCCCGCACGCAGGACGCGCTAAAGTCGGCCGATATCAATCTGCCATCCCTCAAGGCAATCGTGCTCGACGGGGCTGACGGCCAGTCCACAACGGGAGGGACCGCCTGATGACCGGCAACCCCATCCACCTGCGAGCCTCCGAAGGCGGGGCCGCAGCCGTGCCGACGCTCTACGAGGAGATCGGCGGCATGCCGGCGTTCGACAAGCTCGCGGCGGCCTTCTACGAGGGTGTCCGTCAGGACCCCCTGATGTGGCGCATGTACCCACAGGACGACTTGGACGGTGCCACCTGGCGCCTCGGGCACTTCCTCGCCCAGTACTTCGGAGGGCCAAGCGAGTACAGCGCCGAGCGCGGGCACCCGCGCCTCCGGATGCGCCACAACGGGTTCCACATCAACCCGGAGGCGCGAGAGCACTGGCTACGGCACATGCACGCCGCAATGGACCAGCTCGACCTCTCCCCCATCCACCGCCAGCAGATGGCCGACTACTTCGACCGAGCGGCCACCGCCATGGTCAACACGTTCGAGCCGAGCCCAGGAGCCGAAGCCGACTCCTGAGCCCGGCCTGACCGGCCTGGGTGCGAGACGCCTCCTGCTTAGACGACGCCCTGTGCGAGCATCGCGTCGACAACCCGGGAGAATCCGGCGATGTTGGCGCCGAGCACGTAGTCGTCCGGCTTGCCGTACTCGCTCGCGGTCTCCTGGCAACGCGTGTGGATGTCACGCATGATCTCCGTCAGGCGAGCCTCGGTGTGCTCGAACGACCACGAATCACGCTGCGCGTTCTGCTGCATCTCGAGCGCGCTTGTTGCCACGCCGCCAGCGTTTGCGGCCTTGGCCGGGCCGAAGAGGACGCCATCCTCGGCGCGGAAGCGCTCGGCTGCGGCTTTCGTGCACGGCATGTTCGCACCCTCGGCGACGACGCGCACACCGTTCTCGATGAGCGCCGCGGCGGCTTCCCCGTCGAGCTCGTTCTGCGTCGCGCAGGGCAGTGCGATATCGACGGGCACGCGCCAGATGGCGCCAGGCTCGGCGAGGAACTCGGAACGACCGCCCACCCGGTCCACGTACTCGCTGATTCGTCCGCGGTCGACGAGCTTGAGCTGCTTGAGCACCTCGAGGTTGATGCCGTCCGGGTCGTGGATCGCACCGGAGGAGTCGCTCGCCGTGACGACCTTCGCGCCGAGAGCCTGCGCCTTCTCGATGGCGTAGATCGCAACGTTGCCGGAACCGGAGACCGCGACCCGCTTGCCATCGAGGTCATCACCGACCGCGCCGAGCATCTCCTTCGCGAAGAGGACCGTCCCGTATCCCGTGGCCTCCGGTCGGACCAGCGACCCGCCCCACGTCATTCCCTTGCCCGTCAGCACGCCTGCTTCGAAGCGGTTCGTGAGGCGCTTGTACTGGCCGAACATGTAGCCGATCTCGCGCCCTCCGACACCGATGTCCCCGGCGGGCACGTCGGTGTGCTCCCCGATGTGACGGAACAGCTCCGACATGAACGACTGGCAGAACGCCATGATCTCGCGCTCGCTGCGACCCCGAGGGTCGAAGTCCGCGCCACCCTTCGCGCCGCCGATCGGCATGCCGGTGAGCGAGTTCTTGAAGATCTGCTCGAAGCCGAGGAACTTCACGATGCCGAGGTTCACCGAAGGGTGGAACCGCAGCCCGCCCTTGTACGGGCCGAGCGCCGAGCTGAACTCCACCCGGTAGCCGCGGTTGATCTGCACATGGCCGTTGTCGTCGACCCACGGCACCCGGAAGATGATCTGCCGCTCGGGCTCGCTCAGCCGTCGAATCACCGCGAGCTCGAAGTACTCCGGGTGGCGGTCGAGAACCGGACCGAGCGTGTCGAGCACCTCCGCAACAGCCTGATGGAACTCCGGTTCGCCCGCGTTCCTGGCGAAGATATCGGCCTTCAGTCGATCGATGCTGCGGTCCATGGGGTCCTCCGGGGGTGAGGCGCACGGGGGGTGCGCGGATGCTGAGCGAGAGACTCGCTCAGGGGCGGCGGCAGCGCTTAGCGTGCCGAGTTGGATCGCAGGAGCACGTTGCCCTGCGTGGTTTCGAGGCGGAGCCAGGCTCCGGCGGCGAGGATGCGGGCGTCTTCGCCCGAGCGCAGGAAGCCGAGGCTCAGGGCAGCGAAGGCGGCCCCGCTGGTCAGCCCGCTCTGCTCGTCGACCACGCGCGTCCAGACGTCCGTGCGCACCCGTTCGACAAGCGCTGTCCCGAGGTTCCCTGGCACAGCCTCGGCAACCTCGGCGATGCCCTGATCAGCCGCCGCGATGAGCCTGGCCGCTGGCAGAACTCCGACGACGCCCCACCCGCCGGTCGGCGCTGCGATGCCCGCCCACGACTCGCGGAGACGCTCGGGCGGCACTCTGAGATCGAACCCGACTGTCGCATCCGCCCGACCGTCTGCGTCTGCACTGGCGTCTTTGTGCTCGTCTGCGCTGGAGCCTCCCTTTCCGCTGCGAAGCCGAGCGAGCCGGTCCAGCAGCGCCCGCAACGGCACGGTCACGTCGAACGCTCCAGCGTGCACGTCGTCGTCTGTAGCCCGCAGGAGCTCGGCGCGAAGGGCGCGAACACCCAGCACGAGCGGCGAAGCGTCGAGAATGCCCTGCGGTCGAAGCACCGGCACCCAGAACGCAGCGACTCCACCGGTCGCGACGATCCGCACGGCACCGTCTTCGACGCGGCCGGCTCGACCCAAGAACGATTCGAGGTCGCGAGCAGCACGGAGGTCGAAGATGCGGAGGACGGGAGACATTGTCTCCTAACCTACCCAGTTCTCGTGGGGCGGCGGGTCTCTAGACTGCAGGGATGGCAGATCTGCTCCCCGAGTCGCCCTCGCACTCGTCCGTGCCGCACCAGCCGGCCCCGCTCTCGTTCGACGCACTCGAGGCGCTGTCGCCCATCGAGGCGTTCCTGCACACGCTCGACCTCACGGACACTGGTGCGCGAACTCGCGAGGATATCTTCACCGGGCCGAGTCAGTGGATGCCGCACGGCCGCGTCTTCGGCGGCCAGGTCGCCGCCCAATCGCTGGTCGCTGCCGCCCGGACTGTCGCCGATGGCCGTCCGGTGCACTCCATGCACGGCTATTTCCTTCGCCCTGGCGACGTGAAGCTGCCCATCACGTTCGCGGTCGATCGCATCCACGACGGTAACTCGTTCACGACTCGCGCGGTCAGCGCCTTCCAGAGCGGTCAGCCGATCTGGTCGATGATCGCTTCGTTCCAGGACGTCGACGAGGGCTTCGAACACGAGGTGGCGATGCCGGAGGGCATCCCCGACCCGGAGGACCTGCCGAGCGAGGCCGACCTGCTCGAGACGGTCAAGGCGGCGCTCGGATCCGAGGCGCCGGAGTCGCTCGCCGCCTACTGGCTGTTGAAGCGACCGTTCACGATGCGCCACGTGAACGGGCCCGTGTATCTCGAGCCCGCGAGCGACCCGACGCCCGCGCAGGCGGTGTGGATCAAGGCGGTCGAGCGCATGCCGGACGACCCGCTGCTGCACCGCGCGGCCATCGCGTACGCGAGCGATTACTCGATCCTCGAGCCCATCATGCGCGGGCACGGCCTCACGTGGTCGACGCCGGGGCTGCGCGCGGCGAGCCTCGATCATGGCGTCTGGTGGCACCGGGATGCACGCGCTGACGAGTGGCTGCTGTACGTGCAGGACTCCCCCGTCGCGCGCGGTGGCCGCGGCCTGTCGCGCGGGCAGCTGTTTTCGCGTGACGGTGCACTGGTCGCGACGGTCGCTCAGGAGGGCATGGTGCGCCGCAAGCGCGGTTGATGCGCCGCTACGGCGGTGGAGGAGCCGTCTGAGGTCTCGGCGTTGGCTAGGCGTTGCCGCGTCCGCCGCGGAATCTGAGGGGCTCGTCGAGGTACGGCGTCCAGGCCTCGCGTTCACGGTCGTTGATGCGGCGAGGTCGCTGCGTCTCGGCGTCGATGAAGACGAGGGTCGAGGATGCGATGACGTACCGCACTCGCTCTGCGCCGGCTGGCTCTCCTTCTGCGGGGCTCCAAATCTCGTAGTCGACCTCGGCGCTGGCGGCTCCCATCTTCGAGATCCACAGCTGCACATCGAGCGGCTTCGTCGAGTACGGGATGGGGGCCAGGTACTCGATCTCGTTGCGAGCGATGAGCGTCAGCGTGTCACCGCCCTCGGCGGCGGCGTCGATGATGGCGAGCGGACGCTCTTCGTCGTTGGAGGCGCCGATGTTCCAGAACGCGCGGACTCTGGCCTCCTCGAGGAGGGTGAGGACCCGTGAGTTGTTGACGTGGTTGTAGGCGTCGAGGTCGCTCCAGCGGAGGAGCGTTGGGACGTGGAAGCGCATCGGTGTGGGTGGTCCTTCTGGTCAGGGGCGGCGCGTCTGGAGAGAGCGTGACCGGGGGTGGCGAGACTGGAGGTAGCGGGGACGAGGAAACCCCGAGGCCGCGCTGTGCGGCCCCGGGGTTCCGGTTGGGACTAGTCCCTGGTGAGCTTGCGGTAGGTCATCCGCGACGGCTTGGCCGCGTCTGGCCCGAGGCGCTCGATCTTGTTCTCCTCGTAGCCTTCGAAGTTGCCCTCGAACCAGTGCCAGCGGCTCGGCTCTTCCTCGGTGCCCTCATAGGCGAGGATGTGCGTGGCGATGCGGTCGAGGAACCACCGGTCGTGCGTGATGACCACGGCGCATCCGGGGTACTCGAGCAGCGCGTTTTCGAGGCTCGACAGGGTTTCGACGTCGAGGTCGTTCGTGGGCTCGTCGAGCAGCAGCAGGTTGCCGCCCTGCTTGAGCGTGAGCGCCAGGTTGAGGCGGTTGCGCTCACCACCGGAGAGCACCCCGGCCTTCTTCTGCTGGTCTGGACCCTTGAACCCGAACGTGGAGACGTATGCGCGGGAGGGGATCTCGACGTTCCCGACCTGCATGTAGTCGAAGCCGTCCGAGACGACTTCCCACACGTTCTTCTCTGGGTCGATGCCGCCGCGCGACTGGTCGACGTAGGAGAGCTTGACCGTCTCGCCGATCTTGAGCTCGCCACCGTCCAGCTCCTCGAAGCCGACGATCGATTCGAAGAGCGTCGTCTTTCCCACGCCGTTGGGGCCGATGATGCCGACGATGCCGTTGCGGGGCAGGGAGAAGCTGAGGTCGTCGATAAGCACACGCTCGCCGAAGCCCTTCTTCAGCTTGTTGGCCTCAAGGACGATGCTGCCGAGGCGCGGGCCCGCGGGGATCTGGATCTCTTCGAAGTCGAGCTTCCTTGTGCGCTCGGCCTCGGAAGCCATCTCCTCGTACCTAGCGAGACGCGCCTTCGACTTCGCCTGACGCCCCTTGGCGTTCGTGCGAACCCAGGCGAGTTCCTCTTCGAGGCGCTTTGCGAGCTTCTGGTCCTTCTTGCCCTGAACCTGGAGTCGTTCCTGCTTCTTCTCGAGGTAGCTCGAGTAGTTGCCCTCGTATCCGTGGAGGCGTCCGCGGTCGATCTCGGCGATCCACTGGGCGACGTGGTCGAGGAAGTACCGGTCGTGCGTGATGGCGATGACTGCGCCTGGGTACTTCTGGAGGTGCTGCTCGAGCCAGAGCACGCTTTCAGCGTCAAGGTGGTTCGTGGGCTCGTCGAGCAGCAGCAGATCGGGCTTCTCGAGGAGGAGCTTGCAGAGCGCGACGCGGCGCTTCTCTCCACCGGAGAGGACACTGACATCGGCGTCTGCCGGTGGGAGGCGGAGGGCGTCCATCGCCTGCTCGAGCTGCGAGTCGAGATCCCAGGCATCAACGTGGTCGATGTACTCCTGGAGCGTGCCCATCTCTTCCATGAGCGCGTCGAAGTCGGCGTCAGGCTCAGCCATGAGCGCCGAGATCTCGTTGAAGCGGTCGAGCTTCGCCTTCGTCTCCGCAACACCGAGCTCGACGTTCTCGCGAACTGTCTTCGTCTCGTCGAGCTCCGGCTCCTGCATGAGGATGCCGACCGTGAACCCCGGGGTGAGGGTCGCGTCACCGTTCGAGGGCGTGTCGAGGCCAGCCATGATCTTGAGGATCGTCGACTTACCGGCCCCGTTGGGGCCGACCATGCCGATCTTGGCGCCTGGGAGGAACGACATCGTCACGTCGTCCAGAATGAGCTTGTCTCCGACCGCCTTGCGGGCGCGGATCATCTGATAAATGTACTCGGCCATGGGTTCCAGTCTAGGAGTTGGTTGGCACTCGGCGCGCGGGGCTTCGCTACCAGGTGATGGGCTGTGTGAGCCCGATGAGGCATTTGCCCGTACTGACGGGGGCGACGATGTCAGAGGTGTAGCCACGCGGGCCGCGCTGGCCCACAAGGCACTCCTCGCCGATCTTCACCGAGACGATGATGTAGTCGGCCTCGAGGTCCACGTTCGTGCGGTCGAAGGTGACCTCCATGGCCGCCTTGTCGAAGCCGATCGCGCTGAGCGCGTTGACGAACTCCACCGAGCTTGCAGAGCCGTTCGTCGCGATCGTCTGCAAGTTCGTCTCGTCGAAGATGGGTTTGTTGTCGCCTGCGGCGCCACCAGGAACGAAGACTGCCGGGGCCGCCTGCGTGGGCTCAGCCGCCGCACTCGTCTCGGCAGGGGGCTGAGCCTCCTGCGACGAGCATCCCGCGAGCGCCAGCGCCGCCACCAGAGCCACTGGGGCGAAGAGACGGGAGCTGCGCATTCGGGACCTTTCTCGGACGGGTCGGTCACCAGTGTAGGTGGCGCCGGCTCTCAGAAGGGCGTCGGGTACTCCCCCTCGTCGGCGACGGATGGCTTGTGCCACTCCGCTTCGCTTGGCGGCTCCGCTGCGCCATCGTCCTCCGGCGGTGCCTGCAGCTGCGACGCCTCGGAGCCCCGCGGTCCCTCAGAGCCCTGCGATCCGCCGAAGCCCTGCCGCATCTCCCCGCTGGCCTGTTCGCGAGGAGCTCGCTCGAGTCTCGCGAAGATCGAGGTTCCAGCCGTGAGGTCGTGGCCAAGCGCATCCGCCACCACCTCGTGCTTGGTGCGCGGACCGTTCTGCGAATCGAACTTCCGCATTCGCAGCTTCCCGACGACGATGACGCGCTGCCCCTTCCGGAACGACGACGCCGCATGTGTCGCGAGGTCGCCCCAGGCCGAGACGTCATACCAGTTCGGCTCGACGTCTTCCCAGCTGTTCGTCGATCGGTTCAGGCGCCGCGAGTTGGTCGCGATGCGAAAGTTCACGACGTGCTGTCCGCCTGTGATCGTCTTCGCCTCCGGCTCGCTGCCGAGGTTCCCGATGAGCGTGATGTGGTCTTGCATGTCTCCCCCTGTATTCGGATGCTGTGCATTCTGGATGCGATGCGATGCGATGCGATCCGGCGCGGCGCTCGTGCCGAAAGCTCCGCGCCGGATCGCGGCACCAGTGTGTGTCCGTCGAGGGGCGAGAGGACCGACGAGAACGGCGCCTGTGGACGGTGTTCCGTCCACAGGCGCCGTGTCGTCAGAGTGCCGAGTGTTTCGGCGGGGCCGTGCTGTGCTTGTCAGAGCTTGGCTGTGCTTGTCTGAGCCTGGCGGTGCTTGTCTGAGCCTGGCGGTGCTTGTTAGAGCCTGGCGCTGCGGATCAGAGCATGTATTGCGTGAACTTCGCGCGCACCTTGTTGACCTTCGGCACTGCGACGAAGTTGCAGTAGCCCTGTCCCGGGTTCTTGGCGAAGAAGTCCTGGTGGTAGTCCTCGGCGTCGAAGTACTGGCCGAGCGGCGAGATCTCGGTGACGATTCCGCCGCCCCAGAGCTCGTCGGCGCGGTCGCGGGCGGCTTCGAAGAGCTCGCGCTGGGCATCATCGGTGTAGTACATCGCAGAGCGGTACTGCGTGCCGACATCGTTGCCCTGCCTGTTGAGCTGGCGCGGGTCGTGCAGCGTGAAGAAGATGTCGAGGATCACGTCGGCGGGCACCACGCTCTCGTCGAAGACGACGCGCACTGCCTCTGCATGCCCGGTCGAGCCGGTGCACACGAGTTCGTAGTCGGGCTGCGGATGCTCGCCACCCGTGTACCCCGAGACGACGTCGCTGACGCCCTTGACGTTCCTGTACACGGCGTCGAGACACCAGAAGCAGCCACCTGCAAGCACGAATTCGGTCATGCGCCAAGGCTACGCGGGTGAGCGACGTCCTGGCTCAGCCTTGCGCGAACTCAGCCACCCCCACGAATGTCGGTGGTCGTCCCTACCCTGACGACATGACCTCAACGCAGCTCACGCAGACCATTTCCGCCCCCACCCTGACGCCCCGCACGGGGCCGTTCACGCAGCGGTTCGCGGGGCTCACCGCCACACAGGTGCACGCCGCGCGCTGGCGAGTGACGGGACCAGACGGCGGCGTGCGCGGGTACGTCGAAGAGCACCGACGCGGCACAGGCGTGGCCTACGCGGCCACTCGCATGAGCCGCGCGTCGACGGCGTTCCTGGCGCTCGACGAGTTCTCCGACTTCGCCGAAGCCGTCACTGCCTTCCGCTATCTCTAGCCGCGCCACCACGTGTCGGTGGGGAGCACGGGGAGCTGACGCTTATGTTCCGTCTTCCGGTAGAGCGCTTCGATGCGGGCCGCGGTCTCCGCGCCTACGTCGCCACCGATCAGGTAGGTGTCGATCTGCCCGTAGCTGAGCCCGAGGTTCGCCTCGTCGGTCTGCCCCGGAGTCTCGTCAAGGAGGTCGGCAGTCGGCGCCTTGACGTAGAGGCGTTCAGGTGCGCCGAGCTCCTCGAGCAGCTGGCGCCCCTGCGTCTTCGTCAGCCCGGCGAGCGGGTTGAGATCGGTGCCGCCGTCGCCGTACTTCGTGAAGAAGCCCGTGACCGCCTCCGCAGCGTGGTCCGTACCGAGCACGAGGAACCCCCGCTCGCCCGCGATCGCGTACTGCGCGATCATGCGCTGGCGAGCCTTCGAGTTGCCCTTGTTGAAGTCAGTGATGGCGCGCCCCGTGGCGCTGAGGAAAGCCTGCTGCAGCCCGTCGGTGGCCGGTTTGATATCGAAGGTGATCCGCTCGTCTGGCTGGATGAAGTCCAGTGCCAGCTGCGCGTCGTCCTCGTCCGCCTGCACGCCATGCGGGAGCCGGACCGCCACGAACGTCGCCTCGCCGCCCTCTGCCCGAACCTGCTCGACCGCGAGCTGTGCGAGCTTACCGAGCAGCGAGGAGTCCTGGCCGCCGCTGATTCCGAGCACGAGCCCCTTGGCGCCTGTCGCCACGAGGTACTCCCGCATGAAGGAGATTCGCGCGCGAACCTCCCCGGCAGGGTCGATGACCGGCTTGACGCCGAGGGCTGTGATGATTTCCTGTTGTGCACTCATGGTGCGACCGATCCTAGCGAGCACCTGTTTCGGCGGGGAGTCATTTTCGCGGGTATGGCCTGCATGCGCCGTCGTCCCCGGCATCAGAGACAGGCCGACCTGTCCTCTTTCGCGACGTCCCCACGGAACCGGTCAGCTCCGCACGAGCCGCGCGATGGCGTCCGACGCCTCCTTCAGCTTCAGCTCGCCCTCAGCGCCACCGAGCTTCACCGCATCCGCGACGCAGTGCTTGAGGTGGTCGTCCATGAGTCCAAGCGCCACATTTTCGAGGGCAGAGGTGATGGCCGAGATCTGCGTGAGGATGTCGATGCAGTACTGCTCCTCGTCGACCATCCGATGGATGCCCCTCGCCTGCCCTTCGATGCGCTTCAGGCGCGTGAGGTACTTGCTCTTGTCCTCCATGTAGCCGTGGTGGGCGTGGCCGCCCGTCTCGGTGGTCTCGTTCATGATGTCGCCTTTCGTGGGTGTGAATCGGGAGAAGTTCCGGTGCTCTTCAGGCCTCGGAAGGCACGCAGCCGGAGGCTGTTGCCGACGACGAACACGCTGGAGAACGCCATAGCGGCTCCCGCCAGCATGGGGTTGAGCATCCCGAGCGCCGCGAGCGGGATCGCCGCGACGTTGTAGGCGAAGGCCCAGAAGAGGTTGCCCTTGATGGTGCCGAGCGTGCTCCGGGACAGGCGGATCGCATCCGCTGCGGCCAGAAGGTCGTCGCGAACGAGTGTGACATCGGCCGCCTCGATCGCGATATCGGACCCGGTTCCCATGGCCAGGCCGAGGTCGGCCTGCGCAAGCGCCGCCGCGTCGTTGACACCGTCGCCGACCATGGCCACGATGCGGCCCTCGTCCTGCAGACGACGAATCACGTCGACTTTCTCCTGAGGTAGCACCTCGGCGATGACCTCGGAGATGCCGACTACCTTGGCGACCTGAGTCGCGACGGTCGTGTTGTCGCCGGTCAACAGAACCGGGCGGAGCCCGAGGCTCCGCAGCTCGGCGATGGCCTGCGCGCTGGTCGGCTTGACGGTGTCCGCGACTGCGAGCACGCCGCGAGCCTCGCCGTCCCAGGCCGCGATGACCGTGGTCTGTCCGACGGACTCTGCATCGCGTTTGCGCTTCGCAAGCTCGTCGCCAAGGGAGATACCCCAGTCAGCGAGCAGCTGCTCGCGCCCGACGACCACCAGGTGACCTTCGACGATCCCCTGCACTCCCGTGCCCTCATGGTTCCGGAAGTCCTCCACCGCTGGCAGCGCGCCGACTTCGGCCGCGGCGCCAGCGGCGAGCGCCCGGGCGATGGGATGCTCCGACGCCGCCTCAAGCGCGCCAGCGAGGCGCAGGAGATCTTCCCTCTCGACGCGGTCGGTCGTCCAGGCCCCCATCAGCGCCATCTTGCCGCTCGTGACCGTCCCGGTCTTGTCGACGACGATCGTGTCGACTCGGCGGGTCGACTCGAGCACTTCGGGGCCCTTGATGAGGATCCCCAGCTGCGCTCCCCGGCCTGTGCCCACGAGGAGCGCGGTCGGGGTCGCGAGACCAAGCGCACAGGGGCACGCGATGATGAGCACGGCGACGGCCGCAGTGAAGGCCGTCGCGACAGGGAAGCCCGCGCCAAGCCAGGCTCCGAGGGTCGCGACCGAGATCGCGATGACGATGGGCACGAAGACACCCGAGATTCGGTCGGCGAGACGCTGCACCTCCGCCTTGCCGGTCTGCGCGTCCTCGACGAGCTGTGCCATCTGCGCGAGCTGCGTGTCGCCGCCGACCTTGGTAGCGCGAACGACGAGGCGCCCGCCGGCGTTGAGCGTGGCACCGACAACTCGGTCTCCTTCGACGACCTCGACGGGCACCGACTCGCCCGTGAGCATGGACGCATCGACGGCGGAGCGCCCACCGACGACGACGCCGTCGGTCGCGATCTTCTCACCAGGCCGCACGACGAACTCGTCCCCCACGGCGAGCTCGCCGATTGGGATGCGCGTCTCCGCTCCCCCGCGCAGGACAGCGACGTCCTTCGCTCCGAGCTCGAGCAGCGCGCGCAGGGCGGCGCTCGCCTGCCTCTTGGATCGCTTCTCGAAGTAGCGGCCCGCGAGCACGAACATCGTCACGCCGGCAGCCACCTCGAGGTAGATGTTGGCGGCGCCGTCGGACGGCGCGATCGTGAACTCGAACGGGTGCTTCATCCCCGCCTCCCCGGCCGTGCCGAAGAAGAGGGCGTAGAGCGACCACACGAACGCCGCGATCGTACCGACAGAGATGAGCGTGTCCATCGTGGCGCTGCCGTGGCGGAGGTTCAGCCACGCGGCCCGGTGGAATGGCCAGGCGCCCCAGACGATCACCGGAGAGGCGAGAGCCAGCGACGCCCACTGCCAGTGCGTGAATTGGAAGGCCGGCACCATGGCCAGGACGATGACGGGAACGGCGAGCACGATGCTGCCGATGAGGCGCTGGCGCAGGCTCACGAGCTCGAGGTCCGCACCCTCGATGGTCGTTCCATCAGCATCGTGGTCCTCTGGCGCGGGGAGCGCCGCGGTGTAGCCGGTCTTCTCGACCTCGTCGATGAGCGACTGCGGGTCGAGCCCCTCTGGCCCTTGAACGCGGGCCTTCTCGGTGGCGTAGTTGACGCTCGCGGTCACCCCTTCGAGCTTGTTGAGCTTCTTCTCGACTCGCATCGCGCAGGAGGCACACGTCATCCCACCGATTTCCAACTCGAAGTCGGTTGTTGTGCTCACTTCTCACCCTCCCCGTGCTCGGGCGCTTCGAAGTGCCCGTCGGTGCCACCCGGCGCCTCGGTTGCCGCCGGCCCCTGCGTGATCTCGAGAATCGACGGACGCCAATCGTCGGACCGGTCTGCCTCAGCGACGACCTGAGCCGTGAAGAAGGCCGCGCCGAAGACCGCCGCAAGCAGCGCCGCGTAGAGGCTGAGCTTGACCGGCACGTTCACGTCAGGCTCTGGTCGCCGCGTAGCCGGCCTCGTCGACGGCGGCGATGACCGCCGCGTCGTCGAGGGGTGTTCCGCTCTCAACGACGAGCGTGCCGGTCTCAGCGGAGACGGCAACGCGTTCGACGCCTGCCAGCTCGCTGACTTCCTGGGTGACGGCGCGCTCGCAGTGGCCGCAGGTCATTCCGGTGACGAGGTAGGTGGTGCTGGTCATGGTGGTCTCCTTGCCGAGGGCAGTGCCCCCTGGGGGTATGTACGGCATGTACAACCCTATACCCCCAGCAGGTATTCCCTCGTGTGAGTCAGACGAGCGTCACGACCAGAACTCGTCCTCGGCAGCCTGGTCCTCACTGAAGAGCCAGACCTCGGCGATGAGACCGCCTGAGATCCTGAAGACGTCGATCCCCGACTGCGCGAGCGGCGTGCGCCCGTCTCGCTGAGCGGAGAACTCGACGTTGGCAACAACAAGGTCGCCGTTGGCAGCGGCTGTCTGCGTCACGAGACGGAATGTGCCGCCGCTGAGCTCGAAGAACCGGCCGAGGTGGGCGAGCACGCCCTCCGGCCCGACCACACGGCCAGACAGCGGGTTGTTGCCGGGCTGGTGCCAGATCACGTCAGGGGCGAGAATGACGGCGACGGCAGGGAGATCCCCCGCGGCGAGGCTCGTGTCGTACTTGGTGAAAGTCTCGAATGCGTTCATGATGGTGTTCCTCTCTCGGTGTGACTCCAGTTCTACGCGCCGAGCGCAGGTCACTTCATCGTGACCAACCGCATCCCGATATCAGCCCGCATCCCGTCGACAGGAGGTCACCCGTGAGCCCCAAGTGGAACGTCTTCTCCGCGACCTGCCCGTCACGCACGTCGCTCGCCCAGATCGCGAACAAGTGGACGGCGATGATTGTCATCACCGTCTCGCAGGGGCCCAAGCGTTTCAGCGAACTGCACCGCATGATCGAGGGCATCTCAAAGAAGGTGCTGGTCGACACCCTCCGGTCACTCGAACGCGACGGGATGCTGGAGCGCACCAGTTTCGAGGGGCACCGCGTGTACGCGCTCACGCCGCTCGGGGCGAGCCTCGAGCAGCCGCTCCTCGCCCTCCAGGTCTGGGCAGAGGAGCATATCGAGGAGGTACTCGTCTCACGTGACGCGTTCGACGAGCGAGCCGACGACGAGGTCCTCGCCGCCGCCCACTCGAGCGGGGATCAGTCTTCGCGCAGGATGCGGTAGCCGCGCACCGGGTCGTAGCCGTGGATCTCGCGGGTGTCGAGCACCGCCATGAAGTCGAGCACCTCGTCGGTGACGAGCTGACCCGGCACGAGCACTGGGAATCCGGGCGGGTACGGGGTGACGAAGCCGGCGGAGACGGGCCTGGCGCCGCCCGCCACGCGTTCGGTGAGCTGCGCGTGACTGAGGTGCTCGATGTTCGCGCGGCGCTGACCCCGGAAGAACGCCGTGCGGAGGTCGCCGTCCGGGAGGCCGTCGGCCGAGGCGTACTCCGGCGCGAACGCACTGAAGTCGGGCAGCGGAGGCATGGGGGCGGGCGCTGGCCGCTCGCCGTCGATCTCTCTCGCCTGGCTCTCCTCTTCGAAACGCTCAGCGAGCTTCACGAGCACCTCGATGAGGTACCCGACGGAGCTGCGGGAGGTGCCGATGTTGGTCATGAAGAGCACGGTGTTGCGGCTCGTCTTGTTGACCTGGATGCCGTAGCGATCCATGAGGTGCTCATGCTTGAACGTGTCGCCGTCGACGCCCGTTCGGGAGATCTCGACCGTGATGCGGCTCGGGTCGACGACGAACTCGTCTTCCTCCCACGCCTGCCACATCGTCGAGAACCCGTCGCGGTGCGGCATGGGACGCGCGCTGGCCCGGTTCTCGGCGGGGATGAGGTCGTGGCCGGAGAGGACCCGGAACGTGCGGCGCAGCAGCGGGTGGCGGGCGATGGCCTGCGCGATGCTCGTCGCGAGGTCAAGCTGGCGCTGCACGAGCTCGAAGCCTTCGAGCTCGACCTGGCGCCTGCCGAGGTCGAGCGAGGCGAGGATCTGGTAGTTCGGTGATGTCGAGGTGTGCGTCATGTACGCCTCGTGGAACGGCTCCTCCGCCTCCCGGTACCAGTCCTTGTCGTACACGTGGATCATCGAGCCCTGCCGCAGCGCGGTGAGGGTTTTGTGGGTCGACTGCGTCGCGTAGACACGGATGCGCGCATCCGGGGACGGCAGGAGACGCTCGGAGATCCAGACCTCGTCGGCCGCGGCCTCCCCCGTCTCGGGGTCGAAGAGGCGCGCGCGCTGCTCCTGGTACGCGGCCGCGTGGGCGCTCGACGCGAGGCGGTCCTCGAGGTGCTTGGCCGCCGCCATCGCCGTGCGTCGGCGGGTGATGGGGTGGAACGCGGCGAACGCGAACCACGCCTCGTCCCACAGGAACACCAGGTCGGGCTTGATCGCGAGGCACTCGGCCATGACCCGCTCTGGGTCGTAGACGATGCCGTCGAAGGTGCAGTTCGTGAGCGTCACGAGACGCACCTCGTCGAGGCGACCGGCCGCGCGGTAGTCGAGCAGGAGCTGCTTGATGCGCTCGAGCGGCACCGCCCCATAGAACGCGAACTCGTTGAGCGGATAGGCCTCGAGGTACGCCGTCCGCGCCCCCGTCAGCATGAGCGCGTGGTGATGCGACTTATGGCAGTTGCGGTCGACGAGCACGATGTCGCCGGGAGAGACGAGCGCCTGGTGCACGATCTTGTTCGCCGTCGAGGTGCCGTTCGTGACGAAGAACGTGTGCTTCGCCCCGAACGCGCGAGCCGCGAGCTCCTGCGACTTCTTGATCGCCCCAACCGGCGCGAGCAGCGAGTCGAGCCCGCCGGAAGTTGCGCTCGTCTCAGCCAGCAGCAGGTTCAGGCCGTAGAAGTCGACGAGGTCGGTGATCCACTTCGACGTGACCACCGAGCCGCCGCGCGAGATCGGCAGCGCGTGGAACACGCCGGCGGGGCGGCGGGCGTGCTCCTGGATGGCCGTGAAGAAGGGGGTGTCGTAGAGGTGCGAGACGCGGCGCAGCAGCGACAGGTGCAACTCGAGCTGGTCTTCGCGGAGGAACACCCGGCGGAAGCGGCGCGTAAGCACCCCGGCGAGATCCTCGATGTGGGCACCGGCGACGAGGTAGAGGTCGAGTTCGGGGCGCAGCGTGTTGAGCGTGTCGGCGAGACCGAGCACACGCTGCACCGACGCGAGGCTCGACCGTGAGGTCGCGATCGCGGCGGACGAGTCGACGTGTGCGAGATCGATGGTCTCGCGCATGTCGCGGCTCAGACGTTGCTGGCTGCGGTCGCTGAAGCCGGGTCGGATGATGACGGCCAGAATGTTCGGGTTCGTGAGCACGGCAGCGACGGCGTCGTCGGCCGACGGCACGATCACGTAGTCGTAGACGAACGCATCCGCGGAGCTGCGGAGCTTGAGAATGTCGGCACGCAGGGCGTCACGGTCGGCCGTGGTCGTCTCGTCAACCAGGAGCACCTCGAAGCGGGGGCGCGGATCGGCGTCGTCCTGCAGCTCGGCCCGTTCCGCCTCGTCGAGTCGGTCGTCACGGTGGTCCGCCGGGATGCTCGTGCCGCGAAGGCGGCTCACGACCCGCCCGATGCGCTCCAGCGCCGTCGAGTACTCACCGTTGTCGAGCGCCTCGCGGATCTCTGCGACGTACCGCTGACCGAAGCCAGCCCAGTACAGCTCGAGAGTTTCGAGGGCGCGCAGATTGCGGGCGATCTCGCCGTCCCCGTCCAGGATGCTGGCCGTCTCGTGCCCGGACTCGAGACGTTTGATCGCGAAGCGCAGGTACTCCCAGGCGTCACTGCGAAGCCGCCAGGTGCTGGTCGGCATGCCAGGGTCACGCTCGAGACTCTGGCCTGAGGCGCGCCGATCAGCGTCGATCGCGGTTGGGGCGGATTCGTGGAGACCTGCGGCATCGGAGCTCGTCACGATGGCCATTCTTCCAGAGCGCGGGCGTCCTCCCTGCCACACGACGAATTGCGACGCGATACGCCTTGGGCGCCAGCCCTTAGTGCGCCAGGTATCGGTCGATCAGGTCGCGGAGCTCATCCGCACCCTGGACGGCAGCGAAGTTCGGATCCTCGACGGTGCGCGAGAGGAGCCCGTCGGCGATCACGCCGACCCAAACGGCGAGGCGGCCCGGGGCGAGGTCCGACCGCCACAGGCCTTGCTGCTGGCCCGCCGAGATGATCGCCTCAAGCTTCTTCTCCTGGAGCGAAGCGGCGTCGGCGAGCAGCTCCGCCAGTCGCGGATCGCGTCCCGCGGCGCCGAGTGCCGCGACGAAGCCAGCGAGGTGCGGGTCGCCCGCTTCCTCGAGGAGCGCTTCGAGCCAGGCCTGCAGCCCCGCCTCGGCACTTTCCGCCGCGAGCGAGTTCAGCGCTTCCGCCTGGAGTTTCGAGTCGGTCGCATCCGCTTCGAGGATGCCGACAAGCAGGTCGATCTTCGTCGGGAAGTAGTGGAAAAAGGTCCCAGACGAGATGCCAGCCCTGGCGCAGATCCTTGCGGTGGTAGCACTCGCGTACCCCAGCTCGGAGATGAGTTCATAACCAGCCTCCACTATCGACGCGCGCCCCTCGCCCGGAGCACTCCTGCTTGTCGCTCTCATGGTCTGGGGCGAACGACGAGGTCTCGCATCCCTGCTCCTCACCAAACCGTCCGGCAAGAACATCGAGTGGGCCTTCTACGCCTTCGGTGGGGTCATGGCCTGGTCGTGGATCGCCAGTCCCCAGGAGGACAACGAGGGCGTCGGAATCATCACGAGCATGAGCATCCCTGGCGTGATCCTGCTCATCACCACGGCAGCCGTGAGCCTGGCGATTTTCATCGCGCCGCACGTCGTGTTCTTCGGGCCGAGCTGGCTCTTCCACCAACTCGTCGGCTCGCTGGCGCTCGTGGCGTTCACGCTCATCCGCCGCAACCTCGTCGCGACGATGTTCCTGCACATGCTTGTCAACGCGCCGATCCTCATCCCGACCGTGCTCGCGAAGCTGTAGCCGGTCCGTGATCGACGCGCTTTCTGACTCAGCTCAGCCCTCTGATCGCTGCTGGGCCAGCCAGGTGTGGTTCACGATCGCCTTGCTCACCGCTTCGCGATACGCGGCCCCCTCCGGTCCCCGCTTGAGGTCGCGGGCAAAGAACGGCGATTCCTCACGGTGGGGCGACCCGTAGTGGATGCGCTCCGCAAGCTCCGCGAGGTACGCCCGACCGGCCACCCGGTACTGCTCGAGCTCCGCCGCGTCGAGCTGAATCAGCGCGGAGTCGTCGACCATGTTCGTGACCACGTACCTCGCATCGAGGTACAGCTGATCGCCCTGCTCGACTAAGAACCACCGGCCTGACTCGTGGTCCACGTAGTGCATGGCGTCACGCTCGCGAGCAACGCGCGCCGCGTCACCCCATTTGTCGACGGGCGGGATCGGGCCGAGCCGGTGCTGCCTGGTCTCGTTGAGCGCGAGGTAGGAGAGGGTCGGTTCAGCATCCTTCTCGAGTGCGATACAGAGGATGCGTCGACACGTCTGGCATGTCAGCTGGCTTTCGACCCGCCCCATGAGGCCCGACTCATGCAAGGGCAGGAGATCGCCGATGCTGACCCAGCTTGCGTCTTCCTTGAGGAGTCCAGACGCAGCTGCGGCCGCGAGCGCCTGGACCGTGCCTTCGACGTCGAGCGACTCGGCGTCGTCACGTACCAAAAGCTCACTGCAGGCCGGGCAGTTGTCGTCCTCGGGGCGGCAGGTGAGGCCGGGCTGCTCGACAGTGAAGGCGAGGCCGACGAGATTGCCGGGGTCGTTCCAACCGCGATGGTCCTTGAATTCGGCCCGCGCGTATCCGCCGCCGAGTTCGAAGTAGGGAGTCCCGAATCCGGCGAAGCGTCGACGCCCGTCGATGGACTTCTTGAGGTCGTCGAGGGTCGCCGCGTTGCTGGCACCAGGGATCCACTCCGACAGGGTGATCGCGGCTGTCGCAGACGGCGTCGGCACCGTGTGCAGGACGACTGCCACGAGTGTGTCGTCGTGCAGGATGAGCTCGCCACCCGACGTGAAGCGCAAACGGCGGGACAGGACGGCCGGCTCTCCGAAGTATCGCTCGGTGGCCGCGAACTTCTCGCCACCCAAGGCCACCATCAGCCGCTGGACGGGTGCATCACGCTCAGCGAGGGCAAGCGCGTCGAGGATCATCGGGAGTCGAGAGGCCACACCCCATCGTCGCAGGCCAGGCTCGACGCCGGTCGGTCGGTGCGGATGACTCGCCGGGGCAGTTCAGGAACGCGCGCCGAACGGACCGTCGGCGCCGAACGCGTAGTCGGCGAAGCGTTCACCCATGAGCTGATGTGCGTCCGGCCCCGGGTGCAGGTCGTCCGGCAGCGGCAGGAGTTTCGCATCCGCTTCGCCGTAGAGCCCGGTGCCGTCGAGGAAGAAGAGATTCGGGTCGGATGCGCGGCGCTCGGCCAAGGCCGCGAGCTCGCGCCTGATCACACTGAGTGTGAGCCGCCCCTGGGACTCATCCCCCGGGGCGCCCGTCGCGATGAACTTGACTTTGCCGGTCGCGAACGACGCAGGGTCGAACGCGCCGGGGCCCGCCGTGTGCTCGTGGATGGCACAGAAGATCGGTGAGATGAGCACGATGGGAGTCTCGGGGTGCCCGTCACGGATCGTGTCGAGGAAGCCGTTGACGGCCGGCACGAACGCCCGCACCCGCATGGCGTCGGCGTTCACGACGTTGATGCCGAGCTTCACGCTGATCAGATCCGCCGCCGTATCGCGCATGAGGCGAGCGAGGAACGGGTCGACCATGGCGCTGCCGCCGAGCCCGAGGTTCACGAGCTCAACCCCGCCGCGACGGGCCGCGACCGCAGGCCAGATGCCGCCCGGTGAGGTCGCATTCGATCCGTGGCTGATCGAGCTGCCGTGGTGCAGCCACACGCGCCCGGATGCGGAAACGGGTTCAAGAGGCGCGTCCGAACGCAGCTCGACCAGCTCGACCGACTCGTTGTGGGGCAGCCAGAACTCGACGCGCTTGGTCTCGCCAGGTGCGAGGTCCCCGATAGCGGTTGTGTGTGACGGTCCCTGGTGGAGTGACATCGCTCCTGTCTGCAGGTCGACCTCGACAGCGTCACCGCCGGCCAGCTCGTCACTCACCGCTCGATTGCCGTCGACGTAGACGTCGACGCGGCCGCGCGGCCGTTCGATGCCCGTGTAGACGGACCTGGTCGGGAGCAGCTCTAGCTCAACTCGCTCAGCAGTTGTATCGAACACCACGCGAACACCGGACGGCTGGCTCTCGACGAGCAGCAGCTGCGGGTCCGGGAACTGCGTACGAACGTTCGTGGGGAGCCGGTGCGGCCGCAGCCCCCTGTCAGTCTGCTCGAACTCAGCGGCTCCACGGAGGAACTCGGACGACGGCTGGGTGACGATCACGTGGATGCCTCCGGAATTGGGGACGGCAGGGGCCGAGGAGCTACGGAGAAGAGTGCCCCAGGCAGGATTCGAACCTGCGACCGACGGATTAGAAGGCCGTTGCTCTATCCACTGAGCTACTGGGGCGCGATCCCAGCCAGCATAGCGGGCCTCGAAACCCTGCACTGGCCGCCACGAAACGCAGGGAATCACTACGATGTCCCTCATGGCTATTGCTCAGGAACGTCTCGTCTGGATCGACTGCGAGATGACAGGCCTTGACCCGTCTATCGACGAACTGGTCGAGGTCGCCGCTTTCGTGACCGACAGCGACCTGAACATCCTCGACGAAGGCTTCGAGATTGTCATCTCCGCGAGCGACGCCGCGATGACCAACATGGGCGAGTTCGTGACGCAGATGCACACGACGTCCGGCCTCATCGAGGAGATCCCGAACGGCGCCACGCTTGAGGCGGCCACCGCGCAGCTCCTCGCGTACTTGAAGAAGCACGTGCCCGTGCCCCGCACGGCGCCCCTCGCGGGCAACACGATCGGCACCGACCGCATGTTCCTCGCGAAGTACATGCCGGAGGTCGACCAGCACCTGCACTACCGCAACGTCGACGTGTCCACGCTGAAGGAACTGTCGCGCCGCTGGTTCCCTCGCGTCTACTTCCACTCCCCCGACAAGGACGGCGGGCACCGCGCCAAGGCCGACATTCTCGAGTCGATTCGCGAGCTCAAGTACTACCGCAAGGCCGTGCTTGTGCCGGAGCCCGGACCGACCAGCGAGGAGCTCCGAGAGGTCGCAGCAGAAGTGGTGAACGACTTCGCCCAAAATCTGTAATAGACTCTCGTAGTCGCAGGCGAGCGAGAGCACGCGTGTGACAAACATGGTGGGTATAGCTCAGCTGGTAGAGCGCCTGGTTGTGGTCTAGGAGGCCGCGGGTTCAAGCCCCGTTACTCACCCCATGTTGAAGGCCCCGAGTTCCCTGCAGTTGTAAATGCAGGGAAATCGGGGCCTTCGTCGTGCGGCCGAGTCGTCGGCGGCCGCATCCACGCGGGAGATGCAGGTTCCCAGTGCCGGGAAGGTGCATCTCCCGCGTGCTTCTAGTGAGGCGCGGTGGCCTCGAGCTTCGGAGCGTCGGGGACGGGCGGGTCCGACGGTGGGTCAGGGATGCTCGACTCCGGTTCGAGCACAGGCGCTGCGGCCGGCATCTTGCTCGCCCACAGCACACCGAAGAGCACGATCGCGCCGCCGACCAGCTCGAGCGGGCCTGGCCGCTCCCCCAGCACGAGCCATGCCGTCGAGATGCCGACGACTGGCACGAGCATCGAGAACGGTGCGACGACGCCGGCCGGGTGGCGCTTCATGAGCCACACCCAGATGCCCGATCCCAGGACCGTGCCGAGCACGATCGTGTAGACGAGGCCAACCCAGGCCGGGGCGGCGGCGGCGGTCCAGGCGGTCGCGAGCGACGACCAGATCTGGTCAGGCCCCTCGACGAGCAGCGAGACGGCGAGCATCGGGATGGGCGGCACGACGGCCATCCACATCGTCAGGTGCAGCGGCTTCGGCGGCTCGGCCAGCCGACTCGAGATGTTGCCGATCGCCCAACCGAAGGCGCCGATCACGACGAGCAGGAACGGCCACCAGCTGCCCGCGCCTCCGCGAGCCACACCGACGAGGAGCAGGCCGGCAACCGCGACCGCGATGCCGATCACGCGACGCGTCGTGAGCTTCTCCCGCAGGAAGATCGCGCCGAGCAGCACCGTGAAGGGTGCCGACATCTGCAGCACAAGCGAGGCGAGCCCGGTCGGGAAGCCGGCTGCCATGCCGAGGTACAGCCCGACGAACTGGAGGGTGCCGAAGCCAAGCCCGTACCCGATGAGCCACCGGAGCTTCACGTTCGGGCGCGGGATGAAGAGGATCGTCGGGATCGCGAGGAGACCGAAACGCAGCGCGATGAGGAAGAACGGCGGGAACTGCTCGAGCGACGCGTGGATGGCGAGGAAGTTCACTCCCCAGAGGACCGCGACGAGGCAGGCAAGGGCGATATGGCGAGGGGGCACGACTTCAGTGTGCGACGCACTCACTCTGAAGCACCAGTGATGATCCGTGACGCATCACTGTAGGCTCCCTACATGGAGTTTCGCCATCTCGAACTGCTGAGAGAGCTGTCCATGCGCGGCACGCTTGCGGCAGTCGCCGAGGCCACCCACCGCACCCCCTCTGCCGTCTCCCAGCAACTCAAAACCGCTGAGCGGGAACTTGGAGTGCGACTCGTCGAGCCGTTCTCTCGCGGCCTGCGACTCACGGCGGCGGGTCAGATCCTCGCGGACGGAGCGGACGATGTTGGTCGCGCCCTCGCCGAGGTGCAGTCGAGGCTCGAGTCGAGCCTGGGCGAGCCCAGTGGCGTTGTCCCGATCGGCGCCCTGCCGAGCGCTAGCGAGGCCCTTTTCCCCGGCCTGCTGCGGCGCACCGCGGGGTCGGCGATCACGCTCGAACTCGACGATTTCGATCTGGCCGAGTCCGAGTACGCAGCGCGGACGCTCGACGCCGACATCGTGATCGGGCACAGCCTCACCGGGGATGTGCCGCGCGGGGCGGAGCACCTGCACACTCGGGTTCTCGCTCGCGAGCCCATCGATGTCGCGCTGCCGTCGGAGCATCCGCTCGTCTTCAAGGACCGCCTGGTTCCCGACGATCTCGTCGGCACCACCTGGGTGGGCGTTCCCGTCGGCTACCCGTTCGACAGCATCCTCATCGCGGTCGAGAATGCGACGAGCACCAACCTTGAGCGCGCGCAGCGACTCCGGGACAACCGCCTCGTTGAGGCACTCGTCGCCATGGGAACGGGACTCGCGCTCCTTCCCCGGTTCACGACGCGCCCACGCCCCGGGGTGGTCCTTCGCCCGCTCGACGGCGTCCGCTCGGTGCGCAGCATCGTCGCGCTTGCACGCCCGGACCGCCACGCCCGCTTCGCCGTCCGCACCGTCCTGGATCACCTCACGGCAGCGGGTGCTGACCTCGAGGCACGATTCGCGAAGGCCGGCCCACCGCACTCCTGACCGCCTGCAGTGCTCCGTTTGCGGATGGACGCCCGGTGCGGCACCTAGCGTCGCCTTCGTCACGCAAGTTGGACAGCTGAACCTCGGGCAAAGAGGCGTCAGCCGCCGCGCTTCGCCGACGACACGAACGCACGAATGCGCTGATGGTCCTTCACGCCCGGCGCCGACTCGACGCCGCTGGAGACGTCAACACCCCACGGGGCGGCCTCGCCGATGGCCTCCGCGACGTTCGCCGGATGCAGGCCACCGGCAAGCAGCCATCGCCCGCCCGGCCTGCGACTGATGAGCTCTGAGAGATCCCAACGCTCTCCCGAGCCGGGTTTCGGCGCATCCAGCAGCAGCAGCTCCTCGCCGAACGCCCCGACGCTCAACTCGGGATCGTCGGCGAGCGACGTGGCCCGCCAGATGCGCGAGAAGATGGCACCAGCCGCCCGCACCTCATCACCGGTGTAGGAGCCGTGGAGCTGGAGCACGTTTGCGCCCACCGCGGCCGCGATCTCGGCGGCAGCGGTCGCTGGCATGTCGTGTACGACCAGCACCCGGTCGACGCTCACAGGCACGGACCGGAAGATCTCGGCCGCCTCGTCGGCAGTGCGCCTGCGCGGGCTCGTGCGGCTCATGACGATGCCGATCGCGTCGGCGCCGCTCTCGACGGCAACCGCCGCCGATTCGACAGAATCCAGGCCACACACTTTGACGTACACGCGAGAACTCTAGGCCTTCGCCTCAGCTGCTCGGGCGCGAGTCACCGGTGCGCCGTGCTGCCCGACGCCGCGGCTCGCGTGACAGCAGCCGAGCGAGCCCAGCCGCGGAAATCGCGCTCCACGCGACGCAGGGCAGCAGAACCAACCCCCACGGGCCGATCGCTGAAGCAGGGTCCTCCGCACCGACCAGCCCTCCGAGCGAGGGAGCCAAGGCCATTGCTGCGAAGAACAGGCCAGGTAGGAAACCGGCGAGCAGGCCAGCCCATCGCGTTCGGTCTCGCAAGAGCGTGAATGTCACCAGAACAAGCCAGCCGAACAGCAGAATCAGTCCGAGCGAGACGGCCGGCATCAGGAGCACCACAAGCAGGAGCATGCCAAGCGCATCCGGCAGCGTCATGCTCGGATCGGTCATCGCGACCGCAACCGAGAGCAGCAGGAGTCCGCCGGCGACGGCCGCGGCCGTCGTTGTTGCGGCGAAGACGAACCGTGGGACCGTTCGCCGACCGGACGAATCGGCCATTCTGGCGGCACGTCCCCGTGTGAGCTTCGTCATAGGTTGAGGCTACTGGTGCGCTCCGCGCGGAGCTCAGAGCCGCCGAGCCGCCCGGATGTGACGGGCATCAGTCGCGAACGGCGATCAGTCGGAAACGGCGCTGCGTGACGCTGATCGGCCGGGCCGAGTCGAGGCGCCTGAGCTGCGCGACATTGTCTTCCACCCGGAACCCGGGAACGTCCCACGGCACGAGAGCGAGGTATTCCACGACAGTGAGAGCGTCAGCGAACACCATCTGCCCCGCCCACTCCTCGGCCACCTCGATACGCAGCCCCGCCGCGCGCAGCTCGGATTCGGAGTTGGCCAGGGTCACATCAGCGTGCAGCGGCTCTCCGCCGAACCACTCTCGAAACTCGTGGGCTTCCCGGCCGTCAACCTGTTGCGTCAAGAAGCGTCCGCCGGGCGCCAGCACTCTGGCGACCTCGTGGGCATCGAACGCCTCGTGACGAGCGATGACGAGGTCGAGGGAGCCATCCGCGAACGGGAGCGGCTCCCCCTCCTCGACATCGTGCGCGTACACCCGGATTCCGAAGGGCGTGAGGTTGCGGCGGGCGACGACGACGTTCGGCTCCCAGCCTTCTGTCGCCGCGACCTCGAGCCCTTCGTCAGGGCCGCGGCCGACGGCTTCGAGCAGTGCGATGAGTTGCTCACCGCCGCCCGTTCCGAGGTCCGCGACTCGGGATGCGGTTGTCAGGGCCGCCCGACATTCCGCGTTGAAGTCCCAGGCGGGTTCGTCGGCCGTGAGCCGCCCGTCAAGGTGGCTGAAGTCCCAGCCGATCATCTGTGATGCGGCGTGCGCCTCCCGCCACGCTCGCGCATCCGTCGAATCATCCACATGGCCAGGCTAGCGAGCGAGGCCTGTGGGTCGGACAGCATGTCCCGCCCAGCGAGCCTGCGGGAGAATAGGCGGATGGACATGTCGCGCGTGGACTTCGAGGCCCTGGTCGTCGACGAACTGGATGCCCTGCCAGACGAGATGGTGGACGGCCTCGACAATGTGATCTTCGTCGTCGAAGACCGACCGGAGGACGGCTCGCTCGACCTCCTCGGCGTCTACGAGGGCTTCGCGCTCACCGACCGCGGCCAATACGGTTTCGGCGAGCTCCCCGACCGCATCGTGCTGTTCCGCGAGCCGCTGCTCTCCATCTGCGACGACGAGGCGACGCTTCGTGACGAAGTGCACACGACGCTCGTGCACGAGATCGCGCACTTCTACGGCATTGATGACGCGCAACTCCACGAGCTCGGCTGGGCGTAGGCGCAACCGAACGGGCCGCGCCCGGTACGCTTCCTGGATGCAGCCATCGGCACCAGCGCGCGAGCCTCTGCGGGTCGGCCACCTCCTCTGGGGCATCTTCCTGCTCCTCGCCGCCCCGGCCTTCGCGATCTGGATGGCCGTGGTCGGGCTGCTGTCCGCGCTCGCCGCCGCGAACATCACCGTTGACGCCGTCGGCACGGTCGCGCCCCTTGTCTCAGCCGGCCAGGGCCTACTCGCAGCGTTCGCTTTCTGGGCGACGTTCGTCTCGGCAGGCGCCGGCTTGGTCGTGCTGATCCTGCTGGGAGTGCGGAGCCTGCAGGCCGCGCGGCGACCTGTGATCGCGACGGGGCCGACCTTCGGGTCCGTGCTCTGGGGCTGGGCTCTCGCTATCCCCTTCGCCACGGGAATCGGCGCGCTGGTTGGAAGCGTGCTCGATCCTGTCGCCGAAAGCATCGGCACGGATCTCTCGCTCGACGCCGGTCCCGGCACCGGCATCAATTACGAAGACGCCGTGTACGGCCTCATCACGGGCGGCGCCTGGCTGTTCGCAGCACTTGTCGGCCTCGTGCTGGCCGTGATCCTCACCGTGCGCCACGTCCGCGCGCGCCGCAGAAACGGCGCCAAGAAGCGCAGGGCAACGCCTCGCTGACCCTCAATCACCCAGGCCTCTCCGCGACCCCGCGTCAATTTAAGGGAGAGTTGCGCGTTTCGTCGGCGATCAGCCCCGGAACATCAAGCCACTCGAGATCGGCCCAAGCCAAGTCGCCCTTAAATTGACCGGGGTGGGCTGAGAGACGGCGCCGCCCGAAGGCAGACTCGTGGGCGAGGGCTCAGGCGTCGGGGACGACCTCGATGACGACGTCAGCGAGCAGGAACGGCGCGTTTCGCCGCCAGTGCTCGCGCTCCTGGGCAGCCCACATCTCCCAAAACTCCTCGAAGACGCCGATGTCGCCTGGACGAGACAGCGCGCGAGGCTTCCGGTGCGCCTCATCGAGTTCGATCCAGACGCTCGTCGTCGCGAGGGGCGCGCTCTCGCGCGACAGGGAGCCGCAGCCCTCGATGATGAGCGGGGCTGAACCGTTGACGTCCCGCCACGGCCCGGGCGCATCCGCCGCCCAGTCCCAGCTTTCGTACCCGGGGCGCTCCGCCCTGAGCATGTCGCGGTGAACGGCTTGCGAGGCAGCAGCAAGACCTCGCCAGCCCGGGTAGGCGTCGTCGAGCGACACGAGCTGCGCGCCGTCGAAGCCGCGAGCCCGGAACTCGGCGAGCAGCTCGCCCGCGAGCGTCGTCTTGCCAGAGCCGGAACCACCGTCGATGAGGACCACCGGGCGGCCGCCGTCAGCGTCAGCAAGCACCCGGTCGAGCAGCCCTGCTGCCGCGCTCACGCGCTCCCCACCAGCCGGTACGAGCCCATCCCGACGGCGACGGCGACGGCGACCGCCGCGATGACGACGCCGGCGAGCACCAGCACGAGGTCTCGCCAGCCGAGGCGCGAGGGACGAGCCCAGGTTCGCGTGACGTTTTCCGCTCCGAAGCCGCGGGCCTCCATGACGGTGGCAAGCATCCCGGCGCGCCGGATCGCGAGGGCCAGCAGTGCAAATGCCATCGTCATGAGCCGACGGATCGCGCCAGAGTCGCCCAGTCCGCGAGCGCGCCTGGCCTGGCTCATGGCCGTCCAGTCGTCCCGGAAAACTGCGAAGAGGCGGATGCCCGCGAGCGCCGAGACGACGAACCGCGCTGGCAGGTGCGCAACTTGCGCGAGTCCATCGGCGAGACGCGTCGGGTCGATGCGACTCAGTGCGACGAGCGTCGGCACCCCGATCGCGAGGACGCGCAGCCCGACGGCGATGGCCAGCTGGATCGAGTTGTCCGTGACGTTCGCGTACAGGAATTGTCCGTAGCTGGTGCCGCCCGGCTTGGCGTAGAGGAGCATGCTGGTGGCGGAGACGGGAGCGGCGATGAGGAGGATCCAGCTCGATCGCACGACTTCCATGGGGCGCACGCCTGCGACCCCGAAGGCGAACAGCGAGAGCGCCAGCGCCACGACTGCCGAGACGACATCGAGCGTCGTGAGGAGGGGAATCGAGTACAGCACGGCGGCGAGGAAGGGGGTGACCGGGTTGACTCGGTCGAGGAACCTGCCGCCGACGGGCAGCACCTCGAGGGGGACGCCGTCGCCGTCGACCTCAACCGACCTTGCCGGCCGAGCGCCGGCCGAGGCGATTCCCCCGCTCACGCTGGCACCTTCTCGTTCTTGCGGTCGTGGGCGCCGATGCGGATGCACTGGTCGCCGAGCACCCGCACGAGCTGTTCGTCGTGGGTCACGGAGACAAGTGAGTGCCCCTCGGCGACAAGCCCGGCCATGATCGTGACGAGCTCCGTCCAGGTCCTCCGGTCCTGCCCGAAGGTGGGCTCGTCGAAGATGAGGACACGCGGTGCCGTCGCGAGCACCGTCGCGACCGAAAGGCGGCGCTGCTCACCGCCGGAGAGCGTGAAGGGGTGTGCGTCTGCGAGGTGCGAGAGGCGAAGCGCCGCAAGGAGCTCGTCGACGCGTTCGCTCGTCTCCCGCTTGCCGCGTCCCGCCGCATCCGGGCCGACCTCCAGCTCGCGGCGCACGGTTCCCGCGACGAACTGATGTTCTGGCTGCTGGAACACCGTGCCGATTCGCGTCAGCAGCTGGCGAGATCGCCAGGCAGACGGATGCGGGCCGGCGGGCTGGGCGGGACGGCGCCGCCCGAGCCACCAACCGCTCCTTCGTTCGCTCGCCATGTCTCCCGCGTCGCGGAGCACCTGCGTGGCCCGCACTTCGCCCTCGATGGGCTTCAGCAGGCCGGCGAGCGTGAGCGCAAGCGTCGTCTTCCCCGCGCCGTTGGGACCGAGCACAACCGTTGACTCCCCTGCGCGCAGCGTCGCCCCGAATTGCGAGTGGAGTGCACGGTCGGCGCGTCCGAAGCCCAGCCTGTCCGCGACGAGCAGGTCCTCGCCAGGCGACATCGGGGCCCTCGGCACAAGCGGTTCATGCCCGCCGATCCACACGCCGGCGTCCAAGAGCGAAACTCGCTGCTGCTCGAGGACGATGTCCGGGGAGCCGTCGGCGAGCAGATGCTGGTCTGTGCCGAGCACAACAACCCGGTCGACGCTCGAGCGCCACACGTCGACGCGGTGC
This sequence comes from Pseudoclavibacter sp. AY1F1, assembly GCF_002931075.1. Classification (GTDB taxonomy): domain Bacteria; phylum Actinomycetota; class Actinomycetes; order Actinomycetales; family Microbacteriaceae; genus Pseudoclavibacter. The sequence goes on along the minus strand of NZ_PSTQ01000002.1, from coordinate 376,755 downwards.
TCGATGACGATGAGCGTCGCGCCCGTCACAGCGGCCGCCCGCATGACCGCCTCGCGGACTTCCTCGACGCCGGCAGGGTCGAGGTTCGCGGTGGGCTCGTCGAGCAGGATGAGGCCGGGGCGCATGGCGAGTACCCCGGCGATCGCGAGCCGCTGCCGCTCGCCGCCGGAAAGCTGCGCGGTCGAACGGTCGAGCGGCATCCGAAGCCCGACGGCGTCGAGTGCCTCGCGGACGCGGACCCAGGTCTCCGCGCGCGGCACCCCGAGGTTCTCGCAGCCGAACGCGACATCGTCGCCGATCCGCGCGAGCACGGTGTTGGCCTGGGGGTCCTGGAGGACAAGTCCGGTGACCCCGCGCGCATCCGTCGGGTGCCTGCCGTCGATCAGCAGGGACCCGAGCTCCTGCCCCTCATCCTCGTCGTCGCCGAGCACGCCGGCGAGCGCCGCGAGGAGCGTCGACTTGCCCGCGCCAGACGGCCCCAGCAGGAGCACGGCCTCGCCGGGCTCGATCGTCAGGTCGAGCTGGCTGACGGCCAGCTTCGCCCGGTCGGCATGGCGCCAGCCCCACCCCCTCGCCTCGACTCTCGCGCCCACGTGCGTTAGCCGATTCGCTTTGAGCTTCTGCCGGCGGCGAAGCGGTTCAAGGCGCCGGTCGCCGCGAGCGCACGGGTCAGCAGCCAGCCGACAATGCCGGCAAGCACCGCACCCGAGAGCACGATCGAGACGAAGTAGATCGTGAGGAACGCCGGTCCCATCTCGATGTTGGCGCTGAGGAAGAGCTCGAGCACCCACGCGGCGAAGGCGGCACCAGCGCCCGCGAGCATCGCGACGCCGAGGCCGAAGCGCTTGTAGAAGAAGAGCGCGAAGATGAGCTCGGCGCCGAGGCCCTGGGCGATGCCCGAGTAGACGGTCTCGATCGACCACTGGCTGCCGAGGAGCATGGAGACGGAGGCCGCGAGCACCTCGACGAAGAGCGCGGCGCCCGGCTTGCGGATGATGAGCCCGCCGAGCACGCCGCCGAGCAGCCAGATACCGACCGCGATGCCGCCCACGCCGGGCGTGAACGCATCCATCGCCGTGAACCACAGGTAGCCGACGCTGTTCCAGACGATGAAGATGAGCCCGGTCGCGACGCCGAGGACGGCGGCCGTGACGATGTCGATGACCCGCCAGCGGAAGCGGCTCTTCGGCGCCCGCGCCTGGGCGGGGGCCTGCGCCGGTGCCTGCGAAGCAGCGGTCGGCGATGGAGTTGGAGAAGTTGTCATGCTGTGTGCCCTTTCGAGTGAAAGTGCACGGGCGCAGAGCCTGGGGTGGCTCTGCTCGGAGATGTGCCTCCCTGCGCTGGCATTACCCAGATCAGGTTTGACGGTCGAAGGCTTGTGCCTTCCTCTCAGCCCGGACTACCGGACTCCCGTGAACACCCCGAGTATAGGCCGAACCGTGGCCTGAGCTACTTCTTGAGCGCCTTGATGAGGCGAGGAAGCGCGTGACCGACGGTCCAGACGAGCGGAATCGAGACGGCGATGAGCGCGATGATGTTCGGGCGGAAGCTCGTGCCGAACTCGTCATCGACGTAGGCTCCGACCGGAATCGCCATGCCACCGCCGCCTGCACCTGAGGAGTTCTCCTGCCCCTCCTCGGTGCTCTCGCCGCCGCCGTAGCCATACGAGACGAGGGCGACGGGGAGGATGGTGGACTTGCCGAGCTCCACCTTCTCGCCGTACGCGAGCGTGACGCCGAGCTTCTTGACCGAGTCGGTGAGGTTCTGTGTGAGGTTCGTCATGCGGCCAGCGTAGGTCGTCGACATGCCTGCCAACCAGGAGAACTCCTGTGTGCTGGCGGGCGAGGCCCCTCCCACCCTTTGGTAGCTTTAGTGCCTGCATCCACACGCGATGTTCTTCGATGAAGCAATAGGAGCGTGCATGAAAACGTGGCCCGGAAATGCCTACCCCCTCGGAGCGACGTTCGACGGAAGTGGCACCAACTTCGCGATCTTCAGCGAAGCCGCCCACAAGGTCGAGCTCTGCCTCTTCGATGACGACGGCAACGAGGAGCGGGTGAGGCTCCACGAGCAGGACGCGCACGTCTGGCACGCCTACCTCCCCCACGTTCAGCCAGGTCAGCAGTACGGCTACCGGATGCACGGCGACTACGACCCCGCGAACGGCAGCCGCTGCAACCCGGCGAAGCTCCTCCTCGACCCGTACGCGAAGGCGACGACGGGCGACATCGACTGGGATCAGTCGCTGTTCAGCTACAACTTCGGCGACCCAGACTCGTTCAACGACCTCGACTCCGCGCCCCACATGATGAAGGGCGTTGTCATCAACCCCTACTTCGACTGGGCTGGCGACCGGAAGCCTGGCATCCCCTACAACGAGTCACTCATCTATGAGGCGCACGTCAAGGGACTCACCGAGCTGCACCCGGATGTGCCGGAAGAGATCCGCGGCACGTACGCGGGTATCGCGCACCCCGCGATCGTCGAGCACCTCAAGCGCCTCGGTGTGACCGCGATCGAGCTCATGCCCGTGCACCAGTTCGTGCAGGACAGCACCCTCATCGAGAAGGGCCTCCGCAACTACTGGGGCTACAACACGATCTCCTTCCTCGCACCGCACGCCGACTACGCCTCGCAGGGCACGGCAGGCCAGCAGGTCCAGGAGTTCAAGTCGATGGTGCGCACGCTGCACGCCAACGGCATCGAGGTCATCCTCGACGTGGTCTACAACCACACGGCCGAAGGCAACCACCTCGGACCGACCCTCAGCTTCCGCGGCATCGACAACGGCGCGTACTACCGGCTCGAGGAAGACGACAAGCGGTACTACACCGACTACACGGGCACCGGCAACTCGCTCAACATGCGCCACCCGCACTCGCTGCAGCTCATCATGGACTCGCTGCGCTACTGGGTGACCGAGATGCACGTCGACGGCTTCCGCTTCGACCTCGCGTCGACCCTCGCGCGCGAGCTGCACGACGTCGACAAGCTCTCGACCTTCTTCGACCTCGTGCAGCAGGACCCGGTGGTCTCGCAGGTGAAGCTCATCGCCGAGCCGTGGGACGTCGGCCCCGGCGGCTACCAGGTCGGGAACTTCCCGCCGCAGTGGACAGAGTGGAACGGCAAGTACCGCGATACCGTCCGCGACTTCTGGCGCGGCGAGCCCTCGACGCTCGGCGAGTTCGCGAGCCGCATCACGGGTTCGGCTGACCTGTATGAGCACTCAGGACGACGCCCCTTCGCATCCATCAACTTCGTCACCGCCCACGACGGCTTCACGCTGCGCGACCTGGTCTCATACAACGAGAAGCACAACGACGCCAACGGCGAAAACGGCAACGACGGCGAGAGCCACAACCGCTCCTACAACCTGGGCGTCGAAGGGCCGACCGATGACCCAGAGATCAACGCCATGCGGGCCAGGCAGCAGCGCAACATCATCGCGACGATGCTGCTCAGCCAGGGCGTCCCGATGCTCCTCCACGGAGACGAGCTGGGCCGCACCCAGAACGGCAACAACAACACCTACGCGCAGGACAGCGAAATCAGCTGGGTGCACTGGGAGAGCGCGGATGAGCCGCTCATCGAGTTCACGAGGGCCGTCGCGCAGCTGCGCGCCGATCACCCGACCTTCCGCCGCCGGCGCTTCTTCAACGGCCGCGTCGAGGAGCGAGCAGAGGGCTCAGCCCTGCCCGACATCGTGTGGCTGTCGACCGACGGCACGCAGATGGCGTCGGAAGACTGGAACGCCGAGTTCGTGAAGTCGATGGGCATGTTCCTCAACGGGAACGCCATCGCCGGCCGTGACGAACGCGGCGAGGAGATCACCGACGTGAGCTTCATGGTCTACTTCAACGCCAGCGAGACCGTCGTAGAGGCGACGATCCCCAGCGTGGAGATCACGTCCCTCTGGGACATCGTGATCGACACGTCCGGGATGCACACTGACCTCGAAGCGGTCGAGCCCGGGGCGACCATCCCGCTCGAGCCCCGCTCGCTTGTGGTGCTGCGCGAGGCCGAACTCAAGGAGAAGCCCGACCACTCAGTCGCCGCCTCCGTCGCGGCGATGACAACGCCTATCCCGATCATCACGCGGCCTCCCCTCGGCAGCTGACCCGGCCTGACCAACTTCAGAAGCACCTCGCGCGACGGAGACCATGATGCGCATCCCATCCAGCACCTATCGATTCCAACTGACGTCGGAGTTCGACCTCGACGCGGCCGCCGAGCAGCTCCCCTACCTGGAGCGGCTCGGCGTCGGATGGGTGTACCTCTCGCCCATCCTGCAGGCGACCCCGGGCAGCACCCACGGCTACGACGTCGTCGACCCCTCGAAGGTCGACGACGAGCGGGGTGGCCGAGAGGCGCTCGAGCGGTTCTCCGCACAGGCACGCGAGCTGGGCCTCGGGGTGCTCGTCGATATCGTGCCGAACCACATGGGCGTCGGCACGCCACGCGACAACCCGTGGTGGTGGGACGTGCTCGCGAACGGACAGGACGCGGCGCACGCCGAGTCCTTCGACATCGACTGGGAGGCGGGGAGCGGCAAGCTCCTCATCCCGACCGTCGGCGACGACGACATGCCACGCGAACGCGGGGACGCGATCGCGAACGTGACCGTGGACGCCGAGGCCGGTGTGCTGCGCTACCACTCGACCGAGTACCCGCTGGCCGAGGGTTCCGCTCCGGAGGGCGCGTCCGTGCGCGAGGTGCTCGACAACCAGCACTACCAGCTCATCCACTGGCGCCAGGGCGACACCCGCCTGAACTACCGCCGCTTCTTCACGATCACGTCGCTTGCGGGCATCCGCGTTGAGGACGACGACGTGTTCGACGAAGCGCACGAGGAGATCTTCGACTGGATGCGGCACCGCCTCGTCGACGGGCTCCGCATCGACCACCCGGACGGGCTGCGCGACCCCGGCGGCTACCTGCGCCACCTCGCCGACCGGACGCGCGGCGCGTACGTCCTCGTCGAGAAAATCCTCGAGGGCGACGAGTCGCTGCCCGCGGACTGGCGCACGGCAGGCACAACCGGCTACGACGCACTCGGGCAGATCGACCGCGTCCTCGTCGATGCCGACGCCGAGGAGCTCCTCGACGAGCTCGCCGGAGCGGACGGCGCTCCGATCGACTGGGAGCAGCTCATCCACGAGGCGAAGCGTGCCGTCGCGGACATCTCGCTGAACGCCGAGATCCGCAGGATCGCCCGCGAGCTGCGCTCGACCGGCCTCGAGGACGAACTCATCGAGGACTCGGTCTCGGAGATTGCCGCCCATTTCAGCGTCTACCGCAGCTACCTCCCGACCGGGGCCAACCACCTCACGCAGGCGGCGCAGGCTGCGAAGGAGCAGCGACCCGACCTCGCGGAATCCATCGCCCGCATCCTGCCGTTCCTGGAAGCGCCTGAGGCCGAGGCTGCGCTGCGTCTCCAGCAGACAACCGGCATGATCATGGCGAAGGCCGTGGAGGATCGATCCTTCTACCGGTACGCGCGTCTCACCTCCCTCAACGAGGTCGGTGGAGACCCGAACGTGTTCTCCATCACGCCGGAGCGGTTCCACGAGCTGCAGACCGCACGATCCCGCGACTGGCCCGACGCCATGACCACGCTCTCGACCCACGACACGAAGCGGGGCGAGGACACGCGAGCCCGCATCACGGCTCTCAGCGAGGTGCCCGAGTTCTGGGCCGAGAGCGTCGCGGAGCTGCAGAACGTCGCCCCCATCGACGACAACGCGTTTGCCCAGCTCACCTGGCAGGCGATCGTCGGGGCCTGGCCCGCGTCACGGGAGCGCCTCAACGCCTACCTCGAGAAGGCGGCACGCGAGGCTGACCTGCACACGAGCTGGACCAACCCCAACGAGGAGTTCGAAGAGCAGCTGCGATCAGCGGTCGACGCGGTCTTCGACAACCCCGTCGCGTCGAACGTCGTCCAGAACGTCGTCGCCGAGACGCAGTCGGCCGGCTGGTCGAACTCGCTCACCGCGAAGATCGTGCAGCTCACGATGCCGGGCATCCCCGACGTCTACCAGGGCACGGAGCTCTGGGCGCGCACGCTCGTGGACCCCGACAACCGGCAGCCCGTGGACTACTCGTCGCGCACTTCGGCGCTCGATGCCATCCTGCACGGCGCGGTACCGGAGATCGACGATTCCGGGGCCGCCAAGCTCCTCGTCACGGCCGCGTGCCTGCGCCTGCGGCGCAGTCGCCCCGAGCTCTTCACCGAGTACGAAGGCATCGACGCGAACGGTCCGGCCGCCGAGCACGCGCTCGCCTTCTCCCGCGGCGGCGCCATCACGATCGGCACCCGCCTGCCCATCGGTCTCGAGCAGGGCGGCGGCTGGATCGGCACGACCATCCCGCTGCCAGAGGGCGAGTGGATCGACCAGCTCACCGCCGCCGTCTACACAGGCGGCAAGGACGTGCCGCTCGCCGCGATCCTGCAGCAGTACCCCGTGGCCCTCCTGGCCAAGTCCTAGCCGCCGCCCGCATCCACACACCTCGCCTTCCACCAAGGAGATCTCCGTGCGCGATTCCCGCTTCGACGTCTGGACACCCCACGCCGAGACGCTGACCCTGCTCCTCGACGGCACCGAGGTGCCGATGCGCCGCACCGAAGCCGACTGGTGGGTTCCGGATGCGGCGCTCGAGCTCGACGAGGAGACCCACGACTACGGGTACCTCGTCGACGGCGATACGACCCCCATCCCGGACCCCCGATCCCGCTGGCAGCCCGATGGCGTGCACGGACTCTCCCGCACGTTCGACGCGGACCGCCACCCGTGGGTCGACGGCGACTGGACAGGTCGGTCGTTTGCCGGCTCGGTCATCATCGAAGTGCACATCGGCACGTTCACGCCGGAAGGCACCCTCGACTCGGCCATCGGTCGACTCGACCACCTGCAGGAGCTCGGCGTCGACTTCGTCGAGGTCATGCCGGTCAACGCCTTCAGCGGCACCCACGGCTGGGGGTACGACGGGGTCGACTGGTTCGCCGTTCATGAGGGCTACGGCGGGCCCGCCGCCTACCAGCGCTTCGTCGATGCCTGCCACGAGCGCGGCATCGGGGTCATCCAGGACGTCGTCTACAACCACCTCGGGCCGTCCGGCAACTACCTCGGCAAGTTCGGCCCGTACCTCTCCGACCACCACGCCACGGCGTGGGGCGACACCGTCAACCTTGACGGTGAGAACTCCGACGAAGTGCGGGCCTACATTCGCGACAACGTCGCCATGTGGCTCCGCGACTTCCACGTCGATGGGCTGCGACTCGACGCGGTGCACGCTCTTGTCGACGACCGTGCCGTGCACATCCTCGAGGAGCTCGCACGTGACGTCGACGAGCTCGAGGCGCATGTCGGCCGCCCGCTGACGCTCATCGCCGAGTCCGACCTCAACAACCCTCGGCTCATCACCTCGGACGAGGCGGGCGGCTACGGACTCGACGCCCAGTGGTCAGACGACTTCCACCACGCGGTGCACGTCAACCTCACGGGCGAGACAAGCGGCTACTACGCCGACTTCGCGGGCCTCGACGCGCTCGCGAAGGTGCTCACGAATGGCTTCTTCCACGACGGCACCGTCTCGACGTTCCGCGGCCGCCACCACGGCCGCCCCCTGCCCGCGCAGACCCGGGCCTGGCGACTCGTCGTCTCCTCACAGAACCACGACCAGATCGGCAACCGCGCGATCGGCGACCGCCTCACGGCGACGCTCTCTCCGGGACAGCTCGCCATCGCAGCGACCCTCGAGCTCACTTCGCCCTTCACGCCGATGCTCTTCATGGGCGAGGAATGGGGGGCCACGACGCCCTTCCAGTTCTTCTCCTCGCACCCGGAGCCCGAGCTCGCGAAGGCGACGACCGAGGGCCGCATCGGTGAGTTCGCACGCATGGGGTGGGACGCGGAGGTTGTCCCGAACCCCCAGGATGTGGAGACCTTCAACCGCTCGAAGCTCGACTGGAGCGAGCTCGAGAAGCCAGAGCACGCGCGCCTCCTCGAGGTGTACCGCGAACTCATCGCGCTGCGTCGGCGCGAGGCCGACGTCACCACGCCGTGGCTCGATGCGAGCAGCGTCGACGTCTCGCAGGAGCACGGCACGCTGGTCATCACGCGCGGCGGCCTCCTCATCGCCGTGAACTTCTCCGGCCTCGAGCGGGAGCTTCGCGTCGAGCGCGCCACCGAGGTGCTGTTCGCGACGGATGCGCGGGCAACGCTCGGTACCACGACAGGCACCACCACCGGAGCGCCCGTCGGCACCGCCTTCGTGCCACTCCGCCTCCCCGCGGAGAGCGCCGCCGTCGTCCGCGCGACACGCGCCTGACTCAGCCTCCGCCAGGCGCCCTGCTTCCTCCGCCGGGCGCCTGGCGCTGACCGACCTCCGTGATCACATGACGTTCCGGGCGTCCGGCGACCCGAAAACACGCTTTCATCACGCAAGTTGCACACGCGGGCGAAGCCGTACCCGGCCCAGCTCCCGAAGGCAGACTCGCTTGTCGCTTGTCGCTTGTCGCTTGTCGCTTGCGGAGCGTCGGCGTAGCCTGACCCGCATGTGCAGAAACATCACTGAGCTGCGTGGGCTCGAACCCGCCGCGAACGACACCGAGATCGAAGCCGCAGCACGCCAGTACGTGCGCAAGGTCTCTGGAATCACGCATCCAACCGACCGCACTCGCGAGGCTTTCGAGAATGCGGTACGCGAGATCGCGCACATCACGGAGCACCTCCTTGAGGACCTGCCAGAGCGGCGTCAGCCGCCCAAGACTGTCCCGCCGCTGCGCCGACCAGAAGTGCAGGCGCGCATCGCCGCACGGGAAGCCGCCAAGACGGCCTCGTAGCGCGCAGCATCGGATGCTCGGAACAGTGTCGTCCGGGGCGGCCTCCATGCGTCCTCGGCGCGATCCTCCGCGGCGGGCCCCCGGCGCGATTCAGTGGCGGTCGGGCGACTCGTCCTGCGTGCGGTTCGCACGCTCGCTCAGGCCGACCGTTCCGTCACTCCGCTCGCCCCGACCGAGCAGCGAGGCCGGGCGTAGCGCGAATTTGCCGAAACGCGCGACGGCCTGGTCGACTGCCCGTTCCGCAGCTTCCCAGTCGTCGTCCTCCTCGGCGCCGAAGAGCGAAAGCTGGCCTGAGCTGCCGGCCTCCACGAGACGCTCGGCGCGCACGCCGATGAGGCGGACGGGCCTTGGGGGCACGAGGGCCGCCCGAAGCATCTCGCGTGCCTCCAGGTACAGCGAATGGCCGACATCGCTCGGCTCGGCGAGCGTGTGCGAGCGCGTGATCGTCGAGAAATCGGACCAGCGGAGCTTGATGCCAACCTGGCGAGCCTGCAGACCTGCGCGACGCAGGCGCGTGGCCACGGCATCCGCTTGTGCACGCACCTCGCGCTCCAGGAAGACGAAATCGTCAACATCCTCGAAGAACGTCTGCTCGTGGCTGATCGACTTCTCGCGGTGCGCCTCCTCGATGCCCCGCTCGTCTCTGCCCCACGCCAGCGCGCTGAGCTTCGCGGCTCCCGCCTTGCCCACCGCCCGCTCGAGCACCGGCACCGGCGTGTGGGCGAGGTCGAAGACCGTGTGGATGCCCATTCCCCGCAGCTTCGCCTCGCTTTTCTCGCCGACGCCCCAGAGGGCCCCGACCGGGAGGTGATGCAGGAACGGGATCGTCTCCTCGTGCGGGATCACGAGCATGCCGTTCGGCTTGCACTTGCCGGATGCGAGCTTCGCCACGAACTTCGTGGACGCGGCGCCGACAGAGCACGTCAACCCGGTCTGCGCCTTCACACGCTCGCGCAGCCGTGCCGCGATCTCGCCGGGCGATCCGAACAGAAGACTCGCGCCGGACACGTCGAGGAACGCCTCGTCGATCGAAAGCGGCTCGACGAGCGGCGTGAACTCCCGGAAGATCTCCATGACCTGCTGGGACGCCTCCCGGTACTTGTGCATGCTGCCAGGCAGCACAACCGCCTCTGGGCATCGAGCAATGGCCTGGTGCATCGGCATGGCGCTGCGCACGCCCCGAGCCCTCGCCTCGTAGCTTGCGCTCGAGACGACCCCGCGCTCCCTCGTGCCGCCGACGATGACGGGCTTGCCGATGAGGTCGGGCCGCTCGAGGAGCTCGACCGCGACGAAGAAGGCGTCCATGTCGACATGGAGGATGCTCGCAGACGAGTCGCGGTCGGACGCCGCACCCGTCTGCCGCACACCCATGTCTTTCCTGGTCATGCATCCATTGTGCGATGTCCCACCGACATCCGCAGGACGCACCCGGACATCTGCCCGACGCTCTCCGCGAATAGACTCTGCGCATGCAGCTCAACGAGTCTCGCGCCTGGACCGCCTTCTACGCCCCCGGAACCCCGAAGGACATCGAAGTCCCGAACGGCTCACTCCCCGACATGCTGTCGGAGATCTCCGAACGGTTCCCCGACAAGCCCGCGATCGAGTTCTTCGGCGCGCAGACGACCTTCGCCGAGCTGCAGGATCAGGTGCTGCGGTTCGCCCAAGGCCTGCGCCGCATCGGTGTGAAGCGCGGAGACAGGGTCGCCCTCATCATGCCGAACGCGCCGCAGCACGTCGTCGCGTTCTACGCAGTGCTCCGCCTCGGGGCCGTCGTCGTCGAGCACAACCCGCTCTACACACGCGACGAGCTGCGCACGCAGTTCGAGGATCACGGCGCGGAGATCGTGATCGCCTGGGACAAAGCAGCACCCACCGTGCAGTCGCTCCCCCACAGCCTCGGCATCCGCCACGTTATCGCGGTCGATGTGACGAAGGGCATGCCACTGAAGACGCAGCTGCTGCTGCGCCTGCCCATCGCGAAGGCCCGGGAGTCGCGGGCCAAGCTCAGCGCGAAGGCCCCTGGCACCGTCCCGTTCGAGAAGCTCGCGAAGCAGCAGCCGCTCGACGCCAGCATCCCGACGCCCGGGCCAGAGGACCTCGCCAGCCTGCAGTACACGAGCGGCACGACCGGCAACCCCAAGGGTGCGATGCTCACGCACCGCAACCTCTGGTCGAACGCACGCCAGGGTGCCGCGTGGATGCCAGAGTTCACGGCTGGCAACGAGACGATCTACGGCGTTCTCCCGATGTTTCACGCATTCGGCGTGCTGCTCTCCGTCATCTACTCCGTGAGCGTCGGCGCGAAGGCCGTGCTGTTCCCGACCTTCGACCCCGAACTGGTCGTCGAGGCGTCCAAGAAGTCGCCTGCCACGTTCATTCCCGCCGTGCCGCCCATGTACGACCGCCTCGCGCGCGTCGCCAAGGAGGGCAAGCTCGACCTCTCCGGAGTGATCTACGCGATCTCGGGGGCCATGACACTGAACGACGCCATCGTGCACCGCTGGGAGGCCGTCGCCGGCGGTCAGCTTGTCGAGGGGTACGGCCTCACCGAGACATCGCCAGTGGCGCTCGGCAACCCGTTCACCGACAAGCGCAAGACCGGGACGATCGGCATCCCGTTCCCGTCGACGTTCATCAAGGTCACGGATCCAAGCGACCCGAGTCGGGAGGTCGAGCTGGGTGAAGTCGGCGAGCTGCTCATCAAGGGCCCGCAGACGTTCCAGGGCTACTGGAACCGCCCGGAGGAGACCGCCGAGGTGCTCATCGAGGGCGGCTGGGTGCGTTCAGGCGATCTCGTCGTGCAGGACGAGGACGGGTTCGTGACCGTCGTCGACCGTAAGAAGGAGCTCATCATCACGGGCGGCTTCAACGTGTCGCCCTCCGAGGTCGAGCGAGTTGTCACCGAGGTCCCCGGAATCGCAGAGGCTGCAGTAGTCGGCATCAAGCGAGGCGGCGGGGCCGAAGTTGTCACCGCCGTTGTTGTGCTCGACGTCGGGGCGACCTTCGACGAGGCCGCGGCGCGCGCGTTCGTCCGCGAACGGCTCTCGGAGCACAAGGTCCCCCGCTCGTACGTCGTCTGGGAGGAGCTCCCGAAGTCGCTCATCGGCAAGGTGCTGCGCAAGAAGGTCCGGGATGCCCTCCAGCAGGACCGCAACGCGACAGCCGCCGCGGCAGACAAAGGTGACGCACCCGCCGCCAACCCCGAGGCGAAGTAGTCCAGCACACACGAAAGCCCGCCTCCTGCGTTGCAGGGACGGGCTTTCGGCGTTGGCGTTGCTCGGGACTCAGCTTCCTGAGACGTACCGTTCGCCCTCGGCCGTCAGGCGCGTGCCGCTCGGGCCCTCGAGGTCCACGAGGCCAGCGCGTGCCGCCTGTCGGACTGAGGCGGCCAGGTTGACTGGCACCCGCCACGTCATGCGCTCGAATTCGCCCGAGATCGTCGCCGACGAGACTTCGCTGTCGGCGCTCAAGATGGAGTCGATGGCAAGTGCGATGCGCTGCCCGTTATTCGTCGGCTTGAGCTCAGCAGCTCGTTCTTCCAGGCTCTTCGCCTGAGCGGCGGCACGGGAGCGGCCCGCGGCGCCACCGCGAGCACCGGCTCGCGTGCGGGAAGCGATCGGCGTCGTTCCCGCGCGGCTCCCCGTGGCCGCTTCCGGGGCGACCTTGGGGGCCGAGGCTCGCCCCTGGCCGGCTCCGGCCCGAGTGGAGGCCCGGACGGACGAGCGTGGGCTGCGCACCGGATCCGGCTTCGCTGCTGTTGGAGAACCGGCCGCCTTCTGCCCGGTGGTGGCTTCCGGGGACTGCACCACCTCAGGCTGGGCGCTATTGATCCCGGACGGGCGGCGCGTTCGTTCGGCCCTGGCCGATCCGGCCGAGGTGCCGCCGGCCCGTGCTGAACCGCTCCGGCCCGACGCCGGAGCCGGCTCCGCGGCCGTCAGCGCATCAGGAGCCGTTGTTCGGATGTCGATCGGCGCGAGGTCAGCAGCGTCGACGCCGAACTCGACCACCGCGGTCACGTAGCTGTCGAAGACGGCCCGGTGCACCGCCGTCTCGTGCTGCTCGACAAGAGCGACGATCCCAGGCATCGCCCGGACGAGCCGCGCAAAGCCGTGTGCATCGTCGCCGTCGTCCGCGAGCAGACCCGTAACTCGAACCGTGTGCGCCCGCTCGCCTGCGTCAACCTGCTCATCGGCCTGCTTGTCCGCCTTGGGAGCGGACTGGCTCGGCTTCTTCGCCGAAGACTTCTTGACTCCGCTGGACGCCGTCGGCGCTGGTGACGCCTTGCTCGGCTTCTTGCCGTCATCCCTAGCCCGCGAGCGCTTCGCCGGCTTGGCTAATGACGAGTCGGCCAGGGCTTCTGTCCCCGCCGGTGTTGTCTGGGCCGGTGTCGTCTGGGCCGGTGTTGTCTCTGCGGCCTCGGACGTCGGCTGCCCGTCGAACGTGTCCACCAAAGCGGACTTGGCGTTCTTGTCCTTCTTGTCCTTCTTGTCAGCCTTGTCAGCCTTGACCTTCTTGGCCGACGGAGTGGAGTTATCCGGCTTGTCCTTCTTGCCGGACTTCTCCTTCTGAGCGGCCTTATCGTTCTTGGCAGCCTTATCCTTCTGGCCGGCCTTGTCGTTCCTGCCCGCCTTGTCCTTCTTGCCGGCCTTGTCCTTCTTCTCGGCCTTGTCCTTCTTTTGGGGCTTTCCCTGCTTCTTGGCAGCGGTATCTGCCGCCGCCTCGCGTGCCACGGCAGGCAGGTCCGCGGCCTCGTCGGCGGAGCCGGGGCGCACCACGGTCTTGGGCGGCTGCACCCGTTCCTTCTTGACCTTCGCGCGTGGCCCGCCCTGTGTAGCATCGGGCCGCTCGACGCGGGATTTCTTGCCAGATTTCTTGCCCATACGATTCACTTCTCCGTTCACCGAGGCCATGTGGCTCTGACGTTATCGTCAGAGCCACAGAGGCACCTAGGTCGTGCCCGACAATTCCTCGGTGTACGACTTGAGTCCTACGAGTTCTGCGCGCGCTCCAGGACAAGCTCGCGGACACGTGCGGCATCCGCCTTGCCCCTCATCGCCTTCATGACCGCACCGATGACCGCGCCTGCGGCCTGCACCTTGCCGTCGCGGATCTTCGCGAGCACGTCAGGCTGCTGCGCGAGGGCCGCGTCGATGGCCTCGATGAGCGGCCCGTCGTCGCTGACGACGGCGAGGCCGCGCGACTCGACGACCTCGGCGGGCGAGCCCTCTCCTGCGAGCACTCCCTCGAGCACGTCACGAGCGAGTCGGTCGTTGACCGTGCCGGCCGTGATGAGTCCGTCGAGCTCGGCGATCTGCTGCGGTGTCGCCAGGTCAGTGGCCTGCACGCCGCGATCGTTGGCGATGCGCGAGAGCTCGCCCATCCACCACTTCTTGGCGCCAGCCGCGGTCGCTCCGGCAGCGACGGTCGCGTCGACGACCTCGAGGAGTCCGGCGTTCGCGATGTCTTGGAACTCCTGGTCCGCGAAGCCCCATTCCGCCTTGAGGCGACGCCTCCGGGCGACGGGCGCCTCCGGGAGCGTCGCTCGGAGCTCCTCGACCAGCTCGCGGCTGGGCCTCAACGGCATGAGGTCCGGCTCCGGGAAGTACCGGTAGTCGTCGGCATCCGACTTCGGACGGCCAGACGAGGTGCGTCCCGTGTCCTCATGCCAGTGGCGCGTCTCCTGCGTGATGCTGCCGCCGGCCGCGAGCAGCGCCGCCTGGCGCTGGATCTCGTAGCGGACGGCACGCTCGATCGACCTGAACGAGTTGACGTTCTTCGTCTCCGTGCGCGTGCCGAGCTTCTCCTCGCCACGCGGACGCAGCGAGACGTTGGCGTCGCAGCGAAGGTTTCCGCGCTCCATGCGGGCCTCCGAGACGCCGAGCGCCCGGACGATGTCGCGAATCGTCGACACGTATGCGGCCGCGAGCTGCGGCGTCTGCGCCTCGCCTCCGAAGATGGGCCGGGTCACGATCTCGACCAGCGGCACGCCCGCACGGTTGTAGTCGACCAGCGAGTACTCGGCACCCTGGATACGCCCGGTCGAGCCGCCGACGTGCGTCAGCTTGCCTGCATCCTCTTCCATGTGGGCGCGCTCGATGGGCACGTGGAAGACGGTGCCGTCCTCCAGTTCGACCTCGACCTCCCCATCGAAGGCGATGGGGTCGTCGAACTGCGAGATCTGGTAGTTCTTCGGATTGTCCGGGTAGAAGTAGTTCTTGCGAGCGAAGCCCGAGACCTCGGCGATCTCGCAGCCGAGCGCAAGCCCAAGCGCGATCGAGTAGCGAACGGCCTGCTCGTTGACCACCGGCAGCGTGCCTGGGAGTCCCAGGTCGACGGGTCCGATGTTGGTGTTCGGTTCGCCGCCGACCTCGTTACCGGAATGGTTCGGGGTGTCGGAGAACATCTTGGTCTTGGTGCCGAGCTCGACGTGCACCTCGAGACCGATGACGGGCTCGTAGAGTTCGAGCGCGCGGTCGTAGTCCATCAGCTCTGGCTTGGCCATCAGCGTGCACCTGCCTTCAGCTGGGGCGCCTGCGCGAGCAGCGGTCCGCCCCATCGGTCTTCGAGAGTCTGTTCAAGTGCCGCGGCCACCGTGTAGAGGCGCGCGTCGTCACGGGCTGCCGCCATGAACTGGATGCCGACGGGCAGTCCGTTCTCCGGTGCGAGGCCTCCCGGCACGGAGATGCCGGGGACGCCGGCAAGGTTCGCGGGGATCGTCGTGAGGTCGGCGAGGTACATGGCGGTCGGGTCTTCGGCCTTCTCGCCGAGCTTGTAGGCAGTTGTCGGCGAGGTGGGCGCGGCGAGCACGTCGACCTCGGCGAACGCGGCGGCGAAGTCCTGCTGCACGAGCGTGCGCACCTTCTGCGCAGAGCCGTAGAAGGCGTCGTAGTAGCCAGCCGAGAGCGCGTAGGTGCCGAGCAGGATGCGGCGCTTCGCCTCATCGCCGAAGCCCTTGCTCCTCGTTGCCGACATGACCTTCTCGACGGTTGTCGCGGAGGCGTCCGTGACCCGCAGCCCGAAGCGCACGGAGTCGTAACGGGCGAGGTTGCTTGATGCTTCAGCCGGCATGATCAGGTAGTACGCGGCCACCGCGTACTCGAAGTGCGGTGTCTCGATCCAGGAGATGATCGCCCCGCGTTCTTCGAGGGCGGCGAGCGCCTCCTGGAAGCGCTGCGTGACCCCTGCCTCGAAGCCTGCCCCGTCGGCGATCTGCTTCGGCACGCCGATGCGGAGCCCGCGCACGGAGTCGGCCTGGCAGCCTGCGATGGCTGCATCAGTGAAGGACGGCCACTCCCCCGTGAGCGAGGTGGAGTCGCGGCGATCGTGACCCGCGAGCACGTCGTGGAGCGCTGCCGTGTCGAGCACGTTGCGGGCTGCTGGCCCGATCTGGTCGAGCGAGGAGCCGAGCGCAAGCGCGCCGTACCGACTGACTCCGCCGTAGGTGGGCTTCATGCCGACGGTGCCGGTGACGGATGCGGGCTGGCGGATGGACCCGCCGGTGTCGGTGCCGAGGGCAAGCGGCGCCTCGTAGGCGGCTACGGCCGCGGCGGAGCCTCCGCCGGATCCACCCGGGATGCGCTCGAGGTCCCAGGGGTTGTGCGTGGGGCCGTACGCGGAGTGCTCCGTGGAGGAACCCATCGCGAACTCGTCGAGGTTGGTCTTGCCGATGATGACGAGGTCATCGCCGCGGAGTCGTTCGACGACGGTCGCGTCGTATGGCGGGACCCAGCCCTCGAGGATGCGCGACCCAGCGGTTGTCGGCGTGCCCTTCGTGGCGATGTTGTCCTTGACGGCGACGGGGACACCAGCCAGCGGCGCGAGCTTTTCTCCTGCCTGCCGCTTCGCGTCGACACGCCCCGCGGCGGCAAGCGCGGCGTCGGCGTCGACGTGGAGGAACGCATGGACGTCACCGTCGACAGCTTCGATGCGCTCGAGGTGCGCGGTTGTCGCCTCGATGGAGCTGATGCTGCCAGCAGCGATCGCGGCTGCCAGTTCGGTGGCGCTCAGGCGCGTGATGTCGGCGCTCACTGCTCCTCCCCCAGGATTGCGGTGACGCGGAATCGGGTCCCGTCGCTGTCCGGGGCACCCGCGAGCGCGGCGTCGCGGTCAAGCGGCTCGCCGGCCACGTCGGCGCGAGTCACGTTGTGCATCGCGATCGGGTGAGTTGTCACCTTGACGTCTGGCGTTGCCACCTCCTGCACTTTCTGGATGAGGTGCTGGATCTCGATGAGTTCGCCGGTGACGCGCTCGATCTCGCCTTCGGCGAGGTCGATGCGCGCGAGCTGAGCGAGGTGCTCAACGTCGGCGGCAGTGATGTCGGTCATTCGTCTCCGATAGTGCGTCGGCCAGGGCTGGACAAGTCTAGGCCGCGCTCGGGGCGCGGCCGTGCTCGGCCCTAGCGTGATGGCTGCTGATTACTGGCGTGGTGGCTGCTGCTGCGGCGGCCAGGGCTGCTGACCGTTATCCGGCCAGCGGGGGTCGAAGCCGGGTTGCCCCTGCTGCGGCGCCTGCCCCGGGTATGGCTGCTGCCCCGAGTACGGAGCCTGACCCTGCTGCGGTCCCTGCTGCGGCGGGCGCTGACCCTGGTGCGGCTGTCCGTTGTGTGGCTGCCCGAACGGAGGCTGTCCCTGCGGCGCCTGCCCGAAGGGAGGCTGGCCATTCCAGGCACCCTCCTGCGGCCGCTGCTGGGGTTGGCGCGGCTGAGGGAACTGCTGTGGCTGGCCCTGCTGCCCGGGATCGAAGCCGCCCTGCTGGCCACGGAACTGCTGGCCACGGAACTGCTGGCCACGGAACTGCTGGCCCGGGAACTCCTGGCCCGGGAACTCCTGGCCCGGGAACTGTTGGCCGGGGACCTGCTGGCCGGGGAATGGGCTACCAGGGACCTGCTGACCTGGGAACGGCTGGCCCGAGAGCTGCTGCCCCTGGAACGGCTGGCCATTGTTCTGCTGGCCGTGGTTCTGCCGGCCCGGGTACTGCTGGCCAGGGAACTGCTGAGGCGCCTGCCGAGGGTCGCCTTGCTGCTGCGGAGCGCCGTAGTCAGCCCCGGAAACGGGAGGCTGCACCTGAGCTTGCTGCCAGGAGCTTCCCTGCTGAGCTGGCCCGCCCTGCTGAGGAGCCTGACCCTGCCATGACTGGCCCTGGTGCGGGGCTTGCTGCGGCCAGTCCGGCTGCCCGGGCTGGGCCTGAGTGCCCGGCTGGCGCTGGTTGCCAAATCGTCCCTGGTTCCCGGGCTGTCCCTGGTTCCCGGGCTGACCCTGATTCCAAGGCTGGCCCTGGTGGCCGAACTGCGCAGCCTGCTGGTACGGCCGCCCTGGCTGACCGAACTGGCCTGGCTGACCGAACTGGCCTGGCTGGCCGAACTGCGGCGGCTGACCGGAAGGGGGCTGCTGCGTCGGGCCGCCGAACTGGCCAGCCGGGGCGCCCGTTGGCGGGGCTCCGTACGCCGAGGGAGCGGCCTGGGGTGGATTAGCGAGGTGCGGCGGCAGGAATCCCTGGGCGGCACCTTCGCCGGGTGCGGGCGCGGGAACGGGTGGCGGTCCGCCAACGGGCGGAGCAACTGCCGATGGAGGGGTACGTTCCCACCGCGGGGATGCGTCAAAAGGCTGCCAGGGCGCGCTCGGCGACTGCGAGACGGCCGAGGACACGACCGAGGACGGGGCTGCGGGGCTGCCTGCTGTTGTGGAAGTAGCTGCTTCATCCGGCTGAACCGAACGTTGCGGGGCCTGAACGTACGGGGCAGACGCGGGGACAACCGGAGGCGTCGGGGCCGTCGAACCTGCAGGCGGGACAACCGGGACCGGCGCGGGCTGCACGTCTGCGGTCTGGAGCTCGTGAAGCGGCTCTGCGGGCGCATCCGCCGGCGCCTGGTCCAGCCTGATGCCCGCATCCGACTCATCCGATGCGGCGGCCGTGGGCTCGCCCGGATCTGAAGAGTCAGGCAGCAGCTCTGGAGACTCGGTCAGCGGCGACTTCTCGAGCGAGACGACGGCCGGTGCACTTGGCTCCGCGAATTCGCTGCGAGATGCCTGCGGCTCCTCGGCCGGGGACTCCCCCGCCGATGCCGGTTCGTCCGCTTGGACGGCCTCGGCAGGACGCGCGTCTTCTGCGGGGTCCACGGGGTCGGAGGGCTGATCCTCTTCTAGCGCTGCCACCGAGGCGCCGCCGCTGTTGGCGGTCGTCTGGTCTGGGGCGACCCGCACCACGAGGATTCGCTTGGCGTCGTCCAGGGTGACCTCGACGTTGCCGGCGCTCGTGGTGAGCTCGTAGCTGGACTCCCCCGTGCGCTGGAGCTGAGACTCTGTACGGGCCGCGTAAGCGTGGAGCGCGCGCACGTGATCACTGAGCACGCCCGCGTCGAGCGCTTCGAGAATGGCGCGAGTGGCGCGCTCCGCGGTCGTGGGGGTGTCCGAACCCGCCTGCACCATGAGATGCACCTGGACGCCAGGGGCAGCCTCGACCACCACGCTGTCGCGCGAACGGGTGAGCGACTTGGCGGCGAGCACAAGCACGAGCGGCGGCGTCTCGTCCGTCTTCACAACTGAGGACGACAGCTGCTCCGGCCCTCCGTCGAGAACAAACGACCGTACCCGCCCGGCGAGCGCGATGGCCTGCTCCGGGAAGTTGTTGACGTTGTTCCAGCCCCACATCCACGTGCCAGCGCTCTGCGCGACGCTGCCGATGAGCTGCACCGGCAGGACCGTTGCGTTCGGCTGTGTCTGGTACGTGATCGACGGGGCGGTGAGGTCGACATCCCATCCGGCGTCGCCGAGCTGCTCCGTGAGCTGCGCCTGCGCGTCGAAGTGGAGGATGGCGGCGTCGTCCGCCAGATCTTGCAAGCTCACACTGAGCATGGTTCCCCGTTCCTCCGCGGCGAGCCGATGCCACGGCCTGCACACTGTAGCCGAGCGACCGGGCCGCAGCCTCGGAGTCCGCTCCTGGTCGTCAGAGCCAGGCCGGCCCTCATTCTTCGTCGGCTCGCAGATGCTCGACAGCGCCTGGCCCACCCTCAATGAGCAGTCGGAACCCATCGGCGTCCAGAATGGGGATGCCGAGTTCCTCCGCCTTCGTGAGCTTCGAGCCGGCGCCGGGCCCAGCGGCAACGAAGTCCGTCTTCTTCGACACGCTCCCCGCCGCCTTGCCGCCCGCCGCGATAATCGCTTCCTTGGCGCCGTCCCGCGTGAAGCCCTCCAGGGTTCCCGTCGCCACGATACTCAGTCCCGAGAGCGGCCCCTCCGTGCTTGCCCGAGCTCCGGGGCCAGGATGATCGGGAGTCGCGAAGCGGACTCCTGCTGCCCGCCAGGCCTCGATGATGTCGCGGTGCCAGTCCTCGGCAAGCCACTCGACGATCGCGTCGGCGATCGTCGGCCCGACGCCTTCGACCTGCGCGAGCTCCTCGGCGGGCGCAGCCTCGATGGCCTCGAGCGAACCAAACCAGTCCGCGAGCGCGCGCGCCGCGACCGGGCCGACATGGCGGATGTTGAGCGAGACGAGCTGACGCCAGAGGTCCTTCGTCTTGGCTACCTCGAGCTGCTCGAGCAGAGTTGTGGCCTGCTTGGAAGGCTCGACAAGCCTGAAGTCCTTCTTGATGCCAGCCTTGCGTCGCTCCGCGGGAGTCATCTCCTCGGAGCCGGGCGGGTACACAAGCGATACCTTCTGGAACGGCGCGCGACGAACGAGCTCGCCTGTCTCCTCGTCGGTCTTCGGCTCACCGGTCTCCGAGTCTCTGACGACGACCTCGATGGGGACGATCTCCTCGAGGGTGAGCGCGAAGAGCCGTGCTTCCGTCTCGAGCGGCGGCTGCTCGGGGACTGTCGGCTGGGTCAGCGCGGCGGCTGTGACCTCGCCGAGCGCATCTACGTCGAGACCGCCACGGGAGCCGATGTGCTCGACTCGACCGCGAACTTGGGCGGGGCACGATCGCGCGTTCGGGCAGCGCAGGTCGACGTCGCCCTCCTTCATGGGGCGCAGCCGTGTGCCGCACTCGGGGCAGTCGCTCGGCATCACGAAGTCGCGCACGTCGTCGCCGCGCAGCTCGAGGACGGGGCCAAGCACCTCGGGGATCACGTCGCCTGCCTTGCGCAGCACGACAGTGTCGCCGATCTTCACGCCTTTGACGCGCACCACGTCCTGGTTGTGGAGGGTGGCCATCCGCACAACGCTTCCGGCGACCTTGACAGGAGCCATGATCGCGAACGGCGTGACGCGTCCGGTCCGGCCGACGCTCGCCGCGATGTCGAGGAGCTTCGTGTGGACTTCCTCTGGCGGGTACTTGTAAGCGATGGCCCAGCGGGGAGCGCGGCTCGTCATGCCGAGCTCGTCGTGCAGGTCGAGTTCGTCGACCTTCACGACGATGCCGTCGAGCTCGTGCTCGACGGAGTGGCGCTCCGCGCCGTAGCGCTCGACGAACTCGACGACGTCGTCGACGGATGCGGCGACCTTCGCGTACGGCGTCACAGGCAGACCCCAGCCAGCAAGGAGCTTGTACACCTGGCTCTGCGACTCCACGGGGGGCGCGGGCCAGGCGCCGATGCCGTGCACGTACATCTGGAGAGAGTGGAGTCGGAGCTCGCCCGCCTCGCGCTCGAGGCCGCTCTTCTTCTCGAGCTGCTGGCGCAGCCCGCCGCTTGCGGCGTTGCGGGGGTTCGCGAAGTCCGGGAACCGCTTGGTGGCTCGCGCCAGTTCGGCTGCCTCGTCGAACTCACCGCGGGTTGCGGCTGGACGCGCCTCCCACCTGGCCCTGTACTCCTCGACGGCGCGGGGCCGCAGCGCAGCCTGGAACTCGTTGAGCGCCTCGAAGGCGGCGACCGGGATGAAGACCTCGCCACGCACCTCGACGAGCGGCGGGTGCCCTTCGCCCGCGAGGGTGGCAGGGATGCCATCGATCTGCAGGGCGTTCTGCGTGACTTCCTCCCCCGTGCGGCCGTCGCCGCGGGTCGCCGCGGTCACGAGCTTGCCGTGCTCGTACCGCAGGGCGATGGCCAGTCCGTCGATCTTCAGCTCAGTAAGCCAGTCGACGCGTCGCCCAGCTGATGCCTCGGTCTTGGCGCACCACTCTCGCAACTCGTCGAGCGAGAAGACGTTGTCGAGCGAGAGCATCCGCTCCGCGTGCTCGATGGGACGCAGCCCCTCGGCGACGCCGCCGCCGACGGTCTGCGTCGGCGAGTCCTGCGACTGCAGCTCCGGATGCTCGCGCTCGAGCTCGTCGAGCTCGCGGACGAGTCCGTCGTACTCCGCATCCGAGACCAGCTGCGCGTCGCGCTCGTAGTAGGCGGCCTGGTAGCCGGCTACAAGCTCCCGCAGCTCGTCGACGCGGACGCGTGCGTCCTCGAAGGAGGTCATGCCGCCGCCCCGGAGCGGGAGCTGAGCTTGGCCAGCGCGGCCTTGCGGCTCACGTTGAGGAGCCATTCGTGCTTGCCCGAGAGCCGCTTCGCAGCGCGCTTCTCGCTTGTCGTCTCGAGGTAGCTCTGCACGATGCCGACGATGGCGACCAGGAGCGCGAAGACCGCGAACACGATCTGCCACGTGGGTTCCAGCTGCATGAGGAAGTTCGAGGCGAGGAAGACCGTGCCGCCGATGAGGAACCAGAGCACCAGCGCGAGGATCCAGTCCTTCGCGCCGAACGGGCGGGACTCGAGGGTGCACCTCTTCGCCAGCTGAAGCGCGGGAGCAGCGAAGTGCTCGTCGTAATCGCTCCGCCACCGCTCAGGATCGGAAAGGTTCTTGTACTTCTCCGCCCAGCGCTCCGCTCGGTCGGTGAGCAGATCCATCGCCTCGCCGTCCTTCAGTACGGAGCCCTCTGCCTGCTTGCTCATGCTGCCTCCTGCCCGCCAGCGCTCTGCGCCCCGGATTCCCCTGCGACGGTTGCATCGCCCTGAACTGCGCTGACCGTGCGATCAATAGTGAACTGGCCGAGCACGCGTGTGCCGACGTAGACCACCGCAGTCTGGCCGGGGGCGACACCGACGAGGGGCTCATCCACGACGACACTCCATTCGACGCCTGGAATCGTCGCGTCGTCGCGGGTGCTCTCCGCGCTTGCGGTGACCCGCGCGGTCGCGGGCACGGGATCGGCGTGAGCGCGGATCTGCACGTCGCAGCGGAACTCTCCGTCGGCCTCGGCCTTCGCGGCGCCGGTCCAGCTCATCCGCTGACCCGCGATCTCGGCGATGTTGAGCGCTTCCTTCGGCCCAACGACAACCTCGTTGGTCTTCGGTCGGATCTCGAGCACGAACCGCGGCTTGCCGTCGGGAGCTGGCACGCCCAGGCGGAGCCCCTTGCGCTGCCCAACGGTGTAGGCGGTGGCACCGTCGTGCTCGCCCAGCTTCGCACCCGCGCTATCCACGACTTCGCCGGTCGCGGTTCCGATGCGGTCGCCGAGCCATCCCCTGGTGTCGCCGTCCGGGATGAAGCAGATGTCGTGAGAGTCGGGCTTCTGCGCCACGCTGATGCCACGCTCAGCGGCCTCCGCGCGAATGAGGTCTTTCGACGGGGTGTCCCCCAGCGGGAAGTAGCAGTGCTCGAGCTGCTGCTGCGTGAGCACGCCGAGCACGTACGACTGATCCTTGGCCCAGGCGCTCGCGCGGTGCAGTTCGACGAGGCCGTCGTCACCCGTGTCGAGCGTCGCGTAGTGACCGGTGCACACGGCGTCGAACCCGAGGTCGATGGCTTTCTCCAGCAGCGCGGCGAACTTGATCTTCTCGTTGCAGCGCATGCAGGGGTTCGGCGTGCGGCCTGCGCTGTACTCCGCGATGAAGTCGTCGACGACGTCGAGCTTGAACCGCTCGGAGAAGTCCCACACGTAGAACGGGATGCTGAGGAGGTCGGCGGCGCGGCGCGCATCCATCGAGTCCTCGATGGTGCAGCACCCCCGCGACCCCGTGCGGAGGGTACCTGGCATTCGGGAGAGGGCGAGGTGCACGCCGATGACGTCATGCCCGGCCTCGACGGCTCGGGCTGCTGCGACAGCGGAATCGACCCCGCCGCTCATTGCGGCTAGAACTTTCACCGCATAAGTGTACGTCGGGCCTCCGACAGAGCCCCCGGGACGGTCTTCGGACTCTGATATTTTGACCATGTTCAGCGGCAGTGAATGACGATTACCCGAGGCAGGCAACGCGTGAGCGACATCCCAGACTCCCCCTCCTCATTCGCCACCGATCTCCAGGCGCTGCGCGAACAGGCGGGCAAGCCGACCATCATGAGGCTCGCCGACGAAACGGGCATCTCCAAAAGCGTGGTGGGCGACGCCTTCGCTGGAAATCGCCTACCGACCGAGAAGACAGTCGCGGGCTTGGTCAGGGCGCTCGGCGCTGACCCGGACCCGTGGCTCGAACGCCGCAGCGCGCTTGCGTCGAACGCAAACGCAAACGCAAACATCGACGCCGCGCCGGTCGCCGACCAGACAGCAGCGCCGGAGCCTCGACGAACGGACGTGGAAGCTGGAGCACCCGCGACGGCCGCGCAGCTGCCGCCGCGCGTATCCGCTGCCCCGACAACCGGCTCGGCAGCTGCCCCGTCGGCTGGCATCTCGAAGCGCAGACTCGTGACCACGACCCTTGCCGCTGCCCTCGTCTCGGCGGCCGTGACGAGCGGCATCTGGTTCGGCGTCGGGCAGCTGAACGCCAAGCCGGACCCCTACGCCGAGATCGCCGACGGCATGGATCCCATGCAGACGATCTGCCGCGACGACGCGGTTGTCGCCGCGAGCGAGATGCGCGACCGCGAGACGCAGGTGCAGATGATGTACTCCACGAGCTGCCAGGCGGTCTGGGGTCGAGTCACGAGATATGACGGCATGGCCGCAGGCAACGAGCTGACGATGTCCGTCTACCCCGCCGTCGATCGCGACTCGGAACGCGGCCAGTCGGTGTCAGCTCACGACGTGCAGTCGGTGTACACGACGCTCGGTATCAGCCCGGAGACAAGCGAGCGCTGGTGCGGACTGGCGACCATGACGGCCGAAGGATCGACCATCGACCTCGGGCCGGAGCTCTGCATCTAGGTCGTGTCTGACACTCCCTAGCGGTGCACTCTCCGGCCCGGGTGCGCATATCAGCCGATGTGCGTCGCCGAGGTCGTCGTTGCGGGCTCCGAGCCGGTCGCGAGCGGCTTCTCGCGCAGGAACGACAGCGCGATGATCGAGATGACCGTCAGGGGAACCAGGGCGAGGAAGATCGGGATGAGCGCCTCGTTGTACGACCCGACGATGATGGCACGCAGCTGATCAGGCAGCTCGGCGATCGCCGCGGGCGTGAACGAGCTCGCGCCGTCCTCTGCCGCCGCCCCAGCGGGAAGACGGTCGGCGACCATCTGCGTCAGGCGCGCGGCAAAGACCGAGCCGACAACTGCTGAGCCGAGCGTCGCTCCCACCTGGCGGAAGTAGTTGTTCGCCGCCGTCGCCGTGCCGACGATGCGCGCTGGGAACGAGTTCTGCACGATGAGGGTCAGCAACTGCATGCTGCCGCCGAGCCCGACGCCCATGATGCCGAGAGCGACGCAGATCAGCCAGATTGGACTGTCGACCGTGACAAATGAGAGCACCCCGAGGCCAACGCCGAGCACTGCTGAACCCGCGATCGGCACCCACTTGTAGCGTCCCGTCCGCGAGACGTACTGGCCGCTCAGGATGGAGGTGATGAGCAGAGCGCCCATCATCGGGGTCATGAGGAGGCCAGACACGGTCGGGCCCGAACCCGTCACCATCTGCAGATACGTGGGCATGTAGCCGAGCGTGCCGAACATGATGACCCCCGTGGAGAGGCTCGCGATCGTCGTCAGGATGAAGTTGCGGTCGCGGAACATGCCAAGCGGCATGATCGGGTTCGCAGCGCTGCGCTCGACGAACACGAAGCCGACGGCCGAGACCACCGCGAGCGCTGCGAGGAGCAGGATCGTCGGGGAGGTCCACTCGTACTGCGAACCACCCCAGGTGCCGACAAGCACCAGCGCGGTCGTGGCCAGGGAGATGAGAGCCATACCGCCGACGTCGATGCGGGTGCGCTCGTGCGCGGGACGCTTCGGCAGGCGCAGGAGGAAGACTGTCGCGAGGAGCGCGAGCGCGCCGAGCGGCAGGTTGATCCAGAACACCCAGCGCCATCCCGGGCCCTCCGTGAACCAGCCACCGAGGAGCGGGCCCGCCACGGACGAGAAGGCGAACACCGCGCCCATGACGCCCATGTACTTGCCACGCTCGCGGGCGGGCACGACGTCAGCGATGGCGGCCTGCGACAGGATCATGAGGCCGCCACCGCCGAGGCCCTGAACGATGCGCGCCCCGATGAGCAGCTCGATCGACGGGGCCAGCCCGCCGAGGACGGAGCCCGCGATGAAGAGTCCGATAGCGATGAGCAGCAGCGGCTTGCGGCCGAAGAGGTCAGAGAGGTTGCCGTAGACGGGCATCATGACGGTGGAGGCCAGGATGAAGGAAGTCACCACCCAGCTCATGTGCTCGACGCCGTGCAGCTCGCCGACGATGGTCGGCATGGCGCTGGAGAGCACCGTGTTGTTGAGCGAGGCCATGAGCATCGTGACCATGAGGCCGAGGAAGAGGGGAACGATGCTGCGCTTGTGAGAACCGGCGGCGCCGGCCGCGGCAGTCCGCTGAGTGGCGTGCGAGGCGGGGCTTGTCAGCGCGGCCGTGGCTGCCTGGGCTTTCTCGCCAGTCTGGGCATTCTCGCCAGTCTGGGCATTCTCGCCTGTCGAAGCGTCGGCGCGGGCCTGCGAATCGATGCTGGGGGGAGTCGTCATAGGGCTTCTGAGATCGCTTTCCGGAAGATGTCGATGGAGTTGTTGATGGCGGCTTCCCTGTCGACGAGAATGCCGTGCGGGTCGTACCTGCTCGTGAAGCGGAGGATGGTCGCGGCGAGCGACAGCAGCGCCTTCGCCGACTCGATGCCGCCCGGGAGGGACTCGGCCGCGGTATCGGCGTCCTGCGCGGTCAGGATCGCGAGGACGATGTCCTCTGCCGCGCTGATGTGGCGCCTGAGGCGTTCCTCGAGCACGGGATGCTGGTCGGCGAGCGTGCGTCGCCTGGGGAAGTCGTCATGGTCGGGGATCGCCGAGTCCAGAACAGCGAGCATGAGCCGCATCGTGCGACCGAAGGAGTCGCCGTCGCCCGCGCGGTAGTCGTCAAGCGCCCCCGCCGGCAGCGTTGGCGCCTGCATGCCGAGGACCGCGTCTTCCTTGCTCGGGAAATAGTTGAAGAAGGTGCGGCGCGAGACGCCCGCCCGATCGCTGATGGCGTCGATCGTCGTCTCGTCGAGGCCACGTTCGATCGTCAGGTCGGCCGCAGCGTCGTGGATGGCGTGCCAGCAGTCGATGCGGTTGCGTTCGCGGAGAGAGAGGGCTGAGTTCGACACCACTCAAGAATATGCATGAGTGCAAACTTTCACAAGTGCAACGTTCCTGTGCACGTGCTGGGTACAGTTGCACCTCGTGTCATCTCTCCCCTCCCAGAACCCCTCGGAAAGCGCCAGGTCACCGTGGATCTGGACGGCCGTCGCCGTCCTCGCGCTTGTCCTCCTCGCTCTGAACCTGCGGACGGCCGTCACCAACGCCTCACCGATCTTCGACCTCATCTCGGTGGACCTCCCACTCGAGGGCGCTACCACTGGCGTGCTGACGATGCTCCCCCCTGTCGCCTTCGCGATCGCCGGACTCATCACCCCGTGGCTCCTGCGACGAGTCCGCCTCGAACTGCTCATCGTCGTCGCACTCGCCGCGATCATCACCGGTCACCTCCTGCGCGGTGCGGCACCGAACGTCCCGACCCTCCTCGGGGGCAGCGGGATCGCGCTGCTCGGAATGGGCATCGGCAATATCCTCCTGCCGCCCGTCGTGGTCACCTACTTCAGGTCACGCATCCCCACCATGACCTCGACCTACGCGATCATCGTCGCACTCGGCACCATGCTGCCGCCGCTGGTCGCCGCCCCCGTCGCCCTTGCATCCGGCTGGCGCACCTCACTCTCGATGTGGGCCATCGTCGCGGCCTCGGCCGCCGTTCCCTGGCTCGTCCTGCTCGTGCGCGCGCAGGTGCGCGCCGCACGCGGCGACGTCGCGCCGACGACCGGGGCGATCACGCTCCCCGACGGCACGCGCGCCAAGCCCGCGAAGTCCATCTGGCGGTCGAAGCGCGCGTGGGCTCTCGCTGCCACGTTCGCCATCTCCTCGATGAACGCGTACTGCTGCTTCGGGTGGCTGCCGACCATCCTGCAGGAGCGAGCGGGGGCGGATACGGTCGCCGCGGCCGGCTACCTCTCGCTGTTCGCCGCCATGGGCATCCCCCTCTCCCTGGCCACTCCCCTGGTCATCAAGCACCTCGGCACCACCTGGCCGCTCATCTCTGCGGCTGCCGGCTTCGCCCTGGGCTATGCGGGGCTCATCTTCGCTCCGACCGCGGCGCCCGTCTTGTGGGTTGTGCTCATCGGATTCGGCCAGCTCATCTTCCCGATCTGCCTCACGCTCATCGGCCTGCGAGCGGCAGGTCAGCGCGGCTCCGCCATCCTGAGCGGTTTCGTGCAGCTCGTCGGCTACGCGCTCGCGGCCCTCGCGCCGCTCACGGTCAGCGTGCTCGCCACGGCCACCGGGAACTGGTCGATCTCACTCGGCCTCCTCGCCGTGCTCACCCTCGCCGTCATCCCACTCGCCCCTGCACTCGCAGGGAAGTGGAAGATCGAAGACGAGATCCAGCTTGCTCGGTAGGCGCGGGTCTCGCCGGCCGCGTCACGACTGCCCGACCACGTCACGACTGCCCGACCACGTCTCGACTGCCCGACCACGTCACAGCTCTCGCTCCGGCAGCGCGCCAAGCTCGGTGTGCTGCTCGGCGTGGAGTGCCGCGTAGAGGCCTCCCCGCGCCATGAGCTCGGCGTGGTTGCCCCGCTCCACGATGCGACCCTCGTCGATGACGCAGATGAGGTCGGCGTCCTTGACCGTCGACAGCCGGTGTGCGATGGCGAGCACCGTGCGCCCACGCGAGGCGGCGTCGAGGGCCCGCTGCACGAACCTTTCGGAGCGGGTGTCGAGCGCACTCGTCGCCTCGTCGAGAACAAGTACCGCCGGGTCCTTGAGCAGCACCCGGGCGATCGCGACCCGCTGCTTCTCTCCGCCAGAGAGGCGGTAGCCGCGCTCTCCGACGAGCGTCTCGTAGCCGTCGGGGAACTTGGAGATCGTCTCGTGGATGTTCGCCTGTCTGCAAGCCTCCTCGATCTCCGCCTGCGACGCGTCCGGCTTCGCGAAGCGCAGGTTCTCGGCGATCGACGCGTGGAACAGGTAGCTCTCCTGGCTCACGATGCCCGTGTTGGCGATGAGCGCGTCATGGTCGAGGTCGCGCACGTCGATGCCAGCGAACTTCACGGCGCCAGTGGAGACCTCGTAGAGCCGCGGCACGAGGTAGCCGATCGTGGTCTTCCCCGCTCCGCTCGGACCAACGAAGGCGACGAACTCGCCAGGGCGGACCGTGAACGACACGTCGTCCAGCGTCGGTGCCGAATCGATCTCCGCATCCGGGTACCGGAACGACACGTGATCGAACTCGACCTCGCCGAGCTTCGAGGCGTCGAGCGCCGCAGGCGCTGACGACGGCGTGATGGCTGGCGTCATATCGAGGTACTCGAAGATGCGCGCGAAGAGGGCCTTCGAGGTCTGCACCTCGAGACCGATGCGCATGAGCCCGATGAGCGGCATCGTGAGCCTCGTTTGCACGGTCGTGAACGCGACGATCGCCCCTGCAGTCAGATCGACGCCTCCCGTGATGAGGTAGGCCCCGACGATGTAGACGGCGGCGGGTACCAGCGAGAACACGATCGAGACGAACGCGAAGAACGTCTGCCCGCTCATGGTCTGCTTCACCTGCAGACCGATCTGCCTGAAGTTCTCGGCGCGGTACCGCTGCCCCTCGGCCTCCTCGCGCCCGAACGACTTCGCGAGCAGGATGCCAGAGACACTCAGCGACTCCTGGGTGATCGCGGTCATCTCCGAGAGCGACTCCTGCGTCTTGGTCGCGATACGCGCGCGCACCTGGCCGACACGGCGCTGCGCCCAGACGAGTGCCGGCATGAGCACAAACGCGATGATCGTGAGCTGCCACGAGAGCAGCGCCATCGCTACCACCGCCGCGAGGACCGTCACGATATTGCCGACGACGCTCGTGATCATGGACTGCAGCGTCGACGCGACGCCGCCCACGTCGTTCTGCAGTCGGGACTGGATGACGCCCGTCTTCGTGCGAGTGAAGAACGCGAGTTCCATGCGCTGCAGGTGCTCGAAGAGGCGCACTCGGAGATCACCCATGACCGAGTTGCCGACGCTCGCCGTGAAGTAGGTCTGAACGACCCCGAGGGCGCTCGACGCGACCCAGAGCAACGCCATGAGGCCGACGACCTTCCACAACTCGCCGATGTTCGGGCCGGTCCCGCCCGGCGGGAAGAGCCCAACGTCGAACGCCTGCTCCGTGAGCAGCGGGGGCAGCACCGAGATGGCCGCGGTGATGAGCACCAGCACCAGCGCGATTGCGATCTTTCCGCGGTACGGCGAGAACAGTCGGAGCACCCGCTGCCACAGGTCATCGATCTCCGGGGCCTGCTCGTTCGCCGCTCGGATCACGGATTCGTCGCGCACGCGGCCCCCGGCTGGTGGCCCGCCTCCTGCGCCTCGCATCGTCATGGCGTCAGCGTAGGCGCATCCACCGACACTCAGACGCGGATGCGTCGCGGATGCGCTGCGGGCGCAACCCCGCGAGGTCAGACGGTGCGGTCTGAGAAGCCGGCCGTGCGCGCCTGCTCCACGATCCTCGGGAGCACGCGGAGAAGCGCGTCGACCTCGGCCTCTGTCGTGGATGCGCCAAGCGTGAAGCGAAGAGCGCTGAGCGCTGAGCGCTCGGGAAGTCCCATGCCAAGCAGCACGTGCGATGGCTCGGCGATGCCGGCCTGGCAGGCCGAGCCGGTGGAGACCGAGAAGCCGGCCATGTCGAGGAGGAAGAGCAGCGAGTCGCCTTGGCAGCCGTCGAAGGTGAAGTGCACGTTGCCCGGCACCCGTGCTCGCACCTCGACGCCCCCGTCGTTGAGCGTCCCGTCGAGGGGCGCACCCCGGAGCTGCGCACCCGAGATCTGAGTGAGTCCCTCCGCGAGCCGTTTCGCGAGCAAGTCGAGGCGGGTACCTTCTGCCTGCATCCGGGACAGGGCCGCGTCGGACGCCGCTGCGAACGCGAGGGCGGCAGGCACGTCCTGCGTCCCCGAGCGCACTCCCCTCTGCTGCCCGCCCCCGTGGATCAGGGCCTCGACGGTGTGGGCGCGTGCAAGCGCAAGCGCCCCCATCGCGACGGGTCCGCCGATCTTATGGGCCGACACGCTGAGCGCGGCCGCTCCGAGGTCCCGCAGCGAGACAGGGACGTGCCCGAAGGCTGCGACGGCGTCGACATGCACCGGGATCCCGTGCTCGGCGGCGAGCGCAGTGAGCGCCCGAACCGGCTGCATGGAGCCGACCTCGTTGTTCGCCAGGATCACCGTGACGAGGGCGATCTCTGCGGCGTGCTCGCGCATCCGCTGTTCGGCGACCACGAGGTCGACGAGCCCGGCGCCATCGACCGGCAGCCAGTCGACAAACGCGCCCTCGTGGTTCGCGAGCCACTCGACGGCGTCGACGGTCGCGTGGTGCTCTCCCCGTGGGGCGAGGATGCGCGTGCGGGCGGGATCCTGCTGGCGCCTAGCCCAGTACAGGCCCTTGACCCCGAGGTTGATCGCCTCGGTTCCACCCGATGTGAGGACAACCTCGATCGGGTCGGTGCCGAGGGCAGACGCGACGCGTTCTCTCGCACCCTCGAGCATCCGCTTCGCGGCCTGGCCGTGTCCGTGGATCGACGACGGATTCCCGGTCAGCTCGAGTCCGGCGAGGAGCGCTTCCCGCGCCTCAGGCACCATCGGCGTGGTCGCCGCGTGGTCGAGGTAAACGGCCATTTCACTTCCCGCCCTGCTCTCGACTGACGAACTCTCGACATAGAATTGCGCGATCTGTGCGCATCAGTCGGCGCACAAACGTGCTCGGTGGCGCCGTCCAGCGGCGTCAGTCACTCAATTCGAACAGTTTAGGCCTCATGCTCGATTCACAGACCCGCTCCGACCTCGGCGTCACCCACCACCAGGGGATCGCGCGCCTGCGCGTCTTCTCGACGCACGCTTCGGCGATGACCCTCTGCCTCCTGGAGGCCGACGGGACCATCACGCGCACCATCGAGATGGCCAGCATGCCTGGCGGCATCTGGCAGGCGGAGTGCGCCGAGCTCGTGAACGGGCAACGATACGCCGTGCGCGCGGACGGGCCCTCGAGCGGCACCAACGCGTTTGACAAGCACCGGCTCCTTGTCGAGCCGTACGCCAAGCAGGTCGCGAACGTCGGAACGGTTGCGGTCCCTGTCTGGGCAGCCCAGGTCGTCGAGACCGAGCCGTTCGACTGGGGTCAGGTGCGCGCGCCGCTGCTCCCCTTGCGTGACGTTGTCGTCTACGAGGCGCACGTGAAGGGCTTCACGCAGCTCGCGCCGCACATGCCGGCAGACCTGCGCGGAAGCTACGCGGGTCTCGCCCACGAGGACACGATCGCCTATCTCCAGTCGGTCGGCATCACGGCCGTCGAGCTGCTGCCGGTGCACGCCTTCGCCTCCGAGTCATTCTTGCGACGCCAGGGCATGTCGAACTACTGGGGTTACAACACGCTCGGCTTCTTCGCCCCTCACGCCGAGTACGCCTCCCCCTCCGCCCGAGCGGCGGGCCCGCACGCCATCGCCCGCGAGTTCAAGGGAATGGTGAAGCACCTCCACGCCGCCGGCATCGAGGTGTACCTCGATGTCGTCTACAACCACACCTCCGAGGGTGGGCGCGGCGACGAGACGTCCATGTTCCGCGGGCTCGACAACGCCACGTACTACCGCCACGATATGCATGGCAACCCGGTCGATCAGACCGGATGCGGCAACTCGCTCGACACGTCGGAGGCGGTCGTACGCGAGCTCGTCCTCGACTCGCTCAGGTACTGGGTCGAGGAGTTCCGCATCGACGGGTTCCGCTTCGACCTCGCGGCAACGCTCGGCCGCAACGCGCACCACGCGTTTGAGCGGCATCACCCGCTCCTCGAGGCGATCGTCAACGACGAGCGCCTGGCGGACACCAAGCTCATCGCAGAGCCGTGGGATGTCGGCATGGGCGGCTGGCAGACGGGCAATTTCCCTGAGGACTGGTCGGAGTGGAACGACAGCTTCCGCGACCACGCCCGCTCGTTCTGGGTGCGCGACATCGCGGAGGCCCGCAGCTACGGCGTTCACCCAGAGGGCGCAGGCGCGTTCAGCACCTCGTTCGCGGGGTCGTCCAACATGTTCAGCGACGACCGAGGGCCCCTGGCCTCAGTCAATTTCGTGACCGCCCACGATGGCTTCACGCTGCGCGACCTCGTCTCCTACAACGTCAAGCACAACCTGCAGAACGCCGAGCTCGGCCGCGACGGCACCGGCGACAACAGGTCGTGGAACTTCGGCGTCGAGGGGCCAAGCGATAGCAGCAGCATCGAGACGCTCCGTCGTCGCACGATGCGCAACCTCCTCGGCACCGTGCTTCTGAGCGCCGGGGTTCCCATGCTCACGGCCGGTGACGAAGTCGCCAGGTCCCAAAAGGGGAACAACAACCCGTACAACCAGGATTCGCCACTCACGTGGTTCTCCTGGGATCTCAACGAGATCCAGTTTGCTCAGCTCGCGCACACGCGCCGGCTCATCGAGCTGCGCGGCTCGCACCAGGTCCTTCGCCCGAGCAGCTTCAACCACGGCCACGCGCTCAGCGAGCACGGCACGAGGCGACGCTGGTTCGACGCGCTCGGCAACCCGATGGGCGACGGCTCCTGGCAGGGTCCGGGAGGGCGCACGCTGCAGGTGTTGCTCGACGCGTATATCCCGGAGGCCGACGCCGACTTCACGGGCGACGCGGAGCTTGTCGACGGCGTGCGGATGCTCGTCGACCGGCTCCTGATCGTCGTACACGGCAGCGAGGACGATGCGGCTCTTCGCCCGCCGGCCGTCGACGACGTCACCGGCTACCGACTCCTGTGGGACTCGACGCACGAGCACCCGGATGAGGCGCTCGGCGGCAGCCGCGTGCTTGTCCCCGGACAGCTGACCGGCATCGAGGGCCCGTCCGTCCAGGTCTACGCGGTGGACGTCGAACAGACGCACCACCACATCTGATCCGACGCGGCGCGACGCCGTTCACATTCCGTGACACGCGGACAGCCCCGATGCGGGTGGGTGTTGGTAGCGTTCGGTTGTGGCAACGACACCAGCGTCAGAAGACCAGATCCCACCGAGCCGCCCTCGCCGGGCATCCGCCAAGCGCGCGAGCACTCCGTCGAAGGCGGCGCAAGCCGCCGACGCGGCCGAGACTGCACGCGCCGGGGGCGCTCCTGCGGAGGCCCCAGCCAAAGCGACCCGAGCGCGGAAGCCGAAGGCTACGGCGGCCAAGCCAGCGGCTGCGGCCGCCGTGGACACCGCTCTGCCGCCGACGGGCGACGGCTTCCCCGGTTCTGGATACGTCCCGGCGATCGGTCGCATCCCGATCCTCGACCTGCAGCCGCAGCTCGTCGACAATCTCTTCCCGACGAAGGGATACGTCGGAGACGTCGTCCCATTCTCGTGCGTCTCCTTCCGCGAGGGACACGACATCATCGGTGTCGAGCTGGTCATCAGCGCCCCGGGAGCGCAGGCCGAGCGCATCCGCATGCAGCCCGGCCCGAAGGGCACCGACTCCTGGTTGGCTGAGGCCCAGGTCACCGTCGCAGGCGCGCACGAGTGGTGGGTCGAGGCGTGGAACGACGACTTCGCGACGTGGCAGCACAACGCTGAGATCAAGATCCCCGCTGGCATCGATGTCGACGTGATGCTCGAGCTCGGCGCGCTTGTCGTCGACCGTGCTGCCACGAATCCTGACCTCACCGATCACCAGAGCGCCGTGCTGCGGGATGCGGCGACCGCGTCGCGCTTCACGTCCCGTTCCGCGTCCTTCCGTCTCGCTTCCCTCCTCGCCGATGACGTCCTTGAGGTCATCGAGGCGCACCCCGTTCGCTCGCTCGTCACACGTTCTGCGACGCGGACCGTCCTGGTCGAACGGGCGCTTGCGGGCAACGCCGCCTGGTATGAGTTCTTCCCTCGTTCCGAGGGCGCCAGGCAGGCAGCGGACGGCAGCTGGACGTCCGGCACCTTCCGCACCGCCGCCGAGCGCATCCCGGCCGTCGCGGCCATGAACTTCGACGTGCTGTACGTGCCCCCGATCCACCCGATCGGCCACACGAACCGCAAGGGCCCGAACAACTCGCTCACCACGGCACCGGGAGACCCGGGATCTCCCTGGGCGATCGGCGCCGTGGAGGGCGGGCACCGCGACATCCACCCCGACCTCGGCACCGTCGAGGACTTCCGGTACTTCGTCGGCGAGATCGAGAAGAACGGCATGGAGCTTGCCCTCGACCTCGCGTTGCAGGCGACTCCCGACCACCCCTGGGTGGCCGAGCACCCCGACTGGTTCACGCAGCTGCCTGACGGCAGCATCGCCTTCGCCGAGAACCCGCCGAAGAAGTACCAGGACATCTACCCGATCAACTTCGACGGCGACCGCAACGGCCTGTACGCCGAGGTCCTCGGCACGGTCGAGTACTGGATCGGACTCGGTGTCAAGATCTTCCGCGTCGACAACCCGCACACCAAGCCGCTGCAGTTCTGGGAGTGGCTGATCCACGAGGTCAACGCGAAGCACCCGGAGGTGATCTTCCTCGCCGAGGCGTTCACGCGCCCCGCCGTCATGCACGCGCTCGCCAAGGCCGGCTTCCAGCAGTCGTACACGTACTTCACGTGGCGCAACACGAAGACGGAGCTCGAGGAGTACCTCACGGAGGTGTCGAAGGAGTCGAGCGACTTCCTCCGCCCGAACTTCTTTGTCAACACCCCGGACATCCTCACGGAGTACCTGCAGCAGGGTGGACGCAACGCGGCCAAGATCCGCGCCATCGTCGCCGCTACTTCCTCGCCACTCTGGGGCGTCTACGCAGGATTCGAGCTCGCCGAGAACGTGGCCAGACCAGGCTCCGAAGAGAACATCGACAACGAGAAGTACGAGTACAAGCAGCGCGACTGGGCCGCCCAGGAGGCCAGCGGGTACTCGATCGCACCGCTCCTCACGAAGCTCAACGAGCTGCGGCGCGCGAACCCCGCCCTCCAGCAGCTCCGCAACTTCGAGGTGCAGTTCAGCGATAACGAGAACGTGCTCGTCTTCTCCAAGCACCTCCCGGCCGAGTACTCCCCCGACGGTGTCTCCAATACGGTCATCGTCGCGGTCAACCTCAACCACTCCGGTATCGAAGAGGCCACGGTCTACATCGACCAGACCAAGTTCGGCTTCGCGCCGGACACGGAGTTCGGTGTGGAGGATCTCCTCAGCGGACACGAGTGGATCTGGGGCGGCGCGAACTACGTACGCCTCGACCCTTCCACCCTGCCCGCGCACATCCTGCGCGTCAGGCACTCGGCACTCTGACCCGTCGCCCAGTCGCGCCCTTGGCGCGACCGGATGATCTCGAGAACGGAAACACCATGACCGATGAACTCCAGCCCGCGGCACCCGCCGCGATCGGCATCCCGGACGGCGAGCTGCGCGCTGTCGCGGACGGCACACACTCTGGTCCCCACTCGATCCTCGGGCAGCATCTGCAGGAGGGCGAGCGCACCATCATCCGCGCCAGACGCCCGCTTGCCGAGCGTGTCACGGCGATCCTCGCCACGAGCGGCGAACGCGTCGAGCTGCAGCACCTCGCGCACGGCATCTGGCAGGGGGCTCACGACCTGGGCCTCGACGACTACCGGATCGAGACTGTCTACGGCGACGGCGTCCCGCACACCGTCGATGACCCGTACCGGTTCCTTCCCGTCGTGGGCGAGGTCGACCAGTTCCTCTTCGGCGAGGGACGCCACGAGAGACTCTGGCACGTCTTCGGCGCGCACCACCTGGAGCACTGGGGCACCCACGCGCCGGTCTGGGGCACCTCGTTTGTCGTCTGGGCGCCACACGCTCAGGCGGTCAGGGTCATCGGCTCGTTCAACGGCTGGGACGGCAGGGCGCACACGATGCGCCGCCTCGACGCCCTCGGCATCTGGGAGCTCTTTGTCCCCGGCGTCGCACCGCACGAGACGTACAAGTTCCAGATCCGCACCGCCTCAGGCGACTGGGTCGAGAAGGCCGACCCGATGGCCCTGCACGCGGAGCAGCCGCCGCAGACCGCATCCGTCGTCGCGACGCCAAGCAAGTACGAGTGGGGCGATGACGACTGGATGGGCGAGCGCGCCCAGAAGGACCCGCACACGGGCCCGATGACCACCTACGAGCTCCACGCAATGTCCTGGCGACCGGGCCTCGGCTACCGCGAGCTCGCCGACCAGCTCGTCGAGTATCTCGACGGCCTCGAGTTCACGCACGTCGAGTTCATGCCCCTCGCAGAGCACCCGTTCGGTGGCTCCTGGGGCTACCAGGTCACCGGTTACTACGCGCCCACGTCGCGCCTCGGTTCGCCTGACGACCTGCGCTACCTCATCGACCGTCTGCACCAGGCCGGTTAC
The DNA here is from genome assembly GCF_002931075.1 of Pseudoclavibacter sp. AY1F1. Taxonomy (GTDB): domain Bacteria; phylum Actinomycetota; class Actinomycetes; order Actinomycetales; family Microbacteriaceae; genus Pseudoclavibacter. Next base: position 339,274 of record NZ_PSTQ01000002.1, on the reverse strand, counting down.
GGCGTCATCATGGACTGGGTGCCAGGGCACTTCCCGAAGGACAGCTTCGGTCTCGCGGAGTTCGATGGCCAGGCGCTCTACGAGCACGCCGACCCGCGCCTTGGCGAGCAGCTCGACTGGGGCACGAAGGTCTTCAACTTCGGCGACTCTCAGGTGCGCAACTTCCTCGTCGCCAACGCGCTCTACTGGCTCGAGGAGTTCCACATCGACGGACTCCGCGTCGACGCCGTGGCATCGATCCTCTACCTCGACTACTCGCGCGAAGAGTGGGTGCCGAACATCCACGGCGGGCGGGAAAACCTCGAGGCCATCGCCTTCCTCCAGGAAGTCAACGCGACCGCGTACAAGCTCTACCCGGGCATCGCCATGATCGCCGAGGAATCGACGAGCTGGGCGGGAGTGACGAAGCCCACCGAGTGGGGCGGCCTCGGATTCGGGCTCAAGTGGAACATGGGCTGGATGAATGACAGCCTCCGCTACGTCGAGCGCGACCCCATCTACCGCTCCCACCACCAGGGCGACCTGACCTTCTCCTTCGTCTACGCGTGGAGCGAGCGCTTCCTGCTCCCCATCAGCCACGACGAGGTCGTCCACGGCAAGGGATCCCTGTACTCGAAGATGCCTGGCGACGAATGGCAGAAGCTCGCGGGCACGCGCCTCTTCCTCGCCTACCAGTGGGGGCACCCCGGCAAGCAGCTCCTCTTCATGGGACAGGAGTTCGCGCAGCAGACCGAGTGGAGCGAGTCGCGTGGCCTCGACTGGTGGCAGCTCGACAACCCCGGCCACGCCGGCGTGCAGCGGCTCGTCGGCGACCTCAACCGCCTTGCGAAGAACGAGGGCGCGCTCTGGCAGCGCGATGACGACCCTTCCGGGATGGTGTGGTTGAGCGGTGACGACGCGGCCAACAGCGTGCTCGCATTCGCCCGCCGTGGCCACGATGGCACCCCTGACGTCGCGATGGTCTTCAACTTCTCGAACCAGGTCATCAGCGGGTACCGCCTTGGGCTCCCCCACGCCGGTCGCTGGTCCGAGGTGCTCAACACCGACGCGGAAACATACGCGGGGTCCGGTGCAGGCAACTACGGCGCCGTGACGACCGATGGGGTCCCGTCTCACGGGTTCGAGCAGTCGGCGGCCGTCACGGTGCCGCCCCTCGCCGCCGTCTGGTTCAAGTACGAGGGCTAGGTCGTGTCCGCCTAGACAGCACCTCCGACGGAATCGATGAAGCCCGGATGCGATGAAGATCGCATCCGGGCTTCGTCATCGCTGGGCGACGTCAGAACAAGAGGTTCGTGAGTCTCGCTCGTGCCGCCCCCACGCGTGGGTCCGCAACACCGACGACGAGGAACAGGTCGAGCAGGCGCTCGCGCACGGTCGTCTTGCCCTCGGCGTCGAGCTTCGGGAAGATCGTGAGCAGGCGGTCGAACGCATCCTCGATGTGACCGCCGGAGAGGTCGAGGTCGGCGACGTCGAGCTGCGCCTCGAGATCGTCCGGGCCCGCGGCGGCACGCTGGCGAATGTCCTCGAGGGTCTTGCCCTGCAGGCGCAGAAGCAGCTGCACCTGGGCGAGGCCGGCGCGTGCTTCCTCGTCAGCGGGGCGTTCGGCCAGTGCACGCTCGTAGGCGTCTACCGCGGCCGCGTAGTCGCCGCGCTCGAGGGCTTCGAAGGCCTCGGCGTGCAATGGGGGCAGCGGCGGAGCCACCGGCTCCTGCGCCTCTTCTTCGCTCTGGGGTGCTCCGTCGACCGCGACGTGGCCGGTCAGCCCCTGCTGGGCCGCAACCTGGAGGATTTCGCCGACGATCTGCGTGATCTGCTCTTCCGGTGGGTTGCCGGAGAACAACTGAAGCGGGCGACCACCGATGATGGCGATGACCTGCGGCTGCTGGCCGAGCTGGGGATGCGCATCCAGGTCGACGCGCACAAGCACGATCCGACCTTCCGCGCTGCGGACGATCTTGGCGAGGGTCGGCGAGAGGGCCTGCGCATCGCTCGACCACTTCGCGTGCATCTCGACGATGACGGGCAGGAACTGGGAGAGCTGCATGAACTGCTCGAGCGTCTGCTCGTCAGCGTCGATGACGAGGTCAGGTAGCGTGGCCACCGGCTCGCCCGCGACCGGCTGGACAGCGTCAGCGGGTTGCCCGGGAGCCGGAGCGGTGGGAGCGCCTGGTGCCTGGCCCGCCGGAGCGTTCGCACGCTGCACGAGGGAGGACAGATCAACTGCTCCGTAGAGACTTGCTGGGTTGAGTGGAGGGGTTTCAGCCATAGGTAACCTCGTTGGCGTTGAGCTGGCGTGCGCCTGTCATGGTGTTGGCGAAGCCGAGCAGTTGGATGGCGCCGCCTGTCGCTTCCGACGGCACGTAGAACATGAGCTGGTTGGTGTAGAGCGTCTCGAATCCGAGCGAGGACGAGCTGGCACCCGCGAGTGCAGCGGTGCGTCCCTGAACGCTGAGGGTCGCGAGCTGCGTGCGCGCACTCAGCTTCTCGACCTCCTCGATGGAAACGGCAACGATCGCCCCGCCGTCCAGCGTCTGCACGCCGAAGGGAGGGTCGTCCGACGCACGCGTCTGGAACTCGATGCGCGCCGCGTTGGCGTCGATCTCGCCAGAGACCGTGGCCCGAGCCTCGGCGATCTGCGTGCGCAGCGAATCGCCGTCAGGCGAGAAGAGGGCTGCGTACTGCGAGCCGTCGCCGTTGCTGATGACGTCAGCGTAGGCAGCCGCCAGCTCTTCGGGTGCGACCACGAGGGGCTGCTCGAGCCCGTCGATACCTGGAGCGCCGATCTCTGCCGGTGCGGCTTCCGGCAGCGTCACGTCGGGAGTGAGCTGCACGATGGATGCCACCTTGTAGGCATCACGGGCGTTCGACTGCGTGAGCATGATCCCGAACGGTGCCGTCGGGGTCTCGCCGCCGGCCTCTCGAACCACGAAGATCGACTTCGGCCACGACTCCGAGGCCTGCGGCACGGCGTAGACGACCTCCCCCGTCGGGAAGGCCACCGGCCCTGGCAGCGTGTTGTCCGCACCCTTGGCCTGGTACTCGGAAGCGCGTTCCTGGTAGGCGGCTTGCGTGAAGCGCGGCTTGAGTCCGTCGGCCTTGTTGGCGGCGTCCGCCTCCTGCGCGAGCTTGGCAGCGTCGTCGAGGATCTGCGTGAGCTGCTGCGCGTTGACGGCGGGCAGCGCCTCGCCCTCGGTGATGAGTGCTTGGTCGATCGACGAAGTCGGGGTCGGAGTCGTCGGCGCGCTTGTCGAGCCGCCGAACTGCTCCGGCCAGAAGTCTGCCGAGCACCCGGTGAGGGCTATCGAACCGACCAAGAGCAGCGGGATGAGCCTGAAGAGGCGCTTTGGGGCCTGGGTGCGGTCGCGGCCGCGCGGCCGGCGCCACTCCTGTGGTGCAGCTGCGGGAGCATCCGCGGTAGGCGTCTTCTCGCCAGCGCCTGAAGCGCCGCCTGCGGGGGGCTCGCCACCGGTGGACGAGTTGTCGTCTCCGTCGTTGCCCTTGGCGTCAGAGGAGGAATCGAGGTCGCTTGACTCAGCAGGCTCAGCAGGCTCAGGCTGCGACGCCGACTCGGGTTGTGCGCTCGATTCGGGCTGCTCGCTCGAATCGACAGGCGCGCTCCAGCTGAAGGGGTCGTCCACGGCCGCCGGTGCTCCGGCGCCAGCTGGCGCGGGCGGCGCAGCTGTGTCATCCGCGCTCGGCGCGCGGAATGAGGGGAACGCGGGTGCTTCCGGCTGCTGGCCCTGCTGCCCGACTGCTGTTGGCGGCGCCCAGGCATGGCCGGACTCCTCGTGCAACTCGGAACGGTCGAGTTCACGTGCCCGCCCCACTTCGGGAGCGTCACCCTCGGCAAGTCTCACCGAGGCCGCGACAACGCTCTGCGACTGCTCGACCGGGTCGAGGTCGCTTGCATCGAGGCCGTCATCGGCATTCGGGGCAGACCGTTCGAACGAGAACGCAGGAGTCGTCGCGACGTTCTCTCCTTCTGCCGGGACCGCGGCGGGAATCTCAGACTCGAGTTCCTCCCGAGCCTGTCGCTGAGGCTTCGAACGGCGGCGCATGCTGAGCAGCGCCCAGAGGAGCAGACCGAGAGAGATGAGCAGGAGGACCCCGCCCCCAAGCAGGAGAGGTCCTGCCATCGGTGCGCGGCCGTCAAGCGGCCAGGAGATCGAGACCTCGCTTGGCGCAGGCGCCTCGCCGTCTGACTGCACAAGAAGCGCGAAGCCGACCGGCAGCGTCTGCTGCAGCTCGAGCTCTCCGTCGCCCTCGTATTCCTGGAACCAGAGGTCGTTGCCGAGGATGCTCGGCGCCGTCGTCTCGTCAGCGGACGCCTCTCCCGGAGTGAACACGAGCGCTCCGGTCGTGTCGTCGAGCGTGACGATCTCGTGCTGCGTCGTGCCGACCCAGCCGGCGATGTCGGCCTGACGGCCGATCGCGACACGAATGGGCCCGTCGCCGCTGATCGTGATGGACTGCGTGCCCGCATGCTCGATGAGCGTGTCGCTTGGGATGACAAGCAACGGCGACTCCTGGGTCAGCGTGCCCGTCGCGACAACCGTGTCTGCGGCACGTGCTTCTGTGACCTGCAGCCAGCCGACGACAAGCAGCGCCGCACTTCCGAGAAATGCGATCGCGGCTAGGATGAATCTCACTGAGTGACTCCTTCTCGAGTGATTGCGCCGTGCATCGTTTGTGCGCTCGACGTGCTCCTCTCGCGAGGGTGCCGTCGTCTTGCATGAGGTTCATGAAGACTCTCGACCCCTCAATCTAACGCACCGTGCCCGCGCTTCCCCTGGAATACGCCGGTTTCGGCCTCGAATTCAGGCAAAGTGCCTGCCCTCGCGAAGCCAAACGCCATCCATCCGAGTGATCTGTCCTCTTTCTTTCCGTGCAGTCAGGATGCTCCGCGTGCCTGCCCTCTAGACTTCAGAACGTGCGCTCGCGGTCGGCGCGCACGTGCAACCTGACTCACGCGGAGGCGTCCTTGGCATTCGACGACATCAACTTCAACACTGCAATGCGCGGTTACAACCGCGAAGAGGTCGACGAGGTCATCAGGTCGCTGCGCACCCAGCTCGCGCAGGCCGGCAATCAGGATTCCGGCGCCAGCCGTGAGATCGCTGCCATGCGCACCCGGATCAAACAGCTCGAGACCGAGCTCAACGAGGTCGGCAACCCCACGTACTCGGGGCTGGGGACCAAGCTCGCCGGCACGCTCGCGACCGCGGAACAGCAAGCGCAGAAGCTCACCGCCGAGGCGCAGCGCGAAGCCGACAAGATCCTGAGCGAGGCCCACCGCAATGCGGCCCGCATCCACCAGGAAGCCAACGACTACGCCGAGCGCGTGACACGTGAGGCCGATGTCCGCGCCTCCCGCGTGCTGAGCGACTCGCGTTCGGAAGCCGACAGCCTGCTCGAGAACGCCAAGCAGGAGGCCGACCTCACGCGCACCAACCAAGAGCGCGAGATCGAGACGGTCAAGGACCAGGTCACGACGGAGCTCCGCGAACAGCGTCACTCGACCGACCTCGAGCTCAGCGCGCTGCGCGCATCCGTCGACGAGGACCTCGCGACGAAGCGCCAAGCCGTTGAGAACGAAATCGCCGAATCCTCGGCACGGCTTGCGGAGCGTCAGCGCGAGATGGAGAAGGCGCGTGCCGACTTCGAGCGGGAAGCCGCAGCACGCCGCACGCAGATGGAGCACGAGCAGGAGGCCGAGCGCCAGGTAGCCAAGGGCGAGATCGACGCGCTCCGCGAGGCCTCCGTGCGCGAGCTCAACGCCAAGCGCACCGAGCTCGACGTCGAGCTCTCCAAGCGCCGCAACGCCTTCGAGCAGCAGCTCGTGGCAGCGGGCCGCAAGGCCGAGGCCGCTGCCAAGAAGCTCATCGACGACGCGACCGAGCAGCTTGCTGACCTCAACCAGCGCAGCGAGCAGGTGCGCCGCGAGGCAGGCAAGATCATGGCGGATGCACGCCGTCGCGCGCAGGAGACGCAGGACCAGGCGGAGCGCAAGGCAGCAGACCTCCTCGAAACGAGCAACAAGCAGGCTCGTGAGCGCAACACCGAGGTGGAGCAGCACACGCAGAGCCTGCTCGACAACGCCGAGCAGCGCCTCTCGGAGCTCCGCGAGGAGCGCGACCAGGTGCAGAGCTACCTGGACCAGCTCAAGCGCGCCTTCTCCCGCACCGACTTCAGCCTCCCGGAGGCCGACGAGCAGATCACCAAGCGCTCGTCTGCGTCTGAGGAAGAGAGCAACAACTCCGGTGACGCGGCCGCCGAGGCCCACGCGTTTGCCCTCTCGAGCGGCGGTGCGCAGCAGGAGCCCCAGGCCGACGAGGCGTCCGGGGCTGCTGAGCACGAGTCTCCGGCAGAGGCTGAGGTTCCCGCGCAGGCTGCCGGCCAGGGTGGTCGTCAGAACCCGAACCAGAAGCGCAACGCACCTCGACAGCGCTGACCCGTACGACGCGATCTAGAGCAATCCTGCGCGTCTAGACTCGGATCCCGGCCTACGGCCGGGATCCGACCAGGGGGAACACCGCATGCGCATCGAGAATCCGTTCCGACTCGGCTTCATCGCCACGATCGGCGTGCTCACTGCGCTTGTCCTCGGCGGCATGATCGCCTCGCTGAGCACGATCCTCACCTACATCGGCGCGGCCCTCTTCCTCGCGCTCGGCTTCGAGCCGATCATCGCGTTCCTCGAGCGACACCGCTGGCCGAGGTGGGCTGCGATCATCTCATCGCTCGGCGGCGCTGCGATCGCACTCGGTCTTGTCGTCTGGGCGCTCATCCCGAGCATCGCGAGCCAGGTCGAGCAGCTCTCGGTTCGCTACTCATCAATCGTGAACGACCTGGCCGGCTCCAACGTCATCGAGTGGGTCGACGAGCGCTTCCCCGATCTGCAGGCGCAGGAGTTCGTGACCGACGCGCTCGAGTGGCTGCGCAACAACCTCGCAACCATCGGCGGAGGTGTGCTCGAGGTCGGCTTCGGCATCGTGAACGCCTTCTTCGGCGTGCTCATCGTCTTCATCCTCATGCTCTACTTCGTCTCCAGCATGAACAGCATCAAGCGCGGCTTCTACCAGCTGCTGCCTGCATCGAAGCGGGCCCGCACTGCGGAGCTCACCGAGCAGATCACCGCGTCGGTCGGCAAGTTCGTCCTCGGCCAGGTAGCGCTCGGGCTCGCGAACGGCATCCTGTCGTTCACGTTCCTGTCGATCATCGGCGCGTCGATGCCAGCCGTCTTCGCGCTCATCGCGTTCCTCGGCTCGCTCATTCCGCTCGTGGGAACACTCTCCGCCTCGGTCATCATCGTTTTGTTGCAGCTGGCGCTCATGCCGGTCGACAGCAGCGTCTGGTGGATGGCCGCGATCTACTACGTCATCTACATGCAGGTGGAGGCGTACGTCATCAGCCCGCGCATCATGAGTTCGGCGGTGCAGGTGCCGGGTGCCATCGTCGTCATCGCCGCGCTCACCGGCGGAACGCTGCTCGGCCTGCTCGGCGCCCTCGTCGCGATTCCGATCGCTGCGGCGATCCTCCTCATCGTCAAGCAGGTCTGGATCCCTTCGCAGAACGAACGCTGACTCCCCTCGAGCCCCCGCTCGACGGTGCGCACGGACGCGCCTTCCTTGCCCATATGATTCGAGGCGTGCAGAGCATCAAGTGCCCCCGTTGCGCGTCCCTCGTCATGCTCGAGTCGCTGTCGTGCGACGCCTGCGCGACGCCGATCGCCTTCCACGATGAGACCCAGGCGTTCGTCGACGTGAGCGGCGGCGCAGTGCTCGTCGAGGGCCGCCTCTGGCGGGCCTGTGGCAACCGTGACTGGCAGTGCAACTGGCTCGTGGAAGACGGCATCGCCACGTCCTCCTGCCTCTCGTGCCGGCTGGTCCGCAAGCGCCCCGACTCCGACGACACGCTTGCGCTCGAGAAGCTCGCCGAGGCGAACGCCGACAAGCGGCGCCTGCTCGCGCAGTGCCTCCATCTGCGACTGCCGATCGAGAGCTACCTGGAGCGCGATGGTGGACTGGGCTTCGACCTCCTCTCGAGCCGGAGCTCTGGCCAGCGCGTGACGATCGGGCACGCGAACGGCATTATCACGATCGATCTGGCCGAGACGCTCGATGCGCACCGCGAGGCACTCCGCGTGCGCCTCGGCGAGCCGTACCGGACGCTGCTCGGGCACTTCCGGCACGAGATCGGCCACTACTACCAGTCGATCCTGCTCGACGACGAGGCGCTGCTCGACGAGTGCCGGGAGCTCTTCGGCGACGAACGGGCTAGCTACCGCGAGGCGCTTGACCACCATTACCGCTTCGGCGCCCCAGAGGGCTGGTCAGCGTCGTTCATCTCCGAGTACGCGACGATGCACCCGTGGGAGGACTTTGCCGAGACCTTCGCCCACTACCTGCACATCCTCGGCTCGCTCTGGACCGCCGCCGCATCCCGCGTGCACCTGCAGCCCGCGATCACCCCGCTGATCGACTACACGTACGAGCCGATCGAGCGTGTCCTCGCGGATTGGCATGAGGTGTCGCTGCTCCTCAACCGCTTCAGTCGGGCGATGGGGCAGAACGACCTCTACCCGTTTGTGCTGAACGCGCCGACGGAGGTCAAGCTGGGGTTCATGCACCGCATCGTGACGCGGATCACACGCCGCTCGGCCACGACGAGCTGAGCGGCAGGGCTGCCGGGTTCGTGCGCTGCACGATCTCGGTCAGCACGCGCTTGGTCTGCTTCTCCCCCACCCACAGGTGGCGCCCGTCTTCGATGGGCACAAGCTCGAGGTTCGGGAGGTGGGCGATGCGCTCTGCCGCCTCGTCCGGCTTCAGGAAGTCGTCGTGCTCTGGCACAACAAGCACCACTGGGATGCTCGCATCCGCCCATCGGTCGAGTTCGGCCTGGCTCGTGCGGCGCAGCGGCGGCGAGAGCAGAATGAGTCCCTGAACGTCGCCGTGCTCGTGGCCGTGCTTGAGCGCCAGCTCGGTGCCGAACGACCAGCCGACCAGCCACGGGTTCGGCAGGCCACGCTCGCGGACAAACGCCATAGCCGCCTCGACGTCGGCGCGCTCAGTCTCACCGTCGCCGAACTCACCCTCGCTCGTGCCCCGCGGAGACGTCGTGCCACGCGTGTTGAAACGGAGCACCGCGAGGTCAGCTTGCGCGGGGAGCCGAAGCGAGGCCTTGCGCAGCACGTGCGAGTCCATGAACCCGCCTGCGGTTGGCAGCGGATGCAGCGTGACGAGCGTCGCGACGGGTTCCCGATCGAGCGGCTGGGCCAGCTCGCCAACCAGCGTGAGGCCGTCGCTCGTGCGCAGCTCGATCTCCTCGCGGCGCGCCGGCAGCACGGTTCCGCTCTTGATCTCGACGGCGGCTGGAGCCTCAGAGGTCTTCGATGCTTCGTTCACGCCATCCTCCAACAGTGGTTGTGCCAGTGGCGGCGGGCCGCCAGGGCTTGCTCGTCCCCGAGGATGCCCTCTGCCCGCCAGACGACGACGTGGGCGGTCCCGGCCTCGACAGGGTTCTGGCAGGCCGGGCAGACGTAGGCCTTCACCGCACGTGCGGCCGCGATCGGCTGGACGGTGTAGGAGATCCCGCGTCGCACCTCGGTGCGGCGCCAGCCATCCCGCAGATGCTCGAGCTGATCGGCTCCCCCGGCCTCTCGCTCGACGGCGGCCTGCTGCCATTTCGCCGCCCGGCCGCCCCTCGCCTTCGGCGAGGTCTCGCCGCCTTGACGGCGGGATCGGTTCGAGCGGGGCATGACATCCATTCTAGGAAGTCCGGCAGAGCGGGGCTGACAGACAACGCCGCGTGACCATGAGGCCACGCGGCGTTGTGATGAGTGCAGCGTCAGAACCGGCGAATCAATACCAGTTCTTGGCTTCCGAGTGCGCCCACGCGCCACAAGGAGTGCCGTAGCGGCCCTTGATGTAGTCGATGCCCCATCGAATCTGCGTCTCGGGGTTCGTGCGCCAGTCAGAGCCGTGAGTGGCCATCTTGCTGCCGGGTAGCGACTGCGGGATGCCGTAGGCACCGGAAGACGGGTTCTCTGCGGCGGCGTTCCACCCGGACTCGCGCTGCCAGAGCTTCTCGAGGCAGGCGAACTCGCCGGTGCCCCAGCCCATCGACGCGACGACGTCGGCGGCGACGGCCTTCGAAGTGCCCGGATCCGGAGCGACGTACGTCGGGCTGCTCTTCGACGAATTCGACGAAGAAGAGGTCGAGGAACTGGATTCCTCTTCCGTCGGGGTCGGGGTGGGCGTCGGAGTCGGGGTGGGCGTCGTCACGACGATTCCCGCCAGGTCGTTGCTGCGGGGTGTTGTGGTTGGGACCGCCGCGGCTTCAGCTGCGGCTTCGTCAGCAACCGCACCGTCATCTTGCGCCTCAACAGCGGAGACGAGGCTGACCTCGTACGCTTGCGCACCGGCCGCGGTGAGATCAGCGACACTCGGTGCGATCGCGAGGGCCGGCGATGTACCACCGGCGACGCCGGCTTGCAGAACGGCCGTGAGCGCGAGTGCGCCGACCGCGGTGCTGGCTGCGATGGGGACGATGATCTTCGCCCGCGAGCGTCGTGCGGCTGTCGGACGCGCTGCTCGCGTCGAGCCGGTTCGCTGCAACGTGGTCATTGATCTCCCGGGGTTGGAACTAGGTACCCCCCGAGGATAACGGAATGGTTACGGAATGGCAACGAAACCAGTGTCAGTCTCACGGGCATTCCCGCAGAACTTAGCTCCGAGACTTCATCGAGCGAGGCTTAGTAGCAGCTCCACTGGCCCCAGCCGGCCTTCGCCTGCAGCATCTTCGCGCGCATCGTCTGCTCGGCAACTGACGCTTCCGAGGGGAGGCCCGTACCGCCAACTGACTGCCAAGTTGGGATGGAGAACTGGTAAAGCCCGTAGTAGCCCGCCGGGTTCACCGCGGCTGGGTTGCCGCCGGACTCGCACTGAGCGATCCGCGCGAGCGTCGCGTCGATGCTCGGGTCAGAGGACACGTTCGCTTCTTCGTAAGAGCTGCCACCGGAGGTGCTGCTCTCCGGGGATGGCGCCTTGGGGGCCGGCGCGGGCTCGGGCTCCGGCGTGGGGGTTGGCGTCGGGGTGGTCACGACGATGCTCGCGATGTCGCTCGTGCGGGCATCGGAGGCCTGCGTGTCGTCGACAGCGGAGACGAGGCTCACGGCGTAGCCCTGCGCCCCGGCGGCGGTGAGCTCGTCGACGGATGCAACCGCCAGCACGCCGCTCTCGCCGTCATTCTGCGCTCCGAGCTGGACCGTCGCGGTGACCGCGAGAGCCGCGATCGCGATGCCGGCGAGCGTCGGGACAACTACTCGTGCGCCGACACGCCTGCGAAGGCCCGCTGGACGAGAGGCTCGCGTCGAGCCGGTGCGGATGAGTGTTGTTGTCATGCGGGTACTCCCAAATGGAACGCGAATGCGAGGTCTTCAGCCAGAAGGGACGCTGCGGTCATGCGGAGCGTCGCTGGCGACTCAGTAGGAGCCGTTGTGCTGGTTCCAGGCGGCGCAGGGGGTGCCCCACGCTCGGTCGACGTAGTCGATCCCCCACTTGATCTGGGTGATCGGGTTGGTCTTCCAGTCGGCACCCATCGTGGCGAGCTTCTCAGCGGGCCATGACTGCGGAATGCCGTACGCCCCGGACTCGGCGTTCTCGGCCAGATAGTTCCAGCCCGACTCCTTCATCCAGAGCTTGTCGAGGCAGGACATCTGGTCAGCACCCCAGCCGTACTGGGTCTTGACCATCTCCTCGGTGATCTTCTTGAGTGAAGCGGGATCGGTAGGCACGACGTCGATGCTCACGCTCGAGCCGCGGTCGTCGATCGTGGCGCCCTGCGAGCTCTCGCCAGAGACGGCGAGTACCGCGTAGGCCTGAGCCTGCTCCTGAGACAGCTCCTGCACACTCGGGGTGAGGGACGCGTCGGCCGAAGCCGTGGCGCCTGCGCCCGTGAGCGTCGTCACGGCGATGGCTCCAGCTGCGACGACGCCGAGGGCCGTTGATCCGAAGATCGCGGCTCGGCGCTTCGCGCGTTGCTTGCGGCGCTGGCGCGCACGCTCTCCGCGCGTTGCAGTGGTTTCCGGCATGGAGCTCCATCCGACGGGTCTAGGGGACCCGGCAATCGTAACGGGAAGGTCACGATTTGACAACGCTCAGGCCAAGCGCAGGTGGAAGGTGTTCCTAACGAATGGCCAGCATGACGTCGATGACGGCATCGATGAGCAGGTCGACCTGCGTCTCCTTATAGCCGTGGCGCTTTGGTGTGAAGGCGACGCCTCGGACCTCACGCAGCGACATGGCAGTGCCCCCGCGCAGGAAGTCCGCGAGGCGACTCGAGAACTCGTCGACCTCCTTGACGTCGTAACCACGCTGCAGAACGGAGACGCGGTCGAAGCGCTCGCCGTCTTCGCGACGGAGCCTCGCGAGCACCGCGCGAGCGGTGGTCTTGGTCTCGCGCAGGAAGACGTCGCGGCCGACGCGGTCGATGTGCTCATCGCGCTCGCGAATCGCAACCGCGTCCTCGAGGCGCTCGAGGGCTGCATCCACGTGCGGTGCGGAGTACCCGCCCTTGCGCATCGTGAACGCCGTGTGGCGGATGCTGCTCGTGGACAGGCGCTTGCCCTGCGTGCCGTTGTCGAAGTTGTCGTAACGCTGCCGGGCGACGCGGAATGCACGGTCGACCTCTTCGGCGTCGTAGCCGAGGGTGCCACGAGATGCCAGAGGGAATGAAGTGCTGCTCACGCGGACCATTCTGCCGCATTGCGGGCGAAGATGGCGCAGGCTCCCCGGCGGGGCATCACCAGAGGGTTGTGTCGGCGCTCCAGAAGTACAACGCGAAGGCCATCGCTCCGGACGGGAGGATCGAGTCGATTCGGTCGAAGAAGCCACCGTGACCCGGAAGCCAGGAGCTCATGTCCTTGATCTTCAGGTCACGCTTGATCATCGACTCGGTGAGGTCGCCCGCTGTTGCCGTGATGAGGAGGAGCGGCCCCATGACCAGGCCGAACCACCATGCCTGGTCGAGGAGGAAGATGCTGACGAGGATGCCGACGACCACGGAGGTCAGCGCGGCGCCCGCGAACCCCTCCCAAGTCTTCCCCGGGCTGATCTTCGGAGCGAGCTTGTGCTTGCCGAAGTTCAACCCGAAGACGTAGGCGCCAACGTCCACCGCTACGACGATGATGAGGAAGCCGAGCACCCACCACTGCCCGTCTTCCTGGGCGGTGAGGAGCACCGTGAACGAGCCGAGGTATGAGACGTAGATGAGAATGAGGGCGGCAGCCAGGAAGTCGGCCCAGACAGACTTCCGCGGTGGCCTGGCACTGGATACCGAGGCCTCGACGAGCCGCCACACGGTGACGACGAGGACGCCGACAAGCAACGCGATCCATTGGCCGACGACGTCGAAGTAGTACGCGGCGGGAATGATCGCGACGGCCGCGGCGACAAGCGGGATTCTCGGCACGTCGCGGCCCGCGCCGCGCATGGCGCTCGCGAGCTCGATCGTCGCGAAGACCACCATCGCGATCGCGAACGGGATGAAGAGCTCTTTGATGAAGATGAGGCTCGAGATGAGCATCGCCCCGAGCACGACACCGAAAAGTACGGCGAAGGCCAGGTTGCGGCCGCTGCGAGCGTTGATCGCGTCGTTGCGCGCGCGCAGCTTGTCTCGCTGCTCGCGGACCTGCGTGCGCGCGTGCTGTGCACGCGACTCGAGATCGTGCAAGATGTTCGCTCCCGTATCGCCAAGGCGAGACTGGGCGCGAAGGGGTGTCAGCGGCGGGGCGGCCTCACCGTCCGCCATGACCGGGAGCTCGCCAGCGACCGATGGGTCCCCGGCGGGCGGTGCGGCCTCGCCCTCACTCTCAGCAGCAGCTGGCCCGAAAGCGCTCGCCGTGCCGTGCGCTTCGGGCTCCGCTGCAACTTCCCGGACCGCTGGGTCCGGGCGCTCGCCGGGGTCAGCCCCGTCACTCCCAGTCGTGGACACGAGCGGCTAGACCTCGAGGAGCTCGGCTTCCTTGTGCTTGGAAGCCTCGTCGATGCGGTCGATGTGCGCCTTCGTAGCGGTCTCGAGTTCCTTCTCGCCGCGCGTGATGTCGTCTTCGCCGACCTCGTCCTTGAGTGCCTCGAGGTCAGTCTTCGCCTTGCGACGGATGTTGCGGACAGCAACGCGCGCCTCTTCCGCCTTCGTCTGCACGAGCTTGACGTACTCCTTGCGGCGGTCAGCGGTGAGCTCGGGCATGACAACGCGGATGAGGTTGCCGTCGTTGCTCGGCGTTACACCGAGGTTCGGGCGCGACACGATGGCCTTCTCGATCTCCTTGAGCGCCGACTTGTCGTACGGCGTGATGACGAGCACGCGGGCCTCTGGCACCGCGATGGAAGCGAGCTGCTCGAGAGGTGTGGCCGTTCCGTAGTAGTCGACGGGGATCTTCGTGAAGAGCTGAGGGTTCGCCCGCCCCGTTCGCACCGTCGCGAAGTCTTCCTTCGCGTGGTCGACGGCTTTCGCCATCTTGTCTTTGGTCTCGGTGAGCACGTCGTTGATCACGGGGTGTCCTTTCCAGGGCGTTCTGCATCATCCTACCGAGGTGGTGGGATGGGCACGCCACGCGCAAAGGCGCGGCGCGCTGACGAAATATTCGCGGTTGAAGCTGCCTGCCGAGGCAGTCGGCTAGTCGAGGCTCGAGGTGACGAGCGTTCCGATGTCTTCACCGAGGATCGCGCGCGCGATGTTGCCTTCTGGGCTCATGCCGAACACTCGCATGTCCATGCCGTTGTCCATGCAGAGGCTGAACGCCGTCGAGTCGACGACCTTGAGGCCACGCTGGAGGGCGTCCTGATAGGTGACCGAGTGGAGCAGTTCAGCGCTCGGGTCGCGCCGCGGGTCGGCGGTGTAGACGCCGTCGACACCGTTCTTGGCGACGAGGACCACGTCTGCGCCGACTTCGAGCGCGCGCTGTGCCGCGACCGTGTCGGTCGAGAAGTATGGGAGACCGGCGCCAGCGCCGAAGATGACGACGCGGCCCTTCTCCATGTGGCGCTTCGAGCGCAGGGGGATGTAGGGCTCTGCAACCTGGCGCATCTCGATGGCGGACTGCACACGGGCCGGGGTGCCCGCCTGCTCGATGAAGTCCTGGAGCGCGAGCGCGTTCATGACCGTGCCGAGCATGCCCATGTAGTCAGCTCGCGCCCGGTCCATGCCGGCGTTCGCGAGCTGAGCGCCGCGGAAGAAGTTTCCTCCGCCGACGACGATGGCGACTTCCACGTCGCGTGCAGCAGCGGCGATCTCTTTGGAGATGCTCGTGAGCACCTCTGGATCGACCCCCATCTTGCCTGCACCGAACGCTTCGCCAGAGAGCTTGAGGAGAACGCGTCTGCGCGGGGCCTGTGGTGACATTTGTGCTCCTTGTAGGGTCGCTGATCGTCCACGAGCCTACCTTGTGCGGAGCACGCGCATATCTCGGGGCGAAGTTCGCTGGCACCTCCGGGGACACGAAACGGGGCCGGATGCATGCGCATCCGGCCCCGAATTCGTGAACGTGTGGTGCTACGCGCCGACGCGAATGCGGCCGAAGTCGAGAACGTTGACGTTTGCGGCGTCAGCGATCTTCTTCACGGTCTGCTTGTTGTCGCGAGCGTAGTCCTGCTCCAGGAGCACGATCTGCTTGAAGAAGCCGGTCAGGCGGCCTTCGATGATCTTCGGAAGGGCGGCCTCTGGCTTGCCCTCGCTCCGCGAGATCTCCTCGACGATGACCCGCTCCTTGTCGATTGCATCGGCAGGAACGTCCTCACGCGTGAGGTACTGCGGGTCGAACATCGCGATGTGCTGAGCAATGCCGCGAGCCGTAGCCGCGTCGTCGCCTTCGTACGCCACGACGACGCCGACCTGCGGTGGCAGGTCCTGCGAGGTGCGGTGCAGGTAGATCTCGAAGTTGGCTCCCTTGAGGAGAGCCACCTTGCGGAGCTCCATCTTCTCGCCGAGGATCGCGGCGACACCGTCGATGGTCTCCTTGACGGTCGTTCCGTCGACGGGGGCTGCGAGAGCCTCGTCGAGGGTCGACGCGCCGGCGGCGGCCACAGCATCGAGCACCTTCTCGGAGAGAGCGATGAACTTGTCGCCCTTCGCCACGAAGTCGGTCTCGGTTGCGAGCTCGATGAGCGTCGCAGTGCCGTTTCCGTTGTCCTTCGCGGCAACGAGGCCTTCGCTGGTGGAACGGTCAGCGCGCTTCGCGTTGCCCTTCGCACCCTTGAGGCGGAGGATCTCGACGGCCTTTTCCTTGTCGCCGTCGGCCTCTTCGAGCGCCTTCTTCGTGTCGACCATGCCAGTACCGAGCTGCTCGCGCAGCTCCTTGACATCAGCGAGAGTGAAGTTAGCCATGTGTGGGGTTCTCCCTAATGCTTGAAGTTACTTGGACTCTTCGACGGCTTCGGTTTCCTCGACCGCTTCAGCGGCCTCGGTTGCCTCGGCGGGCTCAGCTGCTGCTTCGACGGTCTCAGCAGGCGCTTCGACGGTCTCAGCAGGCGCTTCGACGGTCTCGGCAGGTGCCTCGACGGTCTCGGCAGGTGCCTCGACGACAGCCTCGGCGGCAGGCGCGTCGCCCTGCAGCAGGTCGTTCTCCCACTCAGCGAGCGGCTCAACCTCTGCCTGACCTTCGGTCGGCTTCTGGTGGCGCTGGATGAGGCCCTCAGCTGCTGCGTCGGCGATAATGCGCGTGAGCAGTGCAACGGAGCGGATGGCGTCGTCGTTACCCGGGATCGGGTAGTTGACGTCGTCAGGGTCGCAGTTCGTGTCGAGGATCGCGATGACCGGGATGCCAAGCTTCTTGGCCTCGTCGATCGCGAGGTGCTCCTTCTTGGTGTCGACAACCCAGAGCGCCGAGGGCGTCTTCGAGAGGTTGCGGATACCACCGAGCGACTTCTCGAGCTTGTCACGCTCGCGACGCTGGATGAGGAGTTCCTTCTTGGTGAAGCCGCGCGTCGTGTCGTCGAAGTCGACCAGGTCGAGCTCCTTGAGACGGTTGAGGCGCTTCTGGACGGTGCCGAAGTTCGTGAGGAGGCCACCGAGCCAGCGCTGGTTCACGTAGGGCTGGCCCACGCGAGTTGCCTGCTCGGAGATCGACTCCTGTGCCTGCTTCTTCGTGCCGACGAAGAGGATGGTGCCGCCGTGGGCAACCGTCTCCTTGACGAAGTCGAATGCAGCATCGATGTATCCAAGCGACTGCTGGAGGTCGATGATGTAGATGCCGCTGCGTTCGGTGAAGATGAATCGCTTCATCTTCGGGTTCCAGCGGCGGGTCTGGTGCCCGAAGTGCACGCCGCTGTCAAGCAGCTGGCGGATGGTAACGACAGCCATGGTCGTTCTCCCTTTTCGAATGCGCATCTCTGCGCGCGGTTGTTCTCTGCGACCGGCGGCCGCACAGCCTGGTGCCCAGTGCACATCCGCTCTCGCACAGCAGTGCTGGAGACCGATGGATGCACACCTCGATGGGCACGCGAAGTCAGCCCGCATTGCGGGCTGCTGGCGACAGTCTACACACGCGCGGTGACGCAAGGAACAGGGGCGGCGACTCTGTTGTCGCGGACCCTGTGGAGAACCGTAATCCACAGGCAGGTCATCTCGCTCGAAGAACTCCCTCGCGACGAAGCACCATGACTGCATGCGCCACCCGCCACCGCTTCCAACGACCACCGCCCGAGGAGCTCGCATTGTGGCTTGCCTTCTGACAGCAGCGCTGCTCTGCGAGCTCAGCCTGCTGCCGGCGCCTGGCGCATCGGCCGCGACGGCCGGTTGGCTGTGGCCGGTGGAAGCACCGCCAGTGGTCTCTCGAGCGTTTGACCTCGATGCACCCTATGGCGCTGGCCACCGAGGCATCGACATCCCGGCAGCTCCGGGTGCCGTCGTCCTCGCGCCCGCGGCGGGAACAGTCAGGTTCTCGGGCTTCGTCGTCGACAGGCCCGTGCTCTCGATCCAGCACGCCGACGGTGCCCTTTCGAGCTACGAGCCAGTCGTCTCCGAGCTCGAGCCAGGAGATGTTGTCGTCGCCGGGCAACGCCTCGGCCTTGTGAGCGCGGAGCACCGGCACACGCCGGAAGGGGCGCTCCACCTCGGAGTCCGCCAGGAGGGCGCCTACCGCGACCCCGCATCGCTCTTCGACGGACTTCGTCCAGCAGCGGCTGTGCTCCTCCCGCTCTACCGCTGAACCACCGAACCGCTGACTCACCGAGCGGCACTTCTCAACCACACACCAGAAAGGCACCACATGACTCCTCTCAACATTCGAAAGGCCCGCAGCCACCAACGGCCCCGAACCGCACACGACGATGCACCTTCGCGGGGACGCGGCGCTCACGCAGCTCGCGGCCTCCGGGCTCGCCTCGCTCGAGCCGGCGCTGGACTCGTGATGCTCGCGATGGCAGCGACATTCCTGCTGTTCTCGGGAGCACAGACCGCGAGCGCCGCCGGCTACGGACCCGGTTTCGACGATGCGCAGAACGGAGGGCAGGGGCGAATCGGCGCGTACAGCTTCGAGGGGCGCAACGTGTACTGTCTGCAGCCCTGGCTCCCGCGACCACTCGACGAGACCACCAAAGGGGGCGTCGTCGATGGCCAGCAGTTCCAGATGAGCGACGACAGCACTGCGCGAGTGAACTGGGCGATCTCCACCCACGGACAGTCGACCGACCCGGCCGTGACGAGTGCCGTCGCGATGTTCGTCTGGTCGCTCGCGGCCCCCGAGAGCTACGCAAGCCACGGCACGAGCGGCGACGAGCACTTCCTCGGGCGGGTCCCCGAGACTCGGAGGGCGGAGGTGAGTGGCACGCTCACCACCATCCGAGAGGGAGCGGCGAAGGTCGGGGCTCGAGCACCCGCGAGCCACTCCGGGAGCCTTCAGTTCACCACCGATGCCGTGGACGGGAAGAAGGGCACCGTCGTGCTCGCCTCGAATCTTGCGGGAGCCACGGGCACGGCTGTGCTGAGCGGCGCCACGTTCGCATCGACGGGAACCGACACCGCAACGCTTGCGGTTGGCGAGCCCGCGTCGATCGTGGTGACGGCCAGTGCGCTCGAGCGCGGCCCCGTCACGGTGAGCGGCACGGCGAAGGTCACGTCGCCGTCGGAGCAGTGGGCCGCGAAGATTCTGCTCCTGCACACGCCCGGCGCGCAGTTGCTCGGGAGCAGCGGAGGCACGGTCCCCGGCGAGTTCACGGCCGTAGGCCAGGACCGGGTGCCTCGGACTCCTGCGACCACCCCGACACCAACCACGACGCCCACCACGTCAGCGACGCCCACAGCGGTACCCACGCCGACGCGGACCGCCGCTCCCCCGCGCATCCCGACACCCCAGCCGACCCAAACGGCATCAGCCACACCCGCGCCGACGCCGACAGCCACGCAGCCGCCAGCGCCCACAACCGAACCTCCGGCCGCACCGACGACCGTGCCAGCGATCCCGACTGCCACGAGCGCGCAGACACCGCCGGCTTCATCGGCCACGCCAACCACCGGCGCCAGCGCTCTGCCCAGCACCACCGCCACCGCCACCGCGACGCCGCTGCCGGTCCCGCCCACAGCGACGCCTGCGAACACCGCGGCAGCAACTACCCCGGCGACTGCCCCGGCGACTGCGCCGACGACCCCTCAGCCGGAGACACTGGCGCAGACAGGAGCCGCGGTGGTCAACTGGCCGCTCCTGCTCGGGGCCGGCGCCCTCGTCATCGGCGCCGGCGCACTCGCCTGGGGCCTCCTGAGCCGCCGACGGGAAAGCTGACCGGCCCGACGCCCACGAAAAGCCCGACGCACAAGGAGGAGGACTCAGGCAGTGAGTCCCGGCAGGCGATCACAGCCAGAAACATCGACCGCGGGCTGAGCCCAAGAGAGGAGGCGCCACACCCAGACAGCGATCCACGCCGCGCATGCGCGCCGCGACGGGCCCACCCACCCGTCGCGGCGACGCGCACGGCCTACAACCCACAGGTGTCAACAACGCCGAGACCAACAACCACGATGACAACAACAACGACAACGACAACCTGCCTGTCGCAGGAGGTTCCCTAGGCTCGCGGATGCGCCTGCAGGTAGGAGGCCTTGAGTCGTTCGGCCGAGACGTGCGTGTAGATCTGGGTCGTCCCGAGATCCGAGTGCCCGAGGATCTCCTGCACAGCACGCAGGTCGGCTCCCCCATCAAGCAGATGCGTTGCGGCGGTGTGACGGAAGGTGTGCGGCCCGGAAGGCCCACCACCTGGCGCAGCCCCGAGCACCTCACGGGACAGCGCGTACACCGTTCGAACGTCCAGTCGCCCACCGCGAGCGCCCAAGAAGAGCGCACGACCCGATCGAGGTTGCTCGAGCGCGGGGCGACCGGACGCCAGCCAGCGATCGATGGCCCTCGCCGCGTGGGCGCCAAAAGGCACAACGCGTTCCTTGTCCCCCTTGCCGACAACCCGCACAACTCGGCGCTCGAGGTCGACGGCCCCCACATCGAGCGAACAGCACTCAGAAACACGGATCCCAGAGGCGTACAACAGCTCGATGATCGCGAGGTCACGCTGCTCGACGGGGTCCCCGGTGGCCGCACGATCTGCGAGCGAGCCCAAGATGCCCCGCATCCCGTCTGCCGAGACCACACGAGGCAGCGTCGACCCCGCCTTCGGGCTCTTCAGGCGACGAGCAGAATCGGCACCCCGTCCCGTCTCGTCGAGCCACGACGTGAATCCACGGAACGAGGCCGCCATACGCGCGATACTCGAGGCCGCCTTGCCCCCCTGCGTCTGCTGCCAGAGCAAGTCGCGGAAGACCTCGAGGCTCAGCGACTTCGGGTCTGCGACACCCGCTCGCTCACAGAAGTCGAGGAGGAGACTCAGGTCGCCCGCGTAGGCCCGGGTCGTGCGGGGCGACAACCCGCGTTCGGAGCGCAGCGAGCGCAAGTACGCGTCGACGGCCACGGAGAGCTCCTGCATGACGCCCATCGTAGGTCGCCGCCCAGAGAGCCGGGCGGCGACTCAACCCAGACGTGATGACCCAGAGGTTCTACTTCGTGTGCGCCGACTTGGACTCCGAGCGCTTCGGCTCCGCCGGCGCCGCATGCGCAGGCCCCGCATGCGCAGGTTTCCGGTCGCCGAGGATGGCCTTGCTCGGCCACCAGAATCGGTCACCGGTGAGGAAAGCAAGGGCAGGCACGATGACCGTTCGCACCAACAGGGTGTCGAGCAGTACGCCGACGCACACGATGATGCCGATCTGCGTGAGCGTGATGAGGGGCAGGACGCCGAGGGCCGCGAACACGGCAGCGAGCAGAATGCCGGCGCTTGTGATGACCCCACCCGTCGCGGACAGCGAGCGGATCATGCTATCCCTCGTGCCGTGCTTGACGGCCTCCTCGCGCGCTCTCGTCACGAGGAAGATGTTGTAGTCGACGCCGAGGGCGACGAGGAACAGGAAGCTGAACAGCAGCACCGAGGTGTCGAGGGCAGGGAAGCCGAAGACGTTCGTGAAGAGCAGCCAGCTCGCTCCGACTGAGGCGAAGAACGAGCCGACGACGGTCAGCAGGAGCAGGATCGGCGCGACGAGCGAGCGCAGGAGAAGCAGGAGAACGACGAAGACCACGGCGAGGATGAGCGGGAACAGGAGCAGCTGGTCGCGGTCCTGGGCTGCCTGCTCGTCAAGCGCTTGGGCGTCGAGCCCTCCTACAATGGCCTCCGCCCCGTCGATCTGGGAGAGCTCGGCGCGCAGTCGTTCGACCGTCGCGAGCGCTTCCTCGGTCTCCGCGGGAGATGAGAGACCGACATCAATGCGCGTCACCGTTCCGTTCGAGTCACCCACCGAGGCCGAAGCGACGCCATCGATCTCGGACGCCCTCTGCGCGACCGCCTCGGCTTCACCCGACTGTGCGACGACGATGGCTGGAGCGCCGGCAAGGTCAGGGAAGTGGTCGTTGAGCAGTTCCTGTCCGACAACCGCCTCTGGCGTCGACGTGAATCGCTCCGTCTGGGCGAGGCCAACTTTGATGCTCGGGGCGATGGCGGCCAGTGCGATGAGCACGACGATGCCGGCCCCCGCCACGATGGCCGGGCGCTTCGAGACTCCGGTACCAAGCTTGAACCAGAACCCCTTGCCGTGCTGGTCGTCGCCGACGCGGGGAACGACGGGCCAGAAGATCCCCCGAGGGAAGAGCACCAGGGTCGCGGGGAGCAGCGCAAGCGCGAACGCCATCGCGACCACAACGCCGATGGCGCACGCGAGGCCAAGCACCACGTTGCCCCCGAGCGAGGCGAAGAGGAGCGTCGCGAGGCTCAGCGCGACCGTGCCGCCGCTCGCGATGATCGCCGGTCCCGCACCTCGGAGCGCGGTTGCCATGGCCTCGCGACGGTCTGCGGAGACGCGCAGCTCGTCGCGGTACCTGGCGATGAGGAGCAGTGCGTAGTTGGTGCCAGCGCCGAAGACAAGCACCGAGAGGATGCCCTTGATCGACGCATCCATCGTCAGCCCGAATGCGCCCACGATGCGCGTCGCGACGATGCCGGCGACGCCGTCGGCGAGGCCGACAACGGACAATGGAATGAGCCACAGCACGGGGCTCCGGTAGGTGACGATGAGCAGGAAGGCGACGACCAGGACGGTGACAGTCAGGAGCGTGAAGTTCGCCCCCTCGAAGACCGCCGCGATATCGACGGCGAAGCCCTCCGGGCCGGTCATGACGGGCACCAGCCCCTCGGGAAGCCCGTCGGCTGCGGCGGTGCGCATGGCCTCCGCACGAGTGGACTGCGCATCGACGTCGGTGGTTGCGTCGAGCGGCACCGTGAGGATCATGGCCTCACCGTCTTCCGCTGGGAACGCGGGTGGCAGCGTGTCCACTCCCGCGGCTTCGGCGATACCGGCGCTCGCCGCGGCTACGGCGGCGAAGTCGTCCGGGGTGAGCGCCTCGCCGTCACGGTGGAAGACGAAAAGTGCAGCAGAGCGGTCCTCGGTTTCGAAGGTCGCGAGCGCCTCTTCGACCTTCGCGGACTCGGCAGACGCGGGCAGGTCTCCCGCCGGTGCGACGTCGCCGCTCTCTCCCGACCCCCAGAAGAAGGCGAGGCCACTGAGGGCAACGAAGACTGCAATGACGATCGCGCCGCTCGCCTTGCCGGTGATGAATCGGATGATCCCGCCCATGAACGAACCGCCTAATTTCACTAGTAATCAATTTCTTTAGCTAACCTAGCGCTAGGATGGGCGTCATGCAATCCGAGGATGAGCGGGGTCGCGCGTTTCCGCGCGTCCATGAGTCGACCGCTCTGCTGCGGGAAATCCTCACGATTTCCGACGAGTACGAGGTTGTGGTCGCGAAGGAGCTCGAGGTGAACCACACGGACCTCGTCGCGATGCAGCACCTGATCTCGTCAGGCCATCTCACTCCCTCGGATATCGCCCGGAGGCTCGGGATTACGACCGCGGCGGTGACCGTCGTGGTCGATCGGCTCGTGAAGGCTGGTCATGTGCGACGTGAGCCGAACCCGAACGACCGTCGTGGCGTTCTGGTGGTTCCCGACGAGGACTCGACCGCGAAAGCCCGGGGCCTGCTTGCTCCCATGATCATGGACATCGATGCTGTCGCCCAGGACTTCGACGAGGGTGAGCGCGAGGTCATCGTGCGCTACCTGGAGGGTGTCGTAGCGAGCTACCGAGAGCACCTCCCGCCGCCGCGCTGATCTTCAGCGTCGCCGATTGGAGGCCTTGACCCACCCGCCGACCGCCTCCCGCGCGAGGCCGCCGAGTTCGAGTTCAGCGAGACCGGCCGAGGTCTCGGCCGACGTGAGCCCCGCCGCTGAGGCGATCGCGTCGACGCGCTGCGGCCTCCCGACCCGGAGAGCGTCCCTGGCCCGGACCGCGTTGGACGACAGGCGTCCAGCATCCTGAGCCGAGCTCCTGTCCCCCGGCCAGACCTCGCCGTCCGGAAGCGCGAGCTCGCTCCCCTGGCCTTGCCCGAGCATCTCGACGATGTCATCGACCGACGTGATCAGCGTCGCGTCTGACTCACGCAGCAGCCGATGGCATCCCACGGAAGCGGCGCTCGTCACCGGGCCGGGCACCGCACCGAGCGGTCGTCCGAGAGTCAGCGTGTGGGCCGCGGTGTTCGCGGCCCCCGACCTTCGGCCTGCCTCCACGACAACCGTGGCGGAGGAGAGCGCGCTGATGATGCGGTTGCGCTGGAGAAACCGCCAGCGAGTGGGTGCCTGTCCGACTGGCAGCTCTGTGATGAGTGCGCCTTCGGCGATAATCCGCTCGAGCAGCGACCTGTTGCCCTGCGGGTAGAGGCGGTCCGGCCCGCCGGCAAGCACGGCGACAGTCGGCGCGCCCTCGGCGAGCGCCACGCGGTGCGAGACGGCGTCGATGCCGTAGGCGCCGCCCGAGACGATCGCGTACCCACGGCCAGCCAGCCCGCTCGCGAGCCGCACCGTGACTTCCTCGCCGTACGTCGTAGACGCGCGAGCTCCGACAAGCGCAACCGACGGGGCAAGTTGCAGGAGCGTGTCCACGGACCCGCGCACCCAGAGGGCGCAGGGTGCGTGCGGTCCGAGATCGTCGAGTTGCCCTGGCCATTCCCTGTCCCCGGGCAACACGGCTCGCACCCCGAGCCTCGCTGAGCTCCGCAGGATCGCCACGGTGCGCGCAATGCTGAGACGGTCGTGCCATCTCTCGAGCGCCGACGCGAGGTCCGCGAGCGGAATGCCGGCGCCAGCACCGCGCTCCCGAGCGCGACGCAGGAGCGAGCCGGAGGTCACGGCTTCCAGCGCCGCGACCGGCCCGAGGGCGCCAAGGAGGAGACCGGCCGTCGCGTCGCCGGGCTCGACGGTGCAGGACCAGGCGAGCTGGGCGACGCGGGCGCGCACCTCGTCGTCGCTTATCGCCTCCCCGCTCGGACCGCTGACTCCCATCAGGGCTGCGCGAAACTCATCGAGGCCTGGCTCCCGCTCGTACTCCTTGGCTGCGCTCCTTCGTGGCCCGGCGTCCCCGTCACCTTGGCCGAACTGTGCTGTCATTTCCGTCTACCCCAGCCTGATCCGGTACGAGAGGGCCTCGTGGATGTGCTCGAGTTCGGGGCGAGCGGCCCCGGCGAGGTCGGCGATCGTCCAGGCGACGCGCAGCACCCGGTCGTGCCCGCGCATCGTGACCTGCCCTCGCTCGAGCGCAACCGCGAGCGGCGCGTAGGCCTCCCGCCTCGGCCGGTTGTCCGGGGCGCGAAGCCAGCGCGAGACGACGCGCGCGTTGATGCTCCAGGGAGTGGATGCCAGCCGATGCCTGGCCAGGGATCTCGCCTGCTTGACCAGCTCACGGACGGCCGCGGTGCTGGTCGCTGATTGAACTGGAGGCTCCCCGGCTTCTCCGAGCTGCGCCTCGTGCTCGACGAGCCGCGCGCGGGCGGCCGAGACGCGCTCGACGCGCAGCTGCAGGTCGATTCGGTCGAGCAACGGGCCCGAGAGTCGGGCGAGGTAGCGTCGCGGTGCCGAGGCATCGCACCTGCACTGCGCGTCCCGGTCACCGTGATTGCCGCAGGGGCACGGGTTCGCGGCCAGCACGAGCTGCATCTCCGCCGGGTAGGCGGCCCTCCCCTGTGCACGGTGGATCTCGATGACGCCGTTCTCGAGCGGCTGCCGCAACGAGTCGAGCGTGTGGCGCGCGAACTCCGGCGCCTCGTCGAGGAACAGGACCCCGCCCGTCGCGAGTGAGACGGCCCCGGGGCGGATCATGCCGCTGCCGCCGCCGAGTAACGCAACCGCGGACGCCGTGTGATGCGGCGCCTCGAACGGCGGCCTGCGGTCGAGGCGCGCGGACAGCGGCATGCCGCGCAGCGAGCGGACCGCGGCCAGCGTCACGGCCTCCTCTGGCTCGAGATCCGGCAGGATGCCTGGCAGGCGTTCCGCAAGCATCGTCTTGCCCGCGCCTGGCGGGCCGAGCATCAGCAGGTGGTGGCCACCGGCCGCGGCGATGACAAGCGTCCGCACCGCCGCTTCGTTGCCCACGACGTCGGAAAGGTCGAGCGCAGGCCCCACCTCGTGCCGCTGCGCGTCGTCCTCGGAGCCCCGCTCGCCTCGCGTGATTGCCCGGGCGGCGGAGCTGGATGGGTAGTCCAACTCCTCCGTGAGGTCGGCGGCGTCCGCGCCGTAGTGCAGGGCAACGGCGCGCAGCGAGGCGACGGCAACTACCCGGATGTCTTCCACGAGCTCTGCCTCAGCCTTCGAGTCTGCTGGCACCACCACGGTCTCGAAGCCCGCGGCTCGAGCGGCCGCGACGGCCGGCAGGACGCCGATGACCGCCCGCACCTGCCCCGTCAGCGAGAGCTCCCCGATGTGGACGGCCTTCGTCGGCGACTCGGCCGAGATGATGCCGGCCGCCGCGAGGAACGAGACCGCGATCGCAAGGTCGAAACCCGCGCCGTGCTTGCGCAGCGAGGCGGGGTACATGTTCGTGATGACGCGGCTCGCCGGCAGCGGGCACCCCGAGCTCTGCAGCGCAGCTCGCACCCGCTCACGCGCCTCCCCGAGTGAGGTGTCCGGCAGCCCCACGAGCTTGAAGAACGGCAGGCCCGGGCTGATCTGCGTCTCCACTTCCACGAGCTCTCCGCCGAGACCCTCGAGCGCGATCGCGACCGAGTGACCGACCGTGCCCTGCGTCATGCGCCAACTCCCGCCACGTGCTCCACGACGGGTGTGCGGTCGTGCGGTGCGATCACCGCGATGACGTCGAGCCGCATCGCGCCCCGCTCGTCGGGATGCGCGAGCATCCAGAGCCCCGCGAGCCGCCGCATCCGCGCGAGCTTCATCGGGGTGATCGCCTCAAGCGGGTGCCCGGCAGCGGTCGACCGCCTCGCCTTCACCTCCGTGAACACGATGTACCCGCCCTGACGCGAGACGACGTCGATCTCACCCTCCCGGCAACGCCAGTTCCGCTCCACCACGTCGTGGCCGCGCTCCTCGAGGTACGCGGTCGCGAGATTCTCCCCGAGCCGACCCAGCTGATCCTTGGCACGCATCCGCACCACCTCCCTTGCCGGGAGTCTGGCCCGCCACGACCCACTGACGCGCAACGACGAGGGACGCTGTGGACAACCGCTTCTCCACAGGCGCCACGTCAGCAGAGTGCTCGCCTCCTCCAGGGGCGAGCGCGCCCGCGCTACGTGTCAGCCCTTCTGCGCGAGGGCCAACGGCAGCACGGCGCTCGCCCCGGCCAGGCGAAGCTCGCGTG
This sequence comes from Pseudoclavibacter sp. AY1F1, assembly GCF_002931075.1. Lineage (GTDB taxonomy): Bacteria > Actinomycetota > Actinomycetes > Actinomycetales > Microbacteriaceae > Pseudoclavibacter. The sequence continues at coordinate 312,046 of NZ_PSTQ01000002.1, read as the reverse complement.
CACAGACCGTCATGGTCCAACCGCTGTCGACGAAATCGTCGATCAGGAGCACGGGCCCCGCCGGGATCTCGAGCGAGGCCGCCGAAAAGCGGCCCTCGACGTTGGAAAGCCGGAACGCGCTGTTCCCGCCCGGCTGCCCGGCAGGTCCACCGCGGACCAGATCCAACGAGCCAAGGAGGGGCAGGCGCCCCGCGCCCGCGATGCCCTCAGCCAGCGACGCGCTGAGCAGCGGCCTCGACCGCGACGGCACAAACGCGACGGCCTGCGGGCGCGCATCCCACTTCCACTCCGACAGGATCCGGATGCAGGCCTGCAAGAGCGGCCCCGTCACGACGGTGTCGGGACCCGCCGACGCGAACAGTTCCCGCAGCGGCCCACCCCACCCGAGGTCACTGAGGCGCGCGAGCACCCGCCCCTCGGACGCCTGCTGTTCTTTCGGGATGCGCCCCTTGAGGTCGACGCCGAGGCTCGCCATGCCGCTCGGCCACTGGCGCCGAGGCGCGATGTCCGCGCCGACACGGTCGAGCGCAGCCCCAGCTCTCGCCTGAACTGCCGCATCCGTCGTCGCGTCGAACCAGATGCCGGCGCAATTGTCACAGCGCCCGCACGGCGCCGCGGTCGAGTCGTCGAGCTGCCGTTGCAGGAACTCCATGCGGCAGCCGCCGGTGCGCTCGTAGTCGATCATCGCCTGCGCCTCGGCCGAACGAGCGGTCGCGATACGCGCGTACCGATCGCCGTCGTAGCTCCACGGCTGCCCCGTCGAGACCCAGCCACCCTGCTCGCGCCGAACGGCGCCGTCGACGTCGAGCACCTTGAGGAGCAGCTCGAGGCGCGAGCGGCGGAGGTCGACCGCTGACTCGAGGGCGACGGTCGATCTGGGTGAACCACCCAGTGCTGCGAGCACCGCCTGCGCGCGCTGTTCGTCTGGCATGGACACCGTCGCGAAGTACTCCCAGATCGCGCGGTCCTCCTCGCCCGGCAAGAGCAGCACGTCGGCAGACGCGCTCGAACGACCCGCACGACCCACCTGCTGGTAGTACGCCACGGGCGAGGACGGGGCCCCGAGGTGCACCACGAAGCCGAGGTCGGGCTTGTCGAAGCCCATGCCGAGCGCACTCGTGGCGACAAGCGCCTTGACCTCGTTGCGCTTGAGGGCGCCCTCGAGGCGCTCGCGCTCGTCCGGGTCGGTCTTGCCCGTGTACGCGGGCGCATGGATACCGGCCTCACGCAGGGCGGCCGAGGTGTCCTCCGCCCCCGCAACCGTGAGGGTGTAGATGATGCCCGACCCCGGCAGCTCGTCAAGGTGCTGCAGCAGCCAGGCAAGACGCTCGCGCGCGTTGCCGAGCCGCAGCACACCGAGCCGCAGGCTCGCGCGAGCAAGCGGGCCGCGGATGGTCAGGATGCCGCTCCGGCCGAGCTGCTCTTCGATATCGTGCACAACTCGCTCGTTGGCAGTAGCCGTCGTCGCGAGCACCGGGATATCCGTGCCGAGACCGGAGATGAGTGACGCGATGCGACGGTAGTCGGGGCGGAAGTCGTGACCCCAGTCGGAGATGCAGTGCGCCTCGTCGACCACGACAAGGCCAGTACGGCGAAGGAGCTCGGGAAGCTGCGTGTCGCGGAACTCCGGATTGTTGAGACGCTCAGGCGACACCAGGAGCACATCGATCTCGTCGGCCGCGAGCTGCTCGCGGATGCTCGCCCACTCGTGCGCGTTCGCGGATGACATGGACACAGCCCTGACCCCGGCCCGGCCCGCGGCCTCCACCTGGTCGCGCATGAGCGCCAGCAGCGGCGAGATGAGGATGGTCGGCCCAGCGCCGCGCGCACGCAGCATGAGGCTCGCGATGAAGTACACAGCCGACTTGCCCCAGCCCGTGCGCTGCACAACCAGGACTCGACGTCGCTCATCCACGATCGCCGAGATCGCCTCAAGCTGACCGTCATGGAAGACCGCGTCATCGCGGCCGACCAGCGCCCTGAGGATCTGTGTCGCGGCGGATGCGGTGGCGTCGGGAATCGTCGTCTCTGTCACTCCACGAGGCTCCCACGAACCACCGACATCGGCGTCCAGGCGGCGCGTCGCGCGCCAGGACGCGTCTGGCCCCGAGGTAAGAGCTGGCGCCGAGGCAGGAGCTGGTGCCGGGAGGCTACTCGTCGAGCGCAAGCTCCTTGGGGAGCTCGAACTCCTTCGAGCCGGTCTCCTCGACGTTGACGTCCTTGAACGTCAGCACCCGCACCTGCTTCACGAAGCGGTCGGAGCGGTAGATGTCCCACACCCAGACGTCCTTCATCGTGAGCTCAAAGTAAAAGTCGTGCTCGGTGTCGCGCCTGACCAGGTCCACGCTGTTCGCCAGGTAGAAGCGGCGCTCGGTCTCGATCACGTATTTGAACTGCCCCGCGACGTCGCGGTACTCGCGAAACAGGGAGAGCTCCTGCTCGCGCTCGTAATCGTCGAAATTCTCGTCGTCCATGATCCGCCCAGTCTACGGGGTCGCGGCGCGGAGCCACGTGTGCCTGTGGAGCTCACTCGGGCCTGTCGCGGCAATCGCCGCGAGGTGAGCCGCGCTACCGTACCCCTTGTTCGATTCCCAGAGGTACTCCGGGTGCGCTTCGGCCGCCGAGATCATGAGCGCGTCACGCTCTAGCTTCGCGATCACGGATGCCGCGGCTACCGAGGTACAGTCGCGGTCGGCCTTCGGGCGCACCACGACGCGCAGCGGAGTCGAGAGGCACGGGGAGAGCCAGTCGTGCGATCCGTCGAGCAGCACAACCGCATCCGCGACCGGCACGCCGCTCGCGTGCAGCTCGGCCAGGGCCCGCTTGGCTGCCGCACCGAGGCAGGCAGTGATGCCGCGCTCGTCGATCTCGATGGCGCTGGCATAGCCGACGCCGACGCTCATCGCCCACGCCTCGATTCCCGCGCGGGCCTCCAGTCGACGCTTCGCGCTCAGCAGCTTCGAGTCGCGCACACCAGCGGGAGATGGGAGTTCCATCCGAGCGACGTCGATCGCGCAGGCGCCGACGGCGACCGGGCCTGCGATCGCGCCGCGACCGACCTCGTCTACGCCGATGACGACGGGAGCCGTGAGCAGCAGCTCTCGCTCCACGTCGAGCGTCGGGTCTACGGGCGGGGTCACTCCTGGCCCGTCCGCTCCGGCACCCGGTCGAAGACCTCCGGGTAGTTGCCGAGGAACGTGAACCTGTCAAGCGGCCAGTTGAGCAGGAACGCCTTGCCAACCACATCATCAACCGGCACGAACCCGCCGCCAGGCTCGTCCTGGTGGTAGCGGGAGTCCTCGGAGTTGTAACGGTTGTCGCCCATGACCCAGAGGTGCCCCTCGGGCACCGTGACGTCGAACGGCATCCCGGATGCGGCTTGCCCGTCCTCGAGCAGCAGGTACGGCTCGCCGATGGGCAGCCCGTTGATGAGAACTTGGCCGTACTCATTGCAACACGAGACGACGTCGCCCGGCAGTCCGATGACGCGCTTGATGAGGTGATTGCTCGTCTCTTCGGGCTTGAGCCCGACGAACTCGAGCGCACCGTCGACCGCAGCCTGGGAAGGTGACTTCGCGGCGGGAGTGACGACCGGCAGCCATCCGCCCGGATCCTCGAACACCACGATGTCGCCTCGTTCGATACCGACGAGGTCAGGGACCAGGAGGTTCACGAGCACGCGGTCTTCGACGACCAGGGTGTCGTTCATCGAGGCGGAAGGGATATAGAAGGGCCGGAGCAAGAACGTCTTGATGAGCATCGACATGACGATCGCGAGCACGGCGACGATGACGAGGTCGCGAGCGAACGAGAGCATGGCCTTGCCGAGTCCGCGACTCGGTGCAGGAGCCGGCTCGTTCTCGGCGATGAGGCCAGTGGCGTGGATGGGCGCGTCGGCGATCTCGGAGGAGCCGAGACCCGAGGGCCGGTCGGTGCGGCCCACGCGGTGCCTGCCGTCGTGCGGGGGCCTGCCGTGAGATGGAGCGCGGCGGTCGCGCGAACCCGCGTCGCCCATGGCTCCCCCTCGCGCTCGGTCCGCTGTGGCGGAACTCTCAGTCAGTGTGTGGATCGACACGAATGGCTCCCGCGTTGGGGAGCCATTCGCCTACAGCTGGAAGCTTAGTTGTCGCGCTTCTCACGGATCTTCGCGGCCTTGCCACGACGACCACGGAGGTAGTAGAGCTTCGCACGACGCACAGCACCGCGGGACACGATCTCGATCTTCTCGATGACCGGGGTGTGCACGGGGAACGTACGCTCGACGCCCACCTGGAAGCTGACCTTGCGGACCGTGAAGGTCTCGCGAACGCCGGCCCCCTGACGTGCGATGACAACACCCTGGAAGACCTGGACGCGCGAGCGCGTGCCTTCAACGATGTTCACGTGCACCTTGACGGTGTCGCCGGGGCGGAAGTCTGGGACATCGCTACGCAGCGATGCTGCGTCGATGACGTCGATAACGTTGGTCATGATTTCGCTCTCTGCAGTCGCCACAGGTCGGCTGCGAAGGTCAGTGAAGAGGTTGGCGTGCATCGCGAAGTGCTCTCATCCCCTGTGGCAGAGTCGAGCCGCGGCACAAGGATCTAGTAAACCATGCCCGCCTGACGCCCGCAATGCGAATGCCCGCAATGCGAACGCTCGCGCAGCTCGGCCCGGATCCCGGCGGTTCGGGTCACCGCCGGTCGTCGTCGGGTTCGGGGTCGAGCGTGATCACCTTGCCCGCGTCTGGTCCAGATGCTCCCCCTGGCCCAGACGGCGGCGTCCGGTTTCCCTGCGAACCGGACATGCCGGGACCGGCCATCCCGGGCATCCCGCCGAACATGCCGAACGGGTTGGCCTGCGGCCCAGCGGCCTGGGCGGAGGCCAGTCGCTCCTGGACGACCGCCGTCAGTCGGCGGCGTGCTATCGATCCGGCGACGACCATCGACAGGAACGCGGCGGCGAGCACCCAGAGCCCGGGAGCATCCGGCACGACAGCACCAACCGCCCAGAGCAGCCACGGCACGAGGATGAGGGGCAGGTCGCGCAGCTGAAGGGCTTTCGTCTCGCGAATGTCGGGCCGCAACCAGAAGTTCGCGGACAGGATGAGGAGTCCGGCGACAGCGGCAAGGCCGGCGAAACCGAAGACGAACAGGCGAGCCACGGGGGCGCCCAGGATGAGCCAGCCCACGAACTGCCAGGCGGCGAGGAAAAGCGCAGCAGGGAGAAGTGCGCGGTAGACGAGACGGCCGATGCCCATGACCCAACGCTACGGGAGGTTCCCGAGCAGAGGCTTGAGCGTTCGCTCACGGCACGAGCGCCGGTACGATTGCCGGATGATCGAGCTGCGAACCCAGAACGAAATCGAAGAGATGCGACCCGCGGGGCGATTTGTCGCCGAGGTCCTCAACGAGCTCTCGCAGACCGCCGCCGTCGGCACGAACCTCCTCGAGCTCGACGCCAGAGCCCACGAGCTCATCACGAAGCGCGGCGCGAAGAGCTGCTACATCGACTACCACCCCTCCTTCGGCAACTCGCCGTTTGGCAAGGTCATCTGCACCTCGGTCAACGACGCCGTCCTGCACGGCCTGCCACACGACTACGCGCTCAAGGACGGCGACGTGCTGACGCTCGACTTCGCCGTCGCAGTCGACGGCTGGGTCAGCGACTCGGCCATCACCGTCGTCGTGGGCACGCCCCGAGAAGCCGACCTGCGGCTCATCGACACGACAGAGGTGGCGCTCGAGGCGGCTATCGAAGCGGCTCGTCCCGGCAATAAGCTCGGCGACATCTCGCACGCCATCGGGCAGGTCGCGAAGAACGCCGGCTATCCCGTCAACGTCGAATTCGGCGGCCACGGGGTCGGGCGCACCATGCATCAGGAGCCGAGCGTCCCCAACCGCGGACGCGCGAACCGAGGCATGCCGCTCAAGCCTGGCTTGGTGCTCGCCATCGAGCCGTGGTTCCTCGAGACGACGGACAAGCTCGTGCAGGACCCTGACGGCTGGACCCTCCGCAGCGCTGACGGATCACGCGGTGCGCACAGCGAGCACACGGTTGTCATCACCGACGGTGACCCCATCATCCTCACCGCGCGCAGCTAGCGCGGACTCGCCGTCAAGCGGGGAGCAAGCGCCGAGGCGGCAAGCAGCTAGCGGAGTTCTGGCGGCAGCAGCTCTGGGCGGACGCGGCGCGTGCGCTCGATCTGCTGCTCGTGCCGCCACGCGGCGATCTTCGCGTGGTGGCCGCTCAGCAGCACGTCTGGGACTTCTCGCCCGCGCCACATGGCCGGCTTGGTGTAGCTCGGGTACTCGAGCAGGCCGTCCTCATGCGACTCCTCGACCAGCGACTCGGGGTTTCCGACGACCCCTGGCACAAGCCGCCCGAACGCCTCGATCATGGCGGTCACGGCGACCTCTCCCCCGTTGAGGACGTAGTCGCCGAGGCTCACGAGTTCAACCCTGGCGCGCTCAGCGGTGTTGTCGAACACTCGCTGGTCGATGCCCTCGTAGCGGCCGCAGCCGAAGACGATGTGCGGCTCGAGGGCGTACCGCCTGGCGGTCGCCTGCGTGAAGACCGTCCCGGCCGGCGACGGGAAGACGACAAGGGGGCGGGTGTCAACCGACTCCGCTGCGTCAACGTGCTCCGCGCCCTCCGGCGACTCAGGGCTTTCCGCGGGGACCGCGGACAGACTGGCGGCGTCATCGAGGATTCCGTCGATCGTCTGCCCCCACGGCTCGGGCTTCATGACCATGCCTGCGCCGCCGCCGTACGGGGTGTCGTCGACCGTGCGGTGCCGGTCGGTCGTCGCGTCGCGCAGATCGTGCACGCGGACGTCGATGATGCCATCCTGCCGCGCCTTGCCGAGGAGGGAGACGTCGAGCACCTGGAAGAACTCGGGAAATATGGTGACGATGTCGACGCGCATGGGGTCCAGCTTAAGCGGCTGCGCGCCCGCGACTGGTCGCGGGCGCGCATGATCACGCAGATGGAGAGCGGAGACTACTCGGCGTCGGCCTTCGGCTCGACGGCCGGAGCCTTCGACGCCGCCTGAGCCTCTTCGATCTCCTCGAAGAGGCCGTTGGGCGGTGTGACGCTGACGATGCCGGCCTCGAGGTCGACTTCGGAAACGATCGCCTTCACGAGAGGCACGAGCACCTCGGCGTCTGCGGTCTTGACGACCAGCAGGTCCTGGGCCGGGAAGTGCTCGACGCGGATGACCGTGCCGACGGAGACGCCATCGCGCCGCACGTCGAGGCCAACAAGCTGGTGGTCGTACCAGGCGTCGTCTTCGAGCTCCTCGGCGTCGTTCGAGTCGACCCAGAGGATCGCTTTGGCGAGACTCTCGGCCGCGGTGCGGTCATCGACCCCCACGAAGAATCCGACAGGGTGCCCGTTGTACCAGCGGAGCTCCTGAAGCTCCAGACTCTTGCCGTGCCACTCATGCTCCGGCGGCACCTGGAGACTGAAGCTCGCGCCGGGCACGAAGCGCCGGTCTGGCTCATCGGTGAAGAGCTCGAGCTTGATGGCACCCTTGAGGCCGTGGGCCTTCGTGAGGCGCCCGACCCGGAGCTGGGTGATGCCCTTCTTCTTACCTGCCACCTCAGTCGTCAACTACGTCGACGCGAACTCGGCGGCCATCGGCAAGTGCGGTCACAACGGTACGCAGCGCCTTAGCAGTGCGGCCGGAGCGACCGATGACGCGGCCGAGGTCCTCGGAGTGCACACGCACTTCGAGGACCTCGCCGCGTGCAGCAGTGCTGCGGTCCACGCGGACATCGTCGGGGTGATCGACGATTCCCTTGACGAGATGTTCCAGCGCGGAAGCGAGCATGACTAGGCCTCGACCTCTTCAGTCGCTGCGTCTTCGGTGACCTCTGCGGCGGCCGGAGCTGCCTTCGGCTCAGCCTTGGGGCGCAGGACGGGCTTCTTGCCAGCATCTGCGACGAAGGGGACCTTGGCCTCAGGTGCCTTGACCTGGTTCTCGGTCGAGCCCTCGCCCTTGAACTTGCCCCAGTCGCCCGTGAGCTTGAGGAGTACGACGACAGCCTCGGAGGCCTGTGCGCCGACACTCAGCCAGTACTGTGCACGCTCCGAGTTGACCTCGATGAACGAGGGGTTCTCGGTGGGGTGGTACTTGCCGATCTCCTCGATGACGCGACCGTCACGCTTGGTGCGCGAGTCGGCGACGACGATGCGGTAGTAGGGTGCCCGGATCTTTCCAAGGCGCTTCAGACGAATTTTGACAGCCACGTGTCTCCTGATGGTGTGTGTATCGGCGAACGACAGCCGGAGGGCGTGGGGCACACTCGGCAGAGCTCAATGGTGAACCGCAGGCCGGATTAGAGGGTCGAGCCTGCGAGACTCAACTGCCTAGTTTGGCAGATACTTGGCCAGTTAGCCAACCGTAGAATCGTCACCCGATGTCGGGCGCCCGTCGAAGTCTGAGACAGACTGCTCCGCCCGCTCCGCGGCGCGTTGCCTGCGCTGCACGAAGAAGAGCACGATGCCCCCGATCAGGACGAGCAGAACGGCCCCGATCACGTACGGAACGAAGTCCTGGGCACCGGCCGTCGCGAGCTCCGCGAGCGATTCCGAGTAGCGCATGAGGGCCTCCACTTCCGGGGCGGCGCCTGCCGTCGCCCTCCTCCTCTCTCTATATTGCGGCCGATGCGAATTCGCCCGCAATGCAGACACGCCGCGGCCCTTCGTGCGTCTACGCTTTCACCATGCGTTTCGCCTCATCAGAGCGTTCGACACTCGGTGTCGAATGGGAGCTCGGTATCGTCGACGCTGAGTCGCGCGAGCTGACCGGCATCGGCCCAGAACTGATCTCCCGCCTCGGCGACGAGCGGTTCACGAAGGAGTTCCTCACGAACACCGTCGAACTCGTGACGGGCGTGCACCGTTCTGCCGGGTCGGCGGTTGACGAGCTGCGTGGCTTGCGGGATTCTCTGCTGACGGCGGCGGACGCGGCGGGCGCCGGCGTGATCGGCTCCGGCACGCACCCTTTCTCCAGGTGGCGCGAGCAGCAGCGCTCACCAGGCGAGCGGTACCGCATGGTCGCCGAGAGATCCGGCCGCTGGGGCGGCCAGCTCGCGATCTGGGGTGTGCACACCCACATCGGGGTCGAGGACTGCCGCAAGGTGCCTGCGATCATGCGGGCGACCCTCGCGAACTACCCACTCATGCTCGCGCTCTCCGCATCCAGCCCCTACTGGCAGGGCGAGGACACGACCTTCAGCTCGCACCGCACGATGATCTTCCAGCAGCTTCCGACCGGCGGCTTGCCGCCTGAGATGGAGACGTGGGAGGACTACGAGCGCGTTGCGCACGACGTGCTGCACACGGGCATCGTCGACGAGGTGCAGGAGCTGCGCTGGGACGTGCGCCCCTCCGCGCACTGGGGCACGGTGGAGATTCGCATCTCGGATGGCGCGACGAACCTCCGCGAGCTCGGGGCTATGGTCGCGCTCAATCACGTCATCGTCGAGCACGCCTCACGAGAGCTCGACGCCGGCAGGGAGACGGACCGCCTGCCTTCCTGGTTCGTGCGCGAGAACAAGTGGCGCGCTGCGCGCTACGGCCTCGACGCGATCATCATCGAGGACACCGACGGCAACGAGCGTCCCGTGACCGAGGTGCTCGCCGAGCGAATCGAGGGCGACTACCTGCAGGTGGCGGAGCACCTCGGATGCGCGGATGAGCTCGCCGTTATCGCGGAGATCATCGAGAGCGGCTCGTCGAGCGACCGCCAGCGGCGCGTGGCTGAGGAGCACGGCGGTGCGCTTGTCCCGGTCGTGGACTCTCTCATCGCCGAACTCAAGGCCTGACGGTCCTCGACCCGTCGGCGAAATCCTGCAAACTGACTTTGTTACTTTGTCAGGACATTAGGTGTATGCTGACTCTTGTCCTCGTTCACCATCGGACTGAAAGTTGTACAGAGCCGTATGACCACTACAACAGCTACGTCATCCTTTGACCTCATCACGCTTGGCCGTGTTGGCGTCGACATCTATCCCCTCCAGACCGGAGTCGGGCTCGAGGACGTCTCCACCTTCGGGAAGTTCCTCGGCGGCAGCGCCACGAACGTCGCCGTCGCCGGCGCGAAGCACGGCCTGAACTCCGCGGTCATCACCCGCACGGGCGACGACCCATTCGGCCGCTACATCGTGCGGGAGCTCGAACGCCTCGGCGTCAAGAGCGACTTCGTGACTCGGGACGACTCGCTCGCCACTCCGGTGACGTTCTGCGAGATCTTCCCGCCAGACGACTTCCCGCTCTACTTCTACCGTCAGCCGAAGGCCCCCGACCTCAACATCGGGGCCGAGACGCTCGACCTCGACGCGATCCGCGACGCGAAGATCTTCTGGGCGACCGTCACGGGCCTCTCCGAGGAGCCGAGCAGGGCCGCGCACCACGCCGCGTTCGCCGCTCGCGCCCGCCGCGACCACACCATCCTGGACCTCGACTACCGCGCCATGTTCTGGCCGGACGCCGCCACCGCGACGGCAGCCATCGAGCCGATCCTCGCGCAGTCGACGATCGCCATCGGCAACAAAGAGGAGTGCGAGGTCGCCGTCGGCGAGACCGAGCCCCAGCGGGCAGCGGATGCGCTCCTCGAGCGAGGCGTCGACATCGCGGTCGTCAAGCAGGGCCCACGAGGCGTGCTCGCGAAGACCCGAGAGGGATCCATCGAGGTGCCGACGCACTTCGTCGATGTCATCAACGGCCTCGGAGCTGGCGACAGCTTCGGCGGCGCCTTCTGCAAGGGGCTCATCGCCGGGTGGGACCTCGAGCACATCCTGCGCTTCGCGAACGTCGCCGGCGCAATCGTGGCCTCGCGACTCGAGTGCTCGACCGCCATGCCATCGACCGCGGAGGTCGACGAGATCCTGAAGGAGAACTCCCTTGCCTGACACGTACCGGATCCTCGACGAAGCCGCGTTCGACAAGCTCCGCGACGCGCGCGCCGACGGCCCAGCCGCACTCAGGGAAGCGCTCGCAGGCCGGAAGCGCCGTTCGTCGCTTCTCCCTGAAGACCGCAGACTCTTCTTCGTGGCGGCCGACCACCCCGCACGCGGCGCCCTCGGCGTCCGCGACGACGCCATGGCGATGGCCGACCGCTACGACCTGCTCGACCGCCTCGCGCTTGCCCTCTCCCGCCCCGGCGTGGACGGTGTGCTCGGCACTCCCGACATCATCGATGACCTTGCCCTGCTCGGCGTCCTCGACGACAAGCTCATCGTCGGTTCCATGAACCGCGGCGGACTCCGCGGGGCGAGCTTCGAGATGGACGACCGCTTCACGGGCTACGACGTTGACTCGATGGTTCGCGACGGCATCGACTTCGCGAAGACGCTCGTGCGGGTCAACCTCGCGGACGCCGGCACCGTCTCAACGCTCGAGGCCAACGCCCGTGCCGTCGACGACGCGGCGGCAGCATCTCTCCCGATCATGCTCGAGCCGTTCATGAGCGAGTGGAAGGAAGGGCGGATCGTCAACGACCTCTCCCCCGACGCCGTCATCAACTCGATCGCAATCACCTCGGGGCTCGGCAACAGCTCGGGTTCGACGTGGATGAAGCTGCCGGTCGTTCCCGAGATGGAGCGCGTCATGGCGGCGACAACCCTCCCGACGCTCCTGCTCGGCGGAGAGCCGAACGGCGACCAGGAAGCGGTGTACGCCAAATGGGCTGACGCCCTCGCCCTCCCGGGCGTTCGCGGGCTCGTCGTCGGCCGAACGCTGCTCTACCCCGCCGATGGCGACGTCGCCACGGCCGTCGACACGGCCGCGCGCCTCGTGCACATCCCGAGCTGAACTCGGACCCCTAGCACCCTCTCGTCGCGGCAGCTGCCGCATCCACCAGCGCCGCTTCCGGCCGGCGCACCACAGCGAAGGAAGATCAATGACTGACACTGCTCTGCCCACGATCCAGCACTGGATCAACGGCGCCTACTCGACGGCAGCGCCCACGCGCACCTCGCCGGTCTTCAACCCGGCCCTCGGCACCGCGACGGGCAACGTCGCTCTCGCCGACGACGCCGAGATCAACGCCGCGATCGCCGCCGCGAAGGCCGCGTTCCCCGGTTGGTCGAACACGTCGATCGCGAAGCGCCAGAACATCATCTTCAAGTTCCGTGAGCTGCTGAACGAGCGGAAGTTCGAGCTCGCGAAGATCATCACCTCCGAGCACGGCAAGGTCGTCTCCGACGCCGCGGGCGAGATCCAGCGCGGCCTCGAGGTCGTGGAACTCGCCACCGGGTTCCCCCACATCATGAAGGGCGACTTCACCGAGAACGCCTCCACCGGTGTGGACGTGTTCTCCATCAAGCAGGCCCTCGGCGTCGTCGGCATCATCTCGCCGTTCAACTTCCCCGCCATGGTCCCCATGTGGTTCTTCCCCATCGCGATCGCCGTCGGCAACACCGTTGTCCTCAAGCCCAGCGAGAAAGACCCCTCCGCCGCCCTCTGGCTCGCGGAACTCTGGAAAGAAGCCGGCCTCCCCGACGGCGTCTTCAACGTCCTCCACGGAGACAAGCAAGCCGTCGACGGCCTCCTGAACCACAACGACGTCGCCGCGATCTCGTTCGTCGGCTCCACCCCCATCGCGCAATACATCTACGAAACCGCCTCCAAGAACGGCAAACGAGTCCAGGCGCTCGGCGGCGCGAAGAACCACATGCTGGTCCTCCCCGACGCGGACCTCGACCTCGTCGCCGACCAAGCCATAAACGCCGGCTACGGATCCGCGGGCGAGCGGTGCATGGCCATCAGCGTTGTCCTCGCGATCGAGCCCGTCGCCGACCAGCTCATCGAGAAGGTCACCGAGCGCATCGCGAAGCTCCGCATCGGCGACGGCACCCCCACCGACACCCACAAGGAACCCGACATGGGCCCCATCGTGTCGGAAGTGCACCGCGACAAGATCGCCTCCTACATCCAGATCGCGAAAGACGACGGCGCCGACGTGCTCGTCGACGGCCGCGACATCACGGCCGAAGGCGCCGACGGCGGGTTCTGGCTCGGACCCACCCTCATCGACAACCTCCCCACCACGAGCCGCGCCTACACCGAAGAGATCTTCGGCCCCGTCCTCGGCATCGTCCGCGTCAAGAGCTTCGAGGAAGGCGTCGAGCTCATCAACACCGGCCAGTTCGGCAACGGCACCGCGATCTTCACCAACGACGGCGGCGCCGCCCGCCGCTTCCAGAACGAGATCCAGGTCGGCATGATCGGCATCAACGTACCCATCCCCGTCCCCGTCGCCTACTACTCCTTCGGCGGCTGGAAAGACTCCGCCTTCGGCGACTCCAAGGCCTACGGCCTGCAGGGCTTCCACTTCTACACCCGCGAGAAAGCCGTCACCAGCCGCTGGCTCGACCCCGCCAAGCACGGCGGCATCAACCTCGGCTTCCCCGAAAACGACTAACCAGCCCAGCACGACTAGCCCACACGGCTAGCCGGACCATTCGCACCTAGAAAGACTCACGAGCAATGTCCTCACACGCAGCATCTCCCCACAGGGACACAGCAGAGAACACCTGGTTCAGGGCCCGCGGAGCCCTCTCGCGAGACGGCTGGGAGAGCGTTGTTGATGCGACGCTCCCCGGCTGGGAACACACCGGCATCCGAGTCGCGGACCTCTCCGATGGTCTGCGCCTCGAGCTGCCGGCAGGCGACATTGAGCGAATGGTCATCCCCCTCCGCGGAAACGCGCGCCTCGAGCTCGACGGTGCGGATGCGCCCGCATCCGTCGAGCTCGAGGGCCGTCCCTCAGTCTTCGACGGGCCAGCCGACGTGGCCTACCTGCCCGTCGGGACCAGCGCCACGGTGACCGGCAGCGGCAGGGTCGCCGTCGCCGAGGCGCCGACCACGCAGGTCTTCCCCTTCCAGGTGCTCCGCAAGAGCGACGTGCCGGTCGAGCTCCGCGGCGCCGGCCGATCGAGCCGACAGGTGCAGAACTTCGGCATCCCCGGATCGCTGCAGGCCGCCAAACTCATCGTGTGCGAGGTCATCACGCCGGCCGAGAACTGGTCGTCGTACCCTCCGCACAAGCACGACGAGCACCACCCGGGCCACGAGAGCCGCCTCGAGGAGATCTACTACTTCGAGAGCGAGCCCACCAAGAACGCGACAGTCCCGGAGGGCGCTGACGCCTTCGGCATGTTCGCGACCTACACGTCGCCTGCCGGCGAGATCTCGATCAACGAGATCGTGCGCACGGGAGACATCGCGCTGGTCCCGTTCGGCTACCACGGCCCCGCCGTCGCGGCACCCGGCTACGACCTGTACTACCTGAACGTCATGGCGGGTCCGGACGAGGCGCGCGAGTGGCTCATCAGCGACGACCCCGCCCACGGCTGGGTGCGCGAGCAGTGGACCTCCCAGGAGTTCGACTCCCGCCTCCCGTACGGCCCCCAGCGGTAACCTCCGCCTCCAGCGCACCAGCAACAGCTCAGTACCAACGCAGAAAGATGACGCAGATGTCAACCAAGCGAATGACCGTCGGCCAGGCCCTCGTCGAGTTCCTCGGCAAGCAGTACACCGTCGACGGCGACGTGCGCGAGCGCACGATCCCCGGCATGTTCGGAATCTTCGGCCACGGCAATGTCGCCGGCATCGGCCAGGCGCTCAAGCAGGCCAACGTCGAGGACCCGACCCTCATGCCGTACTTCCAAGCTCGCAACGAGCAGGCGATGGTGCACCAGTCGGTGGGTTACGCGCGCATGCACCGCCGCCGCGCGACGTACGCGAGCGCCGCATCCGTCGGACCGGGCGCAGCCAACATGCTCACCGGTGCAGCCCTCGCCACGGCGAACCGCCTGCCAGCGCTGCTCCTGCCGAGCGACACCTTCGCGACGCGCGTCTCCGACCCCGTGCTGCAGCAGCTCGAGTTCCCACACGACACGGGCATCCAGGTGACGGATGCGTTCCGTCCCCTCTCCCGCTTCTTCGACCGTGTGCAGCGCCCCGAGCAGCTGTTCTCGATCGCGCTCGCCGCCATGCGCGTCCTCACCGACCCGGCCGAGACGGGTGCCGTCACGATCGCGCTGCCGGAGGACGTCCAGGCAGAGCTCATCGACGTGCCGCTCGCCTTCCTCGAGGAGCGCGAGTGGCACATCCGCCGCCCCCTCCCCGAGGCCGGCCCGCTCGCCCGCGCTGTCGAGGCGATCAAGAACGCGAAGAACCCGATCATCGTCGCCGGCGGCGGCGTCATCTACTCGGGCGCCGAGAACGAGCTGCGCGCCTTCGTCGAGGCAACCGGCATTCCCGTCGGCACGAGCCAGGCAGGCGGCGGATCCCTCAACTGGGACCACCCGCAGTACCTCGGCGGCATCGGCGCGACCGGCACGACCGCCGCCAACCGCCTCGCAGCGCAGGCAGACGTCGTCATCGGCATCGGCACCCGCTACAGCGACTTCACCACGGCGAGCCGCACCGTCTTCCAGAACGACGGCGTGCGCTTCGTCAACATCAACGTCGCCGCCTTCGACGCCTACAAACACGGCTCGCAGCTGCCCGTCGTGGCAGATGCACGCGAGACGCTCGTGAAGCTCATCGGCGCCCTCTCCGGCTTCCGCGTGAGCGACGACTACTCGCGTCAGATCGCAGCGCAGAAGAGCGATTGGGATGCGGCCGTCGACGTCGCCTTCGAGCCGAGCGGACTCGACCTGCCCGGCCAGCCCGAGATCGTCGGCGTCGTCCAGGAATCGAGCGACCCGCGCGACGTCATCGTGCAGGCCGCCGGTTCGCTCCCCGGCGACCTCCACAAGCTGTGGCGCGTGCGCGACTCGCTCGGCTACCACGTCGAGTACGCCTTCTCCTGCATGGGCTACGAGATCGCCGGTGGCATGGGCGTGCGGCGTGCTGCCCCCGACCGGGACGTCATCGTCATGGTCGGCGACGGCTCGTACCTCATGCTCCACACGGAGCTCGTCACAGCAGTCGCCGAGGGTATCAAGATCATCGTCGTGCTCATCCAGAACCACGGCTACGCCTCCATCGGGCACCTCTCCGAGACAGTCGGGTCCGAGCGCTTCGGCACCTGGTACCGCGCCTTCGACGAAGCGGGATCGAACTTCCAGGGCGACCAGGTCCTCCCCATCGACCTCGCCGCGAACGCGCGCAGCTACGGCATCGACACGATCGAGATCGAGCCCAGCGCAGACGCGATCAACGACCTCCGCGATGCCATGGCCACGGCCAAGGCATCAGACACCTCAACGCTCATCCACATCAACAGCAACCCCCTCATCTACGCGCCTGACGGCGAGGGATGGTGGGATGTGCCGGTCGCCGAGACCTCCACGCTCGACTCCACGAAGAGCGCGCTCGAGGACTACAAGCAGCAGAAGGCCGCTCAGCGGCCCCTGCTCGGCTGACCGGTGGGGGCCGGATCGGATCTCCCACCGCCGGCCCCTCAACGCAAGACACGCACGACCTCGAACATCAACACGACCATCAACAGAAAGCAGACGACGATGTCGCAGAGCATCCGAATCGGAACCGCCCCTGACTCCTGGGGCATCTGGCTCCCCGACCACCCCGGCCAGATCCCGTGGCAGACCTTCCTCGACGAGGTAGTGAAGGCCGGCTACACGTGGATCGAGCTCGGTCCGTACGGCTACCTCCCCACCGACCCGAACCAGCTCTCCGACGAGCTCGAGTCGCGTGGCCTCAAGCTCTCCGCCGGCACGGTGTTCACGGGCTTCCACAATGAGGATGAGAGCCAGTGGCAGCGCGCCTGGGACCAGGCCATCGCCGTTGCGGGCCTCGCCTCGAAGCTCGGCGCCGAGCACCTCGTGACGATCCCCGACATGTGGCGTGACGACATCACGGGCCAGGCGAAGGAACCGCGCACGCTCGATGCCGAGCAGTGGACGCGCCTCGCGGCTGGCCACGACCGCCTCGGCAAGGCGCTCCTCGAGGAGTACGGCGTCAAGCAGCAGTTCCACTCGCACGCCGACAGCCACGTGGGCACCTACCGCGAGGTCGAACGCCTGCTCAGCGAGACCGACGCGAAGTACACAAATCTCTGCCTCGACACGGGTCACTTCTCGTACTACGGCGGCGACAGCCTCCGCCTCATGAACGCCTACCCCGAGCGCATCGGCTACCTGCACCTCAAGCAGGTCGACCCGGACAAGCTCTTCGACGTGCTCAAGAACGACGTGTCGTGGGCTGAAGCAGCCGCCGACATGATCATGGTCGAGCCGCCGAACGGCATCCCGGAGCTCGGCCCCATCGTGGCCCGCGCCGCCGAGATCGACCCGAACATCTTCGGCATCGTCGAGCAGGACATGTTCGGCTGCTCCGCCGACCGCCCGTACCCGATCGCTGAGCGCACGCTCAAGCACATCTGCGGCTCCACTCCCGCCGCCCGCGCCAAGTAGCCCTGAGCAGAACAGGAAACAACGACATGTCATCAACTGACCTCCGCGTCGGCGTCGTCGGCGCCGGCCTCATGGGCGCCGACCACATCGCACGCATCACGAAGCGCATCAGCGGCGCCGTCGTCTCGGCCGTCATTGAGCCTGACGAGGGACGCGGCACCGCGGCCCTGCAGAACGCACCGGGCGCGCAATGGTTCACGAGCATCGAGGACGCGATCGCGGCGAACGCCGTCGACGCGGTTGTCATCGCGACACCAGGCAAATTCCACGAGCCCGTCCTCCTGCCCGCCCTCGCGGCGAAGCTCCCCATCCTGTGCGAGAAGCCCCTGACGGCCGACTCTGCGTCGTCGCTGCGGGTCGTCGAGGCCGAGATGGCCGCCTCCGACCGACCCCTCATCCAGCTCGGCTTCATGCGCCGCTTCGACGCCGAGTACGCCCGCCTGCGCGAGATCATCGAGTCTGGCGAAGCCGGAGAGCTGCTCGCGCTTCGCGCCGTGCACCGCAACCCCGACGTGCCGGAGACGTACACGCAGGACATGCTCATCAACGACTCGGTCGTGCACGAACTCGACGTCATCCCGTGGCTCGCTGGCAGCGAGATCCGCAGCATCGAGATCAAGTACATGCGCCGCAACCCGAATTCGCCTGAGCGTCTGCGCGAGCCGATCCTCGTGCTCCTGGAGCTCGAGAACGGCATCCTCGTCGACGTCGAGATGAACGTGAGCATCAAGTTCGGCTACCAGGTCGCTACGGAAGCCGTGTTCTCGAACGGACTCGCCCGCATCGGGCAGGCCAACGGCGTGCAGACCTGGTCGGACGGCTCGTTCGCCAAGGAAGAGCACCGCTCGTTCGTGACCCGCTTTGCGGCGGCCTACGACGTGCAGATCCAGCGCTGGGTGGACGCGGTCGCCCGCGGCACCATCGACGGCCCGGACGCCTTCCACGGCTACCGCGTCGCCCTCGCCTGCGAGGCCGGCGTCAAGGCGTTCGACGGCGGCATCGTCGAGGTGCAGCAGGTCGAGCGCCCAGCGTTCTACGCCAAGGCATAAGGAGGCACACCCATGGTTCGCATCGCGTTGGACCCGACGCCGTTCCACCACGACGCCGGCTTCCTCGACTTCCCGGACATCGCGGCCCGCCTGGGCTACGAGTACCTGCAGATCACGCCGCACCCCGACTTCTCGTGGTTCTTCCGCCACCCGTCGGCCGACGACGAGTACGCGCTGAAGTTCAAGAAACGGGCAGCGGATGCTGGAGTGAAGATCCCCGCGATCCTTCCGGTCCAGCGCATCTCCGGACCGGAAGAAGCGGGTCGCCTCGCGGCCGTTCGCAACTTCACTCGCGTCATCGAGCTGGCCTCGCTCCTGGATATCCCGGTCATCAACACCGAGTTCAGCGGAGAGCCCTCGCAGTTCAACGAGTCGGAGGACGCCTTCCACCGTTCCATGGAGACGCTCCTGCCGATCCTCGAGCGCGAGGGCATCCAGCTCAACATCGACCCGCACCCCAACGACTTCGTCGAGGACGGGCTCGAGGGGTGGCGCGTCATCCGCGGCCTCAACAGCAAGAACGTGGGCTTCGTGTACGTCGCCTCGCACACCTTCCATTACGGGGACCGGGCTGCGACCCTCCTGCCCGAGCTGGGAGAGCGCCTCGGCGCGGTGTACACCGCGGACACGTTCGACCACCACCGTTCG
Organism: Pseudoclavibacter sp. AY1F1; assembly: GCF_002931075.1. GTDB lineage: Bacteria > Actinomycetota > Actinomycetes > Actinomycetales > Microbacteriaceae > Pseudoclavibacter. The sequence goes on along the minus strand of NZ_PSTQ01000002.1, from coordinate 292,974 downwards.
CACGGGCTGCGCTACATCTCGAACCCTCCAGGGAACGAGGCGCGCATCCACCAGCACCTGCGGATCGGCGACGGCGACGTCGACTTCGCTGAGCTGTTCGCAACCCTCAAGCAGGTCGGATACCTCGATCGCCCGGACGCGCTCATCGTCTCGAACGTCTTTGCAGAGGACGAGCGGGCCGACGAAGTCTCGAAGTTCCAGCTCGAGAAGATCAGGGAGCTTGTCGCCTCCTCCTGACCCAGTGTGGCCCCGCAGCTCCGAGCTGCGGGGCCACACTTGCCCCTGACCAATTTGTCAGGACATATTCACATCCTGTCATTCTTCGGTTATCATCAAGACACGCGTTCGCAGAAAACGCGCCTCGCAGCACCGCACAACCTTGCTCCACCTCGCAGCATCCACGACAAGGACGTCCAAATGGCTTCATCGCATCCGGCGGGTAACACCGCCGAGAAATCACTTCCGCCCCTCACAGCAGGGCCGCATCGTTCGCGGCTCGGACTGATCTCGATCGTCGCGTGCTTCGGCGGTCTCCTCTTCGGCTACGACACGGGTGTCATCAACGGGGCCCTGAACCCGATGACCGAAGAGCTCGGACTCACACCCCTCACCGAGGGTGTCGTTACCAGCTCCCTCGTCTTCGCAGCGGCCATCGGCGCAATCTTCTGCGGCCGCCTCTCCGACAGCTGGGGCCGCCGCAAGACGATCATCATGCTCGCCGTGCTCTTCTTCCTCGGCACACTCGTCGTCGTCTTCACCCCGAACTTCGAAGTACTCGTCGTCGGACGCATCCTCCTCGGCCTTGCCGTCGGCGGCGCGTCAACTGTCGTCCCGGTCTTCTTGGCCGAGCTAGCGCCGTACGAGATCCGCGGGTCCATCTCGGGCCGCAACGAAGCCGCCATCGTCATCGGCCAGCTCTCCGCCTTCATCATCAACGCCATCCTCGGCAACACGCTCGGCCACCTCGACGGCGTCTGGCGCATCATGTTCGCCATCTGCGCCATTCCGGCAATCTGCCTGTTCTTCGGCATGCTGCGCATGCCAGAGTCGCCCCGCTGGCTCGTCGAGAAGGGCCGCGACGCTGAGGCACTCGAAGTTCTCAAGACGGTCCGCTCCCCCGAGCGCGCTGAAGCAGAACTCGCTCAGGTCGAGAAGGTCGCGATCGAAGAGGGGAACGAGAAGCAGGTCGGCTTCAGGGCGATCCTTGGCAACAAGTGGCTCCTCCGCATCCTGCTCATCGGCATCGGACTCGGTGTCGCCCAGCAGCTCACGGGCATCAACTCGATCATGTACTACGGCCAGATCGTGCTCATCGAGTCCGGCTTCGACTCGAGCGCGGCCCTCATCGCCAACATCGCGCCGGGCGTCATCGCGGTGGTCGGTGCGTTCATCGCACTCTCCTACATGGACAAGTTCGACCGCCGCAAGACGTTCATCATCGGCTTCACACTGACAACGATCTGCCACCTGCTCATCGGCCTGTCTTCGATGCTCCTCGAGGTCGGCAACCCGCTGCGCCCGTGGGTCATCCTGTTCCTCGTCGTCGCCTTCGTCGGGTCGATGCAGACGTTCCTCAACGTGGCCGTCTGGGTTTACCTGTCCGAGGTCTTCCCGCTGCACATGCGCGGTATCGGCATGGGCGTCTCGATCTTCTTCCTCTGGGTCGCGAACGGGTTCCTTTCGCTGTACTTCCCCTCGCTCGTCGACGGCATGGGCATCACGGGAACCTTCTTCCTGTTCGGCGCGCTGAATGTGGTCGCGCTCATCTTCGTCGCAACGCAGATCCCGGAGACCCGCGGCCGCACGCTCGAGGCACTGGATGAGGACGTCACGACCGGAGCGATCTTCCTTCCGGCTGCGAAGAAGTAGCTCGACACTTTCAACAACGAGCGGTGGGCTCGGCCGATTCGGCCGAGCCCACCGCTCGTTTCTGCCACAGCCACCACAAGACGGCAGATTGTGTAACAATCTCCCGGTGACTGCTCTCCTCCTCGTCCTATTCGCCGCCGTCTGCTTCGGCACGACCGGGACCGTGCAGGCCCTTGGCTCACCGGACGTGAGCGCGTTCTCGCTCGGCTCCGCCCGCCTTGCCCTCGGCGGAACGCTGCTGGGCGCGTGGGCGCTCGTCGCCGTCCTGCGCCGACGCACCGCTCGAGCCCACACCGCGACCGCCACCGCCACCGCCACTGCCCAAGCGACCGCACACCACCCCCTGAACCGTGCCCATCTCGGTCTTGTCGCCCTGGGAGCACTCGGGGTACTCCTCTACCAGCCGCTCTTCTTCGCGGGAACGGCCGGCAGCGGTGTCGCCGTCGGCACCGTCCTCGCGCTCGGGTCGGCACCCGTCCTCACCGGGATGTTGCAGTGGGCGCTCGAGCGTCGTTTCCCGGGCATGAGCTGGGGCGTCGCAACCGCGATCGCCGTCCTCGGCGTAGCGCTCATCGCGGCCGCTGGCGCGGGAGACGCGGATGGCGCGAACCTCGGCGGGATAGCCGCGTCCATCGGTGCTGGCGCGAGCTACAGCATCTACACCCTCTCGGCGAAGGCCCTCATGAACCGAGGCTGGAGCGCCGACGTCACCATGGGCACGGTCTTCGGTGTCGCAGGTGTCATGAGCATCCCCCTCCTGCTGGCGAGCGGTGCCGAGTGGATGCTCGCCCCGTCCGGCCTCGTGACCGCCGCGTGGCTCGGCATCGTCACGACGACCATCGCCTACCTCTGCTTTGGGGCGGGGCTCGCGAAGCTGCAGGCCGCGACAGTGTCGACGCTGACACTCGCGGAGCCGTTGACCGCAAGCATCCTCGGCCTGCTCGTGCTTCGAGAGCAGCTCGAAGCGCTCGAGGGACTCGGGCTCGCGGTCCTGGCGGCTGGAATCGTCGTGCTGGTGCTGGGATCCACGAGAGTCTTCACGCCACGAGCGGCAGCGGCGAAGACAATGCTAGCCGCGCCCGACACGGCGACGACTACGGCCCCGACTACCCCGAGCACCCATCCGTACGCAGATTCGACGGAGCGGGAGCCACGATGACACACGCAGGAGCGCCTGACCACTCGCCACGACCGACCGCCGCCTCGAGGCTCGCCACGACGCTTCGCGAGCGGATCCTCGAGGGGAGCTACGCCCGCGGCCAGTCGCTGCGCGAAGAACACCTCGCGGCCGAATTCGGGCTTTCGCGACACACGGTGCGCACGGCCCTCGCCGCCCTGGCCGCCGAACGACTTGTCCACTCCGCGCCCTACAAGGGGGTCGAGGTCACGAAGCTCGACGACGCGGAGATCCGCGCCATGCAGGACCTGCGCTGCGCCCTCGAGTCAGAAGCCGTGCGCATCCTGAACGCCAGGCACCCCCAAGGATGGCCTGACGCGGTGCGGCGGCCCATCCTCGCCGCGATCGCGCGAGTGCGCGAGCTTGAGGCGCACGACCCCGACTCCTGGCGACTCGTCGAGACGGCGCACGCGGCCGTGCACCAGGCAATTATCGACGCGGCCGGAAGCCCACGGATCAGCACGGCAGCCCGCTCCCTCGAAAGCGAAGTGCGGCTGCTGCTCGCCGGAGCCCACGAGCACTACGGCGCTGCGGGGCTCGCCGACGACCACGAGGACTACCTGCGTCTCCTGGAGCGCGAGGGTCCGGCCGCCGTCCGCACCCACCTCGACGCCCTCACAGCCCACCTGGTGGCAGATTCCCTCACCTGACGCACCACACCTGCACGGTGCCCTGTGCATCCACACGAGAAATGCAGCTTCATTCGCAATCGAAGCGGCATCTCCCGTGTGGATGCGCACGGGAGACGGGGCCAAACGCCGAACGGGCGGGCCGATTGCTCGGACCGCCCGTTCGGGGATATTGCGTTTCTGCTGCTGCTTACTGGCCGGACGACCAGCTGGCGCGACGCGAGCCGCGCTCGCCGCCACGCGACGGTGCTGCAGGCGAAGAGGCGCCTGCGCGGCGCGGGCGACCCTCGCCGCGGCGCTGACCCTGAGCCGCACCCTCGCCAGCCTGTCCGCGCGCTGGACGCGACGCGGATGAGCCCTGCGATGAGGAGGATGCTGCGCGGCCGCGGCCGCCACCGTTGCTGGAGCCACCGCGGGCGGCTCCGCCTCGTGCCGGTGCAGCGTCACGCTTGCGGCGCGCGTTGGCGCCCTGCGACGTGCCGCGGCCCTGGCTGACCTCAACGTTGCCGGATCCCGGTCCGCCCGGAACGGGGCGCACGGTCGGGGCGACTTCGCCGACAAGCTCGGCCACGAAGGGCGAGTTGACGTTCGCGCGCTGCGGGGTCACGCCGATCTTGGCGCGACGGAGCAGCATCTCGGTGTCCTTGCGCTGGCTCGGGAGCATGAGGGTGACGACGTCACCCTCGGAGCCTGCGCGGGCCGTGCGGCCGGAGCGGTGCAGGTACGCCTTGTGCTCGGCGGGCGGGTCGACGTGCACAACAAGCTCGATGGCGTCGACGTGCACACCGCGGGCGGCGACGTCGGTTGCGACGAGCACGTTGACCTCGCCACCGGAGAAGGCAGCCAGGTTGCGGTCGCGGGCGTTCTGCGACAGGTTGCCGTGCAGGTCGACGGCCGGGATGCCGGACGCCGTGAGCTGCTTCGCGAGCTTCTTCGCCTGGTGCTTGGTGCGCATGAACATGATGCGACGGCCCTTTCCGCTCGCGAGAGCGTGCACAAGCGCGGTCTTCGCCTCGGGCGTCTCCGCCTCGTAGACGTGGTGCGTCATGGCGGCGACGTGCGAGTTGGACTCGTCGACCGAGTGCAGAATCGGGTCGTTCAGGAACTTCTTGACGAGCTTGTCCACGCCGTTGTCGAGCGTGGCGGAGAAGAGGAGTCGCTGGCCGCTCTGCGGGGTCGCGTTCATGATGCGCGTGACGACGGGCAGGAAGCCGAGGTCGGCCATGTGGTCGGCCTCGTCGAGCACGGTGACCTCGATCGCGTCGAGGTTGACGATGCGCTGCTTCATGAGGTCGTCGAGACGGCCGGGGCAGGCCACGACGATGTCGACGCCGCCTCGGAATGCCGTCTCCTGTGGGCGCTGCGAGACGCCACCGAAGACAGTCGTCACCGTGAGGCCGGCGGCCTTGGCGAGGGGCTCGATGACCGCGGCGACCTGGGTCGCGAGCTCGCGGGTCGGGAGCAGCACGAGGCCGAGCGGGCGGCCCGGGCGGCGCTTGCCGCCGGATACCGCGCCGGCGAGGCGTGCGACGAGGGGGATAGCAAAGGCAAGGGTCTTACCCGAGCCGGTCTTGCCGCGTCCGAGCACATCGCGGCCAGCAAGAGTGCTGGGAAGCGTCGACTGCTGGATGGGGAATGCCTCGTGCTTGCCTGCTGCATCGAGCACGCTCACGAGCGACTTGGGGACGCCGAGCTCGGCGAAAGTTGAGGTTGTTTCCGTCATATGGAGGTGTTGCCTTTCAATCGGCACGCAGAGAACGCACAACACTCGTGTGCTGCGCTCTTGCGGCGATGATGCGGGCGAATGTGCCCGTTCGCCGCAACTCGTGAAATCGTGCCGAGGCAGGAAAGGTGCCCTCGAACAACAAACGGTACGACGATCGTGGGAAATAGGACCCACAAGCTGTAGACCCTAGCACGTCACACCGCTCCCAACCAGAAGGAAGGCCCGTGGATGCGTGTTTCGGCGGTCATTCAGGACACTTTTATTAGAATCACCCTGCGCACACACCGGGCGGACACCGATCGCCCAGGCCCGAGAAACGGTGACGATATGAGCAGAGACCTGACAACGATCGTCTGCAATGGCTTTCGAGCCGCGTTCGAACGCGAGCCCCTCGGCGTCTGGTCAGCGCCCGGCCGGGTCAGCATCATGGGTGATCACACCGATCTGCAGGACGGGGTCGGCTACGCCTGCGCGATCCCGCTCCGCTCGAGCGCGGCGATCGCCCCGCGCGAGGATGGTCGCATCCGCATCGTCACCGACCTCTCGACCGACGAAGCCGTCACCGACCTGAGGTCCATCTCCTCGGAGATCCCCGCTCGAGACTGGCGCGCCTACCCGCTCGGGACGGTGGCCAGCATGCTCCGCTTCGCGCGGGAGAACCCACCTGAGGGCACACGGGGCGACGGCGACGAGACCGACCCTGGTGTCCCCTTCTTCCTCGGGACAGGGCTCGAGATCTTCCTGACGACGGATGTCCCCATCGGGGCGGGTCTCGCCTCCTCGGCTTCCATCTGCGCGACGATCAGCACCGCGCTCAACGATTTCTGGGGCCTCGGCATGAACGTCGAGGAGCTCGCCGAGATCGGGCGCCAGACTGAGGCCGAGATCGTCGGTGCACCGGGCGGCTTGAGCGACCACATCACGGTGCATGCGGCTCGAAGCGACGAGGACGTGTTCTTCGATGCACGCGGCTCGGATGTCTCCATTCTCGCCGCGACGAGCTCAGCAGATTCGGGCCTCGCGCGCGTGCTCATCGACACCAAGGAGGCGCACCGGAACTGGTCGGCCGAGTTCGCGGCGAGGGCCGACGACTGCGCGAGGGCCGCGGAAGCCCTCGGCTTCCAAACGCTGCGAGAGGTACGGCCAGCCGAGCTCGACGCAGCCGCCGATAAACTCGACGAGGTCGTGTTCAGACGCGCGAGGCACGTCGTCTCCGAGATCGCCCGCACGCTCGAGTTCACGAAGCTCATGCGAACGGGCGAGTCACCCCAGGAACGCAATCACCTGCTCGCGGCATCACAGACGTCGTTGCGCGAGGACTTCGAGGTCTCGACCGCCAGAATCGACTTCACGGTCGAGCTCGCAACCTACCTCGGAGCGGCGAGCGCGCGCATGACCGGCACTGGCCTCGGAGGCTCTGTGTTCGTCATGCACCCCGTCGACAAGGTCGACGAGCTGCGCGAGAGCGTCTTGAGCGCGTACGCCGAGCAAGGGTGGGAGGCGCCGCTTGTGCTCTCCTTCGAGCCCGAAGCCGGCGCCAGACGCGACCGCTGAGGCGCAACCCTCGCGACCGCTGAGGCGCAACCCTCGCGACCGTTGAGGCGCAACCCTCGCGACCGTTGAGGCGCAACCCTCGCGACCGTTGACCGCCTGGCCCGCGGCACTCAGCTTGAGCGGCTCGCGACCGACGTCGACCCGCGCACCGTGAGCGTCGGCTGGATGAGCCTGCGGACCCCGCAAGTTTCGCCGGAAACGGTCAGCTCACTCGAGGCGGTCAGCTCGCTCGCACTCGGGAGCCGCCCGTCGATACGGGCCAGGAGGAGTTCCGCGGCGACCCGCCCGACGTCGGCACTGCGGTCGTCGACTGAGGTGAGCGACAGGTGGTCGGCTCCCGCGAGGTGCGAGTCGTCGTAGCCGACGATCGACACGTTCGCCGGCACGCGCATCCCGAGCTCATCGAGCGTTCCGAGGACGCCGAGCGCCATGACATCGTTCGCCGCGAAGACGGCGGTGGTCTCCGGCCAGCGCTCGAACAGCTCACGAGATGCCCGACGCCCCTCGTCCTGGTCGGTGACGCCCGTGCCGCCGATGATTCGGGGGGCCAGCCCCGCCTCGCGCATGGCCGCGTCATAGGCGCTGCGCCGGAGTTCGGCAGCACGACCACTTCCCGTGACGTGCCCGATCTGCGTGTGACCGAGCGCCCGGAGGTGCTCGACCGCGAGGCGGGCGCCAGCCTCATCGTCATTGGCGACGAGGTCTGCACCAACTGGCACCGTGGCTCGGTTCCCCGCAACCACGGTCGGCACGGGGAATCCCTCCGCTGGCACCGAATCGACGTCACCGCCGATGACAAGACCCTCGACCCCGGCGGCGAGGAAGCCGCTAGTCGGGGACTGCTCGAGATGCGCGTTCAGGTTCGCGTCGGCCACCGTCACGTGGAACCCGGGACCGTTCAGCACCTCCTGCATGCCCTCGAGGAGGTCCACGAACCAGGGGTTCCTGAAGTCGTCGATCATGACGCCGATCGCGCGTGTCCGGTTCCCGGCGAGCGCAGTGGCCGCCCGACTCGGCAGGTAGCCGAGCTCCTGGATGGCCGTGCGCACCGCGGCGCGCTTCTCGTCGCTCACTCGGGGCGAGTTCTGGAGGACCAGCGACACGAGGGACTTGGAGACTCCGGCGCGTTCGGCGACGTCGTAGATCGTCGGTCTCTTCTGACGAGGAGATGGGGTCATTCGACACTCCGGAGTTCGATTGTTTGACAGGACATTATTTCATGACCTACCTTCCAGTGTAGCGCTCCAACACCGTCGTCGGTCGCCTGCGCTCACCCACAAAAGCCCTCGCAGAAACACAGGAGAACCAATGTCCAAGTCACTGGGCGTCGCCGTCATCGGCGCAGGCATGGCCGGTCGCGCACACGCCGCGGCCTACCGCGTTGCATCCACCCTCTACAGCCCCACGCTGCCCGAGATCCGCCTCGTCTCCATCGGAGACGTCAACCCGGAGTTCGGCGCCCTCGCCGCGAAGCGCTTCGGCTACGAGCGCACCGACTCGTCCTGGCAGGCCATCGCAGCCGCCGACGACATCGACGTCGTCAGCGTCGTCATCGCCAACTCCCTGCACCGCGAGGTCGTCGAAGGCCTCCTCGCCGCTGGCAAGCACGTGCTCTGCGAGAAGCCGCTCAGCGACTCCATCGAGGACGCCTACGCCATGGCAGAGGCCGCAGAGCGCGCCGACTCCATCGCACGCGTCGGCTTCACGTTCCGCCGCACGCCAGGCATCGCCTACATCCGCCAGCTCATCCAGGACGGCACGCTCGGCGAGGTTCTTCACTTCAGCGGCCGCTACTGGACCGACTACGCTTCCAGCCCCACGGCTCCCATGAGCTGGCGCTTCAAGGGCGGCCCCGGCACGGGCGCACTCGCCGACGTCGGCAGCCACCTCGCCTACGTCGCCGAGTTCCTCTGCGGCGACATCCAGGAGATCAGCGGCGGCCGCCTGAGCACCGTCATCACCGAGCGCCCCCTCCCCCTCGGGGCCGTACTCGGCCACGACCACGCGGCAGTCAGCGACACGTTCGAGTCCGTCGAGAACGACGACTACGCCGCCTTCTCGGCGAAGTTCGAGCACGGCGTCGGCGGCTTCGAGGTCTCCCGCGTCGCCCCTGGCCACGCGAACAGCCTCATCTTCGAGGTCTTCTGCGAGAACGGCGCCGCGCGCTTCGACCAGCGACGCCCGTCCGAGATCGAGCTCTTCCTCAAGACCGGCGAGGGCGCGCAGAACGGCTACCGCCAGGTCATCCTCGGCCCGGATCACCCCTACATCGGCGGCGGCCTCGCGATGGACGCACCGAGCGTCGGCTTCGGACAGAACGACGCCTTCGCCTACCAGGCGCGCTCCTTCCTCGAAGAGGTCGCAGGCGTGCCAGAGGACGAGGCGCTCCCCCGCTGCGCCACGTTCGCCGAGGGCATCCACAACATGGAACTGCTCGGCGCCGTCGCCGAGTCGGCCGCCGCGGGTGGCGCGACCGTCGCCATCGACTCGTCCAGCACGATCACCGCGAAGGCAGGTGCATGATGCGTCTCGGCGTCTACAACGCGATCCTCCACGACCGCAGCCTCCCCGAGGCAATCAAGGTCATCGCCGATCTCGGACTCACGGGCATCGAACTCAACTCGGGCGGCTTCCTCCCGGCAACCCACATCCCGAACTTCGACGAGATCCTCGAGAGCGACGAGGCGAGGGATGCGTTCCTCGCCCAGTTCGAGGGCACGGGCGTCTCGATCGCCGGCCTCAACTGCAACGGCAACCCGTTGCACCCCGACCGCGCGATCGGTGAGAAGCACGCCGAGGACATCCGGCGTTCGATCCGCCTCGCGGCCCGTCTCGGACAGGACCGCGTCGTCACGATGTCCGGCCTCCCCGGCGGCGAGCCGGGCGCAACCACCGTGAACTGGGTCGTCAACGCCTGGAACTCGGCGGCGCTCGACATCATCGACTACCAGCTGGACGTCGCGGCGAAGTTCTGGGCTGAGATCGACGAGCTCGCCCGCGAGCACGGCGTGAAGGTGGCGCTCGAGTTGCACCCGCAGAACGTCGCTTTCAACCCGGCGAACTTCCGCGAGCTCATCGAGCGTGCCGGTACGACGAACATCGGCGTCGAGCTCGACGCCTCGCACCTCTTCTGGCAGCAGATGGACCCGGTGGCCGTCGTCCGCGACCTCGGCAAGTGGGTCTTCCATGCCGCCGCGAAGGACGTTCGCGTCAACCACGCCGCCGCGATCTACGGCGTGCTCGACAACCAGTTCCGCAAGTTGTCGGCAGACGAGCCACGCACCAACCTGGGCGGCGACGAGTGGGCGAACGAGTGGCCGAAGAACTCGGCTTGGGACTTCGTCGCACTCGGTCGCGGCCACGACACGGAGTTCTGGACCGAGTTCCTCCGCGCCCTTTCCGAGGTCGACCCGGAGATGTGGGTCAACATCGAGCACGAGGACACCTCGCTCGGGCGCATCGAAGGACTCGAGGTCGCGGCGAAGGTGCTGACCGACGCCGACGCGGCGCTCGAGGCGTCGCTCTGACCTTCTGATCTGGGCGCTGCTCTTCTGCGAGAGCTCGGCGCCTGACCACGAAGGGCCGCATCCATTCGGATGCGGCCCTTCGTGGCTCTCAGACTCGTCACGATGGTTTGTTAGGACATTAGGACTTATGGCGCTAGGCTGTGAGCACGACGACACGCGTCACCCCTCGACCCCAAGGACACCGCACCATGCCTCTCGTACGAATCGACGTCAATGCCGGCCGCACGCCTGAGCAGATCTCATCCATCGCCGACGCAATCCACGATGCCATCGTCGCCGAGTACGGCATCCCCGCCCGCGATCGGTTCCAGATCATCACCGAGCACCAGAGCGGCCAGATCATCGCTCAGGATGCCGGGCTCGGCTTCGACCGCTCCTCCGGCGTCGTGATGATCCAGATCTTCACGCAGCGAGGCCGCACCACCGAGGCCAAGCAGTCGCTGTACGCACGAATCGCCGAAGCGCTCGGTGAGCTCGGCGTCGAGGGCAACGACGTCTTCATCGGCTACGTCGAGAACGGACCGGAAGACTGGACCTTCGGCTTCGGTCGCGCCCAGTACCTCACGGGCGAGCTCGCGGTTCCGAACCGCGCGTAGAACGCCCTCCCGCAGACGAGGAACGCCCACGGCTGAGCCGTGGGCGTTCTCCATTTCTCGTCAGGTCAGCGCTCGACGAGCGTGATCTCGAACGTGTAGAGGTCAGGTCGGTAGCAGTGGCGGCCGTACTCGACCGCGCGGCCAGTGGCATCGAAGGCGACTCGCGACATCGTGAGCACCGCGGCTCCCCCGGCGAGGTCGAGCAGACGCTCCTCCTCGCGGGAGGCAGCCCTGGCACCGATGCGCTGCTTCGCGACCCGCATCGTCACGCCTCGGGCACGCAGCAGCTGGTAGAGCCCGTGCTCGACAAGCTCGTCTTCCGTGAGCTCGACGAATGGCTCTGGCAGCACGTTGTCGAGGATCGCGAGCGGAACACCGTCGGCGCTGCGCAAGCGCGAGATGTGCAGAGTCGGGCTCCCGACTTCGATACCGAGGGTCTCGGCGAGCTCAGGCGTGGCCGCCTCCACGCGACGGGAGAGCAGCGTCGTGGTCGGCTTCTGCGCGGAGCGCTCGAGGTCCTCGAAGAGGCTCGTCAGCTCGACGTTGCGGGTGACGGGGCCGTGCACCACCTGCGTGCCGACACCGCGACGACGCACAAGAAGGCCCTTGTCGACCAGCTCTTGGATTGCCCGGCGAACGGTCGGGCGCGAGAGCCCAAGCCGGTGACCCAACGAAATCTCGTTCTCGAGCTTCGACCCCGCGGGTAGCGTGTCGTCGCGGATTGCCTTCTCGATACGCTCCGAGACCTGGTGGTACAGGGGAACGGGGCTCGACCGGTCGATACCGACGAAGAGCCCGAGCGGAAGCCGGGCCTCGCCTGTTGCTGCAGCTTCATTGCTCAATGGCGCACTCCTCGGACGACTTGATGACGTGACAATGCTACTCGGGCGACGGGAAGTTCCGCCCGCCACCCGCGGCGAGGCGCAGCCATCGCCACGGTGAGCAAGTGTCTAGCCGCGACCCAGGTACTTCTGCAGCTGCTCGAGCTCGGCCTCGTTCGGCTGCCCGTCGCCTGCGGCTGGCCGCCCGAATCCGGCACCGCCGAAGGCGCCGCCCGGACGCTTCGGGGCTGCGGCCTCTTCGACCGCCTGCTGCGCTCGCTTCGCGGGGTTGCCGCTGCGCTTGCCCTGCTGCTTCTTCTTGCCACCCTTCGCCGCGGCCTTCCGACCGCCGTGCTGACCCGGGATAGGACCCATTCCCGGGATCTGCGGGGTGCCGCCGCGGGCGACGGTCTTCATCATCTTCGCCGCCTGCTCGAAGCGCTTGACGAGTTCATTGACGTCGGTGACCGTGCGGCCGGAACCGCGGGCGATGCGAGCGCGACGTGAGCCGTTCAGGAGCTTCGGGTTCTGCCGCTCGGCAGTGGTCATCGACTGGATGATCGCCTCCGTGCGGACCAGCTCGCGCTCGTCGAAGTTTTCGAGCGCCTCCTTCATCTGGCCCATGCCGGGGAGCATGCCCATCATCTTCTTGAAGTTGCCAGCCTTGCGGAGCTGCTGCATCTGCTTCAGGAAGTCGTCGAGCGTGAAGTTCTCGGTCGCCAGCTTGCTGGCGATCTCCATCGCCTCGTCCTCGTCGAACGCCTTCTGGGCCTGTTCGATGAGGCTGAGGATGTCACCCATGTCGAGGATGCGCTTCGCCATGCGGTCGGGGTGGAAGACCTCGAAGTCGTCGAGCCCCTCACCGGTCGACGCGTACATGATGGGGCGGCCGGTGAGCTGCGCCACGGAGAGAGCAGCACCACCGCGAGCGTCGCCGTCGAGCTTCGAGAGCACAACACCCGTGAAGTCGACGCCCTCTTGGAACGCCTTGGCGGTGGCGACGGCGTCCTGGCCGATCATCGCGTCGATGACGAACAGCACTTCGTCCGGGTTGGTGGCGCGGCGGATGTCGGCCGCCTGCTTCATGAGCTCCTGGTCGACACCCAGACGACCGGCGGTGTCGATGATGACGACGTCGTGCAGCTTGTCCTGCGCGAAGCGGACCGCATCCTTCGCGACTCGCACCGGGTCGCCGACGCCGTTGCCTGGCTCCGGCGCGTAGACCTGCACGCCAGCCTGCTGGCCGACGACCTGCAGCTGCGTGACGGCGTTCGGGCGCTGGAGGTCGGCCGCGACGAGGAGCGGCGTGTGCTTCTCCCCCGCGAGCCGCTTGGCCAGCTTGCCGGCGAGCGTCGTCTTGCCTGCACCCTGGAGACCGGCGAGCATGATGATCGTCGGCGGCTGCTTTGCGAACTCGATCTGGCGAGTGTCGCCACCGAGGATGCGCACGAGCTCCTCGTTGACGATCTGCACGACCTGCTGCGCCGGGTTGAGGGCGCGGTTGACCTCGTCGCCGAGGGCGCGCTCGCGCACATGCGCGGCGAAGTCCTTGACCACGGGAAGCGCGACGTCGGCTTCGAGCAGGGCGCGACGGATCTCGCGCACGGTGCCGTCGACGTCGGCGGGCGTGAGCTTGCCCTTGGAGCGGAGGCCGGCGAGCGTCTGCGTCAGCCGGTCAGAGAGGTTCCCGAAAATGGCCATAGTCCGCCCATTTTAGCCGAGGTGACGGAGTCTGGCGCGCGGGGTGGCCTGAGAGAACCACAACTGCGATCATCGGAGCATGACCAGCGCCGCTCCCCTGATCCTCCCCTTCGAGGGCAAGACGCCCCGCATCCACGAATCTGCCTGGATCGCACCGGGCGCCGTCATCATCGGTGACGTCGAGATCGGGCCGGATTCCTCCGTCTGGTACGGCTGCGTGCTTCGAGCGGATGTTGGTGGCCGCATCGTGATCGGCGCCAGGTCTAACCTGCAGGACGGCACAGTTGTCCACGTCGAACGAGAGGTCGACACGATCATCGGCGACGACGTCACGGCGGGCCACCAGGCGCTCCTGCACGGCACCACAATCGCCAACGGGACACTCATCGGAATGAAAGCCGCCTGCCTCTCACGGTCAGTCATCGGCGCCGGCTCGCTTGTCGCCGCCGGCGCGGTCGTCCTTGAGGGCGCGAACATCCCCGACCGCGTGTTGGCAGCCGGCGTACCAGCCAAGGTCCGTCGCGAGCTGACCACGGAGGAGAGCGCGGCCTTCATCCCCCACGCTGCCGGCTACGTCACGCTCGCGAAACGCCAGAGCCCCGCGAGCGCGGCGGTGGCGCTCGGAGCGACCCTCCCTCGCGAATAGGCCCCTCGCGAATAGGCTTGGAAGATGGTCCTCCTCGCAAGCGTCGCCCTCCTCGTTGGTGCAGTTTTCAACGTCCTCGTCTGGCCGTCCTTCTATCGCCGAGTCTCGAACGATCCTCGTGCGCGCGACGAGAATGGCCGCCCCACGCGCTTCCTCACGGTGCACGCCGTGCTTGTGCTGACGGCCCTGGTCATCGGAATCGCGCAGGCGCTCCTCGGCATCCTGCTGCTGACGGATTAGGCCTCCTCAGCGAGAGCGAGGCGCGCGACACGGAGCACCGGCACAGGCTGCTCGGCTTGACTGGTCGCATCCGTCGTCAACCGATTGGCCGCCACCATGACGAAGCGCTCTGCCCCGTTCCTCGCCCTCGCCGCCGTCGCGGCCCTCGCCCTCGCCGGATGCACGCCAAGCGGCCCGCAGGCAGAGCCCACCCAGACCGGCTCGGCCAGCCCAAGCCCGGCATCCACTGCCCCGGCATCCACCGCAGATGAATCCGCTTCGACTGCCGCCGCGGACCCGGGCCCTGTCACCCCGAACGGGGACCCACGAGTGGTCACGACGGGTCTGCAGGCCCCCTGGTCGGTCGTCGAGCTCGAGACGGGCGACTTCCTCGTGAGCGAACGCGACACCGGTCAGATCGTCGAGGTGTCCGCGGATGGATCGAACCCCAACCGGGTCGTGACGACGATCGGTGACGTGGTGCCTGACGGAGAGGGTGGCTTGCTCGGCCTCGCGCTCGCTGGTTCGAGCGAGGACGCCGAGCAGTGGCTGTACGCCTTCTACACGGGCGCCTCAGACAATCGCATCGTGCGCTTCCCCGTCACCTGGGAGGGTGGGATCGGCGTCGGCGTGCCGGAGGTGATCGTGGACGGCATCGCGAAGGCCGGGAACCACAACGGCGGCCGGCTCGCGATCGGTCCGGACGGCTATCTCTACGCCTCCACAGGCGATGCTTCCCAGACCGAGCTCGCCCAGGACCAGAACTCGCTCAACGGCAAAATCCTGCGCATGGAGCTCGACGGCTCGCCCGTTTCCGACAACCCGTTTGGAAACCGCGTGTACTCGATGGGCCATCGCAACCCGCAGGGCCTCGCTTTCGACGGTTCGGGCGGGCTCTGGGCAAGCGAGTTCGGACAGAACATGTGGGACGAGCTCAACAAGATCGAAGCTGGCGGCAACTACGGCTGGCCAACGGTCGAGGGCCAGGGCGATGACCCTGCGTTCCTGAATCCGGTTCTGCAGTGGCCCACCAACGAAGCCAGCCCGAGCGGGCTCGCCTACTCGCGCGGCACCCTGTTCATGGCGGGGCTCGGCGGCGAGCGGCTCTGGAAGATCGCCATTCCCGAAGCCTCGGAGGCGAGCGACGAGGCGCTCTACGTCGACGAGTTCGGCCGACTCCGCGACGCTGTCGTGACGTCGCAGGGCACCCTGCTGGTGCTCACCAACAACACCGACGGGCGCGGCTCACCCCGTGAGGGCGACGACACCCTCCTCGAGTTCACGCTGAGCGCGTCGTGACCCGCTCGAGCCACTGCGCGTAACTCTCCCGCCCCGTCCGATACTCACCGGATGGCAGGAGCGTCCCGTCGCGCATCGCGACCATGGATGCGCCCGGCAGCCTGAGCGGCACGTACAGCACCTTCTGCCCAGTCGCCCGCCCGTAGCTTCGCACCATGTCGACCAGCTTTTCGGGGGCGGGTCCGGCGAGCTGCACGGTTGAATACTGTGCGGCGGCCTCAGCGAGGTCAACCAGCATCCCGGCAACCTCCCTGGCGGCGACCGGCTGCGTCGCCATGACGGGGATCGGCATGACCGGCCCGCGCCTGAGCGTCGCGAACATCTGTGGCGCGAACTCGTGGAACTGCGTGGCGCGCAGGATCGTCCACGGCACCCCGCCGGCCTTCACGGCTCGCTCCTGCGCGAGCTTGCCCTCGTAGTAGCCGGACGGCGACGTGTCGATGCCAACGATCGACAGCGCAACGTGCTGCGCGACGCCCGCCAGAGCCTCGGCCGCCAGCAGGTTCCTGGTGGTTGTCTCGTAGAACGAGACGGCCTCGTCCTTGTTCATGGTCGTGAGGTTGAGCACGTCGATGACGACTTCGACGCCCGCGAGCGCAGACTCGGCGCCCGCGCCCGTTGTCAGGTCTACGCCGTTCGAGCGGGTCAGCACCACGGCCTCGTGCCCACGCGCGTGGGCTTCGTCAACAACAAGGCGGCCCACGGTGCCCGTGCCTCCGGCGATTGCGATCTTCATGCATCCATCCTTTCAGCGCCTCCCGACGCACGCACGTCTTCCGCCCCACACGGCTCTCTGGTCCGAGGTGGCGGCAAGCGGACTGCGTTCATTAGGCGGGCACGACCTCCGGCTTCGGGTTCCTGACGCCGAGCCACGAGGTGAGCGCGCCAGCGAAGAGGAGGCCGGCGGTCACGAACATGAGCGGCTGGTAGCTGTCGACGTCGATGGCGCCGCCCGCAATGACCCCGATCATGGCGATCGCGACGAGCCCGGCCACGCGGGAGATGGCGTTGTTGGTGGCCGAGCCGATCCCGGATTGCGTTGTCGGCACGGAGCCGAGGATCGCGGAGGTGAGCGGTGCGACCGTCATGGAGAGCCCAAGCGAGAAGACGATCACGCCAGGAAGCACTTGGGTCCAGTAGTTCACCTCGGAGCCGAGCCCCGAATACATGAGCGTGCCGATGCCGGCCAGGATTGGGCCGACCGTCATGAAGATGCGCGGCCCGAAGCGTCCGCTCAGCGATCCGAACCAGGACGACAGGGTCACGTTCGCGATCGACATGGGCAGCGTTGCGAGCGCGGCGAAGGTCGCGCTGAACCCGGCAATCTGCTGCAGGAAGATGGCGAGCACGAAGCCGCCAAGTGAGAGCGCGGCGTAGATGAACACCGTCGCGATGTTGCCCGCCCAGAAGTTGCGGATGCGGAACAGTCCAAGCGGCAGCATCGGGTGCGGCGCACGGGCCTGCCAGATCAGGAAGGCGGCGAAGCTCACGAGGCCGAGGGCAAAGGGCAGGAACACGACGGGGCTCCCCCAGCCGTAGTTGCCCTGCTCGATGAGCGCAAACACTGGCCCTCCGAGGCCAAGGAACCCAAGCACCGCGCCGAGCACGTCGATACGACCACCTGAGGGCTTATCGAAGCTGGTGTCGAGGCGAGTGAGCATCCACAGGGTCACGAGGATCGGGATGACGTTGATGCCGAACACGAGGCGCCACGTCAGGTAGTCGGCGGCCAGGCCGCCAAGGAAGGGGCCGGCAAGGAACGCGGCGCCCGTCCATGCGGTCCACACGCCGATCGCTTTTGCTTGGGCGGCGTCCCGGAAGGCGGAGATGATGAGCGCCAGCGAGCTTGGCACCAAGAGCGCGCCGGCGACGCCCTGCAACGCCCTCGCGACGATCACGAACTCCGGTGTCGGCGAGAGCGCGATGGCGATGCTCGTAACGCCGAAGCCGATGAGCCCGAACCGCAGCACTGCGATGCGCCCGAACACGTCGGACAGCGACCCGGCGAGCAGGATGAGCGAGCCGAGCGTGATGAGGTAGGCGTCCACGATCCACTGCTGCGTGCCGAGCCCGCCCCCGAGCTCCGCGACCATTGCCGGCAGCGCGACGTTGGTCACCGAGCCGTCAAGGAAAGCGACAAACGAGGCGAGGATCGCGATGACGAGGATCTGGCGTTGCTGGCGGTTCACGAGTCAGACAACCCGGAACGGTGGCATTTGCTTCCGCCGAAAGGCAAAATCGTCATTTCGTCTCGCTGCGCGGGAAAACCGAGTGGACTAAATTTTTCGAGAGTCTTGCGGATGCACGACCCCATCCGTCGCTCCGCCCGCATCCGCCGCCATCCGACGCAGGATCGACGGCCGCAGAAGCTCGAAGCGCAGCAGCTCGGGGAAGGGCACGTCACGGAACGCGCGCAGCGCCCTCCAGCGCAGCGCGCTCGCCACGGACTTGGAAGCGACCGCGACCAGCACGTAGATGACGCCAATCCAGGTGAGGGTCGGGAACGCCGTGCAGACGAGCAGGCCCGCTCCGGCGAGGCTCGCGAGGGCAAACGACTTGACGGGCCATGAATTGACGGGCACGGATCCGAGCGCGTAAAAGACACCGCCGCTGCCGGCGAGAACCACGGCCAGGGCGTAGGCCAGGAACACGAACAGCGCATCTGTCATCATGAGCGACCTCCTCGACACGTGGCCTGAAGGCTACTCCGCGACGCCGACAGCTGGGTGAGCGTCCAGGCCGCCAGAATCAGGGAGACGGCGCGATCGAGGGGCTGCCTACCGCCGGAGCTTCTCGTCCTCCAGTTGCGCGGCATCCGCCGCCATCCGACGAAGGATGTCCGGCCGCAGCACAACAAGTCGGAGCAGCTCAGGCAGCCTCGCGCCGGTGAGCTGCGGGAGCCTCCGCCACCGCAGCGCACTCGCCACGATGTTCGCCGCGACCGCCACGAACACGAAGACCACGCCGATCCACGGCCGGGATCCGAAGGAAGACCAGATCAGGACAGCGCCGCCGAGCAGGCTCGCCGTCGCCAGCGCCGTCAGCGTCCAGGACCGCACCGGCGCAGAACCGACAGCCAGGAATGCTCCGCCGGCGACACCGAGGAGCACCGCCAGCGCAACCGACAGCACAGCAAACAACGTGTCGTTCTCCATCAGCACCCTCCCCTGCCTCTTCCGTCAGCGATCGCCAGGCCTGTAAGCGCCAGTCAGCCGACGAGCTTCTCCGCGAACACGTGCGGCGTGAAGCCTGCCAGGTCGTTGATGCCCTCGCCCTGACCGATGAGCTTGATGGGCAGACCGGTGCGCTCCTGCACGGCGAGCACGAACCCGCCCTTGGCCGAACCGTCGAGCTTCGTGACGACAAGCCCCGTCACGCCGGCGTGCTGGATGAACGCCTCAGCCTGCGCGACACCGTTCTGGCCGGTCGTCGCGTCGAGCACCAGGAGCACCTCGGAGACGGGAGCCAGCTTCTCGACAACGCGTCGGATCTTCGACAGCTCGTCCATGAGGCCACTCTTCGTCTGGAGACGGCCAGCCGTGTCGATGACCACCATCTCAAGGCCCTCGCGCATCGCGATCTCCACCGCCTGATAGGCAACAGACGCCGGGTCCTGCCCGTGCTGCTGCGGGCGGACGATGCCGGCACCGGCTCGCTGCGCCCACGTCGCGAGCTGCTCGACGGCGGCAGCGCGGAACGTGTCTGCCGCCGCCACGACCACCGTGCGGCCGTTGATGCGCAAGAAGTTCGCGAACTTTCCGATGGTCGTCGTCTTGCCGACGCCGTTCACGCCGACCACCAGCGTCACCGCGGGACGCTCACGCAGGTTCAGCGTCGTGTCGAACTTCGAGAGCCGTTCCTCGATGAGCTCGCGGAGCATCCGCTTCAGGTCCTTCGGGTCTTCCGTGTGGAACCTGGCAACCTGGTCACGCAGCTGCTCGACGATCTCGTCGGTGATATCAGGCCCGAAGTCCGCTGTGATCAGCGCCTCTTCGAGGTCGTCCCACGTCGTCTCGTCGATCTTCTGCCTGCCGAACATGCCGCGCAGAGCGCCGGACAGTGACCAGGGAGTGCGTTCAGCCATGTGCCAAGCGTAGTCAGCGCTCTGACACCATGGGTGCTGACCCCTCAGCCGGCAGCTGAATCCTCAGCGACCGCGGCCTGAAACCTCGAACGGAGCACTATGCGCATCGGCCTCATCCGCCATGGCGAAACCGAGTGGAACGCGACGGGACTCCTGCAGGGAGCCACCGACATCCCCTTGAACGCCAGAGGTCTCGACCAGGCGGGCGACGCAGCCGGACTCCTCGTCGGGCAGGGATGGGGCAACCTCTACAGCTCCCCGCTCTCCCGGGCCCGAGCCACGGCAGAGATCATCGGCGAAGGAACCGGCCTCGGCGCGCCGACCCTGCTCCCCGGGGTCATCGAGCGCAGCTTCGGTGTCCTCGAGGGCGAGAAGTACTGGATGCCGGACGGCACGCGCCGCCCGCTCGACCACCCGAGCGTCGAGCCGCGCGCAGCCGTCGTCGCACGGTCACTGGCCGCGATCGGTGAGGTTGCCGCCGCCCATCCGAACGAGGACTCGCTTATCGTCTGCCACGGCAGCGTCATTCGCCTTGTCCTCACCGCGATCCTCGGCGCGCAGGCGCCCCACATCGGCAACCTCGCCCTGAGCATCCTGCGACCCCAGAGCGACGGGGCACTCAAGGTGACGCTGTTGAACGGCTACCCGCTCGTTCCTACGCCGTAGACGCTCTCCCGACTTCTGCGGCTGACGGAGACTACTGACAGTTTTCGGCGCGTCCCTTCATACCCGACTCCCAATCGTCATCGTTGATCAACGATGCATCGTGCCCCAGAGCCAGAATGCGGGTCACGGCTCCGACGTACGCTTGCCCCAGTTCGGGGAACTTGTCCCCGCCGAAGTACTCACCGCGGCTCCCGTAGGCAAGGAAATACATCTGATCGCCCTCGGCAACCACTGCCGGCCAATCCATGAGACCGCTTGGTATGCCGTGGGAATACGAAATACCTGGGGCCATTTCCCAGTCCGCGGCGCTCGGCGGCTGGTCCCCGGGCGCCACCAGATACGAAACTCGAGTCACATCGTCCGGCACCAATTCGGCGCAAGCCCCGTAAATCTTGAAGCTCATCGGTCTTTCCGATGCAGCTGCCGAAGCACCTGGCAAGACGAATCCGAGCGCGACCATGATCGCCGAAACGCCGCGAAGGACTGCTGGCCCCGACGCGTTCCCAGCAGAGAGCACCGGCAGAGCACAGACCAGCGCGAGCAGCCACGACGAAACTCCGAAGATCATGGCGTAGCTGGCCTCCATCAGGCCCTTATACGCCAGCCAAGCCCAGTAGTTCGCGCCGCCGAAGAGAACCGCTCCGCCCAGCAAGAATGCACACCCGATTCGCTGAATCTCGTTGACCCTCCGCATGACTCCTTGGCTAAAGATCGTGATCAGGAGTGTCAGGACGAAGGTCGCGATCACGATGAGTGCTGCCGTCGTAAGGTGCGTTTGAGCGCGCCAGGTCAGAACAAGCACGAAAAAACCGACTCCTGCCGCGGCCAGAGCAGGGAACACAATCCGACCTCGACTGTTGTTGTCGCTCTCCTCGTCAACCGATCCCGTTCCGCCCTCAGCATCTGTGTCTTGCAAGTCTGTTCCTCTCCTCAGTCTCTCCGAGGCAAAGTTCACTTGGGAAGTGAGCGGCGCACAACCCGCGCGGTGATGCTTCCCGTAGTCACAGTCATGAGTTCGGACAATGCGCCAACATCTCGGGTTTCGCGGACGCTACTAAACGAGCTGCCCCCAACCGATCATCCGTCGCAACGGGCCCCGCGTCGACGCACACACCCCTTGGTGCGGAAACGTGCACCGTGTACGATGGCACTCGTTGAAGGGGAGTATTCCTCCTGCGACGCGCTCGTCATCACGGTGACTGTCATCAGCCACCCGGGCGCGTCGGTCGGTTTCTGCCGACGGAAGAGACCTTCGGCCGATTCGCCGAACACACCCCTCCGGAGGACCCGTGGACGTTCCCATTTGGATCTGGGCGGTGACCATTGCCGTGGTCATCGGCTTCTTTGTTTTTGACTTCTTCACCCACGTGAAGACACCGCACGAGCCGAGCCTCAAGGAAGCAGGCTGGTGGTCGATTTTCTACATCGCCCTCGCCGTCGTCTTCATGTTTGGCGTCGGTCTCGTGTGGGACTGGCAGCACGCTGGCGAGTTCATCGCCGGTTACACCACTGAGAAGGCGTTGTCCGTCGACAACCTCTTCATCTTCCTCATCATCATGACGAGCTTCAAGGTGCCGAAGATCGCGCAGCAGAAGGCGCTGCTCATCGGCATCGCCATCGCGCTTGTCATGCGCTTCGCGTTCATCATCGCGGGCGCCGCGATCCTCGAAGCCTGGGTCTCAGTCTTCTACCTCTTCGCCGCCTGGCTGCTCTACATGGCCGTCAAGCAGGCCATCGACTCCTTCAAGGACGAAGAGCCCGAGATGCCCAAGTGGGTCAACCTCGTCCGCAAGGTCATCCCCGCGAGCGAGCACTACGACGGCGACAAGTGGAAGATCGTCGAGAACGGCAAGAAGGTCTGGACGCCGCTCATCCTCGTCATCGTGGCCCTCGGCTTCACGGACCTGCTCTTCGCGCTCGACTCGATCCCCGCGATCTTCGGCATCACGCAGGAGCCGTACCTCGTCTTCATGGCGAACGCGTTTGCGCTCATGGGCCTCCGCCAGCTGTACTTCCTCATCGGCGGCCTCCTCGAACGCCTCGTGTTCCTCGACCTCGGCCTGGCGTTCATCCTCGCCTTCATCGGCGTGAAGCTCATGTTCCACGCCCTCCACGAGAACGAGCTGCCGTTCATCAACGGCGGCGAACCCCTCCTCTGGATCCCCGAGATCCCGATCTGGCTCTCGCTCACGTTCATCTTCGGCGTCCTCATCGTCGCCACGATCGCGAGCATCATCTACACGCGCGCCAAGGGCGGAGAGCCCGAAGCGAGCGCGGTCGGTTCAGCGACTGGCGGCCCTGAAGCCGCAGTCGCCGGCGTCGAAGGCACCACGCCGGAGACCGCCGAGAACACGGACGCGGCACCGGTCGCGACCCACGAATCAGACCACCGCTAGTCTCCCCCGCTGGGCCACCAGCAACGACGAAACCGGATGCACGCGCGAGTCGCGAGCATCCGGTTTCGTCGTTCCTGCCCGACCTAGAGGCGCGACACGTCGGTGACGCGGACGATGGCTTCGCCCGCCTCGTGTGACTCAGCGAGGTCGACGTCGGCGCGGATGCGCCAGTCGTGGTCGCCAGCCGGGTCGTCGATGATCTGCTCCACGCGCCACACGCCGCTCCAGAGGCCGCCAGACTGGCGCCCCTCCGAGTCGTCGATCGTGAGGAGCTTCGGCGAACGTGCTGCCGCGTCCACCCCCATCGTGTCGTGGTCGTCGAAGTAACCGTCGAGGGCCTTCGACCAGTCGACGTCCGGGTCGAGTTCGGCGAGCGCCTCGTCGCGCTGGAGGGCAGCGAGCTGCACGCGACGGAACATCTCGTTGCGCACGAGCACCGTGAAGGCGCGGCGGTTTCCCACGACGCTCGGCGGGGCCGGCGGCACGACGGGCTCGTCGCTCGCTGCCTGCTGCTCCGGGTCGACCAGCGACGCCCACTCGTCGATGAGGCTCGAGTCGACCTGGCGGACAAGCTCGCCGAGCCACTCGATGATGTCGAGCAGCTCCTCGGTCTTCGCCTCGTCTGGCACCGTCTGACGGATCGCCTTGTAGGCGTCGCTCAGGTAGCGGAGCACCAGGCCCTCGCTGCGCATGAGCTGGTAGAAGTTCACGTACTCGGCGAAGCTCATGGCCCGCTCGAACATGTCACGCACCACCGACTTCGGCGAGAGCTCGAAGTCGCGCACCCACGGCTCGTGCTGCGCGAACAGCTCGAACGACTGGGCGAGGAGGCCCTCGAGCGGCTTGGGGTGCGTGATCTCCTCGAGCCGCTCCATGCGCTCGTCGTACTCGATGCCGTCTGCCTTCATCTGCGCGACCGCCTCGCCGCGCGCCTTGAACTGCTGCTGCGAGAGCACGGGGCGCGGATCGTCGAGGGTCGACTCGATGATGCTGACCACGTCGAGCGCGTAGTGGCCGGAGCCGACCGCGCCCTCGCCACTCGTGTTCTCCTCGGAACCGCGGTCGCCGGGAGCCGCCTCCGCGTCAGGGTCGAGCAGCTCGATGGCCGCGAGCGCAAACGGCGAGAGCGGCTGGTTGAGCGCGAAGTTCGCCTGCAGGTCGACGGTGAGGGTGATGCGACCCTGCCTGCCGATCTCGACGATGCCTGCCGTCACGAGCGTGCGGAAGATGCCGATCGCCCGCAGCGCGAGCTCTCGCTGCCTGGCCGGCTTCTCGTGGTTGTCGTAGACGAGCTTCTTCGCGTTGCCGAAGACGTCTCCCCCGCGCGCGATGACGTTGATGATCATCGACGCCGTGATGTGCATGTGGGAGGTGAGCGGCTCGGGCTCGGCGGAGACGAGCTTCTCGAAGGACTTCTCGCCCCACGACACGAAGCCCTGCGGCGCCTTCTTCTTGACGATGCGCTTGCGTTTCTTCTCGTCGTCGCCCGCCTTGCGCACGGCGGCGGCGTTCTCGATCTCGTGCTCTGGCGCCTCGACGACGACGGTGCCCGCCGTGTCGTAGCCCGCGCGGCCGGCGCGCCCCGCGATCTGGTGGAACTCGCGCGCGGACAGGTGCCGCATCCGCTGCCCGTCGAACTTCGCGAGGGCCGTGATGAGGACCGTGCGGATAGGCACGTTGATGCCGACGCCGAGGGTGTCGGTGCCGCAGATGACCCGCAGGAGGCCCTTCTGCGCGAGGGTCTCGACGAGGCGGCGGTAGCGGGGCAGCATGCCAGCGTGGTGCACGCCGATGCCGGCCCGCACGTACCGAGACAGCACCTTGCCGAACGCAGTCGTGAAGCGGAACCCGCCGATGGCTTCGGCGATCGCATCCCGGCCTGCACGGTCGACGACCTTCAGACTCGACAGCGCCTGCGCCCGCTCGATGGCCGCGGCCTGCGAGAAATGCACGATGTAGATGGGCGTCTTGCGCTCTTCGACGAGCTTCTCGACAGTCTCGTGGGTCGGCGCCACGACGTACGAGAAGTCGAGCGGCACGGGACGCTCGACCCCGGTCACGAGCGAAACGTCGCGCTGCGTGCGCCGCTCGAGGTCCTCGACGATCTCGGTGACGTCGCCGAGCGTCGCCGACATGAGCAGGAACTGCACGTCGGGCAGCATGAGCAGCGGCAGCTGCCACGCCCATCCGCGGTCGGGGTCGCCGTAGTAATGGAACTCATCCATGACCACCTGGTCGACGTCGGCGTCCGACCCTTGGCGCAGGGCCAGGTTCGCGAGGATCTCGGCCGTGCAGCAGATGATGGGCGCATCCGGGTTCACGGAGCTGTCGCCCGTGACCATGCCGACGTTCGCGGCGCCGAAGATCTCGACGAGTGCGAAGAACTTCTCGCTCACGAGCGCCTTGATGGGTGCCGTGTAGTAGCTGCGTCCCCCCTGCGCGAGGCAGGCGGCGTGGGCCGCGATCGCAACCAGCGACTTGCCGGTACCGGTCGGCGTCGACAGGATGACGTGCGCCTCGGCGGCACGGGCGGGGCGGGGACGGCGGGCGGGCTACGCGGCGGGCTGTGCCTCATCGCGCTGGATGCGCTGCCCGACGACCGCGGAGACGCCGTCCTGGCGCATCGAGACGCCGTAGAGGGCGTCGGCGATCTCCATGGTGCGCTTCTGGTGCGTGATGACGATGAGCTGACTGGAGGCGCGCAGCTCCTCGAACACGGCGAGGAGGCGTCCGAGGTTGGCGTCATCCAACGCGGCCTCGACCTCGTCCATGATGTAGAACGGGCTGGGCCTCGCCTTGAAGATCGACACGAGGATGGCGACGGCCGCGAGCGAGCGCTCGCCACCCGAGAGCAGCGAGAGGCGCTCGATCTTCTTGCCGGCTGGCCGCACGGAGACCTCGATGCCCGTCGTGAGCATGTCGTCCGGCGCGGTGAGGGTGATGTCGCCGGAGCCGCCGGGGAAGAGGATCGGGAAGACCGTGTGGAACGCCTCCCTCGTGTCTTCGAACGCCGCCTCGAAGACGGTGCGCATGCGCTCGTCGATGTCGCCCACGATGCGCAGCAGGTCGGCCTTCGTCGCCGCGAGGTCGTCGAGCTGGTCGGCGAGGAACGCGTGCCGCTGCTCAAGAGCCGCGAACTCCTCGAGCGCCAGCGGGTTGATGCGGCCGAGCGTCGACATCTTGCGCTCGGCTGCGGCGAGGCGCGCCTGCTGCTCGGCGCGCACGAACGGCACGCCGACGAACTCCTCCTCGGCATCGTCCTCGAAGGTCGCGGCGAGGTCGTCGTCGAGCTGCTCCTCGATGGCCGGGACGACTCCGGCAGCTGCCGAGGTCACGGCCGGGGCTTTGGCCGGAATGTTGGGCTGTGTTGCGTTGCCAGCGGGTTCGGCCATGTCGGTGACGGCGGCGGGCAGTGCAGTGTTGCTGGCATCTTCGGCGGTAGCCGCTGCGCTGGATGCGCTGGATGCATTGGAAGCGCTGGAAGCGCTCGGCTGGCCACCTGCACCCGTCGCTTCGTTCTCACCGGTCGTCTCCGGCTCCTCAGCGCCGGTCGCGGCCGCCGAGTCTCCGGCGTCGGCAGCAGGCTCTTCGTCTTCTGCGGCGACTTCGTGCCTGGCACGCTGCTCCGCGAGCGCGGAGGCGATGCGCTCGGCCTTGGCACGCAGGGCGTCGTCGTCGGCTGGCACCAACTGGTCTGGCCCGTACTCGGCGACGAGCACGGCCTCGGCGAGGCGCAGCTCGCTCGCGGCGCGTTCGAGCGTGGAGCGCAGCGAGCTCTTCTTCTCGTAGATCTGCAGCTCGATGGAGTGCACGTCCTCGGTGATCTCGCTGAGGCGGGCCCGCAGTTGCTGCTCGGTCTGGCGCAGCTGGCCGAGTTCCTCGTGCTGGGCGGCGCGCTCGCGCTCGGCTTCGGCGAGCTGCCGCTGGGCTTCGGCGAGCGACTCCTGGACGGCGGCGGCGAGGCGAGGGATGGCAACGAGCACACGCTCGGTCTGGGCGAGCTCCGCGCGGCGCACGACGGTCTCGCGGGCGGCCTTGTCTGCGGCCTGGCGGTCAGTTTCAAGCTGCCGTTCGAGGGACTCGGCGCGCAGGCGTTCGCTGCGCGAGCGCTCGCGTAGCGTCTCGAGCTGCAGGCGCGCCTCGACCTCTGCCTCGCGGGCGCGCTCGACTCCGGCGTTGGCGTCGACGCGCGCCGAGGAGTCGAGCTCGGGGCGGGGCAGGGCCTCGTGTTCCGCGAGCGCCGCCTTGGCCGCGCTTGCCACCTGCTCGGCCGCTTCGACGCCGCCTGAGGCGAGGTCGAAGGCCTTCGCGGCGCGCGCGAGCTCGGAGGTGCCCGCATCCACTCGCGCGCTGGCCCGGTTGAGCTGCTCGCGTTCGGCGGCAAGCGCGCCGTCGAAGGCGCGGAGGGCGTCGAGCGTGCGCTTCGCTTCAGCCTTTGCGGCCTGCGATGCGGCGCGGTGCTCGGCGAGCGCAAGCGCGGCCTGGTCGAGCTGGTCTGTGACGACGGTGAGGCGAGCGGATGCGCGGTCTCGGGCCGCGAGCAGCTCGAGTCGGCTGGTTCCCTCTTCCGCGAAGCCACCGCGCAGCGACGTACTCGTGACGACCTCGCCCGCGCGAGTGACGACGGTGAGCCCGTTGGCTGCGGGACTTCCCTCGAAGGCGGACGCGAGCTCAGCAACCGCGGCCCGTGCCTCGTGGAGCGTCTCGCTGACGTGGACACGGGCGAGCAGTGCGGCGATCGCGGGTGGCGCTTGCACGAGATCAACGGCGGGGCGCAGCCCTGCAGGAAGTGCGGCGTGGGCTGTGCTGGTCGACGACGCAGGAGCGCCCAGCTCGGCGACTACCTCGACGAGGCCGAGCTTCTCCCCCGTGGCGTGCTCGAGCACCCGGAAGGCGGCGTCGGCGTCGCTCGCGAGCACGGCATCCGCCGTCGAGCCGAGAGCTGCTGCGATTGCTGCTTCGTAGCCCTCGTCGATGCGGAGGTGCTCGGCGACGGGGCCTTCGACGCCGTCGAGGCGGGCGGCGAGGAGGGCCGCCGTGCCGTCTTTGGCCGCCGTCGCGAGGGTAAGCGCCTGAACGCGAGCTTGGAGGGCGTCGCGTTCGCGCTCGAGTTCGTGGGCCTTCGTGCGCCCGGCGTCGAGCTGCTGCTCCGCCTCGCGCTGCGCGGCCTCGGCGCGCTTGTAGAGGGCGTCAAGCTCGCTCGAGTCGGAGGCGCTCTGGGCCGCGCTCGCGTCGAGCGCTTCCTTCGCCTTCGTGGCCTGCGCGAGGCGGTCGTTCGCCGCATCGCGGGCGTTGCGCTGCCTGAGCACCTCGCCACGCACCGATGCGAGCTTCGAGGCGGCCGTGTCGGCGGCGCCGCGCAGCTCGCTGCGGCTGAGGTCGTAGGCGGAGATGCGGGTCGCCTGCGCTTGGATCTCGACGTCGATGCGGTCGAGCGCGGCACGTGCATCCTGGGTCGCGACCTTCGTGGCGTCCCAGAGCGTCTCGGCCTCGGCGGCCCGGTCGACCAGCACCTCGGCCTCGCGGCGGGCGACGTCAACAGCCTCGAGGGTCACGGTCGGCACGAACGCCGGCGACTCGAGGCGAGACACGAGCAGCCCCTTGCGCTGCGAGGCGAGCGCGTTGAGGTTCTGGATGCGCTCGCGCACGCTCTCGAGGTCGAACACGACGCGGCGGGCGCCGTCGGCCGCGTCGCCCCGGTTCTCGGCGGCGAGCAGTTCGGCCCGGTTGAGGGCCGCCGTGAGCTTCTCCTGCAGCACGACCCGCTCCTCGGAGCGCTCCTGCTCGATGCCGGTCGCGAGCCGAAGGGCAGCGCGAAGCTGCACGACATCGTCGGCGAGCAGGCGCGCCTTCGCATCGCGGGCAATGGCCTGGATGCCCTGCGCACGGCGGGCGATGTCGGCCTGCCGCGAGAGCGGCTTCAGCTGGCGGCGCACCTCGTTGGTGAGGTCGCGGAGTCGGGTGAGGTTGGCCTCCATCGCCTCGAGCTTGCGCACCGTCTTCTCCTTGCGGCGACGGTGCTTGAGGATCCCTGCTGCCTCCTCGATGAAGCCGCGGCGTTCCTCGGGCGTCGCGCGGAGCACTGCGTCGAGCCGCCCCTGCCCGACGATGACGTGCATCTCCTTGCCGAGACCCGTGTCGCTCAGGAGCTCCTGAACGTCGAGGAGGCGCACGCCGTCGCCGTTGATGGCGTACTCGGACCCGCCGTTGCGGAACAGCGTGCGGCGGATCGTCACCTCGCTGTACTCGATCGGGAGCATCCCGTCGGCGTTGTCGATCGTGAGGGTCACCTCGGCGCGGCCGAGCGGCCCGCGGGTCGCGGTGCCGGCGAAGATGACGTCCTCCATCTTGCCGCCGCGGAGGCTCTTCGCGCCCTGCTCCCCCATGACCCAGGCGAGCGCGTCCACGACGTTCGACTTGCCGGAGCCGTTCGGCCCGACGACGCAGGTCACTCCGGGCTCGAGCGCGAGGGTCGTCGGCTGCGCAAACGACTTGAAGCCTTTCATCGTGAGGCTCTTCAGATGCATGCGCGCTCGCTGGCCTCTCGCTGGTGGTCGGACTTCGCTCTGGGTCGGATTGCGCTTGGCGCTGGAACTGGGTGGCGGCGCCGTGATCGGCGCGCTGGCGGGGCTGACGGGGCCCTAGCCTGACAGCTACGGTACCGGAGTGGACCACTTCATTCGGGAGCTCACGCCTCCAGCCCCAGCGTCGGGCCGCGACACGGAGGCCTGGCGCCTCCTCGAGCAGTATTCAGCGCTCGTGAACCAGGGCTACGCGTCGACCTACGGCAAGGGCCGTCTGCTCGAGACGGGCCAGCGCGTGCTCGCCGACTGGACGATGCCTGGGCCCGTCTCGAGCCGCCTTTTCCTCGTCTTCGCGGGCGACGGCGAGCGCAGCGCTGTCGAGGCGCCCGTCGCCGCCGCGAAGCTCATGGTCTCGCCTCAGGACTCACCCACCCACGCCTACCCGCACGTCGTCGTGGATGCACCCCACCGGCGCCGGGGCATCGGCGCGTTTGCATCGGCCCACCTCGAGGAGCTGGCGCGGGCGGACGGACGCACGTTCCTGCAGGCCTGGGTCGAGCATCCGACGGCCGGCGGCGAACGGCTGCCGGCGCCGACGGGGCACGGCAGCGTCTCGGCGGCGGACCCGGCCGCGCGCTTCCTGCTGAAGCACGGTTGGGAGCTCGGTCAGACCGAGCGCATCAGCGAGCTGCGGCTGCCGGTGCCCGCCGAGGAGTTGCGCGCGCACGCGGAAGCCGCCGCGGCGCGGGCCGGTGCCGACTACCGGCTGCTGACCTGGGAGGGTGAGAGCGACGCCGTGTACCTCGACGACCTCGCGCGTCTCAACGGCGACATGTCGATCGACGCGCCCGCTGGCGAGCTCGCGATCGACGAGGAGCAGTGGGACGCCGAGCGCGTCTCCCAGATGGAGCGCCGGGCGCTCGCCGCAGGCGCGACGTTCCTCAACGCGGCTGTGCTGCACATCCCGAGCGGTCGCCTCGTGGCCCAGTCGATGCTGCAGCTCGACCTCGACGACACCACGCGCCCCGCGCAGCAGGACAACACGCTCGTCACGTCGACGCACCGCGGCAGGCGGCTCGGGATGCTCGTGAAGGCGGCCAACCTCGTGCAGCTCGCCGAGCGCTACCCGGAGTGCACCGGTGTCTTCACTTGGAACGCCGAGGAGAACTCTCACATGCTGCGCGTCAACGAAGCCCTCGGCTTCACGCCCCTCGCCCCGGAAGGCGGCTGGCAGAAGGCACTGTGAGGCCGGCCTAGGGACCCGATCAGCAGCACGCGGGCGGCGTGCGCAGGGGCGTTCTTGAGCCGAGCATCAGCGGTCAACAGCTAGGCGTCGAGCAGTTCGGCGAGTGCAACGTAGCTCGCATCGTAGGCGGTGAGGTTCGCGCGAAGCTCCCAGATGCGATCGTCAGGAAGTTCGTGATCGTAGAACTGGATGTTGAGGTCGCGGAGGCGACTGCGTGCCTCATCGGCCTCGAACGCTGCCGACGTATCGAGGACGATCATCTCGTCTCGCGTTCGGCACGCGTGGACTCGGCCGCCGTCTCACCTCTGCACGAACGGGTAGCTCGCGCCGCGAGCCGCTCGCGCAGCTCGCTCGCGCTTGGGACTTCAACGGATCGACGGAGTTCGTTGAGCGAGTTCGGAAAGTGTGAGCACTTCCCTCGCTGCGCGGGTTTTGAGCGCGCGGTGAAGATCTTCCGGAACGTTGCGAACCTGGATCATGGACATGCGTCCATGATGATTTCATCAATATCGCATGTGCTAGGGCCCGACTCTCGTTCCTGTGATTTGCCAGCCGCCGACGGATGAGACAGGAGACGGACGACACTCATCCGCGTTTTGCGGTTCTCGCAAGCGACCTTGCCAATGTCAGCGTGACTGCGCATGCTGAGCCCATGACCTCGCACCACCACCACGCCTCCGCCGCCTCGAGCACGAACTCTGCCGCGACCACGGATCAGCCGCAGGCCCCCACCGAGTTCTGGGAAGAGCTCTACTCGGCGAAGCCCGCGGTCTGGTCTGGCCGCGTCAACGCGAACCTCGCGAGCGTGGCCGGCGCGCTCACGCCAGGCCGCGCTCTGGACCTCGGATGCGGTGAGGGCGGCGACGCGATCTGGCTCGCCCAGCGGGGCTGGCGGGTCACGGGCATCGACATCTCGACGGTCGCCATCGAGCGCGCACGCGCGGCGGCCTTGGCGGCGCTCGTCGATGCGTCGATGCTCGACTTCGTGGCCGGCGATCTCGAGACCTGGCGCCCAGACGAGCCGCTCGACCTCGTCACGGCGAGCTTCTTCCAGTCGCCCGTCCACCTGCCGCGCACCCAGATCCTTCGCGAGGCCGCGCTCATGCTCGCGCCTGGCGGGCACCTGCTGACGGTCGCGCACGCGGGCCCGCCGTCCTGGGTCTTGAACTCTGAGCATCCCACGCACCTGTTCGTGCATCCAAAGCGCGAGCTCGCCGACCTGGCCCTCCCCGCCGGCGAGTGGGAGACTCTCATCGCCGAGTCGCGAACTCGCGAGGTCACTTCCCCGGACGGTGTGCCCGGCACGCTCGAGGACAGCGTCGTGCTCGTCCGCCGCCTGCGCTGAGTCTGCGGCGAGGCACTCCCCCGACTACTCTTGCGTGGTCGGCGACGGAGATGAGGGACGCACGTGAGCGATGTTGTGATGTACACGGATGGGGCCTGCAAGGGCAACCCGGGCCCCGGCGGCTGGGGTGTCTGGCTGAAGTCGGGCGACCACGAGCGGGAGCTGTTCGGCGGCGAACTCAACACGACAAACAACCGCATGGAGCTCAAGGCCGTCATCGAGGGCCTCAGCGCCCTCAAGAAGCCGTGCAACGTCGCGCTCTACCTGGACAGCCAGTACGTCCGCAAGGGCATCACCGAGTGGATCAAGGGCTGGAAGGCGAAGGGGTGGAAGACCGCCTCGAAGCAGCCCGTCAAGAACGCGGAGCTGTGGAAGGAGCTCGACGCGCTTGTCGAGGACAGCGGCCACACCATCGAGTGGCGCTGGGTGAAGGGCCACTCTGGTGACGTCGGCAACGAGCGCGCCGACATGCTCGCCAACAAGGGCGTCGACCAGGCACTCGGCCGCGGCTAGCCTCGCTCGTGTCCCGCCACCATCGAAGCGTTGAGCGCTCGCCGTGACTGAGTTCGCGCGGAGCAGCGTGATCGCCCACCTCGAGGCAAGGCGCTCCTCGCAGGAGAACTCGTGCTACCGAGCCCACACTCACAACGCATTCTCGATCGGGTTCATAGAATCCGGTGCTTCGAACTTCGCGGGCATGCCCACGGGTCCAGTTCGTCTGGAACCAGGCGACGTGATCCTCATCCCATCCGGTCAGGTTCACGCGTGCAACCCGTTGGATGGACGCTGGCAGTACCGGATGATCCACGTTGACGAGGCGTGGCTCACGTCGCTCTCACCGCAGGCTGGCCCCGCTGGACTCACCGCATCGATCTCCGTGCTCCGCGACCCCAGCCTCAGACCTGCCGTGGACGCCGCGACCGACGCGGTCTTCGCGGATCGCCGGGAGTCCGAGCTCGAACGCGCATTCTCCCGACTGCTCAGCCAGCTCGACGCTGTACTTCCCGAGCTGCGCGTCGCGGGCAGCATCGAGCCGGAACTGGCCTCCGCCCTGTACCCGGCCCTTCGGCGGCTGCGCGACGACGCGACAAATCCCCGGCTGGACGATCTCGCCGACCTCATCGGCATGGACCGATTCCAGTTCATCAGGGAGATGAAGCGGGCAACGGGACTCTCACCGCTCGCCTGGCGGCAGAACACTCGAATTCTGGAAGCACGCCGCAGGCTCCGCGCAGGCGAGAGCATCGCCGACACGGCGCACTCGCTCGGCTTCGTCGACCAGAGCCACTTCCACCGAGTGTTCCGCGCTCACGTCGCGGCCTCCCCCGGCGCCTACCGCCGCCGACGCAATTTCGTACAAGACCCGCCGACCACCTGATCCGCACACTGGGCGAGTCCACCTCACTCGCCCAGGAAGCCCATGGATCAATTTCTCGGTGTCGCCGTCGCCCATTTCCTTGCGCTCCTGATTCCCGGCGTCGACTTCTTCCTCATCGCACGAAGCGCCATGGCGAACGGGTGGAAAGTCGCGAGCGGTGTGTGCGTGGGAATCGCGCTCGCCAACGGCCTTCTCATCGGAGCGACCTTCACCGGAATCGCGCTCATCTCGCAACCAGAGATCCTGTGGGTTCTGCAGGGAGCCGGGGGCGTCTTCCTGATCTACATCGGCAGGGCCTTCCTCCGCAGCCGAGCGCACACCGATCTGTCTGCACGAGAGACAGCCGCCAGAGCCACGTGGGCTCGCAACCTGCTCCTGGGGCTGGCCTCCGGACTCCTCAACCCGAAAAACGTGCTCTTCTACGTCAGCCTGGCGGCGGCACTCGCCACCGCGCAGCCATCGACCCTTGTGCTCTACGGGGCCTGGATGGTCACCGTCGTGCTGGCTTGGGACCTCTTCGTGGCGATCATGATCGGCTCGAAGCTCGGACTCGCGATGCTCTCCCGGTGGATCCCGCTT
The DNA here is from genome assembly GCF_002931075.1 of Pseudoclavibacter sp. AY1F1. Classification (GTDB taxonomy): domain Bacteria; phylum Actinomycetota; class Actinomycetes; order Actinomycetales; family Microbacteriaceae; genus Pseudoclavibacter. The sequence continues at coordinate 258,992 of NZ_PSTQ01000002.1, read as the reverse complement.
CTCACGAAGGCCGCGGGGGCCTTCCTCGTCGTCTTGGGCGTGTCGATGCTCGTGACGTTGGCGTTGGAACTCGCCTGAGACGCCCCGAGAGGCCCACCCGTAGGATCGAGAGATGGCTACGCCAGCCGGCAGCAGTAGCTCGCGAGTCGACGCGAGCTACTGCGTGCTGATGGCTCGGGTGATGCTCGCGAGCCCGAAGCGCCACGCCTCGTCGACGTCGCCGCCGAGGTTGAAGCCGCTGTTGAGCTCCATGCTCACGAAGCCGGCAGCCCAGGCCGTGAGCGTCCGGGCCGCCTCGAGCGCACGTTCTTGACCCGCCAGCTCGCCTGCGAGCCGCAGGGTGCGCCGACTCGCGGCCGCACCGAACTCGGGCCGCGCGACGGGCGTACCTGCCCCCGGCCTCATGATCAGCTGGAAAGCCGCCGGTCGCTCATGACCGAAGGCCCGAAACTCGTCGGCGAGCTGCGCGAGACTGCCAGCCTGGTCGAGCCGCCCACCGAGCTCCACGAGGCTCGCCTCGGCGACGAACTGGATGAGCTCCTCGCGGTTCGCTACGCGCTTGTAGAGCGAGGGGGCCCGCACGCCCACGCGCGCGGCAACCGCTTGCATGCTCAGGCCAGCGAGACCTTCGCTCTCGAGGAGGTCGCGGGCAGCGAGCACGATGGCGTCGCGGGAGGTCCTGTCCGGAGTTGGCATGCCCCCACTATAGCTATTGACAGTAGCCATGATGGCTACATAGATTAGCCATCATGAAACTCGACGCTTCGCTGCACCGCATCGGCAACAACATCGTGGCCGCCTACCTCGTCGTGACGCCGGAGGGCGTGACGGTCATCGATGCGGGCCTGTCCGGCCACTGGCGCGAGCTCGTGACGGAGCTCGCGACGCTGGGATTCACGGTCGACGATGTCAGGGGCGTGATCCTCACGCACGGCGACTCCGACCACGTGGGCTTCGCGGAGCGCCTCCGACGCGACCACGGTGTACCGGTCTTCATCCACGCCGGGGACGCGGAACGGGCGAAGGGCGGTCCGAAGCCGGCCACCGCGAAGCAGTCGATGAAGCTCGGCCCCCTCCTCGGGTTCGCCGCCTACACGCTGCGCAAGGGTGGCGCACGAACCGAGTGGCTGACCGAGGTGGTCGAAGTGCACGACGGAGAGACACTGGACCTGCCCGGATCGCCTCGGATCATCAGCATGCCCGGCCACTCCGAGGGCAGCATCGCCGTGTACGTGCCGGCAGCGGATGCGGTCTTCGTGGGCGACGGGCTCACCACCCGCCACGTCCTCACGGGCACGGAAGGCCCTCAGCCGGCCCCATTCACCGACGAGCCCGCCCAAGCGATCGCATCCCTGCAGGCCATCGTCAGCACCAAAGCTAAGTGGGTGCTGCCCGGCCACGGTGCCCCGTGGAGCGAGGGAGTGGATGCGGCGGTGGCGGCAGTCGAGTCGGTGGCCGCAGGCCGACGCTGACCGCAGTGCTCGTCCGAGCGGAGCCGACGTCGCGGGCTGGAGCGACTACCGCTCGCGCTGGCACTTCTCGCAGAAGTGCGAGCTTCGGTTCATCCACTTCTCGCGCACGATAGGGCGACCGCACCGCGGGCAGGGCTGCCCCTGGCGCCCGTACACCTTCAGCGAGTGCGCGAAGTAGCCCGCCTGCCCGTTGACGTTCACGTACTGCGCGTCGAAGGACGTACCGCCCTCGGCAAGCGCCTTCGCGAACACCTCGCGCACGTGCTGCAGCAGCTCCCGCACCTTCGACGGCGAGAGGCCCGCGGTACTGCGCGCGTAGTGCAGGCGTGCGCGCCAGAGCGCCTCATCCGCGTAGATGTTGCCGATCCCGGAGATGAGCGTCTGGTCGAGCAGCGCCCCCTTCACGCCCGTCTTCCGCCGCAGCATCGCCGCGGCCCAGGCGTCGTCGTCGAAGTTCGGATCGAGCGGGTCCCGGGCGATGTGCGCGACCTGCGACGGAACATGCTCCCCCGCGACGTCCACGGTCGGCACGAGACGGTCGATCGCGAGCGAGCCGAACACGCGCTGGTCGGCAAACGCGACCACGAAGTCGCCAGCCGGACCATCGACACGAATGCGCGCCCGCAGGTGCCGGTCGTCGGCCGCATCCGCGGTGCGCAGCAGCATCTGGCCACTCATGCCCAAGTGTGCGCTCAGCGCCTCGTCGCGCCCCTCGAGCGGCATCCACAGGTACTTGCCTCGCCGCGAGACAGCCTGGATGCGCGCACCTTCCAGGGCGCCCACGAAGTCAGTCGAGTCCCCGGCATGGCGGCGCAGCGAACGCTCGTCGAGCACTTCGACGGCAGACACCGTCGCCCCCGTCACCGCGGGCGCGAGGCCGAGGCGGACAACCTCGACTTCAGGCAACTCGGGCACGGCTAGGAGACCGAAGGGGCGCCGTCGCCCTCGTTCAACTGGTGCCAGGCGGCAAGCGCACCGGCCACCTCAGCCTGCTTCTTACTCGTACCGACCCCCTGAGCCTGCGCGAGCACGCGCTTCTTCTTGAGCACCGTCACCGTCGCAGTGAAGCTGCGGTCGTGCTCGAGCCCGGAGCCCTCGACCTCATACCTCGGCGGCTCAGCACCGCGGGTGTCGGCGAGCTCCTGCAAGGCGGTCTTCGGGTCCTGCTCAGCACCGAGGCGCCACACGACGGCAAGCTTCGGCTCGACAAGGCGCAGAATCAGCTCGGTCGCGACGTCCACACCGGCCGACAAATAGGCGGCGCCGATGACGGCTTCCATCGTGTCGGCCAGCACCGAGTCCTTGTTATTGCCGCCGGTGAGGTGCTCACCACGGCCAAGGTGCAGGAAGGCGCCGAGGTCGATTCCTCGCGCGATCTCAGCAAGCGCCACCGTCGACACGAGGGATGCGCGCAGACGCGACAGCTGCCCCTCCGTGTAGTCGGGGTACGTGCGGTACAGCATGACCGTCACGGCCTGCCCGAGAATCGAATCGCCGAGGAACTCGAGGCGCTGATTGTCGGGGATACCGCCGTTCTCGACCGCATACGACCTGTGGGTCAGCGCGAGCTCGAGGAGCGCGGGAACGAAGTCGACCCCGAGGCCGCCTGCCAGCTCAGCTGACGGTGCGGCGTCGGGGTCGATGATCTTCACGTCGTGCATGACGCGAGGATCAGACGTCTGCGACCTTGCGGCCCTTGTACTCGAAGAACAGCGGAGTACCAGCTGCGTCCTCGACAACCTTCGCGCGGTGCGGGAGGCTGTAGGTGACCTTGCCGTTCTCAACGGTCTTGACGAGGGTCGGCACGGAGGCCTTCCACTGCGAACGGCGCGAACGCGTGTTCGAGCGGCTCATCTTGCGCTTGGGGAGAGCCATCGGCGTCTACCTTTCATCTTTCATCGTGCAGGGAGGCGGGCTCAGTTCTGGCCCGGCTCCCCCTTGTAATCATGGTTGCGCACATTCTCACGAGAATCTGTCTCGCGAGGATCCGCGGCTTCCTCAGAACCCGTTGCTGGTTCCTCGGCTGCTTCTGTTGAAGCGCCAAACTCTGCCAACGCTGCCCAACGCGGGTCAACCGCGGGCGCCTGCTCTTCGAGCGGCTCCACCAGCTTCTCGCCGGTTTCGGGATCTAGGCCGAGGCAGTCCGGCCGACAAACCGGCTGGAATGGCAGTGCTAGCACTACCGCATCGCGAACGGGCGGTTCAAGGTCGACAGTGTCGTCGTGAACCTCGTACTCGAGGGCTTCGTCGCGAGCATACGCGAAAAGCTCTGCAAAATCGACCTGAAGCGGCTCGTCCAGGGGTGTCAGGCACCTGCTGCACTCCCCGCTCATGCGCGAAGCGAGGCCCACTGTCGCCAGGATTCCGTCGTGCAGCACTTCGAGACGCACGTCGAGTTCAACCGGCGTGCCCTTTTCGATGTAGCCGAGCCCCTCGCCGATGCGCTCAGGCGCATCGAAGTCGAGCTCGAGCGTGCGCATCGTGCCGGCCTTGCCCACGATGGTCGCGATGTTCACGAGGTACGGAGAGGAAGTCACCGGGAGATTGTACGCCCTCAGCTCGGAGTGCATCCCGAGCCCTACTCGATGGAGGTGTCGGTGTCGCCCTGCAGGTACTCGTAGACGACCCGCGGCACGTACGGCGAGACATCGCCCCCGAGGCCGGCGACCTGGCGGACCAACGAGCTGGAGACGTGCGCGTGGCTCGGGTCGGGCAACATGAACATCGTCTCGACGCGTGCGAGGTTTCGGTTCACGATCGCCATGGGCGTCTCGTACGTCACATCTGCCTGCGAACGGATGCCCTTGACGATGACCTTCGCCCCCACGTCGGTGCAGTAGTCGACAAGCAGGCCAACGCTCCACGATGCGACACGCACGTTGCCGCGGATGCCGGTCGCCGAGACCGCCTGCTCGATGAGCTCCACACGTCGGGAGATAGGCAGGAGCGCGTGCTTGTCCGGGTTGTGGACGACGACGACGTGCACTTCCTCGAAGACCGTGGCGGCGCGCTGGATGACATCGAGGTGGCCAAGGGTCACCGGATCAAACGAGCCCGGAACGACAGCGATTCTGCTCATGCCGACAAGACTACGGGGCGCATCCTGCGCGTCGCGCGCCGCAGCACCTCATTCCGGCGAGCGAGCGGAACCTCGCGCCAGAACAGCGAGGGACGGGACCGTTCTCCGTCAGAGCCCCTTGGGCGTGTCGTCGAGCCCGTCAGCCCTCGGGTCGTCGGACTGTGGGTCGTCGGACTGTGGCTTGTCGGACTGTGGCTTGCGGCTGGCCTCGAGGTCCGCAGCTTTGCGGCGGAAGAGGATGAACGAGACAAGCACGACGGAGATGCCGGCAAGACCCATGAGCACCCAGGCCCACGGCGGGATGCCGGAGTCAGCAGGAGCGGGTGTGCTGGACTGCTCGGTCTCGGCTGAAGCGCCTGCGTCGTTGTTCGTGAGGGTGGAGCCCTGCGTGTTCTCTGCAGCCCCGAAGCCGCCAGAGGCGGACTCGGACGGCTGCGCGTCAGCGCTCGAGGCAACGCCGACCGAAACCGTGAAGGGGATCGTGCCGGAGATCGGGTGGCCGTCGGAGGAGACAACCTGCCAGTTGAGCGAGTAGTTTCCTGCTGCCAGCTCGGGGAGGGGCTGTGTGACAGCCGTGCCGTCGACGGTCGCGGGCGACTCGAAGGCGACTGCCGTCTCCTCGACGGCACTCACCGCGAACAGCTCAAGCTGCGGCCCGAGCGTGCCCTCGGCCTGCACCTCCGCCGAGAAGGTCAACGTCGCACTCGCCGGGGCCACATCCACCTGCTCGTCAGCGGACGGGCTCGAGTCGACCAGCTGGTCGTGCGCGGACGCGAACTGCGATCCGAGGCCAAGCGCGAGCGCCAAGAAGGCCAGCATCGCCGCCAGCATGAGGCGGGAGGCGATCCGGAGCGCGTGTGCAGAGGAGGAAGAGGTCACCCGACCATCGTAGGCCAGTGCCCGACGGCAGCCAGAGGCCGAGGGCGAGTCAGGACTTCCCGAGGAACTCCCGCTCCTCGAAGCTGTGCCTCCCGATGGCGGCGGTCAGGTCGGGCCAGCGCTTCAGGCTCCAGTCGTCGTTGACAAGCAGGGCCGCCTCGTCCCTCGCCGAGCGGATCAGGTCGGTGTCTTCGATGACCCTGAGCAGCTTCAAGGACGTGCGCCCACCGGACTGCGCCGTTCCGAGCACGTCGCCCTCGCGGCGCAGCTCGAGGTCGCGTTCAGCGAGCTCGAACCCGTCGAGCGTCTCCGCCACGGCGTTGATGCGCTCGCGCGCCGTCGACTCCTCCTCGGAGTTCGAGACGAGCAGGCACAGCCCAGGGTGCTCGCCTCGGCCGACGCGACCCCGCAGCTGGTGGAGCTGCGAGACGCCGAAGCGGTCCGCATCCATCACGATCATGACGGAGGCGTTCGGCACGTTCACGCCGACCTCGATGACCGTCGTGGCGACGAGCACATCGATCTTGCCGTCCGCGAAGGCGCGCATAGCGGCATCCTTCTCGTCGCTCGGCATGGCGCCGTGCACTGCGGCGACGCGCTTGCCGGCGAAGAGCGGATGCACGGCAAGCGTCGGGGCGAGCTCCATGACTGCCGCGATCGGGTGGGGTGCCTCCTCGCCCTCCGCGGGCACTGCCGGTTCCGAGGGCTCGATGGCCGGGCACACGACAAACGCCTGCCTTCCCCGGTCGACTTCCTCGGCGACCCGTTGCCACGCGCGTTCGAGCCAGTGGGGATGCTCGCGGGTCGCGACGACAAACGTCTCGATCTTCTGGCGCCCCTTCGGCATCGTCACGATGCTCGAGATGTCGAGGTCTCCGAAGATGGTCATGGCCACCGTGCGCGGGATGGGCGTGGCGGTGAGTACCAACAGGTGCGGGGGCTGGGCGCCCTTCGCGCGCAGCGATTCGCGCTGCTCGACGCCGAATCGGTGCTGTTCGTCGACGATGACGAGCCCGAGGTCGTCGAACATGACGTCGTCGCTCAGGAGCGCGTGCGTGCCGACGATGATCTTCGCCTCGCCGGCGACGACGCGGAGCGCCGCGCGCTTCCGCTCGGCCTTGGGCATGCTGCCCGTGATGAGCGTCGGCTTGAGCTGCTCGGCCAGCTCCGGCCCGAGTGAATCGATGATGGACCGGTAGTGCTGCGAGGCGAGCACCTCGGTGGGCGCGAGCATCGCCGACTGGCCGCCTGCATCGGCCACCTGCAGCATGGCTCGCAACGCGACAAGCGTTTTGCCCGAGCCGACCTCACCCTGCACAAGCCTGTGCATCGGCACACCACGCGCGAGGTCCTTCGCGATCTGGCGGCCGACCGTCTTCTGGTCCGGCGTCAGGTCGAACGGCACGAGCGTGTCGAACGCCGCCAGCATCGGCCCGATCTCGTCGGTCCTCGCTCGGGCGGCGACAAGCTCGGAGATGGCGCGCCGCTGGAGCAGCGCGGCCTGCAGCACGAACGCCTCGGTGAAGCGCAGCGATTCACGGGCACGCTCGAGCAGCTTGAACGTCTCGGGCTGGTGGATGGCCCGCATCGCCTCGTCGTAGCTGTACATCCCGAACATGGCGCGTGTCTCGACGGGCACGGGGTCGCGCAGGAAGGGGACCGCCTCGAGAACGGCCTGGACGGCGGCGGCGACCTTCCACGTCGGGAGGCTGGCCGTCGCGGGGTAGATCGGGATCGGCTCTTTGAGCCACTGGTCGCGTCGCTCGGACAGCGCGTCGAGCGGCGCGTTCTCGAACAGCTCGTACTCGGGGTGGGCGAGCTGGATCGCTCCCCGGTAGGCGGAGGCCTTGCCCGAGAAGATCCCCGTCACGCCTGGCTGCAGCTGCTTCGCCCGCCAGCTCTGGTTGAAGAAGGTCAGCGAGACGATGCCCTTCTCATCCGTGATCTCCACCTCGAGGATGGAGCCGCGCCTCGCGCGCATCTGCCGATCATTGACACGCAGCACTCGGGCGACGAGCGTGACGTGGTCGCCGAGCGGCAGCGACTCTATGGCCGTCATCTCGCCTCGGCGCGCGTAGCGGCGAGGGTAGTGCTCGAGCATCCCGGCGACCGTCGTCACGTCGAGCTGCTTCTTGATCTGCTGGGCGTCACGCTTCCCGAGGACGTCCTCGAGCGGCGTCTCGAGGCCGATGGCGTCCATCAGCGTCTCCCTGACAGGGAGGCTGGCGCGAGCACCGCCCGGCGGCGCGCAGCGGGCATGGCTGAGGAACGGAGCGCTGAACGGACCACGAGGACATCATTCCAGAGCTCCGCGCGTTGCTCAGGGGTCAGCGACTGCCCGCTACCGGGGTCAGCGAACGCCGCATGCTCGTGCTCCACCCTGATGCGGTCGAGCGCTGCCCGAGCCTCGCTCGTCTGCCCCGCGGCGGCTGTCGTGACGGCTGCATCCGGATCTGTGTCGGAGTGGGTGCCTGCAGCTTCCTGGCCTTCCGGGGCCTGGGTGGCACGCGCGATGGCGTCGACAACCGCTTCCGGGGTGAGCCCGGCAGGGAGACGGACGCCGTAGTCGACCGCGCTCTCGGACACCTCCTGCCAGGCGGCGCCGCCCGGGCTCGGGTGCTGCGGCGGTGAGCCAGTGAGGACCGCGACCCTCCGCGCGCGACGCCTGGCACCGCGGAGGAAGGCGGGAATGAGGAGGAGCGCGACGACGGCGAGCAGGCCGGCGATGACCGCGAGCGTGACGAACAGGGCGGTGAGGTCGACCTCAGCTTCGTCGCTCTCCTGCTCCCCCGCGCTCTCCGTGCCGTCAGTCGCCGTCGGGGTCGGGGTGGGCGTCTCTGGCGGCGCGGTTGGTGCGCCCGTGCTCTCGGTCTCGACGGGCGTCGGGCTCGGGGTCGTCGTTTCGAACGGGTCGGTGGTGGGCGCCGTCGTCTCGCCGGGGCCGGGTGCGACGAGATTGCCGAGCGCGCCCGCCGGCGTCGTCTCGAACATGACCCAGCCGTGTCCGGGCAGGTACAGCTCGGCCCACGCGTGCAGCTGATCGCTGGTCACGGTGTAGACCGGCTGGCCCTCAGCGTTCAGCTCACCAGCGGAGCCGGGCGTGAAGCCGACGCCGATTCGGGAGGGAATGCCAAGCATGCGGGCCATGACCGCCATCGAAGACGCGTAGTGCACGCAGTAGCCCGCGCGAGCTTCCAGGAACTCGGCGATGACGTCGAGGCTCGTGCCGTCGTACCCCTGCTGGACCGGCGCGGTCTCCGAATAGGCAAATCCGTCGGCGAAGAACGCTTGCAGCTGCAGCGCCTGGGTGCCGTCCGGCGCGCTCTCGTCGACGATCCCGCTGAGAACCTCGCGGATGCGGTCGGCGCTCGGCCCCTCAGGCACCTGCGTCAGGGGCTCCAGCTCGGGCGGGACCTCGACGTCGAGCTGGGAGATGACCTCGAAGCTCGGCGTCGGCACGACCGTCTGGATCTCGTAGTTCTGCGCGAGTGCCTCATCGTTTGCGCTGCGCACGTCGCCGGTCTGCTCATCGAGGAGAAACTCCCCCTGCAGATCGATGACGTTGGCCGCGAAGCCTGGGCGTGGGAGGAACGAGCTGACGCCGTCGCCCAGCACGATGCGCGTCGTGAACTCGCTGGACTGCGCCCCCGCCGTGACGCCGGCGGGGAGGGGCAGGTCACCGCCGTCGATAGGCAGGTTCCCGTCGAAGGCGCCCGGCATCCAGTCGTCGCTTCCGCTCAGGTCGCTGAGCGTCTGCAGCGTCAGGTACGGGAGCGAGCCCTGGTCGGTCGTCGTGGCGTAGCGGAGCACCTCGACAGGGTTGTTGCGGCGCAGGTCCTCGCCGAGGTCGATGATCGGGTTCGCGCGGTTCGTGGAGAGGCCGGAGGTCGAGGCCTGCCGGATGGCGTCGATGCCGGTGGGCGCCGGGACGACCGTCGAGGCGACGAGCACGGCGACAAGCGAGACCGCGGTGACGGCAAGCGCCCCTCCGAGGCCGGCGAGGCCTCGGTTGTCGACAAGGAAGCCCTGATACGAGAGCTCCTCATCGTGCACCCGCTGGTGCCAGCTCGAGACCGCGTAGAGGAAGACCGCGAGCGCGAGCGCTGCGAACACGTAGGCCCAGCCATCGAAGGCGTCGATGCCGAGCGCCATCGGGATGAGCGGGAAGGCGAGCAACGGCAGCATCGCAAGCGAGCGGCCCCTGATGCCGAAGACGAAGAAGTCGCAGAGCACCACGATGACAGCGACGCCGATGAGCACGAGCATCGTCATAGCTTCGGTCTCGCGCAGCGGCGCGGCGTCGGAGCGCAGCTGCTCGACGAGCTGATCGGCGAGCGCGCCCCAGCCCTCGACGGTTGCGCGCGGCGACCCGCGCCCGGTGAATCCGACGAGCACGACGACACCGCCGACGATCGAGGCGATGAGCGCCCACAGCTGCGAGCCCGTGAAGGTGCGCACGAGCGCCGCCGCCCCGAGCATGATCGTGACGAGGACGATGGCTTTCGCTGACCACGTGTTCGTGTCGAAGATCGGCCAGAGCAGGTTCGTCGCGCTGAAGATCAGGATCGCGAGGGAGACGGTGACCACCCACGAGCCGTTTGCTCCCGGCGTGCCCTTCCAGCCCTGGCGTCGACGCATCTGCGCCGTTGTCGTCGCTTGCGTGCTCATGCGGTGGCCTCCAGCTCGAGCACCGGCGTGAACGGCTTGGCTCGGGCGGGTGAGTAGACGGCGACGTTCCAGCCCGCCTCGGTGAACGACTTCAGGGTGGCGGGCGGCACGGGCTTCGCGGAGACGATGAGCACGAGCGCAGGGGCTGCGAACGACGAGATCGAGCGGATGGCATTCAGTCCGTCTCCCCCGAGGTGCCTGTGCACGTACACGACGGGCGTGCGCGCAATGCGGGAGATGTCGTCGACGACCTCGGCGCAGGCCTCGCGCCGCTCGGCGTCTAGCGAGTGGGGCTGCGTCAGCATGAGGCGGCGCATAACCCCCTCCAGGGCCTCCTCTGACGGGGTGCGCGTGCTCTCGGTATCGCCCTCTGGGTCGGCGTGCGTCTCGAACAGCTCGGTCTCGTAGCCGAAGCGGTGGAAGCGCGCGAGCACCGAGGCGGCGAGCGAGACGGCGAGCTCGAACTCGGCATCGACGGCGGTCGCGGGCGCGTTCTGCTCGTTCATGAGGTCGATGAGCGTCAGCGGAGCTCTCGGCTCCTCGCTTGCCAGGGCCTCGCTCGTGTCGAGGATCACGACCGACGTGTCCTCAGCATGGTGCTCCTCCTGGCGCACACGCAGCTCCCCGGCGTGCGCCGTCGCACGCCAGTGGATGCGCCGGAGCGGGTCTCCTCGCCGGTAGTCGCGCGTGAGCACGTCGTCGGAGTCGCCCGACTGTGCGACACCAGCCTCGACCTCGCCGCCGCTCTTGCCGCTCGGCACCGACATGGCCGGGAGCTCGACGACGCGCGGCCAGACCTCGACCGAGGTCGCCTCGCCGATCTTGAGTACCCGCCTCGTCAACCCGAGGCCGTCGACATTGTCGAAGAACAGCGGGCCGACCTCGTGGACGCCGCGGCGCATGGAGTCGACACCGTAGGCGACCCGACGACGCCGCTTGTCTTCGTTGCGGTTGAGTCGCGACCCGATCGCGGGCAGCACGCCGCCGACGCTCGAAGGCTCGGCGCCAGGAAGGAGGTCCATGTAGGAGCTCGGCTCGAGTGCGATCCAGGAGCGGTTGCGCACTTCGGTGACCACGCGCATCCGGTCTCCGACGGCCAGCGTCGTCGGGTAGATGGTGCGCTCTGCGTCGAGGCGCGGACGCCAGATGAGGCGAAGGACGAAGGCGACGAGGGGCAGCGCAACGAGGAAGCCGCCAAGGGCGAGCAGCTCGCCGCGGCCGAACACGACGGCCGCGGCCGCCAGCAGCACGCCGACCACCACCAGGCCGATGGCACGGCTGGTGGGCCTGAGCCGCCTCTCGATACGCCTCGTCGCCACGCGCTACGCGGTCGCCGCGCTCGTGGGGACGGCGATCTGCTGTGAGATCTGATCGATGATGCGGGCGGCGGACGCCGAGGCAGCAGTGCCGCGCGACCCTCGGGCGCTCAGCACGAGCCGGTGCGCGAAGACCGGACCGACGAGCTTCGCGACGTCGTCTGGCACCACGAAGTCGCGACCGGCGACGGCCGCGGCCGCCCGCGAAGCACGGACCAGGTGCAGGGTTGCCCGCGGGCTGACGCCGACGCGCACGTCAGCGTACTCGCGGGTGGCCCGCGCGAGGTCGACGATGTACTGCTTGATGGCGGGTGCTACGTAGATACGCGAGGCCTGCTCGATCATGTTCGACACGTCGGTCGCGCTCAGCGAGGCGCGCACGCTCGCGAGGGGGTCGCTCGAGTCGCGTCGGTCGACCATGGCCAGCTCGTCGTCACGCTCCGGGTAGCCCATCGACATGCGCGCCATGAAGCGGTCTCGCTGCGCCTCCGGCAGCGCGTACGTTCCCTCCATCTCCGAGGGGTTCTGGGTCGCGAACACCGTGAAGGGCGCTGGGAGCTTGTGAGTCACGCCGTCGACCGTGACCTGCCCTTCCTCCATGCACTCAAGCAGCGCCGACTGGGTTTTCGGCGAGGCACGGTTGATCTCGTCGCCGATGACGACGTTCGCGAACACGGGGCCCTGCTGGAACTCGAAGCGGCGCTCGACCTGGTCGTAGATCGCGACGCCCGTGACGTCGGAAGGCAGAAGGTCCGGAGTGAACTGGATGCGGCTCACGCTCGAGTCCATTGCCGCGGCCAACGTCTTCGCGAGCACCGTCTTGCCGACGCCAGGCACATCCTCGACCAGCAGGTGGCCCCCCGCGAGGAGCACGACGACGGCGAGGTGCACCTGCTCGTCCTTGCCGGAGATGACCGAAGACACGCTCTCGCGGATCTGCCGTGCGCCTTCCTGCAGTGCGACAGTCGTGCTCGATGCGCGCGTTCGTCCAGCTCGCTCTGCAGAAGGAGTCCGCTGAGCAGGCAGGGCCCCCGCTGCTGCGGTTTCCGCGCTGTTGCCGTATTCCATGGCCACCTCCGAATTCAAGTGCCCATCATTCCACGCACCCCCGACAAGTTCGGCCAGCCGCTCTCCGCTGTGCATGGCACTCCGCTCCCGCGGCTACGATCGCTGCGTGACACGCATCATCGCAGGAGCCGCCAGGGGCCACTCGCTCGCCGTCCCCAAGAGCGGCACGCGCCCCACGAGCGACCGCGTCCGTGAGGCGATGTTCTCCTCGCTCGAATCCCTGCTCGACCTCGGCGGCATCGCCGTGCTCGACCTCTATGCCGGTTCCGGTGCGCTCGCGTTCGAGGCCCTCAGCAGAGGCGCATCCACCGCCGTGCTCGTCGAGCAGTCGAAGTCGGCAGCCAACGTGCTGCGGGCGAACGCCGAGCTGCTGGCTCGGGTGGCACGCGAGCAGGGGCGCCGCACGGTGACGTCGCGAATCGCGCAGAACTCCGTGTCGAGCTTCCTGCGGACGCCCCCCGGCCAGCTCTTCGAGCTCGTCTTCATCGACCCCCCGTACGAGCTGGGCGAGCCCGAGCTCACGGAAGCGCTTGATGCCCTCGTACCGCACCTCGCGCCGGAGGCGGTCGTCGTGATCGAGCGCGGGTCGCGCTCCCCCGCACCCGTCGTGCCGGAGAGCTTCGAGGCGCTGCGCCGCAAGTCCTACGGTGAAACGATCGTCTACAGCTACGAGGCGAGCCCCGTCGAAGAGTCCGACGACGAGAAGTCCCAGGCGTAGGGGTCCCAGCCTCGAGCCTCCCTCGGCTCACCATCGACGAGGACGCGTGAGGTGTCGTCGTCGAGCAGCGGATGCACGCGACCGATCGCCCTGAAGCCGTCCGGCAGTGTCACCCCGGCAGGGAAGGTCGCGAGCAGGCCGTGGTCTTCGCCGCCGACCACCACGAGCTCTCGGGCGCGTGCCTGCCGCTCGTCAGCGTCAAGCCCTGGCATCGCGGCGGTCAGCGCGGCTTCGACCGCTTCGACGTCGGACAGGAGCGTCGAGGTCTCGATATCCAGTTGCACGCCACTGGCCCTGGCCAGTCTCGTGGCGTCGAGGAGGAGGCCGTCGGAGACGTCCATCATGGCCGTCGCCCCTGCGTCTCGGGCCGCCAGCCCGAGCGAGGCGTCGATCGTCGGCGCGAGATGCCAGTCCACGAGCGAGGCCACCGCGTCACCCCGCGAGCGGAGGGCCGCGATGCCCTCGGCGAGCGCGGTGCCTCGTGCATCCCTGGCGAGCGAGTAGAGGAGCGAGAGTCCCGCGCCGCTGCGCCCGGCCGGCCCGCTGAGCGCAAGCACATCACCGGGCTGAGCGCCGGACCGCCGCACCGCCTCGCCCCCGCGCAGATCGCCGAACGCGGTGATCGCGATCGTGAGCTGCCCGCTTGTCGACAGGTCGCCGCCGATGACGCCGCAGCCTGGAGCCATTTCGGCGAGGCCCTCGGCGAAGCCCTCCGCGAGTTCCTCGACCCAGGAGACCGAAGTCTCACCCGGCAGTGCGAGCGCCACCGTGATGGCCGTCGGGACTGCACCCATCGCCGCGACATCGGCGAGGTTCGAAGCGCAGGCCTTGCGCGCCAGGTCGCGGGCCGACGACCAGGCGAGCCGGAAGTCGGGCCCCTCGATCATGAGGTCGGTCGTGATCACCACGCGCCTGTCACCGGCCGAGAGCACGGCGGCGTCATCGCCCGCCCCGAGCATGGCGGCGTCGGCCGCGGGGACCCTGGCGAGAATGCGCCGCAGCAGCTCGGTCTCGCCGCACTCGCCCACGGTCAGGGCGGCGTGGGCGCGAGCAGGGACAGGGCGGCGGTCGGCTTCGTCGGGGAGAGCAGGCACCCGTTCACGATAGCCTGGGAGCAAATGTCTCGAACCTCCCGCACCGTCTCGCGAATCGGCTCAGCCGTGCTCGCGACCGCCGCATCCGTCGTACTTCTCACCGCCTGCAACAGCGCCAGTGTGCCGATGGAACCGGCGCCGGATGCCGCAGCTCCGGAATGCGCCGAAGTCTCCGTGCGCCTCCCCTCCACTGTCGACGGGCTCGAGTTGCGACTCACGAACGCCCAGGCCACGGGCGCGTGGGGCAGCCCGGCAGGCGTGCTGCTCCGTTGCGGCGTGCCGACCCCGGGGCCGACCTCCGCAGAATGCCAGAGCATCAACGACATCGACTGGATCGTCGACGACAGCCAGGCTCCGACCTACCGCTTCACGAGCTACGGGCGCACCCCTGCGGTCGAGGTCATCGTCAACTCCGACGTCGCCTCCGGCACGAACGTGCTCATCGACCTCACGGACGCCGTCTCCAAGCTCCCGGAGACCGGCGGCTGCGTGGGCGCCGACGACGTCCTAGGTTCGCAGTAGCGCGCGCAGTCCAGACCGCCTGAGACAGGCCGTCTGAACCGGGCGCGCGCTCACGGCCTGGTCGCTAGCGTGTGAGGCGAGCCTCGCGTGCAGCCGCGTGGGCCCTTGCGACCTCGATGAGCTCGGTGATGAGCTCCGGGTAGCTCATGCCGCTCGCCTGCCAGCACTTCGGGAACATCGAGATCGGCGTGAATCCGGGCATCGTGTTGATCTCATTGACGACGAACCCGTCCTCCGTGAGGAAGAAGTCGACGCGCGCGAGCCCAGAAGCGCCGAGCGCCTCGAAGGCGCGAACCCCGAGCTCCGCCATCTCCTCGAGCAGCTCGCCGCTCAGATCGGCGGGGCAGCGCAGCTCGACCCCCGAATCATCGAGGTACTTGGCCTCGAAGTCGTAGAACTCGGCCTTGGTCATGACGATCTCACCGGCGACGGAGGCACGTGCGCGCTCACCCGGACGCGACTCGAGCACAGCGATCTCGACTTCGCGCCCGACAACCGCGGCCTCCACGAGCACGTGGTCGTCCTCGGCGAGGGCCGTCGCCATGGCGGAGGCGAACTCCTCGAGGGCCGCGACCTTGCTGACGCCGACGCTCGAGCCAGCACGGGCCGGCTTGATGAAGACGGGGAGACCAAGGCCTTCGACGACCTCGGACGCAAGCGACTCGCCCTGCGTGTCCCACTGGTGCTGCGTGATCGTGACGCCGTCTGCGACCTGCAGGCCGGCATCCCGCAGCACGATCTTCGTGTAGTGCTTGTCCATGCCGACGCTCGCGGCCAGCACCGACGAACCGACGAACGGCAGGCCGACAAGCTCCAGCATGCCCTGCACGGTGCCATCCTCGCCGAACGGGCCGTGGAGGATCGGGAAGACCAGGTCGACCTCGCCGAGCGAGGTGCGCTCTGTGAGCTCAGCACCCGCTTCCGCGCCAAGGGCATCGCCCTCGACACGCGACACGGTCACCTCGCGGTGCTTCGCGGAGTCAGGCAGGTGGATGCGCGTGCCGTTGTCGACGACCTCCGGCAGGTTCTCGGGGTCGAGCGCGAACTTGTCCGCGTCGTCGTCCTCCAGCACCCAGGCGCCGTCGCGAGTGATGCCGATCGGCAGGACGCGGTACTTCTCGCGGTCGATCGCCCCGAGGACGCCGCTCGCCGTTGCGCAGGAGATCGCGTGCTCGCTCGATCGGCCCCCGAAGACGACGGCGATGAGGGGCCGCGAGTCGGCGGATGCGGTGGCGTTCGGCTGAGCAGTCGACATGAGGTTTCCTTCCACGAGCGACTCTTCGCTCACGGCTTCCAAGGGTACGGGGTCGCCCGAGCCGGGCTCTGCGCTACTCGCCGCTCGGACCGTCGTCGGTCGCGAGGTGTGGTGCCAGGTCCGCCGGGCTCATGCGCCCGTGGAGGACGTCGTCGATCTGCTTCGCGATGGGCATGTCGACGCCGTGGCGTTCCGCGAGCTCGAGGATCGCACCAACCGACCTGAGCCCTTCCGCGGTCTGCTGCATCTGGGCGACCACGTCGTCGTAGACGTAGCCCTGCCCGAGGAGCCGGCCGGCCGTGAAGTTGCGTGAGAGCGGCGACTCGCAGGTCGCGATGAGGTCGCCGAGGCCCGCCAGGCCGATCATCGTCGACGCCTGTGCCCCCATGGCGACCGCGAAGTCCGAGATCTCTGCGAGGCCGCGCGTCATGACGGACGCCTTGGTGTTCTCGCCGTAGCCGACACCGTCGACGATGCCGACCGCGATGGCGATGAGGTTCTTGAGGACCCCACCGAACTCCGTGCCGACGACGTCCACGTTCACGAACGACTTGAGATAGGAGTTGCGGGCCAGCTTGGCGACACTCACGGCCGTCGCTTCGCTGTCCGATGCGACGACGATCGCCGTCGGCTGCTCTTTCGCGATCTCGAGCGCGATGTTGGGCCCGCTTGCGACCGCGATTCGCTCCGCGGGAACCTGCAGAACACTCTCGAGCACTTCGCTCATGCGGAGACCACTGGAGCGCTCGACGCCCTTCATGAGGCTGACAACAACCGAGTTGTCGTCGATGAGCGGCACCAGCTGGGCCGCGAGCTCACGCGCCGTCTGGGCAGGGACCGAGACGAACACGAAGTGCTGCCCGCGAACGGCGTCCACGAGGTCAGTGGTTGCGCGAAGGTTCCTCGGCAGGTCGACGCCAGGCAGGTAGCCGGTGTTGCGGTGCGACTCGTTGATCTCGCTCGCGACCTCGGGGCGACGCGCCCAGATGGTCACGTCGTGCCCCGCATCCGCGAGCACCTTCGCGAATGTCGTTCCCCAGCTGCCGCTGCCCAGGACGACGGCGCGCTGCGCAGAACTCACGCTTCGCCCGATTCCCCGGAAGAGCCGCTCCGGTTCTGCCGGAACTTGCCGTGCTCCGTCTGCCCGTGCTTCGCCGGGTCGTAGAGCTCTGCAGGAGCCTTCTTGCCTCGGATGCCCTCGAGCAGTCCCGTGATGTCACGCATGATGAGCTCCGTCGCGCCCTTCATGGCGCTCGCGCTGTGCATCCGGCCGCTGAACTCGGCGAGGCTGACTGGCTCGCCGACGTGCACCGTGATGGTCTTCCGCCACCCGAGCGTTGGCCGCTTGGCGTAGCGAGGCAGAATGTTCTGCGCACCCCAGATCGCGGTCGGGTACACGGCGATGTCGGCGCTCAGCGCGACTCGCGCCGCGCCGTTCTTGCCGCGCATCGGCCACAGGTCCGGCTCACGGGTAAGCGTGCCCTCCGGGTAGATGATGACGCCCTGCCCGAGCCGTGCGAGCTGCTGGGCGGACGCGATCGCCGCCTGATTGGCGCCGCGCACATCGCGCGAGACGGGGATCTGCCCGCTCTTGCGGAGGATCCAGCCGAGCCCCTTCACGCGGAAGAGGCGGTCGGCCGCCATGAAGCGCGGCGCGCGGCCGAGCTTCCAGACCGCCATGCCCATGATGAGCGGGTCGATCTCGCTGGTGTGGTTCGGGGCGACGATGAACGCGCCGTGCTCCGGGAGCTTGCCCTCGATCTCCCAGCGCATGATCGGCCAGCTCAGTGGGAAGGCGACCGCCGCGAGGAACCAGAAGATCGAGGGCTTGCTCTTCTCTGGTGAACGACGTTGCTGCGCAGATCCCCGCTTCTCAGCGGACACCCCTACGCCTCAACCGTGAAGTCAGCTCCGAGAGTCTCGAGCTTCGCGATGAAGTTCTCGTAGCCGCGCGCGATGATGCCGACGTTGGAGACACGTGAGGTGCCATCCGCTGCAAGCGCCGCGATGAGGTGGCTGAAGCCGCCACGAAGGTCAGGGACCTCGATGTCGGCTGCCTTGAGCTTCGTCGGGCCGGAGATGATGGCGGAGTGCTGGAAGTTGCGCTGCCCGAAGCGGCATTCCTGGCTGCCGAGGCACTCGCGGTGCAGCTGGATGTCGCTGCCCATCTCGACGAGTGCGTCGACGAAGCCGAAGCGCTGCTCGTACACCGTCTCGTGCACGATGGAGACGCCGTGCGCCTGGGTCAGGGCGACAACAAGCGGCTGCTGCCAGTCGGTCATGAAGCCGGGGTGCACGTCGGTCTCGATGACGACGGGGCGCAGCTCGCCGCCCGGGTGGTAGAAGCGGATGCCGTCGTCATGGATCTCGAAGGCTCCGCCTGCCTTGCGGAAGACGTTGAGGAAGGTGAGCATCTCGGGCTGCTTCGCGCCGCCCACGTAGATGTCGCCCTTCGTGACGAGCGCCGCCGAGGCCCAGCTCGCTGCCTCGTTGCGGTCGAAGAGCGCCTTGTGGCTGTACCCGCCGAGACGCTCGACGCCCTCGATGCGAATGACTCGGTCGGCGTCGACGGAGATGACGGCGCCCATCTTCTGCAAGATGTTGATGAGGTCCATGATCTCCGGCTCGATGGCCGCGTTGCGCAACTCCGTGCGGCCGTTCGCGCGAACAGCAGTGAGCAGGACCTGCTCCGTGGCGCCGACGGACGGGTATGGGAGCGTGACCTTCGCGCCGTGCAGGCCCTCTGGCGCGCTCATCCGGATGCCACTCGGCAGCTTCTCGATGACGGCGCCGAAGTTGCGGAGCACCTCGAGGTGGAAGTCGATCGGGCGGTCGCCGATGCGGCAGCCGCCGAGGTCGGGGATGAACGCTTCGCCCAGGCGGTGCAGGAGCGGGCCGCAGAAGAGGATCGGGATGCGGCTGGAGCCCGCGTGCGCGTTGATCTCGGCCATGTGGGCCGTCTCGACGTTCGTCGGGTCGAGGCGCAAGTCGCCGGAGACCTCGTTGCGGTCGATCTTCACACCGTGCAGCGTGAGGAGACCGGCGACGACGCGCACGTCGGAGATATCCGGAACGTCGCGGAGGACGCTGACTTCTTCGCCGAGGAGCGCCGCGACCATGGCCTTGGTCACGAGGTTCTTGGCGCCACGCACCTCGATGCGACCTGAGAGCGGGCGTCCGCCGTTGAAGACGATGGTGTCGCCGGTCAGACCGACTGATGCGCCGGCGCGAGCCGAGTCGTTGGTGATCGTGTTCACTGAGTTGCACTCCCTGCGGTGGTGGACCTGCGGATTGGAAGGGTCCGCGGACGCCACGCCTCTCGGCGTGACTCAAAGGTGGAGATCGCGTGTTCGTCACGCAACGTCAACGAGATGTCGTCGAGGCCCTCGAGCAGACGCCATCTCGTGTAGTCGTCGATCTCGAACGTCGCCGCCATGTCTCCGACAGTAACGGTGTTCGTGGTGAGATCAACGACCGCAGTCGTGCTCGGGTCCGCTTCTGCGGCGTCCCAGAGCTGTTCTACGATGTGCTCCTCCAGCGTGGCGACAAGCAGCCCTTGCTTGCCGGCGTTGCCGAGGAAGATGTCTCCGAAACGGGAACCGATGACGGCCCGGAAGCCGTAATCCTTGAGCGCCCACACGGCGTGCTCGCGAGACGAGCCAGTACCGAAGTCGGGTCCGACGAGCAGGATGCGGGGGTTCTCCTGGTATTCGGGCCGGTTGAGCACGAACTCCGGGTCCTGCCTCCAACCGTTGAAGAGCGCATCCTCGTAGCCCGTCTTGGTGACGCGCTTGAGGTAGACGGCGGGGAGTATCTGGTCGGTGTCCACGTTGGATCGACGCAGGGGCACGGCGGTGCCTTCGATGCGAGTGATCTTCTCCATCAGACGGTCACCTCCTGCGGCAGCTGTGCATCATGGCCAGGCGCGGATGCGGCGGGCTCGTCGAGATCGGACGGACTCGAGAGCGTACCTCGAACGGCGGTCGCGGCGGCGACGAGGGGCGACACGAGGTGCGTTCGCCCGCCTTTGCCCTGTCGGCCTTCGAAGTTCCGGTTGGAGGTGGAGGCGCATCGCTGACCTGGCTCGAGCTGGTCTGGATTCATGCCGAGGCACATCGAGCATCCCGCGAAGCGCCACTCAGCGCCGAATTCCTTGATGATCTTGTCGAGCCCCTCAGCTTCCGCCTCGAGACGCACTCGCGCCGAACCGGGAACGACCATGACGCGAACACCGTCGGCCTTCTTCCGTCCCTCGATGACGGACGCGAACGCTCGCAGGTCTTCGATCCGACTGTTCGTGCATGAGCCCATGAAGACGACGTCGACGGGGATGGACTTCATGGGGCGACCAGCTTCGAGCGCCATGTACTTGAGCGCTCGCTCGGCAGCCTGGCGATCGTTAGGGTCAGCGAATTCGGACGGCTCCGGTACGACACCGTTGAGCGAGATCCCCTGGCCCGGGTTGGTCCCCCACGTCACGAACGGCTCGAGGTTGTCAGCGTCGATGAAGACCTCGGCGTCGAAGACGGCGTCATCGTCCGTCCTCAGCGTGCGCCAGTAGTCGAGCGCCGCATCCCAGTCGTCGCCGCTCGGAGCGTGGTCGCGGCCTGCCAGGTAGGCGAAGGTCTTCTCGTCTGGCGCGACCATGCCGGCCCGGGCGCCCGCCTCGATGGACATGTTGCAGATCGTCATGCGCCCCTCCATGGAGAGCGCTTCGATCGCTGAGCCGCGGTACTCGAGCACGTAACCGGCGCCACCGCCAGTGCCGATCTTCGCGATGACGGCGAGGATGATGTCCTTCGCGGTGACGCCTTCCTTGAGCGTGCCGTCGACGTTGATCGCCATCGTCTTGAAGGGCTTGATCGCGAGCGTCTGCGTCGCGAGCACGTGCTCGACCTCGCTTGTGCCGATGCCGAACGCGATGGCCCCGAAGGCCCCGTGCGTTGAGGTGTGCGAGTCGCCGCACACGACGGTGATGCCCGGCTGCGTGAGGCCGAGCTGCGGACCGACGACGTGCACGATGCCCTGCTCGGCGTCGCCGAGCGGGTGGAGGCGGATGCCGAACTCCTTGGCGTTACGGCGCAATGTCTCGATCTGCGTGCGACTCGTCGTGTCGGCGATGCGGTTCAGGATGTCGACCGTCGGGGTGTTGTGGTCTTCCGTCGCGATCGTGAGGTCGGGGCGCCGGACCGGTCGGCCGGCTACGCGCAGGCCGTCAAACGCCTGCGGGCTCGTGACCTCGTGCATGATGTGCAGGTCGATGTAGATGAGGTCCGGCGAGCCGTCTTCGCCCTTCGCGACGAGGTGGTCTTCCCACACCTTCTGCGCCAGGGTCCTTGACTGCGCTGCGTCCGTGCCCTGCGCTGCGTCCGTGCCCTGCGCCGCGTCCGTGCTGCTATCCGTCTTCATGTTGCTTGTGTCTCCTCGCATCTGCTCAGGCGCCATCGACACCGCGACGGGATGCACCTTCGAAGTCAGGCCCCGTCGCGGCAGCAAAGGAGGAGCAGGCCAGCAGACATGCGGACCATGCTAACACTGCGCCTGCCTGCGACTTCTGGGCAGTTGGGGCGGCCCCGAGGGGCGCGAGCTGCATCGCCTTGACCATGCGGCTCCTGACGTGAGGTGAACGAGAGCAGGCCTCAGCTCCGGCGAATCGAGAGCCGGTACTCGCCCAGCTGCACAACGTCGCCTGAGCGGAGCTCCGCTGGGACTCCAGGCTCAACCGCGAGGGCGCCATGCGCATTCCCGCCTGGGAAGAGCGCGACTCCGTTCGTCGAATTGAGGTCGTCGACGTACAGCCGATCCCCGTCGACCCAGAACCGTGCGTGAGTCTTGGACATCGTCTGCGTGAGGTCGGGGACCGCCGAGACCGAAGCGTCGGGGAAACGTTCTTGCGAGGGGTTTCGTCCGATGACCACGGGCCCGTAGATGGGGAGGCTGACCCCGTCGGAGAGTACGATCACCCATTCGGGGAGCGGCTGCTCGATGTGGTTCTGCGGCTCGCGCTGGTCTGGGTGCCCCTGCTGCTCTGGCTGCTCCGTTGACGCGCCGAACGCGGCATCTCCGCGCGGCGTCGCGGAGGATGCTCCGCCCGGGGCGATGGGTGGTTGCAGCACTGATGGTGGCACCGACGGCGGGATCGACGGCGGGACCGACGGCGGCGCTGAGGACACGTAGGTCCCCGCGGCGGGTTGCCCGAGCAGCGACTCGAGTGGCGCGCTTGTCGGCTGTGCAGCCTCGCCGAAGCGTGGGGCGGCGGGTGGCAGGACCTGCGCCGGCGGTTGCTGCTGCACCTGCCCAGGCTGTGACTGAGAATGCGGCAGCGGTTGCGGTGAGAGCCGTGGGCGCGGCGCTGGCATGGGTGGGAGCGGGTACTCGTCGTCGAGCTCCGCGCGCAGCCAGTCATCGGCCGGAGCTTCTGCTGCTCCCCCGTTGCCTGCTGCCTGACCCGACCAGTCGGGTCGACCCGACCGGTCGGCCGATTCAGGCATGACCGGCCCCTGGCCGATCATTCCCGGCGGTACTTGGATGAACCCCGAACGTTCCACGTCGCCATGATACGGCTCGCTGGGTCGTGCGGAACGTATATCGTCCTCGCAGACGGCGCCAGAAGCCCGCGGCGCTCTTCGCCTCCGCGACGGAGGTGTCCACGTCGACCCACAACTGCTCGAGTTGTTCGTCGGTCGGCAGCTCGTCGCCGAAGACCGCCCTGTCGCTCCGGTCGGCGATCGAGACGAGCGAGGGATGCACTGCCTCGGCGGTCTGGAGCCTCGTCCGTTTCGGCGGCACCCGGTACCCAAGCTCGGCGAACCGGTCGATGCTGTCGCTCCAGGCGGCCGCAGCGCGCAGGTCCGGACTGCCCTCGTGCTCCCGTTTCCGGCGCCGCCTCCTCTTCAGGAGAGCGATGACGAGGAGCGGCGCGAGAAAGAGCACAAGAGGCACCGCGAGCGCGACGCTGAGGGGAACGAGCCAGGCCGGCAGGGTCTCTTCATCATCCGGCTCCTCCTCCTGCCGCGGCTCGTCGGCGCTCGTGAGGAGCTCCTCCGGCTTCTCCTGTGTCTGAGGCGGCTGCCTCACCTGCGCTTTCGGCTTCGACTGCGGCTCCGTGGTCGTGTTGACGGGCACGTCTGTCTGCTCTGGTGTCGGTTCGAAGGCGACCCAGCCGAACCCTTCGAAGGGCACCTCGACCCAGGCGGTGACGTCGGACCCGCGCACCTCGGTTGTGCCGTCAGCCGAGACCTGCTCCGGTGCGTAGCCCATCACGACACGTGCCGGGAATCCGAGTTGACGGGCCATGATGGCCATTGCCGACGCGTACTGCTCCTGGTCGCCGACGAGGTAGCGGAGGTCGAAGAGCTCCTGCATACGGTCGAGTCCGTGGCCTGCCCGCGATGGCACGGTGTCGCTCGCCGTCCCGTGGCTGAGGAACCCCTCGGCGATGAGAGCGTTCTCGATGGCCTTGAGCTGGAGGTAGGGGGAGGTCTCGCCTGCGATGTAGCTCTGCATCCGCTCGACGAGCGCGGCCGGCGCCGCTGGCATCGCCGGGTAGTCGAGGTCGACGACATCAACGTTGTCGAGCTGCCCCTCAACCGGGAGGTCCTGCGCCATGGCGGCGATCTCGTAGGTGTCGCCTTCGCGGAGGCCAGACGTGACGAGGCCTCCCCCGGTACGCGAGTTGAAGCGGAAGTCTCCGCTGCGCTCCGGCAGGCTGCCGCCCGTGAAGTTCACATCGGTGGGCACGCCGACGCTCGGCAGCCAGATGTCGGAGTAGTCGCGGACGGAGACGCCGAGAGCTCGGTCGGACGACGAGGTCACGAACGGGTTGCTCGGAACGACCCTGCCTGACAGGTTGTAGCTGCCCGTCGCGTCCAACGATTCTTGGGGTTTGGCGATCTGCCAGGACTTGCCCGAGTAGCTCTCGAGCGTCGCGAGGCGGATACGGTCGCCGCTCTCGAGACCGCTGACGTCGAAGAGCACCGCGTCAGGCTGGAGCTTCGAGTACTCACGGAAGCCGGCGAGCGGACTCGTGTGAGACAGCGGGTCGAACGGCGGAGTGATCTGCTCTCGCGCGACGACGCGCTGGTCGGCGACGGTCTCTGACGCCACGAAGCCGCCAGCGGTGGTGAGGAGCGCGGCGACAAGAACAAGAACGCCGGTGCCGAGGGCGCGGGATCGCACGAGTGCGCGCCTCGCGTCCTTCGATGCGATGTTGCCGAAGCCTCGACGCCAGCTGAGCCAGACGAGCGCGATGAGCGCGAAGGCCCCGCCGCGCAGGACGCCAGCGACGCTGTCCTCCGTCCCGACGAAGATCGCGCTGGCGAGCACCGCGAGGGGGCCAAGCAACGCCACCGTCGGCGACCAGATGGAGCCTGGTCTCGTCGGGGCAATCCAGAGCAGCACGAGCATCGAGACGAGGGAAGAGATGGTCGCTGCGAAGTACGGGAGCACCGCGAGGTGGGTGGGCGCGAGGAGCGGAGTCGAGAGGGTGACAGCGTCGCGCCAGGCGAAGACGGGCGCTCTGGCGAGGTCGGCGAGCGTCGCGAGCGTGGGGAGCACCCCGCCGAGGCCTGACTGGGGAAGCGCGAATGCCGTGCCCAGGAGGAAGTAGGCGGCGATCGCTACGAGAAGGGTGTTGAACCGCGTGAGCCCGAGTTTTGAGCCGAGGAGCGCGGATCCGATGCCGATCAGGAGTCCGCCGGCGACGGCGAGCAGGAACCAGGTGCTGCCGTAGGCAGGCGCGAAGCCGAGCGAAGCGATGAGCGTGAGCGCCGCGATGACGCCAGCATCGACGCCAGCATCGACGCCAGCATCGACGAGGGTGCTCGCTTCGACGACGCGGCGCTTCTCGCGGCTCGGTGCACGACCCGTCTGTCCGTGCACCGCCGTCATGTGCGCACCCGCGTCTCGCGCACTAGGCGGGGCAGGTCGTCGAGTTCGGGCACCGTGCAGACCACGGTCTCGCGCAGGCGCGTGCGGCTCGCGGGGTGCCCGATCGCGCATCGGAAGACGACAAGCGTCACATCGGCCGCGAAGACGGACTGCAGCTGCCCGAGCTGTGCGTCCGTCGTGCCGCTCCCACATACGAGGAAAACGATGCTGGCTTGCGGGAGCCGCCGTGCGCTGAGCGCCACGAAGTCGCGCAGCGATGGCGCCGCCGCCTCGAGCGGCTCGAGTCGGCTGCTGCCATCGAGCATCGACGAGACCGCTCGAGTGGGCAGCTGCCCGCTTTGCGTCATGGCGCTCACGGAGACGCCGGAGTGGATGAGTTCCTGGGCGAGTGAGGCGAGCACCTCGACTCCGAGCTCGAACTCTTCCTCCGAGGCGTAGGCGGCTGTCTCGAGCGTCTGCAGCACGTTGGCCTGCGAGCGCCTGGTCTCCTGGAACTGACGGACCATGAGGAGTCCCGTGCGGGCGCTTGTCCGCCAGTGGATGTTCCTGCGGTCGTCTCCCGGTTCGTAGGGACGCAGCGCGTGGAAGGCGAGGTCGTCATCGGTGATGCGCTCACCGGTCACACCCTCGAGGTCTCGGAGGAGTCCAGCAACCTGAGCTGTGATGCGCACCGTTCGCGGGTGCACGAACAGCTCGAGCACGCCGGTCCACTTCGTGGCTCGCTCGAGGAGCCCGAGCGGGTCGCCTCGCAGTGACCGGGCCGGGCCGGCCTCGATCACAGCGCGTCGTGTGGTGGGCACGGCGAAGAGGTCCTCGTGGGTTTCGTCTGGCGCGAGCTGCGGAACGCTGAACTCTGCCGTGGCCTGCCCGACCGGGAGGGCGAGGCGCGTCGGGAGGACGCGCCGTTCCCCGAGGTTCGTCACCTGCAGGCGGCCGAGCGCGCGGTCGCCGACGCGTACGCGTCGCGGTTCGAGCTCCACCTGCACGCCGAAGCTCTCGCGGCCGATCGTGAAGGGAACGGCTGCCGCGAACACTCCGACAAGGACTCCCCCGATGCCGATGAGCTCGAGCCAGCCGAAGACGGTTCCGGCAGCGAGCAGCACGATGCCGGCGACGAGCACGATCCAGCCGAGCGGCGTGACGCACTTGATGGCGTCGCCGATCGTGAGCCGGTCGCGTTCGGCGAGCTCGGCTTCTCCTGGTTCGTGCCCTTCAGCCATTAGACGGCCCGGTGCTGAGGAGGCTGGACCTCGAGGAGGCAGCGGTCGATGACCTGGTCGGGGGTCGTGCCGGAGAACTCGGCCTCTGGGTCGAGGATCAGGCGGTGCGCGAGGACCGGGTGTGCGAGGGTGCGCACGTCGTCTGGGATGACATAGCGGCGGCCGTGCGCGAGGGCCCACGCCTTCACGGCGCGGGCAAGCGCGAGGGCACCGCGGACGGAGACGCCGACTATCACGTCGCGGTCAGCGCGCGTGGCCGTCACGATCTCCGACACGTAGGCCATGATCGACTCGTCGACGTGCACTTCGGCGGCCAGCTCTTGCATGACGACGACGTTCTCCGCGTGCAGGATCGCTGGCACGCTGTCGGCGCGCTGCCGGTTCCCGGCGTCCATGAGCAGGCGCACGGTGCTCGCATGGTCGGGGTAGCCGAGCGAGGTCTTCATGAGGAAGCGGTCGAGCTGCGCCTCAGGCAGCTTGTACGTTCCGGCTTGCTCGACGGGGTTCTGGGTGGCGATGACGAGGAACGGTGCCGGCACCGGATGCGGCGTGCCGTCGACCGTGACCCGCCCCTCTTCCATGACCTCGAGGAGCGCGGACTGCGTCTTCGGCGAGGCGCGGTTGATCTCGTCGGCGAGCACGATGGACGCGAAGATCGGGCCGGGGTGGAACTCGAAGTCGCGCTTCACCTGGTCGAAGATCGTGACACCCGTGACGTCGGAGGGCAGCAGGTCTGGCGTGAACTGCACGCGACTGTTGGTGCCGTCGATCGTCTTCGCGAGCGCCTTGGCGAGCACCGTCTTGCCTGTCCCTGGCACGTCCTCGAGGAGGAGGTGACCCTGGCTGAAGAGGGTTGTCAGCGTGAGCTCGACGACGTGGCGCTTACCGACGACCGCACGCTCGATGTTCGCCGCCAACCGGTCGAACGCATCCTGGAACCAGGCGGCCTGCTCTTCGGTCACTGTCATGCTGGCTCCTCTTCGCGACGGCTGCTGCGCGCCGGGTCTGTTGATCGTCTCTTCATCCACCGACATTCGGCCTACCACTTCTCGACTACGTCGCTTCGTACAACGACGGTGCCCTTGTCCAGGATCTCCACCCAGTAGCCGCCGAGGCTGCCTTCGCAAGCCGGGACCCTGACTCCACCGTCGGCGTTCAGCGCTGGACCGCTCACGCCACCCTGCTCCCCCACGAGCTTGTCGTCGCCCGGCTTCCCGTTGCTGTAGCACTTGACGCTGTAGGTCGTACTCGCCAGGAAGTCCTCCCCCTTGATGTGGAAGCTCTTCACCTCATCCGGCTTGCCGTCAACGGCATCGCCACCGGTGACGCTGATCTTGTAGAGGGGCGTGTAAATCAGGTTGCCGACTATTTTCCCTGTCGCGGTCGAGACGCCAGCCTCGTTCTTCGCCGCGACATAGACGCTCACCGGCGTCGACGCTGACTTTGGGATCGTGATGCCGGTGATTTCGAACGACAGCTGAGTTGCTGGCACGCTTGTGGTCGTCGGGGCCTGAGTGCCGATCTGGACCGTCACGTCGTAGCCGGTGAGGCCGCCGCCGTCCACCGATGGGGCAGACCATCTTGCGGTCAGCGTGCCCGTGAGTTCGCCGGGTGGCGCGAGCACGTCCGGCACGGTGAGCCCTTGCGGGGCCTGTGGCAGGTCGATCGGCTTCGCGCCGACGGAGGTGGCGGGAGGCCCGAATCCGAGTTCGTTTGCGGCACGTACGGTGGCCGTGTACTCGCGGCCCGGCAGAAGGCCGTCCGCCGCTGTGAACGTCACGCTGTTCGCGAGACCGGCTGACTTCTCGATCGGCGTTGCGCCGCCCGTCAGCGTCACTTCGTAGCCGGTGATCTCCTTCCCGTTCGAGACAGCCCCTGACCAGCTCACGACAAGCGTGCCGAGCGAACTGCCCTTCGCGAGCGTCACCGTGGTCGGCGCACCGGGCACGTCCTGCACCTGGACGGTCGCGAGCCCCGTCGTCTCGCGCAACGGGTCGCCGGTCTGGTCACCGATGCGGTAGCTGACCGTGATGGTGCCGATGAAGTTCGCCTTCGGAACAATGCGGACCTGGCCGTCGACAACCGACACTGTGGCTCCGGAGCCGGCTCCCGACACCTCGCTCGCGGAGATGAGCTTGAGCGGCGACTCGGGGAACGGGTTGAAGTCGTTGCCGGTGACGTTCATGGTGACGGTCTCGTTGCGGCGCGCGAGCTGCTCGTCCGGCACGGCGCGCGGCAGCGGCTTGGACGTCGAGACGACGGTCACGGTCACGGTCCCGGTCTGCACGAAGTCGCGGAACGTGTAGGTGACCGTGTATTTCGCGACGGTGCCGACCTTCGCTGACAGGCCAGCCCCCACCTTGACGGTGCTGCCGTCGAGGGTCGCCTTCAGGTCCCCGGTGCCACCCGTCAGCTTCGAGTACTGCACCTGCGGGAGGACGTCCTTGTTGGGGTGGCCCGTGGCCGTCCGCAGGTCGAAGCTCTGCTCTGTCCCCTGCTCGACGGTCAGCTGCGGTGCCACGAACGTCGGCGCGACGTCGAAGAAGTCGGGGTCGCCGACCGTGATCGGCACGCGGATGGTCGCGATGCCGGCGTTCGGGTCGTTGTCGCCCTGCGCATCCGAGACCTGGAACGTGATGGACGCCGGCCCGCGGAACCCCGGTTTCGGGGCGAAGCTGAGCTTCGTGTCGCCCTGCACGAGGGCGCTGCCGTCGGCCTGCTCAGCCCACACCTGTTCCGGGTTGATGAGCACGACCCGGTTGCCGGACGGCGCGCGTACGAGGTCGTTGACGTCCCACGAGATCGATTCGCCGACCTTCACCTTCTGGGCGGGGAGGTCGGGGATGAGGAACGGCGACTGTCGCTTCGACTCCTCCGTGATGAGCGCGGGAACCATGAGGAAGCCCGCGGCGGTGAGGCCCGTGTCCGCGGCCGTGAGCCGGTACACGATGATCTGCCTCACGTCGCTGAGCGACACCGTCACGCGCCCGTCCTCCTCGACCTGTGCAGCGCCGGCGCCGGCACCGACGAGGTCGACGGCGAGCTCGCTCACGCGGCCCCCCGGGTTCGCAGCGCCGTCGCGCACGTTGACGCTGAGCGTCTCGCCCCCGGCGAAGTCGTCGAGGCGCACGACGTGGTCGGTCGCGGTGGGTGGGAGCGTCGGCGCATCGGCGCTCATCGTGATGTGGATGAACGCGGCGTCCTGCCCGCCCTGCCCGTTCGTGATCGTGTACGGCACGGAGATGAAGTCGCCCTCGCTTGGCACCGTGACGATGACGGACTCGCCGTCGACCTCAGCGTCGAAGCTCGGGTCGACGCCGACGAGCTCTGGCACGAGCTCGAGCTTGTACCCGTTCGGGTCAGAGTCGTTCTGCAGGACGGGCACCGCGATGCGGGAGCCAGGCTTGGCGCGGACGTTGTCGTCGACGGCGACGGGAGGCGCAGTCGCGGCGGGGCGAGCGACGACACCGACCCTGATCGTGCCCTCCGCTCGCTGGCCGTAGCCGTCGACGACCTCGTAGCGGAGGATGTCGGTGCCGGCGGCTCCAGCGAATGCCTCGTAAATGAACGAGGTCTGCGTGATCTCGCGCACCGAGCCGAGCTTCGGCACGTCGATGAGCTGCGTGAGCTCGACGGAGTCGCCGTCCGGGTCGATGCCGCTCAGCGGCACGTCGATGCGGACGCTGGCGCCCTCGAACACTCGAGCTGTGTCGACGCCCGGTGCTGGCGGCCTGTTGCTCGACTCGTCGGGAGCCGTGACCTGGAACGAGACGTTGGCGCCCGCCTGCTCCCCGTGCTCGTCGATGACGGTGTAGCCGAGCGAGTAGGTGCCCGGTTCGCTCGGCGCTTGGAGCCGGACGTCGTCACCGGACACGAAGGCGTAGCCGTCGCCGACCTGCACGGTGTTGAGTTCAGGCGTCAGCGACATCTGTGCCTCATCAGGGTGGGAGTCGTTCTCGAGCACGGAAACGCTCGTGTAGTCACCCGCGCGCACACGCCGTGTGTCGTCGACCGCGACCGGGGGCTCGTGGGTGATGGCCGGTTCGACCGGGACGACGACGATGAACCCAACGGAGGTGGCGGCGCCGTCGGTGATCGTGTACGGGAGCTCGATGGGCTGCTGGATCGCCGATTGTGACGAGAGGCGAACGATCGTGTTGTCGATGAGCTCGACGGCCAGGCCCGCGATCCGCGCCGCGTCCGTCGTCTCGACGCTCTGCACGGAGAGCACGCCAGTGCCGGTCGAGACGTCGTTGCCCAGCACGTTCACTGCGTTCGATTGGCCAGGGCGCAGATAGGCGAGGTCACGGACGGCCGTGACCTGCGTCGGCTCCTCGGCGGGCTCTTCGACGTCGAAGCGGATGATGCCGACCGACGTCGCGCCCCCGGCCGTGAGCGTGTACTGCACGTAGGCGGTTATGGCGGTCTCTGAGGTGAAGGTCACGGTACCGAGGTCGGGGTTGAAGCTCGCCCCTCCCGTCGCCGTGCCGAGCTCGGCGATCTCGACGAGCCCGAGGGCTTGTCCGTTCGGCGACAGGTCGTTCACGAGTGGCTGCGTGGTGATGGGCGCGCCCACGACGCCTTTCGCGTAGTCGGGGGTGCCGATCGGACCGAGGGTTCCCGGTGCTTCGACGCGGATGCGCAGCTCGCCTGCTGCCTGCGAGGTGCCGTCCGAGACGAGGTACGGCACAACCCGCTCCCCCAGTTCGGCGCTCATGGCGGTGAAGGTGATGCGGCCGTCAGGCGTGAACCCGACCCCGTCGCCGACTGGAGGCGTCGCCCCCTGCAGGAAGATGGGGTCGCCCTCCGGGTCGACCCAGTCGGGCATGACGTTGTAGGAGATCTTCTGGCCGGCCTCGACGGCGACGGTGCTCGTCCGGTTCGTCGTCGGGGCCTGGTTCTCCGCGTCAGCTGGGTGGATGCGGATCGTGAGCCGCGCATCCGCGACGCCGCCAGGCCTGCCGTCCGTGGCGGTGTATGTGAGCGTCTGCTCGCCGGATGCGCCCTCGGCGGCGCGGAACTGCAAGGCGCGTCCGTTGTCGATGAGTCTCAGCTCACCGAAGGACTCGGGGACGTCGCCCGCGACCCCGGTGATCGTGAGGATGTCGCCGTCGACGTCCGAGTCGTTGTCGAGCACCGTCAGGTAACCCGTGGCGCCTGCGCGCACACCGAAGGAGTCGTCGATCAGCTCGGGAGGGGTGTTCTCCTCGCCTCGCTCGGCGAGCGTGGCCTCGAAGGACTCCTCAGTGGCCTCGTTCTCGCCCTCGACGCCGTCGGTGTCCTCCGGCGGCACAAGCTCGTTCCAGTTCTCCACGAGCCGCATGTTCTCCTGCGGCAGCCACACCTGGCCGGTTGCGACGTCGTTGAGGGCGACCACGTTGCGGTTCACGCGGTAGAGGATCTCGCCGAGTGGAGGATTCGACATCGACTGCACTCGCGGTTCCTCGTCACCGCACACCACCATCGTCGCGGCGGCCTGAGCCCAGGCTGCGTGCGTGCATCCGCCGACGACGGCGGGGCGGGCAGTTCCAGATGGAGTGGCCTGCGGGCCGACAATACCGGCCTGGACGGCCGTCGGTTCGCCGCCGGCCAAGGGCACCCGCAGGACCCCGTCGGCCATCGCGAGCACAACCTCGGAAGCGGCAGCCCCCGGCAACTGCACTCGCAGCGCGGTCTCGGGAACCTCGCGTGTCTGGCCGTCAACGAGCAGCGCGCTCGCCTCGGTGTCGAACACGACCGGCTGTTCCCCGACGGCGGTCAGCTCGTAGGCGCCCGGCACGCTCGCGAGGGGCTCCCAACGCTGCTCGGCGCCGATGCCCTCGATGCGCAGGATCTCCTGCCGCTCGGGCGAGACCGCGAGCACCGTACCGAGGGAGGTGACGATGACCTGCGCGTCGGTGCCGAGCTCGGCGACGGGCTCAGCCGTGGCCGCGTCGAAGGCGAGAGGCTGCGTGCCATCGATGAGCCACAGATTCCCCGAAGCCGGGTCGAGCAGCGCGATCACGCCAGCACCGTAGGCGCTCCGGCTGCCCGCCGGGGTCAGGATGCTCTCGCGCAGGTCGGTCATGGCCGGGTCGACGCGACCGAGCGATCCGCTCGTCTGGTCGTGCAGGAACACGGTGTCGCCGTCCTGCAGGATGCCGACGTCAGCCGTCACGAGGCTCACGCTCGCGTCGAGCTCCTGGATCTGCGCGTTGAGGCGACCCGCGCGAAGATCCTGGCTGTTGGAGACCCAGACGTCGCTGCTCTCCAGCTCGATCTCAGCGGCAGGGAAGCCTTCGTGGAGCAGCGCGAAGAGCAGAGGCGTGCCGATGAGCAACGCCAGCACAAGCGTCATCGCGAGCTGTCGGCGGCCTCGCGAGGTCGGCGCAGTACGGCGCATGCTTCCCCACCCCCGGCAGAACTCGTCAGCGCCTCATCCCAGGGCGCATCAAGCTTCATTGTGCACGAGGATTCGACGCGGGCGCGACCGGTAGAGCTGCCCGTAGTCCTCCGGAGGCGGTGCGTCGTCATGTCGAACGGGCCGGACCTTCGCCGAGGAGGCCCGGTGGTGCGTGGCGTCGTCAGCGGCGGTCGAGGGTCTCGAGGTCCTCCGGCGTCACGAGTCGCGTCGAGATGGCGTACTCCACGAGCCGAGCGCGGCGGTTCGACGCGAGCTTGTTGCGGCCGCCCCGCAGCCCGGAGACTCCGAACTTGTCGAGCTTGTCGCAGACGTTGTCGAGCTTGCGGTTGAACGTGGGGAGGGTCCAGCCGAGGCGAGCCGCCGCATCCGCCGAGCTCGGGATGACGCCGCGTCCCGGCACGGAGTTGCGCAGCACGTCCTCCGCAAGGGCGAGGATCAGCTCTCGCTGGGACTCGGTGAGGTGGATGACCGCCTGCGTGGTGTTGCCGGACGGCGACATGTTCACGTGGGAGGTGTTGTAGAAGTCCGACGCCGAATGGATGGCGAAATCGTAGGTCGTAGAACCGGCCGTGAACATGACCTGCATGTGCTGGAACACGACAGGCAGCTTCGCGCCGGGCGAGAGCCACGATTGCACCTGCCCCGAATCGTCGGTCACGGTCGCCGAGAGCACCGAACCGACGTTCGAGAGCCACCACATCCCGAACTCCGCCTGGAGCACCAGGAACTGGCGATGCAGGTAGGGGTTCTCGTCGATGACGAGGTCGGCGTCGCGGCCGATCGTGAACGGCTCAGCCGGGTCGAGCTCGTACCACTCGCCCACGAACTCGAGGCGGAGCGGCCCCAGCGGCGGTACCTGGCTGACGATGCGCTCGTCGCTGTCCGGGATCTCGACGGCCTCTTCCGGGACCTCTCCCGCTTCTGCGGCCGAGGTGTACTTGCTCTCACTCATATGACCATCATGGCCGATCGGCGAGGTCATTGCGGATAGCAGACCTCGAGCGGCTCCGGACTGACCTTCCCGCCGCGTCGAATCTCTACCTCGATGCAGGTGAGAGCACCATCGGTGATTCCCGGGATGACGACGGACGTTTCACTTGTTGTCGACCCGTCTTTGCCGCCCTCGCCCATCGTCCAGTAATAGACGTCGCCAGGCATCGGGTCGGGGTTCGACCAGGAGAAGGTGACGGACCCATCGAGGCTTCGGACTGCGACGGGAGCGACGAGGACGGGGGGAAATCCCCCAGCTTCGATGGCCACGGGAGTCGCGGTCGCTCGTCCGATCTCCTCGCCACCCGGGGTGAGCATCCAGGCAATCGCAGCGGCAACGCCGATCACGACCACCAACCCGCCGGCGATGATGCCGACGAGCCCGTTGCGCGACAGCCGCTTCTGACTTGCCGCGGCGTTGGCCTCGCTCACTCTGGCCAGTTCATCGGCCATCGACGCATCGTCGCCGTGGAGCTCGGGGCCCTGACCGCCCCGGGCGCCCCCGAAGGTTGGGGCCAGCGGCGCGGGTCCGGGGACCGCCCGGCCCGGCGTCGTGATGCGGCGAGCTGTCGTCGGGCCTGAGTCGTCGATCGGCGGACCACCGGTGTGCTCGGTTCCCCGAACCTTCCTGCCAGGGCGGGGCCCGCTCGCAGTCTCGTAGCGCGCAGCGAAGCCGCCAGGAGTCTGCTGGGCCGCGACGCGCACGACGGCGCGCGCGGAGGTCAACTCCGCCTTGCTCGCCCTCGCCCCCTCGTGCACCTGGGCGTTGACCAGGGAGACGGGGCGCAGGCTCGTCGCGTCGGCGTCCCCGCCGCCGGTCGCGGCGGGAGCCGAGATCGTCATGTTCGGGACGTCGATGGCCGTCGGTGCGTAGTTCAGCTCCAACTCGACCCGCTGCAGCGCGTAGGCGAACTCGACGGCGCTCTGGTATCGGTGAGCGGGATTGCGAGCCATCGCCTTGTGGAGCACGCTCACGAGCGAACGCGGCACGTCCCCTCGGTCGATGGGTGAGATGGCGCCCCGCTCGATGCGGGAGATGAGGTCGAGCGTCGTGTTCTTCTGGCCGGGACGCTCGAACGGCGTGTGACCCGCGACGAGCGAGAAGACCGTGGCGCCCAGCGAGAAGACCTCGCTGCGAACATCCGGCCTCGGCTCGTCCTCAAACATCTCAGGAGGGGACCACGGGACCGAGAGTCCGCCGCCACCCGCAGGGGCAGCCTCCACGAGCTCGCCCGCGTCGGCGAGCTCATCGTCGACCGCTGACGAGATACCGAAATCGGTGAGCGCAGGCCAGCCGAAGTCGTTGGTGAGGATGTTCGCGGGCTTCACGTCCCGGTGCAGGATCCCGACGGCGTGCGCCGTCGCGACTGCGCTCGAGATGCGCACGCCAGTGCGCAGCACCTCCTCGACCGGGATCTTCTCGCGCTTGTAACGTTCGGAGAGGCTCAGCCCTGACGCGAACTCCATGACGAAGTAGGGTCGGCCGTCGCCGGCCACGTCCGCCTGGAAGATCGTGACGATGTAGGGGTGCGACGACATCTGCGCCATGAGGTTGGCTTCGCCGATGAACGCCTGCCTGCTCGTCTCCCCGAGGTCGTCTCCACCCAGGAGTACTTTCACGGCGACGAGCCGTCTCGGGAACTGCTGCTCGTAGAGGAAGACGTCGGAGAACCCGCCGGAACCTAAGTGCTTTCGGTAGACGTAGCCGGGAATCTCGGGCGGCTCCGCTGGCGAGCGTCGCTGCCCGGCCAAAGCTAGTGCCTCGCCGTCATGGACAGGTTCCGCACGGAGAGGAAGATGCCGCTGCCGAGGTCGATGACCGTCCCAGGCATGACCGCGGTCGGCTCGCCGGCACGAAGGCGCTGCGGGCCGCGGCCGGGCATGACGACGTCCGTGCCGTTGCGCGAGTGCAGATCAGTGACGACGATGACGCCGCCCTCGACGCTCAGGAGCACGTGGTTCCGAGAGATGTCGGTGGCACCTGACAGCTTGACGTGACGGGGCTCGACGCCTCCCGTCTGCTCTGACCCCATGTTGGGTGCTCTGCCCAGCACAAGCGGGCCCGCGAGCTCGACCGTGCCACCCGTGGACAGCTCTACGATGTAGGCCGCCTCGCCGAGGGCTGGGCGCTGATGTGGCGTGCTTGCCACAGGCATTGGCGACGAGTGAGCGGAGGAGGACTCCGCAGCGGCACTCGAGACAGGAGCGACAGGAGGAGCTGTTGGGGTCGTCGAAGCGGGCGGGGCTGCAGGGGCTGCCTGCGTCGCGACTCCGACTTCTGGGTGGGTCTCGAAGGACAGCGCCTGCGCCAGCACGGTTTCGCCGAGCTCGCCGAGACCCGCCTGATTGGTCGCGCCGCCGCGAAGGTCGCGCAACGAGCCAGCCGCGACGGTGAAGCCGTCGTGCTCCCCGAGTTCATCCGATTGCTGGCGGGCCGCGCGGCGCGCTGACGCGGCCTGCCGGATTCGGCTCGCTTCGTCGCTCAGGATCGTCCGGCCGTCGTGCTCCCCGATCAGGTCCGCCTGCGCATCCGGTTCGAGAATCGGGACAGGGAAGGTATGCGCGCTGCGGTTCAGCTTGCCGTCCGCCTCCGGGTCTCCTCCTGACTCGGTCTCAGACTCGGAGCCAGACTCGGAGCCAGACTCGTCATCTGACTGCGGCTCTGTAGCTGAGGCTAACGCTGACGCTGACGCTGACTTCGAATCCTGCTCGCGCTGGAAAGCCTCGTCGTCCTCGAGCGGCAGTTCGACGATCGTGGCCTCCGCGATTCCATCGCTCGCATCAGCCGCCTGAGCTTGGGATGTGGTCGGCTCGTCGGGCGGAGAATCCTCGTGCACCGCCTCACCGGGTCCCATGGCACCGTCGAGGTCCGGGTCGGCCGTCGTCGCCGACGCCGACGCCGACGCCGACGTCTCGAGAATGGGCGCAAGCGTCTCGGAAATCTCCTCATCGTGCTCCGCGAAGAGCAGCTGGATGGGCACATCCTGGAGTCCACGCCGGCCATCGTTGACGGTGACCTCGACGCCTCTGGCAGCGGGGAGCAATGCC
Organism: Pseudoclavibacter sp. AY1F1; assembly: GCF_002931075.1. GTDB lineage: Bacteria > Actinomycetota > Actinomycetes > Actinomycetales > Microbacteriaceae > Pseudoclavibacter. The sequence goes on along the minus strand of NZ_PSTQ01000002.1, from coordinate 222,371 downwards.
TCGACCCAGGTCAAGGCGTCACCGGCGTGGATGACCGCCGCGCGTAGTCCTATCTGCGGCGCGTTCACGAGCTCGACGATGCGCAGTGGCCCGCGGGCGAAGGCACGAAGCCCGTTGCCTTCCGCGATCAGGTACACGAACGAGGCGACCTCGCTGAGCGGGCCGCCACCCAGGAGGGCCGCGAAGACCCGGTCGTGCGAGAGCGTGCCTTCGGCGAAGGCGAGGCGGGCGGCCCCAAGGGCACGGTCGGCGTCGCAGTCTTCGTCGAGCGCTGGATCGGCCAACTGCGACGACTCGAGCTGCCGAAAGATCAGCAGGGCGTGGCGGCGCTGGCGGAAGATCACGGGACCTGCAGCCTCGACCTCGCGGAGTGCCTCGGTCATGTCTACCTCGGCGTCGTGTCTTCGAAGGTGTCGTCCGCTGGCGGGGCGGCGATCGGTCCTGTCGTTACGGTTGGCGTCCCGGAATCCTGGTCGGCGTTCGCATTCGCGTACTCGGAGTCGATGACGACGACGCTCACGTTGTCGCGACCGCCCACCTCGACAGCTGTCTGCACGAGCGTCTCCGCGAGGGTCAGCTCCGGCTCCGGGTCGGAGTGATACTCGAGCATGACCTGCGAGATCTGCTCGTCGCTGAGCTCCTTCGTGAGCCCGTCAGAGCACACGAGGAACACCTGGTGGCCGTGCACGGGCATGAGCCAGATGTCGGCCTCGACGTCACTCTCGGAGCCGACGGCGCGCGTGATGACGTTGCGGTCGGGGTGGATGAGCGCATCCGCCGCCGAGATGAGGCCCATCGCCACCATCTCCTGCACGGCGGAATGGTCGACGGTGACCTGCACGAGGGCGCGGCCGTTCCAGCCGTACACGCGGGAGTCGCCGACGTTGAAGATCATCCAGTGCAGCAACTCAGCACCGAGGTCGGCGAGGTCGACGAGGGCGATTCCGGACAGGGTGGTGCCCGCGACGGCACCGGGGCCGTCTGCCTCGGTCACGAGGTTCTGCACTGCCTGGTTGGCGCGGTCGATGGTGCGCAGCACGCGGTCCGGCGTGGCCGGTTCCTCAACCTGGAACTCCTCGTCGAAGGTCGCGACGACGGTCTGACTCGCCCGGTCACCGTAAGCGTGGCCGCCCATCCCGTCAGCGACGAAGAACACGGGCATGCGCGCAAGCACGGAGTCTTCGTTGACCTGGCGCACGCTTCCGACGTCGCTGGCGGCACTCACGCGCAGCGCAACCGCTTCCTCCGCGCGTGCGTACGACGAAGCCAGTTCAGTATTCACAAATAGCACCTCTGGAACTCTGCCCGGGTGGCCTGCCCCGAAGGCACACCTTGTACGCGTAGTTCGCGCGTGCGTCCATTGTGGCATTGCGGCGGCCCTGCTGCGAGACCGGCCCGCGAGACCACCTCACTCTCACGCTTCCTCAACGAATCTGCCCGCCGATTCGAGGCCCCCGGTTCCACTCAGCTCGAGCTGCCCGGTCAGTTCGAGGCGGCCGAGGAAGCGCGTGTCGTGGCTCGCCACCAGCAGAGCGCCCCGGTAGTCGCGCAGCGCATCGACAAGTTGTGCGGCCGACTCCCTGTCGAGGTTGTTGGTGGGCTCGTCGAGGAGCAGAAGCTGCGCAGGCGGGGTCGCGAGCAGGAGCCGCACAAGCGACACCCGGAAGCGCTCGCCGCCGGAGAGCGACGAGACGGGCCGATCGACGACGGCGCCCCGCAGCAGGAAGCGTGCGAGTTGGGCGCGCAGCTCCTGGACGGCCGTGTCCGGCGCCGCGCGTCGCACGTTATCGAGCACGCTTGCCGCGTCGTCGAGACCGTCGAGGCGCTGACGCAGGTAGCCGACACGGGTGGTGGACGCCGTGACCCAGGCGCCACCTCGAGTGCCGACCCGCGTCGAATCCTCCACTCTGTCGATGCCGCCTCCGCCAAGTGCCCTCGCTGAGGTCGCGATCGCGTCGAGCAAAGTGGTCTTGCCCGAGCCGTTCGGCCCCGTGAGCGCGATCCGCTCCGGCCCCATGAGCACCACGGGCCGAAGCTCCCCGGACTCGTCCGGCAGCTCGAGGGTCGCGAGGCGACGAGAGGTCGCGACGTCCGGGTCGGGGAGCTGGATGCGGATGCTCGCGTCGTCGCGCACTCGTCCCTCCGCGCGTTCCACGGCAGAGCAAGCGTCGGCGAGGCGCGAGTCGTGCTCCCCTCGGAGCTTTCCTGCGGAGACCTGCGCCCGCGCCTTCTGTCCGTTCATGAGGATCTTCGGCGCACGCTTGTTCGCCTGTGCCTTTTTCCGGCCCTCAGGCTGCTCGCGATCCTGACCTCAGCCTCTCTTCGGTCGCGCTGCTCGGATCTGAGCGCCCCCTCCGCTGACCGGAGGGCCTGAGCCGCCGCGGTCTGCTCTCGCTGGAGGTGCTCGAGGTAGTTGGTGTAACCGCCGCCCGTGAGGCTGATCTCTCCGCCGCGCAGCTCAGCGATCTGGTCGACGTGCTCGAGCAGCTCCTCGTCGTGGCTTGCGATGATCAAGGTGCCGCGCCATGAGGCGACGAGCGCGGTGAGCGTCTCGCGCGCATGCCGGTCGAGGTTGTTGCTCGGCTCGTCGAGCAGCACGATGGGGGCGCCGCCGAGGCGTAGGCCGGCGACAGCCACGAGCATCGCCTCACCGCCGGAGAGACCGCCGACGCTGCGCGTGAGCATCGCCTCGTCAAGGCCCAGAGCGCGAAGCTCTGCTTCCGCGCGCACCTCGATGTCCCAGTCATCGCCGAGCGTCTCGTAGTCGGCGGGGGCGATGGAGCCGCTCTCGATGGCGCGAAGGGCGGCGATCTTGACGTCGACGCCGAGCAGGGCCGTGACGGGCAGCTCGATGTCGAGTGTCAGCTGCTGCGGAAGGTATGCGACCTCAGCGTCGACGCGAAGCGCACCGCCCGTCGGGGCGAGCTCGCCCGCGAGCAGACGCAGCAGCGTGGACTTTCCGCTGCCGTTTCGGCCGACGAGGCCCGTTCTGCCCGGCGGGAAGGCGCCTGTGAGCGCGTCAATGGCCGGCGTTCCGTCCGGCCAGTTGAAGCCGAGGCGGTCGAACGCGAGTGGATAGGTGTTGTGCGGTGTCGTCGTAGACACGGTGCTCCCTGGTTGTTCAGCGCGCGCACTGACACCGGAAGCCTCTGAAGGTGGGATCGACGGTCGTCAGCGCACAGTGTGCGTAGCGAAGGCGTCGAGAATCCTCACCGGCCTGCCAATCTCTCGGGAACAAGAATCAACCCAACGTAACCCTGCTCCGGACAAGCGTCAACCGGGCGATGAGAGACACGAAGTGCAATAAAGGGCAGGCATGCAGAAAGCCCGGTGCGAGAGAAAATCTCGAACCGGGCTTCTGATGGTGATCCCAGCGGGATTCGAACCCGCGCTGCCGCCGTGAGAGGGCGGTGTCCTAGGCCGCTAAACGATGGGACCGTTTTGGCAACTCGGATATTCTGGCACACCGAGTGAAGCAAGCGCAAGTCGGGTTGATGGGAGCGGCGCGTCGCCCACCGTTCCGGGCTTGTTGAGGGTCCAACCAGACACCGGTTGCTAGCGTTGAAGCGTCGGTCCGGTGTCCAATGGGCCAGCTGAACCGAGGAGGACCATGCGCCTGACCAAGCTCGAGCACGCCGCGCTCTCGATTGAGAAGAGCGGCTCGCGACTCTTCATCGATCCAGGCAAGTTCACGACGCCGATCACGGAAGCCGCCGGAACGGTTGCGATCGTCATCACGCACGAGCACGACGACCACTGGACCCCTGAACAGCTGACCCGCATCTTGGCAAGGAACCCGAAGACACCCATCTTCACGACTCCGTCTGCGGCCGAGAAGATTCTGGCGGCGAACCTCCCGGACATCGGCGAGGTGATCGACGTCGCGGCGGGCGAGTCCGTGCTGGTCGGCGGGTTCGACTTGGAGTTCTTCGGAGGCGAGCACGCGATCATCCACAGCTCGATCCCGCGTATCGAGAACGTGGGCGTGCTCGTCGAGCACGGCGCCCTCTACTACGGCGGCGACGCCTACATCGCGCCGGATGGCGTCGACATCGACGTGCTGGCCGTGTGCGCGAACGCCCCATGGATGCGCGTCGCCGAGTCCATGGACTACATCGAGCGGTTGCGGCCGAAGCGGGTGCTGCCGGTGCACGAGATGCTGCTCGCAAAGGTCGGGAAGACGCTGGCGACGTCCAGGCTGCGGGAGTCGGCCGAGCGAGCGGGCGCACAGCTCATCGACTTGCAGCCGTTCGAGACGCTCGAGCTCGACTGACGCCCACCTGCTGGGCGCGCACCGTCAGTGCGCGTTGTCAGTGCGCTTGTCAGTGCGCGTTGTCAGTGCGCGTTGTCAGTGCGAACGGAGCATCTCGACCAGCTCGTTCTTGCGCTTCCCCGAGTATCCCGTGAGGTCGAGTTCTTTGGCGCGTTCCTTGAGCTCGGCGACCGTCCAATCGTCGTAGGAACCGGCTTCGCCGCCCTTCTTCCCGACAGCTCGGCGCCCCTTCTTTGCCGCGGCCTTCGAGATTCGAGCTGCCTTCTCCTTCGAGTTGCCCTCGTCGCGGAGCTTCTCGTAGAGCTCCTGGTCCTTCAGGCTCGGCTGGTCGTCTGATCCTGCCTTCTTCGGCATCGCACGCTCCCTTCAATCTGGACCCGGCCGGGTCCCGTCTGATGGCACATCCGTCAGAGGTTCTTGCCACCGGTGACGGCGATGATCGCGCCGGTGGTGTAGGTGGCGTCGTCCGAGGCCAGGTATACGTATGCACCGGCGAGCTCGGCGGGCTGGCCTGCGCGGCCGAGGGGCGTGTCCTGCCCGAAGCTCGCGAGCTTTTCCTCGCTCCACCCCGTCGCCGGGATGAGCGGGGTCCAGACCGGTCCCGGTGCGACTGCGTTGACGCGCACGCCCTTGGGCCCGAACTCCTTCGCCATCGATTCGGTGAGCGAAACGAGTGCTGCCTTGGTCATCGCGTAGTCGAAGAGCCCATCGCTCGGCTCGTACCCCTGCACGGACGACGAGAAGATGACGGATGAGCCGGGAGGGAGATGCGCCTCCGCCGCCCGAAGCGTGTAAATGGGCGCCTCGAGGTTGGTCGCGATGACCCGGCGGATCTCCTCCGTCGCAGTTTCCCCGATGCTTGTGCGGTCGCGCTGGTAGGCGGCGTTGAGCACCAGAAGGTCGATGCCACCGAACGCGGCCACGGTCGCCTGGACGATCTCGGTGCAGTACTGCTCATCACGGAGGTCGCCCGGAAGGAGCAGCCCCGTCTCGCCTGCCTCGTTGATGAGGCGCGCGGTCTCCTGCGCATCCTCTTCTTCTTCTGGCAGGTACGAGATCGCCACCTTGGCGCCCTCTCGGGCGTAAGCGATCGCGACGGCTCGCCCGATGCCCGAGTCGCCACCGGTGATGAGGGCACGGCGCCCCTTGAGCCTGCCGTGGCCCGTGTAACTGTGCTCGCCGTGGTCTGGCGCCGGCGTCGTCTCGCCGGTGAGCCCGGGCTGCTGCTGCCCCTGGGCCGGGAATCCGCTGTCACTGAAGAGCTTTCTTGGGTCTGTGAGTGCGGTCATAATGCGCCTCCGTGGGGGGTCGGTTGTGCGTTGTGACTGGCGGTCGGCGACCTGCGGTGAGGTCTCGATCGTCCGTGACCCACCACGCTAGGGACCGAACGTGGGCATTCACTGACCAACCGGTGCACAAGCGCTCAGCTTTCTCGAGACGACGTACCGTTCCCCGCGGCGACCCACCTTGTCGCCTGACGACCTACTTCGTGCGCCGAACTCCGAGGGCGACGAGCGCCGAGGATCCGAGAGCCAGTGCCGCAACCGCGACGAGCAGCGTGATCGTGCCGATGGTCGGGGCGAGCGCCGAGAGGATCGCTGGGAGGGCGAAGCCGATGTAGGTGAGCGCGTAGTACAGGCCGGTGAGCCCGGCAAGGTTGCGCCCTCCGGCCATCGCCTGCACCTCGACAAGTCCTGTCAGCATGCAGATGCCGTAGGCGCCACCCAGCAAGACACCGGCGGCGCAGGCGAGCAGCGGCGACTGCACGGCGACGTTGCCGGCGACCAGGAGCGTGCCGAGGGCCAGGAAGATGAGCCCGACCGAGCCAGACGCTCCCCCGACGCGCGCCGCGATGCGGGGCACGCTCGGTTGAATGAGGAACCCGACCGTCAGCGTCACGAGCGTGAGGAGGGCGGCGAAAGCGATCTCGAGCCCGCCGAGCTGCTCGACGACGATCGCGGGCGAGACGGCAAACGCGAGCGCCGGGGCCGCGAACACCCACGGGGCCATCGGCAGGACAACCGTGAAGAAGCGCCGTCGATGCTCCGGTGCGATGTGGACATCCACGAGAGGCCGTCTCGGCGGAGCCTCACCCTCAGGACCTGGCCCACGCGTGCGCCTGGACCGCGGTCCGGCAGTCTCGGCTCCCCGGGCGAGCGCGGCTGCGGCGATCGCCGTGAGGACTAGCTGCACGATGTAGGGGGTGAGGGTCGGCCAAGGAGCCCACTGGGCCAGCAGTCCGGCGGCGACCGCGCCGAGCAGGAAACCTGCAGTGATGGTGAGGGATGCGCGCCTCGCGGCGACGGCGGGCGGAACGGTGCCCGTCGAGAGCTCCCGGATCCAGGTGGTGCCGACGACCATGGCGACAGCCACGGAGACCCCCGAGAGGAGGCGACCGACCATCATGGCCGTCGGGCTCGCACTGCCGAGCGCGAGCACCGCGGCGGCGGCGACGCTCAACGCGACCGAGGCGATCATGAGGGGCTTGCGGCCAAAGCGATCGGAGAGCGAGCCCGCGATGAGGAAGCCCGGTATGAGGCCGATGATGTAGGCGCCGAAGAAGAGGTCGACCTGCAGGGCCGAGTAGCCCTCGACCTTGCGGTACAGGAGCAGGAGGGGCGTGAACTGGTTCCCGCCCCAGGCCATCATGAGCACGGCGGGCGCCGCAGCGAGCCACGCCTGTTCGCCTCGCGGCGCGGGCTTCGAGGACGCGTTGCTCACCCTTTGAGCACCTTCATCGTGAAGTGGGAGGTGACGCGGTGGACGCCGGGGAGACGCCACACCTTCTCGCGGAGCAGTTTCTCGAAGCTCTCCAGGTCGGCCACCTCGACGCGGAACGCGTAGTCGGGCGAGCCGAACATGCGGCGCACCTCGGTGACCTCGGACAGCTCGACTGCCTGCGACTCGAACGCCTCAACAGTGGTGTGGGCCTGGCTCGTGAGGTCGACGTCGATGAGCACCTTGAAGGCGCGGCCCACCTTGTCCGGGTTGACTTCCGCGTGGTAGCCGAGCAGGACGCCGTCCTCCTCGAGGCGCCGCACTCGCCGGAGGCAGGGTGCCGGGGTCAGCCCCACCCGCTGCGCGAGGTCAGCGTTGGTGAGTCGGGCGTTCGCCTGCAGTTCGCGCACGATTGCGCGATCGATGGTGTCCACACTTGATTATTGCCGAAAGTGGCGTCTGAAGCGTGCGATTGGCTCTCGGGATGCGCGACTTCCGTGCCAAGATCTTTCGCATGACCACTGCAGGCCCTGAAGCGCGCGACGCGTGCCCCCCGGGGCCCGCGGCGACCCCAACGGTCAGCGAGACGCTGCCGGCCAGCAAGACACTGCCTGCCAGCGAAACCCTGCGAGCCAGTGAAGATGGCGGGGTCCTCGACGGCGTCCCGCTCACCGTTCCTGCGACCCGGGGTGAGCGCATCCGCGCCGGGCTGCGCGATTCGCTTGCGGCTGGCCTCGGAGTGGTGCCGCTCGGCGTGGCCTTCGGTGTCCTGGTCCTCCAGGCGGGACTCCCGTGGTGGGTCGCGCCGTCGCTGTCGCTGTTCGTCTACGCGGGGTCGATCGAGCTCCTCCTTGTGGGCCTGATCGCCGCGGGAACGCCGATCGCGACCATGGCGCTCACGACGTTCTTCGTCAACTTCCGCCACGTCTTCTACGCCTTCTCGTTCCCGCTGCACCTCGTGCGCGGGCGGCTTGCGCGCCTGTATTCGATCTGGGCTATGACGGACGAGGCGTATGCGATCGTCACCCCCATCCCGCCTTCCCAGCGCTCGGCGACACGCCTCCTCACCCTGCAGCTCGCGCTGCAGACGTATTGGGTCGGCGGCGGGCTCCTCGGGGTGGCACTCGCGAGCGTCCTGCCTAGCGAGATCAAGGGCCTCGAGTTCTCGCTGTGCGCGCTGTTCACGGTGCTCGCGCTCGACGCGATCCGCTCCCGCGAGGACGTGCCGTCGCTGATCATCGCGGGCCTGAGTGTCTCGTTCGGGCTGCTCTTCGTGCCCGGCGCGCCCCTGTTCGCGGCACTCATCCTGTTCGCCGTAGCACTCGCGGCGCGTGCCTTCCTCGCCGCGAGGCGTGACCGCAAGGAAGCATCGGTGCACGATGTTTGACGTGTGGTGGTTCATCGGCGCACTCGCGGTCTGTGGCGGCATCACGTTCGGACTTCGCGCGCTGCCGTTCGCAGCGCTCAAGCCTCTGCGCGACTCGAAGACCGTGCAGCGGCTTGCCGTGTGGATGCCCGCCGGAATCCTCGCGATCCTCGCGGCGGTGACGTTCAGCGACTTCGCGAGCGAGCCGCGCACGACCCTGTGGGCCGCGATCGCACTGGCGGTGACCATCGGCGTGCACCTGGGGTTTGGGAGGCGAACGCTCCTCAGCGTCGGGCTCGGCACGGCGACGTTTGTTGCCCTCGTGAACTTCTTCTAGCAGCCGCCGACGCTGGGTCTTTGCTGGCTTGCTGGCTTTGCTGGCTCGCTGACGTCGCTAGCTTTGCTGGCTCGCTGACTCGCTGACTCGCTGACTCGACGCCGAACTACGCGGCGACCCTGTGCCGCCCGCGCAGCCAGCTGAAGAGGATGATCGAGATGCTCGCGTACCCGGCGAAGAAAAGGAGCATGCCGAGCTCATCCATCTCGAACTGCACGCCCTCGACGCCGAGCACGAGGCGGTTCATGGTGAGCCAGCCGAGGTGGGCGCCGATGCAGGTCCAGACGGTGGCGGATGCGGTGGAGTCGCGCGCGCACACGAGCAGGTACCCGAAGGCCGCGAGCATCGTGTAGTAGACGATCGGATCGTTGCCGGCCGGCGCGAAGAGCAAACCGTCGCTCGCCCCCCTTGCCTCGGAGAGCATCCATTGCAGGGCGAGCGCGAGGACGGGCACCACCAGGAACGTCGCGATGTTGAGGACAACAGCTGCAGCCGGCGGGAACGCATCGCGCAGGTTGGTGAGCGCGTAGCCGCGGATCGCGAGCTCTTCTGGGATGGCTTCGAGGAGGAGCGCAACGACGGTGTTCGTTGCGAGGAAGCTGAGGAGCTGCGGCGGGTTGATCGAAAGGAGCCGGATGACGCCGGTGAGGTCCAACAGCAGGAGCACGGCGAGCCCCGAGGCGGCGAGCACCCCGAAGCCGAGGCCGAACCCAGACGCGCCCGATCTGAGACCCGTCAGCCCGATGCCGGCGAGGACGCGGCGGTCGAGGCGTCGCCGCAGCAGGAGGACAGCCCCAACGACGATGACCGTGACACAAGAGGCCACCAGCACTCTGGACCCGAACCCGCTCGCCGCGGTTGCATCGACGCCGAACAGGTGCGCGGATGCCTCCGTTGACGCAACGAGGCCGATCGCCATAACGGCCGCGGCGGCGAGGGCCCTCGAGACGGCGGCACCCTTGCCAACAGCGGATGTCAGGCTGGCTCCCCGATCAACATTGGTCATGTGGCCTCCCCCGAAGTTGCGGCCAGTGTACTGACCGCACCCTCGGCGGGGCTCCGGATGGATCCCAGGACGGCAGGGCAGGTCGCATGCTCCGGTCGCGTGATCCGAGTGCATGCTCCGAGTGCATGCTCCGGTTGCATGGGCGGCAGCACGCGAGCGCAACCGACGAGCGCAGCGGACTTGCGCAGCGGACGAGCGCAGCGGACTTGAGGGCTAACTCGTGCGACTGACTTTGGCGACCAGCTCGTGTGACCAGTTCGTGCGGCTGGCTCGTGCGGCTGGCTCGAGCGGCTGGCCCGAGCGGCTGGCCCGCTAGTTCGGCTGCCGGGAGTCGTAACTGGACTGGAATGGGCGGGCACGGTAGCCGTCACGCAGCATGACCATCAGCGTTGCCGTGACGCCGGCGACGGCGAGCACAGCAGCGAGGATTGCTGTAATGACGAGTGTGATGAGTTCCATGGGGCCACCTCCGTGCCGGTCGACGAATGCTGCGAGTAGGCACATCCAATCCTCATACTGGCCTGGCCGTCGCGGTCCACTTCGCGCATACTGGACCCATGGAGTCGAATTCTGGTTCTCGCATTTCCGCCCGCACCCTGTTGTCGCTGGCAGGTGAGCTTCGCGACGACTCGGCCGCGTACGAGGCCCTCGCCGAGCGCATCCGCCTGCTGATCGTCGACGGGCGCATTCCCGTGGGGACGAGGCTGCCTTCCGAGCGTGAGCTCGCAGTGCAGTCCGGGCGGAGCCGAACGACGATCGTGGCCGCGTACCAGTCGTTGCGCGACAGCGGCCATGTGCTGAGTCGGCAGGGGTCCGGGAGCCGAGTGACGCTCCCCCGGCTGGGTAGGCAGGACCACCGCCCGGGCGGCGAGGGCGAGAACTACGGGGTAGATTTCGCGCGCGCCGTGCCGCCCCCTGTCGAGGGGCTTGCCGAGATCATCGCGGACGCTTCGGCCTCGATGCCGCTTGCGCTCGGTGCCCCCGGTTTCGACCTCCTCGGAACCCTCTCGCTGCGGTCGGCGATCGCCGAGCGGTACACGTCTCGTGGCCTTCCCACGACGGCCGACCAGATCATCGTGACGATGGGCGCCCAGCACGCGATCTCGTTGACGGCCCACACGCTGCTGACGCGGTCCGACGTGGTGCTCGTCGAGTCGCCGACGTACCCGCACGCGTATGAGGCGATGCGGCGGGCGGGGGCGAGGCTCATCGCGACGCCCGTGACGACGGGTGGCTGGGAGATCGAACACCTCGTCGAGACGATCGAGCGGATGCGCCCGGCGCTCGCGTACCTCATCCCGGACTTCCACAACCCGACCGGGGCATCCATGCGGCCGGAAGACCGTATCAGGGTCACTGAGGCCGCCAGAGCGGCCGGCACGATCCTGGTCGTCGACGAGACGACGGCCGACCTGTCGATCGACCGGCCGTGGGATGACGGGCCGTTCGCGCGTCACGCGCGGGGCGCGTCCCCCTTCTCGGGTTCTGGGGTCGTGACCGTCGGGTCGCTCAGCAAGGCGGCCTGGGCGGGGCTTCGTATCGGATGGATACGGGCGGATGCAGCGCTGATCCGGCGCTTCGTGCAGGCGAGGCCCGCTGGCGACCTTGGGACCCCGCAGATCGAGCAGCTGCTCGCGGAGCGGATCGTGCGGGCGCTGCCTGTGCTGCTGCCGCGGCGCCGGGAGCAGATGCGCCTGCACCGCGACGCCCTGCACGACGCGTTGAGCCTGCACTTGCCGGAGTGGCACGTGCCCCTGCCGGATGGGGGACTGTCGATGTGGGTGCACCTCACCCAGTCGGCGAGCTCGGCGATGACGTCTCTCTCGGAGGCGCGGGGCCTGGCGCTTGTCGCTGGCCCGAAGTTCTCGATCGATGGGAGCCTCGAGCGTTTCCTTCGAGTGCCGTTCACAGCTCCTATCGCTGATCTCGAGGCTGGCACCCGCATCCTCGCCGACTCGTGGGCGCAGCTTTCGGCGCGCGACGTTCGATCGATGGCCGACACGCGCCTGCCTGAGATGGTGTAGTCATGGTTCTTTTCTTCAGCGACATCGACGGCACCCTGCTGAGCGCGCAGCGGACGCTTTCCCCCCGCACGATCGAGGCGATCAGGGCGGTGCGGGCGGCGGGTCACCACTTCGTGCTGTGCTCGTCGCGCCCGCCCGAGTCGATGCGGGTGCTCGAGCGCCTGTACGACGGAATCGGGTCGCCGCTCGTGGCGTACAACGGCGGTCTGGTGCTCTCCGGCAGCGGCGAGGTGCAGCACGACGTGCCGATCTCGCCCGCGGATGCGCGTTTCATTGCCGAGCACTGCGAGGCCGCTGGCCTGCACGCCAGCTTCTTCGCCGGCGAGCGTTGGTTCACGTGGGGTGAGGACGAGTGGACGGAGCGTGAGCGCACCCACACGTGGGTGTATCCGGAGCCTGCGTCGACGCTGGAGTTCGTTGCGTCCGGAGATGTGGATACGTCTCCCCCGCACAAGGTGATGTGCATGGGAGACCCCGCACTGGTCGATGCACTCGAGGCGGCGCTCGCCGGGCGCCCTGGCGTGGTGAGTTACCGGTCGAAGGACACGTACCTGGAGATCGCGAACGCCGATTGCTCGAAGGGGACGGGCCTGCTCGCGGTAGCGCAGCAGCTGGGCGTGGGGCGCGAGGAGCTCTACTACTTCGGCGACAACTACAACGACCTGCCCGCGTTCGAGGTTGTCGGGCATCCGATCGCAGTCGCGAACGCGCGCCCGGAGGCGCTCGCGGTGGCGGAGTCGGTGATTCCGAGCAACACGGACGATGGGGTTGCTGTGTTCCTCGAGGAGTGGCTGGCCGGGGTCGCGGACTGACCTGCGGCGACCAGTCCAGTGACTTCCGAGTGGACCGCGACACGCCCGGGTGTATGCGATTGGATTGCAATATCCGGCGCCCGCCGGCAGATCACGGAGGTGGACTCATGGAACTTCTTGCTATTGGTATCGGGGTTGTGGCGGTTGTCGCCTTCGCCGCTGAGACTGTTCGCGCCGTCCGCAAGGATGGGTACGCGCAGCGCCCCACGCGCTTCGGCTACAACACTCGTCAGCCGCAGCTCTAGTCGCACTGCTGCACCCCGCTCTCTTGTGAGTGGGTGCTCTGCTCTTTTCTGAGTGGGTGCCCTGCTCACTTCTGAGCGGGTGCCCTGCTCACTTCTGAGCGGGTTTAGACAGCCACCGGTGCCGCCCTGGTCCTCGTGATCTCGGCGGCACTTTCGCGTTCGTGGGTAGCCCGTTCAGAGCGTTCAAAGCCTTCAAAGAGTTCAGAGCACTTCGAGCGCTTCGGGCGTTTCGAGCGTTTCGAGCATTTCGAGCATTTCGAGCATTTCGAGCATTCCGAGCATTCCGGATCCTGCGACTTCGTGTTTCGTGGTTCCGGATCCAGATTTCATGTTCTGCGGTTCCATTCGGGGTGTGGGGCGTCGGTGCTCTCGGAGGTGCGGCGTCGTGGGTTTCGGCGGCGGACGTGGTGGCCGACGGTCGCGACGACGCTCCATCTGCCATTGGGACGGAGGATGAGGGTGAGTCTGTCTCGGTGGACTTCGTGGTGGTGGAACGAGCACAGCAGGATGCCGTCTCTCACATCGGTCACCCCGCCCTCACTCCACGGTCGTGCGTGGTGCGCTTCGCACCAGCGTGCTGGCGCTCCGCACCCGGGAGCTCGGCAGCTTCGGTCTCTGACGAAGATCGCTCGGCGCTGGGCCGTAGTGAAGAGGCGCTGCTTCCGGCCGAGGTCGAGGATCTCCCCGGTGGCGGTTCGCGTAGCGATACGGATGAAGCCGTCGCACATGGTCTTGGCCGCGAACGATGGCGGGATGGGCTCCCCCGTGCGCTCGAGGTGAGGCACGTCTTCGGGGCGTTCTGCTTCTCCTACCAAGCCGGTCTCGGCGGTGACGATCACGATTGTGGGCGCTTCACCGCCGGTACGGGGCGCGTCGGGAGATTCCGCGTAGCAGCGGAGGATCATGTCGAGCGCGTCGATCCGCCGCTGTTCGATCGAGCGTGGGTCCACCACCGGAACTTCGAGTATCTCGTCGGAGCCGTCAGAGTCGGAGCCGTCAGAGTCGGAGGCGTCAGAGTCGGAGCCGTCAAGGTCCGAGCCGTCAGGGTCGGAACCGTCAGGATCGGAGCCGACCCAGTCAGAGACGCCTTGGTTTGCGGCCGGCGGAAGTCCGTCCGGTCCGAGCACTGGCGCGGTTGGCTCTCCACAGTCGGATGTCGCCGGAAACTCCACCTTCCGGCGCGGCGAGAGCAGCGCGTCGAACACGGAAAGCAGCTGCTCGCCCTGCTCGGGCGTCGCGATGAACTTCCCCACGACTGCACCATCGCCGCGTTGCGCGATCCACAGGCCGCGTTCCTCGGCGATCTTGTCCGCCCGCGGCTCGTCGCCGTCGGGGTCGAGGTACGACACCCAGGTCGCGGCCTGCACTTCCAGCACCTTCGGCACCGCGGGTTGCTCATCTTCCGGGTTCAGGCCGCACGCGGATGCGACGAGCTCGACCTCGGCACGCGCGAGCTCGTCGACATCCACGCGGTTGCCGGTGTGGTCCAGGCCCTTCGTGATCGCCGAGGCCTGCGCCACCGACATGACGCCCGAGCCCACCGCCCGCGACACTGCCACGTACTTCGGCGGGATCGGCTCGCCCGTGACGCTCATCCGCTCCCGCGTGGCTGCGGCGACCTGCACCAGGGTCTTCGCCTCGAACGGCTTCACGGCGAGCACCTGTTCCAGCATGGCCTGTAGGTTCCGAAACCCCGACTTCCGCGCGACTGTCTCCGCCCGCGGCGACTCATCCTCGCGCCGCGCCAGCTCGCCAGTGACTTCCACGAGCGCGGCATCTAATATGCGCCGGCGTGCCGCGAGCTCACGCAGCACGACCAGGATCTCCGCATCCGGGAGACCCGCCAGCTGGCACCGCGACTCAAGGAGGGTGTCAACAACAGCCGTATCTTGCGACGACTGGTGATGCGTCTCCTGCTCCGACTGTGATGCCACGATGACCTCCCCCAAGATCATCACCAGCCTAGCACTGGACAGCGATCAAATCTAGGTTTTGACCAGGTTTTTTACAAGAAGCTCGCATCTACTTACTAGTAGAAATCGTGGCGCCGGATATCCCCTGGTGAGCAGAGTAAATCCGCGAGCCCGGGACCTAGGATTCCTAGTAGGCGACAGCGAGCCACGCTACGGAGCTGACGCATGCCCTCGGCCGCTCCCAATTCTCTGCCACCCCGGACCGGCAGCGACCGAGACGAGACGCAGGCTGACCCGCTCGGCTACTCCCCGCTCCAGCGCCGGTCGCTCCGGTCGAGGAGCACATAGGCCGTGCGGATGAAGGCGACAAACGCGCCGACCCCACACACGCCGCTGATGATGAGCGCCGCCCAGAGCACCACGCCCAACGTTTCCTGGTGCTCCGCGACGACGGCCAGCTGCGCCGACGCCAGCGAGGAGACGACGCCGCTCAGCACCCCGATGACCAGCAACACGACCCACCACATGAAGGAGGTCGCGGAAGAACCGTCGGCTGCGGACCGGAACGAACGCTGGGGGTGCGAGGTCATGCATCCAGTGTGCCGAACCGCTTGTCGTGGCGAATCCCCGGAGACCCGCGCAAGCCATGGGGCGGCGCGCAGTCTCCGCCCCGCTTGCGCGTGCGAGGATGACCGCATGTCGCGCACCCCGACCGAGCTCCTGAGCCCTGCCGATCAGGAGCGCCGACGCAGCCTGCGGGTCATGAAGGCGGTCGCCCTCGGGGCCCTTCTCTTCATGGCGGTCGTGTTTGTCATCGCTTTCGCCCTGCAGCGCGAGCTGCCCGCTTTCGCGTATGTGCGCGCGGCCGCCGAGGGCGGCATGGTTGGCGCCCTCGCTGACTGGTTCGCCGTGACGGCCCTGTTCCGGCATCCGCTCGGCATCCCGATCCCGCACACGGCGATCATCCCGAAGCGCAAGGACGAGATCGGGCGCACCCTCGGCGAGTTCGTCGAGACCGAGTTCCTGCGCGGCGATGTCGTTCGCACGAAGCTGCAGGCGACGTCGATCGCGTCTCGCCTTGGCGAGTGGATCGAGCAGCCGGAGCACGCCGAGCGCATCGCCTCCGAGGCGTCCATCATGGCGACGGGCGTGCTTGAGGCGCTCAGCGACGACGACGTCCAGGGCCTCATCGAAGACCTCGCCCGCGAGCACCTCGTGGAGCCGCAGTGGGCCCCGCCCCTCGGCGAGTGGATGTCGCGTGTCGTCGCCACGGGCGCCCACCGCGGCGCCGTCGACCTCGCCGCCGACAGCGCCGCCGCGTGGCTCGCCGCGAACCAGGGCGCGTTCGACGGACTCGTCTCGCGGCGCCTTCCCTCCTGGGTGCCTTCGGTCGCGACGAAGCTCGTCGACAACACCGCCTACAACGAGGCCGTGAAGTTTGTGGCCGCCGTTCGCGCCGACGATGCGCATCCCGCGCGGGCGGCGATCGACGGCTACCTGGCTCGCCTCTCTGACCAGCTACAGCACGACCCCGAACTCATCGCGCGCTTCGAGGGGGCGAAGGGGAACATCTTCGACAGCCCCCGCATGCGCGAGCTCGCCGCGGAGGCGTGGAACGCCGCGAAGAGCGGCCTCCTCCGCTCGCTCGCTGACCCCGAGAGCGCCCTTCGCACGCGAGTCACTGCTGCCCTCGTCGACATCGGCCAGCGGTTGACGACGGATGCGCAGCTGCAGCAGCGAGTGGACACGTGGGTCACCGACGCCGCCGTCTTCCTCGTGGACCGGTACCGGCACGAGATCTCGTCGATAATCTCCGACACTGTCGCGAGCTGGGACGCCGAGGAGACGAGCGAGAAGATCGAGCTCATGGTGGGTCGCGACCTGCAGTACATCCGCCTCAACGGCACCATCGTGGGGGCGCTCGCTGGCGTCACGATCTTCACGATCGCCCACGCCTTCCTGGGCTAGGGAGCGTCTTCCTGCCTGGGCTAGGGGGTGTCTGACGCCTCTCGGGGTGCTACCCGTAGAGCTCGCGGTACCGGCGCTGAGCGGCCGGATGCAGCGCGATGGGGCTCGTGTCGATGAGGTTCGAGGCCGTCAGGTACTGCACGCCGAGCGACCCCGCAGGCACAAGCTGCGCTGCATCCCGGATGAGCACGTCGACAAGCGAGTGGGCGACATCGTCCGGCAGGTCGGGACGCGCGAGCAGGTAGTTGGAGACGCCGATCGCCGGCACAGCCTCCTCGCTTCCGTAGGTGCTCCCCGGCACCGCCGTGAGCGCGTAGACGCCCGGATACTCGAGCTCGATGGCCGGGAGGGCGCTCGTGAGGTCGACGAGTTCGACACCCGCCTCGAGGTTCTGCACTGCTGGCAGCGGCAGCCCTCCCGACCAGAAGATCGCGTCGACTGTTCCGGCCTCGATCGCGGCGATGGCGTCGTCGAGGTAGAGCTCGGACACGACCGCGGCGCCTGGCCCTTCGAGCATGCCAAGCGAGGAGAGCACCCGCCTCGCCGTGAGCGCCGCTCCAGACTGCGGCGCACCGACAGACACGCGCCGCCCGGCGAGGTCGCCGACACCGCCGATGGGCCCGTCGCTGCGCACGAAGCACTGCAGGTAGTTCTGGTAGACGCGCCCGATGGCGACCTTGTTCTGCGCATCCGTGGCCGCCGCGTCGGCGAGCACGATGGCGAGCTCGGCGTCTCGCGCCTGCAGCAGCGCCAGGTTGGCGAGGCTTCCGCCAGTAGTCACGACCTCAAGGCCCGTCATGCCGTCCGCGTGGAGGGCGTCGCGGAGCAGCTCCCCGAACTGCACGTACGTGCCGCCCTGCTCGCCGCAGGCCATGCGGATGCGTGGGGGCGACTGGCCGAGCGAGCATCCGCCGAGCGCGAGAGTCGCCGCCGCGGCGGCCCCAGCGCCGGCGCCGAGCAGCAGTCCGCGCCGCGTGAGACTCACCACGTGCGAACCAGACTCACGCGAGCTCGAAGCCCACCCTCGGGTGCTCGGTCGTAGTCCACAGTGGCTCGGTTGGCTCTCGCGAGCTCGCCGACGATCGCGAGGCCGAGCCCGGTTCCAGGTTTGGCTCGGTGCGCGGGTGAGCGCCAGAACCTCGTGCCCAAGTGCACGAGCTCGTCATCGTGGACGCCCGGACCGTCGTCGCTGATCTCGAGCACCGCGCGCCTGGCGGCACCCTCGTGCTCATCGGACACTTCCTCGAGCACGAACCCCGCGCGGATCTCCGCCCCTTCCCCCGCGTACTTCCGCGCGTTGTCGAGCAGGGTCTCGACTATCTCCTCGAGGTCGCTCTTCCGGCAGGCGACCCGCACTTCGGCGACTCCGACGACGGACAACCGCATGCCCGCCTCTCGGAAGTGATCCTCGTGGGGCGCCGCGAGCATGGCTGCCGACGTGAGGTGCTCACGGGCGGCGCCGTCGGCGAAGCCTGTGCGTCTGCCGCTTGCCTCCGCGGTCGCGCGGTGCTCTGCGTTGGCCAGCACCAGCATCCGATCGACGACGTGCTCGAGCCGGTCGAGGTCTCCGCCGACGGCCTCCAGGTCCGCCTCGTCAGCCTCGTCCCTCGGCAGGGCGTCGATGCGGAGCCGGATCGCCGCGAGCGGGTTGCGCAGCTGGTGCGACGCCTCGGCGACGAACCCGCGCTGCTGCTCGAGCGCATCCTCGACCCCCCGAGACATGCGAGCGAACGACGACGACAGGCGCCGCAGCTCGAGCGGCCCCGTCGCCGCCTCGAGGTCCGGCTCGCGCTGCTCCGCGAGCGCGTTGGCCGCGGCGTCGAGGGCGCGCACTGGGCGCAGCACCCAGCTCGTCCAGAACTGGGAGGCCGCGAAGAGCAGCAGCAACAGCAGCAGGCCCGCGAGCGCGACGAGCACCCACCAGCCCGTGATCTGCATCTTGGCCTCCGCCTGGTTCACCTCGAGCACAACGGCACCGGATGCTGCGCTCGAGCCGTTCGCGAACGGCTCGGCGATGAAGTGGGTGTCGTCGCTCCACGGGTAGATGGTGGGGATCGATCGTTGGGGCACCGTTCGGGACGCGGCGAGCACCAAGGACTGGACGCGAGCATCCATCTCGACGCCGCCGACGGACGACACGACCCGGCCTTCGCTGTCGACGACTATCGCCGCCTCCCCGTACGTCTCGGCGAACCGCTCGAGGTAGCGGTCGAGCCCAGTCGGGTCGTCGCTCGCGACCGCCGCCTCCGAGCGCTGCACGATCTGGTCCATCGAGGTCGCCCGCTGCAGGGTGAGCTGCTGGGTGCGGTTCACGGCGATGCCCTCGCTCGCCGGCACGATGATGGCGATGACCGTGAGCAGGCCGAAGAGCATGAGCGGCAGCAGCACCTGCAGCTTCACGGCGCCGGCTTCGTCTCGAGCCGGTAGCCGAACCCGCGGATCGTCGTGATCGCGACGGCCGGCACCTTCTGGCGGAGCTGCGCGAGGTGCACGTCGAACGACCGCGAGGTCGCTGCGTACGCGTCACCCCACACCTGGTCGAGGAGCTCCTGGCGACTGACAGCCCGGCCGACGCGCTTCGCGAGCACGGCGAGGAGCTCGAACTCGGTGGGCGTGAGCGACACCTCGTCGTCGCCGACCGCCACCCGTCGGGCGAGCAGCTCGATGCGGGCTTCGCCGACCTGCACGACCTCCGGCTCCGTGGCCGGCGCCCGCCGCCTGGCGACCGCGTCGATACGGGCGAGCAGCTCGTGCATGCGCACGGGCTTCACGAGGTAGTCGTCAGCCCCGAGCCCGAGGGCGCGCACCGTCGAACGCTCGTCGCCGCGCGCCGTGACCACGATGACGGGCACCTGACTCACCTGACGCAGCCGCCTGAGCACCTCGATCCCGTCCATGTCCTCGAGGCCGAGGTCGAGCAGCACTAGCTCGACGTCACGGTGCTGCAGCAGCACGTCGCTGCCGCGGGCGACCTGCAGGCAGGCGTGATCGGCACGCCCGAGGACAGCCGTGAGGGCGGCGGAGACGGACGCGTCATCCTCGGCGACGAGCACACGCATGCACCAATGGTAGGCGCGCGGCGGGCAACACCGCCGCCGATGCCCCTCGTCAAGACGTAAAGGGAATGTAAGGATCCGCCCGCCGCCCCTTGCGAACTGCCGAAAGTTGTCGAGTACACCCACACCGAGGTGGGGCCGGGGCTCCACCCCGATGGCAGAAGCAGATCAACGACGATGGAGAAGTCAATGACGACGACACAACAGCCGGGCAGCCTGCGCCGCTCAGTTTCCAACACCCTGAAGGGCTCGGCAGGCAACCTCGTCGAGTGGTACGACGTCTACGTCTACTCGGTCTTCGCCTCCTACTTCGAGTTCCAGTTCTTCGACTCTGAGGACAAGAACTCGCAGATCTACATCTGGGCGATCTTCGCCGTGACCTTCCTCATGCGCCCCATCGGCGCCTGGTTCTTCGGGCGCTTCGCTGACCGGCACGGGCGCCGCCTCGCGCTGACCGTCTCGGTCTCGATCATGGCCGGATGCTCGTTCGTCATCGCGCTCACCCCGTCAGCCGAGGTCATCGGTGCGGGTGCCGCGATCATCCTCATCATGTGCCGCCTCGTGCAGGGCTTCGCGACTGGCGGCGAGTACGGCACAAGTGCCACGTACATGTCGGAGGCAGCGATCCGCGGACGCCGCGGCTTCCTGTCGTCGTTCCACTACGTGACGCTGGTCGGCGGCCACGTGCTTGCTCAGGCGACGCTCCTCGTCATGGTGCTTGCCATGCCGACTGAGGCGATCTCCGAGTGGGGCTGGCGCATCGCCTTCGGCATCGGAGGCGTCGCCGCGATCGTCGTCTTCTATCTTCGCCGCACCATGGATGAGTCGCTCAGCGAGTCGGCCATCGAGTCGGTCAAGGACGGCAAGTCGCGCTCCTCCGGCTCGATGAAGGAGCTCATCATGCACCAGTGGCGCCCGCTCCTCCTCTGCTTCCTCATCACGATGGGCGGCACGGTCGCGTTCTACACGTACTCCGTGACGGGGCCGGGCATCGTCAAGAAGGCGTTTGCCGGCGACGACGTGATCTCCGGCACGATCCTGAACCTCATCGCGCTGACCGTGCTCATGCTGCTGCAGCCCATCGGCGGCTGGCTCTCCGACATCGTGGGCCGCAAGACGCTGCTCGTGTTCTTCGGCGCCGGCGGCGTGCTCTACACGTGGTTCCTGCTCACCTACCTGCCGCAGCAGACTAACGAGCTCGCGGCATTCGGCATCCTGGTCGGCGGCTTCGTGATCCTCACGGGCTACACCTCCATCAACGCGGTCGTGAAGGCGGAGCTCTTCCCGACGCACATCCGGGCCCTCGGCGTCGGCTTCGGCTACGCCATGGCGAATTCCCTCTTCGGCGGCACCGCTCCTCTGCTCTACACGGCGGCGGGCGAAGCCCAGCAGGTGCCGCTCTTCATCATCTACGTCACCATCGCGATCGCTGCGTCGCTGGTCGTCTACGTCTTCTTCCTCAACAACAAGGGCGTGAACTGGCTCGACGACGAGAAGGCCATGCGGGCGAAGGACGCCGAGCGCGAGGAGAAGCGCGCCGAGCGCGAGGTCGCCGGCATCCGCTGACCCGTCGGCACCGCGTCTCCTCGCTGACGGCCGCTGATCCTCGATGGGATCGCAGCCATGCGACGGGTGCAGGCTCGTTTCCGAACGAGCCTGCACCCGTCGTCGGGATGCACCGGGGTGGTGGAGGCGCGGACTGAGTCAGACGAGGGCGGGGCGCCGCGTGCTCTCGGCGCCGCCGTCGGCGTAGATGACCTGGCCTGTCACGTAGCCGTTGTCCTCGCTGGTGAGCCATGCGAGGAGGTTCGCGACGTGGCTCGCGTCCCCTGTCAACTCGCCGGCTCGAACCGCTTCGTCGCGCCCGTGCGCGGCCCTTCCCTCATCCGTCTCGAGGGCCCCTGCCGTCATCGACGTGAACGCGCGACCGGGAGCGACGACGTTGAGGGCGATACCTTCACCGACCCACTCCGGTCGAGTCGCGGCCTGCCGCGCCCAGCGCGCCACCGACTGCTTCGAGGTCGTGAAGAGCACCGATGACCCCAGAGGCGTGACGTCGGAGACGAGCTGGTCGGCGTAGGCGAGGGCTGCCGCCTCGTCACCGGCTTCGATGAGCTGCAGCAGTTGACTGTCGACCTCCTCGAGCGCGACGAGCGTGGCAACGACGGCGGCGCGGGGCGCGTCGGAGAGGGAGAGCAGCGGCCGCAGTCCCTCCAGCGTGGCGACAGCACCGAAGTGGTTGACGGAGACGGTCTCGGAGGATGGGCGCATGCGGTCGGCGATCGCGAGGGCACCGTCGATGATGCCGCCGCTCAACTCCGTGGCCTGTGCGACGAGCTCGTCTCGGCCTTCGGCGTTTGTGAGGTCGACGTTGATGTCGGCGCCGAAGAGATCGACACCGATGACGCGGTGCCCGTCTTCTCGGAGCTTGAGGGCCGTAGCCCTGCCGATACCGGTGGCTGAGCCTGTGACGACGTACGTACGAGTCATTGGGAAAGTCCTTCGCGCTGAGGGAGCGTATCGCTCAGTGAGATATGAGCCGCAGAACTGGCGCGGCGAAGACTGCTGTGGCGCGGAACGTGGGCACTGAGGGGGTTCATCTCAACCTTAGGGCGAGGGCACGTACCTGACACGGAATTAGTCCGCTTTAGTAGGCCGCCTAGGTTTTCCCGTGCCGTGAGGACGTCGCTCGCTGGACGTGCAGCCTTCGCGAGAGACTCGCCCGTACATTGGCGACATGACTTCCCGGATGCTTCCCCTCCGTTTCGGCGCTCAGACTGTGCTCGTCACGGGCGCCAGTTCGGGCCTCGGCGCTGAGTTCGCCCGCCAGCTGGCGTCGCGCGGAAGCGACCTCGCGCTGGTCGCTCGCCGGGAGGCCAAGCTGGAGGAGCTCTCCGCCGAGCTGCGCGGCAGATTTGGGGTGTCGGTGACGACAATCGCAGCCGACCTCGGGGAGCCGGGGGCCGCATCCTCGCTCAAGGCTGAGCTCGAACGCCGAGGGGTGCGCGTGACGAGTCTCATCAACAACGCCGGCTTCGGCACGAGCGGCGCCTTCCACGAAGAAGACCCTGGGCGGGTTCGCGCCGGGATCGCCCTGAACGTCGCCGCGCTTGTCGACCTCACGCAGGCCTACATCCACGAGCTGCGGGCAGGCGACGGCTTCCTTGTCAACGTCGCGAGCGTCGCCGCTTACCAGCCGACGCCTGGCTTCGCCGTCTATGGCGCCACGAAGGCGTTTGTGCGCAGCTTCACTGAGGCGCTCTGGGCCGAGTCGGCGGCCACAGGCCTCCGCGTCGTCGCGCTCTCCCCCGGGCCGACTTCGACCGAGTTCTTCGAGGTTGCCGGTGAGGACATCGGCTCCGGGCTGCCGCGCATGACGGCGCGCAGCGTCGTTTCGATCACCCTCCGCGAGCTGAAGAAGCCGAGGCCGGGCCCATCGGTCGTTCCCGGCCCCGTGAACACCGTCCTGACCCTCGGCTCAAAGCTCGCGCCCCGCAAGCTCCTGCTGCGTGGGATGAGTCGGGCACTGGGCGCCAAGTAACCGCATACAGACGCGGCAAAGGCCGGTGCTCGCCGCCAGGCGGGCTGAGCGAAAGCCGCGCCCGCCCCGACGCCTCCCGGCCGGAGCTACCGCAGCAGTTTCCCGATGCTCTCGAAGTGTCCGCTGTAGCCGGCGACGAGCTTGCGCGCGACGCCCACGGAATCGACGAGCGGATGTGCGGCAAAACCTCGCCACGCGAGCTCGCGAGAGCCCCGCGTCGCCGCCTCGATGACAAGCCGCTCGGCTGACTTCACCTGCATCATGAGCCCGAGCATCTCGCCATCGACGGGGGCGATCGGCCACGGGTGCACGCCGTCGGCGTCCACGACGCAGCCGACTTCGACCACCGCGTCCTCGGGGAGCGCTGGAACGAGCGAACCGTTGCGCACGTTGAGGATCATCGTGGCCGGCGTGCCGGACGAGAGCGCCGCCATGAGGTCGAGCGCGACGGTCTCGTAGCCGCCGCCCGCGACGTCCTCGACCTCCCGCTCCTCTCCCTCCTCGCGACTCTCCGCCATGTAGCTCGCCTCACGCTCGTGACGGGTGCGCAGCCAAGATTCGTGGGGGTCCGAGCCGGGGTTCGCGAAGAACGATCCTTGCTGCGCGTCGAGGTACTCGCCTCTTGTGGTGGCAGCAGCCCGGATGCTCTCGTTCGCCTCGCGCGTGAAGTAGTAGTAGTACAGGTACTCGTTGGGCAGCGCGCCGAGCGCCCTCACCCAGTCGAAGCCGAGCAGGCGCGCCTCCTCGATGCGCTGCAGTGAGGCATCGGAAGCCAACAGTTCAGGGAGTCGCTCGACGCCGTCCACCTGCAACGAGCGCAGCCAGCCGAGGTGGTTGAGGCCGACGTAGTCGAACGCCACTGTCGACGCACCGCTCGGAGCGCCCGCGCTCGCCGTCGTTCCGGCCCCCGCGACCGCCGCAGCGCGCCGCATGAGACCGATCGGGGTGTCGCAGATGCCGACGACACGGTCACCGAGGACACCCCGCATCGCCTCAGTGACGATGCCTGCCGGGTTCGTGAAGTTGATGACCCACGCGTCCGGCGCAACCCGCCGGATCGTCTCGGCGAGCGAGACCATGAGCGGGATCGTGCGGAGCGCGTAGGCGAGCCCGCCGGGGCCGACGGTCTCCTGGCCGAGCACGCCCAGGTCGAGGGCGATGCGTTCATCCGCGACCCGCCCGGCCGTCCCGCCGACACGAACGGCGCTGAATACGAAGTCCGTGCCGCGCAGCGCCTCTTCGAGGTCGGTCGTGACGGTGATGCGCGGGGCGAAGCGCTTCTCGCTCGCGATGCGCTCGACGATGACGCGGATGATCGCGAGCCGCTCGGGCGAGACGTCGTGGAGGGCCAGCTCGTCGATGCGCACCGGGGCCTCGTCAGACGCGACCGCCTCGAACACCTGGGGAACACGGAAGCCTCCGCCACCGATGATCGTGAGTTTCACGAGAACATCACCTCTACCTTCGCGTCGACGACCACCGCGCGGGAACTGGCACGCGCGCCCCACCAGTGATCGAACATACTTGAAGCTCAGACACTGCTGTTGAGAGCGAGAGGATGCGCGATGGCTTCGGCACACCACGAAATGCCACAGGCGGATACGGTCGCGGATGCGCGCTTCGACGTCGTGCTCGCGGGCTCGGTCTTCTTCGACATCGTCTTCACCGACCTGCACGGCGTACCAAGCGCCGGCACCGAGGTGTGGGCCGAAGGCATGGGATCGACTCCGGGCGGCATCGCCAACCTGGCCGTCGCTGCCAGCCGCCTCGGCCTCACGACCTCGCTCGCGTCGGTCTTCGGCGACGACGTCTACGGCCGCTGGTGCTGGGAGCTGCTGGAAGAGCACGAGGGCATCGATCTCAGCCACTCGCGGCGCTTCGAGAATTGGCACACCGCGGTGACGGTCTCTGTCGCGCAGAACGGCGACCGCAGCATGATCACGCATGGGCACCCGAGCCCGATCTCGAGCGACGCGCTGCTGAGCGACGGCGTCTCGAGCCGCACGGCGCTCACTGAGCTCGGAGTCATGTCGAGCCTCGAGCAGGAGCCGTGGTGGCTGCGGGCGGCGAAGCAGGGCACGCGGATCTTCGCTGATGTCGGCTGGGACGACACCGGGACGTGGGACCCGGCCGTCCTCGAGCCGCTCGCCTCCTGCTACGCGTTCCTGCCCAACGAGCGCGAGGCGGTCGAGTACACGCGCACGGCTTCCCCGCTCGCAGCGGCCCGCGCCCTCTCAGCGCACGTACCGCTTGTTGTCGTGACCTGCGGCAAGGACGGCGCCATCGGCATCGACTCCGCGACGGGCGAGGAGGTCCGCGTTCCCGCCGTGCCGGTCCGCGCGTACGACGCGACGGGCGCTGGCGACGTGTTCGGCGCATCCTTTGTGCTCGGCACGCTGCGCGACTGGTCGCTGGAGCAGCGCCTCACGTTCTCCGCGCTCTGCTCGGCGCTCGCCGTGCAGCAGTTCGGTGGCTCCCTCGCGGCCCCTGGTTGGGGTGACATCGCCGACTGGTGGGACACGACGCGGGCTTCCGGCGACGCCGAGCTCATCAGCCGCTACGGCTTCCTGCAGGATGTGCTCCCGTCGGAGCGCCCCGGGGCGGTGCGCCGCGCGGAAGCCACGTTTCGGCTCATCGACCACTTCCCTGCGCCATGAGGCACAGTCCTGCGCCATGAGGCACAGTCCTGCGCCATGAAGAACAGGCCTGCGCACACCCCCACTGACATTTTCCCCCCTGCTCCCCCGCAGTCAGCAAAAGAAGGAAGCCGAACATGAACCAGAAGCACCGGAGAACCGCGGCAGTCGCTGGCGGGTTGACGCTTGCCCTCGCACTGGCGGGTTGCGCCCCAGGCACGGGACAGACGGCTGGGCCCGCCGAGCCTGCCGGTGACATCAGCACCGATATCTCGCAGTTCGGCGACGTCACGCTGACGGTGTGGGACCAGGAGGTGCGCGGTGGGCAGAACGAGCAGATAGAGGAGCTGAACGCCGCGTTCGAGGAGAAGTACCCGAACGTCACGATCGAGCGGAACTCGCAGGCGTTCGATGACCTGGCGACCACGCTGCGTCTTGCGTTGACGGACGACAACGCGCCTGACGTCGTGCAGGCGAACAACGGCCGCAACACGATGGGCGCGTTTGTCGAGGCCGGCCAGCTGCGCCCGCTCGACGACTACGCGGAGGCTTACGGCTGGTTCGACCGCTACCAGGAGTCGATCCTGCAGTACTCGACGTACAGCGAGGACGCGAAGGTGTTCGGCGAGGGCAACCTGTACGGACTCCCCCAGGTTGGCGAGGTCGTCGGGATCTTCTACTCGAAGGCGAAGCTCGAGAAGCTCGGCGTCGAGGTGCCTGGAACCTGGACCGAGTTCGACGCGGCGCTCGCGACGGCGAAGGCGGCTGGCGAGACGCCCATGCAGCTCGGCAACATCGAGCAGTGGCCGGCCGGGCACGTGTTCGGCCCGCTCCAGGGTGAGTACGTGGATGCGGAGAGCATCACGAACCTCGGGCTCGGCAACCCTGGCGCCAGCTGGACCACGCCGGAGAACGTCGAGGCGGCCACGGAGCTCAAGAGCTGGGTCGACGACGGCTACTTCAACAGCGGCGTCAACGGCACCGACTACGACGCGGCCTGGCAGGCCCTCGCTAGCGGCAACGGCGTCTTCCTGATCGGGGGCTCCTGGCTCGCGGCCGACCTCGAGGCGAGCATGGGCGACGACCTGGGGTTCTTCGTGCCGAAGACCAGCGATGGTGCGCTCGCGACGACCGGCGGCACCGGCCTCCCGTTCGCGATGACCTCCGCGGCCGACAACACCGACGTCGCGGCGGCCTACATCGACTTCCTCACGAGCGACGAGGCCATGCAGATCCTCGCCGACACCGGCAACCTGCCCGTCAACAACTCGGCTGAGCTCGCGCCGGAGTCCGGCGTCTTCGCCGACATCTACGGGGCCTTCGGCGAGGTTACCGAATCGGGCAGCGTGCTCCCGTACTTGGACTACGCGACGCCGACCTTCGGCGACACGCTCGGGCAGTCCCTGCAGGGGCTCATCGACGGTCAGCTCACGCCGGAGCAGTTCACCGAGGCGCTGGAGACCGATTATGCGGCCTTCACTGCAGCGAACGAGTGACCCGAGAGTGAGCGCGAATGAGTAGCTCGAACCTCGCCGCGTATGTCTGACTCGAGCACGACGGAGCGGGAACGCCGCCCAGCGAGGGGTGCCAGGAGAGGCACCCCCGCCTGGGTGCCGTTCGCGTACCTTGCGCCCGCGTTCCTCCTCTACGGCACTTTCTTGCTGTTCCCGCTCGGTCGGGCCGTGCAGTTCTCGTTCTTCGAGTGGGACGGGCTGGGCGCATCCACGTTCGTCGGGTTCGACAACTACGTGCAGATCGTGCAGGACGAGCGCCTTCGGGAAGCGTTCGGGCACGCGTTTGTCCTCATCTTCTTCTACTCGATTCTGCCCCTCGCCTTGGGTCTCATGCTCGCGGCGATCCTCACGCGGGCGAGGGTCCGCGGCCTGGGGTTCTTCCGCACCCTGATCTTCCTGCCGCAGGTCATCGCCATGGTCGTCGTGGCGGTCACGTGGCGGCAAATCTACGCGCCAGACGGCCCCCTCAACGGGCTGCTCCGCCTCGTGGGACTGGAGAGCTGGACGCGCGCCTGGCTCGGCGACTACACCTTCACGTTGCCCGCCGTCGGGCTCATCGGCTCCTGGGTGTCGCTTGGGCTCGTGACGGTGCTGCTCATGGCCGGCATGAGCCGCGTGCCGAAGGAGCTCTACGAAGCGGCGCGACTGGACGGCGCGGGACCGGTGCGCGAGTTCTTCTCGATCACCCTGCCCTCGGTGCGCGGTGAGATCACGGTCGCGCTGACGCTCACGATCGTGGCCGCGCTCAAGACCTTCGATCTCATCTACGTCACCACGAGCGGCGGGCCGGGCACGTCGACGACCGTGCCGAGCTTCGAGGTGTATCGGCGAGCGTTCGAGCTGGGCGAGGTGGGCGCAGCGACGGCCGTGGGCGCCGTGCTCACACTCATCGTCTTCGCCATCAACTTCGTCGTGAACCGGATCGGGGACCGCGCATGAACGTCTCCCCCTTCGAGAGGGTCGCGAACTACCTGATCCTCTGCGTCTTCGGCCTGGTCATCCTCGGCCCGATCAGCGTCATCGTCACGCTCGCATTCGGGCCGGAGAACGCGAGCGTCGCGCAGGAGGGACGCGTCTTCCACTGGGAGAACTTCCCCACGGCGTGGGAGGTCGCCAGGTTCGGGCAGTACATGCTCACCTCGGTGGTCGTCGCCGTGATCGTGGTCGTCGTCGCCGTGCTCGCGTCGATCCTCGCCGGCTACGCGCTCGGCACCCTGAAGTTCCGCGGCGCGACGCCCATCTTCTACCTGTTCCTGCTCGGCATCATGGTGCCGACGGAGGCGTTCATCGTGCCCCTCTACTTCGACCTGCGCACGGTCGGGCTGACAAACACGGTGTGGGGCGTCGCGTTCCCGCAGATCGCCATGTCGATCGCGTTCGGCACGTTCTGGATGCGCACCTACTTCCGTTCCTCCAGCCAGGCCCTCATCGACGCGGCCAAGCTCGACGGGGCCGGTTCCATGCGCATCCTGTGGCAGGTGCTGGTGCCGATCGGCCGGCCCGCCATCCTCACGCTCGTGCTGCTGACGTTCATGTGGACCTGGAACGAGTTCCTCATTCCGCTTGTCATGTCGCCGAATGGCAGCGTGCGCACGGCGCCGCTCGGCTTGGCGTTCTTCCAGGGGCAGTACACGCAAGGCACGGCGCTACTCGCGGCGGGCGCCATCATGGTCGCGCTGCCCGTTGTTGTGCTCTACGTGTTCCTGCAGCGGCACTTCATCCAGGGGATGCTCGAGGGGGCCGTCAGGGAGTAGAGCGTCGTGCGGGGGCAGCTGGGCGGCGGCCACCAGGGCAGCTCAGGATGTCAAGCCCCGCTGGCCCGCATCCCGCCCCGCGTACAGTGATGCGCTGGTCGTCGCGGCACCCCCGAGCTGCGGCCCGAGAGAGGCTTCCCCGTGCGACGGTTCGACTGCGATGTGTGCAAGAACGAGGTCTTCTTCGACTCGGTGTCCTGCGAGCGATGCTCGTCGAAGCTGGGCTACGTGCTTGGCCTCGACGACGTGCTCGTCGAAGGGGGCAACGTCGCACGGGACGGAGACCTTCGGAAGTGCAGCAACGCCGAGCTGGCGGGCTGCACGTGGCTGACCGCACAGGCTGGCGGGCTGTGCGAGAGCTGTCAGCTCACCCGCACTCGGCCAAGCGACGCTGACGCGAAGGGACTGCGGCTCTTTCCGATCGCCGAGGAATCGAAGCGGCACCTGCTGCGCGACCTCACCCGGCTTGGGTTCGCAACGCGCCCCAAGGAGAACGGCGAGCCCGCAACGGTGGGCCGGACGCCGGTATTCGACCTGCTGTCGAGCGTGTCGGAGAGCGTCACGATCGGCCACGCCGACGGAGTCATCACCATCGACCTCGCCGAGGGCGACGACAGCTATCGCGAGCAGGTGCGCCAGCGCCTCGCCGAGCCGTACCGCACCATGCTCGGGCACTTCCGCCACGAGAGCGGCCACTACTACGAGTGGCAGCTCGTCGAGCAGACCTCGTGCATCGACGAGGCGCGGGAGCTCTTCGGCGACGAGCGCGCCGACTACCAGTCCGAGATCGACCGTCACTACGAGGAAGGGCCTCCGGAGAATTGGCGCAGCAACTACCTCAGCAGCTACGCGACCATGCACCCGTACGAGGACTTCGCGGAGACGTGGGCCCACTACCTGCACATCAGGGACACGCTCGAGACGGCGATCGCCTTCGAGCTCGTGCCGGCTCTGGCCCCAGATGCCTCCGCCAGGGAGGTCGTCGTGGGGAGCTGGATGCCGTTCGCGACCGCCATGAACGTCGTGAACCGCTCGCTCGGACAGCGTGACCTCTACCCGTTTGTGCTGCCGGACAAGGTCATCGACAAGCTCGCCTTCATCCACTCGCTGAGGGACCCCTCGAGCGCCCACGCCTAACCCGCGGGAGCCAGACGCCGGTCGCCGGCGGGCCGCAATGCCGCATGTCCGGGACGACGACGCTCAGTCCCGTCCGGCGTCGTCGCCGGTGAACAGCTGGAAGCCAACGGCGGCCTGAAGGGCCTCGGCCCGGGTCGAACAGGACAGCTTCCTGTAGATGGAGCCAAGCTGGGACTTGATCGTGTTCGGCGAGACGTGGAGCTGGGATGCGATCTCAGCATTCGTCTTCCGACGCCGAAGTGCGTGCAGAACCCGGAGTTCCCCCTGGGTCAAGTTCGGACGTGTCTGGACGCGGATATGGTCGAGGCCGGTGAGCGTCGCATCGAGCGAGAGCTTCGCCTGCTCATCGAGCTCTGACCTCACGTGCGTGATCACCTGCTGCGGGATCTGGCTCAGCATCCGCCGTGAGTTGCGGCGATAGGCGATGTGCATCACCCGCTGCGCCGAGACCGAGTCGAGCGATCCTGTCTTCGCGACGGTGAACCAGGCGGCAAGGAGCGCCCGTTCAGCGTGCTGAGCCGGGGAGAGCGTGCGGCGCTCGGACATTCGCCCAAGGTGCGCCTCCGCGAAATCTAGCTGGTCGTCGGCCAGCGCGAGGCGCACGGCTGCGCTGGCCTCGAGGAAGCCTTTGCGCTCCCCATTCAGTGCCGCCGCTCGTGCCTGCTTTTTCGCGCCGAGCGCCCACAGCGCATCGATGGAGGCCGCGTTCATGACGTCGATTGCCAGGGAACCGTGCTGTTCAGCGTGAGCGTCCCGCGACAGGTGCACGTACTCGAGGGCTTCCTCCGGGCGGTGACGCGTGATCAGCGATCGCGTCCGTGCGAGCAGCGCATATGGCCAGGTCATCTGGATGCTGTCGAAGGGCTCGAGGCGCGCCAACTGTTCGTCGATGTCATCGACCATGCGCTCCGCGCCCATGAGCGCCGCCGCCGTGTGCTCTGAGACATAGCTGGGTTCGCAGTATGGCGACGTCGATTCGGCGAGCCGTGGCAACTCGGCGAGGATCCGCTCCGCTTCCTCGAACGAGCCGCGCTTGGCGTGTGCCAGGGCGAGGCGGGACAGGGCGAGGCGCTGCACGTCAGGGCGACGTTCGATTCGCCCGATCTGGTGCGAGGTCGCGAGCTCAGTGAGGGCGGCGCCGGTATCACCGGCGGCGAGCATCGTCGAGCCGATCTGCTGGTGGTAGAACCACAGCGGCCCGTCCGGCCGCTCCCGGAAATCGGTTCCCTTCGACCGGACCCGGTCGGAGAGACGCGTGGCATACGCCTGCGCTGCCGTCACATCGCCGCTGTACCGGTGGGCGATCATCTGCGCCAGGGTGAGCATGTCGATCTCGTCCGTGGACATAGCTCGGAGGGAATCTGGACTGACCTTCGGTTTGAACATCGGGCGACGATGCGTGAGCACCGGGTTCACCCGGTGCAAGACCCAAAGAACCGGGTAATCCTCCAGCAACGAATTCGGGATCTGCTCGATTGCCGCAGTGAGTGCAAGGTAGTGGTTGTCGAAGAGAGGCCAGATGCCGGCCATCGCCGCCCGGGCGATCGTTCTCGGATCCCTCGACGCAAGCGCATCATTGAGGCCGTCGAGTGATTCCGAGGCAGTTGCGGCATTCATCATTCACGATCCTCTCGGCACTCAGGTACGTTTTTGCCGACGCTTATGAGAGCGCCCACGAATCACGAACCGGAGCGCGCGCACATTAATGCCGCAGGCCGATGAACACTCTGGGGGTCGAGTGAGAATGCCTTTTGTCGGTCGCCAAATTCCTTCTCATCAAAGCCAACTTCATCGCTGGGTGACATGAGACTGCCTGGCGGCAGAGGGTGAGTTCCGGGGTGAAATGCGATCTCACCCTAACGCGATCTGGCTTCATACGCCAACATCCCGACAGCCGGGCGTGGCTTGACGCAGAATCTGCCGGGTGATAACGCGGGTGATGCGGGTGACGATGTCGTGGATGAAATTCCCCAAAGGCCGAACCGTCGTTCTAATGCCGAAGATATGGTGACGAACATGACCCCGAAAACAATTGATCGGCAACGGATCCCCCCGCGCAGAACCGGTCATTTCAATGACTCGAAGAGGCACATTCAAGAGGGAATAGACAGCCAAATCGGGAAGAACGGGCTCTAACCGCGCAATGCACCGGAAAACAAGTCAGGAGAGCATCGCGTGAGCGACCTACAGCAGCTTTTCGGCGAACAGCCGCAGTCGACGACCCGTGAGGTGGACCTCGCTGCCGCCGGTGAACCGATCCTCGTCGCCCAGGGCATGGGAGTCAGAGCTTCCTGGGGGCACATCTACGGCCCCGTCGATCTCACGGTCAAATCTGGTGGGGTCACCGTACTGGTTGGAGCTGGCGGACGCGGACGAACAGCACTGCTCCTGACCCTCGCGGGGCGCATGAAGCCCACGAGCGGACAGCTCGAATCGTTCGGGCGCGAGAACGATGCCCACCACCTGTTCAAGCAGGCGGCGCTCGCGAACATCGACGAAGTCGACGGCATCGGCCAGACCATCCGCGTGCACGACATCATCACCGAGCAGATCAGATGGGCCGCACCCGGCGCCCGTTGGGTGCGTCAGTCGAAGGCCGTTGATCTCGAGCGAATCTGCGCGCCCGTCTTCGGCGAGTACTCGCTCCCGAGCATGGGAGCCATGGTGGAGGAGCTCCCAGAGCTGACCGGTGCGCTCCTGCGCATCGCCGTCGCCAACATCCGCAAACCCCCAGTGCTCGTCGTCGGCGGCATCGACAAGCTGTCGAGCATCGAGAGCGCACACAAGCTGCTCGGCCGTCTCATCGCGCTGGGCAGGGAGCAGACGGTCATCACCGCAGATGTCAACGGCGTGTCGCCGGACGCAGGAGTTCGCGAGCAGATCGTCGTCGACAACCTCACCAACAAGGAGTTCGCCGTGCTCGAACGAGAGGCAGACGAACGATGATCGCCGCGTTCTCCCCGGGGAGCGACTTCAAACGCTATTACCGTGGCCGCATGCCGCGGCTCGCGCTCGCCGTCGTCATCCTCATGCCACTGCTCTACGGAGCTCTCTACCTGTGGGCGTTCTGGAACCCGTTCGGCAACGTCGACAAGATCCCGGTCGCGATCATCAACCTCGACCAGGGCGCAACAGTCGAGGGAGAGCCGCTCACCGCCGGCGACTCGGTCGTCCAGGGCCTCATCGACTCCAAGCAGCTGGACCTCACCGAGACCAGCGAGGAGGACGGCGTCGACGGACTCGCCCACGGCAAGTACTACTTCACGATCACGGTGCCCGCCGACTTCAGCGAAGCCGTGGCATCCGTGACCACCAACGAGTCCCGCTCCGCAGAGCTGGAGTTCACATACAACGACTCCAACAACTACCTCTCGACGATCATCGGCCAGGACGCGGCAGAAGAAGTCATCGTCATGGTCAACCAGCAGGTGTCAGCGCAGATGTTCGACCAGGCGCTGGCAGCCGTCCGGGCCGAGATCCCAACGCTCAAGGAAGCTGTCGGCAGCGTCGAGGAACTCAACTCGGGGATGCAGACGGCGAACAGCGGTGCAAAGGAGATCGCGGACAACCTGGTGACCGCGAAGGAAGGATCGGCGACGCTTGCCGGCGCCATCGACACGCTCGACGAGGCGGTCCAGGGGGCGGTCACTCGCGTCGACAGCGCTATCTCCGCATCCGGGATCACAGGTGCCGAGCTGCGCGAGCTGTCGTCAGACGTCGTCACGAGCACTGACACCATCGCGACCGCACTCAACGAAGCAGCCGCAGCCCAAGCGCGAGCCGACAGTGAGCTCGAGACCATCATGACCGAGCTCGCTGCAAGCGACGATCCAGTCGAACAGGCAATCGCGGCCCGCCTCGAGAGCGTGCACACGCACATCGAGGACTCCAAGCTGACAGAGGAATTCGTCACGGTCTTCGACGCCCTGCACGCCGACATGAACCTGCTCGCGGGCGAATTCAACAACCCAGAGAGCCGCGTCAACGTCATCATGACGGCCATCGAGGACGGCGCCGTGCAGCGCGACCTCGCGACCGCTTCCTCAGACGCTGATCAGCTGCGCTCTGGAGCCGATCAGCTGGATACCGGCCTCGGCGAGCTCTCCGCAGGCGCCACACAGCTGTCGTCGGGGACAGACCAGCTCGCAGCTGGCACGATCGAGCTCGCCGATGCTGCCGAAACCGCACTCAACCTCTTCCCCGACTGGGACGAAGACCAACAGTCGAACTTCGTTCAGGCACTCGCCCAGCCGGTGGAGCTGAAAGAGACGATCCACAACGAGGCCAAGACCTTCGGCTACGGCTTCGCACCGTTCTTCCTCGGCCTCGCGCTCTTCGTCGGCGGCATCATCGCGTGGATGCTCTTCACCCCGCTGCAGGCGCGTCCACTCGCCCAGGGCCTCGGATCCTTCCGCGTGATCCTCGCCTCGTACGTGCCGACCGTGTTCGTCGGGTTCCTGCAGGCGACCATCCTCTACCTGGTCATCTACTTCGGCATCGGGCTGCATCCAGAGCACACCTGGGGAACGTACGGGTTCCTCCTGCTGATGGTGATGATGTTCATGGCGATGATCCAGATGTTCAACGCGGTCTTCGGCCCGGCAGT
Organism: Pseudoclavibacter sp. AY1F1; assembly: GCF_002931075.1. Taxonomy (GTDB): domain Bacteria; phylum Actinomycetota; class Actinomycetes; order Actinomycetales; family Microbacteriaceae; genus Pseudoclavibacter. The sequence continues at coordinate 187,465 of NZ_PSTQ01000002.1, read as the reverse complement.
CGGACGTGTGTTCACGCTCGCCTTCCTCATGATCCAGCTGACCTCCGCCGGCGGCATCTATCCCGTCCCGACGACCACCAACGTGTTCCAGTACATCAACGTCATCGACCCGATGACATACACCAACAACGGACTGAGACAGCTGATCCTCGGCGGCATCGACGACCGGCTGCTCACAGCGATCATCGTCATCCTCTCCATGACCGTCGCCTTCATCGCCATCTCGACCTGGGCAGCGAGAAGGAACCGGCAGTACAACATGGACCGCCTGTATCCGCCGGTGGAGGTCTGACCGTGCCGACAGCACCACGAACCCCTTGCACTTCCACGAAGTCCCGGTCCGAACGAGAAGAGAGAGTCCCCATGGAGAAGAACACGAGCAGCGCCCGTCAGTCGACGAACATCAACCCGAATCTCGACATCAATCCCGTCTTCGTCCGACCGGGCGAGGCGACGGTCTTCGACAAGTTCAAGCTCCCGGCAGACCAGAGCCTCCCGGAGACGGCCTACCAGATCGTGCACGACGAGGCCATGCTCGACGGCAACTCGCGCCTCAACCTCGCGACGTTCGTGTCGACGTGGATGGACGACGAGGCGAAGAAGCTCTACGCCGAGGCCGCGGACAAGAACATGATCGACAAGGACGAGTACCCGGGTACTGCCGCGATCGAAGACCGCTGCTGGCGGATGCTCGCAGACCTGTGGAGCGTCCCGAACACGGAAGACACCATCGGCACCTCCACGATCGGCTCATCCGAGGCCTGCATGCTCGGCGGCCTCGCACTCAAGCGTCTCTGGCAGGAAAAGCGCCGCGCTGAAGGCAAATCGACGGAGAAGCCGAACCTCATCATGTCCGCGGCCGTGCAGGTCGTGTGGGAGAAGTTCTGCAACTACTGGGACATCGAGGCGCGCTACGTGCCCGTCTCCCCCGACCACCTCGTGCTCGACGGACACGACCTCGAGACGTACGTCGACGAGAACACCATCGGCGTCGTCGCCATCCTCGGCCAGACCTTCACGGGCCTCTACGACGACGTCGCGGCCCTCGCCAAGAAACTCGACGAGATCCAGGCCGCCACCGGCATCGACGTGAAGATCCACGTCGACGGTGCCTCCGGCGCAATGGTCGCTCCCTTCTGCCAGCCCGAACTGAGCTGGGACTTCGCGATCGACCGCGTGAATTCCATCAGCACCTCCGGCCACAAGTACGGTCTCGTCTACCCCGGAGTCGGCTGGGTCGTCTGGCGCAGCACGGCTGTGCTCCCCGAGAGCATGATCTTCCACGTCAGCTACCTCGGTGGTGACATGCCCACCCTCGCCCTGAACTTCTCCCGACCGGGCGCGCAGGTACTGCTGCAGTACTACCAGTTCCTCCGCCTCGGCTTCGAGGGCTACCGCCTCGTGCAGCAGAACTCCATCGACGTCGCGACGTACCTCTCCTCCGAGATCGAGAAAATGGGCCCGTTCGAGCTCGTCAGCCGAGGCGCCACGATCCCCGTGTTCGCGTGGGTCCTGAAGGACGGCCACACGAAGAACTGGAGCCTCTACGACCTCGCTGACCGCCTGCGCATGAAGGGCTGGCTCGTGCCGGCCTACCCCATGGCGGACGACATGAGCGATGTCATCCTGCAGCGCATCGTCGTGAAGGTTGGTCTCAGCCGCGACCTCGCTTCCTCGCTACTGGCCGACATCAAGGGCGACATCGAGTACCTCGACTCCCTCGAAGTGCCCCTGCCCCGCGAAGCCGGCCGCGGCGTGCACTTCCACCACTGATCGAGCACCGGGCGGGGATCACCGGTCCCCGCCCGACGCCCGTGCACCACAATTCCCCCACGCACCCCACGGAGAATCGGACATGACGAGCGCCGCCCTTCCCCTCGCGCGAACGAGCTCCCTGCTCGTGCCGACAGTCGTCAAGCAGTGCTGGCTGTTCATGATCGGCTCCGCCCTCTTCGCCGCCGGGTCCGCCCCCGTGCTCAGCGAGCAGATGGGATCCCAGCTCTCCAACCTCCTCTTCTTCATCGGTGCCTGGTTCTTCACCGCAGCAGGGCTCATCCAGGTGTTCCTCAGCGGAGCCGTCGCCGTCGCCGTCCCATACGCGCCCGGCCGCATGGTGCGCGCGGAATGGCTCACCGCATCCACGCAGTCCTTCGGCACACTCCTCTTCAACGTGAGCACCACCGCCGCCCTCCATGCGAAGAGCATCACCGCGCAGGAGAAGCTCGTCTGGAACCCGGATGCTGGAGGTTCCGTCGCATTCCTCATCAGCGGCTGCGTGGCCTTCATCGCCTTCGCCCACACCGGGTCCAGCTGGAGGCTCAGCTCAGCCGCCTGCTGGTCCGTCGTCATCAACTTCGTCGGCTGCGTCGCCTTCGCCGTCTCAGCTATCGGCTCCTTCATCCTCCCGGGTGGGAACACGGTCAATGACGACTTCGCGACCTGGGGAACGTTTACCGGCGCGATCTGCTTCTTCGTCGCGTCTCTCGTCGTGCTCCCAGGCGCAGCATCGCGCCACCGCAGCCAACAGCGCACCGCTGCGCAGACCTCGCAGAACGGCTAGCGCGTGCTCATCGGCGTCGCCCTCGCCCTCGCCTCTGCCGCATTCATGGCGGTCGGCAATCTCCTGCAGTCGCGCGGAGTGCACCTCGCGGAGACCAAATCGACCGGCCGCAAGGACGCGACCGTGCACATGCTGCGCAACCGCGTCTGGCTGCTCGGCAGCGTCGCCCTGGTCGTCGCCATGATCGTGCAGGTCGCGAGCCTCGCCTTTGCGCCGCTCATCGTCGTGCAACCCATCGGCGTGGCCGCGCTCGTCTTCTCCGTCGTCATGACGAGCGTCATCCACAAGGTTCGACCCTCCGTTGCCGTGCTCCGTTCGATCCTCCTGTGCGTGATCGGCGTCGGCGGCTTCGTGGTCGTCGCCGCCATCGTCAGTACGCAGGAGCCGATCGAGGACACGCAGCTGATCGCAGTGCTGATCACCCTGGGAAGTGTGCTCCTCGCGACCGCGATCATCGAAATCCTTGGAAAGGGTCGGCCTACTCCCCCACTTCTCTGGGTCCTCCTCGGCGGAATCTATTCGGCGTTCGTCGCGACCTTGGGGAAAACCGTCATCCTTCGAGTGCAGGCCATCCTCAAAGCACACGAGATGCCCTTCAACTCGACAGACATTCTCACGATCGTCAGCATTCTTGGCATAGGTGTTGCGGGCGGGCTCTCCGTCATCTTCGTTCAACGCGCCCACCTCGACAATCCGCCGGAGGTCGTAGTCGCGGGGCTCACGGTCATCGATCCCACGATCGCCGTCATTCTGGGCATCGTGATCCTCCGCGAGGCCACGAACGCGCCCCCGTGGGCCGCCCTCGCGTTCCTCTTGGCGGGAGCCACAGCGATGCTCGGCGTCTTCAGCCTCGCTCGTGCCGAGAACGCACCGCGAGGAACTCTCACCCCTACCCCCAGCCAAGCCGAAGAGAAAGAGTAAACGATGCACTACAGCAGTGGAAACTACGAAGCATTTGCACGGCCGCGTAAACCCCAGCGTGTCGACGAGAAAAGTGCCTGGCTCGTCGGTGCGGGGCTCGGCAGTCTTGCCGCCGCTATCTTCTTGATCCGCGATGCTCAGATGAGCGGTGACCGCATCACCATTCTGGAAGAGATGAACATCGCGGGAGGAGCACTGGATGGCATCAAGTACCCAGAGAAGGGCTTCGTCATTCGCGGCGGCCGCGAGCTCGAAGACCACATGGAGTGCCTCTGGGACCTGCTGCGCACTGTGCCGTCCCTCGAGATCGAGGATGCGAGCGTCCTCGACGAGTTCTACTGGCTGAACCTCGACGACCCGAACTCCTCGAAGCGTCGCGTGACCGAGAAGCAAGGCCAGGATGCGGGGACCAACTTCAAGTTCGGCCTGTCCGAGAAGGCGCAGAAGGAGATCGTCGGAGTCTTCCTCGCCACACGCGAGCAGATGGAAGACAAGCGCATCGACGAGATCTTCAGCGATGACTTTCTCGGCAGCAACTTCTGGCTCTACTGGCGCACGATGTTCGCTTTCGAAGAGTGGCATTCCGCCCTCGAGCTGAAGCTCTACCTGCACCGATTCGTGCACCAGCTCGGCGGCTTCCCAGACATGTCAGCACTGAAGTTCACGAAGTACAACCAGTACGAGTCGTTTGTGCTCCCCATGCAGAAGTGGCTCCTCGAGCGAGGCGTCACCTTCCAGTACGGCACCAAGGTCACCGACGTGCACTTCGATCTTGCGGGCGACATCAAGCAGGCGACGCGCATCGACTGGGTTCGAGACGGCCAAGAGGGCGGCGTCGACCTCACCGCCGACGACCTCGCCTACATCACGATCGGATCCCTGACCGAGAACTCCGACCAGGGCGACCACCACACGGCTGCCCGACTCAACACCGGACCCGCACCCGCATGGGACCTGTGGCGCAGCATCGCCGCGAAAGATGAAGCCTTCGGTCGACCAGAGGTCTTCTGCGGCGACATTCAGAAATCCAAGTGGGAATCGGCCACCGCCACCACGCTCGACGAGCGGGTCCCCAAGTACATCGAACGCATCGCCGAGCGCGACCCGTTCGCCGGCAAAGTCGTCACAGGCGGCATCGTCACGGTCAGAGACTCGCCCTGGCTCATGAGCTGGACCGTCAACCGTCAGCCCCACTTCAAGGCACAGAAGGACACCGAGATCGTCGTCTGGATCTACGGACTCTTCGTCGACACCCCCGGCGCCTTCGTGAAGAAGAGCATGCAGGACTGCACCGGCGAGGAGATCACGCAGGAATGGCTCTTCCACATGGGCGTGCCCGTCGACGAAATCGTGGAACTCGCATCCACCGGTGTCAAGACCGTGCCCGTCATGATGCCGTATGTCACCTCGTTCTTCATGCCACGCAAGGCAGGTGACCGGCCCGCAGTCGTACCGAAGGGCAGCGTCAACTTCGCGTTCATCGGCCAGTTGCCGAGACCACGCGCGACTGCATCTTCACGACGGAATATTCCGTGCGCACCGCCATGGAAGCGACCTACGAGCTCCTGGGCGTCGAACGCGGCGTACCCGAGGTCTTCAACTCCACCTACGACCTCCGCTTCCTCCTGCACTCGACGAACATCCTCCGCGACGGCGAGCAACTCGACGTCCCAGGGCCGAGCTTCGTCAAGCGGCACCTCGTGAACCGCTTCGACAAAACAGAACTCGGACAACTCCTCACGGACTTCAGCCTCATCCCCGCCACACAGGACACCGGCGTACGCAGCCGCAGCGACGACGCCATCGCCTGACGCACCACCAGCGCAAACACATTCACCACCACGAAAGGACGGCGCATACGCATGTGCACTCGAGTTGTCTGGCCTAACGCAAACGGATCGGTCATCGTCGGCAGGAACATGGACTTCCACATGGACCTCCTCACGAACATCTGGAAGTACCCAAGGGGCATCGAACGCACCGACGGCGTGGCAGGTGACCTCACCTGGACAGCGAAGTACGGGAGCATCGTCGCCACCGCGTTCGATCTCATCGCGACCGACGGGATGAACGAGGAAGGGTTCGCCGGCCACATCCTGTGGCTCGCAGAGTCGAACTACGGGAAGCCAGAGGCTTCCGCAACCCAGCTCAGCCAGGCCATCTGGCTGCAGTACTACCTCGACAACTTCGCGACCGTCGCTGAAGCCGTCGAATGGACCGAGTCGACCGGTGTGCAGATCGCACAGCTCTTCGACCCCACCGGCCACCTCGTGCCGACGCTGCACCTCGCGATCAATGACGCCACAGGCGACTCAGCGATCATCGAGTACACCGACGGCACCCCAACGGTCCACCACAGTCGCGACTACAAGGTCATGACGAACTCGCCGACCTTCGACAAGCAGCTCGAACTCGTCAAGCAGTACGACGGGCTGGGCGGCGACAAGCCCCTGCCGGGTTCGACGCTCGCGAGCGACCGCTTCGCGCGCGCATCCTGGTACGTGGAGCACCAGGTCCAGCCGAAGACACAGCTCGACGCGATCGCCGCCATGTTCAGCATCATCCGCAACGCCGCACAGCCGTTCCGCACGCCGGAACCCGGCAAGCCGGACGCCTCGCAGACGATCTGGCAGGTTGTGCTCGACCTGACGAACAAGCGGTACGTGTTCGAATCCACGACCCGCCCAAACATCGTCTGGATCGACCTCGATGACATGAGCTTCACCGAAGGCAGCAAGGTGCTCAAGCTCGACCTCATCAGCCAGCTCGCCCTCGAGGGCGGACTCGCAGGCAACGTGAGCCACAAGTTCACCGATGTCGGGCCGGAAGTCACCGAGGTGCTCGCCACCGGCGTCAAGGCACTCGAATTCGTCGCCAACAAGAAGGACGAGTTCACCGCATTGAAGACGCTCGTGCAGGGCTACGTCGGCAGCAAGAAGTAGCACCAGCGCAGCGGCGGCCCCTCTGCAGAGGGGCCGCCGTTCGCACACTCGATGGGTCAAGAAATCACTTGCCCAGGCCTTGAGAGAGAAGTACTCGACGTGGAGCAGAACCCTCGGCTGAACGACAAGCAGCTCAGCGCCGCAATCTCCCCGAAGCAGCTGCTGGTCGCCGTCGCGCTGGTCGCCGTCGCCGCAGTGATCCTCGGACTGAGCCAACTGCTGATCGGCCCAAACACGGCCACATCTGGCTACCTGACTCTCCTGTTCCTCCTCAGCGTCGTCCGCGCGGGCAGCTGGCGCACGCGCCTCTTCTCCGTCATGTGGTCGCTCACCGTCGCAGCGCTCGGGTTCGCCGTCGGCGGCCTCGGACTCTGGGCGACGCTGGCAGCAGTTGTCCTCGTCTCCCTCGTGCAGGCCTTCGTCACCGTCGGCGAGTCGTCTTTCCTGACCAGGTCCCCCGTGAACCTTCTCGCGTTCGCGTCGCTCTCCCAGTCGGGGGCCGAGCTCTGGCAGGCGATGCTGGGGTCCGTGATCGGAGCAGCCGTCATCGTTGCCTTCGCGGCGCTCACAAAATCCAGGAAGCAGCCGGATGCAGCCGTTGTCCCGCTGTCCGACCGAATCAGCTACGCAGCGGTCACCGCGATCGGATCTTTCCTGATCGTCTACCTCGCCGAGCTGCTGGACTTCCCCTACCGAGAGTGGACGCTGCTGTCCTTCAGCGTCATCCTCGCGGTCAGCGCAGATCAGCAGTCGCAGCGCGGCTGGTCGCGCATCCTCGGCTCCGTCGCTGGCGTCGCTCTCGCACTGATGGTGTCGCTGCTGCCAGCACCGGTCCCGCTGGTGCTCGCCGCCATCTTCATCGTGCTCTGCGTGGCCTACATCAACGCCGGAAACTACGCGCTGTTCATCCTCTTCCTCACACCCGCCATCCTGCTCACGACGGCCTCGGAGCACTCCGCCTTCGCACTCGGCCTCTACCGCCTCGAGTCCGTCGTCTTCGCCACCGTCATCGCCCTCATCGGCAGCCTCGCGGTTGCCTGTCTGCGACGCCCAGCTGTGGAACGCTAGGCGCTTTTGGTTCTCGGTTCCTGGTTCTTAGTACTTGGTTCCTGGTCCTTGGTTCTTCGCTACCCGCGGGCAGCTTTCGGGACGACGAGCTCTCGCACCAGCAGCACGACGCCAGCGGCGAGGGGGATCGCGACGAGCGCTCCCACAAGGCCAAGCAGGGTGCCGCCGGCGAGCGCCGCGATGAGCACGAGGGAGCCGGGGATCTGCACGGCCTTCGACATGACCTTCGGAGTGAGGACGTAGGCCTCGACCTGCATGTAGACGAGCATCGCGATGAGCACGATCAGCGCGGCGACCGGCGAGGTGAAGAGGGCGATGACGGTCATGAAGATCGTCGTGATGATCGTTCCGATGAGCGGGATGAGCGTGATGAAGAAGCAGATCACGGCCACGATGAACGCGTAGGGAGTGCCGACGATCCCGAGCAGCAGGCCGCTGAAGACGGCGTTGATGAACGCGAGCACGACCATGCCGTTGAGGTAGGACCCGACGGAGGCCATGATGCGCTCCGCGTACTCCTCGAAGCGGGGTCGCACGGAGGCGTTGATGAGCGAGTAGCCGGCCTTCTTGATGTTGCCGAGCGTCGCGATGAAGTTGAGCGTGAGAATGAAGACGAACAGGCCCGTGCTGACACCGTTGACGACGCTCGAGCCAACCTTCAGCGCACCCCCGCCGACCGTCGCCCAGGTGTTCGGGTCGGTCGCCGTCTTCTGCGCCCAGTCGAGGGCGTTGGTCGCCGCACCATTCGTCGCGGTGTTGATCGTGTCGAAACATCCCTCCTCGTTCAAGCGGGAGATCTCCTTGGGCACGCTCGTCGCTAGCGACGTGACCTGGTTGACGAGGATGGGGACGACAATCCACACCAGCCCCGCGACGACCAGGACAAAGGCGATGATCACGGTGATGATCGCCATGGCGCGCTTCAGTCCCCAGCGCTGCAGCAAGCGGATGAGCGGATCAAGCCCGAGGGTGACGAAGAAGGCGATGAACACCGAGAGCAGCACCGACTGCAGCTGCACGACGGTCGTGGCGAGCAGCGCGGCGAGCAGCAAGCCGATGGCCACAGAAAACCCCCACACGACAGGGTTTCGACGAAACAGGCCAGGGGCAGGATTGCGATCTTCAGGCATGAAGAAGAACCTCTCGGCGGATGCAGTCCGCGTTCTTTGGGGATAACCACGTGGACATCAACACTTCCGCACGGAGACGCTGCAACCTCGGATTCTGCGCGGAGGACATGCAGAAGATCACCCGCGGACTAACCTGCGGCCCTCCCGGTTTTCACCCACAGGTAAGCCTCCTGTTTCGGTACTTCGCAACCCTAGGATCGTGAGTGACGGGCAGAAGCGCATCAATGTCCGCGACTCAGAGGCGATACCCCTCCGCCTGGATTGTGAATCGAGCGCATGAATCTCCGCCAAACGCGCGTGCAGCGACTGCTTGCAGCCATCGAACCCACCGGCGCCGACAATGGTGCCGCCTCGAGCGACATCGACCTGAGAGCGATGTTCGGGGCACTCGGGCCCGCGCTGCTTGAGGCGTCGCAGGCCACGAACGAGGTCGAGGTGACCCTGCAGGGACTGGCACGCGCGTACGGGCGGCCAGATCTTCGCGTGTTCGTGCTTCCGACGCTGATCATCATCGAGGACCCGAAGAGTGAGAAGACGGCAGTGTTCCCGGCTACCGGGGAACCGCTGCGTCTCGACCAGGCCGGCTCCATCGAGGAGCTCGTGCAGCGGGCCGCGAGCGACCAGCTTGAGCCGGCACATGTGGTGAGCGAGGTGGAGCGCATCACGCGCTTGAAGCCGCGCTTCGGATTCCTCCTCTCGCTGCTCGGGCAGGTGCTCCTCACACTCGGATTCGGGATGGTCATGAACCCGACCCCCACTGCCGTGCCGATCTACGCCGCCCTCGGCTTAGTAGTGGGGCTCATCCTCATGATCGGGTCGAAAGCGCGCACCCTTTCACTCGTTCTCCCGGTCCTCACCGCGTTCGTGGCGACGGTCGCGGTGTCGCTGGCGAGCCAGAGCATCACCGAGGGGAACGTGCTGCTGCTCGTCGCGCCCGCGCTTGTGAGCCTGCTGCCTGGCTTGACGCTGACGATAGCGGCGGTCGAGTTGACCAATGGGCAGATCATGGCCGGTGCGAGCCGGCTCGTCTACGGGTTCGCCCGTCTCGGACTTCTGGCGTTTGGCGTGTACGTCGGGATCACGGTGACGGGAGCTTCCCTGACTGAGAACACCTCCAGCGAGCGCCTCGGCGCGTGGGCACCTTGGGTCGGAATCCTGCTCGTCGGTGTGGGCTACTACTTCTCGGAGGTCGCGCCCAAGCGGTCGATGGTGTGGATCGTGTTCGCGCTGGCCCTCGCCTACGCGGCGCAGCTGCTCGGGCACCTGCTGCTTGGCACGGAGCTCTCCGGCATGATCGGGGCGCTCGTCGCGGTTCCCGCCATCTACCTTGCGTCACACCTCAGAGCGGCGCCCCCGCCCGCGGTCATGCTGACGTGCGCGTACTGGATGCTCGTCCCGGGCGCGCTTGGGTTCATCGGCCTGAGCGAGGCCGCTTCCGGGGCGGCGGGTGCTGCAGGAACGCTCATGCAGACCATCGGGTCGATCGTCGCGATCGCGATCGGCATGGTTCTGGGGACTGGGATCAGTCGGGACACGGGAGCTGCCGCTCGTGCTTGGAATCGCCACGGGACCGTGCACCGGGCCGCGGTCAGCTCGAACTCCGGAGACTGGAGGGGCTCGAGGCGCGGATCGCTGTGAGGCGCGCAAGCGCTCCGCACGTCGTCACCGAGGCCGCTCCCTCAGGAACCGGATGCACGCACCGCGACGAGCGCACCGTGAGGCCGGTGCCCCGTGTCGGTGCGGACATGCACTTCCTCGACGAGGAAACCGGCGTCGTCGAGCAGCCGCGCGAACTCCGCGACGGGCCAGGCATACGCCGTCGTCACCTTGTGACCGAACGGCGCGACAACTGGACCCTCGAAGAAGCCGATCAGCAGACCGCCACCTGGGCGGATACAGCGGGCGAGTTCCATAAGCGCGCCCGGAATCCGGGGCGGCTCGAGGTGGATGAGCGAGTACCAGGCGAGCGCGCCTGCAAGGCTCGCCGATGCGACGTCGAGGGCTTCGACGGTGCCCTGCCGGAAGTCGCACTCCTGGTGCCGATCGAGGGCGATCTCCACGAACTCGCGAACGGGGTCGAGCCCGACGATATCGACACCGCGAGCATGGAGCCAGGCCGTCCAGTGCCCAGGTCCACAGCCGACATCGAGCACGGGACCATCGATCTCGCCCGCCCATCGCCCGATCAGCTCGCGGTCCTCCTGGGCCATCGCCGCGATACTTCCGAGCGCGTCCGCGTACTCGAGGGCGCGCTCGGCGTAAGCCAGAACGGAGCTGTCAGCACTCATGCGGTCACCTCGAAGTGACCACGAAATCCCATGAGGCCAACACGCCGAGTTCAGCGAGTGATGGCGAGCTGACCGATCGCGGTCACAGGCGCAACGCGGCCGTCGGCGAGCTCGTACTGGCAGCCGACGATGCTGAGCGCGCCACTCGCAACGGCGTCGCTGATGACCCGCGAACTGCGCACGAGGGCGTTGATGGTCGAGTAGAGGTGGCGGCGGCCGACAGCGTCCGGGTCGATCTGCGCCTCGTCGACATACGGCGTCGACTGGTCGCTTGTGAACCACTCTTCCTGAACCGAAGGCTGGATGCGTGCAAGCTCGTCCTTGATGGCGGGCGTCACGTCGCGTGGGTGCGCCGTCGTCTGATTGATGGCGGCCTTGACCGCGCCACACGAGCCGTGGGCGAGGACGACAATGACGGCGACGCCGAGCTCAGCAACGGCGAACTCCATGGTCGCGGTCGTGTTCTCGTTGGCGATCTGGCCCATGTTCCTAGCGACAAACAGATCTCCGAGGCCACAGTCGAACAGGATCTCCGCGGCGACGCGCGAGTCGGAGCAGCCGAGGAACGCAGCGTTCGGCGCCTGGCTTCCGGAGATCTCGGTACGACGGGCTGCGCTCTGCTGCGGGTGGAGCAGGTCGCCCTTGATGAAGCGCTCGTTGCCCTGGACGAGGTCGTCCCAGGCTTCCTGTGGTGAGACTCTTGCTGCCGTCATCGTTGCTCCTTCGTACTGAAACCTGTGACTGCCGAGATGTACCCCGGTGCGGATGCGACTGCCACGCACGGGGGTGTGGCGCCGTCCAAGCGTACTCACCCTCGGGGCGCACGATTCACCTGATGAATCGCCAGCCGTCAACGCCGTTCCAGAAAATGTGAGAACGTCAGTTCCCAAGATCAGGGTCGATGGGAGGTGGCGCGTGCGCCGTGGACACAATCTGCTTGCGGTCGGCGAGTTCAACCAGGCTGTCATCCTCGACCTCATCCGCCGCGCGCCAGACGGCCTCAGCCGGGTCGAAGTTGCGCAGGCCAGCGGCCTCTCCGCGCAGACCGCCTCGAACATCACGCGCCGCCTCATCGACGGCGGCCTCGTCCGTGAGGGCGAACGCCTCATCACCGGGCCGGGCAAGCCGCGCACTCTCCTGCATCTCAATGCGTCGAGCCGGTACACGGTTGGCGTCCACCTCGACCCGACGGTCATCACGTACGCCCTGCTCGACCTTGCGGGCTCCGTCGTCGCCGACCACCGGACACGGACGCCGACGGCACCAGACCCAGCGGTCGTCATCGCCGACATGGCGCAGCAGATCTCGGCGATCCTCGAACGCCAGTCGATCCCGCGCGACCAGGTGCTCGGCGTCGGCATTGCGGCCCCCGGCCCCCTCGACTCCTCGCGCGGCAACGTCATCGACCCGCCCATGCTCGACGGCTGGGACGTCGTGCCGCTGCGGGATGCCCTCAGCGAGGCGACGGGGTTCCCGGTAGTCCTCGAGAAGGACGTCACCGCGGCCGCCATCGCCGAGCTGTGGGTCGACTCCGGCCCCCGCCGCGACAACTTCGCGTTCTTCTACTACGGCACCGGCATCGGCATCGGGCTTGTCATCAACCACGAGGTGCTGCGCGGGGCGAGCGACAACGCCGGAGATATGGGCCACATCATGGTGCAGGCGGATGGCCCCGTCTGCTCGTGTGGGCGACGCGGCTGCGTCGGCGACCTGGTGGTGCCCCACCGTATCGTGCAGCAGGCGCTCGCCGCCGGGCTCATCCACGCGGACTCCCCCGTCGACCGCGCGGACTTCGACGACGTCGACCGCCTCTTCACGGAATTCGCTGGGATCGCCGTGCGGCACGACGTGGTGTCGAGGGAGATCGTCACGAGCGTCGCAACGCAGATCTCGCGGGCCATCGTCTCCATCGTCAACCTCCTCGACGTCGACACGATCGTCTTCGGCGGCCCGTTCTGGCGACGGATCGAACCGGCGCTCCTCGGCGCGATCCGGCACCTCGTGAACACCGACCCCGCGCTCATCCCGAAGCACCCGATCCACATCGAGAACTCCGGCATCGGCGAGGACGTCGCCGCTATCGGCGCTGGCTGCCTGGTTCTCGACCAGAGCCTCGCGCCGCACACCTCCGCGCTCCTGATCTCGCACTGAGCCCACGCGGACGCCCCTCGAAGCGCACCTCGGAACGCACCTCGAAACGCACCCCGGAGCGCACCTCGAGCGCATCTGCGGAGCACTTTGGACCCTGCATCGTGCACACCTCAAGCGCACCTTGAACCCTCCCCCGGCTTGCATCCACAGGCTTGCAAGATTGTCTTGACACGAGTTAGTCCAATCGGTTTACTTATGGCAGGCCGAAGGCGAGACACCGATGTCGAGCCACACGGAGAACGGTCGTGGAGCAAGGGAGCACCATGAAAAATCGCACACTCGGGGTCGTGGCACTCGCCGCCGCCTCTGTGCTTGCACTGTCCGCATGCGCTGGAGGCGACGCGGGTGGAGGCGACTCGAACACCCTCAAGGTCGCCTACCAGAAGTTCGGGCAATTCACCCAGATGGACGACCACATGCAGAAGGTCAAGGCCGAGTACGAGGCGGCCAACGAGGGCATGACGGTCGAGCTCATCCCCATCGAGGCGCAGGAAGCCGACTACTTCGCGAAGCTCGCCCTCATGAACCGCTCCCCCGCGACGGCGCCAGATGTCATGTACGAGGACACATTCATGGTCAAGACCGACGTCGAGGCCGGCTACCTCGCACCCCTCGACGACTACGTCGCGGACTGGGCAGACTGGGAGCAGTTCCCAGACAACGCTCGCCAGGCGGGCCTCGGCGACGACGGCAAGGTCTACGGGATCCCGATGGGCACCGACACCCGCGCCCTCTGGTACAACCAGGACATCCTGAAAGCCGCAGGCGTGCAGGTTCCGTGGGAGCCGAAGACGTGGGATGACATCATCGCGGCCGCCGAGGCAGTGAAGGCCCACGACCCCGCGATCCGCCCCTTCAACATCTACTCGGGCAAGGCCATGTCCGAGGGCGCCTCGATGCAGGGCTTCCAGATGCTGCTGACCGGCACCGAGGACGACCTCTTCAACACCGACGAGCAGAAGTGGGTGACGGGCTCGCAGGGCTTCATCGACTCCCTCAAGTTCGTCAGCGACATCTACCAGGGCGGCCTCGGGCCGACCCCGCAGGAGGCGCTCGACAAGAACGTCGGCACCAACATCAACACCGACTGGATCCCAAGCGGACAGCTCGCGATGAGCCTCGACGGCTCCTGGGTGAGCGGCACCTGGCTCGAGTCGGGCTCCAAGCCGTGGCCGGAGTGGTCAGACGTCATGCAGGTCACCCCGATGCCGACGCAGGACGGGCAGGACCCTGGCGTCACGAGCATGTCGGGTGGATGGACACTCGCCATGGGTGCGGGCACGAAGAACCCGGATGCGGCTTGGGACTTCATCAGCCTCGCCCTGAACCAGGAGAACGCGCTGAGCTACGACGTCGCCGCCAGCCAGGTGCCGGTGCGCACCGACGTGGCCGAGGCGCCGGAGTACACGGAGGCCAACCCGACTTTCGGGTTCTTCGCGGACCTCGTGCCAGACACGAACTTCCGCCCGGCCAACTCCGACTACTCGCAGGTCTCCGCAGCGATCACGGTGGCTATGGAGGCCGTCATGACCGGCCAGCAGACGCCTGAAGAGGCCGCGGCCGCCTACGACAAGGCAGTCATCGGCATCGTCGGCGAAGAGAACACGACGTCGGCGTCGAGCTGATGACCGCCACCCTCACACCGGCCTCGGGGGCGCCCCGCGCTCCCGAGGCCGGGCGGCCAGCGCCGAAGCGTCGGAAGGCGGTGACGCGCCTCACTCGCGGCGTGCCGCTGCTTCCCGCGGTTGGCCTGCTCGCCGTCTTCCTCCTCGGCCCCGTCATCTCGTCGTTCTACGGCTCCTTCACCAACTCCTCGCTGAGTGGCGTCGGCGCCTCGAGTGCGGAGTTCGTGGGCTTCCAGAACTACACCGATCTTTTCGCGAGCCCCGACTTCCCGAAGTCGGTGCTCATCACGCTCGTCTTCCTCGTGGCTTCCGCGATCCTGGGACAGAACGTGCTCGGGCTCGGCCTCGCCGTGCTCATGCAGTCGTCCAACAAGGTCGTCCGAAGCACCGTCAGCACGATCGTCGTGACCGCGTGGGTGCTGCCGGAGATCGTCGCGGCGTTCGCCGCGTACGCCTTCTTCAGCGACGCGGGGACACTCAACACGATGCTCGCGGCCGTCGGCATCACCGGCCCGAACTGGCTCTACACGCTGCCGCTGCTGAGCGTCATCCTCGCCAACACCTGGCGAGGGGCCGCGTTCTCGATGCTCGTCTACCGCGCGGCGCTCAACGACGTGCCCCCGGAGATCACCGAAGCGGCAGAGGTCGACGGCGCGACGGGATGGCAGCGCTTCGCTCTCATCACGCTGCCGATGATCCGCCGCAGCATCTCCACGAACCTCATGCTCACGACCCTGCAGACGCTCTCCGTCTTCGCGCTCATCTTCGTGATGACCAACGGCGGGCCCGGCACCGACAGCACCACGCTGCCGCTCCTCGCCTACCAGGAGGCGTTCCGCTTCGGTCAGCTCGGCTTCGGCACCGCGATCGCCACCATGCTCCTGCTGGTCGGCGCGCTCTTCTCGGTCGCCTACATTCGGGCGCTCAAACCGGAGGTGGACTGATATGACAACCCACACGTCCGTGGCCGCGGCTGATCCCGCGCCCACCACCAGGTCGATAGCGACCGGCACTCACCACATCGAGACGAGCGCGGCCGCCCCGCGCGGACGGGCCATGAGCTGGTTCGCCAACATCGTGCTCGTTGTCATCGGCGTCGTCTTCCTCCTCCCCCTGGTCTGGCTGGTGCTCGCGTCGTTCGACGAGGTCGCCACTCTGTCGGTGAAGTGGCCGGAAGCCCCCTCGTTCGCCAACTTCACGGCCGTCCTCACCCCGGAGATCTCGCTCATCCCGCTCTGGAACAGCCTCGTGCTCTCCGGCGGCTGCGCGATCGTGACGGTGCTCGCAGCGATCCTCGCCGCGTATCCGCTCTCCAGGTACAAGTCGCGCATCAACAAGCCGTTCCTCTACGGCGTGCTGTTCGGGACCTGCCTGCCGATCACGGCAATGATGGTGCCCGTCTACGCACTGTTCGTGGCGTTCAACCTCATCGACAACATGTTCGGGACGATCCTGTTCCTCGCCGCGACCTCGCTGCCCATGGCGATCTGGATGATGAAGAACTTCATGGACTCGGTGCCCGTCTCCCTCGAGGAGGCGGCCTGGACCGACGGCGCCTCCGCCATGGCGACGCTTCGGCTCATCGTGGTGCCGCTCATGCGCCCCGGCATCGCCGTCGTGTTCATCTTCGTCTTCATTCAGACGTGGGGGAACTTCTTCATCCCGTTCATCCTGCTGCTGAGCCCCGACAAGCTGCCCGCCGCGGTGAGCATCTTCTCGTTCTTCGGCCAGTACGGTGCGGTCGCCTACGGACAGCTGGCCGCGTTCTCGCTCCTCTACTCGCTGCCGGTTCTCGCGCTGTACGTGCTCGTGTCCCGCCTCGGCGGCGGCTCGTTTGCGCTCGCAGGAGCCGTCAAGGGCTGACCTCTAGCTCGCTCCGCATGCCGGGCCGTCGCCGCCCGAGCGGTGCGAGCGCGCCCAAACCCTCGAACTTCCCAACGTTCCCTTCAACGCAGAAAGGCGCACCATGCCTGACCCAACGCAGTTCGTCGACCTCCGCATCCGCCGGTTCGTCACCGAGCGCCTCACTCCGGCCATCTACCGCAAGCGCGTACCGCTCACGGTCACCTCGTGGGATGTGCCGGGCGAGCCCGTGCCGTTCGGCGAGGCCATCGCCCAGGAGTACGCGCCGTTCGCCGTCGGCTCCGAGTGGAGCCGCCCGTGGGGCACCACGTGGTTCCACATCACCGGTACGGTGCCCGCCGACTGGGAGATGACGGATGCGCGCGTCGAGGTGCTTGTCGACCTCGGCTTCGTGAGCGGCCACCCCGGCTTCCAGGCCGAGGGCCTCGTCTGGACCCCAGAGGGGCACATCCTGAAGGCCATCGAGCCGCGCAACACCGCAGTGCCGCTGGAAGTCGGACCAGGCGAGACCATCGACCTGTACATCGAGGCGGCTTCGAACCCGGATGTGCAGGGCGAGTCGGTCTACGCGCCGACCCCCATGGGCGACCTCGCCACCTCGGGCGATGCCCCCATCTACCGCACGCGGATCCTCGACATCGGCCTGCGCGACGTCACCGTGTGGGAGCTCGCGCAGGACGTGTGGACCCTCGACGGCCTGTGGCGCGAGCTCGGCGAGGAGCAGCCACGGCGCGCGGAGATCCTGCGCGGGCTCGAGCGCCTCATCGACACGCTCGACCCAGACGACATCTCCGGCACTGCGAAGGCCGGGCGCGAGGTGCTCGCCCCCCTGCTCGCCTCCCCCGCCTACGCAAGCGCCCACCATCTGGTTGCCGTCGGGCACGCGCACATCGACTCGGCCTGGCTGTGGCCCGTGCGCGAAACCATCCGCAAGTGCGCCCGCACCTTCTCGAACGTGCTTTCGCTCATGGACGAGAACGACGACTTCCTCTTCGCCTGCTCGTCCGCGCAGCAGTTCGCGTGGATGAAGGAGCACTACCCCGACCTCTTCGAACGCATCAAGGTGCGTGTCCTCGAGGGTCGCTTCGTTCCCGTCGGGGGCATGTGGGTGGAGTCCGACACGAACCTGCCGGGCGGCGAAGCCATGGCCCGCCAGTTCGTCGCGGGCAAGGGCTTCTTCATCCGCGAGTTCGGCATCGAACCACCAGAAGTGTGGCTGCCAGACTCCTTCGGCTACTCGGCAGCGCTCCCCCAGATCGTGAAGGCCGCAGGGTCGAAGTACTTCCTGACGCAGAAGCCGTCGTGGAACGAGACGAACGTCATGCCGCACCACACATTCAACTGGGAGGGCATCGACGGCTCGCAAGTGTTCACGCACTTCCCACCCGTCGCCACCTACAACTCCGTGCTCTCGCAAGAGGAGCTGCACAAGGCGCAGCGCGACTACAAGGAGAAGGGCGAAGCCAACTCGTCGCTCGTGCCGTTCGGCTACGGCAACGGCGGTGGCGGCCCAACGCGCGAGATGGTCGCGGCGGCCGAACGCACCCGCAACCTCGAGGGCTCCCCAACGGTCGAGATGACCAGCCCGCAGGCGTTCTTCGAGCAGGCGGAGGCCGAACTGGAACAGCCCCCGATCTGGTCAGGCGAGATCTACCTCGAGTTCCACCGAGGCACCTACACCTCGCAGGCGCGCACGAAGCGCGGCAACCGCCGCAGCGAGCACCTCCTGCGCGAGGCCGAACTGTGGGCGACCGCCGCTGCCATCCGCAAGGGAGCCGCCTACCCGTACGCGGAGCTCGACTCGGCCTGGCAGACGGTACTGCTGCAGCAGTTCCACGACATCCTGCCCGGCTCCTCCATCGCCTGGGTGCACCAGGTCGCAGAGGAGCACTACGAGCGCGTCGCGGGCGAACTCGAGACGCTCATCGCCTCGGCGCTCGGCTCGCTGACAGGCGCCGGTGAAACGGCACTGCTCGCGAATGCTGGGCCGTACGCGGTCGATGGTGTGCCCGCACTCGGCGGTGGCGCATCCGGTGCCGGCTCTGCTTCCGGATCCGGACCAGCCGCTGCTACTGCCGCTGCTGCTGCTGCCGCCGCCGTGACGCTCTCGCGTTCCGGCGACAACCTCGTGCTCGACAACTCGCTGGTGCGGGTCACGATCGACGCCGACGGCCTCGTCTCGTCGCTCTACGACGTCGCGGCGGACCGCGAGCTGGTTCCGGCCGGCGAGCGCGCGGCCGAGCTCTGGGTATACCGCGACACCCCCGCTCAGTGGGATGCGTGGGACATCGACGTGCACTACCAGCGCCACGGCCGCCCGATCCGCTCGGTCGAGTCGATCGAGGTCGTCACGGAGAGCGCCGACCGGGTCGTCGTGAAGGTGTCTCGTTCGGACGGCTCGAGCACGTTCGTGCAGGAGCTGTCGCTCAGTGCGGGCCGCCCGACGCTCGACCTGACGACGGACGTCGACTGGCACGAGCGGCAGAAGCTGCTGAAGCTGGCCTTCCCGCTCGACGTGCACGCGGAACGGTCGTCGTCGGAGATCCAGTTCGGGCACGTGAACCGGCCCATCCACCGCAACACGTCGTGGGATGTTGCCCGGTTCGAGACGAGCGCGCACCGCTGGGTGCACGTCGGCGAGACCGGCTATGGAGTCGCGGTCGCGAACGACTCGACGTACGGGCACGACGTGACGCGCACGACCCGCGACGGCGGCGGCACGACGACGCTCGTGCGGGAGTCGCTGCTGCGCGCGCCCACGTTCCCCGACCCGCACGCCGACCAGGGCCGCCACGTGCTGCGCACCTCGGTGCGAGTCGGGGCGGATGTGCTGGATGCGGCGGCCGAGGGCTACCGGCTCAACGTCGGGCCGCGTCCCGTGACGGGCGGTGCGGCCATCGAGCCGCTGCTCACGGTCGACAACCCCGCGGTTGTCGTCGAGGCCGTCAAGCTCGCAGAAGACAAGAGCGGCGACGTCGTCGTCCGCTTCTATGAGGCTCGCGGTGCAAAGGCTCGGGCAGTCGTGACGCCCGGGTTCGCGTTCGAGTCGGTCGCTGAGACCGACCTGCTCGAACGAGACGTCGACCAGACGGCGATCGTGGATGCCGAGGGTGCGCTGGCGCTCTCGGTGCGCCCGTTCCAGCTGGTCACGCTGCGCTTCCGTGGGGTGTCGGCACTGAGCTGACCTGGGGAGACCGGGCGGCGCAGTCTGCGCTGCCCGCCCGGTCCGACGCTGTGGCGAACCAGACCCTCTGACTCCTGGGGTACCGGTTCGCCACAGCTGTGTCCGGGCGACACCCGTGCTGTCTCCCGCTGCCCGGCGCTGCCCGGCACTGCCCGGCACTGCCCGGCACTGCCCGGCACTGCCCGGCGCTGCCCGACGCTGCCCGACGCTGCCCGACCCTGCCGCCCGCTGCTGCCCGTTGCCGCCCGCTGTCGCCCGGCGCAAAGTTGTGGGCAAAGGCGCTTGCGACGCGCCGCAACCGCACTTAGCCACACCCCTGTGGGCGCCCTGGCCCGGATCGAACCGGGCGCCGGGAGGCTCGGACTCTCAGACACCCAGAGGTTGCACGCTGGGCCTTCCCAGCGGCGCAGGCGTTAGATGGCCTCCTGAGCGCGCGACCCCCGATGCGCAGGAATGAGCGATGATGCCCACATTCACGAACATCCATCACCTCGCAGTGACCGTGCGCGACCTCGACTCGAGCGTCGCCTTCTACGAGCAGGTCTTCGGCTTCGAGCCGGCGACCGAGATCGACGGCGAGCAGCTGCACCGCAAGCTGTTCGCGTTGCCGGGAGGCACGAACCTGGGTCTCACGCAGCACGACCGGGGCGATGACACTTCGGAGTCGTTCTCGCCGTTCTCGCCCGGGCTCGACCACATCGGTCTCTCGGTCGAGAGCCGCGACGAGCTCGACGCGTGGGCCCGGCACCTGAGCGAGCACGGCATCGAGCACAGCGGCATCGTCGAGGCCCCGTACGGCTACGCGCTCAGTTTCAAGGACCCCGACCAGATCGCGCTGGAGTTCTTCGTCTCGAAGTAGCTGCGACTGCTAGGCGCAGGCGGCTCGCGGGCACAGAGTTGTGGCAAAACGCTGTTGCCCGCATCCGGAACCGCACAACGCCACAATCCTGTGGCCCGAAGCACCCGGCCAGCAGCGGATGCGGGTGGCGCGTGCGCCACGCAGGCGGCTCGCGGGCGGCTCGCGGGCGGCTCGCGCGCGGCTCGCGGGCGGCTCGCAGGCACAGAGTTGTGGCAAAACGCTGTTCCGCGCATCCGGAACCGCACAACGCCACAATCCTGTGGCCCGAAGCACCCGGCCAGCAGCGGATGCGGGTGGCGCGTGCACCACGCAGGCGGCTCGCGGGCGGCTCGCGGGCGGCTCGCGCGCGGCTCGCGGGCACAGAGTTGTGGCAGAACGCTGTTGCCCGCATCCCGAACAGCACAACGCCACAATCCTGTGGCCCGAAGCACCCGGCCAGCAGCGGATGCGGGTGGCGCGAGCGCCACGCAGGCGGCTCGCAGGCGGCTCGCGGGCGGCTCGCAGGCACAGAGTTGTGGCAGAACGCTGTTCCGCGCATCCCGAACAGCACAACGCCACAATCCTGTGGCCCGAAGCACCCGGCCAGCAGCGGATGCGGGTGGCGCGTGCGCCACGCAGGCGGCTCGCGGGCACAGAGTTGTGGCAGAGCGCTGTTGCCTGCATCCCGAACAGCACAACGCCACAACTCTGCGCCCTTGGAGCGGGCGGAGCGCGGCGCGGCAGCGGCGGCAGCGGCGGCAGCGGCGGCAGCGGCGGCAGCGGCGGCAGCGGCAGCGGCGGCAGCAGCAACGGCGGCAGCAGCAACGGCGGCAGCAGCAACGGCAGCGGCGGCAGCGGCGATCTGCGGATGCTGCGCCTACCCGGGCAGGAGCACCGAGAGCGTGTAGCTCCACACACAGATAAAGGCGAGCATCCCGAGGCTGTAGCCGATGGAAGTGCGGAGGATCTCGCCCTCGCGTCCCGAGAGCCCAACCGCGCCCGCGGCGATCGCGATGGACTGCGGCGAGATCACCTTGGCCGTCGTACCGCCAGCTGTGTTGGCGGCAACAAGCAACTCGGGTGAGACGCCGATACGGCCAGCGGTCGCGACCTGCAATGGCCCGAAGAGGGTGTTGTTGTTGACCACCGAGCCCGTGAGGAACACGCCCAGCCAGCCGATGATGGGGGCGAGCAGCGGGAAGACAGGCCCGACGGCGGCGAGCGCGCTGCCGATGCTGGCGGAGCCGCCCGAGTAGTTGGCGATGTTCGCGAGCACGAGAATGAGCGCGATCAGCACAAGCGCCTGCCAGAGTTCGCGGAAGGTCGCGACGAGCTGCCCCCAGAGATCGGCGGCCTTGAGGCTCGGTGTCGTGAGGAACGACACGATGACGGCGAGCAGGATCGCCGTGCCGGTTGCGCTGATGGGCGCGAAGTCCCAGGTGCTGGCGACGGGGTCGCCGCTCGGGAGGGTGATCTGCCCCGTGAGACCTGGGATGGGGAACTTGACGACGGCGGCTGCGAGCGGCCCGTCGGCGGCGAAGAGCTGCTTGAAGGCGGGGATGCTCCACACGAGGATGAGACCGGTGAGGATGTAGAAGGGGCTCCAGGCGACGGCGATCTCGCGCACGCTGTGGCGTTCGACGGCCGGCGCCTCTCCCCCACCCTCGCGGAAGATGTGCTTCGGCTGCCACACGCGGCCGAAGGCGAAGAGGGCGAGCATGGCGGCGAGGCCGGAGCCGAGGTCGGCGAGCTCTGGGCCGAGGAACCAGAGGACCGACGCTTGCACTCCGCTGAAGACGATGCTCACGACGAGTGTGGCCGGCCAGGTCTCGCGGAGGCCGCGCCAGCCGTCGAGGATGACGACAAGCAGGAACGGCACGAGGAATGTCAGCGGCTGCAGGAGCAGCATCATCATGCGTGACATTTCGAGCACTTCGACGCCTGCGACCTGCGCGCCCACGATGACGGGGATGCCGATGGCCCCATAGGCGCCCGCCGCAACGTTGGCGACGAGCGACAGCATGGCTGCCTTCACGGGCTTGAAGCCGAGCTGCACGAGCAAGGCAGCGCAAATGGCGATGGGCACGCCGAAGCCGGCGGCACCCTCGAGGAAGGCGCCGAAGGCGAAGCTGATGAGCAGCACCTGGATGCGCTGGTCAGGTGAGATGCCGGAAATGGATGCGCGGATCACGTCGAAACGGCCGCTGGCGACGGCGAGGCGGTACAGCCACACGGCCATGACGATGATGTACGCGATGGGCCAGATGGCCGTGAGGATGCCGAGGAAGCCGGATCCGGCGACGGCCGTGGCGGGCATCCCGAACGCCACGAGGGCGACGATGATCTCGGCGACGACGGCGATGCCGGCCGCGAGGATTCCCTTCATCTTCAGCGCCGTGAGGCAGATGAGGAAGATCGCGATGGGGATCACGGCGACGAGCGCCGAGAGCCACGGGTTCCCGAAGGGATCGATGTCCTGCATCCACAGCTGTTGAATCATCACGGGAGGCTCCGATCAGCGCGGGGGAAGTGTTCGGCTCTGCTGGTCACAGTAGTGGCCGCGGGTGTCGCGGTGCGAGCGTTTCGCGGCACGGGAAGGGCTCAGCGTGTTGCGAGCGCGACACTGCGCGTCGGCGATGATGTCAGGATGATTGTTCCTTAGTAACACTTCTCGGCATAAGTGTTACTAACATGGAGACATGGCGACACAGGAGGACACGGCGACCGTGCCGGGGATCGCCGTGTCAGCAGTCGGCGCGGCACTCCACAGTTGGCGCCCATCCGACCCCCGCTTGTTTTCCCGTTCCGAGGTGAGACGACAGACAGGCACGTACTCGTCGGCAATACCGGCACAGCTCGCAGCCTGGTCACCCACGCTCACGAGCGAGCTCGGGGCCGACCTCGAGGATGCAACGCGAGCCTTAAGCGACTTCGATCGACACGCCTCGCTCGCCCTTGGCATGGAGAACGCCACCCTCGGCCCGATGTCGGCGATCCTGCTGCGCACGGAGAGCGCATCCAGTTCGCAGATCGAGAACCTGACGGTGAGCGCGAAGCAGCTTGCGCTGGCAGAGATCGGTGCCGGAGCCTCCCCGAATTCACAGACGGTCCTCGGAAACGTCCGCGCAATGGAGGCGGCGGTCGCCCTGACGGAGCGCCTGTCCGTCGACGCGATCCTGACGATGCACCGCGAGCTGCTCACGCACCAGCGCGGAATGGAGGAGCATGCCGGCGGGCTTCGCAGGGAACTCGTCTGGATAGGGAAGGGAAACGCCGGCCCGCGGGAGGCCGACTTCGTGGCACCCCAATCCGAGCTCGTCCCTTCAGCGCTCGACGACCTGCTCACGTTCGCCAACCGCGTTGACCTGCCCGCCTTGCTGCAGATCGCCGTCGCGCACGCGCAATTCGAGACGATCCATCCGTTCGTCGATGGCAACGGACGAACGGGCCGCGCCCTCGTGCAGGTCATGCTGCGCGCCAGCGGCTTCGCCTCGCAGACCACCGTGCCGCTTTCCGCTGGGCTGCTGACCGACCTCGATCGCTATTTCGATGCCCTCGGTGCTTTTAGGGCCGGGGACGCCGAGCCGATCGTGCGCACCTTCGCGGGGGCTGCGAGGTTCGCGGCAGCAGCTGGTGGGGATCTCGTGGATGCACTGCGCTCGGCGTTCGACGAATCGCGTGAGCTCCTCGCGGGCGTGCGCCGTCAGGCGACCGGGTTGCGACTGCTGCCGTTGCTGATCGGTCAGCCGATCGTCGATTCGGCCTTCGTGCAGCGTGCCCTCGCCGTCGATGCCGTGACCGCGAATCGCGCGCTGTCTCTGCTGACGGAACGCGGCGTCCTCACGGAGCAGACCGGCAGGCGCCGAGGGAAGGTGTGGCAGCATTCGGCGATCCTCGACGCCCTGGAGGACTTCGCGGCGGGCACCCGACGTGCCCGTCGTTGATCTCAGCGCCGCATTCACCGGATCCGTTGACGCCGCTGCGAGAGACTGCCTTCATGACGCGCATCGTGGCAGTTCTCGGCGACATCACTGAGCAGAACGTGGACGCGGTCGTGAACGCGGCCAACAACGGCATGCGCGGGGGCGGTGGCGTCGACGGCGCCATCCACCGCGCGGGTGGGCCCGCGGTGCTGCGCGACTGCATCGCGAGGTTCCCCGACGGGCTCGCGACCGGAGACGCCGGGTACACGACCGCCGGCGAGCTGGTCGCCCGGTGGGTAATCCACACGGTGGGGCCCGACTACGACTCTGGGCAGCGCGACCGCTCGCTCCTCACATCCTGCTATCGGCGTGCCCTGGAGATCGCCGATGAGCTCGACGCCACCTCGGTCGCGTTCCCGCTCGTCAGCGCCGGCATCTACGCGTGGCCGCTCGACGACGCGATCGCCGCCGCGGTCGACACCATCGCACGCTCGGGCACGCACGCCGACGAGGTGCGCATCGTGGCACGCGACCCCGGGATCGTCGCCGAGGTCGAGCGCGCGATCTCGGCGCGTGGCCTCGACATCTGAGTCACGAAGTCGCGAAGTTGCGAAGCGCCGAAGCGCGCGAACTTCTGAGCCCGCTAGGCGAGCTCCGCCGCCATCCGCTCACCCGCGACCTCAAGCCATTCGAGCGTCTCGTCCATTGCACGCTGCCCCGACCCCGCGAGCTCGGACAGCGACAGGATGCTCACCCCTCCCGCCGCGAGCGCCTGACGCTCCTCGCTCCCGAGGCCGATCCGACCCGCGATGACGCCGAACCGCGCCCCCTCCTCAAGTGCGAGCTTGCGCACGAGCGACGGAACCTTCCCTGCCTCAGACTGCGCGTCAAAACTGCCCTCTCCCGTGATGACGAGGTCCGCCCCGCGGAGGAGTTCGCGCAGGCCGACCGCCTCGGCGACGGCCACGGCACCCGCGGAGATCTCCGCGCCGATGGCGAGCAACCCGAACCCCGTGCCACCCGCCGCGCCGGAACCCGCTTCCGCGGCGAGGGCGAGCACGTCGCCGCTCGCCTCGGGTGACCTCTCGAGCACCTGGGTGAGGCGGGCCAGCCCGGCATCGAGCACAACAACATCCTCGGGTGACGCACCCTTCTGCGGGCCGAAGACAGCAGCGGCACCAAGCGCCCCGAACAGCGGATTCACGACGTCGGTCAGCGCGACGAAACCGTCGGCGGGAAGCGGAACCAGCCCGGAGAGGTCAACACTCTCCAACGAGTGCAGTCCGCCGTTGCCGAGCGGGACCTCGGCGCCGTTGGCGTCCAGGAACCGGACGCCGAGCGCCGTCAGCATCCCCGCGCCGCCATCCGTGGATGCGCTGCTCCCCAAGCCGACCAGCACGCGCCGAGCGCCGTGCTCCGCCGCGTAGCGGATGGCCTGCCCGAGCCCAACCGTCGAGGCGCGGAAGCACGAGTCGTGGTCAACAGCGTCCAGGAGCGCGATTCCGCTGGTCTCGGCGAGCTCGACCACCCAGGTGCCGTCCGGCAGTTCCACGAGCTCCGCATCCACCGGGGCACCAATCGGCCCCTCGACGGGCACGACGACAACCCGAGCGCCGGGAACGGATCCTGCAATCGCCGCGGTTGTACCCTCGCCGCCGTCGGCCATCGGCACCTCGACGCAATCGTCGTCGGGCCTGGCGCGCAGCCACCCCCGCCTGATCGCCGCCGCGACCTCGGCCGCCGAAGCGGTGCCCTTGAACGAATCGGGTGCGATGACGGTGCGGCGTTGCATGCCACCAACCTACCGACCCGGGACAATTCTGGAAAACGTTTCCCGCTAGGCTCGGGAACGTCAGGGTGGCACGCCGGGCCGCGCGCAGGGGAGGAACCACGTGAGTCGACACGGAAACCACGTCACGCTCGGCGAGGTCGCGAAAGCCGCTGGCGTCTCGATCGCCACCGCCTCGAGGGCCATCAACGGCAGCGCGGGCAGGCGTGTGAACGAGGAGATCAAGAAGCGCGTCCAAGAGACCGCCGACCGACTCGGCTACTCGCCGAACCTCAGTGCGCAGGCCGTCGCGAGGGGCGCATCCTCGACCATCGCGGTTGTCGTGAGCGACATCGCCGACCCCTACTTCAGCGCCATCGCCGCCGGCGTCATGCGCGGCGCCGAGGAAGCGAACCTGATCGTGACCATCGCCGCCGCCGAGCGCAGCGTCACGAGCGAGCTGGAGATCGTGCGCACGCTCCGCGGGCAGCGGCCCCGCGCCATTATCCTTACCGGGTCCCGCAGACTCGACGACCCCCAGCAGGCGGCCCTCGAGGAGCACCTGATCGCGTACGACGCCTCCGGCGGGCGAGTTGTCCTCGTCGCCCAGGCACCATCCCCGTTCGACGTCGTCGAGCTGCGCAACCGCGACGGCGCGCAGGAACTCGCGCGCCAGCTCGTCCATCAGGGCGGTCGCGAATTCGGCGTCATCACTGGCCCCCTCGACCTCCTCACGAACCGCGATCGAGTCGAGGGGTTCCGCGCGGGGCTCGCCGAGTCGGGCCTCAGCGTCCGGGACGACGCCGTCATCTCGACCGCGTTCACGCGGGACGGCGGCTACGAGGCGCTGCGCACACTCCTCTCCAGGTTCCCGGCCACCGACACGATCTTCGCGACAAGCGACCTCATGGCGACCGGCGTCCTCACCGCGCTCAGGGACCTCGGCAAGGAGCCAGGCCGCGATGTGTCGGTCGCGGGCTTCGACGACATCGCTCTTGTCCGCGACGTCACCCCGCCGCTCACGACCGTCGTCGCGCCGCTGAGCGACATGGGTTACCGCGCAGTGCGCCTCGCCCTCGCCGAGCGCGGCAAGGACGGCCCCGTCGTGCTCCCCGTGAACACGGCCGTCGTCATTCGCGAGAGCACCCCGCAGCGGAGCTGACCGACCCAGCGACCGAATCGGCCGCACACAGCCGGTCAGCCCACCGCATCCGTTTCTTTCTCACGCTTGTTTCGGTAAGCGCTTTCCCATACGCTGATCGAAGCCTCAAAGCCGAGGCGCAGACGAGAGGATGGATATGACCACGGACAAGCTCGGGATCATCGTCAACGGCGCGACGGGGCGCATGGGTTACCGCCAGCACCTCGTTCGCTCGTTGCTCGCCCTGCGCGACGAAGGTGGGATTCCGCTTTCCGACGGCACGCGCCGCCCGATCGAGCTCTACCTGGTGGCGCGCAACGAGGAGCGCCTCCGCGAGCTCGCCGCGAAGCACGAGATCGAGAAGTACACG
Source organism: Pseudoclavibacter sp. AY1F1 (assembly GCF_002931075.1). Lineage (GTDB taxonomy): Bacteria > Actinomycetota > Actinomycetes > Actinomycetales > Microbacteriaceae > Pseudoclavibacter. The sequence continues at coordinate 159,693 of NZ_PSTQ01000002.1, read as the reverse complement.
ACCGACCTCGACGTGGCGCTCGCCGACGAGGACTTCCCCGTCTACTTCGACGCGCTCATCACGCGCCTGCGCGTCCCGGCGATCCGAAAGGCCATCGCGGCAGGCAAGGCCATCTACACGGAGAAGCCCACCGCCGAGAGCTACGCGGATGCGCTGGCCCTCGCGGAAGAGGCCGAGGCCGCCGGGGTCAAGAACGGGGTCGTGCACGACAAGCTCTACCTGCCGGGACTGATCAAGCTGCGCCGTCTCATCGAGAGCGGCTTCTTCGGAGAGATCCTCTCGGTACGCGGGGAGTTCGGCTACTGGGTCTTCGAGGGCGACTGGCAGCAGGCGCAACGCCCGAGCTGGAACTACCGCGCCGAGGACGGCGGCGGCATCGTCGTCGACATGTTCCCGCACTGGAACTACGTCATCGAGAACCTCTTCGGCGAGATCTCCTCGGTCTACGCCGAGACGCGCACGCACATCCCGGAGCGCGTCGACGAGGCGGGAAAGCGGTATACGGCGACTGCCGACGACGCGGCCTACGCGATCTTCGACCTCGCGGATGGCCCGATCGTGCAGTTCAACTCCAGCTGGACCGTCCGCGTCAACCGCGACGAGCTCGTCGAGATCCACGTCGACGGCACGCACGGCAGCGCCGTCGTCGGCCTGTTCGGCGCGAAGGTCCAGCCCCGCAACGTCACGCCGAAGCCCACCTGGAACCCCGACCTGCGCGACGAGCACGACTACTCGGCCGACTGGATCGAGGTGCCCCAGAACGACGCCGTCGACAACGGCTTCAAGCTGCAGTGGATCGAGTTCCTCCGCTACGTGCTCGACGACGGGAAGCACGACTACGACTTCCGCTCGGGAGCTGCGGGCATGCTGCTCGCGGAGGCAGCCCTCGAGTCGAACGCCTCGGGCCGCCGCGTGTCGCTGGCGGAGCAGGCAGGTTCGAAGTGAACTCCACCGAGCTCATCGCCGCAGCGCGTAACACCACCGGCACTCGCCTCGCCCTCCTCTCCCCCGCAGGTGACTCATCTCTGATCGAGCTGCTCGAGCCTCCCGCCTTCCAGCGCCCGACGGGCGGGCTCCGCTCCCGTCAGCTGTACGCGGCGGCGCACGTCATCCCGCGCGCGACGGCGGAGAATGTGCCGGGCGCGACCGCCGACATCGACTGGGATGCGACGCTCGACTACCGCAGGCAGCTGTGGTCGTGGGGGCTCGGCGTCGCGGACGCCATGGACACGGCCCAGCGCAACATGGGCCTTGACGCGGCAGCGACGCGCGAGCTCATCGCACGCAGCTCGGCCGCGGCGAAGGACGCGGGTGGCAGCATCGCTGTCGGCGTCAACACCGATTCCCGCGCAGAGGAGGTGCTGACGCTCGACGAGATCGAGCGCGCCTACCTCGAGGAGCTGGAGTTCGCCGAGGCACAGGGTGCGCTGCCCGTCATCATGGCAAGCCGCCATCTGGCTCGCGCTGCGCAGTCGCCCGACGACTACCGACGCGTCTACACCACGGTCCTCGGCGCGGTCTCGTCGAAAGCGGTATTGCACTGGCTCGGCACCGCGTTCGACCCGTCGTTGCGCGGTTACTTCGGCGCGGACGCCTGGCAGCAGGCTGCCGACCTGGTCATCGACCTCATCGAGGAGCACGCCGACAAGGTCAGCGGCATCAAGATGAGCCTGCTGGACGCGGACGCCGAGCGGGCCGTGCGCGCCCGCCTCCCCGAGGGGGTCACGATGTTCACGGGCGACGACTTCAACTACGTCGAGCTCATCGAGGACGACGCGGATGGCATCTATTCGGATGCACTGCTCGGCGCGTTCAGCGTGCTCGCGCCCAACGCATCCGCAGCCGTGCAGGCGCTCGATGCCGGCGACCCGGCCGAGTTCCGGCGCATCCTCGAACCCACTCAGGAGCTGTCGCGCCAGGTGTTCGCGGCGCCCACGTTCTACTACAAGACGGGGGTCGCGTTCCTCAGCTGGCTCAATGGGCACCAGGATGCGTTCCAGATGGTGGGCGGCCTGCACGCGGCTCGCAGCCTCCCGCACCTCTCCCGCATCGTCGAGCTCGCGAACGCATGCGGCGCCCTCGAGCGACCTGACCTCGCAGCCCACCGTTGGCACTCGATGCTGCACGTGAACGGAGTCGACGCATGACCGCGAACCCACGCCTGTCGATCAACCAGGCGACGATCAAGCACGCCTCGCTGCGGGAGGCCGTCGACGCCACCGTCCGCCAGGGCGTGCAGAGCATCGGGCTCTGGCGAGAGCCGGTCGCAGAGGTGGGGCTGGCCGAGTCGGCGCGAATCCTCGCCGACTCGGGGCTGCGGTTCTCGAGCCACTGCCGCGGCGGTTTCGTGACGATGACCGAGGGCCCTGAACGCCGTGCCGCGATCGACGACAACCGCAGGGCCATCGACGAAGCCGCGACTCTCGCGGCCGCCGGCGCCGCCGGTTCGTCGGCGTCGCTCATCATGGTCGCGGGCGGCATCCCAGATGGCAGCCGCGACCTGGCGGGGGCCCGAGGCCGCCTCGAAGAGGCCATCGCCGAGCTCGCACCGGAGGCGCGGGCCGCCGGAGTGACGCTCGTGCTCGAGCCGCTGCATCCGATGTACGCGTCCGACCGGGCCGTGCTGTCGACGCTCAAGCAGGCGCTCGACCTCGCCGACCGTGTCGGCAGCCCGGCCGTCGGCGTGGTCATCGACTCGTTCCACGTCTGGTGGGACCCGGAAGCCGAAGAGCAGATCGCGCGTGCCGGCAGGGACGGCCGCATCGCCTCGTACCAGGTGTGCGACTGGGCCACTCCCCTGCCAGCCGACGTGCTGCTGAGCCGACACCTGCCGGGCGCAGGCATCATCGACTTCGCGCGGCTCACGAAGTGGGTGAACGACGCCGGGTACACGGGCGACGTCGAGGTCGAGGTGTTCAACGCCGAACTGTGGGCGAAGGGCTTCGACGAGGCCGTCGCCGACACCGTCGAGGCCTTCGGCGAGCACGTCGGCACACACCTCGCGGAACCGGTGCGCGTGCCCGTGCTCGGGTGAGCACCCGACGCTCCTTTCAGGAGGCACCCGAGCTGGGTTCGTAGCCTCGAGGCATGAGCGCTTACGACTACCTGATCATTGGCGGCGGAATGGTGGCGGATGCGGCGGCTCGCGGCATCCGGGAACTGGACAAGACGAGCACGATCGGCATCCTGAGCGCCGACGTCGACGAACCCTACGCACGGCCGGCACTGTCGAAGAAGCTCTGGGTCGACCCCGAGTTCACGTGGGACCAGACGCCGCTTGGGACGAGCGAGGCGACGGGTGCCGAGATCACGCTCGGCACCCTCGTCACGGGCATCGACCGCGAAGCGAAGACCGTCACGACGGACGGCGGCGAGACGGTGACGTACGGCAAGCTCCTGCTCGCGACCGGGTCGAAGCCCGTCGAGATCGAGGTGCCCGAGAGCACTCGCATCCTCTTCTTCCGCTCGGCGAGTGACTACCGAAGGCTCCGCGAACTGAGCGAGGACGGCGCCCACGCAGTGGTTGTCGGCGGTGGCTACATCGGCACCGAGATCGCAGCGGCCCTCGCGCAGAACCACGTCGAGGTCGACCTCGTCTTCCCCGACGAGGTGCTCGGCGCATCCACCTTCCCGCCCTCGCTGGCGGAGCGATTCCAGGACCTGTTCGTCGAGCACGGCGTCGGGCTGGTGCCGGGGGGGCGCGTGGAGGCGGTACGCGCCGAGGTCAAGGCGCCGTTCGATGAGACGGCGGAATTGGATGCGGATCAGGGTGCGGGTGCGGGTGCCGACGCAGAGAGCGGGCCCAACTCGCCCGCGACTTCCCCGGACGGTGTGACGGTGGTCTTCGACAATGGCGCCGAGACGGAGGCGGACTTCGTCGTGTTCGGGCTGGGCGCGAAGGCCGTGGTCGACCTGGCTGAGGACGCGGGGCTTGTTGTCGACGAGGGTGGCGTCGTCGTCGACGAGCTGCTGCGCAGCGTCGACCCGTCAATCTGGGCTGCTGGCGATATCGCCGTCTACCCCGACCCGGTGCTCGGCCAGACGCGGGTCGAACACGTCGATAATGCGACTGAGATGGGCACGGCCGCGGGGCAGTCGATGGCAGGGGCCACCGAGCCGTATTCGCACACGCCGTACTTCTATTCCATGGTGTTCGGTACGCGGTGGGAAGCGATTGGCACGATCGACCCCGAGTTCGACGTGCTCGTCGAGGCACTTCCGGAGTCGGGCGAGTCGGAGGAGAGCCGAGTCGTGTACTTCCGCGACGAGTCGGGCGCCCCGGTCGGCGTGCTGCTCTGGGACGTCGGCGAGGACGAATCGCTGCGCGACGCGGCCCGCAAGGTCATCGACGACGGCGTGACGGATGCGCAGGAGCTGCAGACGCGCATCCGGTAGGACGATCCGTGACTCATTCACCGAGGGCGCGCCCGGCCCCATCTTCGGAGAGCGAACGCGCGAGCTGGGCGAGCTGCACTGCCGCGCCGGGCGGCAGCGCGGCAGTGCAGCAGGGTGTAGATCAGGAGGTGCGTCTCGAGAGACGAGACCCCGAACACCGCGATGATGCCGATGCCGGCCGCGAGCGTAACGCCCGTGTAGGCGAGCCCAGCCGGTGGGCTCACTGCGGGCGGCCGGGCACGCACGACAAACGCGGTGGCGACGAAGAGGATCGCGGCGAGGATGACCGGGCCGGCGAGGAGCGCATCCGGGAAGCGTGCAGGCACGTTGCGGGCACGCCGAAGGCCCGCCACCTGGGCGGGCCTTCGAAGTCTGCGGCTGTGCCGCGGTGGGGCGCTGCTCGCTGCCGCTACTCGGTGCCGACTGCCGCGTCGGCTCCGTCGCGCATCTTCTGGATGTGCTCGTCGTGCTGATTGCCGATCGCCGTGTCAGCGTGGTCCCCGGCCGCGTCGAACGCGTGGTCGGTGAACTGCTCGCCCTGCTCGCTGTTCGCCGCCTGCGCTGCCTTGTCGCCGATGTTCTCGAATACCATTCGGTCTCCTTCGCTTCGTCGGGTCGACGCGATTGCGCCACACCAGCAGTCCAACATCCGCACGTGGATGCGCGGTGTGCGGGAGCTTGGCGCGGCTCAGGCTCGCGGTCAGGCGGCTGGTACCGTGCTCCCCCGGGTCGCGCGGAGCGCTTCGAGCTCAAGGCCGCGCTCGGTCGTGGGGAATCGCTCAGCGGTCGCGCGCACGTCGTCCGCCGAGAAGTTGGCCCCGAAGAGCTCGCTGCCAGGTTGCAGCAGAACGCTATCGTGCAGGGTGCCGACGAGCACGGGGTCGAAGCCTGCCGCATCCACGAGTTTGGCGGCGCTCGCCAGGTCGGCGTCCTCGTCGCCCGCGATGCCGATGCCACGCCGCCCCGGTGTACCGGCGGGCACGGGCCCTTCGTCGAGGTCGTGGTAGCCCATGTGGTTGAACGCCTTGACGACGCGAGAGTCGGGCAGCAGTTCCTGCACCAGCTCGCTGCTGGCCGTGAACGGGTCGTTGAGGTCGTCGCGCACGCCGTCGATCTCCCACCAGAAGTTCATGGCGTCGATCACGAGCTTGCCGCGGAGTTCGTCGCGGGGAATCGCCTCGCGCCCGTCGAGCGGCAGGGCCTTCCCGAGCGGCAGGGCGAGGATGACCACGTCAGCCTGCGCTGCGACTTCGGCGCTTATGCCGGTGGTCGCGCCCGGCACGAGCACGTCGATGATGAGGTCGATCTTGCTCGGCGCGCCGGAGCCCGAGATGAGCACGCGGTAGCCGCTGCCGATGAGGAGGCGCGCCAGCACAGTGCCGACCTTGCCTGCGCCGAGGATCCCGATCGTGGGCAGACTCCCGGCCGGCAGACTCGCGGCCGGCAGACTCGCGGAGGGCAGACTCGCGGAGGGCTGAACGTTAGACATTGATGGACTCCTTCGCGAGCAGCGCACGAACTCGGGGCGCGACCTCGGTGCCGAGCAGGGTGATGGTCTGGGCGCGTGCATCCGTGGGCAGGCCGATGACGTCGTACTTGAGGTCGAAACGGCTGATGCGCAGCGCCTCGACCATACGCACGATCTTCTTCGCGACCGTGTCCGGCGAGCCGACGAACAGGGCGCCCGTCTCGAGCTCCATGAGGTAGCGGTCCTTCGTGGGCGGGTAGAAGCCGCGCTCCTTGCCCATCGTCTCGACCATGGGCTTCCATGACTCCCACCACATCTCGGCGGCGTCCTCGTCGGTTTGGGCCACGAGGCCAAGGGCGTGCTGGCCGACCCGGTTGGCGGGCATCCCGAACTGCTCGAGGGCCCTGTAGTAGAGGTCGACGTGGCCGGCGAAGCGCTCTGGCTGGCCGCCGATGATGGCTAGCATGAGCGGCAGGCCGTAGCGGGCAGCACGCACGACCGAGTCGGGGCTGCCGCCGACACCCACCCAGGTGGGGATACCGCCCGGGCGCATGGTCGGATGCAGCGTCTGGTCGATCAGCGGCGCGCGCACGGTGCCAGACCAGGTCACCGACTCACTGCGCTGCAGCTTCATGAAGAGATCGAGCTTCTCCTCGAAGAGCTGCTCGTAGTCGGCGATGTCGTAGCCGAACAGCGGGAACGACTGGGTCTGGGATGCGCGCCCCACGACCATCTGCGCGCGCCCGTTCGAGAGCGCGTCGAGGGTGGAGAACTCGTTGTACAGGCGCACGGGGTCGTTGGTGCTGAGCACGGTGACGGCCGACCCGAGGCGGATGCGCTCGGTCGCGGTCGCGATGCCGGCCAAGATCACCGGGGTGGCCGAGTCGACGAAGCCCTCGCGGTAGTGCTCGCCGATGCTGAACACGTCGAGGCCCACGTTCTCGGCGAGGCGCGCCTCGTCGACGAGGAGGCGGACGGTCTCGGCGTCCGACAGAGGCCGCCCGTTGACGTTCGGCACGTCGCCGAACGAGTTGAGGCCGATCTCGAATCCGAACTGGGCTGCATCCACTGCGCTCATCGCTTCCCTCACGCTCATCACATTCCCAAGTAGTTGACGCGTCAATCATGCATCGGTGTAGTTGATATGTCAACTACGTGGCATGATGGAGGCAGAAGCGAGCGGAGAAACCCATGAGCAAGCAGCAGCGCACCCAGATCAGCCCCCGCACCCAGATCAGCACCGAGGAGCTGCGTGTCTGGCGTGGGTTCATCGAGACCACAAGCGTGCTCAATTCCCGCTTGGCGAGCCGCATGCAGAGCGAGTCGGCGCTTTCGACGGGTGACTACGGTGTGCTGCTCGCCCTGCGCGAGGCCCCAGGTCGCTCGTTGCGCTCTTCCGAGCTCGCGTCGTCGATCGGCTGGGAGCGCAGCCGCCTCTCGCACCAGCTCGGCCGCATGGAGAAGCGCGGACTGTTGCGCCGCGACCCGTGCCCAGAAGACACGCGGGGATCGGTTGTGAGCCTCACCGACGAGGGCGCAACGGCCTTCCGGCGCGGCTCGGTGCCGCACCTCAAGGCGATCCAGGAGCTCTTCCTCGACGCCCTCTCCCCCGAGCAGCTGGCCCAGGTCGAGTCGCTGACGGATGCGCTGCGCGGGCACCTCGGGCTCGACGAGGAGGAGGGCGGTTCGGATCGTGCCTGACGAGATCTTGACTGACGAGATCACGGCTGGCGCCGTTCGCTTCGCGACGGTCGTCGTGATCGGCGCAGGTCAGGCCGGCCTCTCGGCCGGCTTCCACCTGAAGCGACGGGGGTTCGTGAGCGCGCTTGCTGCGCCGGACGCCGACCGCACCTTCGTCATGCTGGACGCGAACCCCGGGCCTGGTGGCGCGTGGCAGCACCGCTGGGAGTCGCTCACGATGGCGACCGTGAACGGCATCTTCGACCTGCCGACGTTCGCCCGCACGCCAGGCAGCGAGGATGAGTCGAGCCGGGATGCGGTGCCGCGGTACTTCGCCGAGTTCGAGGAGGCACATCCGCTGCCCATCGTCCGCCCGGTGCGGGTACTTGAAGCGGCGCGCGCCGATTCGGACCCGCGCGGTGACTTCCTGGTGCGCACAGACGGCGCCGGCATATGGCGTGCCAGCGCGATCATCAACGCGACCGGAACCTGGAACAACCCGCTGCTCCCGAGTATCCGTGGCCAGGAGTCGTTCGAGGGGCGACAGCTGCACACGCGCGACTACGTGTCAGCGGAGGAGTTCGCGGGCCAGCGGGTCGCGATCGTGGGCGGCGGCATCTCGGCCGTGCAACAGCTCGAGGAGATCTCGCGCGGGGCGCAGGCATTCTGGTACACGCGGCGCGAGCCGGTGTTCCTGGAGCACGATTTCAACCCAGAGGTCGAGGGCAGGAACACGATCGCGCGGGTGACTGCCGACGTCGAGGCGGGCGAGCCCGCGAGCAGCGTCGTCTCGTACACGGGCCTCGGCTGGTCGCCGTACGCGATAGCCGCCCGGGAGCGCGGGGCGCTCGAGCGGCGGCCGATGTTCACGGCGATCGAGCCGGAGGGCGTGCGCGAGGCCGACGGCTCGTTCACGCCGGTCGACGCGATCCTGTGGGCGACCGGGTTCCGGGCCGACCTCACGCACCTCGACGGGCTCGGGCTGCGCAACGACCGCGGCGGGATCACGATGCGGGGCACGCAGGTGGCCGACGAGCCGCGCATCCACCTCATCGGGTTCGGACCGTCGCAGTCGACCGTCGGGGCGAACAGGGCGGGGCGGGATGCGGTGCGGGCGATCGAGAAGCTCGGGTTGGGGAGGAGCGAGCGCAACGCGAGCCGACGGGCGCCGGCAGTCGGGCGGTGATGTGCCGCCGTCCAGCCTCGGTGCGTACGGTCGCGGCATGAGCACCCCACAGAACGTATCCCCCGCGTCCGACGACTCGAACGATTCCTCGACGGGCGACGAGAACCTTCGCGGCATCATCGAAGAGGTCGAGGGCGAGCACGGGCGCGAAGGCGCCGCCGCGATGGCCGATAAGCTCCGCGACCGCACCGAGGAGACGAAGCAGGAAGATGAAGACCCGGCCGAGGAGCAGAACTAGGCGGATGCGCGTGCCCCGCAGGCGGGACCGCTAGCGTCGTCGCATGAGCCGCCCCAACGCCACCCCCACCGTCCAGGTCGACGACGACCGGTTCCGCGTGACCGAGTGGCGCTTCGCGCCCGGCGCGGAGACCGGCTGGCACACGCACACGATGCCGTACGTGGTCGTGCCGCGGACGACGGGAACGCTGACGGTGGAGACCGAGTCGGCCGATCCGCTTGCGATGGAGTGCACGGCCGGCGTCAGCTACAGCCGCGAGGCCGGCGGCCACCACAACATCGTGAACGACAGTGACGAGGAGTTCACGTTCGTTGAGGTCGAGGCGAAGGCAGTGCCGGCAGCCTGAGTCGCGCGGCGTCGCGCCGTCGTTCGCGCGACTGCCGTCGTGCGTCTACCGAGCTGACCCCTTCGGGTTCTCCCCGACCGCCTTCGCCGCTCGGCTGCCGACGCGGGCGCCGTAGAGGACGAAGCCGAGCAGGGCCGCGCATCCGACCATGACAACCGCGATCATGACCGGCCCTGGCATCGGAATCAGCACCACCAGGCCACTCACCAGCGCCAGGATGCCTGCGGTCATCGTTGCGCGCTTCGACCGCACGTGCGCCGCGAGCCAGGCGACGTCGCTCGACATCGTGCTTGGCGTCCGGATGCCCGCGATGTCGTTCCGCTTCAGCTGGCCGGAGGCCGCGGCCTGGGCCATCCACATGACGAGGAGCCCAGCACCGGCCATGACGATTGACAGGACGATTCGAACTTCAAGGGGCGCATCCATCCGCACAAGAATACCGACGCCGCGCGACGCATGCTCGGTAGGCACGTCGCGCTTCGTCGGCACTCAGAACGCCGCGGCCACCCGAGCATCGACGCGTGCCCTAGCGTTGGCGGAGTTCAGTTCCGTGAGATTTCCTGGAGGTCAGCTTCGATGCCTGATCAGCTTCCCCTGTGTCCCGAGTGCGCGAGCGACCTCGCCTACGAGATGGGCGCCTTGCTCGTCTGCCCGATGTGCGGTCACGAGTGGGCGGCCGGCGTCGCCGCTGACGACGATTCCGATGCACCCCCGACGATCAAGGATGCGGTCGGGAACGTGCTGACCGACGGCGACTCCGTCACGATCGCGAAGGACCTCAAGGTCAAGGGCGCTGGCGGCGGAACCGTCAAGGTGGGCACGAAGGTCAACGGCATCCGCCTCATCACGGACGGCGTCGGAGACCACGACATCGACGCGAAGGTGCCGGGGTTCGGGCAGATGCAACTGAAGTCGAGCGTCGTGAAGAAGGTCGTCTGACGCCCGCCTGCCATCGACGACGCCGCGACGGTTGACCGACGCGCGAAGCCAGCTCCGCCGCCGGTCAGTCCCGCCCTGTTGAGGACGCTGTGACCTACACCTGTTCGGGTCGGCGGATCGCTTCCGCTCCCCCGTCGATGAAGATGACCTGACCGGTGACGTAGCCGTTGTCCTCACTTGTGAGCCAGGCGAGCAGGTTCGCGACCTGGACGGGGTCGGCGGCCGGGCCGCCGTAGGGTGCCGGGGCACCCGCATCCATCGCCGCGCGGCCTTCCTCGGTCTCGAGCGCGGCCGCGGTCATGGGGGTGAGGATGACGCCGGGGGCCACGGCGTTGAGCGCGATTCCGGCCTTCGCCCACTCTTCACTCGGGGCGTTCCTGCGCACCCAGCGCGCGATCGACTGCTTCGAGGTCGTGTAGAGCACCGAGGAGCCGGTCGCGTTGGCGGTGGCGCCGAGCGAGTCGGCGTAGGCGAGCGCGCCGGCCTCGTCGCCCGACTCGATGAGCTCGAGCAGCTGCTGGTCGACCTCTTCGAGGGCTGCAAGGGACGCGACGACGGCGGCGCGGGGCGCGTCTGACTTCGCGAGCAGCGGGCGGAGACCCTCGAGCGTGGCGACGGCGCCGAAGTGGTTCACGGCGACGGTGACGGGGGCCGGGATGACGAGGCCGGCGATCGCGAGCACGCCATCGACCACGCCGCCGCTGAGCTTTTCGGCGCGGGCGACGAGCTCCGCCCGCCCCTCGACGGTGGTGAGGTCGGCGTTGATGTCGGCGCCCTTGAGGTCGACGCCGATGACGGTGTGCCCGTCGGCGCGGAGCTTCTCGGCGGTGACCTTGCCGATGCCGGAGGCGGAGCCGGTGACTACGTAGGTGCGGGTCATGAGGGGGTTTCCTTATCGTCGTTGATGAGCCAGGCGGGGAGGAGCGCGAGCAGCTGCTGCTGCACGCGCTCGATGGGTTCTGGGGTCTCGCTGAGCAGCCAGGCGGTGATCACGGCGAGGCTGCCGCCGGCGACGTACTCGGCGGCGACCTTTGGGTCGAGCCCCTCGGGAACGGTGAGCCGCATCGTGCCGAGGGCCTGCTCGGCGAACGCCGCGCGCACGGCGCGGTGCGCTTCCGTGGTCGTGCGGCTCCCGAGCACACCCGCGTAGAGGGTGCGCCGCTTCGCGAACTCGGCGACGAGCTGCGAGGTCGTCGCCCGGGCCGTTTCGATCGGGGTCGCTGAGGCGCGGAGGCTCAGGTCCAGGGCTTCGATCTCGGTGAACACCTCGGTGAGGATGCGCACGGCGAGCGCGTCGAGGTCGCGGAACTGCGCGTAGAAGGTCGAGCGGCTCACGCCGGCTTCGGCGACGATGGCGGGCACCGTGACCTCGTCACCGCGAGCCGAGAGGCACTCGACGGCGGCGACGATCGCGGCCTGCGTGCGGGCGGGGCGCGGGTCGGGCGAGCGGGGCGTGGCGATCGTTGGCACCCGACGAGCCTAGCAAGTTTCGGACTGTTGTCCAGAAAGTCTCGCCCCGGGGTTCGACGAAGGCCGCTAGCTGGCGTCCACTCCGCCGACGGCGGCGTCGGCCAGGATCACAAGGTCGTCACCCCGGAGCTCCGGCCAGCCGTAGACGCGTTCGACGAGCCCAGCGGGAAGCGCATCGGCGCCGAAGACCGCGCCGGCAAGCGCACCGGCGATGGCCGCGACGGTATCCGTGTCGTTGCCGCCGTGCACAGCCCGCTCGAGGGCGTCCGTCGGAGTTGCCGCGCCGGCGACCGCCGCGAGGGCACCTTGGAAGGCTCGAACGACCCAGCCGTTCTGCGCGGCGAAGTCGCGCGGGTGGGACCCCGTCGCTTGCGCCTCTTCGATGAGTGCACTCCAGCGGTCTCGCCGCTCGCTGGGGAGCGCATCCACCTGACCGAGAACATCGAGTTCGCCGGTGCGGATGGCGTGGCGGATGCTCAGGCACCAGAGCACGCTGGCGTCGGCAGTGTCGTCTTCCCAGTGGGTGAGTTGCGTGACGCGGGTGGCCGCCTCGACGAGCGCTTCTTCCTGGCCGTCAGCGAGGTAGGCGAGCGCAAGTGGGCCGGTGCGCATGAGCGCGCCGTTGCCGCCGCTGCGCCCAGCGCTGCGGTGGAGTGCGAGCGCGGCGTCGCGCGCCTTGGCCTCGCTTGCTGGGCCCTCGATGGATGAGAGCACGGTGCGGGTCTGGGCGCCCACGTCTTTCGCGTCGACCGCCCAGTCCCGCCAGGCTTCCACGATTCGCGTGAGCACGGCTGGGTCGAGCAGCGACTCGCCTGCGGCGTTGGCGCGGAGGATGGGGATCGCCATGGAGGTGTCGTCGGTCCACTCGCCGATGCCGTGCCCGAAGACCCCGACGCCGAACCCGACTGGTGTCTCGTCGGAGAGCGACGGGCCGAACTCGTATTGGGAGCCGAGGGCGTCTCCGACTGCGGAGGCGAGAACGGCGCCTCGAGCGCGGTCGAGCTGGGCCGGGGTGAGGATCATGCGCTCATTGTGGCGGACTCCACCGACGTTGAAGCTGGATGCAGCGCTGACGTGCCGAGATGCGACCGCACGTGAGCGCGCCAGGCCACTCCCGGATGGGTCAGTCGGTCCACTTGCCGGTGTCGAAGAACTGGTGCATCCGCTCGAGATGGGGCTCGAGATCCCAGTCCTGCGCGGCGACCCAGGCGTCGTCGTAGTAGGTGTTCGCGTAGCGGGCTCCCCCGTCGCAGATGAGCGTGACGACGCTGCCCTGCTCCCCCGCGGCGAGCATCCGCGCGATGATCTGGAAGGCGCCGACGAGGTTGGTGCCCGTGGACCCGCCCGCCCAGTGCTGGGTTCTCTCTCGCAGCACGCGGATCGCGGCGACGGATGCGGCATCTGGCACCTGGATCATGTCGTCGATGACGGTCTCGATGAAGGAGGGTTCGACGCGTGGGCGGCCGATGCCTTCGATCTTCGAGCCGCGCCCGGTCGCGTGGGTGCGGTCGCCGGTCTTCCAGGCCTCGTAGAAGGCAGAGCCTTCCGGGTCGACGACGGCGAGCTGGGTGTCGTGCCCGCAGTACCTGGCGTAGCGGCCGAAGGTGGCGGAGGTACCGCCGGTGCCCGCGCTGACGACGATCCAGCTCGGGATGGGGAAGCGTTCGAGGGTCATCTGCGAGTAGACGCTCTTGGCGATGTTGTTGTTGCCGCGCCAGTCGGTTGCGCGTTCGGCGTTGGTGAACTGGTCAAGGTAGTGCCCGTCTACTTCAGCGGCGAGACGCTCGGCCTCGGCGTACACGTGCAGGGGCTCGTCGACGAAGTGGCAGCGCCCGCCGTAGAACTCGATGAGCTCGATCTTCTCGCGGCTTGTGGTGCGGGGCACGACGGTGACGAACGGCAGCCCGAGCATCCGCGCGAAGTACGACTCGGACACGGCGGTCGACCCGCTCGACGCCTCGACGAGCGTGGTGCGCGGCCCGACTTGCCCATTGACGATCGCATAGAGGATGAGGGAGCGCGCGAGGCGATGCTTGAGCGAGCCGGTCGGGTGCACCGACTCGTCTTTGAGGTACAGGTCGATGCCCCACTCGAGCGGAAGCGGGAAGACGTGGAGGTGCGTGTCGGCGCTCCGGTTGGCGTCGGCCTCGAGCATCCGGATCGCGTTCTGCATCCAGCGGCGGTCGGGGGAAGCGTCGTGGGGCATTACTTCAGTATGCCGGGAATGCACGGCGCGGCATGATGACGGAACTGCGTGGGGACACTGCCGACCCGCCGGCCGGGGCTTCACGCAGTTGAACGGGCGGGGGACGCGTTCTGCGCATCGAGCGCGGCACGGAGCTTCGCTATCTCGCCGCTATCGGTTGTTCGGAGCCGCACGCAGGGCACGCCCTGCTTCGCGAGGATCGCATCCTTGACCTTGTCGCGCGCAAGCTGTTCGGGGTTGTTCTCGTGGTACGCCCATCCGTCGACTTCGACGGCCAGCACAACACGATGGGTGACCCGGTTGGAGATGACGAAGTCGACGCGCGCGTTGCGGCAGACGAAGCCAAGTTCGGACTCGGTGAGAAGTGTCGGGTCCTGCACGAGATCCTCGAGGAGCACTTCGCGCACCGCACGGAGGTCGGTGTAGGCGTCTTCGGCGAAAAGGTCGGCGAGCACGGCGCCGATGATGTCTTCCGAGAGGAACTCGGACGAGCGGTTCACTCGCGCGGCCAACGGTTCCAGCACTGCGGCGTACTCGGTGTACAAGAGGTCGAAAACGGAGACGATGCCACTTTCGATGCTTGGCTCGTCTGGGTTCTGATATTCGATGTAGCCGATGAGGTCTCGGAGGTGGCGGCTTGCGGGCAGTTTGCCGTTCTCAGTGACAAGCACGAAGTTCGTCTTGGCGCGCGAGACGGCGACGTTGATGAGCTTCGGGTCGTCTACGAACTGAAGCCTCTTCTCCCCCGCCTTCGTCTGGTCGAGCACGGTGCTCATGATGATCACGTCGCGTTCGCGGCCCTGGTATTTGTGCACGGTGTCGACGTCGAGGGTGGCATCGGCTGCCTCGAACTTTCGGGCCTGCAGGCGGAAAGGCGTGGTGACTCCGATATTGTCGCGATCGTGTGCTGCGAAGTGCGTCGGTATGACGTCGCCGAGGACCACATCAACTTCGCGCTGATTGGTGCCAGCCTTACCGCCGGGCGATCGCATGTGATTGCCTGGCGGTGTGGTCCACAGACGCAGCGGATGCGCGGCGGCATCGCTTGTCTTGAACGGCAGCAGTTGGCCGTCGTAGAACTTGGCGTTGCAGTAGCCGATGATCTGCGCGTCACACCGGTAGTGCTCGCGGAGCAGCGTGCGCGGGATTGAGGCTCCGGCCGGCGCGCCGACCGAGGTGAGCAGGCTGTGCTTGACGACGTCGACGTGTGGGTTGGGTGCGGTGAGCGGCGACCGCTCGAGTGTGGGGGCGACTATGTGTGGCAGTTGTCGTTGGTCGCCGACAACAATGACGTTACGGGCGCAGGCGAGCGCGGATGCGGCTGGCAGCAGGTTGAGCTGAGAGGCTTCGTCGACGATGAGGTAGTCGACGAGGTGCCCGCCGAGGTTGTTCTTCAGCGAATGGCATGTGCTGAGTACGACGGGGGATTCGGCGAGCAGCTGTGGGATTTGCGCCTTGTAGGTGGCTCCAGAGAATCGCTTGGGTTCGCTTGCGTAGCGTTCGCGCAGCGAGGCGCGGAATTTGGCAAGTGAAGCCTGTCGGAGCTGCGATTTGAGGCCCTCGAGGTTGTCCTGTTCGAGTTGCTGTTGCAGGGCCGCACGCTCGGTGGCGTACTCGTGGAGGCGCCGCTTGTAGTAGTGGCGGTGCAGTTCGAGCACGGTCGCCGTGTCGCGCGGGTCGACGCCTCGTGTGGAGCCGTACTCGAAGTACCGGCGGATGCCGCGCGCGAGCTTCCGCAGCGCCCCGTCGCTCTCGCGGTCTCGACTAGTGGCGACGAGGTAGCTGAGGATACGGGACGCGGGGCGGCGCAGCAGTGCGAGGTGCGAGAGGTCTGGGGTGTCGGACGACGCGAGGCGCTTCAGGAAGTGGCGCTGCTCGAGCTGAAGAGCGGACTCGTCGAGCACGAGGCGCGCGAGGTCCCGTTCCGCTCGTTGCAGGCCTTCAAGCTTTGTATGCAGGTCGTGGAGGACTTGGTCGTCGGGCACCCGCTCGGCGGGTGCGGCAGCGAACGCGGCTCGGGCGCGCTCACGCGCATCCTGCCCCTCGAAGAAGGCGGGCAGTTTGGCCTTGCTGCCGAGGGTGGCGACCATGAACCCGAACCCTTCGCGTTCGAGCTTTTCACGCACGTTGTCGACTGCGGCGTTGCTGAAGGAGACAATGGCCACGCTGGCGCCGCGCGCGATGAGGTTCGCGGTGATGTTGAGGATTGTCTCGGTTTTGCCGGTTCCGGGCGGGCCTTCAATGATTGAGATCTGCGATTTCAGGGCCGTCTGCAGGGCGTCGCGCTGGCTGAGGTTCGAGCGGAACGGGGCGATGGTTGGTGCACTATTTTCCGCGAGACTGGGCGGGAGCTGCCCGTCGGCGGCGCGCAGGTACGCGGCAAGGGCGCTGTTGTGGGGCGCGCTGAGGCCTCGCTCGTAGAGCCGCTGCGTCGGGTCCGGCTTGTTCCCGTCGGGCGGGAGCATCTTGGCTGACGCGGTGAGGTACTCGAGCACGGATGCGCCGGCTATCGATTGCATCGACGGAACGACGAGCACCTGCTCAGCCGGGTACAGGTGGTGCGCCTCGCCGTCGGCTTCTCGCCAGAAGACACGACGTTGCGGCCCATATGGGGTGTCGAATTCGACGACGTCGATCACGTTGTCCCGATGCTGGCCGTTAATGTAAACGCTCGCCGTCCGAACGTCGTGTTGTGGTCCAGCCGGGCAGAGCCGGGCCCGCTCGGTGCCGTACGCGAATTCCTTCGCCGAGTTGGCGTAGCGAATGCGCGTGCGCGAGGACCCGCTGTCGACACTCGCGCTGACGATCTCACCTGTGCGATCCCTGAGTTCGGCGCCGGCTTTCGCCGACACGAATACCGCGACTCTGCGTGCATCCAGCATGTGACTCCCCCGGTCGGCTGTGACTCTTCGACCGTAGCGGGTATCGCTCCCCTGTGGATAACTGCCGTAGGGCCCGTGAGCACCTCTAGAGTGACGAGCTCATCTTCTCCCTGCATTGGAGAGTCTCTGGCGATCGACAGCAAACCCGCAGGTTTTGGTCGAACCTGGGCTGCACTCCCAGCCGTCCCGGTCCTGTTCCTCGCGCTAGCAGGCTGAAGTGGCGGGATGTCGACTGACTCGTGCAGTGCGTGGAACCACTCGGAACAGCGCGCCGTTGTGGGTGTCGTCGTTATTCCTGAATACGACACCGTCGACGCCATCCAGCGCGCATCGACGTCATCAACGCTGTTTAAGCCGCCGAGTCGTGGGCACTTTGGAAGGCGCATCTTGAGCAGGCGCACACCGATATGGTCAACAAGAAGCCGTTCGGCGAACTCGATTGGTTCCCCGCGTCGGATGAGGTCGAGCAGGCCGGCGGCGTGGTGCAAGGCCTCTACGGGGAATGCATTTAGCACCAGTCGGCCCGGCACGCGCTTCTACGCCCAGTCAACCCATTCGTAGCCGGCGTCGGCGCACGCCGTGATGCCACTTTCGAGTTCCTCGGTGAGTTCGCCTCCGGCGGGGGTCGTCCGTGTAGGCCTTCGCGACGTCCCAGTAGCCGGAGACGCCGTCTTGGGTTGACGGCGGTGCTGACGTGAAGGTCTCGACGAGCGCGCCGAGTGCGGTGCTCACGGCTGGGGTTACCTCGACGCCGTCGCCCGAGTAGAGGAGCGCCATTGCTGCTCCGTAGAACTGCTCGAAGACGTCTTCGTTCGCGTTGTAGTTTGCGTTCACCGCGGCGAAGTCGAACATGCGGTTGACGGATGCGTTCACGTTCTGGCAGGCGAGCACGTCACCTTCGACGTCTTCCGCTCCGTAGGGAATCGTCGGCCGCGGTGTTTCCGACGGTGTCGCTTCGCTTGAGGCAACCGATGGTGTTGTCGTCGCTGAGCCGCCCTCGTTGGCCGTCGGCGCGCATCCGCTCACCAGGACCGCGATCACGGCCACGCCGCCGACGATCATGCTGCCACTTGCCATGCCATCGCGCGCGCCCGCGCCTCTCCCCCGGTGTTCATAGGCTCATGATGGCAGATGCTCGACGAGGCTCGGTGACGAGCCGGTACCATCAGGTATGCACACTCATGGATCGGTCCAGTACTTCTCTCTGCCGACGAAAACACCGTTTGCTGTTCTGCTCGAAGATCACGGCCTTGACCCCGACAACGACCCGGCGGCTCTCTTCTCTTGCGACCCCGCTGAGGCGAAGCAAGCGCTAGAGGTTTGCGAGTTCCTGAACCCTGACTCCAGCCCGGGGGCTGCCCTAGCCGAGAAGCTAGACGAGATCGCTGGCTACTTATTTGAAGCTGCGAGCACCTATAAGGGCGCCAACTCTGAGATCGCACACTCCCCCTCCCCGACATACGAGCTCGAAGACGCTCTCGCGGAAGTTGAGCGATCCGGCGCTGACAGCACACTGGAGCTCAGGGGCCAGATCAAGGCCGAGTTCGCTTGCAATTACGTTGCCGGGACCGACAGCGACGGGCAACCGCGCGAGAACTCCGTTGACCTGGAAGCCAGTACGGGATTTTCGATCCTGTTAGATCTGGCCACTGGCGAGATCGAGACCACCCCGGAAGCACCGGACGACGTCAAGATCTCCGAAGTATAGGAATCGCAGTCACCGCCTCAAGCACGGATCTGCGTGGGGTGGTGTCTGCCCCTGGCACTTATGGAGTCGCGATGCTTGCCGTGGCCCTCGCTAAAACTTGGCCTGAGAGGCGGCTCGTCCAGGCGCGGGTGATGGATCCGCGGGGCCGGGCGGTCTGGCGGACGGGAGCCGAGGCAGCTACGAGAAGAAGTTGGTGCGCCAGACTGTGTCTGACATCCAGATCGGCTGACTCAAACTTCTATTTCTTGCGGAGAGGCCGCCGGTGCTCTCAGGCCATGTCGATGCCCGCGGTCACTCCTGAGACGCTCGCCCTGCGAGAGATGATCAACGAGCGTCGCGTCGAGTTCTTGGCGCTCCTCGCGAAGTACAGGGCGACGAATCCGACGTTGTTTGGCTCCGTCGCTCGCGGGACGGCGCGTGATGACAGTGACGTTGACCTCCTCGCGGAGATGGACCCGGTTGATGGCAACCTCCTCATGCGCGCATCCGGACTGATGGAAGAAACGCGCCTGCTGTTCGGCGCGATGACATCGACATCATCCCGCGCCAACTTCTCAAGCGTCCTGTCTCGGAAGCAACACTGGCTGACGCGGTCCCTCTGTGAGTTGAAGCCGACGCGAGCGAGTCGCCGACATCCTCCAGTCCATCGATCGGTGCACGAGGTACATCGGTGTGCTCGAGAATCGCGACAGCCAACAGGTCGATCTCGACATGGCGACCGAAGCCTTCGAGCGGAATCTGCAGATCCTCGGTGAGGCAGCGAAGCACCTGCCGACTGAGACCATCGACGCGCACCCGGAGATTCCATGGCCGCAGATCCGCGGCTTGCGCAACATTCTCGTCCACCAGTATTTCGGTGTTGATCTTGAGACAGTTCGCGACGTCGTCCTGAGTCACCTTCCCGCGCTTGGGATCGCATTGCGCCGGTGGGCAGGCTGACGTGAAGCCTCGGCCGCGGTCTTGAAGCCGCCCATCGCGACGACCTCGACTCGGTCGCGCCAGGCCTGCGTCTGCTCCTGCAGCCAGGCCGTGAACACTGCCTTTGATCGTCTTTCGACCATGTCAAGCAGCCTGGCTGGCCCCGTCTTCGCACGGACTGGGGTGAGGTCGACGATGACGGTCACGAACCTGTCGCCGCGCTTGGTGTGCTGCCAGACGTGCTCATCAACACCGATAACCGTCACGTCATCGAAGCGCGTGGGGTCGTCGATCAAAAGCCTTCGTCCTTCGGCGAGGATGGCGCGGTTCGCGGTGTTCCAGGACACGTCCAAGGATTCCGCGAGGCGAGCGACGGAGAGGTGCTGGACGACGAGACCGACCAGTCCCCATCGCGGCGCTGCTCGGGGGAGCTTCGCCCGCGGTGCGGCGGCCGCTGACGTGTCCTGACGCCACACGTGAGCGCACTCGGAGCAGCGGTATCGGCGGACCGAGATCACGAGCACGATCGGTCGCCACCCGAAGGGCACATGCGAGAGGCGGCGCGTGATGGAGTCCCGCGCCGACCCTTGGCTACCGCAACGATGACACCAGTCATTAGGTTCAAGGACCCGGCGCGCGAGCACCCTGCGACGTTCGGAGATGACCTGCCCGGTCACCTCCAACCCGAGCTCGTCAAGACCGCAGAACGCGGTGAGGTCAGGAAGTTGGAGGGTAGCGTTAGGCACGTCGAGATCTTTCGGACGGGGAGTGTAAGAACTTCCATCCGGTAAGGCCTCGACCTCTACCAGCGCAACGACGCGCTACCCGCTCCTTCACTCTCGATTGCGGAGAGCCGGATGGGGACGCACCACCGGGCTGGGGCGACCAGAGTCCTAGGATCCGCGGTCCACGATGCAAGTGAGTAGAAGGGTGATCGTGAAGACGGTGGTGAGTACCCAAAAGCGAATTCACGAACGCAATGCTTGTTTTATCCTGGAAACTTGCTGTGAACCACCCCGCGAGAGCGCGATACGTTGGCCCCGTGTTGGCTCCCTATGGGCGTAGCCACCTCCCCGAACGCCCACTTTCGTTTCTGCGAACCTCGTCGAAACGGAAGGAAAACATGATGACAAAGCGTCTCTCCCACGACGAAGCCCTGCGGTTCTTGCTTGGGTGCCACCTGACCCGCGCGCAAGCACTGAAGGTGCTCAAGCGGCTCACCGAACGCACCGACTCTCCGTTTAGCGAGAGCGATCTCCGCGCTGAGGCGAAGAAGGAAAAGGCCAAGACAACCCCTCGACATTGGCCCCCTGAGCCTGCACTGCCAAGCACGCGCGACGACGGGCCCGATTTCGGTTTCTAGTAGCACGCGGGCGCCAGACAAGCGGCGGCACGACAAGTACCGCCGCTTGCCTGCGCACACTCGCCTCACGCAAGAGGGTTCCGATCGCTGAACCGGTGGCGAATCCTCGTCAAGGGCCGCGAGCTCATCAGCGGAGTGCGTGGGTCTCTGTCTGCAGATCTGAGGCGCGCAGCCGAGAACCGGCAGAACGCGAGGTGACGGAGTTCGCGGCAGGTCACCGCTTGCTCGGCAGCAGCATCCCCACCGCGAAGAACCCTGCGAGCACGGCACCCCAGATGATCGCCGCGATGACGCCGCCGACGAGGAACGGGAAGTTCCAGATCGCGATGATCAACACCAACACCAGCCCGATGCCGCCGGCCAGCGACGCGACAGTGACCCACGACGAAGCCGTCCCTTCGGCCGCATCCCGCTTCAGCCGCGCACGGAAGGCGACGACGGCGAAGCTCGCGAGGGTCATCATGACGACGACGCCCACCGCGCCCGCGCCGGAGTACCAGGTGTAGATCTGCAGCACCGGGTCGAGCTGGGCGAGCGCGGAGACGACAACCACGACGGCGGTGATGATCGTCACCCACAGGGATGCGCGCGACGGTGCCGAGTGCTTCGGGTGCATGGCGGCGAGGGTGCGCGGCAGCACGTCCCGCTCCCCCAGCGTGAACAGGTAGCGGGTGAC
The DNA here is from genome assembly GCF_002931075.1 of Pseudoclavibacter sp. AY1F1. Classification (GTDB taxonomy): domain Bacteria; phylum Actinomycetota; class Actinomycetes; order Actinomycetales; family Microbacteriaceae; genus Pseudoclavibacter. The sequence continues at coordinate 138,218 of NZ_PSTQ01000002.1, read as the reverse complement.
GATGTTGTGGAACGCGAGCATGCGCGCGAACATGCTCGTCACGACGAGGACCTGCACGATGTCGGCCATGATCGGCGCGACCACGTCACCGGCGAGACCAACGACGACTCCGGCCGGGTCCTCGTTCGAGAGGGCGACCGCGTTGTCGGCGCCGAGGCCCGCGATGACAAGCCAGGACGAGACGAAGTACAGCGCACCCACCGCGATGACGGCGATGTAGGTAGCGCGGGGCACGGTGCGCTCGGGGTCGCGGGCCTCGTTGCGGAACACTGCCGTTGCCTCGAAGCCGAAGAAGCCGAGGAACGCGAACAGCAGCCCGAGGCCGGGTGTGCCGGAGACGGCCTCGCTGACACTGAACGGCAGCGTCGTGAGCTCGCGCCCGGACGCGAGCACCCCCACGTCGATGACGATAACCGCGACGACCTCGAGCACCAGCACGACGCCGAGCACCTTCGCGGAGAGGTCGATGTTGCGGTAGCCGAGGAACCCGACGATCGCGATCATGAGGGCGGAGATGAGCCACCAGGGCACCTGCATCCCGGTCCACAGCTCGAAGAGGTTGCCGGCCTGCACGCCCAAGTAGCTGGTCATCGACACGGTGAGCAGCACGTAGGAGAGCAGGGCGATGGATGCGGTGCCCAGCCCCAGGCGTCGCCCGAGACCGCGGTCGACGTAGGAGTAGAAGGCGCCGGCGTCGGGCACGTGCGGGGTCATCCACGCGTAGCCGACGGAGAACAGCAGCAGGATCGCGGTGGCGGCCGCGATAGCCGTAAACCCGGTTCTGTGCACGCCGAGCATGCGGGTGAGTACTTGCAAGCGTGTCCTTGACATGGGCTGGCCGAGGAGGGCGCTTACTCGCCGTGATCCTGGCGGCTCCTGATTCCGTGGCCGACTAGCGGGTGCATGCGTTTCACGCGCGGCAGGCACCAGGATTCGCATCCCTCACGCATGAACACCTAACACCGGCTCGTTCGTCAACAAATCGAGAATGCTGTTGCGAATTTATGACCTACTAAGAACCTTGACCTCGCGCCGTGCGGTCCGAATCCCAGTAGTCGCGAACCGCATTAGGCGCGTGCATCGACGCGAGTCAGAACCAGTTAGTTCTGAATCCCGCACGACGAGCAGCTCAGCGAAACGGCTTCAACAAAACCACGAGCACTGCTTTCGCCATTCAGCGCACGAGACCACGCTTGCAAGCTCAATTTGATTCGAAGAGTTCCAGAGCAAGGACCGACGGCCACAAACTTGCTCAATGGCAGTCCAATCACCCAGAGTCACTCGAAGCGCTCCGTTGCCTGTCAACACCAACTTACCCAGCGTCTGATTCATTGCGAAGGATATTCGCGACAAAACCCTCAGACATTTGAGCCACCAGCGCACTATTTGCAATTGATGAATGGCCAGTCAATCCATGCTGCGCAAGAAGTTCGCGCAACTTATCCACACTCAGCCAATTTTCATCCGCTGCAGCAGCCCTAGAAAAACTCTTGACTCGATCCTTGAGGTTCTCCACTGCGTCTGGCGTCAACATGCGAAGGCCCGACGGCGGCGTAGCATTGGGCATGTGACTGGCCGATGGGTGAACCAAAACAGGACGAAGCGTAATCTCCTCCCCGAAATTCTCCGCACACCAATTCAGATGGCCCGCTACTTGATCCACTTCTGACTTTATGATGCGAGCATCATGTCGCGTAACACCGGATTTAAGTTCGATAACGAGCGCCTGGTCGTCGGGCAGAGCCCAGACTACATCTGGGCCGGTTCCGTATCGTTTGTCCGGTCGATCAGCTGCGAATCCCAGGTGCAAGCCCAGATCCATGAATGCTTGCTCCGCAGCCTCAACTTGTTCTGCATCGAAGACGATCGAGTCAAGAACGCTGGCGAACCCGAGTTCAAGCTCAACACTGTTCGCATAAGTGGCACTCAGGTATCCATGGAGTGCTTGCGCTTGGCGCGCGCTTGGGCGCAGCTTCGCAATCGGCACGGCCGTCACGGGCAGCAATGCGTGGATGTTGTTTAACCGTGCGTTTCTCAGGATTTCTTGAGAACGATTCGAATCGAAGTGAGCGGCATAAGCGGCTGCTTCCTCGTGATACCAACCTTGCTCGAGAGGAGTCAAGGCCCGCGCTCCGTCAAGAACAACCTGCGTCGCTTCATAGAATTGTCCAGCCCGAGCCAGATCGAATGCTCTGCGCCGAGCCCTCTCGACCTCGTGAACGACGCTGACTTGGTCATACTCTACGCCTGCTGTCGCGCCGCGACTTGCTTCCAACCATGCAGGCTCACGCCGCAGGAACACGCCCAGCGCTTGCCGAACATGCTCTAGACCTTCGTTCTTGATCATGTCGGCCAGATCGAGGCTTAAGTCGATCTGAATACGGGTAGCCGCCGAGTAGTGCTCTCGCATGTGGGGGCTCGTGAGGCTCAGCGCTAGTTCACTACCCAAAAGCAGCACCGCGCAGTAGTCCTCAGCATCGCGTACCCCGCGCCCCATTCCCTGTTCTATCTTCTGTGTCTGTCTTGCAGCGTAGGTCTCAGTCCCCCGGAGCGCGGCGGCCATTCTTGACTCACTGGGACTCAAGGGGAAAGGAACCCCATCTACTACGAGTAAACGACAGGCTTCACCTGGGAGATCGACGCCATCGTATTTGTTGACAAGAACTGTCACACCGAGTTGCTCACCAGACTTCAATTGTGCAACCAGATCCGGGAGGTCCTCGACGTAACAAACACGATCTGCGTAGGCACTCCAAAGCTTGGCACGCTTGTCCGATGGCACGAGCACAACCACATTGACTGGCCTCGAAACACCTTCGCCGTCACCCCAGGCACCGACTGAGAAGTCCTTTACCAGAGCACGCACAGAGTCTTCCACGACAGACGGGTTTATTGAGAGAGGGGCTAGGATCAGACGGTCTCCAAGGTCAGATGCCCGCTCCGGAGTAACTGGCCGCTCGATATCCTTCGGATTTGCACCAAAATCTGTCACCAGCACACTATCATCTGACAAGGTAGCCGTGAGATAGACCCGGCGACGCGCATTGGCAAAGGCAGGTATGAGTTCAATAGGGGAGCACGGAGGCCTTATTTCGAACTCTCGGCCAGTAACCGTTGCTGCGCAGAGATGCAGCACCTGCGAGACGAGTGGCCACGAATAGTACAGCCACGAAGATGCCTGTCCATCAGCTTCAGAATAGGCAGCATCAAGAATGTTCCTGACAGCGAGCTGCTGCCCGTTCCACGACCAGAACGGAACGCGAATCGTAGCCCCGACTTGTCCTTCCCGCACACCTTTCCATGCAGCTTCCCCCTGATCCCTCAGTGAGTCATTGAAAAGTCGGAACATCGCGTCATATACAGGACTGGAGGCAGGAACTGAAACCTTGAATTGCTTCTCGGTGATTGCGAGAGCCGAATGGGCATCATCAACGACGATGGTGCCAATATTCGTGACGGACCTCGAACCGCCGACGACGCCGAAGACACTCTGACCGTTTACAACCTTCTGGAAGGTTGTGACGAGAATCGAGCGTCCCGCGCGGAAATCCGCACTGCGCGCATTATCCGTGACGCTCAAGCCGAGGCGCTCACCTTCGTGCAACGCCTGTGACGCTAAGTACGTGTCCGGAGCAAGGTAGACAGCAGGCCCTACCGCTTCATTCAAACTGGACTGAGCGATCAAGAGGCCGGCCACGGTCTTGCCGCCGCCCGTATTTTGCTTGATAACAATGTCTCGCTGAGCACGCCTTTCGTGCCAGAGTTTCAACACTTCACCTTGCTCTAACCTCAACCGCGGCCAGGGGCGAGAAGGCAGTGCATCGAAAATGTCGCGAGGTTGCGTCGATACGGCTCCTCGGCGACGTCCAAGGTTACTGAGGTCGATGGGCATGTCGCTTTTCCCCTATTCATGTGGATGAATCAGCTAGATTCACGCGAATACACTAGCCTCGACCACTCTATCCACTCTGGCACTCATCTGAACAGCGGATCTCGAAGACGAAGGAATGCAGAGACCGCTGCACGGCCTGGCTCACACACCACGCGGTGGACGAATCGCTCCTTGTAGAGGATCTCGGTCGGTGCCGTTTCCCTTCTACGGTCGGACTAGTTCGCACGGATTTTCCATGTGTCGAGGCCCCAAACTTTGAGGTCGAGATCAATGTCGACCAGCAGATATCCGGTTCCGTTTCGTCGAAATCATACTCGGAGCATGGCCACGCCTATGAGCTGTGCCGTTGCCGACTTTCGACGGTGCCTTGAGCGAAAGACAGCGAACACCGTGCTTATAGAAGCCTGAGTTGCATGTAGAACTTGACGTGATAGACCAGGGCCGGCTCTCGGCGATCCCGCTGACGCCGCGCAAAGAGAACCTGAGATCACCGTCGGCTCTAGCAACAGCACGGGTACTGTGACTGCTGCGCTGCCGCGTCGCCGTAACTTCAAACTTGGCGGCTGGCGCGGAGTCACTCATCGCCTGCTGCACGCTTAGGCCGAGCCGAGCGGGATAAATCTGAAGACCAGCGGGGTGCGGTTGCAAGGCGCAGCGCAACCAGTGCGACCACCTCACCTCAGGTCTCGGAAATGACACCAAGACTTTTCACTCAATCCGGGTCGATTCGTTCGCGCATGCGTGTTCGCAAGCTCGAGTCGCAGACATACACGTAGGTGCCCCGCATTCCCCTGGTCATGAGCACCGCGTAGATGTTGCGGATGTACTCCAGCAGTTCTGCGTCACCGTAAGACTTCCCGAGGACCTTGTTGGCTTCTTTGCCTTTCTTGTCGCGGTACGCAGCCCTGTCCGCCCGAATTTCGGCAGTCTCAGGGTCAACCTTGAGGTCCGGCCCGATGATGACGCCCGCGTAGTTCAGGTCGTAGCCCTGCACCGTGTGGATCGACCCGACCTCTTCCAACGCGTTGGGTGAGTTGATCCAATCCTTGTCGGTGCTGTTCCACCGCATCCGCTCGCCATCGATCTCTATGTCATACGCGTCCCGATCCTTCCGGGACACCCAGTCCCACGCGTACCCAGCGACCATGCGCGAAAGGCCGACTTCCGCATCCCGCTCCCGGATTGCAGCACGCATCTCGCCGACGTCGCCAAAGAACCGCAGGTCGTACTCGCCGAAATCCGGGACAGCAAGACCCTTCTCACCGCGGAGCAGCCGATTCACGAAGCCGAAGTAGTCCGACCCCGCCTTCACGCGCATCTGCGTCATCAACGGGTAGTGGCGCTCGTCGCCCCGCACCTCATCCACCAGCGCCAGCATCGTCTCCCTGGGGAGGTCGGCCGGGCGGACAGTCTGATTGACGTCGAGCATGCAGATGCTGTGCCGCGACTGCGCGCGCACCCAGTCGAGTTGCGTGTGGCGGGGATCATCGGTGCCGAAGAGGCGCGCGTTGATCTCCCCAAAATCCTTGTTAAGGACTCCCGATGGTTGATTCGCCCGCTGGTTGAGCCGGTGCGTCTCATCCACGAACAGAATGTCGAACGGGTCGACGACCTTACCGAGGCCGAACGGCGAGAGGACCATCTTGGGGTGGAGGTTCGGGGTCTTCTTGAAGACCTTCTGAATCGAACGACGAAGCGACTGCTGGGGAACAACCAGCCCCATCCGAGTGCCCTGCAGCAGCTTCTTGTTCTCCGGCACGAAGAAGTCCGCGAACAGCGTGTTCGATTCGCGCGGTTCGTTCTCATCCCAGTCACGAATCTCGGCGAGAAGCTTGAGCAAGTAGATCGCCACAATGGTCTTACCGGTGCCGGGACTCCCCTCGACCACGCTCATCGACCTGACATCGCGCTTGAGCTCGAGGTCCTCGAACAGGCCCTTCAAGATCTGGTCTGCGGCCATGGCCTGGTCGCGGGAGAGCGCCTTGAACGGCGACAGCTTGAAGAGGTCGCTGTTCTCGATCTCCGGAATCGTCTGCTCGAAGAGCCCCTCAGCCCTCAGCTGCTCGAAGATCTCCTCGAACGACTCCCGGTAGTCCTCCCGGGAGTAATAGGCGGAATCGGCGACGCCCTCGTTGCCGTTCAACACCGTGTATTCGCCGTCACCGGCGAACCAGCGAATCAGGTGCGATTCGAGATCGAGGCAAACCGACTTATTGAAGGTGTCGTCCAGGATGATGCGCGCCGAGCGCATGCCCGCCTTCGTCCCGCTCGCGAGATGCTGCGTCAGTCGACTTTCTGCGCTGATGGTCTCACCGACATACACCGAGCCGCGACGCGCACCCCGGGGGCCGTCGAGTACATAGACCACGGGCCAGTTCCTGCGCCGCTCATCAGCAGTAGCCGAGCACCGCTGGACCGCGTCCGGGCGGAAGGGGACGGGCTCGATCTCAAAGCGCGTCATACTTCGTGCTCCGCCCCTTGGACAGCTCGACCGGGTACTTCTCTCGCGTCTTTGCGAGCTTGGCAAGCACGATCTCGTCAAGATCGAGGCCCAGGCGATCCGCGAGCATGAATGAGTAGGTCACCACGTCAGCGAGTTCTTCGCGCACGCGAACAACGTCGGCATCAGCATCCCACTGATAGCACTCAAGGAGCTCGGCGGCCTCGATGGAGATGCTCTTCGCCAGGTTCTCCGGAGTGTGGAACTGCGACCAGTCGCGCTCCTCGACGAAGGCTCGGATCTCTTTCGCTGTCTCGTCACTCACCACCGTTCGAACGTACCGCACCGCCATCCCACCCCAACTGTTCACCTGCGCGCTAATTTCCAGTCCACCGGTCTCGTAATTGCCGGTCACCTTCGCGAGTTTGCATACCGGTGTTCTCGAAATCCCGGGAGCATCCCTCGGAAGGACCCCGAACATGCGCCGTTCACCGCTCCTCGCCTTCGGCATCATGGGCGTCAGCGCCCTCGCCCTCACCGGCTGCCAGACGGCCGAAGCCACCGCAGACGACACCACCATCACGATCGCCACCATCCCCCTCGGCGAAGACCCCACCCAGGCCAACCCGATCGACGCGCTCGTTGAGCTCCTCGAAGCCGAGACCGGCTACACGGTCGAGGTCACTGACGTGCCCGACTACCTCAGTGTCGTCGAAGCGATCCGCGCCGACCACGTCGACATGGGCATCATGAGCGGCTTCCCCTCCGCCCTCGCCGTCAACACGGGTGAAGTGGATGCGCTGCTCGCCTGGGAGGGCAGCGAAGACCCCGTCTCCACCTGCGTCGTCTTGAACGACTCCCCCGTGCAGGAACTCACCGACCTGGAAGGCAAGACCGTCGCCTTCGCCGACCAAGCCTCCAGCTCCGGCTACTTCATGCCCGTCCACATGCTCCACGAGACCGGCCTCGAGCAGGGCACCGACTACGAGGCGATCTTCGCCGGCGGACACGAAGGCTCCTTCGCGGCCCTCGAACAGGGCCAGGTCGACGCCGCCTGCACCTCCATCATGCTCACCGAGCTCGGCGCACCCATGTTCCCCTTCGCTGACGGCGAGTGGCGCGGCGTCGGAGAGAGCGCCCCCATGCCCGTCATGGGCAGCGTCCTCGGCAGCCCCGAGCTCAGCGACGAGAAGCGCACCGTCATCCAGGACGCCATCCAGGCCGTCTTCGTCGAAGAGAACGCCGAGGCCCTCGGCGCCCTCGGTTCAGGCTTCATCGGCCTCCCCGTCTCCGTCGACCCCGAGCCCTCCGTCTTCGACGGCTTCGTCGAGATCGCCGGCGTCGCAGGCGTTCAGCTCGAGGACCTCGAATGACCAACCTTGCCCCAGCACCCAGCGCCAACACTGCGCCCGCACCAGCAACCACAACGGCCAGCGACATGGATGCACTCACCCGCCTCCCCCTCGTCACCGTGCGCGGCCTCCGGGTCGCCTACGACGAGACGACCGTGCTCGACGGCGTCGACCTCGACCTGCACCCCGGCGAGATGGTCGCCCTCCTCGGCGCGTCCGGCTCCGGCAAGTCGACGCTCATGCGCAGCCTCACCGGCTTCGCCCCCATCACGGGCGGGACGGCACGAGTCGCCGGCCACGATGTCACCAACCTCCGCCGGGGCGAGCTCCGGCAGCTGCGCGCAGGCGTCGGGCAGGTGTTCCAGCAGTTCAACCTCATCCCCCGCCTCAGCGTGCTCACGAACGTGCTCACCGGCACCCTCCACAGTGCGGGACCCATCAACCTCATCGGCGGCTTCAGCAGCGAGCACCGCAAACGCGCGATGGAGCTGCTCGACCGCGTCGGCATCGCGCACAAGGCGAAAGACCCCGCCCGTTCGCTGAGCGGCGGCCAGCAGCAGCGCGTCGCCATCGCCCGCGCCCTCATGCAGCAACCGCGGGTGATCCTCGCCGACGAACCCGTCGCATCCCTCGACCCGAAGCTCGCCGACTCCGTGCTCGAACTGCTGCGCGACATCGCCACCCGCGACGGCATCCCCGTGCTCGTCAGCCTCCACGTGCTGCCCCTCGCCCTCCGACACACCGACCGCATCATCGGCCTCCGCCACGGCGAGATGCTCGTCTCGGCGCCAACCGGCGCGCTCGATGCCGACAAGCTCTCCGTGCTCTACGACGACGAGGAGGCCCACGATGACGACCACCGCGCCTAAGCCGCCCCGCGCATCCACGGCCCCCACCCTTACGACCGCCGAGCGCGACCGCCTCGAACGGGCCTTCTCGATCCCGCGAGCGCGCTTCATGCTCGGCATCCCGGTCGCCGTCATCGTGCTGCTGTGGTCGTTCGCGGGCGCCGAGTTCAACTTCGCGAAGCTCGGCGACGGGGCCATCAACATGGGCGAGTTCCTCTCGCGCCTGTTCCCGCCCGACTTCTCGAAGTTCGGCACCATCTTCTCGCTCCTCATCGAGACCCTGCAGATGGCCATCGTCGGCACCGTCCTCGGGGCCGTGCTGTCGCTCTTCATGGCGTTCGCCGCCTCGTCGAACATCGCCCCGAAGTGGATGTACTACCCGGCGCGATGGGTCATGAACATCATCCGCTCGGTGCCAGACCTCGTCTTCGCGCTCATGTTCGTCTCGGCGGTCGGCCTCGGGCCGTTCGCGGGCATCCTCGCGATGACGCTCGGCTCGATCGGCTCCATCGGCAAGGTCTACGCCGAGGCTATGGAATCCGTCGACCGCGGCCCCATGTCGGCCATGCAGGCCGTCGGGGCATCCCGCCGCCAGCTCATCCAGTACGGGGTGCTCCCGCAGGCGGCACCGCTGCTCGTCTCCTACACGCTGCTGCTCTTCGAGGGCAACGTGCGCGGCGCCACCATCCTGGGCCTCGTCGGTGCCGGCGGCATCGGCCTCGAGCTCACCACGGCGATGAAGATGTACGACTACGGACACCTCAGCGCCATCATCATCTGCATCATCGTGCTCGTCACGCTGATCGACCAGGGCAGCGCCCTCATCCGAAAGCGACTCACATGACCACCACGCTCGACATCACCCTCTCCGCGCCCGTCAACCTGCGCGACCTCGGCGGCACCCCCATCGCCGGCGGCACCCTCCGCGACGGCCTCGCGATCCGCGCCGACGACCTGTCCGTCATCACCGAAGCGGATGCACGCGAGCTGACCGCGGGCGGGCTCGCCTCGGTCATCGACCTGCGCACCGCCGACGAGGTCGCCCTCACGGGGCGCGGCCCGCTCGCCACGCACGCCGTCTCCTACCACCACCTGCCCCTCATGGGCAGCGTCGGTGGCGGGCTGCCCACCGCCGACGAGCACGAGAGCGCGCACGCCGGCATGGGCGAGATGTATGCGCTCATGGTCGAGACGGCCGCGCCGCAGCTCGCCGCAGCGCTCGGCATCATCGGCGTCTCCCCCGGCGCTACCGCCTTCCACTGCGCGGCCGGCCGCGACCGCACGGGCGTGCTCGCCGCGATGCTGCTCCTCGCGCTCGGCGCAGCGGACGACGACATTGTGCGCGACTACGCGAAGACCGACGCCAACATGGGCGCGATCCTCACCCGCATCGGCCCGACGATGAGCGTGCTGCTCGCGAAGTTCGGCATGGACCTCGAAGAGGTGTCGAAGCTCAACGGGTCCCTCCTCGACGGGGCCGAACCCATGGACGTGTCGATGCGCATCCTCCTCGCGCGCCTCCGCGAGCGCCACGGCGACCCGCTCGCGCCGCTCCGCGCGGCAGGGCTCACCGACGCGACCGTCGCGCAGCTCCAGGCGAAGGCCCTCGCGTGACGTCTCTCGCAACGGCCGAGGCGCCCGCATCCGTGGACCTGGATGCGGGCGCCGCGGCGCACCCAGCCGCGGGCAAGGATGCCGAGACGCGGCGCGGCCCCGGTCGACCCCGCACCGAGGAACTCGACGGGCAGATCCTCGCGGCGACACTCGCGATCATCGACGCCGACGAGGCCGTCACCGTGTCGAGGGTGGTTGACCGGAGCGGTGTGAGCCGGGCGGCGCTGTACCGGCGCTGGCCGTCGATGACGACGCTCATCGCGGCCGCGCTCGACGTCGGGCGCACGATGCCGGCCCCGCTGGCAAACGCTGAAGACCTGCGCGCGGGTATGTTCGAGTTCCTGATGGGGGCATCCGCCGAACTCGACGAGACGAGCTACCCGGACCAGCGGTTCCGGCAGCGAATCCGCCTCGTCATGAGCGACCGGGCGCTGCAGCAGGCGTACTGGGAGTCGCACGTCTCCGTGCGCCGCAGCCCGATCGAAGACGCGCTGCGCGCCGGCGTCGCTGCGGGGTCGCTGCGCGCTGACCTCGACGTCGAAGCGTGCTTCGACCTCATCGCCGGCATCTTCTACTACCAGCTCGTCGTGCGCGGCGACCGCTTCGACAACCCAGCCGCTCGCGCCCGCTGCCGCGCGGGGCTCGAGGTGGCGTGGCGCGGGATGACCTCAGACGGATGAGCGAGCACCCCACGCCGATACCATCGGGGTGCTCTCTCCCCCTCCCCCCGACCCGACTGCGAAACGGATGCTGCCGTGCCAACACTGCTCCACATCGATTCCTCCGCTGACCTCACGACGTCCCGCACGCGCGCTCTGACCGCGGTGTTCGCCGAGACCTGGACAAGCAGGGGTGCAGACCACACCGTCGTGTATCGGGACCTGCACCGCGACCAGCTCCCGCACTTGCAGTCCGTCGCGCAGCACTGGCCCCCGCGGCTTCGCGGCGGCGTCGAGGTGCCTGCCTCCGCGGCTGCGCTGCAGCAGGAGCTCCTCAGCGAGCTGCTCGCGGCCGACGTGGTCGTGATCGGTGCGCCCCTCTACAACTATTCGATGCCCTCGACGCTCAAGGCCTGGGTCGATCACATTCACGTGCCGGGCATCACCTCGCCCTTCGACGAGGCCACTCAACCGCTCGCCGGCCGGCCCGCCGTGGTCATCTCCGCCCGCGGCGCAAGCTACGACGCAGGCAGCCCCAGCGAGTCCTGGGACCACGGGTCGGCGGCCTTGAAGATCGTGCTCGGCGAAAGTCTCGGCATGGAGGTCACCGTCGTCGCGACGAGCCGCACCCTCGCCGACGTTGTCCCAGCGCTGGGCAGCGAGGCCGCCGCGCGGGAGTTCGAGGCGGCACGGGAGCAGGTGCGGGAACTCGCGTCGACGCTCTGACCGCGCGGGCCGATCCGCGTCAGAACGAGGGGATTGCCGGAATCGTCAGCTGACGAGCCGCGCCGGCAACAGGTCGACGAGCTGCTCGATCAGATCGTCGCGACCTCGGGCTCCCGGGTTCTCCATCCACGCGAGGATCGTGTGCGCGGTGCCGGCACTCACATAGTCGTTGATGAACGCCTGAACCGACGCATCCAACTCCGAGTACTCGGTCACGACGGTGACCAGCGTGGATGCCGCGAACTGCCCAATCAGACTCTCGAGCACGGCGGCGCGCGAGCCGATCCCGATCGTGTAGTCGAGCAGTTCACGTGACCCCTCGAGTGCGGCAATAACCCGATCGAGACCGTCGCGCGCGATATCCCGTCCGGATTCGCGGTGCTGGATGCGACGCCGCACATCGTCGGCGGACACCTCACCGAACACCTCCGTCAGGGCCTGCACGGCGAGATCCTCGACTGTCGCGAAATGCGTGTAGAAGGTGCTCCTGGCGACCCCGGAGCGCTCGCAGAGCAGCGTCACGCTCGGCCTTTGCACGTTCTCCGCCGCGATCTCGCGCACGGCCGCGAGCAGACGGGACCTCGTCGCACGGGCCTGTTCGTCGTCGACGACGCGCAGGTTCTGCCGTTTGCGCTCCTGAGAGGTGGCCATGCTCACCGTTCCTTGACTAGACACTGTCTATCGAAAGCGTAGACTCCGAGATGTCGACTGGCGTCCATCCTCCCGCGTCTGCGCCCAGGACTGCACGTCGGCCGCATCCAACGTCGAATGCTCGAAGGAAAGGCTGACCATGAAGGCATGGCTGCTCAACGAAGTCCACGGCTCCCTGCAGGAAGCCGACATCGAACGCCCAACTCCCGGGCCCGGTCAGGTGCTGGTTAAAGTGCGCGCATCAGGCCTCTGCCACAGTGATGTCGGCTACATGGAGGGTGTGATCCCGATCACAATCCCCTTCCCCGCGATCCTCGGCCACGAGGCATCCGGCACAATCGAGGCTCTCGGCGAAGGCGTCACCGATTGGAGCGTTGGCGATGCCGTCGCGAGCGCCATCTCCCCCGACGACGCACCCGGTGTCTCGCGCGACGGCGCTTACGCGCAGTACATCCTCGTCACGGCCACCAAGCTGGTCCGCATCCCCGAGGGGATGGACTGGGGCCAGGCCGCAGCAGCTACCGACGCGGGTCTCACCTCCTACACCGGCGTTGTCGTCTTCGGCGAGGTGAAGGCGGGCGACCGAGTCGGCATCGTGGGCCTCGGCGGCCTCGGCATGATGGGCGCCCGCATCGCTATCCTGCAGGGAGCGACCGTGTACGGCGTCGAGCCACGCGAGTCGCTGTGGGAAACCGCGACGTCGCTCGGCGTCGAAGAAGTTCACAGTGACGTGTCGGCCCTCGAAGGCCGCGACCTTGACGTCGTCATCGACTTCGCCGGCTTCGGCACGACGACCACTGGCGCGATCCGCGCCGTGAAGAACCGCGGCCGTGTTGTGCTCGTCGGCCTCGGCAAGGCTGAGTGGACGATCAACTCCATCGACCTTGTCTCGCGCGCGATCGAACTGCGCGGCGCAACCGTTGCCGGCAACCCCGAGCACCTCCAGGCCGTAATCGACCTCGTCGCGAGCGGAGACCTCCGCATCGCCGCCGAGGAGATCACGTTCGACGAGATCCCAGCCGGCCTCGAACGCCTCAAGGCTGGCGGCGTCAACGGCCGCCTCGTCGCGATTCTCGACTGACACGCATAACCCCGACTGCGCCGCTCGCCTCACCGGCACTCCCGGCTCCGGATCACGCCGGCGAGGCGAGCGGCGACGGCATCGCACCGCTCAAAAGGCTACAAGTGCGTCCTCCACTTGACCCCGCCCCAACGTCATAGTTTCTGCTGGGGTACATGAACCTCCTGCCGGTCACGTACCTCACCTCGCACGTCCTGTCGCTGCTCGGCAACTCGATCGCGGGCATCGCCCTCCCGCTCATCGTGCTTTCGACGACGGGCAGCGCGCTCGGGGCGGGCACGGTCGCCGCGGCCACCGCCATCCCGGCGGTGCTTGCCGGCCTTTTCATGGGGGTCGTCATCGATCGCATCAACCGGCGCACCTCATCCGTCGTCACCGACCTCATCTCCGCCGCCTCCATCGCGGCGCTGCCGATCATCGACCTGGTCTCGGGCCTCAACCTCGGCTGGTTTGTGCTCTTCGGCATCATCGGGTCCCTCGGCGACGTCCCGGGCATGACGGCCCGCGAAGCACTCCTGCCCGCGATCGTGCGCCACAGCAACATCAGCGCCGAACGCCTCATGGGCGTGCGCGAGAGCCTCAGCGCCGTCGCCATCTTCATCGGCCCCGCCGCCGCAGGAACCCTCATGGTGCTCTTCGACGGCTCCACCGTGCTCTGGGTCACGGCCGCCACCTCCCTCCTCGCCGCCCTCATCACACTCATCATCCCGAGGGCAGTCGGCGAGATCGTCGCCGACGACGGCTCGCGTGCATCCACCCCGGTCGGCACCGGATGGTCGCAGCTGCGCGACGGCTGGCGGGCCCTGTTCCGAAGCCCCTTCCTCGTCGCCACCACGGCACTCAGCCTCGTGTCGGTGTTTGTGCTCGCCGGACTCCAGGGACTCGTGCTGCCCGTCTACTTCACGCAGGTCGAACAGCCGGGGCTCCTCGGATTCGTGCTCAGCGCGCTCGCCCTCGGCATGCTCGTCGGCGGCGGCACCTACGCCGTCGCCGGCACCCGCGGCCCGCGCCGCGCCTGGTTCGTGGTCGGCATGATCGGCACGACGGTCGGCATCGGCCTCATCAGCCTGCTCACCGCGGTGTGGGTCGTGTTCGCGGGCGCCTTCGTCATGGGCGTCGCAAGCGGGCTCTTCGGCAGCCTCATGGGCGTGCTCATGATCGAGCGCATCCCCGAGCAGCTGCGCGGCCGCATCATGGGCACCCAGAACGCCCTCACGACGGCAGCCCCGTCGGTCGGCATCATGCTCGCCGCCCTGCTCACCGAATACGCGAGTGTCAACGCCGCCGCGCTAGTGCTGCTCGGGGCGTGGGGATGCGCGTTCGTCTACGGCCTCGCCGCCCGCCCGCTTCGTACACTTGAACCCCAGGCAGCGAGCGTGAACGCGGGTGGTGTGCGATGAACAGCAGCGAGCTCGCCCGCCGCGCCGGCGTCACGGTGCGCGCGCTGCGGCACTACCACCAGGTCGGGGTGCTGGATGAGCCGCCCCGCACGTCGAACGGGTACCGGCAGTACGGGGTGCACGACCTGATCCGGGTGCTGCGCATCCGCCGCCTGGCCGCACTCGGCATCACCCTCGAGGACATGCCGAATCTCCTCGACGAGCACGGCGCTGATACGCCCGCGATGCTCGACCGGCTCGACGCAGAACTCGCGGCGCAGATCGACCGCCTCACCGCGCAGCGCGCCCTCATCGCTCAGCTGCGCGACCTGCCCACGACGCCGGATCTGCCGCCGGAGCTCGCCGCCTTCATGGGCACCCTCTCGGGCCACCTCTCCCCCGAGCTCGAGCAGATGGACCGCGACCAGACCGTGCTGCTCGCGCACCTCGTCGGCGAGGAGGGGATGCCGCACCTGGTCGGCTACTACGAGCAGCTCAGCGATCCCGAGCTGGTGCCGCAGATCGTTGCCATTACGGCCGAGTTCCACCGACTCAGCGATGAGACCAGCGAGGCAGATTTCGTCAGCTTCGTCGAGAAATTCGTCGAGACCTTCGCGCAGGTCGTCAGCTCGCTGCGCGCGGATGCGCCCGAGCTCGACCTGTCCGACGCGGCTGGCCTCTTCGACGAGTACTCCGAGTCGATGCTCAACGAGACCCAGCAGCGAGCGATGGCGATCGTCGGGGAGCGGTTGGATGGGCCCGCAGCCTAGAAAAGAGGATGCGCCCGGAACCTGGAGCTCCGGGCGCATCCCTGTTTTTCCACTCCCCGCTGCCGACTGCTTACACCGGTCGGCACTCGTCCGACCGCATCTCCGCGACTAGATCTGCGGCACCGCGATCTGGTCCATGTCGGCGAACGACTGGTTCTCACCGGCCATGACCCAGAGGAACGAGTAATTGGTGGTGCCGACGCCGAAGTGCATCGACCAGGCTGGGGAGATGACGACGTCGCCGTCCTTGAGCAGCACGTGGCGGGTCTGTCCCGGCAGCCCCATGAAGTGGAAGACGCGCTCGTTCTCGTCGAGGTCGAAGTAGGCGTACACCTCCGTGCGCCGGTCGTGGGTGTGCGGCGGCATGCTGTTCCAGACGCTGCCGGTCTCGGGGGCGGTGATGCCGAGCACGAGTTGGCTGCTGCGCACTCCGTCTTCGTGGATGTGCTTGCGCACGATGCGCCGGTTCGCGTGCTCCACCTCGCCGGTCTCGGTCGTGAGGGCTTGCGCCTTCGGAATGAGGGTCGTGGGGTGCGCTTCTCCAGAGACCGCTGAGGAGAGGAAGAAGCGGGTGCCCTCGACCTCTGCTTCGAACGAGACCTCGCGGGCGCCTCGACCGATGTAGAGAGCATCCATGTGGCCGAGCGCGTAGCGGGTTCCGTCGACGACGACGACTCCCTGGCCACTCAGTCCGGTCACGGCAAGCTCGCGGCGCTGGCAGAAGAACTCGGCGCGCAGCTCTGCCGGCGTTTCGAGGGTGAGCGTGGTCCCCGGGCGCGGCGTCGCGCCCCCGAGCACCATGCGATCTTCGTGGCTGTAGACGAGCGCGAGCTCCCCTGGCACGAAGAGGTCGCTGATCACGAAGCGGGCCCGCAGCTGCTCGTCGCTGAGGTGCGCGAGCTCGTCGGGGTGAGTGGCGTGGCGGATGTCCATTGATTCCTTCATGTCGGATGCTGCTGGCTAGAGTGCGGCGCTGCGCACGACGTTGCGGGGCGCGCCTTCGGCGAACGCGATGATGTTCTGGCCTGCGATGGCGAACACCTCGTCCGCCTCGTCCGTGTGGAAGCCGATGTGCGGGGTGAGGATGAGGTTCGGCTGATCGATCGGCAGCTGATCGAGCTGCGGTGGCTCGGATTCGAACACGTCGATGCCCGCGCCGAAGAGGCGGCCCTCTCCCAGGAGCGCGAAGAGCGTCTCGCGGTCGAGGATCTCGTCTCTCGCGGTGTTGATGACGATCGCATTGTCAGGCAGCGACCGGAGCAGTTCTGCTGAGATGAGCCCTTCCGTCTCGGGCGTGTGGGTGAGGTGCAGCGAGACCACGTCGCTCACACGGAAGAGCTCATCGAGCTCCACGCGTCGACCGGGGAGCCTCGCTTCGACCTCGGGGCGCTTGGTGCGGTTCCAGAAGACCACCTCCATGCCGAGGGCGTGACCCATCTCGATGACTTCGCGACCGATGGCCCCGGTGCCGACAACGCCGAGCGTGCGGCCGCGCAGCTTGATGCCCTGATTTTTCTGCCACGCGCCTGCCCGAACGATGCGGTCGCCTTCTGGCACTCGCCGCGCGACGGCGAACATGAGCGCGATGGCGTGCTCAGCGACGCTTCGGCTCGCGAAGTCCGGAACGTTGGTGACGGTGATCCCCAGGCCCTCTGCCTCCGCGACGTTCACGAAACGGTGGGCGCCGGTGCCCACGAAGCTGACCTGCTTGAGGCTCGGCACTTCGGAGAGGAGGCGTTCCGGGAGCGGACCCTGGTCTCCGATGATGTAGAGCCCGTCGTAGCCCTGCGCTCGGGCGATGGTGGCGTCAGCGTCGGCGAAACGCTCCTCGAACCAGTCGAGCTGGTGGCCCGCCGCGGCGAGCGGCTCGATGACGTCGCGCTTCACGATGTCGTAGTACTGCGCTTCGCCGTCGATGCAAACGATTCTCACGATGCTTCCTTACTTTCTGCGTCGGGGGATGAGGGCCGGGCCCGGGGCGTTACTCCCCCGGGCCCGGCAAATGACTACTGCGCGACCCAGCGGTTGAACTGGTCGGTGAGGTCGGCGTTGTTGGCCTTGTAGTAATCAGCGTCCAGCGTGATCGCGGTCTCGGTGTTCTCGCCGACAGGAAGGAACGGCTGCACCTCGGCGGCGAATCCGTCAACCTCGAGGCCCTTCGTGGCTGCGGGGATGGGGGTCGGCACGCGTGAGCCGAAGGCGATCTGCCCCTCGGTGTTCTCGATGACGCTCTTCAGCAGGTGCTGCGCGGCTTCCGGGTTGGGTGCGTCGGCGGGGATGGCCCACACGCTGTTCGCGTAACCGGCCTGATCCCAGCTCACGTCGATGGGGAATCCGTTCTGCGCCGCAACGGAGGCGCGGTTCGCCCACACGATGCCGAGGTCGCAGGAGCCGTTCTCGAAGCTCTCGATCGACTGGGCGCCGCTCGACCACCAGGTGATGTCGTTCTTGATGGTGTCGAGCTTCGCGAAGGCGCGATCGACGTCAAGCGGGTAGAGCTCGTCCGCGGCGACGCCGTCGGCGAGGAGTGCGGATTCGAGAGTCCAGCCGTACTGCGGGTTGTTGAAGAAGCAGCGCTTGCCTGGGAACGCAGTGGTGTCGTAGAGGTCGCTCCAGGTCTGGGGCTGCGCGTCTGCGGGGAAGCTCTCAGTGTTCCAGGCGAGCACCATGCCGAACGTGCCGACCTCGATGCCGGTCTCCGAGTACGTGCCGTCGACGAGCTTGTCGACGGGCACGATGCTCGTGTCGATCTCCGCCAGGTAGCCCTTCTCTGCAGCTTCCTGCGCGTCGCTGAGCGAGGGCAGGAACACGAGGCTCCAGTCGACGGCGCCGTTCTGCGCTGCGGCGAAGAACTTCGTCGACGCCTCGTTGTAGTCGTCGGTGACCGTGACGCCGGTCTCCGTGGTGAAGTCGGCGAAGAGGGTCTCATTGAGCCCCTCCCACACGTCGCCACCGCTCGTGTCGTAGAAGAGGACGTCGCCGGAGAGCCCGGACGAGTCCCCGCCTGCGCCGGCTTCGGGGCCAGCGGAGCCGCATCCCGTGAGGACAAGGGCTCCGGTTACTGCGAGGGCACCTATCGAGGTGAACCTGGACAGCTTTTTCTGCATGTGCGTTCCTTCCGTTGATGCGATTAGCGAGTGGCGGGGAGAACCACGGCGCTGTGCGAGCGGATGCTCATGACAGCGGGTGATCCGGCCTCGGGGATGGAATCTGAGGAGTCGAGGTCGACAAGGTAGGAGCCGTTGGCGTCGGAGAGGCGCACGCGAATCGTCTGGCCGAAGAAGCGGGCTTCTGTGACGGTCACGTCGGCGACGGCTTGGAAGCCCGCGGGCACGGCGGCGAGGTCGACGCTCAGGCGGATCTGCTCGGGGCGCGCGCTCAGGGTGCAGGCTTCTCCGGCGGCGAGCTTGGGCTGGCCGGTCGCGCTGATCGCGTAGTCACCCACACGCACGACGGTCGCCCCCGCCTCCTGCCCACGTACTTCGCCGGGGAACGTGTTGGTCTCGCCGAGGAAGTTCGCCACGAAGGCGCTCGTCGGTGCGCTGTACACATCGCGGGGCGCACCCACCTGCCGAATGAAACCCGCCTCCATCACGCCCATCCGGTCGGAGAGGATGTATGCCTCCTCCTGGTCGTGCGTCACGTAGATCGCGGTGGTCTCCGACTCCTGCTGGATGCGGCGGATCTCGGAGCCGAGGTCCTGCCGCAGCCGGCGGTCGAGCGCGCCGAGCGGCTCGTCGAGGAGCAGCACGCGTGGTCGCTGCGCGAGTGCTCGGCCGAGGGCCACACGCTGCTGCTGCCCTCCCGAGAGCTGCGATGGGTGGCGATCTCTGAGGTTTCCGAGCTCCGTGAGTTCCAGGATCTCGTCGACTCGCTTGGCCAGCGCGGGCCCGCGCACCTTGCGCAGCTTGAGCCCGAAGGCGATGTTCTGCGACACCGTGAGGTGCGGGAACAGGGCGTAGTTCTGGAAGACGAACCCGATGTCTCGTTGCTGCGTGGGGAGTCTGGTGACATCGGAGCCGTCGATCGACACGCGGCCGGACGTGAAGTCGATGAGGCCGGCGATGATGCGGAGCAGCGTGGTCTTGCCTGAGCCGGAGGGTCCGAGCAGAGTGAAGAACTCGCCGGCTTTGACCGTGAGGTCGGTCTCGTGCAGAACCCGGGTTCCGCTGAAGTCGCAGGTCACCTTGTCGACGTTGACTTCGCCGCGCTTGCCGCCTGCCGTGGCGTCTGCGTTCGTGGACGACATGTCGATTCTCATTTCTTGTCTGCGCGGGCCGCGGCGGCGGCCTTCCGCGACTGCGTGATGCGCTGGATGATGATGACGGCGACGACCAGGAGCGTGAGCATCGCGGCGATCGCGGGAACTGTGGGAACGATGCCGCTCTCCAGGTACTGGTAGATGGTGACGGGGAGGGTCTTGACCGGCCCGGTCTGCAGGAAGAGCGCGAGCACCACTTCGTCCCACGAGGTGATGAAGGCAAGACCGAAGGCCCCGATGAGCACGGGAATCATGCCGCGCATGGTCACCTTCCAGAACGCCGTGGTGCGTGATGCCCCCATGGTCCAGGCGGCTGTCTCGAGGTCGAGCCCGCGGGAGGCCAGCGACGTGTTGATCATCGCGAAGGCGAGCGGAAACGACACGAGCGTGTGCGCGAAGACGAGCCCGGGGATGGTGCCAGCGAGGTCGAGTCGAAGTTCAACCGCGTAGATGCCAATGGCGAGCAGAATGGCTGGCGTGATGATCGGGGCAAACGCGAGCCCTGAGACCATCACCTTGGTGCGCTCTGACTTTGCGGTCTGTACGACGCGAGCAAGGTACAGCGCAAGCGCAGTGGAGCAGATGCCGGTCAGGGTCGCGACGAGCAGGCTGCGCACGATCGGGTTGAGCCACGTTGTGGTGGTGAGCACTTCTCCATACCACTGGAGGGTGAAACCGCGCGGCGGGAACACCACGGTCTGCGTCTCCCCCACCGACAGCGGGAAGACGATGAGCACCGGCAGCAGCAGCACTGCCAGAGCGACGAGGGTCACGGCCCCGGTGAAGACGGTGCCGGGGGTCCAGCTGAAGCGCTGCTCCTGGCTCACCCCCTTGGTCTGTCCTCCGATGCCCGGCGCTTGGAATCCCCCGCCGATTCGGATAACCGCGATATAGAGGATGAGCGTGGCGAGCAGCAAGACGACGCCGAGTGCGGACGCCACGCCCCATTCGAAGAGGTCGATCTGCTGCTGGATGTAGACGGCGACCGTCTGCTCCTGCGGGCCGCCGAGGATGGCGGGCACGATGAAGAAGCTGAGCGCGAGAATGAAGCAGAGCAGTGTGGCGCTGAGGATCGAGGTGCGCACGAGCGGCAGGAACACCTTGACGAAGGTCTGCACGCCGTTGGCGCCCAAGGTCCTGGCCGCGAGGATCACGTTGTGGTCGACGCCTGTCATGCCCGAGTACAGGATGAGGATCATGTAGGGCAGGAGGTACATGACCGTGCCGACCAATGTTCCGCCCTGGGTGTAGAGCAGTGAGAAGCTCTCACCGCCCATGGCCTGCCCTGCCTGGCTGAGGAGGCCGTTCGGGCTGAGGATCGACGTCAGCGCGAAGAGGCGGACGACGATCGACACCTGGAAGGGGATGAGCACGAGGAGCAGCACAATGCCTGCCGCCTTGCCCGGTAGGCGGGAGATGAAGTAGGCGACTGGGAATCCGAGCAGCAAGGTGATGAGCGTCGAGTTGAAGGCGAGCACCACGGTGCGCCACTCGACAAGGTGCAGGTAGTCGTCCTGCAGAATGCGCAAGTAATGGTCGAGGGTGAACTGGGGGTCAGCCCAGTTCATGACGCCGTCGACGCTGACGCTGCGGAGCACCACATCGAAGAGGGGCCAGAAGAAGAAGATCACGAAGAAGCCAGTCGCTGCGAGGGCGAGGGCGATCTTCGGAAGGCGTGCCAGGTCGAACACCGAGCGCTTCGGCGGACGCGGGGTTGGGATCCCCGTCGTGTTCAGGGACATCGTTGGCCCTTGCTCGGGGCTGAGCACGGTCATGCTGGCGACTGCGTGATCACGTACAGCTTGCGGCTTCGCTCCTGTACATCCCACACGACGTGTGAGCCATCTGGCAGCGAGATGTAGTCCCCTGGGCGGTACGGCACGACTTCTCCGGACTCTCGAGTGATCGTTCCGGTGCCTGCGAGGAAGTACATGTACTCGGAGATGCCGACTTTGCTCGAGTGGAAGCTCCCGGCTGTGATCTCCCAGACCCCGATCTCAGTGGTTGCATCCTCGTGGAGGACGAGCTCGTGGGCTTCCGGTGCGCCGGAAATGACGCGTGCCGGGTTCGCACTGGGGCCGAGAGGTATCGCGGCGAGGTTCTGCTGGCTGACTGGGTCGAGGGGGAATGCGCCCATATGTCATGCACCTTTCTGAGCGGAGCTGCGTTCCAAGCTGACTGGCACGCGTTGAAATTTGAAACACTGTCCCATAAGCTCACGAGCACTTGCAATAGAAATTTCGTTGCAGCTTTGTAAAATGTGCCGGAGCACTGCCGATCGCCATGGCGCCGCGACAGCCCGCCCAGGAAGAATGGAAATCCATGACTGATCGAGTGATCTCATCGGGAGGGCTGACCTCAGCGGAGCGAGTAACGGGAACCCAGAGCCTCGAAAAGGCCATGGACATCCTCGAGTACATCGCGGCCGCACCGCGCCCGGGCGTGACCCTGGCCGAGTGCACCGGCATCCTCGGATACAGCAAGGCGACGACGCAGCGGATGCTCCTCACCCTGACGAGGCGCGACATGCTGCACTTCGACGAAGAGCTTGGCGTCTACTCGCTCGGCATGCTCACGGCAAAGCTCGGCGCCGAGTACCTGAGTCGCCTCGACTACCGCAGGGCGGCACTTCCAGTGCTCCGCGAGCTCGTCGCCGAGTCGGGAGAGACCGCGCACCTCGGCGTCCTGACAGGCAAGGACGTCGTCTACATCGAACTCGTCGACAGCCCGAACCCCATCCGCATCTTCAGCAAGGTGGGCGACACACGACCCGCATACATGACCGCGATCGGCAAGGCGATCCTGGCCCAGCTCCCGAGCGACCAGAGGCGCGAGCGCCTCCCCGAGGCCCTGGTCGGGAGCACAGTGCACACCATCACTTCGTTCGACCAGCTCTACCGCGACCTCGCGGAGACTCGCGACCGCGGCTATGCGATCGACAGAGGCGAGAACCGGGACGGCATTCGAGGAGTCGCGGCGCCCATCTTCAACTTCTCGGGCGTCGTGTGCGCGGCACTGAGCATCGCGGGCCCATCGAACCGCCTCGACACCGATGAGCGCCTGCATGAACTCGGCGACCGAGTCATCCGCGCGGGCCGCCGGGTCTCCGCCGTCCTCGGAGCACCAGAGGGACTCTAGCTTCGACCCCGAACTCCTAGCGGGCGACATTAACCTTGGATTATGGAATGATGTCTCAAAATTCTATGTCCACGGGAGGATCTCATGCAGCAAGCCCAAAAAGTGGTGATCACCGACTGCGACCATGGCAGCGTCGAGATCGAGCGCGTCATCGCGAACGAGGCCGGGTACGAGCTGCTTCTCGCGCAGTGCAGCAGTGAAGCCGACGTCATCGCCGCAGCCCGCGGCGCGAGCGCGATCCTCACGCAGTACGCGCCCGTCACCGCGAACGTGCTGGCCGCACTGCCGGACCTGCGAGCTGTGGGCCGCTACGGCGTCGGAGTCGACACGGTTGACGTCGAGGCCGCGACCGCGAATGGCGTCGCGGTCTGCAATGTGCCCGACTACGGCACCGAAGACGTGAGCGACCACGCGATAGCGCACATCGTTGCACTCCTGCGCGGACTGCCCGTGCTCGACAAGGGAATGCGCCGCGGCATCTCCGACCTCGGCCCCGCGCAGCCACTGCACCGGTTCTCGGCGACGACGCTCGGCCTGTACGGGCTCGGCCTCATCGGGGAGGCGACAGCGCGCAAGGCGCGAGGACTCGGACTCAACGTCATGGGGAGCGATCCACGCTTCAGGCCGGGAGAGACAACACCAGACGGAACGCCTGTCGTGAGCCCAGATCAGCTCCTCGCGCAGTCTGACATCCTCTCGCTGCACCTGCCGCTCATCCCGCAGACGAAGCACATCCTCGATGACGACGCGTTCGCGCGCATGAAGCGCGGAATCAAGCTCGTCAACACGTGTCGAGGCGGGGTCGTCGACACGACCGCGCTCGTTCGAGCGCTCGACTCCGGCATCGTCTCGGCCGCGGGACTCGACGTCTTCGAGGAGGAGCCACTCCCCCTCACGAGCGAGCTCCTGCGTTTCGAGCAGGTCCTGCTCACACCCCACGCCGCTTGGTACAGCGAGGAGTCATTCTCTGAGTTGAAGCGCCGCGCCATGCAGAACATCCTGGACGTCTGCGCCGGGCGCGAGGTCCGGAACACCGTCAACGCTCTCGCGCTGGCCGCCCGGGCGCCCAAGGGGGCAGCGGATGTTTGACGACGTACTGCATGGCAAGAAAGCCGTCGTCACGGGAGCCTCGCGCGGCATCGGCGAAGCGGTTGCCGCCACGCTCATGCGGAGCGGCTCGGACGTGACGACATTGCAACGCGGGCCGGTCTCACCGAGCCTCCTTCGCCTGGCCGACGAGCTCGAGCGCAGCCTCACGGGCGTCTCGGTCGACTTCGCGGACGCAGACTCGATCGGGGCGGCGATCGCCGAGATCGGCGCCGTCGACATCCTCGTCAACAACGCTGGAACGCAGATCCGCCATGACTCCGTCGACTTTCCGCTCGCAGACTTCAACCGGGTCATGCAGATCAACACGAGCGCGGTGTTCCAGCTCAGCCAGGGCTTCGGAGCCCACATGGTGGCGCGGGGTGAGGGCAAGATTGTCACGCTCGCGTCGCTCCTCTCCTTCCAGGGCGGCCTGCGGGTGCCCGCGTACGCAGCATCCAAGGGTGCTGTTGCGCAGCTAACCAAGGCACTGAGCAACGAGTGGGCCTCACACGGCGTCAACGTCAACGGTGTCGCCCCCGGCTACGTGCAGACCGACATGAACGAGGCACTGCTCGCCGACCCCGATCGCTTCAGGCAGCTCAACGAACGCATCCCTGCTGGCCGGTGGGCGCTGCCAGAAGACATCGCGAACGCCGTCGTGTACCTCTGTACTCCGTACGCCGACTACGTGCACGGCACGATCCTGCCCGTGGACGGCGGATGGCTCGGCCGATAGGAGAAACGGGGAAACCAGTCCGACGGCGCGTCCAGCCGCGCTAATCGCGGGCAAGCCCGCTCGCCCGATCAACGCCAGTCCGCCCTGCCAGAGCGAGCCGCTCCACTCACCGCCAATCCGCCATCGCAACCGCAAGCGCCTTCCGCGCCCTCGCAATGGCCCCGCGAACGGTGCTCACGGGGATCTCGAGCTGGTCGGCGATGTCCTGGTAGCTCATCGACGTGAGCTCCCGCGAGACCCAGCATCGGCGCTGCTGCTCGGGGAGGTTCGAGAGGGCGACGTGGAGAGCTGCGGAAAGGAGCGCGAGCTGCGCGTTTGTCGTCGGCGACTCGTTCTCCGACGCTGCGGGCTCCCACTCGTCGACCCGGTCGTGCTCGCGTCGGCGCCTGAGCACATCCACGCTGCGGGATGTGACGATGCGCAGCATCCAGGACCGCACGGCCGCGAGGTCCTTGAGAGTCGACATCTTGGTCCAGGCCTGCGCGAGTGATTCCTGCACGACGTCCTCGGCCTCGGCGTCGGAACCGAGGCGCCGGCGAGCGCAGACGTACATGAGGGTTCGGTATCGCTGCACAAGCAGGTCGAAGGCGCGGGCATCGCCGAGCGACGCGAGCCCCGCGAGGAACTCGTCGCTGTCGTCTGGGGCGGCCACGCTCCGGAACTGAGCCATGGCCTTCGTACGGGTGCGGTTCGGCAACTCCCTCACGGCGGATACGGCGAGTACTGCCGGTGCTGCCGGTGCTGCCGGTGCTGCCGGTGCTGCCGGTGCTGCCGGTGCTGCTTCAAGCGTGAGCATCGTCACGGACCTCACTTCTGGAGCTTCCAGTCGGACGCTTGGAAGCCGCCACAGGGAGAGGGTCCCCCGACCCGGAGAGCGGAGAGCGGAACCCGGATGCTTCGACACATCCGCACACCATTCGGAGCCGTGCCGTATCAGGATTGCGAGCATCCGCGAGCATCCGGCAGAGGCACCATCATCAGTGTCGGCATCATCACAGCGTCCGGCACGCTCTTCTGAGCGAGGCGCCGGACGCCAGCAGCCCTTAGACCACCGCCGCGAACACGACGACGTTCTTGTCGTAGTGGCCCACGTCGCGGTCGAAGTAGCCACCGCACGTGATGAGCCGCAGCTCGTCCCCCGGAACAGCGCCGAAGACGCGCGCCGTCGGGAACTCCGCCTTGTCGACGGTCACAACCTCGGTGACCTGGTAGCTCGTGACCCCGCCCTCGGCGTCGGTCACGTTGACGACGTCACCCGAAGCGAGCTCGTCGAGGCGGAAGAACGCGGCAGGGCCTGCCAGGCCATCAACGTGCGCTGCGATGACCGTCGGCCCGCGCCCACCAGGCTTCCCGCCGCCCGTGAACCAGCCGATCTCGTCGAAATCGACGGGCACCTCCATCTTGCCGTCGGCGGCGATGCCGAGGTCGATGAGCGTGTCCTCCACGTCGATGGCGGGGATCGAGACGGCGGTCGGCTCGATGCCTTCAGGCAGCACCTCGACGCCGCCCGTCCCCGCGGGAGATGGTGCCTCCGGCGACGGCGCCACACTCGAAGCCTCGGCCGGGGCCGCCGGCGTGACCTCGGTGGAAGCCGCCGGCGACCGGGTGACCTCGCGAGCTGAACCCACCCCGCTCGGCGCGGCCGCGCATCCGCTCACAAGGAGCAAAGCTGCAACGGCGAGCGCCGGGACGCGCAGTGCGCGCCCCGGCAATCGAACGAGCTTCGTGGTCACTGACCCGCGGCGCGAGCCTTGCGCGCAACCGCAACGCCAGCCGCGCCCACCACGGCGAGGCCACCGAGGCCGAGGAAGCCGAGCGTCGTGGCGTCGAGGCCACCGGCAGCAGCAGCGCCGCCGGCGCCCGTGTCGACGCCACCGACCGGCACCTGCACGAGCTGGCCGCGCACGACGCCGGCCTTGAAGTCAGCCGTGTGCGAGTCGCCTGTGAAACCGGCCGGGTTCGCCTCGATCTGCTTGAGCGTGAACCCCTCGCCCGTGTCCGTACCCGCGTCGCTGTTGAGGCCCGTCGTGAACGGACCCTCAAGGCAGCCGCTGCTCGTGCGCGTGCCGTCACCGTTGTCGGTGGGGTTCGGGAACGCGATGCGCGGCGGGCCGGCCTGCCCCTCGGCGGCTTCGTGGATGTGCGTCGCGGTCTTCGCCGGGCTCTCGTATTCGCCCGTCACACCCGTGAGGGTGATGTCGTAGCAGATGATGTTCAGGTCGGAGTTAATACGGAAGTCGAACTGGCCCATCGAACCGGGCTCCCCCGGCGTCACATCGCCATCGTTGTTGATGACCGCATCCGGGGTCGCCATGACCGTGTAGGCGCTCGTGAACGAGTCGGGTTCGGAGACTTCCGTCTCCGCGGTTGCGGGCGCGGCAGCGACAAGAGCGATGGCGGCGACAGCTGTGGCGCCGAGAGTGAGCGACTTCGCGAACGTGTGCTTGGGCATGAGGGGTGCCTTCCTGCTTCGCAGCTCCCCGGTGGAGCCGTCGTACAGGGGCATACGGCGCCGATCCCTCCCGCGTTCATGACTGCCTGAACTTTTCTCAAACTTCTTCGCGGAAGGTCTTGGCGGAGATTCTTCGCGCAAGTTTTTCGCGCCGATTCTGAACGCGGCACCGATTCCGTGAGTACACCCCTTTACCTACCGCCGTTGGTCTCTACCAACCGCAGTTGAGGTGCCGGAGGGAGGAACCGTGAGCAGTGCCGTTATCGTTGACCCCGCAAGGGGGACGACAACGAGAGGACACGCACGGATGGCGGATGCGCCACACTCGTTCGACCTCCACTCTGCGTTCCGCGACCACGGCGGGGTGCTACTCGGCTTCAGCGTCAACGCTCTCCGCGACCGTGCGCTCGCTGAGGACTGCGTGCAGGAGACATTCCTGCGAGCGTGGCGGGCCCGCGACAGCTTCGATCACACCAAGGGCGGTGAGCGCACCTGGCTGTTCGCCATCGCCCGCAACGTCATCGCGGACGCGCTGCGTGCCCGCGAACGACTGCCCCGCATCTCAGCGAGCGATCCCCCGACAGACACCGGCGAGCCGGCAGCCGAGACACCCGACCCTCTCACCGGGCTCGGACTCACCGAAGCCCTCGCCCGCCTGCCGCACGAACAGCGCGAAGCGATCGTCGCCATCCACCTGACGGGCTACAGCTACGCTGAGTTCTCCGCCCGCTGCGGGGTGCCCGTCGCCACTCTCCGCACCCGCGTCTTCTACGGCCTCCGCGCCGCCCGCGGTCACCTCGACGAAACAGGAGGAGCTCGTGACTGACCACAACGCAGACCGCCGCGCCGAGCTCATCGCCGCCGCCCTCGTGGGCGAGCTGACCGAAACCGAAGCAGCCGAACTCGAGCGCATGCGAGCATCCGACCCCACAGTCGATGCGGAGCTGGAGGAACTCCGGGCCCTCACGGGGCAGCTCTCGGGGCTTCCCGAGTGGGTGGATGCGACGCCGGGCGACGAGCTTCGCGATGCCGTGCTGGCACTAGGGGCTGCAGATGGCGGCGTCGACAGCCGCGAACTCGGCGACGAGGACCGACACATTCGACCCGCTGGTCTGGTCGGACCAACTGACGCGGATGGGTCAGCTGGCGCTACCGGCACAGCTGACGCAGGTGACGTTGTCGCCGCGCGCAGAGGCATTGATAGAGCTGGTGGACGCGACGAGGTCGGCGAGGTCGGCGGCACGCCTGTCACACCGATGCGTCGTCCACGCTTCGGAGGCGCCCTGCTCGCAGGAATCGCTGCCGTCGGCCTCGTGGTCGGCGTCGTCGGCGGCTTCTTCCTCCCCCGCCCTGAAACGCCGCCGCCAGTCGGCGACCCCGGAACGCTCGGTGCCGTCGAGCCCGTCGACTTCCAAGGCGAACCCGTCGGCGTCGAGATCGATGGCAGCGTCGTCGCTCACACCTGGGGCACCGAGACGCTACTCACCGTCAACGGGCTGCCGAGCGGTGAGTTCTACTCGGTGGTCGTCGTCGACGCCGCGGGCGAAGACGTCGGCTCGGGGACCTTCCTGGGCTCAGAGGTCGAGATCAACTGCGCCGTCAACGCGGCCGCACTCCGCGAGGAGGTCACGAGCGTGGAGATCCGCGGCAAGACCGGGGACGTCGTGGCATCGGCGGCGCTGCCGCGAGTCGAGGGATAGCCTCGGCTGCGTGGAGGCGTCGGACGCGGAGCCCCGAGTCGAGGGGTAGCTTCGGATCACGTCGTGACATGGGCGGCAGAGTCCCGAGTCGACGGCTCGATTCCGGCTGCCTTGTGGCAGCGGCCGCATAGCCCCAAGCCGAGTAGTAGCTTCCGGCCAGGTGGAGGCACCGGCGGCGGAGCCCCGGGTCGAGCAGCACCTTGCAGCCACTTCGTGGCATCGGCGACATAGCCCCAAGTCGAGGGGCATCTTACGGCCGCGACTTGGCCCCTCGGCGTTGGGCGGCATGTCTGTGGGCGTTCTGGACGCGGGCCGAGGAACCTAGCGTCGCGCCTTCGCACCTTCGCGGGACGCAGGGCATCGCGGTGCGGACACCGCCCTGCAAGCGTCGTCATCCGGGCGTCGCGGCTTCGCGGCTTCGCGGGATGGCGGACATTGCGATGCGAGTCAGGGCAAGGCGCTATGACCAGCATTGGCGCAGGCAACGCAGGGCGACCGCGAGCGAAGCGGATCGCGTCGACAGCGCAACCTGACCGGGGCGCTGAATGAGAGATGCCACCGCGAGAGGGGCGAGCTGAGGTGCGGGTGCGCGCTTTGTCGGTGGTCTGTGATCTGGTGGACCGAAGCGTCGAGCAGATCCGGGTGACGAATCAGCCGATGGGGGCTCGCGTCGTGCAACGCACCAGACTCCGTCGCTCGATTCCCTCACACCACTCTCGAAGATATCAACCAATTCACAGAATAAATACCTGGTGAATGACTGGATTTATTCGGGTCCTTGAGCTAGGCTGGTCGTGATCTTGGGGGAGGTTATCGTGGCATCGCAGTCGGAGCAGGAGGCGTATCGCCGGTCGTCGATGGAGACGGCTGTGGTGGATGCGCTGCTCGAGGCGCGGTGCCAGTTGACGGGGATTCCGGATGCGGAGATCGTGGTCGTGTTGCGGGAGTTGGCGGCTCGCAGGCGCGTGCTGGACGCGGCGTTGGTAGAGGTCGCTGGCGAGTTGCTGCGGCGGGAGGATGAGTCGCCGCGGGCGGAGTCGGTGGCGCGGAAGTCGGGATTCCGGAACCTGACCGCGATGCTGGAGCAGGTGCTCGCCGTGCGGCCGTTCGAGGCGAGCACGCTCGTTCGGGTGGCCGCGGCGACGCGGGAGCGTATGAGCATCACGGGCGAGCCGATCCCGCCCAGGTACGCGGCCGTGTCGAACGCGGTCGGTTCAGGGGTCATGTCGGTGGCGCAGGCGTCGGCGATCACGAAGGGTCTGGATCACACCGGGAACCGCGTGGAGGTCGACGAATTGACGCGGGCCGAGGTGGAGCTCGTGGCGTCCGCGTGCGGGTTGAACCCTGAGGACGAGCAGCCCGCCGTGCCGAAGGTGTTGGAGGTGCAAGCCGCGACGTGGGTGTCATACCTCGACCCGGATGGCGACGAACCGCGGGCCGACAAGATCGCGGAGGAGCGCGGCCTGTGGATCTCTCGCCGCAGTGACGGCGCGGTCGTTGGCAAGTTCACGGCGACGCCCGAGCAGGGCGAGCAGTTGCTGTCGGTCTTCGATGCACTGCTCTCGCCGAGGCGGAAAGTGGAGTTCCCAGCCACGTCCGAGTGCGGGGAACCACTCGCCCCAGCCCTCGGATCCGATGGATTCCCGTCGGTGGCCGACAGCGGCGGCAGTGATTGCCACGGACTTTGGGGAGGTGAAAGCGACGCGCTCAGCGGCGACGACAGCGACGGCGACGGCGACGGCGACGACGACGACGACGACGACGACGGCCTCAATGGCGGCGAGGGTGACAGCGACGACCCCAATGGCGGTGAGAGCGATGACGACGTCGAGGTTCCGTTGGTGGATCCGCGGTCGATCGAACAGCAGCGCATGGACGCGTTGACGATGGTCGTGCGCGCCTACGCCGAGTCACCCGACGCGCCCAGAACCGGCGGCGAAGCGCCCACGGTCATCATCGTGACCACCGAAGCCGGCCTCGCTGGAACAGCGGAACGCCCCGAGGACGTCCCCCACCTCGAGCGCACCGGGGAGCCGATCCCGCCCAGCGTCGCCGCACAGATGCTGTGCGACAGCTTCACCCGAGTCGCGACTCGAGACGCCAATGGCGAGATCCTCGACCTCGGCCGCAAACAACGGCTTTTCACCACTGCCCGACGCCGGGCCATCGCTGTCCGCGATAGACAGTGCCGAGCACCAGGGTGCAGCGCACCCGTCCGCTGGTGCGAAGTGCACCACGCGCGACAATGGAGCGAAGGCGGACCCACCGATGTGAAACACGGCATCCTGCTGTGCTCCTTCCACCACCACGAAGTCCACCGCGGACGACTCGTCCTCATCAACGGCAGCAGCGGACGCTGGCACGTCGTCCCCGCCCTCGGCCACCACGTCCCACGCAGAACCGCGCGCCGCCGCGGCTACGCCACCAGCAGTGGCATCAGCAGCGGCATGAGCAGCGGCCGAGCCGCCCGCCCAGAGACAAACCGAAGACCCTGAAACCCCAGACGGGGAGACTGGAAACCAGAGACCAGAGACCGGAGACCGGAGACCGGAGACGACCAGAGACCAGAGACGACCACAGACCAGCGACCAGCGACCAGAGACCGGAGACGACCAGAGACCAGCGACCTGCGAACGGAAAACGAGAGCGGAAAGCGGAGAGCGGAGAGCGGAAGTTCCCAAACAGGAGCCCGCCTAAACCAGGACTCTCGACCGCAGGCACGTTGACGTCGCGTACCGCACGACCGGTCAGGTCCTGCGATCACTCCTGCTGCGCACTTCGCTCAGCGGCAAGAACCATCTTGATCGTGGCGGCGTCATCGGGAACCGTCGGGTCGAGCCCGGTCACCGAGGCGAACTTCGCCAATCGGTTCATGATCGTGTTCCGGTGACAGAACAGCGCCCCCGCGGCCTTCGACGCCGAACCGGTGGCCATGTACACCTCGACAGCCTCAACCAGCAGCGCCCGCTCCGACGAAGGCAGGACAGTGAAATCTCGAAGCGAATCCGCAGCAAGGCTCGACGCAACCGACCCAAGCCGCCTCACGACAAGACCCGGCCAATGCTGCGCGAGCAGCGCGGCCCGTCCCGGCACAGCCACCTCAGCCAACTCGGACGCCAGCTGCCACATCTCGCTCAGCGACGACAGCGTTGCCGCCGACTGGGACACGCCCACCTGCAGGTCCGCGAGCGCCAACTGCACCGACAGGCCAGCAGACCGCAGGCCAGTAGACCGCAGGCCGGCCGACTCAGCGCCAGTAGACCCCACGCCCGCAGACCCCACGCCCGCAGACCCCACGCCAGTAGACCCCACGCCAGCCGATCCCGCACCAGACGAGCCCACACCGGACGAGCCAGCGACTACCGCGAACTCCACACCGTCCAGGCGCAGGCACACGGCCGCGGGGAAAACGGCCCGCACGTCCGCGGCAAAGGTGGCCGCCGCATCCTGATGCGCAACCGCGACCCAGTACGGACCAACGAGCGGAATCTCGAGCGCCTCCGCCGCCTGCACATGCAACTGCGAGTCGTCGACACCACCGCGCAGCAGACGACGCAACAGGAACGCCTGCTCCTGCTCGAGCTCCGCCTTCACCTGCCCCAGTTCGAGCATGTACCCCGACTGCACGCTCGTCGTGTGCGCCTCCACAACCTCCCAGATCGCAACCACATCATCGGAGAGTCGATCCGCCTCCCCCGGCAAACGGTCGTTGAGGGCCTGCCAGATGAAGCGGAAGTCCATTCGCACCGCACGCAGCAGCGACTCGAGCGGCACCCCCTGCCGAACCCGCTTGCGGCCGATAGCTCTCGAGTGCGCCCGCAGCTCGTCCTCGAGTCGCTCCCCACCGAGCTGCCGGAACATGAGCCCGAGCGTCGTGAACGCCGTGCTGTGCACATCCCGCTCCGCGATCACCGACTCGACGTAGCCGGTGAGCTTGCGCACCTGCATCACGTACAGGGTCGTGATCTCGTCCAGGTCGTCAAGGCACGAGCGGATACCGCGCTGCAACGGCGCCGAAACAGACGCGTCATTCACCGG
This sequence comes from Pseudoclavibacter sp. AY1F1, assembly GCF_002931075.1. Taxonomy (GTDB): domain Bacteria; phylum Actinomycetota; class Actinomycetes; order Actinomycetales; family Microbacteriaceae; genus Pseudoclavibacter. The sequence continues at coordinate 105,392 of NZ_PSTQ01000002.1, read as the reverse complement.
CTCGAAACCCATCCAGATTGTGCATTTGCCCATTCTAGGCGTGCAATCGAGTGGGCCTGACAATTGCCCGACCCAGCCAGGACGGGGTTGCATAGGAACACCAACGTCACCGCAGACGTGCACGTTCACATGCAGGCCTTTCCCCAACATCGGAGCCACCATGTCCCACGACCCGCAGACATCGACCTCAAGCGTGCCCACCGCGCCACCCAAAGTCAGCCTCAAAGAAGCTCGGCGCATCGCCTTCGCCGCCTTCGTCGGCACCGCCCTCGAGTGGTACGACTACTTCCTCTTCGGCACCGCCGCGGCCCTCGTCTTCAACCGACTCTTCTTCACCGACCTCAACCCGGCAGGCGCCACGCTCGCCGCCTTCGCGACCTTCGGCGTCGGCTTCGCAGCCCGCCCCATCGGCGCCGTCGTCTTCGGGTGGATCGGCGACCGCTACGGCCGCCGCCCCGCCCTCCTCACCACGATTGTGATGATCGGATGCGCGACGGGACTCATCGGCATCCTCCCCGACTACCTCGCCGTCGGCATCGCAGCCCCCGTCATGCTCGCCGTCCTCCGCCTCGTACAGGGCTTCGCCGTCGGCGGCGAATGGGGCGGCGCGACGACCATCGCCATCGAGCACTCCCCCGAGAAGATGCGCGGTCGCTTCGCCGCCCTCGTCCAGATCGGCTCCCCCGTCGGCACCCTCGTCTCCTCCGGCGCCTTCGCGCTCGTGCTGATGATGCCGCCTGAGACCTTCGACGCGTGGGGCTGGCGCCTCCCGTTCCTCCTCGCCTTCCCGCTCCTCGGCATCGCCCTCTACATCCGCCTCAAGGTTGAAGAGTCTCCCGTCTTCCAGGAACTCGCAGCCGCCGGCGAGCATGTCAAGGTTCCCGTCGTCGAGCTCTTCCGGAAGTCCGGACTGCGCCTCCTCGTCGCCGTTGCCGCCGCCATGCTCGGCGTCGGAGGCTTCTACATGATGACAACCTTCGTCGTCTCCTACGGCACCAACGTGCTCGAAGTCGACCGACAGGTCATGGTCAACGCCACCCTCATCGCCGCCGTCCTCCAGATCGGCGTCACGATCTTCGCCGGCCGACTCGCCGAGCGCTTCGGCCCCGGCCGCATGACCGTCGTCGGCGGCCTCACCACCGGCATCGCCGCCTTCCCCCTCTTCTGGCTCATCGACACCGAGAGCCCCATCGCCATCATCGCCGCCGTCAGCATCGGCATCGCCCTCATCACCCTCTCCTACGCCGTCACCGGCGCCCTCCTGGCAGAACTCTTCCCGCCCCGCCTCCGCTACAGCGGCGTCTCCCTCGGCTACAACCTCGCCGGAGCGATCAGCGGCTTCCTGCCGCTCATCGCCACCGCCCTCATCACGGTCGGTGACGGGTCGTCCTGGCCGGCCGTGCTCGTCCTCATCGGCATCTGCGTCATCACCGTCATCGGCGGAGCCTTCGGCGAGCGGATGCGCCTCCGCGACGACATCGTCGAGATAGACGAAGCCGCCTCCTGAGCGCCGACACGAGCACCCTCCCCCACCCGGGCGCCGCTGCCCGGCAGCACCACAGGCGAAAGCAGGACACGACCATGACCACACCAACCAGCCCCTCCACCACTCCGTCAACCACCGCGGCGAGCGCCGCCGCCGGCACTGAGGACACCTCCACGAGCACCCTCACTGCCGGCCACAGCGTGAGCGCTGCCACCGCACCAGCCGGCTCCCTCACCGACGAGCAGCGCCAGCGCATCCTCGACGCCGTCGACGCCTCCTTCGACCGCCAGACCGCCTTCACCCAGGAACTCGTGCGCCACCCGTCGCTGCGCGCCAACGAGTCGTCAGCCCAGGACCTCCTGTACGGCGCCATGGCCGGCCGCGGCCTCGCCATGGACCGCTGGCAGCTCGACCCCGTCGAACTCGCCGCCCACCCCGGGGCCGGCGCCATCGAGATCTCCTACGACGGCCTCGAGAACGTCGTCGGCACCTTCGCGCCGCAGGAGGAGCGCGGGAACTCGCTCATCCTCAACGGCCACATCGACGTCGTCCCCGAAGGACCTGAGAGCCAATGGACCCGCTCCCCCTGGGACGCGACCGTGCGCGACGGCTGGCTGTACGGACGCGGCAGCGGCGACATGAAGGCCGGCCTCGTCGCGAACCTCTACGCCTTCGACGCCGTTCGGGCCGCCGGACTCACCCCCACCGGGCGCATCCACTTCGAGTCCGTCGTCGAAGAGGAGTGCACGGGCAACGGTTCCCTCTCGGCCCACCTGCGCGGATACTCGGCCGACGCAGTCCTCATCCCGGAGCCCGAAGAGGACATGCTGGTGCGCGCCAACACGGGAGTCATCTGGCTGCGCCTCCGGGTCGACGGCAAGCCCACCCACCCGCGCGAAATGCAGACCGGGTTCAACGCCATCGACGCCGCCTACTTCGTCGTCGGCGAGCTGCGGAAGCTCGAAGCCGCCTGGAACGCCAAACAGGGCGAGCACCGATACTTCGAGGAGCTCGACCACCCCATCAACTTCAACGTCGGCAAGATCCAGGGCGGTGACTGGGGCTCCAGCGTGCCAGCCTGGTGCGAAGTCGACGTGCGCGTCGCCCTCTACCCCGGTATCACCGCCGACCTGGCCTGGGCAGAGATCACCGATGCACTCGCGAGCGTCACGGCCGACGGCAACGGCAACCCCATCGTCACGACCGCCACCAAGACTGGCTTCTACGCCGAGGGCTACGTGCTCGAAGAAGGCGGCGCCGCTGAACAGGCGCTCGAGCGCAGCCACAGCGCCGCCTTCGGCGGGGCGAAGCTCGAGTCGTTTGTCACCCCCGGCTACCTCGACGGGCGCGTCTTCGTGCAGTACGCCGACACGCCGGCACTCGTCTACGGGCCCATCTCAGAGGCCATCCATGGCTACGACGAGCGCGTGAACCTCGAATCGGTTCGCCGCATCACGAAGTCGATCGCGCTCTTCATCGCCGAATGGTGCGGGGTCGAGTAGACGCCACCCACGAGCCCTCCCCTCATCGGCCGTGCGCGCTCCCCACCGCGGAAGCGTGCACGGCCGATTGCATGCGCTATGCAATCCCATCGCAGCACCGCACTGCTTCAGCGCGTCATAGCGCGACGAAGCTCGCCGCAGCTTGCCGCAGCTCGTCACAGCTCGTCACAGCTCGTCACAGCTTGCATTCAATGCGCCCCGTCAGCGCTCACGAATCCGTCCTCCCCGTCAGCGCCGACGTACAGCAGCTCGCGCGATGCGACGTGCCCCGGGAGCAGCGGAACGCCGGTAAGCGGCGCATTCCTCGAGGAGCGCCCGCTGGATAGGCTCACCGGGCGCGTGCTGCATTCTGACCGGACTGAGTGACAGCGACGAACTGGTGCGCGAGGAGCAGGTCGCGCCGATCGGGCCGATCCTTGCCTCTGGCACCGCCCATGAGGCCGTCAATCGCGTGAACGGCCTGACCGGCGCGCGAGACGGGCCGAGCGAGCCGCGCAGAGCGTGTCAGCGCGCGTCAGCGCAGAGCGCGTCAGCGCGTGCCGGCCCCGTGCATCCACTCATCGCCGTTGCCGCTGAGGGAGTCCTGCACCGCTTCCTCGGCGTCGGCGAGCGCCCGTTCGGCGGCGTCCAGCTCGAGCTTCGTGGCTTGCTCCGCCTCGAGCCGCTCGCGGTCGGCCGCCTGGCGCTCGGCACGGTCGCGCAGCGACAACGACTGCGAATCCGGCAGCTGCAGGTCTTCGCTGCGCAGGGCGGCGAGCCGCGAGCGCAGTTCCCGCGTGCGCAGGTACGCCTCGCGTACGCGGAGCATCAGCTCGGGTTCCGACTGCTGGCCTGCTTCGTCTGCGCGCGCGTTCACAGGACAGAGCCTAGAACGTTCCGACGGCGTGGCCGAACATGGTTCAATCGCGGCGCGCATGCTTCAAAATGCCCGGGGCACCCAGCGGCGCGGCGGCGCGGCGGGCGGCGCAGGAGGTCTACCGGCTCAAGCACATCAGGTCGCTCAGGCCGCGAGCGAGCTCGTACCGGCAGGCTCCTGGCAGATTCGCATGCCCGCAGTCGAGTTGGCCGAGCCGATGATGGCGCGCACCCACTGGTCGTTGATCGCCGGCAGACGTCCGCCCACGAAGCGGAACCGCAGGTCCGTGGCCGGGCTGATCCACAGCGTCTCGCGGCCGCTGCCCTGACCCGCGGGACGCGACATGGAGAACGCGACGCTGTTCCCCGCCCTCAGCATGCTCAGCAGGGCGATCTTGAGGTGAGCGAGCGAGCGGTCGTCGATCTCGAGTTCGTGGCTCTGACTGCCGTAGTACATGAAACCCATGGGGGTCGCCTTCGAATGATGAGGAACCAAGGCGACGGATCCGTCTCGACCGCTCGGCGTGCGCCCGAACAAGTGAAGGAGGGGCTGGGGACCGAAGTCTCTCGAGTGTCACACGCCGCCCGCGCAATCCCTACACTTTCGCCGATTCCCACATCGACGCTGGCTCAGTTCGAGCCGCAGCGCCGCTGACACGGCGCACGAGATGTCCGCCTCGCCTTCCTAGAAATCGACGCTCCGACATGGTGGCTGCTCGTCGCCTCGGAGCAAGGGCACCTCGTACGGTGGATGCATGACCGGAAGAACACCGCGACGCGTCGCGCTCATCACGGGCGTGGGCCGTCGGCGCTCGATCGGGGCTGCGCTCGCCATCGGCCTGGCTCGCGACGGCTGGGACCTGGCGCTCAACTACTGGCAGCCGTACGACGACCGCGTTGGGCTCGAGCGCTCCGGCGACGACCCGCGCGACGTGGCGGAGCTGTGCCGCGAACTCGGGGCATCCGTCGAGCTCGTCCAGGGAGACCTGAGCGACCCGGGCGTCCCGGCGCGACTCGTCGAGGAAACGCGGGGCCTCGGTCCGCTCGCCGGCCTCGTGCTGTCGCACGCGGAGTCCGTCGACAGCTCCATTCTCACCACGGATCTCGAGAGCTGGGACCGCCACTTCGCGGTCAACGCCCGCGCGACGTGGCTGCTGATCAAGGCGTTCGCGGAGCAGCTGCCCATCGTGCCCGACCCCGGAACCGCCTGCGCCAGCATCGTCGCTCTCACGAGCGACCACACGGTCGACAACCTGCCATACGGGGCCAGCAAGGGCGCCCTCGACCGCATCGTCACGGCTGCCGCCGTTGAGCTCGCCGACCGCGGCGTCAGAGCCAACGTCATCAACCCTGGCCCCGTCGACACGGGCTGGATGGACGACGAGACCCGGTCGTGGTGCACGGACGCGACCCCGACGGGTCGCCTCGGCACTGCCGAGGACACCGCCAACGTGGTGCGCTTCCTCTTCTCCCCTGCGGGCGCCTGGATCAACGGGCAGGTGCTCTCGAGTAACGGCGGGTTCAAGGTCGGGTAGGCGACATCCTCGGCACATGCGCTAGACATGACACATGACTCTCGACGACCGCGGCCGGACGATCCGCCTGTGGGTCGTCGCGGGCGTGATCGCCCTCACGCTAGCGGCGCTCGCGACGTGGCTCTACCTTCCGCTCACACTCGAGACGTACTGCGGGCAGCTCGGAACTGGCCCAGAGACCTGCATTGAGGCGAGGAACTCACCGGCTGGGCTGCCCACGTCCTTCTCGTTCTGGCTGAACGCCGTCGGAGTCGCCGTCGCCGCGCCCATCATGGTCGTGGTGGTGCTCCGCTTCGTTCGGAAGCAGCGCACCACGCGCTCCGTCGACCGCCAGCAGGGGAACACTGGAGACCAGAGCGCGTGACCCCTCCGTTCCTCCGCCCGCGATCGACCGCGCGCATCTGGCTCTGGACGGCCGTCATCGTCGTCCTGATCTCGCTGGTCCTGGCGCCGACACACGACTACACGATCTGCGTCGACAACTACACCGACACCTCCCTCTCCTACTGCGAGAGCTACCCGCTGTCCCTCGCCGGCAACCGGACCCACGTGTGGGTCTGGCTGACCGCCGTAGCCATGACGGCTCTCACCGGCTGGCTCATCGCTCGGCGCCACAAGTCGCGCGACCGGCGATAGGCGGCGCGAATCGCCCCAGCGCCACCGCAATTCCGCGCGCGACCTCGCCTCAGCACCCTGGCGCTACTCAGCGCGTTCCTCTCGTCGTTGTTCGTCGAGCGGAGCCCCATCGCACCAGGACGCCCAGACGAGCAGACGAACAGCCGAACAGCCGAACAGCCGAAGGTGAACAAGCGCTGGCCGTTCCGTCACCGGGCGTGACCGCGTGCACACGCGGGATAAGGACGCACACCTAGGAACCCGAGACGCAGAATTCCCCCAGAAGGGTCGCGGCGCTCCCCTGCTAGCTTGAGCGCGTGGCCCCGCAGATTCCTCCGCAGCTCGCCGACCGGCACGCGCGTCGTCTGCGCCGCCCTGCTACGGAGAGCACGCCCGAATTCGACCTGGCGTACGTGCGGACCGGGCCTCGAGCATCCACGCCCGTCGTCGTGATCCCCGGCGGCCCGGGGCTCGGGTCGCTGCTCCCCTACGTCGGCTTCCGCAGGCGCGCCGCCCAGGGTGGTCTCGACGTGATCATGGTCGAACACCGCGGCATCGGCTTCTCGCGCGCTGACCTGCACGGCCGGGACCTGCCGGCGTCTGCGATGCGCATCAGCGACGTCATCGACGACCTCGCCGCCGTGCTCGACCACGAGGGCATCGGCCAGGCGCACATCGTCGGCGCCTCCTACGGCACCTACCTCGCTTCGGCCTTTGGCGCCCGCTACCCGGAACGCGTCGCCGGCATGCTGCTCGACTCAGCCCTCCAGTCGGCCGAGTCGCTCAACCTGGAGCGCCACACGGTGCGCGAGCTGTTCTGGCACGGCGATACCGCCACGGCCGAAGCCGTGCACGCGCTCGTCGACCAGGGCGTCGACTCGCGCATCCTGCTCGACGTGTCCAGGGCAGCGTACGAGCTGGGCGGCGAGGAGCTCCTCCTCCCCGTGTTGCGGCAGCGCGCCAACCACGCGCACACGGCTGCCTGGAGTGCCCTGCAGCTCTACGCCACCCGCGACCGCTCCATCGCGCGATTCCCTGGCATCTACGAGTTCGACCTCGCCGGCGTCATCGGCTTCCGGGAACTCGGCTACGGCGGCACCCCAGACGGACTTCCCCTCGACCCCGCCCTCACCTACTCGGAGATCGCCGGCTTCTTCCCCGCCTTCGCGGGCGAACCCTTCAACTTGGCCGCCGAGACCCCGAAATTTCCGTGGCCCCTCGTGCTGCTCGTGGGCACACGCGACTTGCGCACCCCGCCGCCCATCGCGCGAGGCGTCGCCGCGACAGCACGCGATGCGGTGCTCGTGCACATCGAGAACGGCCACTCCGCCCTCGAATCGCACCCGCTCGCACTGCTCAACGCGATCCGGGCGCTCGCGCGGTGCCGCGAACATGCGCTACCCGGAGCCGCGGCGGCCCTCAACCGGCTGCCGAGGCGCGGACTCGCTGCGCGCATCCCGGAGCTGCTCGGCGCCGCGACGCTCGTCGAGAGCACGATCCGGCCGTAGTGCGGGTGCGCTCTCATCAATTTAGGGGCGAAGTGGGCTCTGCCCACTTCGCTCAGCGAAAGCACGCCAGGCACTAGGCGGAACTTCGAGGGCCTCACCGAACCGATGGACCACTTCGCCCCTAAATTGACAGGATGCGAGCCCGAGCCCGAGCGCGAGCGCGAGCCGCAACCTCTCGGAAGGAGTCGCGCCGCGACGCGTTCTACTCGCTGATAATGGCGTCGACCTCGACCTCGAGCAGGAGGTCCTTCGCGACGAGGCCGGCCGTGCCGATGAAGGCGCACGCCGGGCGGATTTCGCCGAAGACCTCGCCGTGCACCGCGCCGACGGCGTCGAAGTCGCGCTCGATGTCGACGAGGAACACTCGCGTGCGCACGACGTCGCTCAGCGAGGCACCCGCCTGCTCGAGCCCGGCACCGATGCGTTCGAAGATCTCCCGCGCCTGCTCCTCAGCGTCGACGCCCGGCGCCGTCGTGCCGGCCACGAAGACCTGGCTGCCGACCTTCACGGCCCGCGAATATCCGACGGTCGCCTCGTAGGGCGAGCCAGAGGAGATGTTGATGCGTTCGGTCATGGGGGCTCCTTCATGTGGGCAGGCACGCTCCTCGCAGGGAGCGGGTCCTGGCAGGCAATGTCCAGATGAGAGCATGCCACGACGCTGAGCTGCAAGGATGCGGTCGCGTCAGACTCCGACACGGCCCTGGTCGCCGTCGCGCCCGGTCTCACCTGCCTCGAGTGCCTCCCTCGCGGCCGGCGCCTCGATCCGGGCCCGCTCCTCGAGCTCGCTCGGTGACGCACCCTGCTCCGACGAGTTGTCCGCCTTCACCATGTCGAGCATCCCCGTTGTCGCGTCGGTGTACCACTCGGTCAGTGCCGGGTCCTCGGAATCGAGCCAGGCGCCAGCCCCGTGCTCGGCCTCGACGACGCTCGCCCCGAACACGAAGTCGTCCCCGTGCTCGGCGATGCCGGCGCGCACACCCTCGTCGATGGCCTCCTTCGCGTAGCGGCGGCGCATCATGTACGGGTCCGTGCGCAGGTCCTTGGCCCACGCCCACATGATGCCCATCACGACAAACGCGAACGGCAGCGCCGTGACGACCATGATCGCCTGCAGCCCCGAGAGCGCATCTCGCCCGCCCGCGAGCAGCAGCGAGGCGGCGATGAGGCCGAGCATGAGGCCCCAGAAGATGGTGACCCAGCGCGACGGCTCGGCCTTACCCTGCTGGCTCATCGAGCCCATCACGATGGAGGCGGAGTCGGCGGACGTGACGAAGAAGATGACGATTGACACCAGGGCGACGACACTGGTGATCGCCCCCAGCGGCAGCGCGTCCAGCAGCGTGAAGAGCTGCGCCTCAGGCGAACCGGCCGCGCTCACGCCGGCTCCCTGCGTCTCCAGCCACATCGAGGTGCCCCCGACGATGCCGAACCAGACAAGGCACACCGCGGACGGCACGACGATAACAACCGTCACGAACTCACGCAGCGTGCGGCCACGAGAGATCTTCGCGATGAACAGGCCAACGAACGGCGTCCACGACACCCACCACGCCCAGTAGTACGTGGTCCAGGCCTGCATGAACACCTCCGTCTCGTCGCCCATGGAGGCGTTGCGCATCAGCATGGTGCCGAGCTCGCTGAAGTACGTGACGCCGGCGGCTGGGATGATGTTTGCCAGTAGCAGCGTCGGTCCGGCGACGAGCACGAACAGGCCGAGGAGGCCCGCTACGACCATGTTGATGTTCGACAGGATCCGGATGCCCCGCTTCACGCCCGACACTGCGGACAGGATGAAAAGGGCCGTGAGCACGGCGATGGCCGCGATGATGAAGCCGTTGCCCAGCGTTCCGAGCCCCGTCACCATCTCCACGCCCGACGCGATCTGCAACGCCCCGATCCCCAGCGAGACGGCCGTGCCGAAGAGCGTCACGAGGATCGCGAAGATGTCGATCAGCGGGCCGAACCAGCCCTGCGTGCGCTGCGAGAACACCGAGTCGAAGAGCGCTGAGATCAGCGGAGGTCGGCCCCTGCGGTAGGCCGCGTACGCGATGGCGCCACCCACAAGCGCGTAGTATGCCCACGCCATCGGCCCCCAGTGCAGCACGGTCTGCGCGATTGCCGTGTGCATCGCATCCACACTGCCCGGGGCGACGTCGAAGCCGTGCGGGGGCGCCAGGAAGTACGTGAGCGGCTCCATCGGGCCGTAGAAGAGCAGCCCGATGCCGATGCCCGCGGAGAACAGCATCGCGATCCAGGACACCATCGAGAACTCGGGCTTCTCATCGTCCGCGCCGAGGCGCACCCCACCGGTGCGCCCGTAGCCGACAACGAGCATGAAGATGGCGACGACGATCGTCAGGAGCGAGAACAGCCAGCCGAAGTTCTCCGTCACCCAGTCGAGTGATACGGAGCCGACGGCCGAGATGCTCGCCGGGTCGACGAGGGCCCAGGCGATGACGGCGACGACACCAGCACCGGCGACGCCGAACACCCACCAGTTCGTTCGAAAAGCCCGACCTGTCTCCTCGACGCCGATACCGGGGATGAGGGCCGGATGCATCGGATCCGGGTCGATCACCTCCCGGATGATGCGCGTCACCGGCTTGCGTTGCGGTCCGTACGACGCGGACTGCGGTCCGGGCGAGGAGGGTGGTGTGTCCTGTGAGCTCATAGCGCGGGGATCATCCGTTTCTCTCGGGGGAAGGCAAACGGGGTGCAACGTTACCCGAAGGGCCGAGGAATCTCAGAGGCTGCCTTGCGATGGCGGAAGCGCGACCCGCTGCAGACGTCGGCGTCAAACCGGCACTGCACGACCATCCGCCCACCATGTCGAAGGGACCCCGTCCCGCGAGGAGATCCTCGACGGCAACGCACACGCCATCCTGGGGCAGAACCGCACAGTCGGGCTCTCCTCGAACTGACGCACTGTCGCCACCCCGGCGTGAGCCTCAGTCGCCCCACCTAGAGTTGGTGCGGTGACCCACCCCCACGATTCCACCCAGGGCGTCCAAGGCGAGCTCGCCCAGGACACCACCATCGACAATCGCGCCCCGCGGCCGCCCCGTTCAAACGCGGGACGCGTCGTCGAGAAGCGCGTGCAGGTCGTCGGCGACAAGGTCGGCCCCAACAGCGCCCTGATCCTGCTGCTCGTGATCGGGCTGGCCATCGTTGTCGGGCTCAGCGTCCTCGCGGCCGAGATCTACGAGGCCGTGACCGACAGGGACGGGGTCGCCGGCCTCGACCAGCCGCTGCTCGACTACGCGATCACCCTGCGATCGCCGGTCGCCGATTCCATCATCACCGGATACACCGACATCGCCGGGCAGATCGGGATGCCCATCATCGCGATCGCCACGCTGCTCGTGCTCTCCATACGGCGCAGGTCGTGGACCCCGGTCATCCTCATCGTCGCCGCTGGCGGCGGGTCGCTCCTCATGACCGTCGCCGGGAAGAACCTCATCGGCCGCGTCCGCCCCCAGCAGGCCGAAGCCGTGCCGCCGTACGAGACCTCGGCGTCGTTCCCCAGCGGGCACACCCTCAACGCCGTCGCCGTCGTCGGCGTCATCGCCTACCTGCTCATCCTCCGACGCCAGACGAGACGGGCGCGCGTCCTCATCGCCCTCGGCGCAGTCCTCTTCGCCCTGACCGTCGGCCTGTCACGCGTCTACCTGGGTCACCACTGGTTCACGGATGTGCTCGCTGGCTGGGTCCTGGGCGCCGCATGGCTCGCATTCGTGATCTTCGCGCACCGGCTCTACCTGTCCATCCGCGAGCACCGGCACGCACGGCGCCCTGCGGAGGGAGCAGACGGATCAGAGGGAGCTGCGGGAGCGGAACGCCCGGCCGCCTGAGCCGCACCAGATTGCCAGGGTCTCCCAGGGGACACTGACGAGTCGTGGATGCACGCTGGCTAGGTTCGCGGGCATGGTTAATCTCAAGAAGCGGGTGTCCACTGTCATCGCCGGTGCCGTCGTCGCGGGTGGCCTCATGTTCGGCGGGGCGACCGCCGCCCAAGCCGTCACGCCGAACTACAGCGTCGGTCCGTTCGCGACGGTCAGCGACTGCGAGGCGGCGAAGATCACGTACATCTCCTCCTGGACGAAGATCAGCCAGGGATGCACGTACTACCCGCAGCAGGGCGGCTTCACCGACAACGGCTACTACTTCCATTACCGCGCGATCGCCTAGCCAGCTCCGCCTGACTCGACAATGCAAGGACGGTGCTCCTCACCATGGCTGGTGAGGAGCACCGTCGCGTGGACGCCAGGGCCGGGTGTCAGACGCGCTGCGCGTGCACAGCCTCGAGCGCCGCGAGGTCCTCGGGGAGCATCCCATCGATCGGCTCGCCGTTCCAGACGATGTCCGCGCCAAGGGCCGCGAGCAGCTCCTTGCGCTCGCCGTGCGAGAGCTGGGCCCCGTGCACGATCGTCGCGGGGCTCCACAGCATCGCGAGCTCGTCATGCCAGCCGGCGCCGACGTCCCGCACGTGCAGCAGGTCGTGGAGCGACTTCGGGAGGTGCTTGATGGGCTCGGCGAACGCATCCGCGAGCACGGCCAGCTTCACCTGACGCTCGACGCCGGGCGCAACCACGAACGTCTCCGGGTTACTGCCCTTGAACGCCTCCGAGACCTCTTCCGCCTCGAGCAGGATGACGCCGCTCGTGGGGCGCGGGTTGCATTCGATCGCGAACAGCCCGCCGTCGTTGTCGACGAAGTCGAACGAGAGCTGTCCCGTGTAGTTCGGGTCGAGGGTGTCGACGAGCTTCTGCGTGTAGTCGAGCGTCTCCGTGCTGTCGATCGCGAGGAACGAGATGCCGGTGCTGTGCGCCCACTGCTCGGGTGCCCGGTAGGTGCAGTGCGCCGTCACGCGGCCGTCCACCACGATGCTGTACGTGCAGATCATCGGTCCGTCCACGAACGGCTGCACGAGCCACGGCTGGTCGGGCGTCGGCACCGCGTCGTCCACCGACATCTTGCCGGCAAGCGGGCCGGTGTTCGTGAGCAGTCCCACGCCGCCACGCGAGAATGCGGCGCGCGCGAAGAATCTCGGGTACTTATCGATTGCCGCCTGCAGCTCCTCGGGGCTGTTCGCCACGATCGTCTCAGGCACGGGCACGCCGGCCTCGATGGCGAGGCGCTTGAAGCTGGCCTTGTCGTGCAGGCGGGCGAGCTGCTCGAACCCGCCGGTGAAGATGCTGGTGCCGTCAGGCAGCTCGTGTCCGCGGGCGGCGAGGTAGAAGGCTTCCTCGAACGTCGGAATGATGACGTCGATCTTGTGTTCTTCCACGATATTCACGAGGTCCTTGATGAACTCATCGGTGTTGAATCGCGGCGAGTTCGTCACGAAATGTCCGGCGAGAAAGCGGGAGTGGCTTCCGATGGCCCCCTCGTACGTATCGCTCGCGAACACCGTGTGCCCCGTGCTGCCGAGCTTGCGGATGAGGTCGAGCGCAAACGTGTTCCGGGAACTGGTGACAAGTACTCGCACGGGGGGATCCTCTCGAGGGGGAAGCGGGGTCACGTCAGCCTAGTGAAGTGGCCCCGCTCTCCCGACCCGGACATTCGAGAGGAAACTCCCCTTGGAACTCCCCGGATCGCCCTCACGAGCGGACTCCCCGCACGGCGCTCATCAGCAATGTCGGCGGCCGGTGCTGTACTGATCTCATGGAAACTCAGGGGTGGGTTGCGCTGAGCTTTGTGCTCGGGGCGGCAATCGCAGGCATCATCGCTCTCTTGCTTCGGATCCGTGCCAACAATCGCTGGCGGGCGACGCTCGAGGAGCGCCAGAACGCGGCCGAGGCCGAGCGGAAGGCGCTCAACGCCGAAGCCGAGCGCGCCTACACGGAGTTCCAGCAGCAGAAGCAGGCGGTGCTGGACGAGAGCGAGCAGCGCCTTGAGCGGCTCGCGTCAGAGCACGAAGTGGCGTTCGAAGACCGGCGGATGCTCGTCGACTTCCTCAAGGACCGCGCCCGTCGGTCCGTCGAGACGGAACTCGTGTCGCGCGAAGCCATCCTGCAGGCGAGCGCGACCCTCGGGCTCAACGGTGTCCTCGTGACGCGCACGTTCATCCTGGTCCAGCAGGGCATGAGCACTAACCGCCACGTCGTGCAGCTCGACCACGTGCTGCTCACCGACGCCGGCGCGCTCCTCGTCGACCACCGAGCCTGGGACGGCGTGATCTTCGACGGCGTTCGTCCAGGCGACGCCGTGCCTGCGTTTGCGCACCTCATCGACGACACGGCACTGCGTCCGCCCTTCGCACTCCAGATCGTCGGGAGCCGCGCCTCGGGTTCCGCCGACGAATCGAACCAGCCTGCGGACGGCGCCCTGCGTGTGATCACCCACCTCGGCGACACGTCGCCGCGAAGTCAGGCGCTCACGCAGGCGGCACAGCTCGCCCGATTCGCCGAGGAAGCCCTCGGCGAGGCGATCACCATCGACACTTGCGTCTTCTACTCAACTGCCACCGCTACCGTCCACACCGACGCCGCCTCCCTGACCCCATCCGCAGACCGCACCGCGGTCGTCTCCGACGAAGCGCAATTCCTCGACCTCCTCGTGCGCCGTGAACGTGCCAGACGCCGCCCCCTCGCCACGGAGCAGATCGAACAGCTCACTGCGCTGCTCCACGAGCAGGGCGCCAAGGTCGACGCGTTCGGCGACTACGCGCACCTGGCGTCCGCGGCCGAGCCGATCGACGACGGTGCGGCGCCAGCACCAGCGCCAGAACCAGAAGCAGCGGCAGCACCTGCACCGGAGGCGTCACCTGCGTCGGCACCAGCCGTGGATGCAACGGCAACGGAAGACCGGGTCGTGGTCTCCGCACCCGCGGAGCCCGCCGAAGCTGCGACTGCTGCCGCGAGGTAGTCCTGAATCCGCCACTCACGGCCCACGACATCAAGGAGAAGCAGCCGAAGTTAGAACTCTGAAGCCACGTGTGCTCGGATGACTTCCCGCATGGAGTCCGACGACCCGACGACGTTCGGGTTGGTAGCGTCCGGCGATGTTCCCCGTGCGACGGGGCCAGCCGAAACGGGAGCCGGACATGTCACTCACTGGGCAGATCGACGTCGAAGTCGTTGTCGTGGGCGGCGGGGTGATGGGCGCATCCGCTGCCTGGAGCCTCGCTCGCCGCGGAGTGAGCGTGGCGCTCATCGAGCGTTACGAGCCGGGCCATCGACACGGCGCATCCCACGGCGCGACCCGCAACTTCAACCCCGCCTACGCCGAGCCCCACTACCTCGAGCTCCTGCACCGAGCCCACACGCTCTGGCGGGAGCTCGAAGACGACTCAGGCGACGTGCTCCTCGACGAGATCGGCTTCATCGACCGCGGGTCTCGGCCTGCGGCACCCGGCAATGACGACGACCGGGCGGGCACCTTCGACTCCGAGGAGCTGCCAGCCGCGGTCGCGCAAGAGCGCTGGCCGCTGCTGCGCTTTGACGACGCCGTGCGGTTCTTCCCCCGCGGTCGCCTTTACGCCGACCGCACCGTGAACGCTCTGCATCGTCAGACGGCGGCTCACGGCGGAATCGTCCGGCACGGTCTGCGCGTCACCGACGTCACGCCGCGGGCCGACCATGAGGTGAGCGTCTCGGCGCTCGGAGCGGAGGGCGAGGCCGTCTCGATCAAGGCCCGCCGCGTCATCGTCGCAGCAGGGGCTTGGACGCAGAAGCTCCTCGGCGCGCACCTGCCCTTGCCACCGCTCGTCGTCACGCAGGAGCAGCCGGCGCACTTCAGCGTCCGACCGGAGTTCGCCGCAGCAGCCGAGCTCCTCCCCTCCTTCAACCTCCGCAGCGCCGCGATCGGCGGCGAGTGGTGGCCATCCGGCATCTACGGGATGCACACGCCGGGCGAGGGCATCAAAGTCGGCTGGCACGGGGTCGGCCCCGTCACCGATCCCGACCAGCGGAGCTTTACCGCAGACCCCGACCAGCTCGAGCAGCTGCGCGAATACGTTCGGCAGTGGGTCCCGGGCGCGGATGCGGAGACTGCAGTCGACATCAGCTGCACCTACACGACAACTCCGGACTCGGGCTTCATCCTCGACAGCTCCGGCCCCATCGTCGTCGGCGCGGGCTTCTCGGGGCACGGCTTCAAGTTCGCGCCGGCCGTCGGCGAGGTGCTCGCGAACGTCGCGCTGGGACGCGCACACGCGGCCCCGCACTTCTCGCTCGCCCGCGCTGGAATCTTCCGCTGAGCCTGCGCCCGCGCCTGCACCCATGTCTGCACCCGCGCCCGCGCGTCTCGGGCCGGGTCCGGGTCCGGGTCCGGGTCCGGGTCTGCGTCTGGATTTGACGCCTTTGCGCGAGCGACTCCGCAGAGCTTGAAGCAGGAACAGATCTTGAGGCGGGAACGCGAAAGGCCCCGCTCGGCGGGGCCAATTCGTGTCGTACAGGACTGCGCGAAATTCAAGAACTGTGGGAAGTTCAAACTTGCTGGGGTACCTGGACTCGAACCAAGAACAAAGGTACCAGAAACCTCCGTGTTGCCAATTACACCATACCCCACTGGCACCGAAGCGCCTCAGAGAGCATAGCGCACTCCCGGAGGCTGATCAAATCAGCGTGGCGCGGGGCGCTCAGGACCGGACCTACAGGCCGAGCAAATCCCTATCGACGGCCATACCGGTCTGCGCCCCGTTGCCTGCAGCGACGATCAGCATCTGCGGGCCAGGACCCGTCAGCTCGCCCGTCGCGTAGATGCCGGGCACGCTGGTACGGCCGTGCGCATCCGCCGCCACCAGGCCAAGCCCATCGAACTCGATGCCGAGCTCGCTCGCGAAGTCGAGCTTCGCGACGTAGTTCGGGCGCACGAAAACCGCTTCGGCCGTCACGACGTCACCGTCGGCGAGCGCAACGCCTGTGACCCCACCCGGCCCGCCTTCGACGTCGACGACCTCGCGGGTCTCGACGACAACACCACGCTCCAGGAGGTCCAGCTCCTGCAGCGCACCCAGCTGCCTCTCCCCCGCGAACACCGTGAGGGCACCGCTGAAGCGCGTGAGCTGGACGGCACGCTCGTACAGGTCGGTCACCCCTGGCGCCGCGATGACCGAGACTCGGCGATCGCGCTGCGTCCAGCCGTCGCACTCGACGCAGCTGTGGATGCTCGTGCCGTAGAACGCGCGCAACATGGGCAGGGCCGGAAGCACCTCGGTGAGGCCCGTCGCCAGGATGACTGAACGGGCGAACACGGCGCGGGCCGGGGTGCCCCGCACGCCCTTCGCCTCGACGGCGAACCGGTACGGCACACGCACGCCGTCCCGACGACGCGACGCGACCTCGCGCGGATCCGCGCTGAAGCTCAGCCCATCAGCGACGGGCACACCACCCGCCACGAACGCGAACGACCCCTCGAACGCGGCCCCCTGTGAGGCTCCGGCGCCCGCCGCCTCGCCGTCGCTGAGGGTACGCACCCGTGTCACCTGGGCGAACTGAATCTCCGCATCCTCATAGGCCACGACGTCCTCCCGCCCGAGCCGCCGCAGCTCGTTCGGGGCCGTGTGGTCGCGGGTGAGGAAGCCGTGCGCCTCGAGCGTCGCCGAATGCCGTGGCCTGTTGCCGTCGAGCACGAGCGTCGAGTAGCGGTGGCGCGCGAGAATCAGCGCGGCCTGCAGCCCCGCGGGGCCGCCCCCGATGACAACGACGTCGTAGTGCGTTCCCAACGCCTCAGTCATGCAGTCCTCCCGGAGTCTCGCGCCCGCCAGCTCGGCCGAACGGGCATCCACTGAGGTTAGCCTCACCCGTCACGACGTGCGAGGGCGGCGCGAGTCGCGGCGGTTTCACGCAAGGCTCCGGCGCGCTGAGCGCGCGACGCCGCGACTCCACGACGCCACCACTCCCACCCCGCCACGCCATGCCTCCACTCCGAAAACTAGTCTCGGGGTGGATGCGCGTCGCGAACTACGCCGCGAGACGCGAGACGAGCGAGCGGATACGTGCGAGCGACTGCTCGCGGCCGAGCAGCTCGAGCGACTCGAAGAGGGGCGGGGAGATCTTGCGGCCGGAGACGGCGACGCGGATCGGCCCGAACGCGACGCGCGGCTTGAGGCCGAGCCCGTCGATGAGGGCGCCGCGGAGGGCAGCCTCGATCCGCTCGGTGGTCCACGCATCCGGCGCGTCGAGCGCGTCGAGTGCCGTGATGGATGCGTCGAGCACACCCGTCACGTCGCCCTTGAGCGAACCGACGGCCGTGTCCTCGACCTCGAGGTCGGCGGCGTCGACGAAGAGGAAGCCGAGCATCTCGGGGGCCTCGCCGAGGAGCTGCATGCGCTCCTGCACGAGGGGCGCCGCGCGCCCGAGGAGCTCGAGCTGCGCATCCGTCGGCTCGAGCGACAGCACGCCGGCGAGCTGCAGCGGAGCGACGAGGCGAGACGCGAAGTCGTCGGCAGCGAGCAGGCGCATGTGCTCGCCGTTGATGGCCTCGGCCTTCGTGAGGTCGAAGCGTGCCGGGTTCGGGTTGACGTCCTCGACGTCGAACGCGACGACCATCTCGTCCATCGTGAACACGTCACGGTCGGCGGCGATCGACCAGCCGAGCAGCGACAGGTAGTTGAGGAGGCCCTCCGGAAGGAAGCCGCGGTCTCGGTGGTGGAAGAGGTTCGACTCAGGGTCGCGCTTCGAGAGTTTCTTGTTGCCCTCACCCATGACGTACGGCAGGTGGCCGAAGCGCGGAATGAACTCGGCGACTCCCACGTCGATGAGCGCGTGATACAGCGCGATCTGGCGCGGCGTCGACGAGAGGAGGTCCTCGCCGCGGAGCACGTGGGTGATGCCCATGAGCGCGTCGTCGACGGGGTTCACGAGCGTGTACAGCGGCTTGCCATTCGGCCGGACCAGCACGAAGTCGGGGAACGAGCCCGCCTTGAACGTGATCTCGCCGCGCACGAGGTCGTCGAACGAGAGGTCGGTGTCCGGCACACGCAGGCGCAGTGCCGGCTCGCGACCCTCCTCCTTGAGGCGTGCGATCTCGTCGGCAGACAGGTCGCGCTCGTAGTTGTCGTAGCCCATCTTCGGATCGCGACCGGCCGCGATGTTGCGCGCCTCGATCTCCTCGCCAGTCGCGAACGACTCGTACAGGTGGCCGGCATCGCGGAGCTTCTGAATGACGTCGAGGTAGATGTCGGTGCGCTGCGACTGGCGGTACGGCTCGTGCGGGCCGCCGACGTTGACGCCCTCGTCCCAGCCGAGGCCAAGCCAGCCGAGACCGTCGATGATCTGCTGGTAGCTCTCCTCGGAGTCGCGCTCCGCATCCGTGTCCTCGATGCGGAACACGAAGGTGCCGCCGGTGTGCTTCGCGTACGCCCAGTTGAAGAGGGCCGTGCGGATGAGCCCGACGTGCGGGGTGCCCGTGGGAGACGGGCAGAAGCGGACGCGGACATCGCTGCCCGTTGCGGTGGTTACGAGCGAAGAAGAGGATGCAGTCATGAGGCCCCCAGCTTACCGGGGCGCGGCCAGGCGCTGGGCGATCAGTCCAGTGTCTTCCGCCAGGCGCCTTCGCTGACGAACAGTCGGAAACCGAGCGCCTCGTTGACGTCGAGCATCGGGCGGTTCTCCTCGGCGTTGTAGGTGTAGACGCGCTCGGTGGCTGGCGACAGCAGGCGCCACGCGAGCAGGTTCTCGGCCTTGACGAGCATCCCCAGCCGGTGCCCCCGGTGTTCGCGCAACACGAGCGTGTCCTCCTGGTCGGCGCGCTTCGTGCCGTCGTCGAAGCGCTGCAGCTCCGTGAAGGCCACGAGTTGCCCGCTTGGCACATGCTCGATCGCGCCGACAAGCACCTGGTCGCCTCGGGCGAGCGCCGTCGCCTCGAGCTCGTCGCGCACCCGCTTGGCGTCCCACTGCTGCTCGTCCTCGGCCAGGTCCCCCTGCGGCGCATCGGTACTCATGCGGGCCTTCAACTGTGCGTAGTCGTCGACGTACTCGTCTGGCGTCGGGTAGGTCCACGACACGTAGCGGTAGTCGTCGCCCACCGCCTCGCGAGCCTCGTCCCGGAGCGCCCGCAGCGCCGGGTCGTGCTCCTCACCCAACTCGAGCACGCTCATCCGCTCGACCTGACCGAGCTGGAAGCCGCGCCGCACGAGCATCTGCGCGGCCGCATCGAGAGCCGGCACGTCGCCGACACCGGTGGGCGACGGGATGCGCGGACCCACGACTTCCCGATGCACGACCCAGGTGCGGATCTCGGTGCGACCCGCCTCCCGCGCCAGTCGCTCCCCCACCTCATAGGCCGCGGACCCGAACCCGCGACCCCGCGCATCCGGGTGTATCTCGAGCATGACCTTCGCCATCTCGACGTCCTCGGTCAGCGGGAGGTCGAGGAGCACGCGGCCGACAAGCCGCCCGTGCTCTCGGATGAGCCGCCCGTCCCTGCGTTCGTAGTCACTCGGCTCGTAGCCGGGCAGCAGCACCTCAGCTGGCAGGACGAAGTCGTCGCTGGCATAGGTGTCCCGCGCGACGGCGTTGCGCAGCGCGGTCATCTCATGGAATGGCCCGGCCGAGGCGTCGTCGAGGGACGCGGGAATCGGGAGGGGCTCGGCGGTGAACCCGTCCGGGGCAGTGCGGGCGGTGGCAGAACTGCCGGTGGCAGTGGTATCGGACGACATCGAAGGGCTTCCTGTTGGCGCGGTGAAGCTGCAACATCGCAGCCGGCAAGGGTATCGAAGGCCCAGCACGCACCTCAAGGGGCGGCGTGTCGACCGGCAAGCCCCCGCGCATCCACACGCACGGCACCGCGTTCACCGTGGGACACGAAATCGCTGCCAGCCGTTTCCCCCTCTACGAACATCGTTAGAGGGGAAACGGCTGGCAGCGATGGGCTGGCGAGACGCCGGCGAACTGCGTGAGGCTCGCGCGGCGGCTAGCGCGCCGTGACGGGGTTCGAGAGCGAGCCGATGCCCTCGATCGTGCACGTGACGGTGTCACCCTTCGCCAGCGGACCGACGCCCGCGGGCGTGCCCGTGAGGATGATGTCGCCGGGCAACAGCGTGAAGACGCTCGAGGCGTATTCGACGAGCTTGGCGACCGAGGTGATCATCTGCGAGAGGTCGCCTTCCTGGCGCAGCTCCCCGTTGACCTCCGCCGTGATCCGCCCGCTGGACGGATCGAAGTCGGTCTCGATGATCGGCCCGAGCGGGCAGAACGAGTCGAAGCCCTTCGCGCGAGCCCACTGGCCGTCGCTCTTCTGCAGATCGCGGGCAGTGACGTCGTTGGCGATCGTGTAGCCGAAGATGACCTGGCCGGCGTCGGACGCGGGCACGTTGCGGGCCACCTGGCCGATGACGACGGCGAGCTCCGCCTCGTGATCGACGCGCTCCGACTGCGGCGGCAGGACGATGGGGTGACGCGGACCGATGACCGAGGTGTTCGGCTTGAGGAACATCATGGGAGCCTCGGCGTCCTCGTTGCCGAGCTCGTTCGCGTGCTCCGCGTAGTTACGTCCGAAGCCGATGACCTTCGAGCGCGGCAGCACCGGCGACTGGAGCTGCACCTGGTCGATCGGGATGCGTTCGTCGAGCGTCTCGTAGCCGAGGTAGAGGGGGTCACCCGCCAGCTTGACGTAAACCTTCTCCTCCTCGTCGAGGATGCCGAAAGTGAGCTGACCCTGGTATTCGAAGCGCGCGATCTTCACCGGGCCAGCCTACAGCCCCCTGCTATCTACGTGGCAGGGTACGATAGGACCGGTCCATGCACAGCTCAATGAAATGGAGACCCTGTGGCCATTAGTAGGCGCCGACAGTTAAACGTCCAGAACCAAGAGCGCAAGAGCTGGGCGTCGGCAATACTGAGAACACTCCTGGCCTTCATAGCGCTTTTCGCCTTCTTCGCAATTGCTCGATTCCTCTTGTCATCTTGGCTGCCTGAGATCGACGCGGAGAATCTAGTCGAGGAGTCGGGCGCAGGCCTATCAGTAGAGCGGGTTCCACTGCCACTCCCTGACGGCACAATCCCTGTACTGCCCGCCGACTGGCCACCCCCGCAGGTCTCCGGGGAGTTCGTCGCAAGCCTCGACGCCGCTTCTCGACTCTCTCTGCTTGCTAAAGAGACGTTGACCGTCACCCTGGGAATCACTCTCGTCTGGCTGACGGAATGGTCCACTCGAGCCTGGCTCCACCTGACCCCTCCCGGCACCTCTCAGCCTCTGCGGATCTTGGCATTGCTCGGCGTGCCGCTGTCCGGCATGGCCATTAGCCTGCTTTTCCTAGGTTTCGGAACTTCATCGGCGATTGGACTCTGGGAGGGCGAGGGAGAACTCGTCAGAGCATCTGTCGACACCAGCGTGCTCACCCTCGCGGCATCGTTCCTTGTTGGCCTCGGCGTTGAGACGTATCGCAAGCGTTCAATTCTACGTAGGTTAAGCGCCTATAACTCCTGAGAAACGCCGCGCATGGCGCGGCGGCCCCGGGTCCGACAGCCCCATCCGGGAGAGCTGACAGCTCGCGTTCCTCAGACACGTCGCGCTCTACGACCTCAGAGCCCGTAACCGGGATGGCCGGAGGATCGACTCGTCGCCTCAGCCCGTTCGGGCAGTCCAATCCCGATCGCCTTCTCACGGTGCATCGAACCACGGCAATGACTGGCGCCTTGATGCCCCCGTGGGCTGCCGACGGCGACCAAACCTCACACCCCCCTCCGAACAACCCTGGACTCACAGATGACGTCCCGCGCTCCGGCAAGACTGTCCAGCCATGCGAACACGCCCGCTGCTCTAAAGCACGAGGCCCGCCCGACGCCTACTGCAGCGCGGGGGCCGGCTCGGCGTCGCCGTCTGCGCCCGTCTTGATGGTCTCGCCGCGGAAGAAGCCGGGGCTGCGGAAGTACTGCACGACCATGAGGACGACGCCGAGGAGCAGCACGCCGATGCCGAGCACGAACACGAGGCCGATGCCGTCCTGGGCAATGCCGTCGGCGTCGTAGCTCGTCGCGAAGATCGCTGAACCGGAGCCGAACGACGGCGAGAGCGACGCCCTGGCGGTCTCGAAGAAGAAGTACAGCAGGGCGAGGCCGCCGAGCAGCGGGAACACGAAGCGGAAGAACACGTTGCGCGTCGACGCGAACAGGGAGCGGCGGAAATACCAGACGCAGGCGAGCCCCGTGACGCCGTAGTAGAAGCAGACCATGAGGCCGAGGGCCGCGATCGTGTCCCAGAGCGCGTTCTCGGAGAGCAGTCGAAGCACGATGTAGAAGACGATGGCGGCGATGGCCGAGGCGATGGTCGCGACCGACGGCGACTTGAAGCGCGGGCTGACGCTCGCGTACGACTTCGGCAGCGCACCGTAGTGCCCCATGGCGAGGAGCGTGCGCGACGGCGACACCATGGTCGACTGCAGCGACGCGGCCGAGCTGAACATGACGGCGACGGTCATGAGCAGCGCGAACGGCCCCATGATCGGCTCGGCGAGCGTGGCGAGGATGCTCTCCTGGTTTTCTGGGTTTCCGGCTCCGAGCCCCACTTCGCCGATGCCCGCGTAGGCGAGCACGGCGAGTGTCATGAGCACGTAGATGGCGACCATGACGAAGATCGTGAGCATGGATGCGCGGCCCGGCGTTTTCTCCGGGTCCTTCGCCTCCTCGTTCATCGTGATGACCGTGTCCCAACCCCAGAAGAGGAAGATCGACAGGGAGACGCCGGCCGAGATCGCGGCGAGCGAGCCCACCTCGAACGGGTTGAACCACGACAGCTCGACGGGTGTCGCGTCGAACGCTGTGCCGTTCCCGACGTGCACAAACGCGGCGATGATGAACCAGACGATCGCGATGAGCTGCACCACGACCAGCACGTACTGCACCTTCTTCGTCGACTCCACACCGCGGTAGGAGATCCACGCCGCCAGGGCCGTGAAGATCACAGTCATGGGAATGTTGATCCACAGCACTCGCGTCAGTTCGGCGAGCTCCGGGTTCTGGAAGATCTGCGCCAGCATGATGAAGAAGAAGTCGACGGCGACGGCCGCCAGGTTGGAGAGCACGAGGACGGTGGCGGCGATAAGCCCCCATCCGCCCATCCACCCGATCCAGGGGCCGAACGCGCGGGTCGCCCACGTGAACGACGTGCCCGAGTCCGGCATCGCCGTGTTGAGCTCGCGGTAGCCGAAGACGACCAGCAGCATGGGGATGAAGCCGACCATCATGATAGCCGGCGTGTACACCCCGACCTCCGCGATGGTGGGGCCGAGCCCCGACGTGACGGCGTAGGCGGGCGCGATGCAGGAGACGCCGATGACGGCCGCCCCGAGCACGCCGACCTTGCCAGCTGAGAGGCCCTTGGCGCTCAGTCCCCCGCCGTGCAGCTCTTCGTTGAGCTTCGCGGCCGCTGAGGATTCCGAAGTTGTCATTTGGTGATGATGGCCCATCCCCGCAGAGCCGTCAATGGGCCGAAACGGCCCGGAAATATAACGTGAATCGACAGAAAGGCCAGCGGCTGCTCGACCCCACTCGGTTTGCATTCCGACGGAGCGCGCGAGACATTGGCAACTGCCAGCGCGTGTCCTCCCCCTCGACCGATGGTGGGCATCAACCTCGAAGCGAGAGGGACCATGAAGAGGCCCACAGACCCGCACCCCGCCGTCGAGACCCTGCTAGACGGTGAGGGCGACGACCAGCCGAAGCTCGCGACGAGATCGCAGCGACGCGCATCCACCCCCTCCCTCCGCCGCCCGAGCACTGGCCACGGCCGCCACGCGTCGCGGCGCAGACGGACAAGCGCGAAGTTCCTCCGACGCCGACTCATGGTCGCGGCGGCCGCCGTCGTCTGCGTGACCATGGTCGCCGGCGTCAGCTTCGTCTCGGCGACCTACTTCCAGGTCGTCGGCAACCTCGCCGACAACTCCGTCGGGCGCGCCGACGGCACCGGCACCGAGATCTCCGGATGGGACGGCGCCGTTAACATCCTGATCATGGGCTCCGACTCGCGAGCCGGGCAGACGAGCGCCGACTACGGCGAGGCCGGAGGGGCCAGGTCCGACGTCATGATGCTGCTGCATGTGTCGGCCGATCGCGAGGACGCGACCCTCATCAGCATCCCGCGCGACACGATGCTGCCGACCCCGGAGTGCACAACGCCAGAGGGCAACCTCGTGCCGGCACAGGAGGCCGCCCAGATCAACGCCGCGCTCGAGAACGGCCCCTTCTGCTCGCTCGACACGATCCGCGCCTTCACGGGACTCTCGATCGACCACTTCATCGTCGTCGGCTTCGACGGCGTCATCGGCATCACGGAGGCGATCGGAGGTGTCGACGTCTGCGTCGAGAACGACATCGCCGACGACTACTCCGGCCTCTACATGACGGCGGGCACGCACAGCCTGCAGGGCGAGGCGGCCCTCGCGTTCCTGCGCACCCGTCACGGATTCGCCGATGGCAGCGACCTGGGGCGCATCCAGGCCCAGCAGGCGTTCCTCGCTTCCCTCGCCAGGAAGGTCACGAGCGCAGGCACGCTCACGAACCCCGCCGCCCTCTACGGGCTCGCCGACTCCGCATCGAAAACCATGACCGTCGACGAGGCGCTCGCGCAGCCCAGCAGCCTCGTCGCCCTGGCACAGACGCTCGCGAACGTCGACCTGAACCGCATCGTCATGCTGCAGCTGCCCGTCGTCCCTTACTGGGCCGACTCGAATCGAGTGGAGCCCCTGACGGAGGAGACCGACGCCATCTTCGCGACGCTGCGGGCCGACCTCCCCCTGTCTTTCCAGGACGACGCGGCACCGGATGCGCCCGCCCAGCAGGTCCCTGACACCCCGGAAGATGCGGCCCAGTCCGGCGAAGTGGGGGATGCGCCGAGCGAGCCGCTGACGCTCTCGGACGACATCGTCGGCCGGACGGCGGAGGACACCACCTGCGCGAGCTGACCGAGCGCGAGCACTGCAGGACAAAGCGCACGAAGTGAAAAACACAGAGCGCACGAAGTGAAAAACGCAAAGCGCACGAAGTGAAAAACACAGAGCGCACAGACAGAAACTGGAGTTGTGCACCCCGATCGACTGACCGGGATGCGCAACTCCAGTTTCTGTTTCTGTCTCCGACCCGGGATCGGGCCGGGCGGGAGTGCAGCTAGTCCTTCAGCACCTCGATGGATTGCGTGTCGCGGTCGTTGCCGACCTGGATCGTCTCCCCGCGGAAGAACGCGGGGTTCCTGATCGACTGCACGACCATGATGACGACCCCGAGCAGCAGCACCCCGATGCCGAGCACGAACACGAGGCCGATGCCGTCCTGCGCGATGCCGTCAGCGTCATAGCTCGTCGCGAAGATCGCGGAGCCGGAGCCGAACGACGGCGAGAGCGACGCCACTGCCGTCTCGTAGAAGAAGTACAGCAGGACGATGCCCCCGAGCAGCGGGAACAGGAACCTGAAGAAGAAGTTCCTCGCTGAGGTGAAGAGGCTGTGCCTGAAGTACCAGACGCAGGCGAGCCCCGTGACGCCGTAGTAGAAGCAGATCATGAGGCCAAGGGCCGCGATCGTGTCCCACAGTGCGTTCTCGGAGAGAAGCCTCATGACGACGTAGAAGACGACGGCGGCGATAGCTGACGCCAGCGTCGCAACCGACGGCGACTTGAAGCGCGGGCTGACTTCCGCGAAGCGCTTGGGCAACGCCCCGTAGTGCCCCATGGCGAGGAGCGTGCGGGACGGGGAGACCATCGTCGACTGCAGCGACGCAGCAGACGACGACAGGATGGCGATCGACATCAGCAGGGCGAACGGACCCATGACGGGGCCGGCGAGCGCCGCGAAGATGCTCTCCTGATTCTCCGGGTTCCCGGCTCCGAGGCCCTCGGTGCCGATGCCCGCGAAGACGAGCACTGCGAGGGTCGTGAGCAGGTAGATGACCATGATGATGATGATCGTGAGCATGGCGGCGCGGCCCGGGGTCTTCTTCGGGTCCTTCGCCTCCTCGTTCATCGTGATGACCGTGTCCCAGCCCCAGAAGAGGAAGATCGACAACGAGACGCCGGCGGCGACCATTGACATGTCCCCGAGTTCGAAGGGGTTGAACCAGGACAGCTCGACGGGCGTCGGGTCGAAGGCGGTGCCGTTGTTCAGGTGCATGAAGGCGGCGATGATGAACCAGGCGAGCGCGATGAGCTGGAACGCGACGAGCCCGACCTGGATTTTCTCGGTCGCTTCGACGCCCCGATAGGAGATCCACGCGGCAAGCGCCGTGAAGAGGATCGTGACGGGGATGTTGATCCACAGCACCGTCGTGAGGTCGGCGAGTTCCGGATTCTGGAAGATCTGCGCCAGCAGGATGAATAAGAAGTCCACGGCGACGGCCGCGAGGTTGGAGAGGACCAGGACGGTTGCCGCGATCAGCCCCCATCCGCCCATCCAGCCGATCCACGGGCCGAACGCCCGCGAGGCCCAGGTGAAGGTCGTGCCCGAGTCTGGCATCGCGGAGTTGAGCTCGCGGTAGCCGAAGACGACGAGCACCATCGGGATGAAGCCGATGAAGAGGATCGCGGGTGTCTGCACTCCGACCTGCGAGATGGTCGGCCCGAGGCCCGAGGTCAGCGTGTACGCCGGGGCGATGCACGAGACGCCGATGATGGTGGCGCCGATGACGCCGACTTTGCCGGCGGAGAGGCCCTTGGAGCTGAGCCCGCCCCGCTCGGTGTCGTTTCCTGCTGTGCTCATTGCTGGGTCGCCTGTTCTGGGGTCTTCGGAGGCTCTGCGGGCTGCGCCGCGCGCGGCACGACGATGATCGGCACGGTCAGCACGCGTAGCAGACGTTGCGCGCGAGCGCCGAGGAAGATGCGGCCTCCCTGAGCGAGACGGCTGGAGCCGACGAACGCGACGTCGCCCGGCTTCCAGTTGGCGCGCTCGAGGGCGGCTTCGAGGCTCTCGCCCTCAACCGTCTCGACCGTGGCCTTGCCCGACTCGAGGAGCGCCTCGGCGCGGCCGGCGAGCACTGCACCGCCGAACTCGCGCACGAACTCCTCGACCTCCTGCACCTGGCTCGGCGGCACCCGGTCGAGCTGCACCAGCGAGAGCAGGCGGAGCTGCACGTCACGCTGGAGCGCGCTCTCGACGGACGTGCCGATGAGCGCGGCGGCTCCCGAGCGGGTCCCGAACAGCGTCGTGATGCGCGTGACGGGTCCTTCCTCGGCGAAACCGGCCGGTGCGAGCGCCACGGGAACGGGCGAGGCATGCAGGAGCGTGGATGCGACGGTCCCGACCGTGAACTGGCGCAGCAGCGCCGTCGTGGCCGCCCCGATGGCGATCGCCACGGCACCAAACTCCGAGGCCACGTCGAGGAGGCCCTGCGCCTCGCTGGACGCGCTGCGCACCACCCCCTTCGCGGCGATGCCTGCAGGCACCTGCGCGAGGGCTTCGCTCATCCACGTGTCGATCTGCTTCCCGATGATGCCGTCGGCGTCGTCGAGCGGCAGCGGGTGCGTGCCACTGTACGGCGACGTCTCCGGGGTGATCATCGCGACGATGAGTTCCGTGTCGGTGCCCTTGGCTAGGAAGGATGCGAGGGCGAGAGCGTCATGCCCTCGGTCGCTCGCGATGTAGCCCACTACGAAACGCTGCGTCATGCTGCCTCTCCAATTTTTGGGATGTTGGCTGATTTCAGGATGCCGAGGGCGCTCAGGACCCGAGGATGCGCTTCGCCGTAGCTTCGCCCATCCGCACGGCGCCGTCAACGTGCTGGTAGCCCTCGGCCGCGAGGTCGGAGCTCGACCAGAAGATGGGGCCGACCGGGTCGTGCTGGATGGCGCCCCAGCGGGCGAGCCCACCGAGGTCGTAGCTCGTGGCGTAGGCGCCGCGGGTCCACTCTTCTGCGCCGAAGTCGGAGAGGTAGAAGACTTCGGGGTCGAGTGCCTTCGGTCCGAGGAACTCGGCCACGGCCCCGAGGATCGCGGCCTTGCGCTCGTCTTCGCTCAGCGCCCACATGGCTTCAGCTGCCTCGTCGGTGATGAAGCCGACCAGCGTGCCGCGCTCGTCCTCGTGGTTGGTGTTGTCGTAGACCTCCTGCACGAGGTGGCCAGCGCCGAACGAGGTGCCGCTGAGGCCGTCTTCGCGCCAGAACGGCGTTGCGTACGTGGCGTGCAGCTTGATGACGAGGCCCATGGAGATGTGCTGGTGCACGATCATCTGCGTGCGCGGCAGCGCCGGCACGAACGAGACGCGAGAGTAGAGGTTCGGCGGCACGGCCATGATGGCATGCTGCGCCTTGACGGTGATGTGGTCGGCGACCGCCGTGACGGGTGCGGCATTGCCTGCACCGTTGTCTTCCCAGTGGAGGAAGCGCACGGGGTTGTTGAGGAACACGACGTCGTCGCCGAGCTCCGCGGCCATCTGCTGGCTGACCGACTGCATGCCGCCGACGACGCGCTTGTCGAGAATGAAGCTTTCATCGACGAGGTTCGAGAACGAGCCGGCGGATGCGGCCATGAGCACAGCCTGCAGGGCGGAGAACGCGAACGCCGGCTTGGTGAGCATGCCGCCGGCGACGAACAGGCCGATGTTGTTGCAGGCCTCCTCATCGGTGGACTGCTGGCGCAGCCAGTGGTGGAACGAGATGGTGTCGAGCTCGCGAGCCTTGGCGTGCGCCCACGGTTCGACGGCGCCGATTTCGGCGGCGAGGCCGTCGAGGATCTCGATCATGCGGTCCATCTCGGCGGCGGTGTGCTCGCTGACGGGGAAGGTGTCGCCCTCGTAGACGGTGCGCTCGCCCTTGGGGCTGATGTAGACCGATTTGCCCTCGCGGTACCGAGAGAAGGTGTCCTTGCCGAGCTCCTCGAGGAGGGCGAGCAGGGCCGTCTGGTCGGGAGAGACCCACTGGCCGCCGATCTCGAAGAACTGGCCGTCGATGATGTTGCTCCAGGTGCGGCCGCCGACTCGGTCGCGCGCCTCGAGGACGGCGACGGTCTTGCCTGCCTGCGTGAGGCGCCGCGCTGCGGTGAGGCCGGATGGGCCAGCTCCGATGATGACGACGTCGCGTTCGATGGTCTGCATTTTCGCTCTTTCCGTTGTGACAGCACCAAGCGCCCTGGCTTCGCCGTCGAAGTGACTCAGGGCGGTGGCAAGGTTGTGGCCGAGCCGCCCAAATAAACAGGATTAATTTACGTTAGTCCAGACCGCCCTCGTGGACAAGCCGCATTTGCGAGGCGATATGGTCGGGTGACGGGAGGACCTGTGAGCATCAGCGATCATGTGCAGTCTGACGGACAACGGCGTGCTGGGCGACCCCGCACGCGCATCCTCACGCAGAAGCGCATCACCGACGCCGCCATGCGGGTCGCCACCCATGAGGGCTACGACTCCCTGACGATGGCGAAGCTCGCCAAGGCGCTCGACGTGACCCCAGCCGCGCTCTATAACCACGCGCATTCGAAGCGGCAGATTCTCCGCTGGATCGAGGACCGCCTCATGGCGGCCGTCGACGCCTCCGCGTTCGAGACCGAGCCGTGGGATGCGGCCCTGGCGGCGTGGGCACGCAGTTACCGCCTCGTCATGAAAGAGCACGATTCGCTCGTCGAGGCGATCGCCAAGATGCCGGTCGCCGGCGCGACCGACACGCTCGCGATGTACGAGAGGGTCGCATCAGGGCTCCGTCAGGCGGGCTGGCCAGACGCGAGCATCATGCCGGCGATCGTCGCCATCGAGTCGTTCATCTACGGCTCCGCGTACGACCTCAACGCCCCCCTCGACATCTTCGACCTCGGAGAGCACGCGGATGCGGCACCGACGCTCGCGGCATCCGTCGCGGCGCACTCCCCCGAGGCCCTGCGTGAGCAGGCGTTCGAGCGAGGCCTCGAGGCGCTCGTCCGCGGGCTCGGCGTGGCAGCGGGAGCCTGACACCGCGCCTCCCCTTCGCGCACTGCGTGAAGTGCTCACTGAACAGTCAAGCCGTCCGTGGATTTACACGAGCGTTACATTGCAGAAACCTCCGGACAAGCGTGAAGTCATAACTTCAACGCATGACCGATCAACTGGCACAGACTGGCGCATCCAGCACCGCGCGCGCCGCCGACACCGCGGCCGACACCGCGGCGCACCTCGCGGACGACGTCAACATGAAGCCGAGCTACGACCCGCGGCTCGCCAACGAGGACCTCGCTCCCCTGCGCAAGCAGCGCTGGGGCTCCTACAACATCTTCGCCTTCTGGATGTCGGATGTGCACAGCGTCGGTGGCTACGTCACGGCCGGCAGCCTCTTCGCCCTCGGCATCGCGAGCTGGCAGGTGCTGGTGGCGCTCATCGTGGGCATCCTCATCGTGCAGTTCTTCACGAACCTCGTCGCCAAGTCCAGCCAGAAGACAGGCGTGCCGTACCCCGTCGTGAACCGCGCCATCTTCGGCGTCAAGGGCGCCAACATCCCCGCGATCATTCGCGGCCTCATCGCGATCGCCTGGTACGGCGTGCAGACGTTCCTCGCCGCGGAGTCGCTCAACATCGTCTTCCTCAAGTTCATCCCGGCAAGCGAGGTGCTGCGCACCGACTACTCGTTCCTCGGGCTCTCGGCGCTCGGCTGGATCTCCTACGCCATCCTCTGGTTCGCACAGGCGGCACTGTTCTGGGGCGGGATGGAGTCCATCCGCCGCTTCATCGACTGGGCGGGACCTGCCGTCTACGTCGTCATGATCGTGCTCGCCATCTACCTCGTCAGCCAGGCGGGATGGGAGAACATCGACTTCAACCTCTCCGCGGGTGAACCACTCGACTTCTGGGCGTCCATCCCGGTCATGTTCACCGCCATCGCCATCGTCGTCTCGTACTTCTCCGGCCCGATGCTGAACTTCGGCGACTTCTCGCGGTACGCGAAGAGCTACAAGGCCGTCAAGAAGGGCAACTTCCTGGGCCTGCCCCTCAACTTCCTGTTCTTCTCGATCCTGACCGTGCTCACCGCGAGCGCGACGGTTCCCGTGTTCGGCGAGCTCATCACCGACCCGATCCACACGGTCGAGCGCATCGACACGCACTTCGCGATCTTGCTCGGCGGCCTCACGTTCGTCACGGCGACCGTCGGCATCAACATCGTCGCGAACTTCATCGCCCCTGCCTTCGACTTCTCGAACGTCGCGCCGAACAAGATCAGCTGGCGCATGGGCGGCATGATCGCCGCCGTCGGTTCCGTGCTCCTCACCCCGTGGAACTGGTACAACAACGACGCCGCAATCCAGAACACGCTCGGTGTGCTCGGCGCGCTCATCGGCCCGCTCTTCGGCATCCTCATCGCCGGGTACTTCGTGATCGGCAAGCAGCGCATCAAGGTCGACGAGATGTTCACGATGAGCGAGACGGGCGCGTACTGGTACAAGCGGGGTTTCAACCCGAACGCGGTCTGGGCGATGGTGCTCGCCGGGGTGCCGACCGTCGGGATCGCGGTGCTGACGCGTC
Source organism: Pseudoclavibacter sp. AY1F1 (assembly GCF_002931075.1). Lineage (GTDB taxonomy): Bacteria > Actinomycetota > Actinomycetes > Actinomycetales > Microbacteriaceae > Pseudoclavibacter. Next base: position 73,550 of record NZ_PSTQ01000002.1, on the reverse strand, counting down.
CGCTCGCCGAGGCGGGCATCCTCGACCTCAGCTACCTCGCCGACTTCAGCTGGTTCATCGGCTGCGGCCTCGGCTTCGCGCTGTTTGTCCTCTTCGAGCGCCGCCGCCCGCTCATGCCGACGTTCGAGGGCGAGACGGCCGGCATCTCCGACGGATCGATCGAGGAGGACTGACCTGTGCGCATCACCCTCATCAACCCGAACACCTCGGTCGCGATGACGCAGAAGGTCGAGGCCGCCGCCCGGGAGGTGGCGGGCCCTGGCGTCGAGATCGTGGCCGTGTGCCCGGCTCCCGGCGAGGGACCCGAGGCCATCGAGAGTCACTTCGACGAGGTGCGAGCGGCATCCGTCGTCGTCGAGCTCATCGAGCGTGACCTCGCGGCTGGCGGGAGCGACGGCTACGTCATCGCCTGCTTCGGCGACCCGGGCCTGGACGCCGCGCGGGAGCTCCTCGATGTGCCCGTGGTCGGCATCGCGGAGGCCGCCATGCACGTAGCTGTACTCACGGGCCGCACGTTCGGCATCGTCACGACCCTCTCGCGCACCCTCGGCCGCGCCGACGACCTCGTACTGCGGTACGGCTTCGAACGGGCGTGCGTCTCGGCGTATGGCACGGGAATCCCCGTACTGGCGCTCGAGGAGACCGGGTCAGCCGCCTTCGAGGAGATCGCGGCATGGTGCGAGCGAGTGGTGCGCGAGGACGGAGCCGACGCCGTGGTGCTCGGATGCGCCGGCATGGCCGACCTGTGCGCTCGGCTCTCCGAGCGGGTCGGGGTGCCCGTCATCGACGGCGTTGCGGCCTCGGTCGGGCTCGTCGCGGCGATGTCCCGGATGGGTGCTGGCACAAGCAAGCGCGACGAGTACGCGAGGCCAGGCAGGGCCCGGCCGTTGCCAACGGTTCAGGTGCAGGACCGCGCCGTGGTGATCGCGTGAGGATCGCCGCCGAACGGGTCTTCATCGACGGCGCCTTCGCCCCCGCGACGGTGTCCGTCGAAGGTGGCGTCTTCACGGGCCTCGGGCCGTTCGATCCAGGCGCCGATGTTGTCCTACCTCCTGCCCAGGTGCTCCTGCCAGGGCTCGTCGACACGCACGTCCACCTCAACGAGCCGGGGCGCACGCACTGGGAGGGCTTCGCGACCGGCACGGCGGCCGCTGCCGCCGGCGGGGTCACGACCGTCGTCGACATGCCCCTCAACTCGATCCCCGTCACGACGACCGTCGACGCGCTCGAGACGAAGCGCGCCGCGGCCGCGGGCCAGCTCGCCGTCGACCTCGCCTACTGGGGCGGCGCAGTCCCCGAGAACCTCGGCGCGCTGCGGCCCCTGCTGGCGGCCGGGGCCGTCGGCGTGAAATGCTTCCTCGCGCCGAGCGGCATCGACGAGTTCGGCCACCTGTCGTTCGCCGACCTCGAGCTTGCTCTTGCCGAGCTCGCGGACATCGACGGTCTCCTCATCGCTCACGCCGAGCTCGAAGCGCACCTCGGCGAGGCGTCCGGCCCCGTCTTCTCCGACTTCGTGGCTACGAGGCCCCCCATCGCCGAGGTCGAGGCGGTCCGTGCGGTCGTCGACGCCGCGAGGCGCACGGGGGCCCGCGCGCACATCGTGCATGTCTCCGCCGCCGAGGCGCTCGACGTCATCCGCGACGCAAAGGCCGAGGGTGTGCGCATCACGATCGAGACGTGCCCGCACTACCTGAGCCTCAGAGCCGAGGAGGTGCCCGACGGCGACGGGCGCTTCAAGTGCTGCCCGCCCATCCGTGGGACCACGAACCAGGACGCCCTCTGGGAGGGGGTCATCGACGGCACGATCGACGCGATCGTGAGCGACCACTCCCCCGCGACCCTCGAGCTCAAGGGCGGGCCCGACCTCGGCACGGCGTGGGGCGGCATCGCCGGCCTGCAGACCGGGCTCATCGCGGTCTGGACGGAGGCGCGGCGGCGCGGCATCCCCCTCGAGTCGATCCTCCCGCTTTTCACGACCGGTCCAGCCGGCCTCGTCCGGTTCGCTGACCGCGGCCGCATCGCGATCGGCGTGCCCGCGCATCTCGCGGTCTTCGAGCCAGAGCTCGAGCACACCCTCGAGGAGGGTGACCTCGAGTACCGCACCAAGATCAGCCCGTGGCACGGGCAGCGGATGCACGGGGCCGTCGTCGCGACGTACCTGCACGGTGAGCAGATCTACACTCGCGCCGAGGGGCTCTCCGCACGACGCGGGCGCGAGGTGCTCGCCCCGGCCGCACCGGCCGCACCGACGGCGGCCGGGCTGGACCGCAAAGCCGGGCTGGACCGCAAAGCCGCGCTGGAACACAAAGCCACGCTGGAACTCAAAGAGGAGCAGACCGCATGACCGCCACCGGAACAACCGCCGCGGCAGGCATCGCGCACGGAGGTGCGAACGCGGTTGCAAACGCGAACGCGAACGTCTTCGGCGTGGGCGCGGCCACCCCGGCCTTCGCCCCGATGCCGATCCTGCAGCCTGGCGCCTCCCTGCGAGAGGGCACAAGCTACCTGCCTTCCGGGCGGGCGACCTCGCTCTGGGGTCGACTCCCCAGTCGGGACGACGCACCCGTGCTCACGATCGAGCCAGGCGCCACCGTCGTCATCGACACCGTGAGCCACGAGGGCCTGCTCCCCGACCAGGGTCAGGACCCTGTCGCATTCTTCGGGAAGCACGGCGTGCATCCCGACGCCGTGCTGCTCGACGCCATCGAGATCGCCCGAGACTCGGCTCGCGACGCCGCGCACGACGGCCCGCACGTCGTGACAGGCCCCATCGCCATCCGCGGCGCGCAGCCAGGCGACCTGCTGCGCATCACGGTCGTGAAGCTCGAGCCTCGCGTGCCGTACGGAGTCGTCTCGAACCGCCACGGCAAGGGCGCACTGCCAGGCGTGCTGCCGAGGAGCGGCACGACCGTGAGCGTCTTCACGCCCGTCGAGGAGCGCGACGGCAGCCTCGTGGGCACGATGCCGCTCACCGAGGGCGGCACCCGCAGCGTGGCCTTCCCACTCGCCCCGTTCCTCGGCACCATGGGCGTCGCTCCTGCGGAGGGCGGCCGTCTGCACTCGGTGCCTCCGGGCCCATACGGCGGCAACATCGATATCAAGCTCCTCACCGAGGGCAGCGTGCTCTACCTGCCCGTCCAGGTCGCCGGCGCGCTCGCCTATGTCGGCGACCCGCACTTCGCGCAGGGCGACGGCGAGGTCGCACTGACCGCGCTCGAAGCCTCCCTTCGCGCGACGCTCACCTTCGACGTCGTCCCGGCCGCGGATGCGCGCCGCGAGTTCGGCGACATCACCGGCCCACTCGTGCGCACCCCCGACTACCTCGTGCCGACCGGCCTCGACCCAGACCTGAACGTTGCCATGCGCCACTGCGTGCGAGCATCCCTCGACCTGCTGCACGCACGGTGGGGAATGGACGAGCACCTCGCCTACGCGTACCTCTCGGCGGCAACCGACTTCGATATCTCGCAGGTCGTCGACGTCGTCTGCGGCGTGCACGCGCGCATCCGGGAAGCCGACTTCGCCGACGTCCCGACGGGCGACGACTCGCAGACAGGAGCAGCCGAGTGACCGCACCCACACCACCAGCCGAGCTCCTCGCGGCCTACGAGGCCTACGAGCGAGCCGTGCAGGCGAATGACCTCGACGAGCTCGACGCTTGGTTCGCGCCCGGCTCCGAGACGATGCGCGGCGACGACGCCGGACTCCTGGTCGGACACAACCAGATCAGCGCCTTCCGTTCGCAGCGCGGCGGGGTCGCGAAGCGCACGATCGAGAGCATCGAGTACCGCCCCCTGGCGGACGGAATCGCGCTGCTCGTGTCCACCTCGCTCTTCGCCACGGGCGGCCGCGGCCTCCAGACCCAGCTCTGGCAGCTCCTGGATGGCGGCTGGCGCATCACCGCCGCGCACGTCACGCCGAGGCCGCGCGCCTTCGACCGCTCGATCTGGCGCACCGTCGGCGACCCGCTCTTCCAGGGAGCGTGGGAGGGGCCGCTTCTGGGACTGACGGTTGCCGTGAAGGACCTCTTCGCGATCCGCGGCTACCGCATCGGCGCAGGCAACCCGGCCTACCTCGACTCGGCGAAAGCCGAGACGAGGACAGCCCCCGCCGTGCGTGACCTGCTGCGCGGCGGCGCTTCGCTGCGCGGCATCGCCCGCACCGACGAGTTCGCGTACTCGATCGCCGGCGACAACGCGCACTTCGGCACCCCGCCGAACGCCACCGTTCCCGGCGCGCTGCCTGGCGGGTCGTCGAGCGGCCCCGCATCCGCCGTCGCTCTCGGGCAGGCTGACATCGGCCTCGCGACCGACACGGCAGGCTCGGTGCGCATCCCAGCCTCCTACCAGGGGCTCTGGGGCCTGCGCACGACCCACGACCTCGTCCCCCGGCAGGGCCTGCTGCCGCTCGCGCAGTCGTTCGACACCGTCGGCTGGCTCACGCGCGACGGCGAGACGCTGCAGGGCGTCGCCGACTGGTGCCTCTCCTACGAGGGCTCCGACTCGACCGCGAGCGCCGCGGGACAGCGCGGCGACCACCTGCCCGCCCGCTTCCTCGTGCCGACGGAGATCCTCGCGGCTGCCTCAGCCGAGACCTTGGCTGCCTTCGAGTCCTGGCTGCTTGAGCTCGAGACAAGCGGTGTGCTGGATGCCCCGGTCGAGCGCGTCTCGATCGGCGAACTCGCGAGCTACCAGGAGCCATTCCGGGTCGTGCAGGGCGCGGAAGCCTGGCGCAACAACCGGCGCTGGCTGCAAGAGCACCCAGGTTCCACGGGGCCCGCCGTCGCGGAGCGCTTCGCTGCCGCCGCCCACATCACCGATGCGCAGGAGCAAGCGGCGCGCGACGCCCTCGCCCCGCTCAAGGCGCGCCTCGAGACGCTCGTGGGTGACGCCGTGCTGCTCTTCCCGACCGCGCCGGGTGCCGCACCGAGCCGCACCGCCGACGCCGCCACGATCGACGCGATCCGCACCGCCACGCTGCGGATGACAACCCCGGCGGCGGTCGCCGGCCTCCCCGCGCTCTCGGCCCCGCTGCTCCGCGTGCCCACTGCGATGGGTGCGCCGACAGCCCCCGTCGGCGTCTGCCTCGTCGCACGGGCCGGGTCCGACATGGCCCTCGTCCGACTTGGCCGGCAACTCGCATCCACTGCCGCATCCACCCCGACTTCCACCCCCGCCGCCGCAGGCGAGTGAGCTACGAAAGAATGAAACCGATGACCACGATTCCCCCGATCGAACCACCCGCCCGCCTCCTCATGGGGCCAGGCCCCATCTCGGCGTACCCGAGCGTGCTGCGCGCCATGTCGAGCACGCTCGTCGGCCAGTACGACCCGTTCATGACCCAGGCCATGAGCGAGACGCAGGAGCTGTACCGGCAGGTGTGGGCGACCGGCAACGACGCGACCATGCTCATCGACGGCACCTCCCGCTCCGGCATCGAAGCCGCCCTGGTCTCGCTCATCCGCCCCGGTGACCGCGTGCTCGTGCCCGTCTTCGGGCGCTTCGGCCACCTCCTCGCCGAGATCGCCGAACGCGCCCTCGCCGAAGTGCACACGGTCGAGGTGCCGTGGGGACAGGTCGTGCCCGTCTCCCAAATCGAAGAGGCCATCGCGCGCGTCAAGCCGACGCTGCTCGCGCTGGTCCAGGGCGACACCTCCACCACCATGAACCAGCCGCTCGACGAGGTCGGCGCGATCTGCGCGAAGCACGGCGTGCTCTTCTACGCAGACGCCACCGCGTCGATCGCCGGCAACGAGTTCCTCGCCGACGAGTGGGGCCTCGACGCCGCCACGGCGGGCCTGCAGAAATGCCTCGGCGGCCCAAGCGGCTCGGCCCCCATCACCCTCTCCGACCGCGCCGTCGAGGTCATCCGCTCGCGCACACGCATCGAGGCCGGGATCCGCGAGGCGGGCGACGAGTCGGCCAGCGACTTCATCCGCTCCAACTACTTCGACCTCGGCATGATCCTCGACTACTGGGGGCCCCGCCGCCTCAACCACCACACCGAGGCGACGTCAATGCTCTACGCGGCCCGCGAGTGCGCGGCCGTGCTGCTGCGCGAGGGCCGGGACAACGTCATCAACCGCCACCGCATCGCCGGCGCCGCGATGCTCGCCGGCGTGCAGGCCCTCGGACTCGAGGTCTTCGGCGACATCGCGCACAAGATGAACAACGTCGTCGCGGTTGTCATCCCGGAGGGAGCTCCCGGCGACGTGGCGCGTATGGACATGCTCGACGACTTCGGCATCGAGATCGGCACGTCCTTCGGGCCGCTGCACGGGAAGGTCTGGCGCATCGGCACGATGGGCTACAACGCACGGAAGGACACCGTGCTCACGACCCTCGTCGCGCTCGAAGCCGTCCTGCGCCGGCACGGCGCATCCCTGCCGATCGGTGGCGGCGTCGAGGCGGCTGCCGACGTCTTCCGCCAAGCGGCGCATCCACTCGACGCCCCCGGGGCCGCCTCGTGACGGCAGCCAGGCTGAGCGCCCTCGAACCCGCGATCTTCGAGCTCGCGGCCCGCCGCGTCATGGCGCGCTGCGACGAGCTCGCGCGCATCACGTCGACGCCGGGCGCCATCACTCGCGTGCACCTCTCCCCCGAGCACGCGCGCGTCAACCGGCTCGCCGCCGAGTGGATGCGTGAGGTCGGCCTGCAGACCAGGCAGGACGCGGCTGGCAACCAGCTCGGGCTCCTTCCCGCCGCAGACCCCGATGCGCCAGTGCTGATGCTCGGCTCCCACCTCGACACCGTCGTCAATGCCGGTCGTTACGACGGGGTCGTCGGCGTACTCATGGCCATCGAGGTCGTACGCCTCCTGCAGCGCCGGGTCGACTCACCCGCCAGAGCGGATGCGAACGCTCGATCTCCGTTCGACTTCGGCATGGAGGTCGCCGCGTTCTCCGACGAAGAGGGTGCCCGCTTCGGCAAAGCCCTCCTCGGCTCCTCCGCCGTCGCCGGCACATGGGACGACGCCTGGTGGGAGCTCGAAGACTCCGACGGCACCACCCTGCGTGAGGCCGCCCTCGAGTTCGGCCTCGACCCCGGCCGCATCGCGGGAGCCGCCCGCCGCCCCGACGAGCTCGTCGGCTACCTCGAAGCCCACATCGAGCAAGGGCCGGAGCTGCACGCGCGCGGCGAATCGCTTGCCGTCGTCTCGTCGATCGCCTCCGCCCGCCGCTTCCAGCTTGTCGTCGAGGGCGAGGCGAGGCACGCAGGCGGAACGCCATACGACATGCGGCGCGACGCGCTCCTCGGCGCGAGCGAGGCCGCCCTCGCCGTCGAACGCATCTGCTCCGCACAGCACCACATCATCGGCACCGTCGGTCAGTTCGAGGCGTTCCCCGGCGCCATGAACGTCGTGCCGGGAGAGGCGAAGTTCAGCCTCGACCTGCGCGGCGAGTTCGACGGCGAACGCGACCGCGTCTGGGACCAGATCTCCCGCGAGCTCGACGCCATCATGGGCCGCAGGCGCCTGCGCTGGCACACCCGCGAGGTGCACAACGCACCAGCCCTCTTCTGCGCGCCGCTGCTGCAGGACGTCGTGAGCGAGGGCATCCGCTCGAGCCTCGTACCCGGAAGGGCCGCGGACCGGAGTATTCTCGGCTCGGGCAGGCCGGAAGACCCAACGACCCTGTTCAGCCCAGCCGGGCACGACGGCATGGCCATCGGGGCCATCACCGACGTCGGGATGCTCTTCATGCGCAACCCCGACGGCGTCAGCCACCACCCAGACGAGGCAGTATCGCTCGGCGACGTCGCTCTCGGCATCCGCGCCCTCGCAGAAGCCGTCGCCCACCTCGGCGCCGAACACCGCAGCACCCAAGGAGCTTCATGACCACGCCAGCCACCACCAGGACCCGCCGTGACTGGATCGTGCTCATCTCGATCGGCCTCGCGGCAGGCTTCCTCTCCGGCTTCCTCGGCGTCGGCGGCGGAACCATCATCGTGCCGGCGCTCACCGGCTTCCTTGCCTTCAACCAGCGCCTCGCCGCAGGCACGTCGCTCGCCGCGATCATCCCACCGGCCATCGTCGGCGTCATCGGCTACGTGCTGACGGGCTCCGTGAACTGGATCGCGGGACTCATCCTCATCGTCGGCGCCATCGCCGGCGCGTGGATCGGCTCGTGGCTGCTCAACAAGCTGCCACTCATCGTGCTGCGGTGGATGTTCATCGTCTTCCTGCTGGGCGTCGCCATCTCGCTGTTCCTCGCCGTCCCCAGCCGCGACGCCCAGGTCGACATCACGGCACTCACGGCGCTCATGCTGGTCGCGCTCGGGCTCGTCACCGGCATCATCTCCGGGCTCATCGGCGTCGGCGGCGGGGTCATCCTCGTGCCGACGCTCATGCTGCTCTTCGGCTCGAGCGACCTCGAGGCGAAGGGCACAAGCCTCCTCGTCATGATCCCCACCACCATCACTGGCACGATCGGCAACTCCCGCCGCGGCAACGTCGACCTCAAGGCGGCCGCCGCGATCGGCCTCACGGCAGCCCTCACGAGCCTCCTGGGCGTGTGGTGCGCCGTGCTCATCAACCCGTGGGTCGGCAGCATCCTCTTCGGCGCCTACCTGCTCTTCATCGCCGGACAGAACGCGTACAAGACAATCAAGGCGCAGCGCAAAGCCAAGCAGGCGCCCGCCGCCTGACCCGCGCAGCGCGCGCGTCCCCCGCGTCCCCCGCCCGCGTGCATCCATACGAGAAATGCAGGTTCGTTTCGAAACGAACCTGCATTTTTCGCGTGTGTGCACCCGCGGGCAGCGGATGGGGGCAGCGGATGGGGCCAGCGGCGGCAGCGGATGCAAGCACAGACACCTCGACGCCCCGGCGGCGCGGGATGTGCCGGGGCGTCGAGATTCTTGTGCCGAGGCGTTCGCCCGGCGGCTTGGTGCGCGCCCTGACGGGCGCGGAGTGTCCTACGCCTGCGCGCGGATGGCGGCTTCGAGCACGTCGAGGCCGTCGTTCAGCAGCTCGTCCGTGATGGTGAGCGGCGGGAGGAGGCGGACGACGTTGCCGTACGTGCCGCAGGAGAGGAGGACAACGCCCTGGCCGAGCGCGTCGGCGACGATCGCCTTCACGGCGGCCGGGTTGGGCTTCTTGGTGGTCGTCGCCGTGCCAGCCTCGACGAACTCGAATGCCAGCATGGCGCCGCGTCCGCGAACCTCGCCGATGATCGTGTTCTCGCCGAGCTCAGCGCTGAGCGCCTCGAAGCGCGTCTTCACGATGGTCTCGATCTCGAGGGCGCGGGCAGCGAGCTGCTCGTCTTCCATGACGCTGATCGTGGCGAGCGCTGCGGCCGTGGCGACCGGGTTGCCCGTGTAGGTGCCGCCAAGTCCGCCGACGTGCACGCTGTCCATGATCTCGGCGCGGCCGACAACGGCGGAGAGCGGCATTCCGCCCGCGACGCCCTTGGCGATCGTGACAAGGTCTGGCACGATCTCCTCGTGCTCGGACGCGAACCAGGCACCCGTGCGGCACATGCCGGCCTGGACCTCGTCGGCGATGAACACCACTCCGTTGGCCTTCGCCCACTCGACGAGCGCGGGGAGGAAGCCTTCGGCGGGGACGATGAAGCCGCCCTCACCCTGGATGGGCTCGATGATGATGGCCGCGACATTGTTGCCGCCAACCTGCTTCTCGATGACGTCGATCGTGCGCGCTGCCGCCTCGGCGCCGGTCAGGCCGTCGCGGTACGGGTAGCTCATGGGTGCGCGGTAGACCTCGGGTGCGAAGGGGCCGAAGCCGTCCTTGTACGGGACGTTCTTCGCGGTGAGGGCCATCGTGAGGTTCGTGCGGCCGTGGAACGAGTGGTCGAACGCGATGACGGCGTTGCGGCCAGTCGAGTGTCGGGCGATCTTGACCGCGTTCTCGACGGCTTCCGCGCCGGAGTTAAGGAGCACGGCCTTCTTTGCGTGCGTGCCCGGCGTGATCTCGATGAGCTTCTCAGCGACCGCGACGTAGCCCTCGTACGGGGTGATGCCGAAGGCGGTGTGCGTGAAGTGCGACGCGGCTTCCTGCACGGCCGCGACGACGCGGGGGTGCGACGCGCCGACGTTGGTGACGGCGATGCCGGCGCCGAAGTCGACGAACTGGTTGCCGTCGACGTCGCGGATGATGGCACCATCGACGTCTGCCGCGTACACGGGGACTGCGGGAACAAGCGATGCGGAGACGCTCGCCTCACGACGCGCAGTCAGAGCCTGCGACTTGGGGCCTGGAATGGCGCCTTCGAGCTTGCGCTCCTGGGCAATGCGGAACTCCGTCACGGTGCTTCCTTCCTCGGGGTTCGACCTCTTGGTATGGCTTGAAGGCTACGCGGTTCTCCCCCACGGGACGAATGGGCACGCGCACGACGCTTCTCACCGCTTCTGTGCATCCGTCTAGGAGGTGCCTACAATCAGGTCATGCTTGCCACCGTCGACACGCTTCTCGCCAACCCATCGCTTGGCATCACCCTGCACACCGGCGAGCCGCAGGCCCTGCGCGCCGGCATCGAATGGGTCGCCACGACGGAGCTGCTCAACCCGCAGCCGTTCCTCACGGGCAGGCAGCTGGTCCTCACGACCGGGATGCGCCTGCGCGGCACCCGCGCGTACCGCTCGTTTGTCGAGTCCCTCGTCGCGGCCGACACCGTGGCGCTCGGCGTCGGCACGGGCTTCACGCACGACACCGTGCCAGCTGCCCTCGTCTCCGCTGCGGAACAGGCCGGACTCCCGCTCTTCGAGGTCGCCTACGAGACCCCGTTCGCGGCCCTCACGAAGGTGGTCACGCAGGCGAGCACCGACGCGCAGCACTCGCGCCTCGAGAGCGAGCACCGCCAGCAACAGCAGCTCGTCACATCGCTGCTCTCCGACGGTGGGATCAAGGGCCTCGCCGCTCGCCTCGCCAGGCTCACGAAATCACACGTCGCCGTCACCCGCCTTGGCGAGCTGCTCGCTGGGAGCCTCGACGTGCAGGACGAAACCGTGACGGGGTGGGATGCGCTCCCCATCTCGACGGGGCAGTCGGCGGGCGCGACCCTCCACATCACGAGCCCCCGCGTCAACGAAGGACTCGTGAACTACGCGCGGTCGCTGCTCAGCCTGCAGCTCATCCAGGACACGAGACGAGTGCGGGCCGCTCGAGACGCATCCGGCCATGTGCTGCACGACCTCATCAGGGGCATGTTCACGGTCGAGGATGCGGAGCGCAGGCTGACGGCGCTTGGCGTCGCGACGGGTCAGGCCGCGCGCGTACTCATCGCGGAGACCGACGAGCGCCGCACGGCCGAACTCACCGCGCTCCCCCTGCCAGCCGAACTGCAGTCGTCGGTGTCTGCCGTCTTCGAAGGACGCCTCATTGTCATAGCGCCCGAGCGCACGCGCATGCCGGCCGCCGCCGAGGCGTTCATCGGCCTCGCGCGTTCCGCTGGCATCGCCGCGCGCATCGGCATCGGCGACCTGTACCCCGCTTCCCTCGCGCTGCGCTGGAGCTACTTCGAGGCTCGGGATGCGTTGCAGGGAGCCCCTCAGGACGTCGACGTCGCCACCTCCGCGCGCCTCTCCATCTCCTCCCTGCTGCTCGCGAGCCGCGACGTGCCAGTGCTGGAGCTCGCCGCCGAAGTCCTCGGGCCGCTCGAGGCGCACGACGCGGAGCACGGCTCCATGCTGCTCGCCACCCTCGACGCCTACTTCGCCCACTCCGGGCAGATCGCCCAGGTCGCCGACGAGCTCGGCACGCACCGCAACACCGTGCGCTACCGACTCGACCAGATCGCGGCGATCTCCGGCCTCGACCCCCGGATCATGGCGGAGGGCGTGCAGCTGTGGCTCGCTGGGGCTGCCAGGCGGCTGCGGGCCGGTGGGGCGTGACCCGCCGGGTGTGCATCCTGCCCTGCCGTTCTGACCTGCCCCGCCGTTCTCACCCGGCCCGCCGTCCTCGCCCGCCCCGCCGTTCTGGGAGACTGACGGCATGGCGAACACCTACACCCTCCCCAACGGCGTCGAAATCGGCGACGACGGAGCCGTCGACATCACTGTCGACGTCATCGACGTCGAGGACCTCGCGTTCGCCCACGTCTGCCGCTCGCTCCGGCAGCAGCTGGAACTCGGCCGCGGCCTCATCGTCACGATGCCGGCCGGCGACGACGTACTCGGCTACGTGTACCGCGAGGAGCAGCGCGAAGACGGTCGCCGCGACGAGTTCGACGACACCGACTCGCTGTTCATCGACATCTACACGCTCACGTTCGAGTTCGACGCGCCCCGCGACGCCGACATGGACGAGGACGGCGTCAAGGCGCTCCTCGCCCGCGCCAGACCAGAGACGGCGCTCAAGATCGAAAGCATCGAGCTCCTCGAGCTGCGCGACGGGCCCATGTCGCTCATCACCTGCAAGCCTCCGCGCGCGTGGAGCTTCCAGCAGCTGGTCCTCGAAGTGCAGCTGCTGCGCGGCGCGTACATGGCGCTGCTCTACAGAAGCTAGCGACGGCCCCGCGTGACCTCTTGCCAGCGGACCGCCCGCGCAGGAGCCACAGCGAACGTCAAGAACCAGCCTCCCGCGTAGGCGAACAGCGCAAGCAGCCCCATCGCGGCGACAGGACTCGCGAACACACCAAGCGCGAGCATCCCGAGCACCGCGCAGATCACGACGACCCGTCGCAGCCACGGCGAGACGTGCACGAGGAACCTCGTGGTCGCCCACCCCGCGAGGGCGGCGACCACGAGCACCACTGGGCCCAGCCAGTACTCGCCAAAGGCGAGGAACACCGGGAACAGGACCGCCAGAACCAACTCGAGCACCACCAGCAGCACAAAGCCGCGCCTCGATGGCGCAGCCATGACCCGCTCCTGGTACTCGGCGCCCTTACGGGCAGCCCATCCGTAGACCACGCGTCAGTCCGCCGTCCGCCAGCTTGTCGAGTTCGTCAGCCCGTCGAGCCGCTACGCCAGGCGCTGCGTCCAGCCCATGAGGTCGGGCAGCTCGCCGTTCTGGATACCCGTGAGCTCCGCGCGGATGCGCATGCTCACCGAGTCCTGCGTGATGACCGGGTTCTCGATCGTGAAGTCGGGCGACTTGACCTTGCCGATGGGCGAGATGACCGCCGCCGTGCCGCACGCGAAGGCCTCGACGATCGTGCCGTCGGCGACTCCCTCGCGCCACTCGTCGATCGTGATGCGGCGCTGCTCGATCTTCCGACCGGCGCGCTCGCACAGCTCGAGCACGCTGTCGCGCGTGATGCCCGGGAGGATGGAATCGCTCAGCGGGGTCAGGATCGTGCCGTCCGACTTGATGAGCACGATGTTCATGCCACCGAGCTCCTCGAGGTATTTGTTCTCCGACGAGTCGAGGAACAGCACCTGCTCGCATCCGTTCGCGTACGCCTCCTCCTGCGGGAGCAGCGACGATGCGTAGTTGCCGCCGCACTTCGCGGCACCCGTGCCACCGGCACCGGCGCGGGAGTACTCCTGCGAGAGCCAGATGTCGACGGGGCGCGTCGGGTCGGAGAAGTACGAGCCCGCCGGGCAGGCGATGACCATGTACCGCACCGTCTGCGCCGCCCGCACGCCGAGGAAGTTCTCGAACGCGATCATGAACGGGCGCAGGTATAGCGTCTTGCCCTCGCCAGCAGCCGGAACCCACTGCTCGTCGATCTGCACGAGCTGGCGAACCGACTCGAGGAACAGCTCTTCGGGCAGCTCCGGCAGCGCGAGGCGCCGCGCCGAGCTCTGCAGGCGCTGCGCGTTGCGTTCGGGACGGAACCCGAAGACCTCTCCCCCGCCGTGGCGGTAGGCCTTGAGGCCCTCGAAGATCTCCTGGCCGTAGTGGAAGACCGCAGACGAAGGGTCGACCTGCAGCGGCCCATACGGCACGACACGAGCGTCGTGCCAACCCTCTGCGACCGTCCAGTCGATGATGACCATGTGGTCGGTGAAGTGCTTGCCGAACCCGGGGTCGGCGAGCACCGCATCCCGAACCTCGGCGGACGCCGGAGCCGGGTTGCGCTCGATCGTGAACTCGAGGGACGCGCCCTCGGTCGGTGCGGTGGCGGTGCTGCTGGTGTCGCTCATGCGTGTGTTCCTTGCGCGGTCAGTCGGGAGATGATGGCGTCGCCGATCTCGGAGGTGCTCCTGGATGCCCCACCTCGGGATGCGAGGTCGGCACGGCAGGCACCTTCGAGGGATGCGGCTGCGTCCGAGAGTCCGAAGTGCTCGAGCAGCAGAACGACGGAGAGGATCGCCGCCGTCGGGTCGGCTTTGCCGAGGCCCGCGATGTCTGGTGCCGAGCCGTGAACGGGCTCGAACATGCTGGGAAATTCGCCTTCGGGATTGATGTTGCCCGAGGCCGCCAGCCCGATGCCGCCAGTGATGGCTGCGGCAAGGTCCGTCACGATGTCGCCGAACAGGTTATCGGTGACGATCACGTCAAATCTCGACGGGTTCGTGACGAAGAAAATCGTAGCAGCGTCGACGTGCAGGTACTCGACGGCAACTTCCGGGTAGTCGGCGGAGACACGGTCGACGACGCGCTGCCAGAGCACGCCGGCGTTCACGAGCACATTCTTCTTGTGCACGAGCGTGAGGTGCTTGCGGGCGCGCGACTGCGCCTTCTCGAACGCGTACCGCACGGTGCGCTCAACACCGTAGGCCGTGTTGACGGACACCTCGGTCGCGATCTCGTGCGGCGTCCCGACGCGAACGACGCCGCCGTTGCCGACGTACGGCCCCTCGGTGCCCTCGCGCACGACGACGAAGTCAACCTCGCCCGGGTCGCTCAACGGGGTCTTGACACCCTTCGAGATCGCGCCAGGGCGCAGGTTGATGTAATGGTCGAACGCGAAGCGCAGCTTGAGCAGCAGGCCGCGTTCGATGATGCCGCCAGCCAGGCGCTCATCGGCCGGGTCCCCGCCGACCGCGCCCAGGAGGATGCCGTCGTGCTGCGCGAGCGCGTGCAGCTCCGCATCGGAGATGATGTCGCCGGTCTCGAGGTAGTGGCCCGCGCCGAATGGATACTCGGTGAGGCTCAGCTCGACGCCCTCGGGGAGCGCCGCGCGGAGTGCACGCTGTGCCTCCGCGATGACCTCCGGGCCGATCCCATCACCGGGGATGACGGCGATGTCGAGCTTGTCCGGCACTGCACGTTCCGACACGAGGCGTCCTTTCCTGCCGGCGGCGTTCGCGGCTCCCCCAGTTTAGGCCGCAGCTGGGCTAGCGTCTGTCCCCATGACCACCGCCATCCTGCGCCGCAAAGACGACCTGCCCCGCGAGCGGGCCGCGAGCCGCCTCACGGCCTACGTGTACGGCAACATCATCGTGCTCGCCACGCTCCTCGGGCTCGTGCACGCGGGCGAGAACCCCGGCCAGGGGGCCATCACCGTGCTGGCGACGGGCGGCACAACACTGCTCGCACACCTCATCGCCGACGCGGTCGGGCATTCGACTCGCGCTGAGGCCGGCGATCGCCCAGATCGCGCCGCACACACGCAGCTCCTCCATGAGCTGCGGGATGCCGTGCCGATCGCGTCAGCCGCGTCCATCCCCGCAGCCATCCTGGGCCTCGCCGCGCTTGGTGTTATGCACGGCGAGACGGCGCAGATCGCCGCCGAGGTGGTCATCATCGCGCGCCTCGCGGTCATGGGGTTCACGGTGCAGCGCATCCGCGGCGAGCAGCCCTCCT
Source organism: Pseudoclavibacter sp. AY1F1 (assembly GCF_002931075.1). Lineage (GTDB taxonomy): Bacteria > Actinomycetota > Actinomycetes > Actinomycetales > Microbacteriaceae > Pseudoclavibacter. The sequence continues at coordinate 57,899 of NZ_PSTQ01000002.1, read as the reverse complement.
TCCGCACCTTCGCCGCCGGCATCGGCCTCGCCCTCATCGGCGTCGCCGTCTCCGTCCTCAAAGCGACCCTCGGCCACTGAGGACGCCCCGCACCCCGCGTCAACGCCCCCGCGACGCCGTGCCCCGCGCTGCGCCGCGCGTGCGCCCATCGCTGCCCGGCGATTCGCCCTCCAGCAGGGCCTTCAAAGGGGCAATCGGCTGGCAGCGATTGCGCCGCGGCGCGCTTCGACCTTCAAGCCGCGGAACTCGAGCTACCCCGCGCATCCGCCCAAAGCGAAACGCTGCCTGCGTTTCCAACCTTGCGAATACGCAGGGGTGAAAACGCAGGCAGCGTTGGCCGAGGCGGCGGGCCGCCTGCAGAATGCCTAGCTCTCGACGATGTCGATCTCGTGCAGCTCGGATGCGCCGATCGCGTCGCGCAGGTGCGCAAGCAGCTCGTCGCTCGCGGGCTCGTCGATCGTGAGGACGGACAGCGCGTGGCCGCCCTCTTCCTCGCGCGCGATCTGCATGCCGGCGATGTTGACGCCAGCTTCGCCCAGCGCGGCGCCGTAGACGGCCACGACGCCCGGCCGGTCGCTGTAGACCATCACGAGGTGGTGCGCGGCGAGTGGGACCTCGATGCTGTAGCCGTTGATGCCGACGAGCTTCTCGATCTGCTTCGGGCCAGTGAGCGTGCCGGAGACGGCGACCGTCTTGCCGTTGCTGAGCGTCGCGCGCAGCGTAAGCACGTTGCGGTACTCGTCGCTGTCCTCGTCGACGTTCATGCGCACCTCGAGGCCGCGCTCCTCCGCGAGGAGCGGCGCGTTCACGTAGGAGACCTGCTCGGTGACGATGTTCGTGAAGAAGCCCTTGAGCGCGGCGAGACGCAGCGCCTTGACCTCGTATCGGGCGAGCTCGCCGTGCACTTCGATGTCGAGGGCCACGGGAGAGGTGCCGATGAGTCCCTGCAGGAACTGGCCGAGCTTCTCCATGAGCGGAATGCCCGGGCGCACGTACTCGTCGATGATGCCACCGGCGACGTTGACCGCGTCCGGCACGAGTTCGCCGGCGAGAGCGAGGCGCACGGAGCGCGCGACCGAGACGCCGGCCTTCTCCTGGGCTTCGTCGGTGGATGCGCCGAGGTGCGGCGTGAGCTGCAGGTTCGGCTGGTCGAGGAGGTCGCGGTTCGACGGCGGCTCGGTGACGAACACGTCGAGGGCCGCGCCGGCGATCTTGCCGGACTCGAGGGCGTCACGGAGGGCGTTCTCGTCGATGATGCCGCCGCGCGAGCAGTTCACGATGCGAAGCTCCGGTTTGGCGAGCGCGAACTCCGCCTGGCCGATGAGACCGGTCGTCTCCGGCGTGCGCGGGATGTGGATGGTGATGAAGTCCGACTGCGCCATGAGCTCTTCGAGGCTGAGGAGCTGCACGCCGAGCTGCGAGGCGCGCGCCGGCGTCACGTAGGGGTCGTAGGCGACGAGGTTCACGCCGAAGCCCTTGAGGCGGTCGACGACCAGCGTGCCGATGCGGCCGAGCCCGACGATGCCGATGGTCTTCTCGAACAGCTCGACGCCCGTGTACTTCGAGCGCTTCCAGTCGCCTGCCTTCATCGACGCGTTGGCGTTCGGGATGTGGCGGGCCAGCGAGATGATGTGGCCGACGGCGAGCTCGGCCGCCGAAGTGATGTTCGAGGTCGGAGCGTTGACGACCATGACGCCGGCCTTCGTGGCGGCGGGCGTGTCGACGTTGTCGAGGCCGACTCCGGCGCGCGCGATGATCTTCAGGTTCGGGGCCGCGGCGATCGCCTCGGCGTCCACCTGGGTCGCGCTGCGCACGAGGATCGCGTTGGCCTCGGCGAGTGCTTCGAGGAGCGCAGGACGGTCGGTGCCGTCGACCTGGCGGACTTCGAAGTCGGGACCGAGCGCATCCACGGTTGCGGGGGAAAGCTGCTCGGCAAGCAGAACGACGGGCTTTGACACGTGAAGAATCCTCCAGTGGAGACAGGGAGTCTGCGGGCGCAGGCCGAACCGATCTTATCGCTGAACGCGCATCCGCCCCACGTCGCCGTAACACGCGGGCTGCCCGCGGGAAGAAGGGCCGGCCCCGAGCTGATGCTCGAGGCCGGCCCAACGCAGTTCAGAACTGCCGAAGGATGGTGACGCTTAGCGCGCGACCTGCCCGTCGACGTAGTCGCTGTCGGTCTGCTTCCAGGCGAAGAGCTTGCGCAGCTCCTGGCCGGTCTTCTCGATGGGGTGCGACTCGCCCTTCTTGCGGAACTCCGCGAACTCGACGCCGCCGTTGTCCTGGTCGTCGATGAAGCGCTTCGCGAACGCGCCCGACTGGATGTCGGCGAGAACGGCCTGCATGTTGGCCTTGACGCTCGGGTCGATGACGCGAGGGCCGGAGACGTAGTCGCCGAACTCAGCCGTGTCGGAGACCGACCAGCGCTGCTTGGCGATGCCGCCCTCCCAGATGAGGTCGACGATGAGCTTGAGCTCGTGGAGCACCTCGAAGTAGGCGATCTCGGGCTGGTAGCCGGCCTCGGTGAGCGTCTCGAAGCCGTACTGGATGAGCTGCGACGTGCCACCGCAGAGCACAGCCTGCTCGCCGAAGAGGTCGGTCTCGGTCTCTTCCGTGAAGGTCGTCTTGATGACGCCGGCACGCGTGCCACCGATAGCGGCAGCGTAGGAGAGTGCCGTCGCCCAAGCGGTGCCGGATGCGTCGTTCTCGACCGCGATGATGTCCGGGATGCCACGGCCTGCGACGAACTCGCGGCGCACCGTGTGGCCGGGGGCCTTCGGGGCGACGAGGATGACGTCGACACCCTCGGGAGCGTCGATGTAGCCGAAGCGGATGTTGAAGCCGTGAGCGAAGGCGAGCGTCTTGCCGGCCGTCAGCTTGTCCTTGACGCTGTCCGTGTAGATCGAGCGCTGGTGCTGGTCCGGCGCGAGGATCATGATGACGTCTGCCCACTCGGCTGCGTCTGCAACGCCCAGGACCTCGAAGCCATCCTCCTGCGCCTTGGGGGCCGACTTCGAGCCGTCCTTGAGACCGATCTTGACCTCGACACCGGAGTCGCGGAGGTTCTGCGCGTGGGCGTGGCCCTGCGAGCCGTAGCCGACGACGGCTACCTTCTTGCCCTGGATGATGCTCAGGTCTGCGTCGGTGTCGTAGAGGATTTCAGCCACGTGTGTGCTCCTTGATTGTTGGCGTTTGGCTTGTGGGTTCTTGAGTGCTGATCAGCACATCTGCGCTGGTCGGTACAGGGCGAGCGGATGCGCGACGCGGGGTCAGCGCGCGACCCGCTCGGTCATGGACTTGGATCCGCGGCCGACGGCGACGAGGCCGGACTGGACGATCTCGCGGATGCCGTACGGCTCGAGGACGCGCAGGAACGCCTGCACCTTGCCCGTGTCGCCTGTGGTTTCGATGACAAGCGCGTCCGTGGCGACGTCCACGACGCGGGCGCGGAAGAGGTTGACGGCCTCGATGACCTGCGAGCGAGTCGCCGAATCGACCTTCACCTTGACGAGCAGGTGCTCGCGCTGGACGGAGGCGTCGAATTCGAGCTCGACGATCTTGATGACGTTGACGAGCTTGTTGAGCTGCTTCGTCACCTGCTCGAGCGGGAACTCCTCGACGTCCACGACGACCGTGATGCGGGAGAGCCCGTCGACCTCGCTCGCGCCGACGGCGAGGGAGTCGATGTTGAAGCCTCGGCGGGCGAAGAGCCCGGCGACGCGTGTCAGCAGACCTGGCTTGTCCTCGACGAGGAGCGAAAGTACGTGCTTCGACATGTTCTACTCCCCCTCGAAGGTCGGGCTGTGTTCCTTGGCGTACTGGACGAAGCTGTTCGAGACGCCCTGCGGCACCATCGGCCACACCATGGCGTCTGCGCTCACGACGAAGTCGATGACGACGCTGCGGTCGTTGGTCTCGAGGGCGAGCTTGATGGCGGCGTCGATCTCCTCTTCCTTCGTGACGCGGATGCCGAGCGCGCCGTAGGCGTCGGCGAGCTTCACGAAGTCAGGGATGCGAACCGTCTCGTGTCCCGTGTTCAGGTCGGTGTTCGAGTGGCGGCCGTCGTAGAAGAGCGTCTGCCACTGTCGCACCATGCCGAGCGACGAGTTGTTGATGATGGCGACCTTGATGGGGATGTTGTTGATCGCGCAGGTCGCGAGCTCCTGATTGGTCATCTGGAAGCATCCGTCGCCGTCGATCGCCCACACCGTGCGGTGCGGCTCGGCGACCTTGGCGCCCATGGCGGCCGGGATGGCGTAGCCCATGGTGCCTGCACCGCCGGAGTTGAGCCAGGCGTTCGGCCGCTCGTATTTGACGAATTGGGCTGCCCACATCTGGTGCTGCCCGACACCCGCGGCGTAGATGGCCTCCGGCCCCGTGAGCTCGCTGATGCGCTGGATGATGTGCTGCGGCGAGAGGAGCCCGTCGCTCGGCTTGGTGAACCCGAGTGGGAACTCGGCCTTCAGACCGTCGAGGTACGTCCACCAGTCCGCGAGGCGGGCCGTGTCGGCGGGCGCATGGTCGGTGACGGCGGCGAGGAGGTCGATCGCGACTTCGCGCGCGTCGCCGACGATCGGCACGTCGGCCGTGCGGATCTTGGAGATTTCTGCTGGGTCGATGTCGACGTGGATGACCTTCGCGTTCGGCGCGAAGAGCGCCGACTTGCCGGTGACTCGGTCGTCGAAGCGGGCGCCGATTGTGATGAGCAGGTCGGCTTCCTGCAGCGAGAGCACCGCAGGCACCGTGCCGTGCATGCCTGGCATGCCGAGCATCTGCGGGTGCGAGTCGGGGAACGCGCCGCGGGCCATGAGCGTCGTGACAGCCGGTGCCCCGGTCTTCTCGACGAGGCGCTGCACTTCAGTGGACGCGCCGGAGCGGACGATGCCGCCGCCCAGGTAGAAGACGGGCTTCTTGGCCTGCGCGATGAGCTGAGCCGCCGCGAGGATCTGCTTGCCGTGCGCCTTGAGCACCGGGCGGTAGCCGGGGAGGTCGAGCTTGACCGGCCAGATGTATGGCGCCTTCTTCTGCTGCGCGTCCTTGGTGATGTCGACGAGGACGGGCCCCGGGCGACCGGTCGACGCGATGTGGTGCGCCGACGCGATGGCCGCGGGAATCTCCTCCGGCGTGCGGACGAGGATGCTGTGCTTCGTCACGGGCATCGTGATGCCGATGATGTCGGCCTCCTGGAACGCGTCGGTCCCCATGAGGTGCGAGAACACCTGGCCGGTGATGGCCAGCAGCGGCACCGAGTCCATGTAGGCGTCGGCGATCGCGGTCACGAGGTTCGTTGCGCCTGGGCCGCTCGTCGCGATGCAGACGCCGGTCCGGCCGCTCGCCGATGCGTAGCCCTCGGCGGCGTGGCCGGCGCCTTGCTCGTGGCGGACCAGGATGTGGCGGAGCTTGGTGCTGTCGAGGAGTGGGTCGTACACCTCGATGATGGCGCCGCCGGGCAGCCCGAAGACGTCCGTGACCCCGAGGTTCTCGAGGGTGCGGACAACAGCCTGGGCTCCGGTCAGCATTTCGGGCTCGCGCCCGGAGGAGGGTGACGCCGCGGCAATGCGGGCGGCAGTTTCCTGCGTCATGAGATCCGTTCTTCTTGTACTCGATGAGTCGAGCGCAGTCGATGGGGCCGAGCCCCAAGGTCAGAGCCGAGGCTCCGGGGGCTAGCCCGTGGTCGCCCCCTCGGACGCGCTGCGGACGAGCTTCGAGTATTTCGCAAGCACGCCGCGCGTGAACTTCGGAGGGAGTGGTTCCCAGCCTTCTCGGCGGGAGGCGAGCTCAGCTTCGTCGACGAGTAGGTCGATCGAGCGAGCCGCGATGTCGACCCGAATCAGATCTCCACTGCGGACGAAAGCGATGGGACCTTGGTCGACCGCTTCCGGTGCAATGTGGCCGATGCACAGGCCGGTTGTGCCGCCTGAGAATCGTCCGTCCGTCAAGAGTAGTACATCCTTGCCGAGCCCCGCGCCCTTGATGGCCGCCGTGATGGCGAGCATCTCGCGCATGCCCGGTCCGCCCTTCGGGCCCTCGTAGCGGATGACGATGACGTCGCCAGCTTCGATCTCGCCGTTGGTGAGGGCGTCCATCGCGCCGCGCTCGCGCTCGAACACGCGGGCTGGGCCCTCGAAGACGTCGGCGTCGAAGCCTGCCGTCTTCACGACGGCTCCTTCTGGGGCGAGCGAGCCGTGCAGCACCGTGATGCCGCCCGTCGCGTGGATGGGGTTGTTGACCGTGTGCACGACGTCGCCGTCGACCGGGTCCGGGTTGAGGTCGCGGAGGTTCTCGGCGAGCGTCTTGCCCGTCACGGTGAGCGCGTCGCCGTGCATGAGGCCCTCGTCGAGGAGCGCCTTCATGACGACGGGGATGCCGCCGTGGCGGTCGACGTCATTCATGACGTACTTGCCGAACGGCTTCATGTCCGCGATGTGGGGAACCTTGTCGCCGATGCGGTTGAAGTCGTGCAGGGTGACATCGACCTGCGCCTCGCGAGCGATCGCGAGGAGGTGGAGCACGACGTTGGTCGATCCGCCGAGCGCCATGGCAAGCGCGATGGCGTTCTCGAAGGCTTCCTTCGTGAGGATGTCGCCCGTCGTGATGCCCTGGCGGAGCAGGTTGACCACTGCCTCACCCGAGCGGTGGGCGTACATGTCGCGGCGGCGGTCGGCCGATGCGGGAGCGGCCGAGCCTGGCAGGCTGAGGCCGAGCGCCTCGGCGACGGAGGCCATCGTGTTGGCCGTGTACATGCCGCCGCAGGCGCCCTCACCTGGCGCGAACGCGCACTCGATGCGCTTGAGGTCGGACTCGGACATCTTGCCGGCCTTCGTGGCACCGACTGCCTCGAATGAGTCGATGATCGTGATGTCCTTCTCGGTGCCGTCCGAGAGCTTCACCCAACCCGGAGCGATCGAGCCCGCGTAGAGGAAGACGCTCGAGAGGTCGAGTCGCGCGGATGCCATGAGCATGCCGGGGATCGACTTGTCACATCCGGCGAGCAGCACGGTACCGTCGAGGCGCTCGGCCATGACAACGGTCTCGACGGAGTCGGCGATGACCTCACGCGAGACGAGCGAGAAGTGCATGCCCTCGTGGCCCATGGAGATGCCGTCAGAGACGGAGACGGTGCCGAACTGCAGCGGGTAGCCACCGCCAGAGTGCACGCCCTCCTTGGCGCCCTGCGCGAGGCGATTGAGGGAGAGGTTGCATGGGGTGATCTCGTTCCACGAGGACGCGATGCCGATCTGCGGCTTGTCCCAGTCATCGTCACCCATACCGACAGCGCGAAGCATGCCGCGCGAGGTGGTGGCTTCGATGCCGTCGGTGACGACCCGACTGCGTGGCTTGATGTCGATTTCTGGCTCAGGCATGCCCGCCATTCTACGCCGCGGAGAAGCTCTGCCCGCGCCGCTGTGACACGCTACTTCTCGCCGTGCCCCAGGCCCTCGTGCTCGGGCGCCGGCTCGCGTTCCGGCTGACCGGTCCGAACCGCGTGTGCCCGCGCCAGCTCGTCATCGGTGCGGCGCTGCGCGCTCTCGACCGCGGCCGCAAGCTCGTCGACGTAGAGCGGCACGTTGTCGAACTGCCTGCTCCGGTAGCCAGCTCGCGCGAGCATCGTCGCCCCGGCGGGCGTGGTGAGCATCTGGAAGAATATGATCGGGATGAGGAAGAGGATCGTCGGCAGGTGCGTCTGCTGCACGGCGAGGCCGATGAGCAGGAACATGAGGCCGGCGATCTGCGGCTTCGTCTGCGCGTGCATGCGCATGAGCACGTCGGAGAACCGCATGAGGCCGACACCCGCGGCGAGCGAGAGGAGCGCGCCAAGGCCGAGGCAGATGAGGGAGATGACATCGAGGGCGTCAAAGGGGCCGTTTGCCACAAGAAGCCCACCCGATGCGAGAAGCGTGTCAGAAGCGCTCACTGGCGTTCGCCTCCTGCCTTGTGACGTGCCTGGCGACTGCGACCGAGGCGATGAATGCGGTCATCGCGAGGGCGAGCACCAGCGGGAGCGTGTCCGTGTGCCCGCGGATGATCATGTCGGCGACGAGCACGCAGATGAGGATCGTGAGGAGCGCGTCGGAGGCGACCATGCGGTCGACGATGGAGGGGCCGCGGATGATGCGGATCACCGCGAGGAGCGCGGCGACGGCGAACATCGTGCCGAAGATCCAGACGAGCACGTCGACGACCATCACTTTTCCCCCTCCTGAGCTGCAGATCGGCCGCTGGCCGATTCCTTGACGATGACGGGCATGTCGTGCGCGAACTGCTTGTCGCGGATCGCCTCGTGCTTCTTCTGCGCCGGCGACTGCCCGATGGGGCCGAGACCGCGGCGAACGCGGTCGCGGTTGACGCGCCACAGGTCGTCGCGTGTGCCGAGGGCAAGCGCGAGCCCCTCCTCGACGTCGAGCGCGAGCGCCTTGACGGACTCGACGGACTCGTCGGTCGACGCGTCGAGCACGTGCAGGTACAGCACGGAGTGCATCCGGTCGACTTCCACGACCATCGAGCCGGGGATGAGCATATTGACCTCGGCCGTGAGGGTGAGGATGAAGTCGCTGCGCGTGCGCAGCTGCACCGAGATGACGGAGCCGAGCGGCGGCTTCGCGGGGCGGAAGGCCAGCCACGCGACGATGAGCGACGCGCTCACCAGGCGGTAGACGAACTTCACGAAGAAGACGAGCGTCCACCACAGGTTGATGCGGCCGGAGAGGTCGACCGCCGGCAGGTAGAAGACCTCGACGATGATGACCGAGAAGATGATCCCGGTGACGACGCTGATGACGTCGACGTGCCCCCACAGCACGAGCCAGAACGCGACAAGCGCGAGCAGCAGCGGCAGCTGGACGAGAATCGCGTGGCGCCGCGGCTTACGGGCGCTGGTTTCCTTGACCTTCATCACGGCTTGAGCACCTCCCCATTGGAGACCGAGCTGATGTACTCAGCAGGGAACAGGTCGAACGCGGCCGTCTCGGACCACTCGTAGATGGGGCCGGCGAAGACCGTGATGGCGACGCTCACGGCGACCATCGTGGTCGTCGCGATCGTCATGAGCCGCGACGACGACTTCGTCTCGGTGACGACGGCCGACTCGGGGGTGTCGGAGATCCGCTCCGTCATGGGCGAGGAGAAGTCGACGACCTGCTCCTGTGTGCGCCAGAAGCCGAGGTTCCAGACGCGGATGAGCGCGTACAGGGTGAGGAGGCTCGTCACGGCACCGGCGCCGATGAGCACGTAGCTGAGCACGCTCCCCTGGGCCGCGCCCGCCGTGAAGAGGCCGACCTTGCCGATGAAGCCCGAGAACGGCGGGATACCGCCGAGGTTGAGCATCGGGATGAAGAACAGCACGGCCACGAACGGGGCCCGCTTGAGCATCCCGCCGAGGTGCGTGAGGGACGATGAGCCGGCTATTCGCTCGATGAGCCCCGTCACGAGGAACAGCGCCGTCTGCACGATGATGTGGTGGACGATGTAGAACACCGTCGCCGCGTAGCCGAGCTCGGTGCCGAGCGCGACGCCGAAGATCATGTAGCCAATGTGGCTGACGAGCGTGAACGACAGCATTCGCCGGATGCCTGCCTGGGCGACGGCACCGAGGATGCCGACGATCATCGTCAGCAGCGCGATCACCATGAGCAGCACGGAGATGTCGTTGTCCCAGAACAGGAGCGTCTCCGTGCGCAGGATCGCGTACACGCCGACCTTCGTCAGCAGGCCCGCGAACACGGCCGTGACCGGAGCTGGCGCCGACGGGTATGAGTCCGGCAGCCAGAACGACAGCGGGAAGAGCGCCGCCTTGATCGCGAAGGCGATGAGCAGCGGCATGTGGAGCATGAGCTGCACATCCTGCGGCAGCTCCGCCATGCGCACGGCGATCTCGGCGAAGTTCACGGTTCCGACGGCGCCGTAGATGAGCGCGATCGAGCCCAGGAAGATGAACGACGAGACGAGGCTCACGACGATGTAGGTGACGCCGGCCTTGATGCGCTCCGTCGTGCCTCCGAGCGTGATGAGCACGAAGCTCGACACGAGCAGGATCTCGAAGCCCACGTACATGTTGAAGAGGTCGCCCGCGATGAACGCGTTGTAGACGCCCGCCGACAGCACGAGGTACGTGGGGTAGAAGATCGAGACCGGGGTCTCGTCGTCGCCGTCCGCCGCGCCCTGGCCGATCGAGAAGGCCATGACCGCGAGCAGCACGATGCTGGTGACAACGACGAGCATCGCCGACAGCTGGTCGACGACGAGGGAGATGCCGAACGGCGCGAGCCAGCCGCCGCCCTGCACGACAAGCGCCTCGCCAGACGTGGTGACGGCGACGAGCAGGCCGACGCTCACTGCGAGCGCGAGGACAAGCGTCGCCTGCGCGATGAAGATCTGCAGACGGGCCGCGCGGGCCGCGGTCAGCGCGAGGGCCGCTCCAATGAGCGGCACGAGCACGATGAGGGGAACAAGCCAGGTCATGAGCGATCCCCCTCCCCTGCGTTGTCGTCTCTGCGGTTGGCGGCGTCATCCGAGCCGGAATCGAGGCCGACCTCGGGCTGGGTGCCCTCGGCGTCCTGCTCGCCTGCCCGGAACTCTTCAAGCTCCTCGTGGCGGTTGCTCGGCTCGGTGGCTTTGAGGGAGGCTTCCGCGAAGCTGTCCCTGCCAGACCCCGAGTCCGGCCCTTCCCCCATGTCGATGCGCGCCGTCGAGACGGCGGCCTCGGCGTACTGCCCGAACTCGGTGTCGCCCGAGTCGTCCTCGTCGAACTCCTCGTCGTCCTGCGAGAGATCGGCGGTTCGCATCGCGATGTCCTCTTCATCGTCGCTCACGGTGTCGGCCTGCGCCAGGCGCCACGAACGGTAGATGAGGGCGAGCATGAACGCCGTCACGCCGAAGGTGATGACGATGGCAGTGAGGATGAAGGCCTGCGGGATCGGGTCCGAGTAGTCCTCGGGTGCCACATCCGCGTCGTAGATGGGCGCGAGACCGAAGCTGCCCGACATGAAGAAGATGAGGATGTTCGTGGCGTTGCCGACGAGCAGGATCCCGAGGAGCATGCGCGTCAGGCTGCGCTCGAGGAGCAGGTAGACGCCGCAGGCGTAGAGCACTGCCATGCCAACGAGCAGCACAAGGGACAGGGTCATGAGCGGGTCACCTCCTCGGATTCGACTGGTTCGATGTCGTTCTGGTCGGTTCCGACCTCTTCGTTGACACGAGCGAGAGCGCCGGTGTTGAAGCCCGTCTCGCCTCCCTCTGCGTTCTCGCCCTGCAGGCCGTCGTGCTCTGCCGCTGACGTGTCAGAGTCAGGGGATGCGTCCTGTTCGATCTGCAGGTCGATCTCCGAACCCAGCGAGCGCAGGATGTCGATGACCAGCGCGATGACGATGAGGTAGACGCCGATGTCGAACACGGTCGACGTGACGAAGACGAACTGGCCGATGCCTGGAATGTCCTGGTCGATCCAGGAGGACGTGAACGGTGCCTGGCCGAAGAAGATCGGCACGAGCGCCGTGAGGGTCGCGAGCAGGAACCCGATGCCGAGCAGTCGACCCGCATCTACCTTCACGGCCTCGTCGAGCTCCGCACGGCCGCCAGCCAGGTAGCGCGCGGCGAGCGCGAGGCTCGCGACGGCACCTCCGGCGAAGCCGCCACCCGGAGTGTTGTGCCCCGTGAACAGGAGGAAGAGGGAGGCGATGAGCAGCGCGTGGAACACGAGCCGCACGACGACCTCGAGGATGATCGAGCGGTTGTTCGGCGCGAGCGACTTCCCGGCGATGAGCCAGACCTTGCGGCGCTCCCCCTGCAGCTTGTCCGCCTTGCCCAGCTTCTGCCCTGCCGCGCTGACGGCGGCGAGGTCGATGGGCTCGGTGACCGGGCGGGATGCACGCAGGAAGCGAGGGCCGCGGGCCGCGTCGACGCGCGACCGGCCTCGGTTGTTGAGGTAGACGAGGCTCGCGACGCCCGTAGCGGCGGCGATGAGCACGGAGAGCTCGCCCATCGTGTCCCAGCCGCGGATGTCGACGAGCGTCACGTTGACGATGTTGGAGCCGTGACCGCCCTTGTAGGCGAACTCGGGGAAGAACACCGAGTCGGGAATCGCCTGGCGGGAAGCGAGCGAGATCCATGCGACGACGGCGAGCACGAGACCGACGCTGCCGCCGATGAGCCAGCGCAGCCACGACGGCGGGTTCTTGAGCGCCTTGCCGTGGCGGGCGGGGAGCCTGCGCAGCACGAGCACGAAGACGACAAGCGTGATGGTCTCGATGAGGGCCTGCGTGATCGCGAGGTCAGGGGCGCCGGAGAGGGCGAAGAGGCCAGCCATGCCGTAGCCGGTGACTCCGACGAGGATGACGCCCTGGAACCGTTTCTCCGAGCTCGTCACGAAGAACGCTGCGAGGATCATGATCAGGATGATCGCGATCTCCTGCCAGCGGATCTGCGTCTCGAACGCAGGGACCGGTGTATCCATCGTGACGAGCGTGAAGACGGACGCCACGACGAACATGATGAAGATCGACGCGAGGTAGAAGGGCAACGAGCCGCGCTGCGTTGTCGCCGTGGTGCGGGCGGCGATGACGTCGACGACGCGCATCGTGGTCCAGTAGCCGCGCGACGACTCGATGAGCGGTGGCACCTTCGCCTGTGCCCGAGCGACGGGTGCCCGCCACACGAACAGCAGCCCTCCGACGATGAAGGTGCCGATCGTGATGAACAGCGCAGGCTCGAACCCGTGCCAGAGCGCCAGGTGGTACGGCTTGACGCCGGGCAGCTCCGGGAGCGTGTCCGCGTACATGGCGAGCACGGGATCGATGAGGCCGGAGGCGAAGCCGAGGCCGAGGGAGGCGACGACGAGGACCAGCGGGGAGAACATGAAGTCGAGGTGCTCCGGCACGTACCGCACGCGCTCGACGTCCTGCTTCGAGGCGAACGCACCCCAGAGGAAGCGGGCCGAGTAGGCGACCGTGAAGACGGTGCCGATGATGACCCCGACGAGCGCGATCCAACCCCACATGTTGCCAGCTTCGCCGGCCTCGAGGAGCGCCGTGAGGATGGCCTCCTTCGCGACGAAGGTGAACATCGGCGGCACGCCAGCCATCGCCGCGATGGCCAGCGCCGTCATCCAGAACAGGACTGGGGCCGCCTTCGCGAGGCCGGACAGCTTGCGGATGTCGCGTGTCCCCGTGCGGTGGTCGATCATGCCGACGATCAGGAACAGGGCCGCCTTGAAGCAGGCGTGGGCGATGACCATGGCCAGGCCCGCGAGCGCCGCATCCCGCGTGCCGAAGGCGACGACGACGGTCATGAAGCCGAGCTGGCTGACGGTGCCGTAGGCGAGGATCAGCTTGAGGTCGTGCTGGCGCAGCGAACGCCAGCCGCCGATGAGCATCGTCGCGACGCCGATCGTGATGAGCACTTCGCGCCAGCCGGGCATCTCCGCGAAGCCGGGCGCGAAGCGCGCGATGAGGTAGATGCCGGCCTTGACCATCGCCGCGGCGTGCAGGTACGCGCTGACGGGGGTCGGGGCGGCCATCGCGGCGGGAAGCCAGAAGTGGAACGGGGCAAGCGCCGACTTGGTGACGGCCCCGGCGAGCACGAGCATCACCGCCGTGATCGTGAAACCGTCGAACTCAGGCGGGTTCGCGATGATCTCAGACAACAGCGACGTGCCGGTCGAGGCGTGCAGCATGACGAGGCCGACGAGCATGGCGAGGCCGCCGAGCGTCGTGACAAGCAGGGCCTGCATGGCGGCACCGCGACTCGCGCGCTTCGACGAGTAATGGCCGATGAGGAGGAACGAGAGCACGCTCGTCGCCTCCCAGAAGATGAAGAGGAGGTAGATGTCGTCGGCGAGCACCAGCCCGAACATGACGCCGGCGAAGGCGAGCAGCACGGCGGCGAAGCGGCCGAGGTCCGGCTCGTCCGGCTTGAAGTAGCGCCCGCAGTAGAGGAGGACCAGCGCGCCGATGCCGGTCACGATGAGCGTCATGATCCAGGCGAGCACGTCCATTCGCATGGCGATCGCGATCTCGATCTGCGGGATCCAGGGGATGCTCTCCGTGAGCACCTCGCCGCTCAGGATGCGAGGACCGAGCAACGCCGTCCAGACGAAGGCGGCAGCGGGGATGGCGGCGGCAACGAGGAACGTCACGTTCCGTAGCCACCTGTGGAGCACCGGGATGAGGATGCTCGCGCCGAGGAAGATAGCCAGGAACGCGATCATTCGGCCTCCTGGAGCTCATGCAGCGGTGTGGACTGATTTATTTTACCTGGCAGTTGCCTGCGCGTGTGCCGAATACGTCTTTCGATAGCGTTGGGGCATGCATCCTCCCGCGCCAGGACTCCAGCCCACGGCGACCAGCGCACGAGCCCTCGCCCCAGACGCGGCTCGGGGATTCGCACTCCTCTTCATCGCCATCGCGAACCTCACCGTGTACCTGTATGGGAGGGATCAGGGCATTCTGTTCCGCCCCTTGGACGCCAGCGTCGGTGACCGGGTCGCGGACGTCCTCAGCGCGCTCTTCATCGACAACCGCAGCTTCCCGCTCTTCTCCCTGCTGTTCGCCTACGGCTTACACCAGCTCGTGACACGGGAGGAGCGGCGCGGCACGGCGTGGCCGACCGTGCGGCGCCTGCTCGTGAAGCGCAACCTCTGGCTCTTCGTCTTCGGCGCCCTGCACGGACTGCTCCTCTTCATGGGCGACATCATGCACACTTACGCGCTCGCAGGGTTCGTCCTGATCCTCCTGATGCGCTCGCCGAACTGGGTGCTGTGGCTCGTCTTCGGCATCACTGCACCGCTCGCTGTGGCGTTCGGGAGCGGCGACGCGGCCGCGGCGTCCGGCCTCGGCGCGCTCAGCGGCGGTGCGGCGCCGATGATGCCGTCGGTGCTGAGCGAGACGCTCCTCGACGCGCACCTCATCCGCGTCGGCGAGTTCCTGCCGTTCCTGATGCTCGCTCCCCTCACGGTGCTGGGCATCCTCCCACCCATGCTGCTCGGCCTCCTCATGGCGAGGCACCAACTGCTCGAACGTCCGTGGGAGCACGCCCGCACGCTGCGCCTGATCGCCATCGGCGGCGTCTCGGCCGCGGTCGCTGGCGGCATCCCTTTCGCGCTCGGTCTGGCCTTCGGGTTCGACCCCGGCCCCGTCTGGTTCCTAGCGGGTTCCCTGCACTCGGCCACGGGCATCCTCGCCGGTGCCGGCTACGCGGCTCTGTTCGCGCTCATCGTCGCCAGCACACAGCACTCCGGCGCCACGCCGAGCCCTGTGATCAGGGCGCTCACCGCGCTTGGACGCCGCTCGATGTCCGGCTACCTTGCGCAGTCCGTCATCTTCCTCCTGATCATGCCCGCCTGGTCGCTCGGCCTCGGTGGTGTCGTCGGCACCGGCGGTGCCTTCCTGATCGGCACCGCGACGTGGCTCGCGACACTGCTCGGAGCCGTTCTCCTCGAGAAGGCCGGAAAGGCCGGCCCCGCCGAATGGGCGATCCGGAGGCTCAGCTACGGTCGGGCACCGTCGAGCTCGCCGCGGCTTCCGCCGCAAGCGCCGTTCACCTGACCCGGGCGGCCGTACGATGAGCCGCATGCAGACCAAGAGGCTCTACCGCGACGGCAAGCGTGTCGGCGGCGAGCACTCGCTGTCGAACCTCACCGAGCACCGTGCATCCGGGGACTGCACGGCCTGGGTCGACCTGACACTCGAGGAGGTGGGCGCGCTCGATGAGCTCGCACGCCTCCTCGACCTGCACGCCCTCGCGGTCGAGGACGCGCGGTCCCGTCTGGAGCGTCCCCGCCTCGCCCGCTTCGACTCGCACCTGCTGCTGACACTGTCGAGCTCGGCGTGCGATGAGACCGGCGACGTCACGATCTCGCGGCTGACCGCGTTCATCCTGCCCGGCATCCTGGTGACCGTCCACGAACCCGCCTTCCCCATCGAGGACGTCACGAAACGGCTCGACGAAAACGAGGAGTTCTCGGAGTTCGGGGTTCCGTGGCTCGTCTGGGGGCTCCTCGACGTTGTCGTCGACAGCCACACCGACTCCGTCGAGCAGCTCGACGAGGTCATCGAGGCGCTCAGCGACGGACTCTTCAGCGAACGGCCGGACACCAGCGAGGTGCAGCGGCGCGCGTTCACCCTGCGCCGGAGCGTCTCGAAGCTGCGCCACGCGACGCTCCCCCTCAAGGAGGTCATCACCCTCCTCATCCACCAGGGCGAGGAGAAGGTCGCACCCGAGCTGCACCCATACTTCGCCGACGTCGGCGACCACGCCGCGCTTGCTGCCGACTGGTCCGAGACGCTCGCGGAGCACGTCTCGACGGCCATCGAGACGAGCATCGCGCTGCAGGGCAACAAGATGAACGAGATCATGAAGAAGGTCACGGGCTGGGCCGCGATCATCGCCGTCCCGACCGCTATCACCGGCTTCTTCGGCATGAACGTCGACTTCCCCGGCCACAACGAGGTCGAGGGCCTCATCGCCTCCGTCTCCCTCGTCATCGGCTCGTCCGTGGTGCTCTACATCGTCTTCAAGAAGCGCGACTGGCTGTAGCCGACGCGGACTGCGCCGAAGCCGCCACACCCATCCAAGGTCCCACACCTCGCCCCACGCTCCCAGCCTTACTCCTCCTGCCCCGCCTCGGCGGCCTCGCCTCCAAGCTGCCCCGTTCCCCGCTCAGCTCCAAGCGCCGTCGATTTAGGGGCGAAATGCAAGCGAGCCGTTCGCCGCGCCCCGGAATCTTGCGGCGCCTTGGCTGGCGCTGCGCGCTCGAAAGCCACTTCGCCCCTTAATTGGCAGCACGCCCGGAACCCGGCAGTGTTCCACCTCGCCGCCTCCGAGGCGGTCGGAGGCCCTCCGAGGCGGTCGGAGGCCGTCAGAGGCGGTCCGAGGCGGTCCGAGGCGGTCCGAGGCTCGATTCGCCAGCCAGTTCAGATGTCGATTGACCACATATTACCGATGTGGGTATATTCCCACACATGACTGAAGTTGCATTCTGGATCCTGACTGCGCTGGCAGGAGGCCGCCAGCACGGCTACGGCATCCTCAGGGACGCCGACGAGCTGAGCGACGGCGCCGTGAAACTGCGCGTCACGACGCTCTACACCTCCCTCGATCGCCTCGAGCGCGACGGCCGCATCCAGCGGGCTGGCGAGGAGACGGTCGATGGTCGGGCACGTCGCTACTACGAGCTGACCCCTGCGGGTCGCACGGCGCTCGAAGTCGAGACCAAGCGCCTCCTGGCTCGAGCCCGCGCGGCGGAGAAGCGCCTTGCAACGCCGCCGACCGCGGCGTTGCGCCCAGGCACGGCTGGCATGAGCGCGGCGGTGGCCTGGTGAGCTACAGCAAGCTGCTCCGCTGGTACCCGAAAGCGTGGCGCGGGGAAAACGGCGACGTGTTCCTCGGGATGCTCGAGGACGACGCCGCGGCACGCGGAGCCACGAAGCCCGAGTTCACCGAAGCCTGGTCGATCCGCGTGCACGGCCTGGCCGAACGCGCGAGCTACAAGATCGCCCTGGCCCTGGCGCTTGTAGCCGTTGTCAGCTTCTCCGGCCCGGCGGTGGTCGGGCTCCTCCAGCGACTGACGACTGGCGAAACGTTCATGTCGATAACCCCCGCACTCTTCATCGCAGTCCTCATCGGGCGCGCTGCCGGAGTCGCGGCCTTCGGCTTCGCAGTGGTCACGCTCCTGGTCCGAGCACTACAGATGAGCGCCTGGCCCGCGACCCTCTCTGCGGCCGCGTTCGCGCTGAGCGCGCTGACCGGTAGCGCCGAGTTCGCATTCTGGCTGCTTCCGGTTCCAGGCGCCGAGGAGGAGTTGCTGTTCCCGCTCAACTTCACTTGGCCCGCGAGCACCGCTCTTTTCATGGTGGCCGCGACGATTGCCGCCGGAAGCGCCTTGAGCGAGATGTTCCCCACCTGGCTTCGACTGGTCCTAGGCGGCGCGCTCGGAATTCTCAGCGGAATCGTCTACTCGAACGTGATGCTCGGCGCATCGGGCGTCAACTCGCTTGTGGCCTGCACGTTGGTCGTCGCGGTAGTCGTAGCAGCAAGCGTGACTCGCTCCCAACGAGAAGGAACAACGAGAGCGGTCGCGGGAGTCGCTTCGCGCGACCTTGCCTTACTCGCCGCTACCGCAGTTTCAAGTGGCGCAATCGGCTGCATCGGCCTCGTCATCCAGCGCTTCAACCTCGCCGGGGCGGAGCTATGGAGCTCTTCGGCTCTCGTCCTGGCCGTCCTCGCCCCTCTCCCGACGTTCATTGCCGGAGCCGCGCTGGTGCGACGGCGCATGGGCAGCGTCGCGATCTGGGCCGCGTTTTCCTGGTGCCTTGCGCTCGTCCTTGTCGCGGCCTGCTGGACGATCCGGCCCTTCATGGAGGGGTTCCTCTTCATGGTCGCACCAGTGTTAGCTGCTGCGCTCGCGCTGTTCGGGACCGGCCTGTGCCTCGCGGCAATCCGGGGCCTCCAGGTATGGGCCATTCCGGCTGCGGCTGCGCTCGCGATTGCGGGCGGGTTTCTGCTTGGTGGGGCAATACTCAAGCTCGCGATTATCGCCCCGTTCCTGTGCCTCGGTGCTGCGGCGTTGGCTTTTGGGCTCGTGCGGGTTCGTGCTCGGAGCAAGAGCTTGCGGCCAGTCCCCGTCGGGCCCGATGTGAGGATGTGATCCGGCGAGCGTGCCGGACCCCGCGCTCCCCGCTGCAGACCTGTGGGGTGCGCATCCGAATCTTTCGAAACGGATGCGCACCCCACAGGTCTGTGTGCGTGAGCGGTTCGGGCTACGCCGTGACGCGCTCCTGGTCGATGACCTGCTGGCTCTTGGCGTCGCGCGAGTGATCGGTCGAGCCGTGCACGTCCTCGTTCATGGTCGCCTCGTCGAACGGGGCACCACCGCTCAGCACGAGATCGACGCGCTGCTTGTCGATCTCCTTGGTCCACGTTCCGACGAGCACCGTCGCGACGGCGTTTCCCGTGAAGTTCGTGAGGGCACGAGCCTCGGACATGAAGCGGTCGATGCCGACGATCACGCCGACGCCGTCGACGAGGTCGGGGCGGTGGGCCTGCAGGCCGCCTGCGAGCGTCGCGAGGCCGGCACCGGTGACGCCGGCGGCACCCTTCGAGGCGATCATCATGAAGACCAGCAGCGAGACCTGCTCACCGATGGAGAGCGGCGTGCCCATCGCGCTGGCGATGAACAGCGACGCCATCGTCAGGTAGATGGCCGTGCCGTCGAGGTTGAACGAGTACCCGGTGGGAATCGTGATGCCGGCGACCGACTTGGAGACGCCGACGTGCTCCATCTTCGCAATGAGGCGAGGCAGCGCCACCTCGCTCGACGACGTCGAGACGATGAGGAGGTACTCACGGCCGAGGAACTTCATGAGC
Organism: Pseudoclavibacter sp. AY1F1; assembly: GCF_002931075.1. Classification (GTDB taxonomy): domain Bacteria; phylum Actinomycetota; class Actinomycetes; order Actinomycetales; family Microbacteriaceae; genus Pseudoclavibacter. The sequence goes on along the minus strand of NZ_PSTQ01000002.1, from coordinate 38,543 downwards.
TTGAAGATGTTGACGCGGGCCACGAGCCAGAGCAGCGAGCCGAGCACCACCACGATGAAGAGCGCGCACGTGATGTAGAAGGCGACCATAAGCGTGCCGAGCGCGATGACCGCGTCGATGCCCGTCGCTCCAACGACCGCCGCGATGGCTCCGAACGCTCCGACCGGGGCGACCCACATGATCATGCCGAGCACGCGGAAGACGAGGGCCTGGATCTGGGCGATCGCGTCGATGATGGGCGCGGCCTTCGTGCCCATCTTCTGCAGACCGAAGCCGAGGAGCAGGGCCACGAACAGCACCTGCAGGATGCTGCCGTCGGTGAGCGAGGAGAACAGCGAGGTCGGGATGATGCCGAGCAGGAAGTCGGCAGTCCCCTCGCTCTTCGACGCATCCGCTTCGTAGGACGCACTCGCGATGTTCAGGCCCTCGCCCGGGTGGATGAAGTTGCCGACGACCATGCCGATGCCAAGGGCGAACGTCGACATCGTGATGAAGTAGAGGAGCGCGAGCCCGCCGACCTTGCCGACCGTCGCTGCCTTGGCGATCGAGCCGACGCCGAGCACGATCGTGCAGAAGATGATGGGGGCGATCATCATCTTGATGAGCGCAACAAACGCCTCGCCGACGGGCTTGAGCGCCTTCCCGAACTCCGGGAAGACGAGTCCGACGGTGATGCCGGCCAGCACGGCGATGATGACGGCGATGTAGAGCCAGTGGGTCTTGTCGATGCCGCGTTTACGCGGGGCTTTGGTGTCCTGAGATGTGAGCGCCATTGCTGTCTTCTCTCCCTTGAGATCCGACGCGAGCTGCGTCGAGAACGATGGATTGAGCATCCGCTCACCGACATGACGACCGCGACTTGCGTTCATACTGTTTTCACCGCGCCCCTCAACAGCGAGACCAGGTGCGGCCCGCCCATCGACGCCGAGGAGGTGCCGTGCGATTCGCAAGCTGGAGCGTCGCGACGCGCCTCTTCGTGCTGCAGTTCGTCGCCATCCTGGCGCTCACCGGCATCGGCGTGGCCGTCGTGTGGGCGGATGCGCGCCGCGAGGCGGAGGACGACGCCGCACTGCGCAGCCTGGCGGTCGCCGAGACGATCGCCCACGACCCATTTGTCGTCGAGCAGCTCGCGGCTGACGACCCCAGCAGCGCCCTCCAGCCGTACGCGATCGTCATCTCCGACTCCACGGGAATCGACTTCATCACGATCATGGACACGGACCGGGTGCGCATCACACACCGAAATCCGGAGGAGATCGGTCGCCTGTTCCAGGGCAACATCGATGCGGCGCTCGCGGGCTCCACGTTCACCGAGACCTACACGGGAACGCTTGGCCCCTCGGTGCGCGCCGTCGCCCCGATCTGGGCGGACGGCGAGGTGGTTGCCCTCGTGTCGGCCGGTGTGACTGTCTCGAACGCGCACGTCGCGACGGGATCGCGCATCGCCCTGATCCTCTGGTCTGCGCTTGGCGCGCTGCTCATCGGAGGCGCGGGCGCATGGGCGCTGAGCCGGTACCTGCGGCGGGTGACGGACAACCGTGGCCCGGAGGACCTGGCCCGCATGTTCGCCTACTACGAGGGTGTGCTGCGCTCGATCGACGAGGGGCTTGTCCTCATCGACACGAAGGGCAGGATCGCGCTCACGAACGGGGTGGCCGCCGAGTACCTCGGCCTGCCGCCGTTCGACCCGCAGGCCGCCCCGGTGCCGGTGCGGGAACTGGAAGTGCCTGAGATTCTCCGCGACGTCCTGCTGCGCGAGGACGCCGTCGTCGACGAGATCGTCGTCACCGAACGGCACGTGCTCGTCGTGAACTGCGAGGCCGTCGTTACGCGTGGGCCGGGTCAGGATGCACCGCGCTTCGCAGGCACGGTCGTCACGCTGCGCGACCACTCCCGCATCGAGGAACTCAGCGGAGAGCTCGAGACGTCGCAGACGCTCGCGGCGGCGCTCCGCTCGCAGGCGCACGAGTTCGCGAACCGACTGCACACGATCATCGCGCTCATCGAGCTCGGCCAGCCGGACGAGGCGATGCGGCTCGCGAGCTCTACCCTCGACGTCAGCCAGGAGCTGGCGGACCGCCTCGTGCGCGCTATCGAGGACCCGGTTCTTGTCGCACTGCTCCTCGGCAAATCGTCGCAGGCCGACGAGATGGATGTGCGCTTCGAGCTGCACCTGCCCGCCCGGGTTCCCGCGAGCGCCTCGGCGAGGGACCTCATCACGATCGTCGGCAACCTCATCGACAATGCCCTCGAGGCGGCCCGCGCCACGCCAGCCCCCGCGGTTCGCGTGCTGGTCGAGGAGCTCGACGGCGAGGTGCTCATCGAGGTCAGCGACAGCGGAGACGGACCAGACCCGGAGTTCCTCGGACGCATCTTCGATTTCGGCGTTTCCGGCAAGCCCGGCAAGGGGCGCGGTGTTGGCCTCGCGTTGGTCAGGCAGGCCGTGCGCAGATCAGGCGGGAGCATCGACGTCGAGGGGTCCGCGTTCACCGTGTGTCTGCCGGTGCGAGGGACTGAGCTGACCCCGAGCGGCGTTTCAGGAGAGGGGCGAACCGCAGATGACTGGTGACCTGGCGGCCCGGCATGCGCCTCTGCACGTGCTTGTTGTCGACGACGAACCGCTGACGGCGCGGGCGCACGTCTCCTACGTCGAGCGCATATCAGGGTTCCGTGCTGTCGGGGTCGTTGGGACGGCGTCCGCGGCGATCCTCGCCGTGCGCGCGGCCGCCGCCGGTGACGCCGAGCGCATCGACGTGGTCCTCCTCGACATCAACATGCCGGACGCTACGGGCATCGATGTCGCCAGACGGCTCAGAGCTGAGGGGCACGACGTGGACATCATCGCCGTGACCGCCGTGCGCGAGGCGGCGACCGTGAAGCAGGCGGTCTCGCTCGGCATCGCCCACTACCTGCTCAAGCCGTTCACATTCCAGACCTTCGCCGAGAAGCTGGAAGCCCTGCGCGAATACCGGGCAGGCCTCTTCGACCACATCGTGTCGAGTCAGGACGAGGTCGATCAGACACTCGCGTCGCTCCGCCAGGCCACACCCCACGCGAGCCTCCCCAAGGGGCTTACGAGCGAGACGCTCGCAAGCGTCATCGCCGCACTCAGGGCGCCCGGGGAGGGAACCGGCATCTCAGCCAAGGAGCTCTCTGAGCAGCTGACGCTCTCCCGCGTCACGGCGCGCCGTTACCTCGAGCACCTCGTCGACACCTCCGCCGCCGAGCGCACCCCCAGGTACGGAACGCCCGGCCGGCCCGAGCTCGAATACCGTCTCACCTGATTCGTCTGGAGGGTCCGTCATCTTTCGGACAGCGGAGAGGAGTAATCTCCGGAAAATGATCACCGTCGGCATGAGCACCTCCTGCACGTTCCCGAAGTCTGTCGAGACGTCGTTCCAGATAGCTCGCGACGCGGGCTTCGACGGCATGGAGATCATGATCTCGACCGACCAGACCTCACGAAGCGTGGATGCGCTGAAGCGGCTCATCGACAAGTACCAGCTGCCGGTGCTGGCCGTCCACGCCCCGGTCCTGCTCTTCACGCAGTTCGTGTGGGGCCGCGACCAGCGCACGAAACTGCAGCGCTCCGCCGAGCTTGCCCGCGACATCGGCGCCTCCACCGTGGTCGTCCACCCGCCGTTCCGGTGGCAGTCGGGATACGCGGAGAACTTCCTCGACATCGTCCGCGAAATCAACGCAGACACCGGCACTGAGATCGCCGTGGAGAACATGTTCCCGTGGAAGGTCTCCGGCCGCGCCCTGCAGGCGTACAAGCCCGGCATCGACCCCGTCGAGATGGACTGCGACGCCATCACCCTCGATTTCTCGCACGCAGCCCTCTCCGGCCGCGACTCCCTGCAGATGGCGAAGGCCGCGGGCGACCGCCTGCGCCACATCCACCTCTGCGATGGCCAGGCGCCCGAGGCGAACGACAAGCTCTTCGACGAGCACCTCGCTCCCGGCGAGGGCGGCCAGCCCGTCGCCGAGACGCTGCAGTACCTCGCCTCGATCGGCTGGTCAGGCCACGTCGTGGCCGAAGTGAACACGCGCAAGGCGAAGAACGAGCCGGACCGCCTGCGCATGCTGCGCGAGACCGTCGCGTTCGCCCACGAGCACCTGCAGCTCGGCCGTTCGGTCCCCGACACGGTCTAACGCCCGCGCAATGCCCGACGCCGTCGAGCGATCACTCCCACTCCCGTCTCATCTCCCGCCCTCGTCTCGTCTCCCGCTCCCGTCCCCCACTCTCGTCTCGGGATGGGTTTCTCATCTCGGGATGGGTTGCAACCCATCCCGAAGCGCGCACCCCATCCCGAGACTTTGACTGTCGGATGCAGCAGCGCCGCACCGAGACGCGTGGCCACGCCGAGGAGTGTGGCCAACCGGCCACAACCGGCCCCGGCGACCTTGGTGGCCCCGGCGGCCTGGGCGCCCCGGCGGTCTGGGCGCCCCGGCGGCCCGAGCGCGCCTACGCGGCGACGAGCTCGCGGCGCCCGGCGGCGAGGCCGGCAACAAGCGACGGCTTCGAGCGTCGTCTGCGCCCGATGACAAGGCTCGCCGCTGCGAACGAGACCGCGGCGATGATCAGCAGGCCGACGGCGGCCATCACGACTCCGGATGCGCTGCCCCCCGAGTAGGCCAGTTGCAGCCCTGCGGCGAGGTGCGTTCCGGGGAGCAGCCCCGAGAGCGTTTCGACGAACGGCGACTTCAGCTCGAGCGGCACGAGTCCTCGCATGGCGAGCACCTGGATGCTCAGGAGGCCGATGGAGGCGACGGCCGCGGCACGCCTGCCCCAGAGGGTCGTGAACAGCAGGTGCAGGCCGATGAGGGCGATCGCGCAGAGCGCGCCGAGGCCGAGCGTCGCGAACGCCGCGCCGACGGGCACCCCGACGAAGCCGTGCGCGATGATCATGACGGCGAGGAGCACGGCGGCGAGCGGCAGGAGCATCCGCCTCGTCGCATCGAGCAGGATGCGCGCGTTCGACGCCATCGAGGCGTAGGCCTCGGTGGGCACGAGGCGGCGCATGAGCGTCGTCGCGAGTGCCGCGAGCCAGAGTGCCAGAGGCAAGATGAGGGCGGTGAGGATCTCGCCGAAGCTCACCTCGTGCTGCATGGCCTGGTTGGCCTGGACAGGGTTGGCGACGACTTCCGCGAGCGCGTCGGGGTCGCCCACGGCGTCCTCCGCCTGCGCTGCTCCGTCGCTGAGGCCCGTTGAGAGCTGGCTCGCGCCGGAGGTGAGTTCGCCAACGCCCTCCTGGATGGGGGCGACACCGTCGACCAGCAGCTGCTGACCGTCGCGGAGCTGCCCGAGTCCGGTTGCGAGCGCGCTCGCGCCGGCCTCGAGCTCGGTGCCGCCTGTGACGAGCTGGGTGGCGCCGCTCTCGAGCTCGTCGCCTGCCGTCGCGAGGTCGGAGGCTCCGGCGGTGAGGCTGCTCGAGCCTGCCGATAGCTGCGTCGCGCCGGTGTTGAGCTGGTCGATACCGTCGGCGAGCGTGACGAGGCCTGCGCCGAGCGCCTTCAGGTCGGTTGCTCCGTCGGTCACGGCGGTGAGCTCGCCCGTCGCGCCGTCGAGGGTCGAAACGAGGCCGTCGACGCCGCCGGTTGTGCCGGCGAGGCCCTCGAGTTGCGTTTCGCATTCGGATTTGAGGGTCGGGTCGGCGAGTGCAGCGCACCACGCGACGAGACCTTCCGTGGAGTTGTTGAGCGCGACGAGCGCCGGCCTGATCTGCTCTTGGTAGGTTGCGGTGCCCTGCGTTACAGCGCTCGAGTAGCCCTCAAGCTGGGTGCCAGCATCTGTGAGTTCCTGGCCGCCGGTGCGCAAGCCTGGAGTCTGCTGTGCGAGCTGCCCAACGCCAGCCGCGAGCTGGTCGGCGCCGCTCGTGTATTGCGTGATGCCCACCGAGAGCTGGTCGACGCCTCCCGTGTACTGGGTGATGCCGCTCGAGAGCTGACCGACGCCGGAGACGTAGGTGGTCACACCGGTCGACAATTCGCTGGCGCCGTCCGCGCTCTGCACGAGTCCCGTCGAGAGCTCGCTCTGGCCGTCGGCGAACTGCGCGACGCCGGAGCCGAGCTGCGTGCCTCCGTCTGCCAGCTGGGATGCGCCGTCCGCCGCGTCTCGCAGCGACGTGGCCGTCTGCCCGATGCCATCGAAGAGCTGGACGGCGACCATCTCGGTGACCTGCGTGCCGAACTGGGCGGTGAGTGCATCCGAGAGCCCGTTGGCGATGGCGGGAGACAGGTAATCGTGGGACTGGTCGGTGGTCACGTCGATCGTGGCGGGCGTCGCCCCCTCGTCGGCGATGCCGGTGATGCGTGCGGAGAAGTCCTCCGGGATGGTGACGACGACGTACGCGGAGCCGTCGTCCAACGCCGCCTTCGCGGTTTTGGCGTTGGCGAGCTGCCAGTCGAAGCCCGTCGCTGTGTCCGGGTCGGTCAGCGCGCTGACGACGAGCCTGCCCGCGATGACGGTCGTCTCCGTGCCGTCTGGCGCGGTCGGGGTCTGCATCTCGTCGTTGTTCACGATCATCGCCGGGATCGCCGAGGTTCGGGCCTCCGCTCCGGCGAGGCCCGCGAAGTATGCGCCTGCGACGATGAGGGGCACGAGGATCGCGACGAGCAGGTTTCGGACGCGTCGGCGACGCAGCGCCCCGCGGTCGGCCGTGATGGAGTGGAGAACGGCGGCGCTCATGCGAGTGCTCCCTTGTGCGTGCTGGATGCAGTGTGCGTGGATTCTGCGTCGGCCGAGGCGACCGGTGGGGCATCGAGTCGGATGCGGCCGGCGGGGCGTCGCACCTCGCCCACGATGGCGGCGGGGTCGAGTCCTCCGGGAATCCCGAGGACGATGGTCGTTTCAGGCGCAGCGAGTGCGCTCGTCTCCGAAAGGAGGGACGCGGCGAGGCGGATGGCCGCCTCTGCCTCGGCTCCGGGGCCGAGGTCGAGGATCAGGACCTCTGGTGCTTCCGCCAGGGCGATGCGTGCCAGCGCGACACCTCGAGATGCTGGCCGGAGGTCACCGAGGCTCGTGTCTGCTTGCACACGCGGTGATCCGTCGCGCAGCCTGGCAACGGCGGCAGAGACCTCGGCGACCGCCTGCTCGATGAGCGCAGCTGGCACTGCTCCCCCCGCGACTCCGCGGCCGAGGCGGAGCCGCTCCTCGAGGAGCGCGCCCACGGTGAGTTCCGCCGACCTGGCATCGATGGACGAGGCATCTACGACGGCGACGCGACGCATGAGCGCGCCCTCGTCTCCGGGCGTGAGGTGCCCGTGCGCGTGGGCGTGCCCGCTCACGGGGGCGATGCGACCGGCGAGGGTCGCCGCGAGCAGCCGCCGTTCGGCGAGCTGGCCTTCGACGAGCAGCACACCGCCGCGTTCGATGCCGCCGGTGACCGGGCGCGTCGTCGTCGATTCGGCACCGGCGACAAGCGCGTCCATCGCGATGCCGTCGGGCTGGTCGAGCAGCCACTCGGCGTTCTGCCGGTAGTGCCGGAGGTGCTCCCCCTCGACGTCGAGGTCGGGCAGGATCCGGTCGAGCCAGGCAGGCAAGGCCCAGGCCCGCTTGCCGAGCATCGCCATGACGGCGGGCACCAGGGTCATGCGCACGAGGAAGGCGTCGAAGAAGATGCCGGCCGCGAGCCCGAGGGCGATGGCCTTGATGACGCCAGCCCCCTCTGGCACAAACGCGGCGAAGACGAAGAACATGATGAGCGCGGCCGCGGTGACCACGCGCGCGCCGTTTGCGAAGCCGGTCTCGACCGCCTCCCTGGCGTTCCCGCTTCGCACGTACGCCTCGCGCATTCCGGAGACGAGGAAGACCTCGTAGTCCATGGCCAACCCGAAGATGATGGCCATGAGCAGGATGGGCATGAAGCTGATGATCGGGCCGGGCACGACGTGCAGTGCTTCGGCGAACCACCCCCACTGGAAGATCGCGACGACGACGCCGAAGGCCGCGAACACGCTCAGCAGGAAGCTCAGCGCCGCCTTGAGCGGGACGAGGATCGAGCGGAACACCATCATGAGCAGGAAGAAGCTGAGCCCGACGACCACGGCGGCGAACGGCAGCAGCGCCTGGTTGAGACGGTCGGAGATGTCGAGCGCGATGGCCGTCGCGCCCGTCACCGAGGTCTTCATGCCGGTCTCGAGCTCAAGCTCATCGCCGAGGTTGCGGATCTCGCCGACCACCCGAAGCGTCTCGTCGTCGTCCGGCCCCGTCGAGGGCACCACCTGGATGATCGCGGAGTCAACGGTCAGGTTGGGCAACGGGTCGCCGACGGTCTCGACGCCGTCGACCTCGGCGACGCGGTCGGCGATGAGCTGCAGATCGTCGAGGAGCGACTCGTTGTCGCCCTGCGTTATGTCGACCATGACGATGAGGGGCCCGTTGGCACCCGGTCCGAAGTGCTCGGAGACGAGGTCGTAGCCGACGTGCGCAACGCTGTCCTCCGGCTCGGAGGCACCGGAGGGCAGGGCGAGCTTGAGGTCGAGCGCGGGGAGGGCAAGCGTGCCGAGGATGGCCACGACGGCAAGCGCGAACGCCAGCGGCGCCTTCATGACGAGCCGCACCCATCTCCTGCCCATCGTGGGCTTCGCGTTGGCGCCCGTCTCGCGGCGGAACGCGCGCGACCCGACCTTGGGGCGCATCCGCTCACCCGCGAAGCCGAGGAGCGCTGGGATGAGCGTGATGACGGCGGCCATGGCGGCGAACACGGCGCCGGCTGCCGCGACACCCATGACGCTGAGGAACGGGATCCCGACGATCATGAGGCCCAGGAGGGCGATCATGACGGTCACGCCGGCGAAGACGACGGCGTTGCCCGCCGTGCCGACGGCGGTCGCTGTCGACTCCTCCGGGTCCATCCCGTTCGCGAGCTGCGTGCGGTGGCGTGAGACAACGAAGAGCGCGTAGTCGATGCCGACCGCGAGGCCGATCATGACCGCGAGCAGCGGTGTCGCGCTCGAGACGACCACGAACTTCGCGGCGAAGAGGATGCCGCCCATCGTCACACCGACCCCCACGATGGCGGAGGCGAGCGGAAGGCCGGCGGCGAGCACCGAACCGAAGGTCACAAGCAGCACGATGGCCGCGAAGACGACGCCGACGATCTCGGTCGGCGTCAGCCCATACTCGAGGTTCTGGAAGATCTGCCCGTCGAAGCCGACCTGCAGACCTGCGGTTTCAAGCGACGTTCCGATCTCGGTGACCTCTGCGATCACTGCCTCGCTGATGTCCTCGCTCGTGCCGTCGAACTGCACGCGGATGATGCCAGCCTCGGCGTCGGCGGACACGGCATCAGTCGCGTACTCCGAGAAGGGTGACAGCGCCTGGCTGACGCCGTCGAGTCCGCCGAGCTGCTCGGCCGCGTCCTCGATCGCGCCCTTGTACGGCTCGTCTTCGACGGACTCCCCGGCCGGGGTGACGACGACGACGCTCGCGCTTGCGCCTGCCGCTTCGGGGAACACTTCCCCAAGGCGGTCGAGCGCCGCCTGCGACTGGGTGCCCGGAATCGCGAACGACTCCTTGAGTGCACCGCCTGCGGCCACGCCGACGCCGAGCGCGACGGCCAGCAGGAGGATCCACGCGGAGAGCACACGCCACGGGTGGCGGTACGAGCCTCGGGCGATTCGGAAGAGAAGAAGGGCCATGAGTCTGTTGCCTGCCTGTGGACTACCGGCGCGTGGCCGAGATGAAGGTGAGCGCGGCGACGAGTTCGTCGCGTGTCGGCTCTTGCGTGCGGGCCTCGCCAGGGATGCTCTCGTTGGCGAGGCAGTAGGTGACACCGGCGAGCCCGATGGCGATGCGAAGCGCACGGTCGGGTTCGTCGTCGGACAGCGCCGCAACAAGCCGCTCGATGATGGAGTCGACTCTTGTCGCGATGAACTCGCCGGCTCCGGTGCTGCGGTGGTTCACGAACATGTGCACGGCGAGGCGGTGCTTGAGGAGGAAGTCGACGAACGGCCCGACGAGTCGTTCGTCCTCGGCGCCGATGTCGAGGCGCTGCAGCGAGTCGACGAGTTCCTCGAACGCACCGAGGGCTTCGAGCACGGCCTGCTCGAAGAGGCCCTGCTTCGAGCCGAAGTGGTAGAGCAGGTTCGCCTTCGTGTAGCCGGCCTTGCTCGCGATCTCCTGCAGGGAGGCACCCTCGTAGCCGTGCGCGGCGAACTCGACGAGCGCCGCCTCCTTGAGGAGATCGGTCGGGTGCGTCCGCGCGGAACGGGGCTGCTGGCCCTGCGGCGGGTCGGCGTCAGGGCTCTGCGATGGGGGCTGCTGCTCGGTCACCCCGAGAGTCTATTGACCGAACGGTCAGACTTCAACCGATCGGTCAGGATGTGCGCAATGAGCGCACCTCGACCGACCTGGAGCACTCCGGCCGCTCTGCGGGCGTGCCGCGCGGACTCGACACGCGAGGCGACCGCCGACATGATGCCCCCATGAGCCCGTCCAACAGCGTCGCAAGGTCAAAATGAGGATCCAACGATAACTTGGTCCGCACCAATTTGATCAGTTGCACACATAGGGAAGGCAGTGATTCGGCCTAAAAATGGCGAATCGACCCCGTCGGTGCCCAGGGGTCCCCGGAGTGAACTCCAGGCGACTCACGAGGCACTTCACGAATCAGCCAGATGACACCGCTAATCTGACGGGGTCCATCAGAACGTCGGCGCCATCACAACGACGCGGCCCCGGCACAAGCAGGGAGCGGAAGCCATGCGCAAATTCCTCACTAACGGCGCGATCCTGTCCTCGGTCTTCGGCATCGTCGGCGTCGTCCGGCAGACATCGATGGAGACCAAGCGCTGGCGGGCAGTGCTCGTCTGGCTCGCTTGGGGCATCTCCACCGCACTCGCGATCAGTGCCGTCATGGACGACGCGAACCAGAAGAAGCTAGAGCTCGACTAACAATCCGCGCGGCGTGCGGCGTGTCTATCGACGCGCCGCACGAACGCCGTGAGACTAGTGCTGTCTCATTCCGGGCCAGACGACCTGTTCCGGTGCAAGAGCCTCGAAACCTGTGCAGAAAGGGGACTCCGTGTTCGGTTGGTTCCGCAAGCGGCGACACCCCGAGGGTGAAGTCACGTCGACGACAGAGTCGGCTCAGCCCGCCCAGCACGGAGCAGCTACGCTTCCTGCACCCTCGCAGCAGCACGTGGGCGCCATTCCAGCCCCCATCCCCGCTGCCTCTGCGCCGTCAGCTCGCCCGGCGATGCCGCTCGGCGGCCACCCCAATTTCTCGGGCCTCGAACGCCCAGGCAGCGAGCTCGAGCCGCCGCGCCTCCTAGAGCCGAGCGCCATCATGAGCGACGAGGCACGCGAAGAGCTCACGCTCCTCCTTGACGACATGTTCGGCGCCGAGGGCCGCTACCGCCTCGAGTGGCGGCCAGACCGCGAGCCGGGCGACGACGCCATGTTCTCGGAGATCATGGTTGCCGACCTCGTTCGCCGCATCCAGAACACGCTCGGCACAGTAGCCGCCCTTGAGTCTGGACAGGAAGCGCCCGCTCGCCTCGCTCCCGTCAGCGAGCAAGAACGACAGAAGGCCATCGAAACGTTTCTGAAGCCCGAGGAATCACTCGAAGACCTCGTCGAGACAGTCACGCCGCGCCCGGCAGACATCGCTGCACGCGCCTCCTCCGCCGTCGGCGTCGAGCGGAAGATCGCCTGAACCGCTTCCCCACGACGCCACTGAACTGCACAGCAAAGAACCCCGGTCCTTTCGGACCGGGGTTCTTTGCGTGCGTGCCGTACGCGCTCCGGGGCGCGGCCGCTGGCTAGACCGCGAAGTAGGGCAGCAGGCCGGCGAAGACGATCGCGATGACCGCCAGATACCAGACGATGATGATCGTCAGGAGGAACGGGGCGAGCTTCGCCCCCACGCGCTGAGCGCCGGACCCGAGGTGGCCGTGCACCATGTTGAAGATCGTCCCCGTCGAGACGAGTGGAATGGTCGCAGCCCAGATGATCATGCACCAGAGGCAGAGACGAGCGAGCTCGAAGGCGCTGTACCACTGCAGGTAGCTGACGAGCGCTGCGGCACCGACGAGGCCGACCTGGAAGGCCACCCAGAACCAGCGACGGTAGCTCGCGCCGGCGAAGATGCCAGCACCGATGGCCACGGTCACCGCAAACGCCACGAGGCCGATGATGATATTCGGGAACCCGAGGATCGCGCCAGCGGATGACTGCATAGCAGGCCCGCACGTCACGAAGAGGCTCAGGTCGCACACGAGGGCCTCGGTTGGCGCCTGAAGCTTGTGGATGTACTCGACGGTCAGGAAGAAGCTCGCGAGCAGCCCGACACTGCCGAAGACGACAAGCGCCCATGCCACGTTCTTGGGCGTGCGGACGAGCCAGGGCAGCTTGGATTCGCTGCCTTGCTCGTCCTCGAGGGCCTCAGCCAATTCAGCGGAGCTCGCCACGTCTCGCCTCCGCTATTCGCCGGTGTTTGCCGTGCCGACGAGCCCCATGAGGGTCGCGGCGTCGGGCGGCGTCTGCTGGATCTCTCCATCGATCATGATGGTGGGCGTTCCGTTCACGCCGGCCGCACGCGCCGCCGTCGTGTTCGAGGCTGCCCAGCTCGAGAACTCGCCGTTGGTGGTGTCCGCGAGCGCCTGCTGGTTCGTGACGCCGAGCTGGCCGAGCGCGGAGGCGTAGTCTGCTGGCCCCCAGCCGGTCTGCGTCTCGGCCGGGATGCCGAAGAGGCCGTCGTGCACCTCGAAGAACGCGCCAGGCTCGTTGGCGACCGTCGCCGCGATCGCCGCTGCGGCCTCGGCACCGTACGGTGCCACGATGTTGATGGCGTGGTAGGTGACCTGAACGTCACCAGATGCCACGAGGTCGTTGTAGACCGGCCCAGTCTGCTCGTGGTAGTCCACGCAGTGTGGGCAAGAGTAGTCGAAGTAGTAGTCGATCTTGACCGGCGCATCCGCTGCCCCGATGACGATCGCCGAGTTGTCGGCAACCGTGATGGGCTGCTCCACGGTGGAGCCGTCAAGGCGCCCGACCGCAACCGTGCCGTCTGCCGTGATCTCGATCTTCTTGCCGAACCAGGTCGAACCGAACACTGCGAGCAGCACGATCGCACCGAGTACGACGACTGCGCCGACGATGATGCCGACCTGCGTGAGCACGCGTCCGCGCTTTGCTCTCGCCTCTTCCTGCTTGCGGATGGCGTTCGCCTCTTCGCGAAGCTTCTGAATGTGTTCGCGGTTCTTGTCTGCCATTGCGGCTCTCCTCGGGTTCGACGACCGGCGTCATTGTACGTGAGATCATTTTGTGACCTTCACATATTTACTTGCGGCCACAACTATTACATTGTGCCCCCCCGAGAACCCGACGACCCCCAGGGAGCAGATGCCGTGAGTTCGATGTTCCGCTCGCTCCGTGAACGGAACTACCGCATCTGGTTCGCGGGGTCACTGACGTCCAACGTGGGCACATGGATGCAGCGCACCGCGCAGGCCTGGATCGTCCTCACCGAGCTCACCGACAACGACGCGACAGCCCTCGGCGTCGTCATGGCACTGCAGTTCGGCCCACAGCTCATCCTCGCCCCGTACGCCGGAGTCATCGCCGATCGACTCTCGAAGCGCAAGGTGCTCATCTGGACACAGGCCGTCATGGCCGTGCTCGCCCTGGCGCTCGGCGCGATCGTCACAGCCGGCGTCGCGGAGCTCTGGCACGTCTACGTCTTCGCGCTGCTCCTCGGCTGCGCCGCCTCCCTCGACGCGCCAGCGCGCCAGGCGTTCGTCTCCGAGGTCGTGGGCCTCAAGTTGCTGTCGAACGCCGTAGCACTCAACTCCGCGTCGTTCAACGGTGCCAGGATGCTCGGGCCGGCCGTCGCAGGTGTCCTCACGGTGGTGATCGGCGCAGGGCCCGTGATCCTCCTCAACGCGCTCACCTACGTCGCGACGATCGCGGCGCTGATGGCAATGCGCACCTCAGAGCTGCTGCCGTCTCCCCCATCGAAGCGGGGGCGCGGGCAGATCCGCGAGGGCATCCGCTACGTCGCAAGGCGGCCGGACATCGTCGCCGTGCTCGTGCTCGTTTTCCTCCTCGGCACTTTCGGCCTGAACTTCCCCATCTACACCGCAACCATGACGACGACGGAGTTCCAGGGCGGCGCCGACAGCTTCGGGCTGCTCTCGTCGATCCTTGCCATCGGCTCGCTCGGCGGCGCGCTGCTCGCGGCCAAACGCGAGCGGGCCCGGTTCCGCGTGCTGCTCACCTCAAGCGTGTTCTTCGCGCTCAGCTGCCTCGCGGCCGCACTCGCCCCCACGTTCTGGCTCTTCGCCATCGCGCTCATCCCCATCGGCTTCACGTCGCTCAGCGCGATCACCACGGCCAACGCCCTGGTGCAGGGAAGCGTCGAGCCGTCGATGCGAGGGCGGGTCCTCTCGCTGTACATGGCGATCTTCCTCGGCGGCACGCCGATCGGCGCTCCCGTCATGGGATGGATCGTCGAGCTGTTCGGGCCGAGGGCCGCGCTCCTCGTGGGCGGTGCATCCGGAGCCATCGGGGCGATGCTCGCGGCCTGGATCCTGCATAGAGCGGGCGCGTTCAGATGGCGCGACCGCCCCTGGCGCAATCTGAACGACCCGCGGGCCGACGAACCGCTCTAGATGTATATCTAGGGCGCCGCGTTTCGCTCGCCTCAACAGCTTCGGGATGGGTTCCTCACCTCGGGATGGGATGCAACCCATTCGAAGCTCGAAACCCATCCCGAGACTCAGGTGCGCGGTCGTGCGCGGCCGCGCGCAGCCAGCTCAGTGCGCTCCGAGGACCCGCCTCAGGTGGGCGTTGTCGAACACGCCCTCCGGGTCCAGGCGCTCACGCGCCGTGTGGAAGTCACCGAAGCGCGTGATGACGTGCTTGAACTCCTCGGCTCGCACCGTGTGGAAGCTCCCCCAGTGCGGCAAGCCGCCGAGGCTCAGGAAGAGGTCCTCCGCAGCGGTGAAGATCGGGCGCGCGTCGAGCGTCGATGGCACGCGCACCGTGATGTTGCCAACCGTGCGCCCGTATGCGTTTGACAGGAACGCATCGTCAGCCGCGGTCGTTGAGACGCGCACAGCGTAGGGAAGGTGCAGGTGCGACCGCTCGAGGGTCTCGTCGAGCGCGCGCAGCACCTCCGGCGTCTCAGCGATGGGGAACGAGTACTCGAGCGACGCGAAGCGCACCGGCGCTGGCTCGGCCAGGGCGCGCATGGGCCCGAGGGTGGACTCGCCGACCGGATGCACGCGGTTCGCGAGCTTGTTCACGGCGGGAGTGAGCAGTGGCAGCGACTTGGACAAGCCGATCGCCAGCATTTCGCCGAGCGCGCCGAACGAAGCCGAGCGGCGCGACGGCGTCGGCTCATCCGCGATCTCGCCTGACTCGCGGAAGCCCTGCGTCACGAACACCTCGTCCGTGTGGGGGCGCCAGCTCGCCGAGAAGTGGTCTGCCCCTGAGGCGAGCACTGCGAACTCGTCGACGAGCCCGCTCATGCGCATCTCCTCCTCAGAGGTGCGGATGCGGTAGCCGGGAACGATGCGGAAGACGAGTTCCGTGAAGATCCCGAGGGCGCCGAGGCTGAGCCTGACCGATGGCCACAGCTCGAGGTCCTGATGGGCGCTGACCGTCACGAGCTCACCCGTGCCCGACACGAGAGTCGCGGAGACAAGCTGCGACGAGAGGCTCGCGAAGCGCGCGCCGGTACCGTGGCTCCCCGTCGCGACGGCCCCACCGAGCGTTACGGCCGGATTGTTCGGGAAGTTCTCGAGTTGCCAGCCATAGCTTTCGAGCAGCGCCCCCGCCTCGGCAATCGTCGTCCCCGCGCCGAACGATGCCTCGTGGCTGTCAAGGTCGATCCAGTTCAGGCCCCGGAGACCGCGTGTGTCGAGCAGGATGTCCGGCGCGGCAGCAAGCGCGTTCGAGGTGTGGCTCGCCCCGACAGGCCTGACGTGCCTGCCGCTGCTGTACGCCTCCGCGACGATCCGCTGCACCTCGACCGGCGTCCTCGGAGCAACGATGCTCGAGGGGGTCGCCCGTGCGGTTCGCGGCCAGTTCGCCCAAAGTTCACCGGGTGCATTCGTCACGGAATCTGCCTCCTCGTCGTCGGCGCGATCCGCGCCAAGCCAGTGCATGCCCATTCTGCCAGCACCTCGCCTCGGAGAACGGCAGATTCCCGCTCACTCGCGCGCCAGCGGTCAGTGCCCGCGCTGACATTGAGTGCCCGCGCCGACCTTGAATGCCGCTCCGGCCTTGAATGCCCGCGTCGACCTTGAATGCCCGCGTCGACCTTGAATGCAAGAAGGCCCGGTAGCTGGCGAGAGCTACCGGGCCTATCTCGTACACCCCCTCGGACTTGAACCGAGAACCCATTGATTAAGAGTCAATTGCTCTGCCAATTGAGCTAGAGGTGCGTGCCGTTACGTTTCCGTGGCGACCGAGAGAGCATAGCACTGTTTTGAACTCGAAGTCCAATCGACCACAACATGCCACGATTGAGGGCATGACGACATCAACTCCGGCCCGCCTCGAGCCTGGTGCAAGCGCCCCCGATTTCACCCTCACCGATCAGGACGGCAGCTCCGTCTCGCTCTCCGACTACCGAGGCAAGCGGGTCATTCTCTACACGTATCCCGAGGCCTTCACGCCAGGATGCACGGCTGAGGCTTGCGACTTCCGCGAGAGCGACACGCCCCTCCGTGCGGCGGGCTACACGATCCTCGGTATCTCTTCCGACGAGCCGGAGAAGCTCGCCGAGTTCCGCGACGCCGAGCACTTGGACTTCACGCTCCTGAGCGATGCCGACCACAAGGTCCAGACGGCGTACGGCGCGTACGGCGAGCGAAACAAGTACGGCCGCGTGGCCGTTGGGCCCATCCGCTCGACCTTCGTGATCAACGAAGCAGGCAGCATCGTGCACGCGCTCTACAACGTCCGAGCCGCGGGCCACGTTGCCCGCATCCTGAAGCTCCTCGAGATCTAGCGGCCCGTTTCCAGCTCGTCGTCGTCGCGGCGCAGTGCGCGGGCAGTTGCCGGATGCACGGCTGCGACGATGCCGAGCAAGCTGACGGCCACGAGAGCCCAGCCGACCCAGACAGCAATATCGCCCTGAAGGAACACCCAGGCGACTGCCAGCTGCATGATCTGCCACGTGATCGCGGCCCCGCGCACCCAGGAGCGCAGGCGGATGATGGACACGGCGACAAGCGCGAGCAGCACGGCCCCGAGCAGCGCAAGCCCAGCAAGCGCAAGGGATGAGGCCAGGAACTCCGCCTGCTGCGCGGCCGTCTCCACGATGAGGAAGACCGTCGCCGCCGCGAGGATCGCGGCCTCGAAAATGAGCACCCCGGCAAGCAGAATGACGGTGACCGGACGCTTGGCCGTGCCTAAGCTCACGAATTACCCCTTGCCTGGAAAATCACGCTGTGGCAAAATCTTTCTCTAGGTAGAGATACCCGGAGGTATGCAAAATCGAGGCCAAGTCTATAGGCCAGTCACCGCATCCCGGGTTCACGAACTTCGCTCCCAGCGGAGCGTTTTTGTGCGCGAGGCGCACTCGATAAGGAGCACCACTGATGGATTGGCGCGATACTGCCGCCTGCTTGGACGCAGACCCCGAGCTCTTCTTCCCGGTAGGAAACACCGGCCCAGCTGTCGACCAGATCGACGCAGCGAAGGCCGTTTGCGCTTCCTGCAAGGTGACGGAGGTATGCCTCCAGTACGCACTCGACACCGGTCAGGACTCCGGTGTCTGGGGCGGCCTCTCGGAAGACGAGCGCCGCGCACTCAAGCGCCGCGCGGCACGCGCACGACGCGCTTCCTGACAACGATCAACTCCGCACTTCGGCTGCGGATCGCCCAGCGGGCGGCGTTCACGCGCCGCCCGTTTCGCGTTTCCACCTGCTGGGGATGCGCAGCTTGACCTGAGTGCCCTGGCCGGGCTCCGAGTGCCACTCGATCGAACCGCCCAGTTCACCTTCGACGAGCGTGCGGACGATCTGCGTGCCGAGTCCCGCACCGATCCGACCTGCCACGAACCCTGAGCCTGTGTCGGCGACCGTGACAGAGAGCCCGCCAGGGGTCTGCTCTGCCGTGACTGTCACCTCGCCTTCCTGGCCCGCGAGTCCGTGCTCCACCGAGTTCGTGACGAGCTCCGTCAGCGCAAGCGCGAGGGGGGTCGCGTACTCGCTTGGCAGCGTACCGAAGCGTCCGCTGACAACTGGTCTGACGACGGTGTTGGAGGACGAGGAGACCTCGGTGATGAGCTTCATCACTCGCAGGAAGACCTCGTCGAAGTCGACCGTCTGAGAGAAGCCGCCCGAGAGCGTGTCGTGCACCACGGCGATCGAGGAAACGCGGCGCATGGCCTGGGTCAGGGATTCCCTGGCCTCGTCGCTGCGAGAGCGCCGAGCCTGGATCCGCAGGAGCGCCGCAACCGTTTGGAGGTTGTTCTTCACCCGGTGGTGGATCTCGCGGATCGTGGCGTCCTTGGTGATGAGCTCCTGCTGCTGGTGCCTGACGTCCGTCGTGTCGCGGCAGAGCACGATCGCGCCCGTGCGTTCTCCGTGCGCGCGAAGCGGCAACGCACGCAGCGTCACGGTGATGTCCCTCGCTTCGACATCGGTCATCCAGGGGGCGCGCCCCGTGACGACAAGGGGCAGCGCTTCATCGACGGTCACTCTGCTCTTGTCGTGGACCAGGGCCGAGGCGACCTCGGAGAGCACCTCACCCTCGAGCTCGCCGCCGAACCCGAGCTTGTTCATGGCACTCAGCGCGTTGGCGCTCGCGAAGGTGACAACGCCATCCCTATCGAGTCTGATGAGGCCGTCGGATGCACGTGGCGCTCCTCGCCTGGAGATCTGCGGCGCCTCGGGGTCGGGGAACGCCCCCTCTTCGATCATCGCGAAGATCTCGTCCGCGCAATCACGGAAGGTCTCCTCCTGGCGGGTGATGGATCGAGTGCTGCCGAGGTTCGTGTGCCTCGTGATGACGGCGATCGGGTGCTCGCTGACGCCCTCACCCGGCAGCCGGCAGAAGACCGGTGTCACGAGGAGCTGCGTCGGGATCTCATCGAACCAGTCCGGTTCCGTAGAGCGCACGGTGATGCCCTCTTCGTAGGCGCGTCGCACGGCTACGGCCCATTGCTCGCGCACGGGCTGCCCGATGAGGTCGCGGTAGAAGAGGGTCGGGGCGCTGGATGGGCGGCCCTGCGCGACGGCGACGAAGTCATCTTCTTTCGTGTGCACCCAGAGCACCACGTCCGCGCACGAGAGGTCGGTGAGGAGCTGCCAATCGGCGCTCAGCTGCAGGATCCACGACTGCTCAGCTTCACTGAGGTTTGCGCGGCGCTGGAGTTGCGATGAGAGACTCGACACTCGGTCAGCTTAGGAGTTCTGAGCTTGCAGTTCGCCAAGACCGCGCCAGAAGCGGCGAAATACGGCACTTCCAGGATTCTTCTGCTGCGTGCTTTCCTGCGCCCCTGCCGTTGAAGTCGCTGTCAGCAGGGTGTCCGACACATAGGCACCGATCGCCCGGGCGAACACCGAGCGCGGGCTCGCGTAGGTCACCGGCTCGCCCGCCAGCAGGGCCCGATCGCAGGCCGCCTGGTCGAGCGGGATGAACGCGCTCGCCTCGATCCCCGCGAATCGCGAGAGCACGTGCTTGATCTGGCCGGCCGCGCCGAGACCGACCGCGTCTGCTCGGACACGATTCACGATCACATCCGTCGGCGTCTCCCCGACGACCTCGACCAGGTTCGCACGAGCCCGAAGGAATCGCTGCAGGCCGACGGCCTGGCCGTCCGCGACGGCGAGCACCCTGTCGGCCACGGTGAGGGTAGCCAACGTCGCGGCCGAGCGGCGGGGAGAGAACGCGTCGCTTGCGATCTCGTCATCGCTCTCGAGACTGAAGCCCACGTCCACGACAACGAAGTCGGCGACCTCGCGGCATTTCTCGAGCACCGTGAGCACCCGGTCCCGCGAGAGCTCTGGCCACCTCGCGGGATTCGCGATTCCCGTGAGCACACGCAGATCTCCCCTCCCGAACGAGCGCGACACTGAGATGCGTTCGAGCTCGCCAAGCGTGAGACGCGCCGCCCCCGCGAGCCGGCACGCCGCCGCGAAACCGGGCGCCTCATCGGTGATACCGAGCATCGGGGCGAGTGAACCGCCGAAGGTGTCCGCGTCGATGAGGAGCACACGCTGGCCCGCGTTGGCAGCGCTGGATGCGACCGCTGCGGCGACGGTGGATGCACCCGGCGCGCCGTGCGGCCCCCAGACGGCCAGCAGCATCCCCCGCCCATCCGGGCGTGTTCGACGCAGCGGAACCGGCAGCGACCTCGATCGCGCAGCAGACCGCGTGTCTGCACCTCTACGCGCCCGGTCCGCTCGCCTGCGGGCGGACCGGGTAGGTGCGTCGAGAGGCGGGCGCTCTCTCCCAGCCGGTTCTGGCAGCGCCCCCTCAGCAGCCAGGACGCCCTCCGCAGGCGGCCTCGCGAACGACAGCGACTGCTGCGGGATTGGGCCGGTCGGAACGTCGCGCGACACGTCGCCGCCGCCTGAGGTGAGCAGTTCCTCGATCTCGCTCCAGTTCGCAGTCGCGTCGACCATCTCCGTCACGGAGAACGCCTCGGCATTGCGACGTTCCAGGTCGCTTGAGATCACCACGATGCACCTGGCACCGAATCTCGCGCAGGCCGCAAAACTGCGCGGGGTGAGCGTCTCTGGCGCGCCCTGCAGCAGGACGAACTCCGGCCGGAGGCGCTCGAGCGCAGTGGCCGCCGCGAGGCCGCCCGAGACCCTGTCGACGATGTCGTGCCCAGCGGCGATGATGCCCTCCAGGAGCCGGGCCTCGATCTCGAAATCAATGGCAAGCAGAATCCGCGACACGCTATTGCCCCTTCTCGAGGTAGACGGGGATGAGCGCGAGACGCGAATCATTGTTGATCACGGCGAGCAGAGCCGGGATCTCGGACTTCGGCAGGAGCAGCTCCACGCGATCTGCCTGGCTCGAGGAGAGAGATCCTTCCCGTGGCAGGATCTTCGCGACGACGGCGTTTGCCGAGGTGAGGACCGGCGCACCGTACGTTCCCGGCGCCGTCTCCTGGCTTGACCAGAGCTCGACGGCGCTACCGGACCCGAGCTCCGTCGGGAGACCGCCCGACACCTCGACGATCACGGAGGAACGACTCGAATCCGCGTTGCCGATGGCCGAGCGCGGCACGAGCTCACCGGCCTGCACCGTCTGCGTCACGATGAAGTCGCCAGTCGGAGCCGTCTCTGCCCCCAGGTAGGCCTCTCTGCTCGTGCCGAGGGCGACCTCGACCGCAACGAGATCGTCGACGGTGACCAGCTGCCCCGGGGCGAGCGTCGAGGAAGCCGCATAGGCGATTTCCATGCGGTTGCCCGTGACGAGGACTCCGACGACGCCGAGCACCGATGCGGCCACGAGGAGAGCACCGAGAAAGAGCCTCGGGTCCACCCACGGTCTCGGCTTTCTCCCCTTAATCGTGCTCATGCAACACTCCCCCATCGTCGGTCGCCAGAAGCGCGGCGACCCTGCAATGGTGGCGCAACGTGAGAGAAGGCGCAGAAGTTATCCACAGCACGTGCCCTTCCGCGATCCGCGCGCGATAATCGACGGCATGAACGCATCCGTTGACCCCCAGTCAATCGGCCGTTTCCTGACCCTCTCCGAGGTCTGCGAGATCCTCAACGTCACGATGGACATCGCAACGGGACTCGTCCAGAGCGGGGAGCTGCCTGCCATTCGCATCGGTGGAGTCGGTGAGTGGCGAGTCGAGCGCACCATGCTCGAGCAGTACATCGACGATCAGTACGAATACCAGCGCCGTGTCGCCGCGCTCCGTCAGAGTGAGTTCGCCGACTCGGGAGACTTCCTGACTTCGGAATCAGACCAGGACGACATCGTCCCGCGCCTCCGACCGCTGCTCTAGTCCGACCGCTGCTCCGGTCCCACCGCTGCTCTATGGAGATACGACATAGGTCGTGTCTCCCTAGTCGCCAGCGAGGATCACAAGGCGGAGGTCGTCAAGCGGAATGATCCGGTAGGCGACGACGTCTTTGGCCCGCCGAGCCACACCGCGCTCATGGACGGCTACGTCCAGGTGATCACGTGCAACCCGGTCGATCGTGCCGACGATCGTCCCGGTCGTCACGACAAACTCGCATTGCTGACGGCGGCGTCCGAGGTCACGGAGCGCGAACGGCAGGCCGAGACGGCCCGAGAGGTCACCCGGGTGGCTCCCCCGCGGCTCACGCAGGCTCGCGACGAGTTGCTCCTCGTCGAGGACGAGGGACGCGATACCGGCGGTCGGGACGATGCAGACACGGGCTCGACCCGATTCTGCGAGCAGTTCAGCTGAGAGCCAGTCGCTGCCGAAGGACTTCGGCCTCACCGCCACGATGGAACCGTCTGACATCAGCAGCGATACGGGACGATCCCCGCTCTCCGCGAGAGCGATGAGTCGCTCTCGCACGGTCAACCTGCCGACTCGGAGCCGCTCGTCCTCGACGGCGCGTCGTGCCGCCTCGGCGTCGAGCCCACCCTGCAACTCGCTCGCGAGGTCGTCGAAAAGGTCGTCCCACCGCACCTCGCCAGCGTATGGGCCTCGTTTTCGGAGGGCGGAGTTATCCACAGGGGAGTTCGAACCTGGCGAGCGGAGGTTCCTGCGTGGTTTCATGTCGCCAGACGGTTCGGGGGGAATCGCCTGAGATCATTCGGGGGGCCGCATGTTGCCAGTGCGCAGCATCAGGGCGCTACGCGCCGTCGATGCAACTCAATCATCGGCTCATTCGAGCGCCGGCGAACTCATCGATGCGGACCCGCTCTTCGTTCGTGAACGGACGGCCGCGAGCGACCTGCCCGACCCGAAGCCGCTTATTTCGAACCTCGCCCGCAGCGTCGTGGAGGTTATCGCCGGGGTCCGGGACATCGAGCAGCTCTCGAGGTGGGTGACCGACGACGTCTTCCGCCACCTGCTCATTCGCACCCAGCACGCGGCACGCGCGCGACAAGCGCGGCGGCGACCGACACGACGCCCGAATTTCGTGGAACTCACCCTTCGCGTGCAGGACACAAGCGAGAACATCGTCGATGCAGTGGTTGTCCTCGACTTCGGCGCGAGGGTCAGAGCCGTCACCGTGCGCCTCGAGGGCCTCGACCGTCGTTGGCGAGCGTCAGCCATCCACGTCCTCTGATCAACATCGTCCAGCTCACGACGCAGCGGGCGCACCACGTGGTGGTGCGCCCGCTGCGATCACGACATTCGGCGTCGACGGCTTGCCGGCTGAGGCCGGCCGCTACTTCTTGCGGCGGCGCTGAGCCCGGTTGCCAGCTGGCTGGTCGCCCGGCTTGGACGTCCCACCCTTGCCGAAGGAACTCCCCGCTGCTGGAGCGTTGCTCGCAGACGGCTCGGACTGCTCAGCTGCCTGACGCTTCGCTGGGTTGCCAGACCGCGAGACCGGCTGACGAGGGCGCGTTGCCTGCCGGGGGCTCGCGGCAGGAGCGGCGGGCTCCTCGCCGGCCTCGTCACGCGCCTGGTCGAGTGCGGACGAGGTGCCGAGATCGCGCTCCCGGCGCTTGGCTTCGGCCGTCGCCCGCTGGTTGAGCTGGCCGCGCTCGTTGCGCACCTCGACCTCGCCCTGGTCGGTGGCGGCGGAGTAGCTCAGAGCGGTCTGCTCCTTGTCATCGAGCCCCTTTGCGACGATCTGCACGTCGGGAGTGTCGCTCGCCGACGGAGTCTCATCTTTCTTGACGGTGACCTCGAGGTTGTACAGGAAGCCGACGGACTCTTCGCGGATGCTGCCAAGCATCTGCTGGAACATCGCGAACCCCTCGCGCGTGTATTCCACGAGCGGGTCTCTCTGCGCCATGGCGCGGAGGCCGATGCCATCCTTGAGGTTGTCCATCTCGTAGAGGTGGTCACGCCACTTGCGGTCGATCACGCTCAGCACGACACGACGCTCGAGCTCGCGGGTGGCGTCCTCGCCGATGGACTCCTCGCGGCGCTCGTAGGCGTGCCGAGCATCCGAGAGGATCTCCTCTTCGAGCAGCTTTCGCGTGAGCTTGCTGCGCCCACCGGCTTCCTCGAAGAGCTCCTCTTCGGTGATACCCACCGGGTAAAGCTGCTTGAGGTCGGTCCACAAGGCGTCGAACTCCCAGTCATCACCGGTTCCGTCGCCCGTGTGCTCCTGGATGATGTCGTCGATCGCGTCGGTCAGGAAGTTCTGCACCTTGTCGGCGATGTCGTCGCCCTCGAGGATGCGACGGCGGTCGCTGTAGATCGCCGTGCGCTGCTCGTTGAGCACGTTGTCGTACTTGAGCACGTTCTTGCGGATCTCGGCGTTGCGAGACTCCACCTGCGACTGGGCAGAACGGATGGCGCGCGAGACGATGCGGGACTCGAGCGCAAGGTCGTCCGGTGTGCCGTCGCCGGCCATGATCGCCCGGGTGGCGCCCGTGTTGAAGAGCCGCATGAGGTCGTCCGTCATCGACAGGTAGAAGCGGCTCTCACCGGGGTCGCCCTGTCGTCCGGAACGGCCTCGCAGCTGATTGTCGATTCGACGCGACTCGTGGCGCTCAGTTCCGAGCACGTACAGGCCGCCAGCCTCCGCCACGTCGTCAGCTTCGCTCTTGACCTGCTCCTTCATCGACCCGAAGACCTCGAGCCACTTCTCGTCGTACTCGTCGGCGTTATCCTGCGGGTCAAGTCCGAGGGCGGTCATCTCCGCGACGGCGAGGAACTCGGCATTGCCGCCGAGCATGATGTCGGTACCACGGCCGGCCATGTTGGTGGCGACCGTGACGGCGCTCTTCCGCCCGGCCTGGGCGACGATGGCGGCTTCTCGCGCGTGGTTCTTCGCGTTGAGCACTTCGTGCTTGATGCCACGCTTCGCGAGCAGCTTGGAGAGGTACTCGCTCTTCTCGACGCTTGTCGTGCCGACGAGCACAGGCTGTCCGGTCTCGTGCCGCTCGACGATGTCCTCGACGACCTGATCGAACTTCACCTTCTCGTTCTTGTAGACGAGGTCGGGGTTGTCCTTGCGCTGCATCGGGCGATTCGTGCGGATCGGCACGACGCCGAGCTTGTAGGTGCTCATGAACTCGGCCGCTTCGGTCTCAGCCGTACCCGTCATGCCGGCGAGCTTGTCGTACATGAGGAAGTAGTTCTGGAGGGTGACCGTGGCCATCGTCTGGTTCTCTGCCTTGATCTGCACCCCCTCCTTCGCTTCGATGGCCTGGTGCAGGCCCTCGTTGTAGCGGCGGCCCTTGAGGATGCGGCCCGTGTGCTCGTCGACGATGTTGACTTCGCCGTTCTGCACGACGTATTCCTTGTCGCGCTTGAAGAGCGCCTTCGCCTTGATGGCGTTGTTCAGGAACGAGATGAGCGGAGTGTTCGCAGACTCATAGAGGTTGTCGATGCCGAGGGCGTCTTCAACACGGTCGATGCCGGGCTCGAGGACACCGATCGTGCGCTTCTTCTCGTCGACCTCGTAGTCGCGGCCTTCCTTGAGCTTGCGCACGATCGAGGCGAACTCGGAGTACCAGCGATTCGCGTCGCCCTGCGCGGGGCCGGAGATGATGAGCGGCGTGCGCGCCTCGTCGATGAGGATGGAGTCGACCTCGTCCACGATCGCGAAGAAGTGCTCGCGCTGCACCATGTCCTCGGAGCGCCAGGCCATGTTGTCGCGCAGATAGTCGAAGCCGAACTCGTTGTTCGTGCCGTACGTGACGTCCGCTGCGTACTGCTCACGACGCTCGGCGGGCGACTGGCCGGAGACGATGCAGCCGGTGGTCATGCCGAGGGCGCGGAACACGCGGCCCATGAGGTCGGACTGGTAGGTGGCCAGGAAGTCGTTGACCGTGACGACGTGCACGCCCTTGCCCGCGATGGCATTGAGGTAGGCAGGGAGTGTGGCAACGAGGGTCTTACCCTCACCGGTCTTCATCTCGGCGATGTTGCCGAGGTGGAGCGCCGCGCCACCCATGAGCTGCACGTCGTAGTGACGGAGGCCGAGGACTCGACCGGCAGCCTCGCGAACGGCACCGAATGCTTCAGGCAGGAGCGCGTCGAGCGACTCTCCCGCCTCATGGCGTTCGCGGAACGAGGCCGTGATGTCGCGAAGCTCGTCGTCGCTGTACTCCTTGAACGCCTCTTCAAGGCGGCCGACCTGCTTGGCGACGCTCTCGAGCTTACGAAGGGTGCGCCCTTCGCCCATGCGGAGAATCTTCTCGAGAACTGAGGCCAAGGTCTGCTCCTACTGGTTAACGCAATGGCGCGAGAGCGCGCGGCGAAGCACAGCCCTTGCTGTGCGTATCGGTTGATTCTACGCACCTCGCCCCGAGCGATGCTGGAAGCATCGACCGGGGCGAGGCATGTGACCAGGAGGTCAGGAAACGGGAACCTCATTCTCGTCAAGCGCGATGACGCCGTAGTCCCAGCCGCGGCGCCGGTACACGACACTCGGGCGAAGCGACTCGCTTTCGATGAAGAGGAAGAAGTCGTGCCCAAGGAGCTCCATGTGGTCGACCGCTTCGTCCTTGCTGAGGCGCTTGGGCGCGAACGTCTTCTCGCGGATCACGACGGGTGAGTACAGCTCCTCGAGGACCTCTTCCTCTGCCGCGATCTCTGAGGCGGTTCCGCCGTTCTCCACGAGCCTGATGGTGTCGGTGTCAGCGGGAACGACGTCGACCTGCGCGAAGTTGTCTGCGGCAGCCTCCTGCAGGCGAAGGGGCGTGTGCTGGCCGCGGTGGATCTTCTTGCGGTCCTTGTTGCGACGGAGACGCTCGACGAGCTTGTCGAGCGCGAGGTCGAAGGCTGCGTACTTGTCACCGGCCTCGGCCTCGGCGCGGATGACCGGGCCCGGACCGAAGAGCGTGATTTCCACTTTGCCCTTGTCGAGCAGGTTCCCTGCCCGATCCGTGCGCTTGGTCAGCTTGATTTCCGCCGCCTGCGTCCTGCCATCGAGAAGCGAGACCTTCGCGAGCGCCTTCTCTGTGGCGTATTCGCGGAAGCGGTCCGGGATCTCGGTGTTGCGACCGGTGATCGTGATTTCCATGTCACTCTCCTGTCGTTCTGCACGAGGCCGAAGTGTCACTGCCTCGTGATGCTGTGCGGCAATCGTAGACCCCAATTCACTCCCCGTTGTCTGCGATTTCGCAGGCATGCCCTACTCTCCGCGCGTGTCGAGTTCCACCCCTCGACTCTGCGGGTTTCTGCGCACGGCCTCGGCGATGACAACGCAGCCGACGACAACGGCACCGACGGCTTCGAGCGCACGGACTGACTCGCGGAGCGTGGCACCGCTCGTGACGACGTCGTCCACGAGAACTACCCGCACGCCCTCGAGTCCTGGCTCCGAGCGGTAGGCGTCGTGGAGGTTCTCTGCACGCGCGGCTACGGTGAGTCCCGCCTGGTCCTCGACTCGTCGGATGACCCGCAGGCCCCTCGCGTTGCGCACTCCCGGCATCGCGAGTCCCCAGAGCAGCGCGAGGTGCGAGTAGCCACGGTTGCGAAGCGATTTCGCTGAAGACGGGGCGAGCACGGCGACCCAGGCGGGAGCCTGGCTACCGTCGAACGCGTCGGCGGCCGCCGTCTCGGCCTCGGCCAGTGCGCCAACTGCCTTCCGCAGGAGCACGGCGAGCGGGCGTGCCGCATCCGCTCGCCCACGTTCCTTGAGCGCGGCGACGAGCGCCTTGGTCGGCCCGACGTAGTCCGAGGCGGCGAAGACCAGAATCCGGCGGCCGTCGGCGGAGCTGATACGCACCCCGCACTCTCGCACCAGGGCGATGCGGGCGAGGTGCTCTGCGCAGCTTCGGCACAGCGCCCGGTCGACGTCGCCGCACGACGCGCAGGTGACCGGCAGCACCACCGCGAGCGCGTCAAGCGCGGCCTCGCGCAGGTTCCGAAGTCGCCCACGCACGTGCTCGGTCAGTGTCGAGCGCGGCAACATCCATCGCGGTGGTGGCATCCAGCAAGAATGGCCCGGCTCGCACCCGGGATACGGGTGTCAGGTCAGCCTGTGGAGAAGAGCAAGAACTGTGCCCGTCACACCTGGGTCAGGATGAAGTCGACGACGGCCTCTGACTGCTGCCACCTGTTGCCCTTCGGCACGTAGATATTGTGGTCCTTGTCGAGCACCCGCAGCCCAGCTGGCGTGTTGCTGCCCGTGATCTGCTGGCCGTCCTTCACCGCGCCGTTGACGCTGACCGACCCGCCGACCGTCTGCGTGCGAATCTCGGAGGGCCCGTCGCTGCCCGTGGCGAGCACCGCAAGAGACGTCTCATCGACCCATGCCAGGTCAATGGGCGAGATCCCCCCAGGAGCCAGGATGAGCGGAGTGCCGAGTGCTATGGGCCGGTTGGTACCCAGCTCGCGTTCGATCGCCATGACGGCGATGCGCACGCCGACGGACGTGTTCTCCAGCACAGCGAGCCTGGCTCCGTCGCGGGAAACCGCGATGGCCCTGTACCCCGTTGCGCCGACAGGCTCGTCCGGGACGAGCCAGCTGTGCTGACGATCCTCGACGTCCGTGGCGCGGAGGCCCGAGCCGTCGGTCCCGCCTGTCCACGTGTAGCCCCAGCTGTCGAGGCTCATCGCCAGGGGACCGGGCCGAGCGTCGACGAGCAGTGGCGCTGGCTCCTTGATGGGTGTCGTGAAGACGCCGTTCGGCGTCACGAAGGATGCGACGTCGCCGTCGGCCGAGTACGCGCCCCGCTGCGGGCCGAGCGAGGCGATCGCGCCCTGCAGGGCAGCAGTCTCGTCTGACGCCGTCACATTGCTGCCGCTCAGGAAACCGAGCTCACCGCCCTTGTAAACGAGCGGTGTGCTGGTCACCTGTCGGTTGACCACAACGTCGGAGTCGGGCGGGAGCTCCTGGTCGATCGGTACGCCCGTGATGGACATCGTGACGCTCGTGATCGATTCGAAGTCGCCGAAGCTCTCCGTGAGCTGCAGGAGCATCCGTGAGTACTGGTCCGGGGAGGTCGAGGAGAGGCTTGAGGAGAAATCGACGTCGGCCACGTCACCCTCGACCGTCACAGCTCCGAGCAGCGATACCCCCGAGGGGATCGCGCTGACGACCTTGCCCTCGGCGAGCCACGGTGCTGGCCCGTTGACCAGGGCTCTGGCGATTCTGGTCATCGCGGTCTGCTGCGCATCGAACCAGCGCACGTCAGGGACGAGTCGCGAAAGCGTGTCGTTGTAGAAGTAGAGGGTGTAGCTCTTGAAGAGGCTGCGGAAATTCTGGCTAAGCAGCACGATGCCCGGTGGGGCTTCGGTGATCCTCCACTCCCCCTCCGCATCCTGGGCGAGCGAGAACTCGAGACGCTCGGTCGTTCCTCCCCCGAGCTCGCTGTAGAGGCCGTCGGCGTCGACCGTCGCCGATGACTTGTAGCTGGCCTCGATGCGATCAGATCCCGCGTCCACGACGTCGGGCACAGACGCTGTGATGAGAATGCGCGCGTTCGGGTCCCACTCCTGCCTGAACGAGTCCGACAGGTACTCACGAGCGACCTCGTAGTCGTTCTGCGTGCCCGTTCCCGCGTCGAGGAAGCCCTCGACGATCTCCTCTCGACTCATCCCCGCTCGCGGCGCGTCCGGGAAGAAGCTGTACGACTGGTCGCTCTCCTGCTGCTCGGACTCACCAGCGAGGACCTGTCCGGATGTGGGGATGCGCGCGCAACCGACCAGCACGAGCATGGCGAGGATCACGATCGCAGCGCCGACGGCCCGTGGCGCGCTGCGCAGGTTCGCTGCTCGTGTCACTTCGCGTCCTCCTCGTTCGGTTCGCGGCTCTCGTCGGTGTCGTTAGTGCCCACCGCATCGTCCTGCTCCCCGCTGGGAAGCGACGGAACAGACTCGGGGGCCGAACTCGTCACGACGACGGCTTCAGCGTCGTCCCAGGGCGCTGGCACCTGAGCCGGCTCGTCCAGGTCCACGTTCTCGATGACGTCCATGGAGTTCGTGGGGGCCGAGGAGACGAGCGGCTCCGCGTTCGAGGAGCGCATGCCGACGAGGTCGGGCAGTTCGATCGGCTGGGTGTCCACGTCCTCGTCCGTAAACGCTTCAGAGGAGACGTCTTCCTGGTCGATCATGATGGTGGCGGCACCGGCATCCCCAGGTTCGAGCGGGAGTGGGGAGCCCATGATCTTCCCGCCGACGAACCTCGGCAGGGTGAGCCTGAAGTTCGTTCCCTTGCCTGGCTCCGACCACACTTCCAGCCGCCCCTCGTGGAGGCGGACGTCTTCGAGAGAGATAGCGAGCCCGAGCCCGGACCCACCCATCGTGCGCTTGCGGGAAGGGTCGGCGCGCCAGAAGCGATCGAACACCCTGGTGCGCTCGGCCTCCGTCATCCCGATGCCGTAGTCACGCACTGACAGGGCAACCGCCGATTCGTTCGAGTCGACCGAGACGACGATGGGCTTCGCCTCGCCGTGCTCGATGGCGTTGCCGAGGAGGTTTCTGACGACGCGATTGATCCGGCGTGCATCGAACTCCGACTCCCCGTAGCCGCCCGGCGCGTTCAGAACGAGGCGCGTGCTGTGGTCGAGGGCGACCGGAGTCATGGCCCCGATGACATCGTCGGCGACCGTGGCGAGGCTGTTCGACTCGCGCAGGATCTCCACCGCTCCAGCGTCGTAACGCGAGATCTCGAGCAGGTCCGCGAGGAGGATCTCGAAGCGCTCGATCTGGTCGTGCAGGAGCTCGACCGATCGAGCAGTCACCGTGTCGAAGTCGTCGCGGCGGTCGAAGAGCATCCCACCCGCGAGACGGATGGTCGTGAGCGGGGTGCGCAGCTCGTGCGAGACGTCCGAGACGAAGCGCTGCTGAACCTGGGACAGGTTCGCGAGGCGCTCGATCTGATCCTGGAGGCTGTCGGCCATCTCGTTGAACGATCTCGCAAGCGTCGCGATATCGTCTTCGCCCGACTCCGGAACGCGCTGCTCGAGGTGCCCCGCGGCCAGGCGCCTGCTGGTCTTCGCCGCCTCGCGGATCGGCTGGATCACGGCCCGCATGACGAAGCCGGTGATGACGGCGACGAGGAGAACGAGCACGAACATCGCGACGACCAGGGTGCGCTGAACGAAATCAAGGGTCTGCTGCGTCTCCTCCATCGAGTAGACGAAGTACATCTCGTACTGGCCCAGGCTCTGCACCGTCACGGTGGAGCCGATCACGATGCCGGGCACCTCGTTACCGAGCTCGTCCACGAGCGCGATCGACTGGTAGTGCGTCTGCGGGGACGCCGACGTCGTGCCGGTCGCAGTGGTGTCGACCCCGGCGCTCACGGCGGCACGCAATTCCGTCGAGACCAGGTCCGCGGAGACGGGCCCCTTCGCGAGGGCCCGCAGCTCGTTCGACTGCTGCCCGGCCGTCGAAGCGCTCTGCATGAAGATCACGCCGTAGCTGTTCGCGGCCGAGTCCTGCGCGGCATCAACCGCGAGCGTCTGCAGCGTCTCAAGAGCGGCGCTGTCCGTCTCTTCGCCAGAGGCGAATACGGTCTGCGCGGCGGTCACGGCACGCTCGGTCTCCGACACGAGAGGTCGGAGCCTCGAGTTGAACAGGTCGCTCGCGATGGAGTTCGACATCACGAACCCAACGGACAGCACCGTCGCGGTCGTCAGGGCGACCGAGAGCGCGATCGTCCGGAACGGCAGCGACGTGCGCCAGAGGAAAACGAGGTTGCGCCAGACACCGCGGGCGGAGCGCCACCTGTATGGGACGCGGATGCCGTCGGTATCGACGTCGGAAGGCCGAGAAGAAGAGCTCGTCGCGCGCGGACTGACTGCGCTCACGTCAGGAGAACGCGGTCGTGTTCCCAGCGCGGTAGCCCACGCCTCGAACCGTCGCCACGATCTTCGGGTGGTCCGGATCGTGCTCGACCTTTGCTCGGAGGCGCTGGACGTGCACGTTCACGAGTCGTGTATCCGCCTTGTACTGGTAGCCCCAGACCTGCTCGAGCAGCTCTTCGCGTGTGAACACCTTCTGCGGCTTCGCCGCGAGAGTGAGGAGCAGGTCGAACTCGAGGGGAGTGAGGTTGATCTGCTCTTCACCGCGCAGCACCTCATGCGCGTTGACGTTCAGTGTGAGGTCGCCGACGCGGATGATGCTCTGCACTTCAGGCTGGCTCGCGCGCAGGCGAGTCTTGATGCGGGCGACAAGCTCCTTCGGGTTGAAGGGTTTGACGATGTAGTCGTCGGCACCCGCCTCGAGACCCCGAACCACGTCAGTCGTGTCCGACTTCGCGGTGAGCATGATGATGGGCGTGCCGGACTCGGCACGCAGCAGGTGGCAGATCTGGATGCCGTCGAGGCCTGGCAGCATGACGTCGAGGAGCACAAGCTCCGGTTTCACCCGTCGGAACTCGCCAAGGGCAGCGGCGCCGTCGCCACAGAACTCGGGTTCGTACCCCTCGGCCCTGAGAACGATGCCGATCATCTCCGAGAGCGCGAGGTCGTCATCGACCACGAGGATGCGTTCGCCCACAGAACCCTCCCTGTTCCAGAACCCGCACGAGACCGAGCGGTTCCTTCAGCGTAGCGGGCATAGTCGCCTCAGAGGCTCAACCCAGAGTGCGCGCCGAGCAGTGTGCCACGATGGAGCGGTGACGCATGGCCCATACGAGCACGCACCAGAGCCCAACCACGCGTATCCGCCGAGCCCCGGAGCGCAGACCCCCAGCGGGCAGGCACCAGGCGCCGCACCTCCAGGAGGGCAGTGGCCAGCGGGAGGGCAGTGGCCAGCGGGAGGGCAGTGGCCGGCTCAGCAGCCGCCACAGTACGGCGCACCCGGCTCCGGTGGCTGGCAGTATGGCCCGCCGCAAGAACCCGGTTACGGTCAGCAACCGGGTGGGCAATGGATGCCGGCGCCAGCGCCCGGCCTGTTCCCGCTTCGCCCACTCGCTTTCGGCGATGCCCTCGCGGCCACCTTCCGTTTGTTCCGGACTTCACCCAAGACCACGTTGGGCAGCGCCGTGATCGTCATGGGCGTCACGACGCTGTTCGCGAGCCTGCTCCCCGTCGTCGTCGGCTTGCTCATGTTCACGCGCATCCCGTTCGCGGGAAGCCAAGAGGACATCGCACCGATGCTGATCTCCTCGATCACGCTCACCTCGCTCGCCGCGCTCTTCGGCCTGGCCCTCGCGGGCATCGGCTCAGCTCTGCTGCAGGGCATTCTTGTGCGAGTCGTGGCACGTGGCGCCATCGGCGAGAAGCTCGGCTTCAAAGAGGCCTGGCGTGCAGGATGGCGGGGCATCTGGCGCCTGATCGGCTACGCCGTGATCGTCGGCGTCGGCTCTCTCTTGCTCATCGCCGTGGGCTGGCTGCTCATCCCCTTCATCATGTTCGTCGTCCTCGCTGGCTCTGGTGGCGACGAAGCAACGATCGCTGGCTCCATCGGCCTCGGCGTCATCTTCACGCTGCTGCTCGGCGGTGCGACGGTTGTGCTCATGGTGTGGGTCGGTATCAAAATCATGTTCGCTCCGAGTGCCATCGTCCTCGAGGGGCTCGGTCCGATCGCCGCGATCCGTCGCAGCTGGGGCCTTTCCCACGGGAACTTCTGGCGAGTCCTCGGTGTTGTGGTCGTCGTCCAGGTGATCCTGAACTTCGCGACAGGGGCGGTCTCGACAGTCGCTCAGTTGGCGGTCAGCATGGGGCAGGTGCTCCTCACGCCGCTGGCCAGCGGGCAGGCGTCGGAACCCGACGCAGGCACCATCGTGGCGTTCTCCGTCATCTTGCTGGTCACGTCCGCCCTCCAGGTACTGCTCGGGGCGATCGTGCTTGTGCTGACGAGCGGAAACGCGACGATCCTCTACTTCGACCTGCGGATGCGCAAGGAGGGGCTGGGTGTCACTCTGCAGCGGTACGCGGAGCAGTCTGCCGCCGGAGCTGAGATCACCGACGCTCACTTCGATGTCCAGCGGGAACAGCAGCTGCAGCCCATGGCGGCGCCGGGATACGTGCGCTGATGCTGCTTGGCCTCTGGGCCGGCTCCGCAGAGCCTCCGCTCGACATCGACGAGGATTCGGCGCGCGAGCTCCTCCAGCGCGAGCTCTCGAAGAGCGAGTACACGCAGGCCTCACCGACTTGGCTCGACATCTGGATCGAAGACTTCTGGAACTGGGTGAACGACATCTTGCAGCCCATCGAAGGTGTTCCGGGCGGCTTCTCGCCGATCGCCCTCATCATCGGTGCCATCGTCGTTCTCGGTGTCATCGCTCTGCTCGTCGGCCGGCCGATCCTCGTCCAGCGGGCCAGGCGCAGTACGACGATTCCGCCTGACCTCTTCGACGGTGACAACCGATCGGCGCAGGAGCTGCGAGCTTCTGCTGCTGCGGCGGCGGCGCGCGAGGACTTCGAGACTGCGGTCATCGAGCAGTTCCGAGCGCTGGCGCGAGCCGTGAACAACCGAACGGTCATCGCGCTGAGCCCCGGCATGACAGCGACGACTGTCGCCGACGCGACGATAGCGGCCTTTCCCGCACACGCGCACGGACTGCATCGCGCCGCCAGCTCCTTTAACGCGGCGCGCTACCTCGGCCTCGGTGCGTCAGAGGATGATTGGCAGCACCTGCGTAGCCTCGACTCGGCTCTCGAGGCGACGAAGCCCAGCGCGCTGACCCCGTTGGCTGGACGCCTGTCGTGACCGAGGTCCAGGGTGCCACCCCCACTTTCTCCGAGCGAGTCAGACGCGCGCGCCCCTGGCTGCTCATCGCGGCGGGGGCGGTAGTCGTCGCCGTGTCGAGCGCACTCATCGCCGGAGGAGTCGCCAACGCGAACTCGCCGTACCTGGAGGTCGACTCCGCTCGCCCGAACGGCGCGAAGGCGATCTTTACCGTTCTCGGCGATCAGGGCGTGCAGACCAGCACGGCGACCACCGCAGACGAGGCGCGATCCCAGCTCGAGGACGCTGGCGGCGAGACCACGCTTGTTGTCCACGACCGGGACGGCATCGCCGTCGACGATCTCGCGGCCCGTATCTCAGAGCTCGACGCGGATCGCATTCTCTTGATCGCTCCGGGCAGGGGACTTCTGGAGGCGTTGGGCGGGTCGATCACTCTCGGCGGGCTCGGAGCGGTCGGCGAGGAGGACGACGCCGTCGATGCTGGCCCCGACTGCACCTTGCCGCTCGGAGAGATCGCCCCGCAGATCTCGCAGCGGGGAGCGCGGCTCTACCAGCTCGACGACGAAGCAGCCACTGTCGGCAGTGCCTGCTACCCGGAATCGGAGCGCTTCGCCTACGTCGAGACGACCCTCCCCTCCGGGACGGAACTCGCCGCGCTCGGCGCGACGGACAACCTGAGCAATGGCGAAGTGCTGAGTGTCGCCAACGCCGCCATGGGGCTTGCCGTGCTCGGCCAGACCGAATC
Organism: Pseudoclavibacter sp. AY1F1; assembly: GCF_002931075.1. Lineage (GTDB taxonomy): Bacteria > Actinomycetota > Actinomycetes > Actinomycetales > Microbacteriaceae > Pseudoclavibacter. Next base: position 3,170 of record NZ_PSTQ01000002.1, on the reverse strand, counting down.
GCTCGTCTGGTATGTACCCGGCGCCGCTGACGCCGAAGCCGCATTCGGCGTTGAGCCCTCCCTCGACTCCTTCGTTCCACCTTGGCTGACACCGACGATTCTCATCGCGCTTGCGACGCTGCTTGGCGTCATGGTGTGGCGCGGGCGCCGCTTCGGTCCCCTCGTCGAAGAGCGCCTCCCGGTGCTCGTCGAGGCGTCCGAAACGATGCATGGGCGGGGTCGGCTCTACGCGCAGCAGCGCGCGCGACTGCGCGCCATCGACAACCTCAGGGTCGGAACAACGACGCGACTCGCGAAGTCTCTCGGATTGGCGCGCGCCAGCCACGTGCAGGAGATCATCACCTCGAGCGCCGCGATTCTCGGCGCCAACCGGGCCGCTGTGTCTTGGACCCTGCTCGATGCCGTGCCGGGCAGTGAGGCCGAGCTGCTCAACCTGAGCCAGGCGCTGCTGACGCTCGAGCGAGCAGTCGCGGCAGCGGCAGACCCGAGCGGTGTTCGAACATCCTCCCCTGCCTCGAACGCCCCCGACCAGAGCACGACCGACCCGAGCGCAACCGACCCGAGCGCACCAGCCGAGAAGTCCGGAGACCCCGTATGAGCACCGATGTCCGTGAAGCCCTGCAGCGAGTCCGAGGCGAGGTCGCGAAGGCGGTGGTCGGCCAGGAACGGGCCGTCGACGGTCTGCTTGTCGCGTTGCTCGCCGGCGGTCACGCCCTGCTCGAGGGTGTACCGGGAGTCGGCAAGACGCTCCTCGTGCGTGCGCTCAGTGAGACGCTGTCCCTCGACACGAAGCGCGTTCAGTTCACCCCCGACCTCATGCCGGGTGACATCACGGGCTCGCTCGTCTACGACTCCGCTGCTGGCGAGTTCGAGTTCCGTGAGGGCCCGGTGTTCACGAACATCCTGCTCGCGGATGAGATCAACCGCACACCCCCGAAGACCCAATCCGCGCTGCTCGAGGCAATGGAGGAACGCCAGGTCTCCGCCGATGGCGTGACAAGGGCGCTCCCGGCCCCCTTCCTGGTTGCGGCCACGATGAACCCGATCGAGTACGAGGGCACTTACACGCTCCCGGAAGCGCAGCTCGACCGCTTCCTCATCAAACTGGTGCTGGACCTCCCCTCGCGTGACGCGGAGTTCGAGGTGCTGCGCCGGCACGCGGCGGGCTTCTCGCCGCGAGACCTCCGGGCGGCAGGCGTGCGCAGCGCGCTCTCGGCGGAGGAACTCCGTCAGGCTCAAGCTCAGGCCGCCGCCGTCGACGTCAGGGCTGACGTTCTCGCGTACATCGTCGACATCGCGAGGGCCACGAGGCAGTCGCCGTCCGTGCGGATGGGCGTCTCCCCTCGCGGGGCTACTGCGCTCATGTCCGCGAGCAAGGCCTTTGCGTACCTGAGCGGATACCAGGCGGTGACGCCCGACCACGTTCAGGCCATGGCCCTCCCGGTCCTGCGCCATCGCCTGCAGTTGCGTCCAGAGGCGGAGCTTGAGGGCGTCGGGGCAGACGCGATCCTGCGCTCCGTCCTCGCGCAGGTCCAGGTGCCCATCTGATCTCGAGCAGGCTCGGAGCATTGCATTTCGACACTCTGAAGGGAAGCGTGAGCACATGGTGGTGAGCGGACGTCTTGTCCTGCTGACGGCGGTCGGAGCCGTACCCGTTGTGCTCTTCGGGCAGACGACCGAGTCGGCGTATCTGACGCTGGCGATCTGGCTCCTCTTTGTCCTCCTCGCCTCCATCGCGGATGTGCTGCTCGCGGGCGCGCCCCGCGAGGTATCTCTCGAGCGCGATCTGCCTGCTCGGGTTCGGCTGGGCGAGGATGCAGTGAGCCGGGTCGCCATCACCAACCAGGGTTCGCGCACCCTCCGCCTGGAGGCGCGCGACGGCTGGGAGCCGACGGCCGGTGGGACGCAGCTGCGCGCGAAGCTGGACGTGTCGCCGGGCGAGCGACGCCTCGCTGAGTTCCCGCTCCAACCGTCCCGTCGGGGTGAGCGTCGCGCTGAATTGGTGACGCTGCGCAGTTGGGGGCCCATGGGCCTCGCCGCGCGCCAGGTGAGCTTGCCGAACAGGGGCGTCCTGCGGGTCCTGCCTCCGTTCAATTCACGGAAGCACCTCCCGTCTCGGCTTGCGCGCCTCCGGGAGCTGGACGGCGCGACTCGGCTCATGGTCCGCGGTCAGGGCACCGAATTCGATTCGCTGCGGGAGTATGTCCGCGGTGACGACGTCCGTTCCATCGACTGGCGTGCCACTGCGCGCCGTCAGGACCTGGTCGTGCGGACCTGGCGGCCGGAGCGCGATCGCCGTGTGGTCATCGTCATCGACACCGGGCGGACCTCCGCAGCGCGCGTCGCGGACGAGAGCCGGCTGGATACCGCGATCGAGTCTGCACTGCTGCTGGCGGCCCTCGCGACGCGCGCTGGTGACCGTGTTGATGTGGTGGCTTGGGATCGCCGCGTACGCGCGCGCATCCAGGGAGTCTCCGGAGCTGAACTGCTGAGCCGGATGGTGGAGTCCCTCGCCGACGTGGAGCCCGAGCTCATCGCGACGGATTGGCGCGCGATCCCCGGCCTCGTCCGTGGAGTGACCACCCATCGTTCGCTTGTCGTCATCTTGTCGACCTTGGAGACCGCCGGCACCCTTGAGCCGGTCATCTCGGCTCTTCCTCAGCTGACGAGCAAGCACGTTGTTGTGCTTGGCTCGGTGCTCAACCCGGACGTCCACGAGGTGTCCGTGCGGAGGGATACGCGCGAGCAGACGTACGCGGCATCTGCCGCGGAGCGTGCCCTCCTGGACCAGGAGCGGGTGCGCCAGACGGTTCGTCGGCTTGGTGGCGAGACAGTGACGGGGACGCCCACGGCGTTGCCGCCGGCTATTGCTGACCACTACATCGAGTTGAAGGCTTCCGGCCGCTTGTAGCCGCCGCGGCTCACTGGGAGGCTAAAGACTGCGTCAGAAAGCCACAGCCAGCGACAATTGGTCGGGGCAGGCAGCATTCGTTGGCTGAGTTTTTGGGTACAAAAAAGCCGGGGTTGGTCATCGAGGAGCATCTCTGCTCACTCAACAACCAACCCCGGCATATGAAGAAGTCCGGCGGTGACCTACTCTCCCACAGGGTCCCCCCTGCAGTACCATCGGCGCTGAGAGTCTTAGCTTCCGGGTTCGGAATGTAACCGGG